>NZ_JABWRD020000009.1 GCF_014268785.2 Pseudomonas shirazensis | reverse complement strand
CCGACAACAGTGTACGCAGCCGCCACTACACCGCCCACGGCGCCGAGCCCGAGGACCCCGCAAACGGCCCCTATGGCTATGCCGGCGAACGCCGCGAGCCGTTGACCGGCTGGTATATCCCCGGCGGCTACCGGCCCTATGACCCCATCGTCATGGGCTTCCTCAGCCCCGACAGCGAGAGCCCGTTCGGCCGTGGTGGCCTGAACCCCTATACCTACTGCGGCGGCGACCCCGTCAACCGCATCGACCCGGACGGCCACGCCTGGTGGAACTGGCTGGTCGCCGGGATTGGCCTGGTGCTTGGCGCGGTCGCCGTCGTCGCCAGCTTCGGTGCCGCCGCACCCGCTGTCACGGCCATCGCCGCCGGCGGTATCGGCGCTCTCACGGCGAGCGGGGCCGCCGCCATTGGCGCCGCGACCCTGGGCGCCATCTCCCTGGGGACGGGGCTGGCGTCGACGGTGCTGGAAGCCACCGGGCATGACCAGAAGGCCGCGAGCATTCTGGGCTGGGTATCGCTCGGCACGGGCCTGGTGGGCTCTGCCCTGGAGATCGCACCGAAAGCAGCGGGTGCACTGGCTCGCAGCGCTGGCCGGGCAGTCACGAAAACTTCTGCACCTAAAGCGCCCATCCGGACAATAGGTAACTCCGATACTCTCTGGAAAAATCCCAACCCCAAAAACGTAGACGTCGCGTTCCATCGAAATCTTTTCGGCACGTCCGAAGCGGCATTTCAAACCGACGGAAGCAAGCTGGGAGGTTTGGTGAACAGTTCCGGAAAGCTACAGAAAGCGGCCAAGGTAGCGCGCGATGATATCGCCACGAGGCTCAACTCAATGCCGGATTATCTAGCTGACCCAGACAAGCCGATCGTGCTCATCGCCTGTCATGGAGCGAACTCAGGGGCTGCCCAGAAAGTGGCCAACGTCCTGAGACGTCCAGTGAAAGCGTTTGATGACGTCGTTCTCGTCCCCTCCATTGACGACCTCAACAAGCCCCTTAAATTTACTAAAAACTTTCAAAACAGTAATGCGCTCTATCAGAACTCAAGCACGATCGGAATCACCCCGTTCCCTGCGCCTAACCAGAATCTTGGATATGCGCAATGGAGAACGTTTTTACCACGATAGGGAAGGGGGAATGGACTATGCCTACCATCACCAACACTAAGCCCCTTCAGTGTTTGGCCACTCAAACTTTCGACGGTCTGGGCCGCCAGCTAACCGTCACGGTCGGCAGGCGCACCACCGGCTTCGACTACAAACCCGGCCAATTGCCCCCCGAGGCCAACGTGCTGGCCGACGGCAAGCGCGTTGCCTTCACCTACGAACCGGCCCTCGACAATCAGCTGCTGAGCATCGCCCCCGCAGGCGAGCCCGCCAACGCCTTCACCTTCCACCCCGACCTCGCCCTGCCCGCTTCCAGCAGCGGCCCGCTCGGCACGCTGGCCATGGCCTACAGCCCCTCCGGCAAAGCGCTCGAGGACACCTGGAGCGTCGATGGCAAGGCACACACCACCACCTGGCGCCACACCCTCAACGGCCTGCGCCAGGGCCTCGTCGACAGCCACGGCAGCGACCACCGCTACGAGTACGACCGCTTCGGCCGCCTGGAAAAGCATGTGCAGGATGACGTCAGCACTGCT
>NZ_JABWRD020000007.1 GCF_014268785.2 Pseudomonas shirazensis | reverse complement strand
GACGAAAAAGCTGCTTCGAGCAATGGAACTGGCTTTTATGCTTAAAGCTTAGAAATGAGCATTCCATTGAAAGATGATGAGTGTTGATTTCTAGTCTTTGACTAGATCGTTCTTTAAAAATTCGGATATGTGATAGAAATAGACTGACATGCACTTTCACTGGTGTGTGATCAGGCTAAGGTAAAATTTGTGAATGCTCGAAAGGGCAGTACGAATTTTCGGCGAATGTCGTCTTCACAGTATAACCAGATTGCTTGGGGTTATATGGTCAAGTGAAGAAGCGCATACGGTGGATGCCTTGGCAGTCAGAGGCGATGAAAGACGTGGTAGCCTGCGATAAGCTTTGGGGAGTCGGCAAACAGACTGTGATCCAGAGATCTCTGAATGGGGGAACCCACTCAGCATAAGCTGAGTATCTTGTACTGAATACATAGGTGCAAGAGGCGAACCAGGGGAACTGAAACATCTAAGTACCCTGAGGAAAAGAAATCAACCGAGATTCCCTTAGTAGTGGCGAGCGAACGGGGACCAGCCCTTAAGTTGGTTTGAGATTAGTGGAACGCTCTGGAAAGTGCGGCCGTAGTGGGTGATAGCCCCGTACACGAAAATCTCTTATCAATGAAATCGAGTAGGACGGAGCACGAGAAACTTTGTCTGAACATGGGGGGACCATCCTCCAAGGCTAAATACTACTGACTGACCGATAGTGAACCAGTACCGTGAGGGAAAGGCGAAAAGAACCCCGGAGAGGGGAGTGAAATAGATCCTGAAACCGTATGCGTACAAGCAGTGGGAGCCTACTTGTTAGGTGACTGCGTACCTTTTGTATAATGGGTCAGCGACTTATATTCAGTGGCGAGCTTAACCGAATAGGGGAGGCGTAGCGAAAGCGAGTCTTAATAGGGCGTTTAGTCGCTGGGTATAGACCCGAAACCGGGCGATCTATCCATGGGCAGGTTGAAGGTTGGGTAACACTAACTGGAGGACCGAACCGACTACCGTTGAAAAGTTAGCGGATGACCTGTGGATCGGAGTGAAAGGCTAATCAAGCTCGGAGATAGCTGGTTCTCCTCGAAAGCTATTTAGGTAGCGCCTCATGTATCACTGTAGGGGGTAGAGCACTGTTTCGGCTAGGGGGTCATCCCGACTTACCAAACCGATGCAAACTCCGAATACCTACAAGTGCCGAGCATGGGAGACACACGGCGGGTGCTAACGTCCGTCGTGAAAAGGGAAACAACCCAGACCGTCAGCTAAGGTCCCAAAGTCATGGTTAAGTGGGAAACGATGTGGGAAGGCTTAGACAGCTAGGAGGTTGGCTTAGAAGCAGCCACCCTTTAAAGAAAGCGTAATAGCTCACTAGTCGAGTCGGCCTGCGCGGAAGATGTAACGGGGCTCAAACCATGCACCGAAGCTACGGGTATCACCTTTTGGTGATGCGGTAGAGGAGCGTTCTGTAAGCCTGTGAAGGTGAGTTGAGAAGCTTGCTGGAGGTATCAGAAGTGCGAATGCTGACATGAGTAACGACAATGCGAGTGAAAAACTTGCACGCCGAAAGACCAAGGTTTCCTGCGCAACGTTAATCGACGCAGGGTTAGTCGGTCCCTAAGGCGAGGCTGAAAAGCGTAGTCGATGGAAAACAGGTTAATATTCCTGTACTTCCGATTGTTGCGATGGAGGGACGGAGAAGGCTAGGCCAGCTTGGCGTTGGTAGTCCAAGTTTAAGGTGGTAGGCTGAGATCTTAGGCAAATCCGGGATCTCAAGGCCGAGAGCTGATGACGAGTTGCCTTTAGGCGACGAAGTGGTTGATGCCATGCTTCCAAGAAAAGCTCCTAAGCTTCAGACAATCGGGAACCGTACCCCAAACCGACACAGGTGGTTAGGTAGAGAATACCAAGGCGCTTGAGAGAACTCGGGTGAAGGAACTAGGCAAAATGGCACCGTAACTTCGGGAGAAGGTGCGCCGGCGAAGGTGAAGGGTTTACCCCGTAAGCTTTTGCCGGTCGAAGATACCAGGCCGCTGCGACTGTTTATTAAAAACACAGCACTCTGCAAACACGAAAGTGGACGTATAGGGTGTGACGCCTGCCCGGTGCCGGAAGGTTAATTGATGGGGTTAGCGCAAGCGAAGCTCTTGATCGAAGCCCCGGTAAACGGCGGCCGTAACTATAACGGTCCTAAGGTAGCGAAATTCCTTGTCGGGTAAGTTCCGACCTGCACGAATGGCGTAACGATGGCGGCGCTGTCTCCACCCGAGACTCAGTGAAATTGAAATCGCTGTGAAGATGCAGTGTATCCGCGGCTAGACGGAAAGACCCCGTGAACCTTTACTATAGCTTTGCACTGGACTTTGAATTTGCTTGTGTAGGATAGGTGGGAGGCTTTGAAGTGGGGACGCCAGTTCTCATGGAGCCACTCTTGAAATACCACCCTGGCAACTTTGAGGTTCTAACTCAGGTCCGTTATCCGGATCGAGGACAGTGTATGGTGGGTAGTTTGACTGGGGCGGTCTCCTCCCAAAGAGTAACGGAGGAGTACGAAGGTGCGCTCAGACCGGTCGGAAATCGGTCGTAGAGTATAAAGGCAAAAGCGCGCTTGACTGCGAGACCCACACGTCGAGCAGGTACGAAAGTAGGTCTTAGTGATCCGGTGGTTCTGTATGGAAGGGCCATCGCTCAACGGATAAAAGGTACTCCGGGGATAACAGGCTGATACCGCCCAAGAGTTCATATCGACGGCGGTGTTTGGCACCTCGATGTCGGCTCATCACATCCTGGGGCTGAAGCCGGTCCCAAGGGTATGGCTGTTCGCCATTTAAAGTGGTACGCGAGCTGGGTTTAGAACGTCGTGAGACAGTTCGGTCCCTATCTGCCGTGGACGTTTGAGATTTGAGAGGGGCTGCTCCTAGTACGAGAGGACCGGAGTGGACGAACCTCTGGTGTTCCGGTTGTCACGCCAGTGGCATTGCCGGGTAGCTATGTTCGGAAGAGATAACCGCTGAAAGCATCTAAGCGGGAAACTTGCCTCAAGATGAGATCTCACTGGGATCTAGAATCCCCTGAAGGGCCGTCGAAGACTACGACGTTGATAGGTTGGGTGTGTAAGCGCTGTGAGGCGTTGAGCTAACCAATACTAATTGCCCGTGAGGCTTGACCATATAACACCCAAGCAATTTGCTCATGCAGGTTGCGGTGGTGAAGACGAAACGCCGAAGATTCGTACACAAACATCACATATCCGAATTTGCTGGGCCGTTCATCTGGACGTTCTGGCTACAGAATTTCTTGACGACAATAGAGCATTGGAACCACCTGATCCCATCCCGAACTCAGTAGTGAAACGATGCATCGCCGATGGTAGTGTGGGGTCTCCCCATGTGAGAGTAGGTCATCGTCAAGATTCATTTCGCAAAACCCCT
>NZ_JABWRD020000006.1 GCF_014268785.2 Pseudomonas shirazensis | reverse complement strand
AAAGCAGCCCCAGAATTCTAACTGGCACACCTCCTGCACTACCCCTTCTCAAGCAGCGCTCCGGCGTGCTCCACAAAAACAACGAGAAGGTTACCTCCGATGGATAACGCCACCTCCCTGCCAACCGGGGCGGCCACAGCGCCGGCCGCCGAAAAAACCACCGCCAGCCGCCTCAAGTCGATCTTCAGCGGGTCGATCGGCAACATGGTCGAGTGGTATGACTGGTACGTATACGCCGCATTCTCGCTGTACTTCGCCAAGGCCTTCTTCCCTGCCGGCGACACCACTGCACAATTGCTCAATACCGCTGCGATCTTCGCCGTGGGCTTCCTCATGCGCCCGATCGGCGGCTGGTTGATGGGCATCTACGCCGACCGCAAGGGCCGCAAGGCGGCGCTGATGGCGTCGGTACTGCTGATGTGCGCAGGTTCGCTGGTGATTGCGCTGACCCCAGGTTATGAAACCATCGGCGTCGCGGCCCCCATCCTGTTGGTTCTTGCACGTTTGCTGCAGGGCCTGTCGGTAGGCGGTGAATACGGCACCTCCGCTACCTACCTTAGCGAAATGGCCAGCAAGGAGCGTCGTGGCTTCTTCTCCAGCTTCCAGTACGTGACGTTGATTTCCGGCCAGTTGATTGCCCTGGCGGTGTTGATCGTTCTGCAGCAGACCCTGACCACCGAGCAACTGTACTCGTGGGGCTGGCGTGTGCCGTTCGTGATCGGCGCGCTGTGTGCAGTGGTTGCGCTGTACCTGCGTCGCGGTATGGAAGAAACCGCGTCGTTCACCAAGAAAGAGAAGTCCAAAGAAAGCCTGATGCGCACCCTGATGCGCCATCCCAAGGAGCTGCTTACCGTGGTTGGCCTGACCATGGGCGGCACCCTGGCCTTCTACACCTACACCACCTACATGCAGAAGTACCTGGTCAACACGGTGGGCATGAGCATCAGCGACTCGACCACCATCTCGGCCGCTACGTTGTTCCTGTTCATGTGCCTGCAACCCGTGATAGGCGGGCTGTCGGACAAGATCGGCCGACGCCCGATCCTGATCGCCTTCGGCGTACTGGGGACGATCTTCACGGTGCCGATTCTGACCACCCTGCACACCATCCAGACCTGGTGGGGCGCGTTCTTCCTGATCATGGCGGCGCTGATCATCGTCAGCGGCTACACCTCGATCAACGCGGTGGTCAAAGCCGAGTTGTTCCCGACCGAGATCCGTGCGCTGGGCGTTGGCCTGCCGTACGCGCTGACTGTATCGATCTTCGGCGGCACCGCTGAATACGTCGCCCTGTGGTTCAAGAGCGCCGGCATGGAAAGCGGCTACTACTGGTACGTCACCGCCTGCATCGCCTGCTCCTTGCTGGTGTACGCAACCATGAAAGACACCAAGACCCATTCGCGGATCACCACTGACTGATCCCGCAGCGGCAATCCAGAAAGGGCGCACCGGTAATCGGTGTGCCCTTTTTCATTTTCACCGTTCAATGTCTTCGCGCCAGTTTCAGCCTGTTAATTCCTCATTAATCTCAGACACCTAGTCTGCACAAGCTGACCAATCACTCAAACCTGCCACGGGCACAAGCCTGCAAGCGGTGCCAATCGCATAGATATACATCGATTAATACGATTCGAATGTGCATATTTTTGCGCTTTTTAATCAAATTAACCGGAGTAGCATTTGATTCATGGAAACAAAACAACCTGAAACCTACCGGAGCAACCAGCCATGAAAAACAAACTGATTCTCGCCGTCGCCCTCTCCGTCCTGGCTACCGGCGCTTTCGCTGAAGATGGCTTCGACCGTACCAGTGCTCATTCCTTTGCTGCCGCCAGCGCTCAATCGGCAGCGTACGCAGAGGATGGTTTTGACCGCACCAACGGTGCACGCTTCGCAGAAGACGGCTTCGACCGCACCAACGGTGCACGCTTCGCAGAAGACGGCTTCGACCGCACCAACGGCGCACGCTTTGCAGAAGACGGCTTCGACCGCACCAACGGCGCACGCTTTGCAGAAGACGGCTTCGACAACACCAAAGGTCATCGCTTCAGCTAAGCCCTGCTGCGAGCACCCAGCCCGGCCTTGCCGGGCTTGATCATTTGCAGCAGCGCGCAGAACCGGCACACTAGGCATCTTGTCCATCCCAGAGCGGCCCTGATCAGATGTACTACTACGAACCTGCAAAAGGCCACGGCCTGCCCCACGATCCCTTCAACGCCATCGTCGGCCCGCGGCCGATTGGCTGGATCTCCTCGCACGACAGCGAGGGCCGGCTCAACCTGGCGCCCTACAGCTTCTTCAACGCCTTCAACTACATTCCGCCGATCATCGGCTTCTGCAGTGTTGGCCGCAAAGACAGCCTGAACAACATCGAACAGACCGGCGAATTCGTCTGGAACCTGGCCACCCGACCGTTGGCCGAGCAGATGAACCAGAGCTGCGCTGCGGTTGCAGCCGATGTCGACGAGTTTGTCCTGAGCGGGCTGACGCCGACGGCATCGCGCATCGTCGGTGTACCGCGAGTGGGCGAAAGCCCGGTGGCGTTCGAATGCAAGGTGAGCCAGATCATCCAGCTCAAGCGCGCCGATCAGGAACTGGTACCCAGCTGGCTGATCCTTGGCGAAGTGGTGGCTGTACACATCGCCGAGCACCTGCTCAAGGACGGCATCTACGACACGGCTGCCGGTGAGCCGATTCTGCGCGGTGGTGGCCCGCAGGATTACTTCGAGCTGGGCAATCTGTTCAAGATGGCGCGGCCGCGCAACGATGGCTGATCACCAGATCAGCTCGCCCTCTTCGTTCACGCCCTGCAAGCGTTCGAGCTCGGCGCAAGCGGCCTCATCGGCCGCGATTGCGCCCTTGAACAGCTGGCCATCAAGCACCTTGTGAAAACGCGGCGTACCCATCCCGGCGAGCGCCTTGACCGCAATGGCAGCGTGATAACCACCGCCCTCAACCGGGACCATCGCTGAAACCGCTTCAAACTGGGCAAATTCTCTACGTGCCATGCTGCGTTTCCTTGTCGAAAAGGCGGCATTGTAACCTGCTGATCACTCGCTGAAGGTATGCAGATCCAGGCTTGCCAGCACCTGCGCCTGCACCAGCTCGCCGAGCAGGTCGAGATTGGCCGAGGCGAAGTAGCCAGTCATTGCCTGCTGATCGTGCCAACTGCCGCTGAGCAGCCACAGGTCGTCATCGGCCTGCGATCGCTGCACGCTGAAGCTCAGGCAGCCGGGCATGCGCAGCGACGGTTCGAGCAGGTCCCGCAGACGCGCGCCGAGCTCGGACGAGCGGCCGTTGCTGGCACGGATAAAAGCCAAATGGGTGACCGGTTGACGTGGTGTCATGAATGCGCTCCTTGAAACAGGCCAGACGGAAGATCCAGGCAACCAAGGTTATGCTCCGCTTGACCTGCACCGTTAGGTCATTACTGCGAGCCGCTTGCCTGATCCTGCGCCGCGGCAGGATCAGGCAAGCGACCGACAGCATTCGACTAGCACCCGAGCTTGCCCAAACCTATCCTGCTCCCCTCAGCAGAGGAAACCCGTCATGACCACCCCATCGCCACTGGACCCCATACTTGAAGCCCTCCGCGAGGAACTCGCCGGGTTGATCCTGCGCCATGCCGGAGGCGGGCCGTCGGCGATCGACGCGCTATACCTCAGTCGTTACGAGGAAAACCTGCGCGCAATGCCGACCCTGGCGCAGCCTGCATTGTGCATTCTGGCCCAAGGTAGCAAGACGCTGTTTCTGGGTGATGAAAGCTACACCTACGACCCACTGCATTACATGGTGGTGTCGGTAACCCTGCCAATCACCGGCGCCAGCCTGGATGCCAGCCCGGACAATCCTTGCCTGGGCCTGCGCCTGGACCTGGACCCTGCCGAGATCAGCCAGTTGATTGCCGAGAGCGGGCCGATGCTGGTGCCCAGCCAACCGTCGGGCCGTGGCCTGTTCGTCGAGCGCAGCGATGGCGAGCTGCTCGATGCCCTGCTGCGGCTGGTACGGCTGCTCGATTCACCACGCGATATTCCAGTACTGGCGCCGCTGGTGCGGCGCGAGCTGCTGTATCGAGTACTGCGCGGCCCGCAGGGCTATCGGCTGTATGAAATCGCCCTGTCCAACAGCCAGACCCATCGCGTGTGCCAGGCCATCGCCTGGCTCAACCGGCATTATCAACAGCCGCTGCGTATCGACGAGCTGGCCCGCGAGGTCAACCTGAGCACCTCGACACTGCACCACCGCTTCAAGGCCGTGACCTCGATGAGCCCGCTGCAATATCAAAAACAGCTGCGCCTGCAGGAGGCGCGCCGGCTGATGCTCAATGATGGTGTCGAGGCGGCGGTGGCGGGCTACCGTGTCGGCTATGAAAGCCCGTCGCAGTTCAGCCGCGAATATAGCCGGCTGTATGGTGCGCCGCCGATTCGCGATGTCGCCCGGTTACGCGCCAGCGCCAGCTGAGCACTGCCCGAATCAATCGTGCACGGCCTGCTGCCACTGCGCCTGATCGACCTGCAGCAGCGTGGGCTTGTTGCGTTCGACGGCGCGGGCCAACGCCGCCTGCAACTGCGCGACGTCGTTGACCTGCTCGGCGGCCGCGCCCAGGCCCTGCGCCACGGCGATGAAGTCTGGGGTATGGATATCTACCCCGACCGGTTTGATATCGCGGTTGAGCATGTACTTCTTGATCTCTTCATAGCCATGGTTATTCCACAGCAGGACAATCAGCGGCACCTGCGCCTCCACCGCGCTGGCCAGTTCAGGCAGGGTGAACTGCAGGCCACCATCGCCAATCAAGCAGACCACTGGCGCGCGTTGCTTGATCGCCGCCGAGCTGCCCAGCCAGGCCCCCATCGCTGCTGGCAACGCATATCCAAGCGTGCCGTAGCCGGTCGAGGCATTGAACCAGCGGCGCGGCGCAGGCATGTCCAGAGTCAGATTACCGGTGTAGACCGGCTGGGTTGAGTCACCGACCAGCACCACCTCTGGCAGCGTCTGCAACAATGTCTTGAGCAAGCGGGTCTGGCTCAAGCTGGGCTGATCCCAGCTGGCCGCCAGGGCCTGGCGCAGTCGCGCGGCCCGAGCGGTGCCCCAACTGGCTTGACGCTGCGGTGCTGGCTGCTGCTGCACTGCAGCCAGCAAGGCCTGCGCGGCCTGCTCGGCATCGGCCACCAAGGCAAGCTCCGGCAAATAGTTGCGCACAGTCTGGTCCGGATCGATGTCGATCCGCAGCAGGCTGCCGGGAATCTTGAAACCACCCTGGAAGGTCACGTCGTAGTCGGTTTCTGCCAGCTCAGTGCCAATCGCCAGCACAACATCGGCTTCGCCGATCAGTTCGCGGGTAACGGGCAGCGACTGGGTCGAACCAATCTGCAAGGGATGGTCTGCAGGCATTAGACCTTTGGCATTGATGGTCAAAGCTACCGGCGCCTGCAAATGCTCCGCCAGTGCGGCCAAGGCCGCGCCGGCTGCGAGCGCACCGCCACCGGCAAGGATCAATGGCCGTTGCGCCTGGGCCAGACGTGTTGCCATCTGCACAACGGTGGTCGGCGCCGCTGCTGCGCGGCTGACCCGGATCGGTCGGCCTGGCAACAAATGATCGGCCGGCTCGACCAGCACATCCAGCGGGATCTCGATATGCACAGGCCGTGGCCGGGCGCCATCGAACACGGCGAACGCCCGCGCCAGCACATGCGGCAAGTCATCGGCGCTCATCAGGGTTTGCGAAAATGCGCTGACTCCAGCCACCAGCCCGCGCTGATCGGGCAACTCGTGCAGCTTGCCGCGCCCGCCGCCCAGGGCATTGCGCGACTGCACACTGGAAATCACCAGCATCGGAATCGAGTCGGCAAATGCCTGGCCCATGGCGGTGGTGATGTTGGTCATGCCTGGGCCAGTGATGATGAAGCACACCCCAGGCACGCCGCGCGTGCGTGCATAACCGTCGGCCATGAACCCGGCGCCTTGCTCATGGCGCGGGGTGATGTGGCGAATCGTGGAGCCCGCCAGGCCGCGGTAAAGCTCGACGGTATGCACGCCGGGGATGCCGAAGGCATGGTCGACGCCATAGCCTTCGAGGAGTTTGACCAGCACTTCGCCACAGGTTGCCATCGTCCGATACCCGTTGTTGTTCAAATAATGAGCGTATTGAAACCGCGGGGCCGCTATCGTCACAATGCAAAAAAACACATACTAGCCATGACCTCAGAACATGGCTGCACACGATGAATCGACTCCCTCCCCTGTCAGCCCTGCAGACTTTTCTGATCACCGCGCAGCATTGCAACTTCACCCACGCCGGCCAGCAGTTGAATATCAGTCAAGGCGCGGTGAGTCGGCAGATCGCCGGGCTCGAGGCGCATTTGGGCTATGCCTTGTTCGTTCGTCAGGCACGCGGCCTGCGCCTGACACGCGAGGGTCAGGACTGGTTGCCGCGGGTACAGCAGATGTTCGCGATGCTCGAACAGGGGGTGCGCGAAGTCGCCGTGCGCAGTGCAGTGCTGCAGATCAAGGCGCCGACCTGTGTAATGCGCTGGCTGTTGCCACGCTTGATCGAGTGGCAGGCGCTGCGCCCGGACATCCCGGTCGAAGTCACCAGTTCGGTCCAGCACGGGGTCGACTTTCAGCATGAGGAGTTCGATGCTGCGGTGCTCTACGGACCTGCACCCGAGCCTGGCCCGCACACGCGAAAACTGTTTGATGAGCAGCTTACGCCGGTCTGCGCGCCTTCGCTGTTGAACGGTAATTTGCCCCTACAGCAACTTGCCGACCTGCCTGCACACATGCTGCTGCACCCGTCCCGCGACGAACACGACTGGCGCCTGTGGTTAGCGACGGCAGGCTCGACCGAGGTGCATCGCCGACGCCAGCATTTCGAGACGCTGGACATGGCCGTGGCGATGGCTGCGCAAGGTACCGGGGTGGCGATTGGCGACTGGGCATTGATTGCCGATGATCTGCGCGAAGGGCGCTTGTGCATGCCGTTTGACCTGAAGGTGAGCACCGGCAGCAGCTATTATCTGACCAGCCCGGACAGGCCAATGCCTGCGGGACTGATCGAGTTGCTAAAGTGGCTGCAAACACGCGCCAGGCAATAGCCGCGGTTACTCCTCGACGCTCATGTATTCCTTGGCCCAGCGGATGTAGTCCTCCGGCTGGGTATAGGTGTGCGAGAGCTCGGTAGCGCTGAGGTTTTCCGACTTGTTCTGCTGGCCACGCTGCAGGCGCAGGCAATCGTAGGTGGCCTTGATCGCAGCAAAGTAGGCGGCATGGCCATCGACCACGATGCGCACGCCCAAGCGCGCCAGACGCTCGTCATCGCCCAGGTTCGGGTTGCCGTAAGTCACCAGCATCAACGGCACGCTGAGGTGCTCGGAGATCTGCTCGAGGTGGTCGAAGTCCTTGACCCCGACCATGCAGATCGCGTCGGCACCGGCCTTCTGGTAGCTCTGGGTACGGACAATGATCTCTTCGGTGCTGAGTACGCCGGCGTTGGTCCGCGCGATGATCGACAGCGACGAATCGACCCGGGCTTCGAGGGCCGCGCGGATCTTGCCGACGCCTTCGTCGACCGAGATCAGGTCGGTGGACTTGCGCCCGAACTGAGCCGGCAGCAGCGTGTCTTCAATGGTCAATGCCGCCACGCCGGCGCGCTCGAGTTCGATCACGGTGCGCATGACGTTGAGGGCATTGCCATAACCATGGTCGGCGTCGGCCATGACCGGCAGTTGCGCAACGCGGCCGATGCGGGTGGCTTGTTCGACGAACTCGCTCAGGGTGATCAAGGCAAAGTCAGGCGCAGCCAGCACCTGCAGGGAGGCGACCGAACCACCGAGAATACCCACCTCAAAGCCCAGGTCTGCCGCGATGCGCGCCGACATGGGGTCAAACACGGAAGCTGTGTGGAAGCACGAACCGGAAGCGAGCAGCTCGCGGAAGGCAAAACGTAAATCCTGGTGGGAAGCCCTGGGCATGATCACTCCGCAATAAACTTGTAATTGAACTGGCTGAAAACCGACCCTTGAATGTGGGGTCTACCTGACCCGTTCCAACCGTCGCCATCTGGGCGGTCATGCTCGACATGCAGGCAGAGGAATAAAAGGCGTGGGCTACAGCGGCGCGGAATACTGCGACCATTTGCTGCACCATGCTGGTGCAAAGCCCCGTAATCAGCCACTGCGGCTCCGCCACGATATCACGCAGCCACTTCGGTTCGGTCGAAAGCGCGTATGCCGATCGTGCATAGGTGATGCACATACTGGATAGGAAGCTACCTAAGTCAGGTTACACTTGGCTTGCGCCTGATGGCCCTGACCTGGACATTTTCATACAAGGTATGACCGTGACTGCCGCACTCCCTCCTGCTGCCCTTCGCCGCGTGCTGACCGCCCTGATGCTGGCGATCTTTCTTGGTGCCCTCGACCAGACCATCATTGCCGTGTCGCTGCCGGCGATCTCGGCGCAGTTCAATGAAGTCGAGCTGCTGGCCTGGGTGATTGCCGGGTATATGGTAGCGATGACGGTTGCGGTGCCGATCTACGGCAAGCTGGGTGACCTGTACGGGCGCCGAAGGATGATCCTCACCGGCACCGCGCTGTTCACCCTGGCCTCGGTGTTCTGTGCACTCGCGCAGAATATCGAGCAGTTGATCCTGGCCAGGGTGCTGCAGGGCATCGGCGCCGGCGGCATGGTCTCGGTAAGCCAGGCGATCATTGGTGATTACGTGGCACCGCGCGATCGCGGCAAGTATCAAGGTTATTTCAGCAGCATGTACGCCCTGGCCAGCGTGGCCGGGCCGGTCCTTGGCGGCGGCTTGACCGCTTACTTGTCGTGGCACTGGGTGTTCTGGATCAATCTGCCGCTGGGGCTGCTGGCGCTGTGGGTCATCGGTCGAGCGCTGAACGGCATGCCGAGCCGCCATCGCGCGGCGAAGGTGGATTATCTGGGGGCACTGCTGCTGATCGTCGGCCTGGGCAGCCTGCTGCTGGGCATCACCCTGATCGGCCAAGGGCATGCCTGGCTGTCGACGCCGGTAGTGGCTTTGTTCGGCTGCGCCATCCTGGGTCTGCTGCTGTTGATCGTTCAGGAACGCCGCTGCGCCGAGCCGCTGCTGCCGCTCAAGCTGTTCGGAAACCGCGTCGCGCTGGCCAGTTGGGGGGTAATCTTTTTTGCCAGCTTCCAGTCGATCTCGCTGACCATGCTGATGCCGCTGCGCTTTCAGAGCATTACCGGCGCCAGCGCCGACAGCGCTGCGCTACACCTCCTGCCGCTGGCTATCGGCCTGCCGCTGGGGGCATTTTGCGGCGGTCGGCTGACCAGCCGTACTGGTCGCTACAAGCCGCAGATCCTCGCCGGCGCCGTGTTGATGCCTATGGCAATCCTGGTAATGGCGCTGACTCCACCTGACTCAGCGCTGCTCAGTGCGCTGGCAATGCTCCTGGTCGGGGTTGCTGGCGGCCTGCAGTTTCCGACGTCGCTGGTGGCCAGCCAGAGTGCAGTGCAGGCACAGGATATCGGCGTGGTGACCAGCACTACCAACCTGTTCCGCTCGTTGGGCGGCGCGGTGGGTGTGGCGTGCATGTCCAGCGTGCTGCTGGCATTGCTGCATATGGGTGGGATTGAGTTGCTGGGCAATCCATTGCTGGCGAATGTGCAGACGGGAGCGGCCGACCCGCTGCACCAGGCGCAGCTGCTGCAGACCTTCAGCTATCTGCTGATGGGCAGTGCCGCCGTTGCGCTGCTGGGTCTGATTGCCGCAGTGGCATTGCCCGACCGACAACTGCGCGGGCATTGAACCCGCGCGCGGCTGTTAATCGCCGGTTAATCCGTGCCTCACAAGCTCGCGCACAATCCTTCACAAAGTCTTATTTGCGCAAGGCCGGGCTCAGGCGCAGCATGTCCAGGCCCGTGTCCACCCAGCGTTCGGCATTGCCCAGCAGATCGAAGCTGTCTGGCAGCAACAACCAGCGGCCGATCAGACCGTCGATGTAGGCAAAAATCGCTACCGCAGCATGGTCGACCAACAGGTCGGCAGGCAACTGTTCGCGACGTACTGCATTGCCCAGCGCCAGCACGATGCTTTGATGGCAATCGGCGATGGCGCCCTGGCGCTGCTGGCGGATCTCACACATTTCATCGGTGAACTCGCACTTGTGATGCAGGATTTCATTGATACGCCGGGTTCGCGCGTCCAACACCAGGTCGTTGAGCACCTGCAACAGCAGTGTGCGCATGCAACCGAGTGGGTCGAGCTCATCCTCACTCTCGCTGGCACGGGCCAGGTGATCGTGGCTCTCATGCACACTGTCGAGCAGCGCCTGGACCAGCTCAGCCTTGTTGCTGAAATGCCAGTAGATCGCCCCACGAGTGACCCCCGCCTGCTGCGCAATATCAGCCAGGGTAGTGCGCGCAACCCCGCGTTTATAGAAAGCTCGCTCCGCAGCCGCAACGATCTGGGCGCGGGTTTCCTGGGCTTCCTCTTTGGTTCGACGGACCATGGCAGCTCAACCTCATCAAGATCCCAGCGCATGATCTGCGCTCGGGTGGCCTGCGTGGAACACCTCTAGATGGGCGCTTCTCAACACAATTCTGTATCTGCGCCGTGGCAACAGACCGCTACAAATGACTATTTACAAACAACCATGAATGTAAGTATATTCGTTAGTAAGCTACTTATCCAGCCGAATGATTTATTCTGACAAGACTCTTCCATTACTCTTGAGCATCTCCCAGCTCTAGCGACCCGAGGATCCTCATGCAATTCAAGCCAGCTGTCACAGCCCTGGTTTCCGCCGTCGCCCTGGCAACCCTGCTCAGTGGCTGCAAGAAAGAAGAAGCCGCGCCTGCACCGCAGGCTCCTCAGGTCGGCGTTGTAACCCTGCAACCGCAAGCCTTCACCCTGACCTCGGAACTGCCGGGGCGCACCACTGCCTTCCGCGTTGCCGAAGTGCGCCCGCAGGTCAATGGCATTATCCTCAAGCGCCTGTTCAAAGAAGGCAGCGACGTCAAGGAAGGCCAGCAGCTCTATCAGATCGACCCTTCTGTTTACGAAGCGACCCTGGCCAACGCCCAGGCCAACGTGCAAGCGACCCGCTCGCTGGCCGATCGCTACAAGCAGCTGATCGATGAGCAGGCCGTATCCAAGCAGGAATACGACGATGCCAATGCCAAACGATTGCAGGCTGAAGCAACGCTCAAGAGTGCTCAGATCGACCTGCGCTACACCAAGGTGCTGGCGCCGATCAGCGGCCGTATCGGTCGCTCGGCGTTCACCGAAGGTGCTTTGGTGAGCAACGGCCAGGCCGACGCCATGGCCACTATTCAACAGCTTGATCCGGTCTACGTCGACGTCACCCAGTCCACTGCAGAGCTGCTCAAGCTGCGCCGCGAGCTGGCCAGTGGGCAACTACAGAAATCTGGTGAGAATGCTGCTCAGGTCGAGCTTATTCTGGAAGATGGCAGCACCTTCGCGCAAAAGGGCCGCCTGGAATTCTCCGAGGTATCGGTCGACGAAACCACCGGTTCGGTGGTCCTGCGGGCGGTGTTCCCCAACCCCGACCATACCCTGCTGCCGGGCATGTTCGTCCACGCCCGCCTGCAGTCTGGGGTCGCCGCCAATGCCATCCTGGCGCCGCAGCAAGGCGTCACCCGCGACCTGAAAGGCACGCCTACGGCACTGGTCGTGAACAAGGACAACAAGGTCGAACTGCGCGAGCTCAAGGCCAGCCGCACCTTGGGCAGCGACTGGCTGATCGAGGAAGGCCTCAACCCGGGCGACCGCCTGATCACCGAAGGCCTGCAGTATGTGCGCCCTGGCGTCGAGGTCAAGGTCAGCGAAGCGACCAACGTCAAGTCTGCGGCTAACCCCAACCAGGCCAACGCGGCGAAAGCTGACGCCAAAGCGGAGTAAACCATGTCGAAGTTCTTTATCGATCGCCCGATCTTCGCATGGGTGATTGCCCTGGTGATCATGCTGGTCGGCGCCTTGTCGATCCTCAAGCTGCCGATCAACCAGTACCCAAGCATTGCCCCGCCTGCCATCGCGATTGCCGTGAGCTACCCGGGCGCCTCGGCGCAAACCGTGCAGGACACCGTGGTCCAGGTGATCGAGCAGCAGCTCAACGGTATCGACAACCTGCGCTATGTGCAGTCGGAGAGCAACTCCGACGGCAGCATGACCATTACCGCCACCTTCGAGCAGGGCACCAACGCTGATACCGCGCAGGTGCAGGTGCAGAACAAGCTCAACCTGGCCACCCCGCTGCTGCCGCAAGAAGTGCAGCAACAGGGTATCCGTGTTACCAAGGCAGTGAAGAACTTCCTGATGGTGATCGGCTTGGTGTCCGAGGACGGCAGCATGACCAAGGATGACTTGGCCAACTACATCGTCTCGAACATGCAGGATCCGGTTTCGCGCACCGCGGGTGTGGGTGACTTCCAGGTGTTCGGCGCTCAGTACGCCATGCGTATCTGGCTCGATCCGGCCAAGCTGAACAAATTCCAGCTGACCCCGGTCGACGTGCGCACCGCAGTCTCCGCGCAGAACGTGCAGGTTTCCAGCGGTCAGCTGGGCGGCCTGCCAGCACTGCCGGGCACTCAGCTCAACGCCACCATCATCGGCAAGACCCGCCTGCAGACTGCCGAGCAGTTCGAGAAGATCCTGCTCAAGGTCAACAAGGACGGTTCCCAGGTGCGCCTGGGCGATGTCGCCAAGGTCGGTCTGGGCGGCGAGAACTATTCGGTAAGCGCCCAGTTCAACGGCAAGCCGGCTTCGGGCCTGGCGGTCAAACTGGCCACCGGCGCCAACGCCCTGGATACCGCCACGGCGCTGCGCAAGACCATCAGCGACCTCGAGCCGTTTTTCCCGCCTGGGATGAAAGCGGTGTTCCCGTATGACACCACGCCGGTGGTGACCGAGTCGATCAGCGGGGTTATCCACACTCTGATCGAAGCGGTGGTGCTGGTGTTCCTGGTGATGTACCTGTTCCTGCAGAACTTCCGCGCCACAGTGATCACCACCATGACGGTGCCGGTGGTATTGCTCGGCACCTTCGGCATCCTTGCCGCAGCCGGCTTCAGCATCAACACCCTGACCATGTTCGCCATGGTTCTGGCCATCGGCTTGCTGGTGGACGACGCCATCGTTGTGGTGGAGAACGTCGAGCGGGTGATGTCCGAAGAGGGACTACCGCCCAACGAGGCGACCAAACGTTCGATGGAGCAGATCCAGGGTGCGCTGGTCGGTATTGCCCTGGTGCTGTCGGCGGTACTGCTGCCAATGGCCTTCTTCGGCGGCTCGACCGGTGTGATCTACAGGCAGTTCTCGATCACCATCGTCTCGGCCATGGGCCTGTCGGTACTGGTCGCGTTGATCTTCACCCCGGCCCTGTGCGCCACCATGCTCAAGCCGGTGAAAAAGGGCGAACACCATGTCGCCAAGCGTGGCTTCTTCGGCTGGTTCAACCGCAACTTCGACCGCAGTGTGCAGGGCTACGAGCGTAGCGTCGGCACCATTCTGCGCAACAAGGCGCCATTCCTGCTCGCTTACGCCCTGATCATCGTCGGCATGATCTACCTGTTCATGCGCATCCCGACGGCGTTCCTGCCTGAAGAAGACCAGGGCGTATTGTTTGCCCAGGTACAAACCCCGGCCGGTTCCAGTGCCGAGCGCACCCAGGCCGTCGTTGACCAGATGCGTGAGTACCTGCTCAAGGACGAGGCCGACACCGTGTCGTCGGTATTCACCGTTACCGGCTTCAACTTCGCCGGCCGTGGGCAGAGCTCGGGTATGGCCTTCATCATGCTCAAACCATGGGGTGAGCGTACGGCTGAAAACAGCGTGTTCGGCCTCGCTGGCCGGGCTCAGCAGCACTTCTTCACCTTCCGTGATGCGATGGTGTTTGCCTTTGCCCCGCCTGCGGTACTGGAGCTGGGTAACGCCACCGGCTTTGACGTGTTCCTGCAGGACCGTGCCGGTCTTGGCCACGAAAAACTCATGGAAGCGCGCAACCAGTTCCTGGCCAAGGCGGCGCAGAGCAAGGTCCTCACTCAGGTGCGCCCTAACGGCCTGAACGATGAGCCGCAGTATCAGCTGATTGTCGATGACGAGCGCGCCAGCGCGTTGGGCGTGACCATCTCTGATATCAACAGCACCTTGTCGATCGCTCTGGGCGGCAGCTACGTCAACGACTTCATCGACCGCGGTCGGGTCAAGAAGGTCTACATTCAGGGCGACGCCAGTGCGCGGATGAACCCTGAAGACCTGAAGAAGTGGTATGTGCGCAACAGCCAGGGCGAGATGGTGCCGTTCTCTTCCTTCGCCACGGGTGAGTGGTCGTTCGGTTCGCCAAAACTGTCGCGTTACAACGGCGTGGAAGCGGTCGAAGTTCTGGGTGCACCGGCACCTGGCTACAGTACTGGTGAAGCCATGGCTGAGGTCGAGCGCATTGCCGGCGAACTGCCTACCGGCATTGGCTACTCGTGGACGGGTATGTCCTACGAGGAGAAACTCTCCGGTTCGCAGATGCCAGCCTTGTTCGCCCTGTCGCTGCTGTTCGTGTTCCTCTGCCTGGCAGCGTTGTACGAAAGCTGGTCGATCCCAATCGCGGTCGTGCTGGTAGTACCGCTGGGTATCATCGGTGCACTGGTTGCCACCAGCCTGCGCGGGTTGTCCAACGATGTGTACTTCCTGGTTGGCCTGTTGACCACCATTGGCCTGGCGGCGAAGAACGCGATCCTCATCGTCGAATTCGCCAAAGAGCTACATGAACAAGGCAAAAGCCTGTACGACGCGACCATCGAAGCGTGCCGCATGCGTCTGCGCCCGATCATCATGACCTCGCTGGCGTTCATCCTCGGCGTGGTACCGTTGACCATCGCCAGCGGCGCAGGCTCGGGTAGCCAGCACGCCATTGGTACCGGTGTGATCGGCGGCATGATCAGTGCGACCGTGCTGGCCATTTTCTGGGTACCGTTGTTCTTCGTCGCAGTGTCGTCGCTGTTCGGCAGCAAAAAGCCGGAAGCCGACGCCACCCCTGAAACTCCACGTATCGAGGCTGGGCAATGACCAAGTCTTTGCTGTCCCTGGCGGTCACCGCGCTGATTCTCAGCGGCTGCTCGCTGATTCCTGATTATGAAACCCCAGATGCTCCGGTGGCAGCGCAGTGGCCGCAAGGCCCTGCCTACTCGCCGACCGAATCGGCAGAAGTGGCGGCGGCCGAGCAAGGCTGGCGCCAGTTCTACACCGATCCGGCGCTGCAACAGCTGATCCAGACGTCGCTGGTGAACAACCGTGACCTGCGCGTTGCTGCGTTGAATATCGACGCCTACCGTGCGCAGTACCGCATCCAGCGTGCCGACTTGTTCCCGGCAGTGTCGGCGACTGGCAGCGGTAGCCGTCAGCGCGTCCCTGCCGACATGTCGCAAACCGGCCAAGCCGGCATTACCAGCCAGTACTCGGCCACCGTCGGCGTCAGCGCCTACGAGCTGGACCTGTTTGGTCGCGTGCGCAGCCTCAGCGAGCAGGCGTTGGAGACTTACCTCTCCAGCGAGCAGGCGCGGCGCTCGACGCAGATCGCGCTGGTCGCCAGCGTGGCCAATGCCTATTACACCTGGCAGGCCGATCAGGCGCTGCTGAAGCTGACCGAAGAAACCCTCAAGACCTACGACCAGAGCTTCAACCTGACCCGTCGCAGCAATGAGGTTGGCGTGGCTTCGGCGCTCGATCTGAGCCAGGCGCGCACTGCTGTAGAAGGCGCCCGGGTCAAGCTTGCGCAGTACCAACGCCTGGTCGCCCAGGACCTCAACAGCCTGACCGTGCTACTCGGTACCGGCATCCCAGCCAACCTGCCGACACCGCTCAAGCTCGACGCTGATCAGTTGGCCGAAGTGCCAGCGGGCCTGCCTTCCGATCTGCTGCAGCGCCGGCCGGACATCCAGGAAGCCGAGCATCTGCTCAAGGCGGCCAACGCCAATATCGGCGCCGCCCGTGCAGCGTTCTTCCCGAGCATCAGCCTGACCGCCAATGCCGGCACCCTCAGCCCGGACATGAGCGGGCTGTTCAGCGGTGGTTCGGGTACCTGGCTGTTCCAGCCACAGATCAACCTGCCGATCTTCAACGCCGGCAGCCTGCGCGCCAGCCTGGATTACTCGAAAATCCAGAAAGACATCAACATCGCGCGTTACGAAAAGACCATCCAGACCGCCTTCCAGGAAGTCTCGGATGGCCTGGCCGCACGCAAGACGTTTGAAGAGCAGTTGCAGGCGCAGCGCGATCTGGTTGCAGCCAACCAGGATTACTACCGCCTGGCCGAACGCCGCTACCGCATCGGGATCGACAGCAACCTGACCTTCCTCGATGCCCAACGCAACCTGTTCAGCGCCCAGCAGGCGTTGATCAGCGATCGGCTGTCGCAGCTGACCAGCGAGGTCAATCTGTACAAGGCACTGGGAGGCGGCTGGTACGAGCGCACCGGCGAGGCCAACCAGCAGGCGTCGCTGCAATCGCCTAAAGGCTGATCGCCAAGGCACTGCAACAAGCCCACCCTCGCGGTGGGCTTTTTTATGCGCGGACGCCACTGCGACGCGGTCCCCGTAGGAGCGCGTCGCTGTGGGAAAATTAACTAGCTGGAACATTCCGTTCGATAACCGCCCAATACCGGCCGCGACGAATTGCCCCGGCCCTGACATGCGCCGCAACATCTTTCCCGTACCCGGACACGATGTTTCCAAGCACCGGCTCAACCATAAAAACAAGAGATCTCCAACAGATGAGCACTTCGCACTCCGCACGCCAGCTGCTGCCCGGCCTGTTGGCCATGACCTGCGCCCTGCCCGCCTTCGCCGCCGAAAGCGGTTTTCTGGAAGACGCCAAGGCCAGCCTCAACCTGCGCAACTTTTACATCAACCGCAATTTCGTCGACCCTGCCAACCCGCAAGGCAAGGCCGAGGAGTGGACGCAGAGCTTTATCCTCGATGCGCGCTCCGGCTTCACCCAAGGCACGATCGGCTTCGGCGTCGACGTCCTCGGTCTGTATTCGGTCAAACTCGACGGCGGCAAGGGCACCGGCAACACTGCCCTGCTGCCGATCCACGACGATGGCCGCCCAGCAGATGACTTCGGCCGCCTCGGGGTTGCCTTCAAGGCGCGTCTGTCGCAAACCGAGCTGAAAGTCGGCGAGTGGATGCCGGTACTGCCGATCCTGCGTTCGGACGATGGCCGCTCACTGCCGCAAACCTTCCGCGGTGGCCAGATCACCTCCAAGGAAATTGACGGCCTGACCCTGTACGGCGGCCAGTTCCGCGGCAACAGCCCGCGTAACGACGCCAGCATGGAAGACATGTCGCTGAACGGCCGCGGGGCGTTTGTCTCCGACCGCTTCAACTTCGCTGGCGGTGAGTACACCTTCAACGACAAGCGCACGATGATCGGCCTGTGGGATGCCCAGCTCAAGGACATCTACCGCCAGCAATACCTGAACCTGAGCCACAGCCAGCCCATCGGCGAATGGACCCTCGGTGCCAACCTGGGTTACTTCATCGGCAAAGAAGATGGCGCCAAACGTGCCGGCGAACTGGACAACCGCACCGCCTCGGCCATGCTTTCGGCGCGTTACAACGGCAACACCTTCTACGTCGGCCTGCAGAAGGTCAGCGGTGATGATGGCTGGATGCGGGTCAACGGCACCAGCGGCGGTACCCTCGCCAACGACAGCTACAACTCAAGCTTCGACCAGGCCAAGGAGCGCTCCTGGCAGGTGCGTCATGACTTCAACTTCACCAGCGTCGGCGTGCCTGGCCTGACCTTGATGAACCGCTATATCAAGGGTGACAACGTGCACACCGCAACCGTCGATGACGGCAAGGAATGGGCCCGCGAGAGCGAACTGGCCTATGTAGTCCAATCGGGTACCTTCAAGGACCTCACCATGAAGTGGCGCAACTCGACCATGCGCCGCGACTACAGCACCAATACCTTTGACGAGAACCGGGTGATCGTCAGTTATCCATTGAACCTGCTGTAAGCCTCTCGCGGTCTCTGCGTGATCACCAGCATCGCGCAGAGGCCGCAGCGCTTATCCATAGAACAGAAAGATCTATATATCATCACCAACCATCATTGACGGAATATGTAACAGAAGCTAAAAAGATCCATCCCGCCCGCCGCAGAGCTCGACATGGATCTTCGCCAACTGCGCTACTTCATTGCCCTCAACGAATACCGCAGTTTCGTCCGTGCCGCCGAAGCCATGGGCATTACCCAACCCGCATTCAGCCGGGCCATTCAAGGCCTTGAGCAAACCCTCGGTTGCCCATTGGTTGACCGCGCCAACAAGGCGCTGCAGCCAACCCCCGAAGGCCTGGTGGTTCTGCAACATGCCCGCCGGCTGGTCCAGGGCGCTGCCCAACTGAGCATCGATGTCTCACAGATGACCAAGCTCGACGCGGGTGAACTGCAGTTTGGCTGTGGTTCGGCACTGGCTGTGCAACTGGTGCCCGATGCCTTGCAGCAGTACATAAAGTTGCATCCCGGTATTCGCACCGCGCTGCAGGTCGACAACGGCGAGCGCCTGGGGCAGGCCTTGCGCCGTGAGCAGATCGAGTTTTTTATCGATGACGTACGCCCATTCGAGGCGGATCCGTACTTTCATACCGAGCCCCTCAAGCCACGCCCGGGGCTGTTCTTCTGCCGCGCCGGCCACCCCTTGCTAAGCAAGGACAGCTTGTCTACCAATGACCTGTTCGCCTACCCGCTGGCCAGCGCCCTGCTCGCCCCCGGGGTGCGCAAACGCCTGGCCAACCTCAGCGGGCGTAATGACTTCAACGCGCATTTGCAAACCGAGCATCTATCGGTGCTACGCCGCGTAGTGCTGGGCAGCGACACGATTGGCGCGGCCAGCGAGGAGGCAGTGGCTGAAGACCTCAGTGCGGGGCGCCTGGTGCGGCTGCACTGGCGCAACCTGCCACCGGGTCTGGAGGTGCTCAGCGTGCGTTGCGGTATCGTCAGCCGCAGTGGCTACCGGCTGTCAGCTGCAGCCAGGGCGATGATCGATATGCTGATCAGGCTGGATCAACCAGAGCTGCCTGCCCAGCGGGCACCTGACGTCGGTCTGCGCGCCACTCATTCGCCGCAATGATAGCAGCGCATCACCCATACTCGGTTCCGGCGTTCAGCTTCAGGGGCTATGCTGGCAGACACTGATTGACCATCAGCAAGGCGCCGCCACGGAGCGATAACAATGAAAAGCCTCGTCGAACACCTCAGCCAGTACGCCAACTACCATCGCGACCCGCGCAACATCGCTACCCATTTCGTCGGTATCCCGCTGATCGTGCTGGCGGTGACGGTGCTGCTGTCGCGGCCCGGTTGGGAGCTGACGGGCGTGTGGCTGTCACCGGCTTTGCTGGCAGCGGCGGCGTCGGTGTGGTTCTACCTGCGTCTGGACCTGCGCTTCGGCCTGGTGATGGGGCTGCTGCTGGGCTTGTGCCTGTGGCTCGGTCAGGTGCTGGCGGTGCAGAGCACCGGCGTATGGCTGAGCGCCGGGCTAGGCACGTTCGTGCTGGGCTGGATCATCCAGTTCGTCGGGCATTACTACGAGGGGCGCAAGCCGGCGTTTGTCGATGACCTCAGCGGCTTGATCATCGGGCCATTGTTCGTGGTAGCGGAAGCGGCGTTCATGCTCGGGCTGTGCCCACAATTGAAACAGGCCGTGGAGGCGAATGCCGGGCCAGTCGCCATCCGCCAGAAAAAGGCGGCGGCGTAATAGCCGGTGCAGCTTGCCTCGGGGTGAGGCAAGCCAGCTCAGGTCAGGCGCTTACTGACGCGACTCGACGCCCAGCTCATCCCACACCGACTCGGCCAGGTGGAAAGTGGCATTGGCCGCCGGAATCCCGCAATAGATCGCGCTCTGCATCAGCACTTCCTTGATCTCTTCACGGGTCACACCGTTGCTCGCAGCGGCACGCAGGTGCAGCTTGAGCTCGTCGGTGCGGTTCATGCCGATCAGCATGGCGATGGTGATCAGGCTGCGGGTGTGCCGTGGCAAGCCAGGACGGGTCCAGATATCACCCCAGGCGTGGCGGGTGATCATCTCCTGGAACTCGCCGTTGAAGTCGTTGAGTTTCTCCAGGCTACGGTCCACATGGGCATCGCCGAGCACGGCGCGCCGCACCTGCATGCCAGCGTCGTAACGTTGTTTTTCGTCCATGGTGCGCTCCTCAGCGGGCCAGCAGAAAGTCGAGTACACGGGCCGTGAACGGCGCGCCAATTTCGACGTTGGAAAGGTGCGCCGCAGGGAATTCAACAAACTCCGCACCGGCAATGGCGTTCTGCATGAAGCGGCCGTGCTCAGGCGTGGTGACCACATCGGCGGTGCCGGCAACGATCAGGGTCGGCACCTTCACCGCCGTCAGTTGCTCGCGGTAATCGGCATCGCGCACAGCGGCGCAGTTGGCGGCGTAGCCCTGCGGCGAGGTCTGCGCGAGCATCTCGGTGATGCGCTGCGCCTGCGCTGGCTGGGTCTGGGCGAAATCTGCAGTGAACCAGCGGGCAATCGACGCATCACGCAGGTCAAGCATCGCCTGACGGCCCTGCTTGAGGACCATTTCGATACGAGGATTCCAGACTTCCTCGCTGCCGATCTTGGCCGCAGTGTTGCAGAGGGTCAGGCTGAGCAGACGCTCGCCGGCATTGATCCCCAGCCACTGGCCGATCAGCCCGCCCATCGACAGGCCGACAAAGTGCGCCTGGCGGATGTCCAGCGCATCCAGCAGCGCCAGTACATCGGCGCCCAGTTGCTCGATGCGGTACGGGCCTTCGGTCACCAGCGAGCCACCGTGGCCGCGGGTGTCGTAGCGCAGCACCCGGAAATGCTCGCTCCAGGCCGGGATCTGCGTGTCCCACATGCCCAGGTCGGTGCCCAGCGAGTTGGACAGCACCAGCACCGGAGCGCCAGCGGGGCCATCGAGTTGGTAGTTCAGTACGCCATCAGCCAATTGCAAATGCGCCACAGCGGTCTCCTCAGGCAATGAATTGTTGGTGTTCAGCCACGGCACGCGCCACCCAGACGCGGGCCTGACCAAGGTAATGAGCGGGGTCGAGCAGGCGGTCGAGCTCTTCGCCGGACAACTCGGCGCTGATCTGCGCTTCGTCGCCGAGCACGGCGCGCAAGTGGCGCTGTTCGGCAACCGCACGCTGGCAGCACTGTTCGAGCAGATGATGCGCGCGGTCACGACCCAGGCGCTGCGCCAACACAATGCTCACCGCCTCGGCCAGCACCAAGCCTTGGGTAAGGTCGAGGTTGCGACGCATGCGCTCGGCATCGACCTGCATGCCGTCGGCAATTACCTGGGCCTGGCGCAAGGCGCCAGACACCAGGCAGCAGATATCCGGCAAGGTCTCCCATTCGGCGTGCCACAAGCCGAGGCTGCGCTCGTGCTCTTGCGGCATGGCGGCAAACAGCGTGCTGAGCAGGCCCGGCACGCGTGTGGCCGCGCCGATCAGCACCGCGGCGCCGACCGGATTGCGTTTGTGCGGCATGGTCGACGAGCCGCCTTTGCCAGGCGCCGAGGGTTCGAACACCTCGCCGGCCTCGGTCTGCATCAGCAGGCTGATATCACGGCCAAGCTTGCCCAGGCTGCCAGCCACCAGGCCCAGCACCGAGGCGAACTCGACCAGCCGATCACGCTGGGTATGCCAAGGCTGCTCAGGCAGGTTCAGCTTGAGCTGCTCGGCCAGTGCTTCGGCCACCGGCAGCGCTTTATTGCCCAATGCCGCAAGGCTGCCCGAAGCGCCGCCGAACTGCAGGCACAGCAAGCGCGGACGCAGCTCCTTGAGCCGTTGCCGATGGCGGGTCAGTGCGCCAAGCACCCCGGCCAGCTTCATGCCCAGAGTGACCGGCGTGGCGTGCTGCAGCCAGGTTCGGCCAACCAGCGGCGTGTCGGCATGCTGCAGCGCCTGGCGAGCGAGGCTGTCGGCCAGGCGGGCCAGATCGGCCTCGATCAACGTCAATGCATCGCGCAGTTGCAGGACCAGACCGGTGTCCATGGCGTCCTGACTGGTGGCGCCAAGGTGCACATAACGCTCGGCCTCGGGTACGCCGCTGGCGACCACCTTGCCCAATGCCTTGACCAGCGGAATCGCCGAATTGCCCGCAGTGGCGATGGCATCGGCCAGCGCATGGGCATCGTAGCGTTCCGCCTTGCATGCCGCCTCGATCGCCGGCACCGCCGTGTGCGGCACCAGCCCGGCGCTGGCCTCGGCGCGCGCCAGGGCTGCTTCGAAGTCGAGCATGCCCTGCAGACGGCCACGATCAGAGAAGATCTCGCGCATGGCCGGCGCAGTGAAGTAGGCGTCGAACAGCTGGTTGTCCGCTCGGTGGGTCATTATCGATCCTTAGTCATCGTGGTGCAGGTACGCCGCTTGCTTGGGCAGGCGCAGGCTGAACAGGAAGGCAATCGCCATCATTGCCGTGACGTACCAGTAGAAGGTGTTTTCCATGCCCAGGGTCTTCAAGCCCAGGGCAACGTACTCGGCCGAGCCGCCAAACAGCGCGTTGGCCACCGCATAAGCCAGGCCGACGCCGAGGGCGCGCACCTGCGGCGGGAACATCTCGGCCTTCACCAGGCCACTGATGGAGGTGTAGAAGCTGACGATACACAACGCCAGGGTGATCAGCACGAAGGCCATGAACGGGCTGGTGACGGTTTTCAGCGCCATCAACAGCGGCACGGTGAACACGGTGCCCAGGGCGCCGAACAACAGCATCGAGTTGCGCCGGCCGATCCGGTCGGAGAGCATGCCGAACACCGGCTGCAGGATCATGAACAGGAACAGCGCCCCGGTCATGACGAAGCTTGCGCTCTTGGCGTTCATCCCGGCAGTGTTGACCAGGTACTTCTGCATGTAGGTCGTGAAGGTATAGAAAATCAGCGAGCCACCGGCGGTGTAACCGAGCACGGTGATGAAGGCCGCAGCGTGGTTGCGGAACAGGCCTTTGACGCTACCTGCATCCTTGTCCTGACGCGCCTCGGCGGTGCTGGTCTCGTGCAGCGAGCGGCGCAGCATGAGCGAGATCAACGCCGCAACGGCACCGACCACGAACGGGATGCGCCAGCCCCAGGCACGCAGCTCATCTTCGCTGAGCAACTGCTGCAGGATTACCACCACCAGCACTGCCAGCAACTGGCCGCCGATCAGGGTCACGTACTGGAACGAGGCAAAGAAGCCGCGCTGGCCGCGCAATGCCACTTCGCTCATATAGGTGGCCGTGGTGCCATATTCACCGCCCACTGACAGCCCCTGAATCAAGCGCGCCAGCAACAGCAGCGCCGGCGCCCAGGCGCCGATACTGGCGTAGGTAGGCAGGCAGGCAATGATCAACGAGCCGAAGCACATCATCAGCACAGAGATCATCAACGAATGCTTGCGGCCTTTGCGGTCGGCCAGCCGACCAAAGATCCAGCCACCGATTGGCCGCATCAGGAAGCCCGCAGCGAATACCCCGGCCGTGTTGAGCAGCTGCACCGTGGGGTCATCGGAGGGGAAGAAGGCTGGCGCAAAATAAATTGCGCAGAAGGCGTAGACGTAGAAGTCGAACCACTCCACCAGGTTGCCTGATGATGCACCGACAATGGCGAAAATGCGCTTGCGGCGCTCTTCACCGGTGTAATGAATTGAGGTCATGGTGGGATTACTCCTGAGGGTTACCGTTGAATCTAGACATACTCAGTAACACTCATGTTCCGCCAGCCCGGCTTTGGTCGAGATTGCAAGGCAGTCTGGCCGCGTTGCGACCCCAGATCAGCAGTGCTCAGGTTGCGTGGACCTGAGCACTGCTGGCACGGTGGCGCAAAGCGGCCAAGCTGCATGTTGCGCTTGCTCAGACCCGCTCGATAGCCAACGCCAGGCCTTGGCCGACGCCTACACACATGGTCGCCAGGCCTCTGCGCCCGCCGGTTTTTTCCAGCTGATGCAGCGCTGTCAGCACCAGACGTGCGCCGCTCATGCCCAGTGGGTGGCCAAGGGCGATAGCACCACCGTTCGGGTTGACCTGCGGCGCGTCATCCGCCACACCCAGCTCACGCAGGACCGCTAGGCCCTGGCTGGCAAAGGCTTCGTTCAGCTCGATAACATCAAAGTCTGCCACGGCGATGCCCAGGCGCTCGGTCAGCTTGCGTACCGCAGGCACCGGGCCGATGCCCATTACCCGCGGGGCAACGCCAGCGCTGGCCATGCCGAGCACGCGCGCGCGTGGGGTCAGGCCGTGCTTCTTGACCGCTTCGGCCGAGGCCAGAATCAGCGCCGCAGCACCGTCGTTGACGCCCGAGGCGTTGCCGGCGGTGACGGTCTTGTCCGGGCCGTTGACCGGTTTCAGCCGGGTCAGCGCTTCAAGGGTGGTGTCGGGGCGCAGGTGTTCATCCTGCTCGACCACGGTCTCGCCCTTCTTGTGGGCAATGCGCACCGGCACGATCTCTTCAGCGAAGAAACCCGCTGCCTGTGCGGCACCGGCCTTGTGCTGGCTGCGCACGGCGAAGGCGTCCTGATCGGCACGCGATACCTGATAATCGTCGGCAACGTTATCGGCTGTCTCAGGCATCGAATCGACGCCGTACTGGCTCTTCATCAGTGGATTGACGAAGCGCCAGCCGATGGTGGTGTCTTCCAGCTTCATGTTGCGCGAGTAACCGCTCTCGGCCTTGCCCATGACGAACGGCGCACGCGACATCGACTCGACGCCGCCGGCTATCGCCAGCTCCATTTCACCGCTGGCGATGGCGCGGAAGGCAGTGCCGATGGCGTCCATGCCCGACGCGCACAGGCGGTTCAGGGTTACCCCGGGAATGCTCGCCGGCAAACCGGCCAGCAGCAGCGCCATACGGGCGACGTTGCGGTTGTCTTCACCGGCCTGGTTGGCGCAGCCGAAAAACACCTCGTCGACCTGATCCCATTGCACCGACGGGTTGCGCTCGATCAACGCCTTGAGCGGCACTGCCGCGAGGTCGTCGGCACGCACGCTGGCCAGGGCGCCACCGAAGCGGCCGATGGGGGTACGGATGGCGTCGCAGATGAATACTTCACGCATCACGCTTCTCCTGGCTTCTGGCCGTGGGCGGCAGCGGTGCGCTCTTCCAGATCACGCAGCGCGGTCAGTTCCAGCTCGGTCGGCGCAGCGGTAGTCTGCGCGTCGTCGGCAAAACGAATGGCCCAGCCGGTGGCGGCGATGATCTGCTCGCGGGTCACGCCTGGGTGAATCGAGGTGACCACGAATTCGTTACTGCCAGCTTCCGGTTCCATGATGCACAGGTCGGTGATGATCCCCACCGGGCCTTCACCGGGCAGACCGAGACGCTTGCGCGAGTCGCCGCCTTCACCGTGGCCGACCGAGGTGATGAAGTCGAGCTTGTCGACGAATGCACGCGGCGACTGCTTGAGGATGATCAGCACCTGCTTGGCGGAACCGGCGATTTCCGGTGCGCCGCCGGCACCTGGCAAGCGCGTGCGCGGGGCGTGGTAGTCACCGACGACGGTGGTGTTGATGTTGCCGAAGCGGTCGACCTGAGCAGCGCCAAGGAAGCCCACGTCAATGCGCCCGCCCTGCAGCCAATAGCGGAAGATCTCGCCAGTCGGCACCACGGTGTCGGCCGTTTCGGCCAGCTCGCCATCACCAATCGACAGCGGCAGGACGGTTGGCTTGGCGCCAATCGGGCCAGATTCGTAGATCAGCACCACGTCAGGCGACGAGGTCAGGCGCGCCAGGTTGGCGGCCTTGGACGGCAGGCCGATACCGACGAAGCACACCGCGCCATTGCGCAGCCGGCGGGCGGCGGCGACGGTCATCATTTCGGAAGTGGAGTAGCTCATTGTGCGGCCTCCGTAGTGCTGGCCAGCTTGGCCTTGAATTCGCTGAAGTCGGCGGTGCAGCGGATGTACTGGTCGATCCAGGCGGTAAATGTCGCGCGGTCACGGGCGATCGGGTCCCAGGCCTGGTAGAAGCGGTTGTCGCGCTCGTAGTAACCGTGGGCGTAGGACGGATGCGCGCCACCTGGCACCAGACACACGGCAGACAGCGCCCAGGTCGGCAGCACGCAGGCATTCATCGGAGCCTGCAGGTCGTCGACGATTTCTTCGACGGTGACGATGCAGCGCTTGGCGGCGAGGGCTGCTTCTTTCTGTACGCCGAGGATACCCCACAGCAGGACGTTGCCCTTGCGGTCGGCCTTCTGCGCGTGAATCACGGTCACGTCAGGGCGCACCGAAGGCACCGCTGCCAGGACTTCGCCGGTGAACGGGCAGGTAACGCTCTGGATCAGCGGGTTGACCTTGGGCAGGTCAGAACCGGCATAAGCACGCAGTACGGCAAAGGGCAGGCCCGAGGCGCCGGCGACGTAGGCGTTGGCCAGGTCGGCGTGGCTGTGCTCTTCGATCTCGATCGCGTGCGGCCATTGTTTTTCCACGGCGTCACGCAGGCGGTGCAGCGAACCGACACCTGGGTTACCGCCCCAGGAGAAGATCAGCTTGCTGGCGCAACCGGCGCCGATCAACTGGTCGTAGATCAGGTCCGGGGTCATCCGCACCAGGGTCAGGTCACGTTTGCCCTGGCGAATGATCTCATGGCCCGCAGCCGTAGGGATCAGGTGGGTGAAGCCTTCGAGAGCGACGGTGTCGCCGTCCTGGATGAACTGCTTCACGGCCTCGTGAAGCGAGAGGATTGCTGCCATTGGAGACTCCTGGTCAGGATGCTGCGTTGAGCTCAGATTAAGCAAGCTGGACACATCGCACAATCCGATAATCGATTACTCGTTCGATTATCGAACATTTTGTTGTTGTGCTATCCATTGCTGTTCAATGCCGCAAAGCCGCTGTACGAGCGGCCTGCGGTCGATTGCCCAAGCTGCATCAGGTTGCGTCGGCGTGGCTTACCAAGCCTTTGATGATCACAGCGACCGTGGCCAGCGCCGCAGGCACCAGCAGCGCAGTCAGCACCTGCTCGAAGTTCCAGCCCAAGCCGAGCAAGGTCGCCCCGCTCCATGCCCCGAGAATCGCCCCGAAGCGGCCGATGCCGAGCATCCACGATACCCCGGTAGCCCGCGCCTGGGTCGGATAGAAGCGCGCGGCGAGGGACGGCATGGCCGATTGCGCGCCGTTGACACACATACCCGCGACCAGCACCAGGGTTGCCAGAAGGGTGATGTTGCCCAGGCTCTGGCCAACCGCGTAGGCAAACACCCCGGCCAGCAGGTAGAACATGCCGATGACCTTGTGCGGGTTGTAACGGTCCATCGCCCAACCGACACCGACCGCACTGAGCACACCGCCAAACTGGAACAGCGCGCCGATGAACGCCGCCTGCTCCATGCTCGCGCCACTGTCGCGCATCAGCGTCGGCAGCCAGCTGGTCAGCAGGTAGACGATGACCAGACCCATGAAGTAGGTCATCCACAACAGCATGGTGCCCAGCCCATAAGTGCCGGAGAAGATCACCGCAAACACACTGCGCGCGGCGACCACTTTCTGTTCCGGCACACTGAAGCTGGCAGCCTTGACCACGATTGCCGGCGCAATCGGCGCCAGGGTCTTGCGGATCTTGTCGATACTGCGGTTGCGCACTACCAGAAAACGCGCCGACTCCGGCAGCCAGAACAGCAACACCACTGCCAGGATCAGCGGCAGCACGCCGCCGACAACCAGCAGGCTGTGCCAGCCATAGGCCGGGATCAGTTTCGCCGACATGAAGCCGCCCCCGGCCATGCCCAGGTTGAAGCCGCAGAACATGCTGGTCACCAGCAGCGACTTGAGCCGTTCCGGGGTGTATTCAGACAGCAGCGTGGTCGCGTTGGGCATGCCAGCGCCGAGGCCAATGCCGGTCAGAAAGCGCAGGATCAGCAACTGGTCGACATTGGTCGCATAGGCCGACGCCAGGCTGAAGCCGCCGAACACCAACACGGCAGCGACCAGCACACCCTTGCGGCCGAAGCGGTCAGCCAACGGGCCTGAGCCCAGCGCGCCGAATACCATGCCGATCAGCGCGGCGCTCATGACCGGCCCGAGGCTGGCCCGGTCGATACCCCACTCTTGTGACAGCGCCGGAGCGATAAAGCCCATGGCGGCAGTATCAAGGCCATCGAGGAAGACAATCAGGAAGCACAGGATCACTACCCGCCATTGATAGCGCGTCAGCGGCTGCTGATTGATAAAAGACTGAACGTCGAGGCAGCTGCCGACGTTGGTTTGCGGTTTGTTCATTGTTGTTATCCAGAAAATCGGCGCAAGCAAAACCCTGGCGCACTGTTGGCGCGGGTTGCGAAGAGACGGTTACGGCCTGGCGTCAGCCTGGATACAACGACACTGGATGCGGGTACGCCCGCAGCTCGGAAAAGACAGTGATCATGGTGTTGCCTCGCATGTTGTTCTTGTTCGGTCGGCACAGCCGACCGTTGCGAGAAACATTAATCAGCACGCGATGGCTGCGCAATTCGTTGGCCGCAACTATGGGCGTTTATCGAACAGTAGATTGCGCAGCTCTCGCGCTTCAGCCAAACAGTTGGGTGCACAGATCACGACTCGAGGCGAGCAGGATCGGCAAGAACCGCTGTTCAAGCTCGCTGCGGGTGACCCGGCCGACATGCGTACTGACGTTGAGCGCCGCGAGTACCTGCCCCGAGGCATCGTAGATAGGCACAGCGATCGAACGCAGGCCCTGCTCCAGTTCCTGATCAACCACACACCAGCCCTGCGCGCGAACCTGCTGGATGCAGGCAAGCAGCGACTCCTTATCATGCAACGTGCGGCTGGTACGGGCCTTGAGATCGGCGCGATCGAAGTATTCGTGCAGACTGGCGTCGTCCAGCGCGGCCAGCAGAATCCGCCCCATCGAGGTGCAATAGGCGGGCAGCCGGCCACCCACCGAGAGGTCGACCGAGATCAACCGCTCGACCGTGGCCGAACGTGCAATATAGAGGATGTCATCGCCCTCGAGGGTGGCCATGTTGGCGGCCTCGTGCAGTTGGTCGCTGATGCGGTCCAGATACGGCTGGGCCGACATCGCCAGCGGCGTCGAAGACAAATAGGCATGGCCAAGCGTGAGCACCTTGGGCAGCAAGGAATAGGTCCGCCCATTGGTCGTGGCGTAACCCAGCTTCATCAGCGTGTGCAAGCAGCGCCGCACCGCTGCACGGGGGATCTCGGTACGGTGGCTGATCTGCGCGATGGTCAGGTGCCGCTTGCGCTCCTGGAACGCCTGAATCACCGCTAGGCCGCGCGCCAGTGAGGTCATGAAGTCCGGATCACCGGTGAAGGCCTGAATGCGTTTGGCCGGTGAAGCAACGATGGGCGGCGCCATCGCTGCAGAGCCAGTGCGCTCGGGCATCGGGGAAACGGTAGGCAAGCTTTCGTCGCTCATGGCTGACCTCGAAAAATAATGGGCGCTTCGTGCGATTATCGAACGAACGGCCGATAATCGCAATTGACCGCTGACACTTTTGCTTATACCTTTCCCCTGCCACATGTGGCTTCTTTGGAGAGACTGGTCAGGTACCCACCGTAGAAGTCCCCAGGCACGGCCTCGCTGACGCGGGGCCGTTTATTATTCCTCCTGTGCTGCAATACGAACTTAATCGTTTCTCTCCACTCCAAGTTCTTGCAGTACAAATGATGAAATCACCTGCTACTTGCTCATCGTCAAAGTCTTGCTTCACTATCAGTAAAGACCGATGATCAAACTTCAGCCGGTTGCTACAATTGAACAACCTGAATCACTGCTCGAGCATGCCAGATCGGCGATAGTCGGCTCCCCGCCTCCCTATATAGCCTTGATACATCGCATGCTCTGATGCCCTTGCTTGCTTGAACCCTGTCGCTGCGACAGCACACTCGCTCTGGTTGCGTGGCCGCATGCCCGACACTGCATGCCGAAGCCGGAGTCCTTACTCTAACTAGTCAGGTATTTACTGTGACGAAAGATGAACTGCGCGCCGAGCTCGAGCGCCAGGCCGAACGCTTCAAGGATGTGTACGGTGGTGAAGTCACCACCTACGCCGCTCAATCCGAACCCGAGCGCAAACCATGGCGCAAACGCGCAACTGTTCAGGACCAGGTATTCGCCCAGGAACTGGAAAAGATTGAAAAGGAGCTGCGCGGCGACGAGGCCTGAGCATTCAGGCCAGGCATTGACTGTGTCGAGTAGCGCCAAGGCTGCGTCCTAACTGCCCATGAAATGGAATTACACAAATTTCATACAGACGTTTGAATGAACGTGACGGTACGCGCTTTGCGTAAATTCGCCGGCGTTTAAAGCACTTGCCGGAATTTACGCCGAAAAATATCCATCCCTGTGTAGCGCACTGGTAACCGTACCGGGCTTTTTTTGCTGCCATCGGTCTGCCGGGGGTGCATCTGCTGCCATGGTTTTCTGGCATAATCCGGCCCCCCTACGACCGCCAGAAAACCTTCATGATCGATTTATTCAGCGGATTGGATGCCTGGGTAGTAGTGAGCCTGGTGCTCGCGCTCACCTTTGTACTCGCATTCGAGTTCATCAATGGCTTTCATGACACCGCCAACGCGGTAGCCACTGTCATCTATACCAAAGCCATGCCCCCGCACCTCGCCGTGTTCTTCTCCGGCGTGTTCAACTTCCTCGGCGTGCTGCTTGGCGGCGTTGGCGTGGCCTATGCCATCGTCCATCTGTTGCCGGTGGAACTGCTGATCAATGTGAACACCGGTCACGGCCTGGCCATGGTCTTCTCGTTGCTGGCTGCGGCCATCGCCTGGAATCTGGGCACCTGGTACTTCGGTATCCCGGCCTCGAGTTCGCACACCCTGATCGGCTCGATCCTCGGTGTCGGCCTGGCCAATGCGCTGATCAGCGACATCCCCCTGGGTGATGGCGTCAACTGGCAGAAGGCAATCGACATCGGTATGTCGCTGGTGCTCTCGCCACTGGCCGGCTTTGCCGTGGCGGCGCTGGTTCTGCTGGGTCTGAAGTGGTGGCGCCCGCTGTCGAAGATGCACAAGACGCCGGAGCAGCGCCGCAAGCTCGACGACAAGAAGCATCCACCGTTCTGGAACCGCCTGGTGCTGGTGATCTCGGCCATGGGCGTGAGCTTTGTGCACGGCTCCAACGACGGCCAGAAAGGCATCGGCCTGATCATGCTGGTGCTGATCGGCATCGTCCCGGACAAGTTCGTACTCGACCTGAACAGCACCACCTACCAGATCGAACGCACCCGTGATGCAACCCTGCACCTGAGCCAGTTCTACCAGCGCAATGAAGCGATGCTGGGCGAGTTCCTGGCCCTGGGCAAAGCCCAGGCGGGCGATCTGCCGGAGAAGTTCAGCTGCAACCCGCAGCAAACCGAACCGACCATTGCCGCGCTGCAATCGTCGCTGCAAGGCGTGACCGACTACCGCGCGCTGGGCGCCGAGCAGCGCGTCGAAGTGCGCCGCTACCTGCTGTGCCTGGACGACACCGCGAAAAAGGTCGGCAAGCTGCCGGGCCTTGAGCCGCGTGAGAAGTCCGACCTGGAAAAACTGCGCAAAGACCTCACCGCAACCACCGAATATGCACCGTTCTGGGTGATCGTCGCGGTTGCGCTGGCCTTGGGCCTGGGCACCATGGTCGGCTGGAAGCGCGTGGTACTGACCGTCGGCGAGAAGATCGGCAAGCAGGGCATGACCTATGCCCAGGGCATGTCGGCGCAGATCACCGCGGCCTGTGCGATCGGCATGGCCAACGTGTTCAGCCTGCCGGTATCGACCACCCATGTATTGTCTTCGGGCGTAGCCGGGACCATGGTCGCCAACAAGAGCGGCCTGCAAGGCGGCACCGTCAAGACCATCCTGCTGGCGTGGGTACTGACCCTGCCGGCAACGGTCGGTCTGGCTGCCGGGCTGTTCTGGCTGGCCACCAAGGCGATCAGCTGAAGCACATTGTGATGATCTGAAAAAGGCGCCTGCGGGGCGCCTTTTTCGTTGTTGCCGACCGCAAGCGAGGATCAACGCCGCTTGTTGCCCAGCAACGAGCCCATCAGCCCACGCATCAGCTGCCGGCCTAGCTGGTTGGCCGCCTGGCGCACTGCCGACTTGATCGCCTGCCCCGCCGCACCTTGCAAAAACTCCCCTGCCTTATCGGCGAAGCTGTCCTGCTCAGGCTTGGCCTGCGGCACCGGCTCGGCCGGCTCACCTTTACGCTGGGTGAGCATTTCATAGGCAGACTCACGGTCAATCGGCTGGTCGTAACGGCCCCGCAGGCTGGAGGCTGCGAGCAATGCATCGCGCTCGGCACTGCTCAACGGCCCGATCCGCGACTGTGGTGGGGCGACCAGCACGCGCTGGACCATCGCCGGCGTGCCCTTGTCCTCCAAGGTGCCTACCAGCGCCTCGCCTATGCCCAACTCAGTGAGCACGCCAAGGGTGGAAAAAGCGGGATTCGGTCGAAAGCCATCGGCAACCGCCTTCAACGACTTCTGCTCCTTGGCGGTGAATGCCCGCAGGCCATGCTGAATACGCAAGCCGAGCTGGGCCAGCACTGCATCAGGCAGGTCCGCGGGCGACTGGGTGACAAAATACACCCCAACGCCTTTCGAGCGAATCAGCCTCACCACCTGCTCCAAGCGATCCTGCAGCGCCTTGGGTGTGCCATTGAACAGCAAGTGCGCCTCGTCGAAGAACAGCGCCAGCAGTGGTTTTTCCGCATCCCCGCGCTCGGGCAACTGCTCGAACAGCTCAGCCAGCAGCCACAGCAGGAAGGTCGCGTAGACCTTGGGCGCTTCATGCACCAAGCGGCTGGCGTCGAGTAGATGAATGCGCCCACGGCCATCAGCCGTCGGCTGCAGCAGGTCTTCAAGCTGCAAGGCCGGCTCGCCGAACAGTGCCTCGGCGCCCTGCTGCTCGAGGGTCGCCAGGCGCCGTAACAACGCCTGGGTGGAGCTGCTGGTCATCAGCGCACTGTCGTCACCAAGCACCTGCGGATTGTCCTTGAGGTGATTGAGCAGGGCTTTGAGGTCTTTCAGATCGAGCAGTAGCAAACCATCCCGATCTGCCACCTTGAACGCTGCGTACAAGGCAGCCTGTTGGCTGTCGGTCAGCTCCAGCAGGTTGCCCAGCAGCAGGGGACCCATTTCACTGAGGGTGGTACGCAGCGGATGGCCAGACTTGCCGGCAATATCCCACAGGGTCACCGGATACGCCTTCGGGCTGTGCCCCAGCCATGGCATCCCGGCAATGCGCTCGGCAACCTTGCCCTGCGGCGTCGCGGCGGCACCGAGGCCGCACAGGTCGCCCTTCACGTCGGCAGCGAATACGGCCACGCCCGCGTCACTGAAGACCTCTGCCAGGCGCTGCAGGGTCACGGTCTTGCCTGTACCGGTGGCACCGGCCACCAGACCGTGGCGGTTGGCCAGGCGTATGGCCTGGCTGACAGGCTGGCCGTCAGCTCCCGCCCCTACAACGATTTGCGAAGAATCTGACATGTTGTTTCATCCTCTCCTCAAGCTTTGCCGGATAACGGCCGATATGTCGTGGTGATAATTGCCTTAAAGACAGGAACATCCCCAAAGTGACTTGCGGGACTAGTTGCACTGTTTTCAGCGCTTTGTGCGAACGACCCGATATCACCTTAGCGGAACCGATCACGCCATGAACAAAAGCCTTCGTTTCAGCCACAAGATCCTTATTGCCGCATCGCTTATCGTGATACTCGCGTTCAGCTTGTTCACCCTTTACAACGATTACCTGCAGCGTAATGCGATTCGCCAGGATCTGGAAAACTATCTGACAGAGATGGGCGCATCGACCTCGACCAACGTGCGCAATCTATTCGATGGCCGGATCAAGCTGGTAGAGAACCTCGCGCAGAACATCGCCCAGGCGCCCGCCGACGCAGAGACCTTGCTCGGCCAGAATGCCCTGATCTCAAGCTTCCTCACAGTCTATGTGGGCAAGGTCGATGGCGGTTTCAGCGTGCGTCCCGACTCGCCGATGCCGGCTGGGTACGATCCGCGTGTGCGGCCCTGGTACAAGGATGGCATGGCTGCTAACGGAGCGATCCTGACCGAGCCGTACATCGACATGGCCACCCAGAAGATGGTCATCGGCATCATCAGCAAGGTTTCGACCAGCGTCGGCGTGGTTGGCGGCGACTTGGCGCTCGATGGCCTGGTCGAGATCATCAACTCGCTGAACTTCGGCGGCATGGGTTACGCCTTCCTGGTCAACGACCAAGGCAAGATTCTGGTTCATCCGGACAAAGACCTGGTCATGAAGCCGCTGTCGGATCTGTTTCCGCAGAACACACCACGGCTTTCCGGTGAACTGACCGAAGTCAGCGCTGACGGCAAGGACCGCCTGATCACCTTCACCCCAATCAAAGGCCTGCCTGCGGCCAACTGGTACATCGGCTTGTCGGTCGACAAAGACAAAGCCTTCGCCATGCTCAGCACCTTCCGCACCTCGGCGGTGATCGCCACGGTCGTCGCGGTTGTGATCATCATTGCCCTGCTCGGCCTGCTGATTCGGGTGCTGCTGCAGCCACTGCACACCATGACCCGCGCCATGGAAGACATTGCCCAGGGCGAAGGTGACCTGACCAAGCGCCTGACCATTCACAGCCAGGATGAATTCGGCGTACTCGGCAGCGCCTTTAACCGCTTTGTCGAACGTATTCACAGCTCGATCCGCGAGGTGTCCTCGGCGACGGAACAGGTCAACGAAGTGGCATTGCGGGTGATCAGCGCCTCCAACTCGTCGATGACCAACTCCGACGAGCAGTCCAACCGCACCAACAGCGTTGCCGCCGCCATCAACGAGCTGGGCGCTGCCGCCCAGGAAATCGCCGGCAATGCTGCCCAGGCGTCGCAGCACGCGACCTCGGCGCGGCATCTTGCCGAAGAAGGTCAGCAGGTGGTCGACCGCAACATTGCCGCGATGAACCGCCTGTCGGAGTTGATCGTTGGCTCCAGCGCGCAGATCGAAACGCTGAACAGCAAGACCGTCAACATCGGCCAGATCCTCGAAGTCATCACCAGCATCTCGCAACAGACCAACCTGCTCGCGCTCAACGCCGCCATCGAGGCTGCCCGCGCGGGCGAAGCCGGCCGCGGCTTTGCCGTCGTCGCCGATGAGGTGCGCAACCTCGCCCACCGCACCCAGGAGTCAGCGCAGCAAGTTCAGGGCATGATCGAAGAGCTGCAGGTCGGCGCCCGGGAGTCGGTCGAGACCATGGGCCAGAGCCAGCGTCACAGCCAGGACAGTGTGCAGATTGCCAACCAGGCCGGGGAGCGCCTGGAAAGCGTGACTGTGCGCATCGGCGAGATCGACGGCATGAACCAGTCGGTGGCCACGGCAACCGAGGAGCAGACGGCGGTGGTCGATTCGATCAACATGGACATCAGCGAAATCAACATGCTTAACCAGGAAGGTGTGGAAAACCTGCAGGCTACTCTGCGCGCCTGCTCGGATCTGGAGCAGCAAGCCAGCCGCTTGAAACAGCTGGTGGGCAGCTTCCGCATCTGACCTCTGGGTGCAACCCTCCCTGCCGCCATGTCGATACTGGCGGCGGGAGCCTTGGCCACGGGCTCGCCGGCAATAATGCCGATGCGCGCCCGAGCCAACCTCGATCGAACAAACTATTCTTCCTGAAGGTCCACCTCTAGGCATGTCATCGCCGCTTTGTTACCGCGCATGACAGACCTGAAGTCGATCCCCGGAGGGATGCTGATCGTGCACATTGCCGACATCACCATGTTCTACGCACCCGCCAGTGGTGGCGTGCGTACCTATCTTGATGCCAAACACCGCCGTCTCGACGCCATGACTGGCGTTCACCACAGCCTGCTGATCCCTGGCGCCAGCGCCAGCCACGCCGATGGCGTCTACCGGGTGCCGTCCCCGCCACTGCCGTTCGGCAAGGGCTATCGCTTCCCGGTCCGCCTGGCGCCGTGGTGCAAGGTGTTGCGCGAGCTGCAGCCTGATCTGATCGAAGTCGGCGACCCGTATCTGACTGCCTGGGCAGCGCTGGAAGCGCGGCGCAAGCTGGATGTGCCGGTAATCGGCTTCTATCACTCCGACCTGCCGCTGCTGGTGGGCAATCGCATGGGCAACTGGTTCACGCCCAACGTCGAGGCCTACGTCAGCAAGCTCTATGGCAACTTCGACCGGGTCCTGGCGCCAAGCCAGGTGATGGCCGACAAACTGCGTCGGCTGGGCGTGCGCGACGTGCATGTGCAGCGGCTGGGCGTAGATCTGAGCACGTTCAACCCGGAGCAGCGCGACAACCGCCTGCGGGCTGAACTGGGGATCCCCGACACTACCCGCCTGCTGGTGTTTGCCGGGCGCGGCTCGCGCGAGAAGAACCTGCCGGTATTGCTCGATTGCATGCGTCACCTCGGCCCTCACTATCACCTGCTGCTGGTGGGTTCGGCCATGCCCAGCAACGTGCCTGCCAACGTCAGCGTGATCAATCACTTCTGCCCCTTGCCAGAAGTCGCGCGGCTGATGGCCAGTGCCGACCTGCTGGTGCATGCCGGTGATCAGGAAACCTTTGGCCTGGTCATTCTCGAAGCCATGGCCTGTGCCACCCCGGTTGTCGCAGTGCGCGCCGGCGCGTTCAGCGAAATAGTCACCGAGCAATGTGGCCGGCTGTGCCCGCCAAACGACGGCCAGGCCATGGCCGCCACCGTACGCGAGGTATTCGAGGACGGCGTGCGCCGGCTTGGCCAGCAGGCACGCCGGCATGTCGAGCAGCATTACTCTTGGGACAACGTGGTCAACGGCCTGCTGCAGCACTACCAAGCCGTGCTCGGCCATCAGCCACTGGTGCGTGCACATGCTTGAACAGACTACCGAGCAGCGCAGCGTGATGCTGGTGCTGCACGACGTAGCGCCTGAGACCTGGCCCGACTACCAGCCGTTTGTCGAGGCGGTCGACCAGCTGGGCAACGTGCCGATGACCTGGCTGGTGGTGCCCGACTTTCATCAGCGCAATGCCCTTGAGCGCTCGCCGACCTTCTGCCGTCTGCTAGATTGGCGCCTGCAGCAGGGCGACGAGCTGGCGCTACATGGCTATTACCACGCCGACCTCGGGCCGACGCCACGCACGCCGAGGGACTTCTTCATGCGCAGGATCTATACGCATGAGGGTGAATTTTATGCGCTGGAACAAGCTCAGGCGTTGCAGCGCCTGCAAGCGGGCCTGCAGCTGTTCAATAGCCAGGGCTGGCCGGTGGCGGGCTTCGTCGCCCCGGCCTGGCTGATGAGCGAGGGCACCCGCCAGGCTCTGCGCCAGTTGCCATTGCGCTACACCAGCACGCCTCAGCACCTCTATCGGCTACCTGAATTCACCGCGATAGACGCACCTGGCTTGGTCTGGAGCGCCCGCAGCGCCTGGCGCCGGGGCTTGTCGCGGGCACTGTGCAATTCGCAGCTGCAACGCTGGCAAAGTGCGCCAACCTTGCGCCTGGGCCTGCACCCAGTTGACATGCGCCATCGCAGCTCTCGCGATTACTGGCTGCAAACCTTGAAAACACTGATCGAACAAGGCCGCGAGCCTCTGACCAAGTCAGCCTGGCTGGACCGCCAGGTCGCGGCATGAAGCGCTATGCCTGGCTTGGGCTGGCCCTGGTGCTGGCCCTGCTGGTGCCGGCATTGCTCGGCGGCGCCGAGCTGCTGCCCAGACTGCAGAGCTTCTCCCCGAGCCTGATGGCGACCCTGCTGGGGATGATCCTGCTGTGCTGGATCATCAATGCGGCACGTCTGCGCCTGCTGCTAGGTGAGCAAGGTGCGCAATTGGGGCGTTGGCGCAGTCTTGGGGTGATCATGGCTACAGAGTTTGCCATCTGCACCACCCCAGGCGGTAGCGGTGGGCCATTGGCGCTGATGGCGCTGTTGGCGCGCGAGCGCATCGGTGCGGCCCGCAGCGGCGCGGTGTTCGCTATCGATCAATTGAACGACCTGCTGTTTTTCTTCTGCGCCATGCTCGCCGTTGCCGGCTACGCGCTCAGCCACAGCCTGGGCCGCAGCCAACAAGGCATGCTCATGGGCAGCGCAATGATGCTGTGTGCAGCCTTGGTGCTGATCGTACTGTTGCTGCGCTATCGGCGGCAGATCATGCGGCTCAATGGTCGCCTGCTGCGCAGGGTCGGCATGGCCGAAAAACGTCGGCGCCGCTGGGCGCGCAAGCTGCTGAGCTTCATCAAGGCTTTGGCGCAGACCTGGCGGCTGCCAAAGCGCACGTTAGCGCTGGTATTCAGCCTGACGTGCCTGCACTGGAGCCTGCGCTTCAGCGTGCTGTATCTGGTGATTCGCGGGCTTGGGGTGGAGCTGGCGTGGATACCCAGCTTTCTGGTGCAGATGCTGGCGCTGAGTGCTGGTCAGTTCAGCCTGTTGCCGGGCGGGGCCGGCGCTGCCGAACTGACATCGGCGAGCTTGTTGACACCACTGGTGGGCAGTTCGACGGCAGCAGCAGCGATCTTGCTCTGGCGCGCTGTTACTTATTATTTTTACCTACTGGCCGGGGGGCCGGTGTTTGTCTGCCTGCTGGGGCGACCGCTACTCCAGCGCTGGCGCCGTCAGCAGCCGGATTGAGCTGCCGCCAGAGTTCGGCGGCACCGACAAAATCGGTGCCGTGCTCGTCGCTCATGGCGTCAGGATCGAAGCGAGCCAGGCAGCCCTCACCCAGCGTCGGCAGCGCACTGGCCGCGGCCTTGTCGAGTGGATCCGCCATGGCCCGCCCTCCTCTCAGTCGAACACCACGGTCTTGTTGCCGTGCACCAGCACGCGGTCTTCGAGGTGATGACGCAGGCCACGGGCAAGCACCATCTTCTCCACATCGCGACCGAAACGCACCATGTCTTCGATGCTGTCGGCATGGCTGACGCGGACCACGTCCTGCTCGATGATCGGGCCGGCATCCAGCTCTTCGGTGACGTAGTGACAGGTCGCACCGATCAGCTTGACGCCACGCAGGGCGGCCTGGTGGTAAGGCTTGGCACCGACGAACGAAGGCAGGAAGCTGTGATGAATGTTGATCACTTTTTCAGCATAGGCCTGGCACAGCTGTGGCGGCAGGATCTGCATGTAGCGCGCCAGCACCACGACATCGGCACCATGGCTTTCGACCAGACGCGAGACTTCGGCAAACGCCGGCTGTTTGTCTTTCGGGTCGACCGGCACATGATAGAACGGGATGCCATGCCATTCGACCATGCTGCGCAGGTCATCATGGTTGGAAATCACGCAAGGGATATCACAGTCCAGCTCATCGGTATGCCAGCGATGCAGCAGATCCGCCAGGCAGTGCGATTCGCGGCTGGCCATCAGCACCACACGCTTCTTTTGCGCCGAGTCGGTAACCCGCCAGATCATCGAGAATTCTTCGGCAATCGGCGTGAACGCTTCACGGAAGGCCTCGATCCCAAACGGCAATGACTCGGCGCGGATCTCATGGCGCATGAAGAACCAACCGCTCTGCTCGTCCGAGTGGTGGCTGGCTTCGTTAATCCAGCCGTTGTACAGAGCCAGGAAATTACTGACTTTCGCCACGATGCCGACACGGTCGGGGCAGGCAATCACCAGTCGATAGGTGCGCATGAATGAGACTCCAGGAACTTCGCAAAGGCGCATATTCTAGCGAGCTGGCAGAAAAAACACAGTAATCATCAGCAGCTGCCGTACGGGCCGCGCCGCGCGGCAATTGTTCAGCCATCGCTGCGGCGCCGAGCATGACAGCGGCGGACGCCGCCAGTGATATGTAAATTTTTCTTAACCTGAATACATTGTTAACACTCGCCTATTTAAGCGAGCGTGCCTTGATTATTGTTTACTTGAGACTAGCGGCTGTCTATTATTAGGCCACTGACTCCCTGTACATGCACTATTAAGGAACACTTCATGTCTCTGATCAACGAATACCGCGCCACAGAAGAAGCCATCAAAGAACTTCAAGCTCGTCTGGCCAACCTGTCGCAGGACGACAAGCTGAAGAAAGAGCTGGAATTCGAAGGCAAGCTGCGCACCCTGATGGGCGAATATTCAAAATCGCTGCGTGATGTGATCGCCCTGCTCGACCCGGAATCGAAACTGAGCAAGGCCCCACGTGGCGGCGTCAAGACCACCACTACCAAGCGTGCACGCAAGGTCAAGCAATACAAGAACCCGCACAATGGTGAAGTCATCGAAACCAAAGGCGGCAACCACAAGACCCTGAAAGAATGGAAAGCCAAATGGGGTGGCGATGTGGTTGAAGGCTGGGCAACCCTGCTGGACTGATAAGTCCGCTTTGCTGCCTTGAATAAAACGCCGGCTATTGCCGGCGTTTTTTATTGCCTGGACACATTACAGCACAAACGAATGCTGTAGTTTCTCGGCATGCTGCTGCCAGGCAAGCAGTACCTGCCGCCCGCCTTCGTCAGCTGTCGCCAAGGCGCTTTGCAGGGCCTTTTCGAAACCCTCCAGGGTAATCGGCGCGCCCGCCGCAGGGTCGCCAAGACGTTGCTGGCAGAACTGCAGCCAGCGCTGTCGCTCTGGCTCATCCAGGGTCTCGGGGAAGTTTCGCGCCCGGTAGCGGAATAACAGTTCAGGCAGCCGTGGATCATCGAACATCCATTGTGATCGGCCAAGTTGCGCCGGGTCGACCACGCGCACCTGTTCGCACAGACGGCGGTCACGGTCGCCAATAAAGCCTGCATATAACTGCTGCTCGGGGTCGTCGCTTGCGCCAAATTCTTCGGCGCTGTAAATAGCCGCGAGTTTGTCTTGCCAGACGTTTTGTTGCTGCGCCAGTTGCTCGCCGCGTGCTTGCAGCAGGGACAGATCAATGCCCAATCGTTGTTGGTCAACCGGGCGCAATACCGACAGCGGTGCCAGTACTGGGCAGCGGTTGACTTGTACCAACTTGAGCGGCACCGGTAATTGCGTATCGGACAATTCGTCACGCCGAGTGTACAAACGCTTGCGTAATGTTTCGGCGCTTTCATCCAGTAGCGGAGAGGTTTCCAACTGCAGGTCGCACACAATCAGTGCGTTGCGGTTACGTGGATGCCAGGCCAGCGGCAGTACCACGCCGAGGTAATTTCGCTCAGCGGAGAAACGCCCGGAAATATGTACCAATGGCTGCAACAGCCGAATCTGCTCCATGACTTTATGCTTGCTGCGCAATTGAAATAACCAGTCATACAACTTTGGCTGTTTATCCCGAATCAATCGCGCCAGAGCGATGGTCGCCCGCACGTCGGAAAGCGCTTCGTGAGCATGCCCATGATCGATGCCATTGGCTTTGCTGAGCAATTCCAGACGCAGGCTGGTGCGCCCGTCCTGCTGCGGCCAGACGATGCCTTCAGGGCGCAGGGCATAGGCCGTGCGCACCACATCGATCAGATCCCAGCGGCTGTTGCCGCCCTGCCACTCGCGAGCATAGGGGTCGAAGAAGTTGCGATAGAGGCTGTAACGGGTCACCTCGTCGTCAAAGCGCAGGGTGTTGTAGCCGGCGCCGCAGGTGCCAGGCCGCACCAGTTGCTCATGCACACGGGTCATGAACTCGGCTTCGCACAGGCCGTTGCTGGCCAGTTGCTCAGGGGTGATGCCGGTGACCAGGCAGGCCATCGGATGCGGCAAAATATCTGCCGACGGTTGGCAGAACAGATTGACCGGTTCTTCGATCTCATTGAGGTCGAAGTCGGTGCGCAGCCCCGCCAGTTGCAACGGCCGGTCGCAACGCGGGTTGATACCAGTGGTTTCGTAGTCGTGCCAGAAAATGCTGGAGCTCACGGGTTCGTCCTGTAGCTAGGTCGACCGTGAGTCTAGCGGCCCGGGCGGGCAGTTCGCACCTTTAATGCAGGCAGAATGTGTCGCCGGGGTCAGGCAGAAGCGTTGGCGGCAGGGCGGAAGCTGAAGAAGTCACGCAATGAATGCACGAACTCATCGTACTCGTGCGGTGCCTGTAGCAGCATGAAGCCTGAGTCGTAATGCATGGGCGTCTGGTCTTCGCGGCACCACAGGCAGCTTGCCGCCAGGTTGATGAACTGCCAGGCGCCGCCGGGCAAGGGCACGCGCAGCTGCAGTTCGTAGTCGGGCCCGACCAGCACCGGCAGCGAGCTGATCAGCATCAAACCGTCTTCGGAGGCGTTGCCAAGGTAGCCGATCTGCTGATCGGTAAAGCGGTTGTAGACCTTGAGTACACAAGGCAACTGGTGACGCTGGATGTGGCGCTGGATAAACATGATGACAGGTAATGTCCCGTTTCCGCGGCCAGGAATACGAGGTACTGGCGGTTGCTGTTACAGCTAAGATACAGCTTAGCCCAGCCGCTGTGGCGATTCTCGTGAAATCAATGACACCTTGGTATTAGCGCCAAGGCGTGGTGTGCACCGGGCTGGCCACGGCAGGTTGGCGATAGTGGCCGAGCTTTTCCAGGGTCAGCAGACGCGCACGGGCGCGGTAGGCGTACTCGTTTTGCGGGTAGCGCTGGACCAGGTACTCGTAGGTCTGCGCAGCATCGACGTAGAGCTTCTGCCGCTCCAGGCATTGGCCACGCAGCAGGGCCACTTCAGGGTGGATGAACGGCCGCGCGCGGCTGGTCCGATCGACCTGGGACAGCTCGAGCATCACCCGCTGGCAATCGCCGCGATCATAGGCGCGGTAGGCGTTGTTCAGGTGATGGTCCATCGACCAACGGGTGCAGCCAACGACGCTGGCGGCAATCGCCAGAACGATCAGGGTTCGCATGGGGATTCTCCTTTGATAGGCAGTGTATCGGCCCGACGCGGCAAATCTTCACACGCTTTTGCAAGCATAGCGCGACCGTACAAATGCCACCCCCGCAACACGCAAGGTAGTGCAACGGAACAATGACTACAGCGCAATTGAGGAGTAGCCTCTCGCTGCGCTTCACTACAGGAGTCTATGCATGACCATCCGCCGTACCAAAATCGTTGCCACCCTTGGCCCTGCCAGCAACTCGCCAGAAGTGATCGAACAACTGATCCTCGCCGGCCTCGACGTTGCCCGCCTGAACTTCTCCCACGGCACGCCGGACGAGCACAAGGCTCGCGCCCGCCTGATCCGTGAGATCGCCGCCAAGAACGGCCGTCACGTCGCACTGCTGGGCGACCTGCAGGGTCCGAAGATCCGCATCGCCAAGTTCAGCAACAAGCGCATTGAATTGAAAATCGGTGACAAGTTCACCTTCTCCACCGTGCACCCGCTGACCGAAGGCAACCAGGATATCGTCGGGATCGACTACCCCGACCTGGTCAAGGACTGCGGCGTGAACGACGAGCTGCTGCTCGACGACGGCCGTGTGGTCATGCGCGTCGAGACCGCTACCGCCGACGCCCTGCACTGCGTAGTGCTAGTGGGTGGCCCGCTGTCTGACCACAAAGGTATCAACCGCAAAGGTGGCGGCCTGACCGCACCGGCCCTGACCGAGAAAGACAAGGCCGACATCAAGCTGGCTGCCGAGATGGACCTGGACTACCTGGCCGTGTCCTTCCCGCGTGATGCCAAGGACATGGAATACGCACGCAAACTGCGTGACGAGTCCGGCGGCAGCGCCTGGCTGGTGGCCAAGATCGAACGCGCCGAAGCGGTTGCCGACGACGAAACCCTCGACGCCCTGATCGCTGCCTCCGACGCCGTGATGGTTGCCCGTGGCGACCTCGGCGTAGAAATCGGCGATGCCGAGCTGATCGGTATCCAGAAGAAGATCATCCAACACGCCCGCCGCAACAACAAAGCGGTGATCGTCGCGACCCAGATGATGGAGTCGATGATCCAGAACCCGATGCCGACCCGCGCCGAAGTTTCCGACGTGGCCAACGCCGTGCTGGATAACACCGATGCGGTGATGCTGTCGGCTGAAAGTGCTGCCGGTGCTTATCCGATCGAAGCCGTACAGGCCATGGCGCGGATCTGTCAGGGCGCTGAAAAGCACCCGACCAACCAGCGCTCCAGTCATCGCCTGCACACCACCTTCGAGCGTTGCGACGAGAGCATCGCCCTGGCGGCGATGTACACCGCCAACCACTTCCCCGGCGTCAAGGCGATCATCGCCCTCACCGAAAGTGGCTACACCCCGCTGATCATGTCGCGCCTGCGCTCGCAGGTGCCGATCTACGCACTGTCTCCGCACCGCGCTACCCAGGCTCGCGCCTCGATGTTCCGTGGCGTCTACCCGATCGCGTTCGACCCGGCCGCGCTGCCGGCCGACAAGGTCAGCCAGGCTGCAGTGGACGAGCTGCTGCAACGCGGCCTGGTTGAGCAAGGCGACTGGGTCATCCTGACCAAGGGCGACAGCTACCACACCATCGGTGGCACCAATGGCATGAAGATCTTGCACGTCGGTGATCCGCTGGTTGGTTGATGCCTAAGTTGTAGCAACTTCAGGGTCATCAACAAAGACCGCTCCCCGGAGCGGTCTTTTTTTGCCTACGTCAGGCCATGGTGCTGCCAGAACGTCAGGGGCGGTTTCAGAGACTGAGTGCAACGCGCTGGGTAAGGAGCTTGCGCCTGGCACCGTTTAACTCATTTATCAGGCAGCTTTTGCACCCGCAGGTTGTCGAACACCAGCATCGCTCCCTCTTCTTCGGTATCCACAGCCAGCGTCAACGCCTCGGGCCCATTGACGATCAGCTCCTTGGTGCCATAGCGCATGGCACCCGGCCCCTCATCCGACAATTCCTCGTAGCTATCACCTATCGTGGTATGCACCCCGCAGTAGCTATTGCATCCCCAGGCAAAGCTGACCAGCCGACGCCCGGCGCCCTCAAGCACCAGCTTGATCGATGAGTCGACCTCCAGATGTTTACCACTTATCAGCCCGTTGCTTTCTTGGTGCGGCTTGTCATTGACCTCTCGTAACTGGCGTTCCAACAGAAACTCAACGCCCTGTACCGTCAAGCGGCTGTATTGACCGGGCAATACGTCTTCAAAATCGATGGTCGGGGTAGGCGTTGGCCGGCCCACGGCCTGGTCCTGCTCGGCGTAGCCGAACAGCACGCTGCCAGATCTGTCTGCCGGGAACCGCACACTCATCACCGGGACCAGTTGCTCATACAGCTGCTGGTAGCGAATCTGGTCGTACTGAGCTTTGGCCAGCGCTTCGCGCTCGCCGTCCACGTAGAAAAACGAATGTACCGGCAAGGTGCCCCCCATACCTTTCGTCCACACCGGTAGCAATACTTCGTTGTTGATCGACCAAAATGCGTCGATCAGGCCATGACGGGCCTGCAACGAGGTATGGAACGCAGTGGCCGACGATGTGGAGGCGTGGCGTAGATCCCAGCCACACACGCGGTAGTTGTTCGCCTGCGGGTACTTGTCCAGCCACTGTTGCGCCGTGTTCACTGCCAGGGCCTGGCAGGTATCGGTCGTCGCTTCGAAACCCAGAATCGGGCCACAGCCTTGCAGGGTCGGCCGTTGGTTGGTGTTGGCATTGATCGGGAAACTACACAGCACATGGAGATTGGCCAGCTTGCCAGGCGGGGCGTAATGGGGTGGGTACAGGATCAGGCCATTCTGGTTGCCGAAGGGCTTGCCGAAATTGCTGTCACGGCGCATCCAGGAAAACGCCACACTGCCCTTTTCCAGTTGACTGTCGCTGGGCTCCCAAGGCAAAAAACCTGTTCTGCTGGCCGTTGTACGCAAAGTGATGCCGCTGCACAAATAACCGGGTTTATCTGGGCCACCGCAGTCATCGGTGGTGCTGTTGTACCAGGTGTTCAGCTGGTCCACTGCCGCCTTTGCGCGCGCGGCGAGCATACTCGTCGCATCGGCGGCCTGCACCGTTTGCGCAGCAATGCTGAGCAAGAGCCCAACGATCAGGCGTGCCAGGGTCCACATGGAAGCTCTCCTTCTTCATCCGTGGCTCATTTAGACATTGGCAACACACTGCCGCTACTGGCAAAAATGATAGGGGTCGCGCAGAGGCGACCGTCCCTCATGTGGCAGCGCTGGGTAGGCCAGGCTGATTCCACTGATACCCGGCGTTATCGAATCGCTACCGCGCAGCTGTATACACCGCTGTGACTCAGGCGTGTTCAACGAACACATCGGCCAGGACCTGGTTACGCGGTAGGCCGGCGACGAACAAGTGTTTGGCAAAACGCTCGACGCTGCTCGGCGAGCCACAGAGCAATGCCATGGTCTGCCGCGATGTCGGCCGCAATTGAGCCAACGCACTGTCCAGATGCTCGGCGAGCACCTGTTCAACTGCAAGCCCGGCCAAACCCTGCAGGGCGTCGGCAAGGTAATGGCCGGCGTCACTGGCAGCTACATGCAACACTTTGATTTCGCCCGTGTGACCCTGACGCAGGGCCTCACGGGCAACGGCCCAGAGCGGCGCAAGGCCGGTGCCGGAGGCCAACAGCCAGAGCGGCCGGGCCTGCCAGTCCGGGTCATAATGCAGAGCACCATCACGCAGCTCGCCCAAGCGCAGACGGTCTCCCACCCGTAACCGTCGTAGCTGATCGCAGAAAGCACCAGGGCGTCGGCAGTCGATGTGAAATTCCAGAAAATCGTCTTCACCCGGCAGGCTCGCCAGCGAATAAGGCCGTGCGACCCCGCCGAGCCACAACAACAGATGCTGACCGGCGTGATAGCGCAACGCCCGCTCCGGCAACAAACGCAGGCGCAACACCTCGCCCAGCCAGTCCGCCGCGCAGACGCTGGCAGGCAGACCGTCCAGCCGCGGGTCGAACAACGCCACCTGCAGGTCTCCAAGCACGCTGCACTGACAGGCCAAGCGCCAACCTTGCTCGCGCTTGGCCACCGGCAGCGCATCGGGCAAAGCGTCCGCTACAGCGCCATCCACACAGCGCACCATGCACGCATGGCAGCTGCCGGCGCGGCAGCTGTAGGGCACGTTGAAGCCCGCGCCATTGAGGGCGTCGAGCAAATTGCTGGCGGCAGGCACGCTGATTCGCTGCGCGCCTACGTAGACATCGGGCATGGGTCAAAGACCTCCAGGGTTCTTCCTGCATTCTACAGAACACAGGCAACAACGCTGCCAACCCGCTTCAGACCTTGGTCCCGCGCATGCGGTGGTGTGTCGCACCGGTATGCGCGCTATACTGCCGCGCCTTTTTTGCGTCGGCCTGACCTGCCGCCGCGTTGCCAGGCATTTCGCCACGCTGGTGGTCGAAAAGCCTTTTACAGATGTTCCCGTCTTCAAGAGGAGCGCGCTGCATGACCGTGATCAAGCAAGACGACCTGATTCAGAGCGTCGCCGATGCCCTGCAATTCATTTCGTACTACCACCCCGTTGACTTCATCCAGGCGATGCACGAAGCCTACCTGCGTGAAGAATCGCCGGCTGCCCGTGACTCGATCGCGCAGATCCTGATCAACTCGCGCATGTGTGCCACAGGCCACCGCCCGATCTGCCAGGACACCGGTATTGTCACCGTGTTCGTGCGCGTGGGCATGGACGTGCGCTGGGATGGCGCCACCATGAGCGTCGACGACATGATCAACGAGGGCGTGCGCCGCGCCTACAACCTGCCGGAGAACGTCCTGCGTGCTTCGATCCTGGCCGACCCGGCCGGTGCGCGCAAGAACACCAAGGACAACACCCCAGCCGTCATCCACTACTCGGTAGTGCCAGGCGACAAGCTGGAAGTCGACGTCGCAGCCAAGGGCGGCGGCTCCGAGAACAAGTCGAAGATGGCCATGCTCAACCCGTCCGATTCGATCGTCGACTGGGTGCTCAAGACCGTGCCGACCATGGGCGCTGGCTGGTGCCCGCCTGGCATGCTCGGCATCGGCATCGGCGGTACTGCCGAAAAAGCTGCGGTCATGGCCAAGGAAGTGTTGATGGAATCCATCGACATCCATGAGCTCAAGGCCCGCGGCCCGCAGAACCGCATCGAAGAGATCCGCCTGGAGCTGTTCGACAAGGTCAACCAGCTGGGCATCGGCGCCCAGGGCCTGGGCGGTCTGACCACCGTGCTCGACGTCAAGATCATGGACTACCCGACCCACGCCGCTTCGCTGCCGGTGTGCATGATCCCCAACTGCGCGGCTACCCGTCACGCCCACTTCGTGCTCGACGGCTCCGGTCCTGCAGAGCTTGAAGCGCCGTCGCTGGACGCCTACCCGGAAATCGTCTGGGAAGCCGGCCCGAGCGCGCGCCGCGTCAACCTCGACGAGATCACCCCGGAAGAAGTCGCCAGCTGGCAGCCAGGCGAAACCATCCTGCTCAACGGCAAGATGCTCACCGGCCGCGACGCCGCGCACAAGCGCATGGTCGAGATGCTCAACCGCGGTGAAGAGCTTCCGGTCGATCTGAAAGGCCGCTTCATCTACTACGTCGGCCCGGTCGATCCGGTCGGTGACGAAGTGGTCGGCCCGGCCGGCCCGACCACCGCCACGCGGATGGACAAGTTCACCCGCCAGATCCTCGAGCAGACCGGCCTGTTGGGCATGATCGGCAAGTCCGAGCGCGGCCCGACTGCGATCGAAGCGATCAAGGACAACAAGGCGGTGTACCTGATGGCCGTGGGTGGCGCTGCCTACCTGGTCGCTCAGGCCATTCGTAAATCGCAAGTGCTGGCCTTTGCCGAACTGGGCATGGAAGCGATCTACGAGTTCGAGGTCAAGGACATGCCAGTCACCGTTGCAGTCGACAGTAATGGTGAGTCGGTACACATCACCGGCCCTGCGCTGTGGCAAAACAAGATTGCCCAGAGCCTGGCCATCGAAGTGAAGTAAGGCCTTAGCGGGTCGCAGCAAACGCCTGGCATCTGCCAGGCGTTTTTGTTTGCGAACCACAAGAACATCGAGACTTCCCCTGACGCTCAGCGAGCAGCCCCCCCCCCCTAGGCCCGCCCCTACGACCTGATATTTTTGCCAGGTTCCGGAAACAAATCGTACGCATACACTTGGCCTACCCACTGTCCGGGTATTCAAGGAGAAACAGTCATGGCACAAGCTCCGACTTATTCCGAGTGGCTCGGCGAATTCAGCATCGAGCTGTCATCGCACAGCGCCTGCGTCCACAACAATACGCGGCAGCAAGTGGCCGTTAACGTGTATGCCACGCCCCTTGAGGGCGAGCTCTCCGACAGCGAGTTCGCCTCCCTGCATATTGTCGTGCAGAACAGCGAAGGGGGTTATGACCCCTTGCCCGAAGAGCATGTAACTGCCCCTTGGTACTTCACCACCACGCGCGACGAACGGTTCGATTACTTTCCGGTGCTGGTACCGCCGGCCCTTCCCGAATTGGCAATTCCGCCTGAACTTGAAGGCATGGAAATACAACTAGAAAGCTCACCCAGGGAAATGCATCCTCGCAGCAGGCAAAAGCAGCTGTATGTTCATAGCCGAGCGCCAGGGGGCAGCAAGATTCAGTTACGTGCCTGTATCACCCGTGACAATGGAAAGACCTACTGGACCGATGAAGTAGGCGCTGACATTGAACTCTACGCCCACCCCACCCCCACTTACCTGTTCCCTGAAGACTACCAGCTGACAACTCCCTCTGAACGCCCCCAGGAAGCGGACAGCGTTATCCAAGAATACATCCTGACACCGGGCTCGGGGGCTTTCTCGTGCGCCGAATCCGATTCAGGGGATTCCAACGGGTTCATACAGTTGCAGGGTGACCCGTCTTGCTCCACCTCGGACGCGCCCCCGCGCCTGACTGCGCGTTTCGACCCTAATAACCCAGGGCACATCGCGATACGTTTACAGCATGAAGATCACACGCCCTCCAGCAAAGAGCCTGGTGGTCAGCAACCTGCGTGGCGACTCTGCGTTTATGACCGGCAGGGCAATCGACACCCGTTTTCAATTGAACTCGATGATGGCCAGGACGGTGACCACCCCGGATTTCGCCTGATCAGCAGCCACTGCGCACAGGAAAACCCGGTCGTGCCGCAAGCCGTTGCCAATATTGCGTTTTTCCAAGTGAAGGGGCTTGGGTTAGCCGAAAACAACACCCGATGCCCTCTGTACAACAACACCTACCAAACGACCTATGTGGATGTGGTCATCAGAGCCGTTAATGACAATCAGGAACCCGTCAATCTGACAGCAAGTCAATTGAACAGCATCGAGCTGGTCAGCTACGATACCGGCGCGCGACTGGCTAATGGGTATTCATGGTATATCTCGGCTAGCAAACGCTCCCCCGACGATTTGTTTGATCCGTATCCAGCGTCATTGCCCGCTGAACAATCAGCGCCGTCACAGGATGATCAAAGCATTCGCATCTGGATAAAGACCAGTTCAGCGGTGAATGTTCAGGTGGCAGCGCGGCTGATACTGGACGGTGTGACCTATCACACGTACTTCAAAGCCGGTAAAGTCGGCGGAGAAACCGAATCCGGTAAATCCAACAGTTCAGCAACTATCGTACCTTACCCGCAGAACTACACAATACCGGCCGGTGAATTCGAGTACACCCGTAGCAACCATCAATCAGGCGATGATTATGACATCGACCTTTACAAACTTAAAATCTCTGACAGCCGATATCAAATACGCTCCAGCAGTTCGTCTGACTATATTTTTGCTAAAGACAATGTCGGATTTACTATCTTTAATGAGCAAATTTGTTTCAGACGAGACCATAGCCGCAAGGCGATCGTTTTCGCACTTGGCCAATTTTTTTTAATTCAAGTTAATAACACTGCAGGTATCGCTTACGCAGCAAGGCTAAAGGTATATGGCTTTGGGCAGGAATCCGAGATAGATAAAGGCCTACGGGTCTTTTACCGAGATCAATATGGTAACGGCCATCCATTATGGATTAGAGCTCAACGGGGCACCGACGCCAATATGCTCGAATGGATTGACGCCAAAAGCTAAGCGCCCAGCTAAAAACTGCGATTACAACCTGAAACCCCGGGCTGCGCGGACGCGCTACCCGGCCGATCGTGCTGTGCCCATCGAAAACGACCCAGTTGAAAACCAGCTACGACCAACGTCAGTCATGAGGATACCGTTGCCACACACTTAGCCAACGCGCTAATACCTGGCATTTATGTCAGGTAACTCGCCTTTCGACTTTCACATACCATCAAGCCTACTGTATGCACATACGAGGGATGATCATGAAATCCAAAAAGCGCTCCCATGACATGGAATCAGCAGACAGCTGGCTTCAGAATCTCACCATTACGATAACGTCTGCCAGCTCCCAGGTATTCGCTAACGGCCGCCAACAGATTGAAGTTCAGCTGGATGCCATACCGCTACCCGGCCTGTCGATTTCAGCCACGGAGTGGGCAACCCTTCGTGCCGTCATCGAAGTCAGGCAGGATGAATACCGAGACCTGCCAAGTTTTAGCGGCTCGCCCCCCTGGGGCTACACGACCACGTGGGACAGCGATTTTGATTACTATCCCACCTCTGATTCAATATCTCTTGAGCCGTCCCGTACCTCAGCGGATCCCGCACCTAAATCAATTTATATCCACTCGACGGCGCCAGGTGGTAACGCTGTCGTATTGCGAGCCGCCATCACAAAAGACGACGGGTGTGTATACTACAGCACAACCAACGAAGGCCTTGAAAGCAGCATTCAACTCTCCTCCGTACGACCTGCCAATTACAATTATCCCGAAGACTATACCTGGCAAACTCAACTCGAAGAGGGCGACATCTCCGGCGGTTCCAACTTCCTTATCGAACACGCCCTTTCACTGAAACATTTCAGATTTTCCTATGCAACGCTCGACGCTGACGATACCCCCGGCATGATTCGCTGGCACACCAATGAGTCAAGTCAGACCTTCGCCTCCCACGTAGGCATTGCCCTCATTGGCAGCGACCGCACGGTTCATTACAACACGAACATTGTATTACCTGATGCCTTCAAAAAAGAGCGTATGAAAACGACAGTCGTCAGTAACAACGCTTCGTCTCTTGTTGTGCTGTTACAGGGCGACAGTAGAATACCTTATCATTCAGCTAGTTCCAGATACCAAGGGCCACTCACGGTCACGGTCGTGGACCGTCAGGGAAATGGCCACAACGTGTCGATCCGGTTTACCTCCGAAGGCACGCAGCTAGAGAAACGAATCAAACTGGTGGTTTCCACAACACCCGAATCCCAGCTGCAAGCCAACAGTGCCCCTCAGGCAGGTGCTGTATGAAAAGCCCTAGCTCTTTTGAGCCTCTGTTATAAACAGACAGGAGCCTACGATGACTGACACTACCGCTTCGACAGCAAGTGCTGCTCCCCTCAACGTCGGGAACGTTCACACCCAGGCCAATAACTTCATACAAGCGGTGCAATCTGGTGTCGATCCGCGCACTGGGCAATTCAATCTGGCCATCACCCTACCCTTAGGGATGGCCAATGACCTGGGCGGCCCCTCGTGGTCGTTCACCCTGGCCTTCAGCAGTTTGGCTTCGCATATCAACTCCGGCTTCGGTCACGGTTGGGGCGTCAGCTATTCAGAACTGATCAGAGACCAACAGTGGTGGTCATTGCGCCTCTCCAGTGGTGAACAATTCGTGGTCGACCTTGCCAATTCCGACTTGAACGTTGGCGGTCGCCTGGCCTTCCAGGACTACAAGCTCGACGCAATACGCGTGACCGTCCTTGCCAACAATCAGTTCAAGGTCGAACACAAGACCGGAGAGTTCGAAATTCTCAGGCGTGTCAACGACCAAGGCAACGCCTATGTGCTCCATGAGGTACGAAGCCCGGAAGGTCGCAGCCTGTATTTCGACTGGGTCCGGGGCAACAATATCAATTACCTGGAAAAGGTCAGGGATGAAAAACGTGTGCTGGCGTCCATCAACCGAGCAGGCATACCCAGCTTGACACTCGAACCGCAGACCACTCATGAAACGGTCATCAAGTTCGAACAACAGAGCAATGAACTCAGGTGGCTGCGGCTGCCGACCCTCGACCAGCCGTTTGTCTTCCTCTACAAGAGCATCACCGTCGGCGGGGGCCAGACATTGCGTTTTCCCACCAAGCTCACCGGGCCTCTGGGTGCCGAGGACACGATCAGCTGGAGCGAGACGGCCCAGACCTCCCACCGCTTGCCAAACGCAGCACCGATCGACTTCTTGCCCAGAGTCATCCTCTGGACACACTCCGATGGAGTGCTCAGCAACATCCGGCAGCAGCGCTACCAGTGGGTGGGCACGAACAACTACTTAGGCTACGGCAACACAGAGGGTATTCGCTGGGAAAGGGGCTGGGACACCCTCTACAAATTACGCCGACGCTACGATTACAGCGTCATCGAAACGCTGAGCGCCGACGCGGTGACCTTGGCGACCATCACTCGCACTTGGGACCGGCATCACCTGCCGATAAACGAAACGACCAAACAAGGCACCTGCCAGACCGAGGTCGTCACTGACTATGACATCAACTACGACGTTACCTGGGAAAGCCAGCAGCCCTGGTGCCAACTGCCGATCAAAGTCACCACGACCTATACCGACACCTCCGACCCAGAGACTACCCGCGAGCGTTCGGAATGCATTGAATACACCTACGATATCGCCGGCAACATCCTGACCACGACCTTTCCAAGCCAAGTCGTGGAGCAAAGCGACTACTACGACCCCGCTGGTGAAGGCAAAAGTTTCCCCCCCGACCCCTCCGGCATGATCCGCTTCTTGAAAAAGAAAACAGTCACCCCCGCCACCCTTGCAGACGGCACGTTTGGCGGTGCCCCCGTATTGACCACTGACTACACCTACGAAAACCTGCCCTCCAGCAGAACAGACGACCCGCCCCACGCGGTGGTCAAGACAGAACAGCTTCACGATACAACCGACCCGGAAAAACCACGGTTGCTGGAAAAGACCATCAACACCTACGTCCTCACGCCCGGCCCTCATTATGGTCGATTGGACAAGGCCGAGACCGAGTTGGGCGGCGTCACCACCACAACCGACTACTCGTACGACATCGTTGATTTCGATGACGGAGAGGACGGCTATGGGCGCATGGACAAATTGCTGCGTATCACCACTACGGTCAAAGGCTTCGAGGGCGATGCAACCCATCAGTCAGCCACGTGCGAGGGGCGCTCGCTCATCACCGGCCTGACGCGCGAAGAACGCAGCCCTAGCGGGGCGCTCACCGTCTACAAGTTCGACGAACTCGGGCGTATCAGAAAGACGACGATCGCCAAAGGCACTGATTACCAAGCGGTACGCACCGCACAGTTCCACCTCAGTGACGACTTCAGCAGTGCCAATGCACCTAACTTTCCAGGCAGTGACGAAAAGGTCCTCGTGGGGCTGGACGAAACCGACGCCACGGGCCAACACAAATACACCTGGCTCGACGGCTCCGGCCGCGAGGTGATGGTCCAGCTGCAAGACATCGACAACCCTGTGGATGACGCGTTGGTCTTTCGCGATGTGGCCCATACGCAGTACGACGGGCTGGGACGGGTGATCAAGCAAACATCCTATGACTGGAAATACGATTGGCAACTCGATCCGGTAGAGGGCTGGAAAGGTGTCAATGCTCAAGCCATCGAACAGAGCCTCGAGACGACCTATGACGACTGGGGCAACGCTGATTCAGAGACTTCGCTCACGGGCGTGACCACTCGTACCGTTCACGACCCGATCACGCTGTGCACCGAACAGTGGCAGGAAGACAGCAACGGCAAACCCAGCAGCAAGCAGGTCACGTACAGCAACCCTGCGGGCAGCGTCGTCGAACAAGTGCTCCATGACGACTCAGGCAGAAAGGTGCGTACTGTCCGCTTCACCCGCGATGGCTTGGACAGGGTCACGCAGCAACGCACAATCGTGGCCGGCAAGCCGGATATCGTCATCGACTTCCTGTATGACGCCTACTCACGCGTGCTCGAACGCACCTTGCCCGATGGTACCAAGGTCATCTGGACCTATGCCAAACACAGTGATGGCGAGCACCCCGAGAGCGTGAGTGTCCAGCAGGCGGAGGAAACACCATGAACAATGTCGGCCCGCTGCTACAGATCGGCCAGCAAACTTTCGACGGCCTGGGCCGT
>NZ_JABWRD020000005.1 GCF_014268785.2 Pseudomonas shirazensis | reverse complement strand
GCAGCCCCCGATCTCACTCGGAATAGGCAGATTCACGCCTACCCATAGCAGCCAATAAGCAAGATTCCGCCTATCTGCGCTCGAGAAAATCCTCCCGCACCAGCCCATGCCGCTGCATCTTCTCGTTGAGCGTGCGTCGCGGCAGTTGCAACGCCTCCATCACTGCCTTGATCTCACCTCCAGACTGGCGCAGCGCCGCCCGCAAACACTGTGCTTCGAATGCCTCTATCTGCTCAGCCAGCGACGGGCCAACGGCATCGCCTTCAGGCCCGCTCGACCCCAGCCCCAGGGCATGCCGTTCAGCGGCGTTGGCCAGCTCGCGGACATTGCCTGGCCAGTCATGGCTGAGCAACTGCGCCAATTGCACGCTGGTCAATGGCGGCACACTGCGTTGCAAGCGTTCGGCCGCAGTCCGGGCAAAATAGTCGAACAGCAGCGGAATATCTTCACGCCGCTCGCGCAGCGGCGCCAGGCGCAGTTCAGCCACGTTCAGGCGGTAGGCAAGGTCTTCGCGAAAACGCCCGGCGCGGGCCTCTGCGAGGAGGTCCGGCTTGGTTGCGGCAATGATGCGCAGGTCGACGCTGATGCTCTGGTTGGCGCCCAGGCGTTCGAGTTTCTGCTCCTGGATCACCCGCAACAGCTTGGCCTGCTGGGCCAGCGGCATGCTTTCGATCTCGTCGAGAAACAACGTGCCGCCGTTGGCATATTCCAGCTTGCCGATGCGTTTGCCTTGAGCGCCGGTGAAGGCGCCGCTCTCATGGCCGAACAACTCGGCCTCAAACAACGCTTCGGGGATTGCCGCGCAGTTGAGCGCGACAAATGGCTTGGCCGCGCGCGGGCCAAAATCATGCAGGCAGCGGGCGACCCGCTCCTTGCCGCTGCCGGTTTCGCCGCGCAGCAGCACGTTGACCGGCAGGTTGGCCAGGTCGAGTACTTGTCGGCGCAGTTGCTGCAGGCCCTGGGACATCCCCAGCAGGGTGGTTTCCAGGCGCGCCTTGAGGTCGGCCTGCTCATGCAGGCGGCGGTTCTCCAGCACCAACTGGCGTTTTTCCAGGGCGCGGCGCAGGCTGCCGAGCAGATGCTGCGGGGTGAACGGTTTTTCCAGAAAGTCATAGGCGCCGTTGCGCATGGCCTCGACCGCCATTGGTACATCACCGTGGCCGGTCAGGAGAATCACCGGCAAGTCCGGGTCGCGTGCCTGCAGCTCGGCCAGCAGTTGCAGGCCGTCCATGCCGGGCATGCGCACATCGCTGATGATCGCCCCGGGGAAGTGCTCGGGCAGTTGCGCCAGGCACTCATCGGCGCGCGCGAACAGTTGCACGGCAAAGCCTGACAGGCCCAGCCACTGTTCCACCGCGCTGCGGATGCTGGCTTCGTCATCGACAACTATTACTGAGTTCAACATGCGGGCTCCTGGTCACGCGGCAGTATCAGGCTGAAGCGAGCGCCGCCGGGCAGATTGTCGACCTGTAGCTGGCCGCCGGCTTCGCGGACGATGCCATAGGAAATGGCCAGGCCCAGGCCAAGCCCTTCGCCCACCGGTTTGGTGGTGAAAAACGGATCGAAGACTTTGGCCAGGTCGGCTGAGTCGATCCCGCCACCGGAATCAAGCACGCTCAGGTGCCAGTCATTGGCGTGGTTCTCGATGCGAATCTCCAGCCGTTTGTAGCGTTTGTCGGCCATCGCATCGAGGGCATTGTGCAGCAGATTGATCAGCACCTGCTCAAGGCGAATGGCATCGCCGCGCACCCACGCTGGGCGAGCCAGGTACAGCGCTACTTCGACCTCTTCGCTGCGGATGCGGGTATCCAGCAAGTGCAGCGCCTGATCGACCACCGTAGCCAGATCCAGCCGTTCGCGCAGGCCGCCAGGGCTGTTGCGGGCGAAGGTTTTCAGGTGGCTGGTGAGCGCTGCCATGCGCGAGAGCATCTGCTCCAGCGGCTCCAGCGCCTGGCGCGCTTCCTCATGGCGGCCGTGGTCGAGCAACAGCCGCAGGGTTTCCAGTTGCATGCGCTGGGTGGTCAACGGCTGGTTGATCTCGTGCGCCAGCGCCGCCGACATCTGCCCCAGGGCGGCCAGCTTGGCCGATTGCACCAGGCCCTCCTGGGCCGTGCGCAATTGCCGGGTGCGCTCTTCGACCTGACGCTTGAGCGCCTCGCGGCTGCGCTGACGCAAACGGGCGAGGCGCAGGCGCTGGCTGACGAACAGGATCGCGAACACCAGACTCAGCCAGATGGCTGCAGCGGCCAGCCCGGCATTGCGCACGTCTTCGCTGACCTGCGGCTTGCGCAGCAAATGCAGGGTCCAGCCCTCGCTGGGCAATGGCAGGCTCTGCCACAGGTATTCGACCGGGCCGTCAGGGCCTTGCACCCGGCTCAGTTGGCTGTGTTCGTCGAAGCGGGTCAGTGCCTGGTGTTGCAGCGCCAGCAGTGGCTGCTTGTCGTACTGGCGGGTGGCAGCCAGTTCGGCGCGGTCAGCTCCGGACAGCGGGGTCAGCTCGCGGTAACGCCAGCCGTCCTGATTGGCGATGAAGATGATCCCGCGGGCATCGCTGACCAGCAGCACATCGCTGCCCTGACGCCACTCGCGCTCAAGCTCGGGAAACTCCAGCTTGACCACCATCGCACCGAGGAAGCGCCCTTGCAGGTCCTTGACTGCGCTGGACAGGAAATAGCCTGGGATACCACTGGTGACGCCGACAGCGTAGAAACGCCCGCTGCCCTGGCTACGGGTCTGTTTGAAATACGGCCTGAAACCATAGTTGGAGCCGACGTAGGTGCTTGGCAGGCGCCAGTTGCTGGCCGCCACGGCCAGGCCGCTCTGGTCGAGCAATTCCAGGGTCGATGAGTTGGCCGCGCCGTTGATCCGCTCCAGCTTGATATTGAGCGCATGCTGAACCGCCGGCTCGACCGGCCCTGCCAGCGCGGCGATCAGCTCCGGGTCCAACGCCAGCACTGCAGGCAGGGCGCGATAGCGTTCGATCAGGGTGTGCAGCGAGTTGGCATACAGGCCCAGTTGCTGCGCCGCACGCTGGGCGTCGGTCTGCATCGAATGGCGTTTTGCGTGATGCATCGCCCAGCCAGCACTGAGGGCAGTGCCGAGCAGGATCAGCAGCACGACCAGGCCCAGACGCAAGGCTCGAAACGAAGAAGGCATGGGGCGGTTCCTGAGAGGTTCAGCTGAGCCAGAGGTCGCCGCTGGCGGCCTTCATTGCGGTGTAATCACGCAGTGAAGGTGCCGCGGCGCCAGGGACCGGGTTACAGCAGTTCGAAGCTCTGCTGCTGCACCGCTTCAGAGTCCAGGCCGACCTGAACGTTGAACTGGCCGGGCTCGGCGACCCGCTGCAACTGACTGTTGTAGAACTTCAGGTCATCCTCACTGATGTTGAAGCTGACAGTGCGCGACTCACCCGCCTTGAGCAGCAACTTGTGGAAATTCTTCAGCTCTTTGACCGGGCGGCTCATCGACGCGCTGACGTCCTGCAGATACAGCTGTACCACAGTCTCGCCGTCACGCTTGCCGGTGTTTTTCACGGTGACCTTGGCCTGCAAGGTGTCGCCGCGCTTGAGGGTTTTGTTGTTCAGGCTCAACCCGGACAGTTCGAAGCTGGTGTAGCTCAAGCCGTAACCGAACGGGTACAGCGGGCCATTGGGCTCTTCGAAGTATTGCGAGGTGTAATTGCCCGGCTTGCCCGGTGCGTACGGCCGACCGATGCGCAGGTGGTTGTAGTACATCGGGATCTGCCCGACCGAACGCGGGAAGGTGATCGCCAGTTTGCCCGACGGATTGTAGTCGCCGAACAGCACGTCAGCGATGGCGTTGCCGCCCTCGGTGCCGCTGAACCAGGTTTCCAGCACGGCGTCGGCCTGTTCCCGCTCCCAGCCAATCGACAACGGCCGGCCGTTCATCAGGACCAGCACCAGTGGCTTGCCGGTGGCTTTCAGCGCCTTGATCAGGTCACGCTGCACAGCCGGGATTTCCAGGGTGGTGCGGCTTGACGACTCGTGCGACATGCCGCGCGACTCACCAACTACCGCCACGACCACGTCAGCCTGTTGTGCGGCCTTGACCGCTTCGTCGATCAACACCGCAGCAGGGCGCAGGTCGTCGACGATTTCCGGAGCATCGAAATTGAGGAAGTTCAGGTAGTCGACCATCGCCTTGTCGCCGCTGACGTTGGCACCTTTGGCGTAGATCAACCTGGCCTGATCGCCAACGGCGCGACGCAGGCCTTCGCGCACGGTCACCGAGCGGTTTGGCCGGCCGGCGGCGGCCCAGCTGCCCATCATGTCGATCGGTGCATCGGCCAGTGGGCCGACCACGGCGATGGTGCCGGCCTTGCGCAGCGGCAGGGTCTGCTGGCGGTTTTCCAGCAGCACCAGGCTCCGTCGGGCCACATCCCGAGCCGCGTCACGGTGCAGGCGCTGGTCGGCATACACGTCCTTGGGGTCGTCCTTGGCCTGGCCGATACGCAGGTACGGGTCTTTGAACAGGCCCATTTCGTACTTGGCACCGAGCACTTCGCGCACGGCCTGATCCAGTTCGGCCTGGGTCACTTCGCCCGATTTGACCAGACCCGGCAGTTCTTCGGCATACAGCGAGTCATTCATGCTCATGTCGATGCCGGCCTTGATCGCCAGCTTGGCCGCTTCGCGGCCGTCCTGGGCCACGCCGTGGCGGATCAGTTCCTGAATCGCGCCGTGGTCACTGATGGTGACGCCCTTGAAGCCCCAGTCCTTGCGCAGCAGGTCGTTCATCAGCCAGGTATTGGAGGTGGCCGGCACGCCGTTGATCGAGTTCAGCGCGACCATCACGCCGCCTGCGCCGGCATCGAGGCCGGCGCGGTAAGGCGGCAGATAGTCGTTGTACATTTTCGGCAGGCTCATATCGACCGTGTTGTAGTCGCGCCCGCCCTCCACCGCGCCGTACAAGGCGAAGTGCTTGACGATGGCCATGATGCTGTCCGGGTTGGCCGGGCTGCTGCCCTGCAACGATTCGACCATGACCTGGCCGATCCGCGAGGTCAGGTAGGTGTCTTCGCCAAAGCCTTCGCTGGTGCGGCCCCAGCGCGGGTCACGGGCGATGTCGACCATCGGTGCAAAGGTCATGTCGATGCTGTCGGCAGCCGCTTCAGCGGCCGAGGTGCGGCCGACCTTGGCGATGGCCTGCATGTCCCAGGTGGCCGCCAGGCCCAGGCTGATCGGAAAGGTGGTGCGGTGGCCGTGAATCACGTCATAGGCAAAGAACATCGGGATCTTCAGGCGGCTGCGCATGGCGGCGTCCTGCATCGGCCGGTTCTCGTCGCGGGTGATCGAGTTGAAGGTGCCGCCGATGCGCCCGGCAGCAATCTCTTCGCGGATCTTCTCGCGGGGCATTTCCGGGCCGATGCTGATCAGGCGCAACTGGCCGATTTTCTCGTCGACGCTCATCTGGTTGATCAAGTGCTCGATGAATGCCTGCTTGTCCTGCAGGGGCGGGGCAGCAGTGGCGGCAAACGTTGCCTGAGTGGCGAAGGCCATGGCCAGGCCGAGCATGCACAGTTTCATCATCAATTCCGTATTCGAGGCCTGGGTCATGGCCACACGAATGCGTGTGGCCGAAGGGTTCAGGCGGCTATTGTTCTTGGCCAAAGGCGATCGTTTGTTGATCTGCCCTACAGCATTGGCGGCTGCGGTGGATTATGCCTGATGTCTGGTAGTTGTTGAGATACACTCGCGCCAGCCCGGTGCCGGGACAACAACTATAAGAACGATCGAGAGACCAACGGCATGAGTGTGTTTACCGAATATGAGCAACGGCTGGTCGCCGAAGCGATAGCCCGTGCTGAACGGCGTACCGACGCCGAGCTGGTCAGCGTGCTGGCGCGGCGGGCGGACGAGTTTGCCTACCTGCCGCTGTTTTGTGCGGCGCTGCTGGCATTGCTGGTGCCGGGGCTGCTGCACCTGCTGCTTGGTTGGCCAGGCGTGCGCGGCCTGTTGGTGGCGCAACTGGTGATCTTCGTCGCCCTGTGCCTACTGCTGCGCCACCCACGGCTGGGGCATCGGCTGATGCCCAGGTGCTTGTGCCAGCGCACTGCGCTGAGCCTTGCGCGCCAGCAATTTCGAGCCCTTGAACGGCAACGTGATCACGGCACCAGCAGCGTGCTGATTTTTGTCAGCCAGGCCGAGAACTTTGTAACGATTCTGACCGACCGCGGCATTGAACAGCACTTCGACCCGCGTGTACGCGCCGCGTTGATCGCCCGCTTTACCGAGCAGGTCCGCCAGGGTCAGACCCTACAGGGCTTTGTCGAGTGCATCGACGCCTGTGCCGAGCAGCTCAGTCGACCATTGCCGGCCACCCAGCGACGTAACCAACTGCCCAATCGATTGCTGATCCTAGACTGACCACGGCTGTCGAGAAAACTTCGCGAAGGCCGGGCGGCAACGTAGAATGCCGGCCACTGCGCACTGCGCGCCCGGTTATTCGAGGCCCCACTGTCCCATGCCTGCCACGCCTTCCACTTCGTCTGCGGCTGATCCGCTTGCCCAGTTCCTGCGTCTTCTGGCCGACTCGCTGGAGGCCGGCAGCCTGGCCAAGCTGGTGCTGGCCAAGCATGTTGGCGCCGAGCAAAGCCTGCAGCGGATCATTGCCAAGCCGCTGCTGATCAAAGGCCAGCCCAGTCTGTCCCTGGTCTATCGCTATGAGACCCGCGACATCACCCGCAATCTGCCCAACGAGCAGGTGCAGGCGCTGGTCGCCGAGCTGCTGCCGGCGAGCTTTCGCAACGCCCACCTGTTCACCAGCGAAGGTGAAATGCAGTTGGCCTTCAGCAAGAAGGGCAAGGCGATGCTGCAGCGCCACCTCGCGCAGCCAGCACGCGAGGCAGCCCCGGCAGGGCATGACCGCGAGAAGAAACGCTACCTGCAATTGACCCGGCCGTTTTTGCGTGATCTGGGCGTTACCGACGCGCAGTCCGCGTTGATCCCGTCGATGTCGCGCAAGTGGAAGCAGATCAACAAGTTCATCGAAGTCTTCGACCACGCCCTCACCAGCGCACCACTGGCTGCCGAGCAGCCGCTGAAAGTCGCCGATTTTGGTTCAGGGAAGGGCTACCTGACCTTTGCCATGCACGACTACCTGAGCAACACCCTTGGCCGTCAGGCGCAGGTGACCGGCGTCGAGTTGCGCCCGGACATGGTCGAACTGTGCAACGCCGCAGCGGCACGCCTGGAGCATTCGGGTCTGGTGTTCGAGTGCGGTGACGTGCGCAGCGTGGTGCCCGCCGCCATCGACGTGATGATCGCCCTGCATGCCTGCGACATCGCCACCGACTACGCCATCCATACTGGCATCCGCTGCAACGCCGCGATCATCATGTGCTCGCCGTGCTGCCACAAACAGATCCGCCCACAACTGCAAAGCCCCGGCTTGCTGCAACCGATGCTGCAATACGGCCTGCACCTCGGTCAGCAGGCCGAGATGCTTACCGACAGCCTGCGCGCGCTGTACCTGGAAGCCTGCGGCTACGAGACCAAGGTGTTCGAGTTCATCTCGTTGGAACACACCAACAAGAACAAGATGATTCTTGCGGTCAAGCGCAAGCAGCCGGTGGATGCCACGGTGTTGCTGGAGAAAATCGCGGAGCTCAAGCGCTTTTATGGGGTCAAGGAGCACTGCCTGGAGACGTTGTTGCAGGCGGATGGGTTGATTGCTGTTGTGGGAGCTTGATCGGGCAGTGTCCCAGTCGCGGGCTGGTCATCAGTGCACAGGCCATGCCCACTGCAGCAATCATCACCAGCCGCCGTGGTGATCGCTGCGCCACAGGCGCGAGTGGATTGGCGGCCTGCTTGAGCGCTTCCAGGTCCTGCCACAGGTGTTCGAGCTGGCGATAGGCACGGGCATGCTCTGGGTCGCGCAGCCACTGCTTGAACGCCTTGCGATTATGCCTTGATGAGTCATAGCGATTGCGCACCAGCCAGCCTGCGGCCTGAGCATCGATCGAATCTGCCTCGAAATCGTCTAGCGGGTTCATCTGCCGGGTTCCTGCGCTCGTTACTGTTTATTGCCACCGTGCGCTTGCCGGTCAGCGCCGGCGGGCAAAGTCGGCAGGCACTTCGACTGCCAGGTCTGGGGCGCCGAGCGGATGACTGCTGGCGTCGAAGAAATGCAACGAGGTCTCGTGCATATCGCCGAAACGCTGCAGAAAGTGCTGCTTCTGGTTGATGATCGACGCCTCGCTCAATGGCCGAATGGCAATGCACAGATGAGCCGGGCGGGCCTGGCGGATGGCATCGAGCAGGTGTTGATCCGTGCTGTCCAGATGCTGGCCGAACAGGCACAGGCCCTCTCGTTCGCTTGCCAGCTGGCCAAGGCCCCAGCTCAGGTAATCCGAACTGCGAATGGCGCGCAGCTTGTGCTCGCTGCGCTCTTCGTTGATGAACAGCGGCACCTCGCCAGGAATATTTACGGCAAAGCCGTCAAGCAACTCACCGTTTTCGGCGCTGCGCTGGCGCGTGCTGCCGTCTGGCAGCTTGAGCAGGTGCAGGCCGCCGTGCAGATGCAATACCCGGGTGCCCTCGGCGTGAGTGCGGCGGACGTCGAAAAACCCTTCTTCGTCGAACAGCGCAGCAAATCCTTCGGGCGCCTGTCGTACTGCCCAAGGCACAAGCAGATCGTAGTTACTGGTATAGACGCTGCGGTAGGCTTTGAGCGCCTGATTGATCGCACTCAGGTTGGCGCTGGGCAGCAGCGGCCACGGGATGTGCACCGAGCGGATCGCGTGAATCAATGCTTCCTTGATCGAGTAATAGCGATTGAGCGGCGCAGTCGAATTGATCGCCAGCGCGGCGTTGGCCCGCACGGTAGTATTGAGCGTGCTCAGCAGCGGCTCGAACAGCTCGCTGGCCAAGGCTTTGAACAAGGCCTGGTCACTGACGCCCAGGCCTTTGTGGCGTACCTTCTGTGCCTGCTCGAACAACGAAAAATAACCAAACGGCTTCCACAGTGCACGGCTGGCGCCGTTGCCCAGGAGCAGGGCCTGGCACGGCTGGCGTTGCTCGAGCTCGGGCCAGGAAGTCAGGTGGGCGTCAACTGGGGGCATGCGGGGTCCGTGGTTTGGCAGGGAAACGCCGTGACTTTAGCATGCTCCGGCGATGTGCTGTATTCGCCCTGCGGCACCGTGCGCTGCGCAACTGTGCGGGTATTGCAGCTTGCCAGTGCACCACCGGTTGCAGCACTTAACGTTGCGTCAACGGCTAGGGCTGCTGCGCGGTGGCCTGACGTTCGCGGTTGCTCCACACGCGATAAGCACGAATACCGGCGCGCACTGAGCCAAACAGCAGCTTGTCTTCCATTTCCCGGGCCATGCCTGAGCGCACCAGCATGCGCAAAAACGTCCCACGTGCCCGCGCAATGGCGAAATGAATACCTTGCGCGGCGAGGGTGTCGCGTACTTCACGCAGAGCGGCGATACCGCTGACATCGATGCTGCTCACCGCTTCGGCATCGAACAGCACCGCGCGCGGCTGGCTGTCGCGTTGCACTGCCTCAAGCAGGCGCATCTTGAAGTAGTCGGCGTTGAAGAACAGGATCGCGTCATCAAAGCGATACACCACCAGGCCCGCTACCGTGCGCGCGTCGGGGTGTTGGCGAACGTCGACCTGGCCTTCGATCCCCGGTGCCCAGCCCAGCACGGCATCGGTGGGTTGATAGATGCTGTAGAGCAAGCGCAGGATGGCCAAGGTCACCGCGAAGATGATCCCGGGCAGCACGCCCAGGCCAAGCACACCAATCGTGGTCAGCAGGCACAGCCAGAACTCGAAGCGGCTGAGCCGGTAGATCTTGCCCAGCGAACGCACATCGATCAGCCCCCAGCCGGCCATCAGCAGCACGGCGCCGAGCACCGCCTGCGGAATCCAGGCCATGGGCGCAGTGAAGAACAGCAGAATCAATGCAATCACCAGCGCGGCGATGATGCCAACCAGCTGGCTTTTGCCACCGACCATGTCGTTGACCGCCGTGCGCGAGTCGGCGCCGCTGATGGCAAAGCCTTGGGAGAACCCGGCAGCCAGATTGCTCACACCCAAGGCAACGAACTCGTGATTGGCATTGATCGCATAGCCATGCCGCGCGGCGAAGCTGCGTGCCGTGAGCATGGCACTGCAAAAACTCACGGTGGCGATCCCGAGGGCATCGCGCAGCAGGCTCTTGGTTTCTGCCAGAGAGCTCTGCGGCCAGGCCAGTTGGGGCATGCCGCCGGGCACCGGGCCGAGGATGGCGACGCCAAAATGGTCCAGGCCAAATACCCCCACAATCAAGGTGAACAGCACTACGGTCACCAGCGCTGCCGGCAGGCGCGGGTAGCGCCGAGGCAACCCGATCAGCAGGCCCAACCCGGCCAGGCCAATCACCAGTGTCAACCAGTGGATTTCCCCCAGGCGCTGGGCGAAGTTGATCAGGCTGAGGATAAATCCGTCACCTTCGATCTTGAAGCCAACCACTTTGCTCAGCTGCCCGGCGATCAGGCTCAGGCCGATACCGTTGAGGTAGCCGATCAGGATCGGTCGCGAGAAGAAACTGGCAATGAACCCTGCGCGCGCCACCCCGGCGGCAATCAACATGACCCCGACCAGCACGGTGACGATCACCGACAGCTCGGCAATGCGCTGTGGATCACCCAGCGCCAACGGCGCCACAGCCCCGGCGATCATGGCGCAGGTGGCGGCGTCGGGGCCGACCATCAACTGCCGTGAGCTGCCGATCAGGGCGTAGACGATCATCGGCAGCACACAGGCATACAGCCCGTACTGCGGCGGCAGGCCGACGATCTGCGCATAGGCGATAGCGATCGGGATCTGGATCGCAGCGACCGACAAGCCAGCCTGTATGTCGGCGTGCAACCACTCGCGGCGGTATTGCAGCAGGTTGGCCAGGCCCGGGAGCCAGCGGGAGAGAAACATGCGCAGTCCTTTGGAAATGTTTCACACAATGCACGAGCTTATCTGCCTGCTGCGTTTGGTGTGCAAGCTTTTTGCACGCAGCGCGTTGCAGCCGACAAGGGTCGGCAAGGTCTGCAGCAAATCGATGGAAGGGCAGAAACGAAAAAAGGAGCCGGGGCTCCTTTAGACAGGCGATGACATTGCGCAAATGTCATGCGGTGCAGCGGTGGACGAGGTGGAGCGGGTAGAGGGAATCGAACCCTCGTCGGAAGCTTGGGAAGCTACTGTTCTACCATTAAACTATACCCGCTATACGCGTACATCCTTGCCAGCGAAGCGGCGTGCGCTTTGCAGCTCGACTTTGTACCAGAACCCTTTGGTGAATAAAAGCCCAGCCTTGAAATTTAGCTGTCCGGCGGCTTGTTGCGCGTGGCTTTGGCACGGGCAAAAGCACGCCGGCAGGCTCAGATCGCCAATGCATGCTGGCCCTGCACATAGTGACTGCGCGGGCGCGGCTCGCGTTGGCTCGGTTTGAGGAAACCAAGCATGGCGCTGCGTTGTGCATCGCTGGCGGTCTTGTGTTCCATGTCGAGGAAATGCCCGGCGCCGTTGATCACGCTGAAGTGGCTCTGGTCGACATGACGGCCAAACTGGCGGGCATCATCGGCAGTGGTGTACTCATCGCGATCTCCGTTGATGAACAGCACCGGGATGGCAATGTTGGCCGCGCTCTTCAGTGCCCGCTCCAGATCATGCTGCAGCACTTGATTGATGTGAAACAGCATCTGCGCATATTCGTGGCTGTCGAGGCTGCTGACGTGCCGGTAATTGAAGCGTTTGAACAGCGACGGCAGGTGCTTGCCGATGGTGTCGTTGACCAGGTTGCCGACCTGGTAGCGATCGCAGGCGGCGAGGTATTCGCAGCCGCGCTCGAGGTATTCGCGCATCGGTTCGTTGATCACCGGCGAGAACGAGCTGACGATGGCCTTCTTCACCAGTCGGGGCTGGTGCGCCAAGGCGAGCAGGGTGCAGGCGCCACCCCAGGAAAACGAGGCGACGTGGTCGGCCTGGAAGTGCTCGATCAGCTCCAGCAGGATGTGTGCCTCGGTTTCTTTGGTCAGCAACCGCTCGTGGTGATTATGCGGTTTGGACTTGCCGGCATAGGGCTGGTCATACAGCACCACATTGAATTGCGGGTGCAGGCTGCGCACTGTCTGGGCGAACGCAGCCGTGGTCGCCAGCGATCCATTGATCAGGATGATCGTCTTCTCGGCGCTGTCGTTGCGATGCAACTCCGTGTAAACCCGATACTGACCTTGGATATCAAGTACAGCGATTTCTGGCCTCATGTCATCGACTCCTGGCGCAAAAAGGGTATTCGCGTCACCTAGGGTGCACGTTCTTTATGACAGGTAGGCATACGCCTGAAGAGGTTGCAGAGCCCGGTGTCGATCCTTCGCACACGTGTCGACGCTGTTGTTGTAGGCGGGGCAATCTGCCGTGCCCCCAAGGTAGCGAGACCTGGGGTGGCCAGCAAAAAGGTGTCTTGGACTGCAGATGTGACTGGTGAGTCACATGCGGACTGACGATTTCGATTCAAGCAGCCCGACGTCATTCCCGCAAGTGCCATTGAGCAATTGGTGACTAAAAATCGCTCGGCGGTCTGCGCTGGAGCTACTTGCTGTTTACAGAGCGATTTCGTCGGCTGTCAGTGGTCGGAATTCGCCAGGGGCCAGCGTGGGGTCGAGATGGATGCCGCCCATCGACTCGCGATGCAGGCTAACGACCTTGTTCTGGAAGTAGCCAAACATGCGCTTCACCTGGTGATAGCGACCTTCGACAATCGCCAGCCTGGCCAGCCGAGGGCCGAGCACATCCAGCTGGGCGGGCAGGGTGGTGAGGTCTTCGAAGGCGAAGTAGAAGCCCTCGCTGAACTTGGCCGGGTAGTGCGCGCCGATCTCGTCTTCGGTCTGGACGCGATAGACCTTCGCCAGTTTTGTGCTTGGCTGCGTCAGGCGCCGCGACCACTGGCCATCATTGGTCAGCAGGAGCAGCCCGGTGGTGTTGAAGTCCAGCCGGCCGGCGATATGCAGGTCAGCGCGCAGCTCGGCCGGGAGCAGGTCGAGCACGGTCCGGTGCTGCGGGTCATGAGTGGCGCTGACACAGCCGGCCGGCTTGTGCAGCATCAGGTAGCGCGCCGGGCGACCGACCTGATGCACCTGCTGATCGACCTCGACCTGGCTGAACTCGCGAACCTCGTGCAGTGGGTCGGTGCTGACCTGGCCATCCACGTGCACACGCTGCTGGGCCAGCAGCAGGCGCACCTGCTGGCGGTTGTAGCAGGGCAGATTGGCGAGGAAGCGATCAAGGCGCATGGCAGCAACAGCACAGGAATGGGCCGCGCAGTTTACCCAATTGGCGGCTGCTGCGCCGCTTTGAGCTGGTCGTCTACGGCTGCGCAGCGGGGACACAGGCAGGCTTTGTTGCGCAGTTCGGCGGGCAGGGCGGCGAGTACCGCCGGGTCGATGCTGACGCTGAAGCACCAGCAGTTCTGCGTGGCGCTGCGTGGATCAGCCAGGCTGCAGCCGTTGCTTGCGCCGCAAGCGGGGCAGGATTGTGGGTCAGGCATGGACTGCTCCGGGCATCTCGCTGCAGACTCGATTGCGTCCGCCCTGCTTGGCTCGATAAAGGGCATGGTCGGCACGGGTCAGCAAGCTGTGCAAACTGTCGTCGGGTTGCAGTGCACTGAGCCCGATGCTGGTGGTCAGGCGCAGCGGTTGGTCGTTGTAGCTGAAGATCAACTGCTCGGTGCGGCGGCGGACCTTCTCGGCGACATCGATGGCCTGGCGGCCCTCGGTCTCGCGCAGCAGCACGATAAACTCTTCACCGCCCCAGCGGCAAAGGATATCCGACTGGCGCAGGCTGCCTTGCAGTACGTTGGCAAACTGGCGCAGCACTTCATCGCCGGCCAGGTGGCCATGGGTGTCATTGAGCAGCTTGAAGTGATCAAGGTCGATCAGCAGGGCGACCAGTGGCGCATTTTCGCGTTTGGCTTGCTGCAGTGCCTGCCCGGCCAAAAGGTCAAAGCTGCGGCGGTTGGGCAGGCCGGTCAGGCTGTCCAGCGTGGCCAGCGACTCGATGCTTTGCTGATGGCGCTTGACCATCGCATGCAGAAGCGACAACACCACCAGGGTGATCATGGCGCAGATCGCCAGGTTCAGGTACAGCGACTGGCGCACCCGGTCCAGCGCGCCGCTCTCACGTTTGTCGACCAACAGGTACCAGTCCAGTTCGGGGATGGGCCGCACGTTGAGAAAGTGGCTGTGGCCTGCCTCGTCCTGATATTCGTGGCTGCCAGGCGAGGGCACCGGCATGCGCGCCAGCAGCGTCTCGAACGCTCTGCTGTCGGCCAGTTGCTGGCCTGCGCGCAGGCCATGCATGCTGCCGTCCGAGCCGGTCAGGATGACTTTGCCGTTGGCATCGGTGAACAGCACGGCGCGCTGATAGCGTTGCTGATAAGCGTCGATCAATTTGACTACCGACTCGACACTCAGGCCGACCCCGGCTGCGCCGATGAAGCGCTGGTCATAATCGAGCACACGGTAATTGATGAACACCGTGAGCTTGTCATGGTTGGCCATGTCCAGATCGACGTTGATCTCGTACGGCGCCTGCGACTCGCGCACGCGGTAATACCAGGCGTCGCGCCAGGCATCCGGCTTGACTTGCTTGAGCACGCCCTTGGCCTGGTAATAGGTATGGCTGCGCTCGGAGACGAAAAACGCGGTGCAGGTGTTCTGCTGGCTGAGGATTTCATCCAGATAGCGAGTGATCCGCTCTGGCTCCTGCTCGCCGGCCAGCACCCAGTCGCGAAGGAAGGTGTCCTGCGCGATCATCGATGAGATCAGCACCGGGCGGATCAGATCCTTCTGGATTTCCGAGTAGACGGTGTCTGAGGTCAGCGGCAGTTCGGTATTGACGATGCCATCACGGATTGCGCCACGCGAGGAAAAGTAGCCGAGCAGAGACGTGGCAAGAAAACCGCAGGCCAGCAGGATCAGCAGCGCGAGGATCAGCGATCGCTGCGAGAACAGCGCGGAACGTGACGGCATGATCTTCCCGTGATGTGTGCCAGTGGCGACATTCTAGAGAGCTGGCGGGAAAATAACTGCATGTTTTTCAGGGTTACCTGAGTTGTTGCAAATCTTTACACATACGGCACTGGATCGGCTTGCGAGTGTCTTAACCCATGTCGATATTCGTTTGCCGATCGACGCCCGCCAGCGCCGCTGTGCCGGGCACCCCAGCGGTCCAGGAGGCCGCCATGTCCTATCGAATCCCAATCATCGTCCTGCTCGCAGTGTTGACCAGTGCCTGTACGCCTTATTACGCCGGTGGCGGGTATTCTCGCTCGCAGTACTACAGTGGCGAGCGTTACGGGTATCCCGGCTATCAGCGCTATGAGCGTGACTACTACGTGGTGCCGCAGCCCCGTTACTACTATCAGCCTGCACCGCGCTATTACCGCCCGGCACCGGCGCCGCACTATCGGCCGCAACCGCGTCCAGGGATGAACCAGCAGTGGTATGGCAACCCACGCAACGATTACGGTAATCGGCAGCGTTACGAATACCGTCGTGATCGTGAGCGGCATGATTACCGCAACGATGACCGCCGATCGCAGGAAGGGCGTTGGCATTCAAGGGGCCATGGCGACCGTGATCGCCGCCCGGATGGCGGGCGCGATGATCGCAATCGGCATCGGTGAGGTCCTGCCCTAAACTTGATCGGCCAGCGGATGGCGGCCCTCCCAGGCTTTGGCAAAGTGCGCCTCAACCACCGCCGCTGGCACCTGAGCCACATCCGGCCAGTGCCAGCGCGGCGTGTTGTCTTTTTCAATCAACCGCGCACGCACGCCCTCGCTGAATTCAGGATGCCGGCAGCAATTCAGGCTCATCGCATATTCCATCTGCAGCGCCTGCAACAGCGACATGTGCCGGGCTCGCTGCAATTGCTCCCAGACCAGATGGGCGCTGAGCGGGCAACCGTCGTGCAGGCGCTGCCCTGCAGCCGCCAACAACGGGTCGCTGTGCTGACGCAGGCTGGCGATGGCGCGCCAGGCGGCAACCGGATCTGCTACATCCAGCACCTCATCTATCAGTGCTCGGCGCGGCAACCACTGCGCCTGTGGCAGGTCTGCAAGGGCGCGGTGCTGCTGACACTTGAGCAGGCTGTTCAACTGCAGGGTGGTCTGTTCCTGCCAGTTCAACTGCAGTAGTTCATCAATCAATGCCGTCTGCTGCTGCTCGCCAAGAAAACGATCCGCCAGACCCAGGTCCAGCGCATCACGGGCGTTGATCGGCGACCCTGTCAGGCCGAGAAACAACCCCAGCTTGCCTGGCAGACGGCTGAGGAACCAACTGGCGCCTACGTCCGGGTACAAGCCTATGCTGATCTCCGGCATGGCCAGCCGACTGCTCGGCGTCACGATGCGTATCCCAGCGCCTTGCAGCAGGCCCAGGCCACCGCCCAGCACATGGCCATGACCCCAACACAGCAAAGGCCTGGGATAACAGTGCAGGGCATAGTCCAGGCGGTATTCGGCTGCGAAGAACTGCCTGGCCAGCGCTGGCACCTGGCCCGGTTGTCCGCGGCATTGGTCGACCAGCGCACGAACATCGCCACCCGCGCAAAACGCCTTGGCGCCGCTGCCCCGCAAGAGCACGCAGACGACACCAGCATCCCTCGCCCACGCCTGGAGCAGCGCCTCGAGCTGCTCGATCATCGCCAGGCTCAACGCGTTGAGGGACTTTGCTGCATCCAGTGTGGCAATGCCGATTCGCGCACCATCCACTCCAGTAAGTACTTCGCTGGTTACGGCCATGAACTACCTCGCACAGGTCATCCGCTCAGTATGGTCGGCTCAGCCGCAGGCTGCCGGTCGTCGGTCGGATCGATTGACAAGCTCGGGCAGCTTTCCTAGTGTCGCGCCCCTCAGTTTCAGGACCACACCGATGACCGACGACGACCGCATCAAGCTTGAGCCCAGCTGGAAGGAGGCGCTGCGCGCCGAGTTCGAACAGCCCTACATGCAGCAGCTACGCGAGTTCCTGCGCCAGGAGTACGCCGCCGGCAAAGAGATTTATCCACCTGGACCGCTGATCTTCAACGCCCTTAACAGCACGCCGCTGGACCAGGTCAAAGTGGTCATCCTCGGCCAGGACCCCTACCACGGCCCAGATCAGGCGCATGGCCTGTGCTTCTCGGTACAGCCGGGCGTTCCGACGCCGCCATCGCTGGTGAATATCTACAAAGAGTTGCAGCGTGACTTGAACCTGCCGATTCCTGCCCATGGCTATCTGCAGAGCTGGGCAGAGCAGGGCGTGCTGCTGCTCAACACGACCATGACCGTGCAGCGGGGCAATGCCGCATCGCATGCCAAGAAAGGCTGGGAGTCTTTCACTGACCGGATCATCCAGCTGGTCAGCGAGCGGCAATCGAATGTGGTCTTTCTGCTGTGGGGCGCACATGCCCAGAGCAAGCAGAAGTTGATCGACGGCACCAAGCACCTGGTGCTCAAGTCGGTACATCCGTCGCCATTGTCGGCCTACCGGGGCTTTATCGGCTGCGGGCATTTCAGCCATGCCAACCGCTTCCTGCAGCAGCACGGCATGAAACCTGTGGAGTGGGCACTGCCTCAGTGACACTGTTGATGGGCTTTGGTCGGGGGCGTGTGCTGCGCCCCCTTACTGATTTTGATCCCGCGCATTCCACAGCCGAAACAATGGCTCTGCCAGAAACAGCACAAACAACAAACGCATTACCTGCATCGCTGTCACCAACGGCACAGACAACTGCAGGGTCTCCGCCGTAAGGCTCATCTCGGCGATCCCCCCAGGCATCATGCCCAACGTCAGCGAACGCAAGTCCAGCTGGCTCAGGTTGCTCAAACCCCACGCCGCAAGCGCCGCAATCACCATGCTCAAGGCGGTAGCCAGCAAGGTGCGGCCCAGAAACGACGGCGCGCGGCGGAAAAATGCCCGGTTGAAGTGACAGGCAAGGCCACTGCCGATCAACCACTGGCCCATCTGGCTGGCGCCTTCCGGCAGGGTGATCTGCAAATCAGCCGCCAGGCTTACCGTTGCCGCCACCAGCAATGGCCCGAACAACCATGGGTTGGGTTGGCGCAAGCGCTGCCAGCCATAACCGACCAACACCGCCAGCGGCGTGATCAACGCCAGCCAGCCCCAGCTGACACTGCTGGCATGGCTGACCGGCACGCCATCACCGAGCAGCAACTTGAACAGTGCCGGCACGCACAGCACCACCGCCAGCACACGCAGACTCTGCGCCGCGGCGACCTGGCTGAGCACCGCGCCATTGCGTGCGCCGAGGTTGACCATTTCGCCGGAACCTCCCGGCATGCTGGCAAAAAAGGCGGTGGCGCGGTCTTCACCGCTGCGCCGCAGCAGCCACACACTGATGACACTGGAAGCGGTAGTGAACAGCGCCCCGAACAGAATCAGGCCGAAGTGGCCGGACACCTGCTCGATGATCGCCGGGGTGAAGTGCAGGCCGATACCGACGCCGATGATCCACTGGCCGCATTTACGTCCGTTGGGGATTTCCGGTAACTGCCAGGGGGTCAGGCAACGCACCAGGATGATCGCCAGCAACGAGCCGACCATCCACGGCAAAGGCCAGCCGACCTTGCTGGCGAGAAATCCGCCAGCAAGGCCGACCAGCCCGGTTGCCCAGAACAGCGGCAACGATCGATCAGGCATCCGCTATGGACCGACGTTGCTGGCTGCGCCGGCGCCAGCTGCGCAGCAGCGGCAGGCACAGCATAAAGATGGTCAGGCCCCACACGCTCATGCTGATCGAGCTGGACCAGAGAATGCCCAACTCACCGTTGGAGATAGACAAGGCGCGGCGCAGGTTCTGCTCCATCAGCCCACCGAGGATGAACCCGAGCAGGATCGGCGACAGCGGGAAGTCCAGCTTGCGCAGGATGTAACCCATGATGCCGATACCGATCATCAGGAACAGGTCGAAGGTGGTCGCATGCACGGCGTACACGCCGATGGCGGTGATGATGGCGATTACTGGCACCAGCGCCCAGTTCGGCACGGCGAGGATGCGGGTGAAGATGCGGATCATCGGAATGTTGAGGATCACCAGCATGATGTTGGCGATGAACAACGAGGCGATCAGGCCCCAGACGATGTCGGGTTGCTGTTCGAACAGCATCGGTCCTGGGGTGATGTTGTACAGGGTCAGTGCACCGATCATTACCGCAGTGGTGCCCGAACCGGGTACGCCGAGGGTCAGCATCGGCACCAGTGCACCACAGCAGGAGGCGCCGATGGCGGTTTCCGGTGCTGCCAGGCCACGTGCATCGCCTTCGCCGAACTTGCCGCTGGTGCCAGCGATTTTCTTCTCGGTCATGTAGGCAACCGCGCTGGCCAGGGTGGCACCGGCGCCGGGCAATACGCCCATGATGAAGCCGAGCAGGCCACAACGGATGTTCACTGCGAATACTGAAGCCGCTTCCTTGAAGTTGAACAGCATGCGCCCGGTGGCTTTTACCGCCTGGTGGCCATGATGGGTTTTCTCCAGCAGCAGCAGGATCTCGCTGATCGAGAACAGGCCCAGCACCAGTACCACGAACTGAATGCCGTCAGCCATGTGCACGCTGTCGCCGGTGAAGCGGTAAACGCCGCTGTTGGCATCGATACCGACTGCCGACAGAAACAGGCCGATCAACGCCGCGATAAATGTCTTCAGTGGCTTGTCGCCGGCCATACCGCCCAGGCAGACAATGGCGAACACCATCAGCACGAAGTATTCAGCGGGTCCGAAGGCAATCGCCCACTTTGCCAGCAACGGCGCGAACAGGACCATGCCGCAGGTGGCGATGAAGGCACCGATGAACGAGCTCCACGCCGACAGCGACAGCGCGACCCCAGCCAGACCCTGGCGAGCCATTGGGTAACCGTCGAGGGTGGTCATCACGGTCGAAGCTTCGCCCGGAATGTTGAGCAGGATCGAGCTGATCCGGCCGCCGTATTCGCAACCCAGGTACACCGCGGCCAGCAGAATCAAGGCGGATTCAGGCGGCAGGCCGAGGGCAAAGGCGATCGGGATCAGCAACGCCACGCCGTTGATCGGGCCCAGGCCCGGCAGCAGGCCGACCACGGTGCCGATCAGGGTGCCGCACAGGGCGGTAACCAGGTTGTACGGGCTCAAGGCGACGCCGAAGCCCTGGCTGAGATAGCCTAAAGTATCCATCTGTCAGTTCTCCAGCACGTCAAGCAGGCCAAGGGGCAGGGGTACGTCCATCACGCGATCGAACAGCCAGTACAGCAGCACGCTCATCGCCACCACCACCATTGCGCTGTGCAGCCAGCGGCCGCCATACAGGCGCGCCATCGGCACGCCGATCAATACCGCACTGACGATGAAGCCCAGGCTCTCGAAGGTGGCGGCGAACAGGATCAACAAACCGGTGCAGATCGCAATCTTGATCAGGGTCGGGCGATCCAGCGGCGGCTCGTCCTCTTTATGCACGATCGGCGTCGGCCGAATCGCCAGGCACAGCAACGCCAGGCCCATCAGGCCAAGCATCAACAAAGGGAAGGCGCGCGGGCCCACCGGTTCGTAGGAAAACGCGGCCTGGTAAGGCCAGGCCATCACTGCCAGGACGGCACATACCGCCAGCAGGATCAGGGCAAAAATGCGTTGCAGGATCATGGGGAAATCCTCGAGAGGGCTGCCTTGCTGCAGTTTATTGCGAGAGCGGTTCTACCCGCGCAGGCGTTGGTGATGACACCGACGCTTGCGCGGGCTGACCTGCATCAACAGGTGCTGCAGCTGTACGTTGTTACTGAATCAGGCCGAATTCCCGGGCCAGGGTCTTGTAGTCGGCAACCTGTTTCTTGACGTAGGCGTCCAGCTCTGGCCCGGTCAGGGCGAACGGGAACAGCTCGCGCTGGTCACGCAGCTTGGCGAACTCCTCGGAGCTCAGCAGCTTGTCGAACGCGGCTTTCCACCATGCGTAGTCTTCGTCGCTGACTTTTGGCCCGAGGTAGAAGCCACGTACCACTGGCCAGACGATGTCGTAGCCCTGTTCCTTGGCAGTCGGGATGTCCTTCATTTCCGGCTCATCGAGACGGTTCTCGGCGAATACGGCAAGGATGCGCATGTTGCCGCTCTGGATGTGCGGCATGGAGTCGGAGATATCAGTGGAGCCGACCTGAATGTGCCCGCCGAGCAGTGCAGTGGCGATTTCGCCGCCGCCTTCCAGGGCGACGTAGCGCAGGTCACGCGGGTTGATCCCGGCGGCCTTGGCGATCAGCGCGGTCTGCATCCAGTCCTGGCTGCCGACGGTGCCGCCGGAGCCGATCACCACTTTGCTCGGGTCTTTTTTCAGCGCAGCAACCAGGTCAGCCAGGTTTTTGTAAGGCGAGTCCTTGTTCACCGCGATCGCGCCGTAGCTGGTGCCCACGGCCGCCAGCCACTTCACTGCGTTTTCATCGAAACGGCCGAACTTGCCTTGGGCCAGGTTCAGCAGCGAGCCACTGGACCAGGCCACCAGGGTGCCGGCATCGCCCGGACGCTGGGCAACCACGGCGTTGTAGGCAACCGCACCAACGCCGCCAGGCATGTAGGTAACGCGCATCGGTTTACTGAGAATCTTCTCGTTGACCAGGGCGCTTTGCACCAGCTTGCAGGTCAGGTCGAAGCCGCCGCCGGGCGAAGCTGGAGCGATACATTCAGGGCGTTTCGGTTCAGCAGCCAGGGCTTGACCGGCCAACAACAGGCAACCGGTAGCGAGGACGAGGCGGCGCAGGGAAAAGGTCATCGTCTATCTCCGTAAATATTGTTGTTATGGGTTACCACAGGGCCACGCTGTAGCTCACCAGCAGCCTAACTTCGTCGGCGTCGCGGGCAAAATTCGAGCGGAAGGTGGCGTTACGCAGACGCACAGCAACGTTTTTCAACGGCCCGGTCTGTACGACGTATTTGAACTCGGTGTTGCGTTCCCACTCCTTGCCCTCGCTGCCATCGGCGCGGCTGACGTTGTCGCCACTGAGGTAGCGGGTCATGAAGGTCAGGCCGGGAATGCCCAGGGAGGCGAAGTTGTAGTCGTAACGCAGCTGCCAGGAGTGCTCGTCGGCACCGGCAAAGTCGTTGATCTGGACGAAGTTGACCAGATACGGGTCGGCGCCATCGACGTAGGGGAAAGCGCTGTCGCCCGAGACGTGCTGATAGGCGCCGCTGAGCTTGTGGCCATCGAGGGCGTAGCTGAGCATGCCGTTGGCGGTGGTGTTGTCGATCTTGCCGGCGCGGGCCTGGCCCTGGTCGTCACTTATCGCCAGGCGCAGGTCGGCGCCAAAGGTGCCCGGGCCCCACGGCTGGGTCGCGACCATGCCAACGAAGTGCTGGCGGTAGATGTCGTCAAGTTGGGCAACGTGATAGCTGCCGGTGATGCGGTCGGTGAATTTGTAGTCAAGGCCGGCCAGGTCATAGTTGTCGGCGGCGAAGGTTCCGCCGAAACGGCCGTTCTTGTTGTTGAGGGCGATGTCTTCCCAGTTGGTGTCGTTGCGGTCCTTGGCTTTTTCCAGACGTCCGGCGGTAACGGTCAGGTTGCTGATTTCGTTGGAGGTCAGCAAGCCACCCTCGAAGGTCTGCGGCAGAATCCGCCCATCGTTGGGCTGCAGGGTCGGCAGTTCAGGGATCAGCGAACCCACTTTGAGCTCGGTCTTGGAAATCTTCACCTTGCCGGTCAGACCTAGCTTGGAATACTCGTCGGCAGCCTTGCCGTCATCATGGGTCGGTAACAGCCCGGTGCCGGTGCGGTCTTCGCTGGAGTCGAGCTTGATCCCGACCATGCCCAGTGCGTCCAGGCCAAAGCCGACAGTGCCTTCGGTGTACCCGGATTCGAAATTGAGCATGAAGCCCTGCGCCCACTCGTCACGTTTGGACTGCTGGCTGCTGGTGCCGTCACGGAAATCACGGTTGAAGTACATGTTGCGGGTTTCGAAGGTGGCGCTGCTGTCTTCGAAGAAGGCCGCCTGGCTGACAGGCGCGATACCGGCGAGCGCAAGGGCGCTGGCAATGGCAGTGGGGCGTGGACGAATGGAACGGGTAGGCGCGAACGCCTGCGGCTGTGATGACAGCATCGTCGAGTGACTCCGTTTATTGTTTTTATTGGTCTGCACCTTGCTGGTGCTTATGAACGCTCGGGGCATCCTTGATCCGATGCTAGGCGGCCAACCTTTCGCTAACCTTTCAACATGAAAGGTTTGTCATATTGGGGCTTCACAGGTGTGCCGACGGCGGTACACTCCGCGCCAACTAACGCGCCCCCACCTCACCGAAGGGAGAAACCGATGCGAGTGCTGCTGGTTGAAGACCACCTGCAACTGGCCGAAAGCGTGGCTCAGGCGCTCAAGAGTCAGGGCCTGACTGTGGACGTGCTACACGACGGCATCGCCGCTGATCTGGCGCTGACCAGCGAGGAATACGCGGTGGCGGTGCTCGATGTCGGCCTGCCGCGGATGGACGGTTTTGAAGTGCTGGCGCGGCTGCGCGGCCGCGGCAAGACCTTGCCGGTGCTGATGCTGACTGCCCGCAGTGACGTCAAGGATCGTGTGCATGGGCTCAACCTGGGCGCCGACGATTACCTGGCCAAGCCGTTCGAGTTGACTGAGCTGGAGGCGCGGGTCAAGGCCCTGCTGCGGCGCAGTGTGCTTGGTGGCGAACGCCAGCAGCGCTGTGGTCCGCTGGTCTACGACCTCGACACCCGCCGTTTCAGCCTGGGTGACGAGCACCTGACCCTGACCTCGCGCGAGCAAAGTGTGCTGCAGGCAATGATTGCCCGGCCCGGACGAGTGATGAGCAAGGAGCAATTGGCGGCGCAGGTGTTTGGCCTCGACGAAGAAGCCAGCCCTGATGCCATCGAAATCTACGTGCACCGGCTGCGTAAGAAACTCGACGGCCATACGGTTGCCATCGTCACCTTCCGCGGTCTTGGCTACCTGCTGGAGCACCGTGATGCGTGATGGCGCCAGCCTGCGCGGGCGGCTGCTGGGCAATCTTGCGCTGCTGCTGGTGGTACTGATGCTGGCCAGCGGCCTGAGCGCCTACTGGAACGGCCGCGAGGCCGCCGACACTGCCTATGACCGTACGCTGCTGGCGTCGGCGCGGACCATTGCTGCGGGCCTGTCCCAGCGCGACGGCACACTGAGTGCCGATGTGCCCTATGTGGCGCTGGACACCTTCGCCTACGACAGTGCCGGACGCATTTACTACCAGGTGTTGGACATCAACCAGCGCTTGATCTCGGGGTACGAAAAGCTGCCGCCACCTCCGCCTGGTACGCCTCGCACTGACGACTATCCGGCCTTGGCGCGTTTCTACAATGCCTCCTACCTTGGCCAGGATGTACGTGTGGTCAGCCTGCTCAAGGCGGTCAGCGAGCCAAACATGAATGGCATGGCCGAGATTCGCGTGGCCGAAACCGAAGAGGCACGGGTGAGCATGGCCCGCGGGCTGATGGCCGATACCCTGTTGCGGCTGGGGATGCTGGCGCTGGCGGCGCTGGTCATGGTCTGGTTTGCGGTCAGTGCAGCGCTGCGCCCGCTCGAGCGCTTGCGCAGTGCGGTTGAGGAGCGCCAGCCGGACGACCTGCGCGCCTTGCCAACAGTGCAGGTGCAGCATGAGCTGGGGCCATTGGTGCGTGCGCTCAATCACTTTACCGAGCGGCTGCGCGCACAGTTCGAGCGCCAGGCGCAGTTTATTGCCGATGCCGCGCATGAACTGCGGACGCCGCTGGCAGCGCTCAAGGCGCGGGTCGAGTTGGGCCTGCGTTCGCAGGACCCGCAGGAGTGGCGGCAGACCCTTGAGTCGGCTGCCCAAGGTACTGACCGGCTGACCCATTTGGCCAACCAGTTGCTGTCGTTGGCGCGCGTTGAAAACGGCGCGCGGGCGATTGCCGAGGGCGGGGCGCAGCGGCTTGATCTGAGCCAGCTGAGCCGGGAATTGGGGATGGCCATGGCGCCGTTGGCGCATGCCCGTGGTGTGTTGTTGGCGCTGGAAGCTGAGTCGCCGGTCTGGCTCAAGGGCGAGCCGACCTTGCTCAACGAGCTGCTCAGCAACCTGATCGATAACGCGCTGGCGCACACGCCGGTTGGCGGCAATGTGATCTTGCGTGTGTTGGCGCCGGCGCTGCTCGAGGTCGAAGATGATGGCCCGGGCATTCCTGAAGCTGAGCGTGAGCGGGTGTTCGAGCGCTTTTACCGGCGTAGTGCTCAGGGCAGTGGGCTGGGGTTGGCGATTGTCGGGGAGATCTGTCGGGCGCATCTGGCCCAGATCAGTTTGCATGACGGCGAAAATGGAGGTTTGAAGGTCAGGGTCAGCTTCATTGCTGACCAGGGCTTGGATCGCGTGAACCTTTAGCCCTTTCCCGGCCACTAGCCCTCAGCGCAACATGCTTCGCGCTTCGAGCAGTTCTGCTACTTCCAGTTCCGTGCCCTGCGGCAGGCCGAGGTGCCGATAGGCGGGCAGTGCCGCCAGGGGCCGGCTGCGGCCGCGCTGGCTCAGGCAGCGGGCGATTTGCACCACGTCGATGTAATCGACCTTGTCGGTGCGCCGATCCAGATCCTGGATTTGCCCAGGCAGCTTGACCAGTTGCTCGGGGAACTCCCAGTCACTGAGGATCTTGTCACCCAGGACCGGCTGGATCTGCTCGATCACATAGTTCAGGCAGACCGGGTCGGACAGCAATTCGTTGTGCTCTTCGGCATAGATCAGCACCGGTAGCGCGCCGATCTGATGGACAAGGCCACCGAGGGTCGCCTGATCGGGCTTTAGGTCAGTGTAGCGGCGGCACAGTTCATAGCTGATGCCGGCAACTTCCAGGCTTGTAGCCCAGATATCGCGCAACTTTTGCTCCACCGCAGGCGAGCGGGCATGGAAGATCTGCTCGATTACCAGCCCGATCGACAGGTTGCAGCTGTAGTTGATGCCCAGCCGGGTAATCGCCGTGTGCAGATCGGTAACTTCGACGGCGGCGCGCAACAGGGGGCTGTTGACCACTTTGATCAAGCGCGCAGATAGCGCGGCATCGCGGCCGATCACCCTGCTCAGGGCCGAAACGCTGATCTCGCTGTCTTCAGCAGCCTCGCGGATGCTCAGAGCCACTTCCGGCAGGGTCGGCAGGACCAGGTCGTCATTGGCGATGGCAGTGAGCAATTGCGCCTGGACCATCTCGGCCAGTCTGTTCATGGAGATTCTCTACCGCAGTATGGCAGCCCCGCACGATGCGGGGCAGGCTGGTCAGCGCTGGATTTCCCGGTCGCGGTCCAGTTCGTAAGGCAGGCTAAGCAAGGTCAGGCGTGGGCCTTCGAGGCTGAGCAGGTGCAGGTTGTTATCTTCTACCGCGTCGGCGCTGATCACTGCGAGCAGTTCGCAGCCTTGTTCACAGGCAGCTGCCAGCACGACTTCGCCAACCGCGGAACCGTGGGTGGGCGAAAAGATCTGGCTGCCGGGCGCAGGCACATCGGCAACGGCCAGAGCCAGCCGGTACTGACGGCGTTTGAGCTTGCCCAGGTACTGCATGCGCGCGACGATTTCCTGGCCGGTGTAACAGCCTTTCTTGAAGCTCACGCCGCCCACCGCCTGCAGATTGATCATCTGCGGAATGAACAGTTCACGGGTCTGCTCGAAAACCTGGCCAATGCCAGCGCGGATCTGCCCCAGTAGCCAGTCGTTGAGGCTGCCTTCGCTGAGCGTACCAGCGAGTTCCTGCTGCACGTTGCGAGCCTGTTCAGCCGGGACCCACAGTTCGACGCGGCCGGGCGAAACGCGGATAGCGATCAGGCCATGTTCACGGACCGTTGCGCCATCTGCAGCGGGCACATCCAGGCCAAGTGCGAGCAAGGCCTGCTCAGCGTGCTCCAGCCCAAAGCGGACCCAGCTGGCGCTTTCGTCGGTCAGCGTGGCCTTGGAAAATACCGCGTATTTTTTCAGGTCGGCCAGCTGTGCATCGATCAGGCCGCGGGCCATCGCCAGCAGCAAGCCGTTGCCTTCGGGCACGATACGGAAGCTCGACTGCATACGGCCTTTGACCATGCAGCGCGCGCCGAGGCTCGATTGCTCCTGGCTTAGGTAGTTGAGGTTACAGGTCAGCTGGCCTTGCAGAAACTTGCCAGCGTCGGAGCCGCGAACGGCGAGGATGCCCTCGTGGGTAAGGGGGCAATAGAAAGCAGAGTCGGCCATGGGTCATCGCGGTTGCTTGAGACTGGTAGCCATCATAGAACGCTGGTAACAAAATAGGTAGGTGACTAGACCAACGCCTTGTGCCGCCATGTGCCCGGCGCGGTATACTCGCCGCCCATTCGAGGAGGGTCCCATGGTCGAACAAACTGAAATCAACCGGCTTTTCTGGCACAGCCGCCGCGGCATGCTGGAGCTCGACGTGCTGCTGGTGCCCTTCACCCAGGAAGTCTACGCCACCCTGAACGAAGCGGACCGCGAGCTTTACGTGCGCTTGCTGGCTTGTGAAGACCAGGACATGTTCGGCTGGTTCATGGAGCGCAGCGAGTCTGAAGACCCTGAGCTGCAGCGCATGGTTCGGATCATTCTGGACCGTGTCCAGCCCAAGTGAGCAGTTCCAGTGCCGTTGGCAGGGCTCACGCCGGCTGCTGACGGCCTATCTGGCAAGTCATGCGCTGGCATTGCTGGCGCTTTGGCTGAGCGAGCCGCGCTGGTGGCTGCTGCTGCCACTCGTCGCTGGCTGCCTTAGCCACGCCTGCTGGGTCATTCCCCGGCGCATCCTGCTTACTCATCCTGACGCCATCACCGGCCTGCGCCGCGACAGCCAAGGCTGGCAGCTGTACAGCCGCAGCCAGGGCTGGCAGCCGGTGCGCCTGCTGCCGGACAGCATGGCCCTGCCGGGGCTGGTGGTATTGCGTTTCGTGCGAGCGGGCAGGCGCCTCAGCGAAAGTCAGTGCGTTTTTCCTGACGCGCTGGCGCTGGAGCAACACCGGCGCCTGCGCCTGCGCTTGAAGTTCAGTCGCAGGCGCTGGGCACAGCCTTCTTGAGCCCGCTCAGAGCGGGCTGAGAATGGTATCGCGCGCTTCGGGCAGCATCGCCGGATAGTCCAGGGTGTAGTGCAGGCCGCGGCTTTCCTTGCGCTGCATCGCCGAGCGAATCATCAATTCGGCGACCTGGGCCAGATTGCGCAGCTCGATCAAATCGCGGCTGACCTTGTAATTGCTGTAGAACTCGTCGATCTCATCCAGCAGCAGGCGTACACGGTGCTCAGCCCGTTGCAGGCGCTTGCTGGTGCGCACGATGCCGACGTAGTCCCACATGAAGCGCCGCAGTTCGTCCCAGTTGTGCGCAATGATCACGTCTTCGTCCGAATCGGTAACCTGGCTGGCATCCCAGCAAGGCAGAGCCTGCGGCATTTCGACCCGGTCCAGGCTCGCTTCTATGTCGGCAGCCGCCGAGCGGCCATAAACAAAGCACTCCAGCAGCGAGTTGCTGGCCATCCGGTTGGCGCCGTGCAAGCCAGTGAAGCTGGTCTCGCCAATGGCATACAAGCCGGGCACGTCGGTGTGACCGCGAGCGTCGACCATCACCCCGCCGCAGGTGTAGTGCGCAGCCGGGACCACCGGAATCGGCTGGCGCGTGATGTCGATGCCGAAGGTCAGACAGCGCTCGTACACGGTCGGGAAATGGCTTTTGATGAACTCGGCTGGCTTGTGGGTGATGTCCAAGTAAACGCAGTCCACACCCAGGCGCTTCATTTCGTGGTCGATAGCGCGCGCGACGATATCCCGTGGTGCCAGTTCTTCGCGTGGGTCGAAGCGCGGCATGAAGCGCTCGCCATTGGGCAGGCGGAGCAGGGCGCCCTCGCCGCGCAGCGCCTCGGTGACCAGGAAGCTCTTGGCCTGCGGGTGGTACAGGCAGGTCGGGTGAAACTGATTGAATTCAAGGTTGGCGACCCGGCAGCCCGCGCGCCAGGCCATGGCAATGCCATCGCCGCAGGCGCCGTCGGGGTTGCTGGTATAGAGGTAGACCTTGGCTGCACCGCCGGTCGCCAGCACGGTGAAGCGCGCGCCAAAGGTATCCACCTCGCCGCTGTTGCGGTCCAGTACGTAGGCGCCGAGGCAGCGCTCGCCGTCCAGACCGAGGCGGCGCTCGGTGATCAGGTCGACGGCGACGCGCTGCTCCAGCAGGGTGATGTTGGACCGTTGCCGGGCGCGCTGCAGCAGGGTGGTAAAGATCGCCGCACCGGTAGCGTCGGCCGCATGGATGATGCGCCGGTGGCTGTGGCCGCCTTCGCGGGTCAGGTGAAATTCGAAGCTGCGGTCATCACCCGGTGGGTGTTCGTCGCGAGTAAATGGCACGCCTTGTTCGATCAGCCACTCAATCGCTTCGCGGCTGTGCTCAACGGTAAACCGCACCGCTTCTTCCGAGCACAGTCCACCGCCGGCATTGAGGGTGTCCTCGACATGCGACTGCACAGTGTCGGTGTCGTCAAGCACGGCGGCAACGCCGCCCTGGGCCCAAAAGGTCGAGCCATTGGCCAGGTCACCCTTGCTCAGCACAGCGATGCGCAGGTGATCCGGAAGGTTGAGTGCCAGGCTGAGGCCTGCGGCCCCACTGCCGATCACCAGGACATCGTATTGGAATTGTTTGCTCATGTCGGGGCACTAGTAATCTAGGGGAGGGGAACGGCACAATAGCGATGCGCAGATGGCATTGTGAAACTATCGTGAAAACGTTGCCGGGATGCCTTTATAGCAGCCCCGGGTGCCTGATTTCCAATGGCGCTTGTCACGCAACGGCGATCTTCCGGGAACTTTCCAGTCTGGCTGGAAATCCTATGAAGGCTGCCCATACGCCACGAATGCCAAGGCGACGCAGGGCAGTAGCTCGAAATGGGCTGATACCTGCGTAAATCAAGACCAGATCAATGACGCGGCCGGCCGTGACCGTACTGCGTCTTTTTCGTGCGAGCCGACCAGAGGCCGCAGGAAACTTGCTTGGAGGGGAGAACTTTTGCGCAAAGCCCGAGTCTATGTTTGCAAGCCTGAACGGTGGCTGTTGCAATGCTCCTTCAAGTTCACTGAGGAGTATTCATGCTAACCCAGGAAGAGGATCAGCAGCTTGTCGAGCGCGTGCAGCGCGGCGACAGGCGAGCGTTCGATCTGTTGGTGCTGAAGTATCAGCACAAGATTCTCGGGTTGATCGTGCGCTTTGTACACGACACCCATGAAGCCCAGGATGTGGCGCAGGAAGCCTTCATCAAGGCCTACCGGGCGCTAGGCAATTTCCGCGGTGACAGCGCGTTTTATACCTGGCTGTACCGCATCGCCATCAACACGGCGAAAAACTATCTGGTGTCCCGCGGTAGAAGGCCACCCGACAGTGATGTGAGCTCCGAGGATGCGGAGTTCTATGACGGCGATCATGGTCTCAAGGATCTCGAGTCCCCAGAACGCTCGTTGTTGCGGGATGAGATCGAAGGTACCGTCCATCGGACCATCCAGCAACTGCCAGAAGATCTGCGCACGGCACTAACTTTGCGCGAATTTGATGGTCTGAGTTACGAGGACATTGCGAGCGTCATGCAATGTCCGGTGGGGACCGTGCGCTCAAGGATTTTCCGCGCTCGGGAGGCCATTGATAAAGCCTTGCAGCCGTTGCTGCAGGAATCCTGAGACAGCGGCTACAGCCAAGAGAGGAACCGCCATGAGTCGTGAAGCTTTGCAGGAATCGCTGTCCGCCGTAATGGACAACGAAGCGGATGAATTGGAGCTGCGTCGTGTTTTGAGCGCCACTGATGACGCCGACACCCGTGCTACCTGGTCGCGTTACCAGGTTGCCCGTGCAGCCATGCACAAGGAACTGCTGCTGCCCAAGCTGGACATCGCTGCGGCGGTTTCTGCTGCATTGGCCGATGAAGTTGTGCCAGCCAAGGTCAAGCAAGGCCCTTGGCGTAGTATCGGTCGTCTGGCCGTAGCTGCCTCGGTAACCGTTGCAGTACTGGCCGGCGTGCGTCTGTATAACCAGGACGAGATCACCGGTAGCGAATTGGCTGCGCAACAGCCTGCCCAGCAAGGTCTGACCATGCCGCAAACGCAAGGTCCGGCAGTTCTGGCTGGCTACAGCGAGAGCAGCGAGCAGGCCACCGGGCCGATGGCCAATGGTGTCTTGCAGAGCCAGGAAGGCTGGGACAAGCGTCTGCCGGGCTACTTGAAGCAGCACGCTCAGGAATCAGCGCTCAAGGGCACTGAAACAGCACTGCCATACGCCCGCGCCGCTAGCCTGGAAAACCGCTAGTTAAGGAGCATCATGCGCGCGCTACCTCTTCTGTCACTGCTGGTAGGCAGTTGCATGATGGTGCCAGCGTTGGCAGCCAACTCTTCGCCTCAGGCGAATGAGTGGCTGAACAAGCTGGCACGAGCTGAGCAATCCCAGAGCTACCAGGGTTCGTTCGTTTACGAACGCAACGGCAGCTTCTCTTCCCATGACATCTGGCACCGCGTTGCCAATGGATCGGTCAGCGAGCGGCTGTTGCAGCTCGATGGTACGGCTCAGGAGATCGTCCGCGTGGACGGTCAGGTGCAGTGCGTCAGTGGCGATCTGGTGAGTGGCGTTTCGACGCCGCCCAGCACTGCCCCGCGGGTGCTGGACCCCCTCAAGCTGATGAGCTGGTACGACTTGAGCGTTGCCGGCAAGTCGCGGGTTGCCGGGCGCGATGCGGTGATTATCACCCTGACCCCCCGTGACCAGCATCGCTACGCCTTCGAATTGCATCTGGACCGCCAGACCGCATTGCCCCTGCGCTCGTTGATGCTCAACGACAAGGGTCAGTTGCTGGAGCGTTTCCAGATGACCCGCCTGGACACTACACTGCCAACCGAGCAAGCGATGCGCCCAAGTGATGCGTGCAAGCCTGTAGAGCATGCAGTTGCAGCTTCGCCGTTGCCGGCAGTAGGCGGTTGGCGCTCCGATTGGTTGCCGCCCGGTTTCGAGTTGGTCAACAGCTCGGTACGCAGTGATGTTTTGCGCAAGACCACGGTCAGCAGTCTGATGTATGACGACGGGCTGACTCGTTTTTCGGTATTTCTGGAGCCGGTCAAGGATGATTCAGGTAACGATACCCGCGTGCAGCTCGGCCCGACCGTGGCTGTCTCGCGCTACCTCAATACTCCCAAGGGCAAGGTCATCGTCACGGTGGTTGGCGAGATCCCGTTGGGTACTGCCGAGCGCGTTGCATTGTCAATGCGTGCTCAGGATGCCCAGGCCAGCCAGTAACAGCGCGCCTGCGTTTGCAGCCCTTCACGTAATCGGCTGAAATGAAATTAACGCAATGTCATTTGCAATCCCTTCGTAAATTTTCTATAGGTCAGAGTCCTTGGGGTCTGGCCTTTCCTGCATTTGCAGGGGTCTTAATGCAATTTACGCTCGTTGTGACGGGAGCCGTATGTCAATACCACGCTTGAAACCCTATCTCTCCATGTTCGCCGCCGTGCTGATGCTCGGCCAGGTGCTGACGGCCCAGGCTGAAGAAGCGCTGCCGGACTTCACCACGCTGGTCGAGCAGGCTTCGCCGGCAGTGGTGAACATCAGTACCAAGCAGAAGCTGCCTGATCGGCGCATTGCTGCCGGGCAGATGCCTGATCTGGAAGGCCTGCCGCCGATGTTCCGTGAATTCTTCGAGCGCAACATGCCGCAGCAGCCGCGTTCGCCGCGCGGCGATCGCCAGCGTGAAGCGCAATCGCTGGGTTCGGGCTTCATCATTTCCAGCGATGGTTATGTGCTGACCAACAACCATGTGGTCGCCGACGCTGACGAGATCATCGTGCGCCTGTCCGACCGCAGCGAACTGCAGGCCAAGCTGGTCGGCACCGACCCGCGCACCGACGTCGCTTTGCTCAAGGTTGAAGGCAAGGATCTGCCGATCGTCAAGCTGGGCGATTCGGAGAAGCTCAAAGTCGGCGAATGGGTACTGGCTATCGGCTCGCCGTTCGGCTTTGATCACTCGGTAACCAAAGGCATCGTCAGCGCCAAAGGCCGGACCCTGCCCAACGACACCTACGTTCCGTTCATCCAGACCGACGTGGCAATCAACCCGGGTAACTCCGGCGGCCCGCTGTTCAACATGAAAGGCGAAGTGGTCGGCATCAACTCGCAGATATTCACCCGCTCCGGCGGCTTCATGGGCCTGTCGTTCGCGATCCCGATCGACGTGGCCCTGGATGTCTCCAATCAGCTCAAGAAAGACGGCAAGGTCAATCGCGGTTGGTTGGGTGTGGTAATCCAGGAGGTCAACAAGGACCTGGCCGAGTCGTTCGGTCTGGACAAGCCTGCCGGCGCCCTGGTAGCTCAGGTGCTGGAAGACGGTCCAGCGGCCAAAGGCGGTTTGCAGGTCGGTGATGTCATCCTCAGCATGAATGGCCAGCCGATCATCATGTCAGCCGACCTGCCGCACCTGGTCGGCAGCCTCAAGGATGGCGCCAAGGCCAAGCTTGAGATCATCCGCAACGGCAAGCGGCAGAACCTCGACGTTACTGTCGGCGCTTTGCCTGATGAAGATGCCGGTATCACCACAGCTGGCCAGGGCAGTGCCGAGCGCAGCAGCAACCGCCTCGGTGTAGCGGTTTCGGACCTGACCGCCGAGCAGAAAAAAGCCCTCGAACTCAAGGGTGGCGTGGTCATCAAGGAAGTGCTGGATGGTCCGGCGGCGTTGATCGGTCTGCGTCCGGGTGACGTCATCAGCCACCTCAACAACCAGGCCATTGGCTCGGCCAAAGAGTTCACCGAGATTGCCAAGGACCTGCCGAAGAATCGCTCGGTGTCGATGCGGGTGCTGCGCCAAGGGCGCGCCAGCTTCATCACCTTCAAACTGGCTGAATAAGCATAGCGGCAGCGCAATACAGGGCAGCTTCGGCTGCCCTTTTTTGTAAACGGATGAAAATTTCATGGCGGCCTGCCAAGCCACGCGGGATTGCAGCCGATCAGGAATCTCCCACAAGGCTGCGGCTTAAGGTACAATTCCCGGCTATTTTTCGGCGGGCGTCCGGCTCGCAGCCATTTCGAGTAGTGACCCGTGAGTGATTTGAGTCATATCCGCAATTTCTCCATCATCGCCCACATCGACCACGGCAAGTCGACGCTGGCCGACCGTTTCATTCAGATGTGCGGTGGCCTCTCGGCGCGCGAAATGGAAGCCCAGGTGCTCGATTCGATGGATCTGGAGCGCGAGCGCGGCATCACCATCAAAGCCCATAGCGTCACGCTGCATTACAAGGCGCAGGACGGCAAGACCTACCAGCTGAACTTCATCGACACTCCCGGCCACGTAGACTTCACCTATGAAGTCAGCCGGTCGCTGGCCGCCTGTGAAGGCGCGTTGTTGGTGGTCGATGCTGGCCAGGGCGTCGAAGCCCAGTCCGTGGCCAACTGCTACACCGCTATCGAGCAGGGCCTTGAGGTCATGCCGGTACTGAACAAGATGGACCTGCCCCAGGCCGATCCGGACCGCGTCAAGGACGAAATCGAGAAGATCATCGGTATCGACGCGGCCGACGCCGTAGCCTGCAGCGCCAAGAGCGGCATGGGCGTGGACGAGGTGCTTGAGCGCCTTGTGCAGCAGATCCCGGCGCCAACCGGTGACATCGATGCACCGCTGCAAGCGCTGATCATCGACTCCTGGTTCGACAACTACCTGGGCGTCGTGTCCCTGGTTCGCGTGCGCCACGGCCGCGTGAAAAAGGGCGACAAGATCCTGGTCAAGTCGACCGGCAAGGTCCATCTGGTCGACAGCGTCGGCGTGTTCACGCCAAAGCACACTCAGACTGCCGATCTCAAGGCCGGCGAAGTGGGCTTCATCATTGCCAGCATCAAGGAAATTCTCGGCGCGCCGGTCGGCGACACCCTGACCTTGAGCTCCACCCCCGAGGTGGAAGTGCTGCCAGGCTTCAAACGTATTCAGCCACAGGTCTACGCTGGCCTGTTCCCCGTGTCTTCAGATGACTTCGAAGACTTCCGCGATGCGCTGCAGAAGCTGACGCTGAACGACTCGTCGCTGCAGTACGCGCCTGAAAGCTCGGATGCACTGGGCTTTGGCTTCCGTTGCGGCTTCCTCGGCATGTTGCACATGGAGATCATCCAGGAGCGCCTCGAGCGCGAATATGACCTGGACCTGATCACCACGGCGCCGAGCGTGATCTTCGAGATCAAGCTCAAGACCGGTGAAACCATTCACGTCGACAACCCGTCGAAACTGCCGGATGTATCAGCAGTCGAAGACTTCCGTGAGCCAATCGTGCGCGCCAATATCCTGGTGCCGCAAGAACACCTGGGTAACGTCATTACGCTGTGCATCGAGAAGCGCGGTGTGCAGCGTGACATGCAGTTCCTAGGTACTCAGGTGCAGGTGAGCTACGATTTGCCAATGAATGAGGTGGTACTGGACTTCTTCGACCGTTTGAAGTCGACCAGCCGCGGTTACGCGTCGCTGGACTACCATTTCGATCGTTACCAGTCGGCCAACCTGGTCAAGCTGGACGTGTTGATCAACGGCGACAAGGTTGATGCGCTGGCGCTGATCGTGCACCGCGACAACGCCCACTACAAAGGGCGCGCGCTGACCGAGAAAATGAAAGAACTGATTCCTCGGCAGATGTTCGACGTCGCGATCCAGGCCGCCATCGGCGGGCAGATCGTCGCCCGGACCACTGTCAAGGCGCTCAGAAAGAACGTACTGGCCAAGTGTTATGGCGGCGACGTCAGCCGTAAACGCAAACTGCTCGAAAAGCAGAAAGCCGGTAAGAAACGCATGAAACAGGTCGGTAACGTGGAAATTCCACAAGAAGCCTTCCTCGCCGTGCTCAGGTTGGATAGCTAGGTCCTATGTCGCTAAATTTCCCGCTGTTGCTCGTCATCGCCGTTGCCGTCTGTGGCTTGTTGGCTCTGATCGATCTGCTGTTCCTGGCTCCGCGCCGGCGGGCGGCGATTGCCACCTATCAGGGCAGCGTCAGCCAGCCAGAAATGGCCGTGGTCGAGAAGCTGAACAAGGAGCCGTTGCTGGTTGAGTACGGCAAGTCGTTCTTCCCTGTGCTGTTCATCGTGCTGGTGCTGCGGTCGTTCCTGGTAGAGCCGTTCCAGATTCCTTCCGGGTCGATGAAACCGACGCTGGAAGTGGGCGACTTCATCCTGGTGAACAAGTTCTCCTACGGCATTCGCCTGCCGGTGATCGACAAGAAGGTCATCGAGATCGGCCAGCCGCAGCGGGGCGACGTGATGGTGTTCCGCTATCCGAGCGACCCCAACGTCAACTACATCAAGCGTGTGGTTGGCCTGCCGGGCGACCAGATCGGCTACACCAGCGACAAGCGCTTGTTCGTCAATGGCAAGCAGGTTGCCGAGCAGTTGGTCGGTACCGAGCCAGGCACCTTGGGCAGCGCTGAGCTGTACAAGGAGCAATTGGGCGCGGCCGAGCACATGATCCGCAAGGAAATGAGCCGCTACCGCATGCCGCCTGACCAGCAATGGACGGTACCCGCCGGCCATTACTTCATGATGGGCGACAACCGCGACAACTCCAACGACAGCCGTTTCTGGGATGATCCAAATATTCCCAAGGAACTGCATGGCATGGTTCCGGACCGCAATATCGTCGGCAAGGCGTTTGCAGTCTGGATGAGCTGGCCAGAGCCCAAGCTCAGCCACCTGCCCAACCTGTCGCGGGTCGGCCTGATCCATTGATACCCATCGGCGCTGTCTGCAGACAGCGCCGAATGCTTTTCTGACATAGGCTGTGTACTCAAGGTCGAGAGCGTCTTGAAACACGGGGGCGCTACCAACTGGCAGCGATTCACAGCCACACCGTCTTTTCAGGATGTTGATTTGAACAACGCGTTGAACAACAAACGGGTGGCCGCATGAGTGCTTCCCTTGCACGCCTGGAGCGCAAGCTCGGCTATACCTTCAAGGATCAGGATCAGATGTTGCTGGCCCTGACCCATCGCAGTTATGCCGGGCGCAATAACGAGCGCCTGGAGTTTCTTGGCGACGCCATCCTCAATTTCGTCGCCGGGGAGGCGCTGTTCGAGCGCTTCCCGCAGGCCCGCGAAGGCCAGCTGTCGCGCCTGCGCGCACGCCTGGTCAAGGGTGAAACTCTGGCGCGGCTGGCGCGTGGATTCGACCTGGGCGAATTCCTCCGACTGGGTTCGGGTGAGCTGAAAAGCGGTGGTTTTCGCCGCGAATCGATCCTCGCCGATGCCCTCGAGGCGCTGATTGGCGCCATCTATCTGGATGCCGACATGCAGACCGCGCGCGAGCGCATTCTGGCCTGGCTGACCGATGAGTTCGAGAGCCTGACACTGGTCGACACCAATAAAGACCCGAAAACCCGCCTGCAGGAATTTCTGCAGTCGCGTGGTTGCGATTTGCCGCGTTATGAAGTGGTCGATATCCAGGGCGAACCTCATTGCCGGACCTTCTTCGTCGAATGCGAAGTGGTCCTGCTGAACAACAAGAGCCGTGGCCAGGGCGTAAGCCGGCGTATTGCCGAGCAAGTCGCCGCCGCCGCTGCACTGATCGCCCTGGGCGTGGAGAATGGTAATGACTGAGAACAACCCAACCCGTTGCGGCTACGTAGCCATTGTCGGTCGCCCCAACGTTGGCAAGTCGACCTTGCTCAACCATATCCTCGGGCAAAAGCTGGCGATCACCTCGCGCAAGCCGCAGACCACCCGCCACAACATGCTCGGGATCAAGACCGAGGGTGACGTGCAGGCGATCTACGTCGATACGCCAGGCATGCACAAGGCCAACGACAAGGCGCTCAACCGTTACATGAACCGCACCGCTTCGGCCGCCCTCAAGGACGTCGACGTGGTGATCTTCGTGGTTGACCGTACCCGCTGGACCGACGAGGACCAACTGGTGCTCGAGCGTGTCCAGTACGTTACCGGCCCGCTGATCATCGCGGTCAACAAGACCGACCGGATGGACGAGAAGGCCGAATTGATCCCGCACCTGAAATGGCTGCAGGAGCAACTGCCGAACGCCGAAGTCGTGCCGATCTCTGCCCAACAGGGGCACAACCTCGAAGCGCTGGAAGCACTGATCGCCAAGCAGCTGCCGGAGAACGATCACTTCTTCCCGGAAGACCAGATCACCGACCGCAGCAGCCGCTTCCTCGCCGCCGAACTGGTCCGCGAGAAGATCATGCGCCAACTGGGTGCCGAGCTGCCGTACCAGATCACTGTCGAGATTGAAGAGTTCAAGCAGCAAGGCCATGTGCTGCACATCCATGCCCTGATCCTGGTTGAGCGTGATGGTCAGAAGAAGATCATCATTGGTGACAAAGGCGAGCGTATCAAGCGCATCGGCTCCGATGCGCGCAAGGACATGGAAACGCTGTTCGACGCCAAGGTCATGCTCAACCTTTGGGTCAAGGTCAAAGGCGGTTGGTCCGATGATGAGCGCGCCCTGCGTTCGCTGGGCTACGGCGACCTGTAACACTCCCTCAACGGCCCGGATTGTTCCGGGCCGTTCTGCATCCGGGCCTTCCCCATGGAACAACCTCAAGGTCAGCCGGCGTACGTGCTGCACAGCCGTGCGTACCGCGAGACCAGCGCGCTGGTGGACTTTTTCACGCCGCAAGGTCGCGTGCGGGCGGTGCTGCGCCGGGCGCGGGGCAAGGGTGGCAGCCTGGTGCGCTCGTTCGTGCCATTGGAAGTCGAGCTGCGTGGGCGCGGCGAGCTGAAGAACGTCAACCGCCTCGACAGCGCCGGCATTGCCGCCTGGCTCAATGGTGATGCACTGTTCAGCGGCTTGTACCTGAATGAACTGCTGATGCGCCTGCTGCCGGCCGAGGCGCCATACCCAGCGCTGTTCGAGCACTATGCCCTGACCCTGCAGGCGTTGGGCCAGGGCCGGCCATTGGAGCCGTTGCTGCGGGCCTTTGAATGGCGCCTGCTGGAGCAGCTCGGTTACGCCTTTGCCCTGGATCGCGACGTCAACGCCGAGCCTATCGCTGCCAGTGGTCTGTACCGCCTGCAGGTCGACGCCGGGCTTGAGCGGGTGGAGCTGTTCCAGCCCGGGTTGTTCAAGGGCGATGAACTGCTCGCACTGGCCCACGCCGAGTGGGAAGCGCCTGGCGCATTGCTGGCAGCCAAGCGACTGATGCGCCAGGCCCTGGCCGTCCACCTGGGGCCAAAGCCGCTGGTGAGTCGGGAGTTGTTTCGCAAGCGCTGAGCACGTCGTATGCTGTGCGGCTACATCTTCAGGAGAGCCTTTCGTGACTCATAGCAACCGCATGCTTCTTGGCGTCAACATCGACCACGTGGCGACCTTGCGCCAGGCCCGCGGCACCCGCTATCCAGATCCGGTCAAGGCCGCGCTGGACGCCGAAGAAGCGGGCGCCGACGGCATTACCGTACACCTGCGTGAAGACCGCCGGCATATCCAGGAGCGCGATGTGCTGTTGCTCAAGGACGTGCTGCAGACGCGGATGAACTTCGAGATGGGCGTTACCGAAGAGATGATGCTGTTCGCTGAGCAGATTCGCCCGGCGCACATCTGTCTGGTTCCGGAAACCCGTCAGGAACTGACCACCGAAGGCGGCCTCGATGTGGCCGGTCAGGAAGCGCGGATCAAGGCGGCCGTCGAGCGCCTGGCCCGCACCGGCGCTGAAGTGTCGTTGTTCATCGATGCCGACGAGCGCCAGATCGAAGCTTCGCAACGGGTCGGCGCGCCGGCCATCGAGCTGCACACCGGTCGCTATGCTGATGCGCTGACCCCAACCGAGGTGGCCGATGAGCTCAAGCGCATCGCCGACGGCGTCGCGTTTGGCGTCGGCCAGGGCCTGATCGTCAACGCGGGCCACGGCCTGCATTACCACAACGTCGAGGCGGTCGCAGCGATCAAGGGCATCAACGAGCTGAACATCGGTCACGCGCTGGTGGCGCATGCGCTGTTTGTCGGCTTCAAGGCCGCCGTGGCTGAAATGAAAGCGTTGATCCTGCAGGCCTCGCGCTGATCGGCGTCACTCGGCACGAAAAAACAAGGTAAACCGGGTTGGCCCCTGCGCCTGGCTGCTGACTTCGACCTGGCTGCCGTGCAGTTGCATGATCGACTGCACGATCGCCAAGCCCAGGCCAGTACCGCCATCCAGGCGCGAGCGACCGCTGTCGGCTCGATAGAACCGCTCGAACAGGTGCGGCAGGTGCTCGTCGCTGATCCCCGGCCCGTGGTTCTCAACCCATACCCAGGCCTGCTGCGCGTACCGGCCGATGCCAATGCTCACCACGCTGCCCTCGGGGCTGTGCCGTAGCGCATTGCTGAGCAGGTTGGACAAGGCCCGCTGGCACATCAACCGATCGCCAAGCGCGGTGGCCCAGCCGTGACGCCTGATCTCGATATCCTTCACTTCAGCGCTGATGGCAAACAGCTCGCTGACCCGCGCGACTTCGTCGGCCAGGGCCAGCGGCTTGAGTTCGACCTGGGCCTGGGGCTGGCTTACCTGCGCGAGAAACAACATGTCGTTGATGATGCGGTTGAGCCGAGTCAGTTCTTCGATGCTGTCTGCCAGCACCTCGCGATAATCGCCGCTGTCGCGTGGGCGGGCGAGGGTCACCTGGGCCTTGCCCATCAGGTTGCTCAGCGGCGTGCGTAGCTCATGCGCGAGGTCGTCGGAAAACTGCGACAACTGGCGCACACCCTGATCGAGCCGATCCAGCATCACATTGATCGAGCGGGCGAGGTCGGCCAGTTCCTGCGGCAGGCCGCTGGAGGGCAGTCGATGGTCGAGCGCCTGCGCCGATACCTGGCCGGCGATCCGGCGAAAGCGCCGCAGTGGCTTCAGGCTGCGCTGCACCAGCTTCCAGGCACAGGCGCCGATCAGCAGCAACAACAACGGCAGGGCCAGCAGGGTCGAGCGCAGGTAGGCGTGCAACAGGTCGTGATCGTCGGCGCGATCAAGGGTCATCATTACCCGCACCGGGGTGTCATCGCGCAGCCGCATCGCCTGCGTCACGCTGAGAAATTGCGCTCCGCTGCTGTCCTTCCATTCCTGAAAGGTCTGGCCGTCGCTCCACTGCAGCTCGCGCAGGCGCTGTGACTCCAGCGCCGGGCCCAGGCTGAGCAGGGGTGCATGGCGGCCATTCAGAGCAATCACGCTGAGGCTTAGGTTGTCATGGCCCATGACCAGGTCGAGCAGTGGGTGGGCGCGGCTGGCCAGGTCAGCGCTACGCAGGTCGACCCGCAGGTTGTGTTCTACCTGCAGCATCTTGCGCGCGAGGTCCTTGCGCGCGCGGCTGTCCAGTTCGTGATCAAGGGCAAACACCGCCAGGCATGCCAGCAGCAGCACCAGCGCGGCGCCCATTAGAGTGACGCTCAGACCAAGCCGCAGAGACAGGCTGGCGGGTTTCAACGGCGCGCCTCGAGCACGTAGCCAACACCGCGCAGGGTGTGGATCAGTTTGTCTTCGAAGGGGTCGTCGATCTTGGCCCGCAAGCGCCGGATCGACACCTCGACAACGTTGGTGTCGCAATCGAAGTTCATGTCCCACACCAGCGAGATGATCTGCGTGCGTGACAGCACCTCGCCGCTCTGGCGCATCAGCAGGTGCAGCAGCGAGAACTCCTTGGCAGTGAGGTCGATACGTGTGCTGCCACGCCAGGCCCGGTGGCGGCCAGGGTCCAGCTCCAGGTCGGCGACGCGCAGTGTGCTCGGCTGCACCTGCTGATCGTTGCGCCGCAACAGGCTGCGGATCCGCGCCAGCAATTCGGGAAATTCGAATGGCTTGAGCAGGTAGTCATCCGCGCCCAGATCCAGGCCCTTGACCCGGTCAGACAGGCGACCGTGAGCGGTGAGCATCATGATTCGCGTGGCCGACTCGGCGCGTAGCCGTTGCAGTACGGCCCAGCCGTCCAGTTCCGGCAGGTTGACGTCCAGAATGACCAGGTCATAGGCCTGCTGGCGGGCCATGTGCAGGCCGTCGATGCCAGTGTGTGCGCAATCCACGACATAGCCGTTTTCGCGCAGCCCCTGCTGAAGGTAATCGGCAGTCCGCAGTTCGTCCTCAATGATCAGTAGGCGCATGCTTGGGCTCAGGCAGAATTCGGGAGAGGGATTGTCGACCCTGAAGCTGGATCAAGGTCAAGCGCGCGATAGTACGCCAAGCCTGGGGTGGATCGGCGTGGATAACGGATTTGTAATCAGCGCGTCATCTGGCGGTTAGCCAGACGACGCGCTGAGCAGACAGGATGGGTGCGGCCGGGTTTACTTGCGCGCCAGGATCGTCGCCCGACGCGGGGCGGGCAGGCCTTCGATGGTGCGGCTGTGGTCCTGCGGGTCGAGAAAGTCGCTCAGAGACTGGTAGCGCATCCACTCGGTGCTGCGCTGCTCCTCGACACTGGTGACACTGACGTCGACGCAGCGCACGTCACTGAAGCCGGCGCGCCGCAGCAGGCGCTCCAGTGCCGGTACCGAAGGCAAGAACCAGACATTGCGCATCTGCGCATAGCGGTCTTCGGGAACCAACACTTGATTCTCGTCGCCTTCGATGACCAGAGTTTCCAGCACCAGCTCACCGCCTTTTACCAGGCAGTCCTTGAGCGCCAGCAAGTGCTCAATGGGCGAACGACGGTGGTAGAACACACCCATCGAAAACACCGTGTCGAAGCCTTCGAGGTTGGCCGGTAGTTCCTCAAGGGCGAATGGCAGGTGCCAAGCCGGCAGCTCGGGCAGGTACTTGTTCACCGCCTGGAACTGGCAGAAGAACAGCCAGTTGGGGTCGACTCCGATCACCATGTCAGCGCCGGCGCCGAGCATGCGCCATTGGTAGTAGCCATTGCCACAGCCGACATCCAGCACACGCTTGCCGGTCAGGTCCAGATGCGGGCTGACCCGCGCCCATTTCCAGTCCGAATGCCATTCGGTGTCGACATGCACGCCAAACAGATCGAACGGACCTTTGCGCCAGGGCGACAGGCCCATCAAGGCCTGCTGCAGCTGAGTGCGAGTCGTCTCATCGCAGGGGCTGTCCAGGCGCAAGCCATCGACCAGATCGACTTCACTGGGCTGCAGCTCAGGCAACGCCTCGAGAGCGCCACGCCAGCGCTCGAGGTCGCCGTGGCCTTTTTCCATCTTGCTTTCCAGTTGCGCTTGCAGGCCTTGCGACCAGGTGGCCAACGGAGTACCCGCCAGACGGCGGACCAGGGGAGACAAATCGATCATGGCAGGGCTATCAACGAGGCGAAGTTAAGGCATTGGAACCACGGCACTACCTTGGAGAACCCGGCGGCACGCAGGCGGGCCTGGTGGGTTTCGAGCGTGTCGGGTTTCATCACATGTTCAATGGCGCTGCGCTTCTGGGCAATTTCCAGCTCGCTGTAGCCGTTGGCGCGTTTGAAATCCAGGTGCAGATCGTTGAGCAGCGCCTGCTCCTGATCATCGGCGAAGTGCAGTTTTTCCGAGAGGATCAGCGCGCCTCCTGGCAGCAGGGCCTGGCGGATCCGCGTCAGCAGCTCCAGGCGCTGGCCGGGGGCGACGAATTGCAGGGTGAAGTTCAGCGCCACCACCGAGGCTGGCTCGAACTGCAGGCTGAGGATATCGGCTTCCATGACTTGCACCGGCAACAGCTCCTGGAACATCGAGTCCTGGGCGTTGAGGTACTGACGGCAGCGCTCGACCATCGCCGCCGAGTTGTCCACCGCGATCACCCGGCAGCCATCACTGCGCACATGGCGGCGCAGTGCCTGGGTCACTGCACCCAGCGATGCGCCGAGGTCGTACAGCGCCGTATCGGGCTGAGCAAAGCGTGCGGCGAGCACGCCGAGGTTCTCGACGATGGTCGGGTAGCCCGGCACCGAGCGCTTGATCATGTCCGGGAACACCCGCACTACGTCCTCGTTGAAGGCGAAGTCAGGCACCTGGTCCAGGGGCCGGGCGAAAAGGCGGTCAGGGTCTGTGCTCACGGTGTGCTCGGGCGAAAAAAACAGGGGCGACATTCTAGCCAAGCCAGGCCTTGCTGGATACGGGCCTGGCGCGAACGGTCAGCCCTGCAGCGGGAATTACCCTGCGCTGGAGGGCCGGCTCAGTGCACGATGACCTTGCACTCGAAGGTCTGCACCGGAACCACCTCTGGCGCCCAAGGCTGTTGATACACAAGCAACAGCGTACCTTCACCGCTGGCAGCAGCCTGGAAGCGCCAGGTGGACGACCCCGCAGTGCCAACCATGCCATTCTGCTCAGGTGTGCTGTAGACCTCCGGGCCGCGTGCCTGGAGAACAGCAGCGGCAGAGTCCTTGAGTTTCCAGCGATAGCCGGTGGTGGGATTGCTGGGCAGGGTCACGGTCAAACTCTGGCCAAGCTGCAGGCGCTGCGGACATTCACCTTCGGAATTGAGCTCGACGACACTCGGTCGATGGCTACACGCGGCAAGCATTGCCAGGCTCAGAGGAAGCAGCAGACGAAGGACGGTCATGGATACTCCAGCGCAATTCAGTGCGCTGAGAATACCCCATGCGATTCAAACTGTAAGCCCGTTTGCAGCGGAGCCAGAACGGCTCCGCTGTTTTCTCGGTGTCGATTCAAAACAGCACTTTGGCCACGTCGGCAAAGCGCTTGGCAAAGTGCACGGTCAGGCCCTCCCGCAGATACTCCGGCAGCTCTTCAAAGTCGCCTCGGTTGGCTTCAGGCAGAATCAGCTCGAGAATCTTCTGGCGCTTGGCCGCTATGACTTTTTCGCGCACACCACCAATCGGTAGCACTTGCCCGGTCAGGGTCAGCTCGCCGGTCATGGCTACGCCTTTTTTCGGCACCTGATCGCGGGCCAGCGACAGCAGCGCACTGGCCATGGTTACCCCGGCGCTTGGGCCGTCCTTGGGCGTTGCTCCCTCAGGCACGTGCAGGTGGATGAACGCCTCGTTGAAGTAGGTCGGGTCGCCGCCAAATTGCTTGAGGTTGGCGCTGACGTAGCTATAGGCGATCTCCGCAGACTCCTTCATCACGTCGCCAAGCTTGCCGGTCAGCTTGAAACCTCGATTGAGGGCATGAATGCGGGTGGCTTCGATCGGCAGCGTGGCGCCGCCCATACTGGTCCAGGCCAGGCCGGTTATTACACCTTTGCCAGCCAGCACCTGTTCGCTGCGGAACACCGGCATACCCAGTGCCGCTTCAAGATCCTTGGGGCCTATCTTGAGTTTGGCCTGCGGGTCTTCAAGCAGCTTCATGACCGCCTTGCGCACCAGCTTGCCCAATTGCTTTTCCAATTGGCGCACACCCGCTTCGCGGGCATAGCCATCGATTACCAGGCGCAGCGCGGAGTCGCTGATACTCAGGCTGGTCTTGGCCACCCCGGCTTTTTCCAGCTGCTTGGGCCACAGATGGCGCTTGGCGATGGCCAGTTTTTCTTCGGTGATGTAGCCAGACAGGCGGATCACTTCCATGCGGTCGAGCAGAGGTCCGGGGATCGAGTCCAGGGTATTGGCGGTACATACGAACAGCACCTTGGACAGGTCCAGGCGCAGGTCAAGGTAGTGGTCGAGAAAGTCGACGTTCTGCTCAGGGTCGAGGGTTTCCAGCAAGGCCGAAGCCGGGTCGCCCTGGTAGCTCTGGCCCATCTTGTCGATCTCGTCGAGCATGATCACCGGGTTCATCACCTCAACGTCTTTCAGCGCCTGCACCAGTTTGCCCGGCTGGGCGCCGATGTAGGTACGGCGGTGGCCCTTGATCTCGGCTTCGTCGCGCATGCCGCCGACACTGAAGCGGTAGAACGGCCGGCCGAGCGACTCGGCGATAGACTTGCCGATGCTGGTCTTGCCCACCCCGGGTGGGCCAACCAGCAACACGATCGAGCCACTGATCTCGCCTTTCCAGGCACCGACGGCGAGGAACTCGAGAATCCGGTCTTTGATGTCATCCAGCCCGGCGTGATGCTGATCGAGCACCTTGCGTGCATGCTTGAGGTCGAGCTTGTCCTTGCCGTACACGCCCCAGGGCAGGGCGCTGGCCCACTCCAGGTAATTGCGCGTCACGGCGTATTCCGGCGAGCCGGTTTCCAGAATAGCCAGTTTGCCCAGCTCTTCATCAAGGCGTTTTTTCGCGGCGGCGGGCAGGGTCTTGCCCTCCAGACGCTGCTTGAACTGTTCAAGGTCGGCGCTGCGGTCGTCCTTGGTCAGGCCAAGTTCCTGCTGGATGACCTTGAGTTGCTCCTTGAGGAAGAACTCGCGCTGGTGCTCGCCGATCTGCCGATTGACCTCTGCCGAGATCTCGTTCTGCAAGTGGGCGACCTCGACTTCCTTGCGCAGCATCGGCAAGACTTTTTCCATGCGCTTGAGCATGGGCACACAATCGAGCACTTCCTGCAGTTGCTTGCCGGTGGCCGAGGTCAGCGCGGCGGCAAAGTCTGTCAGCGGCGACGGGTCGTTGGGGCTGAAGCGGTTGAGATAGTTCTTTAGCTCTTCGCTGTACAACGGGTTGAGCGGCAGCAACTCCTTGATCGCGTTGATCAAGGCCATGCCGTACGCCTTGACCTCATCGGTCGGCTCGGTCGACTGACGCGGGTACTCGACTTCGACCAGATACGGTGGGCGATGGTGTTTGAGCCAGGTACGGATGCGCACCCGGGTCAGGCCCTGGGCAACGAACTGCAGCTTGCCGTTCTCGCGGCTGGCGTGGTGGACCTTGACCAGGGTGCCGTACTCGGGCAACGCCGAAGTGTCGAAGTGACGGTGATCTTCGGGCGGCGTATCCATGAAGAACAGCGCCAGCGAGTGGTGATCGGTCTTGGCCACCAGGTCGAGGGTTTCTGCCCACGGCTCTTCGTTGACGATCACCGGCAGCACCTGGGCCGGGAAGAATGGGCGGTTGTGAATCGGGATGACGTAGACCTTGTCTGGCAGCTGTTGGCCGGGCAGGGCAAGGGCATGGCCAGGGATTGCGGCGCCTTCGAGGTGTTCGATTTCGCTGTGTTCGTCGGGCTGTTCCGAATGATCCTGCTGGTCGCTCATGAGGCACCTGAGTTAATGACTATGGTGCTTAGATGGGGTAAAGGCCAATGGGTTTCAAGCCAGCGTAGATGAAGACGTTAGTGCGCTATTTATAAGGGGCCAAAAAAAAGCGGAACCGTACAGGTTCCGCTTCTTATGCAGGTGATGCACTGGCGCGAGGATTAGTCGGCCAGTTTGTAAGCGATGATGTAATCGCCCATCTTGGTGCCCAGCGAGCCGTGGCCGCCGGCGGTGACCAGCACATACTGCTTGCCGTCCTTGCCGGTGTAGGTCATCGGTGTGGCCTGGCCACCTGCGGGCAGGCGCGCCTTCCACAGTTCGGCGCCGTTGTGCACGTCATAGGCACGCAGGTACTGGTCGAGGGTGCCGCTGAGGAAGCCGACACCGCCCGCAGTGACCATCGAACCGCCCATGCTCGGCACACCGACCGGCATACCGATCGGGATCGGCGTGCTGTCACGGGTGGTGCCGTTCTTGTGCTTCCACACCACCTTGTTGGTGAACAGGTCGATGGCGGCTACATACCCCCAGGCCGGCGCCTGGCACGGCACGCCCAGTGGCGACATGAAGGGGTGCATGATTACAGCGTACGGAGCACCGCTGTTAGGCTGCACGCCGCTGGTTTCACTCTCGCGCTTGCTATCGGCAGCGACTTGCTCGCGCGGCACCATCTTCGACACGAAGGCCATGTAGTTGGGCGAGGTGAACATCAATTGGCGCACCGGGTCGATCGACACGCTGCCCCAGTTGAACACACCGACGTTGCCGGGGTAGATCAGGCTGCCCTGTTCCGACGGCGGGGTGTATTGGCCTTCGTAGCGTAGTTCACGGAACTGGATACGGCAGAGCATCTGGTCAAACGGGGTGGCGCCCCACATGGCCTGTTCGGTCAGGTCCGGGCCCAGCAGGTTGAGGTCGGAGCGGGCCTGGGTCGGGGCGGTGTGGTCACCCTTGACCGCGCCCTGCGGCACCGGGATCTCGCGGATCGGCACAATCGGCGTGCCGTCGCGACGGTCAAGTACATACAGGCTGCCCTGCTTGGTTGGCACGATCACTGCTGGCTTGATGCCGTCATCGGTCTTCAGGTGCATCAGGGTCGGCTGGCTGCCGACGTCCATGTCCCACAGGTCGTGGTGAGTGAACTGGTAGTTCCAGCGGGCCTTGCCGGTGGCCAGGTCCAGGGCAACGATACCGGCGCTGTACTTCTCGGCGCCTGGGGTGCGATCCGCGCCCCACTGGTCAGGGGTCTGGTTGCCCAGTGGCAGGTAGATCATGCCCAGGTCTTCATCGACGCTGGCGATCGACCACATGTTGGCCGAGTTGCGGCTGTAGGTCTTGCCAGGTGCCAGTGGCTTGGTGTCATCCGGGTTGTTGCTGTCCCAGTTCCATACCAGATGACCATCGTGCACGTCATAGGCGCGAATCACTCCGGACGGTTCGTTGGTCGACTCGTTATCGGTGACATGGCCGCCGATGATCACCAGATCGCGGGTAATCGCTGCAGGCGACGTCGAGTAGTAACCACCTGCGGTGAACGGGCCAATGCCGGTAGTCAGATCGATGACGCCCTGGTTGGCGAAGCCTTCGCAGACCTTGCCGGTGTCGGCGTTGATGGCGATCAGGCGCGCATCGGCGGTCGGCAGGTACAGGCGGCGGGGGCATGCCTGGGCAACGACCTGGCCAGCATCGGAAATTTTCGGCGCCGGGCTGCCGTCACGGCTGACGTAGCGGTTCTCGTCATAGTAGGACGCACCCCGGCAGGTCATGTGGGCGAAGCCCTTGAAGGTGCCCACCGGGCTCTTTACTTGCGGGTCGAAGCGCCAGATTTCGGCACCGGTGTCCGGGTCCAGCGCCAGCAGCTTGCTGTGCGCAGTACAGGCGTAGAGCATGCCGTTGACCTTCAGCGGCGTGTTCTGGTTGGTCAGCTCGACCGGGTCGTTTTCAGTGGGCAGGTCGCCGGTGCGGATGCGCCAGGCTTCTTCCAGTCGGTAGGCATTCTGCGCGGTGATCTGGCGCAGCGGCGAGTAGCGGTCGCCGTGCTCGGTACGGCCATACGCCTGCCAGTCGCCGTCAGGCATGGCCGGGGCGGTGCTGGCCATTTCGCTGCTGTCGCGGTTGAACTCGCCGCGGATCTCGCCCGGGTGAGTGAACTGGCTGGCCAGAGCGGTGGCGCCGGCGGCAACTACTGCAACGCTGAGCAGCGCGGTGTTGACTCGGGAGGCCGGGCCAAGCAGCGGGCGGCGTGCCCACGGCAACAGCAGGACTACGCCAAGGGCGAACCAGATGGCCAGGCGCGGCACCAGTTGCCACCAGTCCAGGCCAACTTCCCACAGCGCCCAGGCGGTGCTTGCCAGCAGCACCACGCCGTAGACACCAAGGGCGATCTGCCGTTTGGCCAACAGCAGGATGCCGCTGACGGCAAAGCCGATGCCGGCCAGCAGGTAGTAAAGCGATCCGCCCAGCTGGCTGAGCTTGATACCGCCGGCCAGCAGGGCCAGGCCCATCAGCAACAGCAGCACGCCTAGCAGGCGCGGTAGCCAGCGGGTTCCGGTTTTGGCACCGTCAGTGCTCATCAAAGGTACTCCGTGAAAGTTGAGGTCAGAAACTGCTTTGAATCTTCAGGCCGGCGATCAGTGCGTCGTCGACTGCCGATACCCCGCCTGGATGGCGAATGTACTGCAGGTTGGGACGCACGGTGAGCCAGTCGGCCAGGTGCACGCCGTAGTAGAGCTCGGCGCTGTATTCGGTGTCTTGCACAGGCAGGTAGCCTGGGTTGTCGTAATCACTGGTCCCGGCCGCCTGATTGGCCAGGCGGGCGTTCTTGCGGTAGCCGGGGTTGACGTGCACGCGGGCGAGGGCGAAACCGATGTCGTCCTTGGCCCGGGCATCGAATGGCCCCTTGTACAGCACACCTGCCTGAACGTAGTTGTCGATGGCATTGGTCTCCTTGTCGTGCAATGTGGCATTGGCAAACAAGCTCAGGCCGCGTGACTGGTCGGACGCCTGCGAGGTCACCTGCTGCTGCGCGCCGAGCCAGAAACCGTGTTTGCTCGAGCGGCTGCGGTAGGCAGCGCCGCTGATGGCGGCGGGTTGGCCACTGCTGTCGCGCAGTACGTCCTGAGCCTTGGCATTACTGTAGTAGTAGCCGGCGCGATATTCCCCTGCAAGTCCATTGACCTGTGGGCTCCAGACCAGTTCGATCGGCATTACCGCGCCCTGGGTACCGCTGCCGCTGAGCTTGAAGCCATTGCCCGACTCGAGGTTGGAAGGGTTCTGCTCGAACACGCCGACCTGGGCGTACAGCGTAGCGCTCAGGTTGTAACGCACGCGCAGGGCCCATTGGCTGACCGGCCAGTTGTACCAGATGCCGCCAACCCAGTTGCCGACCTGCGAGCCGCAGAACGCCAGGTTCTGGAAGTCGCAGGGGAAGCTGTTGAAGTCTTCGCCTTCGCCGAAGCGGCCAAATTTCACGTCGAGGACGCCATCGAAGTACTTCTGCTTGATCCACAGCTGAGTCAGGCGCCAGGTCTGGCCGCGACCCCAGACTTCCTGGGCGGAGGTAAAACCACCTACGCGCGGGTCGTTGATGCGGTCATTGCTGATGTTCTGGCCGTGGCGCTCGGTCACGGTCAACTGCACCTCGGTGGCGTTCCAGCCGAGGATCTTCTGCAGGTCAAGGTGGCTGCCAAAGGTGAACTGGTCGCTGTAGCGCGCGCTGCGGTCATGGTCGTAGCCGCCATGCAGGTTGCTGCCCATTTCACCCGTGTAGCCGAGGGTGAAGTCGTAGCCGCGCTCGCGCAGGTCACTGCGGCTGCCGTTCCAGTCGCCAAGCATCCACGGCGAGTCACTGGCGAACATTTCACCGGCAAGCGTGGCGGGCGTAACGCCAAAGAGGAGTGTGGACAGGCCTAAGGCGGCATAACGACTACGGGGTAGCTGGAACATGAGATAGCGCTATCTTTGGATTGACGAAAAATACCCAAGTGCATCGAAAAGCACGCTCTTCGATGGCGTATGGCTGTGGGAATATGGGCTGAAGCGATTCAGTGCGGCGGCAGGATATAGCGGAAGGGGTAATAAAAAAAGACAAAATGTCGCACTTGATTGTTACTCCTGCAGCAACAATGGGCGTAGCGCTATGGCTGTGGTCACCATGGCCAGCTCAATCGAGCCAGCCATAACGGCCCCCAGTGCGGTTACTCAGAAGCTTGTACGCAGGCCAACCTCGACACTACGCCCAGGCGCTGGGGCAATGTCGCGCAAGATTGAACTGGCGTAGCGCACCGTCTGATTGGTCAGGTTCTCACCGCGAACAAACGCCAGCCACTCGCTCTGGCCGATATCGAAACGGTAGCCGACGCTTGCGCCCAAGGTTGTGTAACCGTCAGTGCTGGTCTCGTTGGACGGCTTACGCTGCTGCGAGGCTGCATGTTGCACATCAACCCGCGCCTGCCAGCGGTCCAGTGACCAGAGCAGGCCGCTGTTGAGGCGTAGCGGCGCAATCCGTGGCAGCGGCTCACCCGTGTCGAGGTTGTTGGCGCGGGTGTAATCGCCTGACAGTTCCAGGGCAAAGCTGCCGTAGCGGTTTTCCAGCAACTGCCAGCGATCCTGCGCCTCGATGCCATAGAAGCGCGCACGCACACCTTGGTACAGGTATTCGGGAATATCACCGTGGTCATGGTCATGGTCATGATCATCATCGCCATCATGATGATGCCCCTCACGCAGATTGCCGCTGCCGATAAGGCCAATGTAATTGCGGAAGTGGCTATAGAACACGCCGACACTGCCCTTGTGCGTGCCATTGTCAAAGCGCAGGGCCAGGTCGGCGGCGATCGCCTTTTCCTTGTTCAGGCTGGCATCACCCACTTCATAGGCGCCGGTCGCCACGTGCGCACCATTGGCATACAGCTCATAGAAGGTCGGCGCGCGCTCGGTGTAGCCGAGGTTGGCCGCCAGGGACCAGATCGGATCAAGCTGATACACCGCGCCTGAAGACAGGCTCACTGCATTGAAGGTGCTGGTGCTGTCAGCTGCCGCGAAGTCTTCGTTGCCCTTGGCATCCGGGTCTACCCGGGTGTGTTCCAGGCGGGCACCGAAGCTCAGGTTCAGGCGCCCGCTGGCCTGCCACTGCTCTAACAGAAACAGCGCCAGGCTGTCGGTGTCGGTGTAGGGCACAAAGGCTTCTTCACCCAACGCGGAGAACTGATTGCGGCTGACCTGCGCGCCGATCACCCCTTCCACTGGCCCCAGCGGTTGATGCCTGGCCTCGATGCGCGCCTCGTAGCCTTTGTTCTTGAAGGTGGTGTGCACTTCGCCGCTTTCGATCTCGCGGTGCTGGTAATCGGTGTAGCCAGCGTCGACCTTGACCGAGCTGAACGGGCCGTCCAGATCGCGCAGTTCAGAGGCGAAACCGTAGTGGTCCTGCTGCATGTCCAGGCGCACGCCGGGCTCGGCAACCGAGCCGTAGTTGCTGTCGTAACGGCTATAGGAGAACCCGCTGTAACCGTGCTCCCAGTGATAGGCGCCGCCAAGAGCGCCGCCGTCCTGGCGACCGTCGCTGTTCTCCAGGCGGTGTTTGCTGCCCGGCTCGGCACTGTCGCGGACCTTGCCGCTGCGCGCATAGCCAGGAATGCGCAGGTCATTGAACTGGCGGCTGTTGGCATCCAGGTGCAAGGCGAAGTTGCCGTCACCGGCTTCGAGCTTGCCGGCGCTGCTGCGGGTGGTGTCGGCGCCGCCGTAGCGCAGCTCACCCGCACCGTGAATGCCGTCGATGGGAGCATCGGGGATGCGGTTGTCGAAGGTGTTGACCACGCCGCCGATGGCATTGCCGCCATACAGCAGCGCCGCTGGGCCGCGGACGATTTCAACCCGCTCGACGATGACCGGGTCCAGTGGCACCGCATGGTCATACGACAGCGACGAAGCATCCAGCGCGCCGACGCCATTGCGCAGGATACGAATGCGATCACCGTCCAGCCCGCGGATCACCGGGCGGCTGGCGCCCGGGCCAAACCAGGTTGAGGCGACCCCGGGCTGCTTGTTGAGGGTTTCACCGAGGCTGGCGTGCTGCTGGTGCAGCAACGCGTCGCCTTCGAGCACTGTACTTGGCGCGGCAAGTTGAGCGTTGCCCAGCGGATTGGCAGTAATAACCTGTGGCTGCAGTTCAACGGCGTGGCTGGCGGGGGAGGCCAGCCAAAGGGCAGCGGCAAGCGGGGAAAGGCGCAGCGGTAGCGGCAACATGAGATCAAGCGTTCCTTGGCAAGGTATTAGTGTTGTTACACTATAACATTGCCTGATTGAGCGCTGGCCAGAGGTTTTTGCTTCTACACTCGTGTAATCTGCGCCTCTTTTCACCGCAGGAGCCCCGCATGAGCACGGCCAACCACAACGCATTGCACGGCAAGACGCTCGAGCAGATCCTCACCGAGCTGGTCGCTCACTACCAGTGGCAAGGCCTGGCCGAACGCATCGACGTGCGCTGCTTCAAGAGCGATCCGTCGATCAAGTCGAGCCTGGCCTTTTTGCGCAAGACGCCGTGGGCACGAGAGAAGGTCGAGTACCTGTACATCAAGCTGCAGCGCAAAGGCTGAATGGCTCGTCATCCATGGCTGAGCCTGGCAGCGCTGCTGGGCTGGTTCGGCTTGAGTGTGCAGCTGTACCTGGTGTTGCTGGCGCGCTGGCAGGAGCAGGCCAGCCTGATTGGCGGGCTGATCAATCTGTTCGGCTTTTTCACCGTCTCAAGCAATACGCTGGTGGCGACCGTGCTGAGCTACGCGGCGTTTGGCCACGCCACGGCGGCACGGCGTTGGTTTCTGTCTCCGCGGGTCAGCTCAGGCATTGCTGCCAGCATTGTGCTGGTGTCGATTGCCTACAGCTTGCTGCTGCGCCACTTGTGGCATCCCCAGGGCTGGCAATGGCTTGCGGACGAGTTGCTGCACGACGTGATGCCGCTGCTGTTTGTAGTGTATTGGTGGCGAGTGGTGCCCAAGGGGGAGCTGCGCCTGTCTGACCTGGGCTGGTGGAGCCTGTATCCGGCGGTGTATTTCGCCTATACGTTGTGGCGTGGGCAGCAGATCGGGGTTTATCCGTATCCGTTCATTGATGTCGCCAGCCTTGGTTATGGGCAGGTGATGATCAATGCGCTGGTGGTGTTGGTCGCGTTCTGGGCGATCGGGCTGCTATTGCTGGCGCTGGATCGCTGGCAGGGGCGGCGAAGGACGCAGCCGCTACCCTGACCACGTCATTCCTGGGTCATGCGCGGTTCCTGTAGGAGCGGCCTTGCCGGGGCGCCGGACCGGTCAGAAAGGGCTGCGAAGCGGCCCCACATTTTTAGCTTCGCCGCTGATATCGCCGGGCCAGCTTCGCTGGCCTATCGCGACACAAGGCCGCTACAGGGCCGCAGCCCCGTATCTCGACTGAGACTACTCGTCGTCAGTACTCCCATCGGCGCGCCAGTAGGCGGCGGCTTTCAAGGCATCCTCGTGAACGCCTTTTTCCAGCAGCAAGGTCTTGGCCTGTCGAGTCAAAGACTTTTCCAGCGCGACCCAGCTATACAGCTCGCCCTCCGGCAAAGGCAACTCGCTGATCACTGCCAGCAGGTCCTGCTTGTCACGTTGCACCCAGATCACCTCGACCTCAGCCTGGCTCGGCAACGGCTGGCGTTCCTGGTCGTCGGCAATCTGAATCAGCGCGAGCACCCGGCGACCTGCCGGCAACTCGTGCAAGCGCCGGGCAATGGCCGGGATCGCCGTCTCGTCGCCAATCAGCAGGTAGCTGTCAAAAATGTCCGGCACCACCAGCGAAGCCCTTGGCCCGGCTATGTTCAACACTTGGCCCGGCTCAGCCTGAGCAGCCCAGGTCGAAGCAGGGCCGTCGCCATGCAGGACGAAGTCGATATCCAGCTCGCCGCTGGAAAGGTCATAGCGGCGCGGGGTGTACTCGCGCATGGTCGGCCGAGCGCCACCGTCGCGGCCCGACTGGCGCGCGTCGATGGCCGCCTGTTCGGCAGCAGTCACGCCGAACAACAGCTTGATATGGTCGTCGCTGCCGAGGCTGACAAAGCCTGTCAGCTCCGGCCCGCCAAGAGTGATGCGGCGCATGCGCGGAGTCAGATCGGTCACCCGCAGTACCTGCAACCGACGCTGTTTGATTTCGTGATTGACGCGGTGAATGCTGTTGTTCATCAAGTGTTCTCCGTGACGGAATCGGCCGGGCCGGCGGCAATGGCCTTGGCGGTGTCGTTGAGCAGGTTGCTGACCCGCTCGATCTCGGCGCTGCTCCAGCGGCCGCTGTTCATATGCAGGGCATGGCGCAGGTTGCCCACGGCCTCATGAATTTCCGGCGGGCGATCATGGCTACGCAGTGCCCGCTTGCTGACTTCGATGCGTATGCGCACACCATCGACGGCGACGGCTTGCTCGGTCAGGGCAGTGCGCCCGGCATCGGTAATGGCGTAAAGGCGTTTGCTGCCCTGGACCTGGCCGCTGATCAGTTCGGCTTCTTCAAGGAAATTCAGGGTTGGATAGATCACGCCGGGGCTCGGGCTGTAGCTGCCATCGAACAACGCCTCGATCTGGCGAATCAGGTCGTAGCCATGGCCGGCCTGTTCGGCAAGCATGGCCAGCAGCAGCAATTTCAGGTCGCCGGGGGCAAATACCCGCGGGCCGCGTTCGCCGCGGGCGGGGCGGCGGTCGAAGGGATCGTGATCACGCATGGTCTAAAGGCTCTGTCTGCGATATATCGTTAGATATTACTCAAGATATATCTTAAGGCAAGCCAAGGATAGTGATGATTCTCATTTGGTTATTCGATCAGTCACCATCCGGGCTGTCCAGGCGGTGACTGTGCTGTCAGTGATTGGCCGCTAACTGAGGTGGTTTGCACTCGGTGCTACTGCCTGGTTCGAGATACGGCATCAGGATCGGTGCCATCCCTTTCAGCGCCTGCACTGGCAATGCCGAAGTGAAGGTGAAGGCCTCCGCCGTGCGCCCAGGCACAAAGGCGGTGAGGGTGCCGAAGTGGTTGTCGCCCAGGAAGAACACGAAGGTTGCGGTGCGGTTCAGCGAGCGCGAACCGATCAGCCGACCGCCAGCGCCAAAGCTCTCGATGCGGTTGTCGCCGGTACCGGTCTTGCCGCCCATCACCAGTGGCGTGCCATCGTGCAGCTTGAAGCTGCCGGAGATACGCCTTGCCGTACCGGCGTCTACCACTTGCGACATCGCGCCTTTAAGCGCGCGTGCGACTTCAACCGGCAGAATCCGCTTGCCGCGGTCCGGATCGCTGATCAGCTTGGTCTCATACGGCGTATTGGCGGCAAAGTGCAGGGTGTCGAGGCGCAGTGTCGGCAAGCGCACACCGTCGTTCTGGATGATCCCGACCAGCTCGGACAGCGCTGCCGGACGATCGCCCGAGCTGCCGATGGCGGTGGCCAGGGATGGCACCAGATGATCGAACGGGTAGCCGACCTGCTTCCAGCGTTGATGTATATCGAGAAACGCCTCGATCTCGACCATGGTCCGGATACGACTGTCACGGGCACCTTGGTGGCGGCTCTTGAACAACCAGCCATAGACTTCCTGACGCTCGAACCGACCGGCATTGAGCATCTCGCTCAGGCTCGCGCCGGGGTTTTTCAGCAGGTAACCGAGCAGCCACAGGTCAAGCGGGTGCACCTTGGCGATAAAGCCCTGGTCGGGCAGGTCGTATTTGCCGGGGCCGTAACTGTCGTACATCTGCGACAGGCGACCGTCGTCGAGCTTGGCCAAGGCTTTTTTGTCGCCCTTGCTGTGCGCGCGGACGAAGGCGTTGAAGGTTTCCTGGGAGGCTTCCGGGAACAGATAGCGGTGCACCGCTGCCAGCCGCTGGGGGGTGACCCGCATGCTGTCGAGGAAGGTATCCAGGCGCTGTTGCGAGGTCTTGCGCTGGTACTTTTTCCAGAACCGCATGAGGTAGTTGCTGCCTTCGCGATCAGCAAAGCGTGCCAGGTATTCCTGCCGACGCGGGTCGCCATCGTCCTTGAGCAGCATCGCCCGGTTGAACGGTTGCTGGTAGGTGACATAGCGGACGATGTCGCGCATCAGGCGAATGAACGGTAGGTTGATCGACTCGCGCAGTGCGTCCTTGAGGGTCGGGTTGCGACCGTTGTCTTCCTTGCGAAAGTTGTTGAACACATGCATGCCACCGCCGGTAAAGAATGCCTCACCGGTATTGGCCGAGTATTTGCGCTCAAGCGCTGCGTCGAGCATCGCATCGAGGTTTTGATTCTTGCTGTTGAGGGTCAGCCATTCCAGCGACCATTGGGTCAACCGGTCCAGCTCGGCGACATCCACCTTCTTCAGCTCGCTGACTGGCTTGCCGGCATATTTGTCGTGCAGCTCGGCGATGATCTGCAGGTAGGTGGTGAGCACTCGCAGCTTGGCAGTGGAGCCCAGCTCGAGCTTGCTGCCCTCGTTGATATCGAAGGCCTGGTCGGTGCTGTCGGTTTGCACACGAACCCGCGAGCCATCGGCGGTACGTTCGAACAGAGTGAAGCTGTAGCGCACCTGATCGGTAGTCTTGCTGGTCAGCAGGCGCTCGCCGATCAGGCCCATCTCCCCGGCAAAAGCTGGGTCGGAGAGTTTTTTCAGGTAGTCGCTGACCTGGTTCTGCAGATCACCCTGCAGGGTGCTGGTGGCCGACAGGTCGAGGCGGTCGAGGTCATACAGAGGCCGGTTGAGCATCCCGGCCAGGCGGTTGCGGGCCAGGCTGATGCCCTTGTTGGTGATGATCGGGACGATGGTCGGCTGCGCTACCCAATCGCGATAGCGCGCTTTGCTGGTCAACGCGGCATCCGCCAGTGGCCGCTCGATGATATTCGCCGCAGCCAGCACGCGAATATGCGAGTCGGTCAGTTCGGCCAGCTCGATGCGGCCTTTGGACAGGTAATGCGAAGGGCGGCGCTGGGCGATCATCAACGACAGCACCTGGCGCAAGGCCAGGCCCCGCTCGGCAAGGCTGTCGGCATCAGTGGCAGTCGAGGCGAGGGCGCGGTTGACCTGATCGAAGTCCGCGCCATACCAGACGCGCAAACCTTCGGCCATGCCGTGCACTTCGCCGTGGCCAGGTACTGCCGACAGCGGCACGCTGTTGAGGTAATCACGCACGATGCGCTGGCGCGACTCGGTGGTATCAGGGCCGCCCTTGTACGCGCGCACGCTGGCCGAGAGCATCTGGCGCAGTTTTTCGCTCCCCGAAACAGTCAGGCCGTCCGGTGAGTGGCGGTATTTCTCCAGCTGGGTGGCCAGCGTGCTGCCGCCGGCCGACTGGCCGGGCAGGGCGAAGTACTTGGCAATCTGGCTGTAGGCGGCTTTGGCGAAGCGTGGCCAATCCACTGCCGGGTTGTTGCGCGGGTCGGCCGGGTCGAGCAGGTCGCGGTTCTCGATAAACAGCAGGCTCTTGACCATCACCGGCGGGATCGCGGCAAAGTCCGGGTACAGGTGCTGCGGGTAGTTGTACTGGTAGAGCATGTCGCCGCGACAATCGGTGATGGTCAAACCCGCCTGGATCTTCTCGACAAAAGGCACGAACAGGCCATGGTCGACATAGTCCATCAATGCCGGAGAAAACCGGACCTGCTCGCTGATCAGGTAATCGCGCTTGAGTAGACGCGGCAGAAACTCACCCAGCGCGCTGTAGCCCAGGCGCTTGTCGAAAGGCCCTTCACCGGGGTAGACGATGGCATCGCTGGGGCCTGGCTCCAAGCTGTAGGTCAAGGTCGCGGCCAGGCGGCTGAACTCGCGCGATTGCAGGTTCGAGGTCTGCATTTCGTCATAGGCCGCAAAGCCGATGGCAATCATCGCCAGCAGCACGACGAGAATGATCAACCGCCACCACAACCTGCGCTGACGAGGTGGTTTTGGCTGCGGAGCATTATCCAGACCTGCTTCAGGTGCTTGGGTGCTGGAGGGTTCCGATTGCCACTGTGCGCCCATAGTCATCTATCCGGCCAAGTAATTTCGTCTTGCGTGTCTGAAGCTTAGACGCTGACCGCAGCAGGTGAAAATTTTGTGAGCGGCATCGGCGGCATGCCGCACTGACACTGCCGACACCTGCTGCAAACGCTTAGGCGGCCTGCTCGCTGTGCGGCTCGAAGCTGTCGGCCCGAGCCAGTTGCCACATCCGCGAATAGAACTGCCCATCGACCTCGCCGGTGAGCAGCTCGCCCGGCTTGAGGAACACGTGCATCTGCGAGAACAGCTTGATTTCGGTTGCCGAAATCCGCCGTACCAAGTGCTTGGCCTCCAACTGCGCCGGGTGCTCCAGGCCAGCCGCCGCGAGCATTTCGGCCAGCGCGCGCAGGGTGTTGTGGTGGAAGTTGAGGACGCGGTTGGCTTTGTCCGGGACCACTAGCGCCCGCTGGCGCAGTGGGTCCTGGGTGGCGACCCCGGTCGGGCACTTGTTGGTGTGGCAGCTTTGCGACTGAATGCAGCCGATGGCAAACATGAAGCCACGCGCCGAGTTGGCCCAGTCGGCACCGATGGCCAGCACGCTGGCGATGTCGAAGGCGCTGACGATCTTGCCGCTGGCGCCGAGCTTGATCTTGTCACGCAGGTTCAGCCCGACCAGGGTGTTGTGCACGAACAGCAGCCCCTCACGCAGGGGCACGCCGATATGGTCGGTGAATTCCACCGGCGCGGCGCCGGTGCCGCCTTCCTTGCCGTCGACGACGATGAAGTCGGGCAGGATGCCGGTCTCGAGCATGGCCTTGGCGATGCCCATGAATTCCCACGGGTGCCCCAGGCAGAACTTGAAACCAACCGGCTTGCCGCCGGACAGCTCGCGCAGCCGGGCAATGAACTGCATCAACTCGATAGGCGTCGAGAAGGCGCTGTGACGGGACGGTGAAATGCAGTCTTCACCCATCAGAATGCCGCGGGTTTCGGCAATTTCGGCGGTGACCTTGTGCTTAGGCAGGATCCCGCCATGGCCCGGCTTGGCGCCTTGGCTCATCTTGATCTCGATCATCCGCACCTGCGGGTTGCGTGCCTGTTCGGCGAAGCGCTCGGGGTCAAAGCGACCGTCGGCGGTGCGGCAGCCAAAGTAGCCGCTACCCAGCTCCCAGGTCAGGTCGCCGCCGTGTTCGCGGTGATACGGGCTGATGCTGCCCTCGCCGGTGTCGTGGGCGAAGTTGCCCAGCTTGGCGCCTTGGTTGAGTGCGCGAATGGCGTTGGCGCTAAGCGAGCCAAAGCTCATCGCCGAGATGTTGAAGATCGATGCCGAATACGGCTGAGTGCACTGCGGGCCGCCGATGATGATCCGAAAGCTGGCTGGGTCTGCCAGCGGCGCCGGGCGCATCGAATGGCCGATGAACTCGAAGCCCGACTGGTAAACGTCGATCAGGGTGCCGAAGGGCTTGTCCGACGCCTCGTTCTTGGCCCGCGCATAAACCAGCGAGCGCTGAGCGCGGGAGAACGGCAGGGCGTCGCTGTCGGATTCCAGCAGGTACTGACGGATTTCTGGGCGAATGGCCTCGACCAGGTAGCGAATATTGCCCAGGATCGGGTAGTTGCGGCGCACCGCGTGGCGCTTTTGCAGCAGGTCGAACACGCCGATCAGGCTCAGTACGGCGCTGGTCAGGGTGAGCGGCCAGAGCCATTCATGATGGATGAACGGCAGGCTGGCGAGGGTGAACAGGACGCATGCGGCGAAAAATGCATAGCGGCTGAGAAGTGACAGGCTCATACGAAATCCTTGCGATGGCTCGGTCAGGCTCAGGGCCTGGGGCAAACCACGACCATAGCGCTAACGCCCGGCACATGGCCAGCGCAGTCAACCGCGCAGCAGCTTTTGCCGCCAGCCATCCTGCTCCTCGGCAGCTGCCTCGAGCAGAAACACATAGCGCCCGCCGACCCGCGTTGCCACGGGCACACCGTCCTTGTACAGCAGCCGATTACCGGCCACTGCCGGCAGTTTGCCGCCTGGCAGCAGGGTGCCAAGCAGATTCAGTGGATCGCTGCCGCTGATCAGCACTAGCTCGCCATCCAGCGGCCTGCGCCTGACCTGGCGCAGCAGCCCGACTGCGTCCGGCAGGGCGAATTGTTCGCCGGCCAGCCCGGCGATAAACCGCCCGCCGCGGATTTCGCCGCGGGCTTCCAGGCGCTGGTAGCAGCGCAGCAGCTCACGCCAGCTTGGCAGCGCGTCCGACTCACGCGCCAGCAGACGCCAGCAGATCACCCCGTAGCGGCGCAGCAGCGCCAGCGCTATGTATTCGAGGCGCAGGTCGTGATCGGGTTCGTCGCTGGTGCGCCGGAGCAGTGCCCAGCGCCCGGCGTGGGCCATGTCGCTGAACAACGGTGGCCGACCCCGCCGGCTGATACACGGTTTGCGCTTGGCGGCGGGGGTGATCAGGCAGCGCAAGCCGATGAAACTGTCGGCGCCGACCAGGCCGGCCCCGACCAATTCCTGCAATGCGGTTTCCAGCTCGCTGGGCAGCAGATGCGCCTCCTGTGAGAGCTCCTCGAAAAACAACGCCCCATGTGCCTGCAGTGCGGCATGCACACGCTGCGCCCGCGGCCCGAGGCTGGCTACCTCAGGTGTGCTGGTCAGGCTGCGCCATAGGCTCAGCTGCCCGCGTGGCAACAGTGCCAGTGGCGTACTCGCCAAGGTGCTGCTGGCCGCAGTTGACGCCAGCCTGCTCCAGGTCCATTGGCCGCTGCGGCAGGCGTCATCCAGCCACAGCGGGCTGTAATCGCTGATGCGCGCCGGCAGTAGGTCGGCCTCCCAGGCACCGGCGCCGCCGGGGAACCCTTGCAGTTGGCCGAGTACTTCGCCGAGCGCCTCGCGGCCGCGCATACGCTGGTCCTGCGCCAGATGCTGCCAGTCGAACAGGAAGCGCATGTAGTCCTGCAGGCTGACCGGTTCGATCTCCCGGCGCAGCCGCTTGACCGTGTAGCGATGGATGCGCGCCAGTAGATGCCGTTCACACCACTGCAGTGCCTGCGCGCCTGGGCTGAAATAGCCGCGCAACAGCACACCTTGTTGTTCAAGGGCGGCCAGGGCCTGCTCGATCTGCGCCGGCGGCAGGCCCAGTGGTGCGGCTATCTGCTCACGGCTTTGCGGGCCGCATCCGCTCAGGCGAGAGCGCAGCAGCTCGGGTAGGGCGCTGTCGGCATCGACCGGTGTATCGAAGCCCGGTAACAAGGTCACGGCCGGCTCGAACAGTGCCTGCGGGTACAGCGCGTTGAACAGGTTCAAGCGCTCACGGGCCACCCACAGCGGCTGCTCGGGGCCGTCCAGACGGCTGCTGCGACCGCTCTTGGCCAGCCGCTGCAGCAGCGCCAGCCAGCCCGGATTGGCCGCTGCCTCGGCCTGGGTGATGCAACCCAGGCTCATCAGCGCTTCGTGCATCTCGTCGCTGTTGCTCGGTTGCGGCCAGGCTTGCGCTGCGACCGCGCCGATAGCGTCGGCATCCAGCGCACCGAGTTCATCGGCGCTGTCGACCTCGCTCCAGCGCCGGTTGAGCACCGCCTGGGTGCGCCGCTCTTCCAGCGGTGCATCGTCCAGAAACGCATAGGGCCGGGCATTGAGAATGGCCGCTGCCAACGGCGAAGGTGCCGGCAGGTCGCGGCTGATCAGGCGTAACTGACCGCCTTCCATGCGTTTGAGCAGGGCCAGCCAGGCGTCGCTGTCCAAGGCTTCGTGCAGGCAGTCGTGCAAGGTCTGGGCAACCAGCGGATGCTCAGGAATCTGCCGCTCGCCGGCGATGTTTTCCAGGCAGGCCAGTTGGTCGGGGAATACTGCTGCGACCAGGTCTTCGCTCTTCATCCGCTGGATCTGCGGGGCCACCTTGCGCCCGCCGACAAAGCGCGGCAAGGCCAGCGCGACCGAGGCAATCCAGCGCCAGCGCACGCCAAACAGGGGCGCATCGAGCACCGCCTGGATCAGGATCGCCTCGGCGCTGTTGCTCGAGAGATAGCGCCACACTTCATCCAGCTCGAAGCTGTGGCCAGCAGACAGCGACAGCACGATCGCGTCTTCACTGGCCGCCGCCTGCAGCTCGAAGTTGAAAGTGCGGCAAAAGCGTTTGCGCAGGGCCAGCCCCCAGGCGCGATTGATGCGGCTGCCGTAGGGCGAGTGGATGATCAGCTGAGTACCGCCGGACTCATCGAAAAAGCGCTCCATGATCAGCGTCTGCTGGGACGGTAAAGCGCCCAGCACCTGCCAGGTGCGCCCCAGATAATCGACCAGTTGGCTGACGCAGGCGTCATCTAGCTGGTACGTAGTTGCCAGCCACTGGCTGACCGGTTCAAACGCACCCTGGCTGGCTTGCAACTGCTGATCGAGTTGGCTTTGCAGGCGTGCGACTGCCGCCGACAGTTCATCGCTGCGCCCGGGCGCCTCACCAAGCCAGAACGGAATGGTCGGCGGTAGCCCGCGCGCATCCTCGACCCGTACCTTGCCGGCCTCGACCCGTAGGATGCGGTAGGAGGCATTGCCGAGCTGGAAGATATCGCCGGTGATGCTCTCTACTGCGAAGTCTTCGTTGACGCTGCCGATGTTCAGCGCCTGGGGCTCGAGCAGCACGCTGTAGTCGGCGTTCTCGGGGATGGTGCCGCCGCTGGTCAAGGCCGTCAGCTGGCTGCCGCGGCGGCCTCGCAACATGCCGCTGACCGCATCACGGTGAACATACGCACCGCGCACGCCGAGGCGGCCGTTGTAGCCTTCGGCAAGCAAGCGCAGCAGTGCCTGATAGTGCTCATACTCCAGCGCGGCAAATGGTGCGGCCTGGCGCAGACAATCGAACAAGTCCTGCTCCGACCAGGGCTGGTTGCTGACTTCGGCAACGATCTGCTGGGCCAGCACATCCAGCGGCGCCTTGGGTAAGTGCAGCTCATCCAGTTCGCCGCGGCGCACGCATTCCAGGAGCGCCACGCATTCGATCAAGTCGTCGCGGGAGGTGGCGAACAGGCGCCCCTTGGGCGTGCCGTCGACCTGGTGGCCCGAGCGGCCAACACGCTGGATGAACGCCGCGATCGACCCCGGCGACGCGATCTGGCAGACCAGCTCGACCTCGCCGATATCAATGCCCAGTTCCAGCGATGCGGTGGCGACCAGCACCTGCAGCTCGCCAGCCTTCAGGCGCTGCTCGGCCAGCAGGCGGTGCTCCTTGGCCAGGCTGCCATGGTGCGCGGCAACCACCTGCTGGCCAAGCCGCTCGCCAAGGTGGCGAGTCAGACGCTCGGCCAGTCGGCGAGTATTGACGAACACCAGAGTCGTTCGGTGGGCGCGGGCCAGCTCGGCCAGGCGGTCGTAGACCAGGTTCCAGGCATCACTGGCCATCACCGCGCCGAGCGGCACCGGCGGCACCTCTATGGCCAGATCGCGCTGGCGCGCGTGGCCGACATCGACGATGGCGCAGGGCCGCTGCTGGCCGACCAGAAACTGCGCCACGCGTTCGACCGGGCGCTGTGTAGCTGATAAGCCGATGCGGCGTAATGGCTTGCCGGTCAGGGCTTGCAGGCGCTCCAGCGTCAGCGCCAGATGGCAGCCGCGCTTGTTGCCGGCCACGGCGTGGATCTCGTCGACGATGACCGTGTGCACGCTGCCCAAACCTGCGCGGCCGGACGCCGAGCCGAGCAGCACATAAAGCGATTCAGGCGTGGTCACCAGAATATGCGGCGCGCGCCGGCGCATCGCCGCACGCTCTTTTTGCGGGGTGTCGCCGGTGCGTACCGCGGTGGTGATCTGCGGCGCCTGTAGCCCCTGCGCCTGAATCACCTGGCTGATGCCTTCGAGCGGCGCCTGCAGATTAAGACGGATGTCGTTGGACAGTGCCTTGAGTGGCGACACGTAGATGACCTGAGTCTGCTCGGCCAATTGACCGTCATTGGCCAGACCCTCGCGGAACAGCTCGTCGAGTACTGCCAAAAAAGCGCTGAGGGTCTTGCCCGAGCCGGTCGGCGCCGTCAGCAGCACCGATTGGCCAGCATGGATCAGCGGCCAGGCACGGGCCTGAGCATCGGTAACCGTGGCGAAGCGCTGGCGGAACCAGCTGCTGACGGCGGGATGAAACAGCGCGAGGGCAGGGTGCTGCGAGGTAGGCAGGTTCATGTTCTGGTTATGGCGCTCGAACGCGCACTTGGCAAGGGGCCGTTCGTCTAGCTGCGTGTGCTTGATACGCGGGGAGGTTGGATCGGCTATCCTCGCCGGCTTAATCCCGCCCCGAGTTATCCATGTCGAACATCATCCGCATCGCCGCCGCTCTGCTCATCGACCCGCAAGGGCGCACCCTGCTGGTGCGCAAGCGTGGCACCCAGGCGTTCATGCAGCCTGGCGGCAAGATCGATGCCGGGGAGACGCCGCTGGCAGCATTGGGGCGTGAGCTGGAAGAAGAGCTCGGCCTGCGCATCGATGCCGCTGCGGCCGAGTACCTTGGCCAGTTCAGCGCGCCGGCAGCGAACGAACCTGGCTTCGAGGTACAGTGCGAGCTCTACCGGGTCGACTGCGCTGATGCCGTGGCACCGGCCGCCGAGATCGAAGAAGTTCTCTGGCTGGGCACCGAGCAACAGCAGGCGCCCCTGCTGGCGCCGCTGACCCGCGACCTGATTCTGCCGCTGTATCGCCGGTTGCTCAACGCACCGCGCTGACCCCATCAAGGGTGGCGAACGAGGTGTCCTTGGCGGTCAGCAGGAAGTCGCGCATGTACGGTGCGTCGAGCATGTCTGTGCGCACCCCGGCGTAGAGCGTGGCAAACAGGCCTTTTTCGCCCAGCCGCTTGCCCTTCACATAACCGCGCGAACTGTACTCATGCAAGGCCCAGTGCGGCATGCCGCAGACGCCACGACCGCTGGCCACCAGCTGCATCATCATCACCGTCAGCTCCGAGGTGCGAATGGCGGCGGGCTCGATGTCGGCGGGTTCGAGAAAGCGGGTAAAGATGTCGAGACGGTCACGTTCCACCGGGTAGGTGATCAGGGTCTGGTCGACCAGATCCTGCGGGACGATGTAAGGCTTGCTCGCCAGCGCATGCTGGTTGGCTACCGCCAGCATTGCCTCGTAGGTGAACAGCGGCACGTAAGTGATCCCGGCCAGGTCGAGGGGGTCGGAGGTCACCACCAGGTCGAGATCGCCGCGGGCCAACGCCGGCAGCGGGGCAAAGGCAAAACCAGAGGCCAGGTCCAGTTCGACTTCCGGCCAGGCATCGCGGAACTGGTCGATGGTCGGCATCAACCATTGGAAGCAGCTATGGCATTCGATCGCCATGTGCAGGCGCCCTGCAGTGCCACCGGCCAGCCGCGCGATGTCGCGTTCGGCGCCGCGCAGCAAGGGCAGGGTGGCGTCCGCCAGTTGCAGCAGGCGCAGGCCAGCGCTGGTAAAGCGAATCGGCTTGGTCTTGCGCGCGAACAGCGGCATGCCCAGGCGCTCTTCAAGTTCCTTGAACTGATGCGAAAGTGCCGACTGGGTCAGGTGCAAGCGCTCGGCGGCCTCGACAAGGCTGTCTGATTCGCGCAGTGCATGAAGGGTTTTCAGGTGACGAATTTCAAGCACGACCAACTCCGGAGCTAAACGCGATAGTGCGTGAGTTTGGCTCATGTTGGCGCGGTTTGTCGATCTGCGGGTGTGGCCCGGGCGGTCTTAATGTTGCCTGAGTGGCCGCCTGGCAGGGTTCATCAAATTGTCACGCAAGTGTGGCAGCGCTTTTCAATCAAGTTGATCAGACTGGCGGACTAATGGGGCTTTGCGTGCTGGTGTTGCTTGATGCGTTTTTTATTGTTTGTGTTGATGCTGTGGGGCGCTGCGCCGAGCACCATTGCCATGGCGCGCTGCGATGTCAGTGTGGCACTGCAGCGCGCTGACCTGGGGGCGCTGAGCATGGTCTATCAAAGCGTCGGCGCGCCGTCAGATCCTGCGCTGTTGCTCGTGATGGGGCTGGGTGGTCAACTGATCCACTGGCCCGACGATGTCGTGGAAGCCCTGTGCCGACAGGGCTTTCGGGTGATCCGCTACGATAATCGCGACGTTGGTCTGACCCGCTGGAATACAGCGCCGGCCTCGGCCAACCTGACGTTCGAGGCGCTGCGCTACAAACTTGGTCTGAGCGTATCAGCGCCTTACAGCTTGACCGATATGGCCGAGGATGGCGTGCAGCTGATGGACGCACTGCACATCGAGCAGTTTCATGTACTGGGGGTGAGCATGGGCGGCATGATTGCCCAGCATATGGCCGCCATGCAGCCGCAGCGGGTGCGCAGCCTGACCCTGGTGATGTCCAGCTCCGGCGCCGCCGGCTTACCGCAACCCAGCGCGGCGTTGCTGCAGTTGCTGGCGCGGCGCAGTGCTCCGAGCCGTGCTGTGGCCATTGAGCAGCAGGCTGACATGCTCGCCGCATTGGGCAGCCCGCAGGTGCAGGATGAGCGCCAGGAGCTGATTCAACAGGCGGCGCAGGCCTATGATCGGGCATTCAATCCGGAGGGCGTTAAGCGCCAGATTCTGGCAATTCTGGCTGAGCCGAGCCGAGTCGAGCTGCTCAATCAGCTGCGCGTGCCGACGTTGGTGGTGCACGGTACCGCAGACCCGCTGCTACCGGTGATGCACGGAGTGCACCTGGCGGCGCATATCCAGGGCAGCCAGTTGCGCTTGATTCCGGGGCTTGCGCATCGTTTTCAAGCGCCGTTCAAGGCGCCTCTGCTGGGCGCGGTCTTGCCGTACCTGAAAGCCCAGCGTGAGAAACCCACTCACCTCGCCACACTGTAATAGCGGGTAGTGCTCAGTGCAGGCGCACCCATACGGTCACCAGCAAGGTCGCGGCGATCAGCCAGGCCAGCGTGGCCAGCGCCAGCGATGCTTCCAGGCGCATGCGCTCGACGAGCACATACAGCGTCAGCAGATAGACGAAGTAGGGGATGATCGACCACATGCCGAACAGGATGGTGGTCTTCAGGTCCTCGATCGAGCGGCCCTTGCCGACAATGTAGTGAGCGATCAGGGCGAAGGTCGGAAACAACGGCACCAGACCGGCAATGTAGTAATTACGGGTCTTCGACAGGAGCGCCAGCAGAATCACCACACCGGCGCCGAGGGCAGCTTTGAATACCAGGTCCACAGAATTTTCCCGTAGCAGTTGAGGTCAGCCGAGGCCGTATTTTTTCACCTTGTCGAACAGCGTGGTCTTGGCCATGCCCAGCTCCAGGCTGGCCTGGCTCAAGTTGCCGCCGCTGCGTTGCAGCGCATCACTGAGCAGGTTGCGCTCGAATGCCTCGACCGCTTCGGCAAAACCCAGGCCCTGGCTGGCGCCGCCGCTGGCGGTTTTCTTGAATGCCGGCAAGCCAAGCGCATAGCGTTCGGCGACGTTGCGCAGCTCGCGAACGTTGCCTGGCCAGTCGTGGGACATCAACCGCGACAGGGTGTGGCTGTCCAGCTCAGGTGTTTCGCGGTCAAAGCGCAGCGCCGACTGCTGCAGGAAATGCTCGAACAACTGCAGGATATCCTCACGTCGTTCGCGCAGCGGCGGCAGCTCAAGGGTAACCACATTGAGCCGGTAATACAGGTCGCTGCGGAACTGGCCGCTCTGGCCTAACGCATTCAGATCAGACTTGGTCGCGGCAATCAGGCGGCAATCCACTGCAATGCTCTGGTTCGAGCCCAGCCGCTCCAGAGTCCGCTCCTGCAGCACGCGCAGCAGCTTGATCTGCAGGTTGATCGGCATGCTCTCGACTTCGTCGAGGAACAACGTACCGCCGTTGGCATGCTCGATCTTGCCGATGCGGCGCTTGCCAGCACCGGTGAAGGCATTGGCCTCGTGGCCGAAAATTTCACTTTCGAAGAGGTTCTCCGGCAACCCGCCGCAGTTGAGCGCGACGAACGGTTGCGCCTGGCGCCGGCTGAAGTCGTGCAGGCAGCGGGCGACCAGTTCCTTGCCGGTGCCGGTCTCACCTTCGATCAATACATTGGCCGAGGTGTCGGCGACATTGGCGATGAGTTCGCGCAGCTCCTGCATGGCCGGTGAGCGGCCGATGATGCGGCCCTCCAGCGTACTCTGGCTGGCCAACTGGCGGCGCAATGACACCACCTCGCGGGCCAGGCCGCGTTGTTCCAGGGCCCTGCGTACCACTTCGACCAGACGCTCGGGCGAAAACGGTTTTTCCATGAAGTCGTAGGCGCCGTTGCGCATTGCGCCGACAGCCATGTCGATGTCGCCGTGGCCGGTGATCAGCACCACCGGCAGGCCGCGGTCACGGGCCTTGAGTCGGCTCAGCAGCTCCAGGCCATCGATGCCGGGCAGACGGATGTCGCTGACCACGATGCCGGCGAAGTCGTCGCCGATGCGCTCCAGGGCAAGCTCGGCGCTACCCACGCCTTCGCAGGCGATGTCCTCCAGAGCCAGCGCCTGCTGGCAGCCGAGCAGTACATGCGGGTCATCTTCGACGATCAGGACGGTCAAGGGTGCTTGGTTCATGGGGACCCTTCGCTCATGGCTGCTGTGGCGGTTCTGTGGGGGCGTTGACCAGCGGCAGGGCGAGGACGAACGCCGTTCCGCCGCTGGCGGGGTGCTCGACGCTGAGTGAACCTTTGGCGGCAGCTGCGAGGCTTGCAGACAAGGTCAGACCCAGGCCCAGGCCGTGTTCGCCCGGTTTGGTCGTGAAAAACGGCTCGAACAGGTGCTTGCGCGTATCGTCATCGATACCGTGACCATTGTCGCGCACCAGCAACCGGTATTTGTCGGCCTGGAGTTCACCTTCCAGCCACAGCTGCGGCTGCGGCTGGCTGGCCATGGCGTCCAGCGCGTTGCCGATGAGGTTGACCAGAATCTGCTCGAGGCGGGTCTGATCGATGGCCAGCAATTGATCCTCGTACAGATTGTGCAGCTGCACATGGCTGCCGGCAATCCGGTTGGCCAAGACCTGCAGGCTGGCCTCCACGGCCTGTGCCAGCGAAGCCTGGCCACCGTCATCGGCGCGGCGGGCGAACGAGCGCAGGCTGGCGGTGATCCGCCCCATGCGGTCGATCAGGCCGTTGATGGTCTGCAGGTTGGCACTGGCAGTTTCCAGTGCGCCGCGTTCAAGGAAACGCACGGTATTGCCCGACAGCGTGCGCAGCGCTGCCAGCGGTTGGTTGAGCTCGTGGGCGATGCTGGTCGACATCTGCCCGATGGCCGCCAGCTTGCCGGCCTGGACCAGCTCGTCCTGCGCCTGGCGCAGGGTCTGTTCGGCATGCCGGCGCTCGCGAATCTGGCCCTTGAGGCGTTCGTTGCTGGCGCGCAGGTCCGCCGTGCGCTCGGCAATCTTGCGTTCAAGGTGGCTGTTGGCTTCTTCCAGCGCCTCACGTGCGGCCAGGCGCGTGGCGATGACCTTGCGCCGTTCGTTCCAGGCAATGCCAAGGATAGTCAGCAAGGCGAAGGCCACCGCGACCAGCACGCCCTGGATCATCGACTCGCGGCGCAGGTCCTGCAGTGGCGTGAGCAGGGTGAAGTGCCACGGCGTATCAGCCAGGCGACGGGTCTGCGCCAGGTAGGTGACCTCGTGCAGTTTGCCCTGGGCGGTTTCGCTATTGGCCGGGAAGGTCAGTTTCTCGACGCCATCGGCGAGGGTTTCGCGGGCCAGCGGCTCCAGCTCGTTCAGTGGCCACCAGTAGTATTGAAGGCTGCGCGCCAGGCGTTCCTTGGTCTGCGGACTCAGTGCACGGACTGCCTTGAGCCGCCTCGCTGGGTCGCTGGAAAGGATGATGATGCCGTTTTCATCACTGACAAAAGCCTCGAGGCGGGCACGCTGCCAGCGCTCTTCGAGGGTGTCCAGGCGGACCTTGATCACGGCCACGCCGATGATCTTGCCGTGCTCTTCCAGGCCGTGAGCCAGGTAGTAGCCGGCTTCGCCGGTGGTGCTGCCGATGCCGTAGAAGCGCCCAGGCTCGCCCCGCACCGCGTCCTGGAAATAGGCACGGAAAGACAGGTCTTCACCCAGAAATGAATCAGCGTCGCGCCAGTTGCTGGTCGCCTGGACTCGGCCACTGGTATCGAGGACGAAGATGGCCCGGCTGCGGCTACGACGGTTGAGCCCTTCAAGGTATTCGTTGACGCTCTGCCGCGCACCGCCCTCAGGCTCGCTGAGCAGTTGCGATACGCTGTCTTCCAGCTCAAGCAGGCTCGGCAGATAGGTGTACTTGCTGATTTCACTCTCGACTGTGCGCGCGTGCAGCTCGAGTTGCCGTTCGCCGTTTTCGCTGAGGATACGAATACCGCTGTTGTCACTGAGCACATAGCCGATCAGGCCCAGGCCGACCATCAGCAGGATGATCAGAGGTGGTAACAGCAGTTGGCGGATCAGACGGGATTTCACGGCAGGCAGGGCAGGGCGCAGGAGCGAGGGGTCGCATTTCATCACAGTAGCCTTGTCACGACCAGCACCCCCAGCCCGGATCGGACCGAACCAGGGGCGCTGCGGCCGGCTTAGTGTTGCAGGATTTTGCTGAGGAAGTGCTGAGTGCGCTGGTCGCGGGCAGTCTGATCACCGAAGAATTCATCTTTGGTGCAGTCTTCGACGATGTTGCCCTTGTCCATGAAGATCACCCGATCAGCCACTTTGCGAGCAAAGCCCATCTCGTGGGTCACGCACATCATGGTCATGCCTTCGTGGGCAAGCTGGACCATTACGTCGAGCACTTCGCTGACCATTTCCGGGTCAAGTGCCGAGGTTGGTTCGTCGAACAGCATGACGATCGGGTCCATCGACAGGGCGCGGGCAATCGCCACACGTTGCTGCTGACCGCCGGATAGCTGGCCAGGGTGCTTGTGGGCGTGGGCTGACAGGCCAACGCGCTCAAGCAGGGCCAGGCCTTTCTTGGTTGCTTCTTCCTTGCTCCGGCCAAGCACCTTGATCTGCGCGATGGTCAGGTTCTCGGTAATGGTCAGGTGCGGGAACAGCTCGAAGTGCTGGAACACCATGCCGACCCGCGAGCGCAGCTTGGGCAGGTTGGTCTTCGGGTCAGAGATCGAGGTGCCATCAACGACGATGTCGCCCTTCTGGAAAGGCTCCAGCGCATTGACGCACTTGATCAGGGTCGACTTGCCCGAACCGGAAGGCCCGCAGACCACGACCACTTCACCCTTTTTGACATCGGTGGTGCAGTCGGTGAGCACCTGGAAGTCGCCGTACCACTTGTTGACGTTCTTGATGGAAATCATACGGTGATCCTTTTTTGCAGGCGCTTGACCAGCCATGAAGCGGAGAAGCTGATAATGAAGTAGACGAGACCGGCGAAGAGCAGGAATTCATTCGCGCGGCCGACAATGTCGCCACTGGCACGGGCCGAGTTGAGGAAGTCGACCAGGCCCACGGTGTACACCAGCGAAGTGTCCTGGAACAGGATGATGCTCTGCTGCAGCAGCAGTGGGGTCATCTTGCGAAACGCCTGCGGCAGGATGATCAGGCGCATGGTCTGGCCATAGGTCATGCCCAGCGCCTGGGCAGCACCCATCTGGCCTTTGGCAATCGACTGCACACCGGCGCGGACGATTTCGCAGAAGTACGCCGCTTCGAACATCATGAAGGCCACGACGCACGAGGTGAACGCACCGATTGGTGTGTCTTCGCCGGTGATCCAGCGCAGCACGAACGGCACTGCCAGGTAGAACCAGGTGATCACCAGCAGCAGCGGGATCGAGCGGAAGTAGTTGACGTAGGCGCCGGCAATGTTTGCCATCAGCTTGCTCGAAGACAACCGCATCAGCGCCAGCACGGTGCCCAGGGCAATACCGCCGACCACACCCATGACCATCAATTGCAGGGTCATCAGCATGCCGTTCCACAGGCCCGGCAGCGCGGGGATGATGTCCGAGAAGTCCAGTTCCATCACTTGCCTCCTACGGAAATCAGGCCAGGTACGGCCACTTTCTTCTCGACCATGCGCATCAGCAGCATCAGGCCCATGTTCAGGGTGAAGTAGATCAAGGTGGCCAGGGTGAAGGCCTCAAACAGGTTGGCCGAGAATTCAGCGGTCTGTTTGGTTTGCGCCAACAGCTCCATCAGGCCGATCAACGAGGCGACCGAGGAGTTCTTGAAGACGTTGAGAAATTCCGAGGTAAGCGGCGGAATGATGATCCGGTACGCTTGCGGCAGCAGTACGTTGCGATAGATCTGGGCCAGGCTGAAGCCCATTGCCCGAGCGGCAGATTCCTGCCCGCGTGGCAATGCCTGGATACCGGTTCGCACCTGTTCGCAGACTCGCGCTGCGGTGAACAGGCCCAGGCAGATGACCACACTGATCAATGCCGAGGTAGTCGGGTTGAGGTCCTGCTTGAACCATTCCTGCAAGCCTTCGGGCAACAGGTCGGGGATCAGGAAGTACCAGATGAACAGCTGCACCAGCAGCGGCACGTTGCGGAACAATTCGACGTAGGCGGTAGCGATCCCTGATACCAGCCTGTTCGGTACGGTGCGCATGACGCCGAGCAGCGAGCCCAGCAGCAAGGCAATGATCCAGGCGCAGATGGCAATGGCGATGGTCCAGCCCAGGCCGGTGATGTACCAGTCCAGGTAAGTTTCGCTGCCGACGCCAGTGGACTTGAAGAACACGCCCCAGTCCCAGTTGTAATTCATCGGGATTTCCCCTCGGATCGTTGTTTCACGGGCACCTTCGAACATCCAAGGGCGCGAGCGCCCTCGGATGAAAGGTTAGACACTAACTAGCTGCGGGTCAGGACTTCTTTTCGTCTGCCGCTTTATCGGTAGGATTGGCAATCAGCTCTTTCAGCTCATCGCTCATCGGGAAGTTCAGGTTCAGGCCTTTTGGTGGGACTGGCTGGGTGAACCATTTGTCGTAGATCTTGTTGATCTCGCCCGACTTGTACAGCGCAACGATCGCGTCATCGACGGCTTTCTTGAACGGTGCATCACCCTTGCGCACCATGCAGCCGTAGATTTCATAGGATTGCGGGGTGCCGGTCACGGCCCAGAGGTTTGGATTCTTGGCCTTGGCCATTTCACCGGCGAGCAGGGCGTCATCCATCATGAAGGCGACTGCACGGCCGGATTCGAGCATCTGGAAGGCTTCGCCGTGGTCCTTGGCGGAAATCACGTTCATGCCCATCTGCTTGTCGGCGTTCATGGCCTTGAGGATGCGCTCGGACGTGGTACCGGCGGTGGTCACCACGTTCTTGCCTTTCAGGTCAGCGAAATCCTTGTAGGAAGAATCCTTTTTCGACAGCAGGCGAGTACCCACTTCGAAGATGCCTACCGAGAAATCGACCTGCTGCTGGCGCTCGACGTTGTTGGTGGTGGAACCACACTCGACGTCAACGGTGCCGTTCTGCACCAGCGGGATACGGGTCTGGGAAGTAACCAGGTTGTACCTGGCTTTCAGATCCGGCTTGTTGAGCTCTTTTTTCAGGTGCTCGACGATGGCCAGTTGAATGTCGTGGGAGTAGCCGACCGGTTTGCCCGAGGCATCGGCAATGTAGGAAAACGGAATGGAACCGTCGCGGTGGCCCAGGGTGATGGTGCCCGAGTCATTGATCTTCTTCAGGGTGCCGGTCAGCTCTGCAGCCATGGCCGGCGAAGCGATAACAGCAGCCGCGATGGCGGCGCCCAGCAATTGACGAACGATACGCATCAAATTTTCCTCGACATGTTTGTTTTTTTTATGGAGCCGTTGGCGGACTCTTCGTTCAACGAATACAGCATGAAGCGGTGCATTCGGCTTCCAAGTGTAGAGCATGACTCGTGCCAAGCCATGCTGTCGACCTTAACGACTTATCATTGCGTGAGTTTGACTGTTTGAAAGTTCCGCAGATGTTCGACCTGCCGAACGATGCACGGTTTTGTGTTCGGTTATCCGAACGCGAGGCGCTGGCATACAGCCGATGCGATAACTATGTAATGCACGACAGGGGCGTTCACTTGGTGTGCTGTGCGCTTTGCCAGCCGAGGCTCGCCCATGCCCACTGATCAGCCCCAGAGCGACTCCATTGATACCCTCATCGCCCAATGCCTGCCTAGATGGCTGGTGGACCACACGCAACCGGAAAGGCTCGATGCCCTTCGCCATGCCTTGAGCCGCCAGGCCTTGTGCCATTCACGGCTTGATCCGGTCCTGAAAGCCATCCCCTCCTTGCATACCTTTGCGAAAGACTTGCTCAAGCCGAAACTGCGCGCGAGCGGTATCAGCAACCCGGACGTGACTGGTAGCAAGGTGCGCGTCTCGCAGCGGCTGGTGGTGCCTACCTTATCCCCGGCACTGCCGCATTCCACCTACATTCGTCGTTCCAAGCGGTCATTGCTGGAAGCGGCGCTGCATAACTATCACCGGGTGGAAACGCGCCCTAGGCTGCAGTTCAAGGGAGAACTGGTCGACTGCAAGGGCGCTCGCTTGCCGATGAGCTTTCCGGCCTTCGCCTCCGCGTGTCGCGAGATTGATGTAGGTGGCAAGTACCAGGCGTTGCTGGCGCGCCATCTACAGCCTGAAGACGGCCCGGAGGATGAGCCGGGCCAGGCGACCTCCCGTTTGCACGGGCTGTTCGAAGCCAATTTCAGGGCCAATTTCGAAGTGGCTATGCGGATCGCTGCGTTCAAAGGCGATATTGACGAGCGCACCTATTTCTTGTTGTTGCCGCAGGTGAGCGAAAAGCCGGTGGTTCCGTCGGTGGTGGGCACGGTTGTGCCTCGTCAGTTGTACCTGCTGGGTCGACCGGTGCAAGGGGTGCTGGCGCTGGAAGTGCGCCCTTCCCTCAACGAGGCAGTGGAGTCGGTGGTTCTCTGGATACCTGACGACCCTCAGGTGCCTGTTTCCCGTCATGCCAGTTGGGCAGCGCTGAACCGGCATCTTGGCGAGCGTTTCCGTGAACCGGCGTACCGACGTTTTTTTGCACGCTTTGTAAGCGAGCGTGAGCGCATCAATTTCTATCGGGTACTGAACGAGCGGGTTTCAGAGGCGCGCGCAGCCTCAGTGGAGCTCGATGCCCGTTCGGCCCCGATCACCGACTCGCCGTTTGAACACCTGCGCAGGCAATATCTCGCCAAGATCATGGACGACGCTCAGGTACTCGCCGTGCCCACCAATGTCGAAGACGACGAGGACCGGGAGGCGCGCATGCAGGGCTACATGGAGCTGGGTTTGAATGTGCTCAATTTGGCCGGCTTCTTCGTGCCGGTGCTTGGCGCAGTGCTGATGGTGGCGAACGCGGTACAGATTGTAGGCGAAGTGTACGAAGGATACGAAGACTGGCGCATGGGTGACCGCGAAGGGGCCTTGAACCACCTGTTCAACGTTGCCGAGAACGTCGTAGTCGGCGTGCTGATCGCTGGCGGCAGCAAACTTGCCGTACGCGCCGTTGAACGCTTGGCTTTCGTGGATGACCTGGCTCCGGCGTACACCTCCACTGGCAAGGTCAAACTCATGGCCACAGACCTGCCGGGTTACGATGCCCAGCCTGTACGTCGTGTAGGCGCACAGGAATGGCTCTGGCATGTCGACGAGGGGCGTTACCGGGTTGTTGACAATCCTCAGGACGGCCGCTCGAGGATCATGCACCCACGTCGCAGGAGTGCTTACCGGCCGGTTATCGAAGAGAACGGCGGCGGGGGCTGGCGCCACGAACTGGAAGCTCCCCAGCACTGGGCAGGAAGGGCCAATCTGGTCCGTCGCCTGAGTACTCCACTGGCAGAGCTGCCGGAGGCAACCTGCGACTATCTCCTACAGGTGACCGGGCTCACCGAAGCACAGATTCGTCGTTTGCATGTGGAACACATGGGCCCACCTGCACGCTTGCTTGATGCCCTAGAGCTTCATCAGGCGCATGAACAACATCCAGACTTCGGCGCGCCGCGCCTGGCCCAGCACGTTGCCGCGCGGCAGGTGCGGCCCAAGGGCATTGAGCGACTACTGCAGCGAACATTCCCGAGCCTGTCGATTCGCTGCACGCGCGAGGTCCTGCAGCAATGCAGCGGGGCCCAACTCGATACACTCAGCGACGCACAGCGTATTCCCTTGGCGGTGGCCGAGCGCGCCCGATGGTCACTGCGCGAAAGCCGCCTGGATCGGGCGTGCGCCGGTTTGCGCCTGCCGCGGTGCGTCAATCCCGACACTGAACGCTTGGCCCTTGGCTTGTTGAGGCGTCAGGTAGCCTGGCCGGAAACTCTGCGGATCGAAGTGCGTGAAGGCAGCCAGAGCGGCCGGCACCTGGCCAGTATTGGCACAGAGGAGGCCCCGGACGTGCGGTGTATCGTGCGCCGCAGCGACGGCTACCGCTATGCGGGGCACTCCACCTCTGGCTCCTATCTGGCTGCAGTGCTGGCTGCGCTTGACGAGACGCAAACAGTCGATCTTGGCGATGCCGGGGTCAGTCCTGACGCCTTGGGCACGCTGCTGATCGAAGCAGCCGCCACTGATCGCCGCCAGGCGGCCGAGCTCTGTGGCATGGCGCGCCTGGGCGCCGGCCTGCGGCCGCCGACCCGGTTGGGTGACGGGCGTGTCGGTTACCCATTGAGTGGCCGAGGCGAGAGCAGCCGGCGGACGATGAGGCGTGGTATTAACCAGGTTTTTCCGACATTGACGGACGACCAACTACAAGCCTATCTGTTAGACCTCACGGAGCGGCGGGTAGGGCTGTGGGAACATTACGGCCAGCTGATGGACCAGTTGTCGAGCCTGCGTCGAGGGTTGCGCCATTGGCGCAGGGACGCCAGTAATCCGCTGGATGCGCTGCGCCGGCGCCGGGTCGCTGCGGCGATACGGCGCAGCTGGCGGCGAAAGATTACGGATGAGCGCGGCGACTACGCGTTGCTTATCGACGGCGAGCGAATCGGTAGCCTGCCCGATTTACCGCAGGGGGTGAGCTTTGACCATGTCCGGCGTCTGATCCTGACCGACATGGGCCTGACTGAAATCGATGGGGAATTTCTCAGGCGTTTTCCAAATTTGGTGGAGCTCGACCTATCCGGCAATCGCCTGGCTGCGATCCCCCACGGCATTGAACAGATGCCCCACCTGCGGTATCTGAATCTGCGGCGCAACAGGGTGGTGATGGACGAGGGCGGGGAACTGCGGCTTGCTGGGGCAAGCGCACTGCGACGTATCGACCTCAGCCACAACCCGTTGGGGAGGGCACCGGTATTGACCCGTCTGGGCCATTTGCGGGAGGTCAACCTGCGCTCTGTCGGCCTGGAGGCGTTACCTGAGCGGGTTTCGTTTCGTGCTTTTGTGGACTTGCGCAACAACAACATTCGCGAACTACGTCGAGAGGTGCAACAGTTGCGCCTGCAGGTAGAACAGTTGTCCTTGCACGACAACCCGCTGAACGCAACTGACGAAGCGCTGCTCGATGAAGCCCGCGGGCTTAGCCCGGGGCAATGGGGGGCAGCGTCCGCACGGCATCGTGCGGTTGACAGCAATCTGTTCAACAGGTGGGCCGGCAGTGCCGCGGATTCCGCCGAGCGTGACCGCCAGCAGGCGACCTGGACAGCACTGCTTGAAGAACCGCAGTCGCAAGGGCTATTTCGCTTCCTGGCAGACTTCGCCCACACCGAGGACTTCGAGCAGCACTCCGGGCATTACCGCAGCCGTATCTGGCGCATTCTGGAAACCTGCGAACAGCATGAGCAGTTGCGACAGCAGATCTTTCTCGAGGCATCTGGCCCACGCAGCTGTGAAGACCGGCTGCTCCTGCTGCTGGAGCAGATGGAGCTCGGCGTGCTGGTGCAGCGTGCTGTTGAAGATGCCCATGGTTACCGGATCGAAGCCCGCTTGCTGGGCTTGGGCCGTGGCCTGTCCAGGCTCGACGAGGTCGACCGCCTGGCTACGCTGCACGTGCAACGCATGCGGGCCGAGCATGCTCCACATGTCGATGAAATCGAGGTCAGGCTGTTCTACCGGCAGCGGCTTACGCATCCCCTGGGCCTGCCGATCGAGATCGACGAAATGCACTACCCGGGTTTCGCGAACATCACCACCAGTGATCTGCTGCGGGCGCAGGACATCGTGCTGAGCAACGAATCGGTCGAAACCCTGATTCAATCGTTGGCTCAGCGACCGTTTTGGGAACAGTATGCGCGGGAGTTTCATGCGCAGCGATTTGAAGAGCTTGTGCAGCCGCTGCACCAGCGCATGGAGGCGTTGCAGGCTCAGGTTGATGAGCAAGTGATCGACGAAAGCGAATTTCTGCAACGCTGTAAAGCACTGAGGACTGATTACGACCGCAGCGAGCGTGCACTGCTGGTGCGCCTTGCTCGGGAAGCCTATGAACGCTGAGCGTGCACGCCCCCTTGAAGAATCAAGAGAGCTGGGCCGGCATGATCAGGCTGCGCGGCGGTCGGCGCGAATCTTACGAGCCTGCTTCAGGTATTGCTCCAGGTCGGTGTTTTCTTGTGCGGTCAGCGACAGGCCCAGCTTGCCACGACGCCAGAGGATGTCATCGGCTGTCTGGGCCCATTCCGCCTCCAGCAGGTAATCCACCTCGCGGGTGAACAGCCCGGCGCCAATCGCCTGGCCCAGGTCCTCGGGGCCGTTGGCGCCATCAAGCAGCCGCCATACGCGGCTGCCATAGGCCAGTACCCAGCGCTTGGCCATGTCCACGGGCAACCAGCTGAAACGTGCCGTAACGGCATCGACCAACGCCGGTACCGTTGTCATATTCTCGCCGCCCGGCAGTGGTGCAGTGGCCGTCCAGCTGCCGCGCATCTGGGTGAAGAATGGCTTGAGTTCAGCCATGGCCGATTCGGCCAACTTGCGGTAGGTCGTAAGCTTGCCGCCGAATACCGACAACAGCGGCGCCTGGCCGGCTTGCGCGGAGAGGGCAAGAGTGTAGTCGCGTGTCACTGCCGAGGGGTTGTCCGACTCATCGTTGCACAGCGGCCGCACACCCGAATAGGTATGCAGGATGTCGGCCTCACTCAGCTGATGGTTGAAATGCTCGTTGACGACCTTCAGCAGGTAGCTGGTTTCCTGTTCGGTAATCGCAACCTGGGCCGGGTCGCCGGTGTACTCGCGGTCCGTAGTGCCGATCAGGGTAAAACGCTCAAGATACGGGATGCAGAATACGATGCGCTGGTCTTCATTTTGCAGGATATAGGCATGTTCGCCCTCGTAGAGGCGCGGCACGATCAGGTGGCTGCCCTGGATCAGACGGATGCCGTAAGGGGCCTGTAGCTTGAGGTCGTCCTTGATGAAGCTGGCCACCCACGGGCCTGCCGCGTTGACCAGCGCACGGGCACGAATGGTGCGCAGTGTGCCGTTGGTCTCCTGCAGCTCGACCTGCCACATGCCGTCAAGGCGTACGGCACTGAGGCAGCGCGTACGAGTATGGATATGTGCGCCGTGTTCGCGGGCAGCCATGGCATTGAGTACCACCAGACGGGCATCGTCGACAGCACAGTCGGCGTACTCGAAACCCCGGCTGATCGATGGTTTGAGCGGATTGCCAGCGCCAAAACGCAGGCTGCGCGACGCGCCGAGGCGCTTGCGTTTGCCCAAATGATCATAGAGGAACAGCCCCGCCCGGATCATCCACGCAGGGCGCAGGTGCGGCCTGTGTGGCAGTACGAAGCGCATTGGCTTGACGATGTGCGGAGCCTTGGCCAGGAGCACCTCTCGTTCAGCCAGGGCCTCACGAACCAGACGGAATTCGTAATGTTCCAGATAGCGCAGACCACCATGGATCAGCTTGCTGCTGGCCGAGGAGGTGTGTTGCGCCAGGTCGTCCTTTTCGCAAAGGAACACTTTCAGGCCGCGCCCGGCAGCGTCAGCGGCAATGCCCACACCGTTGATACCGCCGCCAATCACGGCAACATCGTAGCAATCGGCAGGGACGGGCTGGGAGGAAACGGGCTGGGACACGGGCAAGGCCTCCTGAGGCTGATACCATCGAAAATGAACATCGATGTTCGTTTGCGAAAATACTAGCGCAACATGCAAGCATTCGCCAGCGAGTCTTCATGGAAAACTTCAATAGGCGGGGCGAAATGAACAATAGCGAACATGACGCGGCGCTCAGTGCGACGCCGCGCACAGGTCACACCACTTCCAGGCGGACCTTGTTGTCGTTGAGCAGTTGGTTCAAGGCGGGCGAGGGCGGCTGATCGGTCACCAGGCAATCAACCAGATTGATCGAGCCGAGCCGGACCATTGCGTTGCGCCCGTACTTGCTCGAGTCGGCGGCTAGGATGACCTGCCGCGCATTGGCAATGATCGCCTGGGAAACACGCACTTCCTGATAATCGAAATCCAGCAGGCTGCCGTCTTCATCGATGCCGCTGATGCCGACCAAGGCGAAATCGACCTTGAACTGGCTGATAAAGTCGACACTCGCCTGGCCGACCACGCCGCCGTCACGGCGCACCGTGCCGCCAGCGACCAGCACTTCGAAGTCATCCTTGGCACTGAGGATCGACGCCACGTGCAGGTTGTTGGTAATGACCTTGAGGTGATTGTGATTGAGCAGAGCGCGGGCAATCGACTCGGTGGTGGTGCCGATGTTGATGAATACCGAGGCATGGTCCGGGATCTGCCGGGCCACGGCTTCGGCGATGCGCTGTTTCTCGTCGCGCATCTGGTCGGCGCGCATGGCATAGGCGGTGTTTTCGATGCTCGAGTCATACGCCGCGCCACCATGGTAGCGCCGCAGCAGGTTGCTCTCGGCAAGCTGGTTGATATCGCGGCGAATGGTTTGCGGGGTAACGACGAACAGCTGGGCCATTTCTTCGATACTGACGTAGCCGCGTTCGCGCACCAGTTCGAGGATTTGTTGTTGGCGCGGGGGCAGATTCATGGGCGGTCCTTGGGGGCTGCCGGACAAATGCTGCAATGATGCCGTAGGAAAGGGATGACAGCCAGTGCGCGCAGTACAAACAAGTCGGTCGCCATGTGCTGAACATGGCGACCGAAGTGGGCAGGGCATGAAACGCTACAGTTTCAATCAGGCGTCGTGATCTTCCCAGTCACGGGTACGCTCGACCGCTTTCTGCCAGCCGGCATAGAGCTTCTCTTTCTGCGCTTCATCCAGCTGCGGGCTGAACTCGCGCTCGATGATAGCCTTGTCGCGCAGCTCATCCAGGCTGCTCCAGAAGCCGCTGGCCAGCCCGGCCAGGTAGGCAGCGCCGAGGGCGGTGGTTTCGCGCATCTTCGGCCGCTCGACACAGCTGCCGAGGATGTCAGCCTGGAACTGCATGAGGAAGTTGTTGGCCACCGCGCCGCCATCCACGCGCAGTTCGCTCAGGCGCTGGCCGCAGTCCTGCTGCATGGCATCGAGGACGTCGCGGGTCTGGTAGGCGATCGACTCCAGTGCGGCGCGGATGATGTGATCGACCTTGACCCCGCGGGTCAGGCCGAACAGTGCGCCGCGTGCGTACGGGTCCCAGTAGGGTGCGCCCAGCCCGGTGAAGGCCGGCACCAGATAGACTCCGTTGCTGTCCTTGACCTTGCTGGCGAAGTACTCGGTGTCGAGCGCATCGTTGACGATCTTCAGTTCATCGCGCAGCCACTGCACGGTCGAGCCGCCGTTGAACACTGCGCCTTCCAGCGCGTAAGCGACTTCGCCACGGGGGCCGCAAGCGATGGTGGTAAGCAGGCCGTGGGAGGAGCTGACCGCCTTGTCGCCGGTGTTCATCAGCAGGAAGCAGCCGGTGCCATAGGTGTTCTTGGCCTGGCCTGGCTCGACGCACATCTGGCCGAACAGCGCCGATTGCTGGTCGCCGGCGATACCGGCGATGTCGATGCCGCTCTTGGTCTGGCCATACACCTCGGAGGAGCCGCGCACCTCTGGCAGCATCTGGCGTGGCACACCGAGCAGCTCGAGCATCTTTTCATCCCACTGCAACGTGTGGATGTTGAACATCAATGTACGCGAGGCGTTGGTGTAGTCGGTGACATGTACCTTGCCGCCGGTGAATTTCCAGATCAGCCAGGTATCGATGGTGCCGAACAGCAGTTCGCCGCGCTCGGCGCGCTCGCGGACACCTTCGACGTTGTCCAGGATCCACTTCAGCTTGGTCCCGGAGAAGTACGGGTCGGTGACCAGACCGGTGGTTTCGCGGATGTAGTCTTCATGGCCATCGCGCTTGAGCTGGGCGCAGATCTCGGTGCTGCGCCGGCACTGCCAGACGATGGCGTTGTACACCGGGCGGCCGCTTTCCTTGTCCCACACCACCGTGGTTTCACGCTGGTTGGTGATGCCGATGGCGGCGACCTGGGCGTGGCTGATGCTGGCCTGGGCCAGGGCCTCGACCATGGTCGCGCTCTGGGTGGCGAAGATTTCCATCGGGTCATGCTCGACCCAGCCAGCCTGCGGATAATGCTGGACGAACTCACGCTGGGAGGTGCCCACCACGTTTGCGTCACGGTCGAAGATGATCGCTCGCGAACTGGTGGTGCCCTGGTCCAGGGCGATGATGTAGTTCTTGTCCTGGGTGTCTGTCATGTCAATGGCCTTGCACAAAATAGGGGGAGGCCAGGCGCTGTGCCTGGCTGTCGGCAGCGGCTCTCCGGTCAGGAGGCCCGCGCATCGCTCTGGGAATTATCGTCTGTTTGCCCGAGTGCAACCTGCGCGGTGGGCAAGTTGCGGGCGATCAGGCCACGGTAGGCGGCAGCGCCCAGGCATGCACCCACAATGGGCGCGAATATCGGAATCAGGAAATACGGAATGTCACGCCCGCCAGTGAAGGCGATATCACCCCAGCCTGCCAGGAACGTCATCAGCTTTGGACCGAAATCTCGGGCAGGGTTCATCGCAAAGCCGGTCAGCGGGCCCATGGCGCTGCCAATTACCGCGATCAGCAAGCCGATCAGCAGCGGTGCCATGGCCCCGCGCGGCAGGCCATTGTTGTCGTCGGTCAAGGCCATGATCACTGCCATCAGGATCGCGGTGATGATCATTTCAACCAGAAACGCCTGGCCGATCGACAGCGCCGGGTGCGCATAGGTGGAAAACACCGACGCCAGCTCCAGGCTGGCCTGGCTGCCGCGGACCATGGCGTGGGATTGTTCGTAATCGAAGAACAGCGTGCTGTACAGGCTGTACACCAGCGCGGCGGCACAGAAGGCGCCAGCTACCTGGGCGAGGATGTAGAACGGCAGTTTGCGCTTTTCGAAACCGGCGAACAGGCTCAGGGCGATGCTCACTGCCGGGTTCAGATGGGCGCCGGATACACCGGCTGTGAGGTAGATCGCCATGCTCACGCCGACCCCCCAGATAATGCTGATTTCCCACAGGCCGAAGCTGGCGCCCGCGACCTTGAGCGCGGCGACGCAACCGGTGCCGAAAAATATCAGTAGCGCAGTGCCGAAAAACTCGGCCATGCATTGGCCCCGAAGGGTGGGTTCGCGTAGTGCAGTCGTCATGTATGACCTCGGTTCTTGTTGTTGTGAGGCGCGGAGCGCTCGACAGCAAGGCCCAGAGTCGATCCCCATTGACCCCGGGCGGATAAGCGAAAGCGCACTTTAAGAGTGCACCATTTATTCAGAAACGAAAAAATATAGGCAAGAAACGCTCATGTCAAAGGTCGAAAGTGAACGCTCAGCCACAATTTGACCCGCAGCGAGGTCTCTGACTATTCCGACAGCATCTGGCGATTTGCCGACAAGCTGGCTGGCTCGCGGCTTTTCACCTAAAGTAGCCGCCGAACTTCTCTGCTCGGAGCCCCGCATGACCCCCGCTCTCGACCTGCTGAAAAAAGCCCGCGCCGAACACCGCGTGCACACTTACGAACATGATCCGAAGTCGGCCTCGTATGGCCTGGAAGCCGCTGAAAAGCTCGGCATCGATCCTGTGCAGGTGTTCAAGACGCTGCTCGCCAGCAGTGAAAAGGGCGAGTTGTTGGTGGCCGTTGTGCCGGTGGTGGGCACGCTCGACCTGAAGGCTCTGGCCCACGCGGCGGGGGTCAAGAAGTGTGAAATGGCTGACCCGGCGGCGGCGCAGCGGGCCACGGGGTATCTGGTCGGCGGGATCAGCCCACTGGGGCAGAAGAAGCGCCTGCGCACCTTTATCGATCAATCAGCGCAGCAGTTCGCAACCATTCACGTAAGTGCTGGCCGGCGCGGACTTGAGGTCGAATTGGCTGCTGCGGTACTGGCCGAGCATACCCAAGGGAAATTTGCCGAGATCGGCCGGGGCTGAGAAGCCGGGTGATGCTGCCGTCACCCGTCATCGTGTCCCAAGCCGTGTCTCAGCTCGCCGAGCTGTAACGGCGAACGCCGTTTTCCTGACGAGCGTGCTGGGTGGCGACGCTGCCCGGCACCGGGAACAGCACGAGGTGATCGGCCTTCACTGCAATGCCGACGTCCTGGCCGACCTGATGATCGATGTGGCTGGCGAAGATCGCTTCCAGCTGGCTGCCGGTCGCCAGCTGCAAGCGATACAAGGTTGAGGCACCGAGGAAGCTCTTGCCAACCACGCTGGCGCGCAGGGGGCTGTCTGGCGCATGGACGATGTCGTCCGGGCGCAGCAACACGTCAACCGAACTGCCAACGGCCATGGTGTAGGCGCGATTGCCACGCAGCTCGCCGAGCTCGGTGGTCACCGCTTCATGGCTGCTCATCTGCCCACGAATGAAATAGCCCTGGCCGATGAAGCTGGCCACAAACGGCGTCTGCGGTTCGTGATACAGGTTGTAGGGGGTATCCCACTGCTCCAGCCGACCTTCCTTGAACACGCCGACATGATCGCTGACGGCAAACGCCTCTTCCTGATCATGCGTGACCAGAATGGCGCTGGTGCCACGGCTTTTGAGGATGTCGCGGACCTCATGGCTGAGGCGCCTGCGCAGTTCCACGTCAAGGTTGGAGAACGGCTCGTCGAGCAACAGCAGTTGCGGCTCCGGCGCCAGTGCTCGGGCCAGGGCAACGCGCTGCTGCTGGCCGCCGGACAGCTCGTGCGGGTAACGCCCACCGAGCCCGACGAGCTTGACCAGCTCGAGCATCTCTTCAACTACAGCGGCCTGGCGCGGATGCTTGCTGATGCCAAAGGCAATGTTTTGCGCGACGGTCAGGTGCGGGAACAGCGCGTAGTCCTGGAACACCATGCCGATCCGGCGTTTCTCTGGTGACAGAGTAAAACCCGCCCGCGAAATGACTTCGCCAGCGAGCTGGATTTCACCGTCGTGCACCGGCTCGAAGCCGGCAATCGCCCGCAGCGTGGTGGTCTTGCCGCAACCCGATGACCCGAGCAGGCAACCGATGTCGCCTGCGTTGAGGTGCAGATTGAGGTTCTGGACGATGCGCTGCTCGCCATAGCCGCAGGCGAGGTTGCGCAGGTTGAGCAATAACGGATGACTCATGCGTGGTGGTAAGCCGGTTCGACAAGAAATTCGAGAAGGGCCTTTTGTGCATGCAGGCGGTTTTCAGCTTGGTCCCAGGCGACCGAACGTGGGTCGTCGAGCAGGTCCAGGCTGATTTCCTCGCCACGGTGGGCGGGCAGGCAGTGCATGAACAAGGCGTCGGGTGCAGCCAGGTCGAGCAGTTCGCGGGTGACCTGATACGGTGCGAAATGCGCCAGGCGCCGTGCAGTTTCCTCTTCCTGGCCCATGGAAGTCCAGACATCGGTGGTAACCAGGTGGGCGCCGGCAATCGCTTGCTTGGGGTCGCGCACGATCTGCACCCGCTCACCGGCAAGGGCGAGGAAGCGCGGATCAGGCTCGTAGCCTTCCGGGCAGGCGATGCGCAGCTGGAAGTCGAACTGCTGGGCGGCTTCGATGTACGAGTTGCACATGTTGTAGCCGTCGCCGATCCAGGCCACGGTCTTGCCCTGGATCGAGCCACGGTGTTCGAGGAAGGTCTGCATGTCGGCCAGCAGCTGGCACGGGTGCGACTCATCGGACAGGGCGTTGATCACCGGCACCCGCGAGTTGGCCGCAAATTCGGTGAGGATGCGGTGGTGGTGGGTACGGATCATCACCGCATCGAGCATGCGCGACATGACGATGGCGCTGTCGGCGATCGGTTCACCACGGCCCAGCTGAGTGTCGCGCGGCGACAGGAAGATCGCCTGGCCGCCAAGCTGGATCATGCCGGCTTCAAACGACAGGCGGGTCCGGGTCGAGGCTTTCTCGAAGATCATCCCCAGCACCCGGTTCTTCAGTGGCTCGAACAGCACGCCGCGGTTACGCAGGTCCTTCAGCTCGATGCCGCGACGGATCACGCCGAGCAATTCGTCAGCAGTGAAATCCATCAGGGAGAGAAAGTGCCTAGCGCTCATGATTGACTACCTTAATTGCAACGGTTCGCAGGCCAGTCGTTGGCTTTAATTGACAACGGGAGAGACCTGCGGCGTAAGCCGCACGGAGCGGACGAAATAGGGAAAGGCGCAATACTATAATTAAATGTCGCGTGAAACAAAGGGGGTTCATCGTGCGCCTGTATCAACGGATGTCCTAAGGCTATGGCCCGGCGCCGTTTTTTATTCATTACGGAGTTTTTACACGGCGGGTGAGGGGCTTGGCAAACCCGCTGTCGTTAATCGCCTGCCTGATGGCGCAAGATTCAGCCGGCGAAGTGCGCTGGCGAGCGCTTTCAGCGCGGCCCATAGTGGCTGCTCCCCTTGAGCGGAGCGAGTCGACCATGGCCACCACTGTGCATCATCGTGCGTGTCATCTGTGCGAGGCCATCTGTGGCCTGAACATCGAGATCGACCAGCCTATCGGCGCGGCTGCACGCATCGTCTCGATCAAAGGCGATCCGCTCGATACGTTCAGTCGCGGCCATATCTGTCCCAAGGCGGTAGCATTGGAGGATATACAGGACGATCCGGATCGCCTCCGACAACCGCTGCAACGGGTTGGCGAGCGCTGGCAGCCGATCGACTGGGAGGCTGCATTCGAGCTGGCTGCAGAGAAACTCTGGAGCATTCAGCAGGCGCACGGGCGCAACGCGGTGGCGGTGTATCAGGGCAACCCCAGCGTGCACAACTACGGGCTGATGACCCACAGCAACTACTTCCTTGGCCTGCTAAAGACCCGCAACCGCTTTTCGGCAACCTCGGTGGACCAACTGCCGCAGCACCTGACCAGCCATCTGATGTATGGCCACGGCCTGTTGCTGCCGATCCCTGACATCGATCACACCGACTTCATGCTGATTCTGGGCGGCAATCCGCTGGTCTCCAATGGCAGTATCATGACCGTACCGGACGTGCACAAGCGCCTCAAAGCACTGCACGCCCGCGGCGGGCAACTGGTGGTGATCGATCCGCGCCGCAGCGAAACGGCCGCCATTGCCGATCAGCACCTGTTCATCCGCCCGGGCACTGACGCTGCATTGCTGTGTGGCTTGCTCAATACCCTGTTTGCAGAGGATCTGGCCAAGAGCTCGCACTTGCCGGTCAATGGCCTGGAGCAGGTCCGCGCAGCGATTGCGCCGTTCGATGTTGAGCGCATGAGCGCAGTGTGCGGGGTGCCTGCCGAGCAGATTCGGCAACTGGCGCGGGATTTCGCTGCAGCCGAACGGGCGGTCTGTTATGGCCGCATGGGCGTCTCGACCCAGGCCTTCGGCAGCCTTTGCCATTGGCTGATCCAGCTGATCAATCTGGTGACCGGCAATCTTGATCGGGTCGGTGGGGCGTTGTGCACAGAGCCTGCGGTGGATCTGGTCGCTACAAGCTCAGGCGGCCATTTCAATGCCTGGCAGAGCCGCGTCTCCGGGTTGCCGGAATACGCCGGCGAGCTACCCGTGGCAGCTTTGGCCGAGGAGATGCTCGTGCCCGGTGCTGACCAGGTGCGGGCGCTGATCACCGTGGCGGGCAATCCGGTGTTGTCGACGCCCAATGGCCGTCAACTGGACCAGGCCTTGGGCGGCCTTGAGTTCATGCTCAGCATCGACCTGTACCTCAACGAAACCACGCGCCACGCTGACCTGATCTTGCCGTCGACCACGGCACTGGAAAACGACCACTACGACACCACCTTCAACCTGCTGGCGGTGCGCAATGTCACCCGTTTCAATCGGGCAGTGCTGGCCAAGCCTGCCGGTGCGTTGCACGACTGGGAGATCTTCGTTGGTCTGGCCAAGGCGTTCGCCAGGCGTGCGCAGAAGGAACTGAAGCCGACCATGCCCCCGGCGCAGATGATCGACCTGGCGTTGCGCCACGGCCGCTATGGCCAGGCGTCGCCGTGGGCGTTGTCACTGGACGCCCTGGATCAGCATCCACACGGCCTGGACCTGGGGCCCTTGCGCGCCAACCTGGCCGCGCGCCTGGCTACCCCCGGCAAAGCGGTCGAGGCAGCGCCGACGCAACTGCTTGAAGACTTGCAGCGCCTTGCCAGACAGGCCCCGGCAGCGCCGGACGAGCTGCTGTTGATCGGTCGCCGGCACGTGCGCAGCAACAATTCGTGGATGCATAACTTTCATCGGCTGGTAAAAGGCAAGCCGCGCCATCAGTTGCTGATGCATCCCGATGATATGCAGCAGCGTCAGTTGAGGGATGGCCAGCGCGTGAGCATTCAATCGCGCACGGGTGTGGTCGAGGTGGACGTGCAGGCCAGCAGCGAGATCATGCCCGGCGTGGTCAGCCTGCCCCATGGCTTCGGCCATCGCCGCCAGGGCGCGCGATTGCAGATCGCCGCTGAGCAGCCAGGGGTCAGTGCCAATGATCTTACCGACGAGCTGCAGCGTGACGCCGTGTCGGGCAATGCTGCGTTGAATGGTGTGCCGGTGCGGGTCACGGCCGTTTGAACGCGCACTGCTGATCCGACCGCGTGCAGGTCGACCCACGGCCGGGCTTTCCGATACAATGGCTGACCGTGCCGACCATCGAGTCGGAAAGTTCAGACGAGGTGCTTCATGGATATCATCGAAACAATCAAAGAGCAGATTGCCAACAACACCATTCTGCTTTACATGAAAGGCTCGCCGAACGCGCCTCAGTGCGGCTTTTCGTCCAAGGCGGCCCAGGCTGTTATGGGCTGTGGCGAGAAATTCGCCTATGTCGACATCCTGCAGAACCCGGAAATCCGCGCCAACCTGCCCAAGTACGCCAACTGGCCGACCTTCCCACAGCTGTGGGTTGCCGGTGAACTGGTCGGCGGCAGCGACATCATGATCGAGATGTTCGAGAACGGTGAGCTGCAAAAGCTGGTCAAGGAAGCGGCTGCCAATGCTGCCAAGGCTTCCGAAGCCTGATTGACCTTACTGGGCAAGCAGCCAAAGTTGTTTGCCCAGGCATGAAAAAGCCCCGCACTTGGCGGGGCTTTTTCATATGGGCTGAGAGTTACTCTTCGCCCATCTGCGACTGCAGGTAGTTCTCGATGCTGATCTTGTCGATCAGGCTCAGCTGGGTTTCCAGCCAGTCGATGTGCTCTTCCTTGGATTCAAGGATGTCTTCCAGCATTTCCCGCGAGCCGAAGTCGCCAGAAGTTTCGCAGTGCGCAATAGCTGCCTTGAGATCGATCAGGCCGCTTTGCTCGATCTTCAGGTCGCATTCCAGCATCTCTTTGGAGTGCTCGCCGATCAGCAGCTTACCCAGGTCCTGCACGTTAGGCAGGCCTTCGAGGAACAGGATGCGCTTGATCAGCTTGTCTGCGTCCTTCATCGCCTCGATGGACTCTTTGTACTCGCGCTTGCCCAGGGCGTTGAGGCCCCAGTCTTCATACATACGCGCGTGCAGGAAGTACTGGTTGATAGCGACCAGCTCGTTCCCGAGGATCTTGTTGAGATGCTGGATGACGCTGACGTCGCCTTTCATGTCCGTATTCCTGCCGTGTTGAGTGTGTCAATACCCGAAGTCTGAGCCTGACAACTTCCAGTGTCAAACCTAAGTTGTTGAATAATAAATGAAATTTAATCGGAATAAGAATGTTTGTGAACCGCGTTGGCACGCTAACTTATTGAATTAAAGGCATAAAAAAACCGGACGCAAGGTCCGGTTCTTAAAAATACGGGGGGAAATCAGACTGCATTAAATTCGACGGGATAGGGCAGGGCGGGCTGCTGGCTGACCTGGAGGTCGGTCAACGTCTCACGCACCACCTGCTTGGCAAGGCACGCGCACTTGCCGCATTGGCTCGCCACGTTGGTGGCCGCCCGGACTTCCTTGTAGCTACAGCATCCCTCGTAGATCGCATCGCGAATCTGTCCGTCGGTGACGCCGACACAAAGACACACATACATAGAGGCTGACCATCGTCGTTGAGTCGATGCGATGGAGAGTAATAGTAATGAGAATGCTTGTCAAAGCGGTTTCTGAAACTAAATGTGCAAGGGCGACCGGCGGTTGGACCTGGCCTGTCATCTTAACCTGTGTATGATGGTCAGCCTTTGCTGGATGCTTGGCGGGTTTGCCGCCGGGCAACGTTTTTTCACCTTCATCAGGAGATAACGATGAGCGTACTCGTTGGTAAACAAGCCCCCGACTTCACCGTTCCAGCTGTGCTGGGCAACGGCGAAATCGTCGACAGCTTCAACCTCGCTTCGGCGATCAAGGGCAAGTACGGCCTGGTATTCTTCTACCCGCTGGACTTCACCTTCGTCTGCCCGTCCGAGCTGATCGCGCTGGACAACCGCATTCCAGACTTCGCTGCGCGCAACGTCGAAGTGATCGGCGTGTCGATCGACTCGCACTTCACTCACAACGCCTGGCGTAACACCCCGGTCAACAACGGTGGCATCGGCCAGGTCAAGTACACCCTGGCGGCTGACATCACCCACGAAATTTGCAAGGCCTACGACGTTGAGTCCGAAGGCGGCGTAGCCTTCCGTGGCGCCTTCCTGATCGACCTGAACGGCGTTGTCCGCTCGCAGATCATCAACGACCTGCCGCTGGGCCGTAACATGGACGAGCTGCTGCGTCTGGTTGACGCTCTGCAATTCCACGAAGAGCACGGCGAAGTCTGCCCTGCCAACTGGAAAAAAGGCGACAAGGGCATGAACGCTTCGCCAGAAGGCGTTGCTGCTTACCTGAGCGAGAATGCCGGCAAGCTGTAATCGCCACGCATAAAAAAACCGGCCCAAGTGGCCGGTTTTTTTGTGTCCGCCGCGCGCCCCACAGACACCGCACCCTGTGTAGGAGCGGGCTTGCCGGGGCGCCGGACCGGTCGGAAAGGGCTGCGTAGCGGCCCCAGGATGTGTACAGCGCCGCAAAACTGCCGGGCCCGCTACGCGGCCTTTCGCGACACAAGGCCGCTCCTAGAGACAGGATGCAAGGCCGCTTCTCTGGCTGCAATCAATCGCGCCAGCCGCCCAGATCCTTCCAGCGGTTGACGATGCCGCAGAACAGCTCGGCAGTCTTCTCGGTGTCATAACGCGCCGAATGCGCCTCACGGCCGTCGAAATCGATGTCGGCGCTCTGGCATGCTCGCGCCAGTACGGTCTGCCCGTAGGCGAGGCCGGCCAGGGTAGCAGTGTCGAAGCTGGAGAATGGGTGGAACGGATTGCGCTTGAGGTCATTGCGCGCAACCGCAGCATTGAGGAAGCCCAGGTCAAAGCTGCTGTTGTGGCCGACCAGGATCGCCCGCTTGCAGCCGTTGGACTTGAGCGACTTGCGAACGCTGCGGAAGATTTCGGTCAGCGCGCTCTCTTCACTCACTGCCATGCGCAGTGGGTGGTCAAGCTTGATCCCGGTGAATTCCAGTGCCGCCGCCTCGATGTTGGCGCCTTCAAACGGCTCGACGCGGAAGAAGTGCGTGTGTTCAGGGAACAGGAAACCCTTCTCGTCCATGCCGATGGTGACCGCAGCGATCTCCAGCAGGGCATCGGTAGCGCTGTTGAAGCCACCGGTCTCGACATCGATAACAACCGGCAGGTAACCGCGGAAGCGCTCGGCCATCGGGTGGCGTGGGCCACCGCTGGAAACTTCCTGGTCGTCTTCGTACAGATCTTCGCTCACGCGTTTTCCTCCAGCAGGCGCCAGCGCAGTTTTTCACCGGCGCGCAGCGGAATCACAAGGTTGTCGCCAAACGGCAGGCTGCTTGGCGCAGTCCATTCTTCACGGACCAGAGTAATCCGGTCGGTGTTTGCTGGCAGGCCATAGAACGCTGGGCCATGCAGGCTGGCAAAACCTTCCAGCTTGTCCAGCGCGTTGCGCTGTTCAAACGCTTCGGCGTACATCTCGATCGCCGCATACGCGGTGTAGCAACCGGCGCAGCCGCAGGCGGCTTCCTTGGCGTGCTGGGCGTGGGGCGCCGAGTCGGTGCCAAGGAAGAACTTGCGATTGCCGCTGGTAGCAGCGTCCAGCAGCGCCACCTGGTGGGTGTTGCGCTTGAGGATCGGCAGGCAATAGAAGTGCGGGCGAATACCGCCGACCAGCATGTGGTTGCGGTTGTACAGCAAGTGCTGAGCGGTAATGGTCGCACCGACATTGGCCGGTGCTTCACTGACAAACTGCGCGGCATCGGCCGTGGTGATGTGTTCGAACACCACCTTGAGCGTCGGGAAGCGGTCGACCAGACGGCGCATGTGCTCGTCGATAAAGCGTTTTTCGCGGTCGAATACGTCGACATCGGCATGCGTCACTTCACCGTGCACCAGCAGCGGCATGCCGGTTTCGGCAAGGGCTTCGATGGCCGGGAAGATCTTGTCGATGCTGGTCACGCCGGAATCGGAGTTGGTCGTGGCGCCAGCCGGGTACAGCTTGGCGGCGTAGACAAAACCACTGGCCTTGGCCGCGCGGATGTCATCGGCACTGGTACGGTCGGTAAGGTACAGCACCATCAGCGGCTCGAAGCGGCTGCCAACTGGGCGCGCGGCAAGGATCCGCTCGCGGTAGGCACCCGCTTCGGCGGCATCGCGCACCGGCGGAACCGTGTTGGGCATGACAATGGCGCGGGCGAAGGTACGCGCTACGTCGCCAACGGTGTGGGGCAGGACAGCACCATCGCGCAGATGGATATGCCAGTCATCGGGACGCAGGAGGGTCAGGCGGTCGGACATTGGGGATTCCAGGCGGGTCGAACTCAAGTGCGAATGCTACCGGAAAACCCTTGGTCGAGCACGGCTATCAAGTTTTCCGGCGCTCGACCGATAGCCTGCAGGTAAGCCGTCAGAATTTGTGGAGCCGCCCGTGCGCCAGCGTTACCTAGCCCTGTTCACCTTGTTTGCCAGCCTGCCGGCAGGCGCATTGACCTTCCAGACCCGGATGGAGAACATCGCCTGGACGGTCGAAGGCGATCAATTCGAATGCCGCCTGGTCCAGCCGATAGACGGCTTTGGCAGTGGCGAGTTCGTGCGTCGCGCAGGCGAGCAACCAACCTTCCGCCTGCGCTCGGACACCAACCTGCTCGGCGCCGGCTCTGCCACCTTGCTCGCCGCCGCTGCGCCATGGCAGCCGGGGCGCAGTGATGTCAGTCTCGGTGCCGTACGCCTGGCCCGCAGTGGGGTGTTGTTCACGTCCTCGCAAGGCCAGGCCAGTCGCTTGATCAACGGCCTGATGGATGGGCGTAGCACGGTCGTGCGCAACCATGCCGGCGAGGGTGGTCGAGCAATGGAAGTGCGAGTGCTGCCCGTCAGCTTTGCGAAGGCGTTCAACGACTATCAGCTGTGCGCGAGCAAGCTGTTGCCGATGAACTACGACCAGATTCGCCAGACGCAGGTCGCCTTCCCGCGTGGGGTCGAACTGGACAGCAATGGCCGGGCTCGGCTGGACGTGATTCTCGATTACCTGAAGGCCGATCCGACGGTCAATCACATCGAGCTCAACGGTCATTCCGACAACGGTGGCAATCGTCTGGCCAATCGCGAGGACTCGCGGCGCCGGGCGCTGGCGGTTGCCGAGTATCTGGTCGCACATGGTGTGCCTGAAACGCAGATCATCGTGCGCTTCCATGGCGAGCGCTACCCGCTGGCGAAGAACAACAGCGCGGCCAATCGGGCGCGTAACCGTCGCGTCAACATCGAACTGGATCGCGTCACGCCAGTGGCCAAACCGGCGGAAAAAGCGGTCGAGCCTTCCCCAGCTGGCGCTCCTGCGGCCCCTGCGCCTGCGGCCAAGCAACTGTAAACAGCCAGATCCGCGACCGTTGGTCGCTGTATCGAAAGTTCTTGTCGCTTTGTCGTCAGAAGCTGTCGCCCCACTGTAAATTTGCCCGCGAGGCCGGTAGAATCGACGGCTTTCCGTAAACCCCGTGGAGTGATGGCATGGCGGACGTAAATAAGGTCGTACTGGCGTATTCCGGCGGCCTTGATACTTCGGTGATTCTCAAGTGGCTGCAGGACACCTACAACTGCGAAGTGGTGACCTTCACCGCTGACCTAGGCCAGGGCGAAGAGGTCGAACCGGCCCGCGCCAAGGCTCAGGCGATGGGCGTGAAAGAAATCTACATCGATGACCTGCGCGAAGAATTCGTGCGTGACTTCGTGTTCCCGATGTTCCGCGCCAACACCGTCTACGAAGGCGAGTACCTGCTGGGTACTTCCATCGCGCGTCCGCTGATCGCCAAACGTCTGATCGAGATCGCCAACGAAACTGGCGCTGACGCCATTTCCCACGGTGCGACCGGCAAGGGCAACGACCAGGTTCGTTTCGAGCTCGGCGCCTACGCGCTCAAGCCAGGCGTCAAGGTCATTGCACCATGGCGCGAGTGGGACCTGCTGTCCCGCGAGAAGCTGATGGATTACGCCGAGAAGCACGGCATCCCGATCGAGCGCCACGGCAAGAAGAAGTCGCCGTACTCGATGGACGCCAACCTGCTGCACATCTCCTATGAAGGCGGCGTGCTGGAAGACACCTGGACCGAGCACGAAGAAGACATGTGGAAGTGGAGCGTCTCCCCGGAGAACGCCCCTGACCAGGCGACCTACCTCGAGCTGACCTTCCGCAATGGCGACATCGTTGCCATCGACGGCGTCGACAAGTCGCCAGCTACCGTGCTGGCCGACCTCAACCGCATCGGCGGCGCCAACGGCATTGGCCGTCTGGACATCGTCGAGAACCGTTACGTCGGCATGAAGTCGCGTGGCTGCTACGAGACCCCTGGCGGCACCATCATGCTGCGCGCTCACCGCGCCATCGAGTCGATCACCCTCGACCGTGAAGTGGCTCACCTGAAAGACGAGCTGATGCCCAAGTACGCCAGCCTGATCTACACCGGCTACTGGTGGAGCCCGGAGCGGATCATGCTGCAGCAGATGATCGACGCTTCGCAGGTCAACGTGAACGGCGTAGTTCGCTTGAAGCTGTACAAAGGCAACGTCACCGTGGTCGGCCGCAAATCCGACGATTCGTTGTTCGATGCCAACATCGCTACCTTCGAGGAAGATGGCGGCGCATACAATCAGGCTGACGCGGCTGGCTTCATCAAGCTCAACGCACTGCGTATGAGGATCGCCGCAAACAAAGGTCGTTCCCTGCTGTGATCGACTGCCAGATGGCGTGATCAACCCCGGCCTAGCGCCGGGGTTTTTTTTGCCCGCCAGCGACCTCGAACAGCACTGACTGAGGGGTGTCGGCGAGCGCCTCGACGGCCAGATGGATCTGCTTGTGCGCGTCCAGGTTGTACAGCGTCCAGCTGCGCGCGCTCGGCTCTGGGTCGGCCAGCGTGCGGTGGATATGCTGTTCTATCAGTTCACCAGCGTCCGGACCGGAAAACGCAATGGTCGCCGAGGCCTGCCCATGCATTCGCTCCGCTTCGATTGTTGGCTGCCGCTGCGCCGCTTCATGTGCAGCGGGCTGGTAGAGGGTCTGGTGATTGAAGTTCAGGGTCAGAAAGAACAGTACCGTAAGAAAAAATGGAAAGCCGACCAGAAACCATGTGTAGATCATCTGGCTGGCTTCGCTCAGGAACGGCAGCGAGGCCAACGCCGATGCCTCGACGATGCCTGCAAAGATCGCTATGAGCGTCAAAGGACTCAGACTTTTTTCATTTTTCATGTTTGCAGCCCCCGTCGATTTAGCTCTTGTTTACCCGTTGCAGCGTGCGCCGAAAAGGTAGCCGAGTTCCTCGCTTGGTTAGAGTGCCGCCGCGTCATCAGAGCATTGATGTTGAGTCCTGCCTTGTGGGCTGATTGATCCTGCATGCGTCAGCGATGATGCTGGCTTGAATAGCGCTCGTGTTGCTCGGCTGCCGTCTGGTGAATAGAGGGCAGGGGGCATGATTTCCTAAGATGCCTGTTTGTAGGAAATTTCCTTGATTAACGTAGGTTCCATCTCTGCGTGTCCTACGGGCCCCACCCCCCGCGCTATTTGCCGTTGCGCTCGGTTATGGTGGCGGCTGGATAAAAAAATAAATCAATGGATATCGCATGAATAAAGTGCTTATCGTGGATGATCACCCAGTCATTCGCCTTGCTGTGCGCATGCTGATGGAGCGGCATGGTTATGACGTTGTGGCAGAAACCGACAACGGCGTAGATGCGCTGCAGCTGACCCGGGACTACCTGCCAGATATCGTGGTCCTGGACATCGGTATACCCAAGCTCGATGGGCTTGAGGTGATTGGCCGCATCGGCCTCGCCAGCCCCAGCAGCAAGGTACTGGTGTTGACGTCGCAGGCGCCAGGGCATTTCTCCATGCGCTGCATGCAGGCCGGCGCTGCCGGCTATGTCTGCAAGCAGCAGGAACTGACCGAATTGCTCAGTGCAATCAAGGCGGTGCTCTCGGGCTACAGCTATTTCCCCAATCAAGCCCTGCACAAGGCTCGTAGCACCATCAGTCGTGGGACCGAGACCGAAATGGTCGAGCGCCTTTCTGCGCGTGAGATGATGGTGCTGCAGCAGTTGGCCAGGGGCAAGAGCAACAAGGATATCGCCGAAAGCATGTTCCTCAGCAACAAGACCGTCAGCACCTATAAAACCCGGCTGCTGCTCAAGCTCAATGCTCGCTCACTGGTCGATCTGATCGAGCTTGCCCAGCGTCATGGGCTGGCCTGAGCAGGCTTAGTGCCGACCTGTTAACAGATCGTGGTTTTACAGGTCGTAGTCGTAATCGGCGAGTTGCCGCTGCAGACGTCGCTCCTCCAGCAAGTTGTCAATGGTGCGACGTTTGTCCAGGTTGGTCTTGGCAACTTCTACCCGCGGCTCCGGCTCGTCATCGGTGCTCAGTACCAGATCGTCATCGATCACCAGGTCTTCTTTGTCAGTGCTCATGAGTTACTCCAAGCCAATGGGCCATTGGCCGACCTTATAACGAGAATCTCTGGTCTGGTAAAAAAGATTTTTTCAATCAGGCAGGGGGTGTTCTAGCTATTGGCTCAATCGTCCGAGGTTTTTAGTCGGTATTCGCACAAATCCTCGATGCGGCAGCTGCCGCAGCGCGGCTTGCGCGCCTGGCATACGTAGCGGCCGTGGAGGATCAGCCAGTGATGAGCATCGAGCAGGTAATCCTTGGGAACGAAGCGCATCAGCTTTTTTTCCACTTCCAGCACGGTCTTGCCAGGGGCGATCCCGGTGCGGTTGCTGACGCGGAAAATATGCGTGTCGACGGCCATGGCAGGTTGCCTGAACGCCGTATTGAGCACCACGTTGGCGGTCTTGCGGCCCACGCCTGGCAGCGCCTCGAGTGCTTCGCGGTTGTCGGGGACCACGCTGCCATGCAGCTCAATCAGCAGCCTGCAGGTTTCGATGACGTTTTTCGCCTTGCTGTTGTACAGGCCGATGGTGCGGATGTAGGCGCTTAGCCCGTCGACGCCCAGGGCGTAGATCGCCTCGGGTGTATTGGCAACCGGATACAGGCGCGCCGTGGCCTTGTTGACGCCGACATCGGTGGCCTGGGCTGACAGGATCACCGCAATCAGCAATTCAAACGGTGTGGTGTAGGCGAGTTCGGTCTTGGGCTCTGGGTTGTCTTCGTGCAGCCGACGAAAGATCTCCAGGCGTTTGGCGGCATTCATGAAAGGCTAGGCTCTCGTTTGAGGCGGGGAGGCGATGGTCGCTGGCCACATTGGCCAAAACAACGCCCCGGCACTTGGCCGGGGCGTTGTTGCTCGGTTACTTGATGCGCTGGCCTGGCTTGGCGCCGCTGTCAGGGCTGAGCAGGTAGATCTCTTCGCCGCCAGGGCCGGCTGCCATGACCATGCCCTCGGAGATGCCGAAGCGCATCTTGCGGGGCTTGAGGTTGGCCACCATCATGGTCAGGCGGCCTTCCAGCAACGACGGGTCAGGGTAGGCCGACTTGATCCCGGAGAACACGTTGCGACGCTCATCGCCGATGTCCAGGGTCAGTTGCAGCAGCTTGTCGGCGCCCGGTACTGCTTCGGCTTTGACGATCAGGGCTACGCGCAGGTCGACGGCGGCGAAGGTGTCGAATTCGATTTCCGCAGCCAGCGGATCCTTGCTCAGCTCGCCATTGCCAGCAGGGGCGCTGGGAGCCTGGGAGGCGAGCAGGTCTTCCTTGCTGGCGGCGATCATGGCTTCGACCTTGGCCGGTTCGATGCGGCTCATCAGCGGCTTGAACGCATTCAGCTGATGATTTTCCAGGCGTGACTGGTGATCGTCCCAGCGCAGCGGCGCGACGTTGAGGAAGGCCTCGGCGTCTGCTGCCAGCACTGGCAATACCGGTTTGAGGAAGATCACCAGCTGGCGGAACAGGTTGACGCCCTGGGCGCAGATGGCCTGCACTTCGTCCTGCTTGCCTTCCTGCTTGGCCAGCGACCACGGCGCCTTGTCGGCAATCCAGGCGTTGGCGCGGTCGGCCAGGGCCATGATTTCGCGCATGGCGCGGGCAAAGTCGCGTGCCTCGTAAGCTTCGGCGATCGATGGCGCAGCGGCGGCAAAGGCTTCGGTCAGTTCAGGCGCAGCGTCACCGCCGACCATCACACCGGCATTGCCTTTGTGGATGAAGCCTGCGCAACGGCTGGCAATGTTCACCACTTTGCCGACCAGGTCGGAGTTGACCTTCTGGATGAAGTCTTCCAGGTTCAGGTCGAGGTCATCGACGCCGCGGCCAAGTTTGGCGGCGTAGTAATAACGCAGGTATTCCGGCGCCAGGTGGTCGAGGTAAGTACGCGCCTTGATGAAGGTGCCACGCGACTTCGACATCTTCGCGCCGTTGACCGTCAGGTAGCCGTGCACGTTGATTGCGGTCGGCTTGCGCAGGCCTGCGCCTTCGAGCATGGCCGGCCAGAACAGGGCGTGGAAGTTGACGATGTCCTTGCCGATGAAGTGATACAGCTCAGTGGTCGAGTCGGCCTTCCAGTACGCATCGAAGTCCAGCTCCGGGCGGCGTGCGCAGAGGTTCTTGAAGCTGGCCATGTAGCCGATGGGCGCGTCCAGCCAGACATAGAAGTACTTGCCTGGCTCATCCGGGATTTCGAAACCGAAATACGGAGCGTCGCGGGAGATGTCCCACTCCTGCAAACCGGAGTCGAGCCACTCGGCGAGTTTGTTGGCAACGGCGTCCTGCAGGGTGCCACTGCGGGTCCACTGCTGCAGCATGGCCTGGAAGTCAGGCAGCTTGAAGAAGAAGTGCTTGGAGTCCTTCAGTACTGGCGTGGCGCCAGAGATCGCTGACTTGGGGTTCTTCAGTTCGGTCGGGGCGTAGGTTGCGCCGCACTTCTCGCAGTTGTCGCCGTACTGATCTTCAGCGGCGCACTTGGGGCAGGTGCCCTTGATGAAGCGGTCGGCCAGGAACATGCCTTTTTCCGGGTCGAAGTACTGCGTGACCGAGCGGTTGGCGATGTGCCCGGCGTCGCGCAGGCGGGTGTAGATCATGCTCGACAGTTCGCGGTTTTCATCGCTGTGGGTCGAATGGAAGTTGTCGAAGTCGACCAGGAACTCGGCAAAGTCACTGCTGTGCTCGGCCTGCACGTCGGCGATCAACTGCTCGGGGGTGATGCCTTCTTTTTCGGCACGCAGCATGATCGCCGAGCCGTGGGCGTCGTCGGCGCAGACATAGGTGCACTGGTTGCCGCGCAGCTTCTGGAAGCGAACCCACATGTCCGTCTGGATGTACTCGAGCATATGGCCAAGGTGGATGGAACCGTTGGCATAGGGCAGGGCGCTGGTGACGAGAATCTGACGTGGCTCGGACATGGTGGCTCGGCTATTACTCTGGCTAGACGGGATACAAAGTTGATCGGCCACTATAAAGCGACAGCGAATTTATTTCACCCCATCGACGTACCTGCTGACGATTGACGGGTTAGCATAGGTGCCTGTCTCACCTTCAGATCTTGCCTATGGGAGCCTCCATGAGTGCCGTCACACGTGCCGATGTCGAAGCCGCGCTTCGCCAGTACACCGATCCCTACCTGAACCAGGACCCGGTCAGCGCCGGTTGCGTAAGCGCGATCAACATCCAGGGTAGCCAGGTCAGCGTGCAGCTGCAGTTGGGCTATGCCGCCGGGCTGTTCAAGAATGGTTGGGCGCAGGTATTGCAGACCGCTGTCGAGAACATAGAGGGCGTGACTGCGGCCAACGTCTCGATCGATTGTGTGATCAGCGCACACAAGGCCCAGGCGCAAGTGCCCGGCATGGCCAACGTGAAGAACATCATCGCCGTTGCCTCGGGCAAAGGTGGCGTAGGCAAGTCGACCACCTCGGCCAACCTGGCCTTGGCGCTGGCGCGCGAAGGGGCGCGGGTGGGTATTCTCGATGCCGATATCTATGGCCCAAGCCAGGGCGTGATGTTCGGTATCGCCGAAGGCACTCGACCGCAGATTCGTGAGCAGAAGTGGTTTGTGCCGATCGAGGCGCACGGCGTCGAAGTGATGTCGATGGCATTTCTGACCGACGACAACACGCCGATGGTCTGGCGCGGGCCGATGGTCTCCGGCGCCCTGCTGCAACTGGTGACCCAGACGGCCTGGGATGATCTGGACTACCTGGTGATCGACATGCCGCCCGGCACTGGCGATATCCAGCTGACCCTGGCGCAGAAAGTCCCGGTGGCCGGTTCGGTGATCGTGACCACGCCGCAGGACCTGGCCCTGCTTGACGCGCGCAAGGGTGTAGAGATGTTCCGCAAGGTCAACATCCCGGTACTTGGCGTGGTGGAGAACATGGCCGTGCATATCTGCTCCAACTGTGGCCATGCCGAGCACCTGTTCGGTGAGGGCGGCGGTGCCAAGCTGGCCTCGCAATACGGTGTCGACTTGCTGGCGTCGCTGCCGCTGTCGATGCTGATTCGCGAGCAGGCCGACAGCGGCAAGCCGACTGCGATTGCCGAGCCTGAAAGTCAAATTGCCATGGTCTACCAGGAACTGGCGCGGCAGGTCGGTGCGCGTATCGTGCTGCAGGAAGCAGTCGCTCCGGCCATGCCGAGCATCACCATCAGCGAAGACTGATATCTCGGCATCCCTGCGTAAGTGGGGATGCCGTCCGCGCTGGTCTGATAGCTAAATTGCAGGCATAAAAAAACCCGCCGAAGCGGGTTTTTTGAAGCCAGCTGGAATTAACCCAGTTGAACTTCTTCAGCCTGCATACCTTTCTGGCCGCGGGTAGCGACGAAAGTTACGGCTTGGCCTTCTTTCAGAGTTTTGAAGCCGTCAGCTTGGATGGCTTTGAAGTGCACGAACAGGTCGTCACCCGATTGAGGGGTGATGAAGCCGTAGCCTTTTTCATCGTTGAACCACTTGACGGTACCGTTTTGACGGTTGGACATGTGTCTGTCTCCTTGGACAAAGTAATTATCGGCGCAGGAAATGCCCTGGCCGGACTGAGTGCAAAGAGTCGGAAAATTCAGCGATGGGCAGATTGGGATCGTGCATCTAACTAGAGTTCTCGGTGTCACGTGCAGCACAGTGACGTCACCATACCCCACTTTCTTCAGCCTGCCAATGGCCAAACGCGGCTTTGCTCAAAATCGGATCGGCGGCGGCTGCAAGCCCCGTCCGGCGTGGGATACGGTCGGGGAACTTTAACCCGGAGGCCGGGACCGGTAAGATGCGCTTCTCGTTTTTTACCTTGCAGCCTTCAGGACACCCGCCATGAGCATCAAATCAGACAAGTGGATTCGCCGCATGGCGCAGGAACACGGCATGATCGAACCCTTCGTCGAGCGCCAGGTGCGCGGTGACGAAGCCAGCCGGGTGATTTCCTTCGGCGTTTCCAGCTACGGCTACGACGTACGCTGCGCAGACGAATTCAAGGTCTTCACCAACATCAATTCGGCCACGGTCGACCCGAAAAACTTCGACGCCGGCAGCTTTGTCGACGTCAAAAGCGACGTCTGCATCATCCCGCCGAACTCGTTCGCCCTGGCGCGCACCGTCGAGTACTTCCGCATCCCGCGCAACGTCCTGACCATCTGTCTGGGCAAAAGCACCTACGCTCGCTGCGGCATCATCGTCAACGTCACGCCGCTCGAGCCAGAGTGGGAAGGCCATGTGACGCTGGAGTTCTCCAACACCACCACCTTGCCGGCAAAGATCTACGCCAACGAAGGCGTGGCGCAGATGCTGTTCCTCGAGTCCGATGAAGAGTGCGAAGTCTCTTATAAAGACCGTGGCGGCAAGTACCAGGGCCAGCGTGGCGTCACCCTGCCGCGGACCTGAGCCGACGAGCGCGGGGAATTAGTTGCCCGCAAGGCACTCCAACGGGGTAACAGTTGCGGCGTGCATGACGTACGCCGGCCCCCGTGAGGAGCTGCCCATGAAACTCCATACCACTGTCAGTGCCCAGCTGGCTCATCTCCAGCCCAACCAGATCGGCCTGCTGGCCTGGTCGCTGTTGGCGCAGCCACCACTGCCTGTGCAGGCAGGAGGGGTGCCGGGCCAGCCAGACCCGGACAGCCCGCAGCCGCCTCAGCCGGGTGAGGATCAACCGACCGAGCCGGGTGTACCGACCTTGCCGGACGATATACCGCCTACTCCTGTTGCGTAATTAACGCTGCACTGCCCAGACCCGCTCAGCCCCTGCCAGAAACACGCGGGTGGCTGCGTCGGGTTCGACCGTCCAGCCCCCGGTGAATTCGCCGAATGCGGGCAACAGGCAGACCTCCTTGTTGATCAGAAAGCACGGCAAGCGCAACCGCTGCCGGGCTCTGCCGCGCAGTACGTAAACCGGATGCACGTGTCCTGCCAGCACCGTGTGCGCAGGGTTTGCCGTGGGCTCGTGCTGCAGGGCAAACGGGCCGTATAGCCACGGTTCTTCCTTGATCTCGATGTTCAGCTCCGCCGGTGGGTCGCCGGCGTGGCGGTCATGGTTGCCGCGCACCAGAATCATCTGCACCTGAGCATGCCGCTCGCGCCAGGCCTTGAGCTTAGCGATGATCGCCGGCGCCTGAGCGTGGCGGGCGTGCAAGAAATCGCCGAGTACAATCAATTGCTCGCAAGCGTGCTCGGTAAGCAACGCATCAAGGCGGGCGAGGGTGGCATCGGTGGTGCCGCGCGGCACTGGCTGATTCAATGCGCGATAGCTTGCCGCCTTGCCGATGTGCACATCAGCGACCAACAAGGCCCGCCGCGCTGGCCAGTATAGGGCCTTGTCCGGCAGCAGCCAGAGCGTTTCGCCGCAGTGTTCAATTTCTAGATGCTGCATAGAAGTCCTTGTATTCAGGGCAAGGCTCAGCTCCCGCGTCGGGTTCGCCCGTTGGGTGCGTCGGCGACTTTTTCCAGATCAGCCACCATCCGTGCAATGCGGTCGGCCAGTTTTTCTGTGCTCAGGGTCTCGCGCATGCCTTCTACCAACAGCGCGAAAGCCAATGGTCCGGGGCGACGCAGGTCGTGCAGATCCAGACGCAGCGTGCTCAATTTGAGCAGCTGCCGATGCAGTCGCTCGATTTCCAGTTCTTCGCGCAGCACCTCATCCCGCGCTTGGCCGAGCAACAGATTGTCGGCGTCGTGCTTGCGAAATACCTCGTAGAACAATCCGCTGGAGGCCTGAATCTGTCGAGTGCTCTTCTGCGCGGCGGGGTAGCCGCCGAACACCAGACCGGAAATCTGCGCGATTTCGCGAAAGCGCCGCAGCGCCATTTCGCCCGCATTCAAGCTGGCCAGTGCATCTTCGAGCAGATCATCCGTGCTCAACGCCCGCGGCAGATACGTGGCCCAATCGACCGTGCTGGGGCTGACCAGCTCGAAGCCGTAATCATTGACCGCAATGGACACCGACAATGGCTGCACCCGGCTCACGCGCCACGCTATCAGATTGGCCAGGCCCAGGTTGGCCATGCGTCCGGCGAATGGGTACAGAAACAGATGCGAGCCTTGTCTTGAAGTGAATGTCTCGGCCAGCAGGGTGTGCTGGGTGGGCAGCGCCGACCAAGTTGCCTGCAACTCCAGCAGAGGTCGCACGGCGCGCATTTCGGGGCCGTCGAAATGGTCATGGGCTGCGGCATCCAGGCGCTCCACCAAGGCGTCCGCCAGTTCGCTCGACAGCGGCATACGGCCGCCATTCCAACGGGCAATCGCCGCCTTGCGAGCGGTACTGCGGCGTACATAGGCGGTCATATTCTCGACCCGCACCAGCTCCAGCACGCGGCCGGCAAACACCAGCGTATCGCCGGGTTTGAGGCGCGCGATAAATGATTCCTCGACGCTGCCCAGCTGTTTGCCGCCGCCGCCCTTGCTCCAGTATTTGAGCTGGATACTGGCATCGCTGACGATGGTGCCGATGCCCATCCGATGGCGCCGCGCCAGGCGCTCGTTGGCTACACGCCAGATGCCGTCGGCGTGGGCTTCGACGCGCTGGTAGTCAGGGTAGGCCGTCAGCGAACTGCCACCATGGCAGACAAAATCCAGCGCCCATTGCCACTGGCTGTCGCGCAGTTCGCGAAAGGCCCAGGTGCTGCGCACTTCCTCGAGCAGTTCTGCCGGGCGAAAGCCGCTGCCCAGCGCCATGCTGACCAGATGCTGCACCAGCACATCCATGCTCAGCCGCGGCGACTGGCGTGCCTCGATCTGGCCGGCGGCCAGGGCATGGCGAGCAGCGGCGGCCTCGACCAGCTCGAGGCTGTGGGTCGGCACCAGGGTAATCCGCGAGGCGCGCCCGGGCGCATGCCCGGATCGACCCGCACGCTGCATCAAACGCGCGATACCCTTGGCCGAACCAATCTGCAGTACCCGCTCTACTGGCAGAAAATCCACCCCAAGGTCCAGGCTTGACGTGCAGATCACCGCCTTGAGCGAGCCTTGTTTGAGACTGCGCTCTACCCAGTCGCGGGTCTGCCGAGCCAACGAGGCATGGTGCAGGGCGATCAAGCCGGCCCAGTCAGGGCGGTGCGCGAGAAGTGCCTGATACCACAGCTCGGCTTGCGCGCGGGTATTGGTGAAGACCAGGCAGCTTTCGCTGGCGTCGATTTCGGTACTGACCTGCTTGAGCATTTTCAGGCCCATGTGACCGGCCCAAGGGAAGCGCTCGATTGCCTCCGGCAATAACGTGTCGACGACAAAACGTTTGTCCTGACGCCCTTTGACCAGTGAGCCACCGGCGGGCAACAGCACATCGCGGGCGTGCTCAAGATTGCCCAAGGTCGCCGACAGCCCCCACACCACCAGCCCGGGATGCCAGCGGCGCAAGCGCGCCAACGCCAACTGGAGCTGCACGCCACGCTTGTTGCCAAGCAGCTCGTGCCATTCGTCGACCACCACCATGCGCAGCTGCGCAAAGTCTTCATTGGCCTGGGTGCGGGTCAGCAATAGGGTCAGGCTTTCTGGAGTGGTCACCAGCGTACTGGGCAGTCGCCGGGCTTGCCGGGCGCGCTCGGCAGAGCTGGTATCACCACTGCGCACGCCGACGTTCCAGTTCAGTTCCAGGTCATCCAGCGGCGCCTGCAGGGCACGTGCGGTATCCGCTGCCAGCGCACGCATCGGCGTAATCCACAGCACCTGCAGCGGCGCCGGCTTAGCGGTCGAGTTGACCGTGCGCGCATAGGCGCGCAGGGCGGCCAGCCATACCGCGTAGGTTTTGCCAGAGCCGGTACTGGCATGCACCAGCCCCGACTCGCCACGCTCGACGGCGGCCCAGACCTGGCGCTGAAAGGCGAAGGGTTTGAATCCACGCGTGGCAAACCAGGCGTTGGCAAGGTCGGTCGTGGCGGGCATGCGTGGATCCGTCAAAGGCTGTGCTTCTACAGACCGCTGTGCGTGTCCATTGGTTTACCTGTTAATTGCCCAACAGGTAACCACTGCGGCAAATCTGCTCGCCCGCGACATGGGCGACGACCATGCCGCTGGTTGCCATGCGCCGAACGCTACGGGCATACAGCAGCCCGGCCTGTTGATTGCGCAGCGAACTGACCTGATCGGTGAGCGGGTCGATCACCTCGGCAATCAGTTGCCCGGCTTGCAGGTATTGGCCGGGTTTTGCGTAAAATACCACCAGCCCGCCCTGGGCGGTGCTGACGGGTTCCACTGCGGCCAGTGGTGTGGCCGGATGGAGCAGCGCCGGTAATTCGGCCGGTTGCCCTTCGATAACCCCCGCGTGGGTCAGAAAGTCGATGATCGCCTGGCAGTCCTTGGTCGCCAGCGCGTGGCAGACGTCGGCTTGCCCGCGCAGCTCCAGCGTGACCGAAATGCCACCCTCGGGGATCGGGTAGCGCTTACCGAAGCGCTGCTGCAATTGCCACCAGACCAGACTGAAGCTCTCATCGAACGACTGCCCGCCCGAGTCGGTCGCGAGCAGGCTGGCCTGCGCCCCGAGGTAGCGCGCCAGTGGCTCTACCCGCGGCCAGGCCTGCGGCGTGGTGTACAGGTGCTCGACCGCTTCGAAGTCGCAGTGCAGGTCGAGGACCATGTCGGCATCGCACGCCAGTCGTTGCAGGCACAAGCGCTGGGACTGCAGCGCGGTACGTGCCGGGTGCGCGTCCAGGCCCCGGCGCAGGTGCTCGCGGATCAGCTCAAGGTTGTGTTGCGGGTCCTGGGTCAATTGGCCTTCGAGCTGGTCGCCGATGGTGTCCGAAAGGTCGACGAAGTTGCGGTTGAAGTTTTCCCCGCTGTGCAGCTCGAAGCGGCCCATGGGCGCATCCAGCAGCACTTGCTCGATGCCCAATGGGTTGGCCACTGGCACCAGCAGGACCTGCTGACGCAACAGGCCTTGCTGTTCCAGTTCGAGCAGGCGCTGCTTGAGGTGCCAGGCGACCAGCATGCCCGGCAGTTCGTCGGCGTGCAGCGAGGCCTGGATATAGACTTTGCCGGCGCCGGCTGGGCCGAACTGGAAGCTGTGCAGGTGCCGGCTGATGCCGGGCGCGGGGCTGAGCAAGCTGTGGGTCGAGTGGTGCATGGGGGTCCTGGGCGCTGGTTGATGATCGGGCTGCGACTGAAGATAGAAGCACAAACTTCGGCGTTGCGCATGCGCGCAGGCAGATCCCGATCACGGTTTTCAGCTCAGCAGGGCCTGCAAGGTAGCCAGGTCGTCGGCTTCCTCGACCGGCTTGTCCAGGCGCCAGCGCAGCATCCGCGGGAAGCGCACGGCGATGCCGCTCTTGTGCCGCTTGGACAGCGCGATGCCTTCAAAGCCCAGTTCGAACACCAGCGTCGGGGTGACGCTGCGCACCGGGCCGAAGGTTTCCACGGTGGTTTTGCGCACGATTGCATCGACCTTGCGCATTTCTTCATCGCTGAGGCCTGAGTAGGCCTTGGCGAATGGCACCAGCGCACGTCCAGGCGTGCCTGCCGGTGCGTCCCACACGGCAAAGGTGTAATCGCTGTACAGGCTCGCGCGCCGGCCATGGCCGCGCTGGGCATAGATCAGCACGGCATCGACGCTGAACGGGTCAATCTTCCACTTCCACCACTGGCCCATGTCCTTGGTCCGGCCAACCCCGTAGAGCGCATCGCGCTGCTTGAGCATCAGCCCCTCGACACCGAGGTTGCGCGACTGTTCGCGCTGCTCGGCCAGGTCGGCCCAGCTGTCGCCGGTCAGTAATGGAGACAGCAGCAGTGGCGCCTGCGGGTACTCGGCGACTACTCGCTCCAGCTGCGCGCGCCGTTCGTGCTGCGGGCGGCTGCGCCAGTCGTGGTCCTGCCATTCGAGCAGGTCGTAGGCCTGCAGCACCACCGGGGCATCGCCGAGCAGCTTCTTGCCCAGGGTCTTGCGGCCGAGCCGTTGTTGCAGCAGGGCGAATGGCTGCACGGCGACATCCTCGCTGCTGGCGCCCGGCTTCCACACCAGGATCTCGCCGTCGAGCACAGTGCCGTCCGGCAGGCTGCTGGCCAGGCTGTGCAGCTCGGGGAAGCGATCGGTCACCAGCTCCTCGCCTCGTGACCAGATCCACAACTGGCCCTCGCGTTTGACCACCTGCGCGCGGATGCCGTCCCACTTCCACTCCGCCTGCCAGTCGCTGACCGGGCCGAGCAGGGCGTCGAATTGTTCGGTCGGCGCTTGCAACGCATGGGCCAGAAAGAACGGATACGGCTGGCCGCCGCGCTGGCTGTGCTCGTCGGCCGACTCGGCGGCGATCAGCTTGAGGTAGCTGGCGGGACTCGGTTTATGGCTGAGGTCGGTATAGCCGACCATGCGCTGGGCCACGCGCTTGGCGTCGAGATCGGCCAACTGCGCCAGTGCGCGGGTGACCAGCAGTTTCGACACGCCCACACGGAAACTGCCGGTGATCAGTTTCAGGCAGAGCATCAGGCTCTGCCGGTCAAGCTGCGCCCACAGCACTGGCAGGCGCGCGCGTACCTCTTCCTGAGGCTGGCCGCGCAATGGCAGCAGATGCTGCTCGATCCACTCAGCCAGACCCTGATCACTGGCATGGGCGCTGTCGGGGAGCAGTAACGAAATGGTTTCGGCCAGGTCGCCCACTGACTGATAGCTCTCTTCGAACAGCCAGTCGGGCAGGCCTGACAATTCAATGGCCAGCTCACGCAACAAGCGGGTCGGCACCAGTTGCCGCGGCCGGCCGCCGGCAAGAAAGTACACCGCCCAGGCAGCGTCCTGCGCAGGTGCCTGGCTGAAATATTCGCGCAAGGCCAGCAACTTGGCGTTGCTCGAGGTGGTGCCGTCCAGGCGCAGGTACAGCTCGGCAAAAGCCTTCATGGCTGAACCTCGCGGGTGTCGTCTTCTTCGCCGTATTCGGTAACGAAGGCCCGCGCGTCCAGGCCTTGCTCGGACAAATAGCGCACCAGCACATTGACCGAACCATGAGTGACCATGACCCGCTCGGCGCCGGTCTGGGCGATGGCCCACAACAGCCCCGGCCAATCAGCGTGATCAGACAGCACAAAACCGCGATCGACCCCGCGCCGCCGTCGGGTGCCGCGCAGGCGCATCCAGCCGCTGGCGAAGGCATCACTGTACTCGCCGAAGCGCTTCATCCAGCTGCTGCCGCCGGCCGACGGCGGCGCCATGATCAATGCCTCGCGCAGTAGCGGGTCGTTGCGGGCGAAGTCGCCGGCGTAATGGGTCTCCGGCAGGGCCACGCCAGCTTCGCGATAGACCCGATTCAACGGCTCGACCGCGCCATGCACCAGGATCGGCCCGATGCTGGCGTCAAGGCCATAGAGGATGCGCTGGGCCTTGCCGAAGGCATAGCAGACCAACACGCTTGCCTTGCCTTGTTCGCGATTGGCCCGCCACCACTGGTTGATCTCGGCGAAAATCACCGCTTGCGGCGGCCAGCGGTAGATCGGCAGGCCGAATGTCGATTCGGTGATGAAGGTGTGGCAACGCACCGGCTCGAACGGCGCGCAGGTGCCGTCGGGCTCGACTTTGTAGTCACCAGAGGCGACCCATACCTCGCCCTGGTACTCCAGGCGCACCTGCGCCGAGCCGAGCACATGCCCGGCCGGGTGGAAGCTCAAGCTCACGCCGTGGTGTTCCAGGCGTCCACCGTAGGGCAGGGTCTGCAGATTGATGTGCTGGCCGAGCCGGCTGCGCAGGATGCCGGCACCAGGCGCCGCGGTCAGGTAGTGATTGTTGCCCGAACGTGAGTGATCACCGTGACCGTGGGTGATCACCGCGCGATCAACCGGGCGCCACGGGTCGATGTAGAAATCACCGGGTGGGCAGTACAGGCCTTCGGGGCGAGCAATCACAAGGTCCATGGCAGGCCGCTGGCTAGGGAGTTATAGCTAGGAGCGTTGCTGGCGCGATGAAGTTCGGATTGTCTGGCGGAGGTTGCCCGCACAGCCAGGGCTGTGCGGGCAGTCGGGCGTTGGCTTACTTGCCCGGTACCAGGTCCAGGCGCTGGCTACCGTAGGCACGGGCGAAGTTCTGCGGTTGCAGCGGCAGGCTCATGAAGCGGCCTTTGAACCAGGCGTCCACGCCATCGCTGTGGTGACGACTGGCCGGGTTGCCGGACTGACCACTGCTGGTCAGCAGTTGCAGCGGTTCGGCCTGGCCAAAGTCGACGATCATCCGCGCCGAGGCTGGCAGTTGCGTGTCGAAGTTGCTGCCCCAGGCATACGGCGTCAGGGCCAGGGTGCTGAAGTCGCCGCCAGCCGCCATTGGCGCGCGGCTGATAGCGTCACCCAGGCCGTGATAGGCCGGTGCTGGCCAGCGGTACTGGTGCAGCTTGCCCCACTGCCAGGCCTTGCGGTCGGCGCCGAGCAGCGCCGTGCCAGTGTCGATCGCGCCGGCCAGGCTGCGGGCCAGGATCGCCGGTTTGTCTTCCTTTTGCGCGGTGGTGCGGTCATCCCAGAACGGGCTGTCCTCGCGGCCCAGCAGGTGATCAGCCTGCGCCGAGTAGGACAACTGCGCGTTGCTGACAAAGGCTTGCCAGGCAGGACCGGATTCAGGCCCAAGATCGTCGAGGAAGGTCTGTCGGGCCACTTCCTGGAGGAACAGCTGATACAGCGCGGCATCTGCCGACACTGGGCTCAGGTGACCATCGAAAGCTTGCAGCCGAGCCAGCGCGGCATTGGCCTTGTCGCGCTGGGCCGGTGGCAGTGCCGCGATCGCCTGCTTGAGCGGCTGGGCCATGCCGGGTGCGCTGAACATCTGCTTGAGCTTGGCGGCAAACAAGCTGACCTGATCGTTTTGCAGGGCCATCACGCTGCGGCTGTCGTGGCGGCCATTGGCAGCCAGCTGAGCGAGACGTTCGGCGCGCTCGGGGTAGTACCAGGTGTTGGACAACTGCATGCCGTAACCTTTGGCCAGGCTGCGCTCGTTGGCATGGCCGAGCCAGCCGGACGGTGGGTCCTGGTCGTACGGGTGGAGCATGGCGTCGGCATAGCCGTCCCAGTCATAGCGCCCATCCCAGCCTGGCGAGGGCAGCAAGCCCTGGCCTTCGCGGCGGTTCGGGTAGCGCCCACTGACCTGCCAACCGATGTGCTGCGGCTCAGCAAAGACGAAGTTGAGCGCCGCTGCGCCGACCTCGCGGGTGCTGTCGAAGGCGCGCTCCACCGAGGTGGCGCGCGTCAGGTCGAACAAGGCGTCGAGGCTGCGATCACCCTTCAGCTGCGGCAGGCTCAGGGCCAGGCCGAGGCCGTTGCCAGCAGGCTGGCCGAGCAGGGTGCCGTGGCGAGTGTCGTAAAGCACTTCGCGCAGTGGCTGCTGGCCGCGGGCGAAGAAGGTCTCGCTGCGGGCACGCGTTGGCAGCCATTTGCCGTCGGCGAGGTAAGTGACCTGGCTGCCTTGGCGGCGCAGTTGCTCAAGATATAAATCCTGGTTGTCGGCCATGACCGCGCTGCTGCTCCAGGCCAGTTTGCCGTTGTAGCCGGCCAGCACGATTGGCAGGCCCGGCAGCGACAGGCCGGCAACCTGATACTTGCCGGTGTGGATTTGCACCGGGCTCAAGGCCCAGGCGGCGCGGTTGTCACTGGCCAGCAAGCTTTTGCCGCTGCGGCTGCGCTGTGGGCCGAGGGCCAGGTTGGCCGAGCCCGGGCTGCCGAGCAGGCCCAGGTCGGCGAGCTTCTGGCTGGCACTGGCTAGGGCAGGCAGGGCAGGCAGTTGGCTGGCCAGGTTGATGCCCTTGAGTTTGTCGACTTCGCCTTCGGCCAGCGGCTCGTCAGGCGCACCCGGCAGCAGCCAGGCGAGCTTGTCGCTGCCGACTTTTTGCGCGAGGGTCAGGGCGCTGAGTTCTTCCTGCAGATTGACTGACTGGCTGAAGGCATACAGGCTGAAGATCAGCGCGCTGTCTTCGGCCTTCCAGTATTCAGGGCGATAACCGCTACGGGCGAGCTCACCCGGCAGCTTGTCGCGGTAGCGGTACAGGTAGGCGTTGACCCCGCGCGCGTACACTTCAAAGAAGCGCTTGAGCCGCGGCGAAGCGTCGGCGTACAGGGCGTTGGCGCTCTGCTTGAGATTGGCCACCCGCATCAAACGGTCGATATCCAGCGCTTCTGGCCCGGCCAGTTCAGCCAGGCGGCCCTGAGCCAGCAGGCGCATGCCGAGCATCTGCTCGATGCGGTCGCCGGCGTGCACGTAACCCAGCGTGAACAGCGCATCGTGGAAGCTGCTGCTTTCGATCAGCGGTGCGCCCATGGCATTGCGCCGCAGCGAAACGTTCTGCGCGAGGCCTTTGAGCGGTTGCACGCCGGTGGTCGGCGGCACGCTGTCTTGCACGGCGCTCATCTGGCAGCCGCCAAGACCAAGCAGACCTAGCAGCGCCAGGCTGGCGAAGCGGGGACGCAAAGGAGGAAAAGCGGGGGCGGCCATTGAAGAGGCTCCTGCAAGGTGTGACAAAAAAGGGATTTGGCTGGATCGGAAAGCATCAACCGCAAGCAATTACGGCCAAAGGCTGCAGTTGCTTGCGGCAGGGGTCAGCGAGCGAAAATCAGGCGCCGTGGCACTTTTTGAACTTCTTGTCGCTGCCGCACGGGCACGGGTCGTTGCGGCCAACGTCTTTCAAAGCGTTGCGCACCGGCTCCTGGTGGCCGTGGTTGCAGTGTGGACCGTGCACATGGCCGTGGTCATGATCATGCTGATGATCGTGATCGTGGTTGCAGTCAGGGCCATGAACATGCGGTTGCTGAGTCATTGCAGGTTACTCCGGTAAGAAATCGCCGGGCATTATCTCATCACTGCGCGACAAGTGCAGGCCCCGCCAGATGATCAGCCCGGTATTCAGCTCGGCCTGCAGTGAATAGCGCAGCGGTTGCCTGCTCTTGAGCAACTTGGCCAGCGGTTTGAGCTGCTTCCACAGGTTGGTGCGGGCGGTGATCTTGAAGGTCCGCCCCTCGTGGGCGGCGACGCTGCGCCAGATGCTCGCCTCATCGTCGACCAGCAGCAACTGGTTGAGCCGCACCGAATAATTCAGGTTGCGGATGAACAGGCGGCTGTCATTGGGGTTGTCGACTCGCAGGTGAATGACGAACTCCTGTTGCAGCAGGCGCGCCTTGACTGTTTCGACCTTGACCAGATGCACCTGTGGTTCGCGCCATTGCTCGCCGCTCCAGCCCGCGCAGCCGGCCAGCAGCAGGACGCAGCTGGTCAGGAGCAGGCGGGCGAGGACGTTCACGATCAAGTACCGACGTAACTGGAACAGCACTTCTTGAACTTCTGCCCGCTGGCACAGGGGCAGGGGTCGTTGCGCGTGGCCTTGAGGCCGACCGTTGGGTCAATGAAGTACCAAAGGCCATCGCGCTGGACGAAAGCCGAACGCTCACGGTGGGCGTGTTCGCCTTGAGCGTCGTGCCAGCGCGCGATGAAGGTGACAAACGCATGCTCAGGCTGACCGCCAAGCACCTCGGCGCTTTCCACCTCAAGCCCCAGCCAGGTGCTTTGCGCGCTCCAGGCAGCAATTGCAGCGCGGTCCAGGCCATCTTGCTGAGCCGGCAGGGTGGTTGCGACCAGGTAATCGATCAGGCCCAGCACGTATGCGCTGTAGCGCGAGCGCATCAATGCCTGGGCGTCTGGCGCCGGGGTGCCGGAATGATAATGCCCGCAGCAGGCGTCGAGCAGGTTGCCACTGCCGCAAGGGCAAACGGAGACACTCATCACATCACCACCAGTACTTGCCGAAGTTTTCAGGGTTGGCCCAGAACCTGGCGTTGAGCCAGTCAGGGACCTGCTTGTAGTCATGTAGATCATAGGTGAACAGGCTCAACACCTGCTCCTCGCGGCCGAATTTCTCGCTGGCCGACATCGCCAGCGAGAAAAACTCGGTGTCCTGCCAGCCGCAGGCGCTCAAGTCGGCCAGCACCGCCAGGCGACTGGCATTCAGATTGCGGATGCCTGCCAGCAGTTCCAGGCCGGTGCGCTTGGGCAAGTGCTCGAGGCAGTCGACCAGCACCGCCAGGTCGAAACGCTGGGCGGCGAGTGGATCCGGCAGTACGCCTGGTGCTGCCACCTCGATGACCACCTGTGGGTGCGCCTGGGCAAAGGCATCCAGCGCCGGGAAGCGCGTGCCCACCAGCAGCAGGCGCTGCGGTTGCACGCGCTCGAGCAAGGCGGCGAGGGCTTGTTGCGGCGTGCGTTGGGAAAAACCTTCGGTCATTGCCTATCTCCGTTCAGGGTCGCCAAGCCTAGCTGGCTAGAGCTTGCCGGCAAAGGGCTGTGGCACACCAGCATGGCTCATTGCTGGCAGATCGGGAATGCGCGGTCTTTACTGGCACAGATCGGCCTTATGCCGATTCCCCCTAGGAGATGCAACAGATGAGCATAGTTCGCACGGCGATACCCTTGGTGCTGCTGACCAGTGTGTTGACTGGTTGTGCAGGTTTGCAGAAAACCGACTGGCCGACATGTGCTGCCGTCGGGGGTGTGGGCGGCGCCGCCCTTGGCGCTATCGAAAGCTCGAGTTGGGCCGGCTGGGGCGCGCTGCTTGGCGGTGGTCTGGCCGCCGGCTACTGCTGGGCCAATGGCGACGGTGACGAAGACGGCGATGGCGTGCCGGACAGCCGCGACAAGTGCCCGGGCACCCCGCGTGGGGTACAGGTCGATGCCAATGGCTGCCCACCTGAACCGGTAGCAGTGGTAGAAGAGGTGGTCGTGGTCAAGGAAGAAGTCATAGTCATCCGTGACGTGCACTTCGAGTTCGACTCTGCGCGGCTGACTGCGGCCGACAAAGAACGCCTCAATACCATCGCCACCCGCCTTAAGCAGGAAGCGGCGAGCACCCGACTGAGTGTCACCGGGCACACCGACAGCGTTGGCTCCGACACGTACAACCAGAAGTTGTCCGAGCGCCGCGCGCATTCGGTGACTGACTATCTCGTCGAAAGCGGCGTGCCGCGCAGCAGCGTGGTGTCGGTAGTCGGTGCCGGCGAAACCCAGCCAGTGGCCGACAATGCTACTGCTGAGGGGCGTGCCATGAACCGCCGGACCGAGATCAAGATCGAGCGTTGACCGTGGGCCGCAGCTGGAGGACGCCTGGCAGGCTGTCCTCCAGCTGCACCATCAACTCTACTGCGGCCCCGCCAGCGCTGGTACAAGCTCTGGCGGGTGCCCCTCGATAACGTTACTGTGGACGCAGCGGCCCGTTTGCATGGGCCGCCGCGACAAAAACAAGATGGGGGGCGGGGTATGAGATTTATCCTGGGGCTGGGCAAGGCCCTGACGGTTGTGTTCTGGTGGGTGGTGCTGGTCAATCTGCTGATGCCGCAGCCGCTGCCGTTCAACCTCCTGATCAATGCAGCGGGCATCCTTTTGCTTGGCCTGCATATGCTCGAAGTACTGTTTTTCAACGCCAGCCTGCGCAACCGTAGCCACCGCTGGTTCGATCGTCTGCAGATTTTGCTGACAGGAATTTTTCACGTGATGTCGATTCCCAAGCCTCAGGAGGCGCCCCGCCGTGCGTAAATTGATGTTGTTGGTGGCCTTGGCCAGCCCATGGGCCCAGGCAGACAGCCTGGATGTTGCTACCAACTCGGTGATGCGCCTGGCCAACAAGGCCGGCAGTGTTCATCTGCAACGCCTGCGGGTGGCGGATTCGGCAACCTTGCTGTTGCCGGCGTCACTGACCTCGCTCAAGGTCGAGCAACTGGAACTTGGCCAAGATGCGCGCATTGCCGTCGCTCCGGCCGACACGGAATTGACCATCGAAGCAGCCTCGGCGCGCTTCGCCAGCGGCAGCGAGATCAGCGCCAACGGCGCGCCGGGTACCTATGAACGCGCCGCGCGCAGTGGTCGCAGTCTTGACCTGCAGTTGCATGCACTGGACGCCGAGCAGTTGTCGATCGACGCCCGTGGTGGTGCCGGTGCGCCGGGTTACGTCGGCCTGGATGGCGCCAATGGCAAGGCCGGTGGCTGCACCTGGGGCCAGGCCAGCCGCGGCGCTGATGGCGACAATGGTGGCAACGGCCATGACGGTGCAGCGGGCGGGAGGATTCGTCTGGCGGTGCCGGCTGACTATCCCGAGCAGCGCATTGTCGTACGCCTGGATGGGGGGCTGCCAGGCAAACCTGGCGCAGCGGGCAAACCTGGCGCAGGCGGCGCCAGCAAGGGTTGCCTGGTGTATAGCACCGACGCTGGGGCCAAGGGCCGGCCGGGCGTTGAAGGCCAGGCCGGACTGGCTGGCGCAGAGGGGGAGTTGATTCTGCGACGCCTGTAACCGGGCTTGCCGCCGCGCAGTTTGCCTGCGCGGCGGCACCGTTCAGAGCGGCAGACGCAGGCTGGCAACCGCCACAACGGCCAGCCCCAGCAGCAGGTTGATACCCACCAGCCGGCGAATACGCCCCAGCGCAGCAGCACCTGCCGGCCAATCCTCGGCCTGCACCGCGGCACGCAAGTCAGGCAGCAGCAAGGCCTGCACGCGCAGGAACAAGGCAAACATCACAATCGCCCCGCCCATCATCAGTTGCACGTACTTGGGCGCAGTTTCGAAACCGCTGAAGCGCATGTGCAACATGCCGATACCACTGATCGCCAAAATCGCCACAGCGACCCAGACCCAGACAAAGAAGCGTCGGAAAACTTCCAGCCACAAGCGCAACCGTGCCGGCCCCTCCAGGGCTGCAGCCGTTGCCGGGCGCAGGATCAGCCACGCAAAAAACATCCCGCCGACCCAGACCAGGGCGGCTAGCACATGCAGGGTGTAGGGTAGGGTAAAGCTCAGCATCGGGATCTCCATGCGGCATAAAGGGCGCGAGCGGGGTATGATAGCCGCCCATGCAAAACACTGAAAATATATCCAGCCCTTCGGGCGCCTGCAGACCATGATCAGCAACGAACTCAAAGCCACCATCCAAGGCGCCTATTCGCGTTTTCTCGAAGCCAAGAGCCTCAAGCCACGTTACGGCCAGCGCCTGATGATTGCCGAAGTAGCGAAAGTGCTTGGCGATATTGCCTGCGACGACGAAGGTCGACGCTCGGGTGACCCCGCCGTGGTTGCCGTCGAGGCGGGCACTGGTACCGGCAAGACGGTCGCCTACGCCCTGGCGGCCATCCCCGCCGCCAAGGTCGCCGGCAAGCGCCTGGTGATTGCCACCGCCACCGTGGCGCTGCAGGAGCAGATCGTCTTCAAGGATCTGCCTGACCTGATGCGCAACAGTGGTCTGAACTTCAGCTTTGCCCTGGCCAAGGGCCGTGGTCGCTATCTGTGCCTGTCCAAGCTCGACGTACTGTTGCAGGAAGGCCACGCCCAGTCGGCCACTGCGCAGCTGTTCGAGGAAGAAGGCTTCCATATCGAAGTCGACGAGCGCAGCCAGAAGCTGTTCAACAGCATGATCGAGAAGCTCGCCGGCAACCGCTGGGATGGTGACCGTGACAGCTGGTCGGAAACCATCGAAGACCTGGACTGGGCACGCCTGACCACCGACCACAGCCAATGTACCGGCCGTCACTGCCCGAACTTCCAGCAGTGTGTGTTCTACAAGGCTCGAGAAGGCATGGGCAAGGTCGATGTGATCGTCACCAACCACGACATGGTCCTGGCTGACCTGGCCCTGGGCGGCGGCGCGGTGCTGCCTGACCCACGCGACACCATTTATGTGTTCGACGAAGGCCATCACCTGCCGGACAAGGCGATTGGTCATTTTGCCCATTATTCGCGGCTGCGCTCGACCGCCGACTGGCTTGAGCAGACGGCCAAGAACCTGACCAAGCTGCTCGCCCAGCACCCGCTGCCGGGCGATCTGGGCAAGTACATCGAACAGGTGCCGGAGCTGGCGCGTGAAATCCGTACCCAGCAGCAGTTCATGTTTACCCTTTGTGAGCAGATTGCAGACTTCAAGCCCGGTGAAGACACCGAAGGCCGCGAGCGGCCACGCTACCGCTTCGAGGGCGGGGTGGTGCCGGAGCATATCCGCGAAGTCGGCATCGAGCTGAAAAAGGGTTTTTCCCAGCTCAATGACCTGTTTACGCGCCTGGCAGACCTGCTCAAGGAAGGCATGGATGGCGAGAAGAACATCGGTATCGCCAGCCACCAGGCCGAAGAGTGGTACCCGCTGTTCGGCAGCCTGGTGACTCGGGCTCAGGGCAACTGGGAACTGTGGACGGCGTTCACCGCCGAGGACCCGGAAGACAGCCCGCCGATGGCGCGTTGGCTGACCCTGGCCGAGACCGGGGCGCTGTTCGACATCGAGGTAAACGCCAGCCCGATCCTCGCAGCAGAGATGCTCCGGCGCAGCCTGTGGAGCGTTGCCCACGGCGCCTTGGTGACGTCGGCAACGCTGACTGCGCTGGGCAAGTTCGACCGCTTCCGCATGCGCTCCGGCCTGCCAAGGGACGCAGTAACCTGTGTGGTGCCGAGCCCGTTCGTGCACGGCGATGCCGGGTTGCTGCGGGTGCCTGATCTGGGCGCCGATCCGCGTGATGCTGCCGGGCACACCGCCGCGATCATCCGCGAACTGCCGGCGATGCTCGAAGAGGCGCGGGGTGCGCTGGTGCTGTTCTCGTCGCGCAAGCAGATGCAGGACGTATTCGATGGCCTTGATCGTGACTGGCGCAAGCTGGTTCTGATTCAGGGCAACCTGTCCAAGCAAGAAACGCTGAACAAGCACAAGGCGCGGGTCGACGACGGCCAGCACAGCGTGCTGTTCGGTCTGGCCAGTTTCTCCGAAGGGGTCGACCTGCCTGGCGCATACTGCGAGCACGTGGTGATCGCCAAGATCCCGTTCTCGGTGCCGGATGACCCGGTCGAAGCCGCTCTGGCCGAGTGGATCGAAGCGCGCGGGGGTAATCCATTCATGGAAATTTCCGTACCCGACGCCTCGCTTAAGCTGATCCAGGCTTGTGGTCGCCTGCTGCGCACCGAACAGGACCGCGGCGTGATCACCTTGCTCGATCGGCGCCTGGTCACTCAGCGCTACGGCAAGGCTATCCTCAACGCGCTACCGCCGTTCCGGCGGGAAATTTCCTGACGGCTGGAGCGTGCAGCTCCGGCCTGTTGTCCATTACTCAGTCACGGGCTCCCCGCGGCCCTGAAGGAGAGCTCCAGTTCTATGATTCGACGCACCTTGCCCGCAGTCTTCACGCTGCTGTTCTGCTCACCCTTGCTGGCTGGGCAGCAGACGCTGTTCAGCTTCGTGCGGCCGGCCTCGGTGGTCAATGTCATCACCGTCGACGCCGGCATGCCGCAATACAACGCCGAACAGACCGCCGAGGGCGAGGTGTTGCGCCGCGTCGTGTTCAATCCGGTCGAACGCCCAAGCCTGGGCCTGAGCCCGCAAGGTGGGGCGTGGGACTGGTCGGCCGGCAAGGCCCTCACCTTGCGCCTGCAAAGTGCGATGGATTGGGCGCTGACGGTCGACGTCACAGTGCAGAGCAGCGATGGCCGCACCCTCACCAGCCGCATCGACCTGCCGGCCGGGCCTGCGCAAACGGTAATGGTGCCGCTTACCGCCAGCTCGCCGCTGAGCCAAGGCATGCGTGCCGGCCCCCCGATGCCATGGACCTACGACGGCCAGCGCTTGCTGCTGACCAGCAGCGTCGGTGAGGTGGACCTGAAGCAGATAAGCTCGGTGACTCTGAGCATCCCCAAGCCCAACGTGGCGCAAAGCCTGCTGATCGAGAGGGTCGGCCTGCAAGATGACGATCTCGCCTTCAAGGCAGCCTATGCCGGCCTGATCGACGCTTATGGCCAGTCGACGCGGGGCCGCTGGCCGGAGCGAATCGTCAGCGATGACCAGCTCAAAGCTGCCGATAGCCGCGAGCAGGCGCAGCTCAAGGCCTGGCTGGCAGAGCGCGGCAAGCAAGCGCTTGACCCGTACGGTGGGCTGCTGGCCGGGCCTGCGTTTGAGGCTCAGGGCTTCTTCCGTACAGAGAAACGCGATGGCCGCTGGTTCCTGGTGACGCCTGACGGCCATCCGTTCTTCTCGTTGGGTGTCAACGCTGTGGCTGCTGACGGCGGGCGTACTTATGTCGCTGGCCGCGAGGGCATGTTCACTGCCTTGCCCGGCGTCGACGAGCCGCTCGCGGCCTTCTACGGCGAAGGCAACAACGACGATGGCAACGCCTCTTCGCAGGGGCGCGCATTCAAGCAGGGCCGCTGGTTCGACTTCTACGCAGCCAATCTGCAACGCAGCCATGGCCACAGCTGTGCCCCGGCCGCCGCCGAACCGACCAGCCAGGCGTGCCCGCCGATGGCGATCGATGCCGCCCGCTGGCAGGCGCATGCTCTGGATCGCTTGCAGGCGTGGGGCTTCAATACCCTCGGCAACTGGAGCGATCCTGAACTGGGCCTGGCCAAACGGGTGCCTTACACCCTGCCGTTGTCGATCGTCGGCGACTACGCCAGCATCAGCACGGGCATGGACTGGTGGGGGCGCATGCCCGATCCGTTCGACCCACGCTTTGCCATGGCCACCGAACGTGCTGTAGCGATTGCTGCCCGTGATCATCGCGATGACCCGTGGCTGATCGGTTACTTTGCCGACAACGAGCTTGCCTGGGCCGCACCCGGTGATGATCCGCGGGCCCGCTATGGCCTCGCTTTCGGCACCCTGCGCCTGACCACCGACGTGCCAGCCAAGCGCGCGTTCCTCAAGCAGCTGCGCGACAAGTACCGCAATCAGGAAGGGCTGTCCAAGGCCTGGGGCATCGAGCTGCAGGCCTGGGAGCTAATGGAAGACCCAGGCTTCGAAGCACCGCTGCCCAACCCCGAACACCCGGAAATAGAGCGCGATTACCAGTACTTCCAACAGGTGTTCGCCGACACCTATTTCAAGACCATCGCCGATTCACTCAACTGGCATGCGCCCAACCACCTGTTGCTCGGAGGCCGCTTTGCCCTGAGCAGCCCACAGGCGGTCAAGGCCTGCGCCGAGTTCTGCGATGTGCTCAGTTTCAACTTCTATACCCTCAAGCCTGACGACGGTTACGACTTTGCTCGCCTGGCCGAGCTGGATAAGCCGGTGCTGGTGTCCGAATTCCAGTTCGGTTCGCGCGACCGTGGGCCGTTCTGGCCGGGGCCGGTGGAACTGGCGCGCGAGGAGGACCGTGGCCCGGCCTATGCCAACTTCCTCAAGGCCGCCATGGCCCAGCCGATGATCGTCGGTGCGCATTGGTTCCAGTATCTGGATCAGCCTGCCAGTGGCCGCCTGCTCGATGGCGAAAACGGCCATCTTGGGTTGGTGGCGATTACTGATGTGGCCTATCCGGGCTTTGTCGAGGCGGTGCGGCGGAGTAATCAGCAGGTAATCGACGAGCTGCGCACGGTGGTCAGCAAGCCGGCGCCATGAGGCGCTTGGGGCTGGTTGCAGAGCTGTTTGGCGACGTTTTCTGACAACCATCCGGCCACATTCAGTAGGCAAAATGGTCAACTACTGAAACAATGCACGCCTTTGCAAACTCGAGTCGTACGGAGAGCTGGCGGTGCAGATTCAGGGTCACTATGAGCTGAAGTTCGAGGCGGTGCGTGAAGCATTCGCCGCCTTGTTCGAGGATTCCCAGGAGCGCGGTGCGGCGTTGTGCATCCAGGTCGGTGGCGACACCGTGATCGACCTGTGGGCCGGCAGTGCCGACAAGGATGGGCAGCAGGCCTGGCATAGCGACACCATCGCCAATCTGTTCTCCTGCACCAAGACGTTCACCGCCGTGACTGCCCTGCAACTGGTGGGCGAGGGCAAGCTGGCGCTGGATGCCCCGGTAGCACGCTACTGGCCGGAGTTCGCTCAGGCCGGCAAAGAAGCCGTGACCCTGCGTCAGTTACTGAGCCACCGCGCTGGCCTGCCAGCCATCCGCGAGCTGCTCCCCGCCGAGGCGTTGTACGACTGGGAAGCGATGACTGCCGCGCTGGCCGCCGAAACGCCGTGGTGGACCCCAGGCACCGAGCATGGCTACGCGGCAATCACCTATGGCTGGCTGATCGGCGAGCTTATTCGCCGAGCTGACGGCCGCGGCCCGGGTGAGTCGATCGTCGCCCGCACGGCCAAGCCGTTGGGGCTGGATTTTCACATTGGCCTGGCGGATGAAGAATTCCACCGTGTGGCACATATCGCCCGCGGCAAGGGCAATTCGGGCGATGCGGCTGCGCAGCGCCTGCTGCAGGTCACCATGCGCGAGCCAGAGGCGCTTTCAACCCGAGCGTTCACCAACCCGCCAGCAATCCTGACCAGCACCAACAAGCCCGAATGGCGACGCATGCAGCAGCCCGCGGCCAACGGCCACGGCAACGCGCGCAGCCTCGCCGGTTTTTATGCCGGCCTGCTCGACGGCAGCTTGCTCGAATCGGAGCTGCTGGATGAACTGACCCGCGAGCACAGTCTCGGTGAAGACCGCACCTTGCTGACCCAGACCCGCTTCGGCCTGGGTTGCATGCTGGACCAGCCAACCGTAGCCAACGCCACCTTCGGCCTCGGCGCACGTGCCTTTGGTCACCCTGGCGCGGGTGGTTCGGTCGGTTTCGCCGACCCCGAGCACGATGTTGCCTTTGGCTTCGTCACCAATACCCTCGGCCCTTACGTGCTGATGGACCCAAGAGCGCAGAAGCTGGTGCGCGTGCTCGCCAGTTGCCTTTGATCGGCTAGTGCGGGTAATGCCCGTACGGTTTGACTATGCTCAATGCCAATGCCTGCAGTTGCAGGCAAAATCTCCTTCAATTTCATGGTGTATCGCTGATGTCTTCACAAAAAACCTTAGCACTCGCCCTGTGCCTGGCCATGACCGGCTGTGCCAGCCAATCGCAGGATGCCTCCTCGACTAGCGGTCACAGCTGGTGGCCGTTTGGCTCGGACAAGGTTGCCGATCAGGAAGTGAAGCAGGCGGTGACCGAAAAAGTTGCCAAGGCCGATGCCAAGTCCGAAAGCAGCAGCCGCTGGTGGTGGCCGTTCGGCTCTGAAGAGACTCAGGCCAAGGGGCCGGTCGTTCCCAAGATCGATCACAAGGCCACCCAGGCCTGGCTTGACCAGTACGAGCCAAAGCTGCGTGAAGCGGTCAAGGACAGCAAGTTTGAAGTGGAGCGCCGCGAAGACCTGTTGGCCGTGACCATTCCAGTCGACAGCTCGTACAACCCGGACCGCCCGAACATGCTGTTGCCGGCGAGCCTGGGGCCGATCACCCGTCTGGCCAAGGCCATTGAAGTCGACCCGAAAACTGCCGTGCTGATTCTCGGTCACGCCGACAGCAGCGGTGCCGCTGCCGTCAACCAGAAGCTCAGCCTTGAGCGCGCTGCCTCGGTCTCGGCGATCTTCCGCCTGAGTGGTCTGCAGCGCGACCGTTTGAGCCTCAAAGGTATGGGCTCGGTGATGCCACGCGCCGCCAACGACAGCCTCGAAGGCCGCGCCTTGAACCGCCGCGTCGAATTGCTGATGACGCCGCAGAACACCATGCTGGCCCTGTTGGCCAAATACCAGCAGCCGAACCTCGCGCCGGCCCCGGCCGCTGTGGTCGCCACTCAAGACAGCAAGGCCCCGGTGGCCAAGCCTGCAGCCAGCAAGCCTGCAGCCAAGGCCGCTGCCAAGCCAGCGGCGAAGAAAGCCGTGGCCAAAGCCCCGGTCAAGAAGGCCGCAGCCAAGACTGCTACCAAGAAGCCGGCCGCCAAGCCGGCTGCGAAAAAAACCACGGCCGACAAGAAAGTCGCTGCCAACAGCCCTGCGAAGACCAACTGATCGTCAAGGAAGTGCTGTCATGACTCAATCTCTGGCCGATATGCGCCGCGACTACACCCGTGATGGCCTGGCCGAAAGCCGGGCGCCGGATGAGCCGTTTGCGCTGTTCCACCAGTGGTTTGCCGATGCTGTAAAAACCGAACAGGCGCCGGTCGAGGCCAATGCCATGACGCTGGCTACGGTCGATGCCGATGGACGTCCGCATTGCCGGGTGTTGCTGTTGAAGGGCCTGGATGCTCAGGGATTCACCTTTTTCAGCAACTATGACAGCGCGAAGGGGCAGCATTTGCAGGCTAACCCGTTTGCGGCGATGACCTTCTTCTGGCCGGCGCTGGAGCGTCAGGTGCGGATTGAAGGGCGGGTTGAGAAGGTTACTGCGCAGGAGTCCGATGATTATTACCAGGTGCGGCCTCTGGGGAGTCGCCTGGGGGCTTGGGCTTCGCCGCAGAGTCGGGTGATTGCTGGGCGTGAAGAGCTGGAGGCTTTGGTCAAGGCTACTGAAGCGCGGTTTTCGCAGGTTCAGCCGCATTGTCCTGAGCATTGGGGGGGGTATCGTTTGCTGCCGGAGCGGGTTGAGTTCTGGCAGGGTAGGGCTAGCCGGTTGCATGATCGGCTGAATTATCGTCTGGTGGCGGGGCAGTGGGCTCGGGAGCGGTTGGCTCCCTGAGGTTGGTAGCCGGCGGCCTGGGCTGCTTTGGCAGTTCTGGGTTGTTCGCGGTTACTGTGGGCTTATACGTTTTTTGTGGTGGCTGATCGGGCCCCTTTCGCCTTTACGGCGAGTCACTTTTTTGGCAAACGCCCCAAAAAAAGTAACCAAAAAAGGGCTTGGCTCCACATCCGGCCCCTTCGCTGCGCTGCGGGGTTCCCTCGCTCCGGTCTTGCTCCCGGGAGGACCGCGCTGTACGGGCCATCCTGGCCCGCAGCGCTTGCCGGCCATCCATGGCCGTCACCTCCCTTCGCAAGACCTGCGCTCGGCCTCCTGAGTCGCCGGTGGATCAAGATCAAAAGCAGATCAAGATCAAGGGCACGCCTCGCTGCGCTGGCGCAGATCAAGAGCTAGAGTCAAAGTCAAAAGCTTGTGTCGTGCCGTGCCGCAGCAATCTCATTCCGTACCCAATCCAGCAGTCGCCCTGATCCCGCTCTGCGCCAGCGCAGCGAGGCGTGCTCTTGATCTTGATCTACCTGCGACTTCAAGAGGCCGGAGCGAGGGAACCCCGTAGCGCAGCGAAGGGGCTGTATGTAGGAGCGAGCCCTTTTTGGATTACTTTTGGGGCGTTTGCCAAAAAAGTGACTCGCCGTAAGGGCGAAAGGGGCCATCACTTCCACCACACAAAATGGATAAGCCCCCAATCCCCCCAAATCGCCCCAACCAATCCCAAACCCAATGCAGTAATCCAAGCCGATCCAAGGTCTGACAATCAAGCGTCAGCACACACCCTGTACCGACGCTGAATGAATGCATTTTTGTTACGTATGCACCGTGACAGCCGTCAACCTGCAGCGTCTAATGGTCACCTGTCTTATGGAGATACAACCCATGCGTAAATCTGTTCTGGTGGTGGCGTTCACCACCATGTCGCTGCTGCTCGGCGGTTGTGCCTCGAGCCTGACCGGTGACAGCTACTCCCGTGATGAAGCCCGCCGCGTGCAGACCGTACGCATGGGTACCATCGAAGCCCTGCGTCCGGTGAAAATCGAAGGTACCAAGACCCCAATCGGCGGCGGCGCCGGTGCTGTGGTCGGCGGCGTGGCCGGTAGCGCCATTGGCGGTGGTCGCGGCAGCATCGTTGCCGCTGTGATCGGTGCTGTAGCCGGTGGCCTGGCAGGTTCGGCTGCTGAAGAAGGCATCACCCGCACCCAGGGCGTCGAAATCACTGTGCGTGAAGATGACGGCAGCACCCGTGCTTACGTACAGGCCGTGCAGGAGAATGAAATCTTCCGCGTGGGCGAGCGTGTCCGTATCATGACTGTAGATGGCACCAGCCGCGTCACTCACTGAAAGCCGCGCTGAAAGCAAAAACCCCGATTGGCAGTGCCGATCGGGGTTTTTTTACGCCTGGGTTTCAGCTCACTGCAGCCCGAGGATATCCCGCGCTACGGCTTCAGCGATGCGAATGCCGTCGACACCTGCCGACAGAATACCACCCGCGTAACCTGCACCTTCACCGGCCGGGAACAGGCCCTTGACGTTGATGCTCTGGAAGCTGGCATCACGGGTGATGCGCAGCGGCGAGGAGGTCCGCGTCTCGAGCCCGGTCAGTACTGCGTCGTGCAGGTTGTAGCCCTTGATCTGCCGATCGAACGCCGGCAGCGCCTCGCGGATGGCCTCGATAGCGAAATCGGGCAGGCTCAGCGCCAGGTCACCCAAGGTCACGCCTGGCTTGTACGAAGGCTCGACACTGCCCAGCGCGGTCGAAGGCCGACCGGCGACAAAGTCGCCAACCAGTTGCGCCGGCGCCTGGTAATTGCTGCCGCCCAGCTCATAGGCGAGTGTCTCAAGCCGCTCCTGCAACTCGATGCCGGCAAGCGGTCCGCCCGGGTAATCCCGTTCTGGGTCGATGCCGACGACGATGCCCGAGTTGGCATTGCGCTCGTTACGCGAGTACTGGCTCATGCCGTTGGTCACAACTCGGCCAGGCTCGCTGGTTGCCGCAACCACAGTGCCGCCCGGGCACATGCAGAAGCTGTACACCGAGCGACCGTTCTTGGCGTGATAGACCAACTTGTAGTCAGCGGCGCCGAGTTTCGGGTGGCCGGCGTATTTGCCCAGGCGCGCCTTGTCGATCAAGGTCTGTGGGTGCTCGATGCGGAAACCGACCGAGAACGGCTTGGCTTCCATGAACACACCCTTCGCGTGCAGCATGCGGAAGGTGTCACGCGCGCTGTGGCCCAGAGCCAGCACCACGTGCCGCGAGTGCAGCTGTTCGCCGCTGTCGAGGACCACACCGGTGAGCTGTTCGCCATCGAGGAGCAAGTCGCTGACTTTTTGCTCGAAGCGCACTTCGCCACCGAGGGCGATGATCTGCTCGCGCATGTTCTCGACCATGCCGGTCAGGCGGAAGGTCCCGATGTGCGGCTTGTTGATGAACAGGATCTCGTCTGGCGCACCGGCCTTGACGAACTCTTCCAGCACTTTGCGGCCGTGGTGCAGCGGGTCCTTGATCTGGCTGTACAGCTTGCCGTCGGAGAAGGTCCCGGCGCCGCCTTCGCCAAACTGTACGTTGGACTCGGGGTTGAGCACGCTTTTGCGCCACAGGCCCCAGGTGTCCTTGGTTCGCTGGCGGACTTCCTTGCCACGCTCAAGCACGATCGGCTTGAAGCCCATCTGCGCCAGCAACAGCCCGGCAAAGATCCCGCACGGGCCGAAGCCGACTACCAGAGGCCGCTCCTGCAGCTCTGCAGGAGCCTGGCCGACGTACTTGTAGCTGACGTCGGGGGCAACGCTGATGTTGTGATCGTCGGCGAACTTGTGCAGCAGTTCGGCTTCGTTGCTGGCGTGCAGGTCGATGGTGTAGATGAACAGTAGTTCGCTGTTCTTCTTGCGAGCATCGTAGCTGCGCTTGAACAGGGTGAAGCTCAGCAACTGGCCATCGGCAATACCCAGGCGCTGGAGGATGGCCTCGCGCAGGGCTTCGTCAGGATGGTCCAGGGGCAGCTTCAGTTCGGTGATTCGTAGCATGGCAGGGTCCAGTATCCCGGCCTCTGGCGGCCGGCGGCTTTACACAAACCGCCAAGTATAAGCTGTTCGCCGGGCTCAAAGGCAGGATAAAAACCACTAGGCGATCAGTTGTCGCGGGCGCCGCCGTAGTAAGCGCAGCCGTGCACGGTCTGGCCATCGAGGCGCAGCTCGGCACGCAGGTGGCGCACGGCGCCGGTGACGCTGTCGACGCAGCGCTGCGGAGCGAGCCACAGTTCGATGCGCTGGCCATTGGCTTCGCTGGACAGGTTGAGGCCACCGCCGGGCATCTGCTCTTCAAGGAACGGCAGTGGCAGCGGCGGCTGGCCGGCGCGGTTGAGGACCATGCCCTTGCCGCTGGCCTTGATGTCCCATTCCGGCGCATGGCCGCCGGCGCGCAGGGTCAGTTGCTTGAAGTTGGGGTCTTCGCAGGCACTGGCCGAAGGCTCCAGGCGATACAGCCGGCGCACATCCAGCTGGCCGTCGCTGTTGGCCTGCTTGCTGCCGGCAAGGCGCCCGCGGACATCGGCGAACAGCTTGTCGCCAGCGCCGTGGGCCAGGTTCGAGGCTTCCTGCAGGATGCCCGTTGCGCCGGCATCATTGACCACGAACGAACGGCTTTCGCTGCAAGGTTTGAACAGCAGATGACCGCCGCTGGCGCTCAGTTCGCCCTGCATGCGCGTGGTGCCAAGCTCAGGGTCGACCGGTTTGTCGGCAAGCATCTGGCAGCCGGCGAACAGTGGCAGCAGGGTGGCGAGCAGCAGAGGAGGGGTGCAACGCATGGGTGAGGCTCCGGGGACGCGGCGGGTGAAGTGCGCACGTTACCGAGCAGTACCCGGGATCACAAGGGGTGGTGAAACGATTGGGGCCGCAAAGCGGCCCCAATGAATTACACGAAGAATCAACCGCCGAGATATGCGTCTCGCACCTTCGGGTCACTCAACAACGCTTCGCCAGTGCCCTGCATGACCACGTGACCGTTCTCCAATACATAGGCACGGTCAGCGATCTTCAGTGCCTGGTTGGCGTTTTGCTCGACCAGGAATACCGTTACACCATCACGGCGCAGTTGTTCGATGATGTCGAAGATCTGCTGAATGATGATTGGCGCCAGCCCCAGCGACGGTTCGTCGAGCAGCAGCAACTTGGGCTTGCTCATCAGCGCACGACCAATCGCCAGCATCTGCTGTTCGCCACCAGACATGGTGCCGCCACGCTGTGAGTAGCGCTCTTTCAAGCGCGGAAACAGCTGCAGGACCTTGTCCAGCTGCTCCTGGTAATCGCCCTTGTCGGTGAAGAAACCGCCCATGGCCAGGTTCTCTTCGACAGTCAGACGGGCAAACACGCGGCGGCCTTCGGGGACCACGGCGATGCTCTTGCGCATGATGTGCGAAGACGGCTGGCCGACCAGCTCTTCCCCCAGGTATTTGATGCTGCCACTGTGCGCCTGCGGCGAGCCGCACAGGGTCATCAGCAAGGTCGACTTGCCGGCACCGTTGGCGCCGATCAGGGTGACGATCTCGCCCTGATTGATTTCGACGTTGACGCCATGCAGCGCCTGGATCTTGCCGTAGAAGGTGGAAACGTTTTCGAATTTGAGCATTACGCTTCCCCCAGATAGGCCTTGATCACATCAGGATTGTCACGGATCTGCTCCGGGGTACCATCGGCCAGGGGCGTGCCCTGGTTGATCACGACGATATGGTCGGAGATGCTCATCACCAGTTTCATGTCGTGCTCGATCAGCAGCACAGTCACGTTGTGGGATTCGCGCAGGTAGCCGATCAATGCCTTGAGGTCTTCGGTTTCCTTGGGGTTCAAGCCGGCGGCAGGTTCGTCGAGCATGATGATCCGCGGTTGGGTCATCATGCAGCGGGCGATCTCCAGGCGACGCTGCTGGCCGTAGGCGAGGGTACCAGCAGTGCGGTTGGCGAACTCGGTCAGGTTGACCTTGTCCAGCCAGTATTGCGCGCGCTCCATGGCTTCGTGTTCGCTGCGGCGAAAGCTCGGGGTCTTGAACAGGCCGGCAAAGAAGTTGGTGTTCAAGTGCCGGTGCTGGGCGATCAAGAGGTTTTCCAGGGCGGTCATCTCTTTGAACAGACGCACGTTCTGGAAGGTCCGCACCACACCCTTGCGGGCGATCTGATGGCCGGCCAGGCCCTGAATCGGCTGGCCGTCGAGCAGAATGGTACCGCCACTTGGCTTGTAGAAGCCGGTCAGGCAGTTGAACACCGTGGTCTTGCCGGCGCCGTTCGGGCCGATCAGCGCCACCACTTGTTTTTCCTTGACGGTCAGGGCCACGCCGTTGACCGCCAACAAGCCGCCGAAGCGCATGCTCAGGCCGCTGACTTGCAGAATTTCGCGGCTCATCGGCGCAGCTCCATATGTGGTCGTTGCATAGGCAGCAAGCCCTGCGGACGCCAGATCATCATCAACACCATCAGCGCACCGAACATCAACATGCGGTATTCGCTGAATTCACGCATCAGCTCCGGCAGCAGGATCATCACGATGGCCGCGAGAATCACGCCCAACTGCGAACCCATACCGCCCAGCACAACGATGGCGAGGATGATTGCCGACTCGATGAAGGTGAACGACTCCGGTGTCACCAGCCCTTGCCGTGCGGCGAAGAAGCTGCCGGCAAAACCGGCGAAGCAGGCGCCCAGGGTGAATGCCGAGAGCTTGATCACGGTGGGGTTGAGGCCCAACGCGCGGCAGGCGATCTCGTCTTCACGCAGTGCTTCCCACGCCCGCCCGATTGGCATGCGCAGCAGCCGGTTGATCACGAACAAGGCCAGCAAGGCGAGCAACAACGCTACCAGGTAGAGGAAGATGACCTTGTTGATCGAGTTGTACTCGATGCCGAAGTACTCGTGGAAGGTTTGCATGCCTTCAGCCGCGCGACGCTCGAACGACAGCCCGAAGAAGGTTGGCTTGGGGATGTTGCTGATGCCGTTGGGGCCGCCGGTGAGGTCGGTCAGGTTACGCAGGAACAGCCGGATGATCTCACCGAAACCGAGGGTCACGATCGCCAGATAGTCACCGCGCAAGCGCAATACCGGGAAGCCCAGCAAGAAGCCGAAGGTGGCTGCCATCAGGCCGGCAATCGGCAGGCAGATCCAGAAGCTCAGCCCGTAGTAGTGCGACAGCATGGCGTAACTGTAGGCACCCACTGCGTAAAAGCCGACATAACCCAAATCGAGCAGGCCGGCCAGGCCGACGACGATGTTCAGCCCCAGACCGAGCATCACGTAGATCAGGATCAACGTAGCAATGTCGACCGCGCCGCGCGAGCCGAAGAACGGCCAGACCAATGCCACCACGATCAGGCCGAGGATGATCCAGCGCTGGGTCTTGGGCAAGGTCAGGAAGTTGCTCACCGCTGGCGAGATCAACTTGCGGTCCGAGCCACGGGCAGTCACTGCGCTCCACTGCTTGTCGAACAACACCCGCAGGAACATCAACACCGAACACACCGCAATCACGGTGATGGTGAACGGCCCCTGGCTATGCACGATCAGGTTGATGCCGTCGATGCTCAGCTTCAGGCCAAGTACCGGGAAGGCCACGGCCCAGACCAGCAGGGCGCTGAAAAACGCTTGTTTGATATTCTTGTTCATACTTTCTCAACCTCCGGACGGCCCAGAATGCCGGTCGGCCGGAACAACAGCACCAGAACCAACAGCCCGAACGCCACGACGTCCTTGTACTGGTCACCGAAGATATCGGCGCCAAAGGCTTCGGCCACACCCAGCACCAGGCCACCGAGCATGGCGCCCGGAATACTGCCGATGCCGCCCAGGACTGCCGCGGTGAAGGCTTTCAAGCCCACCAGGAAGCCGGCGTTGGGGTTGATCACCCCGTATTGCATGCTCAGCAACACGGCTGCCACTGCCGCCAGTGCGGCGCCAATGACGAAGGTCAGGGCAATGATGTTGTTGGTGTTGATACCGAGCAGGTTGGCCATCTTGATGTCCTCGGCACAGGCGCGGCAGGCGCGGCCCAGGCGGGAACGGGAGATGAACAGGGTCAACAGGGTCATGGCCACCAGGGTGACGACGAACACCAGTACCTGCATGTAGGAAATCAGCACTTCCTCTGCGCCGCCCGGGCCGAAGGAGAAGCTCCCAGGGATCAGGTTGGGGATCGACTTGTCCTTGGAATCCTGTGACAGCAGCACAGTGTTCTGCAGGAAGATCGACATGCCGATGGCAGAGATCAGCGGGATCAGACGGTTACTGTTGCGTAACGGGCGGTAGGCAACGCGCTCGATGCTATAGCCATAGGCACTGGTAACGCAGATTGTGGCAATGAACGCCACGGTCATCAGTATCGGCAGGGAATGGATGCCCATCATGGCCAGCCCGGCAAGTGCAATGAATGCCACGTAGGACCCGATCATGTACACCTCGCCGTGGGCGAAGTTGATCATGCCAATGATGCCGTACACCATCGTGTAACCGATGGCGATCAAGGCATAGGTGCTGCCGATGGTCAATCCATTAACCAGTTGTTGGAAGAAATGGTAGATCTCAGGCATTACAGCGCTCCTAAAAACCTGATTGCATTCGCTGGCGGGGGGTAACCCGGCGCGCCTCGTGGTCTGTGCGACGATGGCAGGGCTCGGCCAGTGAACCGCGGGTGACGGTTTTAAGATTTTCAGGTGAGGCGGCTGCCGGATCACGGCAATCGTTCTCATGAACCTCGTAAAACAAAGCCCACTGCTCGCACAGTGGGCTTTTCGGTCAGCTATTGATCACGCAGTTACTGCGGGGAGACTTCGGTCTTCGGCTTGCCGAAGTGCCATTCGTAAACCACGAACTTGAAGTCTTTCAGGTCGCCCTTGGCGTCATACGACAGGTCGCCGGTCGGGGTCTTGAAGGTGCCAGCGTGGATGGCTGCAGCCACTTTGTCGGCGTCTTCGGACTTGGCCGCAACGATACCGTCAGCGATCAACTGCACAGCGGAGTAGGCCGGGAACACGAACGGGCCGCTTGGGTCCTTGCCGTCAGCCTTGATGGCATCGGCAATGGCCTTGTTCGCAGGGTCAGCGTCGAACGACTTCGGCAGGGTCACCAGCAGGCCTTCCGAAGCGCCTTGGGCGATCTGCGAGATGGAGTCGTTGCCGACACCTTCCGGGCCCATGAACTTGGCTTTCAGGCCTTTTTCTTGCGCCTGGCGCAGGATCAGGCCCAGTTCTGGGTGGTAGCCGCCGTAGTAAACGAAGTCGACGTTGTTCTGCTTGAGCTTCTGGATGATCGAGGAGAAGTCCTTGTCACCCGCGTTCAGGCCTTCGAACACGGCAACTTTGGTGCCTTTGCTTTCCAGGGTCTGTTTGACCGCGGTAGCGATGCCTTCACCGTATTGCTGCTTGTCGTGCAGTACTGCAACGACCTTAGGCTTGACGTGGTCGGCGATGTAGTTGCCAGCAGCAGGGCCTTGCGCGCTGTCCAGGCCGATGGTGCGGAAGATCATCTTGTAGCCACGGGCCGTGATTTCCGGGCTGGTGGCAGCCGGGGTGATCATGATCACGCCTTCGTCTTCGTAGATGTCGGATGCAGGCTGGGTGGAGCTGGAGCACAGGTGACCGATTACGTACTTGACGCCATCGTTGACCACTTTGTTGGCTACGGCCACTGCTTGTTTAGGGTCGCAAGCGTCGTCATATTCCTTGGCCTCAAGCATCTTGCCATCGACGCCGCCCTTGGCGTTGATGTCCTTGATGGCTTGCTTGGCGCCGATGAACTGCATGTCGCCGTACTGGGTGACAGGACCGGTTTTCGGGCCGGCGATACCGATCTTGATGGTATCGGCAGCAAACGAATGGCTGGCTACGCCGGCCAGTACCATTGCAGCGAACAGCTTGGAAATCTTGATCATAGTGCTCCACTCATTCTGTTGTAATTCTTATAGTCCTGGCGGTCAGGGCTACAGACCGGGCGGGATGTGCAATGGCCACGCCATATGCACGCCCACCTTCCCCCGGAACATGTCCCGGAACTGTACCGGTACAGTGTAGAGCGCTGGCTCGACGCTTGAAAAGCCATCAAAAAGCGTCTGTTTCGCGGGGTGTCGCGTGATCGACATAAACATACAGAATAGCGCCATCAAATAGCCTCTATTCAGCGATGAATCCCCCATACTCGGGAGCTGTCGAGCAAATTACATATTTGCAACCGGGTTTTTCTGCAAAAATGGCGGCCTTTAAGTTGGCCGATTCTTGCTGGTAGGAACCCATGACTGATCAAACAAGCACCCTCTATGCCAAATTGCTTGGTGAGACTGCAATCATTGAGTGGAAGGCGCTGGAGCGTTTCTGGGCAAAGGGTGACCTGATTTGGGTCGACCCCGATCTGGACCTGATTACCGTTGCTGCGGCGATGGCCGAAAACCAAGGTGAAATGTTCGCCAAATGGCGGGCGGATGGCACTGTCGTACCGGTATCGGCAGAGCAGGCGCTAGACATGCAGGCCCGTGATCCGCAAATCTGGGCTGTGGTGGTTTCGCCATTCGTGCTCATGCAGACAAAGCCCGCTACAAATCAGTGAGCTTTTTTGGTGCGTAGAAACAGGCAGGCGGCTGCTTATGGTGCGCGTTGACGTGCACGTAAGGTAGAAGTAAGTAACACCGCAAGCATCGTTCGGCACAGCGGTAACAGTTTACGGAATGCGTAATAAAGGTGCAGGGCGCTCGCCACTGCGCTCAAGTCGAGGCCAGGGTGGCACCGTCACTTGCTGGTTGCTGTTGCACACACACACACACCGTTGATGGAGTTGCTATGAGTACTGCATTGCCTGCGTTGGGTTTCGCTGGGATTGGCTTGATGGGCCTGCCGATGTGCCGTCGCCTGTTGGCTGCCGGTTATCCATTGACGGTATGGAACCGCAGCCCGCACAAGTGCGCCGAGTTGGTCGCTGCCGGCGCCCGGCTGGCGGCGAGCCCTGCAGAGCTGAGCCAGTACAGCGATATGGTGCTGTTGTGCCTGGCGGACGCCAGCGTGGTCCGCGAGGTGGTGTTTGGTGAACAGGGGGTGGCCGCAGGCGGTCGGCACGGGCAGTTGTTGGTCGACCTGTCCAGCCTTGAGCCCAGTGCGACGCGGGCAATGGCAGCCGAGCTGGCAGCGCGTTGTGGCATGGCCTGGCTGGATGCGCCAGTGTCTGGCGGCACAGCCGGGGCCACCGCCGGTAGCCTGGCGATCATGGTTGGCGGCGCAGCGCAAGATCTGGCCCGGGCCCGGCCGGTGCTGATGCAGCTCGGTCAGCGCGTGACTCACATGGGCGCGGTAGGCACGGGCCAGGTCACCAAAGCCTGCAACCAGATGATCGTTGCCTGCAATGCCTTGGTGATTGCCGAAGTGGTCGCCCTCGCCGAGCGCTCCGGCGTCGATGCCAGTTTGATCGCCGAAGCGCTGGCCGGTGGCTTTGCCGATTCCAAGCCGCTGCAGATACTTGCGCCGCAGATGGCAGCGAGCGAGTTCGAACCGGTCAAGTGGCATGTACGCACGCTGCTCAAGGACCTCGATGGCGCCGTCAAACTGTCCCACGAGCAGGGCTCGGCCGCACCGATCAGTGGCCTCGCCGCGCAACTGATGCGCTTGCACGGTAGCCAGGGCTGCCTGGAAAAAGATCCGGCAACTCTGGTTGAGCTGTATCGGCATCTGCCCTGAGCGCCGGTTGCTGGCGGTCGAGGCGCTCCAGTACCGGGTACAGCTCGGTCAACGGCACCGGTCGGCTGAGCAGGTAGCCTTGCAGGTAATCACAGCTATGGCTGACCAGAAACTGCTGTTGCTCCACGGTTTCGACGCCTTCGGTGACTACCTGCAGGTGCAGGGTGTGGGCCATCATGATGATTGCCTGGACGATCTCACGGTCTTTCTGGCTGACCGGGACTTCCTGGATAAATGAACGATCGATCTTCAGCACGTCCAGCGGCAGGCGTTTGAGGTAAGCCAGCGACGAATAGCCAGTGCCGAAGTCATCGATCGACAGCGCCACGCCTTGCGCGCGAATCCGCTTGAGCAGGTTGATGACCTGCTGAATGTCGCCCATCAGGGCATTTTCGGTGACCTCCAGTTCCAGTTGTCGCGGCGCCAGGCCAGCCTGGAACAAGGCCTGTTCGACGTCATCTGGGAGCTCTTCGCGGGCCAGGGTCAGCGCCGAGCAATTGACCGTGACCTTGAGGCTGGCGTAACCATGCTGATTGAGCCGGGCGAGGTCGGCGCAGGCGCGGCGCAGCACCCACAGATCCAGCTCGGCGATCAGCCCGTTGGCTTCGGCGATGCCGATGAAGCGCTCGGGCCCGAGCAGACCGTGCTGCGGGTGTTGCCAGCGCACCAGCGCTTCCAGCTTGGCCACTTGACCGCTGCGTACGTCGAAAATCGGTTGGTAGTGCACGCACAGGCCGCGTTCTTCGAGCAAGGCAACCCGCAGTTCTTCCTCCAACTGCAGTTCCAGGGTCGCGCGAACACGCAGACTGCTATTGAAGAAGTTGAGGTTGTTGCGTCCGCAGCCTTTGGACTGATAAAGCGCCAGGTCGGCGTTTTTCAGCAATTCTTCGGCATTGCGGCCGTCGTCCGGATAGATGCTGATGCCGATACTGGTGGTCATGACCATACGCCGTCCGCCCAGGTCGATCGGCTCTTTCATCCGCTGCATGATCCGCTGCGCCAGGTGACGGGCCTCGTCCCGGCTGTGCAGGCTGGTGACGATGCAGAATTCGTCGCCGCCAAACCGCGCCACCAGATCCTGGCTGCGGGTTGCGGCTTTGATGTGGTCGGCGATGACCTTGAGCAGATCATCGCCGGCGGCGTGGCCGAGGCTGTCGTTGATCCGCTTGAAGTGGTCGATGTCGAGGAACATCACCGCCAGCATGCCTTCATTTGCGGCGTGCTCGGCAAGACGTTCGGCAAACACCTGGTTGAAACCGCGGCGGTTGATCAGGTTGGTCAGTGCATCGTAGTGCGCGGCCTGCTGCAGCGACACCCGGGCCTGGTCAAGCTGGCTGAGCAGCACACTGACCCGGCGCAGGTCGTGCTCCTTGCTTTGCAGTTTTTTGTCGGCCAGCGCCGCACTGATGCTGCTGGCGCTGATCAGCAGGGTGATGCAGGCAACGGTCAGGCCCAACTGCAGGCTGTTGTCAGTGGACGGCAGGCTCAGCGCGGCGTCTGCCGGGATCACCAGGGTCATGGCCGCCATGCCGGTAAAATGGGTAGCCACGATACCCCCGGCCATCAGCAGGCTGGCGCCGTACTTCATGGCCAGATGCAGGGTGCCGCTGCCGTTGCGAAAGTAACGCGCCATGACCAGCGCCAGCAGGCTGGCGACAATGGCAATCAGCAACGAGGCCAGCAGCAGGCTGGTCTGGTAGTACTGCACGGCGCTGGTCTTCATTGCCGCCATGCCGACGTAGTGCATCAAGGTCACACCGAGGCCGATGAACGTGGCCGCTTGCAGGTAATGACGCGGGCTCATCACATGGCGCTCAAGGCTGTGCATGGCGAACCACGAGGCGAGTAGGGCAAGCAGTAACGACAACCCTGTCAGCGCGGCGTCATAGTGGGTTTCCAGCGGCGCGTGCAAGGCCAGCATGCTGATGAAGTGCAAGGCCCAGATACCGCCTGCCAGGCAGCATGCGCCGAGGATCCGCCATTGCCGGCGAGCGTTGTCGTTCTCGCTGTGGCATTGGCGCTCAGCCATATCCAGGGTGGCAAACGCCGCAGCGCTGACGACGATATAGGCCAGAATGATCAGCAATGGCTCGTGACGGCAGTCGATAACGATCTGTCCGGTTGCCGGTAGCTCGGCGAACAATTGCAGTCCCAGCCACTCCATCGCGCCTCTCCGTGGTGCCCTGCATCCGCCCCCGAAGGAGACTCATGAACACGCAGTATAGGAAAAGGTAGTTAAGCCTTCCTGATTAATGGCAATTTGGTTGCTACGATTTGGTTATCAGGCTGATAGCGGGCGGAAATAAAAAAGGGCGCCGTAAGGCGCCCTGGTTTTTACTGCTGGGAGTCGTGCTCAGACTAATCAGCCCGCGACCAGCACCCGAATCGCTTCCAGACGCAAAGCCGCCTTGTCGAGCATGGCCAAGCCCTGCTCACGCTGTGCACGCAGCGCATCGATTTCGCTGTCACGTACCGTCGGGTTGACGGCCTTGAGTGCGGTCAGGCGTGCCAACTCCTCATCCGCTTCGGCAGCCAGGCGACGCTGCGCCTCGGCCACACGCTCGACGTGCACCGGCTCGATCTTGGCTTCGGCACCACTGATGCGCTGGGCCAATACATCGCGTTGCGCCTGGATGAACTTGTTGGCGCTGGCCCGCGGCACACTTTCGAGCTGCTCGTTGAGCGTCTCGAAGGCCACCCGTGCGGCCAGGTCGTTGCCGTTGGCATCAAGCAAACAGCGCAGGGCAGCGGTCGGCAGGTAACGGCCAAGTTGCAGGCTGCGAGGCGCGACCACTTCACTGACGTAGAGCAGTTCGAGCAGGACGGTGCCTGGCTTGAGCGCCTTGTTCTTGATCAACGCTACGGCGGTGTTGCCCATCGACCCAGACAGCACCAGGTCCATGCCACCCTGTACCATTGGGTGTTCCCAGGTCAGGAATTGCATGTCTTCGCGCGACAATGCCTGGGCCCGGTCGTAGGTGATGGTCACGCCTTCGTCGTCACCCAGTGGGAAGCTGGCGTCGAGCATCTTTTCGCTCGGTTTGAGGATCAGGGCGTTTTCTGAATGGTCCTCGCTGTCGATACCAAAGGCATCGAACAGGGTTTCCATATAAATAGGCAGGGCGAACTGGTCGTCCTGCTCCAGGATCGCCTCGACCAGTGCCTGACCTTCGCCAGCACCGCCGGAGTTGAGCTCGAGCAAGCGGTCGCGGCCGCTGTGCAGTTCGGACTCGAGGCGCTCGCGGTCAGCGCGGGCTTCGTCCACCAGGATGTTCCAGGCGCTGGCTTCGCCATCGCCGAGCAGCGAAAGCAAGCGCGAACCGTGGCGATGTTGCAGGGCGTTGCCGGTCGGGCAAGTGGCGAGGAACGCATTCAGTGCCAGGTGGTACCACTGGAACAAGCGCTCTTGCGGGCTGTCCTGCAGGTACGGGATATGCAGCTCGATGGTGTGCTTCTGGCCGATCCGGTCGAGACGGCCAATGCGCTGCTCGAGCAGGTCGGGGTGGGCAGGCAGGTCGAACATCACCAGGTGATGAGCGAACTGGAAGTTGCGGCCCTCACTACCGATTTCCGAGCAGATCAGTACTTGAGCGCCGAACTCTTCATCGGCGAAGTAGGCTGCCGCGCGATCCCGCTCGAGGATGCTCATTCCCTCATGGAATACCGTGGTCGGGATGCCGGAGCGCACGCGCAGGGCGTCTTCCAGGTCCATCGCGGTTTCGGCGTGGGCGCAGATCACCAGGACCTTGGTGCGCTTGAGCATTTTCAGCGTGTCGATCAGCCAGTCGACCCGTGGGTCGAAGCGCCACCAGCGTTGCTCGTCATCGCCTGGGCCCTGGGCCTGGAAGGCCACTTCCGGATACAGCTCGGCGCGCTCGCCAGCCGGCAGTGCGCTGTACTGCTCAGGGTTAGGCAGCGGGTAGGGATGCAGATGACGCTCGGGGAAGCCTTGCACGGCAGCACGGGTGTTACGGAACAGCACGCGGCCGGTACCGTGGCGATCGAGCAGCTCGCGGATCAAGCGCGCGCTGGCTTCGCTGTCGCCATCGTTGACCGCAGTCAACAAGGCTTCGCCTTCGGCACCGAGGAAACCGTGGATAGTGGCGTGGGCCTTGGGCGACAGGCGGCCTTGTTCGAGCAGCTCCTGCACTGCTTCGGCGACCGGGCGGTAGTTCTCGCTCTCGGCGCGGAAGGCTGCCAGGTCGTGGAAGCGATGCGGGTCGAGCAGACGCAGGCGCGCGAAGTGGCTGTCCTGGCCAAGTTGCTCGGGGGTCGCGGTCAGCAGCAGCACGCCAGGGATGACCTCGGCCAGTTGCTCGACCAGGGAATATTCCGCGCTGGCGTTTTCTTCGTGCCAGACCAGGTGGTGCGCTTCATCGACCACCATCAGGTCCCAGCCGGCGGCGAACAGCGCGTCCTGAGCCTTCTCGTCTTCGACCAGCCACTCCAGCGCGACCAACGCCAGCTGGGCGTCTTCGAATGGGTTGCTGGCATCGCTTTCAATGAAACGTTCGGCGTCGAACAGCGCTACCTGCAGGTTGAAGCGCCGGCGCATCTCTACCAGCCACTGGTGCTGGAGATTTTCTGGAACGAGGATCAGCACCCGGTTGGCGCGGCCGGTAAGCAGTTGGCGGTGAATCACCAGGCCTGCTTCGATGGTCTTGCCCAGGCCTACTTCATCGGCCAGCAGAACGCGCGGGGCGATCCGGTCAGCGACCTCACGGGCGATGTGCAGCTGGTGCGCGATCGGTTGCGCGCGGCAGCCGCCCAGCCCCCACAGGCTCGACAGCATCTGTTTGCTGTTGTGCTGCAGGGTGTTGTAACGCAGCGAGAACCACGCCAGCTGGTCGATCTGCCCGGCGAACAGGCGGTCGCTGGCCAGGCGGAACTGGATGAAGTTGGACAGCTGGGTTTCCGGCAGGGTGCGCGGCTGGTTCTGTGCGTCGAGGCCGTGGTAGACCATCAAGCCGTCGACGTCATCGACCTCGCGCACGGTCAGCTTCCAGCCTTCGAAATGAGTGATCTGGTCGCCCGGCGAGAAGCGCACGCGGGTCAGCGGCGCATTGCGCAGGGAATATTGACGGGTGTCGCCAGTGGCCGGGTACAGCACGGTCAGCAAGCGGCCATCCTGTGCCAGGATGGTACCCAGGCCGAGCTCGGCTTCGCTGTCGCTGATCCAGCGTTGCCCCGGTTGATACTGCTGCGCCATACTGCCTGAACTCCCGCCGATGAAAAGCCGGCTATGTTAACGGATAGACCGGGCAGACCAAAGAGTTAACAGACTAGCCGTTTCATCGACGCCCACCCGCAGCGACGAGGATACCCAGCCCAATGCCTGCCAAGTACCGTTGGTTGACCGCTTCCGTGGGCCTGGGCAGCTTGCTGCTGATGGGCGGTTGCGAGCAGAACAATTTCCAGTCCTTGGCGCCGATCGCCGCCGAGCAGCTTGAGGTGCTGGGTGTGCGTACACCGATCAAGAGCGTGCATTTTCGCGACCGCGACGGCGAGGGGCTGTTGGTGTTGAGCCGTACCGATGGCCAGGCCAGTGACCCCGAGAGCGAGCAGGAAGTCGACAAGGTGGTGCTCAAAGCCACCCTGTACGGGCGCACTGCCGGCAGCGAAGCGTTCAAGCCGCGCTGGCAGATCGAGCAAGAGACCACCTGCCCGGGGCTGGACCTGGATATCGACTTCTATACCGATGTCAGTGACGTCAGCGATCTGAATGGCGACGGTGTCGCCGAAGTGACGGTGGCCAGCCACGCATTCTGCGGTGGTGGTATTGACCCGCATGACATTGCAATCGAACTGCGTGAAGGTGCTTCGGTCTACAGCATCACCGGTCAGTCCTTGATCAGCCCGGCAGGTGAACAACCTATCGGCGGTGAGCGGGTTGATAGCGCTTCACTGAAGAATGCCGCGCAGGTCCTGCGTGATCATCTGGATGCGGTGTGGCAGAAGGTCTACAAACGGCCGTGGAGCGAAGTCAGCCCTGAGCCGGATGATGCAGATGACGATCTACCCGATTAAGCAAGCCTGGCTGGCGGCGCTCGTTTCCCGTAGTGAGGCACTCAAGGCCGGTTCACACCGGCCGATACAGTAGTGACAGGAGAACCTCAATGCTGCCGCCGATCATTCCACTCAGTGCCATGCCCGTGACCACCCAGCACGACCCGGTCAAACAGACACCGGACATCCGCCCGGTTGTCCCTGCGCAGCCAGCTCCCGACGACAGCTCGATCAACCTCAAGCAGCAGCGCGACCCCAACGAGCAGGCCTTGCTCCTGCGTGAAGAGCAGCGCCGCCAGCATCAGCGCCGCCACGATGAGGATGACGAGCGTTACGAGGCACTCGCCGGTGAGGAACTCAATGCCGACAACACCGTGCCTGTAGCGCCTCTGGGCGAACGCCCGCGCCAGGGTCTGCTGGTCGATATCGAAGTCTGACTGGCCAACATCGACGCCTGGCGGCATCATGCACTTATCTGCTGACAGCCGGGCCCGTCCATGAGTGAAGACAACCTGATCGACTTCGGTGCCGAGCGCGCCAAACGTATCCATGACATCAAGGACAAGCGTCTTGATGAAATGCGCCAGGCCTTCGAGCAAGCCATGCCGCTGACCGCTGGCAAAAAGAAAAAGCCCAAGAACAAACCCAAGAAGCGCTGAACTTGACGCAGGTCAACCCTGCGCCCACCTCCAGTGCCCGGTCCCGGGCACTATTGACCCCGGTCAATTTTCTCCCTGCTCCTATTCGCTACCTTACATCCATCGGACGACGGCAGATAAACAGGGAGCGCCGACATGTTCTTCGACAATGTGGTTATCGCAGGTGTTGTGACGGTCGGTTTGATGCTGGTCTTCTTCGCCGGTCTGGGCATTTTCATCTGGAAGGATTCGCACAAGCGCAAACAGCGCTGATCCTTCCCGATTCATGAGCACGCAAGGCATTTAGGGCGACTTCGGTCGCCCATTTTTTTGTCTGGATTTTCTTGCTGGCGCAGCGCGGCTTACTGTTCCGGCAACAGTGCTTGAATAGCCGTCTCAGGCCGATCAACGGCCAGGTGAAAGCTGAATACAGTTCCGCCCGCAAGGCTTGATGCCACTTGCATGTGCCCGCCGTGGGCGAGGGCGATTTGCTTGGCAATGTACAGGCCTAGGCCCAGGCCTTGTTGATGGGCTGTGGCGCGTATTCGGGTAAAGGGCTGAAACAGCTGAGCGAGGGTCTGCGCGGGGATCGGCTCGCCCAGGTTATGTACGCTGAGCAGGAAGTGGCCGTCATGAATGTTTGCACCGACCGTCACCGTACCCTGCGGGTCACCATGAACCAGGGCGTTGGCGATCAGGTTGGATAACAACTGGGCAATCCGCTCAGGGTCACAATACAAACCGCCGATCTCACCCAGTTGCAGCTGCAATTGGCGCTGTGGGTGGACGCGTTGCAGTTCCGAGGCTACGTGCCGCAGTACCTCAGCCAGGTCATGGCACGGCTGCTGCGCAAGGGCGATACCGCTGCCCAGGCGGCCGCGGGCGAAGTCCAGCACATCACGCACAAGATTGCTCGCCCGTTGACCGCAAGTGAGGATGTGCTTTGCCAGAGCCTGGTGTTTTTGCTCGGTCAGGCGCTGCACCAGCAGCTCTGCGCCGGCAGTGATTGCAAACAGCGGGTTGCGCAGGTCGTGGCCCAGCACGGCAATGAACTGCTCGCGCACCTCTGCCATCGCTCGCTCCTGCTGCAACGCGAACTCGGTGCGCTGGGCGTGTTCTTCATGTTCCATCTGCACTGAAAGTAGCTTGGCAAAGCCTTCTATCATCGGCTGTATTGCGCTGTTCTTCAGGGCAAAAGGCTCGGGGTCGAGAGCGCAGATCGTGCCGAAGAAACTGCCATCCTGGAGATATACGGGCACCGAGATGTAGCTTTCGAACTTGTACTGTATCGGAGTGGGGTGGTTGCAGTAGAGCGGGTCTTCACTGGCCTTATCGATGACGATGGCTTGATGTGAACTGCGAATTACATCGCACAACGTCGTGGTGACATCCAGTTCCCCGCCTACGTCCAGGCCAAATCCAAGGCCATCCAGCACTGCGCAGGCGGTCCAGCTGTGCTCTGTTACGCGCGCGACAGCAGCGAAGCGCATGCCGGTGCTCTGGCAAATAACCTGAAGAATCGCCGGCACCGCACTGATGCGACCAATGGTGGCGATGTCGGAACTTACCGCGTTGTTCATGCAGGGTTCCACGGCCCCTTGGGCCACATCAATGATTTGCCGGGTATTCTAGCGGGCTTGTCAGGAGCAGATCAAAAAGCTTGGCGAAGCGCTGGCCAGTTGCGCTAGGCTGGCAGCTGCGCGTGGCCCGCCAGAGGTCGCCGCAGGCTTTGCGTGCGTCACTCACTTAATTAGCGAGGTACGCCATGGCCATCACTTCTCAAGACATCTGCAGCGCCGCCGACCAGCTCAATGGCTTTGTCGGTTATCACGCCAAGCGCGGCAGTCATATCGTGCGCTTTTCCGAAGATGCGTTTGGCATGGATGTGGCGGACGACAGCATTACACCGTGTAGCGAATTCGTCTGGCGGGCCGAGTCCGGGCAGCGCATGGCTTTGTGCCGTGAGCGCCTGGCCCTGCTGCTCAGCCAGCATGTGGACGACCGCCTGAATATCGCCGAGCCGTTGCGCATTTATCTGCAGCGCAGCGACCTGCCGGAGATAGTCGCTGAGCGCCGTCTGCGTTGAACGTGGCCCCGCTCAGTCTGGGTATGCCAGCCTGAGCGGGGCAGCAGGCCCATGATTGAAGCTGACCTGGTCGCGGCCCTGATGTTTGGCGGCATAGAGTGCTTTGTCGGCGTGTTCCAGCCAGTGCTCCGGCGACTTCAAAAGCTCATCATAGGCTGCCAGACCAATGCTCAGACTGATCCGTAACATGGGTAGTTGCGGGTTGCGGTAGGCATTTACCCGCTCACGCAGCGCTTCCATCGCCAGCCCAGCCCGGGCTTGGTCAGCCCCTGGGAATATCACGCAGAACTCGTCGCCACCGTAGCGCCCAGCCTGATCATCCGGGCCAAGGCTGCGCTGCAGCTCCTGGCTCAAATGGCGCAGCACACAGTCACCGACGACGTGACCATAGGTGTCGTTGATGGCCTTGAAATGGTCAATGTCGATCAGGGCGATCATTGCCGGCAGGCGCTGTTGGCGGCTGATCTGGAACTTGAGCAAGAGCAGGTCCTTCCATGAGCCGTGATTGAGCAAACCAGTCAGGCTGTCGGTACGGCTCAGTGCGCTGAGCTGACGTTTATGGTCGGCCAGGTTGATCGCCAGGTGATAACACACCCATCCCAGCGCCATGGGATACAGGGCGAGCATTGGCAGGCACGCCCAGACCTGCAGGGCGCTGGTCTGCAACTGCAGGCCGCTGCCTAGGATCGCGCTGGCGAGCAGCATCCCGGCCAATTGCCCGAGCAGCCCGCGCGCCAGCAGGGCTTTGCCGCCGGCGGCAACATTGTTCATGGTCATCATCGACAGGATGGTCACGGTGGGCAAAGGATTGAAATGCATGGCCGCCACCCAGAAGCCGCCCATCAGTGAGTCCAGCAGCAGGTTGCGTTGTTCGGCGCGGTAGGGCGCAGTGGAATGCTTGGCCCATAGATAAGCAACGTGTGGCCAGAGCAAACCATTGGCCAGCATCAATGCCCAGATCCAGCCGGGAGGGTGCAGCGGCGCCATGGCGGCCATCACGCTGAACAGGCCGATGGCCATGCCGAGAATCCTGGGCAGGTAGATGCGCCTGACGAATGAGAGTCCCTTGCCGCTTCTGTTGTCGATCATGGTCGTGGTTCTTCCGTGGGACGCCGTTTATCGCATAAATCGCGTGAATATTGTTCAACAGACTCACCGCAGCGAAAAATGACCTTACAAGCCAATTCACGGTTGATCCAACGCTGTGGGGTAATATGAAGGCCTTGTTTCTCTGCGGAGTGCTCCTGTTCATGCTGCCCACGGACTCCCCCGCCGGTGAACCGGCGCGTTATCAGGATGGGCGCTTTCACAACCATGCGGCCCTGCCACAGGACGGCATGCTGAAAAAACTGCGCATTGGTCTCAAATACCTGTTCTTGCGCAAACCATCGCAAACGCGGCCAGCGACGGCTATTACCTTGCAGCCGATGAGCCGGCAGCAGTTGCTTGATTCACCAGACCACAGTCTGTGGCGGCTGGGGCACTCGACGATACTGCTCAAGCTGCGTGGGCGCTTTTTCCTCACCGACCCGGTGTTTGCCGAGCGCGCCTCGCCGGTGCAGTGGGCCGGGCCGCAGCGCTTTCACCCTTCGCCGTTGGCGCCCAACGAAATTCCGCCGTTGGCAGCCGTGATCCTGTCCCATGATCACTTCGATCACCTCGACGAGCATGCCATTCGCCAATTGGCGCCGCGCACGGATGTTTTCCTGGTGCCGCTAGGAGTTGGTGACCGCCTGATCGGGTGGGGTGTGCCAGCTGGCAAGGTGCGCCAACTCGATTGGTGGCAGGAGGCGGAGGTGGCGGGCGTGCGCTTTGCCGCCACACCTGCGCAGCACTTCTCCGGGCGCGGTCTGTTTGACAGCAATCAGACGTTGTGGGCCTCCTGGGTGATCATCGATGACGGGCTGCGGCTGTTTTTCAGTGGCGATACCGGTTACTTCGATGGCTTTCGTCAGATAGGCGAGCGCTACGGTCCGTTCGACCTCACGCTGATTGAAACCGGCGCCTACAACCTGGCCTGGCCCAGCGTGCACATGCAGCCCGAGCAAAGCTTGCAAGCGCACCTGGATCTGCGTGGGCGTTGGATGCTGCCTATCCACAATGGCACCTTTGATTTGTCTACCCATACCTGGCAGGAACCGTTCGAACGTATTCTCGCGCTGGCCGGCGCTGCTCACGTCAAACTGAGTACGCCGCAGATGGGCGAGCGTGTCAGCCTCGACTCACCCCACGCCGGGCAGAACTGGTGGCAACCGCGCCCCCTGCGTCAGCAGGGCAGGGCGCAACCCAGTTCAGTTGTCTCGCGTTAGCTATTAAAGATGCGGCTCTTGGCGATCGTTATTTTGGTTGGCTTCCTTTAATAGCTTGGACGGTGGCTTGCCGCTGTCGCTGCGTACCTGGGCGTGGCTGATCAAGGCAAAGATGAAGCTGCCACCGATGATGTTGCCGGCCAAGGTAGGCAGGGCAAACTCGAACAGAAAAGCCTGCCAGGTTTCATCGCCAGCCCAGACCAGGTAGGAAACCTCAACCGAGCCCACCACGATATGGGTGAAGTCGCCGAGGGCCATCATGTAGGTGATCAGCAGGATGATCCAGATCTTGGCGTTCTCCATTGCCGGGATCATCCAGACCATGGTTGCGATCATCCAGCCCGATATGATGCCTTTGGCAAACATCTGGCTGATGTCGTTGTGCATGACCTTGCGGCCTATCTCCAGGAATGCCACGTCTGCCTTGCTGTCGAAAATCGGCAGCTCGAGCATGACCCAGGACACCAGCAGCGTGCCGGCCATATTGCCCAGCAGCACCACGCTCCACAAACGCAGCAAGCGGCCGAGGTTGCCCAGGGTCGGGGTAGTCATCACTGGCAGCACGGCAGTGAGCGTGTTTTCGGTAAACAGCTGCTGGCGCGCCAGGATCACGGCGAGAAACCCGGCGCAGTAGCCAAGGCTGGCGATGACCTGTGCACTGTCACCTTCTGGCAGGCGGGCATAGAACAAGCCCATAGCCATCAACGACAGGCCCATGCTGAGGCCGGCGGCAAGTGCCGACCACCACAGCGCGGCGAGGGTTCGCTCCAGCTCCTGGTCGCCTTGGGCGCGGATGATCTCGTGCAGCACCGCTGCCCGGGGCGGTTGGTTATGGCTGATTTCCTGTTCTTCATCCGCCGACAGGCCAGGGGTTTTGTCGCTGTGCGCATCGCTCATTACCGCTGTGCTCCTCTGGGTGTTTCTCTACAGATCAATTGCGCCGCTGTTTAGTTGCCGGGAAGGGTGTTATCAGTGCGAAAGTTTTTTCAGATCAAGGTGTTGACTCCAAATTCAGATCGCGTATTATTCGCCACCTCGCAGCGATGCAGTCGCAGCGAGGCAAGTGTTAAACGCTTGAGGTTGGTAGTAGC
>NZ_JABWRD020000004.1 GCF_014268785.2 Pseudomonas shirazensis | reverse complement strand
AAAGGTCTCGGTAATGATGTTCGGCCCGTCGCTCTGATGGGTCGGCGAATTCGCAGGCGAGGTCAGGGTGTAGGTGTAGGAGCCATCGGCGTTGACCTGGATCTGCCCGAATTGCCCTTCAGTGTTGCCAACCAGGCTGTAAGTCAAAGCCCCAACACCGCCTGTGACCGAACCGACCAAGGTCCCATTGGCTGTTTCGCCGGTCGAGCCCGGCTGGCTGCCAGTGACGGTGCCGGGCGCGAGGTCGTTGCCGTCCTTGGTCATGTCCAAGGCGTTTTCATACACTGTAACGTCAGTATCCTGCCCGGCGATCATCTGGCAGTTATTGACGTTGATGGTAACGGTCGTGGTGCTCCGATCGCCGTCAGCATCGCGGATGGTGTAGACAAACACATCGGTAGCACCAGCCGGTGCATTGCTGTTCGGGTAGGCGTGATAAACGCCGTTACCTTCGGCATCCAGCGTGATGTAGCCATAGGTGCCCTGGACATTGACGCCCAACTGTCCAGAGGCCGGCGTGGAGGTATCGGAGCCGGCACGCACGCCAACTACATAGCGGCCATCGGCCAAGTCATCGGCGCCAATCACATCATTGGCAAGCACGTTGCCGCTGACCTGACCGCCTACCTCGACTCTGGCGAAGTCGCAGTGAGCCTGCGGCACATCATCGACGATGGTTACATCGAGGCTGCCAGTGGCGGTACTGCCGTCGGTGTCCTTGGCAACGACTGTGAAGCTTTCCTGCAACCCATTGGTGCCGTTGCCATCCGGGTGAGTCTCGTTGTCGAGCAAGGTGTAGGTGTAGCTGACCACACCTGTCGTAGGGTTGTAGCCGGTGATGGTGAGGGTGTTGCCCAGCGCGGTAGTGATCGTCTGTGGGAAGCCTGCGGCTACACCGCCACTGATTACGTTGATGCCGCCGACGCTCAAAGATTGCAGGCCATCCGCCGCAGTCACCGTGAAGGTGCCGCCTTGTTGCAGGGCCGGGCCGTCAGCTGCGCTGCCATCGATCAGGTTTTTCTCGTAAACGGTAACCTCGCCTTCGCTCACGTCGAGGCCGCCAAGTAATACCGGGTCATTGAGGTTGCTGATGTTCAGGGTCAGGGTCGCACTGCTGGTGTCACCATCAGCGTCTTTGATGGTGTAGGTGAAGGTCTCGATACCATTGCCACCGCCGGTAAGGCCTTTGAAATCGGCATCGTCAACGTTGAGGGCGTAGGTGTAGGTGCCATCCGCAGCCAGCACCAGCGTACCGTAGGTACCAGTGAAGGTGCCGGCAACGACCGGGCCACCCAGGACCCGGTCAGCGCCTTGTACGTCATTGCTGAGGACATTGCCGCTGAGTTCCACCTGCTGTTCTGTGGCCGTTACCGCGTTGCTGTCATCCACCGCCTTGGGCACATCGTCGACAATGCTCACGTCAAGGTTGGCCGAGGCAGTGCTGCCATCGCTGTCCTGGGCTGTCACGACAAATGTTTCGCCCAGGCTGTTGTTGCCGCTGCCGGTGGCGTGGGCTTCATTGTCGAGCAGCGTGTAGCTGTAGCTCACCACGCCTGTTGCCGGGTTGTACCCGGTGATGGTCAGTGTGTTGCCCAGCGCGGTCGTGATCGACTGCGGGAAACCGCCTGCTGCGCCGCCGCTGACTACCGTGATGCCGCCCACGCTCAGGCTCTGCAAGCCATCTGGCGCGGCAACGGTAAAGGTCCCGTTCTGCGTCAGCGCAGCGCCGTCTGGCGCGCTGCCATTGAGCAGATTCTTTTCATAGACAATCAGCTCACCACCGGCGACATCCAGCCCGCCGATCGTCACTGGGTCGTTGAGATTGCTGATGTTCAGCGTCAGGGTCGCGCTGCTGGTATCGCCGTCGGCGTCTCTGATGGTGTAGGTAAAGCTCTCGGTGCCACTGCCGCCACCTTTGAGCCCTTTGAAATCAGGGTCATCGGCGTTGAGGGTATAGGTGTAGGTACCGTCCGCAGCCAGCACCAATGTGCCGTAGGTGCCGCTGAAGGTACCGGCAATCACCGGCCCGCCGACGACCCGGTCGGCGCCCTGCACATCGTTGTTGAGTACGTTGCCGGTCAACTCAAGCTGCTGCTCGGTGGCTGTCACTGCGTTGCTGTCATTCACCGCTTTGGGCACATCGTCACGAATGATCACGTCGAGGCTGCCGCTGGCTACATCGCCGTCGCTGTCGCTGACCTGCACCGGGAACTGCTCGCCGATCACGTTGGTGCCGCCACCGTTGGCGTGCTGCTCAGTGCCGTTAAGGGTGTAGCTGTAATTGACCACGCCGGTCGCCGGGTTGTAGCCGGTGATGGTCAGGGTGTTGCCAAGGGCGGTGGTGATGGATTGGCCAATACCGGTAACCACCCCGCCGGTGACTACGTTGATGCCACCTACGCTGAGATTGAACACGCCGTCGGCGGCGATAACGGTGAACGAGCCTTGCTGGGTCAGCGCCGCCGGGTTGCTGTTGGAGCCGGCGGGCAAGTTGGCCTCGTCGAGGATCAGTTCGCCGGGGCTGACATCAAGGCCTTGCAGGGTGACCGGGTTGTCTGGCGGATTCACCGGAGGTGGGGACGCGGGCGGCAGCACATCGTCGGAACTGGTCGGATCGAGGTCACCAAGGTAACCATTGACCAACAGCGGTACACCGTTGAAGCCCGCAGTCGGGAAGCCAACCGTAGGGTCTACGCGATCGGCAACTTCGGTCAGCATGACAAAGCTGTGGCCGCCGCCCAAAGCGCCCGGGGCACCTCCATTGGGCCCAGCCGCCGTAGCCTCGGCCTCTTCACTAGGGTCGGCACCCGCAGCGATGGCTTGTTGCAAGCGCTCGACATCGGTCAGTTGCGCCTGGCTGGGGGCGACGTCGTCGGTCTGCACAGGGGCGGCCTGATTAGCCAGCAGCTCTGGCGACATCTGCAGGCTGCTGTCGCGGCCCAGGGTCAGCTCTGCGCCGTTGTCCAGGCGCACCGCAATGGCTCCGGCGTTACCGGTTTCGAGTTGTTCGCCAGCATAGAGTCGGTCGCCTTCGACCAACAGGCGGCGGCTGCCGTCGTTGTCGACCGCGAAAACCTGGCCGACCACCTTGCTGACCACTCCGATAAATTTAGCCATGCCCTACGTCTCCCCTGCCGAACGGATCCTGCAGCTTGAATGCAGCAAAAACACAGTGGCGCCAGGCTGAATAAAGGCGCCAATCAAACGCCAAAAGTCAGCAAACAGCTCTACACTGCGCAGGCCAAGTCGATAGAGATGATGGAATTTTGCTACTACAGAGTGACAATTAATTGTCGCCAAATTCCGACACGGCCCGTTTTTACAGAGTTCTTAGCTGCAAAAGTTCTGGAACTTGTTGCAATGACCTAAAACCGCTGACTACAGCTTGATTTATAGGCCCGTTGAGTAGAACAATGTCGCGGATTCTTTAGACCGCATAAGTTTTTTTTCGCATAGACCTTATGAACAAATCTTCTTAGCTCGCGCGTTAAATGTTCTTAGCTCTGTTGTTACAAACTTGAAACGGTCTACCTCATAATAATCGTCATTTTTTTGGCGAACGCTGGACACTTTTAGAGACAATGGAGATGTACCCCATGCGCGTTCTTACCCCCATCACCAGTGCAATCCTGTTGGCCATGGCGAGTGCCAACATTCAGGCGATGTCGATCACCGAAGCCGTTCAGAACGCCGTGGATCATCACCCGCAAATCAGTTCCTATCGCAACAGCCGGTTGTCTGCCGACGAAGATGTGAAATTCGCCCGTGGCGGGTTCTACCCAAGCGTCGATCTGGTTGCAGGTTACGGTCGCCAACGCTCCGACAACCTCAACACCCGTGGTCTGAACGCTGACGGCACGCGCAACCACAACAAAGAAACCATGAACTACACCCAGTCCGAGCTGCGTCTGCGCCAGATGCTGTTCGACGGTTTCAACACTTCCAACGAAGTCGGCCGTACCGAAGCGGTTTCCAACTCGCGTGCCTACTACGCTCAGGCAATCGCCCAGGACGTCGCCCTGCGTACCATCGAGGTCTACCTCGAAGTGCTCAAGCGTCGCGAACTGGTGACCCTGGCCAAGAACAACATGCAAGCGCACCTGCGCGTCAACGACCAGATCGGCCTGCGTACCGAGCGCGGTGTCGGCAGCAGCGCTGACCTCGACCAGTCGCGCGCACGTCGTGCCCTGGCTGAAAACAACCTGGACACCGCCGAAGTCGATCTGGCTGACGCCGAAGCCAACTTCTACAGCGTGGTCGGGCTGATGCCGGACGAGCTCGAAGCGCCTTCGACCATCAAGGTAGAAATGCCAAGCACGCTGGAAGATGCACGCCGCGGCATGCAGGAAAACAACCCGTACCTGCGTTCGGCTCAGGCCGATGTGAATGCCGCCGAGAAGCAGTACGAAGTCGCCAAGTCGACCTTCTACCCGCGTCTGGACGCCATCCTCGCCACCGGCGCCAACAACAACCTGGGCGGCGAGCGCGGCCACAGCAACAACGATTGGCAGGCAGGCGTCGAGCTGAACTACAACCTGTTCCGCGGCGGCAGCGACAAGGCTCGCCTGCAGTCAGACTCGCACAAGATCAACCAGGCTCTGGACATCCGCAACAACGCCCTGCGCGAACTCAACGAGAACCTGAGCCTGTCGTGGAACGCCATGAACAACGCGCGCAAGCAGACGCCCACCGCGCGCGAATACGCTGAAACCACCCAGCGCGTGCGTGCCGCCTATCAGGATCAGTTCGGTCTTGGTCAGCGTACCCTGCTCGACGTTCTCGACAGTGAGAACGAGCTGTACAACGCCAACCGCCGTTACACCGAAGTGCGTTACACCGAGGAATATTCGATGTACCGCGTACTTTCGACCATGGGTGAATTGCTCAGCAAACAGCGTATTGCGCTGCCGGCAGAAGCCATCGCCAAGACTGAAGTACGCAGCGAAGCGAAGTTGCCCGAAATGCGTTAACCGATATCGAGCAACGTTTCGGATGTAGCCGTACACCCTCCATTGCGGCAGGAGTAGGCCATCGTGACCAGTATGCAAAATGCCCAGCCCCGGCTGGACGTTGACGATCCGTTGCTCGATGGCCTGTTGATTCTGTGCAAACTGCACGGCTGCCCCGCCAGCCGTGCCAGCTTGTGCAGCGGCCTACCGTTGGCCAGCCAGCGGCTGGGGCCCGAGTTATTGCCCAGAGCCGCAGCCCGCGCAGGCCTGCAAGCGCGGATTCTCAAGCGTGAGCTGGGCGCAATTTCCACACTCAACCTTCCCGTGTTGCTGCTGCTCAAAGACGGCCGCTGTGCTGTTCTACAGCGCTTTGGCGAAGACGGCCGCGCGTTGATCCTGCCCTCCGAGGCCGAAGGCGGCGAGCAATGGGTCGAGCGCGAGGCGTTGGAACAGGCCTACGCCGGCCACGCCCTGTTTGCCCGCCCGCGGCACACTCTGGAAAACCTGCGCACCCCGCTGATGCCGAGGGTCGATGCCTGGTTTCGCGACACCTTGCGCCATTCCCGCTGGCTGTACAGCGATGCCTTGCTGGCCAGCCTGCTGATCAACCTGCTGGGCCTGATGGTGCCGCTGTTCGTCATGCAGACCTACGACCGGGTGGTGCCCAACCAGGCAGTCTCGACTTTGTGGGTGCTGGTGGCCGGGCTGTTCATCGGCACCGCCTTTGAAATGGTTCTGCGCATGGTCCGCGCGCACCTGCTGGACCAGGCCGGCAAGAAGACCGACCTGATCCTTTCGGCAACCCTGTTCGAACGCATCACCGGCATGTCGATGAAGGCGCGCCCGGCCACCATCGGCGGCTTCGCCCAGAGCATTCACGACTTCCAGGGGCTGCGCGAGTTTCTCACGGCGGTGACCTTGACCAGCATCATCGACCTGCCGTTCGTGGCGTTGATGCTGGTGGTGGTTGGCCTGCTGGGCGGCTGGCTGGTGGTGATCCCGCTGATTGCCTTCCCGCTGGCGGTTGGTTTTGCCTTGATCATCCAGGTCCGCCTGCGCGACACCGTGGAAAAAAGCCTGAGCCTGGGAGCAGTGCGTCAGGCCCTGTTGATCGAAACTCTGGGTGGGCTGGAAACGCTCAAGGCCAACGGCGCTGAAAGTGAGCGCCAGTACCATTGGGAGCAGACCAACGGCGCGATTGCCCGGCTCGATGCGCACGCACGCAACCTGTCTTCGCTGGCCAGCAACGGTACGCTGTTCATCCAACAGTTCTGCGGCATGGCCACGATCGTTGCCGGGGTCTACAGCATCATCGCCGGCAACCTCAGTGTCGGCGCACTGGTGGCCACCTACATGCTAGGCAGCCGGGTACTGGCACCACTGGGCCAGATCGCGGGCCTGATCACCCGCTATCAGCAAGCGCAGCTGACCATGCGCAGCACCGATGCGCTGATGGCCTTGCCGCAAGAGCGCCAGGCCGAGCAACAGGCGCTGGAGCACACCAGCCTCAAGGGCGGCGTGGCCGTCAGCCATGTCAGCTTCCGCTACCCTGGCCAGACGGCTGCGGCGCTGAATGACGTCAACCTGACCCTGCAGCCCGGCGAGCGCATCGGTATCGTCGGCCGCAGCGGTTCGGGCAAAAGCACTTTGGGTCGGTTGCTGATGGGTTTCTATCATCCTGATGAAGGCCAGGTGTTGCTGGACAACCTCGACCTTCGCCAGCTGGACATCGCCGACCTGCGCAGCCAGATCGGCTACGTCGCCCACGACCTGCCGCTGCTGGCTGGCAGCCTGCGCGACAACCTCACCCTGGGTGCCCGCCACGTCAGCGATGCACGCATGCTCGAGGTGGCCGAACTGACCGGCGTGACCGAACTGGCGCGCCAGCATCCGCAGGGTTTCGACCGCCCGGTGGGTGAACGCGGCCAGCTGCTCTCGGGCGGCCAGCGCCAGGCCGTGCTGCTGGCCAGGGCGCTGCTGCTGGAGCCGCCGATCCTGATCCTCGACGAGCCCACCAGCCACATGGACAACAGCAGCGAAGAGCAACTGCGCCAGCGCCTGCTCGACTGGGTGCCGGGCAAGACCGTACTGCTGGTCACGCACCGGACCTCGATGCTGAGCCTGGTCGACCGCCTGCTGGTGCTGGACAACGGCAAGATCGTTGCCGACGGGCCGAAGGATGCAGTCATCGATGCGCTGCGCAAAGGGCGCATTGGCGCCGCGCTGTAGACGCTTTTGAGGAGTAGTCCGATGGCCTTCTTGCGCAGTTATTTCCAAGGTGCCGGCAACACTGCCGAGCGCGACTACATGCCCGAACTGGCCGGCGCCACGCTGCAGGACTCGCCGCGCCTATCGCGCCTGACGGTGTGGCTGGCGGCGGCGCTGCTGCTGGTTGCGCTGGCCTGGGCGAGCCTGGCGGTGCTCGATGAGGTGACTGTCGGTGAGGGCAAGGCGATCCCCTCGGGCAAGGTCCAGGTGGTACAGAACCTTGAGGGCGGCATCGTCACCGAGATTTTCGTGCGTGAAAGCCAGATGGTCGCCAAGGGCGCAACCCTGCTGCGCCTTGACGACACCCGGTTTCTGTCCAACAAGGGCGAAAGCGAGGTCGACCGCTATGCACTGACGGCGCAGGTCGAACGGCTCTCGGCGGAGGCTGAAGGGCGGCCGTTCACCGTACCGGATGAGATTCGCAGCAAGGCGCCACAGGTGGCCGAGGACGAACTGGCGCTGTATCAGTCACGGCAACGGCGGCTGACCAGCGAGAAGCAGACGCTCAACGAACAACTGCGGCAGAAGACCCAGGAACTGGCCGAGTTCCGCTCCAAGGTCGATCAGTACCGTTCGGCGTTGGGCTTGCTCCAGCAAGAACTGAACATGTCTTCGCCATTGGTAGGCACCGGAGCGATTTCGCCGGTGGAGATTTTGCGTTTGAAGCAGCGCACGGTCGAAGCCCGCGGTCAGCTCAACGCCACCAGCCTGGCCATTCCGCGGGCAGATGCGGCAGTGGCGGAAATCAAGAGCAAGATCCAGGAAGCCGATGCCACCTTCCGCTCGGAGGCGGCCAAGGAACTCAACGACAAGCGCACTGACCTGTCCAAGATCAGCGCCACCAGCATCGCCATCGACGACCGGGTCAAGCGCACCACGGTGGTGTCGCCGGTGCGTGGCATCATCAAGCAGCTCAAGGTCAACACCATCGGCGGCGTGGTCCAGCCGGGCAGCGACCTGGTCGAGATCGTGCCGATCGAAGACAACCTGCTGATCGAGGCCAAGGTGCGCCCGCAGGACGTCGCCTTCCTGCACCCGGGGCAGACCGCGATGGTCAAGTTCAGTGCCTATGACTACACCATCTATGGTGGGCTGAAGGCCAAGCTGGAGCTGATTGGCGCCGATACCGTGACCGATGACAAGGGCAACGCGTTCTACCTGATCCAGGTGCGCACCGACAAGAATCACCTGGGCGGCGACGACAAGCCGTTGCTGATCATTCCAGGGATGGTCGCCACGGTGGATATCATCACCGGGCAGAAAAGCGTGCTCGACTACTTGCTCAAACCGGTGCTCAAGGCCCGCACCGAGGCCATGCGCGAACGTTGATTCAGCAACCGTGGTTGCGCTCGAAGGTGTCGCGACCCATGGCGCGGATCTGGCCTTCGATCAAGGCGTCGAACGGGCGCAGCAGCGCATCGAAACACTGCGGCTGCTCTAGCGCGTTGAGCGCCTGCACCACGGCTTCGATGGTGGCCAGGGCGCCCTCAGCCGGCGCCTTGCGCAGGCGATAGCGCGAGGCTGTCACCTGCGCCAGGGTCACACGTGGCAGCGCTGCCAGCAGCGGATTCAGGTACAACAGCTTGCGCGCCTTGCGCCAGGTGCCATCCGGCACGATCAATAGTAACGGCTGCTCATCAGATGACGCATACGCGGTCAGTGCCTGCGCCTCGTCACCGGGAAACAGCAGCACCGGCCGATAACCCGGCGTTGCCAGCAACTCCGGCAGCTGGGCAAACACTTCCCCCACCCACAGCTGTGCATTGACCAGGCCGAGCGCGGCCAGGCGAGCAGTATTCAGCGCATGCGCGGTTTCACTGGGGTGCTGCAACAGGACGACCCGGGTACGGCTGTCGAGGCAGGGGATCAGCGGGCATAAGCAATGGTCTTGCGCGCGCTTGCAGCGTTCGCAGCGGGGTCTGGACATCGGGTTCTCCTGGAGCGCGCCAGTGTGCCATAGCCACTCGAGAAGAACATACAGCGCCCACGTCCATGTGGGTTCGGGAGGTGGTCAGCGGTTGAAACGTTCGGCCAGGCTGTGCAGGTACTCGGCCATCTGCTCCAGGTCCTGGCTGATCTCGGCGCCCTGCCTGGCCTGTCCGGCACTCTCGTCGCACAGGTGGGATATGCGCGTGATCTGCTGGTTGATGTCTTCGGCAACGTGGCTTTGCTGTTCCGAAGCAGTCGCCATCTGCTGGCTCATGCCGGTAATGCGACTGACCGCCTGGGCAATGCCGCTCAGCGCCTCACGCACCGCTTCGACACTGTGCACGCTGTCGCGGGAGATCTGTTCACCACGGCTAGCCGACGACACTGCACGCTCGGCACCCGCACGCAGGCTGCTGATGATCTGGTGAATCTCGTCGGTCGAGGTGCGCGTGCGCTGGGCCAGTGAGCGCACCTCGTCGGCGACCACGGCAAAGCCACGGCCCTGCTCGCCCGCGCGGGCAGCTTCGATTGCCGCGTTGAGCGCCAGCAGGTTGGTCTGTTCGGCAATCGAGGTGATCACATCGACCACGCTACCAATCGACTGGGTCTGCTGAGCCAAGGCGTGCACGGCCTGCCCGATGTCATTGACCGCCTCGCTCATGCTGCCCATCGCCTGCAGGCTTTGCTGGGCTAACTGACTGCCGTGCTGGGCCAGTTGGTCAGCGTCACCGGCAGCCAGGGCGGTGCTCTGTACGTTGTGCGAAACCTCCTGAATAGTCGCAGCCATCTGGGCAATGGCGGTTGCCGATTGCTCGGTTTCGCTGCGCTGGCGGTCAAGCATCTGCGCCTGGGCATCGGACAACCCAGCAGACTGCGCTGCGCGTGCCTTGACCCCGACACCTGCATCGACCAGGCGGGTCAGCGCCGTTTGCAAGCGCGCTTCTTCGCTGATGATGGCCAGGTCCAGCTGGCCATGCAGGCCGCGGTTATCGCTGTAGGTCAGGGCCACCAACGGGTCGGTGAAGGCTTTCGGGTGTTCGTCCAGGGTGCGCTGCAGAGCGCGAGCGTGCAGGCGATTCAGTGCATAGCCGGCACCCAGCAGGCTGGCCAGCAGCACGGCGATCGCAGCCTGCGGCGCGAGCCAGAGATAGCCTGCAGTAGACAGCGCAGCAGCGGCCAGTATTGGCCAGCTCTGGCCAAGCCCATGCAGCACACGCGTCGACCACGACACTGCGCGCTGGCCACTGCGCAGGCGCGCGTACAGCCGTTCAGCACGGCTGATCTGTTCACGGCTGGGCACCGAGCGGACCGACTCATAACCACTAATGCGGCCGTTTTCGTACACCGCCGTGACATACGCGCTGACCCAATAGAAGTCACCGTTCTTGGCGCGGTTCTTGACCACGCCCATCCACGGTTTGCCCTGTTTGATGGTGTCCCACATCAGCGCAAATACCGGCGCCGGCATATCTGGATGGCGCACCAGGTTGTGAGTCTGTCCGACCAGTTCATCGTAGGTAAAACCGCTGATGGCCACGAATGCGTCGTTGCAATAGGTAATGCGGCTATTGAGGTCGGTAGTGGAAATAAGCCGCTGTTCGTTGGGGAAGGTTCTTTCATGCTCGGTAACGGGCAAGTTCAGGCGCATCAAGGCAATCCTTGCGTGTGCAAACGATGGAAATTCATCAGTGGCCAATCAATATTTAGCAGAGCGAAAGCCTGTCAGCAGGCACTTTTGTAGGAAATTTACCGTTCCTGACGGAGTGCATTCATCCAGGCGTTTATCAGCTTACGTTCAGCTGACTTTTGAGCAGATCACGGAAGGTCTGAATCAATGGTTCGCGGCTACGACCTCGACGGATGATCAGGGAAAACGGGGCTTGGTAACCAAATGTGGCGGGCGATAATACGCGCAAATCGCCCTTGTCGACCCACGCCTGTGCATAGTGCTCGGGCAAATAACCGATATAGGCGCCGGACAGGATCAGGATCAGCTGCGCCTCCATGCTTTCCACCGTTGCCGCGCTGTGCTTGAAGCCGTGCCGGGCCAGCTCGGCCTGGCTCCAGTAGCCTCGGCCAACCATGCGCTGCTGGGTGATGACGAGCTCCGGAATCCGCCGCTCGGCAAACAACGAATGGCGGTTGCTGCAGTAGAGCCAATGCTGCTCGCGATACAGCGGCTGATAGACCAGGCCGCTCATGCGCGAAGAAAATGCACCGATGGCCAGGTCCAGGCGGTTGTCCTGTACCCCCAGCTGCAGCTCGTATGGACTGGACACCGACAAGTGCAGGTGCACGGCCGGATGCTCCTGACTGTAGGCGCCAATCGCCTCGGCCAACGGCAGGGCGCGATCGCCTACGGTCGAGTCGAGCACGCCCAGGTTAAGGGTGCCGCGCAATTCACCTTTGAGTGCCGCAGCGTACTGTTCAAAACCATCCAGCTCGGCCAGCAGGCGCAGCGTCTCCTGGTGGAACAGCTCGCCCTTGCTGGTCAGGCTGAAGCCACCGCGGCCACGGTGGCAGAGCACGATGCCTAACCCCGCCTCCAGCTGGCTCATGTAGGTGCTGATGGCCGACGTCGACAGGTTCAGCTCACGTTGGGCATTTGCAAAGCCTTGGTGGCGCACCACGCTGACGAAGATCCGCAGCAGTTTCGGGTCGGGCAGTGACGAGGCCATGGTGTTGATCGGTCCGCAGTGGCAGTGGGCAAGTGGCAATGGGCGGAGTCTACCTTGGCGGCGGCCCTTAGTTCAGAAATTCCTGAACTAAGTATTTGTCGGTAGCGATTCTACTCGGCTACTAGCTTGCGCAGACTGCCCGCAATGACCCTGCTCGCTGCCCGCTGCGCTCAGCTGCAGCAGGCTGGCCAAGGTTTGAACAACCATAACAATCGACCGACTGATGAGGCCCACTGTGGACAAGACTCTGCACCAACCATTGGGCGGCAACGAAATGCCGCGTTTCGGCGGCATCGCCACCATGCTCCGCTTGCCCCACCTGCAAAGCCCTGAAGGCCTGGACGCCGCGTTTGTCGGCGTCCCGCTGGACATCGGCACCTCGCTGCGCTCCGGCACCCGCTTCGGCCCGCGCCAGATCCGCGCCGAATCAGTCATGATCCGCCCCTACAACATGGCCACCGGCGCCGCGCCCTTCGACTCGCTGTCGGTTGCCGATATCGGCGATGTGGCGATCAACACCTTCAATCTGCTGGATGCCGTGCGCATCATCGAAGAAGCCTACGACACCATCGTCGAGCACAACGTAATCCCGCTGACCTTGGGTGGTGACCACACCATCACCCTGCCGATTCTGCGCGCGCTGCACAAAAAACACGGCAAGATCGGCCTGGTGCACATCGATGCCCACGCCGACGTCAACGACCATATGTTCGGCGAGAAGATCGCCCACGGCACCACCTTCCGCCGCGCCGTCGAAGAAGGCCTGCTCGATTGCGACCGGGTCGTGCAAATTGGTCTGCGCGCCCAGGGCTACACGGCCGATGACTTCAACTGGAGCCGCCGCCAGGGCTTTCGCGTAGTGCAGGCCGAAGAGTGCTGGCACAAGTCGCTGGAGCCGTTGATGGCTGAAGTGCGTGAGAAGGTCGCGGGTGGCCCGGTATATCTGTCCTTCGACATCGATGGCATCGACCCGGCCTGGGCGCCCGGCACCGGCACCCCGGAAATTGGCGGCCTGACCACCATCCAGGCCATCGAAATCATCCGCGGCTGTCAGGGCCTGGACCTGATCGGCTGTGACCTGGTCGAGGTCTCGCCACCTTACGACACCACCGGCAACACCTCGCTGCTGGGTGCCAACCTGCTGTTTGAAATGCTCTGCGTACTGCCGGGAGTAGCGCGCCGCTAGTGATGTAATCAGCGCGCTCGATTGGAGGCGCGCTGCTGGTTGAATGGGCCCGTTCCAGGCCCGCCCGCACTTGCTGACACCTCCGGGCACCGTGAGGCTGCCCGGGCACTTGATCTCGCCATAATAATGATAATCGGGAGACCCCCAATGGCCTTGGACCTCATCGTTGTATTGATCTATGCCGCCGGCATGCTCGCCTTGGGCTGGTACGGCATGCGCCGCGCCAAAACTCAGGAGGACTACCTGGTGGCCGGGCGCAACCTCGGCCCGACCTTGTACATGGGCACCATGGCCACCACCGTACTCGGCGGCGCATCGACCGTCGGCACCGTGCGCCTGGGCTATGTACACGGCATCTCCGGCTTCTGGCTGTGCGCCGCACTGGGTCTGGGCATCATTGCGCTGAACCTGTTCCTGGCCAAACCGCTGCTGCGCCTGCGCATCTTCACCGTGACCCAGGTGCTGGAGCGGCGTTACACCCCGATGGCGCGCCAGGCCAGCGCGCTGATCATGCTGGCCTATGCCTTGATGATCGGGGTGACCTCGACCCTGGCCATGGGCACCGTGCTGCAAGTGCTGCTCGACCTGCCGTTCTGGCTATCGGTGCTGCTCGGCGGCGGCGTGGTGGTGATCTACTCGACCATTGGCGGCATGTGGTCGCTGACCCTGACCGACATCGTCCAGTTCGTGATCAAGACCGTGGGCCTGATGTTCATCCTGCTGCCGGTGTGCCTGTACAAGGTCGGCGGTTGGGATCAACTGGTGGCGCAACTGCCGGCGTCCAGTTTCAACTGGACCACCATCGGCTGGGACACCATCCTCACCTACTTCCTGATTTATTTCTTCGGCATCCTGATCGGCCAGGATATCTGGCAGCGGGTGTTCACCGCGCGGGATGAAAAAGTCTGCCAGCGCGCCGGTACCACTGCCGGTGTCTACTGCGTGTTGTACGGCCTGGCCTGTGCCCTGATCGGCATGGCGGCGCATGTGCTGCTGCCGGACCTGGCCAACCCCAACAACGCCTTCGCCGCCATGATCAAGACCACCCTGCCTGACGGCATTCGCGGCCTGCTTATGGCTGCCGCGTTGGCGGCGATGATGTCGACTGCGAGTGCAGGCCTGCTGGCGGCCTCGACCACGGTCACCGAAGACCTGCTGCCCAAGCTGCGCGGTGGCAAACAATCAAGCCTGGCCACCAGCCGCCTGTTCACTCTACTCACTGGCCTGGTGGTGTTGGCCATCGCCCTGGCAGTGAATGATGTAATCAGCGCCCTGACCCTGGCCTACAACCTGTTGGTGGGCGGCATGCTGATCCCGCTGATGGGCGCGATTTTCTGGAAGCGCGCAACTACCGCAGGAGCCATCGCCAGCATGTCGCTGGGCTTTGCTACCGCGCTGTTGTTCATGGTCAAGGATGGCCTGGATGCCAATACGCCGATCTACTACAGCCTGGCGGTTGGCCTGGTGAGCTTTGTGCTGGTCAGCCTGCTGTCGCGGCGGCCGGTGGCTAGCGCAAATCTGGCCTGATTTGACTGCACTGCGCTGAAAGACAAAGGCCGCTGCATATTCAAATGCGGCGGCCTTTTCGTTTCAACGGCGACGAGGCTGGCGTTTGCGCTGCTCTTCGTCGGTGGGGATCGGCACCGGTTGCAGCGGTGGCGGTATCAGACCCAAGGCGACAGCCAGGTCATGGAGCCAGTTGAACAGTGGTGTTTTCATAGTGCCCCCTTCACGGGTCAGCCTCACGGCAAATCGATCATTCGATGTTTCATACAGATCATAGTCCTATGTCCTGCATTACGCATGCGTCTGATCCTATACATAAGGCCGATTTTGACAGGGATCAAGCAGCGGCGGGCTGTTCCGACCGCCGGTCAACTGTTTCTCCCTGTTGCAAGCGGTACATGGTGAGGTCCACCCCCTCATTCCTAACCGCGGAAAGCTCCACCCGCCTGGCTTTCGTAGGAGCGACCTTGTGTCGCGAAATGAGGGCAAAGCCCTCACAGCTACCCAGGACCGTCCCCCTCAACCAACCACCCTGCGCAACTGCCGCCGCACCCAAGGTTCAGCGCTGACCAAAACCACCCCGAGCAAAACCAGCACCGCCCCAAGCACAAAATTAACGCTCAGCGGCTCGCCCAACAGCACCACCCCAAAAGTGACCCCAAACAGCGGAGTTATAAAGGAAAACACCGCCAGATTCGAAGCCAGGTACTTACGCAACAACCAGAACCAAGTCAGGTAACTGACAAACGACACCACCACCCCTTGGAAAAGCACGCTGCCCATCGCCAAGGGGGTCAGCGTGACCATGCCAATCTGCCCGCTGAGCAGAGCAATCAGCAACAACCCGACAAAGCCGACCATCAACTGATAGAACAAGGTCAGGGTCGCCGGTGCCTCAGATAGCCGCGAGCCGCGCACCACCACCGTCGTAGCCCCCCAGGCCAGACCGGCGAGCACACCGAAGGCATCACCCAGCAGCGTTCGCCCATCAATCTGATCCAGCTGCACGCCTCCCGCAAACGCTAACGCAATACCCGCGAACGACAGCAGGATGCCCAGCCACTGCAGCAACCTGAGGCGCTCGCTGGGCAGCATGAAGTGCAAACCCAAGGCGGTAAAAATCGGCGCGGTATAGAGGAACACCGACATATGCGCCGCCGAGGTCAGCTTGAGCCCCTCGGCAATGAACATGAATTCCAGGCCAAACAAAGCGCCCGCCAACAACCCCGCCCGCCAGGTGCTACCCACCTGCCCCCAGCCGCCCCTCCAGCAGATCAGCAGGCCGACCAGCAGCGCAGCGATGCCAGAGCGAAACGCCGCCTGCATCACCGGCGCGATATCCGCAGCTGCCCATTTGATCATCACCTGCTGGCTGCCCCAGATCAGGCACAAACCGAGCATCAATTGCAGGGCAAAGGCATCAGGGTTCTTGCGGGCCGCGCTCATAGGCGGGCCTCGGTGTGATTCGCAGGCATGGGCAAGGCTCGGCAGATATGTTGATCAGATTGCGATTATCGGACGCCGAAGCCCGGCCCGGCCAGCCTAAATTGCACCGCCAGCGATTTGCGCCTTTGACGACACGTGATCGAAGGTCGGCTGATCCAGCGCATCGGCTTGCTCATCCAGCACCTGACGCGGATGCTCGAAGCCGGGGATGCTGCTGTCAATCATGCTCAGCAGGCGCGAACCACGCTCGGTGAGCACAAAGTTCTCGCCGTTACCGCCCTCTTCTTCCGGGCGACTTGCAATGTAGCCGCGATCGAGCAACAGCTTTTCGTATTCGCAGGCGCGGGTTTTCAGCTGGTCCAGGTCACCCACCGGCTGGCCTTTGGCAGCCAGCGCGGCGGCGTGCTGTTCGGCGTAAGGGCGAGGCGTGAAGCTTTGTTCAGCGCCGTTTTGCACTTCGTGCAACAGGCGTTCGATCAGATCCCAGTCGTAGTGGCTCATGGCGATGGCTCCCTGCTGTGGACGGAAAGAGGTACACAGGGTGGGACAGGCGGGAGTCGGTAGGCGTTCCAAAGCTGAGGACTACAGACAGGCTTGAATGAATTATCTGACAACCCGGGGAGCTGATTCAGACACATCATGGCGAACAGCTTGCGTTCAAACATCGTAGTTTTTAAACTACGTTATCTCGATGAAAAAGATCGAGTCCCGTACATTCAAGAATTGGCTAACCAGCCTGCGTGATACAGCCGGCCGTGCACGCATTATTTCCAGGATCAATCGCCTGACTGAAGGGCTTTCAGGGGACGTGGCACCGGTTGGGGGAGGCATAAGCGAGCTTCGAATACATCACGGGCCGGGTTACCGGGTGTATTTTCATCAGGCCGGCAACCAGTGGCTGATCCTGCTTTGCGCTGGTGACAAAAGTAGCCAGAGCCGCGATATCAAGGCTGCCGAACAAATACTGAAGGCATGGAGAATGCAAAATGACTGAGGTCTTCACCGAATTCGACCCAGCTGAATATCTGACTACGCCTGAGGCAATCGCGGAATTCATGTCCGATGCGCTGGAAACCGGCGATGCGGGTTACGTCGCGAAAGCTGTCGGAGTAGTCGCCAGGGCGAAGGGCATGTCAGAGCTGGCGCGGGAAACTGGCCTGTCTCGCGAACAGCTGTATCGCTCTTTCAGTGCCAGCGGCAACCCGACTCTCAAAACCTTCCTGACCGTAATGCGGGCTTTGGGCATGGATATGACTGCTCGAGCTCATCCTGGTGTCTGACAGCGGCTTTGGAGCAAGGCTACAGCGAGCGCCGTATCGGCTTACCCGCAAAGGCCTGACCACATGAACTTTCCAGCCGCTGGCCCCTCAACCGGATAACGCCAACAAGGAGGTCAACCCGTGAAAATTCTAAGCAGCTGTGCCATCGCTGTCGGTCTGTGCATCGCCCTGCCAAGCTGGGCCTGCACGCCCGAAGAAGCCACCGCCAAACGCGAAGAGCTGGCCAAGATGGTCAGCCAACTGACTGAGCAAAACCCGCAAAAGGCCAAGGAAATCAACGACGAGTTGCAGGGCATGGATCTGGCGACTGAAAGCAAGGATGTGCCGGACAAGTGCCAGCTGATAGAGCACCGTCTGCAGGAGCTGAAAACTGCGGAGAAGAAAGCGGAGTGATCAGTCGCAACGCCTGCGGCTAGATCAACTGCAGCCCGCCGCTTGAAGGGCGGGCGCAGATCAGGGGCCGCGAACGCGGCCCTGAAGAGACTTACTCTGGCTTGGGCGCACGCTTTTTCAGCGGAGCCATGCCATCGACACTGGCCAATGGCGCGTTAGGACGCGGCTTGGCAGTTGGCTTGCGCTTGGCAGCAGCCTTCTTCTCGCCGGTCTTCTTGTCGACTTTTTTCTTCTTGACGCCGACAGCCTTGCCGGACGCCTTGACCTTCTTCGGCCCGTTGTAGGTGCCTTTGACTTCCTTGATCAGGCGGCGCTGGAACTGCTGCTTGAGGTAGCGCTCGATACTCGACATCAAGTTCCAGTCGTTGTGGGTGATCAGCGAGATCGCCAGACCTTCCCCACCCGCACGGCCGGTACGGCCGATACGGTGTACGTACTCGTCACCGCTGCGTGGCATGTCGAAGTTGATCACCAGGTCGAGGCCGTCGATGTCCAGGCCACGGGCCGCTACGTCGGTTGCTACCAGCACCTTGGAGCCGCCTTGCTTGAAGCGCTCGATGGCCAGCTTGCGGTCTTTCTGGTCCTTGTCGCCGTGCAACACGAACGCTTTGATGTCCTTGGCCACCAGGTGACCGTAGACGCGGTCGGCGGCGACGCGGGTGTTGGTGAAGATGATCGCCTTCTGGAAGGTTTCGTTGTCCAGCAGCCAGTGGATGATCTTCTCTTTGTGCTGGTCATGGTCAGCCATGATGATCTGCTGACGGGTGCCTTCAGCCAGCTGCGAGACGCTGTTGAGCATTAGGTGCTCTGGATCCTTGAGGATCTTGCCGATGATATCGCGCAGTGCGGCGCCGCCGGTGGTGGCAGAGAACAGCAGAGTCTGCTCGCGGTTTTCGCACTCTTTGCACAGGCGCTCCATGTCTTCGGCAAAACCCATGTCGAGCATACGGTCGGCTTCGTCCAGCACCAGTACCTGCACATGCGACAGGTCGAGGTTGCCGGCATTGAGCTGCTCGAGCAGGCGCCCTGGGGTGCCGATCAGCACGTCCGGCACCTTGCGCAGCATGGCCGCTTGTTCCTTGAAGTCTTCACCGCCGGTGACCAGCCCCGACTTGATGTAGGTGAACTGCGAGAACAGCTCGACCTGCTTCAGGGTCTGCTGAGCCAGCTCACGGGTCGGCAGCAGGATCAGCGCACGGATCTCTACCCGCGGGCCGCCCAGGTCAGCCAGGCGGTTAAGCATCGGCAGGACGAACGCGGCGGTCTTGCCGCTGCCGGTTTGTGCCGTTACCCGCAGGTCTCGCCCTTGCAACGCCAAGGGGATGGCCGCCGCCTGTACCGGAGTCGGCTCGACAAATTTCAGCTCGGCCACGGCTTTAAGGATGCGTTCATGCAGGGCGAATTGGGAAAACACGGGGGTAACCTCGGGCAAGTGCGTAAATTCAAGTTGCATAGGGTACCGTTTTCCGCCGCCAGAACCGAATTTCTTTTGGCAACTTTGCCCCGATCCGCGCTCTAATTAGCCCTCGTTCCGCAATACAGACCGCTTTTTTAGCCTATGGACATTCAACGACTCTGGTTCAACGCCCTTGATCTCTGGGGCACTCTTGACCAACACCCGACCCTGCACGCCGCCATTGGCCTGGGTGTGCTGCTGCTGGTATCGCTGATTCTCGGCCGCCTGGCGCGGTTTCTGGTGCTGCATGCCAGCCGCCTGCTGGCCCGCCAACAAGCCCTCAGGTGGTTCGACGACCTGCGCCATAACAAGGTATTTCATCGCCTCGCGCAAACCACGCCGTCGCTGATCATCCAGTTTGGCCTGAAGCTGGTGCCGGAGCTCGGCGCCACCGCCCAGCACTTCCTGGGCAACGTCGCGCTGGCCTTCACCCTGCTGTTCATGACCCTGGCGCTGGCATGCCTGCTCGATGCCCTGCTCGACATCTATGCGCGCACCGAACATGCCCGCACCCGCTCGATCAAAGGCTACGTGCAGCTGGCCAAGATGGTGCTGTGGGTATTCAGCATCATCGTCATCATCGCCACCCTCATCGACCGCTCGCCATTGCTGCTGCTGTCGGGTCTGGGCGCCATGTCGGCGGTACTGCTGTTGGTCTATAAAGACACCCTGCTGTCGTTCGTCGCCAGCGTACAGTTGACCAGCAACGACATGCTGCACGTCGGCGACTGGATCGAAATGCCCCAGGTCGGCGCCGACGGCGACGTGGTCGACATCACCCTGCACACGGTCAAGGTGCAGAACTTCGACAAGACCATCGTCTCCATCCCCACCTGGCGCCTGATGAGCGAGTCGTTCCGCAACTACCGCGGCATGCAGCAATCGGGTGGTCGCCGAATCAAACGCAGCGTGTTCATCGACGCCGCCGGCGTTCGCTTCCTCACCCTCGAAGAAGAGCAGCGCCTGGCCGGCGTACGCCTGCTGGGCGACTACCTGGCAAGCAAGCGCAAAGAGCTGCAGGACTGGAACGAAGCCCAGGGCCTGGTCGCTGACCTCTCGGCCAACCGGCGCAAGCTGACCAACATCGGCACCTTCCGCGCATTTGCCTTGGCCTACCTGAAAGACCACCCCGACGTGCACCCGAACATGACCTGCATGGTCCGCCAGATGCAGCCCACCGCCGAAGGCGTGCCGCTGGAAATCTACTGCTTCACCCGCACCACCGCGTGGGCCGAGTACGAGCGGATTCAGGGCGATGTGTTCGACTATCTTCTGGCGGTGTTGCCGGAGTTTGGCCTGAGCGTTTATCAGCAGCCGAGTGGCAATGACATGCGGATTGGCCTGGCCGGGCGTGTGGCGCCTGAGCCGACGCCGCGGCGGTTGGAAGAGATGAGTGAGGCGTAAGGCGCGCTGGTTCGCACTACATCGCAGGTCTCACGCTCCGTTGACCTGCCTTTCACTTAGTTTTCACGAGCGGCTTGGCAGTCTATAGCCATCCCTACGTGATAGACCTTGGCCCGCCTAGCAGCGGGCTTTCTTTTGCCTGCGATTTTTGGCCAGAGCGTTCGCATTGCCCCTTGCTAATCTGGCGCAGAACGGCGCTGGTGGAAGGTATGGATTCCGCATGTGGAGCAGAAGTAATTGCAGCCTGACACGACCGGCTGTAAAGGGGCGAAAGTGGTCTATCGCGGATGGCAGCTTTCGACCCAAAGCGGCCACTCGCGAAGGGTAGCAATCGGCCAGAAGCTGCATTTACGCTAAGGCCAATATATACGCCCTGCGCAGCTCGCGGCGCAGAGCGCAAGGACGAAGGCTTTACAAGGGTAAGAGTGCTACCCAGATGAGCACATCACTTGCTATCTATTAGATTGCCATCGGCCTGAATGTCGAGGGCGCATAGGGTCTAGTTCTTAGACTTCTTCTTGGTAATACTTTTCATACGCGTGGCAGCCTTCTGCACCGTCGACATCTTCTCGGGCCGCTTCATCCCTCGCCATTTTGGATTTCATCTGTAAGCGTCTGGTGAAGTCGTCTGGACAAAGCAAATGGTCTAAATACGATCAGATTTCACGAAAGAGCGACTCGCCAGTTTGCATTTTCGGTTATTGACACAGTGCTCAAATTTCCAGATTATCAGTCAATGCCCCCCACAAATCTCGTTAGCATGATGCGCCCCTTGATGGCTGCCTTTGGCGGGCCATAGGGCGATGCGCGCTTAGAGCAGAAGCATTGACCAGAAGCCCCGCCAGAAATGGAAGGGGCTTTTTCATTCCCCTTCCAAATCATTGATGACAAGGAGAGTGAAGATGCTGTTGATCCGCCCAGCCAAACGTGCTGACGCCGAGGCCGCGTTTGATATACGCCTCCAGGCGATCCGGCATCAATGCATTACCGTCTATACCGCTGAGCAAGTAATGGCGTGGACTGATGTGCCGCTCACAGACCGATATCGAGCTTGGGTGGAAAAGGAGTACCACGTTGCCTGGTTGGGCGAGACACCGGTCGCAACAGGTCTGATTGATTTCCAGTCTGGAGAGATAGGCGCTATTTTCGTTTTGCCTGCATTCATGGGACAGGGGATTGGCAAGGCAATGCTCCTATACCTTGAGCGACTGGCCTTTAAAACCGGAATCATCGATATACATTTAGATGCTACCCCTAACGCAACCGCGTTCTACCGTCGGTGTGGCTATCACGGAGATAATCAAGCTATCTATACCTCGCCTTCCGGTCTTGAGCTGGCTTGTACACCGATGCGGAAACAGTTGGCCAGTGAAGAGCTAATGGACGTCACGCGGGCGACAAGCAGGCTGCCAAACTCAGGCTGAGTAAGTCAGTCCGGCATCCATTGATGCGGCAGCAGATGCTCAATCTCACTGGCTTTCTGTGTCGGCAACCGCGTCAGCACATCTTTGAGATAAGCATACGGATCATGCCCATTCATGCGTGCCGACTGGATCAAACTCATGATCGCGGCCGCTCGTTTGCCGCTGCGCAGAGACCCGGCGAACAACCAATTGGAGCGCCCAAGCGCCCAAGGCCTGATCGTGTTCTCGACAGGGTTGTTGTCGATGGGCACGGCACCATCACCCAGGTAGCGCGTCAGCGCTACCCAGCGTTTCAGGCTGTAGTCCAAGGCCTTGGCCATCGCCGAGCCTTCTGGCACAAGCTCGCGTTGAGCCAGCATCCATTCATGCAACTTTGCTGCGACGGGAACCGCTATTTCCTGACGTAATCGCCGGCGGTCTTCATCGTTCATTTCTTTGGCTTGCCGCTCGATCTCGTACAGGCCGCCGATTGAGTGCAGTGCCTGTTCGGCCAACTGGCTTTTGTTTGCCACATGCAGATCAAAGAACTTGCGGCGAGCGTGGGCCATGCAGCCGATTTCGGTGATGCCCAGCTCGAAGCTGGCCTTGTAGCCCGCGAAGTCATCGCAGACCAGCTTGCCGTTCCACGTGCCAAGGAAGTTACGTGCATGTTCGCCAGCACGGCTGGGGCTCAAGTCGTAGACCACCGCCTTCAGTACCGAGAACGGCGTGGTGCAATAAGCCCAGACATACGCTCGGTGCGTTTTCTTCTCGCCGGGGGCCAGCATCTGCACCGGCGTTTCATCGGCATGCACGACTCGCTGGACGAGTACGACTTCCCGCAGTGCATCCACCAGTGGCTGGAGTTGCACGCCAGTTTGGCCACCCACTGAGCCAGTGTTGAGCGCGGGATCGCCAGGCCTGCACGGCCAAAGATCTTTTCCTGCCGGTACAGCGGTAAATGGTCGGAGAACTTGGCCACCATCACATGGGCCAGCAGACCGGCAGTAGGAATGCCCTTGTCGATGACTTGGGCGGGCACCGGCGCTTGGATCAGCGTTTCGCACTGGCGGCAGGCCCACTTGCCACGTACATGCTGCTCAACGGTGAACACGCCCGGTGTGTAATCCAGCTTTTCGCTGACGTCTTCGCCGATGCGCTGAAGCTGGCAGCCGCAAGCGCACTGGGTGTTCTCTGGATCGTGACGAATGACGGTGCGTGGGAACTGCGGCGGCAGCGGCGCGCGCTTGGGCTTTTGGCGGGTTTAGTCTGGCGTCGGGGCAGGACGAAGCGCGTCCAGTTCTGCCTCGATGACCTCAAGGTCGGTGTTGAGCAGGTCATCCAGCAAACTGCCTTGAGCTGGGCTGATCTGCTCGCTGCGTTTGGCGAACTTGTGGCGTTTGAGGATGGCAATTTCGTGAGAGAGCTGTTCGATGATCGTCTCGTCACGATGGATCTTTCGACCCATGGTGTCGACCTTCGACAGCAACTGCGCAGCGAGTGCGCGCAGTTGGTCGGGTGTCATTTGGTCGAGATTGGACAAGGAAGTCATGCCGTGGATTTTACCAAAGCAACTCATCCGACACAGCTCAAAGGCAGGACTAAACTACCGTAATCACGCCGTTCACACCTACACGCTGCCATGGCAAACCGAGCACCAGCGCGTGCAGTTGTTCAGCGTCGAGTTCGACTTCCAGGCCGCGATGAGTGCCAGGCCAGTGAAACTTGCCTTGGTTCAACCGGCGTGCGGCAAGCCAGATGCCCACGCCATCATGCACCAGCACCTTCATCCGGTTGGCGCGGCGGTTGGCAAACAGATAAGCGCTGTGCGGCTTTGCCGCACCGAACACCGCCACCACGCGGGCCAGCGCAGTCTCGGTGCCAGCGCGCATGTCCATGGGCGCGGTCGAGAGCCAGATGGCGTCGATGCGTATCATTGCGAGAGGCTGCGAATGAAGCGTGCGCAGCCGTCCGGGTCGGAGATGGGCCATTTGACCGTGATAGATTTTTCGCCCAGCGGCAATGCGATAATTACTGCTTCATCAGCGTGCCGTTTAGGCATCGGTTGCAGCGGCACAAACGCGGGAAGTGGCGCGACGGGTTTATCGCGGTAAATCGGCAACCACTTGCGAATTACGTTGGCATTGATGCCGTGGCTGATGGCAACGCTGGAAACTGAGGCGCCGGGTTGCAGACATTCCTGAACGACCTGGGCTTTAAAGGGTTTGGGGTAAGAGCTTCGTTGGCGCATGGAAATCCTAGCGATAAGGGTGATCGCGTCCGCTTAAAATAGGCGGACACCATTGCCCTTAATTCTGGATTTTTGAAGGTGTGTTTGCTGGCCGCTTACTTTCATCTTTGGTGCGACCGCAACTTACATTTGAAGGACGTCCTCACGCGCCTGCCGACGCAGCAGGCCAGTGAGATTTCCGAGTTGCTACCGCACAGAGGGACGCGAGCGTAATCAAAAAGCTTAACCGCTACGCGGCAAGCTCAACGTAGCTAGACTCCCCACCTCCAGTCGCGCCCGACAACCAACCCCATACGAACATCAGAGTGGTACGTCCTCCGTGATCGATGCCTACCGTGCCACGAGACCAGCCAGCAAGAATTTCACCATCCGTAGTTAAGCAATGATAAAGAAGCTCAATGGTATCGGGGCTAGTCACGCGTCCGACTTGATGACCCATGCGGATCCGGCCACCTTGGTAAGTACCCCAAACGGAATCTTCTTCGACGTGGTAGTGAAATACTGTGCCGGCACCGGATAGCCCGTGGGCGTTACCCGCTACCGTAAATCGGCGATTGTTCAAACGCTCCCTGATTTGAGCAAGACGGATTTCCATAAAATGTCGCGTCCTTTTAGTCAAGATGTTCCATTACAGTCTTCGATGATCTTAAGCCATTTTGCCGTGCCTGAAGAGAGGTCTGCTTGCCTATCCCTGGAGCCGCAACTCACGACGATAAAAAGCAAGTTGTGTTCACCGCCCGCTTACCTCTGATCTCGGGTTCATCGTTTGCCTTGGCTGGGCGGATCATATCGGTCTCTTGAGTTTGAGCAGATTCAATATTGTTCGACTCATGTTGCTGCCGCACTAGGCTGACACTTGAATAATAAGAGCACTGATCCACGATCAGCCCTCCTACTCTCCTAAAAATCGATCGGGCCGGCAGGGAGCAAGGGCAGAGGAGGCCCTGTGGTCGATAATTTCCTCGCTGACAAGACGGCCCACTACTGCCGCCAAGGTAACGCCAGGGTGCATGGCGCAAACGTATACGCCGCCGGTTTTTGACAGATAACCGATGATGGGGATGCCATCCTCAGGCATTGGCCTGAGGCCGATGCAGGCCATTTCCGGATCAATGGAAACAACCCCGTGCAGTTCGTTCTGGATCGCTCTAGCCGTTCGTAGAGCTACCGCTGCTGGCTGGTTTTGCAATGAGTCATCCACGTAATCCTCGGCCGCCAGCAACGCACCGTCCGAACTTTGCCTGACTTCCATTTCAGAGCTTGAAATCAAGGTGTGTACGAGGTTGGGTTGTGACTTGTAACGGATGAAAATGGCGGGTGAAGCCTCTATAGGAAGGGATACTCCAAGCATATTTGTCAGCTTCGTGATGCCTGTACCCGCCGCCAGTACGACGATATCGGCATTAATGATGCCCATCGAGGTTTCAACCCCCGTCACCTTTTTGCCCTGGGTTGTAAAGCCGAGCACGCGCGCGTGGGTGAGAATTTCCGCCCCATTTTCCTGGGCACCTGCGACCAACGCAAAGGTTGCTGCCACTGCGTCCAGCGCCCCTTCTGCTGCCGCATAAAAGGCATACTGAGGGGGACTTTTGAGATTTGGCTCAAGGTCTAGAATCTGCGATCTGGACACGAGATGTGCCGACGCCAGGTGACCTGAAGCCGGCACTTCATTTGACCTGGCGCTATAGGATAAGGCTCCCGTCCAGCGAATCTTAAGATCAGGCAGTTGCGCCTCGAGCCGGCGGTATTCTCCGATTGCAGCACCGCGCAGTTGCGCAATGGGGTCTGGTTCGGGGTGTGAAGAGTTGATCCATGCAAATGAGCTTCCAGTCACGCCAGAGGCTATATCTTCAGCCTCGACCAAAGTGACTTTGGCGTTTTTACCTGCCAAGTGGTAAGCCAGAGACGCGCCTACGATTCCTGCACCGACAATAACGATTCGTTTGTCTGGGTTTTCCATATCAACTCCCTGTTCTGCCGAACTTGCGATGTTACACGGCCGTGTCTAACGATATTTGAACCTGACCGCTCGTGAGTAAGCGTCTGCTGGAGTCAGCTTGCATAGCTCTGGCAGGTATCGCTGGGATGGGGTAGGTGACTTTATCGTACCCGTACTGTCGTTTGGCATGATATATGGTCTTTAGCGATCCCCACACCGTAAGCTTACGGGGAAAACTCTTGCATAGGTCAGCACGGCATCCATTGATAGGGCAAGGTGACTTCGCCAGACGCTTACCAACTTACGCACATCTCGCTGCTCAATTGGCACAGCGACACGCAGGGGTTTTCAATGTCTTTTGCCACATGGGTACCAAATTCATGGAGAAGAGGAATCGTCTCAGGACTCCTGATCGATAGCGGCGAGAATTTACGCTGCCCGGTACTCAACGGTGAGGTGAGTAACCTCGTGTACTGGCTTCAGTGCGGCCCGCACGTCATCAGCGGAAAGCTCCGATGATCCATGGACACTCACGATGGCCGCTCGCGCTTCCGGCCCGACTCGCCATACGTGCAGGTCTGTGATCTGAAGCTTGCCGGACTGATCCAGCAATTCGCGTATTTCCTCGGCGACATGTTTATCGGTCTTGTCCAGCAGTACCGATGCAGTATCACGCATCAGCGACCACGCCCAACGCGCAATGACGACGGCACCAACGATACCCATCACCGGATCGAGCCATACCCATCCGAGATACTTGCCCGCCAACAACGCCACAATGGCCAAGACGGATGTCACCGCGTCTGCGAGCACATGCACATAGGCAGAGCGCAGGTTGTTGTCCTCGCCGTGCGAGTGCCCGTGGTGATCGTGAGAGTGACCGTGTCCGTGAGCATGTCCGCCGCCCGCGAGAAGCAGCGCACTGACGATGTTAACGATCAGACCAATCACCGCGATCAGTATCGCCATTCCGAACTGCACCTGCGTCGGTTCGAAAAAGCGGATCACCGATTCGACACCAATGCCCAACGAGATCAGGCCGAGGATCAACGCAGAAGCAAAGCCACCTAGATCGCCCACCTTGCCCGTTCCGAAGCTGTAAGCGGAGTTTTCCGCATGCTTGCGGGCAAAAGCATACGCTGCCGCTGCAATTCCCAATGCGCCTGCATGAGTTGCCATGTGGAAACCATCGGCCAGCAGGGCCATTGATCCAGTGATGTATCCGGCAGAAATCTCACCCACCATCATCACGATGGTCAGGGCCACAACCCACAAGGTTCGCTTGGCATTGTCATCGTGCCCTGCACCCAGGAAGCTGTGGCTGTGAATGTAATCCGTAGTGCTCATTTCTCTCTCACTTGGAGTATCGGCGAATAGCTTCCAGGAGTTCTTCTACCCCCTGCGCCCGTTCATGATCGGTCAGACCCGGTTTGGCAACGTGCTCGCGAGCATGGTCTTCAATGATCTCGTCGAGCAGCCCATTGATTGCCCCACGGGTCGCAGCCACCAAGTGCAAAGTCTTTGCACAATCGGCTTCGCCCTCCAAGGCACGTTCGATTGCCTGGACTTGGCCAGCAATGCGTTTCACACGCTTAAGCAACTCGTCCTTTCCCGCTTGCGTATGCGCCATAGCATACCCCCCTACCCTATAGTTGTTGAAATGATGCGCCTGATTCCCTGGCTGAGCAAGTGGGGAACTGAGTCGGAGTGGGGTTTTCTCCCGACAAGCTTTCCTTTGTTCCATGGCTGACGGCTGCTGGTAGCAATGATGTGCATGCCAAGTCCTCCACGTGTGGAAGGACAAGGATTGCTAATCCGAGCAGCGGTCACTAACCGACCCGTAGCTGACTTTTACGGGGCCTGTCTCAGCCGTGCCCCACAGCGCTCCCTGATAGCCCTTAAACATTTTCTCGGCATCAGGTGGTTCAAGCTTTTCCTGTCACAAGACCCATTTCATGGGCTTTTTAGGCTAGCGGACTTAGTCAAGAACATTATGTAGTACCTCATAGATGACACCTGAAGTAATGGCCACAAGCAGCAAATCAGTTCCAGCTTGCTGCCACTCATAACCATCGTAATGAGGAAGTCGTCCGATCAGTCGGCTATCCAGCTTCTTCGCGATCCCTGGCGGGAGAGGCTTGCCGCGCGCCAGATTCTTCTGGATACCTGGCGGTAAGGAAGAGCCTGGATTCCAGTAATTGCGATTGTCATTGAGGATGACTCGCACCCCTCCCAAATCGACGGAAGGCCCTTGATGCCAGTCATTGCTGTTGCCCTGATGACCTTGGCTTGCGTGTTGTCCTCCCTTGTCGTGGCTTTTCCCTTTCCCGGGGTCTGCCAGCAAGATCGGGCTTACAACCAGAGCTAGGGAGAATACTGCGGCAATACTCAATTTCCTTCTCATGGCAAGCATTCCTTGGGACTTTATCCAACCACAGAGTAGCTAATCTGTTGGCAGAGGCAATGCCAGTGCGGGTGCGAGCACTCCGTCGGGACTCAAGAATTTCAGCATCTATATCGGCCTGATGGACACCTCTAGAGCTCTACCATACGCCCAAGCCGAGTAGACACGCTGGGCTGTCACTCAGGACTGCTCACGTAGCGCAGCCACCCTGCAACTTGCGAGCCGCCACCTGCGCGATCTTTAGGATGAATCCGGCCTTCACTGACAATTACTTCGGGGAAATCAAATGGGCTCATACCTTCAATACAAGCCACATTGACCCCGTACTGATCAGGCGCAGAACGGCGCTGATGGAAAGTGTAAATGCCACATTTGGAGCAGAAGTAGTGCTTGGCTTCACGCGTGTGAAACTGATAGAGGGTGAGCGCCTCTTGCCCTTGCGTGACGCTGATATCGTCCAGGTTGGCTGATACCGCAACGGCACCGCGCATACGGCAGAGCGAGCAGTTGCACCTGCGCGCGGTACGCACACCATCGGTCAAGCGCACGGAAAACTGCACGGTCCCGCAATGGCAGGCGGCCTGGTATACGGGACGATCATCATTAATTGCATCAGCCATAGCGATTCTCCAGGTGTATCCGAGAAAAAGAGGGGCGCAGATCTGACACCCCGTTGACCAACCTTTCACTTAGTTTTCACGAGCGCCAAGGCAGTCTATATCCATCCCTACGTGATAGACCTTGGCCCGCCTAGCAGCGGGCTTTCTTTTGCCTGCGATTTTCGTCAGGCCAGGCGCCGTCAGCTTACCCACCTTAGTTCTCAGAGAGCCGCTGGTATGTCACCCCAAGCAAAGGCGATCACCGCTCAGAAAGAGTTGGGCTCCCAGGAAGACTCACCGGGCTGATGCCTGGTAGCTGAGCCGCCAGGCGTCATCAAAACCCGATCAAACTGCCGCGTGTGGCTGAGCGGTCTTGACCCGGCGGTACAACACCAACGTGGCGCACAAGGCGCAGCCAGCAGCGAAAGTTACCCAGTACGCCGGTGCAGCCTTGTCACCGGTGAGGTGGATCAGCCAGGTCGACATGGCTGGGGTGAACCCACCAAACAGCGCCGTGGCCAGGCTGTAAGCCAGCGAGAACCCGGCCACTTTCACCTCGACCGGCATGATCTCGGTCAGCGCCGGGATCATTGCGCCGTTGTAGAGCGCATAGAGGAACGAGAACCACAGCAGCACTTCAAGCATGTGCGAGAAGCTCGCTGCCTGAGCCAGGTACGACAGCGCCGGGTAAGCGGTGAAAAGCGTCAGCACGGTCATCGCTATCATCATCGGCTTGCGTCCGAAGCGGTCGCTGAGCATGCCGCCGATGGGCAACCAAAAGAAGTTCGATACGCCGACCAGCAGCGTCACCAGCAAGGCGTCGGTGGTGGTCAGGTTGAGTACGGTCTTGCCGAAGGTCGGTGCATATACGGTTATCAGGTAGAAGGCGCTGGTGGTCATTGCCACCATCAGCATGCCGCCGATGACAACCCCCCAGTTACTGGCCAGTGTTGCCACCACCTGCTTCATGGTCGGGCGATGGGTGCGATTGGCGAACTCTTCGGTTTCCTGCAGGCTGCGCCGCAGCAGGAAGATGAACGGGATGATCATGCAACCCACGGCAAACGGTACGCGCCAGCCCCATTCGCTGATCTGCTCAGGCGCCAACCACTGGTTCAAGCCGTAGCCCAGTGCTGCGGCAACGATGATCGCCACTTGCTGGCTGCCGGACTGCCAGCTGGTGTAGAAGCCCTTGCGCCCAGGCGTGGCCATTTCCGACAGGTATACCGACACCCCGCCCAATTCGGCGCCAGCCGAGAAGCCCTGCAGCAGCCGTCCGAGCAAGACCAGGGCCGGTGCCCACAGGCCAATACTGGCGTATCCGGGCACCAGCACGATCAACAGCGTACCGCTGGCCATGATCGACAGGGTCACGATCAAACCTTTGCGCCGGCCCACGTCATCGATGTAGGCACCGAGCACAATCGCGCCCAGCGGGCGCATGAGGAAGCCTGCGCCGAACACCGCAAAGGTCATCATCAGGGAAGCGAATTCACTCGCCGCAGGAAAGAATGCGGTCGCAATCTGAGTGGCGTAGAAGCCGAACAGGAAGAAGTCGAACTGCTCGAGAAAATTACCCGAGGTGACGCGGAACACGGCTGCGGCGCGGGAACGGGCAGTGCCCGCAGCGGGGGATGAAGCATGCATGACGGATCTCCAGCGATATTCTTAAAATGCTTGTTACGCTCTAAACTAGAGTATGCGGGACACATTTTGAAACAGTTAGTGCTTAATTTTCATGGATTGATGCATCTTTGTTATCAATCGCTGTATCACAAGCCCAGCTGCCGGGCCCAAAATGCGTCCATCTCAACGCTACAGACGGGATCGAATTCGGTGGGTGAAATCTGACGGCGTGTTGACTCTGCTTTCACCTAATTTTCACGGCAAGGGGCGCAATCTATAGCCATCCCTACGTGTGATTGAACTTGCCCGCCTAGCAGCGGGCTTTCTTTCGCCCGCGATTTATCACTCCGCAAGCCACTGCTCCATGCCGCAGCTCCTGCCCTGCTGTACCGACATAGGCGATAGTCGTTCACGCAGCTTGCTCAGAACATGAAACATCCTTCACGGCCCGTTAACTGAACCGGTGACTGCGGCTCAGTAATCTGGATTCTTTTGATCCGCAGAACATTCCCATGCTTCTGCGCGGCACTGTTGCTGGCCACCTTCGCGTGCTCGGCAGCTGAAGCCGTACCTGGCGACGCGAATACCCTGACCGTGCTCAGCTCGGGCGGCATCATGGGTGCGATTCGCGAAGTGGCGCCGGCTTACCAGAAAAAGTTCGGGGTCAAACTGAATGTCCTGGCGGCGCCGTCGATGGGCGACACCCCGCAGGCGATCCCCAACAGGCTGGCCAAGGGTGAGGATGCTGACGTGGTCCTGATGGTCGGCTCGGCGCTGGACACGCTGATCGCTGACGGCCAGGCAGACAAGGCCAGCCGCGTCGACCTGGGCAAGTCCTTCATCGCCATGGCCGTGCGCCAGGGCGAGCCGAAGCCGGACATCAGCACGATGCAGAACCTGCGCAAGGTGCTGGTGGAGAGCAAATCGGTCGCCTATTCGGACAGCGCCAGCGGTGTTTATCTGTCCAAGACGTTGTTCCCACGCCTGCAGCTGAGGTCGACGTTCGATGCCAAAGCCCACATGATCCCGGCAGAACCGGTCGGTGCAGTGGTCGCTCGCGGGCAGGCGCAGATCGGCTTTCAGCAGCTCAGCGAACTCAAGCCGGTACCGGGCATCAGCATCGTTGGCTTGATCCCGGCCGAGGCACAGAAGATGACCATGTACTCCGGCGCCATGGTCAGCAAGAGCCAGCATCAGGCCGCGGCCAAGGCACTGCTTGAATACCTGGCTTCGCCTCAGGCAGATGCGGCGATCAAGAGCAGTGGCTTGTCACCGCTGCCGCACCACGCCAGCTGATTGCCGAGAAATTGGACGCAAGGTTTGCGCAGCAGCGCAAACCTTGTTCAGTCGGCAGCCAGCGCATCCAGCAGCTCCGCCCGGCACGCTTGCAGTATTTCGTCTGCCAGCGCTGAGTCATCCGGGCACGCCCGCGACAACATGACGGCACCCACGGCATGAGTAAACAGGCTCACGACCTTCGCGCGCGCCTGCTCGGGCGTCGCCCCTGTCCCCGCCCGGTACTTCTCTTCAAATGCTGCAAGGGTCTTTTCGATGCCGCTGGCGAAGGTCGCCTTGACCTCATCGGACTGGCGAGCAGCATCGCCACCCAAGGCTGCAACGGTGCAGCCTGTGTCTCTGCCATCTCGGTGGGCACGGGAGACGTAGCGATTGACGAACTCCTCCAGGCCAATAGTGCACGCACCGGCGGCAGACCTCTCCAGGCTGAGCGCTGCCGCTTCGGCCATCAGGTCGGCCTTTGAGCCAAAGTGCTTGTAGAACCCCCCCTGAGTGAACCCGGCAGTGGCCATCAGCTCGGCCACACCCACACCGTCGTAGCCGCGTTCACGAAACAGCTGCGAAGCCGTCTCGACGATATGCGCGCGATTGGCGAGTGATTGCGTCTTGGTGATTTTCATAGGGCGCCTCGGGGGACTTCTTGACGATGGCTCAGCATACTCTGATGTCGACCATAATCAAAACCGTTGACACTTTTGATTATGATCGACATCATAAAAACGCTTCCCCATCAGACTGCCCAACAGCCACTCACCTTGAGTTCCCGTCCATGAACAATGCTGAAACCGTACTGATCACCGGCGCTTCTTCTGGCATCGGCGCAACCTACGCCGAGCGCTTCGCCCAGCGCGGCCATGATCTGGTGCTGGTAGCCCGTGACAAGACCCGCCTGGATGCACTCGCCGCAACGCTTGGCCAGCAATATGCCGTGGCCATCGATGTGATTCAGGCTGACTTGACGCAAAGCAGCGACCTGGCGACCGTCGAAGCCCGCTTGCGCGATGACAGCAGCATCACCCTGCTCGTCAACAACGCCGGCGCCGCGCAGTCCGGCAGCTTTATCGAGCAATCAACCGACAGCGTGGCCAACCTGGTCGCGCTGAACACCACCGCCCTGGTTCGACTGGCCAGCGCGATCGCGCCACGGCTGGCGCAGGCCGGCAGCGGCGCGATCATCAATATCGGTTCTGTGGTGGCCCTGGCGCCGGAATTCGGCATGAGCGTGTACGGCGCGACCAAAGCCTTCGTGTTGTTCCTGTCACAGGGTCTGAGCCTTGAGCTGGCGCCCAAGGGCGTTTATGTCCAGGCCGTGCTGCCTGCGGCAACCCGCACCGAGATCTGGGATCGTGCGGGTATCGATATCAATACCCTGACTGAAGTGATGGCCGTGGGCGAGCTGGTCGATGCTGCGCTGGTCGGTTTCGACCGCCGCGAGCCGGTGACCATCCCGCCCCTGCAGGACGCTGCACGTTGGGATGCGCTGCAGCTTGCCCGGCAAGGCTTGCTGGCAGAGATTCGCCAGTCCGTCGTAGCCGAGCGCTATCAAGCTCAGGCCTGAGCTGCCAGCAGGCGGGCAAGCCAACGCTACGCAAGGGCACTGCCCGCCCTCCCCCTCGAGCGACAAATCATGAAAGCGTTTTCCATCGAGCGATATGGCAAGCACAGTGGCAAGATCACTGACGTGCCTGCTCCTGCAATGGGCACCAATGACGTGCTGGTGCAGATACACGCTGCCAGCGTCAACGTATTGGACCTGAAGCTGCGAGCAGGCGAATTCAAGCCGATCCTTCCCTACCGCTTGCCGCTGATACTGGGCAACGATCTGGCCGGTGTCGTCGTCAGCGTCGGCGCTGATGTAAGCCTGTTCAAACCGGGCGATGAGGTCTATGCCAGGCCACCCCAGGATCGCATCGGCACTTTTGCCGGGCTGATCGCGGTTGACCAGCAAGCACTGGCCCACAGGCCACGCAACATCAGCATGGAGCAGGCCGCGTCACTGCCCTTGGTGGCACTGACGGCATGGCAGGTGCTGGTTGAAACGGCCCAGTTGCAACCAGGCCAGAAGGTGTTGATCCACGCCGGTTCAGGCGGCGTGGGCAGCGTTGCGATCCAGCTGGCCAAGCACTTGGGCGCGTTCGTCGCGACGACCACCAGCACGGCGAATGTCGAATGGGTGAAGGCACTCGGTGCGGATGTCGTGGTTGATTACACCGCCCGGCAATTCGACGCCGTACTGCGCGACTATGACGTGGTACTGAACAGCCTCGGTGCGGATGTTTTGCAGCAATCGGTCAAGACGCTCAAACCCGGCGGGCAACTCATCTCGATCTCTGGCCCGCCAACGCCTGAGTTCGGCGAGACGCAGGGGCTACCCTGGGCGCTGCGCCAGGTTCTTCGTCTGTTGAGCCTGCGCATTCGCAGGGCCGCACAGGCAGCCGGGGTGAGGTACAAGTTCGTCTTCATGCGCTCCAGCGGCGCTCAGCTCAGCGAGATCACCACCTTGGTGGAGTCAGGTGCCATCAGGCCAATCATCGACAAGGTCTACCCATTTCAATCAACTGCCGACGCCCTGGCGTACGTAGAACAGGGACGCGCCAAGGGCAAGGTCGTGATCAGCCTGCGCTGAAGCGCAGAGCAACCGCAACTATCGCCTGACTCTGCCGAGCATTGGCGCAGCGTGATTGCTGCCCAGCCGGCTGAGCCAGACCGAGGCCAGAATGATCAAGCCACCTAGCAGCAAGCGCCCAAGCGGCTCGTGCTGGTTCCAGATCAGCAGGTTGAGCAGCAAGCCCACCGGCACATGCAGGTTGTTCATCACCGCAAGCGTTGCGCCAGAAACCAGGCAGGCGCCCTTGTTCCACCAGTACAGCCCCAGCGCTGTCGGCACCAGCCCCAGGAACAACAGCACCAGCCACTGCACATCGGTGCTCGGCAGGCGCTGGGCATTGCCGAACAGCAGAAACGCCGGCAGCACCACCAGCAGCGCGCCGAGGTAGAAGTAGCCGAAGCGTTTGTAGTGAGGTAAGTCGCTGGGGTTGCGGGCGATCAGGTGGCGATACAGCACCTGACCTGCGGCATAGGTGAAGTTGGCCAGTTGCAGCAGCAGGAAGCCGATGAAGAACTCGCCACTGATGCTGTCCATGCGGATCACCGCCGCACCTGCCACTGCCACCAGTGCAGCCACCAGCGCCCAAGGGTTGAAGCGCCGGTTCAGGGCGTCTTCGATCAAGGTCACGTGCAACGGCGTGAGGATGGTGAACAGCAGCACCTCGGGCACAGTCAGCACGCGGAAGCTCAGGTACAGGCAGACGTAGGTGACGCCGTATTGCAAGGCACCGATCAGCAGCATCGAGCGCAAAAAGCGCGGTTCGACCTGGCGCCAGCGGGTCAGCGGCAGAAACACCAGCCCGGCCAACAGCACCCGCGCCAGTACGGCGAAGTAGCTGTCGACGTTGCCGGCCAGGTACTCGCCGATCAGGCTGAAGGAAAACGCCTGGATCAGCGCGACGATAATCAGATAGCCCATGGTGCTCTCTCGCAAATCAAGGCGGCGACCTTAGCCGGTTGCGCCACCCTGGGCAACCACTCGGCAGCGGGCAACATCAAGCCTCCGTGGCTCACGCCAGCGCGGCCAGCCTGGCCTTGGCCTGGTTGACGCCCTTCTCGTGAAAATCACCACTCATGTTCAGCCCTTCGGCGTGGATGAACTCCACGTCGTGAATGCCGATGAAGGCCATGGCCTGACGCAGGTACGGTTCCTGATGATCGCTGCCGGCACCGGCATGAATGCCGCCACGGGCAGTCAGAACGATGGCGCGCTTGCCTTGCAGCAAGCCCTGCGGTCCGGTCGGGGTGTACTTGAAAGTGATACCTGCGCGCAGCACATGGTCCAGCCAGGCTTTGAGGGTGCTGGGAATGGTGAAGTTGTACATCGGCGCCGCCATCACCAGCACGTCGGCGGCGAGCAGTTCGTCAGTCAGCTGGTTGGAGCGCTCGAAAGCCTCCTGCTCAGGCATGGACCGTTGCTCCGCAGGCTTCATCCAGCCGCCGAGCAGGTCGGCGTCAAGGTGCGGCAGCGGGTTGGCGGCAACGTCGCGCACATTGATCTGGTCGCCAGGATGCGCCGCTTGCCACTGCTGGATGAAGTCGCGGGTCAGCTGGCGCGACACGGAATCTTGCTGGCGGGCGCTGCTTTCGATGATCAATACGTGGGACATGGTGCCTCCATTGGCATAAACGGGGTGCGATTCAATGGAGGCGAGATTAGAGGTTGACCTATCGATAAAAAAGCGTAAAAAGTGGAGTCAACCTATCGATTTATCCGTTTTATTGCGGCTGACAGCTCAGCGCGATGCGCAACTTGATGATCTGCCGGTTGAACTTGGCGGTCACGTCCACGCTTTTGTTTGCCGGCACCACTACGCGCCGCACGCGAGGCGCTTCCGGGCCGTTGCGAAAGCTGACCTTGCACGCCGCAGCCACTTCGCCGTAGTTGTTTACGGTAATGCTGCCGATGTCCTGATCAGTGTCATAGGCGGTGTAGTCGATCTTCACCCCGCTGATGTCCTTGGTCACATCGATCGGGTAAGCCATTGCGCTCAATGGCAGGCACAGCAAGACAGCCAGACAATATTTCTTCACAGGGCGCTCTCCTTGAAAGAGCGCAGCTTAGGACAACAGGAGCCGAAGATGAAAGCGCCGCGCGTAACCCTTGATCAGTGGCGAACCCTGCAGGCAGTGGTCGACCACGGTGGGTTTGCCCAGGCAGCCGACGCCTTGCACCGTTCGCAATCGTCGGTCAGCTATACCGTGGCGCGCATGCAGGAGCAACTCGGCGTGCCGCTGCTGCGCATCGACGGGCGCAAGGCCGTGCTGACCGAAGCCGGCAACGTGCTGCTGCGCCGCTCGCGGCACCTGGTCAAGCAGGCCAGTCAGCTGGAAGACCTGGCCCACCATATGGAACAAGGCTGGGAAGCCGAGGTGCGCCTGGTGGTCGATGCCGCATACCCCAGCGCCCGCCTGGTGCGCGCACTGAGCGCGTTCATGCCGCAAAGCCGCGGCTGTCGCGTGCGCCTGCGCGAAGAGGTGTTGTCCGGGGTCGAAGAAGTGCTCCACGAAGGCATCGCCGACCTTGCCATCAGCAGCTTCAGCATCGGCGGTTACCTGGGCACCGAGCTGAGTTCGGTCGAGTTCATCGCCGTCGCCCACCCGGAACACAGCCTGCACCGACTGGGCCGCGAGATCACCTTCCAGGATCTGGAGAGCCAGTTGCAGGTGGTGATCCGCGACTCCGGCCGCGCTCAACCGAAAGATGTCGGCTGGCTCGGCGCCGAGCAGCGCTGGACAGTCGGTAGCCTGGGCACCGCCGCGACCTTTGTCGGCAGCGGTCTGGGCTTTGCCTGGCTGCCGCGGCACATGATCGAGCGCGAGCTGCGCGAGGGGCTGCTCAAGCCATTGCAGCTGGATCAAGGTGGCAGTCGCCACCCACTGTTCTACCTTTACTCGAGCAAAGAGAAAGCCCTCGGCCCGGCCACGCAGATCCTCATCGATCTGCTGCGCAGCTTCGACACCGCGCCGCTGGACGTGCCTTTCGCCGCCCCTCCACAAGCCTGAGAAGCCCGCGCCCATGGCCTATTTCGAACATGAAGGCTGCACCCTGCACTACCAGCAATACGGTCAGGGCGAACCGCTGGCGCTGCTGCATGGCCTCGGTTCGAGCAGCCTCGACTGGGAGCTGCAGGTGCCGCTGCTGAGTCAGCACTACCGGGTGATCCTGCTCGACAGCCGCGGCCATGGCCGCTCGGACAAACCCGTCGACGGCTACCAGATCGCAACCTTCAGCGAAGACCTGCTGGCCCTGCTCGAACACCTGCAGACCGGCCCGGTGCACCTGGTTGGCTTGTCGATGGGGGGCATGATCGGCTTTCAGTTCGCCGTCGATCACCCGCGCTGGTTGCGCAGCCTGTGCATCGTCAACAGCGCCCCCGAAGTCAAACGGCGCACCCGCAGCGATTGGCTCTGGTGGGCCAAGCGCTGGGCCCTCGCCCGCGCCTTGAGTGTCGAGACGGTGGGCAAAGGCCTGGCTGCGCGCCTGTTCCCCAAACCCGAGCAGGCTGACCTGCGGGAGAAGATGATCCAGCGCTGGGCGCGCAACGACAAGCGCGCCTACCTGAGGAGCTTCGACGCCATCGTCGACTGGGGCGTGGCGGAACGCATCGACCAGATCCAGTGTCCCACCCTGGTGATCGCCGCCGACCACGATTACACCCCGGTACAACTAAAACAGCGTTATGTCGAACGGATCCCGCACGCCAGGCTGGCGGTAATCGAAGATTCGCGGCACGCTACGCCGCTTGATCAAGCCGAGGTCTTCAACCAGACCCTGCTGCAGTTCCTCACTAGCATTTCCACCTCTCAAGGATCTTTGAGCCCATGCTGAAAAAAATTCTGCTCGCTGCCTGTTCGGTTGCTTTTGCCACTAGCGTCCTGGCCTCGGACAAGACCCCGCACGTGCTGCTCGACACCAGCTTCGGTCCGGTCGAAATCGAGCTGAACGCCGAAAAAGCACCGATCAGCACCAAAAACTTCCTGCAGTACGTGGACAGCGGCTTCTATAACAACACCATCTTCCACCGGGTCATTCCGGGCTTCATGGTGCAGGGCGGTGGCTTCACCGAGCAGATGGTGCAGAAGGACACCAAAGACCCGATCAAGAACGAAGCCAGCAATGGCCTGCGCAACACCCGCGGCACTTTGTCGATGGCGCGCACGTCCAACCCGAACTCGGCCACCAGCCAGTTCTTCATCAACGTGAATGACAACGCCTTCCTCGACCCGGGCCGTGACGCTGGCTATGCAGTGTTCGGCAAGGTCACCAAGGGTATGGAAGTGGTCGATCAGATCGTCAATTCGCAGACCACCGTGAAAAAAGGCATGCGTGATGTCCCGGCTGACCCGGTGTTCATCAAGTCCGCCAAACGCATCGACTGACCGAAGGTTTCACAGGGACGTGATACTGCCTGCGGTCGGGTAGAACAGGAGTTGCAATGCCCATGCTGTACCGCCGTTTCGAAAAGCTCATCGATATCTTCCGTGACGCCCCGAGCGAGGCTCCACCAAGTACGGTGTGGGCCTTCTACCTGTACTACCTGCGTCAGGTCTGGCCAAGCTTCGTTGCCCTGCTGATCGTCGGCCTGGTCGCAGCGCTGATCGAGGTGGCGATGTTCGGCTACCTGAGCCGGATCATCGACCTCGCCCAGGGCACCCCGGACCCGAACTTCTTCAGCCTGCACGGCGCCGAGCTGCTGTGGATGCTGGTGGTGGTGCTGCTGATCAGGCCGCTGTTTTTCGGCCTGCATGACCTGCTGGTGCACCAGACCATCAGCCCGGGCATGACCAGCATGATTCGCTGGCAAAACCACAACTACGTGCTCAAGCAGAGCATGAACTTCTTCCAGAACGACTTCGCCGGGCGCATCGCCCAGCGCATCATGCAGACCGGCAACTCGCTGCGCGACTCGGCAGTGCAGGCGGTGGATGCGCTGTGGCACGTGCTGATCTACGCGATCAGTGCGCTGGTGCTGTTCGCCGAAGCCGACTGGCGCCTGATGGTGCCGCTGCTGGTGTGGATCGCCTGCTACATCGGCGCGCTCTGTTACTTCGTACCTAGGGTAAAGGCGCGGGCGGTGGTGTCTTCGGATGCCCGCTCCAAGCTGATGGGTCGGATCGTCGACGGCTACACCAACATCACTACCCTCAAGCTGTTTGCCCATACCGACTACGAGCAGCAGTACGCCCGTGAAGCGATCAGCGAGCAGACCGAGAAAACCCAGCTGGCCTCGCGCGTGATCACCAGCATGGATGTGGTCATCACCACGCTCAACGGTTTGCTGGTAGTCACCACCACCGGCCTGGCGCTGTGGCTGTGGAGCAACTCGCTGATTACCGTGGGTGCCATTGCCCTCGCGACCGGCCTGGCGATCCGCATCGTCAACATGTCGGGCTGGATCATGTGGGTGGTCAACGGCATCTTCGAGAATATCGGCATGGTCCAGGACGGCCTGCAGACCATTGCCCAGCCGGTCACGGTCACCGACCAGCCGCAGGCACCAGCGCTTAAAGTGACGCGCGGCGCGGTGCGCTTCGACAACGTCGGCTTCAACTATGGCAAGGGTCGCAGGGTCATCGATGGCCTGAACCTGGATATTCGTCCGGGTGAGAAGATCGGCCTGATCGGCCCGTCCGGCGCCGGCAAGTCGACTCTGGTCAACCTGCTGCTGCGTCTGTACGACGTTGAAAGCGGGCGCATCCTGATCGATGGGCAGAACATCGCCGAGGTCAACCAGGCCAGCTTGCGCGCACAGATCGGCATGATCACCCAGGATACCTCGTTGCTGCACCGCTCGATCCGCGACAACCTGCTGTACGGCAGGCCCGACGCGAGCGACGAGGAAGTCTGGGCTGCCGTGCGCGGGGCCAGGGCCGATGACTTCATCGGCCAGTTGTCCGACTCGCAGGGCCGCACCGGCTTCGATGCGCATGTGGGCGAGCGCGGGGTCAAGCTCTCGGGTGGCCAGCGCCAGCGCATCGCGATTGCCCGGGTACTGCTGAAGAACGCGCCGATCCTGATCATGGACGAAGCCACCTCGGCGCTCGACTCAGAGGTGGAAGCGGCTATTCAGGAGAGCCTGGAGACGCTGATGCAAGGCAAGACGGTGATCGCCATTGCCCACCGACTGTCGACCATCGCACGCATGGATCGACTGGTCGTGCTTGACCAAGGCCATGTGGTCGAGACCGGCACCCACGCCGAACTGCTCGCCCATCAGGGCTTGTATGCACGCTTGTGGCACCACCAGACGGGCGGCTTCGTCGGGGTCGACTGACAGCATTGTCGCGCCGGGCCTGCACAGGCTCGGCGTATACCTTGCTGCGCCTTACTCCTGACGATAAGGCAGCAGGCTCCGCGCCTCTTCGGCGTAGGCTCTGACCCCCTCCCCCTCCTGCTGCAGAAACTCCGCAACCGCCTCCCGCAAGCCTGGATGCAGCAGGTAATGCCACGAGCGAGTGATGACTGGCTCGAAGCCGCGAATCAGCTTGTGCTCGCCCTGCGCGCCAGCATCAAAACGTTGCAGCCCTTCAGCGATAGCGAAGTCCATGCCCTGGTAAAAACAGGTCTCGAAGTGCAGCCGGTCGAACTCATCCAGGCCGCCCCAGTAGCGCCCGAACAGGCTGTCGCCGCCGGCCAGGCTCAAGGCCATGGCCACATCGCGGCCGGCCTGACGCGCAATTACCACGCGGATGGCCTCGGGCATGCGCTCGGCCAGCAGGCTGAAGAACTCACGGGTCAGATACGGCGCCCGCCCGCGGATGGTGTAGGTGTTGGCGTAGCACAGGTAGACAAAGTCCCACTGCAGCTCACTAAGCTGATCACCGCGGTACCACTGGAAGTCGATACCGTGGCCAACCACCTGCTCACGCTCTTTGCGCATCTGCTTGCGTTTGCGTGAGCTGAGGGTGTCGAGAAAGTCCTGGAAATCCCGATAGCCGCGGTTGCGCCAGTGAAACTGACAACCGAGGCGCTCCAGCCATCCCGGCAAGCCGGCGATGGTCTGATCCAGCGCGGTGTCGGTGAAGTTGATGTGCGCGCCGGACAAGCCGCCCTTGTTCAGGTATTCAGGCAACGCCTGCAACAACAGCAAGCCGTCGGCTGCGTCCTGCATCAGCAAGCGTGGGCCACTGACCGGGCTGAACGGCACCGCGCCGAGCAGTTTGGGGTAGTAGGCGATACCGGCCCGGGCACAGGCATCCGCCCAGCCATGGTCGAACACATACTCGCCAAAAGAATGCCACTTGCGATAGGCCGGCAACAGCGCGCGCACCTCGCCGTCGCGCTCCAGCACCAGGTGCTCGGCGGCCCAGCCGGTGGCCCGTACCACACTGCCGCTGTCTTCCATGGCACTGAGAAACGCATGCCGCAAAAACGGCTGGCCGGCGGGCACCAGTGCATCCCAGCTAGCGGCTGGCAGGTCGCGGATGTGGGCAAGGCTGTACAAGCTGATCACGATATAAGCGCTCGTCGAGGTGGCCGCCAGTATCCGGCAAGGATGGCGCCACTGACAAATCCAGGCGGACTGTTTAACCGCAGTGCCACTAAATAGACATTATTCTGTCATTGCCCCCCGCAATACTTGCGCCTGTTTTCGAAACCGCGGCGACCTGTCTATTCAGGCGCTTTGCGCAGAATTGCCAACTCGGGGGTGGGCGTCCAAGCCTCCCCATATTGCTCAACACGGGAGAACTTTATGCGTCTTGTTTCTACACTAACTGGAGTGAGCCTGACCGGTCTGATGCTGGCTCTGAGTACTCCAGCCAGTGCTGCAGTCGACGCCAAGCTGCTCGAGATGCTGCGCGCCAATGGTTCGATCAACCAGGCACAGTACAACGAGCTGCAGGCCGACCTGTCTCAGGAAACCAAGGAAAAAGCCACGCAGAAAGCCCAGGCCGAACGCATGAGCTCCTTCGAACAGAAAGTCGCCTGGGCGGCCAAGACCCAGATCAAAGGCGATGTGCGCCTGCGTTACGAAGACGTCAATGTCGATGACCCGAACGCCTCCAGCGGCAACCAGGACCGTCAGCGCGTGCGTGCTCGCGTCGGCTTCTACAGCGAGATCAACCCACAGGTCGATGCAGGCGTGCGTATCGCCACCGGTAGCAGCGCCGACCGCCGTTCGACCAACCAGAGCCTGGACAACTACTTCGACAAGAAGTCGCTGTGGGTCGACCTGGCTTACCTCGACTGGCACCCGACTGCCCTGCCCGGCCTGCATTTGATCGGCGGTAAAATGGCTCAGCCATGGGTGAGCATGGGCGACATCATCTGGGACAGCGACATCAACCCGGAAGGCGTGGCGGCTACCTACAAGACCGACCTGGGCGGTGCCGAGGTGTTTGCCAGCGCCGGTCAGTACACTCTCAAGGACAACGTCGACGGCGACGGCGTGCAGTACAAGCATGACGCACAGGTCTACCACGGCCAGCTGGGTGCACGCTTCGCTCCGGCAGACACGCTCAAGGTCACCGTTGGCGCCAGCATCTACGGTTACGACAATGACAAGGAAGCGACCATCCTGCGCTCGTTCGGCAACACCACCAACGAGTTCAACCTGGTTGAAGGCTTTGGCCAGATCGACCTGACCGGCCTGGCGCTGCCACTCTCGGCCTATGGTCAGTACGTGAAGAACACCGACAGCACCGATGGCGAAGATCAGGCCTGGTTGGCGGGTCTGAAGACCAAGCTGGGCGCCTGGAGCCTGGATTACAACTACCGCGACGTGCAACGCAACGCTGTGGTCAGCCTGTTTACCGACTCTGACTTCGGCAACGGCTACACCGGTTCGCGTGGGCACAAGTTCAAGGTCGGTTACGAAATCGACAAGAACTTCTCGGTGGGCGCTGCTTATCTGATGGCCAAGACCGACCTGTCGCAGCTGCCGAACAGCAATGCCGATGTCGACACCCTGCAGGTGGATCTGGAAGCCAAGTTCTAACCGAGTAATCTGGGGCTGCTACGCAGCCCTTCGCGGGCAAGCCCGCTCCCACAGGGATCTGCAGCGCCGCCGAAACCTGTGGGAGCGGGTTCACCCGCGAAGGGCTGCAAAGCAGCCTCGCTGTTAGATCACAGCTTGCGCAGGATCACGCTGCCAATCGAATACCCCGCCCCAAACGAACTCAGTACGCCCAACGCGCCCTTGGGCAGATCATCCTGATACAAATGCAGGGCAATCACCGAGCCCGCCGAGCTGGTATTGGCATACCGATCAAGAATCACCGGCGCATCCTCTTCAGCCACCTCGTGGCCGACCAGCTTCTTCACGATCAGATGGTTCATGCTCAGGTTGGCCTGATGCAGCCAGAACCTGCGCACGTCACTGGCCTGCAGATCGTTCTCGGCCAAATGCTGAGCAATCAGCTCGGCCACCATCGGGCACACTTCGCGGAACACCTTGCGGCCTTCCTGCACGAACAGCTTGTCGGCAGCACCTTCGCCGTCTTCGGCAGTGCGGTTGAGGAAGCCAAAGTTGTTGCGGATGTTGTTGGAGAACTGGGTCAGCAACTTGCTGCTGACAATCTCGAACTGGTGCGCCGAGGTCGCCAGGTCGGCACGCTCGATCAGCACTGCCGTGGCGCCGTCACCAAAGATGAAATGGCTGTCGCGATCACGGAAGTTCAGGTGCGCGGTGCACACCTCCGGGTTGACCATCAGCACCGCCCGCGCCTGCCCCAGCTGCACGCTGTTGGCGGCGGTCTGGATGCCGAAAGTCGCCGAGGAGCAGGCCACGTTCATGTCGAAGGCAAAGCCCTGGATGCCCAACGCAGCTTGCACTTCGATGGCGATGGCCGGGTATGGCCGCTGCAGGTTGGAGCAGGCGACGATCACGCCATCGACATCGGCCGCAGTGCGGCCAGCGCGTTGCAATGCCATCAGCGCCGCGCTCACGGCCATCTCGCAGAGGATCGACTGTTCTTCGTTGCTGCGCTCAGGCAGCAGCGGCTTCATCCGCTGCGGGTCGAGGATGCCGGCCTTGTCCATGACGAAGCGGCTCTTGATGCCCGAAGCCTTTTCGATAAAGGCTGCATTGGATTCGGCCTGAGCCTCGACCTCGCCACGCTCGATGGCGTCGGCGTTGTCGGCATTGAACTGCTGCACCCAGGTGTTGAACGACTCCACCAGTTCTTCATTGGAAATGCTCTGGGCCGGAGTAAACAGGCCGGTGCCGCTGATCACGACGTTATGCACGATCGTTCCTCTGGTCGAAGGCCATCACGCTGGGGCGTTGGCCGAAATAGGGTTTGGCTAATGGCACCTTGGTACCAAGTTGAACCTGTAATTGTCTGCATTGAAACGGCCGAAGGCTGTGCCTTCGAACGTTGCGCCTGGCCACACCTGCATCGGCGCATTGCTGCCCATGCCGGCCTGGCCAGGTCTCGCTGAAACCTGCAGCGAGTTTGCCACAACTTCAGCAATTTAACCTTCTACCTGGCTCCACTGCTTGCTCAGGCGCTTGTCCGAAACCGCAACCTTGGTCCCCAACTGCTGGGCGAACAACGACACCCGGTACTCTTCCAGCAACCAGCGATACAGCACCAGCTGCTCATCGCGCTTGCCTTCCTGAGCGTGCTTGTCGGCACGGGTTTTGTACTGCGCCCAGAGATTGGCCAGCTCGCCACTCCAGACCCGGTCCTTCTGCACCTGACTGCCCAGCTTTTCCAGGCGCAGCTCGATCGCCTTCAGGTAACGCGGCAGCTCTTTGAGCCACTGCGCAGGTGTCTCTCGAATAAACCCTGGATAGACCAGGTTGGCCAGCTGCTGCTTGATGTCGTTGAGCGAAACCGCCTGACTCAGGTCGATCTTGCCCTTGAAGCGCTTTTGCAGGCCATGCCACAGCTTGAGGATCTCCAGGCTCAGGCGCGCCAGCCGCTCGGCATGCTCCGCCCAGCTGCCGCGCTTGCGCTCGGCCAGCGACGCCAGTCCGGCGCCATCGCGCGGCAACTGCGCCTCGCCGTCGAGGATGCAGCTGTCGAGGCTGGCCAGGAGAATATCCTCGACCAGGGCCTCGACCCGGCCCATGTCGCGGTACAGCAAGCCCAGCTCGGTCAGCCCCGGCAGCTTGCTGCGGAGGAACTTGGCCGGCTCTGCCAACTGCTGCAGGAGCAACCGCTGCAACGCCCGGCGGTGCTGGAACTCGGCCTCGGCATGGGTCGAAAAACGCCCTTCGCGCACCGCGCCTTTGTCCTCGACCAGCGCCGGATACACCGTCATCGACAACCCGGCGATCTTCTGCTGGGCGGTCTCGGCTACCGGGGTAAAGGCCTTGGCCTGCACTGGCTGGTCGGATTTTTCGGTGCGCGGCATGGCCAACGCCGCCTGGCTGGCGGCAACAAAGCGTGCAGTCAGCTCGGCCAGATCACGGCCCTCGCCGAGGAACTTGCCCTCGCCGTCGACCACTTCGATGTTCATCCGCAGATGGCTCTCGACCAGCTCGACGGCTTCGGCCCAGGCTTCGTCCGAGACGCGCGCACCGGTCATGCGCAGCAACTCCTGGCCAAGGGCCTGAGGCAGGCTGCCCTGGCCAAAGGTCATGCGCGAAAGCGCCGCCTTGACGAAGTCCGGCACCGGCACGAAGTTCTTGCGCAGCGCCTTGGGCAGGCTGCGCACCAAAGCAATGCACTTGGCTTCGAGCAGGCCCGGCACCAGCCACTCCAGACGCTCGCCCGGCAGGCTCGGCAGCAGCGGCGCCGGCACCCGCACGGTGACGCCGTCGCGTGGATGATTGGGCTCGAAGTGATAGCTCAGCGACAGGCTCAGATCACCGATTTTCAAGGTGTCCGGATACTGCGCGGCAGTGACTTCGCTGGCCTCGCGGGCGAGCACGTCCTCTTCGCGCATGATCAGCAGGTTGGCGTCCTTCTGGCTGGTCATGCGGTACCAGGCATCGAAGGTCGCGGTCTGGTGAATCTCTGCCGGCAGGCGTGCTTCGTAGAAACCGTAGAGGGTTTCTTCGTCGGCCAGAATATCCCGGCGGCGGGCCTTGGCCTCGAGTTCGTCGAGCTGCTCGAGCAGGCGCTTGTTGGCCGTCAGGCATTTGGCCCGCGACTGAATTTCGCCGCCAACCAGCCCTTCGCGGATAAACAGCTCACGCGAAACCACCGGATCGATCGGGCCGTAATGCACCGGGCGGCGACCGACCAGGATCAGCCCATAGAGGGTGATCTGCTCGAAGGCGACCACCTGGCCACGCTTCTTCTCCCAGTGCGGCTCGAAGTGGTTCTTCTTGATCAGGTGGCCGGCCAACGGCTCAATCCAGTCCGGTTCGATCTTGGCGACCATGCGCGCATACAGCTTGGTGGTTTCGACCAGCTCGGCGGCCATCACCCACTGCGGGCGCTTACGACCGATGCCGGACGATGGATGAATCCAGAAGCGCCGCTGCCGCGCACCGAGGTAATCACCCTCTTCGGTCTTCTGCCCGATCTGGCTGAGCAGGCCGCTGAGGATAGCCTTGTGCATGCGCTGATAATCGACCGGCTCTTTGTTCACGGTCAGTTGCAGGTCACGGCAGATCAACGCCAGCTGGCGATGGGCATCACGCCACTCGCGCAGGCGCAGGTAGTTGAGGAAGTTCTTGCGGCACCAGTTGCGCAGCGGGTTGGCGGTCAGCGCCAGGCGCTGCTCTTCGAAACCGCGCCACAGATTGACCAGCCCGGCGAAGTCGGAGTCGACGTCCTTCCATTGCGCATGAGCCTGATCGGCCGCCTGCTGACGCTCCGGTGGACGCTCGCGCGGGTCCTGCACCGACAGCGCACTGGTGACGATCAGTACTTCCTGTAGGCTGCCCAGGCGCGCGCCTTCAAGCAACATGCGCCCCAGCCGTGGGTCGATCGGCAGGCGTGCCAATTGCCGCCCGAGCGGGGTCAGCTGGTTCTCGCGGTTGACCGCCGACAGCTCTTGCAAGAGGTTGAAACCGTCGCTGATGGCCTTGCCATCAGGTGGCTCGATGAACGGGAAGGCATCGATATCGCCCAGGCGCAGATGCAGCATCTGCAGGATCACCGCGGCGAGGTTGGTACGCAGGATCTCCGGGTCGGTAAACGCCGGCCGGCCATTGAAGTCATCTTCGCTGTACAAGCGAATGCAGATGCCCGGCTCGACCCGGCCACAGCGGCCCTTGCGCTGGTTGGCACTGGCCTGCGACACCGCCTCGATCGGCAGGCGCTGGACCTTTGCCCGGTAGCTGTAGCGGCTGATGCGCGCGGTACCGCTGTCGATCACGTAGCGGATGCCCGGCACGGTCAGCGAGGTCTCGGCGACGTTGGTCGCCAGCACCACGCGACGGCCCGGGTGCGACTGGAAGATTTTCTGCTGCTCAGCCGGCGACAGCCGCGCATACAGCGGCAGGATTTCGGTGTGGCGCAATTGCGCCTTGCGCAGCATTTCGGCGGCGTCGCGGATCTCCCGCTCGCCCGGCAGAAACACCAGCACGTCGCCCGGCCCCTTGCCGGCACTGCGCTCGTGCGCAGCGATCTCGTCGAGGGTCGCCAGAATCGCCTGATCGACGCTGAGGTCTTCTTCGACCTGGTTGCCTTCCTCGTCATGCTCGCTGGTCAGCGGCCGGTACCAGGTGTCGACCGGATAGGTACGGCCAGACACCTCGATGATCGGCGCATCGTCGAAATGCTTGGAGAAGCGCTCCAGATCGATGGTCGCCGAGGTGATGATCAGCTTCAGCTCGGGCCGACGGTGCAGCAAGGTCTTCAGGTAGCCAAGCAGGAAGTCGATGTTCAGGCTGCGTTCGTGGGCTTCGTCGACGATGATCGTGTCGTAGCGCTCAAGAAAGCGGTCATGCTGGGTTTCAGCCAGCAAGATGCCGTCGGTCATCAGCTTGACCAAGGTGTTGGCATCGCTCTGATCTTCAAAGCGCACTTGATAGCCGACCAATGCTCCCAGCGGCGTGCCGAGCTCTTCGGCAACCCGCGCGGCCACGCTGCGTGCAGCGATCCGGCGCGGCTGAGTGTGGGCGATCTGGCCATGGCTGCCGCGGCCCAGTTCCAGGCAGATTTTCGGCAGCTGGGTGGTTTTGCCAGAGCCGGTTTCGCCGGCGATGATCAGCACCTGGTGTTCGCTCAGGGCTTTTTTGATCTCGTCACGCTTGGCCGCAATCGGCAGGCTGTCGTCGTAGCGGATACTCGGCACACTCGCCTGGCGCGCGCTGACTTTGTCGAACGAGGCTTGCACCTTGTCTGCCCACAAGGCCAGCTTGGCCTCGTCCGGGCGCTTGCGCAGCTCGTGCAGTTGCCGGCGCAGACGATGACGGTCGGCGATCATGGCGTGGTCGAGATTGTTCAGCAGCTGGTCGATGGCGTTATCAGTCATGGGGCTTTTTAATGATGCAGGTGAGCCTGCTGGTACATGATTGGCATTCGAAGAGGGGCGATTGTCGCAGATTTGCCGAATCTTTGCTTTCAGCGCCGGGCGCGGGTCGCGTGAACCTCAGCGAGCATGGCTGGCGCGAATGTTTAGCGAGCAGCTAACTTAAGGTAGCCATTCGCTGATTTAATCAACCTTACTGCCCATGGGAGTATCGACCCATGAGCGTCCCCACCCGCACCGCACGCCCGCCGTCCCGCCCTTCGCTGCCGAAGGCCCGGGCCTGTGTCGGCGAAAATCCGCTGGTGCACATCATCCTCGCCTTCTGGGCCCTGTGGCATTGCCGCCACGCTCGCCCGCCCGATCTTTCGCCCGCGTTGCACTGACCACACCCGGCGTCTCTGCGCCGGTTTACCCAGTCCGGCCTGGCGCCCATTGCGTGCAGGTCCGTGCGCCTCAGCAATGAGCCGCGAGCGAATCCACCATGCACTTTGCTCCCCTTGAGCAGGCCGAACAGTTTCTGGCCAATAACCCCGATATCGACCTGATCGAGCTGTTCATTCTCGATGCCAACGGTGTGCCCCGCGGCAAGCTGCTGCACCGTGACGAACTGCTGGCGGTGTACCAAAGCGGCAGGCCGCTGCCGAGCACCATTCTTGGCTTGACCATCAATGGCGACGACGTGGAAAACTCCGGCCTGGTGTGGGACGTCGGCGATATCGACTGCCGCGCTTATCCCCTGCAGGGCAGTCTGGTGCGCCTGCCGTGGCGGCGGGTGCCAACCGCAGCGGTGCAAGTCAGCATGCACCCGCGTGAAGGCCTGCCGGCCAGTGTTGCCGACCCCCGTCACGTCCTGCTGCGCACCATCGAAGCGCTCAAAGCCGACGGCTATCACCCGGTGATGGCTTGCGAACTGGAGTTCTACCTGCTCGACCAGCAGCGCGATGCCCACGGCCGGCCGCAGCCCGCGCTGGACAACGACGGCGGCCGCCCGCGTGCCACCCAAGTGTATGGCCTGCGCGAACTGGAGCAGATCGAGCCGTTTCTGGCTGACCTGTACGCCGCCTGCAAAGCCCAGGGTATCCCTGCGCGCACGGCGATTTCCGAGTACGCCGCAGGCCAGGTCGAGATCACTCTGGAACACGGCGACGCCTTGGCGGCGATGGATCAGGCCGTGCGCTACAAGCGCCTGGTCAAGGGCATTGCCCATGCCCACGGGATGCAGGCGTGCTTCATGGCCAAGCCGTTCGCCGAACTGGCCGGCACCGGCATGCACATGCACCTGAGCCTGGCCGACGCCGAGGGTCGCAACCTGTTTGCCAGTGAAGATCCGGCCGGCACGCCGCTGCTGCGCCAGGCAGTCGCCGGCATGCTCCGCCATCTGCATGAATCGCTGTTGCTGTTCTGCCCCAACGCCAACTCGTTCCGCCGCTTCCAGGCCAACAGCTACGCGCCGCTGGCGCCGACCTGGGGCGTCGACAACCGCACCGTGAGCCTGCGCGTGCCAGGTGGCCCGGCCAACAGCCGGCACATCGAACACCGCATCTGCGGCGCCGACGCCAACCCGTACCTGGCGGCTGCGGCGATTCTCGCCGCCACCCATCAGGGCCTGCGCGAACAGCTCGACCCCGGCGCGCCGGTGACGGGCAACGGTTATGCCCAGGCCACCGAACACCTGCCCACCGACTGGCTGACCGTGCTCGATGCACTGGAGCAGTCGGCCTGGGCCAAAGAGGCTCTCGGCGAGGATTTTCTCGGGGTATACCTCAAGGTCAAGCGCGCCGAGTACCGCCAGTTCATGGCCGAAGTCGGCGAGCAGGACTGGCGCTGGTACCTGCATCAGGCCTGAGCCCTACCCTTTTCATCTCAAGGAATTCGCATGAACGCAGCACTGAACAAGGGTTCGGCCCAGCGCGCGCCGTCCTACTACAGCGCCACTGTCAACGACCATAGCCAGTACCCAACCCTGCAGGGTACGCACCAGGTCGATGTGGCGATCATCGGCGGCGGTTTCACCGGCGTAGCCACGGCGGTCGAGCTGGCCGAACGTGGGCTCAAGGTGGCCATTGTCGAAACCAATCGCATCGGCTGGGGCGCCAGCGGGCGCAACGGCGGCCAGGTGACGGGCAGCCTGTCCGGCGACGAGGCGATGCGCCAGCAGATGAGCGCGCGCCTCGGCAGCGAGGTCGATGACTTCATCTGGCAACTGCGCTGGCGCGGCCACGAGATCATCGAGCAACGGGTGCAACGCTACGGCATCGAGTGCGACCTCAAGCGCGGCCACCTGCACACCGCGATGAAGCCATCGCACATGGCCGAGCTGCAGAGCTTTCACGCTGAGGCCCAACGCCGCGGCATGGGTGATCAGCTCGAGTTGCTCGATCGCAACGGGGTCGCCCGCTACCTGCAGAGCCCGCTGTACCTGGGCGGCCTGAAGAACATGCGCAACCTGCACCTGCACCCGCTCAACCTGTGTCTGGGCGAAGCGCGCGCGGCACACGCGATGGGCGCCTTGATTTTCGAGAATTCCGAGGTACTCGACATCGTTCACGGCCCTCGCCCGGCGGTAGTCACCGCCCAGGGCCGGATCGAGGCGCGTCAAGTGATGCTCGCCGGCGATGTCTATCACAAGCTGGAAAAGCGCCAGCTAAAGGGCAAGATCTTCCCGGCGATGGGCGGCATCGTCACCACCGCGCCACTGGGCGAACTGGCCGAGCAGATCAACCCGGAGGATCTGGCGGTGTACGACTGCCGCTTTGTCCTCGACTACTACCGCCTGACCGCCGACAAGCGCTTGCTGTTCGGCGGCGGCGCCAACTACTCCGGCAAGGATTCACGAGATATCGCCGGCGAGCTGCGGCCGTGCATCGAGCGCACCTTCCCCGCTCTCAAAGGCGTGCCGATCGAGTTCCAGTGGAGCTGCGCGATGGGCATCGTGGTCAACCGCATTCCGCAGTTGGGCAAGCTCTCGGAGAACGTCTGGTACTGCCAGGGTTATTCCGGGCACGGCGTTGCCACCAGCCACATCATGGGTGAAATCATGGCTGAGGCGGTGACCGGAACGTTGGAGAAGTTCGATACCTTTGCCGGCTGCAAGCACGTCAAGGTGCCAATGGGCGAGCTGCTCGGCAATCCGCTGCTGGCGGCGGGGATGTGGTACTACCAGATGCTGGAAAAACTGCGCTGACAGCTGCAGTGGCAACTGCGCGGGCATGGGCTGCCGCGCAGTCGCCGCCTGCTCAGGCAGTCTTTTTCAGACCTTGCTTCTTCAGCTCTTCGTCACGCAGCTCGCGGCGCAGGATCTTGCCGACGTTGGTGGTTGGCAAGGCATCGCGGAACTCGATATAACGCGGCACCTTGTAGCCGGTTACGTTGGCGCGCATATGCTCCATGACCTGCTCCTTGGTCAGGGTCATGCCCGGCTTGACCACGAGGAACACCTTGATCAGCTCGCCCGACTTCTCGTCCGGCACACCGATCGCAGCGCACTGCAGCACACCCGGCAAGCCGGCGAGCACGTCTTCGAGTTCATTAGGGTAGACGTTGAAGCCGGACACCAGAATCATGTCCTTCTTGCGGTCGACGATACGCATGTAGCCATCGGTCTGGATCAAGGCGATGTCGCCGGTCTTCAACCAGCCATCGGCATCGAGAATCTCGGCGGTAGCATCTTCGCGCAGCCAGTAGCCTTTCATCACCTGCGGGCCTTTGACGCACAGCTCGCCGACCTCGCCCAGGGCAAGCTCCTGGCCGCTGTCATCGATGATCTTGCACAGCGTCGACGGCACCGGGATGCCGATGGTGCCGACCTGGTTGGCCTCAGCCGGATTGACCGCAGCAACCGGGCTGGTCTCGGTCATGCCGTAGCCTTCGCAGATGGCGCAGCCGGTCACGGCTTTCCAGCGCTCGGCAACGCTCAACTGCAAGGCCATGCCGCCGGACAGGGTGATCTTCAGTGCCGAGAAGTCCAGAGCGCGGAAGCCTTCGTTGTTGCACAGGGCAACGAACAGCGTGTTGAGGCCGACAAAGCCGCTGAACTTCCACTTGCCGAGTTCCTTGACCATCGCTGGCAGGTCGCGCGGGTTGCTGATCAGCACGTTGTGGTTGCCGATCAGCATCATTGCCATGCAATGGAAGGTAAAGGCATAGATGTGGTACAGCGGCAGCGGCGTGATCAGGATCTCGCAGCCTTCATGCAGGTTGGCGCCCATCAACGCACGGCACTGGAGCATGTTGGCGACCAGGTTGCGGTGGGTGAGCATGGCGCCCTTGGCCACCCCGGTGGTGCCGCCGGTGTACTGCAGCACGGCAACATCATCGGCCTGCGGGTTGGCTTCGTTGACCGGCTGGCCGGCCCCCTTGGCCAAGGCATCGTTGAAACGTACGGCCTTGGGCAGGTGATAGGCCGGAACCATCTTCTTCACGTATTTGATGACGCTGTTGATCAGCAGCCGTTTCAGCGGCGGCAGCAGGTCAGCCACTTCGGTGATGATGACGTGTTTGACCTGGGTCTTGGGCACCACCTTTTCAGCCAGGTGGGCCATGTTGGCCAGGCACACCAGCGCCTTGGCGCCAGAGTCGTTGAACTGGTGTTCCATTTCCCGCGTGGTGTACAGCGGGTTGGTGTTGACCACGATCAGGCCAGCGCGCATGGCGCCGAATACCGCCACCGGGTACTGCAGCACGTTCGGCAGCTGCACGGCGATGCGGTCGCCCGGCTTGAGGTCAGTGTGCTGCTGCAGCCACGCGGCAAACGCGCCGGACAGCCTGTACAGCTCGCCATAGGTCAGGGTCTTGCCCAGGTTGCTGAAGGCCGGCTTGTCGGCAAAACGCTGGCAGGATTGCTTGAGCACCGCCTGGATATTGGGGAATTCATCAGGATTGATTTGCGCCGCTACCCCGGCTGGGTACTTATCCTTCCAAAAATTTTCGATCATGGAAGCCAACTCCTTGAGCAACAGCGAATTCTTTATACGCGTTTATGCGTTTATTATTGATAGAAGGCGCCGGTTCATTGCAAACCGTATCCTCTGAAAGCGGGCCGAGAGTATCAGCTTTGCCAAGGGTCGCCTAGAGGCCAAAACAGGCCAAACGGTCACAAATATGACTCAATGAATTATATAAGTCATATTTAGAGTAATTAGCCAAAATGTCGCAAACCGGTTGCTGCGGGCTGATCTACTGGCTATGCATATAAAGAGAGGCAAGCGCGTCGCCGCTGCTTGCCTCTGCAGTGCCTAGACCAGACGGGTCAGGCGATGTCGCGCAGCTCGCGCCGCAGGATCTTGCCGACCGGCGTCATTGGCAGCGAATCGCGCAGGACGATGTGCTTGGGCACTTTGTAACCGGTGAAGTTGGCCTTGCAGTAGGCCTTCAGCTCTTCAACGCTGACGCCCCCTTCCCGGGCCACCACAAACAGCTTCACCGCCTCGCCGGAACGCTCGTCCGGTACCCCGATTGCAGCGCAGTTGGCGACCTGCGGGTGGGCCATGACCACATCCTCGATCTCGTTCGGGTACACGTTGAAGCCCGAGACGATGATCATGTCTTTCTTGCGGTCGACAATCCGCGTGTAGCCATCGGGATCGATGACGGCGATGTCACCCGTCTTGAACCAGCCTTCACTGTCGAGCGCCTGCGCCGTTGCCTCGGGCTGCTGCCAGTAGCCTTTCATCACTTGCGGGCCCTGGATACACAGCTCGCCGCGCTCGCCCAAGGGCAACTCGTTGCCATCGTCATCGATGACCTTGAACGCCGTGGCCACTACCGGGATGCCTACTGTGCCCAGCCGCGCCAGCTGCCCATAAGGGTTGGTACTGGCCACAGGCGAGGTTTCGGTCAGGCCGTAGCCTTCCACGATGCGGCACTTGGTCAGGCTCTCCCAACGCTCCGCGGTGGCCTTGACCAAAGCGGTACCACCGGAGTTGGTGACCTTCAACGCCGAGAAATCCAGCGACTTGAAACCGGGGTGCTCCATCAGCGCGACGAACAGCGTATTCAGGCCAATCAAGCCCGAGAAACGCCACTTGCCCAGCTCCTTGATAAAGCCTGGGATATCACGTGGGTTGGTAATCAGCACGTTGTGGTTGCCGGTGACCATCATGCACATGCAGTTCGCCGTAAAAGCATAGATGTGGTACAGCGGCAGCGGCGCGATCATCACCTCCTGGCCGTCCTTGATCATCTTCTGGCCGTCGGCGCCGTGCTGGGAGAAGCACGCCAGTACCTGCAGCATGTTGGCGACCAGATTGGCATGGGTCAGCATGGCGCCCTTGGCCAAGCCGGTGGTGCCGCCGGTGTACTGCAGCACGGCGACATCATCAAGGCTGCGCGGCACCGGTGTGTGGCTCAACGCCCTGCCCTCGCGCAGCACCTGCTTGAACGACTTTGCCTGCGGCAGATCGAAGGCCGGGACCATCTTCTTGACCTTGTCGACCAGGGTATTGACCAGCCAGCCTTTGGCGGTAGGCAGCAGATCCCCCATCTTCGCTTCGATCAGGTATTCAAGGCCGGTATCGGGCAGCACCTCCTGCACCCTTCTGCCAAACATGTTCAGGTACACCAGCGCACGCGCGCCCGAATCCTTGAACTGGTGGCGCATTTCCCGTTCGGTGTACAGCGGGTTGGTGTTGACCACGATCAGCCCGGCCCGCAGCGCACCGAACACCGCAATCGGGTACTGCAGCACGTTGGGCATCTGCACGGCAATACGATCGCCGGGTGCCAGGTCGGTATTGGCCTGCAGCCATGCGGCGAAGGCCGCCGAGTGGCGTTCGAGCTCGCCATAACTCAAGGTCACGCCGAGGTTGCTGAAGGCCGGGCGGTCGGCGAAGCGCTTGCAGGAGCGCTCGAACACATCGACCACGCTGCGGTAGGCATTGATATCGATGGAGGAAGGCACGCCCGCCGGGCGTTTGTCATTCCAGAAGTCGGCATGCATTTATTATTGTTCCTCTTGGCCTGGAGCGTCCTTGACCTGCTGCACGGGGCGACAGGCGTTGAGCCGACGTTAGCAGGTAAGTGGAAGGTGGCAAACACGCCAAGGGCCGCCATTAACATTGTGAATCTTATTTGTGCCCGCCCTGCAATTTCAGTGGTAGTGCGTACACTGTCGGGGAACATGCACAGAAAAGGACGCGGTCATGGCTTACGATGCGCTCTGGGTTGCCGCCAGTGAGCACAGCAACCTGTACCTGCACCAATGGCTGCCGGCCACACCGGTCAAGGCCGTGGTGCTGCTGGCGCATGGCATGGCCGAGCATGGCGGGCGCTATCAGCGCTTGGGCCAGGCGCTGAGCGCCGCCGGCTTTGCCCTGCTCGCGCCTGATCAGCGTGGCCATGGCCGGACCGCCGAGAACGGTCGTCTGGGCCTGTTTGCCCGCAAGGATGGCTGGAATGCCGTGGTCAACGATCTCGGCCTACTCAGCCAGCACATCGGCCAGCGCTTTCCTGGCACGCCACTGTTCTTGTTCGGCCACAGCATGGGCAGTTACATCGTCCAGGCTTACCTGCTGCACCACAGCGCCAGCGTGCACGGAGCTATTCTCAGCGGCTCCAACCTGCAGCCGCCCAGGCTGTATCGCGCCGCGGCCCTGATCGTCCGCGCCGAAGCCTGGCGCCAGGGCGCCGGCGCCAGCAGTGCGCTGATCGACAAGCTTTCGTTCGGCAGCTTCAACAATGCCTTCAAGCCCACCCGGACGCCATTCGACTGGCTAAGCCGCGACGCAGCCGAAGTAGACAAGTACATCGCCGACCCGCTGTGCGGGTTTCGCTGCAGCAATCAGTTGTGGCTCGATCTGCTCCGGGGCCTGGCGCAAATCAGCCGGCCGAGCAACCTTGCCCAGGTCGATCCGAACCTGCCGATACTGATAATTGGCGGTGAATGTGATCCGGTGAGTGCCGGCAAGCGTCTCAGTGATCTGGCCGTCGCTTTGAGCGCGACCGGCAACCGGCATGTGCAGTTGCGCCTGTACCCGCAGGCGCGCCACGAACTGCTCAATGAAACCAATCGCGACGAGGTTACCGCCGACATTCTCGGCTGGCTCGAGCAGGCGCTGGCCCTTGGCCGCCCCGCTCGCAGTGAATGATAGCCAGGCCCCGTCCGCCAATAAGGAAGCCCTGATGACCCAGGTCACCAACACCCCCTACGAAGCCCTCGAAGTGGGTCAGAAAAATGAAGAGTTCGTAAAGCGCGTTGAAGAGCGCGACATCCAGCTCTTCGCCGCCATGTCCGGTGACCACAACCCCGTCCACCTCGATGCCGAGTACGCTGCCAAGACCATCTTCCGCGAGCGGATTGCCCACGGCATGTTCACCGGCGCCTTGATCAGCGCGGCAGTGGCCTGCAACCTGCCCGGCCCAGGCACGGTGTATCTGGGCCAGCAGATGAGTTTCCAGAAGCCGGTAAAAATCGGCGACACACTGACCGTGCGCCTGGAAATCCTCGAAAAGCTGCCCAAGTTCAAGGTGCGTATCGCCACAAATGTCTACAACCAGAACAATGAGCTGGTGATTGCCGGCGAAGCCGAGATTCTCGCGCCGCGCAAGCAGCAGACCGTGCAGCTGGTGACGCCGCCGACCTTCGAGCCGAGCGTTGCCGAAGCCTGACTTCTAGCGGCCCTGCAAGTCGCCCAGGCGCTGCTCGATGTAGCGCCGCTCCGGCCCTTGTTGAGTCAGTATCAGGGCTCGCTGCCACGCTGCGCGAGCCTGCTCGGTCTGGCCCAGTTGGCCGTGCAGTTCTGCGCAGGCGGCGTGCGCCAGGTGATAGTCGAGCAGTTCGCCGCGCTGCAACAGCGCTTCGATCAGCACCAAGCCCGCCTGCGGGCCATCGCGTCTGGCAAGGGCTGCGGCGCGATTGAGTTCGATCACCGGTGATGGCCAGTGGCGCTGCAATACATCGTACAAACCAATGATCTGCGCCCAGTCGGTATCCTCCGGGCGTAGCGCTTCTGCATGCAGCGCCGCGATCGCCGCTTGCAGGCTGTAGATACCGGCCGGGCCAGCGCGCAGCGCCTGTTCGGCCAACTGGCAGCCTTCGGCGATCTGCTGGTGATTCCACAGGCGGCGATCCTGTTGATCGAGCAGTACCAGGTTACCGTCAAGGTCACTGCGCGCTGCTTGCCGGGAAGCTTGCAGCAGCATCAGTGCCAACAGGCCTGTTACCTGCGGGGCCGGCAGCAGTTGCAGCAGCAGTCGACCAAGCCGAATCGCCTCATCACACAGCTCACGGCGCACCACCGCTTCACCCGAGCTTGCTGAATAGCCTTCGTTGAAGACCAGGTAAATCACCCGCAGGACACTATCCAGACGCTCTGCCAGCTCGGCCTGCTCGGGGACCTGATAGGCGATACCGGCATCGCGGATCTTCGCCTTGGCGCGGACGATGCGCTGGGCAATGGTTGCTGGACGCTGGACAAAGGCATTGGCAATCTGCTCGGTGCTGAGGCCACAGACTTCACGCAGGGTCAGCGGCACCTGGACATCCGCAGCTAGCGCGGGGTGGCAGCAGGTGAAGATCAGGCGCAAGCGGTCATCGCCGAGTAGCGCTTCATCACCGGGGTCGTCATCGCTGGGCACAAGCATGATCAGATCCGCCTGGGCATGATCGAAACGGGCATGTCTGCGCAACAGATCGATGGCCTTGAAGCGCCCGGTCGACACCAGCCAGGCCCGTGGATTGCTGGGGATGCCATCACGCTGCCAGCGCTCGACCGCGATGAAAAACGCCTCGTGCATGGCCTCCTCGGCCAGGTCGAAATCCCCCAGCAAGCGAATCAACGTGGCCAGAATGCGCCGCGAGTCTCGTCGGTAGAGCTCATCTACCACCTCACGCAGCTGCTCGCCGAGCATCAGTCAGGCATCTGCTGAGTGACTACCTCCACCAGGCGGTCCAGGCTTTGTCCCCAACCCTGGTGAAAGCCCATTTCTTCATGGGCGCGGCAATCCTCGGCATTCCAGTGCAGCGCGCGGGCGGTATAGCGGGTCTTGCCGTGTTCATCATCGAAGGTCACCACTGCGGTCATGAAGGCCTTGGCGGCGGGGACCCAGCCCGGCCGAAACGCATCGGTGAAGACCAGCCGACGTGGCGCCACGATTTCCAGGAAGACACCCTGGTTATTGTATTCGGTGCCGTCCGCAGTGCGCATCAAGGTCCGGAACAGGCCGCCAACCCACAGCTGCATTTCGCATTCCGGGGTGGTCATGCCGTGCGGCCCCCACCATTTCATCAGCCATTGCGGTTCGCTCCAGGTGCGGAATACCTTCGCCGGTGGGGCGTCGATCAGGCGAGTGATGGACAGTTCATGTTCGGCCACTGCAGAGCCTGCGTGTGCGTGCGTCATTGTTGTTGTGCTCCACGTTCAAGGTTGTAGTTCGCGCACCGGGCGGACCTCGACGCTGCCGACTCGGGCGGCGGGGATGCCTTTGGCGATGTTCAACGCTTCATTGAGGTCGCGCGCTTCGATCAGATAGAAACCGGCGAGCTGTTCCTTGGTTTCGGCGAATGGCCCGTCGGTCAGGCTCATCTGGCCATTGCGTACGCGCACCGTGGTCGCGGCCTGGACAGACTGCAGCGCCTGCGCGGCGAGCACGCGGCCGCTGCCCTCCAGTACCTGCGCATAAGCCTGGCATTCGGCATCGGCGGGGCTGTCGGGCAAGCTGTGCAGCAGCCCCTCGTCACAATAGACCAGGCACAGGTATTTCATGATTGCCTCCAACGTCAGTGGACAATGCATTTGGCGATAACAGCAGGCGTGCTCAGCTCAAGGTTGCAGGTTGAACAGCGCCTTCTGGGTTTGCATGTCGAACGGCGCCGACCAGTGCTCGTGGATGACCTGCCACTGCGCGCCACTGCGACGATAGCCGACCGTAACGCGCATGAAGCCGCATTGGCTGTCGTCATCTGCCGGCCCGCAGCGATTGAGCCAGTGGGCCAGGGCGAGGTTGTCATCGACATGCAGGGTCAGTTGATGGATCTCGAACACCATCTCGCCCGAGCACATGCCCATGCACATTTCCCAGTGCGCACGGTAGGCGGCCTTGCCCTTGAAGTGCAGGGCCTGAATGGCGTCAAAGGCGACGACGTCTTCGGCGTAGGGAGCAACGATTGCATCGATGTCACGCTCGCGCACGGCCTGCATCCAGCTGTCGATCTGTTGACGCAGTTGCGATTCGGTTGAGGTAGTCATATTGGGCTCTCGGCCAGGGCAGCGCAGGATCATCCAGCGCCTTCATGACTAGTCGAATGGCGAGAGGCGAAATCGACAGGCACTGAAAAATATTTTTTTGAGCCTGATCGACGGGTACCATTGGCCACTGCACTCCTGCTGCCGCCTATGGGTATTGCCATGCCTTTGACCAGCGAAACCCTGCCTGCCAGCCCGCATTTCGAGCTGAGCTGGGTGCGCGCGCAAGGCGGTGCCAGCTTCCCGCGGCATACCCATGACGAGTACGTGATCGGCGCCAATCTCAGTGGCCAGGAGCGGATTTGGCTCGATGGCCGCGAGCTGGAGGTGGCGCCAGGCCAAATCACCTTGTACAACCCGCTGGCCGTGCAGGGTTCGGAATTTGCCGCGACAGGTGTGGAATACATCAGCCTGCACCTGGCGCCAGCGGCGATCACGCAACTGATCAGCGCCGACAATCTGCGCTCGACCGCTACTGCCCCGAGTTTGCAGCAAGGCGTGCTGCAGCGGCCGCAGCTGTTTGCTGCGTTGCTGGAGCTGGCCCGGGCCAGTGACGAGCAACGCGAACAGGCCGAGCTGTTGTTGCTCGTGCAATTGCTGGAGCAACCCGCCAGCGCCGCCCATGAGCAGTCAGCGGCCGTCGCTACCAGCCAGGCATTCATGCGTGAGCATCTGCAGCAACGGCTGCCTCTCGAGCAGCTGGCGCAGGTCGCCGGCTTGAGCAAATATCACTTCGTACGCTGCTTCAAAAAGGCCACCGGCCTGGGCCCGTTGCAGTACCACATGCAACTGCGCCTGATCGAAGCGCGGCGCCGGTTACGTCTTGGCCAACACGCACAGGACGTGGCGCTGGACCTGGGTTTCTATGACCAGAGCCACTTCATCACAGCGTTTCGCCGGGTACATGGCGTGACGCCGCAACATTACGCGGCGGCAAGAATGAATTCGCGGTAGCCCGAAACGATCACGTACACCGCGAAGTAGCAGAAAATCGCTGCCGACAGCAGGTAAGACCAGGTCAGCAAGCGGTCACCGAGCAAGCGCCCGCCGTGGCTGGCAATACCGCACAAGCTCACGCACCAGAGCAGGCCGGCCGCGAAGAAACCGCCGAGAAACACAACCGCGTCGAGCAAGCTGCCAGCGCCCGAGCGGGAGATCAGCACACCGCCGACCGCAGCGAACCAGAGAATCGCGCTTGGCGATGACATCGCCAGAAACACGCCTCGCGCAAACTCGCGCCAGCCCGACTCGACCACCACCTCGGCGCGCTCATCGAGATGCCCACCGCGCCAGGCGGCCAGCAGCATCTTCAGCGCAAACCAGATCAACAACGCCGAACCACCAAGCCACAGCACCCAGCGCACACTCTCGAACTGCAGCAGCACGGTCATCCCCGCCAACGCAGCGATGGCGTAGATCAGGTCACCTACGCAGGTGCCCAGGCCTAACCAGAATCCCTGAAGAAAACCACGCTGCATGGCCAGGGTGATCATGGCGATATTGGCGATGCCGATGTCCAGACACAGCGACAGGCTCAGTAGAAATCCGTTGGAAAAAGGCATGGGTAATGGCTACGCGACAGATCAGGTGGCGCTGATTAAGCCACAGGCCAACGGCGCCGGTATTGGAAGAAATTGCCTGCTCCCCGGCTGCACCGATCTTCACTTACCCGTCTCAACGTACGCCAGCGCTGTCTGGGTATTCAGCCGCTCAAGACCTGCCCATAACGCTGACGATCGATATTCGCGCCACTGAGCACCACCGCCACGCGCTTGCCCTGCTGGCGCTCACGTTCTTGCAGCAGCGCAGCCAAACCTGCAGCGCCTGCACCTTCAGAAGTGTTGTGAGTGGTTTCGTGGTAAATGCGCATGGCCTCGGCGATCTCGTCATCGGTCACCCGCACGATCCGCGCGGCATGCTGATGGATCAGGGCAAAGGCATCCGGGTGCGGCATCCGACAGGCCATGCCATCGGCAAAGGTGTTGGCCGTGGCGGTGGTGACGATGCGGCCCTGTTCGAAGCTCTGCGCGTAGGCGTCGGCGGCAGTCGAGACCACGCCGACGATTTCGGTCTTGAGCCCAAGGAGGTTGCGCGCCTGAATCAACCCGCAGATACCCGAGCCCATGCCGATCGGCACGTACACGCAGTCCAGCGTGGCGACCGCATCGAACAGCTCCAGGGCATAGGTCGCCACGCCGCGCACCAGCTCCGGGTGAAACGACGGCACCATCTGGTAGCCCAGCTCGTTGGCCAACCGCGCGGCTTCCTCGCGGGCCAGATCGAAGTCGGCACCATGCTCGATCAGCTCGGCGCCCAAGGCCCGCATGGCCGCGTTTTTCTCCCGCGAGTTGCCTTGCGGAACGACGATCACCAGCGGGATACCCGCCTGGCGCGCTGCCAACGCCATGCTCTGGCCGTGGTTGCCGCGGGTGGCCGTGACCAGCCCTTTCGGCGGCTGCCCGTGCGCCAGTAACGAACGCACGTAGACCAGGCCACCGCGCACCTTGAACGCGCCGGTCGGGGCGTGATTTTCGTGTTTGACCCACACTTCGCAGCCGGCCCGCTCGGCCAGCAGCGGCCAGACATGCTGCGGCGTTGCGGGCAGGTGTTGGTGGACGAAATCAGCAGCTTCGCGCAGTGCGGCCAGGTCGAACATGACGATCTTCCTTCATCGTGTGAGTTGTCTTGATCCTAGGCGCGGGGCATTGTATGGGTAAATCGATATATTGCATGGGTGGCAATTTCATGTGGATCCCGACGCTGACTGCCAGCGATCAGCCGCGTTATCTGGCGCTGGTCGATACCATCGCCGACGCCATCGAGCGCGGTGAGCTCAAGGTTGGCCAGCGCCTGCCGCCGCAGCGGCGCCTGGCGTGGGCGCTCGGGCTCAACCCAAGCACCACCCAGCAAGCCTACCGCGAAGCCGCTGCCCGTCATCTGGTCGCTGGCGCGGTGGGCCGTGGTACCTATGTGCTGGCGGGCAGCAAGGAAGCCACCCTGTTCCGCCTCAAGCGCCACGATGCAGAACAAGCGGTGATCGACCTGTCGACCAACGTGCCAGTGGTCGATCCCGACAACCGAGATCTGCAGGCCAGCCTGCACAGGCTGCTCGAACTCGAGCAGTCTGGCTTGCTCGAGCATTACCTGGGGCCTGAGCAATTGCTGGCGGGGCGCGTACACGGGGCACGCTGGCTGGCCGAACGCGGCTTGACTCTCGCGACCGACGAGCTGCTGCTGTGTGCCGGCGCGCAATACGCGCTGAACTGCGTGTTGCAGTCAGTGTGCGAGGACGGTGAAGCGGTGATGGTCGAGGCGCTGACGGCGCCTGGGATCAAAGCGGCGTGCCGGCAATTGCGTTTGCCAGTGCACGGCGTGGCGCTGGATGAGCACGGCCTGCGTCCGGATGAGCTGGACCGCGTCACGCGTGCCAGCGGCGCCCGCGTGCTAGTGATCACCCCGACCCTGCACAACCCGACCTCAACCTGCATGGACGCGGCGCGCCGCCAGGCCATCGCCGAGGTGGTCAAACGTCATCAGCTGTTGGTGATCGAAGATGATGTGTACGGCGCACTGAGCGAGCAGCCGCCGCTGTACCCCCTGCTTGAGGGTCGCGGGATTCTGGTAACCAGCCTGTCGAAAACGGTTGCCGCCGGCTTGCGCGTGGGTTGGATCGTGGCCCAGCCGTCCCTGCTCGCGCAGATCGAGCCGCACAGCCAGGCGAGTCACTGGTCGGTCTCGCCGCTGGATCTGCATATCGCCTGCCAGTGGATCGCCGACGGTACTGCCGTCCGCCGCCTGGCCTGGAACCGCCAGGAGACTGCCGAGCGCTGGCGACTGGCCCGCAGTGTATTGGGCGCGGCGTTGCTCGACGACCGGCAGGCCTCACCGCACGTATGGTTAGCGGCACCGGCCGGCGCCGAGGCGCTGGCCGCTGATTGCCGCAGGCGCGGGGTCGAGGTCGTTCCCGGCAACGTTTTCGCGATTGGTGTGGATGAGGTCAAGGCCGTGCGGATCAGCCTGTCGGCAGCCACCAGCCGAGCACAGCTCAAACAAGGCCTGGAGGCCGTCCGTCAGGCCCTGGCCGAGGCCTGATCAGCCCTGGCTGCAACCCTCACCCATCGCCCGGTACTGCAGGGTATGGACCTGGCCCTGATGATCCTCGTAAGTCATGGTGGCAGGCACCACATCGCAGACATTGGGCAGGGTCGACAGGCTGATCACGCGCTTGATGTCGAGGTTGGTGCCGTATTCATATTGCACCGCCACAGGTGGACTGGACACCGGTTGAGCCTCTTTTGCGAAGGCGAACGAGGACACACCGACGAGTGCAAGAATCAGTAGAGCTTTCATGAGAGTTGGCCTTTGAGGCGATCAAGCTGAGCGATTGACTTCAGTCCGCCGTCATTGGCGCGCAGAAGTTGTCATCGAGTGCACCGATGGCACGAACTACCGGTCCCGCTTTGTCGTACTGCTGAGGGGGATGAGACAATTTTACGCCTGTTACGCAATACTTGAACCCCACGGTAGGACATACAGCCTTGCGCAATGTGCAACAGTCTGCGACAACCCCCGGCGCCCGCTACCGCTGAACTGGAACACACGATGACTGCCCTGACCTACGCGTCCCTCTGCGGACTGGAGCAACGCCTGCTTGATCACTTCTATCGCCAGCAAGGCTCGCGCATGCGCTCGGCAGCCGGCGGCGCGCTGTGGGTAGCGCGTGCCGGCGCAATCGTTGCGGGGATGAGCTTGAGCCCGGTAGCCCACGGCCAGTGGCTGACCGGGCTGCTGGTCGACCCACAGTGGCGTGGGCGTGGCATTGCTGGGCAGTTGATTGAGGCCTCGCTGGCAACTGCAGCGGGCCCCGTGTGGCTGTTCTGCCACCCGGAGCTACTGCCGTTCTATCAGCGATTGGGCTTTGGCCCCGCGCATGATCTGCCCGAGGCGCTGAGCATGCGTCTGGCGCGCTATCAGCGCAGCAAAAACCTGGTCGCGCTTGGTCGTGATCAGTCGTCGCCGATGTCCAGCCCAGGGAACAACACCTCGGTGTAGCCAAACCGGGAGAAGTCCTGGATCCGCGATGGATACAGGCGACCGATCAGATGATCACACTCATGCTGCACGACCCGTGCATGGAAGCCTTCAGCGACGCGCTCGATCAAGTTGCCCTCAGGGTCGATGCCGCTGTAGCTGATGCGCGTGAACCGCGGCACCACACCGCGCAAGCCCGGCACCGACAGACAGCCCTCCCAGCCCTCCTCGGTCTCACTCGACAGCGGTGTAATGACCGGGTTGAGCAGAATGGTCTGCGGCACTGCCTCGGCGTCTGGGTAGCGCTCGCTGTGCTCGAAGCCGAAGATCACCAGTTGCAGGTCGACGCCGATCTGCGGCGCGGCCAGGCCAACGCCACCGACGTGGTGCATGGTCTCGAACATATCGGTGATCAACTGCTGTAGTTCGGCGCTGCCAAGCAGGTGTTCGGGAACAGGCGGGGCGATGCGCAGCAGGCGCTCATCGCCCATTTTCAGGATGTCACGGATCATCAGCGGTTCGGCTCTGGGCTCGGGGGTTCGGTCGCCACCGGACGCTCATGACCCAGCACAGACACAGTCTCCTTCGGCTTGTCGCCGTCAAAGTCCTTCTCGCCTGGGTCTTTACCCTCGGCGGACATGTGCTCGATCACCGCGTTCATCTCGGCGCCGAGCAAGAGTACGGCGGCTGAAATATAGAAGTACAGCAGCAGCACGATAATTGCCCCGATGCTGCCGTACATGGCGTTGTAGTCGGCGAAGGTCTTGACGTAATAACCAAAGCCCAGCGAGGCGATGATCCACACCACCACCGCCAGCACCGAGCCTGGGGTAATGAACTTGAATTTCTGTTTCACGTCCGGCATGACGTAGTAGATCAACGCCACCGCGACCATCATCAGCACAACGATTGCCGGCCAGCGCACGATCGTCCACAGAGTAACGATGAACTCCTGCATGCCCACCTGCGCCGCAATCCACTCCATTACCTGTGGGCCCAATACCATCAACGCCGCCGCTGCCAGGAGCATGCCAGCGATGCCGATGGTGTAGAAGATCGAAAGCGGGATGCGCTTCCACACCGGGCGCCCTTCCGGAACGTCGTAAGCGGCGTTCATCGCACTCATCATCAAGCGCACACCGGCCGAGGCAGTCCACAGGGCAATCACGATACCCACCGAGAGCAGGCCACCCTTGGACTGCTGCAATTGGTCGATCACCGGATTGACCTGTTCCAGTGCCTGCGGCGGCAGCACCAGCTCGGACTGCAAGCGCAGCCAGGAGAAGAAGTCAGGCAGGTGCAGGAAACCGATCAGGGCAATCAGGAACAGCAGGAACGGGAACAGCGAAAACAGCATCTGGTAGGCCAGAGCCGACGCGTAGGTGGACATCTCGTCATCGAGAAACTCACTGACGGTGCGCACCAGCACACGGTGCAGGGGGAGGCCCTGCAGGGCGTTAAAAATCATAGCGTCTCCTTTCGCCGCTCGATCATCTTGGCTGCCGGCCGACGATGCGACAGGCCTTATGGTATGCATGCAAGTCTAATAGACCACGCCAGGAGCGTTGCTGCTCAATGCCTCATTAAAGAAAACGGCCACCCTTGGGCAGCCGTTTTCCTACGTAATCAGCGCTTATGGCTTTTTAACAGCGTCTTTGACATCGCCGACTTTCTGCTGTGCTTCGCCTTTGACTTCCTGCGCCTTGCCTTCTGCACGCAGCTTGTCGTTGTCGGTGACCTTGCCGACACCTTGCTTGATGTTACCTACCGCTTCGTTGGCCAAGCCTTTCGCTTTGTCTTTGGTGCCACTCATGGGGAAGTTCCTTTTAGGCAAAGACGCGAGATAACCGCGTCGACATACGAATCGACCGGTGGCTTTTGCCAAGAGTTTCATTTTTTCTCGATCATTGCCTTGCGCGCAAAACCATCAGGCGCTGAAACATCGGCAAACAGCCGCCCCCTTGCAGGCAGCCGGGTAAAGCGACATCAGGGTGTGCAAGCCTTGCTCGCCCGCGCGCCACCCCGCACAATGTCAGGTCATCTCAAGCGTCAACCCGCAGGAACCTGCATGAAACTCGACAAACCCGCCGCCATCGCCCGGCGCAACCAAGCGCTGGCCCGGCCGGTGCTGACCAGCGACAACTGCCTGTTCGCCATCCTCGACCCCAAGCGCAACCTGTGGTGGTTCGACATCCCGATGCGGCTGCTGGTCAAAGGCCAGCCCGACTGGGTCAACCTGCTGCTGCACAGCCCGGAGTCAGACGAGCTGGAGCACCTGAAAGTGCCGATCAACTACCTGCGTGCGCACCAGGAGCAACTGGAGGTGCGCAACGCCGGCAAGCGCCGTTCGACCATCAGTCTGGCCCTCAGCGCTGACCGCGATTCGCTGCTGCGCGACACCCGGCCGGGCGGCGAGCAGCTGGACTTCCGCACCTTCGTCCAGGACTGATCAGACCCGCTCGATGCGATCGTCAAGGATGACGATACGGCCGGCCTTGAACAACGCGCCAATGGCTTTCTTGAAGTTGCCCTTGCTGACGTTGAACAGGCCGCTGATCACCTGCGGATCACTCTTGTCACACACTGCCAGAGTACCGCCAGCAGCTTCCAGCTTGGCCATGATCTGCTCTTGCAGGCCATCGGCCAGGGCCTGACCAACCGGCTGCAGGCTCAGGGCGATCTTGCCGTCCTGGCGCACTTCCTTGATGAAGCCCTTCTCGTGCATGCCCGAACGCAGGAACTTGAATATCTCGTTCTTGTGAATCAATCCCCAATGGCGGTTGTTGATGATCGCCTTGAAGCCGAGATCGGTTTCATCGGCCACCAGCAGCTCAACTGGCTGGCCTGCGGTGTACGCGGCCGGGGTCAGGTCGAGGTAGCGGTCCAGCCGCGCGGTGGCGGTGATACGGCGGGTGCGTTTGTCCAGGTAGACATGGACAACACAGTAATCGCCAATCTTCAGCGAGCGTTTCTCTTCCGAGTAGGGCATCAGCAAGTCTTTGCTCAGGCCCCAGTCGAGGAAGATACCAGCCCCATTGATATCTTTTACCTTCAGGCTGGCGAACTCGCCGACCTGCACCTTGGGCTTCTCGGTGGTGGCGATCAGCTGGTCTTCGCTGTCCAGGTAGATGAACACGTTGAGCCAGTCATCGAGCTCGGTGGGCGTATCCTTGGGGATGTAACGCCGCGGCAGGAGGATTTCGCCGTCGGCGCCGCCATCCAGGTACAGGCCGAATTCGACGTGCTTGACGATTTGCAAACTGTTGTAACGCCCAAGTAGAGCCATTTCCGATGTTCCTCAAGACAAGGCGGCTATTCTACACCTGAACCCGCCGCCTCGCCCGACCGCTGGTTCGACTGAACTGCAAACCCGCCGCTGCGTCTATTGCTGGCACGCTCTTGCAAGGATTCGCTCATGCCTGTCTGCCTGACCAACGCCCTGCGCTTCAGCTTTGTCGTCCTGCTCTGCGCCGCCACCCTGCTCGGCTGCAGCCGCATCGACCTTGCCTATCGCAACCTCGACACGCTGGTGCCGTGGTCGCTGGGCGATTATCTGGACATGAACCGCGAGCAGAAAAACTGGCTCGACCAGCGTCTCCAGGCGCACCTGGCCTGGCACTGCACCACACAGCTGCCCGGCTACCTCGACTGGCTCGACCGCATGCGTGCGATGGTCGCCGAGGATCAAGTCACCGATCAGGCCTTGCAGCAGCGCACAGCAGAGGCCCGCGAGGCGATTGCCCGGGTCACCGAAGCAATCACCCCGTCCGCCGTCGAACTGCTGCGCGGCATGGATGATCAGCAGGTCGAAGAGATGCGCCAGGCATTCGCGGATGACATCCGCGAGCGCCAGCGCACCTACGTCGACACGCCTCTGGCCAAGCAGATCAGCAAACGCGCCGAACGTATGGAGAAACGCATCAAGCCCTGGCTCGGCGAACTCAACGCCGCCCAGCGCCTGCGCGTGCAAACCTGGTCGCAAGCCTTGGGCGACCAGAACCGTCAGTGGATCGCCAACCGCGCGCACTGGCAGCAACAGTTGCTGCTGGCCATGCAGCAACGTGTGACGCCCAGCTTCGAACCGCGCGTCGCACAGCTGCTGCAGCACAAAGAAAGCCTGTGGACGCAGGACTATCGCAAAGCGTTCAACAACACCGAACTCCAGGCGCGCGGCCTGCTGGTCGACCTGATCAAGGACAGCACACCCGCCCAGCGTCAGTTTCTGCAAGAGCGCCTGAGCAAGGTGCGCACCAGCTTCAGTGAACTGAAATGCCTCAAGGGCTGACGGTCATTCGCGCGGCTGACGTCGGTAAGGGAACACATCGATGACCTTGCCGCCGGCAATGGCCGCCTGCAGCCCTTTCCAGTAATCGGCGTCGTATAACTCCCCATGCAGCTTGCTGAACAGGCGGCGCTGGCCGATATCGGCGAACAGAAACGGTGGGAATTCTTCCGGGAACACATCATGGATGCCAATCGAATACCACGGCTCACCTGACATCTCGTCCTCGGGATAGCGCGGCGGCGGGATATGGCGAAAGTTGACCTCATCGAGAAAGCAGATTTCGTCGTAATCGTAAAACACCACCCGCCCATGGCGGGTTACGCCGAAGTTCTTCAGCAGCATGTCACCGGGGAAGATATTGGCCGCCGCCAGCTGCTTGATCGCCAGGCCGTAATCTTCCAGCGCCTCCAGCACCTGGGCGTCGCTGGCCTGTTCCAGATACAGATTCAGCGGCGTCATCCGCCGTTCGGTCCAGCAGTGGCGGATCAGCACCGTATCGCCCTCCAGCACCACGGTGGACGGGGCCACTTCCAGCAACTCGGCCAGGCACGCGGCCTCGAACTTTTCCCGCGGGAAGCGAAAGTCAGCGAACTCCTGGGTGTCGGCCATGCGCCCGACCCGATCGACGCTTTTTACCAGGCGGTATTTGTCGATCACCGTAGCACGGTCGACTGTTTTTGATGGTGCAAAACGGTCCTTGATGATCTTGAACACCGTGGTGAAGCCCGGCAGGGTAAATACGCTCATGACCATGCCACGCACACCCGGCGCCATGACGAAGCGGTCGTCGCTGCTGGCCAGATGATTGATCAGTGCCCGATAGAACTCCGACTTGCCATGCTTGTAGAAGCCAATCGAGGTATACAGCTCGGCCACATGTTTGCCGGGCAGGATACGTTTGAGAAAGCTGACGAACTCCGCCGGCGCCGGCACATCGACCATGAAATAGGAGCGGGTGAAAGAGAAAATGATCGACACCTCGGCTTCGTCGGTGATCACGGCGTCCGCCTCCAGGCCATGACCTTCGCGGTGCAGCAGTGGAATTACCAGCGGCCACTGCTCATCCCGGGTATACAAACGGCCTACCAGATACGCACCTTTGTTGCGATACAGCACGGGCGCAAACAGCTCCAGTGCCAGGCTCGGGTCCTTGCACACCCAGTCGGGCAAGCTGCTGCGCAGTTGCTGTTCAAGGCGGCTGACGTCGCTGGGCAAGTCCGCATAGTCGACACTGAACGGGTAATCGGCAAACACCCGGTGCAACAACCCGCTCAAGCTACCGTTGGCCTGATAAATGCGCGTCTGCGCAGCGCGCTGATGGTCGCGCAGGGCCGGCCGGGTGGTGTGGATGAACATGCAGCTGTCGCTGATCAGGTCATGGCTGAACAGGCTGCAGAACAGCGAGTTGTACCAGGTCTCGGCCAGCTCATCGTCCAGCCGCGGGTCAATCAGCCCAATGTAGGCGCTCTTGACCAACGGCCATTGTGCGACATCGAGCAATAGCGCCTCGGCAAATCCCTTGCGCAGCCAGCCGTTGACCTCGACGACCTTCTCCTCATACAAGCTGATCCGCGCAGCTGCCGCCCGCTGGCTGTCGTGCCAGTCAGCGCGCTCGAATCGCTCGCGCGCACCCAGGGTTATCTGCCGGAAGTGCTCGCGGTAGTTATCGAAGCCATCGAGCACCCTGCGGGCGATTTCGCTGGCGGGCCAGTGCTGGGACATACCGATGCCTCTGCAGGATTCAAGCGCTCAGCTTAGTAGCGGCGCAAGAAAGGACAAGAACCTGCCCAGCGCACTCACGTACACTCCCACCCTGCCCTGATTCTGGAGACCCCCGTGAGCCCCATCGCCCTCGCCCGCCTGCTGACCCTTGCCGCTGTCTGGGGGGCCAGTTTCCTGTTCATGCGCATCATCGCCCCGGAGCTCGGCACCGTGCCGACGGCATTTTTCCGGGTTTCGATCGCGTGCCTGGGCTTGATCGCGATCCTGGCCGTGGGGCGGGTGCCATGGCAGTTCAACGGCAAGCTCGGTGCCTGCCTGCTGCTGGGCATGATCAACTCGGGCATCCCGGCGACGTTCTACTCGGTGGCCGCGCAGGTGCTGCCTGCGGGTTACTCGGCGATCTTCAACGCCACCACGCCGCTGATGGGCGTGGTGATCGGCGCGCTGTTCTTCCACGAGCCGATGACAGTCAGCAAGCTGGCGGGAATTTTTCTTGGCCTGCTCGGCGTCGGCATCCTCAGTGGCGCCGGCCCGGTGGCACTGGACCTGGCCCTGGTGCAAGGCGCGCTGGCGTGCCTGGCCGCGACCACCTGCTACGGCTTTGCCGGCTATCTCGCACGGCGCTGGATCAGCGGCCTGGACAGCCGCCTGTCGGCCCTGGGCAGCATGCTCGGCGCAACCATGCTGTTGAGCCCACTGTTCGCCTGGAGCGCCCTCAGCCAGCCACCTGCCAGTTGGGGCGGCTGGCAGGTGTGGCTGTCGTTGCTCGGACTGGGCCTGCTGTGCACGGCTTTTGCCTACATCCTGTACTTCCGCCTGCTGGCCGAAATCGGCCCGGTCAAGGCCAGTACCGTGACCTTCCTGATCCCGGTCTTCGGCGTGCTGTGGGGCGCCTGGTTGCTGGATGAGTCGCTGTCGATGGGCCACCTGTACGGCGGGCTGCTGATCGGCGTCGCGCTGTGGCTGGTACTCAGGCCTGCACCGCGCGCGCTGACGCAGGCGCGCTCATGAGCACGGAGCACTCGCCGGTGTTCAAAAAGGTCCTGTTCCGCCTAGAGCAGGATGCGCAAGGCTACCCTCCGGCTTCGGTGGAAGGCCTGTGGGCGCAGCAGACAGAGGCTGGCTACCTGATCGACAGCATCCCGTTCTACGCCTACGGCATCGCCCCCGGCGACCTGATCAGCGTCAGCGAAGCCGATGGCCAGGCGTGGTTTGCGGCGTTGAGCAACAGTGGCGGCGCCAGCGTGTTTCGCGTGCTGGTCAAGTTATCTGGGGCGTTGGAGCCGGTGCGCGCAGCGCTGAGCGAGTTCGGTTGCCCCAGCGAAGTGGAGCAGGCGGTGAAGATGCTGGCGGTGCAGGTGCCGCCGACGCAGTCGCTCGACACCTTGCTCTATTACTTGCTGACCCAGCGCGAAGCTGGGACGCTGGAGTTCGAGGAAGGCGTGTTACGCCACGCCATCCCCGCAGAGTTTCGTTGAGTCAGAACAACCAGCGATACAGCAGGTAAGCCACCAGTACGGCCAGGATCGGCCGCAGAATGCGGTAGGCCTTGGGGTTGGAGCGCTTGAACTGTTTGACCCGGGTGCTGATCTTGTTGCTGAAACGCTTGCTCCAGGCATAGGCCTGGTTGATCCCGCCGACGCGCTCGTCATCGGTGTTCTGCGGTGCAGTAGCACGGCCGAGAAAGGCACTGACCTTACGGTTGATACGGGTCATCAGCGGGCTGGTCAGCGGCCGCTCGATGTCACAGAACAGGATCACCCGAGTGACGTCGGTCTCGTTCTTGACCCAGTGCACAAAGGTCTCGTCGAACATCACGTCTTCCCCGTCACGCCAGGCATACGGCTCGCCGTCGACGTAGATGCGGCAGTTGTCGGAGTTGGGTGTGGACAGCCCGAGGTGATAGCGCAACGAACCGGCGAACGGATCGCGGTGTGGGTTCAGGTGGCTACCACCTGGCAGCAGGGCAAACATCGCGCCCTTGACGCTGGGGATGCTGCTGACCAGCTCGACGGTCTTCGGGCACAGCGCCTCGGCCGACGGCAGTGGTTTGTCGTACCACTTCAGGTAAAAGCGCTTCCAGCCCTTCTTGAAGAACGAGCCAAAGCCTGCGTCGTTGTCTTTTTCGGCGGCGCGGATGTAGCCCTCGTCGAACAGGCGCATGGCCTCTTCACGAATCACCGGCCAGTTGTCCTTGAGCACATCCAGCTCAGGGAAGCGCTGGCGATCCAGGTAGGGCTTGGACGGCACGCCGGAGAACAGATACATCAGGCTGTTGTAGGGGGCGAACAGCGCCGAATGGTTGACGAACTGACGCAGCACGGGCAAGCGCGCCTTGCCGCGCAAATGGACGTACAGCACGCTGCCGAAGAACACCAGCAGGACACCCGCCTTGGCGACAAAGGAAAAGCTCATGCAACACTCCTTGGAGTAGGAAATCAGGCCATCACTTGCAGATAGCCGAACATCATAAACCCATCCGCCCGCAGTAAAAACAGCTTGCGCCGGATAGCAATGTTGAAGATTTTGTAATAAAGGCTTTCGCGGGGTATTGCGCGGGGTCAGGCAATTGCGCGGTACACGCCCTGCGCCGGGAATCCAAAGCGGCTCTCGGTTTGCTCAAGAGCCGCCATGACACGGGATTTTACTGCTGGTTTTCCTGCTCGGTGAACAGGTCAGAGAAGAGCATGCTCGACAGATAGCGCTCGCCCGAGTCGGGCAGGATCACCACGATGGTCTTGCCGGTCATCTCTGGCTTTTCGGCCAGGCGCACGGCCGCAGCCATCGCTGCACCACAGGAGATACCGCAGAGAATACCCTCTTCCTGCATCAGGCGCAGGGCCATGGCCTTGGCTTCGTCATCGCTGACCGTCTCGACCTGGTCGACAATCGACAGATCAAGGTTCTTCGGGATGAACCCGGCGCCAATGCCCTGGATCTTGTGCGGGCTGGGCTTGAGCTCCTGGCCGGCCAGCGCTTGGGTGATCAGGGGCGAGGCCACCGGCTCGACCGCTACTGACAGGATCGGCTTGCCCTGGGTGTGCTTGATGTAGCGGGAAATACCAGTGATGGTGCCGCCCGTGCCGACGCCTGCAACCAGCACGTCAACCGCGCCGTCGGTGTCGTTCCAGATTTCCGGGCCGGTGGTTTTTTCATGGATAGCCGGGTTGGCCGGGTTGTCGAACTGGCCAGGCTGGAAATACATCTGCGGGTCCGAAGCAACGATTTCGTTGGCCTTGTCGATGGCGCCTTTCATGCCCAGCGCAGGCTCGGTCAGCACCAGCTCGGCGCCCAGCGCCTTGAGCACCTTGCGCCGCTCCAGGCTCATTGAAGCGGGCATGGTCAGCAGCAGCTTGTAGCCACGGGCGGCGGCAACGAAGGCCAGGCCGATACCGGTGTTGCCCGAAGTCGGCTCGACCAGGGTCATGCCCGGCTTGAGTTTGCCACTGCCTTCGGCGTCCCAGACCATGTTCGCGCCGATCCGGCATTTGACCGAGTAGCCGGGGTTACGCCCCTCGATCTTGGCCAGGATGGTCACCCCGCGCGGGGCGATGCGGTTGATCTGCACCAGCGGCGTGTTGCCGATGGAATGGGCGTTGTCTGCGTAGATACGGCTCATTGGCAGGGTCCTTAACCGAGCGGGGAAAGCCTCAAGGGTAAGCCTGCCCGCAAGCAGCGTAAAGCCCGGTCGAACTCCCCGGCGATGCCTGCGGTCAACCGCTCAACCTGCTTTGGAGAGCCCTCATGACAGCCCGCTATCGCCGGCCACTGGTCGCCCTGGTCAGCCTGCTTGTGATACTGCTTGCCGTGCACCTGGCCCTGCCCTACCTGATCCGCGACTATTTGAACGAAAAACTGGCCGACATGGGTGACTACCGCGGCCAGATCAGCGACGTCGACCTGGCGTGGTGGCGCGGCGCCTACCAGATCAACGGCCTGAAGATCGTCAAGACCACCGGCAAGGTGCCAGTGCCTTTCGTTGATGCGCCGAAAATCGACTTTTCGGTGAGCTGGCATTCCTTGTGGTACGACCACGCAGTGGTGGCCGAGGTGACCTTCCTGCGCCCGGAGCTTAACTTCGTCGACGGTGGCAACAAGCAGAACTCGCAGACCGGTCAAGGCACCGACTGGCGCCAACAGCTGGAAAAACTGCTGCCGATCACCCTCAACGAAGTGCGCATCGATGACGGTACGCTGACCTTCCGCAACTTCAACTCCAAGCCGCCGGTAACGCTCAAGGCCACGCAGTTGCAGGCGAGCATCCGCAACCTGACCAATGTGCGTGATGCCGAGGGCCGCCGCGACGCCAGCTTCGAGGGCACAGCGCGCCTGCTCGGCGATGCCAGGGTCGAGAGCAAGGCGACCTTTGACCCGTTCAGCGACTTCGATGATTTCGAGTTCCGCCTGCGCGCCACCGGCATTGAACTGCGCAAGATGAATGACTTCGCCAGTGCCTATGGCAAGTTCGACTTCAATGCCGGCAACGGCGACGTGGTGATCGAGGCTCAGGCCGAAAAAGGCCGACTCAAGGGCTACATCAAACCGCTGCTGCGCAATGTGGAAGTATTCAACTGGCAGCAAGACGTCGAGAACAAAGACAAGAGCTTTTTCCGTTCGATCTGGGAAGCGGTGGTCGGCGCTACCGAAACCGTGCTGAAGAACCAGCCGGAAAACCAGTTCGCCACCCGCGTCGAGCTCAGCGGCAGTGTGCATCAGCAGAACATCAACGGCTTCGAGGCGTTTCTGCAGATCCTGCGCAATGGCTTCATCCAGGCGTTCAGTGCGCGCTATGAAAGGCCCGCGCCTGACACTGAATGAAAGGCGGCGCGACGCACCATTCAGAGACTGAATACCCGGTCTGCGTTTGCAGCTGCCCAGGTGCGGCGTATAGTCCAGTACACATTTAGATAGCCTTGCCTGGGCCGGCCCAGACACTTGCAGAGGATTGGTTGATGAAGTTCGAAGGCACTCGCGACTACGTCGCCACCGATGATCTGAAACTGGCGGTCAATGCGGCAGTTACCCTCGAACGCCCGCTACTGATCAAAGGCGAGCCCGGCACCGGCAAGACCATGCTCGCCGAACAACTGGCGGCATCGTTTGGCGCGAAGCTGATCACCTGGCACATCAAATCCACCACCAAAGCCCATCAAGGCCTCTACGAGTACGATGCGGTCAGCCGCCTGCGCGACTCGCAGCTGGGTGTGGACAAGGTCCACGATGTGCGCAACTACCTTAAAAAGGGCAAGTTGTGGGAAGCCTTCGAGGCTGAAGAGCGGGTCATTCTGCTGATCGACGAGATCGACAAGGCCGACATCGAGTTTCCCAATGACCTGCTGCAAGAACTCGACAAGATGGAGTTCTACGTCTACGAAATCGACGAGACCATCAAGGCCAAGCAGCGCCCGATCATCATCATTACCTCCAACAACGAAAAAGAGCTGCCGGATGCGTTTCTGCGCCGCTGCTTCTTCCACTACATCGCCTTCCCTGATCGCGACACCCTGCAGAAGATCGTCGATGTGCACTACCCGAACATCAAGCAGTCGCTGGTCAGCGAGGCGCTGGATGTGTTCTTCGATGTGCGCAAGGTGCCAGGCCTGAAGAAAAAACCCTCGACCTCCGAGCTGGTCGATTGGCTCAAGCTGCTGATGGCCGACAACATCGGCGAAGCGGTTCTGCGCGAGCGTGACCCGACCAAGGCCATCCCGCCGCTGGCCGGCGCCTTGGTCAAGAACGAGCAGGACGTGCAGTTGCTTGAGCGCCTGGCGTTCATGAGCCGGCGCGGTAATCGCTGACAGGAGCCAGTCATGCTGCTCAACCTGTTCAACGAAATGCGCGCGGCCAAGGTGCCGGTGTCGGTGCGTGAACTGCTCGACCTGCTCAATGCCCTGCAGCAGCGGGTGGTGTTCGCCGACATGGACGAGTTCTACTTTCTGGCGCGGACCATTCTGGTCAAGGATGAACGCCACTTCGACAAGTTCGACCGGGCTTTTTCAGCGTACTTCCAAGGTCTGGAAAACCTCGACCGGCACCTTGAGGCGCTGATCCCTGAAGACTGGCTGCGCAAGGAGTTCGAGCGTTCGCTGACCGATGAGGAACGCGCGCAGATCCAGTCGCTGGGCGGTTTGGACAAGCTCATCGAAGAGTTCAAGAAACGCCTCGAAGAACAGAAAAAACGCCATGCCGGTGGCAACAAGTGGATCGGCACCGGCGGCACCAGCCCGTTCGGCTCAGGCGGCTACAACCCTGAAGGCATTCGCGTTGGCGACGCCGGCGAGCGCCGCGGCAAGGCGGTCAAGGTCTGGGAGCAGCGCGAGTACAGGAACCTCGATGATCAGGTCGAGTTGGGCACGCGCAACATCAAGCTGGCCCTGCGCCGCCTGCGCAAGTTCGCTCGCCAGGGCGCGGCCGAAGAGCTCGACATCGACGGCACCATCGACCACACCGCCCGCGATGCCGGCCTGCTCAATATCCAGATGCGCCCGGAGCGGCGCAATACCGTAAAGCTGCTGTTGCTGTTCGACATCGGCGGCTCGATGGATGCCCACGTACGCATTTGCGAGGAGTTGTTTTCAGCGTGCAAGACCGAGTTCAAGCACCTGGAGTATTACTACTTCCATAACTGCGTGTATGAGTCGGTGTGGAAGAACAACCTGCGGCGCAACGCCGAGCGCTTCGCCACCGTCGACCTGCTGCACAAGTACGGCGATGACTACAAGGTGGTGTTCGTCGGCGACGCGGCCATGGCGCCGTATGAAATTACCCAGCCCGGCGGCAGTGTCGAGCACTGGAACGAGGAAGCCGGGTATGTCTGGGTGCGGCGGATCAAGGAAAAATTCAAGAAGGTGGTGTGGATCAATCCGTATCCCAAACAGGCCTGGGAGCACACCACGTCGACCCACCTGATCCGCGAGCTGATCGAAGACAAGATGTACCCGCTGACCTTGCAAGGTTTGGAAGACGCCATGAAGTACCTGGCCAAGTAACCCCGGCCGTTCAGATCAGCTCCAGCGTTGCAGGTAAGCCTGCTGCTCCTGCCAGGCGAACTCCTGCAGCACCGCCCTGAAGCGCACCTGCCCCCCCGGCAGGCACTGGGCCAACTGGGCCAGCGCCAAGGGCGTCAATGCACCTAGCCGCGGGTAGCCACCAATGGTCTGCCGGTCGTTCAACAACACGATTGGCTGGCCATCCGGTGGCACCTGCACGGCGCCCAGTGGGATACCCTCCGAGATCATCGGCTCGCCTTGGTACACCAGTTGCGGCCCGAGCAGGCGCATGCCCATGCGGTCAGCGCGGCTGTCCAGGGTCCAGTCCCGGTTGAACGCCTCGAACAGGCTGGTGCCGCTGAACTGCCCCAGTTGTGCGCCCATGACCAGATCCAGCGCAGGCTTGGCGGCATACACCGGCCTTGATTGTGCTGGCACCTCGCGCTCGGCCGGCAGGCCCTCGGCGCATACCAGCAACTGCCCCTTGATCAGCGCCGAACCTTGGCCATCAAGCCCGCCCAGCTGTTCGCGGACAACCGTGGCGCAACTGCCCAGCACCGCCTCGGCCTGAAAACCACCGAGCGCAGCGAGATAAGTGCGAGCACCCGCCAGAGGCTGGGTAAAGCTCAGGCGCTGCCCCGCACGCAGATGAAGACTGCGCCAGGGCTTGAGCGGCTGGCCATCGATTCGTGCATCCAGGTCAGCGCCCGCCAAGGCCAGGCAGCAGTCGCGCTGGGCGAGCACGCTGAAACCACCCAAGGGAATTTCCACCACCGGCGCCTGCAAGGCGTTATCCAGCAGCCAGTTGGCCCAGTGTAGCGCTACCCAATCCAGTGCCCCGCCCTGGGTCACGCCGAGATGGCGCACGCCAAAGCGCCCGCCATCCTGCAGCTGACACAGCGGCGTGCTGGCCTCGATCAACAGACTCATGCCTGGCCCTCCAGCGGGCTGTCGTCGCCACCCAGGCTGATGAATTCGGCGTGGTCCACCGCGACGAAACACACACGGTCACCCGGCTGCAACAAGCTGTAGCCCTCGCGCTCGCGGTCAAACAGACGTACTGGCGTGCGCCCTATCAGGTTCCAGCCGCCCGGCGACACTGCTGGGTAGGCCGCTGTTTGGCGCTCGGCAATGCCGACGCTGCCAGCGGCCACGCGCTTGCGCGGGGTGCTCAGCCGTGGCGTGGCCAGGCGTTCATCGACCAGCCCCATAAAGCCGAACCCTGGGGCAAAGCCGAGGGCAAATACCGGGTATTCGCGTTCACTGTGCAGGCGCACCACCTCGGCCTTGGACAGCCCACTGCGCGCTGCCAGCAATGGCAATTCGGGGCCGACACTGGGGTCATACCACACGGCAATTTCGTGCCTGCGCCCCGCCGCGCCTGCATCCGGCTGCAGGTTTTGCAGCGCTTCGATAATCAGCCCTCGCGCCGCAGTCGGTGACTGCCGAAACTGCACCATCACGGTGGTATAGGACGGCACCAGGTCAACCAGATCGGCGCCGAAGGCACTGCTCAGGTGCTGGCTGGCAGCGAGGATCCATGGCATGTTGGCTTCATCTATGCGGTCGAACAGGCGCACCATCAGGCTGTCGATGGCTACCGCCTCGATGCGCAGGTTCATGGCTGCACCAGCGCATCGAGGGCCTGGCGAATCTGCCGCACCGCCGCCAGCGAGCTGTCGTTGTCGCCGTGCACGCACAAGGTGCTGGCGTTCAGTCGCAGCGCGCTGCCGTCGTCTGCCAGCAACGTCTTGCCACGGGCCAGGCGCAGCGCCTGCTCGATGATCAACGCCGGCTCGTGGTGCACCGCCCCTGGCAGGCGCCGCGACAGCAGGTGGCCGCTGGCCGTGTAGCCACGGTCGGCAAACGCCTCGAACCACAGCGTCACACCCAGCTCATCACCCATCTGCTGCGCCGCATAATCATCGGCAGTTGCCATCAGCATCAGCGGCAGGCTGCTGTCGTAGGCGGCTACGGCTTCGAGCACGGCGCGCAATTTCACTGGGTCGGCCATCATGTCGTTGTACAACGCGCCGTGCGGTTTGACGTAGGCCACGCGCCCGCCCTGGACCTTGCAGATGCCGTCCAGTGCACCGATCTGGTAGTGCAGCAGATCGCGGATTTCTTCATTGCTGCAGGCCATCGAGCGGCGACCAAAGCCGACCAGATCCGGATAGGCCGGATGCGCGCCAATGGTCACACCATGCTGCAGGGCCAGGCCCACGGTGCGGCGCATGATGCTCGGGTCGCCCGCGTGGTAACCACAGGCGATATTGGCGCAGTCGATGTAGGGCATGACCTCGGCATCCAGGCCCATGCGCCAGCTACCGTAACTTTCACCCATGTCGCAGTTGAGAAGCAGGGTTTGCATCTGGCGGACTCCTGAATCGACTAGAACAGAGTACGGCGGCGCCGAGGCGGTCAGCCGGCTTAGCGCCAGCTTTCCTTGACCACCTTGCGCCGCCCGCCAAGGATGACCCAGCCCAGCAGCACCAGCACGCTTTCGACCACGAACGCCAGCACAAAGCCTGCGCTCAGACCCCAGCCGATGGCTTCGGGCACCAGCAGAATCTGGTAGCTGTAGCTGTTCAAGGTCTCTTCGCGCAATTGCGGGTCAGCCTGCGCCAGCACGTGCCAGCTCTGGCTCAGCCACGAGCCCTGCATGGCCTGCCACTCGTTTTCCAGCAACTGGTTGCGGACCAGCAGGCTCTCGATGCTGTTGGCATCGCTGATGAATACCGGATCCTCGCTGGTGCGGTAATGCTGCAGCAGCGCTTGCAGGTCGCCTTTGAAGAAACGCTGGGCAGTTTCCTGGAAGCCGGACAAGGCCTCGCGCGACTCGAGCACACGGGCCTCGACGCGCTGGCCGTAATCCTTGACCAGGCCGGGGACCTGAATGCCCGCCAGCAGGCCGCAGGTGAACAACAGCAACCGCAGATAACTTCTGAACATGCCGCGTCCTTAGCTTTGCCCGTGGGCGATACATTCGCCATGCCGCCACAAGGCCCATTGTCCGGGCTCGTAGCGGTTCCAGGTTTCGTTCTCGGTCAAGGCCTCGGTGGCGATCACCGTGACCACATCATTGGGCGTGGTTTCGGCCTGGAAGTCGACGATCATGTCGACGTCCTTGAGCCGGGCCGGGCCAAACGGCGCGCGGCGGGTAATGTGCACCAGCTTGGTCGAGCAGAAGCAGAACAGCCAGTCGCCGTTGCTCAGCAGGCAGTTGAACACGCCCTTGCTGCGGTGCTCGGCGCAGGCCTCGACCAGCACCGGCAGCAGTTGCTCGACCTCGACCGGCTCGGGGAAGGCATCGCGCACGCGGTTGAGCAGGTCGCAGAAGGCCGCTTCGCTGTCGGTATCACCGACCGGCCGGTAGAAGGTGCGCTGACCGCTGAACTGCGGCAGCTGGCCGTTGTGGGCGAAGCACCAATTATGCCCCCACAACTCACGCACGAACGGGTGGGTGTTGCTCAGGCAGACCTTGCCGACGTTGGCCTGGCGGATGTGGCCGATCACCACTTCGCTCTTGATCGGGTAGCGCTGCACCAGCTTGGCGACTTCCGACTCGCTGCTCGCTGCCGGGTCCTGAAACACGCGCAGGCCGCGCCCTTCGTAAAAGCCGATGCCCCAGCCATCGCGGTGCGGCCCGGTGCGGCCGCCGCGCTGCATCAGCCCGGAAAAACTGAAAACGATATCAGTGGGGACGTTGGCGCTCATGCCGAGCAGTTCGCACATGCCTTGCAGCTCCCCTCAGAGACGTGGCTCGACCCGGCCACGGCCAGGCGCGGCCGGTGCCGGCGGATCATTGCGGTAACGGTCGTGGCGATCGGCGGTAACCGGCGCCTCGACCAGCACTTCGCTGTCTTCTGCGGCTTGCCGCTTGGCAGCTGCATCGGCTTGCTCGCGGCGCTCACGGGCGCGTTTTTCCAGCGGCCAGCGCAACAGCACGAACAACAGATACAAAGCAAAGGCGATCATGCCGTACATGGCCAGATCGGACGCCGCGCGCCAGGCGTTGTTGCCAACCTTGAAGGCGATATCCAGCGCGCTGATGGCAATGGCCGGGGCGAAGCTTTCCTTGACCGGGTCGACAATCGTCGGCGTCAGCAGCAGCACCGCAACCAGCACCCGCAGCGGTTCGCGCAGCCAGCGCCACATCCAGCCAGTCAGCTTGAAGGTCACCAGCAGGCAGCCGATGGCGGCCACCGCATACAGGCCCCAGGCAAGGGTATAGTCGTTCTCGGTCATGGTGTTCGTGCAAGCCAGGCGAAGAGATGCCTATGATAAACACTTTTAGGCACAGGCGCCTGTCTGCCCGTGATCACCGGTGCCACTGTCGCCCAGCCCTATTCGCTTTCGCCAGAGACCATACATGCCCGCTATTACTGCCCCGATCGCCCAGCAAGCCCCCGGTAACGACCCTTACGCCTGGCTGCAGCAGCGCGACAGCGCCGAAGTGCTCGCCTACCTGCAGGCCGAAAACGCTTATCAGGAGGCCTGCCTGGCCGATCAGGCGCCGTTGCGCGAGCAGCTGTTCGAGGAAATCAAAGGGCGCATTCTGGAAACCGACCTGTCGCTGCCCTCGCCGTGGGGGCCATGGCTGTACTACACCCGCACCACTGCTGGTGATGAGTACCCGCGCCACTACCGCTGCCCACGCCCGGCAGATGATTCCAACACCGTCGACGCCAGCGCCGAACAGCTTTTGCTTGACCCGAACGAGCTGGCGGCCGGCGGCTTCCTGTCGCTCGGCGCGTTCAATGTAAGCCCCGACCACCAGCTGCTGGCCTACAGTCTCGACACCAATGGCGAAGAAACCTACACGCTGTATGTCAAGGACCTGGCCACTGGCGCCATCACCACCCTGCCCTTCGAGGACTGCGACGGCAGCATGACCTGGGCCAACGACAGCCGCACGCTGTTCTTCGCCGAACTCGACGACACCCATCGCCCCTGCCGCCTGCGCCGGTTCAGCCTGGGCGAGGCTGATGCGCATACGGTGTTCGAAGAAGACGACGGGCGTTTCTTTCTGCACTGCTACCGAGCCAGCTCCGAGCGCCAGCTGATCCTGCTGCTCAACAGCAAGACCACCAGCGAAGCCTGGGTGCTGGATGCGGAGACGCCGTTGGCCGAGTTCACCTGCCTGGCTGCACGCGAAGAAGGTCATGAATACTTCCCCGATCACGGCCAGCTCGATGGCGACTGGCGCTGGTTTATCCGCAGCAACCAGGACGGCATCAACTTCGCCCTGTATCAGGCGCCCTCTGCGGCAGTGCCCAGCCGTGCACAGTGGCAGGTGCTGGTAGCCCACCGCGACAACATAATGCTCGAAGGCCTCAGCCTGAATGCCAGGGCCTTGGCGCTGAGCCTGCGTGAAGGCGGCCTGCCCATCATTGAAGTACGCCCGCAAGGCCTGGCGCCCTATCGTGTCGAGCTGCCGGATGCGGCCTACAGCCTGTATGTGCAAGACAGCCTGGAATTTGCCAGCACGCGTATCCGCCTGCGCTACGAGGCGCTCAATCGCCCGGCGCAGGTGCGCCAGTTGGAGCTGGCCAGCGGTGCGCAGACAGTGCTCAAGCAGACCCCGGTGCTCGGTGCCTTTGACGCCGACGCCTACGTCAGCGAACGCCTGTGGGCCACCGCCAACGACGGCACCCAAGTGCCGATCAGCCTGGTACGCCGCCGCGACGACGTCGGCAAGATGGTGCCGCTCTACCTCTATGGCTATGGCGCTTATGGCGAGAGCCTCGACCCGTGGTTCTCCCATGCGCGGCTAAGCCTGCTCGAGCGCGGCGTGGCCTTTGCCATTGCCCATGTGCGCGGCGGTGGCGAGCTGGGTGAGGCCTGGTACCGCGCCGGCAAGCAAGAGCACAAACAGAACACCTTCGACGACTTCATCGCCTGCGCCGAGCACCTGATCGCAACCGGTGTCAGCCGCCCGGAACAACTGGCGATCAGCGGCGGCAGCGCCGGTGGATTGCTGATCGGCGCGGTGCTCAACCTGCGCCCGCAGCTGTTCCGCTGCGCGATTGCCGAGGTGCCGTTCGTCGATGTGCTCAACACCATGCTCGACCCTGAACTGCCGCTGACCGTGACCGAGTACGACGAGTGGGGCAACCCTGAAGAACCCGAGGCGCATGCAAGGATCAAGGCTTACGCGCCCTATGAAAACGTCAAGGCTCAGGCCTACCCGGCTATGCTGGTAGTGGCCGGCTACAACGACAGCCGTGTGCAGTATTGGGAAGCAGCCAAGTGGGTAGCACGCCTGCGCACGCTCAAGACCGATAACAACCTGCTGCTGCTCAAGACCGAGATGGGTGCAGGCCATGGTGGCATGAGCGGCCGCTATCAGGGGCTGCGCGATGTGGCGCTGGAATATGCGTTCGTTCTCAATGAGCTGGGCGTGGTGTAAACCGGCTTTTCTGTTGTCCTATGCACAACCGTGAACAATCTTGCGTGGCCGCGTGATCAACGCGGCCACGCCAAGCGCAGAAGACCAGACCATGTCCGACCATTCTCACCTCAACGCCGAAATCCGCGACATGCTCATGGATTGCGGCCTGTTCGACACCTTGCAGGCCAGCGAATTTGCTGTCGCTGCCGGGTATTTCAGCCTGAGCAACATGAGCGCCGGCGAGACTATCTTTGCCGAGGGCGACGCCGGCACCTTCATGTGCATTCTGCACCGCGGCCAGGTTTCGGTGCGCAAGACCGACAGCAGTGGCCAGGCCGTCGAAATCGCCGTATTGCGCCGTGGCGCCTTTGGCGAAATGGCGGTGCTCGACGGCGAGCGGCGCTCAGCCAGTTGCGTGGCCGCCAGCGAATGCCAGCTGCTGACCCTAGGCAAGGATTCGCTGGAGAAGATGCTCAACGAAGCGCCGCGCATCGCTGCGCGGATCATTCGCGCACTGGCCGTGGCGCTGTCCAAACGCCTGCGCATGCAGGACGGCCAGCGCCTGGCGCAGGTCTAGTCGTCTTTGCCCTGCGGCCTGGGCGCGCCCTGCTGCAAGCCGGGCAGCGGCTCGTCCCGGCGCGGGCTAGGCAGCGGCATCGGTGGCAACAGCGGCCCACCGGGTTGATTGTCGTAGGCTCTGGGTGGCACGCTCGGGGTGATCTGCGGATAGGGCGTGGGCGTGGCGGTACCCGGAGCACCGGGCACCGGCGTAGTAATGCGTGGCTGTTGCCCGGCAGCGTCGGCCAGCGGCGCGGCCAGCAGGATCAGTGCGCTGAGGATCGCGTGGAGCATCGGCAACCTCCTGTCGAAAATTCATCTACAGGCTACGCCCATCTACGGGTTTTTGCCTGTCCGCCTGGCCTGTAACCACGCTAGACTCAACGCCATAACCGTCATCAGCCTGATTACAAGAAAGGTCACACCATGAGTTCCACCCTCTCCGCCACCGCCCGCCTGGACCGCATCATCGCCGACGCCAAGCGCGACAAGGAAATGGGCTACCGCGACAAGGCCCTGAAGATGTACCCGCACGTCTGCGGCCGCTGCGCCCGTGAGTTCGCCGGCAAGCGCCTGAGCGAACTGACCGTGCACCACCGCGACCACAACCACGACAACAACCCCCAGGACGGCTCCAACTGGGAGCTGCTGTGCCTGTACTGCCACGACAACGAGCACTCGCGCTACACCGATCAGCAGTACTTCAGCGAAGGCTCGACGGCCACCCCGAGCATCGCCAAGGCTACCCACAACCCGTTCGCCGGGCTGGCCGGTCTGCTCAAGAAAGACTGACCCCACAGCGGCCGGGCAACCCCGTATAATCGCGTTTTTTTTGCGAAGGGCCCCGGCACGTGGCGAACAAACGGTACAGTTGCATCGGCCTGTTCAACCCCAAGTCTGCAGAGAACGTCGGTTCGGTGATGCGCGCTGCGGGTTGTTACGGCGTCAGTTCGGTGTTCTACACCGGCAAGCGGTATGAGCGCGCGCGTGATTTCGTCACCGACACCAAGCGGGTGCATTACGACATTCCGCTGATCGGCATCGACGACCTGCAACGCATCATCCCGCTGGGCTGCACGCCGGTGGCGGTGGAGTTGGTCGAGGGCGCCCGCCCCCTGCCTGAATACACCCACCCTGATCGCGCCATCTATATCTTCGGCCCGGAAGACGGCAGCCTCGACGAGAACGTGCGCGCCTGGTGCGAAGAAACCATCTATATCCCCACCGAAGGCTGCATGAACCTTGCGGCAACCGTCAACGTGGTGCTTTACGACCGCCTGGCCAAGGGCCTGAACACCCGCTCGGGGCCTAAATTCAAGTAACAGGCAGGCCGCTGGGCATATGAAATGAACGGCGCTACAACCGCCAGGGTCAGTTATTTACCAACCTACCTGGAGGCTTTGCTCATGCTTGATCTAGATTCCAATGCCCATACCGAGGAAAAGAACGTGCATGGCTGGGAACGCGCCAGTTCCTTGGCCGGTGGCGCCCTGATGATCAGCAAAGGTATGCGCCATGGCGGCGTGATCGGCCTGCTGCAGGTTGCCGTTGGCGGCTTGGCGCTGGCACGCGGGGTCAAGGGCCGTTGTGCGACCAAGGCCTGGTGGCTGCGTCATCGTCAGGAATACCAGCGTCTGAAGGGTGACATTGACCGTGGCGCCGCCGAGCTGGAAGTGCTTCGCGCCAGTGCCGACGCTGCTACCCGCGGCGTAACCGTAACCGGTGACGACGGCGTCCATACCCCGAAGCTGTAACACGCCTGTGTAGGAGCGGCCTTGTGTCGCGAAAGGGTCGCGCAGCGGCCCCAGGATGTATGCCACACCGCAAGATCGCTGGGGTCGCTATGCGACCCTTTCGCGACACAAGGCCGCTCCTACGCAAAGCGTCTGTACGCAGGGTTAGCGCAGCAATTTGCTCTGAAGCACGTCTGAACTGCGCCCAAGCACGCTCTCGCTGATCTGGATGAACTCTGCAGTATTCACACTCGGCATGCGCATCAACGCCTGGGTGACGTCGTCCAGTGAGCGTTTATTCTGGGTGTGCAGGCGGATCTCCCGATCCAATGCCTGCAACACCTGCACGCCTCGCGCGATCTGCCCAGCGTTAGCCTGCCTGGCCACCAGCCGAGTGACCTTGGCGCCCTGCTTGTGCAGGCGTGCCTGCCAGGCATCATAGCGATCATCACTGATGCCGCCGGCCCGGCGCAGCAGTTCGGTGGCGTAGTAGTCAGTCAGGCTTTCACTGATCCAGTCGCTGTCATCGCGCACCTTGATCTGCGCAAACAGCTGGACCAGCTCACGCAGCAGTGGGCTGCTGCCGTTCTCGCTGATCAAGGCGCGGTTGCTGTGGATGAACAATGAGTTGTGCTCGCCACGCACGCCCCGCCACATCTGATCGCGTGCGCCAACCAGCAACAACTTGGGTGGATTGCGCGGGAACACCGCTTGCAACTGAGGCCAGACGAACGTCAGCAACGTCAGCGTATCCATCCGGCGCATGCCCTGCCCTTGCGGCGCCGCCACGGTGACGTCGGTTTCGCCCAGGCGCGCGCGGCGGCTGCCGAGGTTACCGGCGAGCATCCAGCCCGTCGGCCGATCGAACAGGCGCGAAACATCATCGATACGAAACTTGTGCTGGCCGATCCGCGGCCAGGCCGTTTCCACGCTCTTCCAGCCCGGCGGCAGCTCGACTGCCAGGCGCGCTACCAACTCGGTGCCATCCTGTTGATCAAGACGTGCCGGCGGCACCAACTGATCGCCACGGAACACCGCCCAATGCGCGGTCATGCGGCTCTCGAAGGCACCACCCGACGCAGCACTGTCGAGCCGTACGCGGTAACTGAGGCTGGTCTTGCCCGCAGCCGGGCGCCACACGCCACGCTCACCCTGCTGTGACCACTGGCCATCGGCCTGAAAACCGCTGTAGTCATTGGCCTTGCCCAAGGCAAAATCCAGGCTACGCACCGCGCTGCCATCAGCCAGGGTCAGGCGTACTTCGGCCTGGCCACTGTTGGGCAGCAGGCGCACCTGGTAATCCAGATCGACCTTCTTGGCCCAGGCTGGCGAGCAAGCCGCCAGCGCCAGAACAAGCAGCAAAGTGCAACGCATAGACAAACTCCTTGTTCGGCACAGGCCAGTCACCGCATGGCTCAGCCGGCGCGGAAAATCAAATGGTCTTCCCAATCGTCTTCAGCCACATCGTTCTCGCTGAGCATGCGCCCGGACTGCGAAATACGTTGCTCATGCACCTGGCTGCGGTCGCCACAGACCAGATGATGCCAGGCGGGCAGGTCCTTGCCTTCGCTGACCAGCCGATAGCCACAGGTCGGCGGCAACCATTTGAACTGATCGGCCTTGCCCGGGGTGAGCTGGATGCAGTCAGGCACGTGTTTGAAGCGATTAGGGTAGTCGCTGCACTGGCAACTGTTTAGATCGAGCAGTTTGCAGGCAATGCGGGTGTAGTAGACGCTGTTGTCGTCCTCGTCCTCGAGTTTCTGCAGGCAGCACATGCCGCAGCCGTCGCAGAGTGATTCCCACTCTTGCGGGTCGAGTTGATCGAGCGTCTTGCGCTGCCAGAAGGGCGCAGTCTGGGCCATCATCACACGGTTTCTCGCAGTTGTTCTTGGGCCGCAGCAGGCGGCGGCGCCAGTCTAGAGCCTGGCCTTGGGCAAAGCCAGACCGCTTGTCAGGGGTGTCCAGACGCAGTAGCGTGCCGGCTTCCCCTTGTGTCTTGCAGGAGCTGTCATGAGCGCCAACCCACGCGTTGCCGATTACGCCATCAACGAGCAGTTCATCAATCGCTGGTCGCCCCGCGCATTCAGCCCCGAGCCGATCAGCGAAGAAACCCTGCTGAGCTTCTTCGAAGCGGCGCGCTGGGCGCCATCGGCCTACAACTCGCAGCCGTGGCGGTTCCTTTATGCCCGTCGCGACACGCCAAACTGGCAGCGCTACCTGGAGCTGCTGGTACCGTTCAACCGCAGCTGGGCCCAGTACGCCTCGGCGCTGGTGCTGGTGATTTCCAAGACCAGCTTTATCGCACCCGGTGCCAGCGAAGAGTCGCCAGCATTGTGGCACGCATTTGATACCGGTTCGGCCTGGGGCCACCTGGCGCTGCAAGCGAGCCTCAGCGGTTGGCACACCCACGGCATGGCCGGCTTTGACCAGGCGATGGCCCGCGAACAACTGAAGATCCCCGAAGGCTATGAGCTGCAGGCGATGGTCGCGATCGGCAAGCTGGGCGACAAGGCCACTCTCGCCGAGGGCCTGCAGGCCCGTGAAGTACCTAGCCCGCGCAAGCCACTGGCCGAGCTGGCCGCAGAAGGCGATTTCAGCCTCTGATCTACCGCAGCGCGTGGCGACGCTTGCTACAGACGCCCCGCGCTACACATCAATAACCGCGCTGGAAATCCACCTCGCCGCGCAGTGCCTGCCCCGCTAAATAGTCCCGCAGATTCTCGACAAACAAACGCACCATCGCCGTAGGCGAGGTCGGCGCGGAGCTGTGCCCGGTCAGCAGTAAACCCCACGCCGTCCAGAACGGATGTTGTTGCGGCAGCGGCTCCTGCCGGCATACGTCGATCACGGCGCCGGCCAGATGGCCTTCCTTCAACGCTGCGACCAGGTCGGCATCCACCACCGAAACACCGCGACCAGCGTTGATCAACAGCGCACTGGGCTTGAAGCGTTTGAACAGCGCGGCGTTGTACAGGTCATGGGTGGCCGGGGTATCAGGCAACAGGTTGATTACGTAATCAGCCTGCTCGACTCGCTGTGGCAGTTGATCGAGCCCAACCACTTCAACAAACGGCGCCTGCTGACGCGCGCTGCTGGCAACGCCGTACAGGGTCACGCCGAATGGCACGAGAAACTCCGCCACACGCTGGCCGATATCGCCAGTGCCAACGATCAGCACCTGGCGCCCTTGCAGGCTGTGCCCAGGGCGCTCATCCCAGCGCCGCTCGACCTGGCTGACCAGGCGCGACAACACCTCGCGCTCGTGGCCAAGCATGTAGGTCAGCATGTATTCGGCCATGACCTGGCCAAAAATGCCGACAGCGCGGGTCAGGCGATAATCACGCGTCAGGCCGTCGGCCAGCAGCGGGGTAATCCCCGCCCAGGTCGACTGCGCCCATTCTGGCTTATTGCCTTGGCGCAGCAGGGTCGCCAAAAGGTCTGGCTGACCCAGCCACACCTGGCATTGCGGCGCCAAAAGCGCCAACTCGGCGGAGTTACCGCTGGTCAGCACTTCAAGGTCGGGGGCGGCAGCGGCCAGCAGGCCGGCATAGTTGGCATGATCCTGTTCAGCGATCAGAACGCGCATCTCAAAAGACAACCTTGGCAGATAACGGAAAACGGCCCGGGTAGCGGGCCGCTTGGGCGAACGATGGGCAGCGCGGGCCGATCAGACTGGGTCGTTGCGGCGCAGCAGCTCTTCAGGCAAGTGCTCGATGTACTCGTCTTCGAGCGGCGGCATCTGCAGGTGATAGCCCTGGGTCTCGAGGTTGTTCAGCACCTGTTCGATGTCTTCCCGGGCCAGCTTGCGCTCCGGCGACAGCACCAGATCGAAGGCATGAATCGGCGTACCGAAGGCCGGCAGCAAACCGGCTGGGACTCGCTCCAGGCCATCGGCCTTAAGCACGTACAGGTACATTTCGCTTTTGCGCGGGCTCTTGTAGATCGAGCAGATGCGTTTCATGAAGATTCTCCGAGCGCGGCCAGATCATCCAGCAGCGCCTGGCCCATCCGCTCGCGACGCCAGCCGCGCAGCGAATCGGGCAGTTGATAGGGCCCATTGGGGTAGCCGCTCTTGAGCAGCGCCTCGAGGGTTTTCTTGCGCAGCATCAGCTCCGGGGCGATGCCCAGCCGCTCACCTTCGGCCTGGCCGATGGCGCGCAGGCGCTTGAGGATGGCCGAGGCTTCGATCGGCAATGGCTCAGGCAGCGCTGGCGGATACTGCTCAGCCGGCACACTGCCGGCCTGCTTGATCAATTGCAGGAGGAACTCGCCGTCCTGACGCAGGGTGCGCGGGTGCATGTCATCGATCTTGGCCAAGGCCGAGAGGCTGTCTGGCTGGGTCTTGGCGATCGGCCACAGCGAATGCTCCCGCAGTACGCGGTTGCGCGGCAGGTCGCGGCGGCGTGCTTCAAGCTCGCGCCAGGCCGACAGCTCACGCAGGACTGCCAGCTGCTGACGCGACAGCTTCCAGGCCAGCTTGACCTCACGGTAGAGCAGCTGCGGCTCAACTTCACGGCGCATCTGCGCAACCAGCTCGGCACCGTCTTCCAACACCCAGGCGTACTTGTCATCGGACAGCCGCGGGCGCAGCGCGGTGAACAGCTCGGCGAGGTGTACGGCGTCTTCGGCGGCGTAGCTGACCTGGGTTTCCGACAGAGGGCGCTGCAGCCAGTCAGAGCGGGTTTCGCCCTTGGGCAGATCGAGCCCGAGCACGTCCTGCACCAGGCGCGAGTACCCCATCGAGAAACCGATGTTGAGGTAACCTGCGGCCAACTGGGTGTCGAACAACGGCTGTGGCAGTTTGCCCGTCAGGCGCAGGAGAACTTCAAGGTCCTCACTGCAGGCATGCACCACTTTGACCACTTGCGGGTCTTCGAGCAGGTCAGCCAAAGGCTGCCAGTCACGAACCCGCAACGGGTCGATAAGAAAGGCTTTTTGACCGTCGCCAACCTGCAGCAGCCCGGCCTTGGGGTAGAAGGTGTCTACCCGCATGAATTCGGTATCGAGCGCTACGAAGGGCAATTCGCGCCAGGTCCGGCAGTGCTCGGCCAGGCTCTGGTCGTCACAGATCCAGTGTATTTCGTTGGCCACGAGGCTCTCCCACAAACAGTGGCGCGCAGTATATACGCCGTGGGCCGCGCACGCGAAACATGGCGACCATCGCCCGGCGCTTCTGTCAGCGGCCAGCCGCCAGCCACGGCCGGCAACCGGCAAACAGGTCCAGTGATTGCTGGTAGACCGCGCTGTGCACCTGCAGCAGGCCGAGCATCGAGTGGAACAGGTTGTCCTGGCTCAGCGGGGCATCCCGCAGGCGCGCCAGGCAGTCGTTGTCGAGGCCAAAGTCCTGCCGGTAACTGTCGGAGAACCACGCCAGCATCGGCACATGGCGTTGCTGCTCGGGCGCCAGCATGTACGGCGTGCCATGCAGATAGAGGTTGTACTCACCCAGCGATTCGCCGTGGTCGGACAGGTACAGCATGGCGGTGTCGACTTTGTCCTGACGGCTGCGCAACAGGTCGATCAGCGAGGCCAGCACGTGGTCGGTGTAACCCAGGGTGTTGTCGTAGCTATTGATGATTGCCTGCTGATCGCACTGGTTCAGGGCGTTGCTGTGGCACACCGGGGTGAATCGCTCGAACGCTTGCGGATAACGCTTGTAGTAATCAGGGCCGTGGCTACCCATCTGGTGCAGGACCAGCACGGTGTCCTGGTCGAGGCTGTCGAGCAGCTCGGCCAGGCCTTGCAGGAGGATTTCGTCGTGGCACTCGCCGCCGGCACACAGGGCGGGGTCCTTGAGGTTGCTGACGTCGACGAACTGCACGCGGTCGCAGGTGCCCTTGCAGCCTGATTGATTGTCGCGCCACTGCACCGCCAGGCCGGCGCGCTGGAGCATGTCCAGCAGCCCCTCCCGGTTGCGGGCGACGCTGGCATCGTAGTTCTTGCGCGGCATGCCGGAGAACATGCACGGCACCGAGACAGCGGTTTCGGTGCCGCACGAATGCACATCGGTGAAGCCCAGCAGGCCGTCTTCCTTGCTCAGGCGCGGGGTTGTATCGCGGCCATAACCGAGCACGCCAAAGTTTTCCGCGCGGGCGCTTTCACCCACTACCAACACCGTCAACGACTTGCGCTTGTGCTGCTGCCAGGCAGCGGCATCGCGGCGGGCGTCTTCGCCGTAGCGCTGAAACGGCGCGGCCGCACTGCCCAACCGCTCGCTGGCATAGCCAAACGAGGCGCCAACAATGTTGCTTGGGGTGAGCATCAGACGGATTTCGTGGTGGTTGCGCAACAGCGAAGACAGGCCCTGATAGTTGGCCAGGGCCACCGCGCCCAACGCCACCGCACAGGCACCACCGACCAGCAGCTTGCCGAACACCTCGCGGTGCCAAGGGCGATAGGCGATCGGCGCCTTCCACACAAGTGCGGCAGGCAGCAAACCCAGCAGCACGATATAGCCGATGAACTTCAACGAGAGCAGATCACGCACTTCACTGATGTTGGTCTCGGCAACGTTGCGGAACATGCCTGCATCAATCAGCACACCGTACTGATTCATGAAGTAAGCCACTGCCGCACCGCTGACAAACAGCACCATCAAGACCGGCTTAAACACATACTTGAAGGCAATCAAGGTCAACACCAGGTTGAACGCAAACAGCATCAGCAGGGCAAACGCCAGCATCAGCCAAAGCCCCGTCAACCCTGGCGGCACCACCGCCTGGAGGTGACTCCAGAGCAGGCTGTTGAAGCCAATCAACAGGTACAGGCTGGCCAGTAACGTGACCCATTCGGTCCGCAGATTGTCGAGTTTCAGCATGGTCTTCGCCATCGAGTTTGATGTTGGCCCAGGCGCGATTCAGCGCGTGGCAATTCGAAGCGGATTGTGGGAAGCAGACCATCGTTTTTTTGTGAAAAACCCGCCAACAAACTCTAACATCCAGCAACAATCACACTTGTTTACCTTTCATTCAGCCGACGTTCAGCCAACCTCTGCCGGACCATCCCCACCCACGTCTTTGGCAAACGCGGCTATCCTCAAGGTTCTGCACCAGTGGCCAACCCCTGACGGAGGTGAAGAAATGCCCGTACCGCATGATCTGTTCGCAGACCTCAGCATCCAGGCTGACGACTTTCACGCATTGAGCGCAAAGGACCCCGAGCTGCTCAAGCTGTACAAGGACTACAACGCCAAGGACAAAGAGGTGGACGTCGCTGAACGCACCGCCGCCACCGATGACACCGTCACGCTATTGCGCAAGGAGCGGCTGCTGATCAAGGACAAGATCGAACGAATCATTCATCCAGCCAAGTCCTGACCCGGCTGCAATAACTGCAAAACCGCCATCGCGGGGCAAGCCTGCGATGGCGATCAACAAAGCCTCAGACTGCGGCGCTGGCTTGCAACGCGCCTTGCAGATCATCGATCAGATCGCGGCAGTCCTCGATCCCCAGCGACAGCCGCAACAGGCCCTCGGTAATCCCCATCACGCCTTTCTGCTCCGGGCTCAGCGAGTTGTGCGACATGCTCCAGGAATGGTTGATCATGCTTTCGACGCCGCCCAGCGAATCGGCCAGGACAAAGATCGACAGCGCGTCGACAAAGCGCTTGAGCGCCTCGCGATCACCCTTCAGCTGCAAGGTCACCACCGCGCCGCCGGTGCGCATCTGGCGCTTGCACAGCTCATGTTGCGGGTGGCTGGGCAGACCTGGATAGAACACCTTGCCGACCAGCGGATGGCTCTCGAGGAACTGTGCCACCCGCAGGGCATTGGCACTTTGGCGCTCCATGCGCACGTCCAGGGTCTTCAGCCCGCGCAGGGCCAGGTAGCAATCGAACGGGCCCTGCACGGCACCGACGGCCATGCTGATCTTGCGCAGGCGCGCCAGCAACTCGGCGCTCGCCGCCACCACCACTCCGCCGGTGAGGTCGGAGTGGCCACCGATGTACTTGCTCGCCGAGTGCATCACCAGATCCACGCCGAGGGTGATCGGCTGCTGATTCCACGGCGAGCAGAAGGTGTTGTCGATGCAGGTGAGGATATTGCGGGCACGGGCCAGGCTGCACACTGCTTCGATATCGACCAGGTGCAGCAGCGGATTGGTCGGCGACTCGATCCAGATCAGCTGCGTGTCCGGGCGAATCGCCGCCGCCAGGGCGTCCAGGTCATTCAGGTCGACATACGTGGTGGTCAGCCCGGAGGTGCGGCTGCGGTAGTCTTCGAGCAGGCGGAAGGTGCCGCCGTAGACGCCATTCATCACCACCACGTGAGCGTCCTTGTCGAGCAACTCAAGCACTGTCGAAGAGGCGCTGACGCCGGAAGCACAGGCGACCGCACCAAGCCCTTCTTCCAACGCCGCAACGCAGCTCTCGTAGGCATGCCGGGTCGGATTGGCAACGCGGCTGTAGGCGTACTCGGGGTTATCGTCGAGGCCGCGCTTGATGTACGAGCTGGCGGTGTAGATCGGCGGGAAGATGGCGTTGTCGGCAACGCTGAATTGCTCGCCGGCGTGGATGGTACGCGTGGCGAAGTTGCGCGGTTTGTCGGACATGATCGGGCCCAGTGACTGGAAGGCGGGGTTGGTGGCCGTCACTATCGCATATCCGCCGCGATTGGCCGAGCGCAGGCGGAAGCGGGCGATACCCCGGCACAAGCATTCTATTCGTGCTCGTTAACGGCTAGTCTGGAGCATATTTTTCTCGGCAAGGCGACGCACCGGCATGGACAGTTTCGACCAGCACATCCTCACCCTGCTCCAACGCGACGCCTCCACCTCGCTCAAGGAGCTGGCCGAAGCGGTCAACCTCACCACCACCCCATGCTGGAAGCGGGTCAAGCGCCTGCAGGATGATGGCTACATTCTCGGCCGCGTCGCGCTGCTTGATCCGCAACGCCTGGGCCTGGGTCTGACCGTGTTCGTCCAGCTCAAGACCCAGCGCCACGACAATGCCTGGCTCGAGCAATTTGCCGCCACCGTCAGCGGCTTCGAGGAGGTCATGGAGTTCTACCGCATGTCGGGCGACTGGGATTACATGCTGCGGGTGGTGGTCAGCGATATTGCCGCTTACGACCGCTTCTACAAGAAGCTGATCACCCGCACCGATGGCCTGTCGAACATCACCTCCAGCTTTGCCATGGAACAGATGAAATACACCACGGCCTATCCGGTGCATCGCTGAGCGTCGATCAATCGCTCTGAACGACCGATAGACCGTACTGATCAACCGAGTGGATAAAGCAATTTGACGGCACCGGGCACAGGTTATAGCGTGGGCTTACTGCCCTGCGGCCAACCGGCCGACCCTCCTTAGACGCGAGCGCGATTGTGGAACTCAACGGCCAGGCCCTGATCGACGGCTACAACCGAAAAATCGACTACCTGCGGATGTCGGTCACCGACCGCTGTGATTTTCGTTGTGTCTATTGCATGGCCGAAGACATGCAATTCTTGCCGCGCCAGCAGATCCTCAGCCTTGAAGAGCTGTATCAGGTTGCCGAACGCTTCGTCGCCCTCGGCACGCGCAAGATCCGCCTGACCGGCGGCGAGCCACTGGTGCGCCAGGGCATCGTCGAACTATGTCGGCGCATTGCCGCCCTGCCCGGCCTGCGTGAACTGTGCATGACCAGTAACGGCTCGCAGCTCGACCGGCTGGCGCAGCCGCTGTTCGACGCCGGCCTCAGCCGCCTCAATATCAGCCTCGACAGCCTCGACCCGGAGCGCTTTCGCCAGCTCACCCGCACCGGCGATCTGGCCCAGGTCATCGCCGGTATCGACGCCGCGCGCCGCGCCGGCTTCAAGCGGATCAAACTCAACTGCGTGGTGCTCAAGGGTCGCAACGATGACGAACTGGTCGATCTGGTGCGCTTTGCCATCGACCGTGAGCTGGACATCACCTTCATCGAAGAGATGCCGCTAGGCGTGATCAGCGAGCATCAGCGCGGCGAGTCGTTCTATTCCAGCGATGACGTGCGCGACCGCCTCGCGGAGCACTTCAGCCTGATCGAATCTGCCGAATCATCGCAGGGCCCGGCGCGCTACTGGCGCCTGGCCGAGGCAGCGCAGACCCGGGTCGGCTTCATCTCGCCGCACAGCCACAACTTCTGCGCCACCTGCAACCGTGTCCGCCTGACCGTCGAGGGCCGCTTGCTACTGTGCCTGGGCAACGAGCATTCGCTGGACCTGAAACAGGTGCTGCGTGCGCACCCAGGCGACGCCGAGCGCCTCGAGCATGCCATCCGCGAAGCGGTGCAGCTCAAGCCTTACCGCCACCACTTCGAAGTAGGCGGCGAGGTGCAGATCCTGCGCTTCATGAACATGACTGGCGGCTGACCCAACCGCCTCTGGATCCCCATGATCGTCCATTCCCGGCCCGATGTGCTGCGTGTGCTGTTCACCCTGAAAGGCTCGATCGTCAAGCGCATTGCCTGGCGCTGCCTGCTGGTTACCTTGCTGGCGGCGTTGATCGTGCTGGTCGAGCGGCATTATCCAGAGATGTTCTCGCCGGTCAGCGCCACGCCCTTCACCTTGCTCGGCCTGTCGCTGTCGATTTTCATGAGTTTTCGCAACACGGCCTGTTATGACCGCTGGTGGGAGGGCCGCAAGGCCTGGGGGCGGATGCTCATCGAGGTGCGCTCGTTCGTGCGCGAGAGCGTGGCGATTGCCGACCCCGAGCTGCGCCGCGAGTTACTGCGCAGCCTGTGCGGCTTTGCCCATGCCTTGAACGCTGGATTGCGCGGTGAGGATGCCCTCGGCGCGGCGCAGCCGTGGCTGAACCCGGCGCATTCACTCAGCCCGCACAACGTCTGCGACGGCATCCTGCGTAACATCGGCCAGCGCTGCTCGGAGCTGGCGCAGACGCAACAGATCAGCGAATGGCGCTACACCCTGCTCGAACAGCGTCTGGTTGGCCTGGCCGAAGTGCAGGCGACCTGTGAACGGATCAAGGGCACGCCGCTACCCTTCCCTTACACCCTGCTGTTGCACCGGACCATCTATATCTTCTGCCTGCTGCTGCCGTTCGCCCTGGCAGAACCCTTGGGCTGGCTGGCGCCGCTGTTCACCACCATCGTCAGCTACACGTTCTTTGGCCTGGATGCGATCGGCAACGAGCTGGAAGATCCGTTTGGCCGCGACGAAAACGACCTGCCCACCGACTCATTGGTGCGCACCTTGGAGCGCGACGTGCTTGCGGCGCTTGGCCACGAGCCGTTGCCGCCCGCGCTGATGCCGGTCGATCACGTGCTCAGCTGAACCGGGCGGCGGCGACTAAACAATGGCTAGCCCCGCTCAACTTGGTTAAGGTCAACGCATTCCGATTGCGCAGGCCGCCCCATGGACATCAAGCAGCTCAAGTTTCTTATCGCCCTGGACCAGACTCGGCACTTCGGTCAGGCCGCTGCGCTGTGCCATATCACCCAGCCGACCTTGTCGATGCGCCTGCGTAATCTGGAAGAAGAACTTGACCTGGTGCTGGTCGAACGTGGCCAGCGCTTCGAGGGTTTCACCGAGGCCGGCGAACGCATTCTGGCTTGGGCGCGGACACTGCTGGCCGCACATGACGGCCTCCAGGCCGAAGCGGCCAGCTGCCGCGGCCAAGTGGTCGGCAGCCTGCGCCTGGGCAGCGTGCCGTTGGCCAGTTTCAATCCAATGGCGCTGCTGCTGCCGCTGCGGGAGAAGTTTCCCGAGCTGCAGTTTCAGCTCAGCTCGAGTACCTCCGAGCAGATCGTCGATGGCCTCAGCCGCAACCAGCTCGACCTGGGGATCTGCTATCTGGATCAGGTCAACTCAAGCTTTTTCGACGTGATCGAACTGGGCACCACCACCATGGGCCTGCTGCACGACACCCGCCATTATCAGTTCGAGCAAAGCGAGCTGGCCTGGGATGAGCTGGGGGACCTGCCGTTGGGGCTGCTCAGCAAGGGCATGCACTACCGCCAGTCGCTGGACCTGAGCTTTCGCAGCCGCGGCCTTGCGCCACTGGCAGTGCTGGAAAGCGACTCGACCTTCCAGCTGATCCAGGCCATCACCAGCGGCATGTGCTGCGCAGTGATGCCGCTCAACTGCGGGCTGGAGGATTTGAGCGAACACATGCGCATCACCCCCATCAGCGAGGCCAGCGTGCTCAGCCCGGTTGGCTTGCTGCTGCGCCGCAGCGAGCCGAGGTCGGCGATTGCCGAGCAGTGCTTTAACCAGGCTCGGATAGTGTTTGGCCAGTAACTGCTAGCCACAAAAAACGCTGGGCCAGTCTCGCAGCGCTGTGCTGCTCGGACTGGCCCCGCGTGGTTAACGGTGCTGGCTGGCGTTAGGGCGAGCCTTAACGATAGCGTTCCAGCCAATGCGCATACGGCGCTGGCAGGGTCCACGAGGCTTTGTCCACGCCCAACTCTTTGGCGGCGAAGTAGGCCCAATGTGGGTCAGCCAGGTGCGCACGGCCTACCGAAACCAGATCCAGCTGACCCGCTTGCAGCGCGCCTTCAGCCAGCTGCGGCGTGCCGAAGCCCCATGCCGACGTCACCGGCAGGCCTGCTTCGCGGCGCACGCGCTCGGCAATCGGGCCCATGAAGGCCGGGCCCCACGGGATATTGGTGTCGGGGATGGTGAAACCAACGCTGACGCTCAACAGGTCGAGGCCACCGGCCTTGAACTGACGGGCCAGTTCGATCGACTCGACCAGGGTCTGCTCGTCGCGGCCATCATATTCCAGCACACCGAAGCGGGCGGTCAGCGGCAGATGCTCAGGCCAGACTTCACGCACGGCCGCCAGCGTTTCGAGGAGGAAGCGGCTGCGGTTTTCGAAGCTGCCGCCGTAAGCATCAGTACGCTGGTTGGAGTGCTCGGAGAAGAAGCTCTGACCGAGGTAGCCGTGGGCGAAGTGCAGCTCGATCCACTCGAAACCGGCGTCACGGGCGCGGCGCGCAGCGTCGACAAAGTCTTGTTTGACCCGAGCGATATCGCCCAGGGTCATCGCCTTTGGCACTTTCGGCAGGTTGGCGCCAAAGGCAATTGCCGACGGTGCCAGGGTGTCCCAGCCGCGGGCGTCGTCAGCGGCGATATGGTCGTCACCTTCCCATGGGCGATTGGCGCTGGCCTTACGCCCGGCGTGGGCGATCTGGATGCCGGGTACGGAACCGGCCGCCTTGATCGCCTTCACCACCGGCAAGAACGCTTCGGCGTGGGCGTCGCTCCAGATCCCGGCGCAGCCTGGGGTAATGCGTCCTTCTGGCGATACAGCAGTGGCTTCGACCACCAGCAAGCCGGCGCCGCCGCGGGCCATACCCGTCAGATGCACGTGGTGCCAGTCGTTGATCATGCCGTCTTCGGCCATGTACTGGCACATCGGTGGAATGGCAATGCGGTTGCGCAAGGTGACGTCTTTGAGGGTGTAGGGTTCGAACAATGCAGACATGAGCCAGCTCCAGCAGGTTGGGCATACGATAGTTCGATCATAATCGAACTATGGCAATTAATGAAAGCCCCGTTATCATGTCGACCATGCGAGCCTACAAACATCCAAGCTGTGAAGACCTCATCCTCGAACGCGTGCTGTACGCCTTGAGCGACCCCGTGCGCATGGCCATCGTGCGCCATCTGGCGGGTGTCACCGAAGCCACTTGTGGCGAGCTGGATGGCGGCCGACCCAAGTCGAGCATGTCCCATCACTTTCGCGTGTTGCGTGATGCAGGCCTGGTGCAGACGCGCAATGTCGGCACCACGCACATGAATTCGCTGCGCAGTGAAATGCTCGACAGCCGCTTCCCCGGCCTGCTCGAGTGCATCCTGCGCCAGCGCTGAGTAACCGCCGCAGCCCCTCCGCCTGCGCAGCCCTATGCACCCTTCATCGGCTCGCGCAGCAGGCGTAATGAACGCCGCTCGAAGCACCCCTCTCTACTGATCACAAGGCACAGCATGCGCCGTCCAGCGGGGCCTTGGTGGCAAGCCGCAGATCTGTCGATCGCGCAGGTTTGAATTCAGACACCAGACAAGGTACTTCGCATGACTCAAATTCAGCTCGAGCCTGATCTGCAGCCGCATTCCAGCGAATTGTCGGCAGTCCCGCTACAGGCCATCGGCCTACGCCCGACCTTGCTGTGCCTGTCGCATCTGCGCTGGGGGTTTGTCTACCAACGGCCGCAACATGTGATGTCGCGGCTGGCCAAGGATTACGATGTGCTGTTTCTCGAAGAGCCGATCTTCGAGCCACAGCAAACGCCGCTGCTGCAACCACACGCGGTCAGCGACGGCTTGACCGTGCTGGTGCCGCTGCTGCCGACCGGGCTGGATGAGCAGCAGGTCATCGCGGCCCAGCGCCAGCTGCTCGACACCTGGCTGGCAGCCCACAACGGCGGCGAGCTGCTGCTGTGGTACTGGACGCCGATGAGCCTGGGGTTTACCGACCATCTGCAAGGCCAGGTGGTGATCTACGACTGCATGGACGAGCTGTCCGCGTTCAAGTTCGCACCGCCGGCCATGCTGGAAATGGAGCAACGCCTGCTCAGCCGCGCCGACGTGGTGTTTACCGGCGGCCACAGCCTGTGGGAGGCCAAGCGCGAGCACCACGCCAATGCCCACGCCATGCCCAGCAGCGTAGACATAGCGCATTTCGGTCAGGCCCGCACAGCGCTGACAGAACCTGCTGATCAGGCTGCGATTGGCCATCCACGCCTGGGCTTTTTCGGCGTGATCGACGAACGCTTCGATATCCAGTTGGTGACCGACATCGCTGAGCAGCGGCCCGACTGGCAGATCGTGCTGATCGGCCCGGTGGTCAAGATCGACCCCGAACTGCTGCCGCGGCTGGCCAATATCCACTATCTCGGCGCCAGGCAGTACGAGCAGTTGCCTGCTTACCTGGCCGGCTGGGATGTCGCCCTGATGCCCTTCGCCATCAATGAGTCGACGCGCTTCATCAGCCCCACCAAAACCCCGGAATACCTCGCCGGCGGCTGCCCGGTGGTGTCGACGCCGGTGCGTGATGTGGTCAATGGCTATGCGCACAGCGGCGTGGTCAGCATTGCCAGTAACGCGGCGGACTTTATCAGCGCCATCGACGCTGCCCTGGCCCTGCGCAAGCAGAGCGGAGTGGTCACCAAACGCGCGGATCGAGCGCTGGATGGCATGTCGTGGGACAAGACCTGCGCCGACATGAAGGAGTTGATCGAATGCCAACGATAACCCTGCAGACGGCGCTGGCGGCACAGCCCTATGACTACCTGATCGTCGGCGCAGGGTTCGCCGGCAGCGTGCTCGCCGAGCGCCTGAGTGCCGGCCTGGGCAAACGGATATTGCTGATCGACCGCCGCGAGCACATCGGCGGCAACGCCTACGACCACCTTGATGCTGCCGGGGTGCTGGTGCACCGTTACGGTCCGCATATCTTTCACACCAACGCCCAGCGTATCGTCGATTACCTCTCGCGCTTCACAGAATGGCGCCCCTACGAGCACCGCGTGCTGGCGCAGGTCGATGGGCACTTGCTGCCGATTCCGATCAACCTGACCACATTGAATATCCTCTACGCGCAGTCGATGAACGAGGCCCAGGCCGAAGCGTTTCTGGCCAGCCGTGCCGAGCCGGTGGCGACGATCCACACCTCCGAAGATGTGGTGATCAACCAGGTCGGCCGCGAACTGTACGAGAAGTTCTTCCGCGGCTACACCCGCAAGCAATGGGGCCTGGACCCGAGCGAGCTGGATAAATCGGTGACCGCGCGGGTGCCGACCCGCACCACCACCGACGACCGCTATTTCACCGATGCCTTCCAGATCATGCCGTTGCATGGCTATACGCAGATGTTCGAGCGCATGCTCGAACACCCGGCCATCGACGTGCTGCTGGCAACTGACTTCAGCACAGTGCGCGAGCTGCTGCGTTATCGCGAGCTGGTGTACTGCGGCCCTATCGATGAGTACTTCGGCCATTGTTACGGCAAGTTGCCGTATCGCTCGTTGCGCTTCCAGCACGAGACGCACGATCATGAGTGTTTCCAGCCCGTAGCCGTCGTCAATTATCCGCACCCCGCCGTGCCGTACACGCGGATCACCGAATACAAGCACCTGACCGGCCAGACGCATCCGCTGACTAGCATCAGCTATGAGTTCCCGTGCGCCGATGGCGACCCGTATTACCCCATTCCACGCCCGGAAAACGCCGAGCTGTACAAGCGTTACAGAGCCCTCGCCGATCAGACTCCTGGCGTTACTTTCCTCGGCAGGCTCGGTACCTATAAGTACTACAACATGGATCAGGTGGTCGGTCAGGCACTGGCCTTGTACCAGCGCATCGCCCGCGAAGCCGGGGTCGAGGTGGAGCAGCACGTCGCTGAGCCCGGATGAGCGGCACGGGGCTGTTCAACAGCTTCGTCATGGCCGGTTATGAATGCGCCTCGCAGCGCCGTTGCGACGGGCGTCGCCTGGATATGCAGGAGTGCACCGGCCATGCCCGCTGGGCTGAGCAGGACTACCAGCAACTCGCGGCATTGGGCATTCGCAGCGCCCGCGACGGCCTGCGCTGGCACTTGATCGAGCGCCAGCCCTATCGCTACGAATGGTCGAGCGTGGTGCCGATGATCGATGCTGCGCGGCGCCAGGACGTGCAAGTGATCTGGGATTTGTGCCATTACGGCTATCCAGACGATCTGGATATCTGGCGGCCGCTGTTCGTCGAGCGCTTCGCCCGCTTTGCCGCAGCTTTCGCCCGGTTACTGGTAGAGCGCGGCCTCGACGTGCCGTTGATTTCGCCCATCAACGAGATTTCCTTCTGGAGCTGGGCCGGTGGCGACGTAGCCTATTTCAATCCCTGTGCCCGCCATCGCGGCCTGGAACTCAAGCATCAGCTGGTCCGCGCCAGTATCGCCGCCATCGAGGCAATCCGCGAAGTTGCCCCGGCTGCGCGGTTTATTCAGGGCGACCCGCTGATCAACGTCTTGCCGCCGAGCAAACGTGCGGATGATGTCGATGCCGCCGAAGCCTATCGCCAGTCGCAGTTCGAAGCCTGGGACCTGCTCACCGGCCGCCGCTGGCCGGGCCTTGGCGGGCGTGAAGAGTACCTGGATATCATCGGCGCCAACTTCTACCCGCAGAACCAGTGGTATCACCATGGCAGCAAGATTCCGTTCGGCGACCCGCACTTTCGGCCCTTGGCAGGCATGCTGCGCGAGCTGCACCAACGCTATCAACGGCCGATTCTATTGTCCGAAACCGGCGCCGAAGACTGCGACCGCGTACCTTGGCTGCGCTACATCGCCGAGCAACTGCAGTTGGCGCAAGAACGTGGCGTCACTATCGAAGGCCTGTGCTGGTATCCGTTTCTCGACTACCCCGGCTGGGACAACGACCGCTACTGCCCCAGCGGTGTATTCGGCTATGCCGACAACCGAGGTTCGCGCGCGCCGTTTCATCCGCTGTACAGCGAACTCCAGACCGTCGCCGCACGCTTCGCTGGGCAGCCCTGACAATCCGCAAACCGCAGGCATAAAAAAACCACGAGGCAGCACCTCGTGGTTTTTTATGGGCTGGTTGCCGAAGCGGTAAATGGTTACCGCGCAGCTGAAGCCTGATTACAGCGCCATGTCGCTCGCAGGGTTGCTTTCAACTGGCTTGCTCACGGTTGTATCAGTGCCAACGCTCTGATCGATAACCGGTGGTTTTTCCAGTTGCAGCACTTCAGCGGTGTAGTCCCACTCTTTCTGCACAGCAGCAGCCGAATCGTTCAGCTTGGTGCCGTAACTTGGCACGATTTCGTGCAACTTGGCTTGCCACTCAGGCGTTGCGACCTTTTCCTTGAACACGGTTTCGAGCACGGTGAGCATGATCGGTGCCGCGGTCGAAGCGCCTGGCGAAGCGCCCAGCAGACCGGCAATGCTGCGGTCCTGCGAGGTCACGACTTCAGTACCCAGCTTGAGCACGCCGCCTTTTTCTTCGTCGCGCTTGATGATCTGCACGCGCTGACCGGCTTGCCACAAGCGCCAGTCTTCTTTCTTGGCGTTCGGGAAGTAGGTCTGCAGCGCCGCGAAACGATCATCGTCAGACAGCATCAGCTGGCCAGCGAGGTACTCGACCAGCGGATACTGATCAACACCTACCTTGGTCATCGGCCAGACGTTGTGCAGCGTGGTGCTGCTCAGCAGGTCGAGGTACGAGCCGTTCTTGAGGAACTTGGTCGAGAAGGTGGCGAACGGGCCAAACAGAATCACGCGCTTGCCATCCAGCACGCGGGTATCCAGGTGCGGTACCGACATGGGCGGCGCGCCGGTGGAGGCAATGCCGTAAGCCTTGGCCATATGCTGCATGGCCACGGTAGGGTTCTCGGTCACCAGGAACGAGCCGCCGACCGGGAAGCCTGCGTATTCCTTGGCTTCCGGGATGCCCGACTTCTGCAGCAGCTTCAGCGCGCCGCCGCCAGCACCAATGAACAGGAACTTGGCGTCGGTGGCCGACTTGCTGCCGTCCTTGAGGTTTTTGTACTCAACGTGCCAGGAGCCGTCTTCGTTACGCGTGATGTCCTGCACTTCGGTGGACAGCTTCAGGTCGAAGTTTTCCCGGGTTTGCAGGTGCTTGACGAACTGACGGGTGATCTCGCCGAAGTTGACGTCGGTGCCGAGCGGCGTCCAGGTCACGGCCAGCTTCTGCGAAGGATCTCGCCCTTCCATCATCAGCGGGACCCACTTGGCGATCTGCGCGTTGTCTTCCGAGTACTGCATCGGACGGAACAGCGGGCTGGCCTGCAGCGCGTCGTAACGCTTCTTGAGGAACTTGATGTTGTCGTCGCCCCACACGAAGCTCATGTGCGGCGTGGTGTTGATGAACGAACGCGGGTTGTTCAACACGCCCTGACGGACCTGCCACGACCAGAACTGGCGGGAGATCTGGAACGATTCGTTGATCTCGATGGCCTTGGAGATATTGACGGTGCCGTCTTTATCCATTGGCGTGTAGTTCAGCTCGGCCAGCGCAGAGTGACCGGTACCGGCGTTGTTCCAGCCGTTGGAGCTTTCTTCAGCGACGCCATCCAGGCGCTCGACCATCTCCATCGACCAGCTCGGCTCCAGCTCATTGAGCCAGACCGCCAGGGTCGAACTCATGATGCCGCCGCCAACCAGCAGCACGTCTACTTTCTTCGCTTCATCGGCGTGCGCCTGCATCAGGCTCGCCGCGACAGCCAGACCCAGCAGGGTCTTGCCAGCTTTCTTGAACATTGATCAATTCCAATCGATAGCACGTAAGGAAGGCCTAGGCAGGGCCTCGTTTATCCATGTCCTTCAGCGCGCGCTTTTTATTGATCATTGGATTCAGCAGCTTGAGAAACAGGGACGCCAGCCTAAGGTCGAATTGACCGGCCAGGGCTGAAACGTTTTTCCGATTGTAACCGAAATGCCAGCACAAACAAATTCGCAAGTGGCAGGCAAGGTGACGGGATGTCTCAGTGGCCGAATGTCGCGGGCTGGTCTTGGCCAAGTAAACGCCAGGCAACAAAAACCCCCGGCCACGTGGATGGCCGAGGGTCTTGGACGGGGCCGCGAACAGCCCCATCAACGATCTGGAATTACTGCTGCTGTGGCAGCTTGTCGATCGGGCCGCAACCGCCAATGATCTTGGAGACCGAAACCGAAGGGTGGAACAGGTAGTCGTAAGAGCAATTCTTTTGCTGGTTGTAGACCTGGCCGGTGCAACCCGACAGCAGTGCAACACCCGATACGACGGCTACAGCGACGGTAGCTTTGAACAGCTTTTTCATACTAAGTCCTTTAAATGATCATGCGCCATCGTACTGACGGCGGCGGGATCATACAGTTTCTGGGCATTGGATCCAAGTCAAATACCGTGTTAGTGAACTTAGTGAGGCTTGAGCGACATCTGGCGAGCAAACGAAAAGGCCTAACGCTTCTGACGCTAACCTACACCAATAAAACCAATCTCAACATATCGAATTCACACAGTTTGCATTCTTGTAATCCCTTTCCGAACCGTAATCTTGAACCTGCCCAGCCGTTGACGGCGCAGCAGCCAATGCCGACCAGCATCAGCAGAGCTGATCGCGGTCTTTTATGCAACGGGGGTAAGCCAGTGGTTCAAACGGCGATTTTCATGCAAGTAAAAAAGCAACTAAATTTACTGATTCAAGTCACGCATACGCGGCATATTAGTTTGGTGCATGAGAGCAAGCAGGGCTCACTAGCGAAGGTCTTCTCATACCACTTATGAAAATGAAATCAGCAAAGACGGTAACACCATACCTGCGCACATTTCAGACAACGCAAAAAACAAAAAACCCCGCAGACTTTCATCTGCGGGGCTTTTCGATGTATGGCGGAGAGATAGGGATTTGAACCCTAGGTACTGTTGCCAGTACAACGGATTTCGAATCCGTCCCGTTCGACCACTCCGGCATCTCTCCAATGGCGCGCATCATACCAGCGATTTCGTAAAAGGCAAACCTTTATCTGAAAAAAATTCGCGTGGTATCAAACGCTTGCGTCACAGCCGGCCTTACAGCGGCACGCCCAGACGCTTGGCAACTTCTTCGTAGGCTTCGATCACGTCGCCCAGACCCTGGCGGAAGCGGTCCTTGTCCATCTTCTTACGGGTTTCTTTGTCCCACAGGCGGCAGCCGTCCGGGCTGAACTCGTCGCCGAGGACGATCTGGCCGTGGAATACGCCGAATTCGAGCTTGAAGTCGACCAGCAGCAGGCCGGCGTCATCGAACAGCTTGTTCAGCACTTCGTTGACCTTGAGCGACAGCTTCTTCATCTCGACCAGCTGCTCGGCGGTGCCCCAGCCGAAAGCCACAACGTGGGATTCGTTTATGAACGGGTCGCCCTTTTCGTCGTTCTTGAGGAACAGTTCGAAGGTCGATGGTTCGAGCTTGATGCCCTCTTCCACGCCCAGACGCTTGACCAGGCTGCCGGCGGCGTAGTTACGCACGACGCACTCAACCGGGATCATGTCGAGCTTCTTCACCAGGCACTCGTTGTCGCCCAGCAGCTTGTCGAACTGAGTCGGGATGCCGGCTTCTTCAAGCTTTTGCATGATGAAGGCGTTGAACTTGTTGTTCACCGTGCCTTTGCGGTCGAGCTGTTCGATGCGCTTGCCGTCGAACGCCGAGGTGTCGTTACGAAACAGCAGGATCAAGCGGTCGGCGTCGTCGGTCTTGTAAACCGATTTGGCCTTGCCGCGGTAGAGTTCGTCGCGTTTTTCCATGATGGGCTCCGCTTGCTTGAGTTGGTGGGCTAGGCGATTTCGCGCCAGTCGAGCCCATGTTCCTGATTCGCCACTTGCAGCCAGTCCGGGTCGCACCCTAGGGCGTCGACAAAGCACTGACGGGCCAGCTGTGGCAGGTTGTTCTTGCTGCTGAGATGCGCCAGCACCAGGTGTTGCAGGTGCTGCCAGCCCAGCTCGGCCACTAGGTTGGCGGCCTGGTGGTTGTTCAAATGTCCTTGGCTGCCGCCTACGCGCAACTTCAGGAAGTGCGGGTAGTGACCGCGGGCAAGCAAGTCGCGGCAATGGTTGGCTTCGATCAGCAGGGCATCCAGCCCTTGATAGCGCTCCAGCAGCCGGGCGTCGTAGCAGCCCAGGTCGGTGAGCATGCCGAAGCGCCGGCGACCATCGCTGACCACGTACTGCAGCGGCTCATGGGCGTCGTGCTCGACCCGCGCCGCGCTGACCTGCAGCGCGCCGATGCTGATGCTGTCACCACAACCCAGAAAACCGGCGACCTCGACCGGCTTGCGCAAGCCGCGCAAGGTGCCCTGGCTGAGGTAGACCGGTACATTGTAGCGCCGCGACAGCAAACCCACGCCATGCACGTGGTCGGCATGTTCGTGGGTGACCAGCACCGCGCTCAGCTGTGCTGGCGAGACCCCGAGCAGCGCCAGGCGCCGCTCTGTTTCCCGCAGGGAAAACCCGCAATCGACCAGGATGTACGTGTCACCACTGGCGATCAGCGTGCCGTTGCCCTGGCTGCCGCTTCCAAGTACTGCGAAGCGCACTTAACCCAAACGGTCCTGAATGGCGCTCAGCACGCGGCGGGCGACATCGGCCGGGGCCACGGTGTTGATGTTTTTCTCGACCGTTACCTGCACGCTCTCGCCAACCTTGCTCAGGCGTACCTGATAACGCTCGGCGCGCTCTTCACGCTCTTCCTGGGTCGGCTCGCTGCCGAACAGGCGGCTGAAGAAGCCGGGCTGGTTGTTCTTGTCTTCGGGTTTCTCGGACAAGTTGATGTAGTACAGGCCCAGGCTGCGGTTGATGTCTTCAACGCGCCATTCGCCCTGCTCCAGCGCACGGCCGACGCCAGACCAGGCGCGGTCGAGGTCGGAACCGACGTTGAGCACCGGGTTGCCGCTGCCGTCTTCGCTCAGGCTGACCCGGCTCGGGGCATCGAAGTCGCGCTCAGCCAGCAGCGAAACCGAACCGCCCTTCTCGGCGCTACGGTTCATGCTGGCGAGCATCTCGTCGACCAGCAGCGCATCGACGCCGGTGTTGGTCGAGTTGCTCGGGAAATCGGTTTGGGCAGTGCTGCCAGCCGGACGCTCGACGCTGACCACGAACACCTCGGAGGTGTTGCGCTGCACGCCGGGTTCCATGCGTACGCGAACACGTACTTCACTCTCGGCGCTGCTGGCCGAGCTGGCCAGGCGCTGGCCAAGCGAAGCCGACAGTTCGTCGAAGCGCTGCCAGGTGGTGGTGAATTCGCCGGTCTGCGGGCGCTCTTCAGCGATGCGGAAGCCGTTGTCTTCAAAGAACTGATGCGCCACCGGCCAGGTTTCGGCAGGCGAACGCTGGGCCAGCACCCAACGGCTGTTACCGCTGCGCTGCAGGGTAAAGTCGCTGATGTCGGCAGCAGCCGACAGCGGCTGCGGACGCGGCACTTCGTATTCGCCAGTGGCGGTGTCGTCGGCAACGTTACGCGGGATCGGCAACAGCGGATCGAGGCGTTTGACGTTGGCCACGTCTGCCGGCAGCTGCATCGGCGCGGTCGGTTGCGCCTGCAGGTAATCGCTACCGCGGTCGCGGAAATAACCCTCGTCGCCCCACAGCCAGCCGCAGCCGCTGGTGCTGGAAATGATCAGGGCAAGGGCGGATAGACCAGCCAATCGCTTCATGCGGTGTACTTCCTCGATTAAACCAGTACGCCGGACTTGCTCAAGGCAGTACGGACTTTTTCGTGACAGTTCTCGCTCAGCCAGGTCAGTGGCAGGCGAATGCCTTTGTGCATCAGGCCCATTTCCACGAGCGCCCACTTCACCGGAATCGGGTTGGCTTCGCAGAACAGGTCTTTGTGCAGCGGCATCAGTTGTTCGTTGATTGCGCGGGCCTTGTCGGCATCGCCGGCCAGCGCGGCCTCGCACAGATCGGCCATTTCGCGCGGGGCGACGTTGGCGGTAACGGAGATATTGCCCTTGCCGCCAAGCAGGATCAGCTCGACCGCGGTCGGATCATCACCCGACAGCACGATGAAGTCGCTGCTGACGCCATCGAGGATGGCCTTGGCCCGGACCAGGTCGCCGGTGGCTTCCTTGATACCGATGATGTTCGGCACGGTGGACAGACGGATCACGGTCTCGGCCTGCATGTCGCAGGAGGTGCGGCCGGGCACGTTGTACAGAATCTGCGGGATGTCGACCGACTCGGCGATCAGTTTGAAGTGCTGATACAGGCCTTCCTGGGTCGGCTTGTTGTAGTACGGCACCACCAGCAGGCAGGCGTCGGCACCGGCGTTCTTGGCGTTCTGGGTCAGGTGCACGGCTTCGGAGGTGGAGTTGGCACCGGTGCCGGCAATGACCGGAATACGGCCGTTGACACGCTTGACTACAAATTCGATGACCTGGATGTGCTCTTCGACATCGAGGGTTGCCGACTCGCCGGTGGTACCGACGGCGACGATCGCATGAGTGCCTTTTTCCAGGTGGAAGTCTACAAGCTTGCCGAGGCTGTCCCAGTCCAGACGCCCTTGTGCATCCATGGGAGTGACCAGTGCCACCATACTGCCCGCAATCATGTAACTGCTCCTGCCGGAAAAAGAGAGCGGTAATGGTACTGGCGCCATCGGCCTTGCACAAGCAAAGCTGGCGGGCGGAGCATTCCCCTCGGCGCTGCTTTTCGCTACCCTTGATCCTTTGATCAGTGCAGAGCGGCCCGCCGGGCCGTCGACAGTGCCTCCCGCGGGTGTCTACAGCCGCTGCAATCGGCTCAGAACCTCGTGTAATGGAGGCTGTCCCAGGTCCTGCACCGACCGCTCATCGTTTTAGGAATGCTGCATGTCCACCCCCACAGTCCGCGAACAATTCCTTGTCATCAGTGCCCTGGGCCCCAATCCCATGGAGCTGGCCAACGTTCTCAGCCGCGCCGCCGTCGACAATCGTTGCGCGGTAGTCACCTCGCGCCTGTCGCGCCACGGCGAAACCAGCGCCTTGGTGTTGCAGGTCGGTGGCAGCTGGGATGCCCTTGCCCGTCTTGAAGCCACCCTGCCAGGCCTGGGCAAGAAGCACGGCCTGACCCTTGATGTGGTGCGCAGCGCCGATCAGGAAGTGCGCCCGCAGGCCCTGCCTTATGTGGCCTATGTCAGCGCCGCCTATCGCCCGGACATCATCAACGAGCTGTGCCAGTTCTTCCTCGACCACAACGTCGAGCTCGAAGCCATGACCTGCGATACCTATCTGGCGCCGCAGACCGGCAGCAGCATGCTCAACGCCCAGTTCACCGTGGTACTGCCGGCTGGCACCCAGATCAGCTGGCTGCGCGATCAGTTCCTGGACTTTGCCGATGCACTGAATCTGGATGCCCTGATCGAACCATGGCGCCCTCAAAACCCGGTGTAAGGAGCCTCACATGGCGGTAACCCTCGATCAACCTGTCGCCGACTTCCAGGCCCAGGCCACCAGCGGCCAGAGCGTCAGCCTGGCTGAGCTCAAAGGCAAGCAGGTGGTGCTGTATTTCTACCCCAAGGACAGCACCCCCGGCTGCACCACTCAGGGCCAGGGCTTTCGCGATCAACTCGACGCGTTTGCCGCGGCCAACACCGTGGTGTTCGGCGTCTCGCGTGACGGCCTGAAGTCGCACGAGAACTTCAAGGCCAAGCAAGGCTTCACCTTCGAGCTGATCAGCGACAAGGACGAGGCGCTCTGCCAACTGTTCGACGTGATCAAGCTGAAGAAGCTCTACGGCAAGGAATACATGGGTGTTGACCGCAGCACCTTCCTGATCGACAAGGACGGTGTTCTGCGTCAGGAATGGCGCGGCGTGAAAGTGCCAGGCCATGTCGATGCCGTGCTTGCAGCGGCTCAGGCCCTGAACAAGGGCTGAAACGATCGGGGCCGCATTGCGCGGCCCCGATTTCGTTACAGCAGTGGCGCCACCGGCGGTTCCTGACGTGGCCAGGCATCCAGCACGGCCTTGAACAGGGTCGCCAGCGGGATGGCGAAGAAGATCCCCCAGAAGCCCCACAGCCCGCCAAACAGCAGCACCGCGCAGATGATCGCGACTGGATGCAGGCTGACCGCCTCAGAGAACAGCAACGGCACCAGCACGTTGCCGTCCAGCGCCTGAATGATCGCGTATACCGCCATCAGGTAGATGAACTGATCGCCCCAGCCCCACTGGAACAGCGCGATCAAGGTGACCGGCACGGTGACCACCACCGCCCCCACGTACGGCACCACCACCGACAGCCCGACCAACAGCGCCAGCAGCGCGGCGTAGTTGAGCCCCAGGCTGATGAAGGCGATGTAGGTGGAGATCCCGCAGATGAGAATCTCGATGCCCTTGCCGCGAATGTAATTGGCGATCTGCCGGTTCATCTCGTCACCGACCCGGGTCAGCAGCCTGCGTTCACGCGGCAAGTAGCCGCTGACCCAGCGCCCGATCAACTCGCGGTCCTTGAGGAAGAAGAACACCAGAATCGGCACCAGCACCAGGTAGATCATGGCGCTGACCAGCAGCGGCAGGCTCGACAGCGAGAAGGTCAGCGCCCATTGGCCAAACTTGCCGATCTCACCGCGCACCGATTCGATGGCGCGCAGCACCTGCTCGTCAGAGACCAGATGCGGATAGCGCTCAGGCAGCAGCAACAGCAGCGACTGCCATTTACCGAGCATTCCCGGCAGCTCGTTCAACAGGGTGATCAACTGGTGCCAGAGCAGCGGCACCAGCACCAGCAGGAACACCCCCAGCGCGCCCATGAACAAGGCGAACACCAGCCCCACGGCAACGCCACTGGGCACCCGCATCCGCTCCAGGGCGTTGACCAGGCCCTGCATCAGATACGCCAAGACCATCCCCGCCAGCACCGGCGCGAGCATGCCGCCGAGGGTGAGCACGGCAGTAAAGGCCAGAACCAGCAGGACTGTCAGGACTACGGCTTCTTCATCGGAGAAGTAGCGCTGCATCCAGTCACGAAGCACTTTGAACATTGACGATCCTTGGGCGGAGTACTCAGGCCTTGCGCAGCCAGTAGGTATACACGCCGGCTTCGGCGCTTTGTTGCAGCAGGCTATGACCGGACAAACGGGCGAAAGTGCTGAAGTCGCGCTGCGAGCCGGCGTCGGTGGAAATCACCTTGAGCACTGCGCCCGCTGCCATCTGGTTAAGCTGCATTTTTGCCTTGAGCAGCGGCAATGGGCAGTTCAGCCCGCTGGCATCGACTTCGGCGTCGCAGGTCAGGGTATCGATCATCCAAGGGGCTCCTGGCGGTGGCAACGGTGCATGGCAGACAAGCCTGGTAGGATACCGCCACTGGTCGCCAAGGTGTGAGCGGGCTACAGTACGGGTCTTTGATCCGACGCGAGCTTCGTGCATGAATCTACTGCGCCCTACCCTGCTGACGCTGGCCTGCCTGATGGCCCTGCCCGGGCATGCCGATGACCTGCCGTCGCTGGGCGATGCCAGTTCTGCAATCGTTTCTCCGCAGCAAGAACATGAACTCGGCCGCGCCTGGCTCAGCCTGCTGCGCGGGCAAGTGCGCCAGCTGAATGATCCGCAGCTCAAGGACTACGTCGAAACCAGCGTCTATCGCCTGGCCGAGACCAGCCAGCTGCAGGACCGCCGGTTGGAATTCGTGCTTATCGACAGCCGCGAGCTGAACGCCTTCGCGGCTCCCGGGGGAATTGTCGGGGTCAACGGCGGGCTGTTCCTCAATGCCCAGACTGAAGGTGAATACGCCTCGGTACTGGCCCACGAACTGGCCCACTTGTCGCAACGCCACTTTGCCCGAGGGATAGAAGCTCAGCAGCGCATGCAGGTGCCGATGATGGCCGCACTGTTGGCCGGCATCGTACTGGCAGCCGGTGGTGGCGGCGATGCCGGTATTGGTCTGATTGCCGGCACCCAGGCAGCGGCGATTCAGGAGCAACGGCGCTTCTCGCGGCAGAACGAGCAGGAAGCCGACCGCATCGGCATCCAGAACCTGGAAAAAGCCGGCTTCGACCCACGCACCATGCCGAGCATGTTCGAGCGCCTGGCCCGGCAGTACCGCTACGGCGCCAAGCCGCCGGAGTTTCTCCTGACTCACCCGGTGACCGAATCGCGTATCGCCGACACCCGTAACCGCGCCGAACAGATGCCCAAAGGCGGCGTCGAGGACAGCCTGCGTTATCAGCTGATTCGCGCCCGCGTCGCCTTGACCTACGAAGGTACGCCAGGGCTTGCGGCCAAGCGCTTCCGCGATCAACTCGCGGATGACCCCAAGCTGGATGCTGCCCGCTACGGCCTTGCCTTGGCGCAGATCAAGGGCGGCAGCCTCAACGAAGCGCGGGACAACCTCAAGCAACTGCTGGCCAAGGCGCCCAACGACATCACCTACAACCTGGCGCAGATCGACCTGGAGATCACCAACAATCGCCTGGCCGACGCGCAGCAGCGGGTCGAGCGGCTACGCAGCCTGTATCCGAACAATTATCCGCTGCAGCAGGCGCGCGCCGACTTGTTGATCAAGCAGGGCAAGCCGGCTGAGGCTGAGAAAGTGCTGGATGACCTGGTCAAGAAGCGCCCGGACGACCCGGACGTCTGGTACGAAGTGGCTGAAGTGCGCGGGCTGTCGGGCAATACCATTGGCCTGCACCGGGCACGCGCCGAGTACTTCACGCTGGTCGGTGATTTTGACCAGGCAGTGCAGCAGCTCGACTTCGCCAAACGCCGCGCGGGCAGCAACTTCCCGCTGGCGTCGCAGATCGACGCCCGTCAGCGGCAGATTCTCGAGCAGCAGCGGATGGTCAAGGACATGATGCGTTAAGCAGCGTTCAGGCGGCGCCGGTTTGTCCGGCGTCGCCCAAGCTGCGGATCAGGCGTTGCCGGACAACTTCAGGCGGGCCGCCTGAGTGAAGTCGAGCATGCGATTGAGCGGTTTGATCGCGCGCGGGATCAAGGCGGGGTCGACTAGGATCTCGTTGCTGCCGGTACGCAGGCAGTCGAGGGTGCGCTCGAGGGTATTCATCGCCATCCACGGGCAGTGCGCACAGCTGCGGCAGGCGGCGCCATTGCCCGCGGTAGGCGCGGCGACAAAGACCTTGTCCGGGCACAACTGCTGCATCTTGTAGAAGATGCCGCTGTCGGTGGCGACGATGAAGGTCTTGTTCGGCAGTGTCTGCGCCGCCTTGATCAGCTGGCTGGTCGAGCCTACCGCATCGGCCAGTTCGATCACCGACTCAGGCGACTCCGGGTGGACCAGAATTGCCGCATCCGGATGCAGCGCTTTCATGTCGGCGAGCTGGCGCGACTTGAACTCCTCATGGACGATGCAGGCACCGTCCCACAGCAGCATGTCGGCGCCGGTCTTCTTCTGGATATAGCGGCCCAGGTGCTGGTCCGGCCCCCAGATGATTTTTTCGCCGTTATCCATCAGGGTTTCGACGATTTCCAGCGCGCAACTGGAGGTCACTACCCAGTCGGCACGTGCCTTGACCGCAGCCGACGTGTTGGCATACACCACCACGGTTCGCTCGGGGTGCTTGTCACAAAACGCCGAAAACTCTTCTACTGGACAACCCAGGTCGAGCGAGCAGGTCGCTTCCAAGGTTGGCATCAGGATGCGTTTTTCCGGGGTGAGGATCTTTGCCGTTTCGCCCATGAAGCGCACGCCGGCGACAATCACGGTGTCGGCCGGGTGGTTCTTGCCGAAGCGGGCCATTTCCAGCGAGTCGGAAACACAGCCGCCGGTTTCTTCGGCCAAGGCCTGGATTACCGGGTCACAATAGAAATGCGCAACCAGCACAGCATTCTGGGCCTTGAGCTCGGCAGCGATGGCCGCACGGTATTCGGCCTCCTGCGCGGGCGTCAGGGGATGGGGTTGCTTGGCATCAAGGTGAGCTTGAACCAACAGCCGTTCGGAAATCTGGGTCATGATCGCTGGACCTGCGGGCGCGCGTGCGCGTCAGTCAAGAGTATCACCGAGCCCTGGCAGTCAGGCTAATGACGCCGGACGGCCAGACAGGCCATCACGGCCTTCTGCGGGCGCGGATTATTATCGCGCCGAAGGCTACAGCCAATCAGGTCTTTGCAAAAGCGATTTCTGCGCGTGCCAATCAGGCCAACGTAACTGGCCCGACGGCGCGCAAGCACTGCCACCTGCGGGACCGAGCGAGCGCGGGCTTGCCCCGCCATCACTACAGCCCCGCCAGCAAAACGTCAGCCCTGCGGCGACAGCGCCGCCAGGTGCGCAGCGAAGATCATGGCGAACTCTTCGACGGTCATTTTCTTGCCGTTGAAGTCGACCATGCCATCGGCGTAGTGCAGGTTGGACACGACGTTGTCGCCCTTGACCGTGGCCATGCCGCTCTGCAGCGCCATCATGCCGAGCATTTCACCGGCCTGACTGGACTGCTGGGCAATCGCCTGAGGGTCGGTCTGGCCTTCGAGCAGGGCCTGCAAGGCAGTGAGGTCGCCGACCATCGGCTTGGACACCAGCAGTTCGCCGTTGAGCTGGCTGATCAGTTGCTTGGCCAGTTGATCAGGCGGCAGGTCGAACGAGCTCGGCGCGGCGAAGTCCAGCGCCAGCTTGAAGTGACTCTGGCCATTGGCAGTCTTGAACGACAACTCCTCCAGGGCCAGCTTTGGTTTGGCGGCAAGCATCTTCTGCAGGTCTGCCTGAACCTTGACCTTCTCTTCCTCGCTCATGTTGAACGACGGCATTGGCTCGCCAGCAGCAGTGGCCGCTTGCATGGCCTGCACCTCAGGCAGCTTGGTCTGGTACCACTCGGCCAGCGACTGCAGGGCCGGTACGTCGACCGAGTTCATGGTCACGACCATCTTGCCGCTGCCGACGGCGCGGTTGGCGTAGTTGATGTCGCCAACCTTGTACGCGATTCGCGCACCGATCTTGTCAGCACCTTCGGCGGTGTACAGGTTGGTTTGCTCCAGGTCTTTGAGCAGCATCACTTCCTGCTTTGGCCCAAGCACAGCCTCCAGTTGGCCAAGCAGAACATCGACGTTGCCGACATAGACCATGTCGTGGTCGGTGCTGGCCAGGTTGCCGCCTACCTTGAACTTGTCCAGGGTGAAGGTCGCTGGCGGATGGTCTGCACCCACCAGTTTCATCTGCAGACGATCAGCGTTGGCGTGAATCTTCACAGCCTTGCCTTCACGGTCGCCGCTGAGCAACACCTGCATGCCGGAGAAGTCGACGCTGTTGCCGTCTACCTCATTGAGCTTGATCGGCGCAAAGCGAACATCGCTGTCGATGTGACCGCCATAACCGACATCGACATTGGCGGTGATCGGCGATTGCTCGCCCGCAGCGCTGTACCACTTGGCTGTGGCTTCGTCCTTGTCGAGCACGCTGTTGCTCGAGACCATCACCGGCATCAGTTTCAGCGCCTTGACCCGCGACCACGGGAATGGCCCGTGCTCAAGCTGATCAGTGATGCCGACATCGAAGTTCAGCGCCTGGCCTTCGCCCAACCACACATCCTTGGCCTTGAGCCGGTAGTGCGCGGTGCTGCTGTACAGGTGCTGCTCCAGCGATGTCAGTTCCAGGCTCATGCTGCCGCCGGTACCGGCAGTGGCCTTGAGCAGTTCTTCGTTGGCACGAGTGACCGAAGCCTGCAACTCGGCGGGCAGTTGCTTGCCGGTGTACCAAGCGCCAGCGGTGGCTGCGATGGCGATGGCGACGGCCAGGCCGGAGAGAATGCCTACTGATTTCTTCATGAATTGAACCGATTGCTTTCCATAAGGGGGGACTGGGTGCGACACCGTCGCGCTGGGCACGAAGGGTACCACTGACGCCTGTCGGATGCGCCGGGCTCAGCCGGCAAAAATTTGCTGAAGATGTGTTTGGCAATCAGTGATCGTAAATTTTTACGGACATTAAAATCCGCCTTTGAATGAATATTCGCACTTACCTTGGGGCGCAAGCGGCAAAAACCCGATAAAATCTCGATTTCAGTTACATTCTGTCATGTTTAACTTGACACCCCACCCCGCATCGTTCTTTATTTTAACCACCTCGCTTCAGCGCCTAACAACGAAGAACAACCGCAGCGCGCTTACTCGCCCCACAAGGGACTCTGCGCGCCTTGAACTTCGCTGCGGCACTGTCAGCCATGCCACAGGCGCCTCGCATGCGCCCGCCCTCGCTCCGACATAAAGGTGAACAACATGGAGCTCATCCGCACGACCTGGCTGTGCCCGCCTGCCCACTCGCCCACCGTTCAGACTCAGGAGCATCGCGCGCATGCAGCCTGAACCAAGCAACAGCGGCCAGTTCCGCAAATCGCTGCGCCTGTGGCATGTGGTGATCATCGGTCTGGCTTACCTGACGCCGATGACCGTCTTCGACACCTTTGGCATCGTTTCCGGGATTACTGCCGGGCATGTGCCCAGTGCCTACATCCTGGCGCTGCTGGGCGTGCTGTTCACCGCGGTGAGCTACGGCACGCTGGTACGGCGTTTTCCGCAGTCTGGCTCGGCATACACCTACACCCAGCGGGCGATCAATCCACACGTGGGTTTTCTGGTTGGCTGGTCATCGCTGCTTGATTACCTGCTGCTGCCAATGGTCAACGCCCTGCTGGCCAAGTTGTACCTGTCGGCGATGTTTCCGGAGGTGCCGCAGTGGATCTGGGTGGCCGGCTTCGTCACCCTGATCAGCCTGGTCAACATGCGCAGCGTCAACCTGGTGGCCCACTTCAATGCTCTGTTCGTTGCCGTGCAGGTGGCAATCATCAGTGTGTTCATCTACCTCTGCGCACGTGGCCTTGAGCATGGCGAGGGCCTGGGCACGGCCTGGAGCCTGATCCCGTTTGTCGACCCACAGGTGCAGTTCAGCGCGCTGGCCGCCGGTGCGACCATTCTGTGCTTCTCGTTCCTGGGTTTCGATGCGGTGACCTGCCTGTCGGAAGAAACTCGCGATCCGGGCAAGACCATTCCGCGGGCGATCTTCCTCACCGCCTTGATCGGCGGTGTGGTGTTCATTCTTGTGTCCTACTTCATCCAGGCCTATTTCCCGACCATGCAGCGCTTCCATGACCAGGAAGCGGCGCTGCCGGAAATCGCCCTGTATGTCGGTGGCAAGTTGTTCCAGTCGGTGTTTATCGCCTGCACGGTGATCAACACCATCGCCTCGGGCCTAGCCTCGCAGACCAGCGTGTCACGGCTGCTGTATGTGATGGGCCGCGACGGGGTGATCCCGACTCGGGTATTCGCCCGCCTGCACCCTCGTTACAAGACGCCGGTGCTGAACATTGCCGTGGTCGGCCTGGTGGCATTGTCCGCGATCTTCTTTGATCTGGTCACAGCCACCTCGGTGATCAACTTCGGCGCATTGGTTGCGTTCAGCTTCGTCAATCTGGCGGTGATCAACCACTGCTACCTGCGCGAGAAGGGTCGCAAGAGCCTGGCCCAGACCTTCAAGTATCTGGTGCTGCCGACCATTGGCTTTTGCATCATCGTCTCGCTGTGGCTGGACCTGAATCAGCACTCGCTGCTGTTTGGCGGCGCCTGGGCACTGGCCGGGCTGATCTACCTCGGCTGGCTGACCAAGGCGTTTCGCATCGCGCCGCCCAACTGTATCGCTGACTGAGCCTCCCCCACCGACGCCCGCTTGATGCGGGCGTCGCTCTGCTCGAGAAGGAAAACCCATGCTCCTGCGCCGCCTTTCCATCCAGTGGAAGATCACCCTTCTCGCCGGCCTGTGCCTGCTGGTCATTGTTGCCCTGCTGGTGGCCACCTCGCTGACCCAGGCGCGCCGCAGCGCAGCACAGGTGTTCAGCGCCAACAGCGAACTGCTCGACCACAGCGCCCGCCTGCGCCTGCAGGCTCAGGCCGAAACCCAGGCACTGCGCATTCAGCGCTACTTCATGGATGCCTACCAATACGGCAGCGGTTTCAGCCGCCTGGTGCAGGTGCTCAGGCAGCGCGGCGACAGCGATCTACGCGCATCATTGAGCGCACAGGCACGCGCGGCGCTGGTGGGCAATCCTGGCCTGATCGGCTTGTATCTGGTGTTCCAACCGAACGCCCTCGACAGACAGGATGCGCGCTTCATCAACCAGCCCCAGGATGGCAGCAACGACAGCGGGCGCTTCTCGCTGTACTGGTCGCAAGCACAGTCTGGCACGCTGACCGCCGAAGCCATGCCCGAGGCGATGCTTGCCGACAGCAGCATTGGCGCCAACGGCTCGCCCTACAACCGCTGGCTGACCTGCCCGGAGCAAACCGCCAAGGCTTGCGTGGTCGATCCCTACTTCGACGAAATCAACGGCCAGCAGGTGCTGATTACCAGCATCGCCCTGCCAATCATGGATAACGGCAAGGTCATCGCCGTAGTCGGCCTGGACATCAGCCTGGACAACCTCCAGCAGTTGAGCCTGAGCGGCCGTCAGGAGCTGTTCGATGGCCAAGGCCAGGTCAGCATTGTCAGCCCGGCGGGCTTGCTCGCCGGCCACAGCGCCGATGCCGCGCAACTGAGCAAACCGCTCGAACAAGTGCTCAGCGGCCCGGCCCGCGAGCTGCTGCCCAGCTTGCTTGCCGGGCAGCCAGTGCGGCGCCTGGATCACGGCCAGATGCGCGTCTCGCAGCCATTTGCGCCTATCCCTGACGCCGCCCCGTGGCAAGTTCTGCTGGAGCTGCCCGAGGCTGTGCTGCAGGCGCCGGCAGTAGCGCTGAACCAACGCCTGGCCGGGCACAACCAGGACGCCAACCTGATCAGCCTGGCCATCGGCCTGTTTGCAGCGGTGCTGGGCTTGCTGCTGGTCTGGCTGACCGCGCGTGGCGTCACCCGGCCAATCCTCATGGTAGCCCGGCGTCTGCAAGACATCGCCAGCGGCGAAGGCGACCTGACCCGCCGGCTGGACTACGCCCGCGATGATGAACTGGGCCAGTTGACCGGCTGGTTCAACCGTTTTCTCGACAAGCTGCAACCGGTGATTGCCCAGGTAAAGGCCTCGCTACAGGACGCACGCACTACGGCGGACCAGTCCGCCGCCATCGCCAGCCAGACCAGCAACGGCATGCAACAGCAGCAACGCGAGATCGAGCAGGTAGCAACCGCCGCCAATGAGATGAGCGCTACCGCGCAGGACGTCGCTCACAACGCCGCGCAAGCCGCCCAGGCGGCACGCGGCGCCGATCAGGCCAGCCGCGAAGGCCTGCAGCGGGTAGCCGACACCCGCAGGGCAATCGCCCAACTGGCCAGCGACATGGATGCGGCGATGGGCCAGGCGAAAGCGTTGGAGAGCCGCAGCGAGCAGATCGGCTCGGTGCTGGAGGTGATCCGCGCCATTGCCGAGCAGACCAACCTGCTTGCACTCAACGCCGCCATCGAAGCAGCCCGCGCCGGCGAAGCCGGGCGCGGTTTCGCGGTGGTGGCCGATGAGGTGCGCAGCCTGGCCCAGCGTACCCAGGTATCAGTCGAGGAGATCCGCCAGGTGATCGAAGGCCTGCAGCAAGGCAGCGAAACCGTGGTCGGCACCATGCAGGCCGGCCAGCGCCAGGCGCAGGACAGTGCGCAGCAGATGGAGCAGGCGATGCCCGCGCTGCAGCGCATTGGCGAGGCCGTCGCAGTGATCACCGACATGAACCTGCAGATCGCCTCGGCTGCCGAAGAGCAAAGCGCCGTGGCCGAAGAAGTTAACCGCAATGTGGCCGGCATTCGCGACGTCACCGACTCGCTCGCCGGCCAGGCAGACGAATCGGCACGCATCAGCCAGGCGCTGAACCATCTGGCCAATCAGCAACAAGCATTGATGGCGCAGTTTCGCGTCTAGTCTGTACTGACCTCGGCAATGCCGAGGCCGCTATCCCCCGGCATTTACCGCCGTACAAGAGTTTCAGTTATGCAGATCTCACCCAAACCGGCTTTTTTCGACCTGACCTGCGAGCAGGGCCTACTGCGCACCTCGATCGCAGTCACTCTCTTCATCGCCACCATCGGTATCGCCTTCGGCCTGGCTTCGGGCTCGTTCTCGATTGTGTTCGACGGCGTCTATTCGCTGGTCGACGCCAGCATGAGCGGCTTGTCGCTGGTGGTGGTCAAGCTGATCACCGCCCACGTCAGCAGCGCGCAGATGTCGCGCAAGTTGCGCGAACGCTTCAGCATGGGCTTCTGGCACCTTGAACCGATGGTGCTGGCACTCAATGGCATTCTGCTCAGCGGCGTGGCCATCTACGCCCTGATCAACGCGGTCAGCAGCCTGCTTGAAGGCGGCCGCGACCTCGAATTCGGCCTCGCCCTGATCTACGCCGTACTGACCGTGATTGCCTGCGTCACCATCGCCGTGGTCGAGGCCCGCGCCAACCGCACGCTCAACTCCGACTTCGTGCGCATGGACGTCAAGGGCTGGGTCATGTCGGCGAGCATTACCGCCGCGCTGTTGATTGCCTTCTGCGTTGGCCTGGCGATTCAGGGCACGCAGTGGCAGTGGATATCACCGTACATCGACCCGGCGGTGCTCGGGCTGGTGTGTCTGGTGATCATTCCGCTGCCGTTGTCGGTGGTACGCCAGGCTTTGGCGGATATATTTCTGGTTACGCCGAGCGACCTCAAGCAACACGTCGACAGCGTCGCCCAGGCCTTCGTGCACAAGCATGGCCTGCAGTCGTTCCGGGCGTATGTGGCCAAGGTCGGGCGCTCGCGCGAGATCGAGCTGTACTTCATCGTGCCTGCCGACATGGCGGCACGGACCATCGCCGAGTGGGACGCCCTGCGTAACGAAATCGGCGATGCGGTGGGCGGCGAAGGGCCGGATCGGTGGATCACGGTGGTGTTTACCGGGGATCCGGAGTGGGCGGAATAGGCTGTTCGGCATGCCGCTCAGGGGGATTCAGGTTTGCTCCATCTCCTCCAACACCCATTCGGTAAAGGCCTTGATTTCTGCACGCTCGGCGTCTTCCTTCTGATGCAGCAGGTAGTAGGAAAAACGCATCGGCCATGGGTGATCCAACGCCTGCACCAACCGTCTGGCCTCAATTTCTGGCCTGACAAGCTCCTGCGCCACCAATGCCAGGCCCTGCCCCGCTTCGGCAGCCTTCATAAGTAACAGGTCATCTTCAAAACTGGTGCCACGCTGCGCACGCGAGTCATCGCCTGGGTAATAGCCCAGCCCATGGCGCAAGGCTATGTCCACAGGGTGCTTGCGCAAATCCACCAATGAAGAAGTCGCCTCAACCCGCACCTCGATATCGGGGTGTTGCTCTGTAAAGCGCCCAAGGCGGGGCACCAGCCAGGAAGCGGCAAAGCGCGCCCGTCAGCCCCTCGCCCTGGGCGCTTTGCCTCCGCTGTCGAACGCGTCACCAACAACCTGGTCGAGCGCTACGACCGGCTACTTGGCCATGTTCTCAAGGACACCCGCCTGGCATTGGTAATCGGTGCAGGCGCACTGCTCAGCCTGCCGATCCTGTTCAACGGCCTGCAATCAGAGCTGGCGCCAGCCGAGGACCAGGGTGAAATCGTGGTCGATATGAAAGCACCCCAGGCAAGTAACCTGGAGTTTCTGGAAGAGCAATCAAAGCGCGTCGAGGACCTGCTGCTGGCGATTCCGGAAACGGGCACCGTATATCGTGTAACAGGCGTCGGCGCCTCGCTGAACAAGGGCTGGGCCGGGGTGATGCTCAAGCCTTGGGATCAACGTTCACGCAGCGCCGAAGACATCATGGGCGAGCTACAGGAACAATTGGCTTCGGTCGAGGGCATAGTTGGCTCCGCATTCCTGCTCGCGCCGCTCCCGGGTTCGGTAGGCGGCTTTCCGGTGCAGATGGTGCTGACGTCCTCGCTCAAGCACGAAGACGTATTCCAGGCCATGGAGACGCTCAAGTCCGCGGCTCGCAGCAGTGGCCTGTTTGCCTTCATCGACTCGGACCTGACCTTTACCAACCCTACCGTGCTGGTGCGCGTAGACCGCTCCAAAGCACACGACCTCGGTCTGGACATGAAAGAGATAGGTGACACCTTCGCCCGGCTGGTCGGCGAGTCCTATGTCAATCGCTTTGGCGCTCAAGGGCGGGCGTATGACGTCATCCCACAGGCGCCGAGGAACCAGCGCCTGACTCCGGAACTGCTGGAGCAATATTACCTGCGCACAGCCAGTGGCACCCAGGTGCCGATGTCGACAGTAGTGAGCCTGGAGCGTGGCGTTGAGGCCAACGCGCTGACCCAGTACAACCAGCTGAACAGCTCGACCCTGGTGGCAATCCCGGCACCTGACGTTACCTTGGGCCAGGCCGTGGCGTTCCTGCAGCAACAAGCCAGCGAGCTGCCTGCTGGCTATCAGCACGACTTCCTCGGTGAGTCGCGCCAGTACCTGCAGGAGCAAGGCGGCTTCGCAATCACCTTCGCGTTCGCGCTGGCGTTCATCTTCCTGGTACTGGCTGCTCAGTTCGAAAGCGTGCGTGACCCGTTACTGATTCTGACCACCGTGCCACTGGCTGCCTGCGGTGCCTTGGCGGCTCTGTTCTTTGGCTTCGCCACACTCAACATCTACACCCAGATCGGCCTGGTGACACTGGTCGGCCTCATCGCCAAGCACGGCATCCTCATCGTCGAGTTCGCCAACATGGCTCAGCGCAAGCAAGGCCTTGACCGCCAGCAGGCAGCACAAGCTGCAGCGCGCACGCGTATCCGTCCGATCCTCATGACGACGGCGGCAATGGTCGGTGGCCTGCTGCCGCTGCTGTTTGCCAGCGGAGCAGGTGCAGGCAGCCAAAGTGCATTGGCGGTGGTACTCATCTCAGGGTTGCTGGTCGGCACGTTATTCACCTTGTTTGTATTGCCCGCCATCTATGCCCGTTTTGGCCGACAGCTGAGCCCGCAGCACGACCCGGCAGGTGCAGTTGCACAACCGGTCAGCAATCCCATCTGAGCCGTGGAAAGGACATCCCATGATCATCTTCAAAGCCCCACGCTATTTCACTGCGCACAAGGCAAGGCTGACACCTTTGCTTCTGGTAATGCTGGCAGGCTGTTCGCAAGTCCCCCAGCACCTCCGTCCGGACGAACCGCAGCATTGGCTGTTCAAGGAGAGTCAGACAACGGCAGCCGAAACCTCCTGGAAATCTGCCGAGCCTGGCGAAGCACAAATGCGCGGCGAGTGGTGGACAATATTCAACGACCCGCACTTGGATACTCTGGAGGCTCAGGCAATACAAGCCAACCCGGGCCTGGAAATTGCTGCAGCCAGGCTCAAGCAGGCGCGCGCGCTGCAGCGCAGCGCAAAAGCTGACACGTTACCCCGCCTGGATGCAGCATTCGGCCCGATGCGCCAACGCGAATCTGCCGCTGCGCAAGGCCTGCATGGCGAGCAGGCAGCCAACACATTCGGGTTTTGGCGGGCAGAGCTGGGCATAAGCTACGAAGCAGACCTGGCTAGCAGAATCGATGCCGAGGTGGGGGCGGCAAGTGCCGAGCTGGACAACAGCGGAGCGCTGTACCGCAGCGTGCTGATGGCATTGCAGGCCGACGTTGCAGAGCTGTACTTCACCGTGCGCGAACTGGACACACAGATGGAGGTGTACCGAGGAACCCTGGCCTTGCGCAGCGATACTTACAGGCTGATCAAACACCGGTACGACAATGGCGACGCGGGTGAACTTGATCAGGTGCGAGCGCAGAGCGAACTGGAAGCCGCCCGAGTTGAAGCACTGGGAATCGAACACAACCGGCTGCTGGCAGAGCATGCACTGGCAACGCTGCTTGGCTTGCCACCCGCGCAGTTCAGTCTCCAGCCACAGCGCCTTGCCCTGCGCGACATACGCATCCCCGCCGGACTGCCCTCGGCGCTGCTTGAACGGCGACCGGACATCGCGGCCGCAGAACATGCAATGGCTGCAGCCAACTACCGGATCGGTATCGCCAAAGCGGCATATTTCCCCAGGCTGCAGTTGACTGCCACCGGCGGCTTTGAATCGCGAGAGCTGGGCAACCTGTTCGAGTGGTCCAATCGTGCCTTCCTGCTCGGCCCGCTGGCGGGTGCGGTGATGACGCTGCCACTGTTCGACGGTGGCCGGCGCAAGGCTACGGTCGCGTACTCGCGGGCAGCGTACGAAGAAGATGTCGCCCGGTACCGGGAGGTAGTGCTGAAGGCGTTTGCCGAAGTCGAGGACAAACTGGCCGGGCTGCGTATCATCGCCGAACAGTCGCGTGCCCAGCGCATTGCCCTGGATACTGCCGAGCGGGCGGCTCAGCTTTCTCACCTGCAATACCGTGAAGGCAGCCACAGCCAACTCGATACGATCGACGCGGACCGCACCTTGCTGACCCAGCAACTGGCAACAGCGCGTCTGGAGGCAGAAAAAGCCCGTTCCACCGTGAAACTGATCAGGGCCCTGGGCGGCGGTTGGCAACTTGCAGCCGAACAGCAAGGCAGGCTGCTGGCCGAGCGCGACTAGCACTTTTGCCTGCGGGCGCCGGCCTTCGCCCGCTAGGCGGGCATGTCGGCATCAACTGCCGCTTCGTCTTTGATCCAGCTAATGAATGCCTGCACTTCGGCCCGTTGCAACGACTCCTGACGGCACACGATGTAGTAGGCAAAGCGCGATGGCCATGGCTTGTCAAGGGCCACCACCAGCCTGCCTGAGTCGATGTCTTCCTGAGCGTGGGTATCTTGCACCAGCGCGATACCCTGTCCTGCTGCTGCAGCGCGCAGTAGCAGCAGGTCTTCCTCGAAACTGGCACCGCGCTTGGCCTGCTCGCCCGCGTCCACCCCGAGGGCCTGCAGCCAGAGCGTCCAGTCAGCCCGGTCGGCATCCTGCAACAGCGGGTAGTCGAGGCAGTCCAGCGGGTTCTTGATAGGACGCCCCTTGGCCAGCAGCGCCGGGCTTGCCACAGGTAGCAGCACGGGTGCCATCAACCGGATGGATTCCAGGCCCGGGTAATGGCCCAGCCCGTGGCGCAGGGCGACGTCGATCCGGTCGCGCTTGAAATCGACAATCTTGGCAGATGCCTCGACACGCACCTCGATATGTGGATGCAGCTCATGAAAGCGCCCGAGCCGCGGCACCAGCCAGGCCGAGGCAAACGAGGGCACGGTACTGATCGTTATGGCCTTTTCCGACGCCAGCGATTGCAAGGTCGACAGAGACTTTTCTATCTGGTCGAACCCACGGAGCAATCCCGGGTGCACCCGCGCACCGGCTTCGGTGAGGTAGACACCGTGGCGCGCGCGGACGAACAGCGGCACGCCAATGCGATCCTCGAGCAGGCGGATCTGCTGGCTGACTGCCCCAGGCGTTACACCCAGGCTCTCGGCAGCGGCTTTCAAACTCCCCAAGCGCCCTGTTTCGGTGAATGCCCGCAAAGCAAGTAACGGCAGTACAGCGCCCATAGGGACCTCATTATTTAGATTTTCTAACTCGAGAATGAAGAATTCATCGTTTCTCATAGGTACTCAGCAGTTCTAGGATAGCGCTACACACATTTGACAGAAAGCCCAGAATAGAAGGTTGAACGCAAATGAAAGTGCCGGACCTGATTCTTTATACCGATAGCTCACCTAATGGCTTCAAGATAACTGTGGCACTGGAGGAGTTGGGTTTGCCTTACGAGTTGCGGCACGTTCGCATTGAACAAGGTGAGCATCGCCTGACTGAATTTCTTCGGCTCAACCCGCACGGACGCATCCCAGTGCTGGTCGACCAAGGCAGCAACATCGTGCTGTTTGAATCCGCCGCGATCCTGCTGTACCTAGCTGAGAAAACCCAGCGGCTGCTTCCTGACGCGCCGCAGCAACGCTGGGCAGCCATCACCTGGCTGATGTTCCATGCTTCCAGCACCGGCCCTATTCTTGGGCAACGGGTGCATTACGAGATTTTCGACAAGCAATCTGACCCGGCTGTAGCGCGACGTTTTCGAACGCTGACCGAGCAAGCGTTCGCGACCCTGGACAACCAACTCAAGGACAACCACTGGCTGGCCGGCGATACCTACAGCATTGCCGACATCGCCACGTTCGGCTGGATGCACATCGCCCGCTTGATCGCTTTCGATTTCAACCAGTTCAGCCACTTGAGCACCTGGTACCAACGCATGACCGAACGCCCTGCAGTGCAGCGCGGTATCAGCCTGCCCCACCCCGCCACCGGCCCCTGAACATGCCCCTGGAAGGAACCCGACATGAACCAGCCCGTGATCGAAAACCCAACATTTACCACTACCGGGGCCAGCGCACCGGCATTTGCCAGTCATCCCGGATACCGGCGGATGTTTGCCGAGGGTCAACTGACCCTCGGCATCTTTCTCCCGCTGCGCTTTTATGAAGGCGATATGAACGTGTTGGCCGGCCAGGCCGAACTGGTCCAACGGCTGGACGCTCGCGGTTTTGCAGCCACCTGGGTACGCGATGTGCCGTTGTTCGACCCTTATTTCGGCGATGCAGGGCAGCTGTTCGATCCCTTTACCTACCTGGCATTTCTAGCCGGGCAGACTCGCCACATCAGCCTGGCTACCGGCAGCGCAATATTCAGCTTGCGCCACCCCATCGACCTGGCCAAGGCTGCCACCAGCATCGACCAGCTGTCTGGCGGGCGACTGGTAATGGGCATCGCCTCCGGCGATCGGCCCGTCGAATTTCCAGCCTATGGCATCGAGCATGCGAGTCGAGGCGAACGCTTTGTCGAGGCGGTCGACTACTTCCGGCAATTGACGCAAGGCGATGGCTCACCGATCAACTCCTCGCTGGGGCAGTTGGACAATGCGCGGCTGCTGCCGAGGCCGGCAACCGGCCGCATCCCGCTGCTGGTAACCGGCTCCTCCAGGCAATCCCCGCAGTGGCTGGGTACCCACGCAGATGGATGGCTGACCTATCCGGAGTCTACCCAGAACAGCCTTGGACCCAAGCGCCTGGCCGAAAAAGTCCGAGCATGGCGCGCCATGATTCCTGACCAGGGCTTCCGCCCGCACGTCACCAACGAATGGATCGACCTCGATGAGAATCCGGACTTCCCGCGCACACCGCTGCATGGCGGCTATGTATTGAAGACCGGGCGCAAAGGCTTGATCGCGCTGCTGCAAGAATGGCAGGAGGCCGGCGTCAACCATGCCGCACTGGGCATGCACATGGCGCAACGACCACCTGCCGACATCATCGATGAACTAGCCAGCGAGGTACTGCCGCTGTTCCCTTCGTTGCCAGGCCCCACCCCCCTGGCCCAGCACTGGTAGCACCAACGCCCAGCCGCCCGCCCGCGCGACTGCGCGCGGGCGACCCTGAAGGAACTCGTCATGGCTACGCTCATTGTGCCGCAGGAGGCCCGCGGCCATCTGGATACTCGACTTGGGCGCATCGACATGCTGGTCGATCACCGCGGCGCATTGCTGCGCGTGGATTTCCGTATGCGGGATGCTGCCGGACCAGGCAGCGAGTACGCGCAAGCACGTGAAGCCCAGGATGCGGTTGCCGATGTCAGGCAGCAGTTACTTGAGTATTTCAGCGGCGCCCGCCGTGACTTCTCGCTACCCATGGCACCGCGCGGCAGCCCCTTTCTGAAACAGGCCTGGGCACTGCTCGCCCAGATCCCCTATGGCACAGTCACGACCTACGGTGAGCTGGCCAGAACCCTGGGCAAACCTGGCGCAGCCAGAGCCATTGGCATGGCCAATGCCATCAACCCGATTTCGATCATCGTGCCCTGCCACCGCGTGATTGCTGCCAATGGAACACTCAGCGGCTACAGCGGCGGGATCGACAAAAAACGCGGCCTTTTGACCCTTGAGGCCGAGCATTCACGCGAGGATCTTTTTCAGATAGGCAACAGCTGGACAGAGCCTGACAAGTCGATGCTGTAGATGACCAACCGCTACGCCAGTGGTGTAAGCCGAAATCCGAGCGCCCAGAACGAAAAAGCCCGCCATGAGAGGCGGGCTTTTCATCTTGATTTCACACTGGAACTAGCTTGAGGCTTGCTCTGTACGGATGCATTACCGCGAGACTAGTCCCTGGTACATCACAGACCGCTGTAAAGATGGTGGGTCGTGTAGGATTCGAACCTACGACCAATTGGTTAAAAGCCAACTGCTCTACCAACTGAGCTAACGACCCTTTTGATGGCGCGTATAATACTGATTTCTAACGAGAAATCAACACCCCATCAGTAAAAAGGCTTAAAAGTAACGGGTCGGATCTTCCACACCGACCGCCATGAAGCCGTCCGCGCGCAAGCGGCAGCTGTCGCACTTGCGGCAGGCACGGCCCTGATCATCGGCCTGGTAGCAGGACACGGTCAGGCTGTAATCAACGCCGCGGGCAATCCCGGCCTGGACGATCTGCGCCTTGCTCATGTTCTGCAGCGGCGCCTGAATGCGGAAGCCCTGCCCTTCAACACCGGCCTTGGTGGCCAGGTTGGCCATGCGTTCGAATGCTTCGACGAACTCAGGACGGCAGTCCGGGTAGCCCGAGTAATCCACCGCATTGACGCCGATGAAGATATCGCGCGCCTGCAGTACTTCGGCCCAACCCAGGGCCAGCGACAGGAACACGGTGTTGCGCGCCGGCACGTAGGTGACCGGAATGCCTTCGCCAAGCGCCTCAGGCACGTCGATGCTACTGTCGGTCAACGCCGAGCCACCGATGCCATCCAGGTTGAGACCGATCACCTTGTGCTCGACTACTCCCATGTCGCGGGCCACCCGGGCGGCTGCGTCGAGCTCGGCGCGATGACGCTGGCCGTAGTCAAAACTCATGGTGTAGCAGCTGTAGCCATCGGCCTGGGCCATGGCGACCACGGTGGCCGAATCGAGGCCACCGGAAAGCAGGATTACCGCGCGTTTGTCAGTCATGTCTTGGTCCTTGTCCTTGGGTTTCAGCGGCCGGGTTCGTCGTTCCACAGCAGCTTGTGCAGCTGCAACTGGAAGCGCACCGGAAGGTTGTCGGCAACGATCCAGTCAGCCAGATCACTGGCACTGACCTGATGATGGCTAGGCGAGAACAGTACTTCGCCTGCGCGCTGATCGAGGTTGTACTGGATCAGCTTGGAGACAGCCCAGTCGTAGTCTTCGCGCGAACAGATGACGAACTTGACCTGGTCATTGCGGGTCAGCAGCTCGATGTTCTCGTAGCGGTTGCGGTGCGATTCTTCCGAGGCCGGGGTCTTCAGATCGACCACACGGCTGACGCGGTTGTCGACTTTGGAAATATCCAGCGCGCCGCTGGTTTCCAGCGACACCTCGTAGCCTGCATCGCACAAACGCTCGAGCAGTGGCAACGCGTTGGGCTGAGCCAATGGCTCGCCACCGGTAACGCAGATATACCGCGGACGAAAGCCCGCCACCTGCTCCATGATCGAATCCAGGCTGCGAATCGTACCGCCGGTAAAGGCATAGGCGCTGTCACAGTACTGGCAGCGCAACGGGCAGCCAGTCAGGCGGACGAACACGGTAGGCAGGCCAGCCGTGCGCGTTTCACCCTGCAACGAGTAAAAGACTTCGGTGATGCGTAAGGTATCTTGCATGATCGCCACGGGCGTGACAGCTAAACAGGCTGTCCGCCTCCTTCAGGCACTGTCGCGGACTCGACAAGGCGTTATCCGCAGCAGCGTGTTTACGTAAAAGGGCCAAGAGTCTAACGAAAAAACCCGCGCCAGGCGCGGGTTTTCTCACAAACGGGCTGCTTAGAGCTTTTGCAGGTCGCGTTGCGCCAGTTGCGCGGCGGAAGTGCCGGGGTACTGGGTAACTACTTGCTGCAGAATGCCTTTGACCTTGTCGGTACGGCCCAGGCGACGTTCGACGTCGGCCAGCTTGTACAAGGAATCAGGCACTTTGCTGTGCTTGGGATACGACTGGCTGACCTTGGCAAACGCCTGAGCTGCACCTTGCAGGTCGCCCTTGGCCAGGTTCACCTCACCCAGCCAGTATTGCGCGTTGCCGGCATACTGGCTGTTAGGGTATTTGCGCAGGAAGGCGGTAAACGCCTGGCTGGCCTTGTCGAAGTCCTTCTGCTTGATCAGGTCGAAAGCAGCATCATAGTAGAGCTTTTCTTTCGCCGGATCAGCCGGCTCGCTACCTGCGGCCGGTTGTTGCGCAGCAGCGCCAGCGGCGCCGGCTGCTGCACCGGCAGCGGCATCGGATGCGCCACCGGTTGAAGAATTATCGGGAGTCGCGGCAGGCGCGGCACCACTTGAGATGCGACGATCCAGATCCTGGTATCGCTCCAGGTTTTCCTGCTTCATGCGCGACACATCGTTTTGCAACTCTTCGATGATGCCTTGCTGGCGGGAAATCTGATCCTGCATCTGTTGCAGCTGCATGAACAACTGACCCTGTGCAGAAGCAGGGGTTGAAGCCCCTGCTCCGGCATAGGCGCCGCTCGTGCCATAACCCGCGGGCGGATAACTGCTCGCGTTGTCATCTACTACAGGGACTGCAGCCCACGCCGTAAAGGGCAGGCTGAGTGCGAGGACGGTCAAAGCACGGCGGCACGTACGCATAGGACTTACTTACGCAGTTCTACGCGACGGTTCTGAGCCCAGGATTGCTCGTCGTTGCCGGTGGCAACTGGACGCTCTTCACCGTAGGAAACCAGTTCCAGCTGTGCAGGGGAAACGCCCTGCAGAACCAGGTAACGCTGTACGGCCTTGGCGCGACGCTCACCCAGAGCCATGTTGTACTCGCGAGTACCACGCTCGTCGGTGTTGCCTTCCAGAACAACACGGCTGCCGTTGGACTTCAGGTCCTTGGCATGAACATCCAGAGCGCGCATGGCTTCTGGCTTCAGGTCCGAGCTGTCGTATTCGAAGTAGAAGGTGGTGATTGCGCGCAGGGCGGCTTCTTCGCTCAGGCTGCCGTCAACAGCGCCAGTGTTGGCACCGTAACCAGCGTTAGGATCTACAGCAGCGCCTTCGCCGGCGTTGTCGCCACCTTTGGAAGAGCAACCTACAGCTACAGCCATGGCCAGAGCCAGCGCAGCGAATTTACCAAACTTCAGCATTTCCATCGTGAAACTCCTAATGAAACCCCAGTGTGTTAAGCAAAACGGTGTAACGCCGCATCAGTTCAGGTAAGGGGACCAGGACGGTTCTCTGACTTCGCCTTGCGCGGTAGGAAGCGGGAGCCTCACGCGTCCGTTGAGAGAGACGAGCATCAAGACTCCCCGGCCCTGCTGGCGGGTGGCGTAGATTAGCATGGTGCCGTTGGGCGCAACAGTGGGGGACTCGTCAAGACTGGTCTCTGAGAGAATCTTTACACTTCCACGTTGCAAGTCCTGAGCCGCCACTTTGAAGTTGGTGAAGCCCTGTTGGCGATGAATCATCACCAGGGTCTTCTCGTCCGCCGAAAGTTTGGGGTTGGCATTGTAGTTACCCACGAACGTTACACGCTCGGCGGAACCGCCACTGACCGAAGTTTTGTAGATCTGCGGCTTGCCGCCACGGTCGGAGGTGAAGTAAAGCGTGTTGCCGTCTTTACCCCAGAACGGTTCGGTGTTGATACCAGGGCCGGCAGTTACGCGACTGATCGCGCGCGAACCCATGTTCATCACATAGATGTCCGGGTTGCCGTCCTTGGACAGTACGAACGCCAGGCGCGAACCATCCGGCGACCAGGCTGGCGCGCCGTTGAGGCCTTCGAAGTTGGTGATCTGCTCACGGCGACCGGTGTCGATGTGCTGGACAAAGATACGTGGGCGACGCTGCTCGAACGACACATAGGCGATGCGCTTGCCATCCGGTGCGAAGCGTGGCGACAGAATCGGCTCACGCGACTGCAGCAGGGTCACTGCACGGGCACCGTCGTAGTCCGAACGCTGCAGGGTATAGCGAGTGTTGTTGGCAGAGAAGCGCTCGGCAGTCACGTACAGCATACGAGTGGAGAACGCACCCTTGATGCCGGTGAGCTTCTCGAATGACTGGTCGGCGATGTAGTGCGACATGTCGCGCAACTGGTCGACAGTACCGGCAACGCTGCCAGTCAGCACTTGCTGCTCGGTGGCCACATTGAACAGCGCGTACTGCACCTGCAGACGGCCACCGGACGGCACGATGCTACCGACCATGACGTACTGGGCGCCCAGGGCTTTCCAGTCGCGGAAGATGACTTCGCTGGCCTGGCTTGGCTGGCTGATCATGTTCTGCTTTGGAATCGGCGAGTAGTAGCCAGAGTTGCGCAGGTCATTGCCGATGATGTCGGCCATGTCTTCTGGCAGCACGCTGCCACCCTGCAGGCCGAACGGTACTACCGCGATGGGCGTGGCCCGATCGCTACCGCTGGTGACCAGGATGTTCTTTTCCTCTGCTACGGCCATACCTGCCACGCAGCAGAGCATGACCAGCAGCCCTCGAAAGAGTTTAATCACAGCGCTAGATCCTCAGGTGTAAATGTCATCTTGAACGAGCGATACGCATTGAAATCACTCGGCTTCAAGCCCTGCATTTCGGTCAGTCGACCAATGTTCTTCACCGCTGCCACCGCCGAAGCATCAAACGGACCGTCGCCACTGGCGCGGGCCACACTGACGCTGGTGATGGTGCCATCGGGCAGCATGTTGATCTGCAGCACGACCGTCATGCCTTTGCGTGCCGAAGGCGGACGGGCCCAACCTTCTGCAGCGCGCATGCGGATCAGGTCGTCGAAATCACCGGCTACCTGGTCGCCCTGCTCGTCAGCCAGAGCCTGCTGGCGCTCGGTGGTATCAGACAACAGCTCGGCCAAGGCCTGGGCTTTCTTGTCTTCTGCCGCCTTGCGGGCTGCATCCTGGGCTTTTTTCTTCTGGGCATCTGCAGCGGCCTTCTTCTTGGCCTCTTCAGCTGCTTTCTTCTTCGCTTCCTCGGCTGCCGTTTTCTTCTTGGCATCCTCGGCAGCTTTTTTCTTGGCTTCTTCGGCGGCTTTCTTCTTCGCCTCTTCAGCTGCGTCTTTCTTGGCTTCTTCGTCGGCCTTTTTCTTGGCCTCTTCTTCCGCCTTTTTCTTGGCGATATCAGCCTGCTGTTTTTCGCTGGCTTTCTTCGCCTCTTCGGCTTTCTTGGCCTCGGCGGCCTTCTTGGCTTCAGCAGTCTTGGCAGCTTCTTCGGCTTTTTTGGCTTCTGCCGCTTCACGAGCAGCTTCGGCCTTTTGATCCGCGTCGGCTTTCTTTTGTTCCGCGGCCTTCACGGCCTCCTGTTCGACCTTCTTCTGTTCCAGCTGTTCGACTTCAGTCTGGCGCGAAGCGGTTTTCTTCGCTTCCCCGGCAATCTTCTGATTGGTCTGAGTAGTGGCCTGACTCTTGGACTTGAGCTGGTACAGCGTAGCCTGAACGATCGGCTTGGACGGCGGCAGCTCAGGGGTCATGGCGAAGCTGACGAACAGCATCGCAAACACCACGACATGCAAGCCAATGGCCCAGACACTGGGCCAGAAGTAGCTTTCCGAGGCAGATGGCTCTCGCTGTTGCATCAGGGCGCCTCGGTAATCAGGCCAACGTTACCGACACCGGCCTTCTGCAACCCGCCCATGGCGCCCATGACCGAGCCGTAATCGACGGACTTGTCGCCACGGATGAAGACCTGGGTCTGCTTGCCCTGGTCGCGACCGGCGGCAATGATCTTGGTCACGGCGCTGGTCATGTCTGGCAAGGTCATGGCCTTGTCCATCTGTTTGTCGGTATCGACCTCGCTGCCAAGGTTCCAGTAGTAGGTCTTGTCGGCCTTGATCGAGATGGTAAGGATCTGGACGTTGTTGTCCTGCGGCAAGGCTTCGCTGGAAACCTTGGGCAGGTCGACCTTGACCCCCTGGTTGAGCATCGGGGCCGTCACCATGAAGATGACCAGCAGCACCAGCATCACGTCGATGTAGGGCACCACGTTCATCTCGGCGACGGGCTTGCGTTTGTGGCGAACTCGGGCCATGGGTTTCTACCTGATTACTCTTCGCTGGTGTGCACTTTGCGGTGCAGGATCGCCTGGAACTCGTCGGCGAAGGTGTAGTAACGACTGATCAGCGTTTCGCTGCGTGCGGCGAAACGGTTGTAGGCGATAACGGCCGGGATCGCGGCGAACAGGCCGATCGCAGTGGCAATCAATGCTTCGGCGATGCCCGGCGCAACGGTGGCCAGGGTTGCCTGCTGGGCAGAAGCCAGGCCGCGGAACGAGTTCATGATGCCCCAGACAGTACCGAACAGGCCGATGTACGGGCTGGTCGAGCCTACGGTAGCGAGAAACGGCAGGCTCTGCTCGAGCTTTTCTTCTTCACGCGAGATGGCTACGCGCATGGCTCGGCCAACGCCTTCCATGACTGCATCCGGGTCTACGCCCTGCTGCTGACGCAGACGCGAGAATTCCTTGAAGCCGGCACGGAACACCTGCTCCACACCCGAATCCGGGTCCGGGTTGCTACCTGCCTGACGGTACAGCTTGGACAAATCAATGCCCGACCAGAAGCGCTCCTCGAAGGCATCCAGCGCACGACGACCGGCGCGCAGCATGCTGCTGCGCTGAAAGATCATGATCCATGAAGTGACCGAGGCGGCCACCAGAATCAGCATTACCAGCTGCACCACGATGCTGGCATTGCTGACCAGACTCCACATGGAGGTATGGTCGACGACGTTAGCTTCCACGCTTATTCTCCTGCATTCGATTGAGTACCCGGGCCGCCCGCCAGGAAGGCGTCGCGCAGCGCTGGGGGGATGGCTCGGGGTTTGAAAGTGTCGGCGCGCACAGCGGCCACCAGAAACTGCCCCTCACAGAGCAGTTTTGCATCTTGTTCTCGCCACACCTGCTGCACGAAGCGCAGGCTGGCGCGGTTCACCTCGACGACTTCTGCGGTTACCCGCAACTCATCATCCAGGCGCGCCGGCGCGTGGTAGCGCGCCTCGGTGGAGTGAACCACGAACAGCAGATTCTCCCCGGCCAGTTGATGCTGGGAGAAACCCAGGTGACGCAACCGCTCGGTGCGCGCACGCTCCATGAATTTCAGGTAGTTGACGTAATACACCACGCCGCCTGCGTCGGTATCTTCGTAATAGACGCGACAGCGGTGTGCGAACGATTCAAGCCCATTTTGCGCGCGCATACTCTAGTGCTTACTCCTCGGCTTGCCAATCCGCCCGGCAAGTGTTTTTGCATTCGGTAATGTCTTAGTGCCAGCGCGCCATGGGCATGCCAGCGGTAGGACCACGGAAACTGCCTTTTGATCTGTCATTCATCGACAACATCGGAAAAATCCGCCGGGTCGGCCAAACGCCCGGGCAGGTTCAAGCCAAAGTGCAGGTAGGCGTGCCGCGTCACCACGCGGCCACGCGGCGTACGCATGATGTAGCCCTGCTGGATCAGGTACGGCTCGAGCACGTCTTCGATGGTATGGCGCTCTTCGCTGATGGCAGCGGCAAGGTTGTCCACGCCGACCGGACCGCCATCGAACTTCTCGATCATGGTCAGCAGCAAACGCCGGTCGGAGTGATCGAAGCCGCGCTCGTCGACATCCAGCAGATTCAGCGCCAGGTCCGCCACCGCCTTGGTGATCTCGCCCTTGCCGCGTACCTGTGCGTAGTCGCGCACCCGGCGCAGCAGGCGGTTGGCAATCCGCGGCGTACCGCGTGCACGCCGGGCAATCTCGAAGGCGCCCAAATCATCGATGACCAGGCCAAGAATGCCCGCCGAACGGGTAACGATGGTGGCCAGGTCCTTGTCGCTGTAGAACTCCAGGCGCTGGACGATGCCGAAACGGTCGCGCAAGGGGTTGGTCAGCATGCCCGCTCGGGTGGTCGCGCCGACCAGGGTGAACGGCGGCAGATCGAGCTTGATCGAACGCGCGGCTGGCCCCTCACCGATCATGATGTCGAGCTGGAAGTCTTCCATTGCCGGGTACAGCACTTCTTCGACAATCGGCGAGAGCCGGTGAATTTCGTCGATGAACAGCACATCGTGCGGCTCGAGATTGGTCAGCATTGCCGCCAGATCACCGGGCCGCTCCAGAATTGGCCCTGACGTGCTCTTCACCGAAACGCCCATCTCATGGGCGATGATATTGGCCAGGGTGGTCTTGCCCAGGCCCGGCGGACCGAAGATCAGGGTGTGATCGAGCGACTCGTTGCGGCCACGCGCGGCCTGGATGAACAGGCCCATCTGGTCGCGCACCACCGGCTGGCCGATGTACTCATCAAGGCTCAGCGGGCGAATCGCGCGGTCCTGGACTTCTTCGCGGTCGCGTCCGGAAGCGGCGATCAGGCGGTCGGTTTCGATCACTTGCTAATCATCCCTTGCAGGCTGCGGCGGATCAGGTCTTCGCTGCTCAGGCCGGCCTTGTCCTTGATCAGCGAGATAGCCTTGCTGGCTTCCTGAGGCTTGTAGCCCAGCGACACCAGCGCACTGACCGCGTCGGCTTCGGCGGTGGACGCGCCACCGACCGGCGCCGGACCGTCGGATACCAGGGTGAACATCGACGAGGACGTTTCCCAAGCTTTGAAGCGGTCCTTGAGCTCGACCAGCAGGCGCTCGGCAGTCTTCTTGCCAACCCCGGGTACGCGCACCAGCACCGAGGCATCCTGCGCTTGCACGCAGCGCACCAACTCGTCGATTTCAAGCCCGGACATCAGTGCCAGCGCCAGCTTGGGGCCGACGCCATTGAGACGGATCAGCTCACGGAACAGCTCGCGCTCGCGCTTCTCGCCAAAGCCGTAGAGCAGGTGGGCGTCTTCACGCACCACCAGGTGGGTATGCAGGGTAACCGGCTCGCCAACCTTGGGCAGGCGATACAGGGTGGTCATCGGCACTTCGAGCTCATAGCCCAGGCCGTTGACGTCGATAATCAGGTGCGGCGGTTGTTTTTCCGCCAGGGTGCCGCGCAAACGTCCAATCACGTTTCGATCCTTCCTTTCGAGCGCCGGCCACAGACCGGTCAACCCTATCAGCAAATGCGTCGAGTGAACGTTTCACCCGGCCAAAATGTGTATCAGCGCATGAAGCGGTTACAGACGCAAGCGTCCGCCGCGCTTGCGCGCAGTGGTCAAGCCGTGGGGGATCAGGCTGGAGCGGGTATGCGCATGACAGAGGGCGATAGCCAAGGCGTCAGAGGCGTCGATCTGCGGCTTTTGCGTCAGCTTGAGCAGGTGCATGACCATCAGCATCACCTGGTCTTTGTTGGCCGCACCGGTGCCAGCCACCGCCTGTTTGACCTGGGTGGCGCTGTATTCGGCGATCTCCAGGCCAGCTTCGGCACCGGCCACGATGGCTGCACCACGGGCCTGGCCGAGCTTGAGCGCCGAATCCGGATTGCGCGCCATGAACACCCGTTCGATGCCCATGGTAACCGGGCCGTGCTGGCGAATGATCTCGCTGACGCCACGGAAAATGATCTGCAGGCGCTCGGACAACTCCCCGGCGCCCGTACGAATACACCCCGACGCCACATATTCGCAGCCCCGGGCGGTCTGGCGGACCACGCCAAAACCGGTGATGCGCGAACCGGGGTCGATACCAAGAATCAGAGTCATAGGGCCTGCAAGTTGAAAATGAAAACACGCTTGGAGCAGTCAGGCCCTGATGGCTTGAAGCGCTGGCATCAGCCTAGCTGCTCAAGGACCTCATCGGAGATCTGCGCATTGGAATAGACGTTTTGCACGTCGTCCAGGTCTTCGAGCATGTCGATCAGCTTGAGGACTTTTTCAGCGCCATCGCGATCAAGCTCGGCACTGGTGGTCGGCTGCATCACGATTTCGGCGTCGGCGGCCTTGAACCCAGCTTCTTCCAGCGCGTTGCGCACGGCATAAAAGCTGTTGAACGAAGTGAACACTTCGAACGAGCCGTCGTCATTGCTGACCACATCATCGGCGTCGGCCTCCATGGCCGCTTCCATCAAGGCGTCTTCGTCAACGCCAGGGGCAAAGCTGATCTGGCCCTTGCGCTCGAACAGATAAGCAACTGAACCGTCGGTGCCAAGGTTGCCGCCGCATTTGGTGAAGGCATGGCGCACAGCCGCTGCGGTACGGTTGCGGTTGTCGGTCATGGTTTCGACCATGATCGCCACGCCGCCGGGGCCGTAACCCTCATAGCTGAGCTCTTCGACGTTGTCGCTTTCGTTGGTGCCGGCGCCGCGGGCAACTGCCCGATCAATGATGTCGCGGCTCATGTTGGCACCAAGTGCCTTGTCCAGCGCCAGTCGCAAGCGCGGGTTCGACGCTGGATCGGCGCCGCCCTGCTTGGCCGCGACCGTCAGCTCGCGGATCCACTTGGTGAAGACCTTGCCTCTCTTGGCATCCTGGCGCTCTTTGCGGTGCTTGATGTTCGCCCACTTGGAATGACCAGCCATATCGACTCCGAATCCTTGATCCACAAACAGGTTCCGCCCCGAAGGGCGGAACGCGATAAATTCGAGGGCGCGACCTCACGGGCGCGCCCGGGTCGGTGTTACTCGACCTTGGTCTGCTCGCGCAGACGGATGTGCAGCTCACGCAGTGCCTTGGCATCGACCAGGCCCGGAGCCTGGGTCATGACGCAGGCAGCGCTCTGGGTTTTCGGGAAGGCGATCACTTCACGAATCGACTGGGCGCCGGTCATCAGCATTACCAGACGGTCCAGACCAAAGGCCAGGCCGCCGTGCGGCGGTGCACCGAACTTCAGCGCGTCGAGCAGGAAGCCAAACTTCTCTTCCTGTTCCGCCGCTTCGATACCAAGCAGGCGGAACACCGCCTGCTGCATCTCTTTGCGGTGAATACGGATCGAACCGCCACCCAGCTCGGTGCCGTTGAGCACCATGTCATAGGCACGCGACAGCGCGGTGGCCGGATTGGCCTCGAGCTCTTCCGGGGTGCACTTGGGTGCAGTGAACGGGTGGTGCAAGGCGCTGAAGCTGCCGTCTTCGTTCTCGTCGAACATCGGGAAGTCGACAACCCACATCGGTGCCCATTCGCAGGTCAGCAGGTTGAAGTCGTTGCCGACCTTGATCCGCAGCGCACCCAAGGCTTCGCTGACCACTTTGAACTTGTCGGCACCGAAGAACACGATGTCGCCATCAACCGCACCGACGCGATCGAGGATCACGTTGAGGTTGGCCTCAGGGATGTTCTTGACGATCGGCGACTGCAGGCCTTCGACGCCCTTGGCGCGCTCGTTGACCTTGATGTAGGCCAGGCCCTTGGCACCATAGATGCCAACGAACTTGGTGTACTCGTCGATCTTGCTACGCGGCATGCTTGCGCCGCCTGGCAGGCGCAGGGCGGTGACGCGGCACTTCGGATCGTTGGCCGGGCCGGCGAAGACCTTGAAGTCGACATCTTTCAGCTGGTCGGCAACGTCAACCAGTTCCAGCGGGTTACGCAGGTCTGGCTTGTCGGAACCGTAGCGGCGCATGGCCTCTTCGAAGGTCATGTGCGGGAATTCACCGAACTCCAGGTCCAGCACTTCCTTGAACAGCTTGCGGATCATGCTCTCGGTGAGGCCCATGATCTCGGACTCGTCGAGGAAGCTGGTCTCGATGTCGATCTGGGTGAATTCCGGCTGGCGGTCGGCACGCAGGTCTTCGTCGCGGAAGCACTTGGCGATCTGGTAGTAACGGTCGAAGCCGGCCACCATCAGCAACTGCTTGAACAGCTGCGGCGATTGCGGCAGGGCGAAGAAGCTGCCGGCGTGGGTACGGCTTGGCACCAGATAGTCACGTGCACCTTCTGGGGTGGCACGGGTCAGGATCGGTGTTTCGACGTCGAGGAAGCCGTTTTCGTCGAGGAAGCGGCGGATGCTGGTGGTGATGCGCGAACGCAGACGCAGCTTCTCGGCCATTTCCGGACGACGCAGGTCGATGAAGCGATAACGCAGGCGGGTTTCTTCGCCAACGTCGGAGTATTCGTTCAACGGGAACGGCGGGGTTTCGGCTTCGTTGAGTACGGTCAGCTCGTAACCCAGTACTTCGATGCCGCCCGACGCCATGTTGGCGTTGACTGCACCTTCGGGACGCTTGCGCACTTTACCGGTGATCTGCACGACGTATTCGCTGCGCACGCGGTCGGCGGCGGCGAAGGTTTCGGCGCGATCCGGGTCGAACACGACCTGGGCCATGCCTTCGCGGTCACGGATATCGAGGAAAATCACCCCGCCGTGGTCGCGGCGACGATGGACCCAGCCGCAAAGGGTGACTTCCTGGCCGTCCAGGCTCTCGTTCAGTTGGCCGCAATATTGGCTGCGCATCATGATGGTGGTTCGCTTCTCGTGATTCGTGTATTCGATGGAGGCCTTGGCCGCCCAGAGGGCTAATACTGCAAGACCCGGACGTTGCAATTCAACTCAGTCGGCCTTGTCGCCGCCTGCCAGATTCTTTTTTGCCCCGGTCTTGAAGTCGGTTTCGTACCAGCCAGTGCCACTGAGGCGAAAACCTGGAACGGACAATTGCTTCTTCAATTCCGGCGCCTGGCAGGCCGGACAATCAGTCAACGGCGCGGCGCTGATCTTCTGCAACGCCTCAAGCTGATGGTTGCAGGCTGCACATTGATAGTCGTAAAGGGGCACGGGGATCTCTCGCAAACCATAACGCTGGCTGCCGGGGCAGCAAAAACCGGCATTATATATGGTTAGAGAGGTCAGTGCAGCCCGCCCGGCACTCAACGCTCGCTTGGCGGATCGCGTAGCCAGGCAACGCAGATCACCCGGACCAGGCCGCTGAAGTTGCGCACCCCGCCGTGGCGCAGGTGAACTTCGCGGTCAATGTAGGACAACACCGCGCTGACCGAGCACTGATTGGCCTCGGCAATATGCTGCAATATCTGCCAATACACATCCTCCAGACGCAGGCAGGTGGCAAATCCATTAAGCCTGACCGACCGCGACACTGGCTGCACCTGCAGCATGTCGAAGTCCGCTGCGAAGGGATCGACACAGGCCTTGCCTGGCCAATGTCCCTGACACACATTGCGTTTGCTGCTCTGCACCCTGATGTCCACTGCTGCCACTCCATCGCCAAGGGGATCCATTCATGTGCTGGAGACATGAACCATGGCGTGTAATGAAGCGCCGCGAGGCGGGGCATGAGCAGCGGCAAAATTTTCCGCCTGCGCGGGCAGTTCACCACCGCCCTGCGCTTCACGCGCAGGGCGGCCTGGACAGCTTATTTACCTTCGAGCAACGAGCGCAGCATCCACGCGGTCTTCTCGTGAACCTGCATACGCTGGGTCAGCAGATCCGCTGTTGGCTCGTCACTGACCTTGTCGACCACCGGGAAAATACTGCGTGCGGTACGCGTGACCGCCTCCTGCCCCTCGACCAACTGGCGGATCATCTCATCAGCAGGCGGCACACCCTCCTCTTCCTTGATCGACGAGTGGCGGGCATAGAACGCGTAGGAACCAGGCGCCGGGAAGCCCAGCGCGCGGATCCGCTCGGCGATCGAGTCAACCGCCAGGGCCAGCTCGTTGTACTGCTCTTCGAACATCAGGTGCAGGGTACGGAACGCCGGACCAGTAACGTTCCAATGAAAGTTATGAGTTTTCAGATACAACACATAGGTATCCGACAACAAACGGGACAGCCCATCGACGATGGACTTGCGATCTTCTTCACTGATACCGATATCGATTGCCATGAAGCTCCCCTTTTTCATGTGGCTTGGGTAGTCAAGCGGATGAAGGGGCACTGTAACAAGACTTGCCTGCGCCTGCATGTGACCCAGGGCAATCGATCACACCCATCAGCCGCCCGGTTTGAGCTCACCGCGCCTTTGCTGTTAAATAGGCAGGGTGCCATCCGTGCGGATTGTTAATGCCGGATGCATAGGCAGGCCAGCTGCGTGACCGCGCTTTCTCTCTCATGCGCACCGTGCTGCCCGCTCTTCCTGTGATTGACCTTATAAACGTGAGCCAACCCAAATGTTCAAGATCGTCCATCTGGTGACGGGCGTAGCAGCCTTGCTGCTGTCGCTCATACCAAGCCTTCGCACCGAGGCAATTCCCTTCCTGCAGCAACCGGAGGCCGTGTACCTGGCCTTGCTCGGCCTGCTCAACCTCCTGCTGGCGCCGGTCGTGCCGCTTTATTACCGCGGTGCGCGCCTGCAACTGCAATACCTGGCCAGCGCTTTGCTGGTGCTGGCGGTTGTCCTGCAGACAGTAACCGTGCTGGTACGGCCTGAGCTGGGCAACCTGCCTGCACTGCTGTGCGCTGCTCTGGCAGTTCTGGCACACCTGGTTGCCGGCTTCAGCCGCAGCAGCGGCCGCTCGCGCAATATTGGCGGCGCTGCCCAGGAAGGCAGCAAGCGCGATACCGGCACCGTCAAGTGGTTCAACACCTCGAAAGGCTTCGGCTTTATCTCGCGCGACTCCGGCGACGATATCTTCGTACACTTTCGCGCCATCCGTGGCGACGGCCACCGCGTGCTGGTCGAAGGCCAACGCGTGGAGTTCTCGGTCATGCACCGCGACAAGGGCCTGCAGGCAGAAGACGTGATCGCGGTCTCGCGCCGCTGACAGCAAAGGCCTTGCGGGCGCTATGCACCCGCAAGGTACCCACCCTCAGTAATGAGGCGGCGGCGCTTCTTCACCTTCGCTGCCGTACTGCCCGACCATCTCCTCGTAACGCTTGATCAGCTCGGCCATCTGCAGTTGCAGACGATTGATCACCCTCCCCTGCTCGACCACCACATCATTGAGCTCCTGCAGCGCGTCATCCTGAAACGCCTGACGGGTTTCCAGATCGATGATTTGCGATTCCAGAGACATCAGCTCACGCCTCCTTGAAGTCATTGTTGTTCAACGCCGAGCGCAGGCGCTGGCGAAGCTGTGCGAGTTGCTCCTCGCGGTACTCGGCAGCCGCCACCTTGCCCCACACTGGCGCAGGCCAGGCAGCATCGTTGCGGTGGCGCACGATCACGTGCATGTGCAGTTGGCTGACCACGTTGCCCAAGGTCGCCACGTTCATCTTGTCGGCAGCAAATTCCTGTTTGAGCGAATTGGCCAGGCAGGTGGTTTCTTGCCACAGCTGCTGCTGGTCGGCTGCCGTGAGGTCGAACAGCTCACTAACGTCGGCTTGCCGCGGCACCAGAATGAACCACGGATAATTGGCGTCTTTGCTCAACAGCAGCCGACACAGCGGGAAATCTCCCAACACCAGGCAATCCTGCTGCAAACGCGGATCCAGGACAAACACGGCAAATCTCCTTCAATCAGATCGCCTGCGCAACGCAGGCATGGTGCGCGGAGGATACCCTGCCTAGCCGCAACAGGCATGAAATCGGGCGCTCCAGCTACACTTTAGCTGGCTTGCACGCCTGCCCTGCACCGCCACGGTAACAGAGCGCTACTTTTCGCACCAAAATAGAGCCGTCCGTCACGGTGCTGACGGCGGTTCCCAGTAAAACTACTCAAGATGAACAATCGGCGGTAACACATTGGTTTAGTTAGCAACCTTACAGTTGCATCGACCGTAGAATTTTGGCACACCATCAGACAGACCGAACCCTTTATTTTCGGAGGTTTGCCAGCAAGCGATCAGGCAGATGTGAAAAATTCATCAACTCAATGTGAAAATGAGCACGCTTGTTGCATTGCCTCAACGCCAAGTCGGCACGACACCTGCAGTGAGCGGAAGCTGTCGATGGACCACAGCGCTGAGGCACTACCGAGGGGTACCGTCGCTGGGTTAACGGATGACGGAGCAAAATGCTGGGATATATGTCCGCTGTTCGTCGCGTAATTTGCGACATCGAATTAGTTATAAGCGACACGCTATAAAGTTTGTGAAAAGTTGCTTTATGCATATCGCCAAATAAAGAGTCAGCGTGATATACCTTCGCGCCGACACAACAAGAAAGAGCTGCCCCATATAATTAAAACCCCGGGCGCAGCGGTACTCTTCCTAAAAACCAAAGGAGCAAATCACGATGCGCGTGATGAAGTGGAGCATGATCGCCCTGGCCGTTGCGGCAGGCACCTCGCAAATGGCCATCGCCTCTTCGCAGGATGATTCCAAAGGCTTTATTGAAGACAGCCAGCTGTCAGTCAAGTTGCGCAACCTGTACTTCAGCCGTGACTATCGTAACCAGGAGTCGGCCGCTAACCGCACAGCCGGCCTGCGTCATGACCAGCGTGAATGGGGCCAAGGCTTCATCGGTACCTTTGAATCGGGCTTCACCCAAGGCACCGTCGGTGTAGGTGTCGACGCCATCGGCATGCTCGGCCTCAAGCTGGACAGCGGTCGTGGCTTCTCCGGCACGGGCCTGTTCCCCACCGGTTCAGATGGCCGTTCCCAGGACGACTACTCCAAGGGTGGCGCGGCGGTCAAGTTCCGCATTTCCGACACCGTACTCAAGGCTGGCGACCAATTCGTATCGCTGCCTGTATTCGCCACCGACGACAGCCGCTTGCTGCCTGAGATGGCCCAAGGCACATTGATCACCAGTAGCGAAATCAAAGGCCTCACCCTGAATGCGGGTCGCTTCACCAGCCTGACCGGTCAGGAACAGACCAACCGTGACAACTTCCGCCTGAAAAAAGCCGACGTTGCCGGCGGCACGTATGCCTTCACCGACAGCCTCAGCACCAGCCTTTACTACTCCAAGGTTGAAGACTACTGGCGCAAATACTACGCCAACGTCAACTGGGCTCTGCCGATCTCTGACACTCAAGGCCTGGTGTTCGACTTCAACGTGTACGACACCAAGAGCAGTGGCAGCGGCGAAGCTCGAGCCTATGATGGTGACAAGATTGACAGCCGCGCATTCAGCTTGTCCGGCGCCTATAGCATTGGCGCGCACACTTTCACCGTCGCGTATCAGAAGATGACCGGCGACGGTGGCTATCAGTATGGCGTCGACGGCAATGGCACCATTTTCCTGGCAAACTCCATTGCCCGCTCCGACTTCAATGCTGAAGGCGAGAAGTCTTGGCAAGCACGTTATGACCTGAACTTTGCCGAGTTCGGTATTCCTGGCCTGACCTTCATGACTCGCTACGTACGCGGTACGGATGCGAAAGTGGAAGGCACCAACAACGGAACCGAGTGGGAACGTGACATCGACGTCAAATACGTGCTTCAGGAGGGCCCCGCCAAGGACCTGAGCTTCCGTGTTCGTCAGGCAACTTATCGCTCGTCCGACGCCGTTTACTCCAACTCTCTGGACGAACTGCGTCTGATCGTCGAGTACCCGCTGAGCATCCTGTAAGCCTGGCTTGCAGTGCCCCGCACTTGAAAAGCCCGGCGACCACGCCGGGCTTTTTCTTGGCTGACAACTGGCCTGCGCTGCGGCATCCTGTACGCTTTCGTTTCGCCCCCGTAGAATGCGGGGTCATTTCAACGTCTTAGGCAATCGACACGGCCCCCCATGCGCACCAGTCAATATTTGCTCGCCACCCAAAAAGAAACCCCTGCCGATGCAGTGGTCATCAGCCATCAGCTCATGCTGCGCGCCGGCATGATCCGCAAGCTGGCCTCCGGCCTGTACACCTGGCTGCCGATGGGCCTGCGGGTAATGCGCAAGGTCGAAGCCGTGGTCCGCGAAGAAATGAACGCCGCCGGCGCGCTTGAAGTGCTGATGCCGAGCATCCAGCCAGCCGAGCTGTGGCAGGAATCTGGCCGCTGGGAACAGTACGGCCCAGAGCTGCTGCGCCTGAAAGACCGGCACAACCGCGATTTCTGTGTTGGCCCGACTCACGAAGAAGTGATCACCGACATGGTTCGCAACGAGCTGTCCAGCTATAAACAGCTGCCGCTCAATCTGTACCAGATCCAGACCAAATTCCGCGATGAGATCCGCCCACGCTTCGGTTTGATGCGCGGCCGCGAGTTCATCATGAAGGACGCCTACTCGTTCCATGCCGATCAGGCTTCCCTGCAGGAAACCTACGACCGCATGCATCAGGCGTACAGCAACATCTTTACCCGCCTGGGCTTGAACTTCCGCCCAGTGCAGGCTGATACCGGCTCGATCGGTGGCAACTACTCGCACGAATTCCACGTCCTGGCCGCTACCGGTGAAGACGACGTGATCTTCAGCGACAGCTCCGACTACGCCGCCAACATCGAAAAAGCCGAAGCCATCCCACGCGAAAGCGTGCGCCCGGCGCCAACCGAAGAGTTGCGCCTGGTCGATACTCCGCACGCCAAGACCATCGCCCAACTGGTCGAAAACCATGGCCTGCCAATCGAGAAGACGGTCAAGACCCTGATCGTGCGCGGCGCTGAAGAAGGCAAGCTGATTGCCCTGATCGTGCGCGGCGATCACGAACTCAACGAAATCAAGGCCGCCAAGCTCCCTCAGGTTGCCGAACCGCTGGTCATGGCCAGCGACGCCGAGCTGCGTGACGCAATTGGCGCCGGTGCAGGCTCGCTGGGCCCGCTGAACCTGCCGCTGGAGATCATCATCGACCGCTCGGTGGCCCTGATGAGCGACTTTGGCATCGGCGCCAACATCGACGACAAGCACTACTTCGGCGTCAACTGGGAGCGTGACCTGCCAGTGCCTGAAGTAGCTGACCTTCGCAACGTGGTTGCCGGTGACCCAAGCCCAGATGGCCAAGGCACCCTGGTGATCAAGCGCGGCATCGAAGTCGGGCATATCTTCCAGCTCGGCACCAAGTACAGCGAGGCGCTCAAGTGCCAGGTACTCGGCGAGAACGGCAAGCCAGTAGTACTGTCGATGGGTTGCTACGGCATCGGCGTTTCGCGCGTGGTTGCTGCTGCCATCGAGCAGAGCTACGACGACAAAGGGATCATCTGGAATGATGCCCTGGCGCCGTTCCAGATCGCTCTGGTACCGCTGCGCTACGAAACCGAGGTGGTGCGTGAGGCGACCGACAAGCTCTACGCCGAACTGACCGCTGCAGGCTTCGAAGTGCTGCTCGATGACCGTGACAAGAAGACCAGCCCAGGCAACAAGTTTGCCGATATGGAACTGATCGGCATCCCGCACCGGATCGTGGTCAGTGACCGCGGCCTGGCCGATGGCAATCTGGAATACAAGCACCGCACCGAGCAGGACGCCCAGGCGCTGCCGGTCAATGAAGTGCTGACCTTCCTGCAAGCCCGCATCCGTCGCTGATAGCTCAATGCGCGAGTGAACATGTACAAGCGAAGTACCTTTACCCTGGGGGGCGCCGCACTCTGCGGCGCCCTGTTCGTCAGCGGCTGCGCCAATCAGATGTCCCAGCGCAGCGAGCATGAAGAACGCGTCGAGCGCAAGTTGCTCGAGCACAGTCTGCAGATCGACGTTGGCGAGCCCAAGGTAATGGAGCTTCCGCAACGGCGCGTGCGCGTCCACGAGCAGCAGCGCTTCGAAGTCACCGAGTTCGAAGTGACCCGCCGCTACGACCGCTACACCCCCTACCAGCCCTGGCGGGAGATCTACGAGATCCCGCTGGGCGCGGTCGCGGTGGTGGCTGGAGTCGGTGCCAATGTGGTCAATGTGTTCGCCTTGGGCAACCTGCCGCAGAGCATCACTCATGACTGGCTGAGCTATGGCGTTGCCGGGCTCAATCCATTCATGAACGTGCAATCCAACGGCCGTGCCCAGCAGAACCTGGCGGGCATCAGCGAGGTGGAGAAAGCCAAGCGCGAAGAATCCACCAACCTGCCCTGGAGCGAGCGCCTGGTCGAGGTCAAGGCTGGCAAGCTCAACCATGAGCTGACCACCGACCGTAATGGCGTACTGCGGCTGAACCTGCTGGATGTGCCGTTTTCCGAGCAGAATCTCGGCCGCGTAGGCACCCTGCACCTGCAGGTGGTCGACGAGGACAACGGCATTCGCGGCGACGCCAGCCTGCTGGTCAGCGGCACGCTGCGCAACAAACTGGTCGAAGCACGGCACCTGATCTTCGATGACCTTGAAGACGACGATGTCAGCCAGTGGGTTCACCGGGTCAAGCGGCTGTCCGAGCTGGGGCTGGAAGAAGAAGCCAGTGAGCTTGAGCAGAGCCTGATTGAACTGACCCGCAATGATCCTGAATTGCAGCAGGAATTCTTGCAGGCACTGACCAAGCAGACCGGGCGACTGGTAGCAGATCCAGGCGGACAATAACCGCCTTCGTCACAGGCCGCCTGGCGGCCTTGCTGACGCACCGTCACGTTGGCGCAAACAACTCCAGCTGCTCATGCGCCCCGCGCAGATCGCGCAAGCGCACCCCCACCCCAAGCAAGCGCACCGGCTTGCCGCCACGGGCAAACGCCTGACTCAGCAACTGTCGGTAACTCTCCAGATCGCGCCCGGCACCCGCCTGCTCCATGGTCGTCTGGCTAAAGTCATGGAACTTGACCTTGACGAATGGCTTGTCGGCTTTATAGCTGCTGTCCATCCGCGCGACCCGCTCATTAAGGCTATCAAGCAACTCAGGCAATTTGGCCAGGCAACTGTTCAGGTCAGGCAGATCGGTATCGTAGGTGTTTTCGACACTGACTGACTGACGCCGGCTGTCATTCTGTACAGCCCGCTCATCCACGCCACGAGCCAGCCCCCACAAACGCTCGCCAAAACTGCCAAACTCGCGCACCAGCGCCAGCTTTGACCATTCGCGCATGTCCATGCAGGTCTCGATACCCAGCCGGGTCAGCTTGTCGGCTGTGACCTTGCCCACGCCATGCAGGCGAGCCACCGGCAGCGCGGCAACAAACGCCTCCACCTCGCCCGGGGTTATCACAAACAATCCATTGGGTTTGCGCCAGTCGCTGGCGATCTTGGCCAGGAACTTGTTTGGCGCAACCCCTGCTGAAACCGTGATGTGCAAGGACTTGGCGACGCGCTGGCGGATATCCTCAGCAATCCGCGTGGCGCTACCGCCGTACCAGGAGCTGTCGCTGACATCCAGATAGGCTTCATCCAGTGACAGCGGCTCGATCAGCTCGGTGTAGTCGCGAAAGATCGCCTGGATCTCGCGCGAGGCTTCGCGGTAGGCCTCGAAACGCGGCTTGACGATCAACAGGTCAGGGCAGAGTTTAAGCGCGTGGCGCGAGGACATTGCCGAGCGTACCCCATAGGCGCGCGCTTCATAGTTGCAGGTGGCAATCACCCCGCGCCGCTCCGCCGAGCCACCCACCGCCATCGGCCGGCCAGCCAGGCTCGGGTCGTCACGCATTTCGATCGCAGCGTAGAAGCAGTCGCAGTCGACATGGATGATCTTGCGCAAGGACATGGATGACCGTCAGTACTGTAAATTCATACAGATATTACCGTAACCGCCACGCGCTGACACCGTGCACACCGCGCTATTCGATAATTGGCCTGGAATGCCCGCCGTTGCTGAGCCCGGCACTTAATTGACACGCTAACAGATTGAACAGAAAAGGATTTCCCTGAGAAATAGCTTGACTGCGCAGCGCCAGGGAGTAGAATCCACCCCACAGACGCGGGATGGAGCAGTC
>NZ_JABWRD020000003.1 GCF_014268785.2 Pseudomonas shirazensis | reverse complement strand
ACTCACGGCGAGCGGGGCCGCCGCCATTGGCGCCGCGACCCTGGGCGCCATCTCACTGGGGACGGGGCTGGCGTCGACGGTGCTGGAAGCCACCGGCTATGACCAGAAGGCCGCGAGTATCCTTGGCTGGGTATCGCTCAGCACGGGGCTGGTGGGCTCTGCACTGGAGATCACACCGAAAGCAGCGACTTTACTCGGACGACTTTCAGGGCGCGGATCGGCGAAGCTACAAACGAAAATGATGCGTTCATCCAAAGCCAATAACATTAAGCAACCCGTGCGCACCGTCGGAAACTCTGATGTGATCTTGAGCTTGCCCGGTGACGACACCAGTGTTGCATTTCATCGGAATCTATACGATTCCAACCTGGCCTCTTTCGAAACTCACGGTACAGAGCAAGGACGCCTGATGACGGGTACAGGAACATTCGATAGTGCAAAGAATGTTGCACTCGACGAGATTGCCCCTCGATTGAATACTCTGCCAGCCTACGCAAACCGCCCCAATAAACCGGTTGTACTACTGGCCTGCAAAGCGGGTAAAACAGGAGCAGCACAAGAAGTGGCAAACACGCTCAAGAGGCCTGTTATTGCCTACGACGAACTCGTCAGTCTGCGCGAGATAAAGTTTCAGAATCACCCTCAATTTACAGGACACACCTTTGCAGGAAGCAACGGCGTATTCGAGCGTCTCCCTATCCCAAGAATCGGCCCCTTCCCAGATAACGTTTCGCTGAGGCCAGGCATTCCTAGAACGTTCACGCCTCAATAGTAGGATCTACGATCACTGCCTCAGTGACAAACCACTTGACCGTGGTCCAAGCATGATCACGGGCCAATGCTGATCAGCTTGGCCGGTCTGATGTTCTATGGCATATGGACATCACCTCAACAATGCCTTGAGCCAAAACGACATGATCTTCTCGCTCACCTGCTGCTCACCCCGATCACACCAGGTCCAACTTGAACGCAATGAGGAATCACGCAGAAACCCGCGGTTGCGCCAGAACCCATCCAGTGGCTTGAAGTCGGCGGGCCGCAGCGGGTGCGCGCCCGGCCGCTCCACACTGCAGAACGCGCAGAAATCGAAGTCGGCCAACTTGTGGGCGTAAGATTCGCGTTCGATGAAAAACCGCACGCCCAGGCCTTGCCCCCGGTATGCGGGCAGCACCAATGACTGGGCGAAGTAGAAGACTCTGGCTGGATCCTGGCCGCGAGCCACAAACGGCTCTTGTAGCGCGTCTGCCATATCAGATAAAGGCAAGCCAAGAGAGGCACCAACCACTTGGCCATGCTCTTGAGCGAGCACCAGCAAGCTGCGTTCGGACAGCGGATAGCCTGCCAGAAAATCTGCCTCCCCCAACGCCGTCCCGTCGTATAGAAAAGGATATTCACCCAGAACCTGCAGACGTAAATGACCAAGCTCTGTGATAAAGGGCGCGATGGCGGCACCGTGCAGCAGGCGGATTTCCATAGGGAGTGGGTCGTCCTGTCTTTAGGGAAAGGCACACGGACGAACCGGGCTCGAGACAAGACCGTATCACCCCTACCCTGTGTGCGCCTTTCCCCTGCACGACAGTTACATCACCAACACCGCAGTGTGTTTCAACCGAACGGTCGCACGCCCTGGCGCAGGCCAAACAACAGCAGCAACAAGTCCTGATCCGGCTGTACCGTGACCTGGGCTTTCACATTGCGCGGTGGCGGGCATTGGCTGAGCAAATCCGATTTGCTGAACACGGTAGGCCGCGGCTGCTCCCAAGCGGCGAACGCAACCGTGGTCACTGCCAGCGACGACACCAGGAACAAAGTTCGAGCGATTTCTAGTTTCATTACTCTAAACCTTTGACTGCGCTGCCAAACGCCGTCTGGTAAAAGTAGAGCAATGTTTGCCATTCAGTATCGTTGAGTGACGAATGGCGCCGTAGCTGACCGAGGTCGTTGAGTGCTGCGCGCTGGCGACTGATGCGTCGGCGGCACTTCTCCAGATCAAGCAAGGCGACTTCGGCGGTAGCCTGCTCACCTTCGCCGCTGACCTTGATGAACACATGCTTGCCATACAGGCAGCCGTGCTGCCAATGGCCGTGGTGCATGCGCGCGAGGTTCTCGGCCAGATCCTTGAGCATGCGCTCATGCAGGACCGCCGCATACGCCTCGCGGGCGCCGTTGGCGTACCAGGTTTCCATGTCGACAAAGCCATCCAGCGCTTCGCTGACCAGCAGCGCACGCCACTGGTGCTCCTCATCGCGCTGTGCACCGCAATAGACGATACGTGGCACGCGCACACCAAGCTGCTCGAAGCTGTGCAGCGCATCCAGCTCACGCAGCACTGTCGGCCGGCCAAACGGGTGCAGCAGGCTGCGGTAGGTATGGCCGATCTGGCGCTTGGCATACAGCAGTTGGCCGCTGGCGTCGTTCAGGCGCTGCACTCCGCTTTCGCCACCGCGGCGCTGATTGGGCTCCTCGACCCACTCGCCCTGCTGCTGCCAGTAGAAATCGAACTGCGATTCACGGCCCTGAGTCACCACCATATTCTCTACCCCTTGCGTAATACGTAGACCCGCCACATGGCGTAGAGCGGCAGGAAATCCAGGCGCTCCTGGATACGAAATCCGGCCGCAAGAAACTCCTGCTCAACTGTGTCAGCAGGTAACACGAAACGATTCTGGTAACTGTCCTTGTCAGGTCTGCTGTTGCGGCGCTTTTCCAGCTTTTTGCGCCGCCAGGCCTTGAAGTTGCCATCCACCCACAACGAAACGATCGCGCTGTCGCGGCTAACACGATGAAATTCCGAGAGAATCGTGCGCCGATGGCTGGCTTCACCGATGTGGTGAAACAGCCGCATGCAGAAAATGCTGTCTACCGCGTTGTCCGGCAGATCAATGGCGAAAGCAGAGGTCTGCAAGGGCCGTACCCGCGCGACTACGGCTGGCGGTTGCGCTGCACAGGCTGTCTCGATCATCGCCTTGGAGTTGTCTGCACCGATGATCACCCGATTGGCTTTTTCGGCCAGCAATGGCCAGAAACGCCCTGCCCCACTCGGCAGATCCAGCACCAGACCAGGGTCGCCAGCCAGTGTCAGCGCACGCCGAGCCAACTGCTCGTCGCGCAGATGGGACAGCCGCCGGGCAAAACCGTTCTGGTGCTTGTAAAGGTAATCCTGCGCGTGTTGTCTGTCGTACTTCTCGGAAAACTCGAGTTTTATCGGGCTGCGCATCGGGCATCTCCTGAGCTGATGCGCGCAATTTAGAAAGACGCGCGTCGGGCTCAGGTGATGCAAATGTGAAAAACTTGTAAGCCTTTTCCTACATCATTACAAGCGATTACCGATATCAGGCGATGTCGTCGGACGGCGTATTTACACCACCGGGACTAAGATCGACCTGGAAGCGGCAGCCATGTGGCGCCGTCGCAGTCAGCGTCACCTGCCAGCCCTGGTCGTCACAAATGCGCTGCACCAGCGACAGGCCCAAGCCCAGGCCTTCGCCACGACGTTCACCGCCGCGCACGAATGGCTTGAACATTTCTTCGCGCTGTTCTTCGGGGATGCCCACACCGCTATCCTCGACGCTGAAACCCTGGGCGTCGAGCGTCAAGCGGATGTAACCAGAATCGGTGTAGTGCGCTGCGTTGCGCAACAGGTTACCCATCACTGATTGCAGGAAGGTCGCGTTGTACAAGACCGGGCTGGCGTTGGCACGCCCGTCGTAATGCAAGGTCAGGCCCTTTTGCTCGATAGTGTCGTGCCAGACACCGATCAAGTCATCGCCGACTTCGCGCAGGCTGGCCCGCGAGGCCACGGCGCCCTCGTCATGCTGCGCCCGGGCGAGCATGAGGAAAGTCTTGACCAGCTCCTGCATCTCTTCGGTGGCGCGGGCGATGCGTTCCACTTGGGCCCGCGAACGGGTGTCCAGGCTCGGGTTCTCGATCAGCAGTTCACAGGAGGTCGCCAGGACCATCAATGGCGTGCGCAATTCATGACTGACGTCACTGGTAAACAGCCGCTCGCGATTGAGGGCATCGCGCAGACGGCCAAGCGTATCGTCGAACGCCACTGCCAGTTGCCCCACCTCGTCGGCGGCATAGTCCGGCGCCAGCGGCGGGGCCAGGCCCAGCAACTGGTCACGATGGCGCACCTGCCGTGCCAGGCGGATGACCGGCGCCATCACCCGGCGTGCCAGCAGCCAGCCGAGGAATACCGCCAGTACCAGGCTGAGCACAAAACCTACCACCACCACTGCAAACAGCAGTCGCTCGCGCTCTTCGAAATCGCTCTGGTCCTGCAGCAGTACATAACGGCGACCGTCTACCACCTCGACCATCGCGTGGTAAGAAAGCTGGTCGCGAAACACTTCATGAAAGCCAGGTTCGAGGTGATGCAGGTCCTTGGGTAGCTCGAAGTCATCGCGCCCGCCGCTGAAATAGAACAGCTGGTCGGGCCGTGGTCGATGGCTCCAGTCGCTGACGCTGTCCATGCGCAACAGGCGCTGCAGGTCTCCGCCAAGCACGGTTGAAATCAGCCGCTCCTCCACCAGATGTACGGTCGCCACGATGCCGAAGGCGAAGGCGCCTGCGACCAATGCACTCATCAAGGCAAAGGCGATGATGATGCGCTGGGCGAGGCTTTGCTTAAACTCCATCGCGACCCTCGGCGAGGCGGTAGCCAACGCCATGCACGGTGTGCAGCAGGGGCTTTTCGAACGGTTTGTCGATCACTTGGCGCAACTGGTGCACATGGCTGCGCAGGCTGTCGCTGTCGGGACAGTCATCGCCCCACAGGGCTTCTTCGAGAACTTCCCGGCGCAGTACGTGGGGGCTCTTCTGCATCAGTACCGCGAGCAGCTTGAGACCGACCGGGTTGAGTTTGAGCAGCTTGCCCTCGCGGGTGACCTCAAGGGTGTCGAGGTCGTAACTGAGGTCTGCCACCTGCAGCGTACGCCGGCCACCGCCCTGCGCGCGACGCAGCACTGCTTCGATACGCGCCGCCAGCTCCGACAGCGCGAACGGCTTGAGCAGGTAGTCGTCGGCGCCCGAGCGAAAGCCCTGCAGACGATCATCGAGCTGATCGCGAGCCGTGAGCATTATCACCGGGGTATCGCGCCGGGCATCTTCGCGCAGGCGCTTGCACAGGGTGTAGCCATCAATGCCTGGCAGCATGATGTCGAGCACAATCAGGTCATAGTGCTCAGTTGCGGCCAGGTGCAAACCGGACAGACCGTCCTGGGCGCAATCGACCGTGTAGCCTTTCATACCCAGGTAGTCAGCCAGGTTGGCGAGGATATCGCGGTTGTCTTCAACCAAAAGAATGCGCATCGGTTTCTCCTGTGCGGCGCTTTCGCAGTGCGCGGCAGGCGCAGCTTACGGACATCGCTGGCGCGGCGCCAGCCTTGCCGGCTGATCACTGCTGCTGACATATTTTTCACCAAAACTTCACAGCGCAAATATAGCCCCAGGCAGACAATCGCCGCCTTTTTCTGCGCCTGGAGTCACCATGCCCCCCGCCGTCCGCCCGCGCCCGCTCAATCTGTGGTTATACCTGGGGATCCCCCTGGGCTGCGCACTCGCACTGCTGGTGCTCGAATCGACATCACTGGACATGTCCCTGGCCGCCCTCGCCTTCGATCCGGGCGCCGGGCAGTTCATCGGCCGGCACAGCTATGTCCTGGAAAACATCCTCCACGATGGCGTCAAGCAGGTGGTCATTGGCTTGGCACTGGTGGCGGTGCTGGCGTTTTTTGCCAGCCTGTTCTGGCAGCGGCTGTTTGCCTGGCGCAGAGAGCTGGGCTGCCTGGTACTGTCGCTGGGCCTGTCGACCAGCTTTGTCACCCCGCTCAAGGTTGCCACGGCGGTGCAATGCCCGTGGAGCCTTAGCCAGTTTGGCGGTGAGCAGACCTACAGCAAATTGCTCGAAGCCAGGCCGCAAACCGACAAACCCGGACGCTGCTGGCCCGGAGGCCATGCGGCGACCGGTTTTAGCCTGTTTGCGTTGTTTTTTGCATTGCGTGATCGCCGACCGCGGTTAGCCCGAGGCGCTTTGCTGCTGGCGTTTACCCTCGGCAGCGTGCTGTCGCTTGGGCGCATGCTGCAGGGCGCGCATTTCTTTTCACACAATGCCTGGACAGCGGTGTTCTGCTGGTTGATCGGCTTGGCGTGTTACTACCTGGTGCTCTACCGTCCAAGCCTCTCCAGGCAAACGCGCTCTGTGTAGAGCGGCCTTGTGTCGCGAAAGGCCAGCAGAGCTGGCCCGGCAATTTCAGCGGCGAAGCTGGGAATCTGGGGCCGCTACGCGACCCTTCCGCGACACAAGGCCGCTCCTACAGTCCGGTGCCGTTCTAGGTACCCACAAAAAAGCCCCGCACTAGGCGGGGCTTTTCGGTACAGCAGGCGCTAAGGCAGGCTTACATCATGCCGCCCATGCCACCCATGCCGCCCATGTCTGGCATACCACCGCCAGCTGGCTTGTCTTCCGGAGCATCAGCAATCATCGCTTCGGTAGTGATCATCAGACCACCGATCGAAGCAGCGGCTTGCAGTGCCGAACGGGTGACTTTGGCTGGGTCGAGGATACCCATTTCGATCATGTCGCCGTATTCACCGGAAGCGGCGTTATAGCCGTAGTTGCCCGAACCCTGCTTGACCTTGTCGGCCACGACGCTTGGCTCGTCACCGGCGTTGGCAACGATCTGACGCAGTGGCGATTCAACCGCACGGCGCAGCAGAGCGATACCGACGTTCTGGTCTTCGTTGTCGCCTTTGAGGTCGATGATAGCGCTCAGAGCACGGACCAGAGCAACACCACCGCCAGGTACCACGCCTTCTTCAACGGCTGCACGGGTAGCGTGCAGGGCGTCTTCAACGCGGGCTTTCTTCTCTTTCATTTCAACTTCGGTGCCAGCACCGACCTTGATCACGGCAACACCGCCAGCCAGCTTGGCCAGACGCTCTTGCAGTTTTTCACGATCGTAGTCGGACGAAGTCTCTTCGATTTGAGCGCGGATTTGCTTAACGCGAGCCTGGATGTCGTCTTCAACACCAGCGCCATCGATGATGGTGGTGTTTTCTTTCGACAGGATGACGCGCTTGGCGTTACCCAGGTTTTCCAGGGTAGCCGATTCCAGCGACAGGCCGATCTCTTCGGAGATGACGGTACCGCCAGTCAGGACAGCGATGTCCTGCAGCATGGCTTTGCGGCGGTCGCCGAAGCCTGGTGCCTTGACCGCTGCAACCTTGACGATGCCGCGCATGTTGTTGACTACCAGGGTAGCCAGGGCTTCGCCTTCAACGTCTTCAGCAACGATCAGCAGTGGACGGCCGGCCTTGGCAACGGCTTCCAGAACTGGCAGCAGCTCACGGATGTTGGAGATCTTCTTGTCGACCAGCAGCAGCAGTGGGCCGTCGAGCTCGGCGACCATGGTGTCCGGCTTGTTGACGAAGTACGGCGACAGGTAGCCACGGTCGAACTGCATGCCTTCGACAACCGACAGTTCGTTTTCCAGGCCCGAGCCTTCTTCAACGGTGATGACGCCTTCTTTACCGACCTTTTCCATGGCTTCGGCGATGATTTCACCGATGGAGCTGTCGGAGTTGGCAGAGATGGTACCGACCTGAGCGATGGCCTTGGAATCGGAGCAAGGCTTGGACAGGTTCTTCAGTTCGGCAACGATGGCGATGGTGGCCTTGTCGATGCCGCGCTTCAGGTCCATCGGGTTCATGCCGGCAGCGACGGCTTTCAGGCCTTCGTTGACGATGGCTTGAGCCAGAACGGTCGCAGTGGTGGTGCCGTCACCGGCAGCGTCGTTGGCCTTGGAAGCAACTTCCTTGACCAGCTGAGCGCCCATGTTCTCGAAAGCGTCTTTCAGTTCGATTTCTTTGGCAACCGATACACCGTCTTTGGTGATGGTTGGCGCGCCGAAGCTCTTGGCCAGGACAACGTTACGGCCTTTCGGGCCGAGGGTGGCTTTGACAGCGTCAGCCAGAACGTTTACACCAACGAGCATTTTTTTGCGGGCGGAATCGCCGAATTTTACGTCTTTAGCAGCCATGATCGTTTAATCCTTGAAATACTTTGGAGTAACGGGAAGTCGGGAAAATCAGCCTTCGACGACAGCGAGAATCTCGTTCTCAGCCATCACCAGCAGATCTTCGCCATCGACTTTCACGGTGTTGCTGCCCGAGTACGGGCCGAAGACCACTTTGTCACCCACTTTCACGGCCAGCGCGCGAACTTCGCCGTTGTCCAGGATGCGACCGGTACCGACGGCAACGATTTCACCGCGGTTTGGTTTTTCAGCGGCCGAACCTGGCAGAACGATACCGCCAGCGGTTTTCGATTCTTCTTCGCTGCGGCGGATTACGACGCGGTCATGCAGAGGACGAAGCTTCATTGTCGATCTCTCCCAATTAGTGGTTTTCATCGGCCGGTGTCGAGACCGGCGGGTTGATGCATTCCGGCGTTGCCGGTAGGGGCCCGCATTCGGCGAACCCCTTTGTCTTGTCTGGCGTTGCCACCAGAAACCTTGCGGTGACCACATAGATGAGGCCGAGCGAAACGATTACAAGGGCTTACCTGTGAAATTTTTTTCAACAGCTACCCGCGCAAATGCAAACGGCCCCGTACGGGGCCGCTTTGCACACAAACTGGACAAGGTTACTGATCGCGACGCTGGTACTCGCCTTCGATCACGTTTGGCCGGTGGCCACCTTCGGGCGGCCGTGCTGCGAATGGATCATCCTGGAATGCACGCTGCCGCATTGCCTGCGCCTCAGCCCGCTGACGCAACTTGCGCGCGGCAAAATGACGGGTGAACGGCATCAGGCAGATCAGGCCGAGCACGTCACTGATGAAGCCCGGAATCAGCAACAGCACGCCTGCCACTGCCAGCATCAGGCCCTGGAACATGTCTTCAGCGGGCAACTCGCCTCGCTGCAGACTCTCGCGGGCACGCAGTGCGGTGGCGATACCGGCCACCCGCATGACCAGCAAGCCCAACGCGGAGCCGCCGATGATCAGCAGCAACGCCGGAAAGAAACCGATCGCGGCGCTGACTTTGACGAACACGAACAGCTCGAGCACCGGAAACAGCAGCAACAACAATAAAAAAACACGCATCAAGGGTTCCTCGACGGAAGACAACCTTCCACTAGGACAACACATGGATGCGCAAGGTCGCTATTTCAACCCTGAGTTTCATCCACAGTCGGCCATTTGGCGGCGCGGGCCAGCAATACCAAGGCTTCGCGCACTTGTGTCGGCGTATTGCAAGTCTTCGGGAATGGCAGCCAGTAGATAGCCTGACCAATGCGCAGATGCAGCCCTTCGCTGTCGATACCTGCCAATTCAGCGGCAGGCGTATCTGGCAGATCGCTCAGGGCGACATAGTGAGCGATGGCCGCTGCGTGGTCGCTGTTCATGTGTTCGACCATGCTGGCCTCGGCGGCGCCGGCAAACGGGTTGGCCATTGTCACCTGATCGAGCCAGTGAATCGCACCAAAACCGCCAATGTAGCGATGGCGTACCGGCTGCAGGCGCCAGAAGTCGAAGTCATGGGCCTTGTGGTAATTGGCGGCGTCCGGGAAGTAGCGGTAGTAGCGAGCCGCCGCCGCTTCGATGGCTCCGCCGTCGGTCAGCTTGTGCGCCTCGGCCATCACCGTCAGCCGGCCGACAGCCTGCACATCGAGCGCCTCGCGCTCGCCCACCAGCAACGAGCACTTGGGGTCTTTCTGCAGATTGTGGGTATGCTGGGCGATGCGGCTGATCAGGATCAGCGGCTGACCCTCGGCATCCAGGCAGTACGGCACAACCGAGCCGAACGGGAAGCCGGGCATCGACTTGGAATGGGTCGAAAGGACGCCGCGGTATTCCTTGAGCAGGAGTTCGCGGGCGGGACGAAGGGCGGTGTTGGTAACGACGTTACTCACAACAGATGCTCCTGGCGGCAGGCGGGTCAGCTGACAAGATAAGCATTTATCAGCCGTGACCGCCACGCCAGAAGTGCAACAGAGCGGTTTTACCAGGCAACGCCAAAGCCCGCAGTGTAGCGGGTCTTGTCCAGGTCACTGTTGCTGGTGCCCTGGATCATTTCCTTCTCGGCCTTGAGATTGAGCGAGGCCCACTCGGTGACCTTGTAGCGCAGGCCGACTTCGGCATCCAGCGAGTAATCGGCAACCCCACCCAGCGGTTTGCCCAGTTCACCATTGGTGAACAGTTGGACGTTCTTGCCGATCAGGTAGCGGGTGTAATCCCACTTCATGGCAGCCGAGTAGAAATTGTCCTTGCCGCCATCGCGGTACTGATAGTCGGTGCGGTTGAGCAGCGAGCCGAGCGAGAACGCCCCCAGCTCGTCGTCCCAGAACTGGTAGCCCGGGCCGGTACCGACCGTGCGCTGGCGGGCCAGGTCTTCAATATGATCACGCTTGTACTCGAGACGTCCCTGCCAAAACCACTTGTCGGTGATGAAGCGGTCAAGCGCGTATTCACCACTCCAGTTGTTGGTGGTGGTGACGTCGTCCTTGCTCTCGCGGTTGTATTCGCCCTGGGCGTTGTGCCGCCAGCGACCATGACGCGCGGAGGTCTTGAAACCGACATCGTAATCGTCGGTGTCGTTTTCGGCGCGCTTGAAGTCCATGGCCAGGTCGACGTTACCTTTCCAGACCAGATCCTCGACTACTGGCCGCGGCTTCATGATCTGCTCGATGCTGGCCAGCTCGACGGTTTTCGGCGCCTCGCCATTGGCCAGGGTCACTTTGCCCGGCTCGGCTGCCTGCAGCGACTTGGCCCTTTCGCCGGTGTAGGCATCCTGTTTGACCAACAGCTCCTGATCGCTTTCGAGGGTCTGTACCTGTTTCCAGTCCAGCGCGATGGAGCCACCATAGGGCGTTTCCAGCAGCAGCTTGCCGCCATCGAAAACTTTGATCTTGCCACTGAGCTTGTCACCGTTCTTCATCCAGACGGTGTCGGCGAACGCTGGGGTACACAGGGAAGCGGCGAGAAGGCAGAGCAAGGTTCTAGAATACATAAGCTGACTACGGGCTCGGTTTGCGGAAAAAAGCCGGGCATTATCCAGATACGCGCGACCAGAGCAAGGACAGACCAAACCGATGCCAATGAGTTCAACTCTCATCTATAAGCCACTTCGCCGGCAATCTCGCCGATCGCCGGGCTACGCCTGATGTCTGGCGCTGCACGCCTTTCGGCAGAGGATGCCGAAGCCCGACGAACGGCACTCTATACCGCCCTCGGGCAAGTGCCCGAGGGTAAGGTCGTCAGTTATGGCCAATTGGCGGATTTGGCTGGCCTTGGACGGGCCGCACGCTGGGTCGGGCGGACGCTGGGCCAACTGCCGCAGGGCAGCCGCCTGCCCTGGCACCGGGTGATCGGCGCGAGTGGTCGATTGAGCCTGCAGCCGGGCACACCTTCAGGCGACGAACAACGCGCTCGGCTACGCGCCGAAGGCGTCAATGTAGCCAATAATCGTGTGGATATGTTGCGCCATGGCTGGCGCCCGATGGAGCACAGCGGTTAGAGTGCGCGCTTTGTTTTCGTAACCTTGAGGCAGATGTTGGCCCATGCCCCGTAAAACCTGGCGCGCTGCGCTCGCTGCCTATGCCAGCCCGTCAACTCTGGTGCTGTTGCTGCTGGGCTTCGCTGCCGGCCTGCCCTACATGCTGGTATTTTCAACCCTTTCAGTGTGGCTGCGCGAGGCCGGTGTGGCCCGCGAGACAATTGGCTATGCCAGCCTGATCGGCCTGGCCTATGCCTTCAAGTGGGTCTGGTCGCCACTGCTCGACCAGTGGCGCCTGCCGCTGCTCGGCGGGCTTGGCCGACGTCGCTCCTGGCTGCTGTTGTCGCAAGTACTGGTGGTCATCGGCTTGGTCGGCATGGGCCTGTGCGATCCGCAAAAACACCTGTCCTGGCTGATCGCCCTGGCGGTGCTGGTGGCCTTCGCCTCGGCAACGCAGGACATCGCCGTCGACGCCTACCGCCTGGAAATCGCCGATGACCAGCGCCAGGCTGCGCTTGCCGCCAGCTACATGGCCGGCTACCGGGTTGCCGCCCTGCTGGCTACTGCCGGCGCGCTGTTCTTCGCTGAATGGTTCGGCTCCACTGGCTTCAGCTATCTGCACCAGGCCTGGACCGGCACCTATGTGCTGTTCGGCGTGATCATGCTACCCGCCGTGTTCACCACGCTGATCATGCGCGAACCGCCAGTGCCGCTGCGCACGCAGCTGTCGGCTGCTCGCTATGGCTTGAGCCATCAGTTGGCGTCAGTGTTCGTCCTGATCATTCTGCTGGTGTCGGTGCCGGCCAGCTTCACCCAGTTGTACAACACCGACTGGGCCAGCGTGGTGCTTGGCGACTCTACCGTAGTGCAACTGGTGCTGGAGGACCGCGCCTTCATGCGCCTGGTCCTCTACGCGCTGTTGACCTGGGCCTGCCTGTCATCGCTCGGCCGCCGTGGCCTGGCGCCGGTGCTGACGCCGGTGAACGACTTCATCGCCCGCTATCGCTGGCAGGCGTTGCTGCTGCTCGGGCTGATCGCTACCTATCGCATGTCCGACACGGTGATGGGCGTTATGGCCAACGTGTTCTACATCGACATGGGCTTCACCAAGGACCAGATCGCCAGCGTCAGCAAGATCTTCGGCCTGATCATGACCCTGCTTGGCGCCGGCGCCGGCGGTTTGCTGATCGTGCGTTTCGGTATCATGCCGATCCTGTTCATCGGCGGCGTTGCCTCGGCCAGCACCAACATCCTGTTCCTGATGTTGGCCGACATGGGGCCGAACGTGGAGATGCTGGTGGTCACCATCTCGCTGGACAACTTCAGTTCCGGGATGGCCACTTCGGCGTTCGTTGCCTACCTGTCGAGCCTGACCAACCTGAAGTTCTCGGCCACCCAATACGCCCTGCTGAGCTCGATCATGCTGCTGTTGCCGCGGCTGATCGGGGGGTACTCAGGTGTAATCGTGGAGAAGTTTGGCTACCACGACTTCTTCCTGATTACCGCGCTGCTGGGCGTGCCTACGTTGATCCTGATCCTCCTGCAGTGGCGCCAGGAGGCACGGCGCGGCAAGCTGGAGCCGGTGCCCGGCCCTACCCCGGACCAGCCTTAGTCGAACGTTGCGCCGCTGTCGCCTGCACAGGCACAGCGGCGCCCGCTTCACTGCGCGACGGTCGCGCCAGCGCCCTTGCCCCCCACGACGAACCACAGCGGCAGCAGCGCCAGCGCCCCGGCTATACCGGCGAGGACGGCGAAGTGCAGCAAGCTGGCGCCAGCACCAATCATCGCCAGCAGCGCGCCACCCAGACCCAATACGGCAATGGTGATCATGCCGAGCATGGCTGAAACCAGGCCCTTGCTCTGCTCGCTGGCGAACAAGGTCATGCGGTACAGCACGGCATTGGCCACGCCCAGCCCCAGCGCATACAGGGTCATACCCGCCACCACGCTGGTAACCGACGGCCACAGCCAGGTAGCCAGCATCATCAGGCCCAACCCCGCCAGATACGGCCAAAGTGCGCCGCGCACCAGCGCAGGCAATGGGTAGCGCTCAGCGATGCTGTTGATGATTAGGTTGCCCGCGATCAAGCCACCGAACACCGGCAGTTGCCACAAGGCATAGGCCATCTTGCTCAGGCCCTCGTCGTGAATCAGCAGTACCGGCGACAGGCCGATCCAGCCGATCAGCGGCAAGCCGACCAGGCCCAGCGCAGCGCTGCCGGCGACGAAGCGACGATTGCTCAGCAACTGGCCATAACCAGACAACAGCGGCAGCAGGTGAATCGGCGTGAACGGCAGGCGGGTACCGTCGCGGCGCTCGACGCCGAGGGTTTCCGGCATGAAGCGATACAGCAGCCCGAGGGTCAGCAGCGCACCCACGGCAAATGCCAAGAACAACCAGCGCCAGTCCAGCCACTGCAGCATCAACGTGCCTACCAGCGGCCCGAGCAAGGGCGAGAGCAAGGCGATATTGGCCAGCAAAGCCATCATGCGTACGGCATCGGCCTCGCTGAAAGCCTCGTTCAATGCTGGGTAGCTGACGGTGACGACAAAGCCCAGGCCGATTCCCTGCAACAGCCGCAGCAGGTTGAACAGGCCGATGTCATGCACCCAGAAGGTCGCCATGCAGGCCACACCAAAGATCACGCAGCCAGCGAGCAGCAAGGGCCGCCGGCCATAGCGGTCGGCCAGCGGGCCGATCAGCCATTGCAGGACCACCCCACCCAGCAGGTACAGGTTCAGCGCGTGCGGGATAAATTCCGGACTGGCGTTCATCTCGGTGACCACATCCGGCATAGCCGGCATGACCGCATCGCTGGCCAGGTAGGTGAGCAGCTCGAACAAGGCCAGGGTCAGACCAAACAGCAAGGCACGGGCCGGGGTGATATACAGCAGTGGTTTCATGGCAGACATCAATGGATACGAAAGGGGTCAGGTTATATGCCAGAAATGGCACGCCCTGGCTGTGAACAAGTGTAAGGGTGCGCCAAACAAAACGCGGGCTTGCCCGCGAATGTCCAGCGCCAGCAACATCGTTGCGGCGGGTACACCCGCGGAACAAGCCCGCGCAGTTACAGCGAACGCGGTTTACTGCGCGGCAGTCTCCTGCACCACGCGGATCACCCGTTGCGGGAACGGGATATCGATCCCTTCTGCCTTGAGCCGGTCGCGAGTGTGCTCGTTGAGCATGAACATCACGTCCCAATAGTCGGCCGTTTTCGTCCACAGACGCAGAGACACAGTGATCGAGCTGTCGCCCAGGGTCGAGATCACCGCCTGCGGCGCCGGGTCGGGCAGCACGCGCGGGTCCTTGGCCAGCTCCAGCAGCACGTTGCGCGCCTTCTGCAGGTCAGCTTCATAATCAACGCCCACATCGAACACCACCTTGCGCGTCGGCTGACGGTTGGTGTTGGTGATGATGCCATTGGACAAGCTGCCGTTGGGCATGATCACGGTCTTGTTGTCACCGGTGCGCAGCACCGTGTGGAAGATCTGGATGCTGTCGACAGTACCGCTGACGCCTTGCGCCTCGATCCAGTCGCCGATGCGGAACGGGCGGAACAGCAGGATCAGCACACCACCGGCGAAGTTGGCCAGGCTGCCCTGCAACGCCAGGCCAATGGCCAGGCCGGCAGCACCGATGGCCGCGACGAACGAGGTCGTCTCGATGCCGATCATCGAAGCGACGCTGACCAGCAGCAATATCTTCATGATGATATTGGCCAGGGTGCTGATGAAGCCCTGCAAGGCCAGGTCGGCATTGCGCAGCCCAACCAGCTTGCCCAGGCGGGCGCTGAGCTTGTTGGTAATCCACCAGCCAACCGCCAGGGTCAGCAGCGCCAGCAGCAGGCGGCTGCTGTATTGCATGATCAACGGCAGCCAGGTTTGCGATTGGCGAACCAGTTGATCGACCTCATTGGTCAAATCCATAACTTTCTCCTGATGCCAAACGGCATGTACACAGTGAAGCAGGCCGCAGACAGGCCGCGGCGAGGAGCCCCATGGACCTCAGTGTGGCAATGGGGTTCCTGCGGCCAGGTCAATCGCGGAAGTTGTTGAACTGCAGCGGCATGTCGAATTCCTTGGCGCGCAGTGCAGCGATCGCTTCTTGCAGATCGTCACGCTTCTTGCCGGTGACGCGTACCTGTTCGCCCTGGATGGCGGCCTGGACCTTGAGCTTGGCGTCTTTGATGTGGGCGACGATCTTCTTCGCCAGCTCCTTGTCGATGCCTTCGCGGAAGGTCGCTTCCTGTTTCATTTCCTTGCCCGAGGCATAGGCGTCCTTGACCTCGAGGCACTTCACTTCGATCTTACGTTTGACCAATGCGCTGCGCAGGATCTCGACCATCGCCTCGAGCTGGAACTCGGCCTCGGCGGTCATCAGCACGGTCTGGTCCTTTTCCTTGAATTCGAAGCTACCCTTACCTTTGAGGTCGTAGCGGCGGTCCAGCTCCTTGATGGCGTTGTCGACTGCGTTCTGCACTTCGTGCTTGTCCAGTTCCGATACCACGTCGAACGAAGGCATGGTTGTTCTCCAATATGAAAGCGCCGCGCTCAGCGTGAAGATGGAGCGCGCAGGGTTTGATGGTTAAAATGCGGGACACATTATAACGGGTTGCGAAACGTAGATGAGCAGCACCTGGCATATTCTCGGCGCCGGCAGCCTGGGCAGCCTCTGGGCCTGCCGGCTGGCCCGTGCGGGCAAGGCGGTCCGTTTGATCCTGCGCGACCCGCAGCGTCTGGCGGCGTACCAGGCCGTCGGCGGCCTGAGCTTGATCGAGCAAGCGCACAGCAGCTTTTTTGCCATCCCCGCCGAAGCCGATGAAGCGCACGCGCCGATTCATCGCTTGTTGGTGGCCTGTAAAGCCTACGATGCCGCCCCTGCCCTGGCCAGGCTGGCCCCTCGTCTGGCTGCGGGCGCCGAGCTGATTCTGTTGCAGAACGGCCTTGGCAGCCAGGACGAGGTGGCCGATCAGGTGCCCCATGCGCGCTGTATCTTTGCCTCCAGTACCGAAGGCGCGTTTCGTCCGGCGGACTGGCAGGTGCAGTTTGCCGGGCATGGCTTCAACTGGTTGGGCGACCCGCTCAACCCCGCCCCGGCCGAGTGGTTCAGTGACCTCGAGGAGGCCGGCATCCCCGCCCAGTGGACGGTGGATATTCTCAGCCGGCTGTGGCGCAAGCTGGCCCTGAACTGCGCGATCAACCCGCTGACCGTACTGCACGACTGCCAGAACGGTGGCCTGCTCGAGCACTTGAGTGAGGTGGATGCGCTGTGCGCCGAGCTGGCGCAACTGCTGCACTACTGCGGCCAGCCGCAAGCGGCCGAGGGCCTGAACGAAGAAGTACAGCGGGTGATTCTGGCGACTGCAGCCAATTATTCTTCCATGTATCAAGACGTGCGCCATGGCCGCCGCACCGAGCTGCATTACCTGCTCGGCTACGCCTGCCGCGCCGCCCACCGCCATGGCCTGGCCCTGGTGGAGCTGGAACACCTGCGCCAGCGATTGGTCGATAACCTGCAGGCACGCGGTCTGCCCAGTGACTGATCGCTGCCCTCTGACCCGAATACGGACACTGCCTTGCCCATGAAACTGCGCCAACGCCTGGATAACCTCCCGGTCGGGCAGAAACTGCTTGCGGCCCTGCTGGTACTGCTGATCACCATCCTGCTGGTGGCCAACCTGACCTTTATCAGCGCGGCCTACTGGATCACCCAGGAAAGCATGGCGCCACAGGCGCTGCAAACCATCGGCAGGCTTGTGGCCAACCCGCAGCTGTCGGCCCGCGCCGGTGATTCCAGCGATAACGCCAACGCCCTGCTCAAGGAACTCGACAGCTACACCCCACTGCGCGCCGCAGCGGTCTACGGCAGCGACGGGCGCATGCTCGCGCAACTGCAGCACGGCGAACCGCTGGCCTTGCCCAAGCGCTATCGCAACATCGACGGTTGGCGCCTGATGGAGTTTCGCAGCACTCAACTGATTCGCCTGCCGCGTCCGGGTAACCCGCCGGCGTTTCTCCTCCTGGTAGCCAGCAGCGAGCTGCCGACCGCGTTCTACACCGGCACGCTGACCGCCAGCCTGGCGATTCTGGTGTTCAGCATCCTGCTCTGGCTGGTGATCGCCCGGCAGATCAAACGGCTGATCACCCAGCCGATCAACCAGCTCGAAGAACTCAGCCGCCAGGTCACCCGCGAAGAGAGCTATGCCCTGCGCGCGCAGCGCGGCAACGACGATGAAATCGGCAGTCTGGCCAACGCTTTCAATACCATGCTGTCGCGCATCGAAGCCCGCGAGCAGCAACTCAAACGTACCCGTGACGAATTCCAGACGGCCTACGATCAGGCCCAGGGCCTGGCCGAAGAAACCCGCCACACCAATCGCAAACTGGAGCTGGAAGTCCAGGTGCGCAGCAAGATCGAGAAAAAACTCACCGGCTTTCAGAATTACCTCAACAGCATCATCGACTCCATGCCCTCGGCGCTGATCGCACTGGACGAACAGCTGTACGTGACCCAATGGAACCAGGAAGCCACCGCGCTCTCCGGGACGCGTCTGGATGAGGCGCTGAACCAGCCTATTTTCATCGCCTTCGAGCCGCTTAAGCCGTTTCTGCCGCAGCTCAAGGACACCGTCGAAAAACATCGGGTGGCGAAGATCGAGCGGGTCACCTGGCACAAGGACGACGACGCCCGCCACTACGCCCTGACCTTCTATCCACTGACCGGTGGTGGCGGCCGTGGCGTGGTGATCCGCATCGACGACATCACCCAGCGCATATCGCTGGAAGAGATGATGGTGCAGTCGGAAAAGATGCTCTCCGTGGGGGGCCTGGCCGCAGGCATGGCGCATGAGATCAACAACCCGCTCGGGGCGATCCTGCACAACGTGCAGAACATCCGTCGACGGCTGTCACCCGAGCTGCCACGCAATCAGGAGCAGGCAGAAGAACTGGGCATCGACCTGCCCCAGATCAGCCGTTATCTGGACAGCCGCGAAGTACCGCAGCTGCTCGACGGCATCCAGCAGGCCGGCGCCCGCGCGGCCAAGATCGTCACCCACATGCTCAGCTTCAGCCGTCTCAGCAATCGCCAGCTGGCCCCCTGCAGCCTGCCCGCGCTGATCGACCAGGCGGTGGAAATTGCCGGCAACGACTTCGATCTGGCAATTGGTTTCGACTTCAAGGGCCAGGCCATCGTCCGCCAGTTCGACCCGCAACTGGGGCCGGTGCCATGCACCGCCAACGAGCTTGAACAAGTACTGCTCAACCTGTTGAAGAACGCCGCCCAGGCGATCCACCTGCGCCCGCAACCGAGCGAGCCAGGCCGTATCATCCTGCGCACTCGGCTCAATCCGCCGTGGGCGGAAATTCAGGTCGAGGACAACGGCATCGGCATGCCCGAAGCGGTGCGCAAGCGTACCTTCGAGCCGTTCTTCACCACCAAGGAGATCGGCCAGGGCACAGGCCTGGGCCTATCGGTTTCGTATTTCATCATCACCAACAACCACAAGGGGCAGATGGAGGTGCAGTCCTCGCCCGGCCAGGGCACCTGCTTTACCCTGCGCCTGCCCCTCGGCTCGCCCGTGCCTGCTGCACCGGCCACTACGGAGACATGACATGGGCTTTCGCCTGTCGAAAATCTACACCCGCACCGGTGACAAAGGCGAAACCGGCCTTGGCGACGGCCGCCGCGTGCCCAAGGACCACCCTCGGATCGAGGCGATTGGCGAGGTCGACACCCTCAACAGCCAACTCGGTGTGCTGCTCGCGGGCCTGAGCGAGGCTGGGCTGGATGAGCTGAGCGACGTGCTGAAGCCTTGTCAGCACCGCTTGTTCGACCTCGGTGGCGAGCTGGCGATGCCAAGTTATCAGGCCTTGAACCAGGCTGAAGTCGAGCGACTGGAAGCAGCGATCGACCGCTGGAACGACGAACTTGGCCCACTGGAAAACTTTATCCTGCCCAGCGGTTCGGCACTAGTCGCGCAGGCCCACGTCTGTCGCAGCCAGGCGCGCACCGCCGAGCGCCGCTGCCAGGCGCTGAATGCGCTGGAGCCGCTGGAAGGGGTTGGCTTGGCGTATATCAATCGGGTGTCGGATTTGCTGTTTGTTGCAGCGCGTATCATTGGCCGCCGTCAGGGCGTTGCAGAAGTGCTGTGGCAGGCGGCGAAAAAGCCTGAGGCTTGATCTTGCTATCCGGCTGAACGGGGGCGCAGGCACGCCCCGATTCATGCCAGCTTAAAGCTCAGGCCAGAACGCGCGGATACCCGCCACACCTTGGGCGCCTGCCTGCCAGGCACGCTCACGGTCGGCAGCGCTGACGCCGCCCAGCAAGAACACCGGGAAGCTGACGCTGTCAATCAACGCCGCGGCCTGCTCCCAACCCAATGGCAGTGCATCGGGGTGGGTCTGAGTCGCCTGGACTGGCGACAGAGTGACGAAGTCGACCCCCATCTGCGCCGCCAGGGCCAACTCTTCGGCATTGTGGCAAGACGCTGCCAACCAACGATGCTCCGGGAACGGCCGGCCCTTGGCGGCGTACTTGCGTAATTGCGCGGCAGTCAGGTGCCAGCCGGCCGAGGGGAAGTCGCCCAACCATTCCAACGGACCTTTGAGCATCAGTTGGGCTTTGCCCGCACACAGTCCAGCCGCATCTACCGCGACATCACGGTACTTGGGGTCGTACATGTCCGGCGCGCGCAGCTGAACCAGCTTGATGCCGTTGGCCACAGCCTTCTGGATACCGCGCAACATCGGCGGCACTTCGAGGCCATCAGGGGTGATCAAGTACTGATCCGGCAAGCGTGCAGCGGCGACGATGGGCTTGTTTGCCGCAGGGAACTCGTACTGGTGCAGGTCACGCGGCGCGACCCATTCCAGCGGCTGACCTTCGGCGCCATGCGGCTCGCCGCTAAATGCATCGACCTCACGCACATCGAGCAGGATTTGCTTGTCCGGGTAGTCATGGCTGATCTTGATCAGCGGGCGTGATCCGCTGACCTCGATACCAAGCTCCTCGCGCAGCTCACGGGCCAGCGCTGCTTCGACGCTTTCACCGGCCTCGACCTTGCCCCCGGGAAACTCCCAAAGGCCGCCCTGATGCTGGCTATCGGCGCGACGGGCGATGAGGACCCGCCCGTCGCCACCGCGGATAACCGCCGCTACTACATGAATCCGCTGCACCTTGTACCCTCCGTTGCTGCGTCAGGCGCCCCGGCCAGTGGCCAGACCAGGGCGCAGGCCAATGATCATGTCCGGTATTCGGCGTTGATCTTGACGTACTCGTGGGACAGGTCGGTGGTCCAGATGGTCTCGCTGCACTGGCCGCGACCCAGCTCGATACGAATGGTGATCTCTTCTTCGGCCATGACCTTGGAGCCTTGCTCTTCGGTGTAACTTGGGCTGCGCCCGCCTTTGCTGGCGATGCACACGTCACCGAGGAAAACGTCGATCAGGCTGACGTCCAGCTCAGGCACGCCAGCCCGGCCGACGGCAGCGAGGATACGGCCCCAGTTGGGATCGGAGGCGAACAACGCGGTCTTGATCAGCGGCGAATGCGCCACGGCATAACCGACGTCGAGGCATTCCTGGTGATTGCCACCACCGTTGACCTGCACGGTAACGAACTTGGTCGCGCCTTCGCCGTCACGCACGATCGCCTGGGCTACTTCCATGCACACTTCGAACACTGCTTGCTTCAAGGCGTCGAACAGCTCGCCCTTGGCTTCGGTCACTTCAGCGACCTTGGCCTGGCCGGTGGCAATCAGCATGCAGCAGTCGTTGGTCGAGGTGTCGCCATCGATGGTGATGCGGTTGAACGACTTGTTGGCGCCGTCGAGGATCAGATCCTTGAGCACCGCCGGAGCGACCTTGGCGTCGGTAGCGATGTAGCCAAGCATGGTCGCCATGTTCGGGCGAATCATGCCGGCGCCTTTGCTGATGCCGGTGACGGTGATGGTCTGGCCATCGAACTGGAACTGACGGCTGGCACCCTTGGGCAGGGTGTCGGTGGTCATGATGCCGGTAGCGGCTTCAGCCCAGTGATTTTCCGAAAGGTTGTCCAGTGCAGCCTGCAGCGCGGCCTCGATCTTCTCGACCGGCAGCGGCTCACCGATCACACCGGTGGAGAACGGCAGCACCGCCTGGGCGTCAACGCCGGTCAGCTCGGCCAGTTTGGCACAGGTGCGCTCAGCGGCGGCCAGGCCTGGTGCGCCGGTACCGGCGTTGGCATTGCCGGTATTGGTCAGCAGGTAACGCACGGTGCCCTGCACGCGTTGCTTGGCGAGGATCACCGGCGCCGCGCAGAACGCGTTGAGGGTGAACACGCCAGCCACGCTGGAGCCTTCGGCGCAGCGCATTACCACGACGTCCTTGCGCCCAGGGCGCTTGATGCCCGCCGAAGCGATGCCAAGTTCAAAACCGGGAACCGGGTGCAGGGTGGGCAAAGGACCAAGACCAACAGCCATTAGAGCGCTCCTAGATAAAAACAGATAGGTTCCATGAAACAAAGCCGCCCCAACTGACACCTTTACGGTGCCTGTAGGAGCGGCCTTGTGTCGCGATGGGCTGCAAAGCAGCCCAAAAATCTCAAGCCAGCAGCGGCCTTAGATCACTCGCATCACTCGCATCACTCGCATCACTCAATGGTGCCGTGGCAATGCTTGAACTTCTTGCCCGAACCACACCAGCATGGCTCATTACGACCCAGCTTCTGGTCATTGCGAACCGGCGCGGCGGCAACGGCGACTTCAACGCCCTCTTCGCTCAGTTGCTCGCTTTCCAGGCCTGGTGCCGGAGCATGTTCAAACTGCATACGCTGGGCCAGCTCTTCGGCGTCGCGACGCAGGCGGGCTTCTTCTTCGATCGGGTCTTCGCGGCGAACCTGTACGTGCGACAGCACACGGATGGCATCGCGTTTGATCGAATCGAGCAGTTCCTGGAACAGCGTGAACGACTCGCGCTTGTACTCCTGCTTGGGGTTCTTCTGCGCATAACCACGCAGGTGAATACCGTGACGCAGGTGATCCATGGTCGACAGGTGGTCTTTCCACAGGTCATCCAGCACGCGCAGCAGGATCTGCTTCTCGAAGGTGCGCAGAGCCTCTTCGCCGGCCTGATCTTCTTTCTCGGTGTATGCGCTGGTGATCTCGCTCAGGAGCTTCTCACGCAGGGTTTCTTCGTATAGGTGGTCGTCTTCATCCAGCCATTGCTGGATCGGCAGCTTGATCGCGAAATCGCTGGCCAGCGCCGCTTCGAGACCGGCCACATCCCACTGCTCAGGCAGCGATTGCGGCGGAATGTGCTGGCTGATGGTGGTATCGAGGACTTCCTTACGGAACTCTTCGATGGTGCCGCCCAGGTCCTGCGCAGCCAGCAGGCTGTTACGCATGTGGTAGATCACCTTGCGCTGCTCGTTGGCCACGTCATCGTATTCGAGCAGTTGCTTACGAATATCGAAGTTGCGCCCTTCGACCTTGCGCTGAGCTTTTTCGATGGCGTTGGTCACCATGCGGTGCTCGATGGCTTCACCGGACTGCATGCCCAGGGCCTTCATGAAGTTCTTCACCCGGTCAGAGGCAAAGATGCGCATCAGGCTGTCTTCCAGCGACAGGTAGAAGCGGCTCGAACCCGGGTCACCCTGACGACCGGAACGGCCACGCAGCTGGTTGTCGATGCGGCGCGACTCGTGGCGCTCGGAGGCGATCACGTGCAGGCCGCCGGCCTCGATCACTTGCTGATGACGCTTCTGCCAGTCGGCCTTGATGTGCGCAATCTGCTCGGCGGTCGGGTTTTCGAGTGCCGCGACTTCCGACTCCCAGTTGCCGCCCAAAAGGATGTCGGTACCACGGCCGGCCATGTTGGTGGCGATGGTCAAGGCGCCTGGCGCGCCGGCCTGGGCAATGATCTCGGCTTCTTTTTCGTGGTACTTGGCGTTGAGCACCTTGTGCTCGATGCCTTCCTTGTTGAGCAAGGCCGACATGTGCTCGGAGGTCTCGATGGTCGCCGTACCGACCAATACTGGACGCCCGCTGGACATGCTTTCCTTGATGTCGGCAATGATCGCCAGGTACTTCTCTTCGGCGGTCAGGTACACCAGGTCGTTGAAGTCTTTACGCGCCAACGGCTTGTTCGGCGGAATGACCATCACGTTGAGGTTGTAGATCTGAGCGAATTCGAACGCTTCGGTGTCTGCAGTACCGGTCATGCCGGACAGCTTGTTGTACAGACGGAAGTAGTTCTGGAAGGTGGTCGAAGCCAGGGTCTGGCTTTCGGCCTGGATGTTCAGGTTTTCCTTCGCTTCGATGGCCTGGTGCAGGCCCTCGGAGAGACGACGACCCGGCATGGTCCGACCGGTGTGCTCGTCGATCAGCAGCACCTGACCGTCCTGGACGATGTACTCGACGTTGCGGTGGAACAGCTTGTGCGCGCGCAGGCCGGCATAGACGTGGGTCAGCAGGCCCAGGTTGTGCGCCGAATAGAGGCTCTCGCCTTCAGCCAGCAAGCCGGCCTGGGTGAGCATCTCTTCGATGTACTGGTGGCCGGCTTCGTTGAGCTCGACCTGACGGCTCTTCTCATCGATCGAGAAGTGGCCTTCCTGGGTGACCTGGCCTTCGACTTCTTCGATGTGCTGGGTCAGCTGCGGGATCAGGCGGTTGATTTCGATATACAGCTTGGAGCTGTCTTCAGCCTGGCCGGAGATGATCAGCGGGGTCCGCGCTTCGTCGATCAGGATCGAGTCGACTTCATCGATCACGGCGAAGTTCAGCTCACGCTGGAACTTCTCTTCGACGCTGAAGGCCATGTTGTCGCGCAGGTAATCGAAACCGAATTCGTTGTTGGTGCCGTAGGTGATGTCGGCAGCATAGGCGGCGCGCTTGTCTTCCGGCGGCTGAAAGGCCGAGACGATGCCAACCGACAGGCCAAGGAATTCGTACAACGGGCGCATCCAGTTGGCGTCGCGGCGGGCCAGATAGTCGTTAACCGTGACCACGTGCACGCCTTTGCCGGACAATGCGTTGAGGTACACCGCCAAGGTACCGACCAAGGTCTTGCCTTCACCGGTACGCATCTCTGCGATCATGCCTTCATGCAATGTCATGCCGCCGATCAGCTGCACGTCGAAGTGGCGCATACCCATCACACGCTTGCCGGCCTCGCGGGCTACAGCAAAGGCTTCCGGCAGCAGTTGGTCGAGGGTTTCGCCTTTGGCCAGACGCTCTTTGAACTCGGCGGTCTTGCCGCGCAATTGCTCATCGGAGAGGGCCAACATTTTCTCTTCGAAGGCATTGACGGTGGTCACCGTCTTGAGCAGGCGTTTGATCTCGCGCTCGTTCTTGCTTCCAAAAAGTTTCTTTAACAAAGGCGCAAACATATCGGCAGGATCTTCCACACTTAGGGATGGAGGGCGGCCCCATGAGTCGCCCGAGCAGCCCTTGGGCCGCATGCGAACGAGCATTCTACCCGGAAACGATGGTGAGGAAAGTGGTCGATTGCCACGATGCTGGCACAGCGCTAGGGTGGGGACGGTTCTTAGATGAGGGTGATTATTACAAGTTCAAGGTTTGCTGAAGATGAAAGCTGCCGAGAATCGCTATTATCCTGCACAACATGCCTGGCCCCGGCAATTGCTTGCTGATCCAGGGCAACTGCATCACCTGTCCCCACCGGCAATCACTCAGCGCTGCGCACGCAGATGCTAAGATGGCCATTCTGTAACTTCCTGCGTACCGTCATGGCTTACAAACCCTCGCCCGCCCGGCTGCCGGCCGCGCTCCTGCGTGAAGTCCGACCGCTACGGCTGCTGCTCAATCAGGCTGAACGCCTGGTGCATCTGCAGCGTTTGCTCGAAAGTCAGCTGCAACCGGCGGCCCGTGAGCACTGCCACGTGGCCTCCTGGCGCGACGGTGTGTTGCTGCTGGTGGTCACCGATGGCCACTGGGCCACGCGCCTGCGCTATCAGCAAAAACGCCTGCAACGGCAACTGATCGAACTTGAAGTATTCGCCAACCTGCGGCGGATCCTGTTCAAGGTGCAGCCGCCAGTGATCCCGGCCAAACGCGGCGGGCACCCGACCCAGCTCTCCGGCGATGCCGCGCAGAGCCTGCGCGAAACCGCCGCAGGCATTGACGACCCCAAGCTCAAAGCGGCTCTGGAGCGCCTGGCATGCCACGCCCAGAACAAGCATCAGCGCTGAGTTCTGCCCAATAAAAAGGCCACCCGAAGGTGGCCTCAATGAACTAGAGAGTGTTCGAACTTACACAGCCGCAACAGGGCGCATGTAGGAGATCGGTGCCGTACTGGCATCTTCGAAGGTGACCACTTCCCAGGCATCTTTTTCTGCAATCAGCTTGCGCAGCAGCTGGTTGTTCAGCGCGTGCCCGGACTTGTAGCCCTTGAACTCGCCGATCAGGCTGTTGCCGAGCAGATACAGATCGCCGATGGCATCGAGAATCTTGTGCTTGACGAACTCGTCTTCGGAGCGAAGGCCGTCTTCGTTGAGCACGCCGGTCTCATCGACAACGATGGCGTTATCGACGCTGCCACCCAGTGCCAGATTCTGCTCGCGCAGATACTCGATGTCGCGCATGAACCCGAAGGTCCGTGCACGGCTGACTTCTTTCACGAACGAGGTGCTGGAGAAGTCGACGCTGGCACTTTGGGTCTGGTCCTTGAGGACCGGGTGATCGAAGTCGATCTCGAAGCTCACCTTGAACCCTTCGAAAGGCAGGAAGGTTGCGCGCTTGTCGCCATCCTCCACTGACACTTCACGCAGGATGCGGATGAACTTCTTGGCTGCGTCCTGCTCTTCCAGGCCGGCAGACTGAATCAGGAATACAAAGGGACCGGCGCTGCCATCCATGATCGGCACTTCCGAGGCGGAGAGCTCGACGTAGGCGTTATCGATGCCCAGACCCGCCATGGCGGAGAGCAAGTGCTCGACCGTATCGACCTTGACGTCACCGTTGACCAACGTCGTCGACATGGTTGTCTCGCCAACGTTGGCCGCACGAGCCGGAATCTCGACCACAGGATCGAGGTCGGCGCGGCGGAAGACGATGCCGGTATCCACAGGCGCAGGCTTGAGGGTCAGGTAGACCTTCTCACCGGAGTGCAGACCGACACCTGTGGCACGGATAATGTTCTTCAGGGTGCGTTGTTTAATCATGGCATTGGCCGCTTCAGCGCAAATTGCGAATTGGTATCAACAAAGGCTGAGGATGATAACAGACCCGTCCTTTGCTGAATACCAATCACCTTTATAGCCCTGATAAATTCCATCAATCAGCCTGACGACGCAGGAAGGCTGGGATGTCCAGGTAATCCAAGTCATCTTGCGGGTTGAGTTTAGCGGCTGCAGCGGCACCTGCATGGGCCTGGTTACGCATCACGGTTGGACGCTCCAGGTCACGGTAGTTGACCGCTGGCTGCTCCTGGCGAGCTGGAGCCGGGTTCGACGCCTCGTAGGCCGCTTGAGCGGTCTGCAAAGTATTGTCGACAACCTTGACCGGCTTCTCGATGCGTGCGCCCAGGCCAGTGGCCACAACGGTTACGTGCAGCTCGTCGCGCATGTCCGGGTCGATCACGGTACCGACCTTGACCATCGCGTGGTCGGAGGCGAAGGCTTCGATGATGCTACCGACGTCGGAGTACTCGCCCAGCGACAGGTCAGGACCTGCGGTGATGTTCACCAGGATACCGCGGGCACCCTGCAGGTTGACGTCTTCGAGCAGCGGGTTGCGAATGGCCGCTTCGGTGGCCTCGCGCGCACGATTCGGACCGCTGGCGCAGCCAGTGCCCATCATCGCCATGCCCATCTCGCCCATCACGGTGCGCACGTCGGCAAAGTCGACGTTGATCATGCCGGGACGCTTGATGATGTCGGAGATACCGCGCACGGCACCGGCCAGCACATCGTCAGCCTTGGCAAAGGCCGACAGCAGGCTGGCGTCCTTGCCGAGAATGGTCAGCAGCTTCTCGTTGGGGATGGTGATCAGCGAGTCGACGCTTTCAGCCAGCATGCGGATGCCTTCATCGGCGATCTGCATACGCTTGCGGCCTTCGAACGGGAACGGACGGGTCACCACCGCAACGGTGAGGATGCCCATTTCCTTGGCCACTTCGGCGATGATGGGCGCTGCACCGGTACCGGTACCGCCACCCATGCCAGTGGTGATGAAGACCATGTTGGTGCCCTGCAGCACCTCGGCAATACGCTCACGGTCTTCCAGCGCGGCCTGACGACCGACTTCCGGATTGGCACCGGCACCAAGGCCCTTGGTAACACCAGTACCCAGTTGCAGAATGGTCCGTGCGCCAATGCTTTTCAGCGCCTGGGCATCAGTGTTGGCGCAGATGAACTCGACGCCTTCAATGCTGCTTTTGACCATGTGATTGACGGCGTTGCCACCACCACCACCGACGCCGATCACCTTGATGACCGGGCTTTGCGGGACGTTGTCTACGAGCTCGAACATTTTCCCTCTCCTTACAGTTCTCTAGTTGTTTCGCCTACCACTACTGCTTTGAAACTTAGAAGTTGCCCTGGACCCAGCGCTTGAGACGCTCAAGCACTGGAGCCTTCGGTTCCTCGCCATAGCTGTTGCTGCTGTTGCCATTGCCGGTCAGGGTCAGGTCCTCGGACTGCTTGAGCAGACCGTAGGTGAGCAGGCCCACACCGGTGGAGTAAATCGGGTTGCGTACCACGTCGCTGAGGCCACGCACGCTGTGCGGGACGCCGAGGCGTACGGGCATGTGGAAAATCTCTTCGGCCAGCTCCACAGCGCCTTCCATCTTCGCCGTGCCGCCGGTGAGGACGATGCCGGCTGGGACCAGGTCTTCGTAGCCGCTGCGACGCAGCTCAGCCTGAATCAGGGTGAACAGCTCGTCGTAGCGCGGCTCGACCACCTCGGCCAGGGCCTGACGCGACAGTTCGCGCGGCGGCCGGTCGCCAACGCTTGGCACCTTGATGGTTTCGCCGGCTCCGGCCAGCTTGGCCAGGGCGCAGGCGTAGCGAATCTTGATTTCTTCGGCGTACTGAGTCGGTGTACGCAGGGCCATGGCGATGTCGTTGGTGACCTGGTCGCCGGCAATCGGGATCACTGCGGTGTGGCGGATCGCGCCTTCGGTGAAGATGGCGATATCGGTGGTACCACCGCCGATGTCGACCAGGCACACGCCGAGCTCTTTCTCGTCATCGGTCAGCACCGAGTAGGCCGAGGCCAGTTGCTCGAGGATGATGTCGTCGATTTCCAGGCCGCAGCGGCGTACGCACTTCTCGATGTTCTGCGCCGCGTTGACCGCGCAGGTCACCACGTGCACCTTGGCTTCCAGACGCACGCCCGACATACCCAGCGGCTCGCGAACGCCCTCCTGGTTGTCGATCACGTAGTCCTGCGGCAGGGTGTGCAGCACGCGCTGGTCAGCCGGAATCGCCACAGCCTGGGCAGCGTCGAGCACGCGCTCGAGGTCAGCCGTGCTGACTTCGCGGTCGCGAATAGCGACGATGCCGTGCGAGTTGAGGCTGCGGATGTGATTGCCGGCCACTCCGACAAAAGCCGAGTGAATGCGGCAGCCCGCCATCAACTGGGCTTCTTCGACGGCGCGCTGGATCGACTGCACGGTCGACTCGATGTTCACCACCACGCCCTTCTTCAGGCCGCGGGAGGGATGAGTGCCGATCCCGACAATCTCCAGGGTGCCGTCTTCGCCGACTTCACCGACCAGCGCCACCACCTTGGAAGTGCCAATGTCCAGCCCGACGATCATTTTGCCGCTATGCGCGTTTGCCATGGTCCTGCCTCTCTCTAATTCTTCGCAACGGCGGGTTGGGCCGTCGTCGGTGCAATCGGTTCCCGCCAGCCAACAGCCAGGCCGTTGGCGTAGCGCAGATCAATGCGGGCGATATTGGTGATCTGCTCTTTGAGTGTCTTGTCGTATATGGCAATGAAACGGCGCATCTTTTCGACCAGGTGGTCGCGCCCGAGCAACAGTTCGATTCCTGGGCCGGCACTGCCGGCACCGGTGGTCAGGAACCAGCTGCCGCGTTCACGCAGCTCCAGCCGCGCAATCGAGAAGCCCATCGGCCGCAGCATCTGGCTCAACACCTGATACTGCTGCATGACTTGTTGCTGAGCGCGCTGCGGGCCGAACAGCTGCGGCAGGTGCTCGTAGTTGGCCAGCTCGCGCGGGGTGAACGCTTCGCCCTGGTTGTTGAGCAACGCCTGATCCCCCCAGCGCGCCACGGGCAGTTGTTCTTCCAGGCGAATGACCACTTCGTCCGGCCAGACCCGGCGCACTTCGGCGTGGGCAATCCACGGCATCTGTTCAAGCTCGGCACGCATCGCGCCCAAGTCGACACTGAAGAAGCTGGCCGCTACAAACGGTGCGATACGTTGCTGCACCGCCTGCTGGCTGATGTAGCTGAGGTCACCCTGCACGGCGATCTTGGTGATCGGCCGGTCAGCGTAAGGCATCAACCGCACAGCGCCTTCGTAGGCAGCAAAGCCCGCAGCCACCAGCAGCACCGGCCACAGCAAGCGCTTGAGCACGCTGAAGTTGGCCTTGGGCAGGCGCGCAGACATCGGCTCCTGGGCCACCATTCGGCTGGCACCGCGCGGCACCGGCTTGTTACGGCCGGGTGCAGGAGGCTGCTGACGAAGCATCGCGCCTTGCATGCTGATTAACCTCGCGTCTCGACGCTGGCAGCCAGGATCGCCAGCACCAACTGCTGGAAGTCCAGGCCGGCCGCGCGGGCCGCCATTGGCACCAGGCTATGATCAGTCATGCCTGGCGCGGTGTTTACTTCGAGCAGCCAGAAGCGGCCCTGCTCGTCCTGCATTACATCCAACCGGCCCCAGCCTTCGATGCCGATGGCATCACAGGCGCGCGCGGTCAGATCGATCAGTTCTTGTTCCTTGACACTGTCCAGCCCGCACGGAATGCGGTACTGGGTGTCATTGGCGATGTATTTGGCGTCGTAGTCGTAGAACACATGCGGCGTACCGAGGGCGATCGGCGGCAGCACCTGGCCACGCAATACGGCGATAGTGAACTCCGGGCCGTGGATCCATTGCTCGACCAGGACTTGCGAATCGTACTTGGCGGCGTCTTGCCAGGCGGCGACCAGCTCTTGCGTGCTGTTCACCTTGGCCATGCCGATACTGGAGCCTTCATGGGCCGGTTTGACGATCAATGGGAAGCCCAGTTCCGTACCGGCTGCAATACAGTCCTGTTCGCTGGCCAATACCGCGTGACGCGGGGTTGGAATACCCAGGCTTTGCCACACCTGCTTGGTGCGCAATTTGTCCATGGCCAGCGCCGAAGCGAGGATGCCGCTACCGGTGTAGGGGATGCCGAGGCACTCGAGCAGGCCCTGCATGCTGCCGTCTTCACCGCCACGGCCGTGCAGGATGATGAAGGCGCGATCGATCTTCTCGCGCTGCAGACGCTCGAGCAGATCATCACCGACATCGATGGCCACGACGTCGACACCGGCGCTTTGCAGCGCGCCGATTACCGCCTCACCAGACTTGAGCGAGACTTCGCGCTCGGCGCTTTTGCCACCGTACAGCACCGCTACGCGGCCAAACGCGGTGACGTCGAGCGTCGAGTGCAGTTGGGCGTAAGTGGCGGTCATTGCGGCTTCTCCTGTTTGGCGACGGCACCGGCAAACAGCGGGCTCTTCATCAGTTGTGGGGCGAGGCCACCAATGTCACCCGCGCCCTGGCACAGCAGGATGTCGCCGGCACGCAGCAGGGGCTTGACCAACGGCGCCAGCTCGACGCCGCGCTCGATGTAGATCGGGTCGAGCTGACCACGCTGGCGGATGCTGTGGCACAGCTGACGGCTGTCGGCGCCCGGGATCGGCTCCTCACCGGCTGGGTAGACTTCCATCAACAGCAGCACGTTGGCGTCGGCCAGGACCTGAACGAAGTCGTCATACAGGTCACGGGTGCGGCTATAGCGGTGCGGCTGATAGACCATCACCAGGCGCCGGCTCGGCCAGCCGCCGCGCACGGCCTTGATCACGGCAGCCACTTCGGTTGGGTGGTGACCGTAGTCATCCACCAGCATCACTTCACCGCCTTCGACCGGCAGTTCGCCATACACCTGGAAGCGTCGACCGACACCCTGGAAGCCCGACAGTCCCTGAACGATGGCGGCATCGCTGATGCCTTCGTCAGTGGCGATGGCGATGGTCGCCAGCGCGTTGAGGACGTTGTGGTTGCCAGGCATGTTGACCGACACATCGAGCGGCTCGCAGTCGCGACGCAGCACGGTGAAGTGGGTCTGCATGCCCTGCTGGCGCACATTGATGGCGCGGATGTCCGCCTCATCGCTGAAGCCGTAGGTCACGGTCGGACGCTTCACCAGCGGCAGGATCTCGCGCACCACCGGGTCATCCAGGCACATCACTGCCAGCCCGTAGAACGGCAGGTTGTGCAGAAACTCGACAAAGGTCTTCTTCAGTTTGTTGAAGTCGCCTTCATAGGTGGCCATGTGGTCGGCATCGATATTGGTGACCACGGCAACCATCGGTTGCAGGTGCAGGAAGCTGGCATCGCTTTCATCTGCTTCGGCAATCAGGTAACGGCTGGCGCCGAGCTGGGCATTAGTGCCCGCTGCGGTCAGACGACCACCGATGACGAAGGTCGGATCCAGCCCACCGGCGGCGAACACCGAGGCCAGCAAGCTGGTGGTGGTGGTCTTGCCATGGGTACCGGCCACGGCAATGCCATGGCGATAGCGCATCAGCTCGGAGAGCATCTCCGCACGCGGTACTACCGGGATGCGACGCTCCAGCGCAGTGGCGACTTCCGGGTTGGCCGGGTTGATCGCACTGGACACCACCAGCACATCGGCATTGGCGGCGTTCTCGGCACGGTGGCCGACAAAGATCTGTGCGCCGAACGACTGCAGGCGTTGGGTGACCGGCGACTCTTTGAGGTCGGAGCCAGATACTTCATAGCCCAGGTTGAGCAGGACTTCGGCAATGCCGCACATGCCCACACCGCCGATACCGACGAAGTGGATACGGCGAATACGGCCCATCTTTGGTTGCGGCATGGCTTTTTGCGCTTCAACCATGGGCCACCTCCAGGCAGATATCGACTACGGTGCTGGTTGCAGCAGGCTTGGCCAGGCGCCGTGCGGTGCCGGCCATGGTGTTGAGTTTCTCGGGTTGCATCAGCACCTCGTTCAGGCGGTCAGCGAGTTGCGCTGCGCCAGTTGTCGCTTGTGGCAGCAGGAAGGCAGCGCCTTCCCGGGCCAGATAATGGGCATTGTGGGTCTGGTGGTCGTCGATGGCGTGCGGCAATGGCACCAGCATCGAAGGCAGGCCTGCCGCCGCGAGCTCGCTGACGGTCAGGGCGCCGGCGCGACACACGACCAGATCGGCCCAGCCGTAGACATGGGCCATGTCCTTGATGAACGGCTCGACCTGCGCCTCGACGCCCGCCTCGCGATAACGCTCGGCGGTGATCGGCGCGTGTTGCTTGCCAGCCTGGTGGAACACCTCCGGACGCAGCTCAGGGGCTACTTCCGACAGGGCCTTAGGCAGCAATTTGTTCAATGGTTCCGCACCCAGGCTACCGCCCAGCACCAACAGCCGTGCCCGGCGCTCGCCGAGTGGGGCGCGCTGGGCCTCGAGGAACAGCTCCGGACGTACCGGATTACCTGTGGTACGGCGCTTGTCGCTGGCGGCGAAGGTGTCCGGGAAGGCTTCGCAGACCCGCGCAGCCAGTGGTACCAACAGACGGTTGGCAGTGCCGGCGCGGGCATTCTGCTCGTGAATCACCAGCGGCACGCCGCACAGCTTGGCAGCGACGCCGCCGGGGCCGGTGACATAGCCGCCAAAGCCGATCACGCACACTGGCTTGAGCTGGGCGATGATCTTGCGCGCCTGCATCACCGCCTTGATCAGGGTGAACGGCGCCTTGAGCAGCGACAACTTGCTCTTGCCACGCAGGCCGCTGACCTGAATCAGGTGCAGCGGCAGACCCGCTTGTGGCACCAGCTCGTTTTCGATGCCGCGCGGGGTACCCAGCCAGTGCACGCTATAGCCGCGCGCCTGGAATTCGCGGGCACAGGCCAGCGCAGGGAACACGTGGCCACCGGTGCCGCCGGCCATGATCAGTACGTTTTTACCGTCAGCGGCCATGATTGCTGGTCTCCTCGGCAAAATCGCTTTCATTGAATTCATGCTCTTCGCTGCCCAGGTGGGTACGACTCTCCCACTCGATGCGCAGTAACAAGCCGACGCAGGCGCAACAGATCACCAGCGAGCTGCCGCCGTAACTGAGAAACGGCAGGGTCAGGCCCTTGGTCGGCAGCAGGCCGACGTTCACGCCGATGTTGATCAGGAACTGACCAATCCACAGGAATGCCAGGCCGAACGCCATATACGCCGCGAAGTACTGCTTGGCCTTCTCGGCCCACAGGCCGATGTACAAGGCACGCACGGTGACGAACACGAACAGCGCGACGGTGCACAGGGTGCCGACCACGCCGAGCTCTTCGGCCAGTACCGAGAACACAAAGTCGGTATGCGCTTCGGGCAGGTAGAACTGCTTCTGTACGCTGTTGCCCAGGCCAACCCCCAACCACTCACCGCGACCAAAGGCGATCAACGCCTGGGTCAACTGGTAGCCGGAACCGAACTGATCGGACCACGGGTCGGTAAAGGTGATGAGCCGCGCCATCCGATATGGCTGGGCCTGCACCAGGACGAACACGGCCACCACCGCCAGCACCACCATCAGCGAGAAGCGGAACAACCCCACCCCGCCGAGGAACAGCATCGCGGCAGCCGCGCCCATCATCACTACAGTGGCGCCGAAGTCCGGCTCCATCAGCAGCAGCCCGGCCATCGGCAACAGCACGATGAACGGCTTGAAGAAGCCCATCCAGCTTTCACGCACTTCTTGCTGACGGCGTACCAGGTAGCCAGCCAGATAGATCACCACGAAGACCTTGGCGATCTCCGACGGCTGCACGTTGAAGAAGCTGAAACCAATCCAGCGCATCGAACCGTTCACCTCACGGCCAATACCGGGTACCAGTACCAACACCAGCAAGCCAAAGGCGCCGATCAGCATCATGAAACCCATGCGCTGCCAGGTGGCGATCGGCACCAGCAGGGTCACGCCGCCGGCGGCCAGACCGATGGCCACGTACACCAAGTGGCGGTACATGTGGTAGAGCGGGTTGCCCGACTGGGCCGCAGCCACTTCCGACGAGGCCGAGGTGATCATCACCAGGCCCAGGCCGAGCAATGCCAGGCAGCCGGCAAGGAAAGCGAAATCGAGATCGATGCCACGGCCACTGATCAGTGGCGACGGATACGGTTTGAGGATGCCGAAAATCATGCCAGGCCCTCCACCGCTTGCGCGAACAGCTGCCCGCGCTGCTCGAAGTTCTTGAACATGTCGAGGCTGGCACAGGCTGGCGAGAGCAGCACGGCATCGCCGGGCTGCGCCAGCGCAGCGCACTGCAGCACAGCTTCATCAAGCGTGTTGACGTAAATCTGCGGCACTTGCTCGGCCAAGGCCTGACCCAGACGCTGAGCGTCACGGCCCAGTAACACTACTGCGCGGCAGTAGCGTACAACGGGTTCGCGCAAGGCGGCAAAGTCAGCGCCTTTACCGTCGCCGCCGGCGATCAGCACCAGCTTGCCGTCGATGTCGGCGCCCAGCCCTTCGATGGCGGCAAGGGCCGCCCCGACGTTGGTCGCCTTGGAGTCATCGTACCAGCTGACAGCGTTGTGCTCGCGAACCCACTGGCAGCGGTGCGCCAGGCCGGCGAATTCGCGCAGCGCTGCAAGCATCGGCTCGAACGGCAGGCCCGCGGCATGCCCCAGGGCCAATGCGGCCAGAGCATTGCTCTGGTTATGCGCGCCACGGATCTTCAGCTCGCGCACCGGCAGCAGGTTCTGGAATTCGAAGGCCAGGTATTTTTCGCCATCGACTTCGCGCAGGCCAAAAGCCTTGAAGTCCGGCGTATTCAAACCAAAGCTGAAGCATGGCCGGCCTTCAACCGGCAGTGGCCGGCTCAGCGCGTCCTGACGGTTGACCACAACCTGATGGGCACCGCGGAAGATCCGGTGCTTGGCCAGGTGATAGGCCGGCAGGCCGCTGTAGCGGTCCATGTGGTCTTCGCTGATATTGAGCACGGTGGCCACTTCGGCGTTGAGCTGGTCAGTGGTTTCCAGCTGGAAGCTGGACAGCTCCATTACGTACAGCTCGATGCTGTCGTCGAGCAGGTCCAGCGCCGGCGTACCGAGATTGCCGCCAACCGCCACACGTTTGCCGGCCTTGGCCGCCATCTCGCCCACCAGCGTTGTCACCGTGCTTTTCGCATTGGAGCCGCTGATCGCGATGATCGGCGCCTTGGCGTTACGGGCAAACAGCTCGATATCACCAGACAACTTTACTCCGCGCGCGGCAGCAGCCTGCAAAGCAGGCGTCGCCAGTGCCAGGCCCGGGCTGACGTACAGCTCGTTGGCGCGGCAGAGGAAGTCGACATCCAGTTCACCACAGCGTACTTCCACCTGCGGGTAGTCCCGGCGCAAGGTGTCCAGTTCCGGCGGTTGCTCGCGCGTGTCGGCGACCGCAAAGGCAATGCCCCGGCTCGCCAGGAAGCGAACCAGGGACATGCCGCTCTTGCCGAGGCCGACAACGATGCGGAATTGGTCGGAAGCGATCAATGACACGCTCATCTACCTCAGCTTCAGGGTGGCAAGGCCGACCAGCACGAGAATCACGGTGATGATCCAGAAACGGACAATCACCCGTGGCTCGGGCCAACCCTTGAGTTCAAAGTGGTGGTGAATCGGCGCCATACGAAACACCCGCTTGCCGGTCAGCTTGAAGGAGGCGACCTGAATCACCACCGACAGGGTTTCCATGACAAACACACCGCCCATGATGAACAGGACGATTTCCTGACGAACGATGACGGCGATGGTGCCCAGGGCAGCGCCCAGCGCCAGTGCGCCGACGTCGCCCATGAACACCTGAGCCGGATAGGTGTTGAACCAGAGAAAGCCCAGGCCGGCACCGATCAACGCGCCGCAGAACACGATCAGCTCGCCAGCGCCTGGCACATAAGGGATCAACAGGTATTCGGCGAACTTCACGTTACCCGACAGGTAACAGAAAATCCCCAGCGCGCCGCCGACCATGACCGTTGGCATGATCGCCAGGCCGTCGAGGCCGTCAGTTAGGTTGACTGCGTTGCTCGAGCCGACGATGACGAAATAGGTCAGCACCACGAAACCGATGCCCAGGGCGATGGTGACGTCCTTGGCGAACGGTACGATCAAGGTGGTTTCGACGCTGGTCGGCGCGGTCATGTAGAGGAACACCGCCGCGCCCAGGCCGAACACCGATTGCCAGAAGTACTTCCAGCGGCTTGGCAGGCCACGCGAATTTTTCTCGATGACCTTGCGGTAGTCGTCGACCCAGCCAATCGCGCCGAACAACAGGGTGACGATCATCACAACCCACACGTAGCGGTTGCTCAGGTCAGCCCAAAGCAAAGTACTGATGGTGATTGCAGACAGGATCAACGCGCCGCCCATGGTCGGTGTACCCGACTTGGACAGGTGCGATTGCGGACCATCGTTGCGCACTGCCTGGCCGATCTGACGGATCTGCAGGGTGCGAATCATCCAGGGGCCCAGCCACAGCGACAGCGACAAAGCAGTCAGAACCCCCAGAATCCCGCGCAGGGACAGGTACTGGAAGACCGCAAAGCCTTTATGGAACTGCTGTAGATACTCAGCCAACAGCAAAAGCATTAATGTTTCTCCCCGCTGACACCGCACAGTGCAGCCACGACGTTTTCCATCGCAGCGCTGCGCGAGCCCTTGATCAAGATTGTGGTGTCGCTGGCGGTTTCGCTGCTAACAGCGTCGATCAGCTCAGCCTGAGTTGCGAAATGTCGGCCTTCGGCGCCAAACGCCCGGACCGCATGAGTCATGTTGCTACCTACCGCGTACAAGGCATCGACCTTGCCGCGTGCGTAGTCGCCCACCAGCTGGTGGCCTTCCTGCGCCCATTGACCCAGTTCGCCGATATCCCCGAGCACCAGGACGGTGCGTCCGGAAAAGCCGGCGAGTATATCAATGGCCGCACACATCGAGGTGGGATTTGCGTTGTAACTGTCGTCGATCACGCGCACGCCATTGGCAGTGATCTGCGCGACCGTACGGCCCTTGACCGGCTGCACCGCGTTCAGGCCAGCGGCAATACCGGGCAAGCTCACGCCCAAGGCATGGGCAGCAGCCGCTGCAGCCAGGGCGTTGCTGACGTTGTGAGTGCCGAGCAGATTCAACTGCACCGCCACCGAACCGGCGGCACTATGCAAGGTGAACGCCGGGCAGCCACGGGCATCGCGACCGATATCGCTGGCGTAAAAATCCGCCTGCGGGTTGTTCAGGGCGAAGCTCAGCACGCGTTTGTCGCCAGCACGTTTGTGCCAGATGGCAAACGCCTTGTCGTCCAGGTTGAGCACCGCGGTGCCGCCCTCGCCCAGACCTCCAAGAATCTCGCCCTTGGCCTCGACGATTTTTTCCGGGCCGCCAAACTCGCCAACGTGGGCGGTGCCGGCGTTGTTGAGGATGACCACCTGAGGCTGGGTCAGGCCAACGGTGTAACGAATCTCGCCGAGGCGCGACGCACCCAGTTCGATGACCGCCGCGCTGTGCTCACTGGCAATTTCCAAGAGGGTCAGCGGTGCACCCAGATCATTGTTGAGGTTGCCGCGGGTCGCCAGCACCGGGCCACGGGTGCGCAGGATGCAGGCAAGCATCTCTTTCACAGTGGTCTTGCCGCTGGAGCCGGTGATGGCTGCTACTGGCTTGTCGAACCCGGCACGGTTGAGCGCGCCGAGTTGACCCAGCGCCACACGGCAATCAGCGACAACCAGTTGCGGCAGATCGACGCCTTCGACCTCACGTTCGACCAGGGCCGCGACGGCGCCCTTGGCCTGTACATCAGCCAGGTAATCATGGCCATCGAAGCGCGGGCCGGTAAGGGCAACGAATAGTTGGCCAGCGCCGACGCTGCGGCTGTCGATGCTGACGCCATCGAAGCTGACATCGCTGCCAACCAGGCGCGCCTGCAGCGCTGCGGTCAGTTGGCTCAGGCTCAAGGGCTTAAGCATGTGGGCTCCCCCAGGTTGCCAGGGCTTTCTCGGCTTCAACCAGATCGGAGAACGCATGGCGCTCACCGTGAATTTCCTGATAGTCCTCGTGGCCTTTGCCAGCCAGCACGATCACGTCGTCGGCCGCAGCAGAGGCGATCAACTGCGCGATCGCGGCGCCGCGGCCAGCAACGAAGCTGACCTCTGACGGTTTGGCAAAGCCCGGGCGAATATCGTCGAAGATGGCCGCAGGCTCTTCAGTGCGTGGATTGTCGTCAGTGACCAACACGCGGTCAGCCAGCCGCTCGGCGACTTCAGCCATCAACGGGCGCTTGCCGCGGTCACGGTCACCGCCGCAACCAAACAGGCACAGCAGTTTGCCGTGGGCGTGTGGGCGCAGGGCTTCGAGTACTTTTTCAAGGGCATCCGGGGTGTGCGCGTAGTCGACCACCACCAGCGGTTTGTTACCGCCGCCCAAGCGCTGCATACGGCCGACCGGCCCTTGCAGGGTTGGCACGACCTTGAGAATTTCGTCCAGCGAATAATCCAGCGACATCAGCGCGGCAATCGCGGCGAGCACGTTGCTCAGGTTGAAGCGACCGAGCAGTTGGCTGCGCAGTATGCTTTCACCCTGTGCCGTAACCAGCACCGCACGCACGCCGTCGTCGTCGAATTTGGCTTCGCGGCAGTACAGCGAAGCTTCTGGATTTTCCAGGCTGTAGCTGAGCAAGCGAGTCTCGACGTGATCGGCGATTGGCTTGCGAGCAAAGTCCTCGGCCAGCCGCCGACCGAACTCATCATCCAGATTGACCACCTGGCTACGCAGGTTCGGCCAGGCAAACAGCTTGGCCTTGGCCGCTTCATACGCCTGCATGCTGCCGTGGTAATCGAGGTGATCACGCGACAGGTTGGTCATCACGGCGATGTCGAAGGCCAGGGCGGCAACGCGGCCTTGTTCCAGGGCATGCGACGACACTTCCATGGCTACGGCTTTGGCGCCGGCTTTTTTCAGGTCGTACAGGGTTGCCTGCACTGCAATCGGGTCAGGCGTGGTCAAGCGGCCGCTCTGCAGCGCGCCGGAGAAACCGGTGCCCAGCGTGCCGATCAGGCCGCAGCGTTGGCCGAGGGCGTCCAGCGCCTGCGCCAGCAACTGGGTCACGCTGGTCTTGCCATTGGTGCCGGTGACGCCGATCAGGTTGAGCTGACGGCTCGGTTCACCGTAGAAACGCCCGGCAATCTCCGACAGCTGCGAGATCAGGCCCTTGACCGGAATCAGTGCAACGTCGGTCAGCGGCAGCACAGTGGCGCCCTGCTCTTCATAAGCGACGGCAGCCGCGCCGCGCTGCAAGGCGTCGGCGATATGGTCACGACCATCGACCAGCGCACCTGGCACGGCCAGGAACAGATCGCCCGGGCGCACGGCCCGGCTGTCCAGGGTCAACTCGCGGATCATCGGATCGCGGCTGGCATGGGCAAACAGCTTGCTCAATGGCATCGTCATCAACCACGCCCTCCTTTGGCTACGGCGGCATTCACTTGCGCCGGTACGGCAGGCGTAGCGGGTGCAGGCGGTGGCAGGTTATCTGGTGGTACGTTCATCAACCGCAGGGTCCCGGACATGACTTTGCTGAATACCGGTGCCGAGACCAGGCCACCGAAGTAGCCGCCTTTGCTCGGCTCATCGATGACCACGACAATTGCGTAACGCGGATCGCTCATCGGGCCGAAGCCTGCGAACAGCGAGCGGTAGGCGTTTTCGGTGTAGCCCTTGGAGCCGACGGTGGCCTTACGCGCCGTACCGGACTTGCCACCAACGTGATAGAACGGCACCTGCGCACGGTACACACCGCGCGGGGCTTCGATCACCTGCTGGAGCATGCCCTGGATGGTCTCGGCGGTTTCCTTGGGCACCACTTGGGTGAAGTCAGGAGTCTTGTCGACCTTGACGATGCTCAACGGCACCATCTTGCCGTCGTTGGCCAGTGCGGCGTAGGCGTGTACCAGCTGCAATGCGGTCACGGACAGGCCGTAGCCATAAGACAGGGTCGCAGTCTCGGCCTTGCGCCATTCGCGGTGGTTAGGCAGGTTGCCGACGCGCTCGCCAGGGAAGCCCAGGCCGGTGTACTGACCCAGACCCAGCTGCGACATCACCCGGTAGATGGCTTCGCCGCCGATGTCGAAGGCGATCTTGCTCATGCCGACGTTACTGGAGTTGATCAGGATGCCGGTCAGGTCGAGCACCGGACCCTCGCTGCGCGAAACGTCCTTGATCGTGTAGCGACCGATCTGCAGGCTGCCCGGATACACTTCGACCTTGTCGGTCGGCTTCCAGCGGCCACTCTGCAATGCAGCGCTCATCGACAGCGGCTTGACCGTCGAGCCTGGCTCGAACACATCGATGATGGCCCGGTTGCGCATCGCGGCCGGGACCATGCTGCGGCGGTTGTTCGGGTTGTAGGTAGGCTGGTTGACCATGGCCAGCACTTCGCCGGTCTTGACGTCCATGATCACCAGGCTGCCGGCCTTGGCTTCCTGCTCGGCAATGGCGTTGCGCAGTTCGCGCGTAGCCAGGTACTGCAGGCGCAGGTCGATCGACAACGCCAAGGTCGAACCGGCCTTGGCGTTTTTGGTGACCTGAATGTCTTTGATCAAGCGGCCACGCCGGTCCTTGATTACCTGGCGCTTGCCAGGCACGCCGGCGAGCCATTCGTCATACGCCAGCTCGACCCCTTCGCGACCGTGGTCGTCAAGGTCGGTAAAGCCAACCATGTGTGCGGTGACATCACCGGCTGGGTAGAAGCGGCGGAACTCCTCGAGGCCGTACACACCCGGCACTTTCAGGTCGAGCACCTGCTGGCCTTGCTCAGGGGTAAGCCCGCGCACCAGATAGATGAATTCTTTGTTGGCCTGCTGGGTCAGGCGCTCGGTCAGTTGCTGCGGATTTTGCCCAAGCACAGCCGCCAGTTGCGCCCAGCGCTCCTTGTACGGCTGCATTTCCTTGGGATTGGCCCACAGCGTAGTGACTGGCGTGCTGACCGCCAATGGCTCGCCGTTACGGTCAGTGATCAGCCCGCGGTGTGCCGGAATCTGAATGTGGCGCAGGCTGCGCGCGTCGCCCTGGCCCTTGAGGAAGGCACGGTCGACGACCTGCAGGTCGATGATGCGCCAGCAGATGGCACCGACCATCAGCGCCAGCAGGCCGATCACGACGCGGAACCGCCAAGGGTAGAGTGCGCCTTCGAGTTTCATCATGGCGCCACCATCCGCACTTCGTCGGCGGCCGGAACACGCATTTTCAGCTGTTCGCTGGCCAGGCTTTCAATGCGGCTGTGGGCAGTCCAGGTGCTCTGCTCAAGGATCAGCCGGCCCCATTCTGCCTGCGCCTTGTCACGCTCGTTCAGTTCGCCGAACAAGGTGTTGAGCAATTGCCGGTTCCAGTGCGCGCTATAGGACACCGCCACCGCTGAAACCAGCACAGCGATGAACAGCAGCAGCATCAGCGAGCTGCCGCCGGGCAATGGCTTGGCGAAGAGCTTGCTCAACGGAGCTTCTCCGCAACGCGCATGACCGCGCTGCGTGAGCGGGGGTTGGCCTTGAGCTCGGCTTCGGACGCGAACTGCGCCTTGCCGATCAAGCGCACTTTTGGCTCGAAGACGGTGTGCTGCACGGGCAGGTTGCGCGGCAGGTTGTCCGCCTCGCCCTTGACCAGCTTGCGCATGAACAGTTTGACGATGCGGTCTTCCAGCGAGTGGAAGCTGATCACCACCAGGCGGCCACCGATCTCCAGAGCCTCCAGCGCAGCCTCAAGGCCCGTCTCCAGGTCACCAAGCTCGTTGTTGACGTGGATGCGCAGGCCCTGGAAGGCGCGGGTCGCGGGGTTCTTGCCCTTTTCCCAGGCCGGGTTGGCGACCTTGAGCACTTCAGCCAGGTCGGCCGTGCGGGTGAACGGCTGCTTTTCGCGGCGCTCGACCACGGCCCGGGCCATACGCCCGGAGAAGCGCTCTTCACCATACTGCTTGAATACGCGGGCGATTTCTTCAGCCGGGGCGGTGGCGATGAACTCGGCGGCGCTGATGCCTTGCGCAGGGTTCATGCGCATGTCCAGCGGGCCATCGTTGAGGAAGCTGAAGCCGCGCTCGGGGTCATCAAGCTGCGGTGAAGACACGCCCAGGTCCAGCAGCACGCCGCTGACCTTGCCGGCCAGGCCGCGCTCGGCTACTTCTTCGCCCAGCTCGGCAAAGCTGCGCTGCACAATGACGAAGCGGCCGTCTTCGGCCGCCAGCGCTTGCCCCGTGGCAATCGCTTGTGGGTCTTTGTCGAACCCGAGTAGCCGCCCCTGCGGCCCCAGCTTGCTGAGGATCAGGCGGCTGTGGCCACCGCGGCCGAAGGTACCATCGAGGTAGCAGCCATCGGCGCGCAGGGCCAGTGCCTCGACAGCTTCGTCGAGCAGCACGGTGATGTGGTTGAAGCCGCTATCTATGGTCACAGGATCAGGTCACGCAATTCGTCAGGCAAAGCGCCCGGTTGTTGAATAGCTGCAAGATCGTCTGCCGAAACCGCGTTCCAGGCATCCTCATCCCACAGCTGAAATTTGTTCAGCTGCCCCACCAACATCGCCTTCTTGTCCAGATTGGCGTACTCACGCAGGCGCGGCGGTACCAGAAAACGGCCACTGCCATCGAGCTCCAGGTCTACCGCATTACCGATCAGCAAGCGCTGCAGGCGGCGGTTTTCCTCACGCAACGACGGCAAGGCACGCAACTTGGCTTCTATCTGTTCCCACTCATCGAGGGGATATACACATAAGCAGCGATCGACTGCATCGATGGTCACGATCAACTGGCTCTGGCAACGCGAATCCAACTCGTCACGGTACCGACTCGGCATGGCGAGTCTGCCCTTTGCATCAAGGCTGACGGCATTGGCTCCGCGGAACACGGCTGCGATTCCCCACAATGTTATCGTTTTTGGGGCAGAAAACCCACTTCAACCCACTTTCTGCCACTTGCGCACACTATAGGAATCCGCCCGGTACACCGTCAAGGCGCGCTCGTAGGGAAATCCCTTACACAGCGGAGATTTAGCTCAACAAAGAGATGAAGGAAGATAAACAGAGGGAAAAATGGCGGGCAAAAAATGTGCGAACTCAGTCAGATAGCGACCAAAGTTAAAGTGATTTATTAAGAGTAAGATTTTTTCGATATTACCAAGGTGCTTCTGCTGTCGATTACAGCAGGGAGGGAGAGGTGGAGAGTCGATCTATAAGCCGGGTTTTGTCGAGGACAGTCATTCCTCTACGACGGCCATCACTGGACGCCTCTAGCAACCTACCCGGTTCCGACGCGGGCCACGCCTAATGGAACCCTATTTGGTCTTGCTCCGAGTGGGGTTTACCTAGCCACGAACTGTTGCCAGTCGCGCGGTGCGCTCTTACCGCACCTTTTCACCCTTACCGGCACCGAAGTGCTTAGGCGGTTATTTTCTGTGGCACTTTCCGTAGGCTCACGCCTCCCAGGGGTTACCTGGCACTCTGCCCTATGGAGCCCGGACTTTCCTCCCCCCTCTTTTGCGGAACAAAAGAAGGCAGCGACTGTCCAATCGACTCTCCGCTGACAAGGGTAACGTCAGGCGCGCTCAAGAACAAGCTTTAGAGCAACAGGATGTCGCTAATGCTCAATCGGCTTTCTGCTTTTCCAGGGCCGCCTGGTACAGCAGGTTCTTGCGCACCCCGGTAATTTCCGCAGCCAGCGCCGCTGCGCGCTTGAGCGGCAATTCCGCCAGCAGCAAGTCCAGAACGCGCTGCGCCTCGGTGCTGATCGCCTGCTCGTCTTCGGGCGCACTCCAGCCACCCACCAACACCACGCATTCGCCGCGCTGTTGATTACTGTCGGCGGCAACAAACGCGTGCAACTCGCCCAGCGGCAGGCCCTTGAGTGTTTCGAACGCCTTGGTCAGCTCACGCCCAAGCAGCGCCGGGCGGTCCGCACCGAACACCGCCTGCATGTCATCTAGGCATTCCAGAATGCGGTGCGGGGCCTCATAGAAGATCAGCGTGCGTGGCTCTTCCTTGACCTGTTCCAGGCGGGCACGCCGCCCAGCAGTCTTGGCAGGCAGAAAGCCTTCGAAGATAAACCGGTCAGACGGCAGGCCAGCGGCCGACAACGCAGCAATCAGCGCGCAGGCACCGGGCACCGGCACCACTTTCACGCCGGCAGCGCGAGCCTGGCGCACCAGGTGATAACCCGGGTCGGAAATCAGCGGCGTGCCAGCGTCAGAGACCAGCGCGATATCGTCGCCCGCCAGCAAGCGAGTCAGAAAACGCCCGCCCTCGTCGCGCTCATTGTGCTCATGGCAGGCAGCCAGCGGCGTGTTGATACCGAAGTGCTGCATCAGGCGCATTGAATGGCGGGTGTCTTCGGCAGCGATCAAGGCTACATCCGCCAGCACCTTGAGCGCGCGGGCACTCATGTCATCGAGGTTGCCGATCGGCGTGGCCACCACATACAGCGTGCCTGTGGTGGATTTCGAAGCCCCTGCTACATCTGTCACTGCGCGCACCTGTCTTTCGGATCAAAGGCGCCATTGTAGCCCGAGCACCGGTAACAGGGCGCAAACATCTTCACCGGCGGCCCGCTTCGAACCACCTATAGTGAAGGTTGCACGTCAGCGACATCGCGCCCCGGCCAGTGGTTGGGTACAATCGTCGGCCAACCAGATCGAGTAACAGGACTTTTACATGATCGCTTGTCTGCGGCTGCTCACAGCCCTCTGCCTCGCTGCCTTGCTGGCAGCTTGCGCAAGCTCGCCCTCATCCAGCCTGGGCGAACTCCCGCGCACCCCGGACGCCAGTATCGAGCAACTGCTCGACCAGGCAGCCACCAGCAAGTCGCCCGAGGACGCAGCCCTGCTGCGCCTGAGCGCTGCCGACCTGGCCTACAAGCAAAAGGACTATCCACGCGCAGCGCGGATTCTCGAGCAGGTGCCACTGGACCCGCTCAAGCCTGCACAGCAGGTGTTCGCCAGCACCTTGAGCGCTGAGCTGGCCATGAGCCGCAACCAGTCCAAAGCTGCCCTGACCGCCCTCGCCCACCCTAGCCTGCAGCGTCTGGGCGAGATGCCGGCTGAGCTGCAAGTGCGCACCTACAGCGTGCATGCCGCCGCCCTCGAAGCCGATGGCCAGACCTTGGCCGCAGCGCAGCAGCGGGTGCAACTGGCGCCTCTGCTCAGCGACCAGGCTGCCAGCGCCAACAACGACGCGATCTGGGCACTGGTCGCTGCCTTGCCTGCCGAGCAGCTGCAATCGACCGGCAACGACACCCTGGCCGGCTGGACCAGCCTGGCCCTGGCGGTAAAAAGTGCCGGCACGCTGGAGCAGCAACAGGCTGCAATCGACGCCTGGCGCAACCAGCATCCAGAGCACCCCGCCGCCAAGCAACTGCCGACCGCGCTGACCAAGCTCAAGGAACTGGCCAGCCAGCCCCTGACCAAGATCGCCCTGCTGCTGCCTCAGGAAGGCTCGCTGGCCGGCGTCGCCCGCGCCTTGCGTGACGGCTTCATGGCCGCGCACTTCCAGGCCCAGCAGGCAGGCCAACAGGCACCTGCGATCCAGGTCTATGACAGCTCGCGGATCAGCTCGCTGGACGAGTTCTACCGCCAGGCTCAGGCCGATGGCGTGCAACTGGTCGTCGGCCCGCTGGAAAAACCGCTGGTGAAAAAGCTCGCCGCCTACCCGCAGTTACCACTGCCGACCCTGGCCCTGAACTACGCCGAAGCCGGCCAGAGCGCACCGCCGCAGCTGTTCCAGTTTGGCCTTGCCGCAGAAGACGAAGCCCGTGAAGTGTCGCGCCGTGCACGCGCCGACGGCCTGGCCCGCGCTGTTGCACTGGTGCCGAGCGGCGAATGGGGCGACCGCGTGCTGGCCGCCTTCCGCAAGGACTGGGAAAGCAACGGCGGCACCCTGCTGGCTGCCGAGCGTATCGCCCAGCCGGTCGCCCTCGCTCAGCAAATCGCCGAGCTGTTCCAACTGCGCCAGAGTGAAGGCCGTGCCAAGAGCCTGCAAAGCACGGTCGGTGGCAACATTGCCGCACAGCCGTCACGCCGCCAGGACATCGACTTCATCTTCCTCGCTGCCACGCCGCAGCAGGCGCAACAGATCAAGCCGACGCTGAACTTCCAGTACGCAGGGGATGTGCCGGTCTACGCTACCTCCAACCTGTACAGCGCCAGCGGTGACGTCAACCAGTACAACGACATGACCGGCATCCGCTTCTGCGAAACGCCGTGGCTGCTCGACAGCAGCAACAGCCTGCGCCAACAAGTCGTGCAGCAGTGGCCACAAGCCGCTGGCAGCCTCGGCCGGCTTTATGCGATGGGCGTTGATGCGTATAGCCTGGCACCGCGTCTGGGCCAACTGAAGGCACTGCCTGACAACCGCGTACAGGGCCTGTCCGGCAGCTTGAGCATGAATCCGAGCCAGCGCATCGAGCGGCAACTGCCATGGGCAGAGTTCGCCGGCGGCCAGGTCAAACGCCTGCCGGACACGCCGCGCTGATGCAGGCGGCATCGCCTGGTCGCGCCGGCCAGGATGCTGAGGACTACGCCCTGGAGTATCTTCTGGGGCAAGGTCTGCAGTTGCTGGCGCGCAATTGGCGATGCAAGGGAGGCGAGCTTGATCTGGTCATGCTCGACGCCGATACAGTAGTATTCGTCGAAGTCCGCTATCGGCTGCACGCAGACTTCGGCGGCGCCCTCGGCAGTATCGATGGGCGCAAGCAGAAACGCCTGGCGCTGGCCGCCAGCATGTTTCTGCACAAGGAGTTCCGCTGGGCCAATCACCCCTGCCGCTTCGATGTCATCGCTCTACAAGGCAGCGGCCATGCAGGGCAACCGCTGCAATGGCTGAAAAACGCCTTCCAATGCTGAACCCACTGCGAATTTTTTGCTCTATGTTTCGCGGGCTGGTCCCTGTTGCGCGTCGCACGGGCCACCGCCCCTCTTAAGGTCACACCAGATGGACATGCAATCCCGAATTCGCCGGCTGTTTCAGGCCAGCATCGACACCAAGCAACAGGCAATGGACATGTTGGCGCCGCATATCGAGCAGGCCAGCCTGGTCATGGTCAATGCCATGCTCAATGAGGGCAAGATGCTCGCCTGCGGCAACGGCGGCTCAGCCGGCGATGCTCAGCATTTCTCGTCCGAGTTGCTCAACCGTTTCGAGCGTGAGCGCCCGAGCTTGCCGGCGATCGCGCTGACCACCGACAGCTCGACGATCACCTCGATTGCCAACGATTACAGCTACAACGAAGTATTCTCCAAGCAGATCCGCGCCCTCGGCCAGCCCGGCGACGTGCTGCTGGCGATCTCTACCAGCGGTAACTCGGCGAACGTGATTCAAGCGATCCAGGCCGCACATGATCGTGAAATGATTGTCGTAGCAATGACCGGGCGCGACGGCGGTGGCATGGCCTCGCTGCTGCTGCCCGAAGATGTCGAGATTCGCGTACCGTCGAACGTGACTGCGCGCATCCAGGAAGTCCACCTGCTGGCGATCCACTGCCTGTGTGATCTGATCGACAGCCAACTGTTCGGGAGTGAAGAATGATCCCCAAGCGTTTTGGCCTGATGGCCCTGACTCTGTGCCTGAGCCTCTCCGGCTGCAGTTCGGTATTGACCTCTACCCGCGACAATCCTATCGAGGACGATCGCGGCACCCGCACCATCGGCAGCAAGATTGACGATTCGCTGATCGAAACCAAGGTCTCGGTCAACATCGCCAAGGCCAACCCTGACCTGGACAAAGGCTCGCACATCGTTGTCAGCAGCTATAACGGCGTTGTCCTGCTGGCCGGGCAAACCCCGCGTGCCGACCTCAAGAGCCTCGCTGAGCAAACTGCTGGCCAGGTGCAACGGGTCAAGAAGGTGCACAACGAAATCCAGGTGATGCAGCCGTCTTCGATTCTGGCGCGCAACAACGACGCCTGGCTGACCACCAAGATCAAGGCGCAGATGCTTGGAGACGCCAATGTGCCTGGCTCGCGCATCAAGGTCATCACCGAAAACGGTATCGTCTACCTGCTCGGCCTGGTTACCCAGGGCGAAGCCAACGCCGCGACCAGCGTGGTGCAAAGCGTTTCCGGCGTGCAGAAAATCGTCAAACTGTTCGAATACATTGACTAAGTCGCACCCGGCGGGAGGGCTGCGTCCTCCCGCCCTCCTCACCCGATCCAGGAAATACTCCATGACCAAGTTTCTGCTGCCCGCGCTGCTGATCGGCGCCTGTGCATCCCTGGCTGGCTGCTCCAGCCCGAGCATCATCACCCTCAATGATGGCCGTGAACTGCAGGCATTGGACCAGCCCCACTTCGATCGCGCTTCTGGCTTCTATGAATTCGAACAGCTGGACGGCAAGCGCACGCGCATCAACAAGGATCAGGTTCGTACCATTACCGACCTGTAATTGCTGATCCAACGCTTACAAAAAAGGCGATCCTCTCGGATCGCCTTTTTCGTTACTTGACCACCTTCAGACTCGGTCGTCCGCTTGGACGCGGCGGCTGGCCACCACCTTCGGGCGGGCCGTCGTTATCCGGCTCGTCTACTTCATCCTCAAGCTCTTCGTCATCCAGCAGCGAAGGCTCAAGCTCGAACACCATGCCCTGACCGTTCTCGCGGGCGTAGATGCCCAGGATCGCGCCGGTGGGCACGAACAACGAATGCGCGACGCCGCCGAAGCGGCCTTCAAAGCTCACTGCGTCGTTATCCATGTGCAGGTTGCGCACCGCACTGGGCGACACGTTCAGGACAATCTGACCATCACTGGCGAAGCCCTGGGGCACCTGGACGGCCGGAAACTCGGCATTGACCAGCATATGGGGCGTGCAATCGTTGTCGACGATCCACTCGTACAGTGCTCTAACCAGATAGGGGCGACTGGAGTTCATCAACGGCTCCTTAAAGCTTGCGCATTTCACGTTCAGCAGCGGACAGGCTCGCCTGGAATGGCTCGCGGGCGAACTGTCGCTCCATATAATCAAGCAGCGGCTTGGCTTGCCGCGGCAGTTCGATACCCATCACCGGCAAACGCCAGAGTATGGGCAGTAGACAACAATCGACCAGGCTTTGCTCATCACTCATGAAGCAGGCCATCTCGGCAAACAATGGCGCAACCCCGGTCAGGCTCTCGCGCAGCTCCTTGCGCGCCTTTGCCTGCGCAGCCTCGGTGCTGCGCTTGTCGAGCAGCACGTCGGCCAGCGAGCACCAGTCGCGCTGGATGCGGTGCACCAGCAGGCGGCTGTTGCCGCGTGCGACCGGATACACCGGCAGCAGTGGCGGGTGCGGATAGCGCTCATCGAGGTATTCCATGACCACGGTCGACTCGTACAGCGCCAGATCGCGATCAACCAGGGTTGGCACACTGGCGTAAGGGTTCACTTCAACCAGCTTGGGTGGCACACGCCCAGGATCGACGTCGATGATCTGCACGCTGACGCCCTTTTCGGCGAGCACCAGGCGGACCCGGTGCGAGTAATGATCAGCGGGATCGGAATAGCAGGCTAACCTGTTGGTTACGCCCATGCAGCGCCTCCTCGTGGGGATGCTTGTAAAACACAAATGCAAACGCGCCCTGAGGGGCCCAATGCAGTTGCACGGGGCGCCTCAGGGCGCGTTCAACTAACCAGAAACTACTGCGTGATCAGTGCACGTCCTTCCAGTATTCGCGCTTGAGCAAATAGGCGAACACGAAGAAGAAAGCCAGGTACAGCAACACATAGGTACCGATGCGCTGGCTCTCCAGTTTGACCGGGTTGGCCGAATAGGCCAGGAAGGTCACCAGGTTCTTGACCTTCTCGTCGAACTGCTCGGGCGTCAGGGTACCGGATTTCGGCTCGATGGTCAGCTGATCACATGCTTCATGGGTCAATGGGCTGCCCGTCAACGGGTCATATTGCTTCTTGCCGTCGACGACGCTCTGCACCTGCTTGCAGCCAATCACCTGATTACCCTGCAGGCCAACCAGCACGTTAGGCATGCCGACGTTGGGGAAGACCTTGTTGTTGACCCCGTATGGCCGCGACTTGTCCTCATAGAAGCTACGCAGGTACGAGTACAGCCAATCGGTACCACGCACCCGTGCAACCAGGGTCAGGTCTGGCGGCGCAGCGCCGAACCAGGTCTTGGCATCAGCCGGCTGCATGCCGATCTGCATGTGGTCGCCGATCTTGGCACCGGTGAACACCAGGTTTTCCAGCATCAGCTCATGGGGGATACCCAGGTCATCAGCGACCCGCTCATAGCGTTGAAACTTGGCGCTATGGCAGCCCATGCAATAGTTGGCAAAGGTCCGCGCACCGTCCTGCATGGCGGCTTTGTCACTCAGGTCGATATCGACCTTGTCCAGCTCCAGGCCGTGTTCCGCGGCAAAGGACAAGGCAGGCATCACTGCCAGGAACAGTACTGCAATAAGCTTTTTCATCAGCCAGTCACCCTTTCCGGAACCGCTTTGGTCTTCTCCAGCCTTGTGTAGAACGGCATCAGCAGGAAGTAGGCGAAATACAGCACGGTACAGACCTGCGACAGCAGGGTCCGCCCCGGCGTAGGCGCCAACACACCCAGCACACCGAGAATCACGAAGCTGACGCAGAACACCAGCAGCCAGATCTTGCTCAGCCAGCCCTTGTAACGCATGGAACGTACCGGGCTGCGGTCAAGCCAGGGCAACACGAACAACACGGCAATGGCGGCGCCCATGGCGATCACGCCGAACAGCTTGTCGGGCACCGCGCGCAGGATCGCGTAGAACGGTGTGAAGTACCACACAGGAGCAATGTGCTCGGGTGTCTTGAAGGCGTTGGCTTGCTCGAAGTTTGGTTTTTCGAGGAAGTAGCCGCCCATTTCCGGGAAGAAGAACACCACCGAACAGAACACGAAGAGGAACACCACTACGCCGACGATATCCTTGACGGTGTAGTACGGGTGGAACGGGATACCGTCGAGGGGAATGCCGTTTTCGTCCTTGTGCTTCTTGATGTCGACACCGTCAGGGTTGTTCGAGCCGACTTCGTGCAGCGCCAGGATATGCAGCACCACCAGGCCGAGAATGACGATCGGCAAGGCCACCACATGCAAGGCGAAGAAGCGGTTCAGGGTGATCCCCGAGATCAGGTAGTCGCCGCGAATCCACTGGGTCAGGTCATCGCCGATCACCGGGATGGCGCCGAACAGCGAGATGATTACCTGCGCCCCCCAATACGACATCTGGCCCCAAGGCAGCAGATAGCCCATGAACGCTTCAGCCATCAGCGCCAGATAGATCAGCATGCCGAACAGCCAGACCAGCTCACGCGGCTTCTGATAAGAGCCGTAGAGCAGCCCGCGGAACATGTGCAGATAGACCACGATGAAGAACGCCGAGGCGCCGGTGGAGTGCAGGTAGCGCAGGATCCAGCCGTACTCGACATCGCGCATGATGTACTCGACCGAGGCGAACGCCTCTTCGGCCGAAGGGGTGAAACTCATGGTCAGCCAGACGCCGGTAACAATCTGGTTGACCAGCACCAGCAACGCCAGCGAGCCGAAGAAGTACAGGAAGTTGAAGTTCTTCGGCGCGTAGTATTTGCTCAGATGCTCTTCCCACATCTTGGTCGCGGGGAAGCGCGCATCGATCCAGTCCATGAACTTGCTCATCATGCGTTCTCCTGATCGACGCCGATGACGATGATGTCGTCCGTCTCGTATGAGTGCGGAGGCACTGGCAGGTTGAGAGGTGCCGGCTGGGACTTGTAGACGCGGCCAGCGAGGTCGTAGTGAGAGCCGTGGCAGGGGCAGAAATAGCCACCTACCCACTTGGGCCCCAGATCGACCGGCGCCACTTCAGGACGGAAGGTCGGCGAGCAGCCCAGGTGGGTGCACAGGCCAACCAGCAGGAGGATTTCCGGCTTGATCGAGCGCACCTCTGGGTCGACGTAAGTCGGCTGCACCGAGGCCTGCGATTCTGGATCAGCGAGTTCGCCGACGATTTTCTTGAGATTGCTGAGGATCTCTTCTGTGCGTCGCACGATGAATACTGGCTGCCCGCGCCACTCAGCAACCATCTGCTGGCCGGGTTCAATCTTGGCAATATTGACCTTCACCGGTGCACCGGCGGCTTTCGCCTTGGCACTGGGAAACCATGACCCCACGAACGGTACCGCAGCCCCCACAGCCCCCGCTGCACCCACCACGGACGTGGCGGCTACGAGGAAGCGGCGCCGGCCTGCGTTGACGCCGTCATTACTCATTCAGTCCTCTCCCATCAGCTGCTCTGGCCTGTTGAACCAGGCCTGTATTTTGTGAATGTCTGTGGCACTAAATTTTGGTCGCCATGGTAAGAAACAAATCCACACACTGACAAGGTGATTAGTCCCGGCCGGGCTACAACCCACGCTTTGCTTGATCTGCGTCTATAAGGCGACTCGCCACGGACATGCTGACAGGTTAGTTCAAGGCAAAAAAAAAGCCCGGTTCCAAGGAACCGGGCTTTTTTCGACTGCCGAAGCGAAATTAACGCTTGGAGTACTGAGGACGCTTACGTGCTTTACGCAGACCCACTTTCTTACGCTCGACTTCACGAGCATCGCGGGTTACGTAGCCAGCGCGACGCAGAGCAGGGCGCAGGGCTTCGTCGTAGGCCATCAGAGCGCGGGTGATACCATGACGGATCGCACCGGCTTGACCGCTGACACCACCACCGGAAACGGTGACGTAGATGTCGAACTTGGCAACGTTCTCGGTCAGCTCGAGCGGTTGACGAACAACCATACGAGCGGTCTCACGACCGAAGAAAGTGTCCAGAGGACGGTTGTTGATGGAGATGTTACCGGTACCTGGACGCAGGAAAACGCGAGCGGTTGCGGTCTTGCGACGGCCAGTGCCGTAATTTTGAGTCGCCGACATAATGAACTATCCCCTTAGATCTTCAGTTCTTGAGGCTGCTGAGCAGTGTGTGGGTGAGCAGCACCCGCGTACACTTTCAGCTTGCGATACATGTCGCGACCCAGCGGGTTCTTAGGCAGCATGCCCTTGACCGCGGTCTCGATGATACGCTCAGGGGCTTTAGCGATCAGCTTGTCGAAGCTGATTTGCTTGATGCCACCTGGGAAGCCGGAGTGGGAGTAGTACATTTTGTCAGTAGTTTTAGCACCAGTGACACGTACCTGCTCGGCGTTGATGACGACGATGTAGTCGCCGGTGTCAACGTGAGGGGTGTATTCAGCTTTGTGCTTGCCGCGCAGACGACGAGCGATTTCGGTAGCCAGACGACCCAGGGTCTGACCAGCGGCGTCGACGACGAACCAGTCGCGCGTTACTGTTTCTGGTTTAGCAGTAAAAGTTTTCATTATCTCTAAAGCCTCAGAGGCCGCCCAAGCAATAAAAAATAGACGGCGAATCTTACTGGATAGTGCGCAACTTGACAAGCAAGCACGCAGCCGAATACGGACGCTATTGGGGGCTCGGGTCGGGCACGTCCAATATCCGGCGGGTTTCTCTCGTAATGCAGTGCATCACTTCCGCAAAACGGAGAGGGGCAGGATTATCCAGATTGCAGAAAAAAATTCAACCTGCTTTTATGGTCTTTTTCGCCAGAGAGAAGCTTCCAGATGGAATACCGCAAGCTCGGCCGTACCGACCTCAACGTCAGCGCCCTGTGTCTGGGCACCATGACCTGGGGCGAGCAGAACGATCAGGACCAGGCTTTTGCCCAGATCGCCCGGGCCAAGGCCGGCGGGATCAACTTCATCGATACCGCCGAAATGTACCCGGTGCCGCCGCGCCCGGAGACCTACGCCGCCACCGAACGAATCATCGGTAACTGGTTCAAGGCCAACGGCGATCGCGACCAGTGGACTCTGGCGAGCAAGGTTGCCGGCCCGGGCAACGGCATCAGCCACATCCGCGACGGCCAGCTCAAGCACAACCGCCAACACATCATTGCCGCGCTGGATGCAAGCCTTGAGCGCCTGCAGACCGACCACATCGACCTGTATCAGCTGCATTGGCCAGAGCGCAGCACCAACTTCTTCGGCAAGCTTGGCTACCAGCACCTGCCGCAGGACCACTTCACACCACTGGAAGAAACCCTCGAAGTGCTCGACGAGCAGGTTCGTGCCGGCAAGATCCGTCACATTGGCCTGTCCAATGAAACGCCATGGGGCACGATGAAGTTCCTGCAACTGGCCGAGAGCCGCGGCTGGCCGCGGGCGGTATCGATCCAGAACCCCTACAACCTGCTCAACCGCAGCTTCGAGATCGGCCTGGCCGAAGTGGCGATACGCGAGCAATGCGGGCTGCTGGCCTACTCGCCGCTGGCATTCGGCATGCTTGCCGGCAAGTATGAAAACGGCGCCAGACCTGAAGGCGCGCGGTTGACGCTGTTCAACCGCTTTGCCCGCTACTCCAACCCGCAGACCGTCGCCGCCTGCAGCCGTTACGTGCAGATAGCCCGCGAGCATGGCCTGGACCCGGCCCAGATGGCCCTGGCGTTCGTCACCCGCCAGCCGTTCGTGACCAGCAACATCATCGGTGCGACCAGCCTTGAACAACTGGAAAGCAACCTCGCCAGCGCCGACCTGAACTTGAGCGATGAGCTACTGGCAGCCATCGAAGCGGTGCACCAGGATCAGCCAAACCCGGCGCCGTGATGCAGCCGTAACAAAGCGGCAGCGGGTCAGCCCGCTGCCGCAGCCAGCCGGATCGGGACGGGGTAGACACAATCGCCAAAAAATAAGACGATCCAGCCGGTGATTGACCACTCTACCCTATAAGAACAATGACAATGATGTTTACCCAACCCACCGCTTCACTGCGGCGCGTCAGCATTCTGGCCGTCGATAATGTGTTCGCCTCGACCCTGATGCAGGCCAAGGATTTCTTCCATCTGGCCAGCCTGCGCTACGGCAAGCAAATGGGCCTGGGCCTGCAACCGATGTTCGAAATCTGCCTGGTCAGCCCCGATGCTGCCCCGGTGGACAGCTTCAGCAACGTGCAGGTGCCGGTAGACGGCGGCCTGGGCGATGCCGATGTGATCATCCTGCCGGCGTTCTGGGATGACTTCGACAACCTTCAGCAACGTTATCCGCAGGTCTTGCCATGGCTACGCGAGCAGCATGCGCGTGGCGCGGTGCTCTGTGGCGAAGCCAGCGGCGTGTACTGGCTGGCCGAAGCGGGCTTGCTCGATGGCAAGGAGGCGACCACCTACTGGCGCTTCTTCACTGACTTCGCCGAGCGTTTCCCGACTGTTCGGCTGAACCAGGACAAGCACCTGACCGATGCCGACAACCTGTACTGCGCGGGCGGCGCAACCTCGGCGTGCGACCTGTACATTTACCTGATCGAGCGCTTCTGCGGGGCCAATGTCGCCCGCGCGGTAGCCCGCGACATCCTCTATGAAGTGCAACGCAACTACACCCCAGGGCGCATGGGTTTTGGTGGGCAGAAGCTGCATCAGGACCTGATCATCCTGCAGATTCAGCATTGGCTCGAAGAGCATTTCGCGGACAAATTCCGCTTTGAAGACGTCGCCCGCAACCATGGCATGAGCATTCGCAATTTCATGCGCCGGTTCCAGACGGCTACCGGCGACAAGCCCCTGCACTATCTGCAACGGCTGCGCATCGAAACCGCCAAGGGTTTGCTGTCGAGCACCCGCAAGAGCATCAAGACCATCAGTTATGAGGTGGGCTACGACGATGCGAGCTTCTTTGCCCGGTTGTTCCGCCAGCATACCGAGCTGTCGCCGAACCAATATCGCCAGCAGTTCATGCAGGAAGCGTGAGGGCCGTAAGGACTGCTTCGCAGCCCTATCGCGGGTAAACCCGCTCCCACAGGACAAGGCAGCGCCGCGTGGGAGCGGGCTTGCCCGCGAAGGGCTGCGAAGCAGCCCCAATGATGAAGACTTAGGGCTTGTGCGCCCGAGACAGGAATTCGTGCGACTGCATCTCCAGCAAACGGCTCAGCGTACGCTGGAACTCGAAGCTCAGCCGCCCGCCGGTGTACAGATCCTTCAACTCAACCTCAGCTGAAATGATCAGCTTGACGTTACGGTCGTAAAACTCATCGACCATGTTGATGAAGCGCCGGGCGATATCGTCGGTAGCCACACCCATCTGCTCGACATTGCTCAGCAGCACGGCATGGAAGATCTTGCCCAGCTCGATGTAGTCGTTCTGGCTGCGCGGCCCGTCGCACAAGGCGCGGAAGTCGAACCAGGCGACATCGTCACAGGTACGCAGGGCGTGAATCTCGCGATTCTCGATCATCAGCACGTCGTTCTCGACCGCCTGCGTGCACTCCGGGGTCAGCGCCTTGAAGCTCTGGCGCAGGCTCTCGTGCGCAGCGGCATCGAGCGGGAAGTGGAACAGTTCGGCCTGCTCGAGGTGGCGCAGACGATAGTCGACGCCGCTGTCGACGTTCACCACATCGGTGTACTGCTTGATCATGGCGATGGCTGGCAGGAAGCGCGCACGCTGCAAGCCATCCTTGTACAGGCCGTCAGGCACGATGTTGGAGGTCGCGACCAGTGATACGCCGTTCTTGAACAGCTCTTCCATCAAGGTGCCGAGGATCATCGCATCGGTAATGTCGGAGACGAAGAACTCATCGAAGCAGATGACCCTGGCTTCGTTGGAGAAGCGCTTGGCGATCACCGTCAGCGGGTTCTTCTCGCCCTTGAGCGTGCGCATTTCTTCGTGCACGCGCTTCATGAAGCGGTGGAAGTGCGTGCGCATCTTCTGTTCGAACGGCAGCGCCTCATAGAAGGTGTCGACCAGATAGGTCTTGCCGCGCCCTACCCCACCCCAGAAGTACAAGCCCTTGACCGGGGCCTGGTCCTTCTTGCCGAACAGCTTGCCGAACACGCCGGGCTTGTTGTTCTGCGCCGCGACCAGGTCGTCGTACAGACGCTGCAGATGACGCACCGCTGTTTCCTGCGCCGCATCATGGAAGAAATCGGGACGTTTGAGATCTGCTTGATATCGTTCTAAAGGCGTCATAGTTCGCTGGCGAGGTAACAAAAGCGGGCCGTCACTGTAGCGACGGGCCCGCATAATGGCAATCAGACTTGCGGCGAAATGCCTCAGTCGGCTTGTGGCTGGAGCGCTGCGTGCAGGGCTTGCACGGCAGCGTCGCGCGCTGATGCATCGGCAAACTGCGAGCCTTCCGCGACCTGCTCACCGTTCAGCCACAAGGCAAAGCTCAGGCCGTCGACGCGTACATCGGCTTCACCACCCTGCTGCAGCTGCTTGCTCACCGCACCGGCGCTCTTGCCGTCGGCGAAGCTGCGCGACAGCAGCAATTGCTCGCCATCGGCGGCCAGCAGGCGGAAGCGGAAGCTGCCGTCTTCATCACGGAAGCTGACAAAACGGGCGCTCTTGGCGGCCTTTTTCTTCACGTCGGTGCTGGCCTGGACACTGCTGCGGAACGAGCGCAGGCCGACCGCTTCGCGCAGTTGTTCAAGGAACGGCGTCGCGCTCTTGCGCGCCTTGGCCGCGCCGGCCAGAAGGATGTCTTCAAGGTCGGCAGGACGTGCGATCAGCTGGTGGTAATGCTCGCGTGGCGCGGCCAGTTGGCCGTCCAGCAGCTGGAACAGGCGCTGCTTGGCCTCGCCCCAGCCCAGCCCTTGCAGCAGCGCTTCATGTAGCTCTGCCGATTGCGCCGGTGTAGCGAACGCCTGGTACAGGGTGAACAGGTGCGAGCTGTCCGGGTCTTTCGCTTCGCCAGGGGCACGGGAGTCGGTGACGATGCGCGAGATGGCGTCTTTCATGTCCTTGGCGCTGGCGAACAACGGGATGGTGTTGTCGTAGCTTTTGGACATCTTGCGCCCATCCAGACCCGGCAGGGTCGCCACGCTTTCTTCGATCACCGCCTCGGGCATGGCGAAGAAGTCCTTGCCCTGGCCGAACAGGTGGTTGAAGCGCTGGCCAATGTCACGGGCCATTTCCACGTGCTGGATCTGGTCACGGCCAACCGGCACCTTGTGCGCGTTGAACATGAGAATGTCCGCCGCCATCAGCACCGGGTAGCTGAACAGGCCCATGGTCACGCCGGCATCCGGGTCTTCGCCATTTTCCAGGTTCTTGTCTACCGACGCCTTGTAGGCGTGGGCGCGGTTGAGCAGGCCCTTGCCGGCGACGCAGGTCAGCAGCCAGGTCAGCTCAGGGATCTCGGGGATGTCGGACTGACGGTAGAAGGTGACCTTGTCCGGGTCGAGCCCGCCCGCCAGCCAGGTGGCGGCGATCTCCAGGCGCGAACGCTGGATGCGCAGCGGGTCATCGCACTTGATCAGCGCGTGATAGTCGGCCAGGAAGTAGAACGAGTCGGCACCGGGCTGCTGGCTGGCAAGGATGGCCGGGCGAATGGCGCCGGCGTAGTTGCCCAGGTGCGGGGTGCCGGTGGTGGTGATACCGGTAAGAATGCGCGTAGTCATGGGTAATCGCTTGATCAGGCTTGGCTCAGTTCGAGAGGCGCGGCAGTACCAGATCCTTCAGATCGGTCAGCTTGCCATGGAAAAAGTGTCCGCATTCTGCCACTTTCAGCAGCTCATGGGGGCGCGACAGGCTGTCGGACCATTCGTAAACCAGCTGGGGATCGACGACTTCGTCGGTGTCTGGCTGGATGACGATCAACGGGCATACCTGCGGCAGCGGGAAGTCGTCATTCAAACGCATCACAGCAGGTGCGATCATGAACAGCTGCTGCAGCGTTGCGCCCTGGCTTTCCAGGCGCCCGGCAAGACTCGCGGCAACGAAACCGCCGAACGAGAAGCCCATCAACACCAGCGGCAGTTCGGGGTAGCTGGTCCGCACCCAGGCGGCGACGGCCTCGGCATCAGCCACTTCACCCGCGCCCATGTCATGGCTGCCAGCGCTTTGGCCGACGCCGCGGTAATTGAAGCGCAGCGTGTTGTAGCCAGCATCGCGAGCAGTGCGTTGCAGGGTCGAGACCACCTTGTTGAGCATGGTACCGCCCTGCACCGGATTAGGGTGGCAGATCAGCACTACGCCACGCGGCTCGGCCACTTCCAGCTGCAAGGCTTCCAGTTGGCCGCATGGGCCATCGATGAACAAGGGGGTTTCGCGGATAAGCAAAGCACTACTCCGTGACCTCGGAAGGGGTCGACTCGTCTAGCTGATGAATTCTGTTCTGAAATATTTGCGATCGTTCGCGGTATACAGCGCAGGTCTGAGCCGTTAACGTAAAGCAAAGCCGTTTATAGAGGAAGGACTCGTGGAACTCTCGCTCCTTGTTTGGTTGTTGCCGACCCTGGCCCTGGTCGTCGGCGTAGTCGTCGGCTTCGTCGTGGCCCGCCTGCTGCCCAACGCAGCGCCCAGCAGCACACAGCGTCAACTGGATGATATCCAGCAACGTTTCGACAGTTATCAAAGTGAAGTGGTCACCCACTTCAACAGCACCGCAGCCCTGGTTCAACGCCTGACCCAGAGCTACCAGGACGTGCAGGATCACCTGGCCGACGGTGCCAACCGCCTGGCCCTGGACGAGCTGACCCGTCAGCGTCTGCTGGCAGCGCTGCACTCGGAGGCTGCGCAAAGCCATCGAGATCGCCTGACGCCGCCGAAAGACACCGCCGAAGTGCCGCGTGACTACGCGCCCAAGACGCCTAACTCGCCGGGCATGCTCGACGAGAGCTACGGCCTCAAGCGCTGATCCGAGCTGTACATTGAAAAGGCCTCGCGAGAGGCCTTTTTGCTGTCTGGGCGAAGCGTGAGCACGTGCAACTCAAACGCTGGCGCGCAATGCCTGCTCGATATCAGCCAGCAGGTCCTCGATATCCTCAAGCCCCACCGACAACCGCACCAACCCCTCGCCTATGCCGTGCTGCGCGCGCTCGACGGGGGTATAGCTGGAGTGAGTCATGCTCGCCGGATGCTGGGCCAGCGACTCGGCATCACCCAGGCTGACCGCGCGGCTGAACAGCTGCAGGGCATTCATGAAGCGCCGACCGGCTTCGATACCACCCTTGAGCTCGAAGGCAATCATGCCGCCGGGCGAGCGCATCTGCCGCTGCGCCAGCGCGTACTGCGCGAAGCTCGGCAGGCCGGGATAATGCAGCAACTCGACCTGCTGCTGGCCTTGCAGAAACGTAGCCACCTGCGCCGCATTGGCGCAATGCCGATCCATGCGCAGGCCGAGCGTCTTGATTCCGCGCATCAGCAGTGACGCATCGTGCGGCGACAGCACCGCGCCAGTCATGTCTTTCAGACCTTGCAGACGAATGCGGTCAATCAACGCCTTGCGCCCCGCCACCAGCCCGGCAGTGATGTCGCCATGGCCGCTCAGGTACTTGGTCGCCGAGTGCACCACCAGATCCGCGCCGAGCTCCAGCGGCCGCTGCAGGTAAGGTGTACAGAAGGTGTTGTCGACCACCACATGAATATCACGACCGTGCACGGCCTGTGCTACGGCGGCAATATCGACCAGTTCCAGTGTGGGGTTGGCGGGCGACTCGAAATAGATCATGCGAGTTTTGTCGTTGATCGCAGCTGCCAGCGCCTGAGCGTCGTTGAGGTCGACGTGCCGGATCTTGACGCCGAACTCGCCGATACCGTGGTGCAGAAAGGCAAAGGTGCAGCCATAGAGCGTCTGGCCGACAATCAGCTCATCGCCAGGGCGCAGCAAGGTCCACAGGGTGGCGGTGATTGCGCCCATCCCTGAGGCAAGCGCCAGCCCTGCCTCAGCGCCTTCCAGTGAGGCGATGCGCTGTTCCAGCAAGTCCAGGGTCGGGTTGGAAATACGGCTGTAGAAATGCCCCGGCTGCTCCCCGGCAAAGCACGCTGCGCCATATTCGACAGTGGGGAAGGCATAGGTAGCCGTCTGGTAAATCGGCGGCACCAGGGCCCCGCCATGGGCGAGCGGATCGTAGCCGTGGTGAATGGCTCGGGTGGAGAATCCGGATTGGCGCTTGGCAACGTCCATGGCTACAGCCTCTTGTGGTTTGTTATAAGCTTATGCCAACGAACCACCGGGATTTTTCCAAAGTCGCCCAGTAAAACCGGCGTCTACGGGCATAAAAACAACAATTGACTCTCTGGAAGGGCAAGCCATGCCTACGACCCTTGACCGCACCGATCGCGCCCTGCTCGGCGCCTTGCAGGACAACGCCCGTCTCACGGTTTCCGAACTCGCCGATCAGGTTTCCCTGACCACTTCGCCCTGCTGGCGGCGGGTCAAGCTGCTCGAAGACAACGGCTACATTACTGGCTATCAGGCAGTGCTCTCGCCCAAGGCTTTGGGCTTTGGCGTGACCGCGTTCGTCAGCATCATGATGGATTCACATACCAAAGAAATGGCCTTGGCGTTTGAGCGGCGATTGCTGCAAATCCCAGAGATCGTTGCCTGCCACAACGTGTCCGGGCGCTATGATTTCTTGCTGGAGATTCTGGCGCGGGATCTGGAGTCGTTTGGCGAATTCACCCGCGAGGTGTTACAGCGGTTGCCGGGGGTGAAGGAGATCTATTCGAGTTTTTCGTACAAGGCAGTGAAGGAGCGGCGGGTGGTTCCGGTTACCGAAAAGCATATATAGAAATGGCCTGCCGCAGGGTGGGATCAGTCCTACCTGAGCAACAGCGGGTCCTGACATACCGGTAGACAACGTTGATGCATTTTTAGCCATGGGACGATCAGGAGGATCGACATGGCTGAAGACAATGCATATCACTTAACTGAAGGCCTTTGGATCAGCGCAGCTGCACCCGACCGGGTACCCCTGACGCCCCTTCCAGGCGGCGGGGGCGGCTCAGGATTTGGTGGCTGGGGTCTAAGCGAAGGGCGCCCCCGTGGCACCGGGGGGCCTAATCGCAACCTAGCCCGCGAAATCTCTGCTCGAAGAGTTCTCGACGAAGAGCGACAGGGTATCGATCAGCACTACGCTGCCCAGTACGCTCCATTGATCAGTAATCTGGTAAATAAGATCGCAGCGGATCGCGAACGCATCCGTCAACAAGCCGATGCGTTGTCAGGTAACGCATTCGCCAAGCGATCGGCAGAGCAACAACAGCTCACTTCATTCATCACTGCAACTCGAAAAAGCTATCTATCGGCCCTACCTGAAGCTCTGAGTTTCTACGGTGCCGTCTCATTCTACAAACGCTCTGACTCGATGATGACCAGGATCTACGATCCAGGCGTGTTTACTGAGAGGGATGAAGCATTCGCCAACGAACTCTGGAAGCGGATGAATAACTCTATAGAGGGCGCGTACAAACTCCATCTGCATGCGATCACCATTCAGTCGTTGAGTGATGGTTTCGCTGAGCTTGCTGCGATAGTTGACCAAGCAGAGCGGAGCGACCCCATGTTCGAGATGGCACGAACCCTCGAACGCCGGACGCTGCAGCTGCAGGAAGAAAGACGCATCTGCTTCGAGTGCCTACCTAACTTCCTGCAAAATCAGTTGGTCCAGGCCACCCCCATTGAACCAACACTGAATCTGACCGCGACGCTGTCGGCTTACAAAGCCAGCGCCTTGTCAGCTATAAGCGCCCTACAGACGAATGTCCCTGCCTTCAGCAGCACCAATCCGGAAATTGTAAGCCCACTCTCCAAGCCGCAGCTAGAAGCATTGCAGCACTTGACCGATGAGCAGCGATTGAAACGGGCAGGGCCTCTATGGGCAGAGTATCACCGAGCCTTGGCACTGAACGAGTCAGTTCGATACCTGCAGCGATTCACTGGCGTGTCGGACAACCTGATACAGCGGGCCTTGGAAGTTGAACAACTGCAAGAGATGCATGCTGCCGCACTGAAACAGGAAGCTGCACGCCAGGAAGAAACGAGGCAAAGAAACGAGGCTCAGCGCCTGGCTATGAGTTTTAACTCAGCCATGCCGCTAGCCGCATCGTGGCCGCTGATCCTACCCATCGGCAAGGCAACCTTCGCTATCACAGCGAGCGCCTACACTACCCTCCAGGCAGCAACCACAGCGGCGGTCACTCAGCTCGCGAACGCCAGCCTAACGCTCTCGACACCATTGCTGGTTGGGGCCCTTTCGCTCCTCTGGCCCTCATCGCTTGGCAACAGCGAACGCCGCTATCTCATCAGTATCCCTGTCGCCGATCTGACACCGCCCGGTGGCCCCGACCTCACTGCGATGGCGACGTCAGCGGCAACTGTCGATCTACCGTATGTTCTGTCAGGTAGTGAAAACAGCGACCAGCTGAGGCTATTCGTAGAGCCAGGGGGACGCCCCGTCCCTGTGCGCGCAGCAACCTTTGACACTGAACGCCAGGTCTACAGCCTCGCACTAGACAATCCGCAACGCATCCTCACTTGGACTCCAGCTAGTGCACCTGGCTTGGAGCAAGGCGGTTCGGCCGGCCTGCCAGCGATACCACCAGGGACGGTTGTTTACACCGGGAGTATCTTGGAGCCGGTAAGCAACGAATCAGGAGGATACTCTGCGCTAGATCTGTTCGACCAAGAGCGGCTAGTAATCACATTCCCGATCGACTCGGGGCTGCCACCCATTCTCCTGGTGTTCAGCAGCCCTAGATACGAACCGGGTGTTGCAATCGGCAGCGGCGAGCAGACTGAAGGGTTGTGGCTAGGAAACGCCAGTACGCGAAGTGGTGTTCCGGTTCCAGTTAAAATAGCTGAGCAGCTCAAGGGTCGAGAATTCCGTGACTTCAATGCGTTCCGGAGATCATTCTGGAAAAGCATTGCGAACGATCCCGAGCTGTCGGAGCAGTTCAGCAAAAGAGACCTGCAGCGGATGAAAAAACACGGATATGCACCTATTGCACCTTACGCTGATAGACACAAGAGCCAAACTTCGTATGCACTTCACCACGCCATACCTATAAGCGAGAACGGCGGTGTTTATGATATGGACAACCTCCGAATAGTAACACCGGCAGCTCATAACACAATTCATTATGGAGGCAAACAATGATCCTGAAGCCTAGGTTGAGCGATTATACAGAGTCGGAATTTTTGGATTTCATCCAAGCCATTGATCAAGCCAATGAAGAAGAACCTGACCATATTCTCTCTGCACTGTTGATTCATTTTAGTGAGATAACCGAGCACCCGTCTGGCTATGACCTTTTATACAAGCCCGCTACACCGGCTCTGGGAGAGCCGGCGCAAGTTCTAAGGCTCGTCAAAGAATGGCGCAGTGCCAATGGAAAGGATGGGTTCAAGCCCTCCTGAAGCATCCACGCACATCTCAGACTCGTGCGGTACGGGCAGAGTGCATATCCCAGAGGCGCTGCAAAAACTTGTGGCATGCGCTTGCTGGCCATGATTCGATCAGCCGCAAAAACAAAAAACCCCGCCGAAGCGGGGTTTTTCAGTTACCTCAACGGGCCTTAGATAGCACCACGCTGACGCAACACTTCCAGCACCTGCTTGACGCCGTCTTCGACGCTGCTGCTCTGGGTATCGATAACCAGATCAGCATCCAACGGCACATCGAACGGGAAGCTTTCGCCCGGGATGTTATCGCCAGCAGCGGCGTACAGGCCCTGCGGGTCACGCTCGCGGCACGCCAGTGGCGAAGCCTGCACGTAAACCGTGATCAAGCGGTCCTTGCCGATCAGGGCCTTGGCCTGCTCGCGGCCTTCGGCATCCGGTGCGACGAACGCGGCCAGGGTCAACATGCCGGCTTCGTTGAACTGACGCGCGACATGCGCGGCGCGGCGCCAGTTCTCGGTGCGCCCGGCGCGGTCCTGTGGCAGGCCCTTGTTCAGGTCATGGCGCAGGTTCTGGCCATCGAGCACGTAGACCGCCCGGCCCATGTCGAACAGCTTGCGCTCCACGGCGTAGGCCAGGGTGCTCTTGCCAGCGCCGGACAGGCCGCTGAACAGCACGGTGGCTGGCTGCTGACCAAAGCGCAGAGCGCGCTCTTCGGTGGTGACGTGGGCCTGCTTGCCATGCTGACCCGTGCTGCCGTGCGGCAGTACCGGCGGTGCGATGATCATGCCGGCGCCAACGGTGCCGTTGGTCAGGCGGTCAATGACGATGAACGCGCCCGTAGTGCGGTTGCTGTCGTAACCGTCCAGCGCGATGGCGGAGTCGAGGCTGACCTTGACCCGGCCGATCTCGTTCAACTGCAGCGAACTGGCCGCGCCCTTGTCGAGGGTGTTCACATCGACCTTGTGGACGATGCTGGCAATCGAGCCCGGCACGTAGCTGGTGGCGCGCTTGATGTCGTACTTCTTGCCCGGCAGCATCGGCTCTTCGGCCATCCACACGAGCATGGCGTCGAACTGGTCGGTCACCGGCGGCACGTTGTCGGCATGCACCAGCAGGTCGCCACGGGAGATGTCGATCTCGTCTTCCATGGTCAGAGTCACGGCCTGGCCTGGGCCGGCGTGCTCCAGTTCACCTTCATAGGTGACGATGGATTTGACCCGGCTGCTCTTGCCCGACGGCAGTACGACGATCTCGTCGCCCTTGTGCACAACGCCGCTGGCGAGGGTGCCGGCAAAGCCGCGGAAGTTCAGATTGGGCCGGTTGACGTACTGCACCGGGAAACGCAGGTCGGTGAAGTTGCGGTCGGCAGCGACTTCGACGGTCTCGAGGATTTCCATCAAGGTCTGGCCGCTGTACCACGGCGAACGCTCGCTGCGGTTGACCACGTTGTCGCCCTTGAGCGCAGACATCGGCACGAAGTGCAGGCTGCTCGGGGTCAGGTCGATGGCCTGCGCAAACTGCAGGTAATCAGCCTTGATCGACTCGAACAGCTGCTCGTCGAAGCCTTTGAGGTCCATCTTGTTGACCGCAACGACGATGTGCTTGATGCCCAGCAGCGAGGCGATGTAGCTGTGCCGACGGGTCTGGGTCTGCACGCCGTAGCGGGCATCGACGAGGATGATCGCCAGGTCGCAGGTCGACGCACCGGTGGCCATGTTGCGGGTGTACTGCTCATGGCCCGGGGTGTCGGCGATGATGAACTTGCGCTTGGCGGTGGAGAAGTAGCGGTAGGCGACATCGATGGTGATGCCCTGTTCGCGCTCGGCCTGGAGGCCATCGACCAGCAATGCCAGGTCGACTTCTTCGCCCGTGGTGCCGGACTTTTTCGAGTCGCGGGTAATGGCCTCGAGGTGGTCCTCGTAAATCATTTTCGAGTCGTGCAGCAGGCGCCCGATCAGGGTGCTCTTGCCGTCATCGACGTTGCCGCAGGTTAGGAACCGCAGCAGTTCTTTGCGCTCGTGCTGAGCCAGATAAGCGACGATGTCTTCGCTGATCAAATCGGATTGATGCGACATGGAGTAACCCTGAAAATTAGAAGTAGCCCTGGCGTTTTTTGTCTTCCATGGAGCCTGCGCCATCGTGGTCGATGACCCGGCCCTGACGCTCGGAAGTGCGCGTCAGGAGCATCTCCTGGATGATGTCGGTCAGGCTGTCGGCCTCCGACTCCACCGCGCCCGTCAACGGGTAGCAGCCAAGGGTACGGAAGCGCACCTTCTTCTTGACGATGCGGGCTTTCTCTTCCTCGGAGAGGTGCTCGAGAATGCGCTCGTCGTCGATCATGATCAGGGTGCCGTTCTTCTCGATGACTTCACGCTCGGCGGCGAAGTACAGCGGCACGATCGGGATGCCTTCAAGGTAGATGTACTGCCAGATGTCCAGCTCGGTCCAGTTCGACAGCGGGAAAACGCGGATCGACTCGCCTTTGTTGACCTTGCCGTTGTAGACGTTCCACAGCTCAGGGCGCTGGTTTTTCGGGTCCCAGCGGTGCTTGCTGTCGCGGAACGAGTAGACCCGTTCCTTGGCCCGGGATTTCTCCTCGTCGCGGCGCGCACCACCGAAGGCGGCATCGAAGCCGTACTTGTCCAGTGCCTGCTTGAGGCCCTGGGTCTTCATGATGTCGGTGTGCTTGGAGCTGCCATGGGTGAATGGGTTGATGCCCTGCGCCACCCCTTCCGGGTTGACGTGGGTGATCAACTCCAGGCCCATTTCCTCGACCATCTTGTCGCGGAAGCTATACATCTCCTGGAATTTCCACTGGGTATCGACGTGCATCACCGGAAACGGCAGCTTGCCCGGGAAGAAGGCCTTGCGCGCCAGATGCAGCATCACGGCAGAGTCTTTACCGATCGAGTAGAGCATCACCGGGTTGTCGAACTCGGCGGCCACCTCGCGGATGATGTGGATGCTTTCCGCCTCCAGCTGTTTCAAGTGCGTCAGTTTGTCGACCATGGCTACTCACGTAAAACGATCTTATGAACGGCCAGCGGGCCGTGTTCGAGCGAGCCACTTTAGCACAGCGACTGCTTCTATTTAGGCAGGCGGCTAGATCGAAACGGTCTAACCATATGACTGCCGGTTTGGGGCTTCAGCAGGTGTAACAGCACGCAATCTGGCGCTCAGATCGGATTCGGGCAGTCGATGAACAGGTGCTCGACGGCAAAGCGCCGGGCCAGATAGTCACCCAACGCCTGCACCCCATAGCGCTCGGTAGCGTGGTGGCCGGCAGCGATGAAGCTGATGCCGTTTTCGCGGGCGCTATGAAAGGTCTGCTCGGAGGCCTCGCCACTGATGAACAGGTCGACGCCCTGGGCAATTGCCGTGTCGATGTAGCCCTGGCCGCCGCCGGTGCACCAACCGATCCGCCGCACCAGTTGCTCGCCTTCGATCAGCAACGGCTCGCGACCCAGCACCTCTTGCACGCGGCGGGCGAAATCACGCGCCGAGACTGGCTCGTCGAGCGAGCCGAGCATGCCTACCACCTTGGGATTGTTTGGGTCCAGCGGGCCTTCGACGGTGATGCCCAACTGATGCGCCAGTTGGACGTTGTTGCCAACCTCGGGGTGCACATCCAGCGGCAGATGGAACGCCAGCAGGCTGATGTCATGCTTGAGCAGCGTCTTCAGGCGACGTTGTTTGATCCCGGTGATGCAGGGGTCTTCGCCTTTCCAGAAGTAACCATGGTGCACCAGCACCAGATCAGCCTCGGCTTCTACTGCCGCATCAAGCAATGCCTGGCTTGCGGTAACGCCGCTGACGATGCGGCTGACCTGGGGCCGACCTTCGACTTGCAGGCCATTGGGGCAGTAATCCTGGATCCGCGCGCTGTTCAGATAGCGTTCGGCTTCGGTGACCAGCGTGGTGAGGGCGACGGCCATGAAAAATCTCCTCGCAGTGGCATGTAGGCAGGGCGCAAGGCCCTATAATGGCGGCCATTATGAGCTGTCGCCGGCGCTGCGGATACCGCTGGCAGGCGCCCGCCAAACGCACGCCGACGATGCGCCGCAGTGGCCGTCGCCGCGCGCCGTGTTCAGGTGTATCATCGCGCGCGCCTCCCCGGGCCGCTCTGCGACGGCCCTGCCCTACTCCAGGATTGATTCGATGCTCAAGGTTCTGCGTTACTTTGGCTGGCCACTGCTTACCGGCATATTGATCGCCATGCTGGTCATCCAGCGCTTTCCGGAGTGGGTCGGCCTGCCCAGCCAGGACGTCAACCTGCAGCAGGCGCCGCAGACTACGCGGATCATGCAGGGCCCGGTGTCGTACGCCGACGCCGTCACCCTGGCGGCGCCAGCGGTGGTCAACCTGTACACCACCAAAGTGGTCAACAAGAGTGCCCACCCGCTATTCGAAGACCCGCAGTTCCGCCGCTTCTTCGGTGACAACCTGCCCAAGCAACGGCGCTGGGAATCGAGCCTGGGTTCGGCGGTGATCATGAGCCCCGAAGGCTACCTGCTGACCAACAACCACGTCACCAGCGGTGCCGACCAGATCGTGGTCGCCCTCAAGGACGGCCGCGAGACATTGGCCCGAGTGATCGGCAGCGACCCGGAAACCGACCTGGCGGTGCTCAAGATCGACCTGAAGAACCTGCCGGCGATTACCATCGGCCGCTCCGACACTATCCACATCGGCGACGTTTCGCTGGCCATCGGCAACCCGTTCGGGGTTGGCCAGACGGTGACCATGGGCATCATCAGCGCCACCGGGCGTAACCAGCTGGGCCTGAACAACTACGAAGATTTCATCCAGACCGACGCGGCAATCAACCCCGGCAACTCCGGGGGTGCGCTGGTCGACGCCAATGGCAACCTGGTCGGTATCAACACGGCGATCTTCTCCAAGTCCGGCGGCTCGCAGGGTATCGGCTTCGCCATCCCGGTAAAGTTGGCGCTGGAGGTGATGAAGTCGATCATCGAACACGGCCAGGTGATTCGCGGCTGGCTGGGGATCGAGGTGCAGCCACTCAGCCAGGAATTGGCCGAATCGTTTGGCCTCGAAGGCAAGCCAGGGATCGTCGTAGCGGGGATCTTCCGCGATGGCCCGGCGCAGCGCGCAGGTTTGCAGTTGGGTGATGTGATCCTGAGCATCAACGGCGAGCCGGCGGGCGATGGGCGCAAGTCGATGAACCAGGTGGCGCGGATCAAGCCGACCGACAAGGTGGCGATCGAGGTGATGCGCAATGGCAAGCAGCTCAAGCTGATCGCCGAAGTGGGCCTGCGCCCACCGCCGGCGCCGGTAGCGCCGAGCGAAGAGAAATAAACAAAAGGGGCCGCAATCGCGGCCCCTTTTTGTATCAGTGCAGGATCTGGCTGAGGAACAACTTGGTCCGGTCGCTCTGCGGCCGGTCGAAGAAGTCATCCGGCGCCGCCTGCTCTACGATCTCGCCCTTGTCCATGAAGATCACCCGGTTGGCCACGGTGCGGGCAAAGCCCATCTCGTGGGTCACGCAGAGCATGGTCATGCCGTCTTCGGCCAGGCCCACCATGGTGTCGAGCACCTCCTTGACCATCTCCGGGTCGAGCGCCGAGGTCGGCTCATCGAACAGCATGATCTTCGGCTTCATGCACAGCGCTCGGGCAATTGCCACTCGCTGCTGCTGACCACCCGATAACTGCCCAGGGAACTTGTGCGCCTGCTCCGGGATGCGCACGCGTTCCAGATAGTGCATGGCGATTTCCTCGGCCTTGCGCTTGGGCATCTTGCGCACCCACATCGGCGCCAGGGTGCAGTTCTCGAGAATGGTCAGGTGCGGGAACAGGTTGAAGTGCTGAAACACCATGCCGACTTCGCGGCGGATCGCTTCGATCTGCTTGAGGTCGTTGGTCAGCTCGACGCCGTCAACGACGATGCGCCCTTGCTGATGCTCCTCGAGCCGGTTGAGGCAACGGATGGTGGTCGACTTGCCCGAGCCGGACGGCCCGCACAAGACGATGCGCTCGCCCTGACGCACGTTCAGGTTGATGTCCTTGAGCACATGGAACTGGCCATACCACTTGTTCACGCCCTGCATCTGGATGATGCCTTCGGGGCCGGCAGGCTGCTTGATCGCTTCACTCATTTTGAAACTCCTAACGCTTGTGGCCAGTGTCCAGCTTGCGCTCCAGGTGCATGGAGTAGCGGGACATACCGAAACAGAAAATCCAGTAAACCAGGGCGGCAAACACATAGCCCTCGGTCGCCATACCCAACCAGGCCGGGTCTGCCGTGGCTTGGCGCACACTGTTGAGCAGGTCGAACAGGCCGATGATGATTACCAGGCTGGTGTCCTTGAACAGGGCAATGAAGGTGTTGACGATGCCCGGAATGACCAGCTTCAAGGCCTGCGGCAGGATCACCAGGCCCATCGAGCGCCAGTAACCCAGGCCCATCGCCGACGCGGCTTCGTACTGGCCTTTGGGGATAGCCTGCAAGCCACCGCGTACCACCTCGGCGATGTACGCCGACTCGAACAGGATGACGAAGATCATCGCCCGCAGCAGCTTGTCGAAGCTCATGCCCTCTGGCATGAACAACGGCAGCATCACCGAAGACATGAACAGCACAGTGATCAGCGGAATACCGCGCCAGAACTCGATGAAGGTCACCGACACCGACTTGATCACCGGCATCCGCGAGCGCCGCCCAAGTGCCAGCAGAATCCCTAGTGGCAATGCCGCGGCGATACCGACGGTAGCGATCACCAGGGTCAGCATAAGCCCGCCCCACTGCGAGGTCGGTACCTGGCTCAGGCCAAAGCTGCCGCCATGCAGCAGGAAGTAAGCCACGGTCGGGTAGACCAGCAGGTAGCCAATGCCGTAGGCCACCTTGCGCGGGAAGCGACGGATGAACAGCGGCGCAGCACCGATCACGCCCAGCCACACGGTCAGGTCGACGCGCCAGCGCAGGTCGCTCGGGTAATAGCCATACATGAATTGGCCGAAGCGCTGCTGGACGAACACCCAGCAGGCGCCCTCCTTGGTGCAGTCGGCGCGGGTAGTGCCGGTCCAGTTGGCGTCGATGAACGCCCACTGCAGCAGCGGCGGCACGGCCAGCCAGACCAGGTAGATGGCAAAGAAGGTCAGCAGCGTGTTGACCCAGCTGGAGAACAGGTTGGCGCGCATCCAGGCCACCACACCAACGGTTTTCACCGGTGGTGGCATATCAGGTTTGAAAACATGGGCGTTCATGCGCGACTCCTACCGCTCGATCAGCGCAATGCGCTTGTTGTACCAGTTCATCAGCAACGAGATACTGATGCTGATCGTCAGATAAACCGCCATGGTGATCGCCATGACCTCGACCGACTGGCCGGTCTGGTTGAGTACGGTGCCGGCAAACAGCGAGACCAGTTCCGGGTAGCCGATAACGGCTGCCAGTGAGGAGTTCTTGGTCAGGTTGAGGTACTGGCTGGTCAACGGTGGAATGATCACCCGCAGCGCCTGGGGAATGATCACTTTGCGCAGCGTCGGGCCTTCGCGCAGCCCCAGCGAACGGGCGGCTTCGGTCTGGCCGTGGCTGACCGAGCGGATGCCGGCACGCACGATTTCGGCAATAAACGCAGCGGTATAGATCGACAGCGCCAGGGTCAGTGCCATGAACTCGGGGATCAGCACCCAGCCACCGGCAAAGTTGAAGCCTTTGAGCTGCGGCACTTCCCACTGCAGCGGGTTGCCGAACAGCAGCACGCACATGGCCGGAATGCCGACCATCAGCGCCAGGCCGACCCAGAACTTGTGGAACGGTTGCCCGGTTAGCTCGAAGCGCTTGTTGGCCTGGCGCACCATCAGCACCACAGCGACAATGGCGACCACCAGCGAAACCACAAACGGCCAGAAGCCATCGGCCATCGACGCGCCCGGCATGTTCACGCCGCGGCTACTGATAAAGAACAGGTCATCGATATTGATGCTGCCACGCGGCCCAGGCAACGCGGTGAACACCGCGAAGTACCAGAACAGGATCTGCAGCAGTGGCGGGATGTTGCGGAAGGTCTCGACGTAGACCGTGGCCAGCTTGTAGACCACCCAGTTGGAGGACAGGCGGCCGACCCCTACGGTAAAGCCGATCAAGGTCGCCAGGACGATACCGATGACACTCGCCAGCAAGGTGTTGAGCAGGCCGACCAGCAGCACCCGCGAGTAGGTGTCCGCTTCGGTGTAGTCGATCAGGTGCTGGGCAATGCCGAAGCCAGCACTGCGCTCGAGAAAGTCGAAGCCCGAGGTGATGCCCCGGTGCTGCATGTTGGTTTGGGTGTTGTGGATCAGGTACCAGCCCAGACCGACCACGCAGACCACCGTGAGGATCTGGAACAGCCACGCGCGCACACGTGGATCACTAAGGGAAAAGCCCTTGGGTGCGCCGATTTGATTTTGCATGAAGTGCCCCGGAAAAAAGGGATCAGAACAGCCTGCGGCGGCAGGATGCCGCCGCAGGTGCAGCCATCAGCGCACCGGTGGTGCGTACTGGATGCCGCCGTTGTTCCACAGGGCATTCAGGCCACGATCGATCTGCAGCGGGGTGCTCTTGCCAAGGTTCTTCTCGAACACTTCGCCATAGTTACCCACTTGCTTGACGATCTGTACCACCCAGTCCTTGGGCAACTTGAGGTCTTTGCCGTATTCGCCGTCAGCGCCGAGCAGGCGGGCGTTGTCCGGGTTCTTGCCGGATTTGGCTTCAGCCTCGACGTTTTTCGAGGTGAGGCCGGCTTCTTCGGCATTGAGCATGGCGAACAGGGTCCACTTGACGATGCTGAACCACTCTTCATCACCTTTACGCACGACAGGGCCCAGTGGCTCCTTGGAGATGGTCTCCGGGAGTACCACGTAGTCGGTCGGTGCTGCCAGCTTGGAGCGTTGTGCGTAGAGCTGCGACTTGTCCGAGGTGAGCACGTCGCAACGGCCCGATTCCAGCGACTTGGCGCTCTCGTCGGAGGTGTCGAAGGTGATCGGAGTGTACTTCAGGCCATTGGCGCGGAAGTAGTCGGAGACGTTCAGTTCGGTGGTGGTGCCTGCCTGGATGCAGACGGTCGCGCCGTCGAGTTCCTTGGCGCTGGAAACACCGAGCTTCTTGTTGACCAGGAAGCCGATGCCGTCGTAGTAGGTCACGCCAGCGAAGACCAGGCCCATGCCAGCATCACGCGAGCTGGTCCAGGTGGTGTTGCGCGAGAGTACATCGACTTCGCCGGACTGCAGCGCAGTGAAGCGCTCCTTGGCGTTGAGCTGGCTGAACTTGACCTTGGTGGCATCGCCGAACACTGCAGCGGCTACCGCACGGCACACATCGGCATCGATGCCGACGATGTTGCCCTTGGCGTCAGGTACCGAGAAACCCGGCAGGCCATCGCTCACGCCACACTGGACGAAGCCCTTTTTCTTTACCGCATCCAGCGTAGCGCCGGCCTGGGCAAAACTGGTTGCACCCAGCGCGGCGGCAGCGGTCAGGACTGCCAGCGTGGTTTTCAACATCTTCATCTACAACCTCCAAATCGCTCTTGTTGTGTCGAGCCGGAATTGCACCGCACCCTTATGAGGCGCATCCGACCCCTGTTGGCTTGTTTTTGGGTCACGTGGTGCAATGAGCTGTTCTGTGACAGCCTTTGATCCAAACGAGGGGTGTTACCGTCGCCGGTCAATCCCTTCGCATCGGTAGATCCATAGCAAGGCGCGTACCACAGTTGCCGGCTTAAGCGTTTAAGCGGTCGTCAAGTAGTAAAAGTTGTACAGTTGCGACATCTTGTTAAGGCATTCGCTACCCCTGCCTTTTTTTAATGCACTTAATACGTACACGCGCACAAATTCGGAGCAGTTATGACCAACCCGTTGATTATCGAACCGCAAACCACCGCTGACGCCTGTGTGATCTGGTTGCACGGCCTGGGTGCCGACCGTTACGACTTCCTACCGGTGGCCGAATTTCTTCAGGAGCGTTTGCTCAGCACGCGCTTTGTCATGCCCCAGGCGCCGACCCGCCCAGTCACCATCAATGGCGGCTACGCCATGCCCAGCTGGTACGACATCAAGGCCATGACCCCGGCGCGCGCCATCGATGAAGCGCAGTTGGACGAGTCGGCCGAGCAGATCATCCAGCTGATCAAGGCCGAGCAGGCCAAAGGCATCAGCTTGGCGCGGATCATCCTCGCCGGGTTTTCCCAAGGCGGCGCGGTGGTGCTGCACACTGCCTATATAAAGTGGCAGGAAGCGCTCGGCGGGGTCATTGCCCTGTCGACCTACGCGCCGACCTTCAGCGCCGAACACCAACTCAGTGCCTGCCAGGAGCGCACTCCTGCACTGTGCCTGCACGGCATCCATGACCCGGTGGTGATCCCGTCGATGGGCCGCACCGCCTTCGAGTACCTGAGCCAATGGAACGTCGCCGCGCGCTGGCAGGAGTACCCGATGGAGCATGAAGTGGCCGTGGCCGAGCTTGCCGATATTCACGACTGGCTCAGCGAACGACTGCGCTGAACCCGGCCGGCAGGCAGCTGCCGGTGCATTCCCCTACGCCGCGCCCGAATCTTGCATTACACTGGCCGGCGTATATTCCTTAATCAAATAACGAGATGACCGTGCTGAAGGCACTGAAAAAGATATTCGGCAAGGGAGACGCCGCACCGCAAACGGCTGCGCCCCAAGCCACTGAAACAGCACCCGTACCTGCGGTTCTACCGCCTGCTAACGAGGTTCAGCCTCACCCCGAGCCTGCCGTTGCCGTTGCGCCGGTCTTCCCGTCGCGCAGCGAAAAGCCTGCGCAACCCAAGCCTCGCCGCGAACGCAAGCCCAAGCCACAAGCCAGCCTGTGGAAGCTGGAAGACTTTGTCGTCGAAGCTCAGGAAGGCAAGACCCGCTTCCACGACTTCAAGCTCAGCAACGAGCTGATGCATGCCATTCAAGACCTCGGCTTCCCGTACTGCACGCCGATCCAGGCCCAGGTGCTGGGTTATACCCTGCGCGGTCAGGACGCCATCGGCCGGGCCCAGACCGGTACCGGCAAGACGGCCGCGTTTCTGATTTCGATCATTTCCCAGCTGCAGCAGACGCCGCCGCCGAAAGAGCGCTACATGGGCGAGCCGCGTGCGCTGATCATCGCGCCAACCCGCGAGCTGGTGGTGCAGATCGCCAAGGACGCCGCCGACCTGACCAAGTACAGCGGCCTCAACGTCATGACCTTTGTTGGCGGCATGGACTTCGACAAGCAGCTCAAAGCGCTTGAAGCCCGCCACTGCGACATTCTGGTGGCTACCCCGGGCCGCCTGCTGGACTTCCACCAGCGCGGCGAAGTGCACCTGGACATGGTCGAAGTGATGGTGCTCGATGAAGCTGACCGTATGCTCGACATGGGCTTCATCCCTCAAGTCCGGCAGATCATCCGCCAGACCCCGCCGAAGAGCGAACGGCAGACGCTGCTGTTCTCGGCGACCTTCACCGACGACGTGATGAACCTGGCCAAGCAGTGGACCACCAACCCGGCGATCGTCGAGATCGAGCCGGAAAACGTCGCCAGCGAAACTGTCGAGCAGCACGTCTACGCCGTTGCCGGCAGCGACAAGTACAAGCTGCTGTACAACCTGATCACCCAGCAGAAGTGGGAACGGGTGATGGTCTTTGCCAACCGCAAGGACGAAGTGCGGCGTATCGAAGAGCGCCTGGTGCGCGATGGCATCAACGCTGCCCAGCTTTCAGGCGATGTGCCGCAGCACAAGCGTATCCGCACGCTGGAGAATTTCCGCGAAGGGCGCGTTACCGTACTGGTCGCCACCGACGTTGCTGGGCGCGGGATTCACATCGATGGCATCAGCCACGTGATCAACTTCACCCTGCCGGAAGATCCGGACGACTACGTGCACCGCATCGGCCGCACCGGTCGCGCTGGCGCCGCTGGCATCTCGATCAGTTTTGCGGGTGAAGACGACTCGTATCAGTTGCCGGGCATCGAAGCCCTGCTGGGTCGCAAGATCAAGTGCGAAATGCCGCCTGACGAACTGCTCCAGGCGGTGCCGCGCAAGGCGCACTGATAGTCCGATCGCAGGCCCTGCCGAACTACCAGCGTTCGGCAGCCTGCTGATCGCTGTGCCTGCCCTCGACCCAGCGTGGTCCGTCTCCGGTAGTTTCTTTCTTCCAGAACGGCGCGCGGGTTTTCAGGTAATCCATGATGAAGTTGCAGCCATCGAAGGCGGCCTGACGGTGCGCGCTGGCGACGCCGACAAAAACGATCGGCTCGCCGGGCTGAAGCGTCCCTATACGGTGCAACACCTCGACCTTGAGCAACGGCCAACGCTGCTCGGCTTCGACAACGATCTTGGCCAGGGCCTTCTCGGTCATGCCGGGGGCGTGCTCGAGAAACATCCCCGCCACTTCGCGACCGTCGTTGAAGTCGCGCACATAACCGACAAAACTCACCACCGCACCCACGCCGGCATTGGCTGCGTGCATGGCATTGACCTCGGCGCCGGGATCGAACGCCTGTTGCTGCACTCGTACGGCCATGTTCAGCCTCCGGTCACCGGTGGGAAAAACGCAACTTCGTCGCCATCTGCCAGAGGCTCAGCCAAACGGCAAAGGTCCTGGTTGCGCGCGCACATCAGGTTCTGCTCGGCGAGCACGGCATACTCCGGGCCTTTGCCAAGTAGCGTCTGGCGCACTGCTTCAACATTTTCGAAGTCGCCCTCGAGACGCTCGCCGTCACGCCCGAGCAGCTCGCGATAGCGGGCGAAGTACACCACCTCGACGCTCATTGCGCGGCCGCCTTGAAGTCGCCGCTCTTGCCGCCGACCTTCTCCAGCAGGCGCACCTGTTCGATGACCATGCCTTTGTCGACGGCCTTGCACATGTCGTAGATGGTCAGCGCGGCGACGCTGGCAGCCGTCAGTGCTTCCATCTCCACCCCGGTCTGCCCGGCGAGCTTGCAGCGGGCAACGATACGCACGGCATCAACGCCCTCGGCCGTGAGCTCGACCTTGACGCTGGTGAGCATCAGCGGGTGGCACAGCGGGATCAGATCACTGGTCTTTTTCGCCGCCTGGATACCGGCAATGCGCGCCACGGCGAACACATCACCCTTGGGGTGATCACCGTCGACGATCATCTGCAGGGTCTGCGGCAACATGCGTACACGCGCCTCGGCCACTGCCTCGCGCTGGGTCACGGCTTTTTCAGTGACGTCGACCATATTGGCACGCCCCTGGGAATCGAGATGAGTCAGCACTGCTCTGCTCCTGTGAAGGGAGTAGAGAGTGTAAACCTGCAAGTCAGCTTTTCGCAGCGAAAATAACCGGGCGGCGAACCGCCCGGCCAGATGGTTTACATATGCGACTCGGCGTACTCGGCGAGCACCGAGCGCGGAACACCCTGCAGGGTGATGTGCACGCCGTGGGGGAAGTCCTTGAAGCGCTCGGTCAGGTAGGTCAGGCCCGAGCTGGTTGCGGACAGGTAAGGGGTGTCGATCTGCGCCAGGTTGCCCAGGCAGACCACCTTGGAGCCAGCACCGGCACGGGTGATGATGGTTTTCATCTGGTGCGGGGTGAGGTTCTGGCATTCATCGATCAGGATCAGGCTCTGCTGGAAACTGCGACCGCGGATGTAGTTCAGCGATTTGAACTGCAGCGGTACCCGTTCAAGGATGTACTCGACACTGCCGTGGGTACTCTCGTCGTCCATGTGCAGGGCTTCGAGGTTGTCGGTGATAGCGCCCAGCCAAGGCTCCATCTTCTCCGCCTCGGTACCGGGCAGGAAGCCGATCTCCTGGTCCAGCCCCTGCACGCTGCGGGTGGCGATGATGCGCCGGTAGCGTTTGCTGACCATGGTTTGTTCGATGGCTGCCGCCAACGCCAGGATGGTCTTGCCCGAACCCGCCGCGCCGGTCAGGTTGACCAGGTGGATGTCCGGATCGAGCAAGGCGAACAGCGCCAGGCTCTGGTGGATGTCACGCGGTTTCAGGCCCCAGGCTTCCTGGTGCAACAGCGGCTCCTGGTGCAGGTCGAGCAACAGCAGTTCGCCCTCGCGGATGCCTTTGACCCAGCCGACGAAGCCTTGCTCGTCGATGATGAACTCGTTGACGTGCACCGACGGCAACGGGTCGGTCAGTTGTACCCGGTGCCAGGTACGGCCGCGCTCCTGACGCGTGTCGACCTTGTTGACGCGGTCCCAGAACGAACCGCTGACCGAGTGATAGCCCTTGGACAACAGCGATACGTCGTCAACCAGTTGGTCGGTGCTGTAGTCCTCGGCGGCAATGCCGCAGGCGCGCGCCTTGAGGCGCATGTTGATGTCTTTGGTGACCAGCACCACGTCCAGATCCGCACGTTTGGCGCGCAGTTCCAGCAGCTGGTTGATGATGATGTTGTCAGCGAGGTTTTCCGGCAGCAGGCGATTGGGCTCGCTGCGCGGGCCCATCAGGATCGACAGGAAGCCCTTCGGTCCGCTTTTGCCACGCTGGATCGGCACGCCCTGTTCGACGTCATTGGGTGACGCGTCGGCAAGGGTCTGGTCGATCAGGCGAATGGCCTGGCGGCAGTCGGCGGCGATGGTCTTTGTGCCCGTCTTGAGCTTGTCGAGTTCCTCCAGCACCGTCATCGGGATAGCGACGTGGTGCTCCTCGAAGTTGAGCAGGGCGTTGGGATCGTGGATCAGGACGTTGGTATCGAGCACATACAGGATTGGCTTGCTGGAGGAAGGGTTGCGTCCATGGTCATCCATACTCGGGCACCTTATGTCAGAACCGCGCGACGCATTCTGGCTGCGTCGCAGAGTGACGCCGTTCTCCCCGTATCCGCGTTGTTACGGGCGGGGGGCTCACCTGGCAAAGGAGGGTCTGGATGACGCCACCTGTGCTGCAGGAATCGGCTGTCTGGTTCTTTCATACCGCAAAAACGATGAACAAAAAAAGCTTTTTTACGTGTTGATGAAGTTTATTTTTCCGAATGACGAACCGACCTTGGCGAAGCCTCGGCATGGGTCTAGAGTCATATATCAAGCTCGATCGTCATCATCCGCCTACGCCGCTCTGCGCCGTTGCGCCAGCGTCTGCGCCGCGCCCGTATTCCTTGCAGTCCTGCCAACCGATACCGCTCTGCACCGTGTGCTGCAGCAACCACTCCAGTGCCGGCTGAGCCTTGATCTGGTTGTCATGAAACTGGATAACGCCCTTGCGCCACAACAGCATCAGCGTCACCACACGCTGGGCTGATGCCTCGGCGGTCAGTGCGCCATCGTCCATTGCGTCGATATCCCATAACGACACCTGCAGCCCTTCGCTGGCCATGAACGCCTCACCATCGCTGCGCCGCTGGCCATAGGGCGGACGGAACAGCGGCACGTACTGCTCGGGCAACTCGGCCTGCACCCACGCCTGGCTGCGGCGCAGCGAATCCTGCCAACCCTGCCATTGCGCGTGGGAGCGGTACTCCCAGCCCTGGATGCCGACGCACTGCTTGCGGTACACGTCCTGCAATCGGCCAGCGCCGCTGTCGCGGCGCTGCTGCAGGCGGTTGCCAAGGACGAAGAAGGTGGCGTTGAGTTTCTGCCGGCGCAGGTAATCGGCCAGGTTGTCGGTGCTGCTGCCCTGCCCGCCTGGTCCGCCAACAAAGGTCAGCAGGAACATCCGGTCATTCAATTCATCGCCGTTGCGCTCGCGGCTGGACAGCCGTTCAATCTCGCTGCTGGTCTGCGGGAACAGCGCCGCCTTGCGCAGCTGTTCATTCAGGTAGCGCCGATGGAAGCTATGGCTGGGTTCGGTCCAGCCGACATAGAACTCGCCGACATCGGCATTGAACGTTGCCGCCCGGGTGCGCAATTCGGCCATCGACTCGAGCGGATAGCAGAACGACGCATCCTGCTCGCAACTGCGCTGGGCCTGCTGGTAGTTCTGCCACAACCGCTGCCACATCCGCGCCCGCACCGCGCGCACTACCGGCAGGTTGACCTGCCGGAGCTGAAGCCGCGCCGCCAGCGCCGGCTCGTCGAGCATTTCGCTCTCCTGCAGCACCTGGGCAAACGACAGGATCTCGGCCCGCGACGCCACATCGAACAGCACCGGGCTGTCCAGTTGCTCAGGCCACAGGCTGCGATCAAAGCTGGCCGGGACGACCGGGGCGGCTTGCACGGCCAGGCTCAACACACTGGCCAGCACGGCCAAGGCAATGCGCACGATCAAATTCTCCATTTCATCCTGGCCGGCACTATAGCGCGGCCCTCGACGATGTTCTGTGACTATCGTCGGCATAGTTTGGACTTGCCCGGTTCAGCCCGTAGAATCGACGCCATTCGATTTCAGGAGCCGACCCGATGCTGACGGTGATTTCCCCCGCCAAAACCCTCGACTACGACACCCCGCCGGTGACCGAGCGTTTCACCCTGCCGCAGTATCTGGATCACTCGCAGGCGCTGATCAGCCAACTGCGCGACCTGAGCCCGGCACAGATCAGCGAGCTGATGCACCTCTCGGACAAACTCGCCGGCCTCAACGCCGCACGGTTTGGCAGCTGGAGCGCAGACTTCACCCCAGACAATGCCAAACAAGCGCTGCTCGCGTTCAAAGGTGACGTATACACCGGCCTCGACGCCGAAAGCCTCAGTGAAGACGACTTCAGCTACGCCCAGGATCACCTGCGCATGCTCTCCGGCCTCTACGGCCTGCTGCGCCCACTCGACCTGATGCAACCTTACCGCCTGGAGATGGGCACCAAGCTGGCCAACCCACGCGGCAAGGACCTGTATGCCTTTTGGGACACGCGCATCAGCGAATGGCTGAACCAGGCACTGGCCGAGCAAGGCGACGACGTGCTGCTCAATCTGGCCAGCAACGAGTACTTCAGTGCGGTCAAACGCAGCGCGCTCAAGGCACGGATCATCAATGTCGATTTCAAGGACTGGAAGAACGGCCAGTACAAGATCATCAGCTTCTACGCCAAGAAAGCCCGCGGGATGATGAGCCGGTTCGTGATCCAGGAGCGGATCGCCGATCCGGAGCAGCTCAAGCAGTTCGATGTGCAGGGGTACTACTACAGTGTTGAGCAGTCGAAGCCGGATCAGCTGGTGTTTCTGCGCGATCACCTGTAGGAGCGACCTTGCCGGGGCGCCGGACCGGTCGGAAAGGCCCGCAAAGCGGGCCCGGCGATGTCGGCGGCGAAGCTGAAAATGAGGGCACGCTACGCGCGCCTTTCGCGACACAAGGCCGCTCCTGCACGCCAAAGGAGGTGCTTATTGGCAGCGTCTTACTCCACCCAGACCCAACCCGCCTCCAGCCCTTGAACTTCGACGCCTTGCGGCACTGCACGAAGGGGAGTGACGACAACATTGCGCCCTGGCTGATAGTCGTCCGCGCGATACAGCACGTAGTGGCCACTGCCGTCGTCAGTACGCAGCGCCGCTGTGGGCACCGCCAGCGCTTGCTCATTGCTGTACAGCAACACGGTCACCTGCGCGCTCATCCCCAGCCGAACGCCCAGCGCGACCGGGTCTGGCTGAGTATCCAGAGCAATCAACAAATCGAACCAGGCGCCCTGCCCTTCCTCGGCCCTGGCCTGCTGACCAACCGCGACGACCCGGCCGTTGAGCGTGTGCCCAGCAAACCCCTCCCCGCTTACCTGCACGAACATCCCCTCGTGGACCTTATGCAGATCGCTTTGCTCCAGTGCGGCGCGCACCTGTAACTGGCTCAGATCGACAAGCACAAACAGCGGCGTGCCTTGACTGGCCAACTGGCCGACTTGCAGCGCAAGTTGGCGGTCCTCGCTTGGCCGAGGCACCAGCAGCCCACTGAACGGTGCGCGTACCTCGCGCTGGTTACGTAACGCCGCCAACTCGCGCTGGCGCGCTTGAGCAGCGTCGAGTTCAATGCTCGCCAGTCGCAAATCTACGCCTTGCCCGCGCTCACGGGTTTGTCGCAGATGCTGCCTGGCATCAAGCAGGTCCTGCTGCAGCATCACCATTTGTTGCTGCAAGGCCTCCACTTCCTGACGGGCGACGATACCCCGGTCGAACAGCCGCTGCGTCTGCTTCAAGGCTACCTGCGCGAGCTCCAGGCTGCTGCTGGCCATAGCCTGCGCACGTTTGGCCTGGGCCATCTCCGAGCCGCTTGCCCAGGCTTGCAGTTGCCGCAACGCGCGCTGGCTCTGCAGCAGCTGCGCTTCAGCTTGGCGAACCTGCGGGTCCAGTTCAGCAGTGTCGAGTACAGCAATGATATCTCCCGCTGCCACCTGCTGCCCCGGCGCTATCGGCAGCGCCTGAAGCAGGCCGGCAAACGGCGCCGCCACGGTCACTTGACGAACAGCCTGAATCCGCCCGAGCACGCCAAGGCGCTGCTCGATGAGTTGCGGCTCGATCCGCAGCCATGACCCGACGCTATTCTCGCTCAGCTCTGCCGGCCAAGGGCGCCATGGGCTCAGCAGAAGCCAGCCAAGCACCAGCATCGAAATTGCCAACACCTGCTGCCTAGTCATTGATGGCCACGTCCCAACTGTCCAATGTCGTGCCCAGAATCAAGTCAAGGGCGGTCTGCGCATTCAAATAGGCGATCTGCGCGTCCAGCCGTGCACTCTGTGCGCCGCGCAGATCGCTCTCGAAACTGAGCACCTGAAAGTTGCTCGACAGGCCGAGCGCTAGCTTCTCCTGTTCGATGGCGAGCTTGCGCCGTGACAGATCCAGTGCTCGCCCGGCGATTTGCAACTGGCGCCAACTGACCTGCACTTCGCGCACGCCATCGACAACCTCGCGCTGCAGTTGCTGACGGGCGTCGGCCAGTTGCAAGCGTCGACTATCAACGGCGACTTGGGCCCGCACCAGCCCTTGCCGCCGGCTCAAGTCAGCAATTGGGATTTCCAACTGCAACCCCAGATAGTGTTCCCAGACCTTGCCCGAATTTGGCCGCTCACGGGCCTGGCTGGTAGCACCGATCAACGACAAGTCCCAGCGCTGCTGATCCTTGGCAAGGCGCAGATCGAGGTCTGCTTGCTGATCGGCCAGCAACTGCAGCAGATAGATCGGCTGTAAGGCTTCAGCCTGGGCTAAAGCTCGCCTCGGATCTAGCCCGATCGGCTCGGCTTCCGCCTCTTCGCTAACGCGCAAGGGCGTGTCCAGATCCAGAGCCAGTGCTTGCAGCAGCGCCAGGCGGCCAGCGTGCAAGTTATTACGACTGCCCTCCAGAGCCAGTTCCTGATTGGCCAGCTCTGCTTCGGCCTGAACAATCTCGAACGCGGCCATGCGCCCGGCGTCAATCAGCTCGCGGTTAACGGCAATCAGCTGGCTGGCCCGTTGCCGTGCATCATCGGTGATGTTTAGTTGTTCCTGCGCACGTAACAGGTCGCGATACAGGCCAATGATGCTGGTGATAGTGTGTGACACTTGATCTTTGAGGGCCAGTCGATTGGCCTGCTCAGCCAGTTCCGCCTGACGTAACGGTGCCATGGCTATGTCACGCCCTGCACCTCTGAGCAGCGGCTGGATCAGCATAAGGTTAGCGCCGTCACGATAACGCGGCCCAGCTGCATTGCCCCGAGTCTGGCCGTAGGCCCAATCGAGACTCACGCGGGTGCCGTAAGCCGTCAGCACACTCGCGCTGGGCGTTAACTCCGCCTGGCGATAGCGATCGTCCTGATTGCGGTTGGCCTGATACTGCGCCTTGAAGGAAAGTTGTGGCGCGTAGCGGTCAGCTGCAACGCGCAGCTCGAACTTGTCAGCAATGCGCTGCAAGTAAGCACTGCGAATACTGCGGTTGTCGCGCAAGGCCAAGGCAATCGCGTCGCTCAGACTCAACACCAGCTCGTCACGAGCTGCAACCGCCTTGGCCGAAACCGCCCCGGGGATGATCTGGCTAGGCGAGCGCAGGGCGGCTACGGTGATACCAGGCAGCAGGCACAGCAGCAGGCACACCAGCAGGCACAGCAGCAGGCAGCAGCGCATCATCCGGTCATTCATCACGCAGCGCTGCCACGGGTTGCAGGCGCGCAGCAGCCAGCGCCGGCTGCAGGCCGAAGAACACCCCGATCAGCAGCGCACTGACCACGCCCAGCGGTATCGACCAGGGATCAAGGGCAAAATCCCAGCCCGACAGCCAAGCGAACAACCAGGCGGCCAGTACCCCAACCATCGAACCAAGCACAGCCCCGCCACTTGCCAGAATCACCGCCTCGAGCAGAAACAACCAGGCGATATCCACAGGCCGTGCGCCTAGCGCCATGCGTACGCCGATCTCACGCCGCCGCTCGATGACGCTCATCAGCATTACATTCATGACGCCTACGCCGCCAACCAGCAGTGCGATAGCGCCCAGGCCTGCCAACAACCAGCTGAACAGGCGCGCCTGGCTGGCCATGCCATCAAGCAACTGCTGGGGTACCTGCACTTCGACTTCAGCGCCGGGCAGTTGCATGCGCAGATCACCGGCCAATTCATCAGCAGCAACGCGCACGCTTTGTGAATCGCGCGCCAGCGCCACTACCGCGCTGATCTGCGGTGCCGATGACAAGCGGCGCATGGCTTGCAGCGGTATCAGCAAGCCGTCATCGACCGCCACTGGCAGCAAAGGGTTGTAGCCTATCGGGCCAAGGATGCCGATCACTTCGAACAGATAGCGCCCCAGCTGCAATTGGTCACCCACGCTGGCCTGCAGTTGCTGCGCAGCGATCGCCCCCAGCAGCAGGTAAGCGTTGTGGGCGTCATGCTCTGACAACAACCGTCCCTGGTCGGCGGTCAGGTCGAGAACAGTGGCTAACGCCGGTGTACTGCCTGTGACCATGAGCGCTTCACTGATAGCGCCCAGACGAACCTCGACCGGCGCCATCGCCAGCGGCGCTGCGCTGATCAACAGTGGTGAAACCGCTGACAGCTGCGGCGGCTGAGCCGTCATCGCCGGGGTCTCGCTATCACGCTGCAAAGTGGCGACCAGCAACTCGCTGCCCATGCCTTGAAATAACTGCCGAGATTGCAAGGCGGCGCTATGGCCGACATTGAGCAACGCCACCACTGCGGCGCAGCCCACCGCAACGCCCAACAAGCCCAGCCAGGCGCGACGCCCCATCGTGCCTAGGTTTGCTATCGATTCGGCCAGCCGCTGAGAAGCGCTCGGCCCGTAATGTTCAGCGAGCATCGCCGACCTGCCCTGCCCGCACGTTCAAGCAGCGCTGCATGTGGCTGGCCATCGCGGGATCATGAGTGACCAGCAACAGCGTCACACCGCGCTCACGATTGAGCGCTTTCAATAGCTCAAGCACATCTGCCGCTGCTTCGCCATCAAGGTTGCCGGTGGGCTCATCGGCGAGTAACAACTGCGGCTCGCCGACCAACGCGCGGGCGATCGCGACGCGTTGACGCTGGCCGCCGGAAAGCTCGGCTGGCCGATGGCTCATGCGCGCCCCCAACCCGACCAACTGCAGCTGCCGTCGTGCGGCGCATCTGGCCCGCGGCACAGGCATGCCGCGATAAAAAAGCGGCAAGGCAACGTTGTCCAGCACAGTCAAGCGCGGCAGCAAGTGGAAGCTTTGGAAGACGAAGCCGATGCTGCGGTTACGCATCATTGCCCGTTGCGCACCGCTGGCACCGGTCATGTTCTCACCACCGATCAGCACACGGCCATGACAGGGTTCATCGAGCAGACCGATCAGGTTAAGCAGCGTGCTTTTGCCAGAGCCTGACGGGCCAACGATGGCGCAGGATTGACCATGAGCGATCGACAGCGAGACATCACCAAGGATTACCTCGCCGCCGAGTGAACGGTGGACGTGTTCAAGCGAGATGGCGGCGCTCATGAGGGACTTGCCTCGTTGCCAAGACCTTTGGCGCTGCCCTCGTCGCCGGCCGCATCCTTGCGTTCATTAGCGGGTTTCCATTCGTTGGCCAACATATCAAGAAGAGACGTATTGAATTCTGGCCAGTCAACTTCCTGCACGTCCAGCTGAAGCATGATTTCCACTTCATAATTGCCGTAACGTGATTCCTCTATTGCTGGCAGCGCCTTGTAATATGCCAAGATTTCCTTAAGACCTTCGGTGCTTTTTCCTCTCTGCTGATACTCATCCCACATTTTCCCAACAACAGACTTTGACCATTCACTGTACTGCCGACCTGACTCAATCATCGCCGCCTGACGTTCATTAGTCGTGAACGAACCTCCTTCGTCATAGGCAATAACACTCAACTGCTGTGCACTCATGCCAAAGAATGGGTTCTCACTTCGACCATTGATAAAATCCGTCGCTTGGCGGGCACTTGCAAGCCACTGAGGGTCATCGCTGCCAGGTAATTCTGCATCATGTTTTGCTTTGTTGAGATCGTAAACTGCGCCATACACTTTTTCTCTGATGGATGCAGCCAGAGCGGTTAATTCCTTACGGCTTAATTGACTGTCACGAGCACTTGCGCGTTGTTCAGCTGCACTCAGCCTCTGAGCAAGGGATGATAGGGTTTCCTGGCTGTTTTCGCTGACAACCACACCATCTACAGGTGAACTTTGATCGCCAGTATTGTGTGCGGAAACTCGTACCTCACTGGCGCTATTCAGGGTGAAGTCATTATTCTTTATTTGCATCATGCACCTGTTCATTTCGAGCGCCGGCCTTGGATTAAGCGCACGCCCAGATCATGCGCAACCCACTCGTTACACCTGAGCGGGCGGCGCTGTTGAGTAAAACGCTACTTCATCACGAACTCAACTCGCCATGAGTAATTAGCAGCAGTAGCAGTAATGATCGCCGTACAGGTGGCTCCCCCAGACGGGTTGGCCGTTTTGGTCCATTCCGGCTTTTTTATTCCACCGGGCAACACGCGCATCTGAAACGTGGTGCCGAAAGCACACGTCTTCTGACCGATCGTGTATCGCACCATAGCCGCGTTCACGTCAGGACTGATTACTCGCTGTACCGTAAAGTTATTGCTAGCCCCAGCAGGGACTTCTTCAGCGGGCTTTGGCTTGGCAGCCAAGTAAGTGCTGGACTCATTGGAAGTAACTATTTTCAGGGTCGCTTTCGCCGACCCCATGTTTTTGAATGTTACCTCTACAGGCGGCCCAGCATGCGCCAGCCCCACAGTGGACAGGGATACAGCGCCCATGATGCCTACCATTAGATTTCTCATATTGACTCTTCCCTATTGGGCAGCTCCGTGGATCGGATCTGCTGGGTGGCAGCGCGCACCCTTCATCGGATGGGCGCTGCTCACTGGCTGCTGAAGGTGACTTCTGATCCAAGGCTGCCCACGACGCTCCATCGTTCCAGGCCAGCACCTGCAGCTCATCCATCATTTCTAACGGCACCCCGCCTCTAACCCTTAGGGTTCGTAAGGTCTTGCTCTGTTACGGCATGTGAGCCCAATTGCAGAGCACCGCGTGATAGACGGGGCGGAGCGGCATTAAACGCCAAACATCAGGCGCCAAATAATCGACAAGCCAAGCCCGACGCCCCGCGCCAGCAGACCGTTCGTAGTTTTTTGACGAATTTTGCAATTATTTTTCCGGTGATGGCATATAACCATCCCGCTGGGTGTTCACCCTTTATATACCGGGGTGAAACCGTCGCGTGCTATCACCATGCAACTATGCGCACTTAGATAAATATTTAGAAATCTTTCATTTCGTCAGTTTCGGTTCAGGAACTTTGCCCCCAAGGTGCCCCTCATAGGACCCGTAACGAATCTTCATCGCTGCAGGTGAGAGATGACTTACAGATGACAAGCGGCAGGTACCTACTACCCGGCCGAAGAACTTAGGCAGACGCCACGGCAACCACCAAGCGCGCTGCCAGCTGAAGGAGATGCAAGCCCTTTTAAACGTCCTAGTGGTTGATTTCAAAGGATTTATCCACTTGAAAGAACAAGCACAGCAGTTCGCCACGTAGCGCGCTGCAGTAAAGACGGCTGCATTTCAGGGCACGTTTTTTAATGATCGGTCTTTGACTGCCTACTTAGAGTGCACACCGTTGTGCACTCCGGATTTATTCATGCCTGCGTTCGGTGAAGTGTGCACTCGCCTCGGCAAAGTGCGCCCGAATTAATGCTGGTTAATCAAACCGGCCGGCACTTCCGTGGAAGAGTCGGCGTGATAAACACTTGAGGTGAAAGCGATGCGTATCAGCATTTTTGGTTTGGGTTATGTGGGTGCAGTGTGTGCAGGCTGCCTGTCGGCACGGGGCCATGAAGTGATTGGTGTGGATGTGTCGCAGACCAAGATCGACCTGATCAACAAGGGCAAGTCGCCAATCGTCGAGCCGGGCCTTGAGCAACTGCTGCAGCAGGGCATCGCCAATGGCCGGCTGCGTGGCACCACCGACTTCGCCGAGGCCATCCGCGCCAGCGACGTGTCGATGATCTGCGTGGGTACGCCAAGCAAGAAAAACGGCGACCTGGGCCTTGAGTACATCGAATCGGTTTGCCGCGAAATCGGTTACGTGCTGCGTGACAAAGCCAGCCGCCACACCATCGTGGTGCGCAGCACCGTGCTGCCGGGCACCGTCAAGAACGTGGTCATCCCGATCCTGGAAGACTGCTCGGGGAAAAAGGCCGGCGTCGACTTCGGTGTCGCGGTCAACCCTGAATTCCTGCGTGAAAGCACCGCGATCAAGGACTACGACCAGCCACCGATGACTGTCATCGGCGAGTTCGACACCGCCAGCGGCGACGTCCTGCAAGCACTGTACGAAGAGCTCGATGCGCCGGTGATCCGCAAGGACATCGCCGTTGCCGAAATGATCAAGTACACCTGCAACGTGTGGCACGCAACCAAGGTCACCTTCGCCAACGAGATCGGCAACATCGCCAAGGCGGTCGGCGTCGATGGCCGCGAAGTAATGGACGTGGTCTGCCAGGACACCGTGCTCAACCTGTCGCAGTACTACATGCGCCCAGGCTTCGCCTTCGGCGGCTCGTGCCTGCCCAAGGACGTGCGCGCCCTCACCTACCGCGCTGCCAGCCTCGACGTACGTGCCCCGCTGCTCGACTCGCTGATGCGCAGCAACGAATCGCAGGTGCAGAACGCCTTCGACATCATCGAGAGCCACGACAAACGCAAGATCGCCCTGCTCGGCCTGAGCTTCAAGGCCGGCACCGACGACCTGCGCGAGAGCCCGCTGGTGGAACTGGCCGAGCGCCTGATTGGCAAAGGCTACCAGCTCAACATCTACGACCAGAACGTTGAGTACGCCCGTGTCCACGGCGCCAACAAAGAGTACATCGAGTCGAAGATCCCCCACGTCTCGTCGCTGCTCAACGCCAACTTCGAGCAAGTCATCAACGACGCCGAAATCATCATTCTCGGCAACCGTGACGAGCAGTTCCGCGCCCTTGCCCAGCAAGCGCCGGCCGGCAAGCAAGTGATCGACCTGGTTGGCTTCATGAGCAAGCCCACCTGCAGCACCAGCCGCACCGAAGGCATCTGCTGGTAAGCCAGCCTGACGCGGGGCCGCAAGGCCCCGCTCTTTACTGAATTTCGTGACGGATGCCGAACATGCATAGGTTCCAGACAGTACTGATGCAGTGCGCCGGATGGCTGCTCTACATGAGCTTGCTCATGTTGATCGCCCTGGCCCTGCCCAGCGACATCTTCGATTCCGAGTCGAAGCATTTCATCTTCCTGGTCGGTGCGGTCGGCATCTGGCGTTACTCGATGGGCGCCACCCATTTCATCCGCGGCATGATCTTCCTGTATGGCGTCTATCCGTACCTGCGCAACAAGGTACGCAAGCTGGGCGACGACGCCGCGCCGTCGCATGTGTACCTGATGGTCACCAGCTTTCGCATCGATGCGCTGACCACCGCGCAGGTGTATAGCTCGGTGATTCGCGAAGCGATCAACTGCGGCTACCCGACCACCGTGGTCTGCTCGTTGGTGGAAAAGTGCGATGAGCTATTGGTGAAAAGCTTGTGGGCCAAATACAACCCACCAGAGCACGTCACCCTCGATTTCGTGCGTATTGCCGGTACTGGCAAGCGTGATGGCCTGGCCTTCGGCTTCCGTGCCATCTCGCGGATGATGCCCGACCAGCATGCCGTAGTGGCCGTGATCGACGGCGACACCGTGCTCGGCGACGGCATCGTGCGCAAGACCGTACCCTGGTTCAAGCTGTACCCCAATGTCGGTGGCCTGACCACCAACGAATTCTGCGAAGTGCGCGGCGGCTACATCATGAGCGAGTGGCACAAGCTGCGCTTCGCCCAGCGCCACATCAACATGTGCTCGATGGCCCTGTCCAAGCGCGTGCTGACCATGACCGGGCGCATGTCGATGTTCCGCGCCAGCGTGGTGACCAACCCCGAGTTCATCGCCGACGTCGAAAGCGACTCGCTGATGCACTGGCGCCTGGGCCGCTTCAAGTTCCTTACCGGTGACGACAAGTCGAGCTGGTTCAGCCTGATGCGCCTTGGCTACGACACCTTCTACGTACCGGACGCGGCGATCAACACGGTCGAGCACCCGCCGGAAAAGAGCTTCCTCAAAGCCAGCCGCAAACTGATGTACCGCTGGTACGGCAACAACCTGCGGCAGAACTCGCGCGCCCTTGGCCTGGGCCTGAAGCGCCTCGGCCCGTTCACCAGCCTGGTGCTGTTCGACCAGCGTGTGTCGATGTGGACCAGCCTGCTCGGGCTGACCGTGGCGGTGATCGCCAGCCTGAAATTCGGCATGGCATACCTGCTGGTGTACCTGCTGTGGATCGGCATCACCCGGCTGATCCTGACGATCATGCTGCTGTGCTCGGGGCACAAGGTCGGCCCGGCCTATCCCGTGATCCTTTATTACAACCAGATCGTCGGCGCGATGATGAAGATCTACGTGTTCTTCCGCCTCGACAAGCAGTCCTGGACGCGTCAGCCGACTGCCCTCAAGCGTGACCTTGCCAGCTTTCAACAATGGTTCAACACCTGGTCCTCGCGGACCATGACCTTCTCGGCGGCCAGCATCTTCGTTGCTGTGCTGTTCATGGTCGTGTGAGCCCCTCCGGATCAGAACTAACAGGAACTTGAAATCGCCATGAATAACGCCGTCAACGTCAATGTCGTGCATGAGTCCGAAGCCCAGCGCCAACACGCCCGGGTGCGTATCCCCGCCAAGCTGCGTTTTGTGGACGGCAACCGTGAGCCGCAAGAGGCCAAGGTCGATGACCTGTCTGCTGGCGGCCTGTCCTTCCAGGCCAAGCGCGCACTGCCGATCGGCGAAGTGATCCGCGGTCGCCTGCAGTTCGTGGTCGACAACCTCGGCCTGTCGATGGACATCGAGTTTTTGGTGCGCACCAGCGACGCCGCCACCGGCCGTACCGGTGCGGAGTTCCAGAACCTCGAGCCACGTGACATCGCCACCCTGCGCCACATCATCACCTCGCACCTGTCGGGCGAGTTGATCACTGCCGGTGACGTGCTCAGTACCCTGCAACGCGACAACTTCACCAAGGCGCGCAAGCAGAAGGACGGCGGCTCGGGTCTGAGCGCGTTTGGCCGCCTGCGTGCCGTGACCGTGACCCTGGGCGTGTTCGTGGTCGGTATCGCCGCCTTTGGTTTTGTCGCCAAGTCGCTGTATGGCATGTACTTCGTCAGCCACGCCGAAGCCGGTGTGGTCGCCGTGCCGACCACCACCGTGACCATGCCCCGCGACGGCACCGTCAAGAGCCTGGTCGAAAGCGGCGGGCAAGTGGTCAAGGGCGCGCCACTGGCAAGCTTCAGCACCAGCATGCTGGACATGCTCAAAGGCCACCTGGACGACTCGCAGCTGGAGCCGGCCAAGGTCGAGGAACTGTTCGGCAAGCAACTCGCCGGTACCCTTACCAGCCCGTGTGATTGCGTCGTCGCCGAGCAACTGGTGGATGACGACCAGTACGCCAGCAAAGGCCAGCCGATCTTCCACCTGGTACCGCGCACCACCAACCCGATGATCGAGGCGCGCTTCAGCTACCGCCAGTTCGACGAGGTAAAGCCGGGCACCAAGGTTAACTTCCAGATCGCCGGTGAAGACGAAGTGCGCACTGGCCAGATCGTCAGCAGCGCAAGCCTCAACAGCGAAGACCTAGCCTCCGACATCCGCGTGCAGATCAAACCCGACGGTGCCTTGCCCGCCGAACTGGCCGGTCGCCCGGCAGCGGTCAACAGCGATCGCGGCCCTTCGCTGGATTGGCTGATCAGCAAAGCTGCGGCCCGTGGGCTGTAAGAGGATCTGACCATGAGCCTGTTCAACCTACCCATGGCGTCGCCCGGCGCGCGCCCAGCCACCTGGTGCTCACTGGCGATCGCCATTGCCCTGAGTGGCTGCGCCGGCCTGCCCGATCAGCGCCTGGCCAACGAAGCGCTCAAGCGTGGCGACACCGCCACTGCCGAGCGCAACTACAAGGCCTTGGCTGATCTCGGCTACAGCGATGCGCAGGTCGGCCTGGCCGATATTCAGGTGGCCTCGCGCGACCCTGCGCAACTGCAGCAGGCCGAAGCCACCTACCGCGCCGCCGCCAGCACCTCGTCGCGGGCCCAGGCCCGTCTTGGCCGCCTGCTGGTAGCCAAACCGGACAGCACCCAGGCCGAGCGCGAAGAGGCCGAAAGCCTGCTCAAGCGCGCCGCCGCCCAGGGCGAAAGCAACACCCTGATCCCGCTGGCGATGCTGTATCTGCAATACCCGCAGAGCTTCCCCAAGGTCAACGCGCAGCAACAGATCGAACAATGGCGCGCTGCCGGCAACCCGGAAGCGGGCCTGGCGCAGATCCTCCTCTACCGCACCCAGGGCAGCTACGATCAGCACCTGGATGACGTCGAGCGCATCTGCAAAACCGCCCTGAACAGCACCGACATCTGCTATGTCGAGCTGGCCACCGTCTACCAGAAACGCAACCAGGCCGAGCAACGCACTGCCCTGCTTGAGCAGCTCAAGTCGGCCTATGCCCGCGGCAGCGTACCGGCCAGCCGGGTCGACAGCGTGGCGCGGGTACTGGCTGATCGCAGCCTGGGCCAGACCGACGAGAAAACCGCCAAGGACCTGCTCGAGCAGGTTGCCCCGGCCAACCCGGCCTCCTGGGTCAGCCTGGCGCAGTTGCTGTATGACTTCCCCGAGCTGGGCGACACCGACCAGTTGCTGGCTTACATCGACAAAGGCCGCGCCGCCGAACAGCCGCGTGCCGAGCTGCTGCTGGGCCGCCTGTACTACGAAGGCAAGACCCTGCCAGCCGATGCGGCCAAAGCCGAAACTCATCTGCAAGCCGCCGCCGCTGCCGGCGAAATCAGCGCCCATTACTACCTCGGCCAGTTGTACCGCCGTGGTTACCTCGGCCAGGTCGAGCCGCAAAAGGCGGTCGATCACCTGCTCAACGCCGCCCGCGGCGGCCAGCTCAGCGCCGACTATGCGCTGGCTCAGCTGTACAGCGAAGGCCACGGCATCCGCCCGAACCCTGGCAATGCCTGGGTATTCGCCAGCCTGGCGCAGGCCAACCCGTCGCAGCAGTCGACCGAACTGCTGCAGCAACTCGATCAGCAACTGACGCCTGAGCAGCGCAGCCAGGCCCAGCGCCTGCTTGCGCAAGAGCAGCAGGCGCGCGGCAGCATGGCCAAAGCCGGCAACAGCATGATGGCCATCGAAGCCCTGCAAGACGATGAAGACGCCGAGGATTCCTCCCTATGACGCTCAACCCCTTCGTGAAGGCCGGGATCGGCCTGAGCTTCGCCCTGCTCTGGTCGTGCCCGACCTTGGCCGATATCACCGCCGAGAAGAACTTCGGCCTCGACGTGAAAATCACCGGCCAGTCGGAAGACGACCGCGACCTCGGCACCCGCTCCGGCGGTGATGTGCAAGGCCTGGGTCTGGACCTGCGCCCTTGGGTCTACGGCGAGCGTGGCAACTGGAGCGCCTTTGCCATGGGCCAGGCGGTCGCGGCCACCGACACCATCGAAACCGACACCCTGCGCCAGTCCGACGATGGCAGCACCGTCGACACCGCTGCCGACGGCCGCAAAGCCGATAAAAGCTACCTGGCCATGCGCGAGTTCTGGGTCGGCTACAGCGGCTTCACCGCCTACCCCGGCGAGCAACTGCGGCTCGGCCGCCAGCGCCTGCGCAACGACGACGGCATGTGGCGTGACAGCAACATCGAAGCGCTCAACTGGACCTTCGACACCACCCTGCTGCGGGCCAATCTGGGCATGGCCCAGCGCTTCAGCGAATACCGCACCGACCTCACCGAGCTGGCTCCGGAAGACAAGGACCGCACCCATTTCTACGGCGACGTTGCCACGCAGTGGACCCCCGGTCACTGGGTTGGCCTGCGCGCGCACCACACCCATGACAGCGGCAGCCTGAAAAACACTGGCGAGAGCCTTGATGGCCTGGACAAGCGCCGCACCGGCGACCTGACCTGGCTGGGCCTGGAAGCCAACAGCGATGCCTACAACTGGCGCAACCAGCACACCGTCAACTACTGGGGCAGCCTGACCTGGCTGACCGGTGACCGCGACAAGCTCAACAGCGAGCTGGTCGGCAACGAGCAAATCGCCACCGGCAAGCAGAGCGGCGACGTCAATGCCTGGGCTACCGACCTCGGTATCCGCCTGCGCCTCGACCCGCAATGGCAAGTCGGCGCAGCCTATGCCCGTGGCAGCGGTGGCGGCGGCAGCAAGGGTTCGAACAACTACGAGCAGACCGGCCTTGAGAGCAATCGCTCCAGCTTCACCGGCACCCGCTCGCGGGTGCACCGCTTCGGCGAAGCCTTCCGCGGTGAGCTGGGCAACCTGCAGGCAGCCACCCTGTTCGCCTCCTGGCAGCTGCGCGACGACTACGACGCCAGCTTGATCTACCACAAGTTCTGGCGCGTCAACGGCCAGCAGAACATCGGCTCCAGCGGCATCAATGCGGTGGTCGATGACGAAGGCGTCAACCGGCCACTGGTCAACGGCGAGAAGGACCTGGGCCAGGAGATGGACGTGGTCGTCACCAAGTACTTCAAGCAAGGCCTGCTGCCAGCATCGCTGAGCCAGTCGATCGACGAACCGTCGGCGCTGGTACGCCTGCGTGCTGGCGTGTTCAAGCCTGGCGATGCCTACGGCAAAGAGGCCGACTCGTACATGCACCGCGCCTTTGTCGACGTGATCTGGCGTTTCTGACGTGCGCCGAGGACTGGATATGAACCTGCAACCCAAGCTTCGCTACAGCCTGCTTGCCAGCGCCCTGCTGCTCGCCGCAGGCGTGGCTCAGGCCGCCGAGCCAGGCACGGCCAAAGGCCTGCAGCAGGCCAAGACCTACACCGTGACCAGCGCGCCAGTCGAGCCGCTGCACATGGAGCCGCCGAAGCTGCCTGATCTGACTGGTTACACCGCGCAAGCGGTGCAAGCCAAGATCGACCGCAGCCGCAAGGGCAAGGTCAGCGTGCGCCGCATGCTTCAGGAAGAATCGCTCAAGGAATTCATCGGCGGCGACAACAAGGCCGCCGAGTGGGTCCAGCGCCAGCAGGGTATCCCCCAGGCGATCTTTGTCGACGACGGCCATGTCGACCTGACCGAACTGAGCAAGCAAGTGCCCAAGCAGTACCTGAGCGAAGTGTCGCCGGGCGTGTATCTGGCACGCTTGCCGATCGTGGTCGGACAGAAGGGCGTTCTGGAAATCAACGGCAAGGTCAAAGAGCTGCGTCTGTCGCAGGAGCGCGGCGCGTTTCTGGTCAACGACGGCAAGCTGTTCGTCAGCGACACCCAGGTCACCGGCTGGCGCGAGAAGGACAACGGCCCGGCAAGCTTCCGCTCGCCCAAGGAGTTCCGCCCGTTCCTGCTGTCGTGGGGCGGCACCGAGACCTACATCGTCAACAGCAAGATGGCCAGCTTTGGCTACTCCCAGTCCAAGTCGTACGGCGTGAGCATCTCGCAGTACACGCCGAACATGGCGAAAAAGATGGGCCGTGCCGAACCGACCGGCTGGATCATCGGTTCCGAATTCAGTGACATGTGGTACGGCTTCTACTGCTACGAGACCAGCGACTTCGTGGTCAAGGACAGCACCTACCGCGACAACATCGTCTACGGCATCGACCCGCACGACCGTTCGCACCGCCTGATCATCGCCGGCAACACCGTGCATGGCACCAGGAAAAAGCACGGCATCATCGTTTCGCGTGAGGTCAACGACAGCTGGATCTTCAACAACAAGAGCTACGACAACAAGCTCTCCGGGGTGGTGATCGACCGTAACAGCGTCAACAACCTGATTGCCTACAACGAGATCTACCGCAACCACACCGACGGCATCACCGTGTACGAAAGCGGTGACAACCTGATCTGGGGCAACAAGGTCATCAACAACCGTCGCCACGGCATCCGCGTGCGCAACAGCGTCAACATTCGCCTGTACGAAAACATCGCCATGGCCAACGGCCTGGTCGGTGTTTACGGGCACATCAAGGACCTGTCCGACACCGACCGCGACATCGCCCTCGACCCGTTCGACACCAAGGTCTCGCTGATCGTGGTGGGCGGCGAGTTGACCGCCAATGGCTCCGGCCCCTTGTCGATCGACTCGCCGCTGTCGGTCGAGCTGTACAAGGTGGCCATGCTCGCCCCGCGCAAAGCCAGCGGCATCAGCCTCAATGGCGTGCTCGGCGAGCGCCAGGATGAAATCCTCGACCTGCTGGTGCGCCAGCAGAAGGCTGTGTTGATCGACCCGGTTGAACGCCAGACCGAAATGATCGATTAAGGAATGCTGACCATGACCACTGCACCTTTGATGAAACTGCTCGGCCTGACTGCCGCCCTGCTGGCGATCAGCCAGGGCGTGCGCGCCGAACAGGTCCAGGCGCCGAGCTTCACCGCCGAGCCATGCTGCCAGCTGTGCCCCGCAGCGCACGACGCCAGCCGCTACACCACCCGCTACCAGCAGAACTTCACCACCCTGGTGCAGGCGCAGGGCGACTGGTTGTTCCGTACCCGCGAAGACCTGCGCACCGAGTTCAGCACCAGCGCTGCCGGCTACCAGCGCCTGCAGCAGGTACACGATGCCTTCAAGAAACGCGGCATCGAGCTGGTGATGGTCTATCAGCCGACCCGTGGCCTGGTGAACCGCAACATGCTCAATCCGGCCGACAAGGCCGCGTTCGATTACCAGAAGGCGCTGGGCAACTACCAGGCCATGCTCAAGCGCTTTGCCAAGATGGGCTACACCGTGCCTGACCTGTCGCCACTGACCAACGAGCAGCTGGCGGCAGCCGATCAGGGCAAGGACTTCTACTTCCGTGGCGACCAGCACTGGACGCCGTATGGCGCTGAACGAGCGGCGAAGATCATCGCCAAGAGCGTGCAGCAGATGCCGGCCTTCGCCGACATCCCGCGCAAGGAATTCGAAACCCACAAGTCCGGGCGCATGGGCAAGACCGGCACCCTGCACAACGTCGCCGGCCAGCTCTGCGGCAGCAGCTACGCGGTGCAGTACATGGACCAGTTCGCCACCGAGCCGAAAGGCGCCGCCGGCGACGACGACCTGTTCGGCGACAGCGGCAATGCCGAGATCACCCTGGTCGGCACCAGCCACAGCGGCAAGAACTACAACTTCTCGGGCTTTTTGCAGCAATACATCGGCGCCGACGTGCTCAACGTCGCCTTCCCGGGCGGTGGCCTGGAAGGTGCGATGATCCAGTACCTGGGCAGCGAAGAGTTCAAGACCCACCCGCCGAAGATCCTCATCTGGGAATTCTCGCCGCTGTATCGCCTCGACCAGGAAACCATCTGGCGGCAGATCCTCGGCCTGCTCGACAACGGCTGCGATGACCGCCCAGCACAGATGAGCGCCAGCACCACGCTCAAGCCCGGCACCAACGAAGTCATGGTCAACGGCAAGGGCGGCGTGATCAAGGACCTGGTCAACCGCAACCTGCAGATGGACATCAAGTTCGAAGACACTTCGGTCAAGGTCCTGCAAGCGACCCTGTGGTATCTGAACGGGCGCCACGAGGACATCAAGATCGAAAAACCAGAGACCTCCGACACCGACGGGCGCTTTGTCTTCCAACTGCGTGAAGACGAAGACTGGGCCAGCCAGAACCTGCTCGCGCTGGAGCTGCAAGGCCCGGAACAAGGCACCCAGAAAGTCGAAGCCAAGCTCTGCAAACGCAACAACTTCGCCAGCTCTGCGCACACAGCGCAAGCTGGCCAGTGAGGTGCACATGATCAAGCCCCGCACGACCTTCGCCCCTGCCCTGCTCGCCCCTGCCCTGCTCGCCCTGGCCCTGTTTGCCGGCGCTGCGCAGGCCGAGCTGGTACCCCCACAGGGTTACTACGCCGGCATCGAGCAGATGAAAACCACCGACGGCAAGTTCCGCTGTGAACAGGCGCCCAAGCCTTACACCGGCGCCTTGCAGTTTCGCAGCAAGTACGAAGGCTCGGACAAGGCCCGCTCGACGCTCAACCTGCGCTCGGAAAAAGCCTTTCGCGACTCGACCAAAGACATCACCACCCTCGAGCGTGGCGTCAGCAAGATGGTCGGCCAGTACATGCGTGACGGCCGCCCGGCGCAGCTCGATTGCGCGCTTGGCTGGCTGAGCCAGTGGGCGCAGGCCGATGCCTTGCTCTCGACCGACTACAACCACACCGGCAAGTCCATGCGCAAATGGGCACTGGGCAGCATGAGCGGCTCCTGGCTGCGCTTGAAGTTCTCCAATTCGCAGCCGCTGGCGGCGCACAAGGCCGAAGCCGAAGCCATCGAAAAATGGTTCGCCCGCCTGGCCGAACAGACCGTCAGGGACTGGAGCGACCTGCCGCTGGAGAAGATCAACAACCACAGCTACTGGGCCGCCTGGTCGGTGATGGCTACTGCCGTCGCCACCGACCGCCGCGACCTGTTCGACTGGGCCGTGAAGGAATACCGCGTCGGCGCCAACCAGATCGACGAGCAGGGCTTTTTGCCTAACGAGCTCAAGCGCCGCCAGCGCGCGCTGGCCTACCACAACTACGCTCTGCCGCCGCTGGCGATGATCGCCAGCTTCGCCAAGGTCAACGGGGTCGACTTGCGTAGCGAGAACAACTTTGCCCTGCAGCGCCTCGGCGAAGGGGTGCTGGCCGGTGCCCGTGATCCGCGTCAGTTCGTAGCCCGTACCGGCGTAAAACAGGACATGAAAGACCTCAAGGTCGACAGCAAGTACGCCTGGCTCGAGCCGTGGTGCGCGCTGTACCAGTGCGTTGGCGACACGCTGTCGCGCAAGCATGGCATGCAGCCGTTCGACAGTTTCCGCCTGGGCGGCAACATGACCCGGGTGTATGACCCGGCGGCGGCCGAGAAGAAATAGCGGCGGCTGGATTGGGGCCGCTGCGCGGCCCATCGCGACCGGTCCGGCGCCCCGGCAAGGCCGCTCCTACAGTCGCGAAACGAGGGCAACGCCCTCGCCAGATCATGAATCCCCCCCATTTTTAAATGGGGGGTTTGGGGGGCTGCTGCCCCAGCTACGTACATCCATCAGGAGAACGAGGATGGTCTTCTCGTCAAATGTGTTCCTGTTCCTGTTCCTGCCGATCTTCCTCGGCTTGTACTACTTGAGCGGGCAACGCTATCGCAACCTGCTGCTGCTGGTCGCCAGCTACATCTTCTACGCCTGGTGGCGGGTCGACTTCCTCGCCCTGTTCGCCGGCGTGACCCTGTGGAACTACTGGATCGGCCTCAAAGTCGGCGCCGCAGGCGTGCGCACCAAACCCGCACAACGCTGGCTGCTGCTCGGCGTAGGTGTCGACCTGGCCATTCTCGGCTACTTCAAGTACGCCAACTTCGGCGTCGACAGCCTCAACGCAATCATCACCTCGTTCGGTTTCGAGCCGTTCATCATCACTCACGTGTTGCTGCCGATCGGCATCTCGTTCTACATCTTCGAGTCGATCAGCTACATCATCGACGTGTACCGCGGTGATACCCCGGCGACTCGCAACCTGATCGACTTTGCAGCGTTCGTGGCGATCTTCCCGCACTTGATCGCCGGCCCCGTACTGCGCTTCAAGGACCTGGTCGACCAGTTCAACAACCGCACTCACACCCTCGACAAGTTCTCCGAAGGCTGCACCCGCTTCATGCAGGGCTTCATCAAGAAGGTGTTCATCGCCGACACCCTGGCGGTGGTTGCCGACCATTGCTTCGCCCTGGAAAACCCCACCACCGGTGACGCCTGGCTCGGCGCCCTGGCCTACACCGCGCAGCTGTACTTCGACTTCTCCGGCTACAGCGACATGGCCATCGGCCTCGGTTTGATGATGGGCTTTCGCTTCATGGAGAACTTCAAGCAGCCGTACATCAGCCAGTCGATCACCGAGTTCTGGCGGCGCTGGCACATCAGCCTGTCGACCTGGCTGCGCGACTACCTGTACATCACCCTGGGCGGCAACCGCAAAGGCACCTTCAACACCTACCGCAACCTGTTCCTGACCATGTTGCTCGGCGGCCTGTGGCACGGCGCCAACATCACCTACATCCTCTGGGGCGCCTGGCACGGCATCTGGCTTGCGATCGAACGTGCGCTGGGCCTGGACACCAACCCGCAGCGCTTCAACCCGATCAAGTGGGCGTTCACCTTCCTGCTGGTGGTGACCGGCTGGGTGATGTTCCGCTCGGAGAACCTCGACGTGGCCGGGCGCATGTACGCCGCCATGTTCAGCTTCGGCCAATGGCAGCTGTCGGAACTCAACCGCGCCAACCTCACCGGCCTGCAGGTGGCAACCATGTTCATCGCCTACGCAACGCTTGCGTTCTTCGGCCTGCGCGACTTCTACCGCAATGCCAAGCCAACGCCCAAGGCAATCCCGGTACAGATCAACAGCGACGGCTCGATCGGCCTGGACTGGAGCCGGGTCATGGCCCGCGTGCTGGTGCTGCTGCTGTTCGTTGCCTCGGTGCTGAAACTCTCGGCGCAAAGCTATTCGCCATTCCTCTACTTCCAGTTCTGAGGCACGGACGACCATGACCCGGACACTTCGCATCACCTACTCGCTGACCTTCCTTGGCCTGCTCACCGGCCTTGGCGTGTGGTCGCTGAGCGGCGCTTCAAGCTTCCAGCGCACCGAGCAGATGACGGTGCTCAACGGCAAGCTGGCCAAAGCCGCCGAGACCCATTACGACGAGCAGTTCCCGATCAAGCGCCTGAGCACCAACCTGTGGGCCGCACTGGACTACAAGCTGTTCAACGAAGGCCGCCCCGGCGTGGTGCTGGGCCGCGAGCAATGGCTGTTCAGCGACGAAGAGTTCAAACCCACCGCCGGTGCTGACCAGTTGATGCAGGACAACCTGGCGCTGATCCGCGGCGTGCGCGACACCCTGCAACGCCAGGGCGTGCAGCTGGTGCTGGCGATCATCCCGGCCAAGGCGCGAATCTACTCCGAGTACCTCGGCGAAGAGCAGCCGGCCAGCCTGCATGGCGACCTGTTCAACCAGTTCCATGCCCAGGCGCGCCAGGCCAACGTATTTGCACCTGACCTGCAAGCACCAATGGAGCAGGCCAAGGCCCGCGGCCAGGTGTTCCTGCGCACCGACACGCACTGGACACCGCTGGGCGCCGAGGTAGCAGCGCAGACCGTGGCCGAAGCCGTCTCCCGGCAGAAGCTGTTGCAAGCCGAGCCGCAGGCCTACGTCACCGACGCTGGCAGCAGTGCGCCGTACAAAGGCGACCTGACCAACTTCCTGCCGCTCGACCCGCTGTTCAGCGAGTTGCTGCCAGCGCCGGACAACCTGCAAAAACGCACTACCCGCCCAGCTGCCGGCAACGCCGACAGCGGTGACGCGCTGTTCGCCGACAGCCAGATCCCGGTGGCGCTGGTTGGCACCAGCTACAGCGCCAACCCGCACTGGAATTTCCTCGGCGCGCTGCAGCAGGCGCTGCACAGCGATGTCGCCAACTACGCCGAAGACGGCCATGGGCCGTTGCTGCCGATGCTCAAGTACCTGCAAAGCGACGCCTTCAGGGATGCCCCGCCGCAAGTGGTGGTGTGGGAATTCCCGGAACGCTACCTGCCGATGAAAAACGACCTCAGCGGGTTCGACCCGCAGTGGATCGCGCAATTGAAGAACACCCGTAAATCCGAAGAAAACCTGGCCCTGTCGTCCAATCGGACGGAACACTGAAAGAGAGGAACACGCACATGTCCATCAAGCCATCTTTTGCCAAAGTCTTCACCCTCGCTGCGGGCCTGTCGCTGGCCTCGCTGCAAGCCTTCGCCGGCGCCGACGCCGCACTGTACGGCCCAAGCGCACCGAAAGGCTCAAGCTTCGTGCGCCTGTACAACGCCAGCAGCGCACCGACTGCCGCCAGTGTCGGCAACACCCAGATCAAGCAGGTCGGCGCGCAGTCCAGCAGTGACTTCAGCTTCCTCCCGGGCGGCGACTACAGCGCCCAGGTCGGTGGCAAGTCGGTGCCGGTGAAGCTCGCCTCGGACAAGTATTACACCCTGGTCAACAACGCCAGCGGCAGCCCGCAACTGATCGAAGAGCCACCGTTCAAGAACAAGCAAAAGGCATTGGTGCGGGTGCAGAACCTCACCGACCAGGCGCTGACCCTGAAAACCGCCGACGGCAAGACCGAAGTGGTCAAGCCGGTAGCCGCCCATGCGCGCGGCGAGCGCGAGATCAATCCGGTAAAGGTCAACCTGGCCCTGTACCAAGGCGACAAGAAAGTCAGCGACATCAAACCTGTCGCGCTGGAACGCGGTGAAGCCGCCGTGCTGTACGTCACCGGCTCCGGCAGCAGCCTGGCCCCGGTGTGGGTAACCCGTCCTGTCTCGACCAACTGATTTCTGCCTCTATCAACCTTTGGAGAAACATCATGATTCCGGTAATCCTTTCTGGTGGTAGCGGCTCGCGTCTGTGGCCTTTGTCGCGTAAACAGTTCCCCAAGCAGTTCCTCGCCCTGACCGGTGAGCACACGCTGTTCCAGCAAACCCTCGAGCGCCTGGTGTTCGAAGGCATGCAAGCGCCGATCGTGGTCTGCAACAAGGACCACAAGTTCATCGTCAACGAGCAGCTGACTGCACTGAACCTGCAGACCCAGGCGATCCTGATGGAGCCGTTTGGCCGCAACACCGCGCCGGCCGTGGCCATCACCGCGATGAAACTGGTCAATGAAGGCAGCGACGAGCTTATGCTGGTGCTGCCGGCTGACCATGTGATCGATGACCAGAAGGCCCTGCAACGTGCCCTCGCCCTGGCCACCGTGGCGGCCGAGCGTGGCGAGATGGTGCTGTTCGGCGTGCCGGCAACCAAACCGGAAACCGGCTACGGCTACATCCGTTCCAGCCAGGATGCCCTGCTGCCGGAAGGCGTCGCCCGGGTTGCGCAGTTTGTCGAAAAGCCTGACGAAAAACGCGCCACCGAGTTCGTCCGCAGCGGCGGCTACTTCTGGAACAGCGGCATGTTCCTGTTCCGCGCCAGCCGCTTCCTCGAAGAGCTGAAAAAACACGATCCGGATATCTACGACACCTGCCTGCTGGCACTCGAGCGCAGCGAAGAAGACGGCGACTACCTGAGCATCGACGAAGCCACCTTCGCCTGCTGCCCGGACAACTCGATCGACTACGCCGTGATGGAAAAGACCCAGCGCGCCTGCGTGGTGCCACTGACCGCAGGCTGGAGCGACGTCGGCTGCTGGTCGTCGCTGTGGGATGTGCACGAGAAAGACGCCAACGGCAATGTCACCAAAGGCGACGTGGTGGTGCAGGACAGCCACAACTGCATGATCCACGGCAACGGCAAGCTGGTCTCGGTGATCGGTCTTGAGAACATCGTCGTGGTCGAGACCAAGGACGCCATGATGATTGCCCACAAAGACAAGGTCCAGGGCGTCAAGCAGATGGTCAACACCCTCGACAAGCAAGGCCGCAGCGAGACCCAGAACCATCTTGAGGTGTATCGCCCATGGGGCTCGTACGACTCGGTGGACATGGGCGGCCGCTTCCAGGTCAAGCACATCACCGTCAAGCCCGGCGCCAGCCTGTCGCTGCAGATGCACCACCACCGCGCCGAGCATTGGATCGTGGTATCGGGCACGGCTGAAGTGACCTGTGACGAGAACGTGTTCCTGCTCACCGAAAACCAATCGACCTACATCCCGATCGCCTCGGTGCACCGCTTGCGCAACCCGGGCAAGATCCCGCTGGAAATCATCGAAGTGCAGTCCGGCAGCTACCTGGGTGAAGACGACATCGAACGCTTCGAAGACGTCTACGGCCGCAGCGCCACGCCGATCGAGCGCGGCATTTCGGTGAAAACCATCGCCCAGTAATCCTCCCAGCCATACACGGTCCGTGTAGGAGCGGCCTTGTGTCGCGAAAGGCCAGCGTAGCTGGCCCGGCAATGTCAGCGGCGAAGCTGAAAATGCGGGGCCGCTACGCAGCCCTTTCGCGACACAAGGCCGCTCCTACACGCGACCGTGTCGTCCATGTCACACCGCTTTTCATCCCCACCACTATTTCAGCTAGGATGTGCCAACCCGCACACCCAAGGCTTGCCCTCCCCATGATCATCGGCGCTCTGCTTATCCTGACCTGGCTGGTTCTGCTCATTCGCTACCCGGCCAAGGCTCTGCCGATTTCCCTTGCTGCTGTGCTCGGCCTCGGTTTGATCGCCCTCTGGGTTGCCTGGCAAGACACTCGCGAATCCAACCAACTGGCCCGCCTCGACCTGCGCCTGCAATACGCCCCTGAACTGTGCCCAGCCGACCGCAGCCTGCGCGTGAGCATGAAAAACGCCAACAGCGTGCCGCTCACCGAACTGCGCTGGCAGGTCGGCGCCTACGCCCCCGGCGACACGGTCAACCTCGCCGAAAACACCTACAGCACGCCGCGCTATCGCGGCCCCGGCGACCTGCAGCCAGGCGCCGAGTGGAACGACTGCCTGCCACTGCCGCCGTTGCGCTCCGGCTACCGCGCGCAAACCCTGGAGTTTCGTGCCGAACGCCTGCAAGGCTCGTTTGCCAACTAGCCGCAGGCTGATTTGTCTGGGGTATGATCGAGCACCTTGCACAGCCCACAGGCCCCGCCATGCCCACAGTCCTGATCACCGGTTGCTCCAGCGGCATCGGCCGCGCCCTTGCCGATGCCTTTCGTGATGCCGGTCATGAGGTCTGGGCCACCGCGCGCAAGCCCGAAGCCGTTGCCCAACTGGCTGCAGCGGGCTTTACCGCGCGACAGTTGGACGTCAATGACAGCGCCGAGCTGACACGCCTCACAGATGAGCTGCAAGCCAGCCATGGCGGCCTCGATATCCTCATCAACAATGCCGGCTACGGCGCCATGGGCCCTGTGCTCGATGGCGGTGTCGATGGGTTACGCGAGCAATTCGAAACCAACGTGTTCGCGCTGGTCGGGGTAACTCGCACGCTGTTCCCGCTGCTGCGGCGTAATCGCGGCCTGGTGATCAACATCGGTAGCGTCTCTGGCGTGCTGGTGACGCCATTCGCCGGTACTTATTGCGCGTCCAAGGCCGCCGTGCACGCGCTGAACACCGCGCTGCGCCTGGAGCTGGCGCCGTTTGGCATTCGCGTGATGGAAGTCCAGCCCGGCGCCATCGCTTCGCAATTTGCCAGCAACGCCCAGCAGCAGGCTGAACACCTGATAGCGGCGGATTCACCGTGGTGGCCGCTGCGCGAGCACATCCGCGCGCGAGCCCGCGCCTCGCAGGACAAGCCAACGCCAACCGCCGAGTTCGCCCAAGGCGTGCTGGCGGCAGCGGGCAAGTCACCGGTGCCGGCCCTGGTGCGGCTGGGCAACGGCAGCCGGGCGCTGCCACTGTTGGCGTGGCTGCTGCCGCGACGTTTGCTCGACAGCATCCTGCGCAAGCGCTTTGGCCTGTTACGACCGCTCTGACAGCTAAGCCTTCGGCGGCGCCTCGGCGAATGCTTGCCAGCCGCCACCGAGCGCCTTGTACAAGCCGACCATCGCCTGCGAGACGGCCGCCGAACTGTCGATCCACTGCTCTTCGCTGGCCAGCAGCGCCGTCTGCACCGTGAGCACGTTGAGAAAGTCCACCGCGCCTTCCACGTACTGCTGCTGAGCGGTGTCCAGGGCGATGCGGTTTTCGCGCACGGCCTCGGCCAGGTGATCGCGACGCAGCTGGCTGGCGTTGTACAGGCGCAGCACATCGTCGATTTCGTGCCAGGCGCCGAGCACCACCTTGCGGTAGTTCAGCGCGGCCTCCTGCTGCTGCGCTTCACGCAACTGCAGCGTGCCCTTGAGCCGGCCACCTTCAAAGATCGGCAGCGACAGTTGCGGGCCAAAAGCAAACCGTCGTGAGTCCCAGCCGCTAAAGTCCGCCAATTGCAGGGCTTGCATACCGACGTTGCCCGACAGCCGAATACGCGGATAGAAGTCCGCCTTGGCCACGCCGATGCTGGCAGTTGCCGCATGCAGGCGCGCTTCGGCCTGGCGAATATCCGGGCGGCGCTCGGCCAACTCCGACGGCAAGCCAACTGCAAAGCGCTGCTGCGGCACCGGCAGTTCGCCCGGCGCCAGCAGCTCGGCCTGCAAACTGCGCGGCGGCTCGGCGGCGAGCAGGCTGAGGGCATTGATCAGGTCGTCACGCCTCGCTTGTAAGGTAGGTAAACGCGCTTCGATCGAGGCAACCTGAGCGCTGGCCTGGGCGACATCCAGGCGCGTCGCGACGCCCTCGGCCTGACGGTCGCGGGACAGTTGCAGGCTGTGCCGAGCGACCTTGAGATTGTTTTCGGTCACCTCCAGCGTTTGCTGCACGGCACGCAACTGGATGTAATCGCCGGCGGTCTCTGCGAGCAGCGCCAGCAACACGCCGCGGCGGTCCTGCTCGGCAACCGCCACGCTCGCATCGGCAGCTTCCACCTGACGGCGCACCCGGCCCCATAGATCCAGCTCCCAGCCCGCAACCAGGTCGCCCTGCCAAAGGTTGTAGGCCGATTTGCCGGCATTGCCGGACGGGTCATTCAGACCCTCGGCACTGTTGCGCGCGCGACTGTAGCCGGCATCCAGACCTAACGAAGGCGTCTCGTCAGCTGCAATCGTGCTGCGCAGCGCGCGGCTTTGCAGCAGGCGCGCACTGGCAATCTGCAGATCGAGGTTGTTGGCGGCGACGCGCTGGATCAGCGCGCTCAGCCTGGCATCGTGAAAACTCTCCCACCAACGCACTTGCAGTGGTTCGGCCAAGGGCTGGCTGGCGGCGGCCTCACCTTGCACCGGCGCCCATTGCTGTGGTGCCTGGCTGGCCGGGCGCTGAAAATCAGGGCCCTGGCTGCAACCGGCCAATGCGACAGCGAGCAGCAACGGGCTGAAGCGGACAAGTGCACTCATCGCGTGCTCACCTGCTGGCTGTCGAGCGAATCGCCCTGTGTGTCGATACTGACCACCACCGACATGCCCACGCGCAGGCGCGACAGCAACGGCTGGCCATCATCGAAAACGATCTTCACCGGTATCCGCTGCACAACTTTGGTGAAGTTGCCGGTGGCGTTGTCGGGTTTGACTGCGGCAAAGGTCACGCCGGTGGCAGGGGCGATGCTCTGCACATGGCCTTTGAGGGTCACGTCGGAATAGGTATCGACGCTGATGCTGACCGGCTGCCCCGGTTGCACATGGGTCAGCTGGGTTTCCTGGAAGTTACCGACCACGTAGGCCTGCTCCAGCGGCACCACCGACAGTAGCCGGGCGCCAGGGGTGACATAGGCGCCAACCCGCAGGGCGCGCTCGCCGACCATGCCCGCTACCGGCGCAGTAATGCGGGTGTGCGACAGGTCCAACTGGGCCTTGTCGACACCGGCTTCAGCGCGCTTGAGCTGGCCATCGGCGCTGGCGACCTGGGCCGTGAGAATATCCACCTGCTTGCGCGTCGCTACCAATGCGGCCTGGCTGTTGGCTTGTTGCGCCCGCGCCTGATCGACCCGGCTGCGCGCTTGTTGCGCGTTCTGCACGGTGCCCGCGCCCTGCTCGGCCAAGCGGCCGTAGCGTTTGACCTCCTGTTCGGCAAACGCCGCCTGCGCCTGAGCCGCCTTGAGCGCGGCCTCGGCCTGGGCGATCAGCGCAGCCTGGCGTTCAAGGGTGGCGCGCGCATCGGCGCTCTGCGCCTTGGCCACCAGCACCTGAGCCTGCGCGGCGGCCAAAGCCGCCTCATAGTCGCGGGCATCGATAGTGGCCAGCAGCTGACCAGCCTGGACCTGCTGGTTGTCTTCGACCAGCACCTCCTGGATAAACCCGGCAACCTTTGGCGCCACCACGGTGTAGTCCGCGCTGACATAGGCATCGTTGGTCTGCTGCCGGTGATCACTGCTCAGCAGCCACGGCCCAACCAGTGCAGCCAGCACAGCCACGGCCAGCACCGAGCCGATGACGATAGTCTTGCGATTGTTGCTCATGTTCAGTGTTCTCGAATTCAGTCGGGTTCAGGCCACCGCGCGGGGTGGGTAAACCCGGGTGGGCGCAAAAGGAATCAGGCAAATCAGGGCCACGGCGACACAGGCCAGCAGCAGGTAGAGGTCGGCCGAGGTCAGCACCAGCGCCTGCTGGTGCACGCGCTGAGCCAGCCCGACTGTGCGGTCATCAAGCAGCGGTGCATTGCCCAGGCTGTCCACCAGGTGATTGGAATGAAAGTGCCGGCGCAGCGTGCCGACGGCTTCCAGCAGGCCCGCAGCGATCACTGCCGCAAGGCCTTTGACGGTGTTGAACCAGGCCGAAGCGAACGGCCCTTCCTGCGGCGACATGCCGTTGGTGGAGAGCATCAGCAACGGCAGCACGGCCATCGGTTGGCCGAACACCTGCAACAGGTAAAAGCCGTAGAAATCGTTGCGAATCCACTGCGAGGTCAACTGGCTGCTGCCCACACAAGACAGCGCCAGCATGCCCAGGCCCAGCGCCAGCACCCAACGGCAGTCCACTGCGCGGATGTTGCACAGCGCGGCAGTCAGCGGCAGCGCGGCCAGTTGCGGCATCGCCACCAGCAGCATCAGCGGGCTGCTCTGCGCCGGCCGGTAGCCCTGAATCTGCGCCAGGTACGCCGAAGGGATCGAGCCCAGCCCGGACAACACAATCAGCACCCCGGCGAGGGTCAGCAGGGCAAAACTCAGGTTGCGCCGCGAGAGCATGCGCAACTGAAAGAACGGCACCGGCTCGGACCACTCGTTGTACATGAACAGCAGCAACAGCAGCAGGCCGCCGCCGAGCAGCCAACAGATCAGCGGCGAGTCCAGCCAGCCCCAGCGGTCGCCCAGCGACAACCCGAGGACGATGCAGCTGAGTGCAGGCAAGCCCAGCAGCACGCCGCGCCAGTTGAACTGCTTGAAGCGCTCCAGCCGCAGCGGGTCCTGCGGCAGGCCCCAGGCCACACAAGCCATGGCCAGCAGCGACGGCAGGATGATCTGCCAGAACGCCCATTGCCAGCCAACGTATTCGGTCCACAGGCCCGCCAGAGGCGTGCCGAGATTGGGTCCGAAGGTAGCGGTCAGGGCATAGCAGGCCAGGCCATAGACTTTGATCCCCGGTGGCAGAAAGCGCAGCGCCACGCTCATCAGCATCGGCGGCAAGGCGCCTGCGGCCAGGCCCTGAACGATCCGCAGCAGCATCAGGCTGTGCAGGTTCGGCGCATAGGGTTGCAGCAGGCCCAACATGGCAAACACGGCTATTGCGCAAAGGGTGAAGCGACGCAGGGAAAAGGTCGTCGCCAGCCACGGCGAAAAGGCCATCGCCGACACCGACGCAGCCGCATAGACCGCCAGCAACCAGGCGCCCTCGTCGGCACCGATGCCCATCGCGCCGCGAATGTCGTTCAAGGAAATCTTGGTGACCGCCTCATTCAACCCGGCGCAGAGCACAGCCAGCAGCACACCGAACAGCCCGACCACCACGCGCAGGCCAAATGCGGCCTGAGCGGGGGCGGAAGCCGCAGGGGTGGCGGAAAGCGAGGTCATATCAGCGAAATCTCCAGCAACAATTTGCACTGGAGGCATTTTAAAAAGATCGAATGCTTACGAAAACTGACTTATCGCCAGCTTTAAATTGCGTCAGACGCAATCCGCATTTGTCTCGAGTTCAAGGTTCAAGCCCGCAACAGGCCTTCAAGGTCTGGCGCAGCCAACGGTGCGCTGGGTCGCTATCAAAGCGCGGGTGCCAGGCCTGCATGACATTGACCCGCTCCAGCGCCAGAGGGATCTCGAACGAGCGCAGCGGCAGGCCGAGCTTGCTGACACTGCTGAGAATATTCGCCGGCATCGGCAGAATCAGGTCCGAATCGGGTAGTGAAAACAACGCCGAGTGGAAGCTCGGGGTGATCAGGGCCACCCGCCGCTGCACCTTGCAGTGGGCCAGTTCGACATCGATCGGCCCGTTGGCGCGCCCCCGGCGCGATACGCTGATCTGTGGATAACTGGCAAAGCTCTGCGCTGTCACCGGCTCGGCGAAGATCGGATGGTCCTGCCGCGCCAAGCCGATATAGAACGTCTGAAACAGGCTCTGTACCTTGATCTCCGGGCCCAGATCGACAGTCGAGCTGATGATCAGGTCGGTGCGCCCATCACGCAGCACACTGTCGTCGTCGCCGCCTGGGCTTTCCGGGATGAAGCGCAGCACCGTACGCGGCGCCTGCTCGTGCATCATGCGCAGCAACTGCGCGCCGTACAGGGCAATGAACAGGTCATTGGTGCGGATGTTGAAAGCACGGTCGAGGTTGGCCAGATCGACCGTATCGGCACTGCGAAAGACCTGTCCGGCCTGTTCCACCAGCACGCTGACCTGCTCGCGCAGGGCGAGCGCCCGTGGCGTCGGCACCAGGCCACGACCGGCGCGGACCAGAATCGGGTCACCGAGCGCATCGCGAATCCGCCCCAGGGTCCGGCTCATCGCCGCCGGGCTCAGGTTCATCCGCTGCGCAGCACCGACCACACTGCCCTCATCAAGCAAGGCATCAAGGGCAACCAGCAGGTTCATGTCCGGGAGTTGCATGGCCGGTTTCCGTGACTGTTGTGGGAATGTGCATGTTAACAGCTCGCACGATTGCGCCAGACGCAACGACACCGTGCGTGCGGGGCCATTTATCCACAGCTGGAGCTCCGCTCAAAATGGCCTGCCGGCCACATCGCCTCGCGAGGACCCCCTATGCTCCGCTCTGTACTGATCGCCATCGACGCATCCCCCGCCACCAGCACCCTGCTGGCCCTGGCGCAGCGCTTCTGCCGCCCCGATCTGCACCAGTTGCATGTGCTGCTGGCGATCGACTCGACCTTCGCCGTGCATGAGCAACCCGCGCCCTTCACCCAGGCTGAGCGCGAGGAATACCCCGCTGCCTGCGAAGAGCAGCAACACGCAGAGGCCGCCATCGCCGCCGCGGTACAGACCTTGCGCGCTGGCGGCTTTGTAGCTGAAGGCAGCCTGCGTGCCGACCAACCGGTAGATGCCATCATCGCTCAAGCCCAGGCGCTGGACTGCGAACTGATCGTCATGGGCCACCGCCACATGTCACGGCTGGGGCGGCTGCTGGATCCGTCGATCAGCGCCAAGGTGCTGGATCGGGTCGAGATACCGGTGTTGGTGGGGGTGGCGGATTAGAAGCTTGCGTTTGGTTCGAGTACGCCGGCGGCGCTGCGCACCCCTTTCGCGACACAAGGCCGCTCCTACGGCGACCGCGTAAGTCGATCGTGCGCGGTCACTTGTAGCGGCCTTGTGTCGCGAAAGGGCCGCGCAGCGCCCCAGCAGTAATGGACACTATCGCGTTCGCTACTTTCCACCAGGCCTCACCACCACCGTACAGGTCGTCCCGGCCGCCAGCAGAAACCCCTCCGGCACTGCATCGATACGAATCCGCACCGGCACGCGCTGGGCCAGACGTACCCAGTTGAAGGTCGGGTTGACATCGGCGATCAGCTCGCGGCTTTGTGGGTTGTCGCGGTCGTAGATGCCGCGGGCGATGCTCTCGACATGGCCGCTGAGGCGTTCGCCGCTCATCATCTGCAGCTCGGCCTGATCACCGACGCGCACGTGCGGCAGCTTGGTCTCTTCAAAAAAGCCGTAGACCCAGAACGAGTGCTCGTCGACCACCGCCATCACCGGCTCACCGGTGCGCGCATAGTCGCCGCGGTGGACGTTGAGGTTGGTCACGTAGCCGTCGACGGTGGCGAGGATGCGCGTGCGTTTCAGGTCCAGCTCGGCGGCGGCCAGCTGCGCAAGGGCCTGCTGGTAATCGGCATGGGCCGAGTTGGCGATGTTGCTGGCGTCGTCACGGTTTTCCTTGGAAATAACCAGGTTGTCGAGATCGGCCCGGCGCTTGGCGTTGACCTTGCGCATCTCCCAGGTGGCCTTGCGTGAAGCCACCAGCGCCTTGGCCTGGTCGACCGCAACCTGGTAATGCTCGGCGTCGATCTGGATCAGCACATCGCCCTTCTTGACCCGCTGGTTATCGCGCACCGGCACATCGGTGACGTAGCCCGGCACATCGGCGGCGACATTGATGATGTCGGCGCGCACGCGGCCATCGCGGGTCCACGGGGTGGTCATGTAGTGCAGCCACAGCTGGCGGCCAATGGCCACGGCTGCGACCAGCACCAGCAGGGTGGCGATCAGGCTGAAGAACTTTTTCATCGAGGGGTTCTCACCAGTAGACAGTCAGCGCCAGCGCGCCGAAGAGGCAGATGAACAGGCACAGGCGCAGCAGCGCCGGGTGCCAGAAGAAGCGGTAGCCGTCATGGCTGGCGATAAACCGGTCCAGGCCCCAGGCCAGGCCTGCGGCAAGCACAAACAACAAGGTCATGGTCGGCATGTACACACCATGGAAGGCAATTTCACGGGGCATGCGGCAGTCCTTGCGCCAGTGGCGATTGGGGGTCGAGCAGCGAGCTGCGGATGAAGTGCAGGTAGCTCTGCGCACGGCGCAGCAGCGAGGTGTCGAAGTGCCGGGCGAACGGCTCGTCGGTGGCCTGCACGCGGCTGATGGCGTGGTCGACGGCGACCAGCGCGCGTTCGTGGTTGCTGGCGCTGGGCTGCAGGAACAACCGCGCCAGGGCACGGCCCATGACTCGGATCGCCTGGCGCCAAGGCTGCGACTCGGCATAGGCCGGGTGCACGGGCGCGTTGTGTTGCTCCTTGCGCAGCTCGATCACGGCGTGGCCGATTTCCAGCACGACGAACATCCAGCGCATCAGTTGGCTCTGTACCTGCGGCTTGCCGGCAGCCAGGCCGTAGGCTTGATGGAGCAGGTCGCGGGTGCGGCTGTCGAAGGCCGAACCGAGCCCGCGCAGGCGCCCACCGATGGCGAACAGCACCTGCTCGCGCAAGTCCTGCTCCAGCCGGCTCCATAACCAGCGGCTGTTCGGCGGCAGGATGATGGCCCCGGCGGCGGCGCAGACCAGCATGCCCAGGAGCATGCCGATGTAGTCGTTGATGAAGGTGTACGGGTTGTACACAGTCAGGTTGTTCGGCACCGAGCCGATCGCGAAGAACACCAGCAGGCCGATCCCATAACCGGCATAGGCTGGTCGCGACGAGAGAAACGCGCCAAGCACGAACACCGGCGCCAGCACCATGCACAGCAGCGGGAAACCGTCGATCCAGGGGAACACGAAAAAGGTTTCGAAAAAGCCGATGAAGGCCCCGAGCAGCGTGCCGCAGGCCATTTGGAACGACATGCGTTTGGGGTTTGGCGAAGCAGCCGATAGACCGGCGGTGACGGTTGCGATCAGGGTCATCATCGCCCCGCTCGGCCAGTCGCTGAGCAGCCAATAGCTGCCGAGCAAGAGCAGTACCACCGAGGCGCGCAGGCCGGCCGCCAGCGACACCAGCCAGTTGGTCCGCGACACGTACGGTTCGTCCCACTGCTCGCGCTGGTGGCTATGCGCCGACAGTGAGGCGTGGGTCTGGGCATAGCTGAACATCTCATCGACCAGGCGATAGAGCAGCTCAAAGGCCGTATGAAAATCGAGCAGCTCGGCTTCGCTGGGATGGGTTTGCAGATACTCGCTGCGCAGGCCGCGCACCTGGGCTTGCAGGCCATCTTTGTAGGCGGCCAGTTCGAGGGTCAGGCGCAATGCGTCGGCTTCGGTCAGGGCCCGGCCCACGTAGGGTTCGAGCAGCTCGACGAGGGTTTCCAGGCCCGGCTCGATGGCGCCGACAATCTGCAAAGGGCCACGCGCGCGCAGCCGTTCGAGCAGTTGATGAAGGGCATTGAAGCGGGTGCTGACGGCCATGAACTCGCTGTTCATGCGCACCAGTCGGCCGCTGCGACGGCGCATGTGCGGGTCTTCGAAGGCGGTGACGTTGCGCAGGCTCTCCAGGCCCACCGCCTCGGCGATGAAACGCACATTGCTGGCTTCGAAACGGTCGCGCTGAGTGTTGCCGCGCAGCGCCTCGACCACCACCCCGGCAAACACGCCAAAGCGCTGATACAAGGCATTGCGCATGGCGGCGCTGGCCGACTGCGGCAGGATCGCCGCGCTGACCAGGGTCGACACGAGGATGCCCAGGGAGATTTCCAGCACCCGCCACACCGCCGCCATAAACGCTTGCTCGGGGTGCTCCAGTACCGGCAGGCCGATCATCGCTGCGGTGTAGCCGGCCAGCACGAAGCCATAGGCACGGAAGGTGCGATAGCGCATGGCCCCGGCCGAGCACAGGCCGACCCACAGCGCCAGGCTTGGCAAGAACAGCTCACTGTTCTGCGGGAAGATCGCAATCAACGCGACCATCATCGCCGAGCCAGCCAAGGTGCCTAACACCCGGTAGAAGCTCTTGGCGAAGACGTGCCCACTCTGCGGCTGCATGACGATGAACACGGTGATCATCGCCGTGCGCGGCTGCGGCAGTTCCAGGCGCATGGCCAGCCACAGGGTAATGAACGCCGCCACCAGCACCTTGAAGATGTACACCCAGGTCACCCCGTCGGTGCGCGCCCAGGCAAAGAAGCCGCGGCGCCATTCCAGGCTGTGCAGCCAGTTCCAGAGCAGGCTCATCGGCGGTCGCCAAGACGATCGACTATGGCCAGGCTGGCCGGCGGTTTCGGCGCGGCCTGTTGCGCTGGCGCGGGCACGTCGTCCCCGGCCTGCAAGCCGCCGCCCAACGCCGTGACCAGTTCGGCGTGAGCAGTCAGGCGCGCGGCCTGTACCTGCTGCTGAATCTGCTGCTGGCGAAACAGCAACGTCTGCGCATTAAGCACGTTGACGTAGTCGGTCAGGCCGCGCTGGAAGGCCACCAGGGCGATGTCGTAGGTCTTCTGCGCGGCGGCCACCGACTGCTCGGCGAAGTGCGCCTGCTCGTGCATCGACTCACGGCGGATCAACTGGTCGGAGATGCCTTTCAACGCGCTGACCACCGTCTGGTTGTAGCGCGCCACCGCCACGTCATAACCGGCCGAAGCGACCCCCAGCTGTGCCCGCAGGCGGCCGCCATCGAACACCGGCAGGCTGATCGCCGGGCCGACGTTGTAGTTGAACTTGCGCCCGCTGAGAAACGCCAGCGCACCACCGCCGGTGGCCATGAACCCTAGGCTGCCGACCAGATCGACATTGGGCATGAAGCTGGCGTGGACGACTTCGATACCGCGCGCCTGAGCCGCCACCTGCCACCGCCTGGCGACTACATCCGGGCGCTGGCCGACCAGCTCGGCGGGCAGTGTCGAGGGCAATTGCAGCGGCGCAGCGAGGGCCAGGGTCGGCCGCTGCAACTGCACGCCCTCGCCCGGGCCTTTGCCTGCCAACGCTGCCAGCTGGTTACGCGCCAGGGCAATCGCCTCGTTGACTGCATCCAGCTGGCGGTGGGTTTCGGGCAGCGGCGCCTCGGCCTGGCTGACTTCGAAGTGGGTCCCGATGCCGCCATCAAGGCGACGCCTGGCCAGGACCACGAGCTGCTCCTGCTGCTCAAGCTCGGCCTGGACGATGTCGCGCTGAGCAAAGTGCAGGGCAAACTGGATGTAGACCTTGACCAGGTTGTTTTCCAGCTCGAGCTGGGCCTGGCGCGCTTCGGCCACGTTCATGTGCGCGAGGTCGAGCGCCTGCTCGCTGGCACTGCGCTCACCGCCCCACAGGTCAAGCGCGTAGCTCAAACCAAGGCCAGCGCTGTTGTCCCAGGTGTTGGCACCCGACAGCGCACCGGGGCCGTAGAACTGGTCCTCCGGCCAGTTGTGCCGTTTCAGGTTCGCCTGACCATTGCCCTGCAGCTGCTCGGCCGCTTCGCTGACACCGGCCAGCGCCCGCGCTTCGCGGACCCGCGCGGCGGCCATGGCCAGGCTTGGGCTGTCGGCTATGGCCAGTTCCAGCCAGCGATCCAGCTGGCGATCGCCATAGGCACGCCACCACTGCTGGCGCGGCCAGTGGGCGTCCGTGGCGGCCTCGGCGATGGCGTGGTCAGTGAGCAGGGTGTTGGCTTGCAGCGTCTGGGTTTGCGGGGCGATGCCCCAGGTTCCGATACAGCCCGACAAGGTCAGGCTCAGGGCACAGGCACTGAGCGCATTCAGCGCTCCGATGATGCGACGCGGCACAGCTGCGATTTCCCGAGAAGTGGATGAGGCCGGGCAATTCTAGGGGGCCGCCGGACTGGCGATAAGCGCATAAACCTGCGAATCTTTGTTACCAAAACAGCGATAATCCGCCTTTGGTCGAAGCAACGAATTCGTAACTTCATGTCACAATTTCGGCCTCTATTTTGAGAGTGACCCATGGACACCCTGCAAAACATGCGTGCGTTCAGCTGCGTGGCCCAGCTGGGCAGCTTCACCGCCGCCGCTGTGCAACTGGATACCACCACCGCCAACGTGTCGCGAGCGGTCTCCAACCTGGAAGCCCATCTGCAAACCCGCCTGCTCAACCGGACCACCCGGCGCATTGCCCTGACCGAAGCGGGCAAGCGCTACCTGATGCGCTGCGAGCAGATCCTTACCTATGTCGAGGAAGCTGAAGCCGAAGCCAGCGACGCCCATGCGCGGCCCGGCGGGCAGTTGAAGGTGCACTCGATGACCGGCGTCGGCCAGCACTTCGTGGTCGATGCCATCGCTCGCTATCGCGAAACCCACCCGGACGTTACCTTTGACCTGACCATGGCCAACCGCGTACCGGACCTGCTCGACGAGGGTTACGACGTGTCGATCGTGCTCGCCAGCGAGCTGCCCGACTCCGGCTTCGTCTCGCAGCGTCTGGGCATCACCTACAGCATCGTCTGTGCCTCGCCGGAATACGTCGCCCGCCACGGCATGGCGCACAAGCCGGCCGATCTGCTCAAGCACGCCTGCCTGCGCATGGTCAGCCCGGTCATTCCGCTGGAAAAATGGCTGTTCGACGGGCCTGAGGGCCAGGAGCTGGTCAACATCAACAGCTCGCCGTTTCAGGTCAACTCGGCCGATGCGATGAAGACCGCGATCCGCTCGGGTATGGGCGTCGGCGTTCTGCCGATCTACTCGGCCATCGATGGCCTGCGCGATGGCAGCCTGGTGCGGGTGATGCCGGACTACCGCCTGCAGGAGCTGAACCTGTACGCGATCTACCCGTCCCGGCAATACCTGGATGCCAAGATCAAGACCTGGGTCGAGTACCTGCGCAACTCGCTGCCGGAGATCCTCGCCGCCCATGAAGCCGACCTGAAAACCCACGAGCTGCTGGTTGCCCACTGAAAAAGCTGCTGCATTGGGGCCGGGACCAATGGTAGGTTGCTATGCATTGTTCTGGCGCCAGCCTCGACCTACGCCGTCGAGGCCGGCATACCCGTAGCGCCTTGCAGAGAGTTGCCGATGAAAAAGACCGTCCTGGCCTTCAGCCGCATTACCCCGGCCATGGCCGAGCGCCTGCAGCACGACTTCAACGTGATCGTGCCCAACCCCAAATTGGGTGACATCAGCGCCCAGTTCAACGAAGCACTGCCAGAGGCCCACGGCCTGATCGGCGCCGGGCGCAAGCTTGGCCGCGCGCAGCTGGAAGGCGCGGCCAAGCTGGAAGTGGTATCGAGCGTGTCGGTCGGCTACGACAACTACGACGTCGACTACTTCAACGAGCGCGGCATCGCCCTGACCAACACCCCCGACGTGCTCACCGAAAGCACCGCCGACCTCGGCTTCTCGCTGATCATGGGCTGCGCCCGACGCACCGCCGAGCTGGATGCCTGGACCAAGGCCGGCAACTGGAAAGCCACGGTCGGCCCGGAGCGCTTCGGCACTGACGTACATGGCAAGACCCTCGGCATCATCGGCATGGGCAATATCGGCGCGGCGATTGCCCGCCGTGGCCGCTTCGGTTTCAACATGTCGATCATGTATGCCGGCAACAGCCGCAAGCAGGCCCTGGAACAAGAGCTCGGCGCGCAGTACCGCAGCCTCGAGCAACTGCTGGCCGAAGCTGACTTCGTCTGCGTGGTGGTGCCGTTGTCGGAGGCCACGCGCAAGCTGATCGGCGCCCGCGAGCTGCGACTGATGAAGCCCAGCGCGTTCCTGATCAACATCGCCCGCGGGCCGGTGGTGGATGAGGCGGCGCTGATCGAGGCGCTGCAGGCCGGGACCATTCGTGGCGCGGGCCTGGACGTCTACGAGCATGAGCCGCTGGCTGAATCGCCGTTGTTCAGGCTGCCCAATGCGCTGACCTTGCCGCACATCGGCTCGGCCACCGCCGAGACTCGCGAGGCGATGGCCAACCGCGCGCTGGACAACCTGCGTTCGGCGCTGCTCGGTGAGCGGCCGCGGGATTTGGTCAATCCGCAGGTTTGGAAGGGCTGATCATCTACCGTAGGGGGCTGCTTTGCAGCCCCAGCGATCTAAAGTTTACGGCGCCACCGCTACAGCTTCGGGCCGCTTGACCTTGGGCTTGCGAAACACCAGCACGTTGCCTGCCATCACCGCCACCAGGCCCAACAGCGCTGGCGTGGTCCATTGATAGCCTTCGGCAAATGCCGACACGTTCAACGCTACCAGCGGGAACAGCACCGTGCTGTATGCGGCCCGCTCCGGGCCTATGCGCCCAACCAGCGTCAGGTAAGCGGTAAAAGCGATCACCGAACCCGGTATCACCAGGTACAGCAGCGAGCCGATGTAACGGCTGTTCCACTCCATGTCGAACGGAATCCCGCGCAGCACGCAGTACATTCCCAGCATCCCGGCACCGTAGAGCATGCCCCAGGCGTTGGTGGTCAATGGCCGCAGCCCGGCTTTCTGCTGCATGCTCGAGAGCATGTTGCCTGCCGAGAAACACAACGTGCCAAGCAAGGCCAGGCCGATGCCGTACAAGGTTTCGCGGCTGGCGCCGTGGCTACTCAGTTCTGGCGAAAACAGCAGCCCCAGCCCGAGCAGCCCCAGTGCGCCGCCGGCCAGCACGTTACTGGCGATGCGCTGGCCGAAGAATATCCGCGCATTCAGCGCATTCCACAGGGTTGCCGTGGAGAACACCACCGCCAGCAGGCCGCTGGCGATCCATTGGCTGGCGGTCAAAAAGCACATGAAGTTGACGCAGAACAGGCACAAGCCCTGCGCCAGGCAGATCAGATGCCCGCGCCGGTTCATCGGTTGCAGGCGACGGGTGAGCATCAGGATGACGAACAGCAGCAACCCGGCCAGGGCAAAGCGGTAGACGATCGATACCGGGATGGCGACCACCCCCAGCTGCAGTTTCAGGGCGATCCAGGTGGTACCCCAGATGAGTACGGTCAGCAGGTACAGCGACAGGTTCATGGCGGGACTCTCTGGCAAGGCATGACGATGCAGGCAGTGTCCGGCTCGGCTGCTCGCGGCGCTTGCACAAACTTGCGCTTTTGCTTCGCCAGCGGCTGCCATCCGCGCGCCAGCGCAGTAGGATGGCAATCAGAGGATTTCACCATGACCCCATTCAGCCAGTTGCAAGTCTTCAACGTCATGCATGCAGCGCCCAACGCACGCCTGGAGCACAGCGTGCAGCTGGCTGACGGCCTGTCGGCGGCGGTGTGGAGCAACCGCGACGACGCCCGCGATTATCAGGCGCCGAGCCACCACACGCTGTCGTGCTACATCAGCGACGGCACCGGCACCTTTCGCCGTCAGCGCCCTTCGGACAAGGGCGCCCCGGACAAGCTGTGCATCATGCCAGCTGGCTCCGAGTCGAACTGGGTAGTCAACGGCTCGATCCGCCTGGCCCACCTGTACATCAGCGAGGAACAGTTCGCCCTCGGCTGCATTCGCCTACTCGACCGTGAACCGCGGGAAATGCAGCTGCGCGAAGCGACCTTCGTCGATGACCGCGAGCAGGCGCAGCGCTTTCGCCAGCTGATCGGCATGGCCTGGGACGAACCCGGCGAACGCCTGCTGGCGAGCAGCCTGGCGCATGCCATCGTCGACCATGCGGTGCTCAGCCAGGCCGGACTGCGCCAGGGCTTACGCCTCAAGGGCGGCCTGGCGCCAAGTGTGCGCCGGCAACTGGCCGAGTACATCGAAGCGCACCTGGACCAGCCGCTCAGCCTCGGCGAGCTGGCGCTGCGCTGCAACCTCTCCGAATACCACTTTGCGCGGATGTTTCGTGCAAGCTTCGGCCTGCCGCCGCATCAATACCTGCTGGCCCGCCGCCTGCAGCGTGCTTGCCAGATGTTGCGTCACGGCCAACAACCCCTGCTGCAGATTGCCCTGCACTGCGGTTTTGCCAGCGCCAGCCACTTCAGCAACCGTTTCCGTCAGGCCTTTGCGGCGACGCCTGGCGAATACCGGGCAGCCTGGCGCGGTTAGAACTCCAGGGTGGTCGACAGGCTGACCTGGCGCGTATCGCCAACAGCAACGAAGTAACGGTTCACTGCCGAGCTGTAATAGACCTTGTCGAACAGGTTCTTCACGTTCAGTTGCAGGCGCACCTTGTGCTCATCAAGTTGGGTTTCGTAGCTGGCGAAGGCATCGGCCACGGTGTAGGCCGGCAGGTCGAAATCATTGGCCGCGTTGCCGGCACGCTCGCCGACATAGCGAGCGCCAGCGCCCAGGCGCAGGCGGTCGCCACCGAACAGGCTGCCGTAGTCATACACCGCCGACAGCGAGCCACTGTTGCGCGCGACGTTCTGCAAACGCTTGCCCTTGAGCTCTGGATCCTTGGTCACTTCGGCGTCGGTGAAGGCATAGCTACCGATCAGGCTCCAGCGCTCGCTGAGCTGACCGCTGAGGTCCATCTCAAGCCCACGCGAGCGAACTTCACCGGCGTTGCTGTAGATGATCGTGCCTGGGTTGCTGTCACCGTCGGCGACCAGCACGTTGCGCTTGGCGATGTCGAACAGAGCAATGTTGCCGGTCAACTGCCCTGGCATGTCCAGCTTGGCGCCCAGCTCCCACGACTTGCCCTCCTCCGGGGCAACACCGCCGTCCAGCGTCAGGGTCTGACCGCCGCCGACGCTCAGCGGCGCGATGGTCGAGTTGGGCTTGAACGACTCGCTGTAGCTGGCATACAGCGACAACTGCTCATCGACCTTGTACACCACGCCGGCATTCGGCACCCAGGTCTGGCCGTTGCTGTCGGTGTTGACGTTGAACGGGCGGCCGCGGCCAGCGTACTGGTCGTACTGCTGGAAGCGCGCGCCGGCCACCAGAATCCAGTTTTCATCGAGGTGCAGCGCGTCCTGCACGAACAGCGAGTCGGTGCGCAGCTTGTCGGTCTGGTCGCTGTCGCTGGCGCGTACGTTGCTGCCTTCCACCTCCTGGCCATACACCGGATTCTGGTAGCTGAAGGTCGAGCGGCTGGTCTGGCGAATCAGGTCGCCGCGAAACACCTTGCGGTCTTCGTGATCAAGGCCGAGCAGCAGGTCATTGCGCAGCCCGGCCAATTCGAGGTTGCCGTTCAGGCTGACGGTGGCGAACTGGTCGCGGCTCATCGCGCCGTGGGTGCCATCGATACTCCGGGTCAAGGTGCCACGTGCCTCGTTGACGCCGGTCACGCGGACCTGGCTGGCATCGTAGGTTTCGCGGTTGAAGCTGTAGCCGGCATGGACCTTCCAGTCGTCGCTGAGCTGGTGGTCCAGCTCGAGCCGGTACAGGTCGCTGCGCCCCTGCATGTCGTTGAACGGCTCATCAAGACGCCGGGTTGCCGGGATATTCAACGGGTGGCCATTGCTGCCGAAGGCGGTACCGCGGTCGAACGGATAGAGAAACTCGCGGTGCTCGTAGGCCAGCACCACTTGCGTATCCTCGCCCAACCAGGCCAGCGACGGCGCGACCATCGACTCGCGGTGCACGCCGTAGTTGCGCCAGTAGTCTTCGTCTTCGTGGTCGATGATCAGCCGGTAGGCCAGCGGCGTGTCGCCCAGCGCGCCGGTACTGTCGAAGCCGCCGCCGCTGCCGTTCTTGCCACTGCCGTAGGTCGAGCCGCGCAGGTTCAAGGCGTTGTACTGCTCCAGTTGCGGGCGCTTGCTGACCACGTTGATCACCCCGCCCGGATCCTGAATCCCGTACAGCAGCGAGGCCGGGCCCTTGAGCACTTCGACCCGCTCGGTGCTGGCATTGAGGCTGCGCCCCTGCACCAGCGGCATGCCGTCGCGCATGATCGAGCCGTCGCGGTTGTCGCCAAAACCGCGTTTCATCACTGTGTCCGAAGTGCCGCCGAAATTGTTGCCCTGGGTGATGCCGCTGACGTTGGCCAGGGCATCGTCCAGGTTACGCGGCGCCTGGTCGCGGATGACCTGGGCCGGGACCACGTTGATGCTGTGGGGGATGTCCTGCACCGCGCCCTGGCCGCGCATGATCGAGGGGTTGGCGGGGGGTTGATAGCTGTACAGGTCGCTTTGCGAATTGACGTTGATCGCCTGCAGGTTGAGCGCGCCGGAAGTATCCACCGGCTCCAGAGTGAGGGTGCGCGCGTCTACGCGCCGCCAGCTCAGGCCGGCATTGCCCAGCAGTTGCTGCAAGGCCTGTTCGGCGCTGAGTGAACCATTCAGGGCCGGAGCCTGCAACTTGGGCAACTCGACGGTATAGACCAGGCTCTGGCCGGTGGTGCGGCTGAAGGCGTTGAGTGCCGCCGGCAACGGCTGGCTGGGCTGGGCGAAGCCGTACAGCTGTGCTTGCGCCGCAGCACTGGCAAGCGGGGCAACGACGGCGCCGGACAGGGTGGCAAGACCCAGCCAGAGGGGAACGCAACGCGAGGAGAACTTCATGGACGCTGACCTGAAAGAGGGTGATCGCATGCGAATGAATCGCTTTTCACTCACTACACGGATGGCGTCGCCGCTTACCTCACAACAATTCGCAATTATTTTTCAGCAGTGCGTAATTATCTGATCAATGTCAGCCGGCCGAGCAGCGTCTGCTGCGAGAAACCCACCACCTTACCCAGCGAATCCAGCGCCAGCAGCGGCTGATTGGCCGGGATGCTGGCACTGACCAAGCGCTGGCCCAGGGTGTCGTCGAGCAGCACGATCCGCCCTGGGTAATAGCGACGCAGGTCTTCCAGCACTTCGGCCAGGGGCACCTGTTGATAACTCAACCAACCCTGACGCCAGGCCAGGCGGCTGTCACTGTCGACGGCTTCGATTTGCCCGGCGCGGCCTGCGGCATAGGTCAGTTGCTGGTTGGCCGTCAGCTCGCGGGCCGACTGACCTGCCGTCGGCGTTACCGCAACGCGCCCGCTGCGCACCGTGACCTGGGCGCCCTCGCCTTGCTCGCGTACTTCGAACTGGGTGCCGAGCACGCGCACTTCACCGCCAGCGGCGTCGACCAGAAAGGGCTGACCGGTGTGGGTCACCTGAAAGAACGCTGCGCCGCGCAAAAGCTGAATTCGCCGCTCACCGTGGTCGAAGTCGACCGCCACCGCGCTGCCCGCATCCAGGGTCATCAGCGAACCATCGGCCAGGGTGATTTGCTGCAACTCAGCACCACTGCGGTAGTCGGCCTGGGCATCCTGCAACCAATGCTGCGGCTGCCAGCCGCCGACGCTGCCCAGCGCCAGCAGCAGGCAGGCGGCGACAGCCAAAGCACCACCACGACGGCCCCAGCGCTTGGGCTGGCGAGCCTGGCGGATAGCGTCCAGGTAAGGCCGCAGACTGGCCTGCTGTTCTTCGGCCAGTTTGGCCGCCGGCAGTTGGCTCAGTTGCCAGACATGCTCTGCGTGCGCATACGCCTCGCGATTGGCTGGGTCGGCCAGCAGCCAGCGTTTGAACGGCGCAGCCTGGGCTTCGCCTGGATTGTGAATGATGCGGGTGAGCCAGTGCAGCGCCGCCTGCTCGGGAGCCGGGCTGCTCGGCTCGGTGTGGCTGGTCATAGGCCGCCTCCTGGCCTGCGCGGCGCGGCAACGCTTGCCTTGCACGCTTCGAGGGCGCGCATCATATGCTTTTCCACAGCGCTCTGGGACAACTGCATGGCCTTGGCGATTTCGCCGTAGGTGCAGCCGTGGACGCGGCTGAGCAGAAATATCTGCCGGCTGCGCTCGGGCAGGCCGCGCAACGCGGCCTCGATCCGCTGCAGATCATGCTCGGCAGCCAGCGCCTGCTCTGGCGCCGGGCTGTCATCGGCAACCGGCAAGCCTTCGACTACTCGGCCACGGCTGCCCTCACTGCGCAGGTGGTCGATCGCCAGGTTGCCGGCGCAGCGCAGCAGGTAGGTATCCAGTGCGTCGACCTTGACCTCGGGCCGGCGCCAGAAGCGCAGGAACAACTCCTGCACCAGGTCCGCCGCCGTAGCCCGGCAGCCCACGCGGCGGCTGACCAGCGCTTCCATACGCCCGCGCTGGGCGAGAAACACCTGGACGAAGCGCGCCCGACCACTGGCGGCGTCGGCGTCTGCCGGGTTACTGGGCGTTGGCTCGTTCAAGCGCTCACACACCCAGCGCAGCCAGCACCGGACCGAGCAGCATGCTGACCAGTGCCAGGCCAAGCAACAGCCGTGGCTGATAAGGCAGGCCGAACACCCACAGGGTCAGCCCGGCCATCACCAGCGCAAACCACTCAACCAGGCCGAAGGCCAGGCCGCGGATGTTGACGGCAAGGATCAGCGACAGCACCAGCAGCGCCCAGCCTGCCCAACGCAGGGCAGGTAATTGCCCAGGCTTGGGTTTGCGCTTGAGCAGCTCACCGAAGTGCTTTTCCATAGCCAGACACAGGGCCACCAGCCCGGCGAAAGTGATCAGGGCAACGCTCAGCATCAGTTCACCTCGGCCGTGGTCGAGGCGGCTTTGGCAGCACGCGGTGCGCGCTTGGCCTGCACGTTGGGCGTGCGCAGCATCTTGCCAGCGGCCCAGGCGAGGAACAGCCCGGTGCCCAGCGCGGTAAGGTCAAAGCCGGCCATGGCCCAGTCGCCACGGGCGATCGACTGATCAAGGCCGTGGCCGGTGACCAGCGCGTTGAGCAGCGGCAGCCCGGCAAACGCCAGCGCCCCCAGCGCCAATTGCTCGCCCCAGGCCTTGCGCCCCGGCCGCAGCAGCGCGTGCAGCGGCGACAGCGCCCAGGCCAGGAAGAACACGTTGATTTCCCAATCAGCCCGCCCCTGCATGCCGACAGGCAGCAACCGATTGGCCCAGAAGAACCCTGCCACGCCGAGCAACAGCCCACTCATGCTGGCGATATTGAGCACTTCGACCAGGCGCAGCTCAAACGGCAAGCGGCCACTTTTGGCGTGCTTGAGCTGGCGCTTGCCCAGCCACATCACCAGGCCGGTGCCGATCACCGCAGTACCCGCCACGCCAAACACAAAGTACAACCAGCGCAGCCACGGCCCGGCAAAGTTGCCCATGTGCAGGCCGGCGATGGTGAACGAGGTCATCATCGCCGCGCTTTCCGGCTCGCCCTGGCTGAGCAGCGCGCCGCTGACTCCATCGAAGGTCCAGTTGGCGCTGCGCTGATAGGCGACGTGATCGGCGGCGGCCTGGGTCACGGTCACCTGGGCATTGCTGTCGCCGGGGTTGGCTATCTGCAAGTAGCCGATACGGGCGCCGGGCACGATGGTCTGCACCTTGGCATACAGCGCCGGCAGATCGGTCAGCGGCGCTGCCACGCCGGCGGCCTTGGGCGCGTCGTCACGGCCGAACAGCTCGCTGAAGTAACTGTCGGAGTCGCCCTTGTACGCCGCCATGATGCTCGCCGGCATGACCATGTACATGAACAGCAGCAGGCTGCTGTAGCTGATCATCAGGTGAAACGGCAGCACCAGCACGCCGATCGCGTTGTGGCCGTCCAGCCACGAGCGCTGGCCCTTGCCGGGGCGGAAAGTGAAGAATTCCTTGAAGATCTTTTTGTGGGTGATGATCCCCGTGACCAGCCCCAGCAGCATGATCAGCGCGCAGAAAGTCGCCAGCCAGCGGCCCCACGGGTGCGGCATCTGCAACTGGAAGTGGAAGCGGTAGAAGAAGTCGCCACCGCGGCTGTCGCGCACCTCTACCCGCTCACCGCTGCGCGCGTCCAGCTCATGGCTGATGAAACCGCGCCGCCCGGTGGCGTTGGGGTCGCGCCAGCTGACGCTGAGGGCAGGCTCGCGGTCGCTGGGCAGGCGGATGAACCAGCTGCCGGCAGTGGCGGCGTTGCTCTGCAGATACCGCTTGGCGAGGCCAAGGCTGGCAGCCGGGTCGAGCTGATGGCGCTGTACCTCGGGCTGGCTCCAATGGGTGATCTCGTCCTTGAAGTACGACAGCGTGCCGGTCAGGAAAATCGCGAACAACAGCCAGCCAAACAGCAGCCCAGTCCAGGTGTGCAGCCAGGCCATGGCCTGGCGAAAGCCCTCTTTCATGGGTTCTTCATCCAGTAAGCCAGCCCATTGATCAGCGCCAGCGCAAGGCTTGGCAGCAGTACACCTAGCCAGGCGCGGGTGGCCGTGCGGCAGGCGAAGCACCAGATGAACGCCAGCAGGTAAAACACGAACGACAGCATCATCCCGGTCAAGGTCGCGTCGACCGGGGTCATTGGCACCAGCAAGGTGATGCAGACGCTGGCCATCGACGCCAGCAGATAGCCGCCAAGCAATGCCGCCAGGCAGCGCGAGGCCACAGCCAGTCGATAGCTCAGGAGAATCCCGCCAGCTTTGCGCTTCATGACAAGGTCCGCTAATTGAAGCCACCAATAATAATGATTTCAATTCTCATAAGCAAAGCTCGGCTGCGGCTTCTATCGGTTTTTTGAGGATTGCCGACATGCTGCTAGGAAATTACAATGCGAACCATTCTTACTAGCACTCGCGCCGATCAGCGCCGGAGTCATTACGGTGTCCAGCGCCCTTTCTGCAACCATCGAAGGCCTCTATCACGAGCATCACAGCTGGCTCACCAGCTGGTTGCGGCGTCGTTTGGGCTGCCCGCACAGCGCTGCCGATCTGGCCCAGGACACCTACCTGCGCCTGCTCCAGGCCCGCGAGGCGCCGCAACTGCTCGAGCCGCGGGCGTTTCTCGCCACCGTGGCCAAGCGGGTGCTGTGCAATCACTTCCGCCGCCAGGAGCTGGAACGCGCCTACCACGAAGCTTTGGCGCAGGTGCCCGAGCAGTTCGCCCCGTGCGAAGAGCAGAAGGCGATCATCTTCGAGACCCTGCTGGAGCTGGACCGCTTGCTCGACGGCTTGTCGCCGCTGGTCAAGCGCGCCTTCCTGCTGGCCCAGGTCGATGGCCTCGGGCAAAGCGAAATCGCCCGTGAACTGGGTATCTCGCTGGCCACGGTGAAGCGTTATCTGAGCAAGGCAGCCCTGCGCTGCTACTTCGCCCTGTGAACAGCAGCTTTGGCGCCGAGGTCGCCGAGCAGGCGGTGCACTGGCTGATCGAATCCCAGGGCGATGATTTCGACGCGCGCCAGCAGCATGCGCTGCAGCGCTGGCTGGAGGCTGACGGCGAGCACCAGCGCGCCTGGGCGCATATCCAGCAGGTCAACCAGCGCTTGCGTGGGGTGGCCTCGCCCGTTGTGCATGCGACCTTGCAGGCGCCGCCATCGCCTGCCCGGCGGCGTGCGCTCAAGGCTTTGCTGCTGGGCGTAGCAAGCGCCAGCGGGCTCGCTGTGCAGCAACATAGCCCCGTGCCGGGGCTGCTGGCCGACTACCGCAGCCCGGTCGGCCAGCGCCGGCGGCTGAGCCTTGAGGACGGCAGCCAGCTGCAACTCAACACCGGCAGCGCCGCCGATGTGCGTTTCGACAGCCAGCAGCGGCTGCTGCGGTTGGTCGAGGGCGAGCTGCAAGTTGAGGTGGTCAACGATAGCCGGCCGCTGCTGCTGCGCAGCGCCGAAGGCGTGCTGCGGCTGGAACCGGGGCGCTTCAACCTGCGTCAGTTCAGCGGCTTCAGCCAAGTGGCGGTGTACAGCGGCCGCGCCAGTCTCGACGGGCAGTCATTGCTGGCGGGCCAGCAGGCAGATTTTGCCAACGCTGGCTGGCAGGGTATTGCGCCGTTGCAGGCAGATCGCGGTGCCTGGGTCGACGGCATGCTGGTGGCCGCGCAAATGCGCCTGGCGGACTTTCTCGACGAGCTCAGCCGCTACCGCCACGGCCGCTTGAGCTGCAGCGAGCAAGTCGCCAACCTGCGTATTTCCGGCTCTTATCCGCTGGATGACAGCGAGCGGATCCTGCAGATGCTCGAAGTCGCACTGCCGGTCAGCGTGCGTCGTTTCACCCGCTATTGGGTCACGTTCGAGCGCCGCGTTGGCTAGTCAGCAAGTATTTTTCAAATAACCTGAGCCATTTCTGCAAGCTCGCGTGACAGACAAGGCAGACCCCCTCTCAAGGACCCGCTCATGCTGTTGCGTCCCAGCTCCCTCGCCCTGTTGCTTGCCTCCACCTTCAGCCTCGCCGCGCCTGCCGTGCTGGCCGCCGAGTACCACATCGCCGCCGGCTCGCTGGAGCAGGCGCTGAACCAGTTTGGCCGCGAAAGTGGTGCGTTGATTTCGTATGGCTCGCAGCTCACCCAAGGCTTGCAGAGCCCGGGCCTGCAAGGCGAGTACGCGCTTGATCAGGGCCTGGAGGCACTGCTGCGCGGCAGCGGTCTGCAGGCTCGCCAGGAAGGTGCCAATGCCTTCAGCCTACAGCCTGTCGCGGCACCTGCAGCCAGCGCGCCGATCGAGCTGGGCGCGTCCACCGTGGTCGGTGACTGGCTGGCCGAAGCGCAGGCCGACAATGTCTTCGACCACCCCGGCGCACGTGACGTGATCCGCCGCGAGCAGTTCGAACGCAGCGGCGCCAGCAGCCCGCGTGAAGTGCTCAACCGCATCCCAGGGGTGAATGCGCCGGACACCAGCGGCACCGGCGGCCACGACCTGGCGCTGAACTTCGGCATCCGCGGCCTCAACCCGCGCCTGGCCTCGCGCTCGACCGTGTTGATGGACGGTATCCCGGTGCCGTTCGCGCCGTATGGCCAGCCGCAGTTGTCGCTGGCCCCGCTGAGCCTGGGCAACATGGACGCGGTAGACGTGGTGCGCGGCGGCGGTGCGGTGCGCTATGGGCCGCAGAACGTCGGCGGCATCGTCAACTTCGTGACCCGGGCGATCCCCGAAGAAGCCACGTTCAAGGCGGCCATGCACAACCAGCTGACGCCGTCATCCAGCCACGATGGCATCAAGAACAGCGCCAACCTGCTGGTCGGCGGCACCAACGCCAATGGCCTGGGCGGCGCCTTGCTGTATTCCGGCAGCCGCGGCGGCGACTGGCGTGAGCACAGCGATACGCAGATCGACGATTTGATGCTCAAGGGCAAGCTGCAGCTCGATGAGGCCAACAGCCTGCACGCCATGGCGCAATACTATGAAGGTGAAGCCGAGATGCCCGGCGGCTTGAGCCAGGCAGCCTACGACGCCGATCCATATCAGTCGACCCGACTCAAGGACAAATTCTGGGGCCGGCGCACGCTGGTCAACGTCGGTTACGACTACAAGCAGGATGATCGCCAGGTCAGCGTCAACAGCTTCTTCACCAAGACCCTGCGCAGCGGCTATTTGGACCAGGGCAACTTCGTCTCGCTGTCGCCACGCGAATACTGGGTACGCGGCATCGAAACGCGCTTCTCGCAAGGCCTCGCCCTGGGTGACAGCTGGCATGAAGTCGGCGTGGGCTACCGTTACATCAACGAAGCCGGCCACGAGTTGCGCTACCAGGCACCGGTCAATGGCGACCTGCCGAACAGCAGCAGCTTCCTCGGTCGCGACACCCGTGGCAGCACCGAAGCGCATGCGATCTACCTGGACGACCGTATCGATATCGGCCGCTGGACCATCACCCCGGGCGTGCGCTACGAGATGATCGACTCCGAGCAGAGCAACAAGATCAGCGGCCAGCGCTTCCAGGGCAGCTACAACACCGCCCTGCCCGCCCTGAACGTGCTGTACCACCTGACCGACAGCTGGAATCTGTATGCCAACACCGAAGGCTCATTCGGCAGCGTGCAGTACAGCCAGATGCCAAATCGCGTCACCAGCGGCGAAGTGAAACCGGAAAAAGCCCGCACCTGGGAAGTCGGCACGCGCTACGACAATGGCGACCTGCAGGCGGAGATCGGCGCATTCTTGATCAATTTCGACAACCAATATGAAAGCAACCAGAGCAACGACGCGGTCATCGCACGCGGCGAAACGCGCCACCAGGGCATCGAGACCAACCTGCGTTACGCGCTCGATGGTTTGAGCCCGGTATTAAGCGGCTTCGATGTGCACCTTGGCTACGCGTTCGTCGATGCGACCATCCGTGAAGACGGCGCCAACAAGGGCAATCAGGTGCCGTTCTCGTCTCGCCACAAGGGCACCCTCGGCCTGGGTTATACCGATGGGCCGTGGCAGCTGAACCTGGACAGCAGTTTCCAGAGCAGCCAGTTCGCCGACAACGCCAACACTCGCGAGGAAAGCGCCAATGGCGCCAATGGCCGCATCCCCGGCTACATGCTGGTAAGCACCCGCGCGGGCTACGACTTTGGCCCGCAGCTATCGAACCTGAAGCTCGCTATTGGGGTGAAGAACCTGTTCAACCGCGAGTACTACACGCGCTCGTTCGACGATAACAATCGCGGCAAATATGTCGGTGAGCCACGCACGTTGTACGTTCAGACCTCGGTCGAATTCTGACGGGGTGAGGGGCGCATCGGCGCCCCAAGCCGAACATGCTGCGCTCGGCTGCGCTCATCCAGGTGATTTAATTCAAAAAATTTATATTTGAAAAGGGCTTGAAATCGCTGCGCGGATGCCTGACCTTACAGTCAAGAGGCGATAATTTTTCCACAGGCCTCAATGGCCTGGGCGACTCTTGCGAGCAAGCTGAATAAGGATTGAAGTCATGCAAATCCAAGTCAACAGCAGCAACCAGATCGACGGCAGCATCCGGCTTGAAGAGTGGGTCCGTAGTACTCTTGAGAGCAGTCTTGAACGTTACGAGGACGACCTCACCCGCATCGAGGTGCACCTGCGCGACGACAACGGCGCCAAGCCCGGACCGCATGACAAACGTTGCCAGATGGAGGCTCGCCCCAAAGGCCATCAACCGATTTCTGTAAGCCACACGGCCACTTCGCTGGAGCAGGCTGTCGAGGGCGCCACGACCAAACTCGACCACGCGCTGGATCACCTGTTCGGCAAACTGCGCAGCAAGCGTGTAATGCTGGAAGTGAATGAAGAAATCGAGGAGTGATGACAGCGCTGTTCAGTTAGTCGCACAAGGGCCGCTTCGCGGCCCTTTCTGATTCAACCAACTCACCACAAAGCCACGCCGATCAGCGGCTGTGAACCATCTGCGCGAATACCCGGTCAACTTTTCCATCCAGTTAACCTGTAGATCCGCGACCATGCACAATCCATTCGATCAGATCAGCAATGCCTTCTCCCCGCGTTATCGGGTCAACCTGAGCATCGCCCGCCTCGACGGCAGCATCATGCTGACCCTGTCCGACGACAGCGGCGCCGTGGCCAAGCGTTTGATCAGCCAGGCCCAACGCAACGATCCGGTACGCTTGCAGCGGGTCATCGACAGCATCCGCCTTGGGCTGGCCATCGAACAAGGCGAAAACCCGCTGCAGGTACTCGCCGCCCTCACCCGCGACCCTGGCCAGCAACGTCACGCCGCCAGCCAGCTCGCCAACTGAGCGCTAGCGGCCTTCGTCGACTTCCTTGCCGTGAGCGTCCAGCGCCCGGCTTGAGGGATAGCGGTACGATGCATAGCGCACCACCAGAATCGCGAAGGCCAACAGCAAGATGCCGCCGCACAAGTACAGCAGGCCAACGTCCGGCGCCTTGTGATGGGACACATCGCCGATCAGCAGGCGCGTCAGGGCCGTGATTGCCACGTACAGCAGGAAGCGGATCGGCATGTGGTTGGTCTTGAAATAGATCCCGACCATCGCCCCCAGCTCCAGGTAGATGAATAGCAGCAGAATGTCATCGACGCTGACCCCGCCCTTGCTGAGCATGTCCAGAAACGCCTCGACCGCCGCCCACGCGGTAATCCCGCCGATACCGAACAACGCCAGGTAGTGAAACCCCTCGACGCACAGGTTGCCCAGCGAGTCGGCAGAGCCGTGCAGGCCCTTGCGCATTTTTTCTGCCCATTTGATGTTCACGATGCTCGATTCCCCGATACGACTGAAGGATGGTGCGCCACCTGTGTGACGCTTGTGCCATGCAGTTAAAAGGCCAGACACGAGGGTTGGAAGGCGACCGATTGCCGCAAGGCACCTATGAGCTACGCTTTCGTGCAGATAAATGGCCACTATCGGGTTGCGCTGGGGTGGCCTATGCGAGTACTGTACACCCATACAGTAAATTATTTGCATAACCCGCTATAAAGGCACAGAGGTGATGAATGGCCGTCGAAGTGGTATACCGCAGCAGTCGCGACCCGGAGCAGTTGTTCATGGATAAAGCCGAAGCGGATCGTCACGACAAGATGCTCGAGCTGGCCGAGCGCCTGGCTGATGTGCTGCAAAAAGCGGTGCCGTCGCTGACCGAACAACAAGTCGAGGAAGCCGGCATTTACATGGCGAAGAATCGCGATGTGTTCGCCCGAGCGTTCAAGAGCCAGCCCGATGCCTTGGCCGAGCTGCTTGAGGGCAGCGCTGCAGAATAACTGCCGTCAGCCATACAGCAAGCGCTCCGCCAGCATCTGCGCCACCCGCGCTGGCGAGCGTTTTTCCGCCTGGGCATGGCCGAACACTTCGGTGAGGCGTGACGGAATTCGGGACAGATGCGCGGTAATGGTGCTGAGGCTCTCGCCACGGTGGGTCAGTGCCACGTAGATCAAGCCACCGGCATTGATGACGTAATCCGGCGCATAGAGTATCCCGCGCTTTTCCAGATGATCGGCCACCTGCAGGGTCGTCAGCTGGTTGTTGGCAGACCCCGCCACGGCAGCGCAGCGTAATTGCGTGACGCTTTGGCCACTGAGTACCTGGCCCACACCACAAGGTGCGAAGATGTCGCACGGGGTGCTGACCAGCGCATCATTGGTCACTGGTTGGGCATTGAATTGCTCTACCGCCAAACGTACCTTGCCCGCGTCAAGATCGCTGACCAACAGTTCCGCGCCCGCCGCGTGCAGTTGCTCGGCCAACGCGAAGCCGACGTTACCCAAGCCCTGTACAGCAATCCGCAAGCCCTCCAGATTATCGGTGCCCAGCCGTGCCATTGCTGTGGCCCGGATGCCAGCGAACACCCCGATGGCAGCATGTGCCGAGGGGTCTCCCGAAGCGGTGGTACTGGTGACGTGAGAAGTGCTCTGGGCAATGCAGTCCATGTCCAGGGTTGAGGTGCCACTGTCGACGGCAGTGATGAAGCGCCCATTCAAGCTGTCGAGCGCGCGGCCAAACGCCTCGAATAGTGCTGCGCGGTTTTCCACATGGGCCCCGCGCATGATCACGGCATTGCCACCGCCCTGTGCCAGGCCTGCCAGTGCAGCCTTGTAGCTCATGCCCTGAGCCAGGCGAATGGCGTCGGTGACGGCGCTTTCGTCGTCGGCATAGGCCAGGTAGCGACAGCCGCCCATGGCGGGGCCCAACTGCTCGTTGTGGATCGCCACCACGGCTCTAAGGCCGCTGGGTGGATCAACGAACAGGTGCAGTGACTGCGTGCGGGTGCTTTGCATGAGCGCGAACATCGACCGCCTCCAGCGAGGTGCTCCTGACAGTATAGGCAGCGCGATGCACAGCGCGGGCTGGTCGGACCACTGGACGAACCGCGCTGTCAGAGCTAATACTCAAGCGTGTCGGGGAGAGTCTGATGAACCCACGTAAAGCCTGCCTGGCGTGCCTGGAACGCGCGCCCGTCGACCTGCTGGAAGCAACCTTGTGGGTTGCCGCCGAGCACGATCCCAGTGTCGTGCCCGCCCACGCCCTCGCCCAGGTGCGTGAGCTGCACCAGCAAATCAATGCCAGCCTGCCGATGTTGCCACTCAGTGAGCTCGCCCAGCCGCTGTTGCGCCAGCTCAACACGCTGGGCTTCCAGCAAGACGAAATGCTGCCACTGCGTGCCCACGCGGCACTGATGGACAAAGTGTTGCAGCGCCGCCGTGGCCAGCCGCTGGCGCTGGCAATCCTCGCCCTGGAATTGGCCCGGAGTTTGTCGATCCCGCTGGAAGGGGTCAACTTCCCAGGCCATTTTCTGCTGCGCGTGCCTGGCGCGGATCACCTGCTCGACCCGTGCGGCGGTCGCCGTCTGTACCCGGCTGAGTGCCGCCAGCTACTGGCCCGTCAGTTCGGCCCACAGGTAGCGTTGACGGCTGAACACATGCAGGTGGCCAGCCCGTTGCAGATGCTGCAGCGGCTGTCACGCAACCTGCGCCAGCTGCATATCAGCAACGACAATGACCTCGCCGCATTGATCGACGCCGAACGGGTCATGCAGCTGGGGCCGGTGCTGGTCAGCGATTATCTGGCGCGCGCCACGCTGTACCAGCGCCTGGATTGCCCGCAGGCCGAGCGCTTTGACCTGGAACGGGCATTGCTGCTCAGCGAAGACCCGGCGCAGCGCTTGAAGCTGAGCGAACGTCTTGGCCACCTACCCGCCAGCAGCCCATCGATTCACTGAAGCGGGGTATCAGGCTGACGTGATGGATGCGCCTGGATAAACGCCGGATGCTGCGCAGCCAGCGCTGCCACCCGGTTGATCCGCGGGTAGCGGCTCAGATCGACACTGAACCGCTCGGCCGCATACAGTTGTGGCAGCAGATAGGCATCAGCCAAACCCGGCGCCAGACCAAAGCAGAAGCCCTGATCATCGATCAACTGCTCCACCGCTGCCAGACCCTGGCCAATCCATTGGGCAATCCATTGATTGACCTGCGCCTCGTCCAGCCCCAGCTGACGCAACTGATTGAGTACGCTGACGTTGTGCAGCGGGTGCACATCGCAGCCGATGATCGCAGCGACGCCCCGTACCTTCGCCCGCGCCTCAGCCTCGGCAGGCAATAGCGGCGGCTGTGGATAAAGCTCCTCCAGGTACTCGATGATCGCCGCCGATTGCACCAGCATACTACCGCTGTCACAGCCCAGCGCGGGCACCCTGCCCTGCGGATTGAGCGCCAGGTAGACATCGCTGCGCTGCTCGCCCTTGAGCAGGTTGACCGGCACGTTGTCGAACGCGAGGCCCTTTAACGCCAGGGCAATCCGAACCCGATAGGACGAGGTCGAACGGTAATAGCCGAACAGCTGCATGGCCAGCCCTCTCAGTTGCCCGCGATGACTTTGCCGCGGCACTCGCCGAAGCCGATGCTGACCGCGCCGTCGCGCTTGCAGCGAGCACGCAGGATGATCTCGTCGCCGTCTTCGAGGAACTTGCGCACCTCGCCGCTGGCCAGCTCGATCGCCTGCTTGCCGCCATCCGTCATCTCCAGCAGGCTGCCAAGTGACCCTGGCTGCGCGCCGGACAACGTGCCCGAGCCGAACAGGTCGCCTGCTTGCAACTGGCAGCCGTTGACGCTGTGGTGGGCAACCATCTGCGCCACGGTCCAGTACATGCTCAGGGTGTTGCTCAGGCTCAGGCGGTGAGGCGGCAAGCCTTGTTCACGCAGGCCCTCGGTGATCAGCAGCACTTCCAGTTCGATGTCGAGCGCGCCGTTGGCCTGATCGCGTGCATCGAGCAGATACGACAGTGGCTGCGGATCGCCCTCGGGACGCGCCGGCTGAGCGCAGCGGAACGGTTCCAGTGCCTCGGCAGTGACTACCCACGGTGACAGCGTGGTGATGAAGCTCTTCGACAGGAAAGGTCCCAACGGCTGGTATTCCCACGCCTGAATGTCGCGCGCCGACCAATCGTTGAGCAGGCAATAACCAGCAACATGCTCGGCCGCATCGCCAATCGGGATCGCTTGCCCAATGTCATTGCCCTGGCCAATCCAGATGCCCAGTTCCAGCTCGAAGTCGAGCCGGGCGCAAGGGCCGAAACTTGGCTCGGTCTGACCCGCAGGCAGGGTCTGGCCTTTGGGCCGACGCACATCGGTGCCCGACGGGCGCAAGGTCGAGGCGCGGCCGTGGTAGCCGATTGGCACGTACTTGTAGTTGGGCAGCAGCGGGTTGTCCGGGCGGAACAGCTTGCCGACGTTCTTCGCGTGTTCGATGCCGACATAGAAGTCGGTGTAATCGCCCACCTTGGCCGGCAGGTGCATTTGGCAGTCGCTGGCGAGGTACAGCGCCGCTTGCAGTGCAGCCTGATGTTCGCTGTGCTCGCCCAGCAGTTCCAGCAAACGCTGGCGCAACGCAACCCGGGCCGAACGGCCAAGGGCGAAATAGGCATTCAGCGTGGCGTCGACGGTGGCCTCGACCGCAGTTTTGGCTTCACCCTCGAACAGGCCGGCGCCAAGCACGGCCTGCAGGTCGAGAATCGAATCGCCAATGGCCACGCCACAGCGCTGTGCTTCACCTGGCCGGCTGAAAATCCCCAATGGCAGGTTCTGCAGCGGGAAGTCGCTGTGGCCGTTGGCCTGTTCGACCCAACTACGGGCAGTCGCGGTGTGGTTCATGGGTTATCTCCGATTCGGGTTGAAGGTGCTCGGCAAGGTGGCCCAGCAGCTGTCGTAGTCGGCCTGCAATTGCGGGCATTCAAGCGCACTCTGGCTCGGGCGCAGGACCTGGCTGGTCTCGAACATGAAGGCCATGGTGTTGTCGATCTTGTGCGGTGCCAGCTCGCCATTGATGGCCTTGTGGCATGTCTCGGCATCCGGGCCATGGGCGCTCATCACCCCATGCAGCGACGCGCCGCCGGGCAGGAAGCCGTCGGCTTTGGCGTCGTAGGCGCCCTGGATCAGGCCCATGAATTCATTCATCAGGTTGCGGTGGAACCACGGCGGGCGGAAGGTGTTCTCGGCGACCATCCAGCGCGGCGGGAAGATCACGAAGTCCATGTTGGCCAGACCGTGGACGCTGCTCGGTGAAGTCAGCACAGTGAAGATCGATGGGTCCGGGTGGTCGAAGCTGACCGTACCGAGGGTATTGAAGCGACGCAGGTCGTATTTGTACGGGACGTTGCTGCCGTGCCAGGCGACCACATCCAATGGCGAATGCTGCAGTTCGCAGGCCCAGTGTTCGCCGAGAAACTTCTGCACCAACTGGACCGGGCCGTCGCTGTCATCGTAATGGGCCACGGGGGCGAGGAAATCTCGCGGGTTGGCCAGGCCATTGCTGCCGATCGGGCCAAGATCGGGCAGGCGCAGTGGCGCGCCGTGGTTTTCGGCCAGATAACCACGCGCCTGACCGTCGAGCAGCTCGACGCGAAACTTCATGCCGCGCGGAATCACGGCGATTTCCAGCGGTTCGACATCGAGTACGCCCAGCTCGGTGGCGATACGCAGGCGGCCTTGCTCAGGCACCAGCAGCAGCTCGCCATCGGCATTGAAGAACACCCGCTGCATCGAGCGGTTGGCGCTGTAGATATAGATGCTGACGCCGGATGGCTTGTCCGCCGCGGCAGTGGCAACCATCGGCCGCCAGCCCTCGATGAAATCAGTGGCTTCGGTCGGTAGCGGCTGCGGGTTCCAGCGCAGGCGATTGGGCGTCACCGCGCCCAGTGGCGCCGCCAGCGGTTGGCGCGCCAGGCGTTCGAAGCGCGGGTGCAGCGCTGACGGGCGAATGCGGTACAGCCAGGTGCGCCGCAGTTCGCTGCGGGCCATGGTGAACGCGGTGCCCGAGAGCAATTCGGCGTACAGGCCGTAAGGCGCACGCTGGGGTGAGTTCTGCCCGACCGGCAGGGCGCCAGGCAGCGCTTCACTGGCAAACTCGTTGCCAAAGCCGCTGAGGTAGTCGAGGGCGGTGTCGCGGGTCATCTGTGCCTCCAGGCTCACTGAGAGCCATGCTGGCAGGGGCTGCTGGGCTGAACCGGGCCGTATCACGGTGGCTGGCAGCGCGTCTGCATTGTTATTGTCGTAATCAGATTACGAATAACGTAATTTGCTCGCCGCCCGTCGTCAAGTTATAAAGTCGCCATCTGTCAATGTGGATTCCTTTCCCCATGTCCAAAGCCAGCACCCCTGCCGACACCGGCAAGCAAAAGGTCCGCTCGGCGGAAGTCGGCACCGATATCCTCAAGGCCCTTGCCGAGCTTTCGCCGTCGACCTCGCTGTCGCGCCTGGCCGAGCACGTCGGCATGCCGGCGAGCAAGGTGCATCGCTATTTGCAGGCGCTGATTGCCAGCGGTTTCGCCGAGCAGGATCGCGCCACCAACCACTACGGCCTGGGCCGCGAAGCGTTGCGGGTGGGCATGGCGGCGCTGGGCAGCATCGATGTGCTCAAGGTGGCGGCGCTGCCGCTGTCGGCATTGCGCGACGCGCTCAACGAGAGCTGCTTCATTGCTGTGTGGGGTAATCAGGGCGCGACCGTGGTCAGTATCGAGCCGGCGGTGCGCGCCGTTACCGTGGTGACGCAGATCGGCTCGGTGCTGCCGCTGCTCAGCTCATCGACCGGGCTGGTGTTCGCTGCGCATTTGCCCGAGCGCGAAACGGTTGACCTGCGTGAGCGTGAGTTGGCCGCCATGACGCAGACATTCGATGCTTATCAGCCACTGCTGGCAGGGATTCGCGAGCAGGGGCTGCACCATGTGCATGGGCTGTTGATGCCTGGCGTCGACGCATTGTCGGCGCCGATCTTCAATGCCATGGGGCACATCGTAGCGGTGATGACCGTGGTAGGGCCGACCTCGATTTTCCATGCCGATGAGCATGGCCCGGCGGCGCAGAAGTTGCTGGCTGCCACCCGCGACATCAGCTGGCGGATGGGCTACGCGGCTTGAGCAGTGACTCTTACCCGGCGCGTAAAGGTGAATGTCGCCTAGGGCTATTTTTCTCGCCGCAACAGCGGCTTATGCTGACTTCACTGGCCAGCACGCAGCGCACTCCCCCGCCCTGAGTGCAGGCCACGCTCGACGACGTTGATTTAGAAGCTCCTTGATCTAACGTCCAGATTGGCCACTGCACATGCAGTGGCCTTTTTTTTTGCTCAGGTCAGCGCGGCAAAGCCTGCACGGATCTCGTCTTCGGGCAGTTCATCGCCGATAAACACCATCACACTTTCACGCGCCTCGTCGGCCTTCCATTCGCTGTCCCAGTCGAACCCGTACAGCTTCAACACGCCTTGGAACACCAAACGGCGGTCATCCCCGGCGATGTTGAGCACGCCTTTGTAGCGCAGCAATTGTTTGCCGTGGTTTTCCAGCAGCTCGTTCATGAACTCGCTGAGGCGATCGATATCCAGCGCAGTGCTGCTACGCAAGACCAGCGTCGAGATGCGATCCGGGGTCGCCGGCTTGAGCACCGGGCGCAGGCTGCGGGTGATGCTCGCACCCAGATCAGGATTGAGATTGAAGCCACGCACATCGAGCAGCTCGGCGAGGTTGATGCGGCCCTGCTCGACGATGCGAATCGCCGCGCGGCCGTTAATCCGCGCCAGGCGCTCCTGCAAGGCCTCGACAGCCTCTGCCGTGACCAGATCGGTCTTGCTCAACAGCAAGCGGTCGGCAAAGCCGACCTGAGCCTGGGCAATGGCCTGAGTCAGGTGGACATCGGCGTGGGCGGCGTCGACCAGGGTGATGATGCCGTCGAGGATGTAGCGATCGCGCAGCTCTTCTTCGATGAAGAAGGTCTGCGCGACTGGCGCCGGGTCAGCCAGACCGGTGCATTCGATCACCAGCCGGTCAAACGCGATGTCGCCGGCATCCAGCCGCTCCAGCAGCAGGTACAGGGCTTTGGTCAGGTCGGTGTGGATGGTGCAGCACACACAACCGTTGGCCAGGGTCATGACCTGCACCGGCTCGTCTCCTAGCAATTGGCTGTCGATGCCGGCTTCGCTGAATTCGTTTTCGATCACGGCGATCTTCAGGCCATGCTCGGCCTTGAGCATGTGCTTGAGCAGGGTGGTCTTGCCCGCACCGAGAAAACCGGTGAGGACCGTTACAGGAATAGGCGTTTGCACGCAGACATCTCCTTTGGCCATAAATGAAAGTGGGAGCCCGGTTGCCCGGGCTCCCACTCGATCACACTTGCCGCTGGTTCAACAGCACTTGGGCCCGGACTTGCCGCCGTAACGGGCTTCCTGTCGCTCGCGGAAGAACTCCTCGTAGCTCATCATCGGCTTGTCCGGGTGCTTACCCTGCATGTGCTCGACATAATTGTCGTAGTCGGGCATGCCGACCATCAGCCGGGCAGCTTGCCCCAGGTACTTACCCAGACGACCCAGGTCGTTGAACATGGCTGCAGTCCTCTCGTTTACGCGTCAGGCAGCGCCTGGAACGGGGTTTCTTTATCGCTGCGCTCTTTGCGACCCAGTGCCGAGTAACCGACTCTGAGGGCGAAGAACAGGATGCTGAACACCACCACCAGGAACAGGATGGTCAAGCCAGCGTTGGTATAGGCGTTGAAGATCACGTGCTGCATCTGACCAACGTCCTTGGCCGGAGCCAGTACCTGACCGGCGTCCAGCGCGACGCTGTACTTGTTCGCCAGGGCCAGGAAGCCAACAGCTGGGTTCGGATCGAACAGCTTGATGAAGCCTGCAGTAGTGGTGCAGATCAGCAGCCATACCGCCGGTACCAGGGTGACCCACATGTAGCGCTGGCGCTTCATCTTGATCAGTACCACGGTGCCGAGCATCAGCGCGATACCGGCCAGCATCTGGTTGGAGATACCGAACAGCGGCCACAAGGTGTTGATGCCACCGAGCGGATCGATCACGCCTTGATACAGCAGGTAGCCCCACATCGCCACGCAGCCAGCAGTGGCAAGCAGGTTGGCGCCCCACGACTCGGTACGTTTGAGTGCAGGCACGAAGCTGCCGAGCAGGTCTTGCAGCATGAAGCGCCCGGCACGGGTACCGGCGTCCACTGCAGTGAGGATGAACAGCGCCTCGAACAGAATCGCGAAGTGGTACCAGAAGGCCATGGTATTTTCACCCGGCAATACCTGGTGCAGGATCTGCGCGATACCGACTGCCAGCGTTGGCGCACCACCGGCACGGGCCAGAATGGTGTGCTCGCCAATGTCGCGGGCAACCGCTTCAAGTTGCTCAGGGGTAATCAGGAAGCCCCAGCTGCTGACCGTCTGCGCAACGCTTACCACGTCGGAACCGACCACTGCCGCTGGGCTGTTCATGGCGAAGTACACGCCTGGCTCGATCACCGAAGCGGCGACCATGGCCATGATTGCCACGAACGACTCCATCAGCATGCCGCCGTAACCGATGTAACGGGCGTTGGTTTCGTTATCGAGCAGCTTGGGCGTAGTGCCCGAAGAGATCAACGCATGGAAACCGGATACCGCACCGCAGGCGATGGTGATGAACAGGAACGGGAACAGCGTGCCCTTCCAGACCGGGCCAGTGCCGTCAGTGAACTGGGTCAGCGCAGGCATCTTCAGTTCAGGCGCGAGGATCAGGATGCCCAGCGCCAGCGCGACGATGGTACCGATCTTGAGGAAGGTCGACAGATAGTCACGCGGCGCCAGTACCAGCCATACCGGCAGGACGGCGGCAACGAAGCCATAGCCCACCAGCATCCAGGTGATCTGTACACCGGTGAAGGTGAACGCCGGGCCCCAGACCGGGTCGGCAGCCACCAGGCCACCGATCCAGATCGATAGCAGCAGCAGGACCACGCCGATGATCGAGATCTCGCCAATCCGCCCCGGGCGGATATAGCGCATATAGATGCCCATGAACATCGCGATCGGGATGGTCGCCATCACCGTGAACATGCCCCATGGGCTTTCAGCCAGGGCCTTGACCACGATCAGCGCCAGCACCGCGAGGATGATGATCATGATCAGGAAGCAGCCGAACAGGGCGATGGTGCCCGGGATCCGGCCCATTTCTTCACGGACCATGTCACCCAGCGAGCGGCCATTGCGGCGGGTGGACATGAACAGGACCATGAAGTCCTGAACGGCACCTGCCAGGACCACACCGGCAATCAGCCACAGTGTACCGGGCAAGTAACCCATCTGCGCGGCGAGGACCGGACCGACCAGCGGCCCCGCGCCAGCGATGGCGGCGAAGTGGTGACCGAAGAGGATGTGCTTGTTGGTCGGCACATAGTCCAGACCATCGTTGTTGAGTACCGCAGGGGTTGCCCGACGCGAGTCGAGCTGCATCACCTTGGTGGCGATGAACAGGCTGTAGTAGCGATAGGCGACCAGATACAAGGCCACTGCCGCCACCACAATCCACAAGGCGTTGACTGCCTCGCCGCGACGCAGGGCAACTACACCCAGCGCACAGGCTCCCAGTACTGCCAACACCAGCCACGGAATGTGGCGTAGCAGGCTATTATTGTTGTTCATGGTTTACTTCCAGCTGGTGGATTGGAAAGACCGCCAAGCGAGTCTAGGGCCAGTCAAGGCGCATTGCCACATTTGCTTTGTTCTAGAGCCTTTGCCGCCCGATTGCGCAAGCACATACGCCCATACCTTCAACTATAGTCAGGATGTCTTGCAGAGGGCTTTGACCATGAGCGATCACGACGAACGTCGGCGTTTCCAGCGAATTGCTTTCGATGCCACCGCAGAACTGCGCCAAGGCTCGCAAAAATGGCAGGTAAAGCTGCTGGATATCTCCCTCAAGGGCATTCTGGTCAGCCGCCCCGAGCGCTGGGAGCCAGATGCCACGCAGGATTTTGAAGCGACGGTACACCTCAGCCCCGAGGTGCAACTGGAAATGCTGGTCGAGCTGCGTCATGAAGAAACCAGCAAGCTGGGCTTCGTCTGCCTCTACATCGACCTCGACTCGATGAGCCATCTGCACCGTCTTGTGGAATTGAACCTGGCTGATCGCACTGAAATGATGCGCGAACTGCGCGAACTCATCGAATAATACTATCTGTTAGCTAGCTAACCTGCCCCTCCTCAATGTGTTTCCTGTCTACCCAGACAGCTTCTTGCAAGCGGTCTGGGGACTTGTACACAACTTTATAATCACGCTTGCGCTCTGTTGGAACGCTTTCTGCATTCAGCTGACACGCTGTTTACGGGCACTCTTGTGCGCGCTCCGATCAAAATATTGTATACAATTTTTGTGGCCATCCTTTGTAGGAAGTGTCTACAGTAGCCCCACAACAATAAACAGAGAGCCTGCTCCATGACGACGCCCCCTGGAACATCTGCAGCCCAACGTCCCGAGGACGAAAACCTCGGCCTTGGCGCCAACCTGGCCTACGGTCTGCAGCATGTGCTGACCATGTATGGCGGGATCGTTGCGGTCCCGCTGATCCTGGGCCAGGCAGCGGGCCTGAACCCCGCCGAGATCGGTCTGTTGATCGCCGCCTCACTGTTTGCCGGTGGCCTGGCGACCTTGCTGCAAACACTTGGTTTACCGTTTTTCGGCTGCCAGCTGCCGCTGGTTCAAGGTGTGTCCTTCGCCGGTGTGGCGACCATGGGCGCGATCCTCAGCAGTGAAGGTGGCGGTGGCCTGCCGGGGGTGCTCGGCGCAGTGATGGCGGCCTCGGTGCTCGGCTTTTTGATCACGCCGGTGTTCTCGCGGATCACCAAGTACTTCCCACCGCTGGTGACCGGCATCGTCATCACCACCATCGGCCTGACCCTGATGCCGGTTGCGGCGCGCTGGGTCATGGGCGGCAACAGTGCCTCGCCAGAGTTCGGCAGCATGGCCAACATCGGCCTGGCCGCGCTGACCTTCGCCATCGTGCTGGTGCTGAGCAAACTCGGCAGCGCAACCATCTCGCGACTGTCGATCCTGCTGGCGATGGTGGTCGGTACGTTGATTGCCTGGTCGCTGGGCATGGCCGATTTCAGCAAGGTCGCCGAGGGCCCGATGTTCGCCATGCCCTCGCCGTTCCACTTCGGCATGCCGACCTTCCATATCGCCGCGATCCTGTCGATGTGCATCGTGATCATGGTGACCCTGGTCGAAACCTCGGCAGACATCCTTGCGGTCGGTGAGATCATCGATACCAAGGTTGACTCCAAGCGCCTGGGCGACGGTCTGCGCGCCGACATGGCCTCCAGCATCCTGGCACCGATCTTTGGCTCCTTCACCCAGAGCGCCTTCGCCCAGAACGTCGGCCTGGTGGCTGTGACCGGAGTCAAGAGCCGCTATGTAGTGGCTACCGGCGGCCTGATCCTGGTCGTGCTGGGCCTGCTGCCGGTGATGGGCCGGGTGATCGCCGCAGTGCCGACGCCAGTACTTGGCGGTGCTGGCATCGTGCTGTTCGGTACCGTGGCTGCGAGCGGGATTCGCACCTTGTCCAAGGTCAGCTACAAGAACAACGTCAACCTGATCATCGTCGCCGCCTCGCTGGGCTTTGGCATGATCCCGATTGCCGCACCGAACTTCTACCACCAATTCCCGAACTGGTTCGAGACCATCTTCCACTCCGGCATCAGCTCGGCGGCGATCATGGCGATTCTGCTCAACCTGATGTTCAACCACTTCACCACCGGTAACTCGGAGAACCAGTCGGTGTTCGCCGCAGCCTACGAGCGCACCATCCAGTACTCGGACATCTCCGCCCTGCGTGATGGCGACTACTTCAAAGAGGGCAAACTGTTCGACGCCGAAGGCAACGAGGTGCCACTGCAAGAGGGCGCAGAGCAGGACGGCGAGGCGCGACGGCGCAACGCGGTGGCCGAGCACTGACGCCTGACCGAGCAGTAAAAAGGGGAGCCGACGCGCATCGTCGGCTCCCCTTTTTTATGCGGCGGTTTTGCCTGGTTACTCGAACAGCGCGTCGAGGGCCTGTTCAAGCCGGGTCACGGCAATCACCTGCAGCCCCGGCGGAGACTCCTTGGGCGCATTGCCCTTGGGCACGATGGCACGCTTGAAGCCATGCTTGGCGGCTTCCTTCAAACGCTCCTGGCCGCTGGGCACCGGCCGTACTTCGCCAGACAGGCCGATTTCACCGAACACCAGCAGGTCATGGGCCAGGGGCCGATTGCGCAAGCTCGACATTACTGCGGCCAACAACGCCAGGTCAGAGGCCGTTTCCAGCACCTTGACCCCGCCGACCACGTTGAGGAACACGTCCTGATCGTGGGTCGGGATGCCGCCGTGCCGGTGCAAGACGGCCAGGAGCATGGCCAGGCGGTTCTGGTCCAGGCCCAGGGTGACCCGGCGCGGGTTGGCCAGGTGGCTGTCGTCGACCAGCGCCTGCACCTCGACCAGCATCGGCCGGGTGCCTTCCCAGGTCGCCATGACCACACTGCCGGGGACTTCTTCCTGAGTGCGATTGAGGAAAATCGCCGACGGGTTGGAGACCTCTTTCAAGCCGCGATCGGTCATGCCGAACACGCCCAGTTCGTTGACCGCGCCAAAGCGGTTTTTCACCGCACGCAACAAGCGCAGACGGCCATCGGACTCGCCCTCGAAATACAGCACGGTATCGACCATGTGCTCGAGCACCCGCGGCCCGGCCAGCGAGCCTTCCTTGGTCACGTGACCAACGAGGAAGATCGCCGTGCCGCTCTGCTTGGCGTAACGCACCAGCAATGCCGTGCTCTCGCGCACCTGGGCGACCCCGCCTGGTGCGGATTGCAGCTGTTCGGTGAAGATGGTCTGGATCGAGTCGATGACCATGACCCGCGGCTGCTCGACGCGAGCGGTGGCGATGATGGTCTCGATGCAGGTTTCGGTCATGACCTTGAGCTTGTCCTGCGGCAGGCCCAGACGCCGTGAGCGCATCGCTACCTGCTGCTGCGACTCTTCGCCGGTGACATACAGCGCCGGCATGGCGGCGGCCATGTGGCACAGGGTCTGCAACAGGATGGTCGATTTGCCGATACCGGGGTCACCGCCGATCAACACCACCGAGCCATCTACCAGACCACCACCGAGCACCCGGTCCAGCTCGCCACTGCTGGTGCTGAAGCGGGGGATTTCCTCGACGCTGACTTCGGCCAGGGTTTTCAGCTGGGCTTGCTGCCCGGTCCAGCCAGCACGCCCGCTTGGCGCCGCAGCGCCGCCGCTTTCGATCATGCTCTCGACCAGGGTGTTCCAGGCGCCGCACTCGCCGCACTGGCCCGCCCATTTGGGAAAGGTCGCGCCGCACTCGGTGCAGCCATACAAGCGCTTGGCCTTGGCCATAGGGGCAGTCTCCTGGAAAAAGTGGCCATGATAGCCGAGCCAGACGTGTCTCGAACGCCGCAGGATGCGACAAAACTATTCGATCTAACCGCAGTCACTTACTAACCTCGGTCACTGCAGCGTCACGCATGAAGCGTTTTAGTGGCTTACACTGCGTTTTACTTATCCATTTGTTACAAGGAATACACCATGGGCATGATCAGTGAATTCAAGGCATTTGCCGTAAAAGGCAATGTTGTCGATATGGCGGTCGGTATCATCATCGGCGCCGCCTTCGGCAAAATCGTTTCGTCGTTTGTGGGCGACGTTGTGATGCCGCCGCTGGGCCTGCTGATCGGTGGCGTCGACTTCAGTGACCTGGCGATCACCTTGAAAGCCGCCGAAGGCGATATCCCGGCCGTGGTGCTGGCGTATGGCAAGTTCATTCAGACCGTGATTGACTTCGTCATCGTCGCATTCGCCATCTTCATGGGCGTCAAGGCGATCAACCGCCTCAAGCGCGAAGAAGCCGTGGCGCCTACCACGCCACCGGTGCCAACCCCTCAGGAAACCCTGCTGACCGAGATTCGCGATCTGCTCAAGACGCAGAATCAGAACCGTCTGCCCTGACCGAGCGAAGGGGCGCGCCGCGCCCCTTACCAGTAGTTTTCCACTGCTACCTGGCCTGGACGTTTGCTCAAGTTGAGTTGCAGATCGCGCGCCTTCAACACCTGGCGCGTGTCGTCGATCATCTGCGGGTTGCCGCAGAGCATGATCCGCGAATGCTCAGGGGATAATTCAAGCCCCGCCGCCCGCTCCAGCTCGCCGCTTTCAATCAACTGGGTAATCCGCGCATTCAGTGCACCCGGATACGCTTCGCGCGTGACCACTGGAATGAACTGCAACTTGCCGGCATATTCGGCCAGATAGTCGCGCTGCTCCAGCCCGGCAATTTCATCGACGTAGGCCAATTCCGCGGCCTCGCGTACCGAATACACCAGTTTGATGTTGTCGAAGCGTTCCCAGACTTCGAAGTCCTGCAGGATCGACATGAACGGTGCAATGCCGGTACCGGTCGCCAGCAGCCACAGATCGCGGCCAGGTGGCAGTCGATCAAGGGTTAGATAGCCGAACGCCTGGCGATCGATAAGCAAGCTGTCGCCCTGCGCCAGGCGGCTGAGCTCGCTGGTGAATTCGCCGCCAGGCACAACGATCGAGAAGAAATCCAGATACTCGTCATGCGGCGCACTGACCATCGAGTACGCGCGCCAGACCACGCTGCCATCGGCTTTGCTCACGCCCAACCGAGCGAACTGCCCTGCGCGAAAACGAAAGCCAGGCTCGCGCGTCACGCGCAGGGAAAACAGGTTGGGCGTCAACGGCCGAACGTCGAGCAGGGTCTGGCGGGTGAACTTGTCGGCGCTGGCGGTCATGACGGGCTCCATAAATCAGATGTGCCCAGTTTCGCCGAAAGCCGCCTGAATGAAAACCGACGGTTTGCAAGGGCAAGTCGCGCGATGAACAACAGGCCACACATTTAATGAGAAAAAAACCTAACAAAGGACTAAGTCTTTTCCTACAATCTGTCCACAGAATCTAATGGATCCAGAATAATCCACGGAGATTGTCGTTCATGCCGCAATGGAGAGCCGAGCAATTGCAGTTGCTGATCGCCGAGCGCGAGCCACAGCAGTTGTTCGATCGTGCGCTGACGCTGGTGCAGGAAATGGACATGACCTACCTCGGCCTGGCCTTGCACATCCACCTAGCAGCCAGCCGACCGCATATCATTCTGTATAGCAATTATCCTAGCGACTGGTTGAGCTATTACGCCAATGCGGATGTACTGAAAGCAGATCCGGTAGCAGCCCGCTGCCACCAGTCGACCCAAGCTGTACTGTGGACGGACGAGGCTTACCGCGAAGTCCCGGTTTTCCGCGAAACTGCCAGCAAGCACGGTTTGCGCCACGGCTGGACCCAGTCGGTCTACGATAAGCGCCACAATCAAACTCAGATGAGTGTTGCCAGGCCAACCCGGCCGGTGCAGCTCGGCGAGTTCTATGAAAGCGGCGCGCGCGTGCTGTGGCTCTGCCATACCCTGCATGGGCTACTCTGCGATCATCATCTGGCCAGCCTGGCGCCGGTGCCCAAACTCACCGAGCGTGAGTTGGAGGTACTCAAATGGTCGGCCGATGGCAAGACGGCGGCAGACATCGCACGTATTCTGACCCTGTCGACCAGCACCGTGAACTTCCATATCCGCAGCGTGATCGCCAAGACCAACGCTTCCAACAAAGCCGGCGCCATCGCCATCGCAGCCAGCCGTGGGCTGTTCTGAGCGCAACCTCCCCCCCGTGGATAAAGCCCTGTAGAATCTCGCACCTCAAGCTCGTCGTGGTCTGCGCCGAGCAGATTCATAGCTGAGCCCCACGCCATGCCCCTGCTGACCAGCCCTTTCGCCGAACTTGATCTGATCCGCCAACCGGAACAGGCCGATGACCCGCTGCAAGCGTTCGACGCTGCTGACCAGTACCTGCTCGAGCACCTCGCCAGCCAAGGGTTGCCCGCCGACTGCCGTGTGCTGGTACTCAATGACAGCTTTGGCGCGCTGGCGGCCAGCCTGTGCGACAGCCTGCAGGTGACCAGCAGCGGCGATTCGCACCTGGCGCGCATGGCCTTGGAAAAGAACCTCGCGCGCAATGCCAAGGCGTTTGACCGCGTGCCGTTCGTGCCGTCCAACCAGGTCTGGCAGGGAACGTTTGACCGGGTGCTGGTGCGGGTGCCGAAAACCCTGGCCTTGCTTGAAGAGCAGTTGATCCGCCTGCAAGGCCACCTGGCACCGGGCGCCGAGGTGATCGCCACGGCCATGATCAAGCACTTGCCCCGTGCCGCTGGCGACTTGCTGGAAAAGTACATCGGCCCGGTGCAGGCCTCGCTGGCGCAGAAAAAAGCGCGCCTGCTGACGGCCAGCTTCAGCGAACGGGCTCCGGCTCAATCGCCCTACCCTAGCCGTTACACCTTGGATCAACCGCCCCTGGAGCTGGTCAATCACGCCAATGTGTTCTGCCGCGAAGGACTGGATATCGGCACCCGTGCGTTTCTCCCGCACCTGCCGCGCGATCTTGGTCAGGCCCGGGTCGCCGACCTGGGTTGCGGTAACGGCGTGCTGGCGATCGCCTGTGCGCTGCTCAATCCACAGGCGCAGTTCAGTCTGGTCGATGAGTCGTACATGGCCGTGCAGTCGGCACTGGAAAACTGGCAGACGGCGCTGGCCGATCGGCCGGTTGAAGTACTTGCGGCAGATGGCTTGGCCGGGTTCGAGAAGCAATCACTGGATGTGGTGCTGTGCAACCCACCGTTCCACCAGCAACAGGTGGTCGGTGACTTCCTCGCGTGGCGCATGTTCCAGCAGGCCCGCGATGCGCTGGTGGTGGGCGGCGCCCTGTACATCGTCGGCAACCGCCACCTGGGCTATCACAGCAAGCTGGCGCGCTTGTTCCGTGGGGTCGAGCAAGTTGCCGCGACCCCCAAGTTCGTCATCCTCAAAGCGCGCAAGTAATTCGCCCGGTCAATGCGTGCTCAGCCCGGCTGCGCTCATGAACATGCGCATCAGCCAAGCCAGCACACCCAGGGCGGCGACACTCGCCGCCCAGATCATCACCAGCCAACCTAGCCGCTGCCACAGTGGCTTCTTCTGTTCGATACCGGTCATGCCGCGCACCTCCTAGTGATAGCCCTGGTCATGGGTGACTTTGCCGCGGAACACGTAATAGCTCCAGAACGTGTAACCGAGGATCAACGGCAGGATGAACAGCGTCCCCACCAGCATGAAGCCCTGGCTCTGCGGCGGTGCGGCGGCCTCCCAGATCGAGATCGACGGCGGGATGATGTTTGGCCAGATGCTGATCCCCAGGCCGCTGTAGCCCAAGAAGATCAACACCAGGGTCAGCAGAAACGGCGTGTAGTGCGCTGAGCGGGCAATCGCCTTGAACAGGCCATAGAACGTCACCATGACCAGAATCGGCACCGGCATGAACCACAGCAGGTTAGGCATGCTGAACCAGCGCTCGGCAATCTGCGGGTAAGCGATCGGCGTCCACAGGCTGACGATGCCGATGACCGCCAGCAGCACCAGCGCCAGGGGCCGGCCAAGCACATGCATCTGCTGTTGCAGCGGGCCCTCGGTTTTCATGATCAGCCAGGTGCAACCCAGCAAGGCGTAGGCGACGATCAGGCCCAGTCCGGAGAACAGGCTGAACGGCGTGACCCAGTCCCAGGCGCCGCCGGCATAGTGGCGGTCGACCACCTTGAAGCCCTCGATGAACGCGCCCAATGCCACGCCCTGAAAGAACGTCGCCAGCAGCGAGCCGCCGATGAACGCTTTATCCCACACGTGGCGCTTGGCAGCAGTGGCCTTGAAGCGGAATTCGAAGGCCACACCGCGGAAGATCAACCCGATCAGCATCAAGATCAGCGGCAGGTACAGTGCCTCCAGCACCACCGCGTAGGCCATCGGAAACGCCCCGAACAAGCCCGCACCGCCCAGCACCAGCCAGGTTTCGTTGCCGTCCCAGACCGGCGCGACGGTGTTCATCATCACGTCGCGGTCATGCTCGGCCTTGACGAACGGGAAGAGAATGCCGATACCCAGGTCGAACCCGTCCATCACCACATACATCATCACGCCAAAGATGATGATCACAGCCCAGATCAGCGGAAGATCGATACCCATGGCTCAGTTCCTCTCGGTCAGGCTGGAGTTGGCCTCATGGCCGTCATCGGCAGCGGACAAGGGCCGCGCCGGGGTCCGTTTTTGCCCTGGGCCACCAGGTGGCTGCTCTTCTTCACCGGTATGCGGGCCTTTGCGCACCAGGCGCATCATGTACGCCAGGCCAGTGCCGAACACCGCAAAGTAGACCACCACGAACATCACCAAGGTGAAGCCGAGCTGGCCATAACTATGGTTGGAAACACCGTCGGCTGTGCGCATCAGGCCATACACCACCCACGGCTGGCGGCCGATCTCGGTGGTGAACCAACCGGCGAGGATGGCGATCAGGCCGGATGGGCCCATCCACAAGACAAAGTACAGGAACGGCCGCGAATGGTAGATCGCGCCGGTTCTACGCAGCCACAGACTCCACAGGCCAGCGGCAATCATCAACATGCCCAGCGCAACCATGACCCGGAACGACCAGAAGATGATCGTCGAGTTGGGCCGATCCTCTTTGGGGAATTCCTTCATGGCCGGCACTTGCTTGTCCAGGCTGTGGGTCAGGATCAAACTGCCGAGCACCGGAATCTCGACCTTGAAGCGAGTGGTTTCGGCTTCCATGTCGGGGATGCCGAACAGGATCAGCGGCGTCGCCTCACCGGGCTTGTTCTCCCAGTGGCCTTCGATGGCGGCGATTTTCACCGGCTGATGCTTGAGCGTATTGAGCCCATGGAAGTCGCCGATAATCGCCTGCACCGGGGCCACGATCAGGGCCATCCACATCGCCATCGAGAGCATCTTGCGCACGGCCGGGTTGTCCCGCCCGCGCAACAGATGCCAGGCCGCCGAGGCGCCGACGAAGAACGCCGTGGCGACGAAGGCGGCAGTGGCCATGTGCGCCAGGCGGTAGGGGAACGATGGGTTGAAGATCACCGCCAGCCAATCCACCGGGATTACCCGGCCATCGATGATTTCGTGGCCCTGCGGGGTCTGCATCCAGCTGTTGGAAGCCAGGATCCAGAAGGTCGAGACCAGCGTGCCCAGCGCCACCATCAGCGTCGAGAAGAAGTGCAGGCCGCGGCCTACTCGGCTCCAGCCAAACAGCATGACGCCAAGGAAGCCCGCTTCGAGGAAGAATGCAGTGAGCACTTCGTAGGTCAGCAATGGCCCGGTGACGGCGCCGGCGAAATCAGAGAAGCGGCTCCAGTTGGTGCCGAACTGATAGGCCATGACCAGGCCCGAGACCACGCCCATGCCGAAGTTGACGGCAAAGATCTTCGACCAGAAATGATAGAGATCGCGGTAGACGCGGTTGTCGGTTCTCAGCCAGAGGCCTTCGAGAACCGCCAGATAACTGGCCAGGCCAATGGTGATGGCCGGGAACAGGATGTGAAAGGACACGGTAAAGGCGAACTGGATTCGGGCGAGCTCTAGGGCTTCTAAGCCGAACATGGTGCTTCCTCTTCAGGTGAACCGGCATTTCGGGCTTGTGGCCCTGATGCCCACTGCCCCCACGATTATCGAGTGCGACCTGTTGGAATTGTTCTATTCGATTGCAGGGATTCACGCCGCACGGGCCGATCAATGCATTTGCAACGATTGACCCAGATCAATGGCTGTATCCAGCATAGCCCCGAATCCCGCCCCAGGGCCTGTGGCTGGATGCCGCGTGGCGCATTGCCCCACCCTCTTCCAGGCAGCGACAAAAGGTGCTTGATCAGGGCTTGTGCAACTCTTTGTTACAAACAGATGATAGGCTGCTGGACCCCGAGTTCCTTACAGGTCGCAGGCTGCCGATGTCCGATTCTGCCCCGCTGTTGTTGCGTCACCACCGCCCGTTTCTCGCGTTCTGGCTGGCCCGCGTGTTTACCGCGAGCGGCTTTCAGATGCTCACCGTGGCAATCGGCTGGCAGCTCTATCAGCTGACCGGCAACGTGCTCGATCTGGGCCTGGTCGGCCTGGTCGAATTCGCCCCGCGGGTGTTGTTCATGCTGCATACCGGGCACGTGGCCGACCGCTATGACCGGCGCCGGGTGGCAGCGCTGTGCCAGAGCCTGCAAGCGCTGATTGCGCTGGCACTGGTGCTCGGCAGTGCCAGCGACAACGTCAGCCGTGAGCTGATCTTCTGCCTGGCCTTCCTGCTCGGCGCCGCACGTTCGTTTGAAATGCCGGCGACTCAGGCCCTGCTGCCAAACGTGGTCCCGCCCGGACTGTTCCCGCGGGCGGTGGCGGCATCGGCATCGGCGACCCAGGCCGCCACTATCGTCGCCCCTGCGGTCGGCGGCTTGTTGTATGCGTTGGGCAGCATCTGGGTGTACGGCCCGACCGTGGCACTGTATGTGATCGCCTGCGGCCTGACCCTGAGCCTGGATGCCCGCCAGCAGGTCCAGCAGCGCGGCCGGGCAACGCTGGAGTCTCTATTGGCCGGGATACGCTTCATCCGTAGCCGGCCGGACATCCTCGGTGCCATCTCGCTGGACCTGTTCGCCGTGCTGCTGGGCGGCGCCACCGCTTTGCTGCCGGTCTTCGCCAAGGACATCCTGTTGACCGGTGCCTGGGGCCTGGGCCTGCTGCGCTCGGCACCGGCGGTCGGCGCACTGTTGATGTCGCTCTGGCTGGCGCGCTTCCCGTTCGAGCGCAAGGTCGGCCGGACCATGTTCACCGCAGTCGGCGTGTTCGGCGTGGCCACCATCGCCTTTGGCCTGTCGACCTCGTTCTGGTTCTCGCTGGCGGTGCTGGTGGTGCTGGGCGCGGCAGACATGATCAGCATGGTCATCCGCAGCGCCTTCGTGCAGCTGGAGACGCCTGACGAAATGCGCGGCCGGGTCAGCGCAGTAAATGGATTGTTCATCGGGGCTTCGAACCAGCTCGGAGAGTTCGAATCGGGCGTTACCGCGCACTGGCTGGGCACCGTGCCGGCTGTGGTGCTGGGTGGGGTTGGCACGCTGGTGGTGACCGGGGTGTGGATAAAGTTGTTCCCGACCCTGGCCAACCGCGATCAACTGCACAGCCAGCCGGTAGCAGAAGTGCCAGCGGCGTCAGCCGCACCGATCAAAGGTTGACCCCGCCAGCAGCAGGCTCATCTGCTGCTCGTAGCCGACCCGGGCGCGAAAGCCGTTGCCGCTTTCGCGCCAGCCGGTTGCACCGTACAAGGCCAAAGCGCCGAGGTTGGCGCGGTCCACTGACAACTGCAGGCGCCTGATATCAGGCCACATCGTGTGCAAAAGAGCCGGTAGCGCCTGCATGCAAAAGCGCCCAAGGCCCTGCCCCTGAAACCTGCGGTCGACCTGTAACGCAGTCATCATCGCTGCATCAGGCTGGCCCCAGGCGGGCAGAAATGCGCCACGCTGAAGCAGCAGAAACGCTCTGGGCACATCATCGAGCAACAGCGCAACGCCGCGGCGCTGATCAGAGCCGCAACCGAGCAACAGATACAAGGCATCCGCCACGTCACCCGCAAAGCACTGCTGCTCTGACGGCAGCTGGATCTCCAGCAGTTGCCCACGCTGAACCGGGGTTAGCTGCGAGTAGTCAATCAGCTGCACAGCGTCATCTCGGCGGCGGCCGTCTGGGTGATCGGCACTGAATGCGCAGTGTATCGCGACATTGATTACCGCTCAGCAAGCATGCTGGTATGATGCGCGGCTTTTTTCTACCCCAGATAAAACCACGGCATCCGGTACGGTCTGTGCTTTGCTGATGAGGTCGATACATTAACGGCGCCCCGGGGGCGTCTTTGGGAGCGGGCATGCTGGAAAGGCTGTTTCAACTAAAAGCACACAACACAGACGTGCGCACCGAGATGCTTGCGGGCGTGACCACGTTCCTGGCCATGGCCTACATCCTCTTCGTCAACCCGAGCATCCTCGGCGAGACCGGTATGGACAAGGGCGCGATCTTTGTCGCGACGTGCCTGGCTGCGGCCATCGGCTCGGCGACCATGGGCCTGATCGCCAACTACCCGATCGCACTGGCGCCGGGCATGGGCCTGAACGCCTTCTTCACTTACACCGTGGTCCTGCACATGGGCCATACCTGGCAGGTGGCGCTGGGTGCGGTGTTCATCTCGGCGGTGTTGTTCTTCCTGCTGTCGATCTTCCGCATCCGCGAGTGGATCGTGAACAGCATTCCGCTGCCGCTGCGCTCGGCGATCGCCGCCGGTATCGGCCTGTTCCTCGCGCTGATTGCGCTGAACAATGCCGGCATCGTCGTTGATAACCCAGCCACCCTGGTTGGTTTGGGCGATCTCAAGAAGCCTGCTCCGGTGCTCGCTGCGCTGGGCTTCTTCCTCATCGTCGCGCTGGAAGCGATGAAGGTTCGCGGTGCAGTACTGATCGGCATTCTGGCCGTCACAGTAGCCTCGATCCTGATGGGCGTGACGCCGTTTGCCGGTGTAGTCTCGATGCCGCCATCACTGGCGCCGACCTTCCTCCAGCTGGACATCGCTGGCGCTCTGGATGTGGGCCTGGTCAGCGTGATCTTTGCTTTCCTGTTCGTCGACCTGTTCGATAACTCCGGCACGCTGATCGGCGTGGCCAAGCGCGCGGGCCTGATGAGCAAGGATGGCCACATGCCGAAAATGGGCCGTGCGCTGATCGCGGACAGCACCGCGGCCATGGCCGGCTCGCTGCTGGGTACCTCGACCACCACCAGCTACATCGAGTCGGCAGCAGGTGTAAGCGCCGGTGGCCGTACTGGCCTGACCGCCATCGTGGTCGCGGTGTTGTTCCTGCTGGCGCTGTTCTTCGCGCCGTTGGCCGGCAGTGTGCCGGCCTTCGCCACCGCACCGGCGCTGTTGTTCGTCGCCGTGCTGATGGCCTCGGGCCTCGCTGAAATCAACTGGGACGACGTCACCGAGGCCGCCCCTGTGGTGGTGACTGCCCTGGCCATGCCGCTGACCTACTCGATCGCCAACGGCATCGCCTTCGGCTTCATTGCCTGGACCGCGATCAAGCTGCTGTCGGGCCGCCGCCAGGACCTGAACCCGGCGCTGATCATCCTGTCGATTCTGTTCGTTATCAAGCTGGGCTGGTTCAACGCATGAGTTCTGTTTTCGATCCATCTGCCTACCAAAGCCTGCTGGCGCCAAAGGTCGCGCGCCTGCGCGAGCTGCTGGCGCCGTTCAGCGCGCCCGAGCCTGTGGTGTTCGAGTCGCCGCGCGAGCATTACCGCCTGCGCGCCGAGTTTCGCCTGTGGCGTGAAGACGGCCAGCGTCACTACGCCATGTTTGCCCCGGGCGAAAAGCACAAGGCGATCCTGATCGAGGATTTCCCGATTGCCAGCCAACGCATCAATGCGCTGATGCCGCGCCTGAAAGCGGCCTGGCAGGCGAGCGAGACGCTGAGCAATCGGCTGTTCCAGGTGGAGTTCCTGACCACCCTGGCCGGCGACGCAATGATCACCCTGTGCTACCACCGCCCGCTCGACGATGAGTGGGAAGCTGCCGCCCGCGAGCTGGCCGCCGAGCTCGACGTGAGCCTGGTCGGCCGCTCCAAAGGCAAGCGCTTGGTAATTGGCCGTGACTATGCGGTGGAAAAACTCGACGTCGCCGGCCGCACCTTCAGCTACCGCCAGCCCGAGGGTGCTTTCACCCAGCCCAACGGCGCGGTCAACCAGAAGATGCTCAACTGGGCCTTTGAGGCCATCGGCGAGCGCGACGACGACCTGCTCGAGCTGTACTGCGGCAACGGCAACTTCACCCTGCCGCTGGCAACCCGCGTACGCCAGGTGCTGGCCACCGAGATCAGCAAGACCTCGGTCAATGCCGCCTTGCACAACCTCGACGAAAACGGCGTGGATAACGTGCGCCTGGTGCGCCTGTCGGCTGAAGAGCTGACCGAGGCACTGAACGAAGTGCGCCCGTTCCGACGCCTGCAGGGCATCGACCTGAAGAGCTATCAGTTCGGCACAGTGTTCGTCGACCCGCCGCGCGCGGGGATGGACCCGGATACCTGCGAGCTGACTCGACGCTTCGAACGCATTCTGTACATATCCTGCAACCCGGAAACCCTGGCGGCCAATATCGCTCAGTTGCACGATACACACCGGATCGAACGCTGCGCCCTGTTCGACCAGTTCCCCTATACCCACCATATGGAAAGCGGTGTGCTGCTGGTCCGACGCTGAACCGACGTCTGCCGGGGCTGCAATGCTTCGGCACGGCCAACCCACCCGCAGCGCTTGCAACTGAGCAGCCCGGCAGGCTAGCAGTGCGATGTGCTGATACCGGCGCCAGCGAGGCTTTTGGGGGCCTCGCTGGCGTAAGCTAGCTTCAGGCTTGTATCAGAAGTCGAAGAACACCGTCTCGCCTTCGCCCTGAATCCGCATGTCGAAGCGATAGGCAGTCTTGCCGTTGACTTCGCAGCGTTTGGCAATCAGCGTCTCGCGCCGTTGCGGCTGCTCGATCAGGTTGAGCACCGGGCACTTGGCGTTGGCCTCGGCTTCGTCATCAAAGTACAGCCGCGTATGCAGTTGGATATTGATGCCGCGGGCAAACAGGCTGATGTTGATGTGCGGCGCCATTGGCACGCCGGCGGCATTCTTGACCACACCCGGTTTGACCGTGTGCAGCGTCCAGTCACCGGAGTCGAAGGTGGTGGCGGTACGGCCAAAGCTGTTGAACGGGTTTTCCAGGTTGTACTGATCCTGGTACTGGCCGTCGGCATCGGCCTGCCACACTTCCAGGAATGAATCACGCACCAGATGGCCATTGCCATCGTAGACCTGACCGATCAGCAGGATGTGCTCGCCGGCGGCTTCAGGGCGCGCCAGGCTGTTCCAGATTTCGGTCGGCCGAACCGGGTTGCCCGCTACTTGCAGGGCCAGGCCGATGTGCACGTAAGGGCCGGCAGTCTGCGACGGGGTTTCCGGCAGCAATTCGATTGGCATGTCGCGGCTCCTCAGCGGTTTTCGAAGTGGGTCTGGCGCTGACCGCGCAGAACGATGTCAAAACGGTACGCCAGGCAATCCATCGGATTGGCGTTGCTCATGTCGAGCTTGGCAATCAGTTGCTGCACCGCTTGCGGGTTGGCGATCGACTTGACGATCGGGCACAGCGGGATCAGCGGGTCACCTTCGAAGTACAGCTGGGTAATCAACTTGGTCGAGATCGACGGGCCGCTGATCGAGAAGTGAATGTGTGCCGGCCGCCAGTCATTCGGGCCGTTGCGCCATGGGTACGGGCCGGGCTTGATGGTGCGGAAACTGTAATAGCCCTCGCGGTCGGTCAGGGCCCGACCGACACCGCCGAAGTTGGGGTCCAGCGGCGCCAGGTAACGGTCGTTCTTGTGGCGGTAACGACCGCCGGCGTTGGCCTGCCACATTTCCACCAAGGTGTTTGGCACCGGTTTGCCGTACTGGTCGATCACTCGGCCGGCGACGATGATGCGCTCGCCGATCGGCAGGCCACCGTTGTCGAAGTTGAGCAGCAGGTCGTTGTCATGCTGGCCAAAGCCCAGGTGAGTGAAGTCCGGGCCGGTGCTTTCACTGATCGACTGCGGGATGCTGACCAGCGCCTGGCGCGGCGAGCGGGCAATCGACGTCTTGTAATCTGGGGTCAGCGCTTTCGGGTGCCAGTTGCGATCACGGATCACAAAGCGGCTGGTGTCCTCGGCAGGCATACCGGTGTTCCTCTTATTGGAGTTGTGCGAGCGCCCGTGCGTGGCGGGCGGACTTGCAGTTTCCGATAGCCTGAATGGGATGAATATTGAAATCAGCGGTCTTAGCCATAACTGTTTGGTTATGCCTTGCAGCGTGCCTGCACAAGGCAGCAGCACTGAACTAATCTATACCCTCAACCTCGCGGTTTGGAGAAGCTCGATGGAATGGCGAAAAGGTCGGCGTAGCGACAATGTGGTCGATGCTCGCGGTGCAGGCGGCGGCGGTGGCGGCGGCATGCGCTTTGGCGGCGGCAAGGGGCTGGGCCTGGGCGCCATCCTGCTGATCGTCGGCATCGGCTGGATGACCGGCCAGGACCCGCTGCAGATTCTTGGCCAACTGACCGGGCAGATGCAGCAAAGCGCGCCGGCCAACGTCGAAGGCAAGGCGCCGCCGGCCAATGATGATCAGGCAGCGTTCGTCGCCTCGATCCTGGGTGACACCGAAGACACCTGGAAGGCGCTGTTCGCCCAGGCCGGCAAGCAATACCGTGACCCCAAGCTGGTGCTGTTCAGTGGCCAGGTCAATTCGGCCTGCGGCTTCGCCTCCTCGGCGGTCGGGCCGTTCTACTGCCCGGCTGACCAGCGGGTGTACCTGGACATGACCTTCTTCCGCGAAATGGAAACGCGCTTTGCCGCCGCCGGCGACTTCGCCCAGGCCTATGTCATCGCACACGAGATCGGCCATCATGTGCAGACGCTGCTCGGCGTCTCCAATCAGGTCCAGGCCGCTCGCCAGCGTGGGCAGAAGATGGAAGGTGACAACGGCCTGCTGGTGCGTCAGGAATTGCAGGCCGACTGTTTTGCCGGGGTCTGGGCCTATCAGGCGCAGAAACGCCTGAACTGGCTGGAACCGGGTGACATCGAAGAGGCGCTTAACGCCGCCAACGCCATCGGTGATGACCGCTTGCAACAGCAAGGCCAAGGTCGCGTGGTGCCGGATTCGTTCACCCACGGCACGTCGGCGCAGCGCGTACGCTGGTTCAAGACCGGCTTCACCGACGGTGACGTCAACCGCTGCGATACCTTCAACGCACGCACGCTGTAACTCCCCGCCAATCCGCATTCAATAACGCCTCTTGAGCCCTTTTTTTGCGCTCAGGAGGTGTCGTTGAATGCGCCGCTTTTTAACGCCAATGCCGCAGTAAAACCCTCGGATTTTCAAACAGTTATAAATCTGCTGAAAAAGCGTTTCAGCTACCTCGTTTTCAGCCGATAACTCATGCACGAATCAGCGGGCCCCAGGAAGAATAACGCCAGCGATTGACAACAACTGAGCGAATAATCTTTATGGAGTGCGTGCATGAACAGTTGGTTTGCCAACATCAGCGTCAACCTCAAACTGGGCCTGGGCTTTGGCCTGGTTCTGCTCTTGACCGGCCTGCTGGCCCTGACCGGCTGGAACAGCCTGGGCAGCTTGATCGACCGCAGTAACTGGATGAGCGACATCAGCCAGCTCAACAAAGACCTCACCGACCTGCGCATAGCACGTCTGCAGTACATGATCGCCAACGGCGATGACGCCGCTGCGGCCAACACCCAGACCAAACTGGACACCTTCAGTGCCCAGCAGCAGCGCTTGGTGGCCTCGTTCAAGAGCCCTGAAAACGTCAAGCTGCTCAACGAGCTGGGCGCGATCATCAGCGACTACAAACTGTCGCTGAGCAAGATGCGCGCGGGCTACAAGACCACCCTCGCCAACCGCGAGAACATGAACCAGACCGCCGCCAAGGCCGATCAGATCCTTGATGCGATCAGCCGCGACGTGCTGGCCCAGCCGGAAGTCGACAGCGTACGCCTGGCCCAGTATCAGGCCATCAGCAAGACGCGTCAGCAGTTGCTGCAAGTGCGCGTCGATGTACGCGGCTACATCGCTGACAACAGCGCGGCCAATGAACAGGCCGCCCTGCGCCAGCTCGACGCGGCCCTGGTCGAGATCGACAACCTCAAGCGCCAGCTACCCAACGAAAGCACCCGCCTGCAACTGTTCGACCAGAGTGTGCAGGCTTACCGCTCTGCCGTGCGCGACTTCCGCGACGCCACCGCCGCCATCGCCGTGGCCCGTGCCGAGATGACCGTACAAGGTGCCGACATCGTCAAACGCAGCGACGCCCTGTACAAGATCCAGCTCGAGCGCCGCGACATCGAAAGCGACCAAGCGCGCAACCTGCAGATCATCTCGACCCTGCTGGCGTTGTTGGTTGGTGTGTTCGCCGCGATCATCATCACCCGCCAGATCACCCGCCCGCTGCGCGAAACCATGGACGCCGTCGAGCGTATTGCCGGTGGCGACCTGTCCAGTGAGCTGCGGGTCACCCGCCGTGACGAGTTGGGCGTGCTGCAACAAAGCATCAGCCGCATGGGCAGCACCCTGCGCGAGTTGATCGGTGGTATTCGTGATGGCGTCACGCAGATTGCCAGCGCCGCCGAAGAGCTGTCGGCCGTGACCGAGCAGACCAGCGCGGGTGCCAACAGCCAGAAAGTCGAGACTGACCAGGTTGCCACTGCCATGCACGAGATGGCTGCGACCGTGCAGGAAGTCGCCCGCAACGCTGAACAGGCTTCGCGCGCGGCAACGGGTGCCGATGATGAAGCGCGTGCCGGTGACCGGGTGGTGGGCGAGGCGATCAACCAGATCGAACGCCTGGCCGACGAAGTCCAGCGCTCGACTGACGCGATGAACCTGCTGCAGCAGGAAAGCCAGAAAATCGGCAGTGTCATGGACGTGATCAAGTCGGTTGCCGAGCAGACCAACCTACTGGCATTGAACGCGGCCATTGAAGCCGCCCGCGCTGGTGAAGCCGGGCGTGGTTTTGCCGTGGTCGCCGACGAAGTGCGCGGCCTGGCGCAGCGTACGCAGAAGTCCACCGAAGAGATCGAAGAGCTGATCGCCAGCCTGCAGAACGGCACCCAGCAAGTGGCCAACGCCATGCTGGGCAGCCGCAACCTGACTGAAAGCAGCGTCGAGCTGGCGCGCAAGGCCGGTGGTTCGCTGGAGAACATCACCCGCACTGTGTCCAACATCCAGTCGATGAACCAGCAGATCGCCGCAGCCGCCGAGCAACAGAGCGCGGTTGCCGAGGAGATCAGCCGGAGCATTCTCAATGTACGCGATGTGTCGGAACAGACAGCCGCAGCCAGTGATGAAACCGCCGCGTCGAGCGTCGAGCTGGCACGCCTTGGCAGTCATCTGCAGACGCTGGTAAGCAAGTTCCGCGTTTGACCGCTGCCTTGTGAACTGCTCAGCCCGGCCAGCGCAACGCTGGCCGGGCTGAGCAGCGCTGGCGTTACTTGACGATCAGGCCAACACCACGACCGCGCGGGTCGGAGGCGGTTTCAAGCTTGCCATCGGTGACGCGAATGGCCTGGATATCGCCCATCTCCCAGCCCTGATCCTCAAGCACATAGCCCATCTTTTTCAGCTCGTCGGCGACCTTGCCGGTCAACGGTGCATAGCTGTCGAAGTAGATAGTGTCCTTGGGCAGCAGCTGGTGATGCACGCGCTGCGCTGCAACAGCCTTGGCCAGCGGCATGTTGTAGTCGTAGAGGTTGTTCATCACCTGGAAGATCGAGGTGAAGATGCGCGAGCCGCCCGGCGTACCGATGACCAGGCTGACCTTGCCGTCGCGGGTCACCAGGCTTGGGCTCATCGACGACAGCATGCGTTTGCCCGGAGCAATCGCGTTGGCATCGCCGCCGACCACGCCAAAGGCATTGGCGGTACCGGGCTTGCTGCTGAAGTCATCCATCTCGTCGTTGAGCAGGAAGCCTGCGCCCTTGACCACCACACCACTGCCGTAGTCGAGGTTGAGGGTGTAGGTGTTGCTGACCGCGTTGCCCTGTTTGTCGACGATCGAGAAGTGCGTGGTTTGATGCGGCTCCAGCCCCGGGCGGACCTTGTCGGTGGCGGAAATGACGGTTGGGTTGACCTGCTCGGCGCGTTTTTTCAGGTAGTCCTTGGCCACCAGCTTGTCTACCGGTACCTCGGTGAAGGCCGGGTCGCCAAGATAGTCGGCGCGGTCGGCGAACACGCGCTTTTCAATCTCGGCCAGCAGGTGGATGTAGCGCGCCGAGTTCTGCTCGACGCCCTTGAAGTCTGCCGCGCGGTTTTCCTTGATCCCGAGCAACTGCGCCAGCGCTACGCCGCCTGAGCTTGGCGGTGGCGCGGTGTAGACCACGTTGCCGCGCCAGTCGATGGCCATCGGCTCGCGCCAGAGGGCTTTGTAGGCCTTCAGGTCGTCTTTGCTGATCAGGCCGTTATCGGCCTTCATCTGCGCAACCAGCAGGTCGGCGGTCTTGCCTTGATAGAACTCGCTGACGCCTTTGTCGGCGATGCGTTCGAGGGTCTGCGCCAGCTCCGGCTGCTTGAACAGCTCGCCGACTTTCATACTGCCGAAATAATCGTTGAAGTTGGTAGCGGTCTTGAACAGGCCTTGGGCATCGTCGCGATACTGGTACTGCTTCTGGGCGATCTTGAAGCCGTTGTTGGCGTAACCGATGGCCGGAGTCAGCAGCTCGCTCCAGGGCAACTTGCCGAACTTATGATGCGCCTCCCACAAGCCCATTACTGTGCCTGGTACACCAGCGGCGCGCACGCCGACCAGGCTGAGGTTCTCGATGACCTCGCCTTTTTCGTCTAGGTACATATTGCGGGTGGCCGCCTTGGGCGCCACTTCGCGGTAGTCGAGGAAGTACGCTTTGCCGTCCACGTACAGGGTCATGAAGCCACCGCCGCCGATGTTGCCGGCTTCTGGATAGGTGACTGCCAGGGTGAAGGCAGTGGCCACGGCGGCATCGACGGCGTTGCCGCCTTTTTTCAGGATATCGGCGGCGACCTGTGCGCCATATTGATCGGGCGCGGCCACTGCGCCGCCTTCAAGAGTCACCGCGAAGGCCGACGAACAGCTCAGGATCGCGGCCCCGAGGGCCATGGACTGGAACATGACGAGACGCATGAGCACTTCCTTGGTGTTGTTTTTGTTGATCACTTATTAACACTGAAGCTTTTTGACTAAGCAAATGCAGCAGGCGCAGGACGACGTCATTGCGTTATTTGTGTCGTTTTTGGAACGGTTCCTACTAGGCGAGATTGCCGGGGCCGCGTCAGCCTGAGTGGACGCCGTCGGCATAGGAGCGGCCTTGTGTCGCGAAAGGGTCGCGTAGCGGCCCCAGCAATGCCAGACAGTGACCCTGCTCAGCAGGCATACGCCGCCAGCTTGGCCTGGATGAAATCAAGGAAGCACTGAATCCGCAGCGCCAGCTGGGTGTTGCGGTAGTAAACCGCATGAATCGGCTGCCGGTACCCATTGTTGGCCTCGTTCAACAGCACCTGCAGGCGCCCGGCGCGGATGTCTTGGTGGGTCATGAAGTGCGACAGGCAGACGATACCCTGCCCGGCCAGCGCCAGCTGACGCAAGGTCTCGCCACTGGATGCGGTCAACTGCGGGCGGATTCGCCAACTGTCGCCGTCGGCGTGGCGCAGCGGCCATTGGTTGAGGCTGTCGACGGAGCTGAAGCCGAGCAGGCAGTGCTCGCTCAAGTCACTGACCTGGTGCGGCACGCCGTGGCGTTGCAGGTATTCGGGGCTGGCCAGAATCTGGATCGGGCTGCAGCCCAGCGAGCGCGCATGCAGGCTGGAGTCGGCCAGCTCGCCGATGCGGATGGCGACGTCGGTGCTTTGCTGGAGCAGGTCTATGATCAGGTCATCGGTGTTCAGCTCCAGCTCGATGGCCGGGTACAGCGCGCGAAACTCAGCGATCCAGGGCACGATCGCGTGCAGCATGAACGGTGCTGCGGCGTTGATGCGCAGGCGCCCCGACGGCGTCTGCCGGTGCAGCGACAGGCGCTCTTCGAGCTCGCTCATCTGTTCGAGGATGGTCCGCGCGTGCAGTACAAAGAACCGCCCTTCTTCGGTCAGGTCCATGCGCCGCGTGGTGCGGTTGATCAGCGTGGTGCCGAGCTTGCCTTCCAGCCGCGCCAGGGTGCGGCTGACCGCAGACGGGGTTTGCCCGAGTTGCTCGGCAGCGGCGGAAATCGAGCCGCAGTCGATCACGCTGACGAATACCTGGAGTTCTTCTGAGCGGGTTTTCACGGCAGTGCCTGGGCCAGGATGAGGCCTGGATTGTCGGCCGTTTATTGCCGGGCAGGCAACTGCCGCGGCGGTCATGCCGCGCATCGCCTACCGGGCCTGGCCGAACACCTTGGCCAGATGCGCCTCGTAGGCTGCCACGGTAGCGGCCACATCCGGGCGCTTCATCACATCGACGGCGAGGAAGGTTGGCAGGCCGCTCATGCCGAGGAACTGGTTGGCCTTGTGGAACGGGAAGTACACCGCATCCACGCCCTTGCCTTCAAAGAAGTCGTTGGGGTCGTCGAAGGCCTGTTGCGGCGCGTTCCAGGTGGCCGAAATCATGTACTGCTTGCCCCGGATCAGGCCGCCACTGCCGTACTTCTGCGAAGCGTCGGAGCGGGTCCGGCCGTCGCTGGCGTAGAGGCTGCCGTGGCCTTCGGTGAACACTTCATCCAAGTACTGTTTGACGGTGTACGGGGCGCCCATCCACCAGCCGGGCATCTGATAGATGATCACGTCGGCCCAAAGGTATTTCTGCACTTCTTCCTTGATGTCGTAGCCGCCGTCGATGAAGGTTTGTTTGACATCGAAACCGGCCCGGTCCAGATAGGCCAGCGCGGCATCGTGCAGGGTTTCGTTCAAGCGGCCATCGGAGTGGGCGAACTGTTTGCCGCCATTGAGCAGAAGAATCTTTTTCATATCGAGCCTCTAAGGTTGTGTGTCGATCCGCAGACCGATGCACTTCAGTTGGCTGCAGGTTAGAGGCTCGCCCTTGGCGGAAACAGCCAGCATTGGGCAAATCAGTTTTGCCTTGTAATCACGAATCATCACCATACTGTTGCTTTAAAATCGCTTTTCCACTTATTTACAAGGTGTAGTCATGAACGCTCAATACGCCTTTATTCTCAAAGCCAAGACCCGCCCGGAAAAGGCCGAAGCATTCGAGCAACTGTTCCGCGCCTACGTCGAACCAAGCCGCCAGGAGCCGGGCTGCGTCGAATACCACATGTTGCGCGATCAGCAGGACCCGAGCCTGTTCATCTTCTATGAGGTGTGGGCCGATCAGGCGGCGTTCGATGCGCACTGCGCGCTGGCCCATATGCAGCAGTTTGCCGCGCAGCGCATGGACTATCTGCAGCGCGATTTCGAGGTGCAACGCATCGACATGCTCAGCGCCGCCTCGGGTAAACGTTGAGCCGTTCAAATAGCTGACAAATGTCGCTTGCCGCCAGCCGGCGGGTTTCTCACAATCCACCGATTGGCTTTCATTGCGCACCCGATAAGGATCTCCCCGTGCCGTCCATCTATCAGCTCAAACCCCGCTTCCAGGCCCTGCTGCGACCCACCGTGCAGCGCCTGTACGACCGCGGGGTGACGGCCAATCAGGTCACGGTTGTCGCTGGAATAGTCTCGCTGCTGCTGGGCCTGCTGCTGGCCTGCTTTGCCCACATCCACGGGCTGTTCATCCTGCTGCCGATCTGGATGCTGCTGCGCATGGCGCTCAACGCGGTGGATGGCATGCTCGCCCGCGAGTTTGGCCAGCAGTCCAGGCTTGGTGCCTACCTCAATGAACTGAGCGACGTGATCGCCGACGCTGCGCTGTACCTGCCGTTTGCCCTGCTGGTCGGGGTATCGCCCGTGCTGGTGGTGCTGGTGGTGTTGAGCGCACTGATCAGCGAATACGCGGGGGTGATGGGCCCGCTGGCCGGTGCAGCGCGGCGCTACGACGGGCCGATGGGCAAGAGCGATCGCGCGTTTGCCTTTGGCCTGCTCGGCACCGGTGTCGCCTTTGGCCTGCTCAATCCAACCTGGATCAACGGCCTGCTGCTGGTGATTCTGCTGCTCTCGCTCTATACCCTCTACAACCGTGTACGTCAGGGCCTGGCCCACGCCAACTGATCGTCGCCACTGACCGCACCGCCGCCAGCCAAAAGGACCTTTGCCATGCGCCAGGCGCAATCGCTGCACTTCTCTACCCATGACGGCGTCGAGCTGCACTATCGCTACTGGCCGGCCATCCGCAGCGAGCATCAGCCGCGTCGGGCGGTGGTGATGTTCCACCGCGGCCATGAGCACGGCGGGCGCCTGGCGCACCTGGCAGACGAACTGGACATGCCCGGCTATGACTTCTTTGCCTGGGACGCACGTGGCCACGGCCAGTCGCCAGGGGCGCGCGGCGACAGCCCGAGCTTTGCCACCAGCGTGCGCGATGTGCAGACCTTCATCGAGCACATTCAAACCCGCCACGGCATCGCCGAAGACAACACCGTGGTGCTGGCGCAAAGCGTCGGTGCCGTGCTGATTGCCACCTGGGCGCATGACTACGCGCCCAAGGTGCGCTGCCTGGTGCTGGCCTCGCCGGCGTTCAAGGTCAAACTCTACGTGCCGTTCGCCCGCCCTGGCCTGAAGTTGATGAAAGCCGCGCGCGGCAACTTCTTCGTCAACAGCTACGTCAAGCCACGGCTGCTCACCCACGACCCGGAGCGGGTGGCTTCGTATGTGGCCGACCCGCTGATCAGCCGGCCCATCTCGGTGACCATGCTGCTCGGCCTGTATGAAGCCGCAGACCGGATAGTGGCGGACGCCCAGGCGATCCAACTGCCGACCCAACTGCTGGTTTCGGGCGCCGACCTGGTGGTCGAGCGGGCGCCGCAAGAGCAGTTCTTCGAGCGCCTGGGCAGTGCCCGCAAAGAGCTGCATCTGCTGCCTGGGTTCTTCCACGACACCCTTGGCGAGCGTGACCGCGGCCATGTACTGCCGCGCATCAAGCGCTTCGTCGAGCACTGCTTCGATGCCCCGCTGGCGGCACCTTCGCTGCTCGATGCCGACCAGTCCGGCGCCAGCTGCGCCGAAGCCGAAAGCCTCGCCGCGCCACTGCCGCGCAACTCGCCACGGGATCTGTACTGGCGCGCCACCCGCGCCGGCCTGCGCCTGGGCAAAGGCATGGCAGACGGGGTCAAGCTGGGCTTCGATACCGGCTTCGACTCCGGCAGCACCCTTGACTATGTCTATCGCAATCAGGCCACCGGCAAGGGCAAGCTGGGGCAGATGATTGACCGCAACTACCTCGACGCCATCGGCTGGCGCGGTATTCGCCAGCGCAAGCTGCATGTCGAAGAGCTGCTACGCGAAGCGATCCGGCGCCTGCGCGAGCAGGGCCGCAGCGTCGATATCGTCGACATCGCAGCCGGCCATGGCCGCTACATTCTTGAAGCCTTGCAGGAACTCGAGCAACTGCCGGACTCGATCCTGCTGCGCGATTACAGCGAACTGAATGTACAGCAGGGCACGGCGCTGATTGCCGAAAAGGGCTTGGGCGATATCGCGCGTTTCGTCCAGGGCGACGCCTTTGACCGGCAGAGCCTGGCCACACTCGAGCCGCGCCCGAGCCTGGCTGTGGTTTCCGGGCTGTACGAACTGTTCGCCAGCAACCAGATGGTCAGCACCTCGCTGGCCGGCTTGGCTGATGCCGTCGAAACGGGCGGCTATCTGGTCTACACCGGCCAGCCGTGGCACCCGCAGCTGGAGATGATCGCCCGCGCCCTGACCAGCCACCGCGGCGGTCAGGCCTGGGTCATGCGTCGACGCAGCCAGGCCGAAATGGATCAGCTGGTTGCCGCCGCTGGTTTTCGCAAGATCACCCAGCGCATCGACGAATGGGGCATCTTCAGTGTCAGCCTGGCGCAGCGGGTCGAGTGATGGCGCGTGAAGCCGGGCTGATCCGTCGTGGGGTCTTGTGGCTACTGCTGCTCGGGCCGTTTTTCTTTCTCAGCTACGGCCTGGCCAACACCTACACGGCGGGCCGGGCCGATGTCGGCAGCCTGGTGTTCGGCTGGGAAAGCCAGATGCCGTTGTGGCCGTGGACGATCATCCCGTATTGGTCGATCGACCTGCTCTACGGCTTGTCGTTTCTGCTGCCACGCAACCGCCGCGAGATGGATCGCCACGCCCTGGCCTTGTTGAGCGCGCAGCTGATCTGCGTGGCCGGCTTTCTGCTCTGGCCGCTGCGCTTTACCTTCGAGCGACCGGAGCTGAGCGGCTTGTTCGGCTGGCTGTTCGATGTGCTGATGGGCTTCGACAAACCCTTCAATCAGGCGCCCTCGCTGCACATCGCCCTGCTGGTGATCATCTGGACGATGTTCGCCCGCCACCTGCGCAACCCGCTTGGGCGCTGGCTGATGCACGGCTGGATGGCGCTGATCGGGGTGTCGGTGCTGACCACCTGGCAGCACCACTTCATCGACTTGCCGAGCGGTGCGTTGGTCGGGCTGCTATGCGTCTGGCTGTGGCCTCGCGACGGTCAACCGCCGTTGCAGGCTGCGCGTCTGACGCAGGATCCCAAGCGCTGGCGGCTGGCGCTTTACTACACCCTCGGCGCTGCGCTGTGCACCGGTTTGGCGAGCTGGGCCGGCGGCGCCTGGCTGTGGCTATCGTGGCCGGCACTGGCGCTGCTGCTGGTGGCCTTGAGCTACGCGATACTCGGTGCCAGCGCGTTTCAAAAAGGCGCTGATGGGCGCCTGTCGATGGCCGCCAGCTGGCTGTTTGCGCCCTACCTGCTCGGCGCCTGGATCAACTCGCGGCTGTGGACGCGACGCCATCCGCAGGCGGACGAAATCTGTGACGGGGTCTTCCTCGGCCGTATTCCGGCAGCCGGTGAGGCGGGGCAGTTTTCGGCGATTGTCGACCTATGTGCCGAACTGCCATGCCTGCCAGCCAAACCATCGGCAAACCATTACCGCAGCCTGCCGACCCTGGATCTGGTGGTCGCCGATCTACAGCTGTGCCGCGCCGCCGCCGACGCTATCGAGACGCTGCGCCAGCAAGGGCCGTTGCTGGTCTGTTGCGCGCTGGGTTACTCGCGCAGCGCCACCGCCGTCGCTGCTTGGTTGCTGCTCAGTGGCCGCTGCACGAGCCTGGCTGAAGCCGAACTGCGCTTGCGCAAGGCGCGCCCGGGCATCGTCCTGCGCAGCGCACACCAGCACATGCTCAGGCAACTGGAGGGGCAAGCATGCACCTGCGCGTAACCGCCAGCCTGCTCGGCCGCGGCCAGCAACTGGAACGACTGTCCGACGGCATCAGCCTGATCGCGCTGGGCTATGGCCTGGCGCCGCTGCTAGGCACCCCACTGCCGCTGCTGGGCAGTGGATTATGCGCCCTGCTGGTGATACTCGGCCTTGTGCATAAATACCTGGCGGTGCGAGTCGCGCTGGATGCCGAGTTATTTGCCGAGCTGGCTTCGCGGAGCGACCTGCCAGCCGCCACGGGCCAGCTCGACCGCGCCTTGTTCGACCTCAACCTCAAACCCAGCGCCAGCGACCCGCGCGATTGGACCACGCGCAGCCAGGCTGCGCTCGGCCTGTTACGCCGCCAAGGCCTGTGCCTGGCCCTGCAGATCGCGCTGTGCCTGACTACGCTGCTGACACTCCCTTTGATCGGATAAGACCCGTGCCATGCTCACCGCCCTGACTGCCTTTGCCATCACCTCCGCCGCGCGCCTGATCACCGGCGCCCGCGCCCTCTGGCTCGGCTGCACGCCGCAGCCGGTGCAGCGCCTGTACTTCGCCAACCACAGTAGCCACGGCGACTTCGTCCTGCTCTGGGCGTCGCTGCCGGGGCCGCTGCGCCAGCGCACGCGACCGGTTGCAGGCGCCGACTACTGGGCCAAACCGGGCCTGCGTAACTTCGTCATCCGCAAGGTATTCAACGGTGTGCTGATCGACCGGCAGCGCAGCGAAGTCCAGGCCAACCCGCTGCAGCCGGTGCTTGATGCGCTGTCCGGTGGCGATTCGTTGATCTTCTTCCCCGAGGGCACGCGCAACCTCGGTGACGAGCCGCTGCTGCCGTTCAAGAGCGGTTTGTTCCACCTCGCCGCCGCCAATCCCGACATGGAAGTGGTGCCGGTGTGGATCGCCAACCTCAACCGGGTCATGCCCAAGGGCCGCGCCCTGCCGCTGCCGCTGTTGTGCACCTTGAGCTTCGGCGAACCGCTGCAGGTGCAGGCCGCTGAAGACAAGCACGCGTTTCTCGAGCGGGCCCGCCAGGCCCTGCTGAACCTGGCCCCCAAGGAAGTCTGAGATGGACCACAACACTGTTTTGCTGTTTGCCGGGATCGGCGCGCTGCTGCTGCTCGCCAGCGTCATCGGCCGCCTGCTCAAGTGGCGCGCCGGCGGCGGCCCCCATGCGGTGATCGACAACCTCAATGCGCGGATCAACGCCTGGTGGGTGATGGTGCTGGTGATCGGCATCGCCTTCCTGTTCGGCAAGTACGGCGTGATCGTGCTGTTCTACTGCGTGTCGTTCTATGCCCTGCGCGAATTCATGACGCTGACCCCGACCCGGCGCAGCGACTACCCCGCGCTGGTGGCAGCGTTCTATGTGGCACTGCCGCTGCAGTACCTGCTGATCGCGATGGACTGGTACGGCCTGTTCAGCATCTTCATCCCGGTGTACCTGTTCCTGTTGCTGCCGATTCTGGCCAGCTTTGGCGGCGATACCACGCGCTTTCTCGAACGCGCCTCGAAAGTGCAGTGGGGGCTGATGATTGCCGTGTACTGCGTGTCAGCGGTGCCGGCGCTGATGACCCTCGACATCCCCGGTTTCGAAGGCCGCAACCTGCTGCTGATCGCCTGGCTGATCCTGGTAGTGCAGATCAGCGATGTGCTGCAGTACGTCTGCGGCAAGCTGTTCGGCAAGCGCAAAGTGGCACCCAACCTGTCGCCGTCGAAAACCATCGAGGGCCTGCTCGGCGGCGTAGCCCTGGCCACCCTGATCGGCGCCTCACTGTGCTGGATCACCCCGTTCAGCTTCTGGCAGGCGGCGTTGATGGCGCTGACCGTGAACGCCATGGGCTTCTTCGGCGGGCTGGTGATGTCGGCGATCAAGCGCGACCGTGGGGTCAAGGACTGGGGGCACATGATCGAAGGCCACGGCGGCATGCTCGACCGCATCGACTCGGTGTGTTTTGCCGCGCCGGTGTTCTTTCACTTCGTGCGTTACTGGTGGGCATAACCGCGCGGCGATAGCGCGGGCAGGCAGGTAGAGGTCGAGCGCAGGCAACTGGGCCACGCGCGATAGCCCTATGGTGATGCGTCCATAAGCATCCCAAAGGGAACACCTGCCATGTCCGATTTCATTACCGTCCTGCGTGAAACCTGCCCGATCCCGGTAGTCGACGCGACCAAGTGGAAGCGCATTGGCGGTGACCCGCACACGGTCAACCTCAACGCCTACCTGTCGGCTGACGGCAGCAAGATCATGGGCACCTGGATCTGCACGCCGGGCAAGTTCGAGGTCAACTACGACAAGTGGGAATTCTGCCACTTCCTCGACGGCTACTGCATCATCACCCCGGAAGGCGAAGAGCCCAAGCACCTCAAGGCGGGCGATGTGTTCGTCATCGAGCCGGGCATGAAAGGCACCTGGGAAGTGGTCGAAACCGTGCGCAAGTATTTTGTCTTTGCCTGATCAAAGATTGAGTTGATCGGCTAAGCGCAAGGCAAAAAAAATCGCGACTCGAACCGCCCTCCCCCAGGTGCGCAGTTACAGTGGGAGGGCGCTTCGAGCCACGATCAAGACACGTGACGCTCAATCCTTCTTGCGATAGCCCTCGACGATTGCCGAAAAGTCCTTGCCGCCATCGCCGCGCAGGCTCATCGCCTGATACAGCTGCTGCGCCACGGCACCGAGAATCACCGGCTGATGCGCCTGTCGCGCAGCTTCAGTGGCCAACCCAAGATCCTTGAGCATCAGCTCGGCACCAAAGCCGCCGGTATAACCGCGCGCGGCAGGCGCCGTATCAATTACACCCGGCCATGGGTTGTAAGTATCCGAACTCCAGCAACGGCCTGTGGAACTGTTGATGATGCCGGCCAGCACCTGGGTGTCGATGCCCAGCGCATTGCCCAGCGCCATCGCCTCGGACACGCCGATCATCGAGATGCCCAGCAGCAGGTTGTTGCAGATCTTGGCGATTTGCCCGGTACCGACTTCGCCGCAATGGACGATGTTGCGGCCCATGTCCTTGAGCACCGGCTCAAGGCTGGCAAACAGTTCAGCGCTGGCGCCGACCATGAAGGTCAGGGTGCCGCCCGCTGCGCCACCGGTACCGCCGGACACCGGCGCATCGCCCATGTCGACGCCCTTGGCCGCAGCAGCCTTGGACACTTCGCGGGCGGTCTGTGGGTCGATCGTGCTGCAATCGACGGTCGGCGTACCTGGGCGAATCCCAGCCAGCACGCCGTCATCGTTGAGGTAGACGCCACGCACATGCGCTGCCGCCGGCAGCATGGTGATGACCAGCTCGCTGTTGGCCGCTGCGTCCTTGGGTGAGGCGCTGATCTGCCCGCCAAGCTCGGCAAGTTCGGCCAGCACGCTCTGGTTGAGGTCGAACAGGTTGAGCTGATGCCCAGCCTTGATCAGGTTGCGGGCCATGGGCGCGCCCATGTTGCCCAGACCAATGAATGCAATACGCATGGAGCCTCCTTAGCGCAGGCTGATGGTGGTGTTGACGCCGTCGTTGACGCTGTCGTCATCGAACCAACGGGCCGTGACCGTCTTGGTCTGAGTGTAGAACTGCACCACCTGCTTGCCATACGGGCCGAGGTCGCCGAGCTTGGAGCCGCGCGAACCGGTGAAGCTGAAGTACGGCACCGGCACCGGGATCGGGATGTTGATGCCGACCTGGCCGACGTCGATCTCGCTCTGGAACTTGCGCGCCGCAGCGCCGCTCTGGGTGAACAGGCCGGTACCGTTGCCGAACGGGTTGCTGTTGACCAGGGCGATGGCCTCGTCGAGCGTGTCGACTTCAAGGGTGATCAGCACCGGGCCGAAGATTTCCTGGGTGTAGATCTGCATCTGGGTGGTGACCCCGGAGAACAGCGTCGGGCCGACGAAGTTGCCTTGCTCATAGCCCGGCACGCTGACGTCACGGCCATCCAGCTCCAGCTTCGCGCCCTCGGCGATGCCGCTTTCGATCAAGCCCAGCACGCGCTCCTTGGCCCGTTTCGAGACCACCGGGCCAACATCCGTGCCTGGCTCGCAACCGGCGTTGACTTTGAGCTGACTGGCAGCAGCCTTGATGTCCGGCAGCCACTCGCGGGCCTTGCCGACCAGCACCGCCACCGAGGTGGCCATGCAGCGTTGCCCGGCGGCACCAAAGGCGGCGCCGACCAGCGCGTTGATGGTTTGCGTGCGGTTGGCATCGGGCAGCACTACCGCGTGGTTCTTGGCGCCCATCATCGACTGCACGCGCTTGCCGTGCTGGCTGCCGAGGTTGTAGACGTGGGTACCGACCTCGGTCGAACCGACGAACGAGATCGCCTTGATGTCCTTGTGCGTGCAGATCGCATCTACAACCTGCTTACCGCCGTGGACCACGTTGAGCACACCGGCCGGCACCCCGGCCTGCAGCGCCAGCTCGACCAGCATCAGGGTCGACAACGGGTCCTGTTCGGACGGTTTGAGGACGAAGGTGTTACCGCAGACGATGGCCATCGGGAACATCCACAGCGGGATCATCGCCGGGAAGTTGAACGGGGTGATCCCGGCGCAGACGCCGATCGGCTGACGCAGGGTGTAGGTGTCCACACCGCCAGCGACGTTCTCGGCGAACTCACCCATCTGCAGGGTGCCAATCGACGCTGCGTGTTCGACCACTTCCAGGCCGCGGAAGATATCGCCCTCGGCGTCGGCAATGGTCTTGCCCTGCTCGGCGCTGAGGGTCTGGGCGATGCGTTTGCTGTGCTCGCGGATCAGCGCCTGCAATTTGAGCATGATGCGCATGCGCGCCCCGATCGGCGTGTCGCGCCAGCTGGCGAATGCACGCTGGGCGGCAGCGACAGCGGCATCGACCTCGTCGACCGTGGCAAACGGCACCCGCGCCAGCACCTGCTGGGTGGCCGGGTTGATTACATCGCGCCATTCGGTGGTTTTCGACTCGACCCATTGGCCGTCGATCAGCAGCTTGACCTGCTCTACCTGAGTCTGGGTCGGGGATTGGGGTGCGTTCATCTGCGCGTTCCTTGGAATTATTGTGGGAGACGAGATTGCCAGGCGGGGCTGGCGTCGAGGCGCTGATTTGAAGTATAGATGTGCAAACATCCAATAAGAACGCACATAAAAACCGGATCATCATGCAAAAAGACCTTACCTCCCTCAGTTCGCTGAACTGGGATGACCTGAAGTTCTTTCTTGAAGTGGCGCGCACGCGCAAGGCAAGCAGCGCGGCCAAACGGCTGAATGTCGACTACACCACGGTGTCGCGGCGAATCAGCTCGCTGGAGGCGGCGCTGGGCACGTTGCTGTTCGAAAAGTCGCGCACCAATGGCTTTGTCCTGACCAACGAAGGCCAGCGCCTGCTCGGTTACGCCGAATCCGTCGAGAGCACCCTGCACATGGCCTGCGAGCAGGTATCAGGCTCCGGCGTGGCCTTGTCCGGGCACGTGCGCATGGGCTGCACCGAAGGTTTCGGCAGCTTCTTCGTTACTCCGCAGCTGAGCCACTTCGTCGACGCCTGGCCGGCGATCACCGTGGACATCCTGCCGCTACCGCACTTCATCAGCCTGTCCAAGCGCGAAGCCGACATCGTCATCGCCCTCGAGCGCCCCGAACATGGCCCCTACGTGTGCTGCAAGCTGACCGACTACCGCCTGCGTCTGTACGCCACCCAGGACTACCTCGACAACCACGCGCCGATCCGCCAGGTCAGCGACCTGGCCGAACACCCGTTCATCAGCTACGTCGACGACTTGGCCTTCAGTTCAGAGCTGCTGTACCTGGCCAACATGATCCCCAACGCCCACGCCCACCTGCGCAGCACCAGCGTCATCGCTCAGTACACCGCAGCGCTGCAAGGGCGCGGCCTGGCGATTCTGCCGTGCTTCCTGGCTGCACAGGATCCACGACTGGTGACAGTGTTGCCTGAGGAGATCGCGATTACCCGGCAGTTCTGGATGTACTGCCGGGAGGATTTGCGCAAGCTCAAGCGGATTACCCTGTTGTGGGATTACATCCGCGAGGTGACCGAGGCCAATGCGCCGCTGTTGCTAGGCGAATCACGCGAGATGCGCTTCGCCCAGGACTGACTCAGTTGGACGCCACAACGATCGAGACCCGGCGGTTTTCCGTGCGCCCGGCGCTGGTGCGGTTGTCGGCGACTGGCTGGCTGCTGCCGAGGCCGCGACTTTGAATGTTCTGCGGTTGCATGCCGATCTCGATCAGCGCCTTGGCCACGCTCTGGGCGCGGCGTTCGGACAGTTGCTGGTTGTAGGCCGCTTTGCCCGAGGCATCGGTGTGGCCGTCAACGCGGACACGCTGGATATCGACGCTGAGCAAGGCCCGGCCAATACGCTCGACGATGGCTCGGCTCTGGCTGTTGAGGCTGTCCAGATCACTGCCGAACAGCACTTTGCCGGACAGATCGAAACTCCAGCCTTCATCGGTGGGGGTGAAGCCCTCGCGCTTGAGCACGGCGATCTGCTCGGCAGTCAGTCCGGGCGGTGGCACACTCTGGCAACCGCTCAAGGCCAGCAGACTCAACAACACTGCCATGCAAGGCAGGCGCAAACGTACAAACAGTTGCAACACGATTAACTCCTTTTTTCAAAATCTGCGGCGCTACTTTCCGTATGCGCCACATGCCACTGGCCGCGGCGTGCGCGTTTGGCTTGGTACATCGCCGCATCAGCGGCATTGAGTAGACTGGCCGGGTCATGGCCATCGTCCGGGTAACACGCGATGCCAACGCTGAGTGAAGCGCTGATGCTGGTGCCCTCGTTCAGGGCAATCGGCAGCTTCATGCTGGCAACGATCTTCTCGGCAATCCGTTGGGCGTCCTCGCAGGATTGCAGCGGGGTCAGCAATACCGCGAACTCATCACCGCCCAGCCGCGCGACCAGATCATGCTCGCGCAACTGCGCACGCACTCGCGCAGCAACGGTGACCAGCACCTCGTCGCCAACGGCATGGCCCTGGCTGTCGTTGATCTGCTTGAAGTGATCGCAGTCGATGAACAGCAGCGCCAGATATTCCTGGTGACGCTCGGCAGTGCGCAAGGTGCGGCTCAGGCGCCCCTCGAAGAAAGCGCGATTCGGCAACCCGGTCAGGCTGTCGTGGCTGGCCGGATGGGCCAGGGTGGCGTTCTCGCTGCGCAGGTGGTTCTGCCAGTTCTCCAGTTCGTCGAGCAGGGCATTGAAGTCGTTGCCCAGCTCGTTGAGCTCGGCGATGTGGGTTTCCGGTACGCGGCGGTCGAAGCTGCGCTCGCGGCGGGCGGCGTGGGCGACGCTGGCAAGGTTGCGCAGGGGCCGGATGATGTCGCCGAACAGGCGCCGCGACCAGTGGCTGGCGACCCAGGCGCTGAGCAGCATGCACAAGAGGATGCCGGTCAGCCCGCTGAGCAGAAAGCGCAATACGCTGCGGCCCTGGCCGGTGACTTCGATGTGGCCGACCTGCTGTTGCTGATGGAGAATCGGCATGTGCACCGGCTCGACCAGAAAGCTGCTTGCCAGCGACCGTTCCAGCGGCGCCAGCACGCCGTCTTCGGGCCTTTGCCAGTGGGCCAGCAGCTCACCATCGTTGTTGAACACCTTGGCGTCGGCCACGCCTTCGTTGGCGGCGATCAGCGCCAGTGACTCGTTGGCGGCGGCGCTGTCGTCGAACACCACCGCGGCTTCGACTGTGTAATTGATCGAGCGCGCGATCAGGTGCAGGTTCTGGTTGGCATATACACGCAAGGCCAGCACGCCAAGCAGGGTCACGCACAGGCCAGCCAGGCCGACCGCGAGCAGGGCCACGCCCAAATGCCCGCGGCCGAGCACAGCGCGCAGGGTCGGCCGGCGGTCGCGCCTGGCTGAGCGGATCATGGCTGCACCGCGCGGCGACGCGACAGCTGCAGCACGCTGGGGTGGATACGCACACCGCTGCGGGCTACCGAATCGAGGTTGACCTCGAAGGTTACCTGCTCGTCGCTCACGCGCAGGCAGAACAGGCTACCGACCGTGCAGGGGTCGTCTGCTTCGCTGATGCTCAGCACCGGCCGGCCGTTGAGGGCATGAAACAACCGCTCGCGCTGGCCACGATCGAGCTTGCCGATATACACCGCATCACAGGCACCGGCGGTTTGCGGATCGTCGGCCAGAAGGCGACGGGTCTGCAGCGGCTTGCCAGAGTTCTGCTCGGTGCCCTTGATCAAGTCATCGGCGTATTCGGTCGGGCCGATCAGGCACAGCCGCAACGGGGCCGGCTCACTGGGCCAGCGCGCGTAGCTGAAAATGCCCAACACCACCTGGGTCACGGCCTTGCCCCGCTGCTGCGCCAGGGCGGCGCTGGCAGCGGTCTCTGCCCGGCTGGGGCTGGCGTAGAGCAAAAGGGCGGCGAGCAGCAGGGCAAGCGCAGCGCCCGTTGCGCGCGCCCAGGTCGAGACAGCCACGATCATGTGGGAATTTTCTCAAAATCTTGTCAGATAATGCCGCAACGATAGCATATTGCCGCTGCGGCAGAACGTCAGCCTTGCTCCAACATCAGGCCGGAGATGCGCCGCACGCGGCGTTCAACCGCCTCTTCGAACACTCCCGCACGGGGCTCGATCAAGCTGAAGCAGTGCTTGGCGCGGGTAATGCCGGTATATACCAGCTCCTTGGTCAGCACCGGATTGAGCGCGTCCGGCAGCACCAGAGCGGTGTGGCTGAACTCCGAGCCCTGCGACTTGTGCACGGTCATGGCATAGACGGTTTCGACTTCATTGAGCCGGCTGGGTAACACGAAGCGCACCCCACCACTGCCGTCGTTACGCGCAAAGGCCACGCGCAACAAGGCGACGCCGCGTTCGTCGGGCAGGCGCAGGGCAATGCCGATATCGCCGTTCATCAGGCCCAGACCATAGTCGTTGCGGGTGACCAGCACCGGCCGGCCTTCGTACCACGGCTGCTGACTGTCGATCAGACCAGCGTTGTGCAGCACGCGGGTGACGCGCTCGTTCAGACCCTGCACGCCCCACGGCCCCTTGCGTACTGCACAGAGCAGCTGGAAGTCCTCGAAACTGTGCAGCACCTGGCCGGCCCACTGCTCCCAGCGCGGGTCGTCTGCTGCGGTCGCGGGCGGGGGGCGCAGGCGACCGATGTTGCGCAGGTAATGGCGGTAGCCCTGCGGGCCGTCGGTGCCGCGATCAAGGCCATCGAGCAGCAGTCTGTCGAAGCGTCGATCATGCTCGCCTTGCAGCGACAGGCCGTGCACGTCGTCGAGCTTTTGCGTCAGCAGTTCGCGCGCCGCCTGGGCTTGCTGGCGGTTGACCAGGCGGGCCAGCTGACCGATCCCGCTGCCTTCACCAAAACGCCGCGAGTGGCGCAACATCACCACCTGCTGCGCAAGTGGGTGCTGCCCGGCGTCGCCGGGGGTTAGCCCGCTGTCCTGCAGGGACTGTCCGCCGACCTGCTCCAGCCAGGCGCGGGTGGCCGCCGAATAGAAACCCTCCTCGGCATCGCGGCACAGGTCACCGAGCACTGCACCGGCTTCGACCGAGGCCAACTGGTCCTTGTCACCCAGTAGCACCAGCCGCGCCGACGGTGGCAAGGCGTCGAGCAGCACGGCCATCATCTCCAGGTCGATCATCGATGCTTCATCGATCACCAACACATCCAGTGGCAACGGGTTGCCAGCATGGTGGCGGAAATGGCGCGAGCCCGGGCGGCTGCCGAGCAAGCGGTGCACGGTGCTGACATCGGTCGGAATCTGCTGGCGGACCTCAGCGCTGACCTCAAGCAACTCGACCTGTTGGCCAATCGACTCGGTCAGGCGCGCAGCGGCCTTGCCGGTGGGCGCTGCCAGGCGAATCCGCAGCGGCCTGCCCTGCTCCACCGCAGGCCCTTGCAGCAGTGCCAGCAGGCGCACCACTGTTGTGGTCTTGCCGGTGCCGGGGCCGCCAGTGATGATGCTGAACGAGGCGCGAGTAGCCAAGGCGCAGGCGAGTTTCTGCCAGTCGACCTGGCCTTGCGGCGCGCCACCCTTGAACAGTTGCTCAAGCCGTTCCGGCAGCGCTGGCGCGATGACTTGATCCGCTGCCAGGCGCTGGCGCAGCGCGTTGTCGATCTGTCGCTCGTAGCTCCAGTATCGGCGCAGGTACAGGCGCAAGCCGCTGAGGACCAGTGGTCGCGCGCTGTGTCCCGGCGTATTGCCAGTGGCCACTAGCGGGCTGGCCGTGATGCGCTCGCACCAGGTGTGCTGCTCGAGCTTCGTCAGCAGTTGTGATGGCAGCAGCAATGGCCCGTCGAGTGCATCACCTTCCGGTGGCAGCGACAGGGCGAAGTCCGGCTCGGCCAGGGTCTGGGCGAGGTCCAGGCAGACATGCCCGTGACCCAACTGGTGGCTGGCCAGGGCAGCGGCGAGCAACAGCAGCGGGTCGCTGCCGGGCGCACGCTCTTCAAGAAAAGCCACCAGTGCGCGGTCGAGCGCGCGCAGCCAGCCGCGCTCAACCCAGCGGTCGAGCAGGATCAGCAGGTCATGGCTACTCTGCAGCGGCGCCAGGGCAGCCAGCTGCTCGGCTTGCAGGGGGGTTGGCAACAGGTCTTCAAGGCGGCGGCTCATGGCGCGGCTCCGGCAAACAGGTCCTGCTGTGCCGGCACCGGGGCACCGCGGAACAGGGCATCGAGGGCTTCGATCAGCTCACGTGGCGGCTTGCTGAAATACACCCCGTGGCCTGCCCGGCTGGCGCCACGCAGGAAGATGAACAGCGCACCGCCGACATGGCGGTCGTAATCGTAGTCGGGCATGCGCGCGCGCAACTGGCGGTGCAGCGCGAGCAGATAGAGCACGTACTGCAGGTCGTAGCGGTGATCGAGAATCGCCTGTTCCATGGCCAGCGCGTTGTAGCTGTGCAGGTCCGGGCCGAGCCAGTTGGATTTGTAGTCGGTAACGTAATAACGACCGTCCAGCTCGAAGGCCAGGTCGATGAAACCTTTGAACATGCCGTTGAGCTGGCTCGGCTCGGCGGCGGCACGCGCGCTGCCGCCGTGGGTATGCCGGGTCACCAACTGATCAAGCTCGATGACATCGACCTTGTGACTGGCAAACCAGAATTCCATCTCGATCTGATACTGCTGCAGGTGCGCCAAGGTCAATTGGCGATTCTCGCCATGTAACGGCAGCGGCTCGACCAGCAGATGCTGCAGCCACTCGGTGAGGCCCGGGATCCAGCCTTTCCAGTCCCGCCGGTTGCAGCGCTGGCCGACCGTGTGTTTGATGAGCTGAGGCTGCTGGCTGACTTCGGCGAAGCCCTCACGCCCGGCCCACTCGAGCAGACCGTGCAGGAAGGTGCCGGGATTGGGCCCGCGTGGAAAGCGATGAATGTCGCCGCTCTGAGCCGGGATATCACGCAACTGCTGGGCGTCGATGCGCTCGTCATCGGTCAGCTGCTGGGCCAGCGAGCTGTCACCGGCAAGGCCCTGGTCGCCCACGCGCAGGGCGCTGTAGGAGGCGATCCACCAGTTCTCTGCCGCAGACCGGCGTGGCTTGCGCGCGGCAATCAGCTCGTGACCATCTTGTGGGGGCAGATAGCGCTGTTGGTCTGCGCCGGGCAGCTCTTCACAGACGATATCCGCGCAGCTCGCTTGCAGGCTTTGCAGCCACTCGGCCAGCTGTGCCGACGAGGCCAGCGGCAGGCCGCCGCCGAGCAGATAGCCCAGGGCCGAGCGATGCAGCAGCGAGTGTTTCTGGTTACCGCGTTTGAGGTCGGCGACACCGAGCCAGCAGGCGTGCTGGGCGCGGGTCAAGGCGACGTAGAGCAAGCGTAGATCTTCGGCCAGGCGCTCGTCATCGGCGCGCTCGATCTGCTCTTGGTCGGGTGTCAGGGTCAGGTGCGCGTGGCCGTCGCTGTCGTGCCAGATCAGCGGCAGGCGCTGGCCATCGACCGGCTTGCTGGTGCAGATGAACGGCAGATACACCAACGGATACTCAAGGCCCTTGGACTTGTGAATGGTCACGACCTTGACCAGTTGCTCGTCGCTTTCCAGGCGCAGGATCTGCTCTTCGCCCGCCTGCCCGGAGCCGGCCAGGTTCTCGCCCAGATGGCGGATCAAGGCTTGCTCGCCATCCAGTTCGCCAGCGGCCTGCTGCAGCAGTTCGGCCAGGTGCAGCAAATTGGTCAGCACCCGCTCGCCGTCGCTACGGGCGATCAGCCGGCGCGGCAGTTCGAAGTCATGCAGCAGGCGCCGCAGCATCGGCAATACGCCCTGACGCTGCCAGGTTTCGCGGTACTGGCGGAAGCGCATGACCCAGTCTTCCCAGACCCGCTCGTCCTGATTCAGCCGCTCGAGTTCAAGCAGTGACTGTTCAAGGGTCGGGCTGGCCAAGGCGGTCTTGAGCAGGCGCTCGGAGTCGGGTTCGGCGCAGGCCTTGAGCCAGGCTAGCAGGTCGTGCGCCTCCTGGGCGGCAAACACCGAGTCTTTGTCCGACAGGTACACACTGCGCACATCGCGCGCTGCCAGCTCAGCGCGGACCAGCTGCGCTTCGCGGCCATCGCGTACCAGAATGGCGATATCTGACGGCAGACAGGCTGTTAATTTTCCATCGGGCTTTTGGAAACCACTGACGCCCTGTTGACCGCCATTGAGCAGGCCGACGATATGGCTGGCGCAGCTGGCGGCCAGTTGCTGACGATAGAGGGTGCTGGACACCGGTTCATCACTGTCCAGCCGCCAGCAATGCAGCGCGGCGGATGGCTGGCCGTTGATCAGCAGTTGCTCGCTGCGGCCTTTGGCGTGAACCTGGATAAACGGCAAGGGATTGTCTTGCCCCTCACGGAACAGAAATGCGCCGCGGCCGCTGCTACGCCCTTCTGCGGCGAGGAACAGGCGGTTTACCGCACTGACCATGGCTTTGCTGGAACGGTAGTTGGTGTCCAGGCTGTGCAGGCGCCCGGCAGTGGCGCGGCGGGCCGCCAGGTAGGTAAAGATGTCGGCACCGCGGAAAGCGTAGATCGCCTGCTTCGGGTCGCCGATCATGAACAGGCCGGTTTCGGCGTGGTTCTGGCTGATCTGGTAGATGCGCTCGAAGATGCCGTACTGGACCGGGTCGGTGTCCTGGAACTCGTCGATCAGGGCGACCGGGAACTGCTCGCGGATGAGCGCGGCCAAGCGTTCGCCGGACTCCTGATTAAGCGCGTGCTGCAGACGCAGGAGCATGTCGTCGAAGCCCATTTCGGCACGGCGGCGTTTTTCCTGCTCGAAGCGTGCTGACACCCAACTGGCGGCATGCTCGAGCAAAGGCACTTCGGGGCTGGCCAGGCCTTGTAACTGCTGGCGCAGGTTTTCCATGGCGCGCAGGGCCGGGTGATCGGGTGGGTCACCGTGCTTCCAGGCTTCGGCCATGCCGGCTGGAGTCAGGCGGGTGAAGCCGGTGCCCAGATCCAGTTCGAGGACCTGATCGTCACCGGCCCAGGCGCGCAGTTTTTCGAACCACGGCTCGAAGTAACGCGCCTGCAACTTGCGCCCATCAGCGTGCTTGGCCGCAACCGCCGCGTGGCAGATCTGCTGCAACTCGTCAGCCCAGACGCCCCAAGGCGCCTTGAGCTGGCACAGCTGCTGCGCGCGTTGCTCCAGAGTGGTCTCGATCAGTGCCTGCGGCTCGATATCATCGGCGCTGCTGGCGACACGGCCAAACAGCGGACGCAGGCGCGGCAACAAGGCATCGGGGCTGACCCAGTTGCCGCGTACCCAGTTCAGGGATTCGCCGCGCATGCTATAGCAGAAACGCCGCCAGTAGTCGCGCATGACCTGGCCGAGCAGTTCGCTGTGATCGGTCTCAAGACTTTGAGTAAACAGGCTGCCGCTGTCGAAGGCGTGTTCGCGCAGCATCCGTTGGCACCATCCGTGAATGGTCGATACGGCGGCTTCGTCCATCCACTGTACGGCCACTTCCAGGCGGCTGGCGCAACGTGGCCAGAGCTCTGCCGGGTAGTCGGCACGGAGCATCTGCAGCAGCGGGTCGGCGTCGGCCAGCTCGTCACGGAAGAACCGTGCGGCTTCGGCCAGTCGCGTACGAATGCGCTCACGCAGCTCTTTGGTGGCCGCATCGGTAAAGGTCACCACGAGGATCTGCGGCGGCAACAGCTCGCGGCCAAAGCCGTGCGCATCGCCATGGCCAAGGATCAGCCGCAGGTACAGCGCCGAGATGGTGAAGGTCTTGCCGGTACCGGCGCTGGCTTCGATCAGCTGGCTGCCATGCAGCGGGAAGCTCAAGGCCAAGGGGCGGGCCTGGGTCATGCGGCACTCTCCGGATTGCCCTGGGTTTGCCAGGGCGCGGCGAACAGGGGGCGGTACAGGGCTTCACACCAGCCTTCGAAGGTTTCATCGGCGCTCAGTGCGGCGAAGTCGCGGAACTGGCGCGCCAGGGCGAGGCTTTCGCTGCGTTCGCCAAAGCTGTTCTGGCCGTCGCCTTCGTAGGCCCGGGCGGCAGCGGCCAAGGCCTTGTCCGGGTCGTCCTGGCCGAGCCAGGCGAAGGCGGTCTTGGCCGCCACCGGCAGCGGCGCGTTCATGCCGGCCTGACGTGCGACCAGCAGATCAGCAAGCCGCTCACTGGCCTCAGCCTGTGGCAAAGGTTCCAGCAGCAGGGTCAGGTCGCTGGCCACCAGTGCACTGTGCAGCGGGTAGCCGGCAGCGCAGGCAGCCAGGTGCATGACCCAGGTCGGAATCAGCCGATGGCGCTTGAGGTTGTTACGCCCGGCACTGATGGTGTTGGGGATGGTCGTGATGCTCAGCAGGCTTTGGTCGGCCGCCTGATACACCCGCCCAAGCCAGCCTTGCAGGCGCTCGCGGCCATGCTCAAAGTGAATCGGCAGCGCGCCTTCGACCAGGCTCGGCCAGCGTTGCAGCAGGTGTCGATGACGTTGCAGCAGATTGGGCAGGGGCTCGATCAGCTCGGCCTGGAGGATCTCGCCAAAACCGGCCAACGGCAGCAGGCCATGGCCTTGCAGGCGGCGCGCCTGGGCGTACAGGGCCGATTCGGCGTTGCCTGGGTCAGCCAGGGCGGCATCCAGCAGGCTTTCGCTGAGGCCGTAGCGCTGCAGTGCGTCGAGCACGAACGGTTCTTCGTCCGGGGTCGGTGCCTCGAGTGACTCGAAGAACACCTTCAAGCGCTGGCGGAAGAAATGCCGCACCGGGTGGCGCAGAAAGTCCTGCAGTTGGGTCATGCTCAGCGGCTCGTCATTGACGTAGGGCGCTAGCGTGTCGTCTGCGAGGGGTGTGGCAGCCTCGGCCTGATGCAACAGTTGCCACTCATGGGCGTAACTGAACAGCGGGCTACCTTTCTGGAAGTAGCGCTGGCTGAACGGCTGCAGCGGGTGCTCCTGAGTCAGGCCGTGCAGCAGTTGCTGGCCGGCGTCTTCGCGCAGGCCTGGCTTGGCGTTGGCGACTTGCCAACCGGCGGCCAGGTGATCGCGCAACTGGCCGATCAGGACCGAGGCCGGCCGCTCGCTGTTGTCGCGGATGCTGCGCCCTACCCAGCTGACATACAGCTGGTCGCGGGCAGACAGCAGGGCTTCGAGCAGCAGGTAGCGGTCATCCTCACGGCGCGAGCGGTCGCCTGGGCGGTAGTCACTGGCCATCAGGTCGAAATCCAGCGGCTGCTGGGCTCGTGGGTAATCGCCGTCGTTCATGCCCAGCAGGCAGACCACCCGGAAGGGGATCGCTCGCATCGGCATCAGCGTGCAGAAGTTTACTGAGCCGGCGAGAAAGCGTTGCGAAAGTTTGCCTTGATCGAGACCTGACAGCCATGCCTCGCGCACTACTGTCAGTGGTAGTGGGTCGTGAAGGGTGACCGTATCGCAGGTTTGCAGCCAGGTGTCGCGCAGGTCCTGAAGCTGTACCAGAAGAAACTCGTCATGCTCGTTTTCGGCCAGGAAAAACACCTGCAGCAGTGCGTTCAGGCGCTCGCCCCACTCAACTGCTGTTGCCGCTTGAGCGAGCTCGACACAGGCCACATCAAGCGCATCGAGCAACGCCACTAGCGGCCCGATCAAGGCGGCATCGAGGCCGCCGATCTCGTCGTACGGCTCGATGCCATCGCAGCCCTCGCCTACGCCCACTGCGTAACCGAGCAGCATCCGGCGCAAGCCAAACCGCCAGCTGTTCTGCTCCAGCCCTTCGGGCAGGCCGAGGCTGGCGCGCTGGGCGGCACTCAGTCCCCAACGGATGCCAGCGCCTTCGATCCAGCGATGCAGAGTCGGCAGGTCGCTTTCCTGAATGGCGAAGCGCGCGCGCAGTGCGGGCACGTCGAGAAGATCGAGCACCTCACTAACGGCAAAGCGGCTGTCGGGCAGCTTGAGCAGATGCTCAAGAGCGATAAGTAAAGGGTCGCGGCCACGCTGGCCCTGATCGGTCAGGGTGAACGGGATATAGCGCGGGTCGTGGCGATCGAGCTGGCCGAACACCGCGCGGATATGCGGGGCGTAGTCATCGATGGCTGGCAGCATGACGATGATATCGCGCGGGCGCAGGGTAGGATCGGCGCTGAAGCGGGCCAGCAACTGATCGTGGAGGATCTCGACTTCACGCTGGGCGCTGTGGGCGATGTGAAACCTGACCGAGCGGTCCTTGGTCGGGTCCACTGCGGGCCAGACTTCGCGGGTTTCGGCCAATGGCCGCAACTCGAGAATGTCATCCTGCAACTGGTTGAGCAGATTGCCTGGCTGGGCCTCGCTGAACAGGTCGATGCGGCCTTCGTTGAACACGCCAAGGTAACTAGCAGGGTCATCGTAGCTGTCGAGCAGGTTGATGTAGTCGCGACCCTGTTTGCCCCAGGCAGCGAGCAGCGGGTGGGCATGCTGGTGCAAGCTCTCGTCGTCCAGTTGCATGGGCATGCCTTGCTTGCGCTGTTGGCGCTTGTATTGGTGGCGGAGCAGGTCTTTGTCGGCAACGATATCGCCCCAGTGGTGCCGACACGGGTTGTGCACGCAAAGCAGCACCTGGCTGAAACGGGCCAACGACGCCAGAGCTTCGAGTGCCTGCGCCGGCAGGGACGAAATACCAAAGACGATGACTCGCGCTGGCAGGCCCTTGGGCGGCTGCTCGAGGCTGTTCATACGCTCGATAAAGCGCTGGTGCACGCCGGCACGGCTCTGCTCCATACCGGCCTGGCCTACATCTTCGAGCAACGCCCGCCACAGTTCGGCCTGCCAGCAGTTGCCGGCAGCCAGTGGCTTGCGCTGGGCGCGGGCGGTATTGAGAACATGCTTACCGGCTGCCCAATCCTGCAGCCAGTCGGCGCGGTAGACCTGATATTGGTCGAACAGGTCAGCCAGGCGCTCGGCCAGCTGGTAGCGCTTGCGCAGGTCGCTGTCGTCAGTCAGAAAGCGCCGTAGCGGCTCGAAGTGCGGGCGCTCGATCAGCGCCGGCAGCAAGCGCATCAGGCGCCAGGTAAGTGGGGCCTTGTCGAGCAGGGATACTTCGGGGATTTCGTCGCGGCCGAGCACCTTACGGTACAGCTGCCACATGAAGGTACCGGGCAATTGCACATCGATGGCGGCAGCGATGCCACAACCGCCGCTGTCATCGTCTTGTGGGTCTTCGGCCAGGGCGAGTTTCAGCCATTGGGCGATGCCATTGCTTTGCACCAGGGCGACTTCGTTTTCCAACGGGGCCAGAGGGAAGCGGCGCATCATACTCACCACCAAGCTGCGCAGGTCGTCCAGGCGGTTGCCGTGAACAACCATGAAGCCGGGGTGCAAGCGGGTATCTGCCATTGCGCTCTCTCTGAAAGGCGTTCGTCCTGGGGGGGAACCATATCATGGGCGGGGGTGGTGCGATGGGGGACGCTATGTAGCCGCAGATTTCCGGATCCCGGAAAAGACAAAACCCCTACCTGCTCGCGCAGATAGGGGTTTTGCGAAATGAATCTTGACGATGACCTACTCTCACATGGGGAGACCCCACACTACCATCGGCGATGCATCGTTTCACTACTGAGTTCGGGATGGGATCAGGTGGTTCCAATGCTCTATTGTCGTCAAGAAATTCTGTAGCCAGAACGTCCAGATGAACGGCCCAGCAAATTCGGATATGTGATGTTTGTGTACGAATCTTCGGCGTTTCGTCTTCACCACCGCAACCTGCATGAGCAAATTGCTTGGGTGTTATATGGTCAAGCCTCACGGGCAATTAGTATTGGTTAGCTCAACGCCTCACAGCGCTTACACACCCAACCTATCAACGTCGTAGTCTTCGACGGCCCTTCAGGGGATTCTAGATCCCAGTGAGATCTCATCTTGAGGCAAGTTTCCCGCTTAGATGCTTTCAGCGGTTATCTCTTCCGAACATAGCTACCCGGCAATGCCACTGGCGTGACAACCGGAACACCAGAGGTTCGTCCACTCCGGTCCTCTCGTACTAGGAGCAGCCCCTCTCAAATCTCAAACGTCCACGGCAGATAGGGACCGAACTGTCTCACGACGTTCTAAACCCAGCTCGCGTACCACTTTAAATGGCGAACAGCCATACCCTTGGGACCGGCTTCAGCCCCAGGATGTGATGAGCCGACATCGAGGTGCCAAACACCGCCGTCGATATGAACTCTTGGGCGGTATCAGCCTGTTATCCCCGGAGTACCTTTTATCCGTTGAGCGATGGCCCTTCCATACAGAACCACCGGATCACTAAGACCTACTTTCGTACCTGCTCGACGTGTGGGTCTCGCAGTCAAGCGCGCTTTTGCCTTTATACTCTACGACCGATTTCCGACCGGTCTGAGCGCACCTTCGTACTCCTCCGTTACTCTTTGGGAGGAGACCGCCCCAGTCAAACTACCCACCATACACTGTCCTCGATCCGGATAACGGACCTGAGTTAGAACCTCAAAGTTGCCAGGGTGGTATTTCAAGAGTGGCTCCATGAGAACTGGCGTCCCCACTTCAAAGCCTCCCACCTATCCTACACAAGCAAATTCAAAGTCCAGTGCAAAGCTATAGTAAAGGTTCACGGGGTCTTTCCGTCTAGCCGCGGATACACTGCATCTTCACAGCGATTTCAATTTCACTGAGTCTCGGGTGGAGACAGCGCCGCCATCGTTACGCCATTCGTGCAGGTCGGAACTTACCCGACAAGGAATTTCGCTACCTTAGGACCGTTATAGTTACGGCCGCCGTTTACCGGGGCTTCGATCAAGAGCTTCGCTTGCGCTAACCCCATCAATTAACCTTCCGGCACCGGGCAGGCGTCACACCCTATACGTCCACTTTCGTGTTTGCAGAGTGCTGTGTTTTTAATAAACAGTCGCAGCGGCCTGGTATCTTCGACCGGCAAAAGCTTACGGGGTAAACCCTTCACCTTCGCCGGCGCACCTTCTCCCGAAGTTACGGTGCCATTTTGCCTAGTTCCTTCACCCGAGTTCTCTCAAGCGCCTTGGTATTCTCTACCTAACCACCTGTGTCGGTTTGGGGTACGGTTCCCGATTGTCTGAAGCTTAGGAGCTTTTCTTGGAAGCATGGCATCAACCACTTCGTCGCCTAAAGGCAACTCGTCATCAGCTCTCGGCCTTGAGATCCCGGATTTGCCTAAGATCTCAGCCTACCACCTTAAACTTGGACTACCAACGCCAAGCTGGCCTAGCCTTCTCCGTCCCTCCATCGCAACAATCGGAAGTACAGGAATATTAACCTGTTTTCCATCGACTACGCTTTTCAGCCTCGCCTTAGGGACCGACTAACCCTGCGTCGATTAACGTTGCGCAGGAAACCTTGGTCTTTCGGCGTGCAAGTTTTTCACTCGCATTGTCGTTACTCATGTCAGCATTCGCACTTCTGATACCTCCAGCAAGCTTCTCAACTCACCTTCACAGGCTTACAGAACGCTCCTCTACCGCATCACCAAAAGGTGATACCCGTAGCTTCGGTGCATGGTTTGAGCCCCGTTACATCTTCCGCGCAGGCCGACTCGACTAGTGAGCTATTACGCTTTCTTTAAAGGGTGGCTGCTTCTAAGCCAACCTCCTAGCTGTCTAAGCCTTCCCACATCGTTTCCCACTTAACCATGACTTTGGGACCTTAGCTGACGGTCTGGGTTGTTTCCCTTTTCACGACGGACGTTAGCACCCGCCGTGTGTCTCCCATGCTCGGCACTTGTAGGTATTCGGAGTTTGCATCGGTTTGGTAAGTCGGGATGACCCCCTAGCCGAAACAGTGCTCTACCCCCTACAGTGATACATGAGGCGCTACCTAAATAGCTTTCGAGGAGAACCAGCTATCTCCGAGCTTGATTAGCCTTTCACTCCGATCCACAGGTCATCCGCTAACTTTTCAACGGTAGTCGGTTCGGTCCTCCAGTTAGTGTTACCCAACCTTCAACCTGCCCATGGATAGATCGCCCGGTTTCGGGTCTATACCCAGCGACTAAACGCCCTATTAAGACTCGCTTTCGCTACGCCTCCCCTATTCGGTTAAGCTCGCCACTGAATATAAGTCGCTGACCCATTATACAAAAGGTACGCAGTCACCTAACAAGTAGGCTCCCACTGCTTGTACGCATACGGTTTCAGGATCTATTTCACTCCCCTCTCCGGGGTTCTTTTCGCCTTTCCCTCACGGTACTGGTTCACTATCGGTCAGTCAGTAGTATTTAGCCTTGGAGGATGGTCCCCCCATGTTCAGACAAAGTTTCTCGTGCTCCGTCCTACTCGATTTCATTGATAAGAGATTTTCGTGTACGGGGCTATCACCCACTACGGCCGCACTTTCCAGAGCGTTCCACTAATCTCAAACCAACTTAAGGGCTGGTCCCCGTTCGCTCGCCACTACTAAGGGAATCTCGGTTGATTTCTTTTCCTCAGGGTACTTAGATGTTTCAGTTCCCCTGGTTCGCCTCTTGCACCTATGTATTCAGTACAAGATACTCAGCTTATGCTGAGTGGGTTCCCCCATTCAGAGATCTCTGGATCACAGTCTGTTTGCCGACTCCCCAAAGCTTATCGCAGGCTACCACGTCTTTCATCGCCTCTGACTGCCAAGGCATCCACCGTATGCGCTTCTTCACTTGACCATATAACCCCAAGCAATCTGGTTATACTGTGAAGACGACATTCGCCGAAAATTCGTACTGCCCTTTCGAGCATTCACAAATTTTACCTTAGCCTGATCACACACCAGTGAAAGTGCATGTCAGTCTATTTCTATCACATATCCGAATTTTTAAAGAACGATCTGACAAAAGTCAGAAATCAACATTCATCAACGAATGTTCATTTCTAAGTTCTGACGCGCTGTGCTGCGTGAAGCAAAATGGTGGAGCCAAGCGGGATCGAACCGCTGACCTCCTGCGTGCAAGGCAGGCGCTCTCCCAGCTGAGCTATGGCCCCGTGTATCTGCAATGGTAGGTCTGGGCAGATTTGAACTGCCGACCTCACCCTTATCAGGGGTGCGCTCTAACCAACTGAGCTACAGACCTATAACAGGGTCACGTTACAGCATCGTCTTTATACAAGTGAATCAAGCAATTCGTGTGGGAGCTCATCAGCAGGCTGATGTCTTCGATTAAGGAGGTGATCCAGCCGCAGGTTCCCCTACGGCTACCTTGTTACGACTTCACCCCAGTCATGAATCACACCGTGGTAACCGTCCTCCCGAAGGTTAGACTAGCTACTTCTGGTGCAACCCACTCCCATGGTGTGACGGGCGGTGTGTACAAGGCCCGGGAACGTATTCACCGCGACATTCTGATTCGCGATTACTAGCGATTCCGACTTCACGCAGTCGAGTTGCAGACTGCGATCCGGACTACGATCGGTTTTGTGAGATTAGCTCCACCTCGCGGCTTGGCGACCCTCTGTACCGACCATTGTAGCACGTGTGTAGCCCAGGCCGTAAGGGCCATGATGACTTGACGTCATCCCCACCTTCCTCCGGTTTGTCACCGGCAGTCTCCTTAGAGTGCCCACCATAACGTGCTGGTAACTAAGGACAAGGGTTGCGCTCGTTACGGGACTTAACCCAACATCTCACGACACGAGCTGACGACAGCCATGCAGCACCTGTGTCAGAGTTCCCGAAGGCACCAATCCATCTCTGGAAAGTTCTCTGCATGTCAAGGCCTGGTAAGGTTCTTCGCGTTGCTTCGAATTAAACCACATGCTCCACCGCTTGTGCGGGCCCCCGTCAATTCATTTGAGTTTTAACCTTGCGGCCGTACTCCCCAGGCGGTCAACTTAATGCGTTAGCTGCGCCACTAAAATCTCAAGGATTCCAACGGCTAGTTGACATCGTTTACGGCGTGGACTACCAGGGTATCTAATCCTGTTTGCTCCCCACGCTTTCGCACCTCAGTGTCAGTATCAGTCCAGGTGGTCGCCTTCGCCACTGGTGTTCCTTCCTATATCTACGCATTTCACCGCTACACAGGAAATTCCACCACCCTCTACTGTACTCTAGCTTGCCAGTTTTGGATGCAGTTCCCAGGTTGAGCCCGGGGCTTTCACATCCAACTTAACAAACCACCTACGCGCGCTTTACGCCCAGTAATTCCGATTAACGCTTGCACCCTCTGTATTACCGCGGCTGCTGGCACAGAGTTAGCCGGTGCTTATTCTGTCGGTAACGTCAAAACAGCAAGGTATTCGCTTACTGCCCTTCCTCCCAACTTAAAGTGCTTTACAATCCGAAGACCTTCTTCACACACGCGGCATGGCTGGATCAGGCTTTCGCCCATTGTCCAATATTCCCCACTGCTGCCTCCCGTAGGAGTCTGGACCGTGTCTCAGTTCCAGTGTGACTGATCATCCTCTCAGACCAGTTACGGATCGTCGCCTTGGTGAGCCATTACCTCACCAACTAGCTAATCCGACCTAGGCTCATCTGATAGCGCAAGGCCCGAAGGTCCCCTGCTTTCTCCCGTAGGACGTATGCGGTATTAGCGTTCCTTTCGAAACGTTGTCCCCCACTACCAGGCAGATTCCTAGGCATTACTCACCCGTCCGCCGCTGAATCGAAGAGCAAGCTCTTCTCATCCGCTCGACTTGCATGTGTTAGGCCTGCCGCCAGCGTTCAATCTGAGCCATGATCAAACTCTTCAGTTCAATACTGCTTGGGTTTTTAAGAAACCCTAAACTTGGCTCAGCAATCTCAAATGACTACTATGATTTCTCATGCGGCCACTTGTGATGCTGATAATCTTGGCGACTATCAAACCGTACTCACAAGCACCCACACGAATTGCTTGATTCAATTTGTTAAAGAGCGGTTGGCTGAGCGTTTCGTCTCAACCGAGGCGCGCATTCTACGCTTTCCTCTGTGTCTGTCAAGCGTTTATTTCGAAGTATTTTGCGAGAAACTCGTTCAACTTCAAACACTTGACTCGCTTGCGATCTCTCGTAGCGGGAGGCGAATTCTACAGCGTTACAACCTGCTGTCAACTGCCTTTTTCACCGCTGGCGATCTTTCGATCGAAGCCCTTGCAGCACTAATGAAACTTCTAACTCTTTGAAACTCTAGGAGTTTTCCGCTCCAACTACGCTGGAAGTGGGGCGCATTATAAGCGCATATGAAACCCCGTCAACCGTTAATTTCAGCTTTGTGCAATATCACTGGAATAAGCCTCTCACACCGCCCTGCCCCGCCTGCCGATCAACCGCGGAACGCGCCGCGCCACCAGCGGAACCCGCAGCAGTAACAGCAATGCGCCGATCGAGGCGTAGATCGCCCACGCTTTAAGGTCCGACCGCACGATCCACAGGAAATGCAGCAAACCCAGCCCAAGAATCACGTACACCAGCTTGTGCAGCTTCTTCCAACGCGCACCCAGGCGCCGCTGACTGTAACGATTGGAAGTCAGCGCCAAGGCCAGCAAGCCGAGGAAGGCCAGCGCACCGACAATAATGTATGGCCGCTTGCGCAACTCAACGCCGAACTGCCCCCAGTCCAGGCCGAGAATGAACACCATGTAGGTGATCATGTGCAGCACTATATAAGCAAAGCTCCACAGCCCCAGTTGCCGGCGGATCACGATCCACCCCGACCAGCCCGTAAGCCGCTGCAGTGGCGTCATGCTCAAGGTGATCAAAAGGAAGATCAGCGCCCCCAGGCCCAACCGGTCCATGATGATCTTGCCCAGGTCCGGGCCGAGCTGGTTGGTCGCCGCCTGATACAGCCACCAGCAGGGGAACAGGCAGCCCAGCACAAAGATGCCCAGGCGCAACCAGGGATAGCGCATCAGTAGTTCTTCCGCAGATCAAGGTCGCTGTACAACGACGCTACTTCATCGCCATAGCCGTTGAACATCAGGGTGTCGCGCACGTTCGGGCTGAACAGGCCACTCGGCAGCCGCCGCTCACGGGCCTGAGTCCAGCGCGGATGATCGACCGTCGGGTTGACGTTGGCATAGAAGCCATACTCGGTCGGCGCCAGGCGCTCCCAGGTAGTTTGCGGCTGCTCCGCGACCAGGCTGATGCGCACGATCGACTTGATGCTTTTGAAGCCGTACTTCCACGGCACGATCAGCCGCAGTGGCGCACCATTCTGGTTAGGCAGTTCACGTCCATACATGCCCACCGCAAGAATCGCCAATGGGTTCATCGCCTCGTCCAGGCGCAGGCCTTCCACGTAGGGCCAGTCGATCAAGGCAAACGATGAGCGCTGGCCGGGCATTACCTTTGGGTCCTGCAGGGTTTCGAAACGCAGGTAGCGCGCCTTCGAAGTTGGCTCGACCTGCTTGAGCACCTGCGCCAGGCTAAAGCCCAACCACGGGATCACCATCGACCAGGCCTCGACGCAGCGCAGCCGATAGATGCGCTCTTCCAGCTGATAGGGTTTGACGAAGTCTTCCAGCGCATAGCGCCCTGGCTTGGCCACCTCGCCATCCACCACCAGGCTCCACGGCTCGGTTTTCAGGCTGCCGGCATTCGCGGCTGGATCACCCTTGTCGGTGCCGAATTCATAGAAGTTGTTGTAGTGGGTGGCGTCTTTGAACGGCGTGATCGCCTCGTTCTCGACCGTCACCGCGCCCCACCGGGTCGCGCCGAGCTTGTCCTTGAACCAGCCCGGCGCGGCGCCAGGTTCGACATCGGCGTAGCGCGAAGGCTCGGCGCCAAGCGCAACGCCAGGCAATGCGGCCACGGCGGCACCCGCCAGGGAAGCACCGAGCATGGTACGTCGAGAAAGGTAGATACCTTCAGGGGTGATATCCGACGCTTTGCAGTCGGATGGACGAGCGATCTTGATGAGCATAACGGCTCCACAGTGCGGGCAACTGATGTACCCGTAAGACTATGGAGCCGGAAGGTTATTCCGTCATTAAATCAACTTCAGTTTTTTTGCCGACGTACCCGCAGCAGATACTGCACCGGGCCCGACACGGCATAACCGAGGAAGATCAACAGCAGAATGCGCGGCGGATCGCTGAATACCACGGCAAACACCAGCACCACTGCAAGGATCGCCACGAACGGCACCCGCCCGCGCAGGTCGAGTTCCTTGAAGCTGTTGTACTTGACGTTGCTGACCATCAGCATGCCCGCAGCCGCCACCAGCAGCGCCACCAGGAACGACAGCTTTGAGCCCTGAATGCCGAAATCGCTGAAGGCCCATACGGTACCGGCCACCACGCCTGCCGCAGCCGGGCTGGCCAGGCCGATGAAGTAACGTTTGTCAGCAGTGCCGACCTGGGTGTTGAAGCGTGCCAGACGCAGGGCAGCACCAGCGACATAGATGAAAGCAACCATCCAGCCGACCTTGCCCATGTCACCCAGTGCCCAGCCGAATGCCAGCAGCGCGGGCGCCACGCCGAAGGCGACCATGTCCGACAGCGAGTCGTACTCGGCGCCGAATGCGCTCTGGGTGTTGGTCATGCGTGCTACCCGGCCATCCAGGCCGTCGAGCACCATGGCCACGAAAATGGCGATAGCGGCAAAGGCGAAGTACTTGCTCGCCTCGCGCGGGTCACCTGCGCTCATGGCGCTCTGCGCACTGATCGAGCTGATGATCGAGTAGAAGCCGGCGAACAGGTTAGCCGTGGTGAACAGGTTGGGCAGCAGGTAGATACCGCGGTGGCGGACCTTGCGCCCTTCGGCGTCATGCCCTTCTTCAACGTGCTCATCTACAGGTAGCAGGCTTTCGGCGTCGGAGGGCGTGTTCGGCTCTTCGGGACGTTCGCTCATGAAAATTACCTTGATTGGAAAATGTTCGATACAGGCTTGCGAAGCACAAACTGACGGCAAGCCACTGGTCGCTTTATACCAGAAGCGCGCCGCTTAAACGAAAAAACGCGGCCTAAGCCGCGTTTTTCATGTCATCGCAAAGACTCAGTTCTTGGTCTTGTCGACGATTTTGTTGGCCGAGATCCAAGGCATCATGGAACGCAGCTGCTCACCGATCACTTCGATACCGTGGGCGGCGTTGTTACGACGCTTGGCGGTCATCGATGGGTAGTTGGTAGCGCCTTCGGAGATGAACATCTTGGCGTATTCGCCGTCCTGGATGCGCTTCAGAGCGTTGCGCATGGCCTGACGCGATTCGGCGTTGATGACCTCAGGGCCAGTCACGTACTCACCGTATTCGGCGTTGTTGGAGATCGAGTAGTTCATGTTGGCGATACCGCCTTCGTACATGAGGTCAACGATCAGTTTCAGTTCGTGCAGGCACTCGAAGTAGGCCATTTCTGGCGCGTAGCCAGCTTCAACCAGGGTTTCGAAACCGGCTTTGACCAGCTCGACGGTACCGCCACACAGAACAGCCTGCTCGCCGAACAGGTCGGTTTCAGTCTCGTCCTTGAAGGTGGTTTCGATGATGCCGGTACGGCCGCCGCCGACGCCTGCAGCGTACGACAGAGCAACGTTCTTGGCGTTGCCCGAAGCGTCCTGGTAGATAGCGATCAGGTCAGGGATGCCGCCGCCTTTGACGAACTCGGAACGCACGGTGTGGCCTGGGGCCTTCGGCGCGATCATGATCACGTCGAGGTCAGCACGTGGCACGACCTGGTTGTAGTGGATCGCGAAGCCATGGGAGAAGGCCAGGGTGGCGCCTTTCTTGATGTTCGGCTCGATTTCGTTCTTGTACAGAGTGCCCTGGAATTCGTCCGGGGTCAGGATCATGACCAGGTCGGCAGCAGCAACAGCCGAAGCCACGTCAGCCACTTTCAGGCCGTGAGCTTCTGCCTTGGCAACGGTAGCCGAGCCTTTACGCAGACCGACAGTTACGTCTACACCGGAGTCTTTCAGGTTGCACGCCTGAGCGTGGCCTTGCGAACCGTAGCCGATGATGGCGACTTTCTTACCTTGGATGATGGAAAGGTCGCAGTCTTTGTCGTAGAAAACTTTCATGAAATACCCCTGTTAGATCTCGGCCCCTGCGGAGCCATCGCTATTTGTTTAAGTTAGACGCTGAGCACTTTGTCGCCACGGGCAATGCCGGTAACGCCGCTGCGCACGGTTTCGAGAATCGATGCAGTGCCGATCGCCTGGATGAAGCTATCCAGCTTGTCGCTGGTGCCGCTCAGTTGCACGGTATACACACTGGCGGTGACGTCGACGATCTGCCCACGGAAAATATCCGTGGTGCGTTTGATCTCGGCGCGCTGGGCGCCGGTTGCCTTGACCTTGACCAGCATCAATTCGCGCTCGATGTGCGCGCTCTCCGACAGGTCGACCAGCTTCACCACTTCTACCAGCTTGTTCAGGTTCTTGGTGATCTGCTCGATCACCTCGTCATGACCAACGGTAGTCAGGGTCAGGCGCGAGAGAGTTGGGTCCTCGGTCGGCGCCACGGTCAGGCTTTCAATGTTGTAGTTGCGTTGGGAAAACAGGCCGACCACGCGAGACAAGGCACCGGGTTCGTTTTCCAGCAGCAGGGAAATAATGTGCCGCATATCAGGTACGCTCCGTCTTGCTCAGCCACATGTCGCGCATCGAGCCGTCTTTGATCTGCATCGGGTAGACGTGCTCGGTGCGGTCAATCGCGATATCGATGAACACCAGCCGGTCTTTCATGGCGAACGCTTCTTCCAGCTTGGGCTTGAGGTCCTTGAGGCTGGTGATGCGGATACCGACGTGGCCATAAGCCTCGACCAGTTTGACGAAGTCCGGCAGCGACTCGACATACGAATGCGAGTGACGGCCGTTGTAGGCCATGTCCTGCCACTGGCGAACCATGCCCAGCACACCGTTGTTCATGTTGACGATCTTCACCGGCAGGCCGTACTGCATGCAGGTAGACAGCTCCTGGATGTTCATCTGGATGCTGCCTTCGCCGGTCACACAGGCCACGTCCTGGTCGGGGAAGTTGAGCTTGACGCCCATCGCCGCGGGGAAGCCGAAGCCCATGGTGCCCAGGCCACCGGAGTTGATCCAGCGGTTCGGCTTGTTGAAGCGGTAGTACTGCGAAGCAAACATCTGGTGCTGGCCAACATCGGAGGTGATGTAAGCATCGCCATTGGTCACTTCACACAGGGTTTCGATCACGGTCTGCGGTTTGATCACGCTGCCGTCGCCCTTGTCGTAAGGGAACAGGCCGCGGTCGCCACGCCATTCGTCGATCTGCTTCCACCAGGCATCCAGCGCGGCCTTTTCAGGCTGCTGACCGATTTCCTTGAAGATCGCCAGCATCTCGCTGAGCACGCTGTCGACTGGACCTACGATCGGCACGTCGGCCTTGATCGTTTTCGAGATGGACGCCGGGTCGATGTCGATGTGGATGATCTTGGCATTCGGGCAGAACTTGGCCGGGCCGTTGATCACACGGTCATCGAAACGCGCGCCGACAGCCAGGATCACGTCGGCATGGTGCATCGCCTGGTTGGCGGTGAAGCTGCCATGCATGCCGAGCATGCCGAGGAACTGGCGGTCGGTACCGGGGAAGCCACCCAAGCCCATCAGGGTGTTGGTAACCGGCAGGTTCAGCGACTTGGCGATCTCGGTCAGGGTCTCGGAACCACCACCGAGGATCACACCACCCCCGGAGTAGACGATCGGACGCTTGGCGGCGAGGATCATCTCGGCTGCCTTGCGGATCTGCCCCGAGTGACCACGTACGGCCGGGCTGTAGGAACGCAGCTTGACCTTCTTCGGATAGACGTACTCGAACTTCTCGGCCGGGTTGGTCATATCTTTTGGAATGTCGACCACGACCGGGCCAGGACGACCGGATTGCGCCAGATAGAAGGCCTTTTTCATGACTTCGGGGATTTCCGAGGCATGCTTGATCATGAAGCTGTGCTTCACGATCGGCCGGGAAATACCGATCATGTCGGTTTCCTGGAAGGCGTCGGTGCCGACCATGGTGCTAGGCACCTGGCCCGACAGGATCACCATCGGAATCGAATCCATGTACGCGGTGGCAATACCGGTGATGGCATTGGTTGCACCCGGGCCGGAAGTCACCAGCACTACGCCAGCCTTGCCGGTGGCACGGGCATAGCCGTCAGCCATATGGGTTGCAGCCTGCTCGTGACGAACCAGGATGTGCTCGACTTCCGGCTCTTTGAACAGCGCGTCGTATACATGAAGGAGAGCACCGCCAGGGTACCCGTAGATGTGCTTAACGCCTTCGTCACGCAAGAAGCGGACGACCATCTCAGCGCCAGATAAAAGCTCCACGTTGTTCACCTCTAAAACGCCAGAATACCGTCCCTGATGGACGGGTCTTAATAGGTTTACTGCCAAGCAGAGCACGAGCGAACGTCAGCACTGACTGAGCAAGTATTGGGAGCGCCCCAGAGTGTTGCGGGGTTTTCCCACCCAGCGCGAGGTAACGCGTTGCGGGGTGTTACAAGTCGGCGCGGGTATGCGCCTCATGATCTGCTTAGCGGGTCTGCTTCTGGCAGTCCCTCTAAAGCGGAACCTGATTCTTGTGATTCGCCGAGGTTATGTCAAGAAAAATTATTGCCAATTTTTCCTCGAGATGAATTTGTTCCACCACGAATACAGTTCACAGCAGCAGAAAACCAAACCAAAACCAAAAAAAGAGCCGCAATCTGCGGCTCTAGTCTGAAAAAGAGCAGAAATCAGGCGGATGTACCGATCAATTGGTCAAATTCAGCCAATAGTCGGCGCAGCTCGCGACTTTGCTCCGGGCGATCACTGAACACCGTTTCAGCCATGACCAGAATGCCCGAGGCGTTCGGCAGCGGCTGGGCGTGTTCGAGGATGAACGCCATGCGTGGCAGGAAAATCCACTGCAGCCACTGCTCAAAGCTCAGCACATCGACCGCAAACGGCGTGACACTGGCCAGCGCTTCGGCACTGGGTGCCTGCTCGCTCCACCAGCCCTGACTGCGCAACTCGTGCTCGATCAGCAGCAAATGGTCGGCGATGTCGAGAATGCGTTGCTCGACCATTACAGATTGACCCGGGCTTTCTGCCGAGCCAGTGCGGCACCGGCGCTGTCACCCTGCTTCTCACGGGCCTGGGCAATGGTGTTCCACAGCTCCGCTTGTAAGCTTGGGCGACCATTGGCGTAGGTCAGCGCGCGGCGTGCGAGTTGCTCGGCCTGGGCCGAATCACCCTGGGCCAGGCGCACCTGGGCCAGGCGGAACAGCACCTGCGGCTCGCGCGGGGCAATGCGCTGGGCGCGCTCAAGGCTCGACGAAGCGCCATTGAGGTCGCCACCGCCTTGTTGCTGCTGGGCCGTGGTCAACAGCGCCAGCACCGGCCCATCGAGCTGCTCGTCAGCCGACAGGCCGCCAGCTGGCGCGCTGCGCGGGATACCGGTAGGCGCACTGGTCGCCGCCGGGGTGCTGTTCATCGAGGCGATGTCGAACGGCTCGTCGGCAATCGGGTTGGGGTTGGTGGTAATCGGCGTGGTATCGATCGGCGCGCTGCTGATCGGCGCCGCGTTGCCAGCCGGGAAGGTCTGGATCGACGAAGCACCGGCGCCTTGCGGGATCATCACGGTCACGCCGGAGTCCTCAGGCAGCGACTGCGCCTGGCTGGTGCCATTGCCGGTAACCGGCGTGCGCTGGTTGGCGGTGACCCGCTCGCTGTTGGATACCCGGGTGCTCGAGTCGACCACCGGAATGTTGCCGCGTGGAACGCTGGCGCAGCCATGAAGCATGGCCAGCGCGGTCAAGGCAGGAAGCCACCACTTGTTCACTTATCACCCTCTCTAAATGCGGCTACGGGCCAGTGGGTCATCTCCGCAGGCCCGCAGTGCTCAATTCATCCAACCCTTGACCCAGTCCATGACCGAGTCGGCCGGTTGCTGTTCACCACCGCAGGCAGCGCCAGCGGCCGGTTCGCTGCCGCGAATATACGGCATCTGCACTGCTCCCGGACAGCTGCTGTCCGAGCCCTGCCCGCTGTACGGGTCGATCCAGGCCTGGACGATGTTGTCCGGCTGCGGCATGTCCAGTGGCAACGGGTCGGCCTTGCGCATGAAGCTGGTCCACACCTGCAACGCACCGGTGGCGCCAGTGAACGGTGTCTTGCCGTTGTCGTCGCGGCCGAGCCAGACCACCGCCAGCAGATCCTGGCTGAAACCGGAGAACCAGCTGTCGCGCGAATCGTTACTGGTGCCGGTCTTGCCGGCTAGCGTCAGCGAGCTTGGCAGGACACTGTAGACCGAACGCCCGGTACCTTCACGCATGACCCGCTGCATGGCGTTCTGGACCAGATAAATGGCACCTGGGTCGAAGCTCTGCTGGATCTGGAACGGGTAGCGCTTGAGCGGCTCGCCTTCGGCGGTGAGCACACTGCGAATGCCGCGCATCGGCGTGTTGAAGCCACCGTTGGCGATGGTTTGGTACATGGTCGCGACCTGCATCGGCGACATCCCGCCAGCGCCGAGCAACATCGACGGGAACGCCGGCCAGTCGACATTGACGCCGAGCCGACCGATGGTCTTGAGTACGTTCGGCACGCCGACTTCCAGCCCTAGCTTGGCGGTCGACAGGTTGTACGAGTTGGCCAGGCCTTGATACAGGTAGATAGTGCCATGCGCACGGCGGTCGTAGTTCTGTGGGCGCCAGACCTGACCATCCGCCCCCTTGACCGAGAACGGCTCGTCTTGCAGCCAACTGGTCAGGGTGTACTTGCTCGGTTTCTCCAGTGCACTGAGGTACACCGCCGGCTTCACCAGCGAGCCGATTGGGCGCACTGCATCGATGGCGCGGTTGAAGCCGGCAAAGCCGGACTGGCGGCTGCCGATCAAGGCCTGGACTTCGCCGGTCTCCGGATTGGTCACGACCATCGCCGACTCGACCGCATCCGAGCCCTTGCGCCCGGCCAGACGCTTGAACGTCTCGCTCATGGCAGTCTCGGCCTTCATCTGCAGGATCGGGTCGAAGCTGGTGAAGATGCGCAGGCCTTCTTCGGTCAAGTCTTCGTCACGGTAGTCCTGGCGCAGCTGACGCTTGACCAGATCAAGGAAGGCCGGGAACGAGCTATCGGCGAGGCTGCCGCGCTTGGTCACGCCCAGTGGCATTTTCTTCGCTGCGTCGACTACTTCCTGGCTGGCCACGCCCTGCTCGGCCAACAGGTCGAGGACCAGGTTACGGCGCACCAGCGCACGCTCCGGCGAGCGCCGCGGGTTGTAGTAGGACGGGCCCTTGACCATGCCGACCAGCAAGGCGATCTGGTGCAGCTTGAGCTCTTGCAGTGGCTGGCTGAAGAAGAACTGGCTGGCCAGACCGAAGCCATGCACGGCACGTTGGCCATCCTGACCGACAAAGACCTCGTTGAGGTAGGCCTCGAGAATCTCGCGCTTGTCGTAATGCATTTCGAGCAATACGGCCATCATCGCTTCGGTCAGCTTGCGGGTCAGGCTGCGCTCGCTGGTCAGGTAGAAGTTTTTCACCAGCTGTTGAGTCAGGGTACTACCGCCCTGGCGCATGGCGCCGGATGAAGTGTTGACCCAGATCGCCCGGGCGATGCCCTTGGGTGACACACCAAAATGGCTGTAGAAGTCGCGGTCTTCGGTGGCAACCAGGGTTTCCAGCAGGTACGGAGGCACCTGATCGATCTTGATCAGGATGCGATCTTCGAGGTTTTTCGGGTAGATGCCGCCAATCATCAGCGGCTCGAGCCGGACCACATCGAGCTTGCCGCCATTGGCGCCGGTCATGCCCGCCACATAATCGCCCGAGAAGCGCACACGCACGAACTGCGCAGGTTCCAGGCCTTCATAGAATTGGAAGCCGCGGGTGTTGAGGTCAACATTGTTGCCGTTGACCGACGCCGCGCCTGGGCCATTGGCAGCGCTTTCACGGCGGTAGCCAAGGGCGTCGAGTTCGGTGAGGAAGTCGTCCTTGCTCAGCTTCTGGCCGACGAACAGTTCCAGCGGCCGGGCATACACCTTGGCCGGGATGGTCCAGCGCTTGCCGGAGAACTTCTCCTGGACGATGGCATCGAGGTAGATAGCAAACCCGGCGAGCAGCACCAGGCCGACCAGGCTCAGCTTGAGAGTCCAGCCCAGCCAGACGCGTGAGCGACCAGGCGAGCGTTTTTGCGCAGTACGGGAATTTCGGGATCGAGTCATGGCGGCGGATTATACGCACTTTAGTCAAGGCAGGCCCGGCGGTATGCAGGGACGGCACCATTGACCATAATGGCGCATTCGAATTCCCTTATCCCGGAAGGATTGCCCGTGAGCCAAGCCCTCATCAGTGCCCTGCAGAACCCCACCCTTTACCCGCACCCGGTCAGCGGCTTCCAGCTTATCGAGACGCACATCTCCTGGGTCCTGCTCACTGGTGAGTACGCCTACAAGATCAAGAAACCGATGAACTTCGGCTTTCTCGACTTCACCGGCCTCGACCAGCGTGAACACTTTTGTAACGAAGAACTGCGCCTGAACCAGCGCCTGACCGACGACCTGTACCTGGACGTGCTGCCGATCACCGGCAGCGCCGAGGCGCCGCAACTGGGCGGCGAAGGTGCACCGATCGAGTTCGCCCTGCGCATGCGCCAATTCCCGCAGAGCAACCTGCTCAGCACGCTGCAGGCCAACGGTGAACTGACCGCCAACCACATCGACCAGATGGCGCGGCAGATTGCCGAGTTCCACCAGCAGACGCCAAAGGTCGCCGCCGAGCAGCCATTCGGCACCCCGGACAGCGTGATGGCCCCGGTCGAGCAGAACTTCGAACAGATTCGCCCGTTCCTCAGCGACAAGGCCGACCTGCAACAATTGGACAACCTGCAAGCCTGGGCCCGCAGCAGCTTCGACCGTCTGCACGGCCTGTTCGAGGCGCGCAAGCGTGACGGTTTTATCCGCGAATGCCACGGTGACATCCACCTGGGCAACGCCACGGTGATCGACGGCAAGGTGGTGATCTTCGACTGCATCGAGTTCAACGAGCCATTCCGCATGACCGATGTCTGGGCCGACACCGGCTTCCTCGCCATGGACCTCGAAGATCGTGGCCTGAAGTGTCTGGCGCGGCGCTTCGTCAGCCAGTACCTGGAACTGACCGGCGACTACCAGGGCTTGGAGCTGCTCAACTTCTACAAGGCCTACCGCGCCCTGGTGCGGGCCAAGGTCGCCCTGTTCAGCATGCCGGCCGACGCCGATGGCGTGCAGCGCGCCACCACCTTGCGCACCTACCGCAACTACGCCAACCTGGCGGAAAGCTACAGCGCCATCCCTTCACGCCTGCTGGCGATCACCCATGGCGTTTCGGCAGTGGGCAAAAGCCACGTGTCGATGCGCCTGGTCGAAGCACTGGGGGCAATCCGCGTGCGCTCAGATGTCGAGCGCAAGCGCCTGTTCGGTGAACAACTGGCTCAGGCTGCCGGCCAACTGCAAGGCGGCATTTATGCCGAAGATGCCAGTGCCGCTACCTATCAGCGTCTGCATCAACTGGCCGACGTGATTCTGCGCGCGGGCTTCCCGGTGGTGCTCGACGCCACCTACCTCAAGCGCGAACAGCGCCAGGCCGCCGCCAGCGTCGCCAACCAGACCGGCGTGCCATTGCTGATCCTCGATTGCCACGCGCCGGATGCGGTCATCGAAAGCTGGCTGGCACAGCGTCAGGCCGAGCAGCTCGACCCGTCCGATGCAACCCTCGAAGTGGTCAAGGCCCAGCAGGCCAGTCGCGATCCGCTGGACGATCAGGAGCTGCGCGACAGCACCCGCGTCGACACCCAGCAGGGCGCCGCCATGGACGCCGTGATCGAGCAGATTCGTCAGCGCCTGCCCGGTCTGTAACATCCTCAAAGCGCGGGGCAGCAATTGCCCTGTGCTGCCCTGCCCGCCGCGCACGGCGGGCTTTGCGGGCGAATTCGCCAACCCCCGCTACACTCCTGTCTGACCTGCTCACGATTTTCGATATGCCCCCGTTCAGCCATCGCAAGGAGGCTCGATGAACGATGAGTTGCAGCACCTGAAAAACCTCGGCAAGACCTCTGCGCAGTGGTTGCATGCGGTCGGCATCCACAGTGCATCCGACTTGCGCAGGCTCGGCGCGGTCGGCGCTTATCAGGCAGTGAAGAGCAGAGGCTTTCGCGCGTCCAAGGTTCTGCTGTATGCAATCGAGGGGGCGTTGCTCGACATGCATTGGAATGATTTGCCGGCCGAACGCAAGGAAGCTCTCAATCAGCAACTGGACGCAAAATGCACGCTGCAGAAAAATCTGAAATAAATTGCAGCGAAGGGATTGACGTAGAAATGAGAATCGTTATGATTATCACAACTGGTCGCGAGACTGGTTGGGTAATTTGAAAGACCTTGGTTCGGACTCTCAGATTATCTCCTCATCAGGCTAATCACGGTTATTGACCCGGCTTTTTGCCGGGTCTTTTTTTGCCTGCGATTCGGGCTCAAACGCCGCCGCAGGCCGCGGATGATCAGTGCTGGCTGCGCAACTGCGCGCAGTAGTCCTGCTCTGGCAGCGCCGCCGTAAACCAGACATAGTCGGCCATGCCCGGCTGCACTTCGCTGCCGACTTCGGCCAGCAACAAGACTTTGCTCGCGCCCTTGGCGCCGAGATCAGCCAAATGCAGCGGCACGCCGAGGTCGCTGCGCACGTGGGCACTGCCGGCGAACAGCAACGCCGGTTGCGCTGCCGCCAGCAACCGCTCGGCAATGCTCCGGTCGCGTTGCTGCTGCACCGCGAGCATTGCCGGCAACTGGCTTTCAGGCAGCAGCCCGCAGTGCCCCTCACGCACTTGCTTGAGCAGTTCGGCTTTGACTGCAGGCGCACTCGAGCGCTGGCCACTCAGCGCAGCAGGCTGCCGATAGGCCTGGCGCATTTCGCTGGTGGACAGATTGGCCGCCAGCAGCGGGGTCGACTGCTGCAACGCCTGGCGCACGATCGGGCCGTACAGCGCCCAGTCCCAGCCGTCCTGCCAGGCCAGGGCTTGGGCCAGGTCGGCCGGCAGTTGCGCGGCGCCAGCCACCGCGTCGACCCGCGCCTGCTGCTCGGGCTGGAGCATTTCCAACAGCAGGCTGCCTTGCGCTCGGCGCGCCTGCAGCGCCTTTAGCAGCCACAGCTGCAGCGCGTGGTGATCAGGGTTGTCGTGCTTCTCTCCAACCAGCACCCGCGGCGCCTCCACCAACTCATCCAGCAGTTGCTCAGGGCTGAGCAGGCGGCCACTGGCGAGTTCGCGAATCTGCCCCAGTTGCGCACTGGTGCGGCCCTCGCTGGCTTGCCAGACGGGCAGCGGCGGCAGGCTGGCCTGTCGCGCCTGACAGCCGCCAAATACAACCAGCAAACCAAGCAACAACAGGCGACAGATCATGGGCAAGCTCCTTAGCGCATGATGATCAGCGGGTGGCCGCGTTCAGGATGATCCTGCACCAGCACATCGATGCCGAACACCGCCTTCAGCGCCTCTGGCGTCAGGACCTCGCGCGGGCTGGCCAGGGCGTGGCAACGGCCGTGCTCGAGCAGCATCAGCTGGTCACAGTAGCGCGCGGCCAGGTTCAGGTCATGCAGGATTACCAGGACCGCCGCGCCGCGATCGGCAAAGCTGCGCACGGCCTGCAAGGTGGTGTGCTGGTGCAGCGGGTCGAGCATCGAGGTGGGTTCATCGAGCAGCAGCGTCGCCCCCGCCTCGCCTGGCCATAATTGCGCCAGCACCCGCGCCAGGTGCACACGCTGGCGCTCACCGCCCGACAACGCCAGGTAACTGCGCTCAAGCAGGTGCTGGGCATCTGCGGCGTGCAGCGCAGCTTCGATGATCTCGCGGTCACGCTGCTGGCCGCTGGCATGGGGCAAGCGGCCAAGACCGACCACTTCTTCAACGCGAAAGGCAAAGCCAAGGCTGGACACCTGCGGCAGCACCGCCAATTGCCGTGCCCGCGCCTGCCCGGCCCATTCGGCCAGGCTCCGCCCGCCAAGGCGCACCTGGCCCTGGCTGGGGATCAGTTCACCGCACAGCGCACCGAGCAGGCTGCTCTTGCCAGCGCCATTGGGGCCCAGTACACCAAGGATCTGCCCAGGCTTCAGGCTCAGGCTTATATCGTGCAGCACTTCGGCGCTACCACGCTGCAAGTGCAGGCCTTTGGCTTCGAGCATCAGTGGCGCCCCTTGAGCAGCAACAGCAAAAAGAACGGCGCCCCAATGAACGCAGTGACGATGCCGATCGGCAGCTCGGCGGGCGCCAGCGCCAGCCGTGCGACCAGGTCAGCGAACAGTAGCAGCGAGCCGCCGGCAAGCAATGAAGCGGGCAGCAGCACCCGGTGGTCAGGCCCGGCCAGCAGCCGCACCAAGTGCGGCACCACCAGCCCGATAAAGCCGATCAGGCCGGCGGCGGCCACTGCTGCGCCTACGGCCAAGGCTGTGCAGAACACCAGCTCGCGCTTCAGCGACTCGACCTCGACGCCCAGATGCCGCGCCTCCGACTCGCCCAACAGCAAGGCATTCAGTGCCTGCGCCCGCCGCGGCAGCCACAGCGCCACGGCGAGGGTTACCACCAGCAACGGCCACAGCCGGGCATAGCTGGCGCCGTTGAGGCTGCCCAGGTTCCAGAAGGTCAAGGTGCGCAGGGTGGCGTCATCGGCCAGGTAGGTGAACAAGCCCACAGCCGAGCCGGCCAGGGCCGTCAGCGCGATGCCGGCCAGCAACATGGTAGCTACATTGGTTTGACCGTCACGCCGGCCCAGACGGTAGACCAGCGCGGTGACTCCAAGGCCACCGGCAAAGGCACACACCGACAGCAGATACGGCGCAAACCACTCCGGGATACCGCCCAGCCAGCTGCCACCGACAATCGCAATGGCGGCACCGAGCGCAGCACCGCTGGCCACACCGACCAGCCCCGGGTCTGCCAGCGGGTTGCGAAACAGGCCTTGCATGGCCACCCCGGACAACGCCAGCACGGCGCCCACCGCCAGCCCGAGCAAGGTCCGCGGCAGGCGGATCTGCCCCAGGATCAGCTCGGCCTGCTCCAGCCCATCAGCGGCAATCGGCACGCCGAGCAGGCGCAAGCCGGCGCGCAGGGTATCCAGCAATGGCAGGCTGACCGGTCCCAGCGCCAGCGACAGCCATACCGCGAGCAGGCAGAGCAGGCTCAGGCCGATGAACAAGGTGCGCGGCTGAACCCTCTGTTTCATGGGGCGAAGCTGGCTTTGGCCTGTGGATAAAACTCACCGGCCAGCTGTTGCAGGGTCGCCGGCAGTCGTGGGCCGAGACCGCCCACCAGCAAGGTTGGGTCCAGCGACACCAGGCGCTTCTCGCGCACCGCGCGCGAGCTGGCCAGGCCTGGATTTTCCTTGAGCAGCGCCTGCACCGCCTGCTCGCCGCTCAAGCTGCGGTCGGCAATCACTATGACGTCTGGGTCGAGTGCTGCCAGCGCCTCGACCGAGAAGTTCTTGTAGCCCTGATGCACAGCCAGATTGCGCCCACCGGCCTGGCCCAGCAGCCAATCCCCCGCCGTGCCCGCGCCGGCGATTAACGGTTTGGCGCCAGCATGGCCGACCAACAACAGTACGCCGGGCGCTTTCTGCACGGCCTGAGCCTGTTTGAGCTTGGTCTGCACGGCATTCAGCTCATGATGGAACTGACCCGCCAGCAGCCCGGCGCGCCCTTCTTCTCCAAGCAGGCGGCCCAGTTTCTCGAGGTTGGCATCCAGCGCCGCCAGCTCGGCCTTGCTCGAGAACACCTCCACCCGCACCCCTGCCTGGCGAATCTGCGTCAGCACCGGCGGCGGGCCCATTTCATCAGTGCCGACCAGCAGATCAGGACGCAGGCTGAGGATGCCCTCGGCCGACAACTGGCGCTGATAGCCGATACTCGGCAGCGCAGTTAGTGCATCGGGGTGTTGGCTAGTAGTATCGACGCCGACCAGCCGCTGCTCACCACCCAGCGCGCTGATCCACTCACTCAAGGCACCGCCGGCACTGACCCAGCGCTGCGGTAGTTCGGCAGCCGCCGCCTGAGTGGACATAACAAGTGCAGCGCACAGGGCAAGCAGAGCAGCGGGACGGCGCATCAGCGGATTCCTTTGCAGAAGACAGGCCGTGCGCCTTGTGGCACACGACAGAACTGCGCACCATAGTCGGCCAACGCAGCAGCGCACAGTTTGATAATTATTCTCATTGAGCGTCAAGCGCTGCCTTGTGCCAACCTTTTACCGCAGGACGATTTCCCGCGATGCAGCTTCTATGTGCTTCCGAGCAACTTGCTGAAGGCCACAGCCGTGCATTCAACCTAGCAGGCCAGGCGCTGTTTGCCGTGCGTCGCCACGGCCAGGTGTTTGTCTATCGCAACCGCTGCCCACACAAGGGCATCCCGTTGAACTGGGCAGACGACACGTTTCTGGATGCCAGCGCCAGCCTGATCCACTGCGCCCAGCATGGGGCGCTGTTTCTGATCGAGAGTGGCGAGTGCGTGGCCGGCCCGTGCGAGGGCGAGCAGTTGCAGGCCCTGGCCTGCCATGAAGACAGCCAAGGCATCTGGCTCAGCGCGTGAGCAACACCGGCAGCGGGCGGTCGATGCGAATCTGCTGGGCATCCAGGCAGGTGCCGTAGGCGATCACCTCGACGCCTTCGGCAACAGCTGCGCGCAACGCCGTGGCGTAGGCGGCATCGATTTCTTCGGCAGGCCGCACCGCTTCGATCCCGCTGAGATTGACGCAATACAGCTGCACCGCACGGATCCCCTGTCGGGCCAGTGCCGCCAGCTCGCGCAGATGCTTGGCACCGCGCTGGGTGACGGCATCGGGAAACGCCGCCACCGCGCTGTCCGGGTAGCCGAGGGTGACACTCTTGACCTCGACATAGGCAGGCCCACTGGCAAACTCCAGACGAAAATCAATCCGGCTGCGCTCGCTGCCATAGGCCACCTCGCGCTTGAGTGCGGTAAACCCGGCCAGCTCGCTGATCACCCCGGCGTGCAAAGCCTCTTCAACCAGTGCGTTGGCCCGCCCGGTATTGATGCAGGCCAGCCGGCCCTGTGGCGTCTCGCTGATTTCCCAGGTGCCGGGCAGCTTGCGCTTGGGGTCGCCGGAGCGACTGAACCAGACCTGCCCGCCTTCGCGCATGCAGTTGAGCATCGAACCGGTATTGGGGCAGTGAATGGTCAGCAGCTCGCCGTTGGCCAGTTCGATATCGGCCAGAAAGCGCTTGTAGCGGCGCAGCAGGCGGCCCTGTTCCAGTTGAGGAAACTGCGCCATCAGCCTTGCCAACTACGCAGGCCGCGGGCCAACCGCTCAACCGCCTGTGCCAGCCGCGGCAAGCTCTGGGTATAGGCGAAGCGCACATGGTGCCCAGCCTGATGGCGGCCGAAGTCCAGGCCCGGAGTAAACGCCAGATGCTCGGTTTCGAGGAAGTGCCGGCAGAAGGCGAATGCGTCGCCACCGAACTTGCTGATGTCGGCATATAGATAGAAGGCGCCTTGCGGCTCGACGGCGATGCCGAAGCCAAGGTTGCGTAACGCCGGCAGCAAATAGTCGCGGCGCTTGGCAAATTCGCCACGGCGCTGTTCGAGAATGGCCAGGGTGTCATCCTCGAAACAGGCCAGCGCGGCGTGCTGGGCCATGCTTGGGGCGCTGATGTAGAGGTTTTGCGCAAGCTTCTCCAGATCGGCCACCGCCTGCGGCGGCGCGACCAGCCAGCCCAGGCGCCAGCCGGTCATGCCGAAATATTTGGAAAAACTGTTCAGCACAAAGGCGTCATCGGCCACTTCGAGCACACTCGGCGCATCCATACCGTAGGTCAGGCCGTGATAGATCTCGTCCACCACCAGATGGCCATCACGGGCGCGTATCGCTTGCGCCAGGCCGGCCAGTTCATCGCGGTCGAGCACGGTACCGGTGGGGTTGGCCGGCGATGCCACCAACGCACCGACGCTGTCCTGGTTCCAGTGCTGCGCGACCAACTCGGCGGTCAGCTGATAATTGACCTCTGGCCCGACCGGCACCAACTGCGCCGCGCCCTCGACCAGCCGCAGGAAATGCCGATTGCACGGGTAGCCCGGGTCAGCCAGCAGCCAGTGTTTGCCAGGGTCGACCAGCAAGCTGCTGGCCAACAGCAGCGCGCCCGAGCCGCCTGGTGTGATCAGGATCCGCTGCGGGTCGATGTCCAGCCCGTAGCGCTTGCCATAAAAGGCAGAAATCGCTTCGCGCAGTGCGGGTAGCCCGCGCGCGGCGGTGTAACGGGTATGCCCCGCCGCCAGCGCAGCCTGGCCGGCAGCCACGATCGGCGCGGCGGTGGTGAAATCCGGCTCGCCGATTTCCAGATGGATCACGTCATGGCCGGCGGCCTGCAGCTCGTTGGCGCGGGCCAACAGGGCCATGACATGAAAAGGTTCGATGGCGCGGCTGCGCGCACTGTAGGACTGAGCCATTGTGGGCCTTCTATGAAATGCATCTAGACTGGTGAATCAAGCGTCAACATGCCACTGAACGCGTAGCGCGGGCCGCTGTCAACAGTGAGATCGGCCGGGGTAGCGCACCCCCGATCTATCTGGTAAGTTCGGCGGCTCGCAGTCGCAGGGCCGGCGGTCGCCGGAGATGGAGCATCCTGCGCATTGGATCAGATGAGTGAGAGGCGGTCTATTCATGTCCACCCTAGAAAAGCAAAAAGCCAGTCAGAACCTTTATGGGGTTGAGCCCTACCAGGAGAGCAAGGGTGAAGAGTACATGGGTGAACCCATGCGCAAGCACTTCACCAAGATCCTGAGTGCCTGGAAGCAGGAGTTGATGATCGGCGTCGACAAGACCGTTGACCATATGAAAGAAGAGGCGGCCAACTTCGCCGACCCAGCGGACCGTGCCTCGCAAGAAGAAGAGTTCGCCCTTGAACTGCGCGCCCGCGATCGCGAGCGCAAGCTGATCAAGAAGATCGACAAGACCCTGCAATTGATTGTCGACGAGGAATACGGCTGGTGCGAAGCCTGTGGCATCGAGATCGGCCTGCGCCGTCTGGAAGCTCGCCCTACCGCCGACCTGTGCTTCGATTGCAAGGAAGTGGCAGAGAAGAAAGAAAAGCAGGTCGGCAAAGCCTGATCGTGCTTTTCATCGAACGGGGCGCTCAGGCGCCCCGTTTTTCATTGTGAAGATGACGTAAACCATGACTGCCTCCCCCTACGTCGGGCGCTTCGCCCCTACCCCCAGTGGTTTCCTGCACTTCGGCTCGCTGGTGGCCGCCCTGGCCTCGTGGCTGGACGCCCGCGCCGTCAATGGCCGCTGGCTGCTGCGCATGGAAGACACCGACCCGCCGCGCGAGATGCCCGGCGCCCGCGATGCAATCCTGCGCACCCTCGAAGGCTACGGCCTGCACTGGGACGGCCAGGTGGTGTACCAGAGCCAGCGCCATGCTGCCTATGCCGACGTGGTCGAGCACCTGTTCCGTCAGGGGCTGGCTTACGCCTGCACCTGCTCGCGCAAGCAACTGGAGGGCAGCAACGGCATCTACCCTGGCACTTGCCGCAACGCCGGTCACGCCCGCGAGGGCGCGGCGATCCGCTTGCGCGTGCCGGAGCTGAGCTATCGCTTCGATGACCGTGTGCAAGGGCCGTTCGCCCAGCACCTGGGCCGCGAAGTCGGCGACTTCATCATTCAACGCCGCGATGGTTTGTACGCCTACCAGCTGGCGGTGGTGCTGGACGATGCCTGGCAAGGTGTTACCGATATCGTGCGCGGCGCCGACTTACTCGACAACACCCCGCGTCAGCTGTACCTGCAAGAACTACTGGGGTTTTCCCAGCCGCGCTACCTGCACATCCCGTTGCTGATCCAGCCCGACGGGCACAAGCTGGGTAAATCGTACCGCTCGCCACCGCTGGCACCTGAGCAGGCCACCCCTCTCCTCCTGCGCGCGCTGCGTGCACTGGGCCAAGCGAGCGAGCCTGCGCTTGAGCAGGCCAGCCCGGCTGAGGTACTGGAGATCGCGCGCCAGCGTTGGCGCCCTGAGGCCATCGCCCGCCAGCTGACCCTGGCCGAGGCTGATCTGCGCTAGTTGCCGGTCCCGCGCCGTGGGCTCGCTGCAGCCCTTGGCGCGCGGTAAAAATCGAGCAAATTCAATTTCTTGCCCACAGCCGTAGAATCCCGCTAGCATCGGCCCGGCCGTTGGCGCCGATTTGCGCCAATAATAAGTGCAAATCCGCAGCGCCCACTCATCGAGGCCCGCATGTACATCTATCGCTTGGTCCTGCTGCTGGTGGTCGGGATCTACCTGTTCTCGCCGGCCATCATGGACTGGTGGATCGAGCCCACCGGCGCCTGGTACCGCCCGTACCTGCTGTGGCTGATCCTGATCGTCGTCACCTTCATCCTGCAGAGCCAACGAGATGCCGATGAGCTTTAGCCTGACCCAGATGATCCTGATCAGCGCCGGGTACCTGCTGGTACTGTTCGGCGTGGCCTGGATCAGCGAGCGCGGACTGATCCCGCGTTCGGTCATTCGTCACCCGCTGACCTATACCTTGTCGCTGGGCGTCTATGCCAGCGCCTGGGCCTTCTATGGCTCGGTCGGCCTGGCCTATCAGTATGGCTACGGCTTTCTTGCCTGTTACCTGGGCGTGTCGGGGGCGTTTCTGCTGGCGCCGGTGCTGCTGTATCCGATCCTGAAGATCACCCGCACTTACCAGTTGTCATCCCTGGCCGACCTGCTCGCGTTTCGCTTTCGCAGCACCTGGGCCGGCGCGTTGACCACCATCTTTATGTTGATTGGTGTGCTGCCGCTGCTGGCCCTGCAGATCCAGGCGGTGGCCGACTCGATCAACATCCTCACCGGCGAACCGGTCAAGGCCCGGGTCGCGTTCGCCTTTTGTGCGCTGATCACCCTGTTCACCATCTTCTTCGGCTCGCGCCATATCGCCACCCGCGAGAAACACGAAGGGCTGGTGTTCGCCATCGCCTTCGAGTCGGTGATCAAGCTGATCGCCCTGGGCGGGGTCGGCCTGTATGCGCTGTATGGTGTGTTCGGCGGCCCACACGGCCTGGAGGTGTGGCTGCTGCAAAACCAGACCGCCCTCGCCGCGCTGCACACGCCACTGCAGGAAGGCCCGTGGCGCACGTTGCTGCTGGTGTTCTTCGCCTCGGCGATCGTCATGCCGCACATGTACCACATGGCCTTTACCGAAAACCTCAGCCCGCGCGCGCTGGTCAGCGCCAGCTGGGGCCTGCCGTTGTTCCTGCTGCTGATGAGCCTGGCCGTGCCGCTGATCCTGTGGGCAGGGCTGCGCCTGGGCGCGAGCACCAACCCCGAGTATTTCACTCTAGGCCTGGGCATTGCCGCCAATAATGAAGCACTGGCACTGCTGGCTTACGTCGGCGGTTTGTCGGCTTCCAGCGGGCTGATCATCGTCACCACCCTGGCGCTGTCGGGCATGGCCCTCAACCACCTGGTACTACCGCTGTATCAGCCACCGGCCGAAGGCAATATCTATCGCTGGCTGAAGTGGACCCGGCGCGCGCTGATCGTCGCCATCATCACCGCCGGCTTCGTCTTCTATCTGACCCAGAATAACCACCAGAGTCTGGCCAACCTCGGCATCGTTGCCTTTGTCGCCACCTTGCAGTTCCTCCCCGGCGTGCTTTCGGTGCTGTACTGGCCGACCGCCAACCGCCGTGGCTTCATCGCCGGTCTGCTGGCAGGCATGCTGGTATGGATGGTGACCATGCTGTTGCCGCTGCTGGGCAACCTGCAGGGCTTCTATATTCCGCTGCTGGACATGATCTATGTGCTCGACGACACCAGCTGGCACATGGCGGCGATTGCGTCGCTGGCCGCCAACGTCCTGCTGTTTACCCTGATCTCGCTGTTCACCAACGCCAGCAGTGAAGAAGTCAGCGCCGCTGAAGCCTGTGCAGTCGACAACGTGCGCCGGCCACAGCGGCGTGAACTGCACGCCGCTTCGCCGCAGGAGTTCGCCACCCAGCTGGCCAAACCGCTGGGCGCCAAGGCCGCGCAAAAAGAAGTCGAGCAAGCCCTGCGCGATTTGTACCTGCCGTTCGACGAACGTCGCCCCTACGCCCTGCGCCGTCTGCGCGATCGCATCGAGGCCAACCTGTCCGGCCTGATGGGCCCAAGCGTTGCCCAGGACATGGTCGAAACCTTCTTGCCGTACAAATCCGGCAACGAAAATTACGTAACCGAAGATATCCACTTCATCGAAAGCCGGCTTGAGGATTACCACTCGCGCCTGACCGGCCTGGCCGCCGAACTCGATGCGCTGCGCCGTTACCACCGCCAGACCTTGCAGGAGCTGCCCATGGGTGTCTGCTCGCTGGCCAAGGATCAAGAGATCCTGATGTGGAACAAGGCCATGGAAGAGCTGACCGGGATTGCCGCCAAGCACGTGGTCGGCTCGCGCCTGGTCACCATCGCCGAGCCCTGGCGCGGGCTGCTGCAGGGCTTTATCGACCTGCCCGACGAGCACCTGCACAAGCAGCGCCTGGGCCTCGACGGCCAGACCCGCTGGCTCAACCTGCACAAAGCCGCCATCGACGAGCCTTTGGCACCGGGCAACAGCGGCCTGGTACTGCTGGTCGAGGACCTCACCGATACGCAAGCGCTGGAAGACAAGCTGGTGCATTCCGAGCGCCTGGCCAGTATTGGCCGCCTCGCCGCCGGGGTCGCCCACGAGATCGGCAACCCGATCACCGGCATCGCCTGCCTGGCGCAGAACCTGCGCGAAGAGCGTGAGGACGATGGCGAAATCACCGAGCTGTCCAGCCAGATCATCGAGCAGACCAAACGCGTCTCGCGCATCGTCCAGTCATTGATGAGCTTCGCCCATGCCGGCGGCAGCCATCAGAACAACGAAGAGCCGGTATGCCTGGCTGAAGTCGCCCAGGACGCGATCGGCCTGCTGGCCCTCAACCGGCGCAATTTCGAGGTGCAGTTCTTCAACCTGTGCGACCCGGATCACTGGGCCGTGGGTGACCCGCAGCGCCTCGCCCAAGTGCTCATCAACCTGCTGTCCAACGCCCGTGATGCCTCGCCCGCCGGCAGTGCCGTGCGCGTGCGTAGCGAAGTCAGCGAGCACACCGTCGACCTGGTGGTCGAGGACGAAGGCAGCGGTATTCCGAAAAACATCATGGACCGCTTGTTCGAACCGTTCTTCACCACCAAGGACCCTGGCGAGGGAACCGGACTGGGGCTTGCACTGGTCTATTCCATCGTGGAAGAGCATTATGGGCAAATCACCATCGACAGCCCCGCCGATATCGAACGGCAGCGTGGCACCCGGATCCGCGTGACCCTGCCCCGGCATGTCGTAGCGACGTCCCCTGAAATTCGCGACCGTCGAGAGAATTGAATCAATGCCGCATATTCTGATCGTCGAAGACGAAACCATCATCCGCTCGGCCTTGCGTCGTCTGCTTGAACGCAACCAGTACCAGGTCAGCGAAGCGGGCTCGGTGCAGGAAGCCCAGGAACGCTTCAGCATTGCCACATTTGACCTGATCGTCAGCGACCTGCGCCTGCCTGGCGCCCCCGGTACCGAGCTGATCAAGCTTGGCCAGGGCACCCCGGTGCTGATCATGACCAGCTACGCCAGCCTGCGCTCGGCGGTCGACTCGATGAAAATGGGCGCGGTGGACTACATCGCCAAGCCGTTCGATCACGACGAGATGCTGCAGGCAGTTGCGCGCATTCTGCGTGATCGCCAGAACGCCCCCGCAGCCGCCACCAGCAGCCTCGAGCCGCGCAGCAACGGCAAACCGGCTGTTGCCGACAAGGGCAGCCACAATGCTGCCAATGGCGAGATCGGCATCATTGGCACCTGCGCGCCGATGCAGGACCTCTACAGCAAGATCCGCAAAGTGGCACCGACCGACTCCAATGTATTGATCCAGGGTGAGTCGGGTACCGGTAAAGAGCTGGTCGCACGCGCACTGCACAATCTGTCGCGACGGGCCAAGGCGCCGATGATTTCGGTCAACTGCGCAGCCATCCCTGAAACCTTGATCGAGTCGGAACTGTTCGGCCACGAAAAAGGCGCGTTCACCGGCGCCAGCGCCGGCCGTGCCGGCTTGGTCGAAGCAGCTGACGGCGGCACGCTGTTCCTCGATGAAATCGGCGAGCTGCCACTCGAAGCCCAGGCGCGCCTGTTGCGCGTGCTGCAGGAAGGCGAAATCCGCCGGGTTGGCGCGGTGCAATCGCAAAAGGTCGACGTGCGCCTGATTGCCGCGACCCACCGTGACCTGAAGAACCTGGCCAAGGTCGGCCAGTTCCGCGAAGACCTTTATTACCGCCTGCACGTGATCGCCCTCAAGCTGCCGGCCTTGCGCGAGCGCGGCAGTGACGTCAACGAAATCGCCAGCGCCTTCCTCGCCCGCCAGAGCGCACGCATCGGTCGCGATGACCTGCACTTCTCCAGCGAGGCCGAGCAGGCGATTCGTCATTACAGCTGGCCGGGTAACGTGCGCGAGTTGGAAAACGCGGTCGAGCGCTCGGTGATCCTCAGCGAGAGCCCGGAAATTTCCGCCGAGCTGCTGGGCATCGACATCGAGCTGAGTGACCTGGACGACGATGACCTGCTCGGCGGCATGTCCGCCCTGGGCAGCGTCAGCGCCGGTAACGCCAGCCACGAGCCGACCGAGGACCTGTCGCTGGAAGACTACTTCCAGCACTTCGTGCTCGAGCATCAGGACCACATGACCGAGACCGAACTGGCGCGCAAGCTTGGCGTCAGCCGTAAATGCCTGTGGGAGCGGCGCCAGCGCCTAGGCATCCCACGGCGCAAGAGCAACGCCACCAGCGACAACTGATCGGCGCCCAATAACGGGGCAAGCCGTCTACCACGGGGTTACCGTGGCAGAGGGCTTGCCCCGTTTGCGTTTGTGCAGGTAACACCCCAGCGCACCTGCAAAAATCTGTTACCCATCCCCGCCTGCCGTAACAGCTACCGAGGCGTACGGTAACGAAATTTCTACATTTGCTCCGCTCTCGACCTGAGCAAAACCCGGCAAACCCCCGTATTTACGGGGTTTTCAAAAGTTGGCACGGCACCTGCTATATGTCTGGTACAAGAACAATAACAAGCATTGCAACTCAGAATAAGAACAAGACGAAACGGCTCACGCACAATAAAAACAAGACGGCGGAGGCGCAGCTAACTGATTCTTTTGGAGAGGAGTTGTGTTTGGGGCTTGCCCCACGACCAGGCAGAGAACAACAAAAACTGCACTAAAGCAGCGCCTACACTGGTTGGATCGACAGATCAGCATCACCTCAGCGGCCAAAGCAATCCGTTTGCTCTTTACCCCCGGTTTGGGGGTCGCCCACAAGTTTCGCGCTTTGTGGGCAGGGCACTCAACAAAAACAAGAAGCCCAGCAGAAAAACAATAAGAGCACGCAACGACTTCTTGGGGAGCTTAGGCTCCCCTTGTCGTTTCCGCCTCCCGCGCAAGCACCCGTGGCATACCGCCTACACCATCCCCGAAGTAAATGCTAGAATCCCCGCCCATCATGCGGCCATTCTCTATCCCTTGGCCGAACATTCCTTCAAACAGTGCATCCCATGCTGAAGAAGTTGTTCCAGTCGTTCCGTCCTCCCGTTAGTGGTCAACACCACAGGCGCACCACGCCTGAAGTGATCAACAAGAGCCAGCACTCGCTGCAGCGCAGCCAGTTCAGCCGCCATGCGGTGGGCATTGTCGATCGCCTGCAGGCTGCCGGATACCAGGCTTACCTGGTTGGCGGCTGTGTGCGTGACATGCTCCTGGGCATCACGCCCAAAGACTTCGATGTCGCCACCAGCGCCACGCCTGAACAGGTCCGTGCCGAGTTTCGCAATGCGCGAATCATTGGCCGCCGCTTCAAGCTGGTTCACGTGCATTTCGGCCGTGACATCATCGAAGTGGCCACTTTCCGTGCCCACCACAGCGATGAAGACGAGGGCGACAGCCACCGTTCGTCGCATAATGCCAGCGGTCGTATTCTGCGCGACAACGTCTACGGCACCCTCGAAGACGACGCCCAGCGCCGCGACTTCACGGTCAATGCGCTGTACTACGACCCGGTCAGCGAGCGCATCCTCGACTACGCCAACGGCATGCCCGATGTGCGTAACCGCCTGCTGCGCCTGATTGGCGACCCGGTCCATCGTTACCAGGAAGACCCGGTGCGCATGCTGCGCGCGGTGCGCTTTGCGGCCAAGCTCAACTTCGGCATCGAAAAGCACACGGTGCAGCCGATCCGCGAGCTGGCACCGATGCTGCGCGATATCCCGCCAGCACGGCTGTTCGAGGAATGCCTCAAGTTGTTCCTCTCCGGCCACGGCGCCATCGCCTTCGAAATGCTGGTCGACCTGCATCTATTTGAACCGTTGTTCCCCGGCAGCAGCCACGCCCTGGAAGAACGCCCGAGCTACACCCATACGCTGATCAGCAACGCCTTGATGAACACCGACCTGCGCGTCAAGCAGGGCAAACCGGTAACGCCGGCGTTCCTCTTCGCGGCCATGCTCTGGCCGGCCCTGCCGGGCCGCGCGCTGTACCTGCAGAGCCAGGGCGTACCGCCGATCCCGGCAATGAACCAGGCAGCCCACGACCTGATCGCCGAGCAGTGCCAGCGCATTGCAATCCCCAAGCGCTTCACCCTGCCGATCCGCGAGATCTGGGACATGCAGGAACGCCTGCCACGGCGCAGCGGCAAACGCGCCGACATGCTCCTGGACAACCCGCGCTTCCGCGCTGGCTACGACTTCCTGCTGCTGCGCGAGAGCGCCGGCGAGGAAACCGAAGAGCTGGGCCAGTGGTGGACCGACTACCAGGACGCCAACGACAGCGAACGCCGGGCCATGATCGCCGAGCTGGGCAGCCGTGATGACGGCAGCGGCGCCGCGCCACGCAAACGCAAGCGCAGCGGCACCAAGCGCAAGCGCAGCGCTGACGAAGCGTTCGACTGAGCATGAGCGTGCGCGTGTACATCGGCCTGGGCAGCAACCTGGCCGAACCGGCCGAGCAACTGCGCAGCGCCCTCGATGCCCTGGACAAGGCCGAGGGCACACGCCTGGCAGCGGTTTCCGGCTTCTACGCCAGCGACTCGCTGCTGCCCGGCCAGCCGCGCTACACCAATGCCGTAGCCGCGCTCGACACCACGCTCGAGCCGCTGCAACTGCTCGATGCGCTGCAGGCAATCGAGAACGATCAAGGGCGCGTACGCCAGGAACGTTGGGGCCCACGCACCCTCGACCTGGATGTGCTGCTATTTGGCCAACAGCTGCTCGACAGCCCGCGCCTGACCGTGCCGCACTACCACATGCACGCGCGCCCATTCGTGCTCTACCCGCTGGCTGAACTGGTGCCTGCCGACTTCGTCCTCGCCGATGGCCGCAGCCTTGCGCAATTGCTCGCCGCCTGCCCGTTCAGCGGCCTCGAACGCCTGTAATTCGGGCGATCTTGACGGCGGTAACGCCAGTAACACCCTTGCCGTAACAATGCGGTAACAGGGTGATTGACTTCCCTCCCCTCGCTCACGACTATAGGCATCCCGTGGCCTCGACGCGCCACACTTAACCTATTTGGGCCCGGGCGGGTCTGAACATCACGAACGATGATGTGCCGCTCCGCATGGCACCTGCGCAAGCTTGTACGCAGGTCGATTGCACAGCGCCTGAACGAGGACTTTCTACATGCCTGAAGTAACCCTGACCACCCTGCATGGCCTCAAGGCCAAGGGTGAGAAAATCGCCATGCTGACCTGCTATGACGCCACCTTCGCCAAGGCTGCCAGCCAGGCCGGGGTCGACGTGTTGCTGGTGGGTGACTCGCTGGGAATGGTCCTGCAAGGGCATGACAGCACGCTGCCGGTGACCACTGCAGAAATGGCCTACCACACGGCCTGCGTCAAACGCGGCAACGACGGCGCACTGATCCTCGCCGATCTGCCGTTCATGGCCCACGCCACGCCTGAGCAGGCCTTCGCCAACTGCGCGAGCCTGATGCAGGCCGGCGCGCACATGATCAAGCTCGAAGGCGCGGCCTGGCTGAGCGAGACCATTCGCCTGCTGGCCGAACGCGGCGTGCCGGTGTGCGCGCACATGGGCCTGACCCCGCAGACGGTCAACGTGCTGGGCGGTTACAAGGTGCAGGGTCGTCAGGAAGCCCAGGCGCGGCAGATGCGTGCCGACGCGATTGCCCTGGAGCAAGCCGGGGCGGCCATGCTCCTGCTCGAATGCGTGCCCAGCGAGCTGGCTGCGGAGATCACCCAGGCCGTGGCCATTCCGGTGATCGGCATCGGTGCCGGTAACGCCACCGACGGCCAGGTGCTGGTGCTGCACGACATGCTCGGTCTGTCGCTGACCGGGCGCATGCCCAAGTTCGTCAAGAACTTCATGCTCGGCCAGGCCGATATCCAAGGCGCCCTGAATGCTTACGTGGCGGCGGTCAAAGACGTCAGCTTCCCGGCTGCAGAACACGGGTTCAGCGCATGAATACCGTCAAGAGCGTCCGTGAACTGCGCGCCGCCGTGGCCCGCGCCCGCAGCGAAGGCAAGCGCATCGCCTTTGTCCCGACCATGGGCAACCTGCACAGCGGCCACGTCGCTCTGGTGATCAAAGCCACCCAGCGCGCCGACTTCGTCGTGGCGAGCATCTTCGTCAACCCGCTGCAGTTTGGCGCCGGCGAGGACCTCGACAGCTACCCGCGCACCCTTGCCGCTGACCAGGAGCGCCTGCTCGAGGCAGGCTGTCATTTGCTGTTCGCGCCAACCGTGGATGAAATGTACCCCGACGGCACCACAGTGCAGACCCGGGTCAGCGTGCCGCAACTGTCCGAAGGCCTGTGTGGCGCCAGCCGCCCGGGGCATTTCGAAGGCGTGGCCACGGTCGTCAGCAAGCTGTTCAATATGGTCCAGCCCGACCTGGCCGTGTTCGGCGAAAAGGACTACCAGCAACTGGCGGTGATCCGCGCCATGGTGCGCGACCTGAACATGCCGATCCAGATCATCGGCGAGCCGACCGTACGCGCCGACGATGGCCTGGCGCTGTCCTCGCGCAACGGCTACCTGACGCCCGAGCAACGCGCTGCAGCGCCAGCGCTGTACCGCGAGCTGAGCGTGATGGCCGACGCCATCCGCCATGGCCAGCGCGACTTTGCCGAGCTGATCGTGGCCGGTCAGGCCCAACTGCTGGCGGCAGGCTTTCGCCCGGACTATCTGGAAGTGCGCCACGCACTGACTCTGCGCCCGGCCATGGCCGATGACCGCGACGTGGTAGTAATTGCCGCAGCGTACCTGGGCACCACACGCCTGATCGACAACTTGTACCTGCATCTGGACGAGCCCACCGCCTGATTGCAACCCGGGGCCGCCACGCGGCCCCAAATTCTCCCCGCCTAACCCCATTCCCCCCGCGCCAGCCATGCCTATAATGATCAACTGCCTGCAACTGCCAGCGACTGCCAGTTGTCCAAGGCCAGATCATGCATCAAGGAAACCCTTCGCAATGGCGTATTACCGTACCCCCCATGATGTGACGAGGCTGCCAGCCTGGCAGGCGCTGCAACAACACCGCGACGCCATGCAGGATTTCAGCATGCGCGATGCCTTCGCGGCCAACCCGCAACGCTTCGATCAGTTCTCCCTGAGCAGCTGCGGGCTGTTTCTCGATTACTCGAAAAACCTGATCAACGATGAGACCCGCAAGCTGCTGGTCAACCTGGCCACCGACGTCGACCTGGCAGCAGCCATCAAGTCGATGTTCAGCGGCGAGATCATCAACGCCTCCGAAGGCCGCCCGGTACTGCACACCGCCCTGCGCCGCCCGGTTGGCGACAAACTCAGCGTCAACGGCGTCAACGTGATGCCCGAAGTGCACAAGGTACTCAACCAGATCACCGAGATGGTCGGTCGCATTCATGACGGGCTGTGGCGCGGCTACAGCGAAAAACCGATCACCGACGTGGTCAACATCGGCATCGGTGGTTCGTTCCTCGGCCCTGAGTTGGTTTCCGAAGCCTTGCTGCCGTATGCCCAGCGCGGCGTGCGCTGCCATTACCTGGCCAATATCGACGGCAGCGAATTCCACGAACTGTCGGCCAAGCTTGCGGCCGAGACGACCCTGTTCATCGTTTCGTCGAAGTCGTTCAACACCCTCGAAACCCTGAAGAACGCCATGGCCGCCCGCACCTGGTACCTGGCCCAGGGTGGCTCCGAAGCCGAGCTGTACCGTCACTTCATCGCGGTGTCGAGCAACAAGGCCGCAGCCGTCGCGTTCGGTATCCGCGAAGAAAACATCTTCCCGATGTGGGACTGGGTTGGCGGGCGTTACTCGCTGTGGTCGGCGATTGGTTTGCCAATTGCGCTGGCCATCGGCACGGCCAACTTCAAGGAGCTGCTGTCGGGCGCCTACACCATGGACCAGCACTTCCAGACCGCGCCGTTGGAGCAGAACATGCCGGTGCTGCTGGCCCTGCTTGGCGTCTGGTACGGCAACTTCTGGGATGCGCGCAGCCACGCGATCCTGCCGTACGATCATTACCTGCGCAACATCACCAAGCACCTGCAGCAGCTGGACATGGAGTCCAACGGCAAGAGCGTGCTGCAGGATGGCAGCCCGGCGCCAACCGCGACCGGCCCGGTGATCTGGGGCGGCGTTGGCTGTAACGGCCAGCACGCCTATCACCAGTTGCTGCACCAAGGCACCCAGCTGATCCCGGCCGACTTTATCGTGCCGGTGGTGAGCTTCAACCCGGTGGCCGACCATCACCAGTGGCTGTACGCCAACTGCCTGTCGCAGAGCCAGGCACTGATGCTCGGCAAGACCCGCGAAGAAGCCGAGGCCGAGCTGCGTGGCAAAGGCCTGAACGAAGCCGACGTGGCCAAGCTGGCCCCGCACAAAGTCATCCCTGGCAACCGCCCGAGCAACACGCTGGTGGTCGAGCGGATCAGCCCGCGTCGCCTCGGCGCGCTGGTGGCGATGTATGAGCACAAGGTGTTCGTGCAGAGCGTGATCTGGGGCATCAATGCCTTTGACCAATGGGGCGTCGAGCTGGGCAAAGAGCTCGGCAAAGGCGTGTACCAACGCCTGGTCGGCGCTCAGGAAGAAGCCGCTGAAGACGGCTCCACCCAAGGCCTGATCAATTACTTCCGCGGTCGTCACCGCGGCTGATCAAGCCCTGCTGCAAGCCCCGGCGCGGGGCCAGCTTGCCTCTTGCAGTACCGTTCGATTGTGCGGTACTGCAGGGGCAAGCTGGCCCCGCGCTTTGCATTGCGCCGGCAACCCCGGAGGAACACCCGCGCCGACTACACTGTCCATCGAATAGCCGTTGCACTTCATCCTGCCTTGCGCGCCGCGGTGAGGTGCAGTCCCTTGCCACGACAAGAGCAGGACCACCCGCCATGTTCGATCTCAGCAAGTACCCCACCGCCCTCGCCGTCAGCCAGGCCACTGCACTCAGCGTCGACGACTATCAACGCCTTTACCGACAGTCGATCGATGACCCGGACGGTTTTTGGGCCGAGCAAGCCAAGCGGCTGGACTGGATCAAACCCTGGAGCAGCGTGCAACAGGCCGACCTTGCCAGCGGCGAAGCCAAATGGTTCGCCGGCGGCAAGCTCAACGTCAGCTACAACTGCATCGACCGCCACCTGGCCAAACGGGGTGAGCAGACCGCCCTGCTCTGGGAAGGCGACGACCCCAAGGATTCGCAGGCCATCAGCTACCGCGAGCTGCACCGCCAGGTCTGCCGCCTGGCCAACGCACTGAAGGCGCGCGGGGTGAGCAAGGGCGATCGGGTGTGCATCTACATGCCGATGATCCCTGAGGCGGCTTACGCCATGCTCGCCTGCAGCCGCATCGGCGCGATCCACTCGGTGGTGTTCGGTGGCTTCTCGCCCGACGCCCTGCGCGACCGCATCCTGGATGCCGACTGCCGCACGGTGATTACCGCTGATGAAGGCGTGCGAGGCGGCAAACGTGTGCCGCTCAAGCAGAACGTCGACAAGGCCCTGGCCAGCTGCCCGGCCGTCAGCAGCGTGTTCGTGGTGCGCCGCACCGGTGGTGAAGTGGCCTGGGACAACCAGCGCGACCTCTGGTACCACACCGCCACCGAGCTTGCCGGTGACGACTGCCCACCCGAGCCGATGGATGCCGAAGACCCGCTGTTCATCCTGTATACCTCCGGCAGCACCGGCAAACCCAAAGGCGTGCTGCACACCACCGGCGGCTATCTGCTGCAGGCCGCGATGACCTTCAAGGTGGTATTCGATTACCGCGACGGCGAAGTGTTCTGGTGCACCGCCGATGTCGGCTGGGTCACCGGCCACAGCTATATAGTCTATGGCCCGCTGGCCAACGGGGCGATCTCGCTGATGTTCGAAGGCGTGCCCAACTACCCCGACAGCTCGCGCTTCTGGCAGGTCATCGACAAACATCAGGTGAATATCTTCTACACCGCCCCTACCGCCCTGCGCGCCCTGATGCGCGAAGGCCCAGGCCCCTTGCAGGACACCTCGCGGGAAAGCCTGCGCCTGCTCGGCAGTGTCGGCGAGCCGATCAACCCGGAAGCCTGGGAGTGGTACTTTCATCAGGTCGGCAAGGAACGCTGCCCGATCGTCGACACCTGGTGGCAGACCGAAACCGGCGGCATCATGCTCAGCCCGCTACCGGGCAATGGGCAGATCAAACCGGGTTGCGCCACCCAGCCGATGTTTGGCGTGCAACCGGTACTGCTCGATGACAAAGGCGCAGTGATCGACGGGCCAGGTTCGGGCCTGCTGGCAATCAAAGCCAGCTGGCCGGCGCAGATCCGCAGCGTCTACGGTGACCAGCAACGCATGGTCGACACCTACTTCAAGCCCTTCGCCGGCTACTATTTCACCGGCGACGGCGCCCGCCGCGACGCCGATGGCGACTACTGGATCACCGGGCGAGTCGATGATGTGATCAACGTCTCCGGTCACCGGATCGGTACGGCAGAAGTGGAAAGCGCGCTGGTGCTGCACGACGGCATCGCCGAGGCGGCCGTGGTCGGCTATCCGCACGACCTCAAGGGCCAGGGTATCTATGCCTTCGTCACGCCGATGAATGGCGTGAGCGCAGACGACGCCCTCAAGGCTGAACTGCTGGCGTTGGTCAGCAAGGAGATCGGCAGCTTCGCCAAACCGGAGATGATCCAGTGGGCACCAGCCCTGCCCAAGACCCGCTCGGGCAAGATCATGCGGCGTATACTGCGCAAGATCGCCTGCAACGAGCTGGACTCGCTGGGTGACACGTCGACCCTGGCCGATGCCAGCGTCGTGCAGGGCTTGATCGATACTCGCCTCAACCAATAGCTAGAGGTGGCCCATGGCGGGCTGCCGCGCATTGCAGGTCGCCATGGAAGCCTTACGCCGTCGTATCGAAACCCAGGTCATGAGCCTGACTGGCCTGGCCCTCGGTCAGCTTGACCTGGAGTCACCCAAGGGTGACCCCGGCCTGTTTGGCCCCGACAGCGTCAGTTGGCAGGTCCACGGCGATTTTCCGAGCATGCTGGTCGGCGGTATCAGTGCCTTGATGCTGCAACTGCTGCACCCGCTGGCCCTGGCCGGGGTGTGGGATCACTCCAACTTTCGCGAAGACCTGCTTGGGCGCCTGCGCCGCACCAGCCAATTCATCTCTGGCACCACCTTTGGCTCGACCCGCGACGCCAACTGGTTGATCGACAAGGTACGCACCATCCACCTCAAAGTCGTCGGCACCGCCGCCGACGGCCGGCCTTATGCCGCCAGTGACCCGGACCTGCTGACCTGGGTGCACGTTGCCGAAGTCAGCAGTTTCATGGCCGCCCACCTGCGTTACCGCAACCCGCATCTGTCGCAGGCTGATCAGGACGCGTACTACAACGAAATCGCCCTGATCGCCGAGCGCCTCGGCGCGCGCGACGTGCCACGCTCCTGTGCGCAAATCGAGGCCTACCTGCAACGCATGCGTCCACAGTTGCACTGCGATGCGCGCAGCCTGGAGGTGATCGATATCCTGCTCAAGGCACCGGCGCCAAGCCGCTTGGCAGCCCCCGTGGGCAAGCTGATGCTGCGGGCGGGCATCGAACTGTTACCAGGCTGGGGCCGGGATATGCTTGAGCTGCAACAAGGGCCGCTGAGCCGGCGCTTGATCCGAGTAGGTATCGAGCGCACCGCGCCAGTCCTGCGCTGGGCCATGCGCGACAGCTCGGCGCACCGCGCGCGGAGGCGAATGGGCATCGAATAAGGTCATTCGGCTGATTCTGCGGAACCGATTTAACGTGCCATACTCCAAGCACTCCCGCTCGGACAGACGATGCTGCACATGCCCAAAGGATTGACTCGCGCCCTCGGCGCCATGCTGGCCCTCGTGGCCCTGTACAGCCTGCTCGGCTTCTTCATCCTTCCAGGCATTGGCCTACGCATTGCCAATCAACAGCTGGCCCAATACGCGACGGTGCCGGCGCAGCTGCAACGCATCGAATTCAACCCGTTCAGCCTAGAGCTGACCCTGTGGGGTTTGCAGGTCGGCGAGCCGGGCAAAGAGCAACTGGGTTTTGAGCGCTTGTACGCCAACCTGTCGCTGAACAGCCTGTGGAGCGGCGCCCTGCACCTGGATGCAGTGGAGTTGGACAAACCGCGCAACGAAATCCTCTTCGACAAAAACGGCAGCCTCAACCTGACTCAGCTGTTCAAACTGCCGCCCAGCGAAGCCAAGCCAGACGAGCCAGCCAGCGACCCGTTCCCGCTGCGTATCGGCAGCATCAAGCTCACTGAAGGCTACCTGCACTTCCAGGACCTGCGCCCGAGCGAGCCGATCGAGTTTCTTTACGACTCGATGAATTTCGAGCTGAAAAACCTCAGCACCCTGCCCGACGACAGCGCCGACATGACCTTGGTCGCCATCGGCCCCGCCGGTGGGCGGATTGACTGGAAAGGCACACTCGGCCTGGCGCCGATCAGCTCGCAAGGCACCCTGAAAATCACCGACGGCAACATGAAGGCGTTCTGGCCTTACGTGCGTGACGCGGTGCCGCTGGTGCTGGAAGAAGGCGTGATCAGCCTCGATACCCACTACACGCTCAACCTGTCGAAACAGACCGAGCTGCTGCTCGACAACACTCATGTACGCATCGCGCCGTTCGCCATCAAGGCACCGGACGGCAGGCAACTGGCGCGGTTGGCCAGTCTCGAGGTCAGCGAAACCTCGATCGATCTGGCCAAGCAACTGGTCACCGTAGGCAAGATCCGCAGCAGCAAGCTGGAGACCTGGGCCGCCCTGGAAAAGGACGGCCAGCTCGACTGGCAGAAGCTGTTCGCCAGCCAGCCAGCCAAAGCTACCCCCAAGGAGAAAGCCGAACCTGCCGCAGCCGAGCCGACAGCGCAGGAAAAAGCAGCCGCCGCGCCGAGCAAGCCGTGGCAAGTACTGCTCAAGGACGTTCAAGCGCGCGATTACATGATTCACCTGGCAGACCGTAGCCAGAAAGAACCGGTCCCTCTGGATGTCGGCCCGCTCAACCTCGACATGCAGGGCTATGACAGCCTCAACAAGTCGCCGTTTACCCTCAAACTGGATACCGCCGTCGGCAAGCAAGGCAAACTGCAAGCCTCCGGCCAGGTCAACCTGGCGCCGGTCACCGCCAAGCTCGATGTCAGCACCCGCGACATCGACCTGCGCATCGCCCAGGCCTACATCAGCCCGTTCATTCAGCTTGAACTGCGCAGTGGCATGCTCGCCAGCGACCTCAAGGTCGATCTGCAAAATACGGCGCCGCTGGCCTTTGCCGTCACAGGTACCGCCACCGTCAACCAGTTGCATACCCTCGACACGATCAAGGACCGCGACTTCGTCAAATGGCAGCAGCTCGACCTCAATGGATTGTCATACGTGCACGGCGATGCGCTGACCATCGACCAAGTCAAGCTGCTGCAGCCATATGCGCGTTTCATCATCAACGAAGACCGCACCACCAACGTTGATGACCTGCTGATACCGCAGCCAGCCGGCGCTACCAAAAGCACCGCAGAAAAACCGGTGGCAGCCAGCAACAGCAAGCCGCTGGGCATTCGTATCGGCAAGATCGACATCAACGACGGCTCGGCCAACTTTGCCGACCTGACCCTGACGCCAAACTTCGCCACAGCCGTGCAGCAGCTCAATGGCCAGGTCGGCACCATCGACAACCGCCAGCCAGCGCCGGCCAAGGTCGATATCAAGGGCAAGGTCGACCGCTATGCACCGGTCACCATCAAGGGCGCGCTCAACCCGTTCAACCCGATGGCCAGCCTGGACATCGCCACCAGCTTCAAACGCGTCGAGCTGACCACACTGACGCCATACTCCGGCAAATTTGCCGGCTTTCGCATTCGCAAGGGCCGGCTCAACCTGGACGTGCACTACCTGATCACCAATGGCCAGCTCAAGGCAGAAAACAAGCTGGTGATCGAGCAACTGCAACTGGGTGAGAAGGTCGACAGCCCCGACGCCGTCGACCTGCCGATCCGCCTGGCGGTGGCACTGCTCAAGGACACCGACGGCACCATCTCGATCGAGCTGCCGGTGACCGGCGACCTCAACAACCCGCAGTTCAGCGTCATGCCGATCGTTTGGCAAACCCTGCGCAATCTGGTCCTGCGTGCCGCCCAGGCGCCGTTCAAGTTCATTGGCGGGCTGGTCTCCGGCGGCAGCTCGCAGGACCTGGGTACGGTCGCGTTCAGCGCCGGCTCGAGCGACCTCAGCGGCGATGCCCAAGCGGCCCTGGACAAACTGGCGACCGCGCTCAACGAACGCCCTGAATTGCGCCTGGAGATCGAAGGCACCAGCGCCCAGACCAGCGATGGCCCGTTGATCGCCGAGCAGCGCCTGGAGCGTGAGTATCAGTCGATCTGGTACAAGATCCTGCAGCGCCGCGGCGACAAGGTCCCGGCCAATGCGTCGATGCTGGTGGTGGATGCTGACGACAAGCCGGCGATGCTCGAAGGTATCTACCGCACCCGCCTGAAACAACAGCCGCCTGCTGAATGGCAGCAGCTGGGGCGTGAAGAGCGTAGCGCCAAGCTGCGTGAGGCGGTTATCAAGTCCTGGGCCGAGAGCGCTGCGCTGCTGCGCCAGTTGGGCCAGGCGCGGGCCGGTAACATCAAGGATTACCTGGTCGACAAAGGCAAGTTGGCGGATGACCGGGTGTACTTCATCGATACCACGCTGGGCCAGGCCGAATCGGATGGGCGCGTGATTACGCCGATGCACCTGGATGCAGAATAAGCGTCAGCATTGAGCGCAACAACGAAAAAGCCCCGGCAGATGCCGGGGCTTTTCGTTATGCGGTGGCCGGATCCTTCTGGCCTGCGGAGCAATCCTTATTCGGCTTTGAGGCCAGCAGCCGAGACGTCTTTAACGCCTTTGATAGCCTTGGTGATTGCTACTGCACGCTCTTTTTGCGATTCGGTGACTTTCACATCGGACGACAGCGAAACTACGCCTTGATTGGTTTCGACTTTGATATCGCCGCCTGGGATGCCTTTCTCGGTCAGCAGATCAGCTTTGACCTTGGTGGTGATCCAGGTATCGGAGCCTTCTTGCTTGGCGCTGTCGACAGTGTTGGCAGCCAGCATAACTGGAGCCTGGACAGCTTGCTGAGCGAACGCAGCGTTAGCCATGGTCAGAGTCAGAGCGGTAGCAGTAGCGGCAGCAATGGCGAACTTCTTCATACGGGTCACTCCTGTTGTCGAAAGGTCTGCGCCGATTCAGTTGGCGTCAGATGAATAGACTATTGCAGGGGCTGTGCCAACTTTTTAGAGCCAGCAAAAACCATATAAATCAACAAGTTATCTATTTATCTTGATTTGCTCTTTCGTGCATTTTGCAAGCCGGAGCAAAATCCTGCATGCAAGATGCATGTACCCCAGAGGTTCTTGCTATCTCGAAATGGGCGCGGAAAATGTAGGAGCGGCCTTGCCGGGGCGCCGGACCGGTCGGAAAGGGGTGCGCAGCGCCCCCCGGGAATTCTGCGGCGTTGTCCAAATCGTAGGGCCGCTACGCAGCCCTTTCCGACCGGTCCGGCGCCCCGGCAAGGCCGCTACATGGGGCAGTGTTTGACAAATAAAAAGGGCCGCTGTGTGACCCATCGCGACCGAAGATCGCAATGGGCCGCACAGCGGCCCCTATGCGCTGAACATCAGCGCAACCCCGAAGGGTCTGTTTCATACCACTACAGCTGGCTTAAACGCCGGAAGCCTTGGCTGCCGCAACGTCTTTGATCGACAGCTTGATACGGCCGCGGTTGTCCACGTCCAGTACCAGTACTTCAACCTCTTCGCCTTCTTTCAGCACGTCGGTGACCTTCTCTACGCGCTCATTGCTGAGCATCGAGATATGCACCAGGCCGTCTTTGCCAGGCAGGATGTTGACGAATGCGCCGAAGTCGACGATGCGCTCAACCTTGCCGACGTAGATCTTGCCGATCTCGGCCTCGGCAGTGATGCCCAGGACGCGCTGGCGAGCTGCTTCGGCGGCTTCTTTGGTTTCGCCGAAGATCTTGATCGAGCCGTCGTCTTCGATATCGATCGAAGCCTTGGTCTCTTCACAGATACCACGGATGGTCGCGCCGCCTTTACCGATAACGTCACGGATCTTATCGGTGTCGATCTTCATGGCGATCATGGTCGGCGCGTTGGCCGACAACTCGGTACGCGAAGTACCAATGATCTGGTTCATCTGGCCGAGGATGTTCAGGCGCGCTTCCAGGGCCTGGCCCAGGGCGATTTCCATGATCTCTTCGGTGATACCGTTGATCTTGATGTCCATCTGCAGCGCGGTAACACCTTTGGCAGTACCGGCTACCTTGAAGTCCATGTCGCCGAGGTGGTCTTCGTCACCGAGGATGTCGGTGAGGATGGCGAACTTGTCGCCTTCCTTGACCAGGCCCATGGCGATACCGGCAACTGGCGCCTTCATCGGCACACCAGCGTCCATCAGGGCCAGGGAAGCACCGCAAACCGAAGCCATCGAGCTCGAACCGTTCGACTCGGTGATCTCCGATACCACACGGATGGTGTACGGGAACACATCAGCAGCAGGCAGCATGGCCTGAACCGAACGGCGGGCCAGACGGCCGTGACCGATTTCGCGACGGCCAGCACCACCCATACGACCACACTCACCTACCGAGAACGGTGGGAAGTTGTAGTGCAGCATGAACGGGTCTTTCTTCTCGCCTTCGAGGGTGTCGAGCAGTTGAGCATCACGCGCAGTACCCAGGGTCGCAACGACCAGGGCCTGGGTTTCGCCACGGGTGAACAGTGCCGAACCGTGGGTCTTCGGCAGAACGCCGACTTCGATGTTCAGCGGGCGTACAGTCTTGGTGTCGCGACCGTCGATACGTGGCTTGCCGTTGACGATGTTTTCGCGAACGGTGCGGTATTCGATCTCGCCGAAGATTTCTTTGACCACGGAAGCCGAAGGCTGGCCTTCTTCACCGGAGAACTTGGCGATCGCCTGATCACGCAGCTCGCCCAGACGCGCATAGCGGTCGGCCTTGACGGTGATGGTGTAGCCCTGCGAGATACCTTCGCCGAATTCAGCGCGGATGGCGTTGAACAGCTCGGTGTTGGCAACGGCTGGTTTCCAGTCCCAGGTCGGCTTGGCAGCTTCGGCAGCCAGCTCTTTGACAGCCTGGATGACCGACTGGAATTCGTCGTGGGCGAACAGCACGGCGCCCAGCATCTGGTCTTCGGTCAGCTCTTTGGCTTCCGATTCAACCATCAGCACAGCGCTGTCGGTACCGGCTACGACCATGTCCAGGCTCGATGCGGCCAGTTGCTCGTAGGTTGGGTTCAGCAGGTAGCCGGTGCTTTCATGGAAGGCAACACGGGCGGCGCCGATCGGGCCTTCGAACGGGATGCCGGAGATCGCCAGGGCAGCCGAAGTACCGATCATCGCAGCGATGTCCGGATCGGTTTTCTTGCTGGTCGACACGACGGTGCAGACAACCTGCACTTCGTTCATGAAGCCTTCTGGGAACAGCGGACGGATCGGACGGTCGATCAGGCGCGAGGTCAGCGTCTCTTTCTCGGAAGGACGGCCTTCACGCTTGAAGAAACCACCAGGGATCTTGCCAGCGGCGTAGGTTTTTTCCTGATAGTGCACGGACAGCGGGAAGAAGCCTTTGCTTGGGTCTGCGTGCTTGGCACCGACCACGGTCACCAGCACGGTGACATCGTTATCAACGGTGACCAGGACTGCGCCGGTGGCCTGACGGGCAATGCGGCCCGTTTCGAGGGTAACGGTCGATTGACCGAACTGGAATTTCTTGATTACCGGGTTCACGGTTTCCTACCTTTTCAATGGCTCTGGGGGAACTGGTTTCTTGCGAATTCTTGGGCAGAACGGGGAATCGGCCCCATTGACCGTCCAGATACAACTCGAGGCTGGGAGCCTGGCTGCCGGGCGGATAAACCGCTCGGCAACACCAGGCTGCCAACCTCGAAGATACGCATGACGTGCCCGTCGGCAACGCTGAAGCAGCGCTGCCAAAGCTTGCGACCCGCCACGCCCACCACTAGCCAGGCCGCTATTAGCGACGCAGGCCCAGACGACCGATCAGGGTGCTGTAACGGGTGGTGTCTTTGCCCTTCAGGTAATCCAGCAGCTTACGACGCTGGTTAACCATACGGATCAGGCCACGACGCGAGTGGTGGTCTTTACCGTTGATCTTGAAGTGACCTTGCAGTTTGTTGATGTTGGCAGTCAGCAGTGCAACCTGCACTTCTGGGCTACCGGTGTCGCCGACGGCTTGCTGGTAGTCGGTAACGATTTGTGCTTTTTCTTCAACGCTGAGGGCCATTTGGCATCTCCAGTTAAACGGATCCCGCAAGCGGGGTCCAATAGGCCAGGGACGAACCCTGTATTAATAAAAGAGCTGTGACCGTGCCTACTGACAGCCACCCTCGTGTCTTGCGCTGTCGGCTCATGCCGGCAACGCAAGTATCGGTCATTCCGACCGAATCAAGCGACGTGGCGCAACGCGCCCGTCTTCGCTCACTTCACCGATACCAATGAAGCGACCATTGTGATCCTGCACCCGAACCATGCCGAATTGCGGCGCATCCGGTGCACGTACTGCCTGGCCATGCAGCCAGTAGAACGAGCTGTGCTCTGACAACTGCACCACAGGCCAGTCGAGCAGACCGCTGTCGGACGGCATCAGGAAGCGATCTAGCGCTTCGTTGCCACCGTCGGCGTGGGCTTGCTCGAGCTCTTCGAGCGTCACTGTCTGTGCCAGCTCGAAGGGCCCAGCCTGGGTCCGACGCAGCTCGGCAACATAAGCGCCACAGCCCAACACTTCACCAATATCCTCCACCAGGGTGCGGATATAGGTGCCTTTGGTGCAATTTACCGTCAGACGCGCACGGGTGCCTTCGCACTCGAGCAGCTCCAAGCGGTTAATAGTAACAGAACGCGCCTCGCGCTCCACTACCTCTCCCGCACGGGCCAGTTTGTACAGCGGCTGGCCATCACGCTTGAGGGCCGAGTACATCGGCGGTATCTGGCTGATCGGGCCGCGAAATTGAGGCAGGGCTGCCTCGATGTCGGCGCGACCAACGGTCACCTCACGGGTCTGCAGGACCTCACCTTCGGCGTCTGCCGTGGTGGTGGTCTGCCCCATCTGCATGACGGTTTCGTAGCCCTTGTCGGAATCGAGCAGGTACTGCGAAAACTTGGTCGCTTCGCCAAAGCACAGCGGCAGCACGCCACTGGCCAGTGGGTCGAGGCTGCCGGTGTGACCGGCCTTCTCGGCATTGAGCAACCAGCGGACCTTTTGCAACGCTGCGTTGGAGGTAAACCCCAACGGTTTGTCGAGCAGGATGATGCCGCTGACGTCGCGGCGGATTCGTTTGACCTGGGCCACCGATTACTCCTTGGTGTCCGGCTCGACGGGATCCTGGTGCTGGCGGTCTTCTGCCACGGCACGCTCGATCAGTGCCGACAGGTGAACCCCGCGGCTGACGCTCTCATCGTAATGGAAGTGCAGTTGCGGCACGCTGCGCAGCTGCATCGAGCGGCCCAGGTGCAGACGCAGGAAGCTCGCAGCGTTGTTCAACGCCTTGACCGACTGCTTGACCGCATCAGGTTCCTCTTCCTGGCCCATGACGGTGATGAACACCTTGGCATGGCCCACGTCGCGGCTGACGTCGACGGCGGTGATGGTCACCAGGCCGACGCGTGGATCTTTCACTTCACGGCGGATCAGCTCGGCAAGCTCGCGCTGCATCTGATCGCCAATGCGTTGGGTACGGCTGTATTCTTTTGCCATTCGTTGCTACCTGTAACTTAAAGCGGCAAACGCCCGGCCAGGCGTGAAGCCTGACCGGGCGCTACCTGCAGAGGCGTTGCCAACCGCCCTGGGGCGGGGCATCTGCCAGCTCGACCCTTACAGGGTACGAGCCACCTGGACTTTCTCGAAGACTTCGATCTTGTCGCCGACCTTGACGTCGTTGTAGCTCTTGACGCCAATACCGCACTCCATGCCGGCACGAACTTCGGCAGCGTCGTCCTTGAAGCGACGCAGCGATTCCAGCTCGCCTTCGAAGATCACAACGTCTTCGCGCAGAACGCGGATCGGACGGTTGCGGTACACGGTACCTTCGATGACCATACAGCCAGCGACGGCGCCGAACTTCGGCGAACGGAACACATCACGTACTTCTGCAACGCCCAGGATGTTCTCGCGAACATCACTGCCGAGCATGCCGGTCAGGGCTTTCTTGACGTCTTCGATGATGTCGTAGATCACGTTGTAGTAACGCATATCCAGACCTTCCTGCTCGACGATCTTGCGCGCGCCGGCATCGGCCCGCACGTTGAAGCCGAACAGCACCGCGTTGGACGCCAGGGCCAGGTTGGCATCGCTCTCGGTGATACCACCGACACCGCCACCAATCACACGGACCTGCACCTCGTCGTTGCCCAGACCGCCCAGCGAACCCTGCAGTGCTTCCAGGGAGCCACGAACATCGGTCTTGAGGACGATGTTGAGGGTCTTCTTCTCTTCCTGACCCATGGTCTCGAAGATGTTTTCCAGCTTGCCGGCGTGAGCACGGGCCAGCTTGACCTCGCGGTACTTGCCTTGACGGAACAGGGCAACTTCGCGGGCTTTCTTCTCGTCGCCGACTACCGACAGCTCGTCACCGGCTTCCGGAGTGCCATCGAGGCCGAGAATCTCGACCGGGATCGATGGGCCGGCTTCTTTGACTGGCTTGCCGTTCTCGTCAAGCATGGCACGCACGCGGCCATAGTTAGAGCCGACCAGGACCATGTCGCCCTGACGCAGCGTACCGTCCTGAACCAGGATGGTAGCGACCGGGCCGCGGCCCTTGTCCAGACGCGATTCGACAACCACACCACGACCAGGCGCGGTTGGGGTAGCCGACAGCTCGAGGATCTCCGCCTGCAACAGAACGGCTTCAAGCAGTTCGTCGACGCCGGTACCCATCTTCGCCGAAACCTTGACGAATGGAGTGTCGCCACCCCATTCCTCGGAGGTCACGCCTTCTACCGACAGTTCGTTACGAATGCGGTCGAGGTCAGCGCCTGGCTTGTCGATCTTGTTCACTGCAACAACCAGTGGCACGCCAGCGGCTTTCGCATGCTGAACTGCTTCACGGGTCTGCGGCATCACGCCGTCGTCCGCCGCCACCACCAGGATGACGATGTCGGTCGCCTTGGCACCACGGGCACGCATCTGAGTAAACGCGGCGTGACCAGGAGTGTCGAGGAAGGTGACCATGCCACGGTCGGTTTCGACGTGGTAGGCACCAATGTGCTGGGTGATACCACCGGCTTCGCCAGCAGCAACCTTGGCACGACGGATGTAGTCGAGCAGCGAGGTTTTACCGTGGTCGACGTGGCCCATTACGGTCACGACCGGAGCACGCGAGGTGACTTCACCTTCGAACTTCAGCGATTCGGCCAGGGAATCTTCCAGCGCGGTGTCGCTGACCAGCGTGACCTTGTGGCCCAGCTCTTCAGCTACCAGCTGTGCAGTTTCCTGGTCGAGGACCTGGTTGATGGTGACCGGAGTACCCATCTTGAACATGAACTTGACCACTTCAGCGCCTTTGACGGACATCTGGTTGGCCAGCTCGGAGACGGTGATGGTCTCGCCGATGCTCACGGCACGGATAACCGGGCCGGTAGGGCTCTGGAAGCCATGCTGGTTGCGCTTCTTCAGCTTGCCCTTGCCACGGCCACCGCGACGGAAGCCATCGCTTTCCTCTTCGGTAGTACGCGGAGCAGCACGCGGAGTCGGGGTCTTTTCTTTCTCTTTGACCTTGACCTTGACCGACACGCGCGGCGCTTCGCCACGGCCGCGACGGTCTTCGTTGCGGGCACGGTCTTCGGTGCGGCGCACTTCTTCTTTCTTGCGCTCGGCGGCGCGAACCGCTGCTTCCTCGGTCAGAGGCTCTTGCGGCGCAGCTGCCGGGGCCGGTGCAGCGGCTGCAGGAGCAGCGGCGGCAACAGGCTCAGACTTGCTCGCAACAGCACCCTGCGGGGCGTCACGCTCGGCGATACGCTGACGCGAATCGATGTTGGCTTTTTCGCGTGCGGCGTTTTCAGCCACGCGACGCTCTTCCAGCTCACGCGCCTGCTCAGCCTGGATTTCTTCCGGGCTGCGCTGAACGAAAACTTTCTTCTTGCGTACTTCTACGCTGATGCTCTTGCTACCGGCGACACGCAGGGTGCTGGTGGTTTTGCGCTGCAAGGTAATCTTGCGCGGCTCTTCCACTTTTGCCTTGTGGCTGCTCTTCAGATGAGTCAGCAATGCCTGCTTCTCATTGTCGGTCACTACCTGACCGGCGTCGGTGTGCGGCAAACCCGCCTCACGCATCTGCTGCAGCAGGCGCTCAACCGGTGCAGCGACCTCTTGGGCCAATTCTTTCACCGTGACTTGCGTCATGCACTTCTCTCCTCAGGCCGCGCCTAATTACTCGAACCAGTGGGCTCGGGCGGCCATGATCAACTTGCCGGCACGCTCTTGGTCGATGCCGTCGATGTCGAGCAGGTCGTCAATCGACTGCTCGGCCAGGTCTTCGCGGGTAACCACGCCGCGCACCGCCAGTTCAACCGCCAGGTCATTGTCCATACCCTCAAGAGAGAGCAGGTCTTCGGCCGGATGGGCGTCTGCCAGTTTTTCCTCGGTAGCGATGGCTTTGGTCAACAGGCGGTCCTTGGCACGAGCGCGAAGCTCGTTGACGATATCCTCGTCAAAGCCATCGATGTTGAGCATTTCTTCCAACGGTACGTAGGCAATTTCTTCCAGGCTGGTGAAGCCTTCGTCGACCAGCACCTGGGCCAGCTCTTCATCGACTTCCAGCTCGTCGACAAAGTTGCGCAGGATGTCGCCAGTCTCGGCTTGCTGCTTGGCCTGGATGTCCTTCTCGGTCATCACGTTCAGGGTCCAGCCGGTAAGCTGGCTTGCCAGACGAACGTTCTGACCACCACGACCGATGGCCTGGGCCAGGTTGTCCTCGCCAACAGCGATGTCCATGGCGTGGGCATCTTCATCGACGATGATCGCCGCGACTTCAGCCGGCGACATGGCGTTGATGACGAACTGCGCGGGGTTCTCGTCCCAGAGGACGATATCCACACGCTCACCGCCCAACTCGCCGGACACCGCCTGCACACGCGAACCGCGCATGCCGATACAGGCACCTTGCGGGTCGATGCGCTTGTCCTTGGAGCGAACGGCGATCTTGGCGCGCGAACCCGGGTCACGGGAAGCGGCCATGACCTCGATGAGGCCTTCGGCAATTTCCGGCACTTCGATAGTGAACAGTTCGATCAGCATCTGTGGCGCAGTGCGCGACAGGATCAGCTGTGGACCGCGGTTCTCGGTGCGGATTTCCTTCAACAGTGCGCGCAAGCGCACACCGACGCGGAAGGTCTCGCGTGGAATGATGTCTTCACGAGCCAGCAATGCTTCGGCATTGTTGCCCAGGTCGACGATAACGTTGTCGCGGGTGACCTTCTTGACGGTGCCGGAGATGATCTCGCCCACGCGTTCGCGGTAAGCGTCGACCACCTGGGCGCGCTCGGCCTCGCGGACTTTCTGCACGATGACCTGCTTGGCGGTCTGAGCGGCGATACGACCGAACTCGATCGAGTCGATCTTCTCCTCGATCACGTCACCAACCTTGGCTTCAGGGTGGGTCTCGTGGATCTTTTCCAGCCAGGTTTCGATCGCCGGATCATCAAGATCCTGCTCATCGACCACGGTCCAGCGACGGAAGGTCTCGTAGTTACCGGTGTGGCGGTTGATTTCCACACGCAGGTCGACTTCGTCTTCAAAACGTTTTTTGGTTGCAGTGGCCAGAGCCACTTCCAGCGCTTCGAAGATCACGCCCGGTGGGACGCCCTTCTCGTTGGATACCGATTCAACAACCAGCAGTACTTCTTTGCTCATCGTACGCCTCGCCTTGCGCAAGCCATTGGGTCCGGTCTAGTCACCGGGCCCGGCACGTCTCAGTCAAAACTGGGAATAATATTGGCCTTTTCGATCGAGTCGATCGGTAGCAGGAACTCTTGATCATCGACCTGGACGATCACATCCTGTTCCTCCACGCCGCGGAGAAGGCCCTGGAAGTTGCGACGACCCTCGAAGGGTGAACGCAGCTTGATCTTCACTTGTTCGCCGGCATGCGAGGCATACTGTTCAAGCGTGAACAGTGGGCGTTCCATGCCAGGAGAAGACACCTCGAGGGTATATTCGGAGGTGATCGGGTCTTCGACATCGAGAACGCCGCTGACCTGACGACTGACAATTGCGCAGTCATCCACCAGCACGCCGCCTTCCTTGTCGATATAGACACGCAAGACCGAATGCTTGCCCTGGGCGATGAATTCCACCCCCCAGCATTGATAGCCCAGACCCTCGACAACCGGGGCCAACAAGGCCTGCAACTGTTCTAGCTTGCTCGACACCTGAACCCCCTCGTGCATGCTGTGCAAATAAAAAATGGGCGAAGCGCCCATCCCTGAAAGCGCCGTTGGACAACGACGCCAAAACTGTTCGGCTAGCAAAAAGCCCCTGAAAAGGGGCTCCGCTCAAAACTGGTTGCGGGGGCTGGATTTGAACCAACGACCTTCGGGTTATGAGCCCGACGAGCTACCAAGCTGCTCCACCCCGCGACAAAGCTGGGGCGAAAGTATAAGACTGAACCCCTGGCGGGGTCAATCAGACTTCCACCGACAAGAAAGCCCGCTAAAGCGGGCTCTCTTGCTTCAATTGGTACCGAGAAGGGGACTCGAACCCCTACACCCTATGGGCACAACCACCTCAAGGTTGCGTGTCTACCAATTCCACCACCTCGGCAATACTACAATTTGAAACCCGTTACTTCTGCTCTTCGGTTGGAGGAACTACATCACCCGCTGGGGCAGTGTTGCTCTTCTGTTCCTGGAGCACCGGTACATCATCATTAACTGCCGGCTTAGGTTGCTGAACTTCCAATACTGCTGGATTTGGCAAACCTGCTTGAGTCAGCTCGTGAGCCTTCTCCTTTGCGAAGTATCCTAACCCAAGTGCAGTTAAAAAGAAAGTGGCAGCGAGTACAGCAGTGAATTTACTTAGGAAGGTTGCCGAGCCCTGGCTTCCGAACACAGTGTTTGAGGCCCCTGCGCCGAAAGATGCTCCTGCTTCTGCACCCTTACCCTGTTGCAACAAGACCAACGCTACCAACGACAGCGCAGCCAACAGATGAAAAACAACTACGACGGTTTCAATCATTTGATCAGTGTCCTGCGGCGCGACAAATTGCACCGAATTCGTCTGCGTTCAGGGAAGCTCCACCAATGAGCCCCCCATCGATGTCCGGCATGCCGAACAGTTCGGCCGCATTGGCCGCTTTCACGCTACCGCCGTAGAGAAGTCGCATATTATCAGCAACTTCCGCGTCCAGCACCTGCAATTGAGCGCGGATGGCAGCGTGCACATCCTGAGCTTGTTGCGGCGTGGCCGTCAAACCTGTGCCAATCGCCCAAACAGGCTCATAAGCAATTACCGCATTGGCCAAAGCCTTAACACCGCACGCGTCGATGATACTGCTTAGTTGACGCCCAACAACTTCAAGCGTCTTGCCCGCTTCACGCTCTTCGAGGGTTTCCCCTACACAGAGCACTGGCGTTAAACCACCAGCCTGTGCCGCTGCAAACTTGCAATTGAGCACTTCATCTGTTTCGCCAATGATCTGGCGACGCTCCGAGTGACCAATCAACACCAACTTGCAACCGACTTCAGCCCACTGACTCGGTGCAACTTCGCCGGTCAGCGCGCCTTGCTCAGGCTGTATAGCAGAATTCTGTGCACCTACGATAATTCCTTTACCCTGCAGGCCGTTAATCACCTCAGTGACAAACAGCGCGGGTGGAAATACCGCAACTTCGACACCGGCTGGCAAGGACAAATTGCCCAGGCCTTCGGTCAGCTCAGCGACGCTAGCGCGGGTACCATGCATCTTCCAGTTACCAGCTACCATGGGGCGACGCATGCTTTACCTCGTCGGTCAAAGTGGGCGCAGATCTTACCCAACCAGATCTGCGCTGGCAAGAGCCTTTCAAGCACAAACTTCAGCAACCACCTTGGCCAGGGCTTCGGCATGGCCGCGGACCTGACTTTCGTCGTCACCTTCGACCATCACCCGCACCAGCGGCTCGGTGCCGGACTTGCGCAGTAACACACGGCCACGACCGGCCATCGCCTCGGTCGCCTTGGCACTGGCTTCGATCACTGCCGGGTGCTCCAGCGGGTCGGCCTGGCCAGCAGCAAAGCGCACGTTGATCAACACCTGCGGGCATTTGCGCAGGGCCTGACGGGTTTGCGCCAGGTTCTCGCCTCGGCGCTTGAGCGCCATCAGTACCTGCAGCGCAGCGATGATCGCGTCGCCGGTGCTGGTGTGGTTGCAGCACACTACGTGGCCGGAGTTTTCCCCGCCGATCAGCCAGTCGCGCTCGGTCAGCTCGGCCATCACGTACCGGTCACCGACCTTGGCCCGCACGAACGGGATGTCCAGGTCCTTGAGGGCCAGCTCCAGGCCGAGGTTGCTCATCAGGGTACCGACCACCCCGCCCTGCAGCTTGTTACGCTCCTGCAGGTCTCTGGCAATGATGAACAGCAGCTCGTCACCATCGACGATGGCCCCGGTGTGGTCGACCATCAGCACGCGGTCGCCGTCACCATCGAAGGCAATGCCCAGATCGGCATGACCGACCAGCACCGCCGCCTGCAGCGACTCAATGTGCGTCGAGCCGCAGTTGAGGTTGATGTTGAGCCCGTTCGGCTCGGCATGCAGCACGGTGACATCCGCCCCCAGCTCACGGAACACGCTTGGCGCGACTTTGTAGGTGGCACCGTGGGCGCAGTCGATGACCAGTTTGAGGCCTTCGAAACTGGTGCTGCTGGGAACGCTGCTCTTGCAGAATTCGATGTAGCGACCGGCAGCGTCGTTGATGCGCGAAACCTTGCCCAGCTTGCTCGACTCAACTACCTGCATCGGCTGATCGAGCAGCTCTTCGATCATCAGCTCGACTTCGTCAGGCAGCTTGGTGCCCTGGCCGGAGAAGAACTTGATGCCGTTGTCGTCGTGCGGATTGTGCGAAGCACTGATGACGATCCCCGCCTCGGCGTGGAAGGTGCGGGTCAGGTAGGCGATGGCCGGAGTCGGCATCGGCCCGAGCAGCATCACATCGGCGCCGGCCGCAGACAGTCCGGCCTCCAGCGCAGACTCGAACATGTAACCGGAAATCCGCGTGTCCTTGCCCACCAGCACGCGGCAGGCGCCCTGCTTGCGGAAGGCCATGCCAGCCGCCCAGCCAAGCTTGAGCATGAAGTCAGGCGTAATCGGAGCGACGCCAACGCGACCGCGGATACCATCGGTACCAAAGTATTTTTTGCTCATAGGAACTCCAATGTTCTTATTCGGCGTTTTGCACGGCAGCGATCATGCGCACCACGTCGACGGTCTCAGCCACATCATGCACACGCAGGATGCTTGCACCCTTGGTCATGGCCAGCGCGGCCAGGGCCAGACTGCCATACAAGCGCTCACCGACCGGGCGATTCAAGGCCAGGCCGATCATGCTCTTGCGCGAGACACCGACCAGTAACGGCCGTCCCAGGCGATAGAGCGCTTCCATGTGCTTGAACAGGCTGAGGTTGTGATCCAGCGTCTTGGCGAAACCGAAACCGGGGTCGAGCACTATGCGCTCGGCACTGATTCCAGCCGCGGCACAGGCGGCCATACGCTGCTCAAGGTAACGCGTCACGTCGACGCTCACGTCGTCGTAATGCGGGTTGTTCTGCATGTTGTCCGGGTCGCCGCGCATATGCATCAGACACACCGGCAGGCCGGTCGCGGCGGCAGCATCGAGTGCCCCATCACGCTCCAGCGCGCGCACATCGTTGATCAGCCCGGCACCAAGCCTGGCTGACTCACGCATCACTGCGGGCGTCGAGGTATCGACCGAGATCACCACATCGAGGCGGCTGCTGATTGCCTCGACCATGGGCGCAACGCGCTCGAGCTCTTCGGTAACCGATACCGCACGGGCACCCGGACGAGTCGACTCGCCACCGATGTCGATCAGGCTTGCGCCGGCGGCGACCATGGCTTCTGCATGACGCAGGGCCTCGTCGCGCTGGCTGAAGCGACCGCCATCGGAGAACGAATCGGGGGTGACATTGAGGATACCCATGACATGGGTATGCGACAAATCAAGAACCCGGTTGCCGCAAGGCAACCGGGTCGGGTACAGCTGTGAGGTCATGATAAACCTTAGATTTGAGCCGCTGGACCGCCGATCGGCGACTCCGGACGATCATCCTGGGAGGCCGACGTACCCGATGGACCGGTATCGTTGTTATCCCAATCACGAGGTTCACGCGGGGTACGGCCATTCATGATGTCGTCGATCTGATCGGCATCGATGGTTTCGTACTTCATCAAGGCCTCGGCCATGGCGTCGAGCTTGTCGCGATTCTCGGTGAGGATCTGCTTGGCCGTCGCGTAGCAGTGGTCGATGATGCTGCGCACTTCAGAGTCGATCAGCTTGGCGGTTTCGCCGGAAACGCTGGTCTGCTGTGCACCGGCACTGCGACCGAGGAACACCTCGCCTTCTTCTTCGGCGTACATCAGCGGGCCGAGTTTTTCCGACAGGCCCCACTTGGTAACCATGTTACGAGCGATCTGGCTGGCACGCATGATGTCGTTGGAAGCACCGGTGGTGACGCCATCGAAGCCCAGGGTCATCTCTTCGGCGATACGGCCGCCGTACAGCGAGCAAATCTGGCTGATCAGGGCACGCTTGGACAGACTGTAACGGTCTTCCTCAGGGAGGAACATGGTCACACCCAAGGCGCGGCCACGTGGAATGATCGACACCTTGTAGACCGGATCATGCTCAGGCACGACACGACCAACGATGGCGTGACCCGCTTCGTGGAACGCGGTGTTGCGCTTCTCTTTCTCGGACATGACCATGGTTTTGCGCTCGGCGCCCATCATGATCTTGTCTTTGGCCAGCTCGAATTCTTTCATCTCGATGACGCGCTTGCTCGAACGTGCGGCAAACAGCGCGGCTTCGTTAACCAGGTTGGCCAGGTCGGCACCGGAGAAGCCTGGAGTACCACGGGCAATCACAGCGGCATTGACGTTGTCGCCAATCGGCGCTTTGCGCATGTGCACCTTGAGGATCTGCTCACGGCCACGGATATCTGGCAAGCCCACCACAACCTGACGGTCGAAACGACCAGGACGCAGCAGCGCCGGGTCAAGTACGTCAGGGCGGTTGGTCGCGGCAATCACGATGATGCCGTCGTTGCCTTCAAAGCCGTCCATCTCGACCAGCAACTGGTTGAGGGTCTGCTCACGCTCGTCGTGACCACCGCCCATGCCGGCGCCACGGTGGCGACCGACGGCATCGATTTCGTCGATGAAGATGATGCACGGCGCGTGTTTTTTGGCTTGCTCGAACATGTCGCGAACGCGGCTTGCACCGACACCCACGAACATTTCGACAAAGTCGGAACCGGAAATGGTGAAGAACGGTACTTTCGCTTCACCGGCAATGGCCTTGGCCAGCAGGGTTTTACCGGTACCTGGTGGGCCTACCATCAGCACGCCACGCGGGATACGGCCGCCCAGGCGCTGGAACTTGCCCGGATCGCGCAGGAACTCGACCAACTCGCCGACTTCTTCCTTGGCCTCGTCGCAACCGGCGACGTCAGCCAAGGTGGTTTTGACCTGATCTTCCGATAGCAGCCGCGCCTTGCTCTTGCCAAAGCTCATCGGCCCGCCCTTGCCGCCGGCACCGCCCTGCATCTGGCGCATGAAGAACATGAACACCGCGATGATCACCAGAATCGGGAAGCTGGCAACCAGCAGTTGAGTCCAGATGCTCTGCTGCTCAGGCTGCTTGCCTTCAACAACCACGTTGTTGTTGACCAGGTCGCCGATCAGGCCGTTGTCGGCGATTGCCGGACGCACGGTCTTGAAGGTGTCGCCGTCAGAGCGTTTGCCGGTAATGATGGCACCGTCGACGGTGACGCGCTCGACCTTACCGTCCTTGACCTGCTGAATGAAGTCAGAATAGTTGAGGGTTTGCGGCTCGTTCGGGCTGGAGAAGTTGTTCATCACCGTCACAAGGACGGCAGCGATGATCAACCACAGGATCAGATTCTTTGCCATGTCGTTCAATTAGCTACCCTCTGAGGTCGGCGCAACGACGCAGCCGTGCCTCGCATGATATTCATCGCCCTAACTTACTACATTACCTGCGCAACCGCAGGCACCGTCTGTAACCCTTTGTGAAACCAGACTACACGAAGTTCGGACGATCCTGACGCAGCGGCTGATTGGATTTACCTATCGGCAGCTGCTCAAGCCGCTATCTCACGCCCCTTTGAAGCCTTTCGCCACCATGTATTGCTCACGGGAGCGATCTCGGGACGAGCTCGGCTTGCGCATCTGTACCTTGTCGAATTTGCGACGCACGTCTTTGAGGAACACATCAAAACCCTCACCCTGGAAGATCTTGATCACGAAATCTCCGCCTGGGCGCAACACCCGGGTGCTCAGATCAAGTGCCAACTCGCAGAGGAACATGGCTTTGGGCATGTCTACTTCAGGCGTACCACTCATGTTGGGGGCCATATCGGAAATCACAAGGTCCACATGCGAATCACCTACCGCGGCAAGAATGCTCTGCAGTACCGAATCCTCGGTAAAATCGCCGTGAATGAAGGTGACATCCGGGATCGAGTCCATCTCGAGGATGTCGGACGCGATCAGGCGGCCCTTGCCACCAATCAGACGACTGGTCACCTGCGACCAGCCACCTGGCGCTGCGCCGAGGTCGATCACGCTCATGCCAGGACGGATCAAACGGTCCTTTTCCTGGATCTCCAGCAGTTTGTAGCTCGCACGCGAGCGGTAGCCGTCCTTCTGCGCCTGCTTGACGAAAGGGTCGTTGAAATGCTCTGTCAGCCAGTTCTGGCTGCTTTTGGAACGCTGTACCAAGGGGCACCTCGATGAATAGCTTCGTGATTGACTGGGCGCAGCCACGGGCGCTCGGGTAAAATGGCTTCCAATTTTACAGAATCAGACGAAAAGGGTCAGATTATGCCGCTCAACAACGAGCAGAAGAAGCAGTACAAGTCTATTGGTCACGACCTCAAGCCGGTCCTGATTGTCGCCGGCAACGGTCTTAACGAAGGCGTGATCGCCGAACTGGATCGTGCTCTGGCTGACCATGAGCTGATCAAAGTCGAAATTCGCTCGGAAGATCGCGAAGAACGCAAAGCCGCGATCGCCGGGCTGTGCAAGGCTGGCCGTGCTGAACTGGTGCAGACCATCGGCAAAAAAGCGCTGATCTACCGCAAGAACCCACAGCCAAACAAGCAACTCTCGAACATCCACCGCAACAAGTGACGGTGGCTCCGCTCAGCGGCGCGCATGGCGCGCCCTGACCGGGACGGGCTGGGCTACCAGCACGATGCCGGAAAAGCCCAATACCAAAAAGCAGAACATCTGCCAGCGCTCACCTACGGATATACCGTAGCGTAGCGTGTAATAGCTGACGCAGGCAGCAAAGCCGAGCAACAACATCTGCCCGCGAAACTGCCGCCACCAGGCCGGCAGGCCATCGACCCTCGCCAGCACCGCCAGCTGCACCATCAAACCCAACCAGGCCACACCGACCAACCAACGGTCGATCTGCGTTGCGACGTCCTGCACCAGCAACGGCGCAAGCCCGGTGACCTTGAGTGCGGGCACCAGCCCTACATGGAATACCCACAGGCCGCCGACCCAGAACACCTGGGACAGCTGCCAGAGAATCCCTTCGAGGGAAGGCGCCCGCAGGCGCCGATCAGATGTGTTTGACTTCGACAATCTCGTACTCGACCGTGCCGCTAGGCGTCTTGATCACGACAGTATCGCCTTCTTCCTTGGCGATGATGGCGCGGGCGATAGGTGCACCGACCGAGAGCTTGCCGAGTTTCACGTTGGCTTCATCTTCACCAACGATCTGATACGTCACGCGCTCGTCGGTTTCGGTGTTGGCCAGCTCGACGGTGGTGCCGAAAATGACCTTGCCCGAATGCGGGATGGTGGTCACGTCGATCACCACGGCGTTTTGCAGACGGCCTTCGATGTCGCGGATCCGCGCCTCGACCATGCCCTGCTCCTCACGGGCGGCATGGTACTCGGCGTTTTCCTTGAGGTCGCCCAGCTCGCGCGCTTCACCAATTGCCTGGCTCAGGCGCGGACGCTCGGTCTTGCTCAGAAACAGATGCTCTTCTTCCAGGGCGCGAGCGCCCTGGACGGTCATCGGGTATTTGGTAATGCTCATGCTTTGAGTCCTGCGTGCAGATCCTGCAAGCGCCGCACGGTCTTTTCAGGGCCGAACTTCAGCGCTTCACAGATGGCTTCACCGGCCGCAATGGTAGTGGTGCAGTAAATCTTGTGCTGCAGCGCATTGCGACGAATCGAGTAGGAATCGGCGATCGACTGACGGCCTTCGGTGGTGTTGATGATCAGCGACACTTCGTCGTTCTTGATCATGTCGACCACGTGCGGGCGACCTTCGGTCACTTTGTTCACGCGACGTACTTTCAGGCCGGCGGCTTCGATGAGCTTGGCGGTGCCAACGGTGGCAACCAGCTCAAAGCCGAGGTTGATCAGGTCGCGGGCAACGCCAGCCACTTGTGGCTTGTCGTCGTCACGTACGCTGATGAACGCAGTGCCGCCGGTTGGCAGTACTTCGCTGGCACCCATCTGGGCCTTGGCGAAGGCTTCACCGAAGCTGTCGCCGACACCCATGACTTCACCTGTGGATTTCATCTCAGGGCCAAGGATCGGGTCAACCCCTGGGAACTTGGCGAACGGGAACACCGCTTCCTTGACGCTATGGAAGTTAGGAATGATTTCCTTGGTGAAGCCGATTTCCTTGAGGGTCTTGCCGGCCATGACGCGGGCGGCAATCATCGCCAGCGAGGTGCCGATGCACTTGGACACGAACGGTACGGTACGCGAGGCGCGCGGGTTGACTTCGATCACGTAGATCTTGTCGCCCTGCAGGGCCAGCTGCACGTTCATCAGGCCAACCACGCCCAGTTCCAGTGCCATCTTCTTGACCTGCTCGCGCACTTCGTCCTGCACGTGAGCCGGCAGCGAGTACGGTGGCAGCGAGCACGCCGAGTCACCGGAGTGAACGCCGGCCTGTTCGATGTGCTGCATGATCGCGCCGATGACCACGTCGGTGCCGTCGCAGACCGCATCCACGTCCATCTCGATGGCGCAGTTGAGGAAGTGGTCGAGCAGCACCGGGCTGTCGTTGGACACTTGCACCGCTTCACGCAGGTAGCGCTTGAGCTCGTCCAGTTCGTAGACGATTTCCATGGCGCGGCCGCCGAGTACGTACGAAGGACGCACCACCAGCGGGTAACCGATCACGCCGGCAGCGCGGATCGCTTCTTCTTCGCTGCGCACGGTGGCGTTAGGCGGCTGCAGCAGATTCAGGCGCTGCACCATCTGCTGGAAGCGCTCACGGTCTTCGGCGCGGTCGATGGCGTCAGGGCTGGTACCGATGATCGGCACGCCGGCTTCTTCCAGAGCGCGAGCCAGTTTCAGCGGAGTCTGGCCACCGTAGTGGACGATCACGCCTTTTGGCTTCTCGACGCGGCACACTTCCAGCACGTCTTCCAGGGTCAGCGGCTCGAAGTACAGGCGGTCGGAGGTGTCGTAGTCGGTGGATACGGTTTCCGGGTTGCAGTTGACCATGATGGTCTCGTACCCGTCTTCACGCAGCGCCAGGGCCGCGTGTACGCAGCAGTAGTCGAACTCGATGCCTTGGCCGATACGGTTCGGGCCGCCACCGAGGATCATGATCTTGTCGCGGGTCGACGGGTTGGCCTCGCACTCTTCCTCGTAGGTCGAGTACAGGTAGGCGGTGTCGGTGGCGAACTCGGCGGCGCAGGTGTCAACGCGCTTGTACACCGGGAACACTTCCAGCTTGTGGCGGTGGCGACGCAGGGTCTTGTCGGTCACACCCAGCAGTACAGCCAGACGCTGGTCGGAGAAGCCCTTGCGCTTGAGGCGCAGCATCAGGTCTTTGTCGATGGCCGACAGGGCCAAGGTCTTGACCTTCTCTTCGTCCTTGATCAGGTCTTCCATCTGCACCAGGAACCAGTGGTCGATACCGGTCAGAGCGAAGATTTCGTCGCAGGTCATGCCCGAGCGCATGGCGTCGGCGACGTACCAGATACGCTCGGCGCCTGGCACGGTCAGCTCGCGCTTGAGGATGCTGGCGGCTTCAGGGCTGCTCAGGTCGACTTTCGGGTCGAGGCCGCACGCACCGACTTCCAGGCCGCGCAGGGCTTTCTGCAGGGATTCCTGGAAGGTCCGGCCGATGGCCATGACTTCACCGACCGACTTCATCTGCGTGGTCAGGCGGGCGTCGGCTTTCGGGAATTTCTCGAAGGCAAAGCGCGGCAGCTTGGTCACGACGTAGTCGATCGACGGTTCGAACGACGCTGGGGTACGGCCGCCAGTGATGTCGTTGGTCAGCTCGTCGAGGGTGTAACCCACCGCCAGCTTGGCGGCGATCTTGGCGATCGGGAAGCCAGTGGCTTTCGAGGCCAGCGCCGAGGAACGGGAAACCCGTGGGTTCATCTCGATCACGACCATACGGCCGGTGTCCGGGCAGATACCGAACTGAACATTGGAACCGCCGGTTTCAACACCAATTTCACGCAGCACCGCCAGCGAGGCGTTGCGCATGATCTGATATTCCTTGTCGGTCAGGGTCTGTGCTGGCGCCACGGTGATCGAGTCACCGGTATGCACGCCCATCGGATCGAAGTTTTCGATCGAGCAAACGATGATGCAGTTGTCCTTTTTGTCGCGGACAACTTCCATCTCGTACTCTTTCCAGCCGATCAGCGATTCGTCGATCAGCAGCTCTTTGGTCGGCGACAGGTCGAGGCCGCGAGCGCAGATTTCTTCGAACTCTTCACGGTTGTAGGCGATGCCGCCGCCAGTGCCACCCATGGTGAACGACGGGCGAATGATGCACGGGAAGCCTAGCTTCTCGAGCACTGCGTTGGCTTCGTCCATGCTGTGGGCGATACCCGAACGCGGGCACTCAAGGCCGATGGCCTTCATGGCCTTGTCGAAACGCGAGCGGTCTTCAGCCTTGTCGATGGTGTCGGCGTTGGCACCGATCATCTCTACGCCGAACTTTTCCAGAACGCCTTCGCGCTCCAGATCCAGGGCGCAGTTCAGAGCGGTCTGGCCGCCCATGGTTGGCAGCAGCGCGTCCGGACGCTCGGTCTCGATGATCTTGGCAACGGTCTGCCATTTGATCGGCTCGATGTAGGTGGCGTCGGCCATGGCCGGGTCGGTCATGATGGTGGCTGGGTTGGAGTTCACCAGAATGACGCGATAGCCTTCCTCGCGCAGCGCTTTACACGCCTGGGCGCCGGAGTAGTCGAATTCGCAGGCCTGGCCGATAACGATCGGGCCAGCGCCGAGAATCAGGATGCTTTTAATGTCTGTACGTTTTGGCATTGGGTGCTCACTCAAATCCGCGGGTCAGTCGGCAAGCCGGCTTGAACATGCTCAGGTCAGGCGCTGCCGGACGCAGCCAAGGCTGCTCCGGGGCCTGGATGGCGAATGCTCAGCGGCGCTTGGCCATGGCATCGATGAAACGATCGAACAGCGGCGCGACGTCAGTCGGGCCTGGGCTTGCCTCAGGGTGACCCTGGAAGCTGAAGGCGCTCTTGTCGGTGCGCTCGATGCCCTGCAGGGTACCGTCGAACAGCGACTTGTGGATCGCCCGCACGTTGCCTGGCAGGGTCGCTTCGTCAACAGCAAAACCGTGGTTCTGGCTGGTGATCATGACAACGCCGGTGTCGAGGTCTTGCACTGGGTGGTTGGCACCGTGGTGGCCATGACCCATTTTCACCGTCTTGGCGCCGGAGGCCAGGGCTAGCAGCTGGTGGCCGAGGCAGATGCCGAACACCGGAATCTCGGTCTCGAGCACTTCCTTGATTGCCTGGATGGCGTAGTCGCATGGCTCAGGATCGCCTGGGCCGTTGGACAGGAACACGCCGTCCGGATTGAGCGCGAGGACTTCGCTGGCCGGCGTTTGCGCAGGCACCACGGTCACCCGGCAGCCACGCGCAACCAGCATGCGCAGGATGTTCAGCTTGACGCCGTAGTCGAAGGCGACCACGTGGTAAGGCAGGTCGGCAGCGGCGATTTCGGCATGGTCGTTGGTTTTCAAATCCCACACGCTGGAGCGCCACTCGTAACGCGCTTTGGTGGAAACTTCTTTGGCCAGGTCCATGCCCTTCAGGCCCGGGAAGCCGCGGGCAGCTGCGATGGCGGCTTCTTCGCTGATGTTGTCACCGGCCAGGATGCAGCCGTTCTGAGCGCCCTTCTCACGCAGGATGCGGGTCAGGCGACGGGTGTCGATGCCAGCGATGGCAACCACGTTGTGCTCTTTCAGGTATTCGGACAGCGACTGGGTCTTGCGCCAGTTGCTGGCAACCAGCGGCAGGTCACGGATGACCAGGCCAGCCGACCAGACGCGGTCGGATTCTGCGTCGCCCGGGTTGGTACCGGTGTTACCGATGTGCGGGTAAGTCAGGGTAACGATTTGCTGGGCGTAGGAAGGGTCTGTAAGGATTTCCTGGTAGCCGGTCATAGCGGTGTTGAACACCACCTCTCCAACAGTCTGGCCGTCGGCACCGATGGCTTCACCGCGAAAAATGCTGCCATCAGCAAGGGCGAGTATGGCTGGCTTAGTCAAGAAGACCTCCCGTAAATAAAGCCTGAAAGGGCGATCGCAGGTTGCAAAAAAGCGGAGTGACGTATGGACACGTCACCCCGCTTCATGTGCTGAATATCTCTGCGCGCTTTTAGTGAACACACTAAAGCTGTAGCTTACAGAAAACAGTGATTTTGGTCTACCGCGCATGTGTCGAAAATGCACAGATTGGCGACAGGGGTGGAAATCCTGGGGCCTCCTACAGGGACCGCGCCAGTCAGTTATACGCGGCCCCCTGCAGGAGCGGCCTTGTGTCGCGAAAGGGCTGCAAAGCAGCCCCAGCAATCTAAAGCCAAACCTGATCAGTGCAGCTCAAGCACATCCTGCATGTCATACAGCCCAGGCGCCCGCCCATCCAGCCACAACGCTGCACGCACCGCGCCCTTGGCGAAGGTCATGCGGCTCGAAGCCTTGTGGGTGATCTCGACACGCTCACCATCGGCAGCAAACAGCACCGTATGGTCGCCAACGATGTCACCCGCCCGCACGGTAGCAAAACCAATGGTCTTGCGATCACGCGCGCCGGTCTGGCCTTCACGGCCATACACCGCCACTTCCTGCAGATCACGACCCAGCGCCTGAGCAACCACTTCACCCATGCGCAGCGCGGTACCCGACGGCGCATCGACCTTGTGCCGGTGGTGCGCTTCGCTGATCTCGATGTCGACCTCGTCACCCATCACCCGGGCAGCGATGTCGAGCAGCTTCAGGCACAGGTTGACGCCAACGCTGAAGTTGGCGGCAAACACGATCGGGATGTCTTTACCGGCTTCGGCCAGCAGCAGTTTCTCTTCTGCCAAGAACCCGGTCGTACCAATGACCATGGCCTTGCCCGCCTTGCGGCAGAACGCCAGGTTCTTCAGGGTCACCGACGGGTGTGTGAAGTCGATCAGCACGTCGAACTCATCAGCGACCTTGGCCAGGTCACCCGAGATGGTCACGCCGATCCGGCCCAGGGCCGCCAACTCGCCAGCGTCCGCGCCGACCAGCGAGCTGTCGGGCTTGTCGATGGCAGCCGTGAGGCCGGCGCTTGGCGCCTGTTGCTGCACAGCCTCGACGAGGATCTTGCCCATCCGCCCTGCTGCACCCATTACCGCAATACGTCGCATAGCCTGTTCCTTGTCAGAGATCGCCGAAGAAGCGCTTCACACCCTCGAACCAACCGTTGGCCTTGGGCGAATGGGAGCTGTCACCTTCGAGCGAGGCACGCAGCTCTTCGAGCAGCTCACGCTGACGGCGGCTGAGGTTGACCGGGGTTTCCACCGCAACCCGGCACAGCAGGTCACCAGCACCACCGCCACGCACCGGCGCGACGCCCTTGCCACGCAAGCGGAACTGCTTGCCGGTCTGGGTGCCTTCGGGGATTCTCAGCTTGACCCGACCATCCAGAGTCGGCACTTCCAGCTCGCCACCCAGAGCGGCATCGGTGTAGCTGATCGGTACTTCGCAGTACAGGTGCTTGCCGTCACGCTGGAAGATCGCGTGCTCACGCACGTTGATCACCACATACAGGTCGCCAGTCGGGCCGCCATGGGCGCCCGCTTCGCCCTCGCCGGAGAGGCGAATGCGGTCGCCGGTATCGACCCCAGCCGGGACCTTGACCGACAGCGTCTTGTACTCCTCGACACGGCCTTCGCCGTGGCACGAACCGCACGGGTCGGTGATGATCTTGCCCTGGCCATGGCAGCGTGGGCAGGTTTGCTGCACCGAGAAGAAGCCCTGCTGCATGCGCACCTGGCCGATACCGCCGCAGGTCGGGCAGGTCGACGGGGTCGAGCCCTTCTTGGCGCCGCTGCCGTCGCACGGCTCGCAGTTGACCAGCGTCGGCACACGGATGTTGACCGTGGTGCCGCGCACGGCTTCTTCCAGATTCAGCTCCAGGGTGTAGCGCAGGTCGCTGCCGCGTGCGGCGCCACCACGGCCACCACCCCGGCTGCCGCCGAAGAAGTCGCTGAACACATCACCAAAGATGTCGGAGAAGTTGGCGCCGCCGAAGCCTGCACCGCCGCCACCCATGCTTGGGTCAACACCAGCGTGACCGTATTGATCGAACGCTGCGCGCTTGCTCGCATCAGACAGCACTTCGTAGGCCTCGTTGGCCTCCTTGAACATGTCTTCGGATTCTTTGTCGCCCGGGTTACGGTCCGGGTGGTACTTCATCGCCAGTCGGCGGTAGGCCTTTTTGAGGTCAGCTTCACTGGCGCCGCGCTCGACCCCCAGGACCTCATAATAATCACGCTTGGACATAGGTCATTTGCACTCTTGTGGGCGTTCGGCAAAGCTCTGCGCGTTCCGCGCCGTGCCGCCAGCACCTGCCGCTACACATGACTCATGCGCCCTGACAGATGCTGTAAAAATTCTCGTATTCCAGACACACCAACGCGGGAGCAAGCCCCCGCGCGGCGACATCCTACCAGCTCAACACCAAACGGCGTTGAGCTGGCCGACAACTAACAGGGATTACTGCTTGTTGTTGTCTTTCACTTCTTCGAACTCGGCGTCAACCACGTCATCGTGCTTGGCTTCCGGCTCGGCTTGCTGCTGGGCGCCGCCCTGAGGCTGTTCAGCCGACTGCTCGGCGTACATCTTCTGGGCAACCGGAGCAGAGACCTTGGACAGCTCTTCGACCTTGGCGTCGATGGCAGCCTTGTCGTCGCCTTTGACAGCGGCTTCCAGAGCAACCACGGCAGCTTCGATCGCGGTTTTTTCTTCCGCGGTCACTTTGTCACCGGCATCGGCAACCATTTTGCGAGTCGAGTGGACCAGCGCGTCACCCTGGTTACGGGCAGCGGCCAGCTCTTCGAACTTGCGGTCTTCCTCGGCATTGGCCTCGGCGTCACGCACCATGCGCTCGATCTCTTCGTCGGACAGACCGGAGTTGGCCTTGATCACGATCGACTGAGTCTTGCCGGTAGCCTTGTCTTTCGCGCCGACGTGCAAGATGCCGTTGGCGTCGATGTCGAAGGTTACTTCGATCTGTGGCACGCCACGTGGTGCTGGTGGAATGTCGGCCAGGTCGAATTTACCCAGCGACTTGTTCTGACCAGCCTGCTTACGCTCACCTTGCAGCACGTGAATGGTCACGGCGTTCTGGTTGTCGTCGGCAGTCGAGAACACCTGCGACTTTTTGGTCGGGATGGTGGTGTTCTTCTCGATCAGCGCAGTCATCACGCCGCCCATGGTTTCGATACCCAGGGTCAGCGGGCTGACGTCCAGCAGCAGTACGTCTTTGACGTCGCCGGCCAGTACCGCGCCCTGGATAGCAGCGCCCATGGCAACGGCTTCGTCCGGGTTGACGTCTTTACGTGCTTCTTTACCGAAGAAATCGGTAACCAGCTTCTGTACCAGCGGCATACGGGTCTGGCCGCCGACCAGGATCACGTCGTTGATCGCGCCAACGTCGATACCGGCGTCTTTCAGGGCGATGCGGCAAGGCTCGATGGTGCGCTGCACCAGGTCTTCAACCAGCGATTCCAGCTTGGCGCGGGAGATCTTCACGTTCAAGTGCTTAGGACCGGTCGCATCTGCAGTGATGTACGGCAGGTTGACGTCGGTCTGCTGGCTCGAGGACAGCTCGATCTTGGCTTTTTCAGCGGCTTCTTTCAGGCGCTGCATCGCCAGCGGGTCACCTTTGAGGTTCATGCCGCTTTCTTTCTTGAACTCGTCGACGAGGTAATCGATCAGGCGAATGTCGAAGTCCTCACCACCGAGGAAGGTGTCACCGTTGGTGGCCAGTACTTCGAACTGGTGCTCGCCGTCGACTTCGGCAATTTCGATAACCGAAACGTCGAAGGTACCGCCGCCCAGGTCATAAACGATCACGGTGTGATCGCCCTTGGCCTTGTCCATACCGTAAGCCAGCGCAGCTGCGGTTGGTTCGTTGATGATACGTTTTACGTCCAGACCTGCGATGCGGCCGGCGTCTTTGGTAGCCTGACGCTGGCTGTCGTTGAAGTAGGCCGGAACGGTGATGACCGCTTCGGTAACTGGCTCGCCCAGGTAGTCTTCGGCAGTCTTCTTCATCTTTTTCAAGATTTCAGCCGAGATTTGTGGCGGTGCCATTTTCTGGCCGTTTACTTCAACCCAGGCGTCGTTGTTGTCAGCCTTGACGATCTTGTACGGGACCATCTGAATGTCTTTCTGCACGACTTCTTCGTCGAAGCGGCGACCGATCAGACGTTTTACCGCGTACAGGGTGTTGTGCGGGTTGGTGACTGCCTGGCGCTTGGCCGACTGACCGACGAGGATTTCGCCGTCGTTGGCGTAAGCGATGATCGAAGGGGTAGTACGCGCGCCTTCGGCGTTCTCGATAACCTTGACGTTACCGTTTTCCAGGATGGAGACGCACGAGTTGGTGGTCCCCAGGTCGATACCGATGATTTTGCCCATGTTAACTCTCCCGAAACTGAATTAGCTGGCAGCGGCTACATTGGCCAACTGCGGTAATACTTGAATGCTTGACACTAAGATGGGGTCACCCAAACAGATTTCAAGCCTGTTCGTTGATCGAAGGTTGCGCTGCCGCAGGCGCCTTGCTGACCACCACCATGGCGGGGCGCAGCAGACGGCCGTTGAGCATGTAGCCCTTCTGGAACACCTTGAGCACGCTGTTCGGCTCGACATCGGCGCTCTCTTGCATGGCCATCGCCTGGTGATGTTCGGCGTTGAACGGTTCACCGTGCGGGTCAATGGCTTCGAGGTTGTAGCGCTTGAGGGTGTCGCTGAACATCTTCAGGGTCAGCTCGATACCATCGCGCATTGGCTTGATGGTTTCGTCATCGGCGCTGGACAGTTCCAGGCCGCGCTCTAGGCTGTCGATTACCGGCAGCAGGTCGCTGGCAAACTTCTCCAGGGCGAACTTGTGCGCTTTCTCGACATCCTGTTCGGCACGACGACGCACGTTCTGCAGGTCGGCAACGGCGCGCAGGGATTGATCCTTGGCCGCGGCCAGCTGCTCCTCGAGCACCTGAACACGGGTACCGAGATCCTCAGAACCTGCTTCTTCGGTGTTTGGGGTGTTTTCGTCCAGCTGTTCGTCAGCCATTGGGTATCTCCTCCGCAATTTCTGTTGTGCGAGCCTTGCTCGCTCCGTTGACGGCTATATGGGGTCTGAAAAATCAGCTTCAAGGGCTGAGGTGGTTTTCCATCGGCGCGAAAGCAATCTACCAATGGATATTGTCAGGCAGGCAAAAAGCACTGTATAAATATCCAGACCTGACCTTTCGGGAGCCGCCCTCATGCTGGTGCACCTGTCCATCCACAACTACGCCATCGTCGAACACCTGGACCTCGAGCTGTCTCGCGGCATGAGTGTGATTACCGGTGAAACCGGCGCGGGCAAATCGATCATGCTCGACGCCCTCGGCCTGGCGCTGGGCGATCGCGCCGACAGCGGCGTGGTCCGCCCCGGCGCCGACAAGGCCGACATCCTCGCCACCTTCGATCTGGTCGACATTCCCGAGGCCAGCGTCTGGCTCAAGGAGCGCGACCTCGACGGCGAAGGCCTGTGCATCCTGCGCCGGGTGATCACCGCCGAAGGCCGCAGCCGTGGCTATATAAATGGCACACCCTGCCCGCTCGGCGACCTCAAGGCTCTCGGCGAACTGTTGATCGACATCCACAGCCAGCATGAGCACCAGTCGCTACTGAAAACCGACACTCACCGCCGCCTGGTCGACGAATACGCCGGTGCCAGCGACCTCTCGCGCCAGGTGCAACTGGCGGCGCAGCGCTGGCGGCAGACCCGCCAGGAGCTGGAGCGGCTGTCCAACTCCGGCGACGAACAACGCGCCCGGCAACAGCTGCTGAGCTATCAACTGGAAGAGCTGGACAACCTCGCCCTCGGCGAAAACGAGCTGGAGCAACTGGAGCAGGAGCACAAGAGCCTGACCAACGCCGAAGCCCTGTTCGGCATCTGCCGCCAGGTCATCGATCAATGCAGCGAGAGCGACTCGGGCAATGTGCTCAACGCCCTCACCGTCAGCCTCAACCGCCTCAGCGCGGTGACCGGCGGGCCGAAGGCGCTGGACGAAGCGGCGACCATGATTGCCAGTGCGCAGATCCAGGTAGAAGAAGCGGTCGGCGAGCTCAATCGCTTCCTCGACAACTTCGACGCCGACCCGATGCGCCTGCAAGCGCTGGAAGAGCGCCTCGATACTATTTATACGCTGGCGCGCAAACACCGCGTGCACCCGACCGAACTGCCGCACCTGCAACAGCGTTTGATGGAAGAGCTTGAAGGCCTCAACGCCAGTGACGAGTCACTTGAGCGCCTGGGTGAAGAGCTGGCCGCCTATGCCCAGCACTATCAAACCAAGGCCCAGGAACTCAGCGCCCTGCGCAAACAGGCGGCTGTGCAACTGGCCACAGCGGTCGAGCAGGAAGTGCAGCGCCTCGGTATGCCGGGTGGGCGTTTCTGTATCGAGCTGAACCCGTTTGAAAGTGCCGAGCCTTCGCCGCATGGACTGGAGCAGATCGAACTGCTGGTCAGTGCCAACCCTGGGCAGCCGCTTAAAGGTTTGGCCAAGGTAGCCTCCGGTGGTGAGCTGTCGCGGATCAGCCTGGCGATTCAGGTGATCACTGCGCAGACCTCGCGCATCCCGACTTTGGTGTTTGACGAAGTAGACGTCGGTATTGGCGGGCCTACTGCGGAAATCGTCGGCCAGTTGCTGCGCCGACTTGGCGAACGCGGGCAAGTGCTGACCGTGACCCACCTGCCACAGGTGGCGGCGCAAGGGCATCATCATTTGTTTGTGCACAAGGTGCGCGACAGCGAGACCACGCACACGGCGGTGGCCAATCTCGGCAAGCGGGAGCGGGTTGAGGAAGTGGCGCGGATGTTGGGCGGGATTGACCTGACCAAAGAATCGCTGGCGCATGCGCGCAAGATGGTCGTGACCAGCAAGTAAAGCTATGGGGCCGCTTTGCGGCCCCAAAAACACAACTGGCGGGCACGACCTCGAAAGATCGCCCCGCCAGCCGTCAACGATCTAAATCGTTACCGCTTTTTACGCACATACAGAACCAGATTATGGTCCACGAGCTCATAGCCATGCTCGGCTACGATCTCTTTCTGGCGTTTTTCGATTTCCGAATCGAAGAACTCGATGACTTCGCTGGTCTCCACGTTGACCATATGGTCGTGGTGACCGCCATCCGCCAGTTCAAACACCGCGTGGCCGCCGTCGAAGTTATGGCGAACCACCAGGCCCGCTGCTTCGAACTGGGTCAAAACCCGGTAAACAGTGGCCAGACCGACGTCCTCGCCAGCCTCCATCAGCGCCTTGTAGACATCCTCGGCACTCATGTGTCGCTGCTCGGTAGAATCGAGCATCTGAAGGATCTTAACTCGAGGCAGTGTCACCTTGAGACCAGCTTTACGTAGTTCGCTATTTTCAACCATGGTCAGCTTTCTCGCCGATGCTGCTTCGCAGCTTCTCTTAATACGGGTATGATCGGGGTTTACGTTGTCCAGCCAAGATAGTGGAAGTCGCCCACCGATGCAAAAGTCCAAGCTCTTGCTAACCAGCCTCACCCTAGTGGGACTGCTCGCACTCGCCGGTTGCTCGTTTCCCGGGGTTTACAAAATCGACATCCAGCAGGGCAATGTCGTCACGCAGGACATGATAGACCAATTACGCCCGGGAATGACCCGCCGGCAAGTAAGGTTTATCATGGGCAACCCGCTGATTCAGGATACTTTCGACACCAACCGTTGGGATTATCTCTACAGCTTGCAGCCTGGTGGCGGTAAACGTCAGCAAGAGCGCATGAGCATCTTCTTCAATGAAGGTGATCAGCTGGTCAGTCTGTCCGGTGACTTCATGCCTGGCGTCAGCCGAGATCAAGAGATCCTCGGTGGCAGCGGTGATACTACCGTCAGCCCGGACGCTCAGCCTGGCCAACCCACCCAGCCAGAAGAAAAGCCAGCTCGTCGCGGCTCGGCCGAAGAATCGATCCAACGCGAAATCGACACCATCGAAGCCACACCGGTGCCGACCCCAGCTCCGCTGGATACCAATCCGCAGTAAGCGGATTGGTCACAAGAAAAAGCCCGAACCTAGGTTCGGGCTTTTTTGTGTCTGCGCTTTGCCAAAGTGTCAGCCGTTGAGCTGCTTGGCACGCTGGCAGAAAGCATCGACCAGGGTATTCGCGGCCTGGTTGAACAGCGGCCCCAAGGTGGCGCGCACGATCGGCCCGGCATAATCAAACGACAGGTCGAGGCTGATCTTGCAAGCCTTGTCACCCAGCGGCTTGAACACCCACACGCCGTGCAACTGGCTGAACGGGCCTTCTTCAAGGTTCATCTCGATCGACTGCCCAGGCACCAGCACATTGCGCGTAACAAAGTGCTGGCTAAGCCCGCCTTTGGCCACTTCCAGCTTGGCGCGCATGCTCGTCTCGCTGCTCTCGAGCACCGTCGAGGCCGAGCACCACGGCAGAAATTCTGGGTAGCTGGCGACGTCATTGACCAGGTCATACAGCGCCTGGGCAGGGTACGGCAGCAGGGCAGAGCGTTGAATATGGGTAGTCATCCAGGCATCGATTCCAAGGCTGGGCGGCAGCACTTCGCAGCTCACCGAAAACAGGTTCTGTGGGTTACACAGTGTGTCCATTGTCCGGGATTCACCCGGCAGGCTCAAGCGCACCGAAAACCCCGTAGCCGACAACGCCATGACTGCCTATAATGCGGCCCCTATGGCTAAGCAAAAGAAACATCCGACCGGGACCATCGCGCAGAACAAGAAAGCGCGTCACGATTACTTCATCGAACACAAGTTCGAGGCCGGGCTGGTCCTGTCCGGTTGGGAAGTAAAAAGCCTGCGGGCCGGTAAGGCGCACCTGACTGACAGCTACGTGCTGCTCAAGGACGGTGAAGCCTGGCTGTTCGGTTGCCACATTGCGCCGCTGACTGCCGCCAGCACCCACGTCATCGCTGACCCGATCCGCACCCGTAAACTGCTGCTGAACAAGCGCGAGCTTGAGCGCGTGCATGCTGCCGTGGCGCAGAAGGGCTACACCTGTGTGGCCTTGTCGCTGTACTGGAGCAAGCACCTGATCAAGTGCGAAATCGCCTTGGGCAAGGGCAAGAAGGAATTCGACAAGCGCGACACCGAGCGCGAACGCGATTCCAACCGCGAGATGCAGCGGGCCGTGCGCAACAAAGGCAAGGAAGACTGATTCCTCGCTGATTTGTGCTGCCTGCATTGGGGCTGCTGCGCAGCCCCCCCACTCTCAGCGCTAACTCAACGCCCGCTGCGCCGCTCCGCCCGCGCCACCCGATGCGCCTCCTGCTGCGCCTCCTCAAGCACCTCCTGCACATACAGAATATGCCGGCTAGAAACCTCCCTGGCCTCCTCTGCCCTACCCTCAACAATCGCCTGATACAACTCGCGATGCTGCCCAATCAACATATCCCGCGTCTCACTACGCTGCTGATACATCCCGCCAATGTTGGTCACCACGTTGCGCTTGAGCAAATCAAACAACCCACGAATGGTGTGCAGCAACACCGCGTTATGGCTCGCCTCGGCAATCGCCAGATGGAACCGCGCATCCGCCGCACCCTCCTCCGCCCGGCTCACCTCGGCCTTGCGTGAATAACAATCCTGCAGCTCATCAAACGCCGCCTTGAGCCGCTCACGGTCAAGCTCGGTCGCCCGCTGCGCCGCATAAAACGCACACGACGCCTCCAGCGTATGGCGAAACTCGAGCAAGTCCCGCTGCGCCTCCGGGCTGTGCTCAAGCAGCTGCAGCAGCGGGTCACTGAAGGTTGCCCCCAGCGACGCCGCCACATAATTGCCGCCACCCTGGCGACTCACCAGCAGCCCCTTGGCCACCAGCTTCTGGATCGCCTCGCGCAGCGATGGCCGCGACACGCCGAACTGTTCGGCCAGGGCGCGCTCGGCCGGCAGGCGCTCACCCGAGGTCAAGGTACCTTCAAGGATCATCCCTTCCAGGCGCTCGACAATGTCGTCGGACAGGCGCCGTTGGCGAACCTGATCAAAAACCATCACTTACTCTCCACAAACCCTCGCACACACAGCGAGGGCTACTATTTTGGCCTATCCAGGCTGCGCTCACACGTATCAGTGCGTAATAAAAGCTGGGTATTCGTGTGCCTCGCTGGCTTTGATCCTGGCGAGCATTGCCGGGGGCGCTTTGCGCCCCTTTCGCGACACAAGGCCGCTCACAGTTGACCGCGTCACGTCAGCATCGCCGCGTTGTCAGAGGGCTGCGCGGTCGGCGTAGGAGCGGCCTTGTGTCGCGAAAGGGCTGCAAAGCAGCCCCAGCACCCTCAAGCCCGACACAATTTCCGCCCCCCCTAAAACCAAGCCACTCATCGACATTCCACCAAAGTACAACCCGAGACAAATTGACACAGCCCTAGCCACGCTTTTACCCTAGCACCCAGACATTGTAAATTGGTCTTACCAATTATCCAATGCCAGTGCTGACCAACAACAATTAGGGGCCAACCCATCATGCAAACCTGGCAACAAATCTATAGCCCATTGGGCAGTCTTGGCCTGTCCGCGCTGGCGGCAGTGATCCCGATCGTATTCTTCTTCCTCGCCCTGGCCGTATTCCGCCTCAAAGGCCACGTGGCCGGCAGCATCACCCTCGGCCTGTCGATCCTGGTCGCCATCTTTGCCTTCAACATGCCGGTCGACATGGCCCTGGCAGCTGCCGGTTATGGCTTCCTCTACGGCCTGTGGCCAATCGCCTGGATCATCGTTGCCGCGGTGTTCCTGTACAAACTGACGGTCAAGAGCGGCCAGTTCGAAGTGATCCGCAGCTCGGTGCTGTCGATCACCGACGACCAACGCCTGCAAGTCCTGCTGATCGGCTTCTGCTTCGGCGCCTTCCTTGAAGGTGCCGCCGGCTTCGGCGCACCCGTGGCAATCACCGCTGCCCTGCTGGTCGGCCTGGGCTTCAACCCCCTCTACGCCGCCGGCCTGTGCCTGATCGCCAACACCGCGCCAGTCGCCTTCGGCGCGCTCGGCATCCCGATCATCGTCGCCGGCCAGGTGACCGGTATCGACGCCTTCCACATCGGCGCCATGACCGGCCGCCAGCTGCCGCTGCTGTCGCTGTTCGTACCGTTCTGGCTGGTGTTCATGATGGACGGCCTGCGCGGCGTCAAAGAAACCTGGCCTGCCGCGCTGGTCGCCGGCCTGAGCTTCGCCGTGACCCAGTACTTCACCTCCAACTACATTGGCCCAGAACTGCCCGACATCACCTCGGCCCTGGCCAGCCTGATCTCGCTGACCCTGTTCCTCAAAGTCTGGCAGCCCAAGCGCTCGATGGCCGTGGCCCAGGGCAGCGTCGGCGCCGCCGTGGTGCAGTCCAGCGGCAGCCAGCCAACCCCGTACAGCTTCGGTGAAATCTTCAAGGCCTGGTCGCCGTTCCTGATCCTCACCGTGCTGGTAACGATCTGGACCCTGAAGCCATTCAAGGCTGCGTTCGCCTCCGGCGGCGCGATGTACAACTTCGTGTTCAACTTCGCCATCCCGCACCTCGACCAGCTGGTCATCAAGACCGCGCCGATCGTTGCAGCCCCAACCGCCATGCCAGCGGTGTTCAAGCTCGACCCGATCTCCGCCACCGGCACCGCGATCTTCCTCTCCGCGCTGATCTCGATGTGGGTCCTGAAGATCAACTTCAAAACTGGTATTACCACTTTCAAAGAAGTGCTGTGGGAGCTGCGCTGGCCAATCCTGTCGATCGGCATGGTGCTGGCGTTCGCCTTCGTCACCAACTACTCCGGCATGTCCTCGACCATGGCCCTGGTATTGGCCGGCACTGGCGCGGCATTCCCGTTCTTCTCGCCGTTCCTCGGTTGGCTGGGCGTGTTCCTGACCGGCTCGGACACCTCGTCCAACGCCCTGTTCAGCTCGCTGCAAGCCACCACCGCGCACCAGATCGGCGTCAGTGACACCCTGCTGGTAGCGGCCAACACCAGCGGCGGCGTGACCGGCAAGATGATCTCGCCACAATCGATCGCTGTGGCCTGCGCCGCGACCGGCCTGGTTGGCAAGGAATCGGACCTGTTCCGCTTCACCGTCAAACACAGCCTGTTCTTCGCCACCATCGTCGGCGTGATCACCCTGGTGCAAGCCTACTGGCTCACCGGCATGCTGGTTCACCACTAAAGTGACAGGGGCCGGGCGCACTCGACTGCGCCCGGCAGCCACCCCTCACCACCTTTGCAGCGAGCATCCATGATCATTTCTGCCTCCACCGATTACCGCGTCGCGGCCCAGCGCAAGCTGCCGCCGTTCCTGTTCCACTACGCCGACGGTGGCGCCTACGCCGAATACACTCTGCGCCGCAACGTCGACGACCTGGCCAGCATTGCCCTGCGCCAACGCGTGCTCAACAACATGTCCGAACTCAACCTGCAGACGCAGCTGTTCGGCGAAACCCTGAGCATGCCGGTCGCCCTCGCCCCGGTCGGCCTGACCGGCATGTACGCCCGCCGCGGCGAAGTGCAGGCCGCCCGCGCCGCCGCCGCGCACGGCATCCCCTTCACCATGTCGACCGTCTCGGTTTGCCCGATCGAAGAAGTCGCCCCGGCTATCGACCGGCCGATGTGGTTCCAGCTGTATGTATTGAAAGACCGCGGCTTCATGCGCAACGCCCTCGAGCGCGCCAAGGCCGCCGGGGTCAAAACCCTGATCTTCACCGTCGACATGCCCGTGCCCGGCGCGCGCTACCGCGATGCCCACTCCGGCATGAGCGGCGCCAACGGCCCGATGCGCCGCGTGCTGCAAGCCATGACCCACCCACAGTGGGCCTGGGACGTCGGCGTGATGGGCCGCCCGCACGACCTGGGCAACATCTCTACCTACCGCGGCAACCCCACCGGCCTTGCCGACTACATAGGTTGGCTGGGCAACAACTTCGACCCGTCGATCTCATGGAAAGACCTCGAGTGGATCCGCGAATTCTGGGACGGCCCGATGATCATCAAAGGCATCCTCGACCCGGATGATGCCCGTGATGCGGTCAAGTTCGGCGCCGACGGCATCGTCGTCTCCAACCACGGCGGCCGCCAGCTCGACGGCGTGCTCTCCAGCGCCCGCGCCCTGCCGGCGATTGCCGATGCGGTCAAAGGCGACATCAAGATCCTCGCCGACTCCGGCATCCGCAGCGGCCTCGACGTGGTGCGCATGATCGCCCTCGGCGCCGACAGCGTGCTGATCGGCCGCGCCTTCCTCTGGGCGCTGGCCACCCACGGCGAAGCCGGGGTGAAAAACCTGCTGGCCCTGTTCGAAAAAGAAATGCGCGTGGCCATGGTGCTGACCGGCGCCAAGTCGATCAGCGAAATCAGCCGCGACTCGCTGGTCCGCGAACTGGGCGCCTGACGCGCCCTACCCCACACCGCCTGATTGCCCGGGGCACGTTGCGCCACAGATGCGACGGCCCCGCGAGGAGATTGCATGAGCCTGCCTGCCGCGTTCCTCAGAGATGCCGAGCGCCTGATCCCCGCCAACCGCCGCTTCAGCGACCCGACCTCAACCCTGGCCTTTGGCACCGACGCCAGCTTTTACCGGCTGATCCCACAGTTGGTAGTGCGCGTCGAATCAGAAGACGAAGTGGTCGGCCTGCTGCAACTGGCCCAGCGCGAACGCGTGCCGGTGACCTTCCGCGCCGCCGGCACCAGCCTGTCTGGCCAGGCCCTCAGCGACTCGGTGTTGATCGTGCTCGGCGACAGCTGGAACGGCAAGGAAATCCGCCGCCAGGGCGAGCAGATCCGCCTGCAACCCGGCGTCATCGGCGCCCAAGCCAACGCCTGGCTGGCCCCGTTCGGGCGCAAGATCGGCCCCGACCCGGCCTCGATTAACGCCTGCAAGATCGGCGGCATCGTCGCCAACAATGCCAGCGGCATGTGCTGCGGTACCGCGCAAAACACCTACCACACCCTCGCCGGCCTGCGCCTGGTGCTGGCCGACGGCACCCGCCTCGACAGCGAAGACCCAGCCAGCGTCGCCGCCTTCGAGCACAGCCACGGTGCGTTGCTCGCCGAGCTGACCCGGCTCGGCCAGGAGACCCGCGCCAATACTGAACTGGCTGCGCGAATCCGCCACAAATACCGCCTGAAAAACACCACCGGCCTGTCGCTCAATGCCCTGATCGACTACGACCAGCCGCTCGACATCCTCCAGCACCTGCTGGTCGGCTCCGAAGGCACCCTCGGCTTTATCAGTGCCGTGACCTACGACACCGTGCTCGACCACCCGCACAAAGCCTCGGCGCTGATCGTCTTCCCCACCGTGGAAAGCTGCTGCAAAGCCGTCACCGTGCTCAAAAGCCAGCCGGTGTCCGCCGTCGAACTGCTCGACCGCCGCAGCCTGCGCTCAGTGCAGAGCAAACCCGGCATGCCGGTATGGGTCCGCGCCCTGTCGGACAACGCCTGCGCCCTGCTGATCGAATCCCGCGCCGCCAGCCAGAGCCTGCTGCACGAGCAACTCGGGCTGATCATGGCATCGATTGCCGAGTTCCCGCTGGAGCAGAAAGTCGACTTCAGCGAAGACCCGACCGTGTACAACCTGCTGTGGAAAATCCGCAAAGACACCTTCCCCGCCGTCGGCGCCGTGCGTCAGACCGGGACTACAGTGATCATCGAAGACGTCACCTTCCCGGTTGAAGTCCTGGCTGAAGGCGTCAACCGCCTGATCCAGCTGTTCGACAAACACGGCTACGCCGAGGCGATCATTTTCGGCCACGCCCTGGAAGGCAACCTGCACTTCGTCTTCACCCAAGGCTTCAACAACGCTGCCGAAGTCGCCCGCTACCAGGCCTTCATGGACGACGTCGCGCAACTGGTCGCCGTCGAATTCGGCGGCTCGCTCAAGGCCGAGCACGGCACCGGCCGCAACATGGCGCCCTTCGTCGAGCTGGAGTGGGGCAAAGACGCTTACCAACTGATGTGGCAGCTCAAGCGCCTGCTCGACCCCAACGGCATCCTCAACCCCGACGTGGTGCTCAGCGAAGACCCGGATATCCACCTGAAAAACCTCAAACCGCTGCCCGCCGCCGACGAAATCGTCGACAAGTGCATCGAGTGCGGTTTCTGCGAACCGGTGTGCCCGTCCAAAGGCCTCACCCTCAGCCCCCGCCAGCGCATCGTTATGTGGCGCGACATCCAGGCGAAAAAGCGCGCCGGCGCAGACGTGCGCGAGCTGCTGCGCGACTTCCAGTACCAGGGCATCGACACCTGCGCCGCCACCGGCCTGTGCGCCCAGCGCTGCCCGGTTGGCATCAACACCGGCGAGCTGGTGAAAAAGCTGCGCGGCCAAGCCGCCGACCACGGCAAAACTGCCGACTGGCTGGCCGAACACTTCCAGACCACCCTGCGCGGCGCCCGCTTCACCCTCGCCGCCGCCAACGGCGCACGCAAACTGCTCGGCGCACCGCGCCTCGCACGTCTCAGCGCCTCATTAAGTAAAGCCAGCAACGGCCGCCTGCCGCAGTGGACCAGCGCCATGCCGCAACCGCTGCGCGCCATCGACTTCGGCCCGGCCAGCAACGACGCCCGCCCCCGCGTGGTGTACCTCGCCGCCTGCGTATCGCGGGTGATGGGCCCGGCCTACGCCGACCGCGAACAAAGCTCGCTGCTGGACAAAACCCAACGCCTGCTGGAAAAAGCCGGTTACCAGGTGGTATTCCCGGAAAACGCCGACAGCCTCTGCTGCGGCCAGCCATTTGCGTCAAAAGGTTACGCCGAGCAGGCCGAACACAAGCGCCAGGAGCTGATCAACGCCCTGCTGCTGGCCACTCGCGGCGGCCTCGACCCGGTGTACTGCGACACCAGCCCGTGCACCTTGCGCCTGGTGCAGGACCTGGGCGAAACCCGCCTCGACCTGTACGACCCGGTGCGCTTCATCCGCACCTTCCTGGTCGACCGACTGGAGTTCACCCCGCAGGAGGAGCCGGTGGCGGTGCATGTCACCTGCAGCACCCAGCACCTCGGTGAAAGCCAGGCGCTGATTGACCTGGCGCGGCGTTGCAGCAAGCAGGTGGTGATCCCCGAGGGGATTCATTGCTGTGGTTTTGCTGGCGACAAGGGCTTTACCACGCCGGAGCTGAACAGCCATGCGCTGCGCAGTTTGAAGGATGCGGTGCAGTACTGCAGCGAGGGGATTTCGACCAGCCGTACGTGTGAAATCGGGCTGTCGAGCAACAGCGGAATCGACTATCACGGGTTGGTTTATCTGGTGGATCGGGTGACTCGGGCGCGGGTGATCTGAGTTTGGGTTCGGCGGTGTCCAGTGGCGGGTTTTCCGTAGGACGTTTCCGAACCTGAAACCAAATGCTTCTGGATTGGGGCTCTTGGGAATTATCCTACGGGCGCTGACGCCGTTTCGCTGTTGTTCAGCTAAGGCATCAGGGCTAATTTCCTCGGGTCGCCATTTTCAGGCGACGAGGGTGTGAGAGCCCGGCTTAACGGTGCACTGCAATGGCAGCCGCAATGCGGGCAGGCTTCGGCCTGGCCGGATTTTACCGTTTTTGCCGGTCTCTCACCCCGCATTCGGCTGCCACCCAATTCTGTGAGAGGAATCTAACTGGCAGCTCCTGATGACCAAAATCGGAAAGGTGCCATGAAAAAATTAGTTCCAGACCCACCCCGTTTCAAAATGCTCAATAACCCCTTCTTCTCGCTTCACAACGACCTGCCCACGCCCGACGCGCTCGCCCATTCCAGCGAACTGCTGCGCGGTGTAATCGAAACCATCGACGAACACTGCCGCCACCGCGCCGGCGAGCCCGGCCTGAACATGCTCAGCAACGCCGCCCACGCCGCCGAAACCGCCCGCGCCCTGGTCGAACACGTCATGCGCCGCGCCACCGCTGAAGAAGGAGCGCCGCAATGACCCACGACCTCGACAGCTGGACCACCGTCGGCACCGAAACCTGCCACGACCTCTACCGCATCAAGCCCGGCGTGCACGTCGAGCGCGCCTTCCAGGAACTGTCCGCGCTACTGAGCATGGTCCGCCACCTCACCCAGCAAGCCGACAAAAACGACGACCCCGTCGCCCTCGAAGCAGCCCGCTACCTGAGCGCTCTAGCCCGAGCCCTCGGCACCGACATAGAAAGCGGCAAAGCCCTACGCGACGCGACCCAATAACGACAGCCATGTCAGCAGGCCAGTATTTGCATTGAACCCTCGCGGAAACCGCGCAGTCCATCTTTACAGGCCCGCCTTCCAGAGGCCTTCCAGAAGGAGACACCCATGAAAGGTACTGCGCTTTCCGCTCTCTTCGCGGCTGCCACACTGCTGGCCTCGCCGGTATTCGCTGCTGACGACCTCTGCGCCATGAACCTGCAGAAGATCGACGACAGCATGGCCACCACCGCCACCACCTCCGAAGGCCTCGATAAAACCCTCACCGAGCACATCGACAAAGCCAAGGCCGCCCAAGCCAGCGGTGACAAGAAAGAATGCATCACCATCACCAGCAAAGTGCTTGAGCGCCTCGAGAAAACCGACAAAGGCAGCGGCACCGCTGGCGGCAGCGGCTCGTAAGGCCAGGCTGTAAACGGACGACGACACCCGCAGTCGACGTCGTCCGCACAAAGGCGTATACTCCGCCTTGCGTGCTGAAAAGCACGCTCAGCTCTAGAGCTGAGTTGGGGCCGATTAGGATTCGACGCCGGTCGCGAAACTCTAGGTGCATGCCGAGTTGGTAACAGAACTCGTAAATCCACTGTTGCAACTTTCTATAGTTGCCAATGACGAAAACTACGAGGGTTACGCTCTCGCTGCGTAAGCAGCTGAGCCCGCTCTCCTGGTAGCTTCGGCTCCAGCAATCACTAGGGGATGCCTGTAAACCCGAAGTGATTGTCATACAGAACAGGATCGTCGTGTAGCACGTTGGGGGCAAAGCGACTAAAACTTACCCAACTCGTCCAAAGCACCCTGCCACTCGGGCGGCTGCGGATTAACTTAATTGAGATGGCTACGCATGTAGTACCGACAGCGGAGTACTGGCGGACGGGGGTTCAAATCCCCCCGGCTCCACCAAATGATCAAACAAAGACGTCCACGGACGTCTTTTTTTGTGCCTGGAAGTCAGTGAAATCAAAGGCTTACTGCTCTTTTGAGGGCCGCAACGGTTTTTTGAGTTCCAGCCACCCCGGTATTCCCGGTGGTATTCCAGCCTACCTGGGGCTAATCTTGGGAATACCAAAAGGTGTCATGGAGCTCTCCCATGTGCGCTCAAACAGCTCGCCTCTCCGACCGCCAGCTTAAGGCGGTCAAGCCCAAAGACAAGGACTACGTCCTCACGGATGGCGACGGCCTCCAGCTCCGAGTCCGGGTCAACCGCTCGATGCAGTGGAATTTCAACTACAGGCATCCAGTCACCAAAAATCGAATCAACATGGCGCTCGGCTCCTACCCCGAGGTCTCTCTGGCGCAAGCGCGGCGGAAAGCGGTTGAGGCTAGGGAAGTACTTGCGCAGGGGATCGACCCCAAAGCTCAGCGCAATGATCTCGCACAGGCAAAGCTAGCCAAGACGGAACATACGTTCGAGAAAGTAGCTAGCGCCTGGTTCGAGCTGAAAAAGGACTCGGTCACGCCGGCCTATGCCGAGGACATCTGGCGCTCACTCACTCTGCACGTTTTCCCGAGCATGAAATCGACTCCGATCTCGGAAGTCAGCGCACCGATGGTGATAAAGATCCTTCGCCCTATCGAAGCCAAAGGCAGCTTGGAAACGGTGAAGCGGCTTAGCCAGCGCCTCAACGAGATCATGACCTACGGGGTCAATTCGGGAATGATTTTCGCGAACCCGCTCAGCGGGATTCGGGCGGTATTCAAGAAACCGAAGAAAGAAAACATGGCGGCGCTACCGCCCGAGGAGCTTCCTGAGCTCATGCTGGAAATAGCGAACGCCAGTATCAAGCGCACGACTCGCTGCCTGATCGAATGGCAGTTGCACACCATGACTCGCCCAGCCGAGGCGGCGACTACTCGTTGGGCAGACATCGATTTTGAAAGGCGTGTCTGGACCATCCCGCCGGAGCGGATGAAGAAGCGCCGCCCGCACAGCATCCCGTTGAGCGATCAAGCCATGTCATTGCTGGAGATACTGAAGTCCCACAGTGGTCATCGGGAATACGTCTTCCCGGCAGACCGAAACCCTCGTACTCATGCCAATAGCCAGACCGCCAACATGGCGTTGAAACGCATGGGCTTCCAAGACCGCTTGGTCAGCCACGGCATGCGCTCGATGGCCAGCACCATATTGAATGAACATGGATGGGACCCGGAGCTCATCGAAGTGGCATTGGCGCACGTCGACAAGGATGAGGTGCGCAGTGCCTACAACCGAGCCGACTACATCGAGCGACGGCGGCCGATGATGGCTTGGTGGAGCGAGTACATTCTGAAGGCGTCGACGGGCAATCTCTCGGCCAGCGCGATGAATGTGGCCAGGGATCGGAACGTAATACCCATCCGATAGGGCGGCGACAACGGCGACACTGGCGACAGACCGCGTGCCATCTACATCCTTGCCGTCTGAGCGGATGGCGACAGTCGCCAACTCGCCTCGACTTTGGCTTCTCCGGCTAAGCCCGTGAGCATGGGGAGGCTTCGCATCCCCATGCTCACGGGCTAACACTAGAAAAGCGACAAACGGCCACTTTGCCACTGACACCCACCGACTTCCAAAGCACGCCAGAGGTGGAATCTGGCGCATTTCCATGTGCCCTTCACCAATTGACCCGAGCCGCGGTGACCGATAGAACGAAGGTTCAAAGCGCTGCCTTAGGCAGCACCCCAAATGACCAGAGCCTTCAAGGTCATGCCGCTAACCCGGTGGTTCATCCCAAAGTGCGATTCGCGCCCGGAGGCTCGCACGGTCATTCGCCAGAATGATGGACGCCCTCTAAACAATCCGCCTAGTGCGGCTGCCCGCTAACCCTTTAGCCCTGCAGCAACGAACCTGCTCGGCCAACGTTTTGCGCCAACCGTTCGCCCGTCTCTTTTGCCAGAAAAGAGACGGGCGCTCCTACCACTGCTGCAGCCCACATTGCACATGGCTTTGCGGCAATTCCCCTCGTGACAATCGGCGTGACAAACGCCGATGTCACCAGCAACAGCGCTGTAAATGATGGTGCCGCAGACCAAGGAATGGACTGCACCTGACTCACAGTCAGGCATGCCCCGGTCATCGCAGTGCTGCTTGCACCTGGCTCAGGATCTCGCGGCACTGGTCTCGTCAGCCAATGCAGCCTCCACCCGCCCACCGGTAACGGTGCTCAGGAGGCCAGATCATGAGATGCCCTTGCTCCCGGACGTAAGGAGCCGCCAGTCCCGCGAAGAGGACATTCCTCACAGGTCGCAGGGGCCTTGATTCCTGATAACACTCAGCATTCTTGGCGGGATGACGTGAGGGAGAGATCGGTAATTTATGGAGGACGGCTATGCAACTGCGCGAAGTACAAGGGCCACCACGCCCCTTGTTGGAACAGCAGATTACGCCCCTACCCTACCCGGTCGCGGCGCTGGGCGACCTATTGGCGCCTGCCGTGGAACGCATGGCCGATGTGATCAGCGTGCCCTGCGCCATGGCCGCGCAATCCGTTCTGGCCACGGCAGCTTTGGCGAGCCAGGCGCACGGCAATGTTCACCTAGACGGCCGAATCTATCCGTTGTCGCTGTACTTGCTGACAGTGGCTTGCTCGGGTGATCGCAAAAGCGCAGTGGATCATGTTGCGTTGCAGGCAGTACGCGACTGGTAAAGACAGCAGTGGATCGCTTATGGCGAGCAGCTCAAAGCGCACCGCGCTGCAATGAGCCACACCGCGAAGTCACCGGCCTCGAAAAAGTCTGCCCAGGCAGCGCTGGACACCCAACCTGAGCCTGTCCAGCCACGACTGCTCACTGCCGAGCCAACCATTGAAGGACTGGTGAAAAGCCTTTGCCATGGTTTGCCGAGCATGGGGCTGTTCAGCGATGAAGGGGGGCAGTTTTTGGGCGGCAGCACCATGAGCAAGGACAACATGATCAAGGCGATCACTCACTTGTCGACGCTGTGGGACGGTAGCCCGATTGATCGGTCGCGCGCGATGACTGGAGAAAGTCTGCGTGCCTATGATCGCCGCCTCAGCATGCACTTGATGCTTCAACCCGCCTGGCAGACCGCTTGCTGCAGGACGCTGATATCAAAGACCAAGGCATCTTGGGACGCTGCCTGATCAGTTGGCCAGAGCGTCTGGTTGGACAACGGCTGTACAAAGCCATCGACCTGACCCGAGATCCAAAAGTGTACCTGTACCACCAGCGCATTGCCGCGCTGATGCAAAAGCCTTGGTCACGGCATAAAGACGGCGGCCTCAACCCTGCAATCCTAGAGTTAAGCCCCCACGCCCGGGAGGCCTGGATTGCTATTCACGACACCATTGAATTCGAGTCAGGGGAGTTCGGCGAGCTGGTCAACGTGCAAGCTGCTGCGAGTAAAGCCGCCGCGAACGTTCTACGCATGGCTGGTGTGATGGCGGTGGTTGAGGAGTCGACTGTCGTGGAAGAAGTGCACATTCAGCGCGCCTCTACGCTGATGGATTACTACCTGGCCGAGAACCAGCGCCTGACCGAACAGGAGCCACTGAATAAGCTTCGCGCGGAGGCGGATTGCCTTCTGCGCTGGTTGATTAAGAAGAACTGGCCACCATTTCGCCTCCGCGATCTCACGCGCAACGGCCCTCGCTTTGCCCGTAAAAGCACACGGCACACCTTCGAGTTGTTGCTGCAGCTGGTTACCCATAACTGGCTGAATAATGCAGGGGACATATTCGAGGTGCGCCATGTTCCGCCTCAATGACGCCGTGCGCCGCTATCGAGCGCAACATCGATCGCCGACCGAGCTAAGGTGTGTCGCCGCCACTGCCACCACTTTGTCGCCACGTGCCAATCCAGATGCGGCGGGGGATGTCGCCAGTGTCGCCGCTATCGCCACTCCAACATCTGAGTCAATCGACCTCGCTCGGCTTATCGAGCAGTTGCAAGAAGAAGGGGCTTTGCTGCAACACAGCGAAAATGCCCTCCTCATCCGCCCGGCACACTGGGGACAATTGGACACCATCGGCCCCCACTGGAAAGCCCTGCTGCTGCTCCTACAAACCAACGATCAAGGTGAAGACAATGGCGCTGGTCGGTCGGCGTGATGGTCGCAATTTTGGCTACGGTCGCCAACTGAGCTACGCCGGTCGGCAGGCACTGGAAGATCTGTTTGCCGGCGGCCACTTCGCCACCGTCAAAGCACACAGCGATCGCTGGCAAGCCTTCGTGCGCTGGTGCCGATCGGAGGACGGCCCCGGTTACAACGATGCACGCCAGATTGATCGACAGACGCTGGAGGACTACGTCGCATACCTGCGGCAGAAGATCCAGCAAGGCGAACTGTGCATCGCCACCGCGCAAAACCGTCTGAGCAGCGTCAACCGCACCATCGCTGCGCTGCGCGGTGATAAGGACGTGAGAGTCATCAGCCCGAGCCAGGCGCTAGGGCAGCAGCGCTCCAACGTACGCACTCGAGCACCAGATGGCCAAGACCATCAAGAAGTACAGCGAGTGCTTCATTCGCTTGTTGAGCAGCAACACGAGCGAATAGCGGCCGTTGTCATGCTGGCCCGCGCAACGGGTATGCGCCTGCGTGAAGCGATCCTGGCGGATCTGCCACGCCTGCAACGCGAAGCAGTGCACTTAGGCCGCATCAATATTCAGGACGGTACCAAAGGAGGCCGCTCAGGGGCATCAGCACCACGTTGGATCATTGCCACTGAACAAGTTAACGCGGCGCTCCAATTTGCGCTTGATGCGTCGCCGCCCCGAAGCCGCAACTTGCTGGCCCGCGACGAAAGCTACGCCGCATTCCTGCAAAAGACCGTGCTCCCCACCCGCGAAACGCTGCATGAACACGGGCTGAAGGGGCTCCATGACCTACGAGCAGCCTACGCATGCGAGCGTTATGAGCAACTCACGGGCCATGCCGCCCCGGTCAATCGTGGCCACTGCTATCGCATTGACCGCGACCTTGATCAACTGGCGCGCCAACAGATCAGCCTTGAGCTTGGGCATAACCGGATCGATGTGGTTTCGGCCTACATTGGAGGTCGAGCGTGACCAAGCCCTTCGATATGGCGCTGTTCCTGAGCGGCGTACTGACTGGCTCGAAGGCCACCCAGCAACGACATCTACGGCAAGCCCGAACCATGCAAGTTGCCATTCAACAGCGATGGCAACGAGATAATCCTTGGACCTGGCAGCTCAAGCATTTGCGCTGGTTTCTCACTCAGCACCTGAAAGAGAATACCGACGCCACCCGGTATTACTACCGACTCACAGCGCTATTGCTTTGGAAGCGATTAGGGAGAGCCCGAGAGCTGCTGATGTGATACTCGACGAGTCCAAACCTAGCCCACCAGTCGCACTTACAATCGGGCTAGTACAGCCTCACTCTTTCCAAACCTCAGCAGCCAGCGGCAACTCATTCAGCTCGGCGCGAGCCTCGCGCCAGATTGGGAAATGCTCCCCGAGGATGGAGATAAAGCGCTCATTGTGGGTGGGCTCAAGCAGGTGAACCATCTCGTGGACGATCACGTACTCAAGCAGGTCTTTCGGCTTCTTCACCAACTCGGTGTTCAGTCGAATGTTCCCTGCTTGATGGTTACAGCTACCCCATTTTGTTTTCATTCGCTGCAGGTAATAACCAGCCACCTTAACCTTCAGCTTGCGCTCCCACTTCCTGATCAACACTGGCACCACGGCGTGCAGTTGCAGCTTCTGCCATTCATGTATCACTTCGGCGCGCTTATGCGCATCGCTGCCAGGGCGAACAGTTAAGGTGATGCGTTTGTGGTCGAGCACCACCGATGGCTTGGCATCCCGGTGGTTAACCACCATCAGGTAACGTCGCCCCCAAACATAGTGGCTTTCTCTTTCCACAAACTGACGTGGTGCCTCACGTGCCTGCGTTTCCAGTTTGCTCTGCTGCTCGCGAATCCAGCCCAGCCTGGAAATAGCATATGCCCGAGCAACCTCAAGCCGTGTGTTTGTTGGGGCGACTAACGTTACCCGCCCCTCCGGCGGGTGGACGCTCAGGTGGACATTCTTGATGTCTTTCCTGGTCACTGAAATTGAAATATCGCCCAGCTCAATAATCTCGTTCATCAATAGCCCGGTTGGTTCTTGATAATTTCGAATATTGCCGAAGTCGCTACACGGTCGCGTCCCATCAGAGGGAACAGCGCATTAAGAACCTGAGCTTCCCGTGCAGGGTCTCCTCGCCAGGATGCCGGTGCCGAACCGCGCATGGCTAAATCAAGATCCAGAGCCAGTTTCACTTTTGCCCCTTCGTCTTTCGGGCACTGGAAGGTGGTCGTTGCAATGCTGTCGAGGTTGTTGAACAGTACAGTGGCTTCCCGGTGGCCGTTAAGTGCAGCCGGAGAGCTTCCTGGTCCCTTCTGTGCCAGCTGCTTGACCAGCGCCTCAGCCTTGCGCAAAAACTCCTCGTAAGCGGCAGCATCTTCACGACTCTGTTTGATCAGATCCTCAAGCAACTGCGACATACCCTCGTAGAACTTCGGATCCGTCAATTTCTCACGAATAATGGTCTTGCGCACGTTGTTGATAATGCCTTCGGCAATCGCACCCTTGGAAAGCGTGCCCTTGGCGTTGAGCTTTTTGGCGATGGCATCGTGAACGCCAGTCTGAACGATCAGCTCAACCAGCGAGAAATTATCGACCGTGCTCATCGGATCGGCAGGGTCTGCCTGAATATAGGTATTGAGCAGATGCCGCATGTCCGATTCGAATGGCTTGATATCCAACTCTTCGCCGGAATGTCTCTTTATCGCCTCACGCAGGTCAGCATAGAACTGCACTTCAGTCTGCAGCCTGCCGGCTTCAGTAGCCGAGTAACCGGCTTCGGTCAGGTTCTGCGCCAAGTCGGCAAACGCCCGCACAAATGAAGCCACCATCTTATAGAAGGACACCCGCAGTGCTTCGGTCTCATCCAGCGCATTGGCGTTAGCGGCGGCACCACAGAAGTAGTGGATAAACTGTTCAACCTCACGCGGCGGAGCCACGGGGGCGCACAAATAACTCAATGCCTCACGGGCAGCGTCCAGCTGATTCTTGCCCTCGACCAGCCAATTCTTCAGCTCAACGTTGTTGCTGCCCCCGCTGCCTGCGTCGACATCCAGCTCATCAGAGGTGTACACCGAAATGGCGTCCTGTACATCGCCGAACAGCTCCTTGAAGTCGACGATATAACCAAAGTCCTTGTCATCACCGTCGAGCCGGTTGGTGCGGCAAATTGCCTGGAACAGGTTGTGGTCCCGCAACTCGTTATCCAGATAGATGTAGGAGCAACTGGGCGCATCGAAGCCAGTCAGCAGCTTGCTGACCACGATAAGTAGCTTCAGGTTGGCCGGTTCCTCAATGAAGCGGCGCTTGGTTTCTTCTTCATAAGCGGTAGTGGTCTGGCCCGGCTTCAGCACGTACTGCGTGTAGGTATCGAACTTGTAACGCTCATCGCTTTGTGCCGGCTCGCGAGAAATTGCACTGGGGTTCGGTTCATAGGACGTGATGATGCCGCAGTAAGGGCCGAACGAAGTGGTCTCAAACAAGCGGAAGTAGTGACAGGCATCATAGATGCTGGCTGCCACCAGAATGGCGGTGCCCCGGTCGTTGTTCAGCCGCGGCTTCAGACTGAAGTCCTCAATGATGCTGGCGATGATGCGCTGCTTGCGCTCGCCGGCGCTCATAAGCGCTTCCATGGTCGCCCAGCGCTTGCGCAAGATCGACTTCTGGTAGTTGTTCAATGTTTTGGTTTTCTGCTCGAACCAGGCATCGATGGCCTTTTGCGAGGTCAACCGCTGCGGTACGTCGCGCGCTTCGTACTTGAGGTCCAGCACCACCTTATCCGCCACGGCTTCGTGGAATTTGTAGGTGTGGATGTAGGTGCCGAACACATCGCGGGTAGTCTGTTTGTCCTTGCGCAGCAGCGGTGTACCGGTAAAACCAATAAACAGGGCATTGGCCAGCCACTGCTTCATTTGCTTGTTCATGTCACCGCCTTGGGTGCGGTGGCATTCATCCACGAATACATAGAAGCGCCCATGCATGGGCGGCGGCGGCACGCTCAGATCTGGCTCAAACTTGTGCAACAGCGCACAGAGCAGGCGCGGTGAGGTGGCGGAAAGCTTCTGCACAAGATCGGCACGAGAGGTAATACGTGGCGAGGGCGAATCGTTGCCGATTACCCCAGCATTGTGCATGACCCCGGATATTTGCTTGTCCAGCTCATCGCGATCTGTGATGACCAGAATACGCGCCTCAGGATCGTGCTCCAGTAACCACTTGGCGATCAGCACCATCAAAATGCTCTTGCCACTGCCCTGGGTATGCCAGATAACCCCACCCTCTTGACGCCGAACCCGCTCTTGCGCGGCCTTCACTGCGGCGTATTGATGCGGGCGTGGCACCTTCTTGATGCCCGCATCAAAGATAATGAAGTTGCGGATCAGATCAAGCAGACGCGACTTCTCGCACATCTGCGCCAAGGGGCCATCCAGCAGATAACCGGACTGCGCCGCTTCGGCGCCAAGTATCACGTCATAGCGGGCAGGCGTCTCGCGCTGAGTGTTCAGCTCTTCTGTCGCTGGTTTTTCCGTCGAAGCCTTCCACTCGACAAAAAATTCGGCGCGGGTAGTCGCCGTGCCGTAGCGCAGGCCCTGAGAGTCACTGCCAGCAAAGACCAACTGCACTGTACTGAAGAAACCCTTGTTGAAGATTTCCTCCTGGTTGGTGATCAGCTGGTGAATACCATCGGCCACCTCAACCGAACTACGCTTGAGCTCAATCATGCCGATGGCGATACCGTTCAGGTAAATCACCAGATCAGGGCGGCGCTCATGGCCACCGCGTAAGGTCACTTCCTCGGCAATGGCGAAGTCATTGCGCTCAGGGTGCTCCCAATCAACCAGATGCACCGTTTCGTGGGCCTGCCCAACGGCGACCTGTACCGGCACGCCGTAACGCAGCAACTGGTAGGTCCGCAAGTTGGCCTGATACAGGGTGATGCCCGTGGAATCCGCTGCGGCCATCAGCTTTTGCACCGCCGCCGATATCTGCGCATCGGAGTAGCCGCGCTGCTTCAGGTTTGCCTGCAGCAGCTCGATTTCAATGTTGCGGTTTTGCCCACGCTTGCTCCACTCGCCCAGGTAGTCGTAGTCGAGACAATCAGGCCGCGTCTTGTCCGTAAACAAAGCCAGAACACGATTCTGGGTGCGACGTTCGGAGCGAGGTTGTTGAGTCATCGGGTGCATCCTGCAGGGTTTACTCGGTTTCGTGTTGGCTGGTGAGGCTGTTGAGCAACACATTATTAATTTGCTCGGCATGGGCGCGTATGGCGATGTCATCCCAAGGCTTGGTCTCCATCATCAAGTACTGCTTAACGCTATCGATGGAGTTTTTCAGATAAAACTCGCTCTTCGCCGAAGGCATGAAATTGCTCAGGCGAGAGTTCTTGCTGTGGCTGATCAGGCATAGATTGCCGAACGAGTTGAGCGTGTCAGTGTCAAGCTGAACTTGTCCGTCCAATGGATGCTGCGGGTAATAATGCTCCACCGAACTACGGAAGGTGAATTCGTAGGATTTAACCCGCTCGCTTGCCCCGTGCTCAAGCCAAAGCAGATAGTCCAGGAAGTTGAACACCAGGTTGTTTTCGATATTGCCGAACCTCAACCGGGGCTCAAACGTCTCTGCTGCAACGCTGTCGCGGCGTGTCTGACAGACACCCCGGTTCGTATAGATCATCGCAAAGTATTCCAAACCCTTCTCTGCAGCCAGAAAGCGGTCAAAGACAAACGCCTTGGCTACCGACTCCATGTGCTGCAGATAGGCCTGAGCCTCAACCTGCCTGGCCTGAAACAGGTAATGCAGCGCCGCATTCAGCCAGTGCTTGTACACCAGCGTTGGCGTGGACACATGAAACGCCGACAGCAGCATCAGGATGCGCCGGTTGATGCCTTCACTGCCTTCTTCTTCGCCGAACGTATTCACATAACTACCGCGACCCGCTCCGCCAGCCTTGCCGCCGTCATTCCATTTAAAGCGTTTAAGACTCCAGCCATCCGCGCCCTTGATGAACTCGCGCTTGATCACATACTGGTCAAACAGATACTTGCAGCGCAGCAGGCTAAAGGTAAAACGCTTCACTGCCGCCACAGGGTCCGGTTGCTTGAGTACATGGACTTCAAAGGTATCGAGCAGGCGTTTGTCATCCAAAGGGATGTCCGTTTGCGTATCGACACGCAGTACGTGCAACAGGAAGTTCGGAAAGTTGATCACCGTATTGAAGCGCTCTGGCGCATCATCACTTGTCTCTTTCGGCTCCTCTCCAAGCGGTGCTTTGGCAATGATTTGATCAAGGGTTAGCGCGCAGCCTTCCCTGGTGGTCGTTTTTTGCGTCCGGTGCAGAGCAACCCGAAGTGCATCAAAGTCTGCAAGCTCAAAGCCCCCCCAATCCTTTTCACCAAATAGGCTGCTGCGCTGATCGGGCGTGAAGCCCATCTGCACATAGCGCTCCATGTTGGCGCAGGCTTTCCAAACAGCATGCAGACAGTTCTGACTCTGCTCGCATTCTTTCAGCTGCTCCATCATCCGCGCCTTGAGCACCTCGTGCTTTTCCAACTGCTCACCGCGATTGTTCATGATCTCGAAGTAATGGTTCAGGTCCGTATCCGCCGGCACTTTCACCCGCATGATTTGCACGTAGCAAAACAGGTAGTCAGCGAACTGCTGTGGCGAAACCTTGTTCTCATTCAGCTTTTGCGGGAGGACTTTCTGGATGAGCCGGTAACCATTGAGGATACCGGTATTGATCTGTTTTTCAGCCAACACCTCGGCAGGGTCGTCGTTAAATTCCCCCTCGAAGATGGCCGCAAAGGTCGCGCGCGAGTGCTCACGGCTATCGAAGTGGATACTCAGGTTCGAATACCAGGCAAGATCGACCTTCCGGGTGTTTTTCAAATACGACGTCAGCAGCGATAGGGTCGTCAGGCGCTGTTGGCCGTCAATGGTTTCAAACACCGGTGTTTTGCTGTCCGGGCGCTCAAATACCACCAAGGTGCCAATGTAGTAATTGCGCGCTTCACCGCCATCCTTCGGCAAGTAGTCGATCACATCCTGAATCAGCTGTGTGATCTCACCTTCTTCCCAGGCGTAATTACGCTGATACATCGGGATCACGTACTCAACATTGCCGCTGAGCAGCGCTTTGATGGAAAGCTGGCTGATTTCGCTACTCATAATATTTCATATCCCTGAACAGAGCCTTGATCTCATCGGTCCTGGTTGAATTGATGCCGCTCAATACCCGCAGGCTGCAGTTAATAAAGTCAGCAGGGCGAGTGGCGTCCTTGATCAGCCTGAACAGGTTGTTCTTGAGTACGTGGTTATCCATGCTGGCCAACTGCACCACCTGCATCTGCAGGCGCAGACTATAGGCCCAGATAAAAATCTTCTCGATGGCCCGGGAGATATCCGCGTGGCCGAACTTGTCGATGTAATAGATCAGCAGGCAATCGAACATCGCCCGTACGTAGCAATCGCCGGTGCGGGTTCTTGCCGGGTAGCTATTGAGGGTATCCATAATGGTTTTCGCATAGCCATCGAGCCCTTCCGCCCCCACCAACTCATGCCCGTTCCAGGACTCGGCGCTGATCCGCGCCACTTTGCCCTGGTAGTGGCTGATCAGCTCAAAGAAGCGCCGACCATTGATGATGATCTGATCCAGGTGGAAGGGAAAACCAAGCTCGCGCGAGTCGATCTTGCGCTCGTACTGCCCGTTGTAGTTATCGACAAAATGGTGGGCGATACGCAACTGCTCCACATAGGGGTAGCTGGCCACGGTGTCGATGTTCACGCCCTTGAACAAGTCGCCGTCATCCTTGCTGAAATAACGCGCCGAAATCCCTTTCGACCAATTGCGGATGCGGTACAGGTACTGCGAGAACAGCGTGGCCAGCTCCTCGGTGTCACTGTTTTCCCAATGCGCCACGGTGGCCGCCTTCAATGGCTCGTCACGCGAGCTGAACTCACGCAGATGGTAAGCCTTGAGCAGATCATGGGGCTCCAGATCCCGGCCCCGAGCATTCTGCGAGTCGAAGAACTGGAAGGCTTCCGACACATCGTTAAGCGCGACTGCCACGACCTGGCAATTGTTCAGGAAGAAGTCGATATGCGCCTCGGTAAAGTCCGCACGGGAAACGATGCGGGCCACCTCAAGGTAATTGCTGTGGATGTTCTTCTGCGAGATCTCGCTGGTAAAGCTTGGGTTCACCATCGCTTGCTCAAGCTTGAGCAAGCGATCCTGCAGGTCTTTGCGTTCGAGTTTCTTTTCTTTGTTCCGCTGGATCAGCGCACGGGCCGTCAGCAGCAGGCTGATAGTCCGCTGCTGGCCATCGACGATGTTCTTTGTCTCGCCTTCCTGGTGAAAAACGATAGTCCCCAGGCGGTAAGCCGACTTGTCCTTATGGATGGCGATATCGGAGAACAGTTGATTGATGTTCTTGCCGGTCCACTTGTAGGGGCGTTGGTACTGGGGGATATCCAGCGCAGAATCCATGAGCAGTTCGTAGACGCTGATGATCTTGCTGGATAGTTCAGTAGCCTGCTGCGCTTGAATCGCTTCCATGCTCAGGTTTGTCATAGCAGTCGGATTCTTCCGGTTAGCAGTTCTTGCATCATGCCCTGCTTGAGGGTGCGGGTTTTGGCCAGGCGCTGCTCAAGAGCGGCCAGTTCTGCGTCCATATCGGATAGCACGGCGGCAATGGCGATTTGTTCAGGGAGATCGGACGACAGTTGAATCTCGACCCCCCTCACATCAGTAGAGTTCACGGATTCAAAAGTCGAGCCCTTTGAATGCTTGGCCCACATCGGTTCAAGAAAAATGAGGTAATGATAAAGAAAGTCATTCGGATAGCGGATTGCACAAACACCGCGCCCGATGCACAGATCGAAAGTCGCACGCGATACCTCCCCAACAGGAGCACGAACCGACATCAGTATGTCGCCTGCTCGTCCTCGTTTCGTGATTTGGGTCGTAAATACACGCTTGATCGTTTTGCGGTTTGCAATGTCCGCATTTCCTTGGATCAACGGGAGTCCATCGCCTTGCGAATTGTAGTTAGAGGAGCTTGGTGATTGCCCCATCACGATCTCTCCCATTTCCCCCAGGCGTTTCACCTCCCACTCACCATAAAAGCCAGGGAGGCGAGTTTGGCCGGTGAGAAGTTGTTGCATGGCAGCCTGTTTGAGATCGCGCTTCTTGGCGAGAAGCCGCTCCAACGCGCTCAGCAGCGCATCCACATCGCTCAATGCCGTCGCGATGGCGCGTTGTTCTGGGACGGGAGGAACGGGCACAGGTACTCCCATGAATTTCTCACGGGGAAGATGCGCGATGCTGGTCTGAGTCACATAATTCGCGAGTAGTCCACGATCAGACCAATGACGAAGTAACTCGACCATGAGCCGTGAATCGAAACCGCGAAGGGGCCGCAGACGGTGAAGTGCCTTCTGGTAATAACATTCCTCCAATGGCGAATTCCAGAGCGCGGCACGACCAACATCCCCACCTTCGCACACCAGCAAATCCCCCTCTCGAAGGCGATATTTTTCAAGGTCTGCACGAGTCATTGGAACAGTTGGAAGGTCACTGAGGTCAATTCGCCCCCACTGAACCGATTTATTACCTAGGTAGGGCTTCGATACACCGACGTTCTTTTCAGAGTCAAGCATCTTGCCGAGTTTAATTTCGAATTCTGCTCCGACCGTAGAGACATCCCAATCATCTGGAATAACCCCCACTTCCGTTTGCTTATAGCCCGCCTTCATTGCCATACCGCCCCCATCTTTTTCAGATGTTCTTCCACACAACTGGCAAGCATGGCTACTTCATCGGTGAGCTGCGGCAAAGGTGTCGCGTAGCGCTCACTTAGCTCGCGGATGCGTCCGGTCAGTGTCTGGGACACGCGGTCCAGTTCACCCTGTACAGCAGTGGCCAGGGTGGCCACCCACTTATCGTCCACCACCAGTGTTTTGATCTCGTCCTCGCTAAGCAGCGGGTACTTAGCGTGGATCTTGCTGTCGAGGCCTTCCTCAGCCTTTTTGAGATCTGCCTTGAGGGCGCTTTGCTGGTCGATCAACGCGTCGTATCCGGCCAATATCTTGAATTCATCCTCATAATCCGGATCCATGCCAATCTCGCGTTGTCGTGCCCTGATCGCTTTGGCCGTGACCTTCTGCTTATCACCCTCGCCCTCGATCACCTCGCTAAGCGAGCCATCCTCACCACTGTGCTCCTCAAGCATTTCGCTCATGCTTTGCTCGACGCAGGCAAGTCGGGTTTCAAGGTCTTCAATGGCGCTACGCTCGGCCACGAAATAGCGGGCAATCAGAATCTCGACCGGAATCAGGTCGGACTTGAATCGGCGCTTGCCTTGGCAGTAATCATGTTTCTCGGCCCAGCCCAGCTTGTTGTTCTTATCCTTTACTTTGAGGATTTCGCGCACTTGAGCTCCGGCCTTCCAGCCGTCGGCGCTGATCAGGTAGCAGTCGTCCTGCATGGTCCCGGCCCAGTAGTCCATCAGGTGCTGATAGATGTCGTAATGGTCAAGCAGGTGCGCTTCGGCAAAAGCACTGAGCAGGTCTTCTGACAATGTGGCAATCAGCTCCTTGGGGTGGCTGTTGGCTGCAAAGCTTTTCAACTGAGGGACGCTGTCCGCCACCCATTGATTGAAAAGCTTATCCACGCCAGCCTTGAAGGCCGTGAACTGCGGATGACCGAAAATGACCTGCTTCACCTCAGGGCTGACAAGCTCAAAATAACCGGGGTGACTGGCCGCTTTGAACAACGCCGAGCGCAATGCAGGCATAACCTGCCAGTAGCGGTCAAAGGCGTCGATGTCACGCTCGGGAATGCCACCGCGCAAATGGCCGTCGATGTCCTGAATGTCCTCAGGCTCGGTACTGTCGATATAGCGCGGCAGGTTAAGGTTGAAGTCGTTCTTCGGATCGCTGATTTCATCGAAGGTCACCATGCGCGCGTAGCGTGAGTCGCTCTCATCCAGCCGGATAAAGGTATCGACGATCTTGTGCACATCCTGATCGCGCAGGCGATTCTTCGGGCCTTCCTTGATAAAGCCCTTCGCGGCATCAATCATGAAAATGCCTTTGCGCGCACTGGCGTTTTCCTTGTCCAGCACCAGGATGCAAGCGGGAATGCCTGTGCCGAAAAACAGGTTAGCCGGCAGACCGATAATGGCTCTGAGGTACCCAGAGCGCACCAGTTGCTCACGGATCACTGCCTCGGCATTGCCACGAAACAGCACGCCGTGGGGCAGAATGCAGGCGCCTTTGCCGGTACTTTTCATCGACCGGATGATATGCAGCAAAAAGGCATAGTCGCCCTGCTTGGCCGGCGGCTCACCCCAGGCAAAACGCTGATAGGGGTCATTGGCTGGCGTCAGCCCGACGCTCCAGCTCTTGACCGAGAACGGCGGATTGGCCACTACATAGTCATAAGTACGCAGCTGCTCGCCGTCCTTGAACTTGGGCGTGGACAGTGTGTTGCCCTGCAGAATGTTGGCGGTCGGGAAGTCGTGCAGGATCATATTCATGCGAGCGAGACCGGCGGTGGTCACGTCCATCTCCTGCCCTTCCAGGGTGATGTGCGTACCCGCTTGGTCCGCCACTTTCAGCAACAGCGAACCTGAGCCGCAAGTCGGGTCATAGACACTCGTCTTGGCCACGGCATTGGCCGGGCCGATACCGATGACTTGGGCAATAACGCGACTGACTTCCGATGGGGTGTAGAACTGCCCCTTGCTCTTGCCGCTTTCGCTGGCGAAATGACGCATCAGATATTCGTAGGCGTCGCCGAGAATGTCATCGTTCTCGGCGCGATTTTTAGAGAAATCCAAGTCGGGCTTTTCGAAGATGGCAACCAGGTTGGTAAGGCGCTGCACCATCGCATCGCCTTCGCCCAGCTTGTTCGGGTCGTTGAAGTCGGGGAAGTCGCTGCGCGCAAGCCGGGCGTTGGCATCGATCAGCGGCTGAATGATCTGAGTGTTGATCTTGTCGCCGATGTCGGCCTTGCCCTTGAGGGCGATCATGTCTTCGAAGCTGGCGCCCGGCGGGATGTTGACCGGTGGCGCGAAGTCATCCGAGTTACCGTACTTGTCGGAGATGTACTTGATGAACAGCATGAACAGGACGTAGTCCTTGTACTGGCTGGCATCCATCCCACCGCGCAGCTCGTCACACGAGGCCCAGAGGGAGGAGTAAAGATCGGATTTCTTGATAGCCATTGGCAATCCTAGCTGGGTAATAAGTAAGTAAGCAGGCGTCGTCTTGTGCGCGCTCAGGAAAAGTCCAGGCCACCGGCGCCACATAGGGATCAGCGGATATCTGTAGCGAAGCGATAGCTTTGCCTGCGGAAAACAGGCGAACCATATCTACTTCGGCCTCATCGGGCCAGCATATTGGCCCTATTTGGGCACTGTTCCCACACCATCGACGAATCACCATGATGCCGTGGAGGCTGGCCTGCTGCTCTGGGTGCCACGAACATTAAGCGGCTGAGCTTTCGGTGCCAACACTGGACGTGCGAACAGGTAAGAAATCCATTCAGATACCACTGACGTACTCGTCCTAGCTCGCTATTTATTGCAGAATGGCACGCTCGGAGACGAGCGCACCTGTACCTAAAATTGACATATCACTGCGTGTTTAGCACAGCCTCAAAATCTGAAGCCTGAAGCTCTGAAGCCCCACTCAACATATCTCGCGCCAACGCGCGCCGCTTACTCAGCAGCTCATCCAGCGTCGCCTCAAACGTCGGCATCGTCGCATCCCGAACCGTCGGGTAGTACACATACACATCTTTTTGCTGCCCAATCCGATAGGCCCGATCCGTCGCCTGATCTTCCTTGGCCGGATTCCAGCAGCGCGTAAAGTGAATGACGTGGTTGGCGGCCTGCACGTTCACCCCGAATCCGACGGCGATGGTGGACAGGATGATGACGGCGAAACCTGGCAGCTCCTGGAATTGATCGATCAGCCTCTGCCGGCTATTGGCGCTCTGCCTGCTGGTACTGGTATCGCCATTGATGACCGTCGCCCGAAACCCGAAATGCTGCTGAATCGCGTGCTGAAGTTCCCGCTGGATATCTCGCAACTCGGTAAAGACGATGACCTTGTCGCCGTTGCCAACCCTTTTGATCGACTCGAGCGTCTGCATCAACCACTGCAGTTTCGGCGAGTTGTCGCGCAAGCGCGTGTCAGGCTGCACGCTGTAAGGATGGGCACAAATCAGCTTGAGCTTGTGCAGCAACCCCAGCATACCGGAGGTCTTCTGATCGAGTTGTTCTTCGATCTGCTGCTTCTGGCTGTATGCGGATATTTCGGACAGATACAGGTTACGCTGCAAGGCATGCATGCCGAGTGAACGGCATGCTGCGTCTTCGATTTTGGCCGGCAGGTCCTTGGCGATGTCCTGCTTGGTCCGCCGCAAAGTCTGCGGTTCGATAAGCCCACGCAGGCGTTCCAACGCATCCGTATCACGCTCCAGTGCGGCTTCGATGGGGCGCTGATAGTCGCGACCGAATTGGTTCAAGCCGCCCAGGAATCCTGGCTGAATGAAGTCGAACAGGCACCAGAGATCGATCAGGGTGTTCTCGACCGGCGTACCGGTACACGCCACTCGGAACCGTGCGGGAATGGCTTTGATCGCCTGAGTCACCAGTGCCGCCGGGTTCTTCAACTTCTGAGCTTCGTCACACACGACGATGGACCATTGCTGGCGCGCCAGGGAAAACTCCTGATCGCGCAATGTCTCGTATGTCGTCAGGACAATTCGGGCATCGCCCATCCAACCTGGGCGCAGCAGGTTCTTGATGCCTTTGGCTTTCAAGTCCGCAGGGATTTCATCTTTCTTGAACTTCACCGCACTCAAGGCTGAGCCATACAGCTTCAATACGGGCAGTGCGTCAGCAAAGAAGAATCGGTGAAGCTCTCGCTCCCAGTTATCGAGCAACGAAACCGGAGCGACGATCAGTGTTGGCTGATCTTTTGGATACTGCTCCAAGTACCAGACCAGGAAGGTGAGCAGTTGGATCGTTTTCCCAAGCCCCATGTCATCAGCGAGCAAGCAACCCGATACGTCCGTGGGGGCCAAGCGGAACAAATGCTGCAACCACGCCACGCCTTGCAACTGATGGTCCCGCAGAACGACCTCAGGCTTGAGCAAACCAGGCAACTCTGGCGTTGCATCCAAAGCGGCGCGTAGCGCTGCTTGACGTACCTGTACGTAAGTCGGCTCGTCAATGTTGTGGCCGATTTGCAGTACGGCGCGGCCAACTTTCTCCCGTTGCTCAACCTGGCCGGTCTCGACAGGTAAAATCTTCTTCGACCAGGCATCTAACAGTTGTTCTGCTGCGGCAATCGAGAGTGGTGTTTCGGACTCTGGCAAACAGACCGAGTCATCACCGGCAGCGCGTGCTTCATCCAGCCGCTGCCCAAACGCTTCAAATTGAGCACGATCGGAAGGATCCCACCGACCCAGGATTTCTGCGTCGATGCCCAGCGCTGCCACATCTTTCGGCAACCAATTCTCGGTCGCCTCTTTGACCAAGAAAGGCGAAGTAATTCTTTCCGCCTCACCAATGCCTGTCACACGGTCGCCGTAGAGAGAAAGGTCCAAGACCGATTCAAACTCGATTCCGGCCGCTTCGTTTTGCCAACGCTTGAGCAGGTCATTGATGCCTGCCAACTGGCGAAAATCAAAATCGCTGAGTTCCAGCTCATAGCCCTGCCAGAAGCCTGCAGGCATGCCGGCGGCCAACTTCAGGTGCAGTTCATGCACCAGCGGCGCGAATTCATGGGCGGCTTTGAACTCAATTTCGATGGGCGCTTGCGGGGTTGGAGAAATCGCTTCGAGCGTCAGCGTTACCTGCTCGATACGCTGGCCCGCTTCATACAGTTGGGGTTCCAGATGGAAACGATGAAAGAAAATACCCGCCTCGGCGAGCTCCTCTTCATAGTCCTCGGCATCCAGCACGTGCGCGGCACTTTCGCCGAGTGTGCTGTAAGGGTTACGGACGAATGAAAGGGCATCGTCACCAGCAACTCGACGCCCGGGCAGCGAGCGCACGTAGTCCAATACCGATTTGACTTCAGGCTCAATCAGAACATGAGTCAACGAACCATCGTCACCCGTTACCCGGTATCGATCCTGAACCTGCTTGGCACCGTCAAAACTCTCAAGCCAGTTGGCCGGCTGGCCATCAAAGCTCGGTTGCAACTCGATAACCGGTGTGTCGCCTAGCGTCGACTTCCGTGGATTGAGCCGCAGCTTCTCGGGTTTGATAACGACGGTCTTGTCCAGGAAGCCATCCATACCAGCGCCAGCCTTGCGCGCTAGCTTTCTGATGCTGGCCCAGCCGATCTGGTTGGTTACTTCACCGGGCTCATTTTGTTGTGCCAGATAAAGCTGTCGTACAGCACCAGTCAGTTTCCAGGACGCCTCAGGCAGCAGTTCTGTGGCTCCCTGATATTGAACGATGGCCCCCGTTCGCTGCACCTGCACATTGGCATTGGACTGCGGATCACGCCAGCCACTGATGGAGACTTTGAAATCGTCTGAGGCAAGGCTGCCCTGGCTGCTCAATTGAGGGATAAGGACTGTCAGCGGCGGCAACCCCAATAGCGGCAGGCTTGTTACGTGCTCGGGCTCATCCAGCAGCCGGTAGAGCTCATCCCACGTCAGCAGCCAGCGATCGCTCAGCTGGGAGACGAATTCTTCTTCTTCCAGCTGATCAAGATAACTGGCCAGCGACCAGGACTCGGTATTCTCCGCCAAGCTCAGGGGATAACAGATACCCTGCTCCTCAATGGAAAAAGCCGGCTTAGTCTTTTCTGCTGCCGAATTCGGCTGCAGGCCAATGCCTTTGAGGAAACGCTTGAGCATCACTCTCTCCAGAACCGTAGTGGCTTATTGTTCTCGGGCTTAAAGCCCAATCGCCGGAGGGCGATGGTTGCAGCCTGATCGTTTTCTTCTAGTTGAATATGGATTGCACCGCCCTGCGCACGTCGATCATGGAGCGTGTGTTTTACTGACCTCATGGACTTACGAAGCTGATAGTCAAACGACAGCAGTCTTGACGTGACAGGCTCTACCTCATGGCTTTGAATACGAATGCCCAGTCCCTCTAGGGTGTCATCGAACTTGATCAGCCATCCCTCAACGCGATCTGAGCGGCTCGGCGCCGGGAAGTGACGCATCCACTCCACCACACGATGGCGCTGCTTAATTTCGGTAGCGAGTCCAAGCTGGGACTTCTCTGGATCAAACGGAGCTTTGTCTGCCTGATACACATAGCAGGCGCCCATTCCCGAGAACTCCACGAAAAAGTAGTTCCCGATCTGCATGACGACAGCATTGTTATGACCAGCTGCGCCTATCAGGCGGCCAAGACGCCCTTTGTTCTTTTCACGGAAATGAGCAAAGTCTCGACCTTCGTTACTCCATGCATCCGAGCCCATGATGATTCTGGTGTAGCTCATCTGGTTGGCAAACCGCAGCCAGTAGAAAAGGCGTGACTGGTCGACGTCATCATCGCCCTTCAGCAGGTTGAAGAAGTGTTCCAGATCCTCCTTCGCAAACCACGCCACAACCATCGCACAGACATCTTTATCGACATACTGCAGCCAGCTGTTTTGTCTGGAGCGGATCTGCGGACTACCCCAATTGTCGAGCGCGAGCTGTTTGAGCAGTGACGATGGCTTCTCCCGATAAGCTGCCAAGTGGTAACGCGACAGGCATGCACTCAGAATCTGATTCATGTACCCCTGGTGCTGCCGGCCGATGTCGACCAGGTCGGCCAAACGCTGAGAGAACTCAGCGTCATCCAACAAGAAAATACGAGAAACCAGTACGCTAAAAATCCTGTTCCACAGCCAACTTTTGTCGGGGATCTGTGCAATCGTCTGCAATGCCGAAAGGTCGCTGATCTCGCCCTTGAACATTTGGTCACCCAGCGTGGCACCTGCTTGCTCGGAAAAAAGCTCCTGATGTTGCTGAACGATCTGCACCCATTCCTTCACGCGCTTCTGCTGGTCGCGGACACATTCGAAACCGAGCTGAACATCTTCGCGCAATAGGCACCAATTGGCGTTCTGCTCGGGCGTAGCGGCATCGTAGCCAAAGTAGCTGAAGCACAGCGCCAACCAGTCCCGGCGGCTCAGTTCTCGCTTCTCGATACGCTTATGAACTTCTTTATGCACCCGGGCGTAAAGCTGGTCATCGTCCAATATCGGTCCGACGCGTTCACTCTTGTCCGAAAGGCCGGCAAACACCAGGCGCCATTCTGAAGCGTTAAGTGGCAGCACATTGCGAAATTTGCTTATCGCAGCACGGCGCTTTTCTTCGGGTGGCGGCAAGGCCTTTTCAGCGCGCTCGAACCGCTCGTAAAGGTCGACTCCCGCAGCAGTCAGACGAGGGAAGCGCTCCAACGGCTCTGGGGCATGCACTGTGCGATGAGCTGACAGGCTTTTGCTAATGGCGACGGAAAGCCTCGCGATCGAGCTGGTCATCGATTCATCGCCAACTGACATTTTTCCACGTCAGTGTTAGTGAACACCGGCACATCAGGCTTGAGACTGCTCTCCTTCTCCTTCAAGCCAAAGAATTGCATGCGCAACTCGACTCGCCGGCTTTCTTCCTTGGTGTCCTTTGCATTGTTGAACGACACGCCACCCGCCAGAAACATCGATCTGATCTGCTGTTGATGCTCCGGCGACAATCCGACCTGGAGCGGGCTGCGACTATCGAGCAGGCTGCACATCACCCACTCCGAACGCTGCAATGACAGGTGCAAGTTATACAGGTAGGAACCGTCAGTGTCGGTCGACCCTTCGATCACAACCTGCTTGAACCATTTACGCCCCTCTTCACTGTTGGCCGCGTCCAGAATCATCGGCACGACCTCCTGAAGTGCCGATTGGCCATCGTTGCTCAGCGCGTACTGGTTATGCCCAAAGCGGCCAGCATCGCCGAAGCTGATCCGGTTGTCCTTGCAGTCCACGACGATGGTCTTGCTGGCAGTCTTCGCCTTGAGGCTCAGGTGCTCGCAAATCTGACTGATGTCCTTGCTACGCTGCTTCTCCCCCTGCTCCGCCTGGTTGATCCGCTGCGTCACGGAGCTCAAAGCCGCCACCATGACCACGAGAAACAGAATCATCATCGCGGTCATCAAATCAGCAAAGGAAATCCAGAAAGGCTTCTCTCCCTCGTCCTTGGAACGGGCAGCCGAAGGCATTTGCTTACCAAACATCGACTAGCCTCCGTTACCGCCTGATGCGTTCCATGATGTCGCTGAAGTCTTCGAGGCTTTCTTTGACCCCTTCCACACCGCCAGCGAGGCTCTTGACTGCTTTATCGAGCTCGGTGTCGAGGCTGCCCAAGGTTTGCCTCAACGCCCGGTCCATACCCTCACCGAATTCCTTGAAGCCGTTACCCAGCACACCACTGATGTTTTCGAGGTATTCATACACTTCACGGTTAAGTGCCTGCATCCGCTCGCTTTGAACCTTCAGGTCCTGGAGATACTGACTGCGACCGCTGGCTTCCCCTTGAGCACTGGCAACTACCCCTTCGATGACCGCGAGCGTTTTCGCGAGCGCTTCACGATTGTTCCGGTAGTCCGCGACTACGGTATTCAGCTCACGGGATGCCTGTGCAAGCTCAGCTCCTGCGCCCTGGAATGTACCCATCAGCCCTGCAGTCGACTCACTGGCTCGCGCAACGCTTTGTCCGGCGGTTTCAAACCGCTCAGCCGCCGCCCGCATCTTATCCGCACCCAGCTGCATACTTTGCAGATGCTGCTCAGTCTGGGCACTCAATGCATTGACGGTGTCCTGGGCAGACTTCTGTTGCTCGGAAACCGTCTGCAGCAACGCCTTGACCTGCTCGTCGAGGCCGCCCACCAGTTCGCGGGTACCTTGGTGCAGGTCTGCCTGGGCAGCGCGGGTGGATTGATCCATCTGCTGCTGGCCCTGTTCCAGTTGCTTGAAGACTGCAGAAAGCTGCTCACCCAGCACCTCGACCGAGCCTGCAATCTTGGCCATGGTTTCCTGTTGGCCTTGGCCGATGCTCTGCTTGATCGACTCGACAAAAGCCTGGAGATTCTCAGCCATTGCCTGTTGGCGAGCCTCGCTTTGAGCGAACAGCTTCTCCAGTTGCTCGGCCATTCGCGCGCCAGCCCCCTCTCCTTCGTTGCCGATACGGGCAACCGAAGCCTGAAGATTGGCGAGCATCTCGTTCATCCCGGCTTGCATGGCGTTTTGTCCTGCCTGCATATCGGCCAGTAGCTGGGCAATCATGGTCGAACTGCTTTGATTCGAGGACTCGCTAGCCGAACGCATATCCTGGATCAGCGTCGAGAAGCCCTGCTGCATCGACTGCATGGCGGCAACCGACTGGCCCATCAACTCGTGCAGGCCATTGAACTGCTGGCCGAACGTACCTTCCAGCTTGTTCATGAAGGCAACCAGAACATCCTGAAGCAGATTCTGTACCTGCCCGGACTGATCGCCACTGGCGGCCTGCACGGCACCCGCGATGGCTTCAAGCGGCGATTTGAGGCTGTTCTCGATTGCACCGCTCACCTGGTCGGCCAACAGCTGCCCAGAGTCGCGGTACGTCGTCGACAAGGTATCTGCCAATTTGAGGCTTTCACGGACCTGGGTATCAACCAGGTTCTGTAACATTTCCCGCAGATCAGTCACCAGGCTGTCCTTCAGCTGGCGGGTTTGCACCGAGCTTTCAGCACTAGAGCGCACCAGCTCAGCCAGGTATTCCTCACCGACACCGCTGTCAAAAAGCCCGTCGATCGTTTCGTTGAGTGCCTCAAGCAGCTTGTAACAGTGCCCCAAACGCAACTTTTCAGTGAGCGTGACAGCGATGGAGGCCATGATTGAAATGGAGGAGCCGAAGAATGCGAACAACACGTCTTTCAATAGTTTATCGACGCTGGCGTTAACCTGTTCGGGTGTGCTCGGGTCAAAGTGCTGGAGGCCTAGCATCAAGCCGAAGAAGGTTCCGACAATACCGATCCCGGTCAAAATGCCAGGCAGATGTTTATAGAATTCGGTCCCCAGCGGGGTATCAACCACACTTTGCGGTGAAAAGAAGTGTGCAGCTGCTGCGGTGGCTCGCGATCGGCCAATTACCTGTTCGCCTTCCTTGAGCTCATATTGGTCGTGCAGCGTTTCGGCATATTCGCGCCACGAATGCTCCAGATTGGTGCCTTTGAACAGTCGCTCCAGCTCTGATCGCCGATCTGACGGGAGAACTGTTTTTGCGTTCTCCAAGCTTTTGATCAAACGCTTCAGCTGGGCGCTAAGACCGAAAGATTTGTAGAAATAGTGGAAAAAATAAAAGGTGCACAAAATGGCGACAAACCCAGCAACCATTAAGGGTGCGATCAACTGCTCGGAGCTTGCACCATCCCATAGGTGCCGCAGCGTCGAAAAATCCATACCATCCGCCTTCAATTAAGCATTTTTTGATGTTCAGTAAGGCCGCATTACCCACACTGATGCGCCAAAGACCAATCCAGTGGGATCAATGACAGCACCCTGCCAAGCGCGCTTTTGCGGGGGTACCACAAACTCGGAGTGAGCGGGCGCATTACGCGCACCCAGGAACCTTCCGTGGACAAATGCTGGAGGATAATGTCCTTATGCCAGCACCTTAGCCTGAGCCGTAACTGTCGTAAAGCTGAAAGCTCAACCCCTAGATTCGGCGTCCTGAAACGCAGCGATTTTCCAAATCTACCCGTTTAGCCTGAAGAGCAGCCCTCGAGGCGGATTTGATCGTGGTGAAAAACCTCAGGCAAGTGCAGCGCATGATGATGACCGCCTGTGCCGCGAGTTGGATACGCCGCGTTGGCGCCAAGGCGAGGCCCACTATCTGAGCAGGAGCTCGAACAGATCAGTCGTAGCCGGCTGACGCTTCGACCAGCTTGGCAGCGATTGGGGCGGAGGTCGGCTTAAAGTCATCACTATTGTTTTTGGCAGGCTAGGAATAGGTCACACGCTATACCTGTCTCCAAATGCAACCCGGTATCAAAGTTATTAATCAGAGAATTTGCAACCTGATTCAATTTGCCCCGTTAAGCACCTCCCAAATCCCATCTCCCCACCAATCAACAGCTCATCTCCCTCAACATCAAACGGCAACACCCAAAGCCGCATTTCCGAGCTGAACTCAAACGCTGGCAAAGGCGCCGAAAACTGCGCAGTCCGCGGATAAATCAAGGCCAACTCCCCGCTCCCATCCAAATACCGATGACCGTAGCTAAACAGCTGATAAAAATCGGCTTGGCTCAACCCATACTTATTCCGTCTATCGCCCCCATCCAAGCGCTTCCACTTGGTATCTAACACCCAAGCTCTCTCGCCCTGCTCCAGCAAAAGGTCAGGCTCCAAACGGAACATAGCGCTGCCATCATGCACGCACAGGCTATGCCGTGCAGCATGCGCTGTAAGCCGTACTGCCGGCGACAATCGCCGGCGCAGCCAGCCTTCGACGTAACTTTCAAACAGCTTTTCCATAGGAAAGAGCAGGCTCATCCCTCGCCACTCACCGCTTACGGCAATAGGCATCTGCTGGTTAAGTATCAGCTCACACCAGGGCTTGACCGCTTGGTAGTGCGCCATCAGCCTGTCCCCGCTCCAGGCACGGAAATCTTGGCTTACCTGCCGGCTAACCGGCAACTCGGCGAGCATGGTGCGCAGTTCGTTAGCCAGGCGCCAATTGGCGGGCTGTTGGGTCTTTTTAGCCACCTGCTCCAGCGCCAGCTTCAGCAAGCGGTTCTCGGCCCGGTCCGGCAAAAAGATGTCATGCCGAATTTGGAAGTGATGCTGTCTTCCCGGTGGCTGGCGCATTTGTGCCACAACGTTCAACTGACCACGTAAAAAGCGTTGCTCTTCTTCGATACGCCGGTAGTCGAAGCGCACACCCCGCTTTACCAATAAATCCAGCTCAGCAAGAAACTGCCCTATCACCCACTCACTGAGCGGCGCATCGAACAAATCCAAGCTGGCCACTGACGTCTCACGCGGCTTCAGATGTAAGGCATGCTGTATTAGCTTGCGCAGTAACCGCCGGCTCTTCACCAGGCAATCTTCTTGCTCGTGGTGCTTGGGCAGTATCTCTAATCGCGTGCCACAGGGTGTTTCCAGCATGCCCACATAGGAATCCCACTTCAGCGTACGGCGCCCTTCAATATGCAGCAGCGAAGCGCCATTCCGGTTGAAGCTGGCGCTCAGCTCGCATAACCATTCGAAAGCACTTTCCGAAATTTGCGCACAATCCAAGCTGCCAGGTGCGACGGCAGCCGTGGTCAGGCGGGCATACTCACGAACGCTGATGATTGCGCTCACGCGCCCGCCTCCTCAAATACCTCAGCAGGCATCACGACCTTGGTATTTGCCGCGATGACGCCGAAGTAGGCAGATATGCGCTTAAAAGCTTCATGGTTAATGCGCCAGGTCGGGCCTTGCGCCGGCACGCTGATGTCACCAAAAAGCGCTGTCAAATCCTGCTCATCCGGCACTACGAATCGGTCGACTGATAGCTTACGATGGTCATTGAAAACCCACTGAATGCGCTGCCAGTCCTCGAAGAAATACTCCTGTAACAGCGGCAGAATCTGGCTGCGGAAGATTGCCTCCAAACGCTCCAGCGACCCATCGTCCTTAAGCGGCATGAAATAGGCGTGCCCCAGGCAATGATCGCGGTCCAGCAGTACTTCTATGCGCTGGTTCATCACGCGCAACAGTTGGCCAATGTTCAGCCCCTGCACTACCACATCATCCAGTAGCTCAGGACGTGGTGGCATCTCCTGGAAAACAAAGCGACGGCGCAGCGCCATATCCAAACCGGCCAAGGAACGGTCGGTGGTATTCATGGTGCCGATCAAATGCAGGTTGCTGGGCACGCTGAAGCGCTGCTTGGAGTAGGGCAACACTACCGACAGCGCCTCTTCTTCGCCGGCACGCTTAGAGGGTTCGATCAGCGTGATCAACTCACCGAAAATGCGCGAAATATTGCCCCGGTTAATTTCATCAATGATCAGCACGCGAGCATCAGTCACCGCGCTGCTCGCTTGCGGTTTCAAAAGCTGCTCAACCATCGGTGCAAACACATGTTGGTAGCCGTTAACCATGTGCTTTTCCATTTCGGCTTCGGGGACCTTCTCAAACACTCGCCCACGCCGGATATCTTCAACGGTAATTTGGCCACTTCGCACATAAGCCAGCAGCTGCCGCAACAAGCTCAATGGCAGCGGTAGTACGCCGCCCTTGGGCTTGTCCAACTCCACCAATTCCTGCCCAACGCTGCGCACCACATAACCTTGACTAAAACGCTGCCCCACGTGTAGCAAAGCACCAGGGCCCACTTCGGGAGCACCGAGTAGCGCTTTAAGCTTGTCTCGGTTCAGGGTTGGTGCTTTCAGCTCGTAAAGGGTCATCTGGCTGAATTGCCCGTTGAGCAACTCAGTGTGAGGCAGTGACGGCTGGTATTGGCGCAACCATTTCACCGGGCGCATTTGCGAATAGCCAGCCTCATACTCCGCGTGCGGCTTGAACAGGTAGTCCCCTGTCACCTCACCAATCGCCCGGAACTTGAAATTGCCATCAGACACGACAATCAGGTCGCCCACTTTCATCCGCGCGACGAAGGCGGTCACGCTGGTGATGCCATAGTCCGTCGCCGGGCTTTCAGGTTTCACACCGGCTGCAGCAAAGCGCTCTTGGACTTGCTGGCGGCTCGTGCACCCTGAAAAGTCGATAGCATCACCGTAGCCCAGCAACACGTAATCACCCGCCAGGCACTCCTGATAAATGCTGGCGTCTTCGCCCAGAGTGTTGCCCAACGACATTTTCCAAATGCGTCGTTGGCCAACTTCGGTCGGTGCCTCAGCCTGCTGAGTAACCTTGGCTGCCGCCGCCTCACAGAGTGATTTGAACACCCCGTCCACCACCTCATACCGCAGCTGCTGAGTTGCTTCGTCAGTGGTCGCTCGCAGCCCTTCAACGAAGTCTTCGTAACTGAAACTCTGGTGGAAGGTGACAAAACGGATGCGATCTTGGCCCACCAGCTCGTCGAAGCGCTGCTTAAGTGCCTCGCGATTGTCCAACTGCTCGTCAAGGTATGCAGGGTCGAGCACCTTCAAAGCGCTGTCGATGGTGGCGTAGGTTTTACCGGTACCGGGTGGCCCAAACAGGATCTGGTTAAGTGCAGGTACTGAGGCGGCTGCCGCCATAGTGAATTCCTCTTGCTCGGACTGATGATAATCAAGGGGCACGAAACTTGATCCGTTGAGCGTCAATCCTCTCTCCCCGAGTACGTCGTCAACGGAATCGAGCCACTCCTTAATCTCCGCCGCGGTTGGGCACGCATCTGACTCAATTTCCCAGGCCAGGCCGGCGGTTTCCATCAACTCTCGATGGTCTGCAACCTTTCGCAGCGAACAGCGAATCTTGCCCCAGTCCCAATACAAGCTGAATACGGGCTTGCCTTTCAGGGCGTTCAGTTGTCGAACGCCGATACGAATGTCCGAGGGGTTGACGTTTACCGTCCAGTGATCAGCCTGCGGGTAGCTTTGGCGCATAATGCCCAACAACGTCCGCACCCATGCCTGCTCATGCGCAGTGCCTTTGTTCAGCAGCTGTCGTACCCGAGGATCGGCATAGCCTTCAAGATCCATCGGCGCTAGACCAGGACTCAGTTGAAGCTGAGTACGCCGAAACTCCAGCCACTGCTTGAGGCCGTTATAAACATTACCGCTATTGCTGCCACCGATTGCTGCGCGCGCCCCTCCTGGGCTGTAGATCTGATAAACCTGTTCGAGGTCATCGATGCTGTCAATTTCAAACACGTCTCGACCATAATCGTTCGAAACAGTGTTAACACCACTGGCATAATTATTGGCCGTGGTTGGGGCTTTGCCCGTCTCAATCATCCAGTCTTTAAAGAGTTGGCTGACGCTAGGTTTCAAAATTTCGCACTCCGAAAACAGGTTGCGACTTTAGTCGAACACGACTAGCCACACTCTAGGACCAGAATCAAGGATATTGATAATCAAAAATAAGCAGCCAACGGCGCAACTGGTGAGATGTCGGTGAACTGGGGGCAAGCAATTCACCGCCACCTCAGTCGTCCTTCATTTCACTGAACTAAGCTCACCCCCTCGGCTCATCCGGTGTAATCCTACGAACCTCAATTCGCCACGGTTGTGCATCCTGGGGTGCAATCGCTGCTATGCAGCCGCCTTGCTGGTAATGCCGAATGGCCATACCCTAAGCAAAATGACAGGCCGCGTCCACGTTGTCTGTTCATACAGGTAAACAATTGGAGCAGGTTCAAGTGCCCTGGCCAGGCAGTTTCCAGCGCCAGCGGCGATTCGCCCATTCAACTGTAAAGATTTCAGACCCACATCACCTCTTTACGGACCACGCGCGCCTCAAGACCCGTCACTGCCAGGAACGTGAGGACCATCTGCCCAACCTCACCTTGTTATCCCGCTGTTGTTTAGCTAGATGACTGGGTCAGAGGTCGGCTGACAGACGGTTATCGGCAGGCGAGGAGTAATGGCCGCAGTATTCCAACTGGTATTCCACCTTAAAACACAAACAGATATTCATTCAATTAATCAACATGTTACTGATCCAGTTCACCTTCCCCCGGCACGTATGAGCAGGCGCTCTATATCAGCAGATCATTGGCAAGATCACGGTTGGCGCGCCCTTAGCCAGGCAACAGACCTGACTCCATACTCGATCTGACAATCATGTAGGAAATTTCCTCTTTTTTGGTAGGCTTCAGCCACCATCTCGGAGGAAGCGAAATGCCCGTCGTCATCGTCGAAAACGACACATCCCAGTGGGCCGACCAAACAGGTGCCGTTTACCACTTCCCCAAGCGCTATGAGAAATGGCTAGCCCAGGGCACCGAGGTGATCTACTACAAAGGACGCCTCAAGGACAAAGCCTATGCATCTGCCCGCCTCAGCAACGCGCCGCACTATTTCGCCACGGCACGCATCGGCAAAGTTCATCCTGATAAGAAGAGTAAAAAGGGTGACCTCTATGCGGCAATCGAATGTTTCACCCCATTCGAGCATCCCATCCCCGCAAAAATCGACGGCGAGTACCTGGAGACCATCCCTGGCACCCGCGTTAAAAACTACTGGAGAGATGGCGTCCGCCCCATTTCTCAAGCTGACTACGATTCCATCCTGAGCCACCTCGAGCTCACGCTACCGCCCGTTCCTGAGGTCTCCGAAGCAGCCATCGACAATGATTCTCAGACGTTCGAATCCGCCAACGAGGGCAGCAAGTCGAGTTACTTTGGCACCAAGTACGAGCGGCGAAGAGAACTGAGATCGATGGCGATCAAGCTTCATGGCGTCGAGTGCAAAGCATGCGGATTCGATTTTGAGCGGGCTTACGGCGAGCACGCGAAGGGATTCATACACGTACACCACGTCGTACCGCTTTCGAAATTTGATGGAGAGAAAACCGTCAATCCGAAAACTGACCTAGTTCCTCTATGCGCCAACTGTCACGCGGTGGTTCATCTCAAGCAAGATATGACCTTGACCATCGATGAGCTCAAGGCCCTGTTGCGAGGCCACTGGGTTACCGCGGAATAGCCAGCGCCTAGCCGGTGCTGGCTCACAACTCGAGCGCTAGATCGGCGCAGCCATAGCGACGGGCATACCACACCGGGTTTGCCCTGCCCTCCCCGTGCTCACCTACCCAAAAACTGTCACCCCCCACTCTTCGGCAAGAGCGTATGCGGCGCCACCCCAAACGCCTTCCTAAACGCATGACTAAAATGCGAAAAATCCGAAAACCCAAACTCCAACGCCGCCTGCGAAACACTCCTAACCTGCCCGCACTCAATCGCCGCCCGGCTAGCATTCAGCCGTTCCTTCCAAATCTCCGCCACCGGCGACTTCTGATGCCGAGCAAACGCCCGTGTCACCGTCCGCGTGGACACATGATGCGCCACCGCAATCGTCTCGATCGACAACTCCGGCTCAGTCAAATGCCGTTGTATGTAGTTCATGATCCGCCCATACAAATCCAGCTCTTGATGGGTGGTCTTCAGGTCCTGCAGCTCCAGGCTGAGCACCAGCAAATCAATGATGGTGTTGGAGTAGCGCCGGGAGATGCCTTCATCCTGCAGCAGCGCGACTGAGCTGGCCGCCTGGCCGATCATCTGCCGCAGGGGGATTACGCCGGGGCGGGTTTCGTCGAGCACCAGGGCGGTGAAGTCGCCGATGCGTGGCAGGCGTTGGGCGAGCAGTGGGCGGGGGATGCGGATCAGGTGGTTTTCGGTACCACCGAGGCTGAAGCGGAACGTTTGGGTTGCGTCGTAAAGAAACAAACTGCCTGCGCTGAGGCTGGCTTTGCGGGTGTGTTGTTCGATTTCGCCGTAGCCGTCGAGGGTGAATCCGAGCCAGATATCTTCGGCGGGGTCGCTGCGCAAATGCTGCTCGGAGCGTACCCAGTGGTGCAGCGGCGACGACAGCGTGGTGATGTCCAGGGGGCCAATTCCGTTGACCTGCAGCGCACCGTCAAAATCGCTCTGCGACGAGGGTTTGCTGTCTGCCGACAGGCAATGATGGCAGACCACTTCTCGCCAGTAATCAAAGCGGCGAGCGGGTGAAACGGCAAGGGTGGTGTAGTGGTTGGTCTCAGCCATGATGGCGCTCACCTTGATGCAACAACGGGAGAAAACGGGGCACTGTTACCGTGGGTGGTACAGGCAATAAACACGCCAGCGGGTTGTGGTGGCGCGAGAGTGTCTACTGCGTGATTGCGCAAACGTGTGGCTGTAAACAGCGTCAACTTCCCTCCCCGTTTTAGGGCAAAAGTCCTTTTTTGCGCGGTGCGCCGCACCCTCTTGGTTCGTGCTCAGGCGGGTGTTTTGGTGCTGTCTTTTCCAACCAAACGGTTGTCCTTGCGAACAAAGCGGGGCTGGTCAGTCGTGCCTAACTTTGACCTTACGGCAAATCAGCAACCCATGCCGATGAGGTGAGCCCATGCAATTCGAACAACAACAGCAGGTGGCAGATGAGTTGAGGTGGCTGCATATGCGTGATTTGGCGCCTGAGGAGTTTTTGTCTTGGGTGCTTGAGCGGGGGGGATGTGCGGTGCGGGCTCGGTTGGGGAGGGGCTTGCTTAATGCCATGGCTTTGAAAGCGAAAAATCGGGTCTGGTTTGCGTGGGTTGGGGGCTGCTTTGCAGCCCTTTCGCGACACAAGGCCGCTCCTACACGGACCGCGCCCAACAGGGCTACCGCGTCCGACAGGGGTGCTGTTCGGGGGAGTAGGAAGCGTTTGAAAGCAATGACCCTGAATACTGAGCGTGTGCCTGAAACTAAAATAATGAGGAGCCTGTGATGGAGTCTGCAATCGACAAACACCTCAAGTGCCCGCGCACGTTGTCGCGCCGGGTGCCTGATGATTACCAGCCGCCCTTCCCGATGTGGGTGGGCCGCGCTGATGAGCAGTTGACTCAGGTAGTGATGGCTTACCTGGGCGTGCAATACAAAGGTGACGGCCAGCGTGAGCAGGCCTTGCAGGCGATGCGTGACATCGTTGCCAGCTTCAGCCTGGCCGACGGACCGCTGACCCACGACTTGACCCACCACACCGACAGCAGCGGCTACGACAACCTGATGATCGTCGGCTACTGGAAGGACGTTGGCGCTTACTGCCGCTGGGTGCGTTCGGCCGAGGTGGAGGGCTGGTGGAGTTCGCCGCAGCGCTTGAATGATGGCCTGGGTTATTACCGCGAGATCTCTGCGCCGCGGGCGGAGCAGTTCGAGACGTTGTATGCGTTTCAGAGCGACTTGCCGGGCGTTGGCGCGGTGATGGACAACACCAGTGGCGAGATCGAAGAGCACGGTTACTGGGGCTCGATGCGCGACCGTTTTCCGGTGTCGCAAACCGATTGGATGAACCCTAACGGCGAGCTGCGGGTGGTGTCTGGCGACCCGGCCAAGGGCGGTCGGGTGGTGGTGGTCGGCCATGACAATATCGCGTTGATTCGCTCGGGCCAGGACTGGGCCGCGGCGGAGGCGGCGGAGCGTTCGTTGTACCTGGATGAGATCTTGCCGACCTTGCAAGACGGCATGGACTTCTTGCGCGATAACGGCCAGCCGTTGGGCTGTTACAGCAATCGCTTCGTGCGCAATATCGATGCAGACGGCAACTTTCTCGACATGAGTTACAACATCGGCCACTGGCGCTCGGTGGAAAAACTCGAGCGCTGGGCGGAATCACACCCGACTCATTTGCGCATCTTCGTTACCTTCTTCCGAGTGGCGGCGGGTCTGCAGAAGTTGCGCCTGTACCACGAGGTGTCGGTGTCGGATGCGAGCAGCCAGGTGTTCGAATACATCAACTGCCACCCGCACACGGGCATGTTGCGTGACGCACAAGTAAGCACCAACTAACAACGAACTCCACGTTTAGCCCTGCACCTGCCGTTGTTACGGCAGCGGGGCTCTTTTTGCCCGAATTTGGGCTCACAATAAGGACTTGGTCCATGAAACAGCTCCGTTACCTGATGCTCGCGGCGGCCGTGCCGTGCCTGTCTGCACAAGCGCTAGAAGTTACTCCGGGGGATTATGAAGCGCTGCCGGTGGGTGCAACTGTAGGTCTGGTTTACTACCAGCACTCCACCACCAACAGCGCCTACGCCCAGGGCCACAAGGCCAGCTCGGACTTCAACCTGACCTCCGATATCGGCATCTTGCGCTTGGTGCATGCGTATCGACTGACCGACCAACTAAGCATCGAGCCGCAAATCCTGCTGCCGTTCGGGCATGTTTCCAGCGGTGGGGATGCGTCGGCCTTGGGCAGCACCCGCGGTGTCGGCGACGTTACCGTGACGGCGCCGCTCAAGTACCGCTTGAACGATGCCAACGACATCCTCGCGGCCACCGTATACCTCACCGCGCCCACCGGTAATTACGACCGCGACGACGCCCTCAACCTGGGCGAGAACCGTTGGAAGGCCGACCTTCAGGCAGCCTACATCAAGCACTTCGGCGAGAAATGGGCGGTTGACCTGGTCGGTGATGCGATCTGGTACGGCGACAACGACGACTTCACCGCCAACTCGGTGCGTCGTGAGCAGGACGTGTCTTACGCCGCGCAACTGATGGGGCGTTACATCATCGACCCGGGCACGTCACTGGCAGTAGGTGTGGGCCACAGCTGGGGTGGGGAAAACCGGGTAGACGGCACCGCCCAGGATGACCGCGGCGAAACCACCAACTTCCGCGTCACCGCCGCTAAGTTCTTTACCGCTCAGGACCAGTTGCAGATACAGCTGGGGCGTGACCTCGCGGTGGAAAACGGCCCCAAGGAAAACTTCCGCCTGAACCTCAGGTACGCGCGGGTGTTTTGAGCCGCCAGGCAGGCAGTCCTTCTCAACCAAGCGACTGTCCTGCTCAACCAAGTGCCGGCCGCGCGCTGGCGCTAGCTTAGTAGCAGGCCCAGCCGCGGCGGGCCTCTCGCACAGCCATTTGCCAGGCCCTGAGGCCTGGCATCGGAAACAGGACACACCATGGCCATCACCCGCCCGACGCTCGAACAACTGCAGGCCCTCGCCGCGCGCCTGCATATGCAGCTGACACCCGAGCAAGCCAGCGAATACCTGGCGCTCATGCAGCCCAGCCTGGACGCCTACGACCTGGTCGACGAGCTGCCCGACTTCACCCCGCTGGTGCGCTACGAGCGCACCGCCGGTTATCGCCCGTCCAGCCGCGAAAATCCGCTGAACGCCTGGTACTACCGCACCGAGGTGATGGGCGCCAGCTCCGGCAAACTGCTCGGTAAAACCGTGGCCCTGAAAGACAACATCTCCCTGGCCGGCGTGCCAATGATGAACGGCGCCGCACCGCTGGCCGGCCATGTACCGGCGTTCGATGCCACTGTGGTTACCCGCTTGCTCGACGCCGGGGTGACCATCCTCGGCAAGGCCACCTGCGAGCACTACTGCCTGTCCGGCGCCAGCCACACTTCGGACCCGGCGCCGGTGCATAACCCTCTGCGCCCGGGCTTAAGTACCGGTGGCTCGTCTTCGGGCAGTGCTGCGCTGGTGGCGGCCGGCGAAGTCGACCTGGCGGTGGGCGGCGATCAGGGCGGCTCGGCGCGTATTCCTGCGGCGTGGTGCGGCATTTATGGCCTGAAGCCGACCTTCGGCCTGGTGCCGTATACCGGGGTGATGGCGGTCGAGGCGACCTTCGACCATGTCGGCCCGATGACCAACAACGTGCGCGACAACGCGCTGATGCTGGAAGTGATGGCCGGAGCCGATGGGCTCGATCCCCGCCAGGGCACGCCTGAAGTCGACGCTTACAGCCACTACCTTGATCGTGGCGTGCGCGGCTTGCGCATCGGCATCCTTAAGCAAGGCTTCGAGCTGGCCAACCTCGACCCGCGGGTTGCCAAATCGGTGCGCAGCGCCATCACCCAGTTCGAAGCATTGGGCGCGGTCGTCGAGGAAGTCTCCGTGCCCGAGCACACCCTGGCCGGCACATTGTGGGGCCCGATCGGCTGCGAAGGCCTGACCATGCAGATGATGCACGGCAACGGTGCGGGGTTTAACTGGAAGGGGCTGTACGACGTCGGCCTGCTCGACAAACAGGTCGGCTGGCGCACCCAGGCCAACGCCCTCTCGCCTTCGCTAAAGCTGTGCATGCTGGTCGGCCAGTTTGGTCTCGATCACTACCACGGCCGTTACTACGCCAAGGCGCAAAACATCGCCCGCTTCGCCCGCGCCGGTTACGACAAGGCGCTGGAGCAATACGACCTGCTGGTGATGCCGACCGTGCCGATCATCGCCCAGCCGCTGCCAGAGGCGGAATGCTCGATCACCGAGAACGTCTCGCGGGCTCTGGAAATGCTCGGCAACACCGCCGCCCAGGACATCACTGGCCACCCGGCCATGTCCATCCCCTGCGGTTTGGTCGACGGCTTGCCCGTTGGGCTGATGCTGGTCGGCAAGCATTACGCCGAGGGCACTATTTACCAGGCGGCGGCGGCATTCGAAGGCGCGGTGGACTGGCGCACGCTGTAGCGGATGCGGCCAGCGCCACAGCCCCGAACAACAACAACAATTAGATCAACAACCGTGTTCAACGAGAGGAGTAATTCCATGACGGCAACCTCAACCCCGGGTGAGCGGGCGCGGGCACTGTACGCAGTGCTGAAGAACAAAGACCTCATCCCTGAAGGCTACATCGAGCAGCTCACCCAGCTGATGGAACACGGCTGGAGCCCGGACAACGGCGCGCGCATCGTCGCCAAGGCCTGGGTCGATCCGGCCTTCCGCGAGCTGCTGCTCAAGGACGGCACTGCCGCCTGCGCGCAGTTCGGTTTCACCGGGCCGCAGGGCGAATACATCGTCGCCCTGGAAGACACCCCGCAGCTTAAGAACGTGATCGTCTGCAGCCTGTGCTCCTGCACCAACTGGCCGGTGCTGGGCCTGCCGCCCGAGTGGTACAAGGGCTTCGAGTTCCGCGCGCGGCTGGTACGGGAGGGGCGCACGGTGTTGCGCGAGCTGGGCACCGAGTTGGCGGAAGACGTGCTGATCAAGGTTTGGGACACCAGCGCTGAAAGCCGTTACCTGGTGCTGCCACAGCGGCCAGCGGGCTCCGAGCACATGAGCGAAGAGCAGCTGCGCCAACTGGTGACAAAGGACGTGCTGATTGGCGTCGCCCTGCCGCGTGTCGGCTGAGCAACGCGCCCAACCCCCTACCCTTGCGGAGTGTTCAAAATGGATGGCTTTCACGATCTCGGCGGTTTCCAGGGCTTTGGCAAAGTGCCCCACCGCATCAACAGCCTCAGCTACAAGCAGGTGTTCAAGCAGGACTGGGAGCACCTGGCCTACAGCCTGATGTTCATTGGCGCCGACCACATGGGCAAGTTCAGCGTCGACGAAATCCGTCATGCCGTGGAGCGCATCGATGTGCGCCAGCATGTCGGCACCGAGTACTACGAGCGCTATGTCATCGCCACCGCCACCCTGCTGGTCGAGACCGGCGTCATCACCCAGGCCGAACTGGATGAGGCCCTCGGTTCGCACTTCAAGCTGGCCAACCCGGCCCATGCCCAAGGCCGCGAAGCGATCACCGGGCGCCCGCCGTTCGAAGTCGGCGACCGAGTCATCGTCCGTGATGAATATGTGGTGGGGCATGTGCGCATGCCGGCCTATGTGCGTGGCAAGCAAGGCGTGGTGCTGCACCGCACCACTGCGCAGTGGCCCTTCCCGGATGCGATTGGCCACGGCGACCGCAGCGCGGCGCATCAACCGACCTACCACGTCGAGTTCCGGGTAAAGGACCTGTGGGGCGACGCCGCCGACGATGGCCTGGTGGTGGTCGACCTGTTCGAAAGCTACCTGGACAAAGTCGACAGCCCGCGAGCGGTGCACGCATGACTGCCGGCGCCCAGGCAGGCCGACTGCCGGTGACGGTTCTTTCCGGCTTCCTCGGCGCAGGCAAGACCACCCTGCTCAACCATATCCTGCGCAATCGCCAGGGTTTGAAAGTGGCGGTGATCGTCAACGACATGAGCGAGGTCAACATCGACGCCGCCGAGGTACAGCGTGATGTAACGCTGCACCGTGGCCAGGACGAGTTGATCGAGATGAGCAACGGCTGTATCTGCTGCACCCTGCGCGCCGACCTGCTCGAGCAGATCAGCGCGCTGGCGCGCCAGCAGCGGTTTGATTATCTGCTGATCGAGTCCACCGGCATCTCCGAGCCGATGCCGGTGGCCGAGACCTTTGCCTTTCTCGACACCGAGGGTTTCAGCCTCAGCGAACTGGCGCGACTGGATACTTTGGTAACCGTGGTCGATGCCAGCCAGTTTCAGGCCCTGCTCGACTCACCGGCAACCGTCGAGCGGGCCGACGCCACTGCGCCGCGGCGCCCGTTGGCTGACCTGCTGATCGAGCAGGCCGAGTACGCCAACGTGATTCTGGTGAACAAGTGCGACCTGATCGACGACACGCAATACCAGACGCTGCGGGCGGTGCTGGCCGGGCTCAATCCCGGCGCGCAGATCCTGCCGATGGTCGCTGGCAATGTTGAGCTGTCCACCATCCTCGGCACCCAGCTGTTCGATCTGCCCAGCCTGGCCGCCGCGCCCGGCTGGATGAAGCAGATGGACGCCGACGACACTCCCGCCGCCGAGTCGGACACCTACGGCGTGACGTCATGGGTCTATCGCGAGCGTGCGCCGTTTCACCCGCAACGCTTGCTCGAATTTCTCTCCCGCCCGTGGAGCAATGGCCGCTTGCTGCGCAGCAAAGGCTACTTCTGGCTGGCCAGCCGCCACCGCGAAATCGGCCTGCTGGTGCACAGCGGCAAGCAGTTCCAGTGGGACTACGTCGGCCACTGGTGGAACTTCATCGACCCTTCGCAGTGGCCGCAGGACAAGTATCGCCTGCAGGGGATCATGGCCAAGTGGGACAGCATCGTCGGCGACTGCCGGCAAGAGCTGGTGTTCATCGGCCAGGACCTGGACACCGAAGCGTTGCAACGCGAGCTCGACCACTGCCTGTTGAGCGCAGACGAAATCGCTACCGGCCCGTCGGCCTGGCCCGCACTGCCCTGGGCGAATGCCTTCGACAACCTCGCCTTGTCCGCCAGGCAGACGCCGCCATTACCGGCTGCTGCCGCTATCCAGTTGGAGATGTAGCATGCTGTTTTTCAATCGCACCAGCCGCTGGGTTCTGGCCCCACTCGCCGACCGCCTCGACCAGCCCGACCAGCCGGGCGCACCGTTGTCGTCGCGCAACCCGCTGCTGCGGCGCATCCTTACCGGCGTCGAGCAGTTGCTGCAGGAGCGGCGCACGCTCAAGGAGCAGGCCCGCGAACTTGCCGCGCAGGTGAGCCAACTGCAACAGCGCCTGGCTGAGCGCGACGAACAGGCGCAGCAGTTGCAAGCGCGCTGGACGCTGGTCACCGAAGGCGCCGATGAGTTGTTCTGGCAACTGCATTTGCCTGCCACAGGCACGCCTGCACCAGACTGCGCGATGGAGTGGACGGGCCCGGCCGCGCTCCACGCACCGCATCTGCCTGAGCTGGGCCAGTGGCACGAACAGCTGCATCCGGCTGATCGCCACGCCCATCAGCAAGCCCTCGCCCGGCACCTCGCCGACCGCAGCGGGCACACACCGTTTGCGCTGGACCTGCGCATGAAATTCACCGCCGGCGGCGACTATCGCTGGTGCCGGGTCAGCGGCAGTTCGCTGCGTGACGCCAACGGCGTTGCCATCGCCACGGCGGGCACCCTGCTGGATATCCACGAGCAACAGTTGCACATCCAAGAGCTTGAGCTGGCCGCCGAGCGTTTCGACATTTCCCGCGAAATGCTCCACGACGGCCTGTGGGATATCGAAGTGGTCGCCGGCGACCCGGCCAACCCGAGCAACACCATCTGGTGGTCGTCGCAGATGCGCAGGCTGCTCGGCTGCAGCACCGTCGAAGAATTTCCCAACACCCTGGAAAGCTGGACCACACGCCTGCACCCCGACGACAGCGCCCGCGCCATCGCGGCGTTTGTCGCCCATGTCGATGATCGCAGCGGCAACACCCCGTTCGATGTCGAGTATCGCCTGCGCCACCAAAGCGGCGCCTACCGCTGGTTCCGCGGCCGCGGGCAAACCCGGCGTGCTGCAGATGGCGCGCCGTTGCGGGTAGTTGGAGCTATAACTGATATCCATGCCCGCCATGAAGAAAGCACCATCCGCGAGGCGCAGGCGCAACAGCACCAGGTGATGCAGGAGACCCTCGGCAAACTGACCCACATCGTCGCCACCATCCAGGGCATCGCCAGCCAGACCAACCTGCTGGCCTTGAACGCCGCCATCGAAGCGGCCCGCGCGGGCGAAGCCGGGCGTGGGTTTGCGGTGGTGGCCGACGAGGTGCGCAAGCTGGCTACGCGCACCAGTCAGGCAACGCAACAAGCAGCGCAGATGATCGACAGCTAACCCAGCGCCAGCGCGGCGTTAAAGATTCCAAACAATAACAATCAGGTACTTTATGCGCGATTACGACTCAGCAGTGACCTCCTTCAATTACCACCAGCTGGCCGCGCAAGACCTTCGCGGCGAGCTGGCCGCGATGAACGCCTGCATCGAATGCTGCGACCGCCACGCCTACAGTGACGCCGTGGCGTTGTACTGCGAAACCCGCGATGGCCGTGCGACCCAGCACACCTTCCGCGAGCTGCAGATTCAGGCCGCGCAATTCGGTAACTTCCTGCGCAGCCAGGGCGTCAAGCCGGGCGACCGCGTCGCCGGGCTGATGCCGCGCACGGCTGAGCTGTTGATTGCCATCCTCGGCACCTGGCGCATCGGCGCGGTCTATCAGCCGTTGTTCACTGCGTTCGGGCCCAAGGCCATCGAACAACGCCTGAGCTGCTCCAAGGCGCGCTGGCTGCTCACCGACCCACACAACCGCTCCAAGCTCGACGAGATCGCCGACTGCCCGAACATCATCGTGGTTGGCGCCGACCGGCTGGACCTGGACGACTTCGATTTCTGGGACGTGCTGTCCCAGCATTCGGCTGACTGCCCGCCGGCGCTGCTCGACGGCAACGCGCCGTTTCTGCTGATGTGCACCTCCGGCACCACCGGCCCGGCCAAACCGCTGGAAGTGCCCCTGCGCGCGATCCTCGCGTTCAAGAGCTATATGCGCGACGCGATCGAGCTGCGCGACGACGACCGCTTCTGGAACCTCGCCGACCCCGGCTGGGCCTATGGCCTGTACTACGCTGTCACCGGCCCGCTCGCCTGCGGCCAGGCCACGCTGTTCTACGACGGCCCGTTCTCGGTCGAAAGCACCAGTCGCCTGATCAACAAATACGCGATCAGCAACCTCGCCGGCTCACCCACCGCGTACCGCTTGCTGATCGCCGCGGGTGCTGAATTCTCCGATGCCATACGCGGCAAACTGCGCGCCGTCAGCAGTGCCGGCGAGCCGCTCAATCCGCAGGTGATCCGCTGGTTTGCCGATGAGCTTGGCGTGGTGATTCATGACCACTACGGCCAAACCGAAGTCGGCATGGTGCTGTGCAACCACCACGGCCTCAGCCACCCGATCCGCGAGGGCTCAGCGGGTTACGCCGTGCCGGGTTGCCGCATCGTGGTGCTGGATGAACAGCGCCGCGAGCTGCCACCCGGTCAGCCGGGCGTGCTCGCGGTCGATCGCAAGCGCTCGCCGCTGTGCTGGTTCGACGGTTATTACGGCATGCCGACCAAGGCCTTTGTCGACCACTATTACCTGAGTGGCGATATCGTCGAGTTGAATGACGACGGCAGCATCAGCTTTGTCGGCCGCAACGACGACGTGATCACCACCTCCGGTTATCGCGTCGGCCCGTTCGATGTCGAGAGCGCGCTGATCGAACACCCGGCGGTGGTCGAAGCCGCTGTGATCGGCAAACCCGACCCGCAACGCACCGAGTTGATCAAGGCGTTTGTGGTACTGCACAGCGGCCATGCACCAAGCCCGGAGCTTGCCGAAGTGCTGCGCCTGCACGTGCGCAACCGCCTGGCTGCGCATGCCTACCCGCGTGAGATCGACTTTGTCGAGCAACTACCTAAGACCCCGAGCGGCAAGTTGCAACGGTTTATTCTGCGTAATCAGGAGATTGCCAAGCAGCAGACAGTCGAGAGCTGACCTGCGGCTATAACGCGGTCGGCGTAGGAGCGGCCTTGTGTCGCGAAAGGGCCGCGTAGCGGCCCCAGATTCTCAGCTTCGCCGCCAATATCGCCGGGCCAGCTGCGCTGGCCTTTCGCGACACAAGGCCGCTCCTACGCACACGCGTGCGGCTTACTTCTGCGCCAGCAGGGCTTTCCTCGCCGCCTTCTCTTCCTTCATCGCAGCAATCTCGCGCTCACACGCTGCCACATCAAACGAGTTGTCCCACTTGGCAATCGCAATCGTGCCAATCCCATTGCCAATCAAGTTGGTCACCGCCCGCGCCTCGTTAAGGAAGCGGTCAATCCCAAGCAGCAACACCAGCCCCACCAACGGTATCGAATGAATCGTGGTCAACGTCGCCGCCAGCGTCACAAAGCCCGCCCCCGCCACCCCGGCGGAGCCTTTCGAGGTCAGCAGAAACACGCCAAGCAAGATCATCTGATCCATGAACGTCAGCGGCGTATTGGTCGCCTGGGCGATGAAGATCGCCGCCATGGTCAGATAGATGCAAGTGCCGTCGGCATTGAAGGTATACCCGGTCGGCAACACCATCCCCACCACCGACTTCTTGCAGCCTAGCTTCTCCAGCTTGACCATCATCCGCGGCAGCACCGCCTCGGTTGAGCAGGTCCCCAGGGTGATCAGAATCTCGTCCTTGAAGTAACGCAAAAACTGCATCAACGGCATGCCCGACCATCTGGCAACGGCGCCGAGCACCACTACGATAAAGATCAGCGTGGTGATGTACAGCGCAACCAGCAACTGCCCCAGCGAGAGCAACGTGCCAATGCCGTACTTGCCGATGGTGAACGCCATGCCGGCACCGGCGCCGAGCGGGGCCAGGCGCATGACCATGGCGACGATCTTGAACAGGCCCTGCAGGAACAGGTCGATGGTGTTGATCAGCGGCTTGCTGGTTTCGCCCATCTGCACCAGCGCCACACCCATCAATACCGAGAGCAGAATGACCTGCAGCATCACCCCATTGGAGAACGCGCCAACAAAAGTACTGGGGATGATATTGAGGAAGAAATCAACGGTACCGCCCTGTTCGCTGGCAGCCTGGCTGTACTTACTGATGGCACTGCCATCGAGGCCGGCGGCATTGATGTTCATGCCTTCGCCGGGTTTGACCAGGTTGACCACGATCAGGCCAACGACCAGGGCGATGGTCGAGAGGATCTCGAAGTAGATCAGCGCCTTGACGCCGATGCGGCCGACTTCCTTGATGCTGCCCATCTTGGCGATGCCGACTACCACCGTGCCGAAGATGATCGGCGCCAGCAGCATCTTGATCAGTTTGATGAAGCCGTCGGCAAACGGCTGCAGCTTGGCGCCGATGTCGGGCACGAAGTAACCGATGGCGGCGCCGATGACGATGCCGATCAGCACTTGCACGTAGAGCTGGCTGTACCAGCGGGACTTGGACGTTTCCACGAATGCACCTCATTTTATTGTTGTGATGGGCGTGTGGCTTGGCGTCGGCAGGCGACGCCGACGCTGCGGTCTCTATCGCAAGACCGCAGCGCGGGGGTGGCTCAGCCCTCGCCCAGTTCGCGCATGACTGCGTACAGCGCAGACTTGGCTTCAAAGCCGACGCCTGGGATATCCGGCAGGCCGACATAGCCGTTCTCAACCTGGATGCCGTCGGCAAAGCCGCCGAATGGCTGGAACACGTCCGGGTAGGATTCGTTGCCGCCCAGGTGCAGGCCGGCTGCGATATTCAGCGACATCTGGTGGCCGCCATGAGGGACCACGCGGCGCGATGACCAGCCTAGGTCTTCCATCACTTTGAGGGTGCGCATGTACTCGACCAGGCCGTACGACAGCGCGCAGTCGAACTGCAGGTAGTCGCGGTCGGGGCGCATGCCGCCGTGACGCAGCAGGTTGCGTGCGTCCTGGTGCGAAAACAGGTTTTCGCCGGTGGCCATCGGCAATTCGTAGTGGTTGGCGAGCTCGGCTTGCAGGGCGTAATCGAGCGGGTCACCGACTTCCTCGTACCAGAACAGGTTGTACTTCTTGATCGCCTCGGCATAGGCGATACCGGTCTGCAGGTCGAAGCGGCCGTTGGCGTCGACCGCGAGGCGCTGGCCATCGCCGACCACTTCGAGCACGGCTTCGATACGGCGGATGTCTTCGTCCAGCGGCACGGCGCCGATCTTCATCTTGACCACGTCGTAGCCGCGGTCGAGGTAGCTTTGCATTTCGGCCTTGAGCTTGGTCTGGTCTTTACCGGGGTAGTAGTAGCCGCCAGCGGCGTAGACCCACACCTTGTCGTCGGCGACGCCATTGCGGTAGCGGTCAGCCAGCAGGCGATAGAGCGGTTTGCCTTCGATCTTGGCGACGGCATCCCACACGGCCATGTCGATGGTGCCGACGGCAACCGAGCGCTCGCCGTGGCCGCCGGGCTTTTCGTTGGTCATCAGGGTTTTCCAGATGGCGAACGGGTCGAGGTTGTTGTTCTCGTGGTCGATCAAGGTCTCCGGGTCGGCTTCGGTGATGCGCGCGAGGAAGCGATCGCGCATCAGCGCGCCCTGGCCGTAGCGGCCGTTTGAGTTGAAGCCGTAGCCGATCACCGGCTTGCCATCGCGGATCACATCAGTGACCACGGCGACCACCGAGCAGGTCATTTTCGAGAAGTCGATGTAGGCGTTGGCGATGGGCGAGGCAATCGAAACGGTTTTTTCACGAATGTCGACAATGCGCATGGCGGGGTTCCTGTTGTTGTTTGTGGCCCCACGTTAGGCGTTGCGAGGGTACCCGCCCAATGCTATTAATGCCGGACCCTATGCACAGGAGGCATGGCCCTTGGAACTGGTTTGGCTGGAGGATCTTTCCGCGTTGGCGGAGTACGGCAGCTTCGTGCGCGCCGCCGAAGCACGCCACGTTACCCAGCCGGCGTTCAGCCGTCGGGTGCGGGCGCTGGAGAACTGGATGGGCGTGCAACTGTTCATCCGCACCCCGCAGGGCGCGACCCTGACCGACGCCGGCAGGCAGATCCTGCCCAGCGCCCAGGACGCCGCCCGGCGCCTGTACCGCATGCGCACCGAGGCCCAGGAAGTGGCGGGCATGGCGGCCAAGTCGCTGCATTTTGCGGCCACCCATTCGCTGTCGTTCACGTTCTTTCCGAAGTGGCTGCGCAGCGCAGAAAACGGCGCGCCGATCGAAGCGGTGCAGCTGCATTCGGACAGCATGGCGGTGTGCGAGCAGATGCTGATCCATGGCCAGGTGCAGTTCATGCTCTGCCACCGCCATCCCGATGTACCGCCGCTGCTGGCACCGGATCAGTTCGTCAGCAAGAAGGTCGGCGAGGATGTGCTGGTGCCGCTGGCGAGTGCCTCGGCCAACTTTGGCACCTCACCTGAGGCGCTGCCTTATCTGGCTTACACCCATGAGTCGGGCCTGGGGCGCATCGTTGCCCACCGCTTGCGCGGCAAGGAGGAATACCTGCACCTGAAGCCGCTGTTCAGCAGCCACCTGGCGGCGGTGCTGATGTCGATGGCGCTGGAGAGCAAAGGCGTGGCCTGGCTGCCGCGCAGTTTGACCGAACAGGAAGTGACCGATGGCCGCCTGGTGCGGGCGCTGGATGAGAGCTGGGATATTCCGCTGGAGATTCACCTGACCCGGCCAACCGGGCCGATCAGTCAGTCGGCGCAGGAGTTCTGGGGGAAGCTGCCAGATCAGGCTGGGGCTTGAATGGCCTGCAGATCCCGCAGTGCATGCGGGTGCTGCCTCAGCCAGCAATTGCTCTGCCACCGCCAACTCAGCAATAGTCCAGTAAACTCAGCATGCTCACCGGGAATGGAATCCAGCCAAGTGCAAACTGTCGCCACACCCCCTGCTGCTTTCCCCCGCCGCCACCCCGGCGCGGTGATCTGGCTAACCGGCCTCTCCGGCGCCGGCAAGTCATCCCTGGCCACCGCCCTCGCCGAACAATTGACCGCTCGCGGCTACGGTTGTTACGTTCTCGACGGCGACGCCCTGCGCACTGGCCTGAACGCCGATCTGGGCTTCTCCCCTGCCGATCGCAGCGAAAACGTACGCCGTGCCGGTGAGGTCGCGGCGTTGTTCGCGGATGCGGGGCTGATCTGCATCGCAGCGTTTATCTCACCCTACCGAGCAGATCGGGCGGCGGCGCGTCGGGCGTGCAAGGCGGGCTTTCATGAGGTGTATCTGAGCGCGGATCTGCAGGCGTGCGAGGGGCGTGACCCGAAGGGGTTGTATCGGCGGGCGCGGGCGGGCGAGCTGCCGGCGTTTACCGGGATCGATGCGCCGTATGAAGCGCCGCAGCAGCCGCAGTTGCAGCTGGAGACGGGCGCACAAACGCTTGGCCATTCGGCCGAGCGCTTGCTGGCTTACGTGCTTGAAGCTTTGGTTTGAGGCTGGCTGCAACCCTGCGCGGGCAGGGTTGCAGGCCGGGCCTTACAGGCCGGGGGTGATGTCGCCTTGCTGCCAGCGGCTTTCATTGCTGCTGAGGGCCTGGGCGATGTCGGTCAGCGAGTCCGAGCGCAGTTTGGTTGGCAATGGGTCGAGGCCGGCGCTGGCGAAGACCTGGCCGTAGCTGTTGCGCAGCTCGGCGTAGGCGAGGTCGCGGCGCAGGTCGGCTTGCAGGGCATTCAGCTCGCCCTGGATCAGCTCCAGCTCACCGATGCCTTGGGCCTGATGGCGGTTGCGCAGTTGCTCGACGATCTGCCCATCCAGCGACACCAATTGTTGGCTGGTGGCGAACTGGCGGCGGGCTTCGTTGTAGTTGGCGTTAGCCACGTACAGCTGGGCGAGTACGGCCATCGACATGGCCTGACGGCGGGCTTCGACCACTTGTTCGCCGGCCTTGGCGACGTTGATCGCGGCGGGCGCGGAGATCACGTTGAACAGGTTCCAGGTGATCTTGACACCGTAGTCGGCCCAGCTCTGATTGCTCAGGAAGCTGTTGCTGTCGTAGTGGCCGCCGGCCGAGAACTCTAGGCCGGGGAGCATGCGCAGCATCGACTTGCGCACTTCGGCGGCGCTGATGCGCGCCTGGTAGTCCTGCTCGCGCAATTCAGGGCGCGAGGCCAGGGCTTGCTGTTCGAGGGTGGCGAGGTCGACCTTGAGCTCGGGCACGCTGTAGTCGTTGCTGGAGGCCAGGGTCAGTTTGCTGCCGGGCGCGAGGTTGATCAGCGCGCCGAGCTCGGTCTTGGCCAGCGACAGCGCGCGGCGTTGTTCTTCCAGCTGGCGGGTGGCTTCGATCAATGCGCGCTGGTAGTTGAGCGTGGCGACCTGGTCGCCGAGGCGCTGCTCGCCCATCTGCTGGCTGTTGGCCTTGGCCTGGTCGACGCGCACCATCAGGGTATCGATCTGGGTCAGCAGGCGCTCGGCGGCAACGGCGCGCCAGTAGGCCGAGCGGACATCCTGGATGATGGTCTGGACCACCTTGCGCCGACGTTCCTGCACGATCAGACGCTGGTCGCCTTGCTGTTTGGCGTTGACGTAGCTGACGCCGAAGTCGAGCACGTTCCAGACCATGGTCAGGTCGGCCACGCCGCGGTCACGGTCCTGCGAGGTGGAGGGTTCGAGGGACTGGGTGTTGGTCAGAATACTCTGGCTGCTAGAGGCGCTGACATTGCTGCGCCCGGCGTAGCCTGCCGACATCGCCATGCGTGGCAGCATGTCGAAGGTGGCGAGGTCGACCTGGCGCTGGGCCAGGGCTTCTTCCATGATTTTCAGGCGGGCTTCAAGGTTGTACTTGACCGCACGCGCCATGGCTTCGTGCAGGGTCAACGGGCCTTGCAGGGCCTCCTGATCCTTGAACATCTTGGCCAGATCGGACTTGGCCCGCTGCTCGCTGACGCTCGGTTCGATTGGCTGAGTCTTGACTGCGCAGCCGGTGACCGCCAACGCGAGAAAACTTACCGCGAAAAACCTTGATGCTTTGTTCATCCCTGTCCGCCCCCTGGTACGGCACATGTGAAACTCATGACTGCTTGTCCGCTCACACCTGAGGTACGCGCGCATTGATCTGCCCCAGCGCCTGCGCCAGTTCCCTGGTCGGGCGTTGTTGATTGTCGGTGATGCCTTGCAACTGTTGGCCCAGGCTTGGTGCTGCGGTCAGGCCCCTGCCCGCCCCGCCTTCGGCCTGACGCCACGGCTTGCCGCCGCTGAGTTCGTACTGGCCGCCGTCGTCCGGCATGGTCTTGCTGAAGATGCTGGCCAGGCTGCTGCTGCCAAACGTACTGCCGTCGTTGTCGCCAAGGCCGACCGCGCTGCTGCCGGCGAAGACTTGCGCCAGGTAGCTCGGCGCCAGCGCGCCGTTGTGAATGAAGATACTGCCGAGTGTGGCGACCCCGTTGCCCAGCGTCGGCACTTCGAACAGAGGCGCCGGCAACAGCGGTGAGCGCGTGTCGACCACGCTGGCCAGCGGCACCTGTGGCACCAGCAATGGCTGCGCCGGTGCCAGCGGGCTGACCCCGGCGTTGGCGCGGAACTCGGGGTCGCCGTCGTTGGCGACCATGCTCTGGCCCTGGCTGCTGAAGCCGCCGCTGATCGGGTTGCCGGCGTTATCGGTAATCGTGCCGGCGGTGCCATTGAGCGCCAGCGCCAGGCTGCCGGAGCCGCCAGTGCCGGAGACATTGACCTGCCAGGTACGCGCATCGATCTGCACCAGCGACTGCAGGCTGCCGCTGGCGTTGCCGGTGGTGAGCAGGCTGAAGTCGGACAGTTGTACGCCGTTGACGGCTTCACTGAAGGTCACGGTAAAGCTCATGCTGCCCGGCGCCGAAGGCGCGGCGACGATCGACTCGACCTGCGGCGCGTCGGTATCGACGGTTACGCCGCTGCTGTCGGCGACGTTGTTCAGGGCCAGCTGCATGGCGTTGCCGGCGGCATCGCGCAGGCTGCCGCCGTTGCTCGACAAGCCGACCACCTGAATGCCGTTGGCGTCGTTGTCGCCGACTTGCACGGTGTACTGGAACACCAGCGTCGAGCTACCCGAGCCGGCGACATAGTTGGCGAATACGGTGCGCCCGCCGATATCCAGCGCCAGCTGCGGCGTCCCGTTGACCAACACGGTTTCGCTGGTGTTGACCACGAACGACAGGTTGTCGCCGGCGCTGTAGGTAACCCCGACCGGGACCGTCACGCCAGTGGTGACTGGCGCCACACGGTCGACGTTGTAACCCCCGCCGGTGATGCCGCCGCTGAGGGCGTTGCCGGCCTGATCGGCAATGCCGCTGGCAGCGCCGTTTAGGTTCAAGCTCAGGTTGCCGCTGCCGCTGATGCCACTGACGGTGACCACATAGGTGTTCGCATCCAGGCGTTGCAGACTGCTCAACGTGCCGCTGGCGTTGCCGGTCGCGAGCAGGGCGAAGTCGGCCAGGTCGACGCCGTTGACCGCCTCGCTGAAGGTCACGGTGAAGCGCACGCTGTCGGGGGTGTTCGGTGAACTGTCGACGCTGCTTACGGCTACGGTCGGCGCGCGACTGTCGACCGCGAAGGCGTTCGAGACGCTGCTGCCAACGCCGCTGTTGCCAGCCTGATCGGTCACGCCGGCGTTGTTCAGGCTGACCAGGTTGCGGGCAGCCTCGACGCCTGCGGTGGGAGTCAGGATTGCGGTCCAGGTAATCCCGCCATCGCTGCTGGACAAGTTAGCGAGTGCGCCATTGGTGACGCTGAAGTCAGCCAGCGTCAACCCGCTTACGGGCTCGTTGAAGGTGATCGTTACCAGGCTGCTCTCACCACCGGTCAGCGTGCTGCCGGCGACCACGATGGTTGCGTTGGGGCGCACGGTGTCGATGCTGAACGCCGGCGAAGCGCTGCTGCCGGTGCCGCTGTTGCCTGCCAGGTCGGTGTAGCGGCTGTTGTCCAGGCTGATCAGGTTGCCGGCTTGCTCGACATTGCTGGCGGGAGTGAACGTCGCCGTCCAGGTCACGCCGCCATCGCTGCTGGAAAGGTTGCTCAACAGGCCATTGCTAACGCTGAAGTCATCCAGCGCCAAACCGATCACCGCTTCGCTGAAGGTGATGGTCACCTGCGAGGTCTGCCCTGCCGTCAGTACCGAGTCGCTCAGGACGATAGTCGAGGTCGGGCGCTGGGTATCGACGGCGAAGGTATTCGAGTCGGTACTGCCGATGCCGGCGTTACCGGCATGGTCGGTAACGCCAGTGTTGTTCAGAACAATGATATTGCTGGTGTTGGTGATATTGCTGGTCGGGGTCAGGGTGGCAGTCCAGGTAACCCCGCCATCGCTGCTGCTCAAATTGCTCAGCAGGCCAACGGTGACGTTGAGATCGGCGGTGGTAAAGCCGCTCACCGCCTCGCTGAAGGTGACGGTGACGGTCGACGTTTCGCCGACGCTCAAGGCGTTGTCCGCGACTACGATAGTGGCGGTCGGGCGTTGGGTGTCGATGGCGAAATTGTTCGAGTCGGTGCTGCCGATGCCGGTATTACCGGACGCCCCCATCACACCGGTGTTGTCGAGGGTAATCAGGTTGGCACTGTCATCGACGTTGCTCGATGGCGTGAACGTGGCTGTCCAGGTAATACCTCCATCACTGCTGCTGACAGTGCTGAGCGTACCGTTGGCAATGCTCAAGTCGGCATTGGTGAAGCCGCTCACCGCCTCGCTGAAGGTGATGGTGACCAGGCTGGTTTCGCCGACTGCCAAGGCCGTGTCGGCAACCACGATGGTGGCCGTCGGCAGCACGGTGTTGACGGTGTAGTTAGGCGAGTTGGTCGTGCCAGTACCGCTGTTGCCGGCCAGATCGGTGATACCGCTGTTGTTCAGGGTGATCAGGTTGCTGATGTCCTGCACCTGCAGCGTCGGCGTGAACAACGCCGTCCAGGTGATGCCGCCGTCGATGCTGGTTACATCGCTGAGGGTGCCGTTGGCCACGCTCAGGTCATCGTTGCTGAAGCCGTTCACCGCTTCGCTGAAGCTGAAGGTCACCAACGTGCTTTCGCCAGCGCTCAGTGCCGTGTCGGCCATGCTGATCACCGCAGTCGGGCGCTGGGTATCGACGGCGAAGGCGTTCGAGTCGCTCGTGCCGCTGCCGTTGTTGCCGGACAGGTCGGCGACGCCAGTATTGTCCAGAACAATGACATTGCTGGTGTTGGAGATGTTGCTGTCGGGGGTCAGGGTGCCCGTCCAGGTCACCCCGCCATCGCTGCTGATGAAATTGCTCAGCTGGCCAACGCTGACACTCAGATCGGCCCGGGTAAAGCCGGTCACCGCCTCGCTGAAGGTGACGGTGACGGTCGACGTTTCGCCGACGCTCAGGGCGCTGTCAGCGACCACGATAGTCGCAGTCGGGCGCTGGGTGTCGATGGCGAAATTGTTCGAGTCGGTGCTGCCGATGCCGGTATTACCGGACGCCCCCATCACACCGGTGTTGTCGAGGGTAATCAGGTTGGCACTGTCATCGACGTTGCTCGATGGCGTGAACGTGGCTGTCCAGGTAATACCTCCATCACTGCTGCTGACAGTGCTGAGCGTACCGTTGGCAATGCTCAAGTCAGCATTGGTGAAGCCGCTCACCGCCTCGCTGAAGGTGATGGTGACCAGGCTGGTTTCGCCGACTGCCAAGGCCGTGTCGGCAACCACGATGGTGGCCGTCGGCAGCACGGTGTTGACGGTGTAGTTAGGCGAGTTGGTCGTGCCAGTACCGCTGTTGCCGGCCAGATCGGTGATGCCGCTGTTGTTCAGGGTGATCAGGTTGCTGATGTCCTGCACCTGCAGCGTCGGCGTGAACAACGCCGTCCAGGTGATGCCGCCGTCGATGCTGGTTACATCGCTGAGGGTGCCGTTGGCCACGCTCAGGTCATCGTTGCTGAAGCCGTTCACCGCTTCGCTGAAGCTGAAGGTCACCAACGTGCTTTCGCCAGCGCTCAGCGCCGTGTCGGCCATGCTGATCACCGCAGTCGGGCGCTGGGTATCGACGGCGAAGGCGTTCGAGGCGGTACTGCCGATGCCGGCGTTACCGGCATGGTCGGTAACGCCAGTGTTGTTCAGAACAATGATATTGCTGGTGTTGGTGATATTGCTGCTCGGGGTCAGGGTGGCAGTCCAGGTAACCCCGCCATCGCTGCTGCTCAAATTGCTCAGCAGGCCAACGGTGATGTTGAGATCGGCGGTGGTAAAGCCGCTCACCGCCTCACTGAAGGTGATGGTGACTGTCGAGGTTTCGCCGACGCTCAAGGCGCTGTCCGCGACCACGACAGTCGCGGTCGGGCGTTGGGTATCGATGGCGAAGCTGTTCGAGTCGGTGATGCCGATACCGGTGTTGCCCGTCTGGTCGCTGACACCGCTGTTGTCCAGGGTGATCAGGTTACCGGTGCTGGTGATATCTGCGTCGGGGGTGAAGGTCGCCGTCCAGGTGATGCCGCCGTCGCTGCTGCTGACGCTGCTGAGCGAACCGTTGGCGACGCTCAGGTCAACGTTGCTGAAACCAGTGACGGCTTCGCTGAAGGTAATGGTGACCAGGCTGGTTTCACCAGTCCGCAGCGCTGTATCGGCAACCACAATGGTCGCGGTGGGGCGTGAGGTGTCGACGCTGTAGGTCGGCGACGGTGCCGAGCCGGTGCCGGCGTTGCCGCTCAGATCAGTGACCCCCGCCAAGTTGACGCTGACCACATTGGCGACGCTGGTCGAGGCTGCGGTCGGGGTCAACAGCGCGGTCCAGGTGATGCCGCCGTCGCTGCTGCTCAGACCACTCAAGCCGCCGTTGGAGACGCTCAGATCGGCCAGTGTGAAGCCGCTCACGGCCTCGCTGAAGGTAATGGTCACCACGGCGGTCTGGCCCGCGAGCAAACTGCTGCTGGACAGGCTCACCACTGCCGTCGGACGCTCGGTATCGATGGCGTAATTATTCGACTCGGTAGTACCTACGCCGGCATTGCCGGCGGCGTCGGTGACCCCTGCGTTATTCAGGGAAATCAGGTTGCTGCTGTCGGTGGTGGCGGTGCTGGGCGTGAGCGTGGCGGTCCAGGTAATGCCACCGTCGCTGCTGCTGAGGTTGCTCAATACGCCGTTGGCCACGGTGAAGTCGCCGACGCCAAGGCCGCTGATTGCCTCACTGAAGGTGATGCTGACCAGGGTGGTTTCACCGGCCAGCAAAGTGCTGTCGCTGACAACGATGGTTGCGTTTGGCGGCACGGTCTCGCGCACGGTAACCGCCACGTTGGCAACGCTTGAGGTCGCGCCGTCACCATCGCTGACGGTCACGCTGAGCATGCGGTTCGCCTGGCCAATCGCGTTGCTGGCGTTGCTGTTGTCGTAGGTCAGGTTGCGCACCAGCGCCTCGACCGCAGCGGCGCTGGCATTGGCGTTGAGGCTGACCACCAGGTTGGCGCCATTGGTGCCGCCGCTGAGCGTGCCGATCACGGTGCCGCCGTAGCTGACGCTGCTGCCACTGACGCCGATCTGGCCGGCACCGTTGCCTTGGTTGCGAATCGCCAGGCGGTCCTCGCCCGGAGCGGCATTGGCCGTGACCGATACGGTCAACGCACCACCGGCAAAATCGGTCGAGTCGCTGTCGCTCACCGTAGCGTTACCGCCGGCGTCAATCAGCACCGCGCCGCCACCTTGAGTGAAGGCGGCACTATCGCCGTTGAGGTTGCCGATGACCGGCGCAGCATTCAGCGGCTGCACGTCCACCAGCGCAGTGTGCGAGGTGCTGCCCATGTCATCGTTGACCAGCACGGTCACGCTGCGCAGGCCCGCGGTATAGGCCGGCGTGCTGTTGCTGTACTGCACTGCAGCCAGCACTGTGCGGTACTGGGCCAGCGTGGCGACACCGCTGAGGGCCAGTGTCGAGGTGCCCGAGCCGGTCACGCTGATGCCGTAGCTGGCAGCGGTAGCGAGCTGGCCGGCGCTGAGCAGCAGCACTTCGTTGCTGCCATCGAGGCTGCCGCTCAAGCTAAGGTTGGCACCGCTGACCTGGGTGTCGCCGTCGCTCTGGGTGATGACGATGTTCGGCAGCAGCGGCACCGCGCTGCCGTTGAAATTGACACTGCTGTCGTTACCGGGCGTGGTGCTGTCGAGGTCGACCAGCGGCGCGGTGTCGTACAGCACCTCGTAGGCGCCGATATCCACCGCGCCGCCGCGCGGACGCTCGAAGCCACGCAGGTCGGTGGTGGGCGCACCCGTACTGGTGCCCTGGTTGATCGCATTGCTGGCGCTGGCTGCCAGGCGCAGGTCGCCATTGGCGGCGTCGACGAAGTTGACGGTGGTGCCAATCAGGTTGGTGGTGTCGGTGTAGGCGGTGCCAGCTTGCAGATTGGCATCAACGCTGTTGACCGTATTGCCGCTGATGATGGTGTTCTGCACGGTGATCAGTCCCGTCGCAGTTCCCGTCCAGCCGAGGCCGGCGCTGCTGATGCCGCCCGCGCCGGTATTGGTAAACACGTTGTTGGCAATGGTGCTGTTGACGATCTGTACCGTGGCCGAGCTCAGGATCAGGATACCCCCTGAAGCTACTGTGCCGCCGCCAGCATGGGTACCACTGTTGTTGTAGATCGCAACGTTCTCGAGCACATAACTACCGGGGCCGGCCAACCGCACCAACGAGCTCATGGCGGTTGCCCCAACGATCGTGCTGCTGTTGTCGTGCAAGGTGCTGTTGCGCAGCGTGATGGCGGTGCCCACCGACGTGCTGGAGTTGATCACGGTGCCCGAGTTGTTCTGGAAGTTCGAATCTTCAACCATCAGCGTGCCACCGTTGGCACGCAGGACGCCGCCGGTAATGTTGCCGGAAAAGTGGCGGAAGTCCAGATTTTGCACAGTCAGTGAGCCGCCGGCATTGATGGAAAGGCCGGAGGCCTCCAGCGCGTCACGCGAGCCGCTGTTGTTGACGTCACCACTGAGGATGATGTCGCCGACGCCGTCGCCGTCGACATCACCGTTGATGGTGATCGTGCTGGTCACGGCCAAGGCGGTCGCAGATGACCAGCGAATGGTCTGGCCCTTGAGGTCCTGGTGGAAGACGATGATGTCACTGCCGCTGCCGGCCGCTGAGCCATCCACCGAGACATCGCCGTTGGCGGCCTGGATGGCCTCGGCGAGCGAGACCTTGCCGTTGACCACGGTCGACGAAGCATCGGTGTCGGTGACGGTGATGGTTGCCAGCGAGGTGGTGAACGCCGACAGGTCGCCGCGCTGCACACCGACTCCACTGGCGACTGCGCCAGCGACGGTTTCCAGCTGCCAGTCCTCACCGGCACGGTTGCCGGTGGAATCGCTCGAGGCACCAACATCAGCACCGGTCAGGCGCGACACTTCGTTGACGAACTGCTGGCCCTCGGCGCCTGCGCCGGTATTGCAGGCGAAGAAGCGCACATCACCGCCTTCGGCCAGGCTGGCACCGATGCGCGCCAGGTCGGCCGCATGGGCGTCTAACTGATTGGTCCAGATCGCATCGCCGGCCAGGTAGATATAGCCCGCGTCGCCATGGCTGATGATATCGATCGAGGCAATGTCCTTGCGCCCGTCGAGGTAGTCGGCGATCTGCTTGAGGCCGTCCTTGCTGTTGTCCAGCACCACCACTTCGACGCCTTCGGGCAGGCCGGCGATCAGCTTCTGGTAATCGCTGACGGCCGAGTCGATGAACACCACTTCCTGGCCGCCGGCGACATCCGCCGAAGCGGTGGCCGGCGCGGCCGTGGCGGGTGCGGGGTCATGCTCGCTGGCGGCATCCTGGCTGCTGGCCGGGTCGTGCCCCGCGGCAGCGGCAGCGGCTTCGACGGCCACTGCCGCCTGGTCGGCAACGACCGGCACCGAGGCGTCGAACATCATGCGTGGTTCGAGGGCCTGAATCAGGCTCGGCGAATTCACGGAAACGGTAGGTGGGGTGGTGCGCGTGCCGCGTTTCCAGAATGCCATGATGTCCTCGCTCAGCCTTGTGCTGGTGTTTCCAGCCGGCCTCCTGACGGAAACCGGCAATGTCCTTGGGAATTGCCGGCGCCTGCCGCAGCGTCGTAGCTGCGGCAGGCGCCGTACCTGTCAAGCTTAGTTGCGCGACGGGTAAATACCCTCAACCGCAATGATCATGTTCACGCCCAGAGAGGGATTGCGCACGCTGACCGGGAGCGAATTGCCGCCAGCCGTGGCCGATCCGGTCAATGGCGCCTGGAACGCTGTGAGCGCGGTATCAGCGGCGCTTTCGCTGAAGATACTGACGTTCACACCACTACCGTCGGCATCCACTGACTTGGCCAGCACACGGTTGCTCGCGGGCAAGTTGCTGTCGGCGTCACCGCTGAATGCCGGCACAGCAACTGTAGCTTTCACCGCAGCCAGGTTGACCGGCACCTGCGGGAGATTGTTCGCGGTCAGAGTGACCGCTTCGCTGCCCGATGATTCGCCCAGATCGATTTGAGACAAGGCGGGGCCTTGGCCGGTGCCGATCGCCGCGCGACCGCGCAAGTCAGGCAGGGCGAAGTTTGTCGTGCCGTTGCCGCCGTAATAGGTGCCTAACAATGAGAACAGCGCCTGATTCTGCACGATGGGCAGCAACTGCCCCTGGCAGAGTGCCCAGCCACGCGGCGCGAAATTGCCGGCAAACATTCTGATTTCACCAAGAAACGGATCACTCATCTACTGCGCTCCTTTGACTGCACTGAAAACCCGAGCCAAATGGCCCGCAAAAAATGATTACTTACGCTGCGCTGAGCAAAGGTTGGCGCTGCATGTGCAGATACAAGCCGTCATCCGCGCTCGCTTGAAAACCGTGACGCAGGTACAGCCGCTGTGCCGGATTGCCGGCCAGCACTTGCAGGCTGACGAGCAAGCCGCTGGCATCGGCGCGGGCCAGCCATTGGCCGAGCAGGCGGGTACCGATACCCTGCCCTTGCCAGGCAGGGAGCAAACTGATGTCGATGATGTGCAGCTGGGCTGCGCTCCAGTGCAGATAGGCGCGGCCGACAGGTTCGCCAGCCGACTCGATGATCAATTGCCGGGCGTCCTCATAGTGGGTTTGGTAATGCTGTTGCTGAGCCGCGAACTGCTGGGCCACAAAGGCCTCGACCGCAGCCGCTGGCCAGCCCAACTGAGCCATTTCAGCCGAGCGGGTGCGCGCGTACAGAGCACTCAGGAACGCCAGGTCGGCGTCCACACACGGACGAAGAGAAACCTCGGGCGATGACATGGCGGGATTGCTTCCGTGCAATGTTTCCCCAAGCCGGGGCGCGCTTCCATGATGGACTGTCAGACAATATGGGCGGCAGCGTAGCCGAACTGCCAGCCCGCCTGCTAGCGCAGAAGAAGCCAAATGCCACTATTTTATCAAACGCCTGTTTGAGGCCTTTTTGACACCTTGCTTCAGCTGCGCTGCAAGCGAATGGATTCCAAGGAAATATACGCATCAGCGGCCCAGCGAGTGACCGCCTGACGTACCTCGGGGCTGGCGTCATCCCGCTTGCGCTGGCTGTCCGCCGCGAAGGCCATGTACGGCTGCTTGGCATCGAATGCGGCAGTCTGCTGCAACTGCGCGTGGTCCTCGGCAGTGACCGCGAACAGCGGCGCGAGTCGCCCCCAACAGGCGTGCGGCAGCTCGTTGTAGTTGACCGCGACCGCACCGTGGCGCTGGCACAGCTCAAGGCCCGCGCGCAGCACTTCGGCGATCATCCGGCAGGTGTACTGCAGCGGGTCCATGCCCGCTGCGTCCGGTAGCAGTTGATCCAGCACGGTCACGCCGAGCAGGCCTGGCACCCGCTGCATGCCGGCCTGACGCATCTGCGAAACGACGATTTCCAAGGGGTCGCGGTAGAGAAAAATCCGTGGCGTGTCTGGGTACAACGTGCACAGTTGCGCGCCCTCGAACACATTCCAGGCATCCAGCTTGATCAGCAACTGCTGCTCGTCGCCCCGGCGGCGCTGGCCATAGGCAGACAACAACGCCGACACCGCGCGCGGCTGCCAGGCGCTGGCGCCGGCATCCACAAGATGCGCGCGCAGCAGGTTGTCCAGCGGTGGCGGCTCGGACAGCACGATGTTGCGCTCAAGCCCCGCCAGCAGTTGTGCGATCAGCGTCGAGCCACACCGCGAGGCATGAAACACCAGCGCGCTGGGACCGATGCCCGGGCAGCGCTGCTGCCAGTCGAGCAACGCCTGGAGGCCGGTTTCGCGGCGAAACGCCTGGTTGAACGGCAGGCGCAGCGCGGCATCGACGTCGTCCCGCAGAAACGGCCTGGTCAGGCGCTGCTGGCCAAACCAGCACCAGTCAACCCGCCACTCGCCAGCGCGCTGCCAACTGCGGATCGGCAGCCAGCCGGTAAAATCCAGCTCGGGGGTCACACTCGCCATTGGTCGTTCCATGCTTGTTTGCCTTGGCGCATCGCGCTGCGCACGTCTGCCTCGGCGAAATACAGGCCCGCTGCGGCGCCCATCTGCCGGGTGTGCTCGATGAATGCCTGCGGCTCGGTCAGCGCCTGCAGGCTCGCGGCCAGCTCGGGCCGCGCCGTCAGCAACAGCCTGAACTGGGCAAAGGCTTGCCCGGCGCGACTCGCCTGCAACTGCGGAGTTTGCTCAAGGCCTTGCTCGATCAGGCTGAGCAAGGCCGGCGTTGGCTCGCAGTCGAGGACCAGATTGATCCGCTCGGCCTCGCTGCAGTTGTCGACCCGATGCGGCCGCGACAGGTCGAGGAACCAGCATTCACCAGGCTGCATCGGCACCTGCTGGTCATCCACCAGAAACTCCACCCCGGCCGGGCTGAGCAACGGCACGTGCAGGCGCAGGCAGCCGCCCGGGCGCCCGAGGTCGGGGTCGCGGTGCTCATGAATCCGCGCGCCCGGCCCCAGGCGCAGCAACCGCGCCGCGCGCAAATCACTGCCCAGGCTTTCGCGCAGGCTATGCCAGGCGGGCTCGTGCTGCCAGGTCTGCTGCTGCACCGGCGCACCGGCACCGGGCGCCAGCGGCAGGTGCGCATCGGCGGCGGCGATCAGGTCGATGCCACTCCAGTCGCCCTGGTGATAAGCGGTGTTGAAGTGGCCTCGCCAGAGGCCACTGTCGACTCGCGCCAGGGCCTGCAACAGCGCCGCCAGATCTACCGCCAGCGGCAACCGCGAACACAGGGGCAGCGGGACTTCAGGCATGGTCACTCCTTACCGTTGAGCACAACTCTAGAAACCGCTTTCGCGCACGCCCAGCGCTGCCAGACGTCGCCACAGGCCACCGAGCAACGACTCGCCAGCGCCCTCCAGCACCACCACGCCGCGCCGTGGCTGGTCGACTTCCGCTATGTCACTCAGCGGGCTCAGGCGCACGCCATATTGGGCCTGGACCGGCTCGGCGCGGTGCTGAGCGTCGCGGCGCACGGCAATCGGGCCGTGATGATCGGAGGTCAGCGCTTCAAGCTCGACATACCTAACGCCAGTGGCGTCGATTGTGTCCAGACGCACCTCGACTGCCGTCCGCGCCGGATCATCGGCGATGAAGCGCCCATGGCTGCCAGGCGCGACCCGCCACAGCGAGGCTTCGGCCAGATAACCCCGCAAGCGCACGCCAGGCTCGACGATTCGGCCGAGGGTCTGGCTCGGGCTGAGCCACAGCCCGGGCGTCAACTCAGGCGGCAGGTCGCGCATTACCCCCGCTTGCGGGGCGCGGATCTGCAGGCGCTCGCGCTGGGCCGCCAGGCCGCGGTACTCGGCGACGGCCTCGGCCAACTGCTGCTCCAGAATGCCCGCATCACCGGCGGTTTCGCTGCGGCTTGCCTGTCGGCGTGACAGCAACTGCAGAATCTCGATCTCACGGCGCACGATCAGCTGCCGCGAATCCAGGTCGGGCGAGTCCAGTTCCAGCAGCAACTGACCCTGGCTGACCACCTGCGCATCCTGCACATGCAGCGCCTTCAGGCGGGCCGCGACCGGCGCGTGCAAGTCCGACGTGCGCGAGGCCTCGAGCAGCGCCGGCACCTCGACCGCGGTGCGCCACGGCAACAACAGCACCGCCAGCACCAGCAGCACGCCAGCGCCGAGCCAGAACAGCTTGTGCGGGTTCGCCTGTGCCCGCCGCTGCCACCAGTGGCACAGCTCTTTGTACACCGGCAGGCCGATGAACCAGACCAGCTCCACCACCATCAAAAACACTCCCAGCACCTTGAAGAACAGGTGGTAGACCGCCAGCGCGATGCCAAAAAACAGCACCGCGCGCCAGACCCATGAGCAGTAGCCCCATACCAACAAACGTCGGCGCATCAGCGCTGGCCAAGGCTCCGGCGCTGGGTCGCCGTAGCCGAACAGGGCCTCGCGCAGGTGCCAGCGGCACAAGGCGAACGAGCGGTTCTGCAAGTTCTCCACACCCCACAGGTCGCTGACCAGGAAGTAACCATCAAAGCGCATGAACGGGTTCAGGTTGATCAGCAAGGTGGTTACCCAGGTGGCCGTCGCCAGCATGAAAGCCGCCGTACGCGCCGGCCCGTCCGGCAGCAGTGACCAGGCCAGCAGGGCCAGTACCGCCAGCACCAGCTCGGCGAACACCCCGCCGGCATCGATCAGCAGCCGCGAGCGGCGGTCACTGACTCGCCAGGCATCGCTGACATCGGTATAGAACATCGGCAACAGCACCATGAACGCCAGGCCCATGCTCTGCACCCGGCAGCCGGCGCGCTTGGCCATGAATGCGTGACCGAATTCATGCAGCAGCTTGGCGAACGTCAGCGCCACGCCAAACGCCAGTACGCCGCCAAAGCTGAACAGGTGCGGGAAGGTCGCGATAAACCGCGACCAGTCACGCATCACCAGAAACAGGCCGAGGATGAACAACAGCGGCAGGCAATAGCGCAGGATCCAGCCGCCGTTGCGCTCAAGCACTGGCCAGGCGCGGTTGAGAAAGGCATCCGGGCGCCACAGTGGGATGCGGAAAAACAGGTACTGATGCAGCACCCGGGTGCCCAGGCTCTGCCGGCTGCCGGCCGCCTTGAGGCCATAGCTGGCGCGCTGGCGCGGGTCGAGCGCGGCGATCAGGTCGTGCTGGCTGAGAAACGTCAGCAACTCTTCCAGCACGGTGTCCTGCAGCGGTACGCCGGGTTCGGCGTTGGCCGCCGCCAGCACCTGTTCTGGATCACCCAGCGCCCAGTGCCGCAGCAGCCGCACCGCCGAGCCACCCAATTTGAAGTAGCGCCCGCGCAACGGGTCGGCCAGGGTCCATTGCGGGGCGCCATCGAATGCCGCAGCAGCCGGAGACAAGTGCAGGTCAGCCCGCAGCGCCGGCAGCATTACACGCCCAGCCCTTGGCGCAGCGCCGCCAACGGCTTACGCAGCAGGTAATACACCAGCGGCGCCCGCGCGCCGTAAAGCTTGGCGGTGCCGCGCAAGCCGATTCGCGGCGGCGGCTCGGTAAAGCTGGCGTCCAGGCGGTAGGCCAGTTGCCCGGCGGCCGTCAGTTGCGCTTCATAGGCTGCACGTTCAAGGCTCGCGACGTGGCGCTGCAACGGGTCGCTGTCGAGAAACAACGCCACTTCGGCGCCGGGCTGCAAGGCGATGGCATCGCCCACCGGTAGCTCCATGCGCAGTTGTGCCTGGTTGGGGTCGGCAATTTGCATCAATCGCTCACCGGTCTGCACCGGTTTGCCGGTCCAGCGCTCGGCATCGGCAAATACTGCAATGCCGGCGCGTTCGGCGCGAATCTCGCTGCGCGCCAGCAGCTGCCGGGCATAGTCGAGCTCGGCGCGTTTCTGCTCTACCCGCGCGGCGAGCAGATCGAGGCGGGCATTGGACTGCGCATCGGAGAACGCACGCTGGGTGCTGGCCTTGAGTTCAGCCTCGGCCACGCCCAGCGAGCGCTCGGCGACATCGGCCTGGGCCTTGAGGGTGGTAGCGTCGAGCCGCACCAACAGCTCGCCCGCCTCCACCCGCTGGTTGGGCTTGACCCGGATCTCGGCCACCACCCCATCCAGCGGCGCGGCCACCACACGGCCGCCCAACGGCACCACTTCAGCGGGGGCCAGCACGGCCTGGCGCACCGGTACCAGTAGCATCAGCAAAGCTGCGCCAAGCACCATGGCAATGCGCCGCCGTGGCCAGCGCAGCCGCCACGGCTTGCCCGGGCGCAACGCCAACCAGGCATGCGCGTATGTCTCGGCCAGTTGCCCGAGCAAGGTCAGCTCGGCCTCGCTGAAGGACTGCTCGCGGGCCAGCCACAGGCCACCGAAGGTTTCCCCCTCGCGGTCGTTCAGCGGTAACCAGCAGGCGTGGGCGGCTGACAGCGCCTGCCACTCGCCGACGGTCTGCTCGTCCAGCTCGGTGGGATCGACCGGCCCGGCCTCGGCGCCCCGGCTGTGCAAGCGGGCGGCAGCGCGCTCGACGAACGCCACGAACGGCGCATTGGCCTCGACCACGCTGATGCCGGTCAGCGCCTGCACCTTGCCCGCGATCAACAGCGCGGCATGGCGAAAACCAAACAAGGCCTGGCCATCGTTGACCATGGTGAAGCCCAGCTGCTCGGCCGTGGCCGCCTGCCGGGCCTGGCGCTGCAAGCCGAGAAATACAGCGAACGCGCGCTCGACAGCGCCGCCCGCCGCCGCGGTCATTGCAGCTCCGCGAAGTGCGCCGAACCGCTCATGCCTGCCAGCAACCCGGGGGCTTGTTGCGGCAACGTGCCGATCAGCAGCAAGGTCTGGCTGCCTTCATCGATGCGCGCGCCAACCCGCTTGACCTGAGCCTGCAGTGGCTGGCCGGTTTCATCCGGGACGAATTCAAAGGCTTGCCCAGGCTTGAGCCGGCCGAGCCAGCGCGAAGGCACCAACAACTGAATTTCCAGCGAGCGGTTGTCGACCACTTCCAGTAGCGGCGTGCCGCTGGCGACGCTTTCGTGCGGCTGGGCGCGGCGCTGCACTACCCGGCCATCGAACGGCGCGGTGATCACGCAACGTTTGACCTGCACCTGGTAGACCTGCGCCTCGGCCTGCGCCTGCGCTTGCTTGGCTTCGGCCAACGACACGGCAAACTGGCCGACCGACTTCAGCGCGGCCAGTTGCTTGTTGTGATTGAGTTCTTCGCGGGCGGCGCGCACGGCGGCCTGAGCGGCATTGAGCTGGGCCTGATAGGCGCTGCAATCGAAGCGCGCCAGCACACTGCCCTTCTGGAATGCTTCACCGTCGCCGTAAGGCATCTCGACGATGCGCCCAGCCAGTTCGCTCGACAGCACCGCCTGGTCGCGCGCCCTGAGCACGCCACGGGCGCTCTGCGTGGGCGCTTGCGCCGAGGCCTGCGGCGCATCCAGCAACGGATCGCCAGCAGGTTCACTGGCGAACGTCGGCGACAGGTAAAACAGACTCATCACCACGGCCAACCCGGCACCACGACGCATCTTGCGCACTCCGTTGCGAACTCAGTGCGCGGAGTGTACGAAAAAAGTGATGGCACGGATACATCACTGCCACCGACTTGTTGCGCCTTTCATCACCCCGCAGCAACTGCCTCGAATACGCCGGTCATCAGCCCAGCGAACGCGCCCCTACCGCCTGCGCATGACCACGGGTGGTGATGATGCCGAGGAACGAGATGATGATCGCCAAGCCCAGGGTGGCCGAGACTTCGGCGCGGTGCTCGGGGGTATACATCATCACGCTCAACGCCGCAGCGATGAAGATGATCACCAGCCAGGTCAGGTACGGGAACAGCCACATGCGGAACTTGAGCTCGGTGTTCTCCCGCTCCAGGCGGCGGCGCATGCGCAGCTGCGAGATGGCGATGACCATGTACACCAGCAGCGCGATGGCGCCGGAACTGGCCAGCAGAAACTCGAACACGCCGGCCGGGGCGAAGTAGTTGAGGATGGCGATCGCTGCGCCGATCAGCGTGCTACCGAACACCGCAGCACGCGGTACGCCGACCTTGGAGGTGTTTTTCAGCAGGGCCGGGGCGTCGCCGCGTTTGGCCAGCGAATACATCATCCGTGAGGCGATGTAGATCGACGAGTTCATGCAACTGGCCACGGCGACCAGCACCACGAAGTCGACCATGAACGCAGCGTTGGGGATGTTCATGATTTCCAGCGCCCGCTGGTACGAGCCAACCACGGCCAGCTGCGGGTCATTCCACGGCACGATCGAGATGATCACGAAGATCGACAGGATATAGAAGGTGCTGATCCGCCAGATCACCGAGCGGGTGGCCTTGGCGATGTTGCGCGATGGGTCGCTGGACTCGGAGGCGGCGATGGTCACCGCCTCGGTGCCGATAAAGCTGAACATCACGGTGATGAACGCGCCGATCACGGCCGACCAGCCTTTTGGTGCGAAGCCGCCGTACTCGTCGACCAGCGTGCTAAGGCCGCTGACTTCGCGGTTGGGCAGCCAGCCCAGCAACGCAGCAAAGCCCAGCCCGATAAAGCCGAGAATGGCCACGACCTTGAGGATAGCGAACCAGAACTCGAACTCGCCGTACTTGGCCACGCTGAACAGGTTGGTGCCGGCCAGCAGAATGATCGAGGCCAGGGCAAAGATCCAACTGTCCACCTGTGGGAACCAGGCGTTGAGAACATGCCCTGCGGCAAGGGCCTCGATGGGGATTACCAGCACCCAGAACCACCAGTACAGCCAGCCGATGGTGTAGCCGGCCCAGCGGCCGATGGCCTGGTCGGCGTAGGTTGAAAAGGAGCCGGTATCGGGGTGCGCAACGGCCATTTCGCCGAGCATGCGCATCACCAGCACGACCAGGGTGCCGGCGACGAAATAAGAAATTATGGTGGCCGGGCCGGCCGCCGCAATGGCGTGACCGGAGCCGACGAAGAGCCCCGCTCCGATAATGCCCGCGATGGACAGCATCGTTACGTGACGGGGTTTGAACCCTTGCGCGAGGTTACTTCCATCAGATCCCACGGTGTTCATTGATCTTGTTCTCTTTTTGCTGACACAAGGAAGGACGGGCAGGCGTAGGCGAAATAATCTCCTTCGAATACAAGGGGGTAGGCACATTGTGTGTGCTCTTGGCGGGATGTTTTACACGCTTTGCAGAGCAGCGCGCCAGCTCGAATGCACATCCATTTAACCGGGCCAGAGCGGCTGGAAATTATGCGAGACCGCCTCGCAGGTGCGCGATCACGACAGCCGATGTCGAATCGCGGCAGATGTCGTGAATGGCATATCTGATTGCGCCATGGGCGGCTGGAGGGGTAGCAACGGACAGGGCTTTCTGTCGGGTACAGCCGTGGTTTGCCGATGATGCGCGGTCTGTGTAGGAGCGGCCTTGTGTCGCGAAAGGCCTGCGTAGCGGGCCCAGATCTGGCTTCGCCGCCGATATCGCCGGGCCCGCTTTGCGGGCCTTTCGCGACACAAGGCCGCTCCTTGTATCTCGACTTTCGCTTCCAAAGAAGCGAAAGTTCTCGACTGATCATCGAGGGAAGGTCATGAAGCCGAGCCGCTCCTAGGGCATCGAGCCCGCATTGTAGATGGTGCTCTGACCTTCCAACCCCACTCGACAAGTCCGAACGGTATCTAGTGCCCGCCTCCGGCGTGAGCACGCATTCACAAGGTAGAACAGAGTGCTGGGTGATCGACTTTCGTAGTTTGAAGGAGAGGATCATGTCCATTTTTGTTGGCGTTGATGTTGCCAAAAGATCTTTCGACATTGCCACCACGTTGACCAACGGGAAGAAGCGCACCAAGGCAAAGCTTCCCAATGATTCCGCAGGGTTTGCCCAGTTCAGCGACTGGCTTGAGCGTCACGCAGGACCCGGAACCTGGATTGTCATGGAGGCCACGGGCACCTATCACGAAGCGCTTGCCGAGCACTGCCACGACCAAGGCTATCGGGTGTGCATTCTGAACCCGGCGGTGATTGCGAAATTCGCTGATGTGGAGCTTCGCCGCGTCAAAACCGATAGGGCTGACGCGAAGGTAATTGCTGCCTACAGCCAACAGAACGCCGACTCGCTTCGCCAGTGGGAGCCTGAGCCGCCAGCACAGCGCCGCTTGCGTGCTCTGGTGCGCCGACTGGACGACCTCAAGGAAATGCGCCAGATGGAGCAGAATCGCTTGGATGTCGCACAAGATGCGGTGAAGCAATCGATTCAAGACGTGATCGGGCACATCATCAAAGAGCTGGAAAAGACCAGAAAAGCCATTGAGCAGACGATCGATGACGATCCAGATCTGCGCGGGCGGCGCGACCTGATTACCTCGATCGACGGTCTGGGCGAGACCACCGCCGCGTTGCTGTTGGCCGAGCTGGGCGATCCCCTGAAATACCAAAGCCCATCTGCAATTGTCGCCTTCTCAGGCCTGAACCCCGTGATGCAACAGTCGGGCGAGTTCACAGGCCAGAGCACCATTTCGCGCACAGGCGCCTCAAGGTTGCGAGCGGGCCTGTGGATGTCGGGCACCGTCTCGATCAGGCATAACCCAGTCGTAAAGGCACTGGCAGAGCGTTTGAGCAGCCGGCACAAGGCCTACAAGCAGATCGTGTGTGCGGCAATGCGCAAGCTGCTGCATCTGGTTTACGGGGTGGTGAAGTCGGGCAAACCGTTTGACCCCCAAATCGCCCTTGCGGGGTGAGGGTCAAGACGGTATCTACAAAAGCCGCGTCGCCCGGATGCTACACGGTCTTCTAGCGCACCAGGCAAGGCCGCTTGTTATCGAATTTCCACCCCGGGATCAGGTACTGCATGGCCACGCCATCGTCGCGCGCCCCCAGCCCCATAGTGCGGTAGCACTCGTGCGCCTTGGCCAACTGATCTTCATCCAGCTCGACGCCCAGGCCAGGACGCGCCGGCACGCGCACATGGCCATCGACAATGCGCAGCGGCTCACGGGTCAAACGCTGGCCGTCCTGCCAGATCCAATGCGTGTCGATCGCCGTGATCTCGCCCGGCGCCGCGGCCGCCACCTGGGTGAACATCGCCAGGGAAATATCAAAGTGGTTGTTCGAATGCGAACCCCAGGTCAGGCCCCAGTCATGGCACATCTGCGCAACGCGCACTGAGCCTTGCATGGTCCAGAAGTGCGGATCGGCCAGCGGGATATCCACCGACTGCAGCTGGATCGCATGGCCCATCTGCCGCCAGTCGGTGGCGATCATGTTGGTCGCGGTCGGCAGCCCGGTGGCGCGGCGGAACTCGGCCATCACCTCACGCCCGGAGTAACCGTTTTCGGCACCGCAAGGGTCTTCGGCGTAGGCCAGCACATGGTGCTGGTCACGGCACAGGGCAATCGCTTCCTTGAGTGACCAGGCGCCGTTGGGGTCGAGGGTGATGCGCGCTTCCGGGAAGCGTTCGGCCAGGGCGGTAACCGCTTCGATCTCGTCCTCACCCCGCAGCACGCCGCCCTTGAGCTTGAAGTCGCTGAAGCCGTAGCGGGCCTTGGCGGCTTCGGCCAGGCGTACGATCGTTTCTGGGGTCATGGCCTTTTCATGGCGCAGGCGCAGCCAGTCATCATCGGCATCGTCTTCGTTACGGTAGGCCAGATCGGTCTGCTGGCGGTCGCCGATGTAGAACAGGTAGCCGAGCATCTTCACCGCATCGCGCTGCTGGCCTTCACCGAGCAAGGCGGCGATGGGCACGCTGAGGTGCTGGCCGAGCAGGTCGAGCAGCGCTGACTCGATGGCCGTCACCGCGTGTACGGTAATGCGCAGGTCGAAGGTTTGCAGGCCGCGACCGCCGACGTCGCGCCCGGCAAAGTTCTGGCGCATGGCGTTGAGCACGCGCTGGTAATGGCCGATGGGCTGGCCGACTACCAGGCTGCGGGCGTCTTCGAGGGTCTGGCGGATGGTTTCGCCACCAGGTACTTCGCCCACGCCGGTGTTGCCGGCGCTGTCGCGCAGGACGACGATATTGCGCGTGAAATACGGGCCATGGGCGCCGCTGAGGTTGAGCAGCATGCTGTCGTGGCCGGCTACCGGCACCACGCGCAAATCGGTGACCACGGGGGTGCCATTGTGAGCCTGGGTGACGCTCAAGGTGTCTGCTGGGTTATGCATAGTCATTATTGTTTTCCTGCCGGGTCAGTGGGTCTGGCTCAGGGCCGACTGCGGTTTGAGGTCATTGGGCGTGTTGGCCTTGGGGCCGGTGCGAACGAAGAACACCACAATCGCCGCCAGTACCGAGGTCACCGCCAGCCCATACAGGCCGCCCTGGATCGAGCCGGTGTGCTGCTCGAGCAAGCCGAAGGTGGTTGGCGCGACAAAGCCGCCGAGGTTGCCGACCGAGTTGATCAAGGCGATCACCGCCGCGGCGATGCGCGCATCCAGGTAGCCCTGCGGGATCGGCCAGAACAGTGCCGAAGCCGACTTGAAGCCGATGGCGGCAAAGCACACCGCGACAAAGGCGAACACCGGGCCACCGGTGGTGGACATGAACATGCCGATGGCGGCGATGATCAGCGCTGCGGCGACCCACGCTTGCTGGAACTTCCAGCGGGCAGAGCCGGCGGCAAAGGCATACATGGCGATGATCGAGATCAGCCAGGGGATCGAGTTGAAGAAGCCGACCTGGATGTCGGACAGATCACCCATGCGCTTGATGATGCTCGGCAGCCAGAAGGTCGCGGCGTAAATGGTCAGCTGGATGCAGAAGTAGATGCCGCAGAACAGCAGAATCTGCCGGTCCTTGAGCAGGCGCCAGGCCGAGGTCTTGACCACCCCGCTCGCCTCGCGCTCACGCTGCTCGCGGTCGATGGTCTCGACCAGCGCGTCCTGCTCGGCACGGCTCAGCCACTTGGCGTCGTGGGGTTTGGAGTCGAGCCAGAACCACACCACAAAGGTCAGGCACACCGAGGCCATGCCTTCGATGAACAGCATCCACTGCCAGCCGTGCATGCCGAAGCCCTGAATCTGCATGAGCATGCCGGCCAATGGCCCGGAGATCAGCGAGGCAACCGCCGAACCACTGAGGAAGATCGCAATCGCCTTGCCACGCTCAGCCGCAGGCAACCAGCGGGTGAAGTAATAGATCACCCCCGGAAAGAACCCCGCCTCGGCCACACCAAGCAGAAAGCGCAGCACATAGAACTGGGTTTCGGTCTGGACGAAGGCCATGGCAGTTGCCACCAGGCCCCAGGTGAACATGATCCGGGTCAGCCACACACGGGCGCCGACGCGCTGCAGCAGCATGTTCGACGGCACCTCGAACAAGGCGTAGCCGATAAAGAACAGCCCGGCGCCAAAGCCGTAGGCGGCGGCGCTGATGCCGAGGTCGCTCTCCAGGTGCGGGCGGACGAAGCCGATATTGACGCGGTCCAGGTAATTGACGATGAACATGATGACGAACAGCGGCAGGACGTGGCGTTTGACCTTGGCCACGGCGCTGGTCAACACGTCGTCACGCCGTGCGGACGGAGCGAGGGTGTCATTCACTGCAGAATCTCCCACTAATTGTTTTTGTGCGGGTCGATGGCGGTCACGGCGGCGGGCAGCGCGCTTGGTTGTCTGACATGCCAGTGGAGGCCAGAATAGGCCTCGCGCAGTTGTACGACAAGATGCTGAACGGTCAGCAAAAAGCAAAATACAAGCTTATAAAGTGGATAAAATCGGCAAAAATAATGAATATGGTTTAAACAACGACAACACCTGTTTGATTTATACCGACGAAAATAATTTGAAATTTCAACTTGTCAGACAAGCGCCGATGCTAATCTCGCCGGGCGCCCCTGGCACTTGTCTAAACCGTTGCGGAGCCGCCCATGACCGCCCCCCAAGCCATCGATCCCCCGCGTAAACGTGGCCACAGCCGCGCCCATGATCTGGTCTCGAGCCTGACCCAGCAGATTCTGCTCGGCACCTTCAAGCCCGGCGACAAGCTGCCCTCGGAAAACACCCTGGTACGCGAGCACGCCGTCAGCCGCACCGTGGTGCGCGAGGCGTTATCCAAGTTGCAGGCTTCCGGGCTGGTAGAGCCGCGCCATGGCATCGGCACCTTCGTTATCGAACGCCATGCACAAAGCGGCCTGCGCGTCGGCGCCGAAAGCGCAGCCAGCGTGCGTGATCTGCTGGAATTACGGATTGGTCTGGAAGGCCAGGCTGCGGCGTTGGCCGCGCTGCGTCGGACTGACAGCCAGTTGCTGCGCATGCGCCAGGCGCTGGATGATCATCAGGACCTCGCCGCCGCCGGCGACAGTTGCATCGAACCAGACCGGCGCTTTCATCTGCTGATCGCCGAGGCCACCGGCAACCTGTATTTCAGCGAGACCATGGCGCAACTGGGCAGCGGCTTGATCCCGCGCAACCGCATGGCGGCCGATGAGCGCTCAGGCGCCAAGCTGGCCCGGCATGCCTACCTGGCCAACCTGGAACATGAGGCGATCCTCAATGCCATCCGCCGGCAGGACCCGGATGCGGCGCGGGCAGCGATCTGCCTGCACCTGTCCAACAGCCGCGACCGCTTGCTGCCCGAGTGAAGGGCCTTAGAAGGTCAGGCAAATCTTGCCGAAGTGGCGATTGCTTTCCTGATGCTGGAACGCCTCGACGATCTGTTCCAGCTCGAAGTGCTTGTCGACCACCGGCCGCAAGCCATTGGCGTCGATAGCGCGAACCATCGCCTGCTGCTGCGCGCGGCTGCCGACCAGCACGCCTTGCAGACGAATCTGCCGCACCAGCGCCTGCACCAATGGCAACTCCCCAGCGACGCCGGTAAGAATACCGATCAGCGAAATATGCCCGCCAATCCGCGCCGCGATCATCGACTGCTCAAGGGTGGCCGGGCCGCCGACTTCGATCACATGATCGACGCCGCGATTGTCGGTCAGCTTGCGCACCTGCTCGCCCCAGGCCGGGGTGCTGCGGTAGTTGATGACATGATCGGCGCCCAGCGCCTTGAGCCGCTCCAGCTTGGCATCGCTGGACGAAGTAGCAATCACCGTAGCGCCGGCCAGCTTGGCGAACTGCAGGGCAAAAATGGATACGCCACCAGTGCCCTGCACCAGCACGCTGTCACCTGGTTTGAGCTGATCATCGGCCATCAGTGCACGCCAGGCAGTCAGCCCAGCCGTGGTCAGGGTAGCGGCCTCGGCATGGCTGTAGCCACTGGGCGCACGGGTAAACGAGGTCGCGCGCGCAGTAACCTGCTGGCGCGCATAGCCATCGATACCATCGCCAGGCACGCTGGCAAAACCCTCGACCAGCGGCTGGCCGTCGAGCCAGTCGGGGAAGAACGTGCTGACCACCGCATCGCCGACCTTGAACTCGGTGACGCCCGCGCCCACCGCCGTCACTAGCCCAGCGCCATCGGCCATCGGAATGCGCCGCTCGCTCGGCCCCCACATGCCGCTGACCACGGCAAAGTCATGGTAGTTGAGCGAGCTGGCGTGCAGGCGCACGCTGATCTCGCCAGCCTGCGGCGCGGCAGCCTCGCAGGTGCCGATCTGGACGTTGGCGTAACCGCCGCCGGGCTGAACGTAGATGGCCTTGCTGGTCATGGCAGCTGTTCCTATGTGAGTGATTGGGGTGCTGTGCAGCTTAGCCGAGCATCGCCTGCAGCTGGTGACAGTCGGCGGCGTGCCAGTCGGTCAGCTCTGGCCAGGGGTTGTCCGGCAGGTTGACCAGTACCGTGCGTGCGCCCGCGGTGCGGCCGCATTCCAGGTCGATGCGGTAATCGCCGACCATCACCAGCTCGCTGGGGTCGACGTCCCAGGCCTGGGCGATTTTCAGCAGGCCGTCGGGGCTTGGTTTGGGCGCGGCTTCGTCGCGGCCGAGCACCAGCTCCTTGTCGAAGTAATCGGCCAGGCCGATGGCCTCGAGGGTGACGTGTGCCAGCTCGCGGGCATTGCGGGTGAGGATCGCCAACTGGCAACCACGCCCGGCCAGCTCGCGCACCAGCTCGACCGCGCCAGTTGCGGCAGTCGACGCCACGGCCAGGTCACGCTCGTGTTCGAGCAACCAGGCGTGTTTGGCTTCGGCCTCAGCAGCAGGCAAGGCGGCCAGATGGGTAAGAATATCGTCCTCGGGCGGAATGCCCAGCGCTACCCGGATGGCGGCAAAGTCATGCACCGCCACGGTCAGCGTGCCGTCCATGTCGAACACCCAGTTGCGTACTGCCGAGAGGCTCATGACCAGTCCTTGCGATGGCGAATCAGGCCTTCCTGGGCCGACGAGGCAACCAGTTGCCCGGCGCGGTTGTAGATGCTGCCGCGGCAGAAGCCACGGGCGTTGCCGGCCCACGGGCTGTCGGTGGCATACAGCAGCCAGTCATCGGCGCGCAGGTCACGGTGGAACCACAGCGAGTGGTCGAGGCTGGCGATCTGCATGTCCTTCTGCCACACCGACTTGGCATGGGGCAGCAGTGCGGTGGTCAGCAGGCCGAAGTCGGAGGCGTAGGCAAGCAGGTATTTGTGCAGCGCGGGCACGTCCGGCAGGCTGCCGCTGGTGCGGAACCAGGCGTATTTGACCGGGTCGCCGGGCTTGGGGTTGAACGGGTCGCGCTCGGTTACCGGGCGCACTTCGATCGGCCGATCACACAACACCTTGTCGCGGATACGCTCGGGCAATTGCTCGGCCATGGCGCTGGCCAGTTCGACTTCGCTGGGGAGGTTTTCCGGGCCGACCACATCGGGCATCTGCGCCTGGTGCTCGAAGCTTTCTTCGTCGTACTGGAACGAGGCGCTGCAGGTAAAGATGGTGTGGCCTTTCTGGATCGCAGTCACCCGACGGGTGCTGAAGCTGCCACCGTCTCGCACGCGATCAACCGAATACACCACCGGCAGGCTGGCATCGCCCGGGCGCAAAAAATAGCCATGCAGCGAATGCACATGGCGGGCGTCTTCGACTGTCTGGCTGGCAGCCGACAGCGCCTGGCCGAGCACCTGGCCGCCGTACAACTGGCGAAAGCCCAGGTCCTGGCTGCGGCCACGGAACAGGTTTTCCTCGATCGCTTCAAGGCTCAACAGGTCGACCAGGTCGTCCAACACGTGGCTCATGGGGGTGTTCTCCTAGCTAGGCAGCACGGCGCTACAGCATTTTTGAAAGACAAGATGATACAGAATTTGTCATCAGCGCTACGCATGCAGCGCCATTCAGCCGTGCAGGGTGTCCTGCCAGTGGGCGCGGTCGATGCGGTACAGCACATGCCGGCGCAGCGGGTCATCAGCGGCAAGCTTGGGGTGGTCGAAGCTGCCGTCGAGGTCCTGCTGCATGCCGATGGCCTGCATGACCTTCTGCGACGCCAGGTTGCTCTCGGTAGTGAACGACACCACCTGCTCCAGACGCAGCTGGGCGAAGGCGCAGCGCAGGCAGGTCCAGGCCGCTTCGCTGGCAAAACCCAGGCCCCAGTGCCGACGAGCCAGGCGCCAGCCGATTTCCACCGCTGGGGCGAACGGCGCGTCGAAGTTGACGTTGAGCAGGCCGGTCATGCCGATGAAGGCACCGGTATCCTTGCGCTCCAGCGCCCACAGGCCGTAGCCGTATTCATTGAAGTGACCGCGCACCCGGCCGATCAGCGCAGCGGCCTCGACCCGGCTCAACGGCGCCGGGAAGTAACGCATTACCTGGGGGTCGGCAGACATCGCGGCAAACTCGGCGAGGTCTTCGTCGTGCCACTGGCGCAAGATCAGGCGGGCGCTCTCAAGTTTGGGGATCAGCGTCATCAGCCAGCTCCGAAAAGGTCGTATCGCATCTTACAGGGTAGGCCCAGCAACGCGGCGGCGCCCGGCAATAGCCCAACGGCCACCGGAGCTGGCACTATCCACACACATCTCTAGTGCGATCCCATCATGCCGTTGCCGCTGATCTACCACGACGACTACAGCCCGGAGTTTCCCGCCGAGCACCGTTTCCCGATGGACAAGTTTCGCCTGCTGCGCGACCACCTGATCGACAGCGGCCTGACCCGCGACGAGGATTTGCTGCGCCCGGAAATCTGCCCCAATGACATCCTCGCGCTGGCCCACGACCGCGGCTATATCGAGCGCTACATGAGCGGCGAGTTGTCCCGTGAAGACCAGCGCCGGCTTGGCCTACCCTGGAGCGAAGCGCTCGCCCGGCGCACCGTGCGGGCGGTCGGTGGCTCGCTGTTGAGCGCCGAGATGGCCCTGCGCGACGGCGTCGCCTGCCACCTCGCCGGCGGTACTCATCATGCCCACTACGACCACCCGGCAGGCTTTTGCATCTTCAATGACCTGGCGGTGATCAGCCGTTATCTGCTGGAGGCCGGGCGCGTGCACCGGGTACTGATCTTCGACTGCGACGTGCATCAAGGCGACGGCACCGCACGCATGCTCCAAGACACCCCGGAGGCGATCACCGTGTCGCTGCACTGCGAGCAGAACTTCCCCGCGCGCAAGGCGCAGAGCGATTGGGACATCCCGCTGCCGCGGGGCATGGGTGACGCCGAGTACTTACAGGTGGTGGATGACGCGCTCAACTATTTGCTGCCGCTGTATCAGCCCGACCTGGTGCTGTACGACGCCGGAGTCGATGTACACAGGGACGACGCGCTGGGTTATCTGCAACTGACCGACGAAGGCCTGGCGGCGCGCGATGAACAGGTCCTGCGGCATTGCCTGGGGCGGGATATTCCGGTGGTGGGGGTGATTGGTGGCGGCTACAGCAAGGACCGCCTGGCTCTGGCCAAACGCCATGGCATCCTTCATCACACTGCAGCACGTGTCATCAGTTGTTCACAATGACTGTGGAACCGCCTGTGGATAACCTGCTGGCAACCCGCTGCAGCCCACTAGCTGTATGGCCTGCAAAGCACTGATCATTTTTTGACCAGTGCTTGCGAAAGCGTGCTTGGGGTAGAATGCCGGCTCTTTTCCACAGCCCGTTGCCGCCTACCATGTCTGATCTTCACCCTGCTCGCCCTCCTCTGGTTGCCGTTATCGGTGCCGGCCCTGCCGGGCTGATGGCCGCCGAAGCCCTGGCGGCGTCGGGCGCAGCGGTGCAGGTGTTCGACGCCATGCCGTCGGTTGGGCGCAAGTTTCTCCTGGCGGGCGTTGGCGGGATGAACATCACCCATTCCGAGCCCTATCCCGCGTTTGTCGGCCGCTACGCCGAGCGCAGCCGCGAGATCGACGCGCTGTTACGCGACTTTGATGCCGACGCGCTGCGCCAGTGGATACATGATCTCGGCATCGAGACCTTTGTCGGCACCTCCGGGCGGGTGTTCCCCACCGATATGAAAGCCGCGCCGTTGCTGCGCGCCTGGCTCAAACGCCTGCGCGACAGCGGCGTAGTTATCCACACCCGGCATCGTTGGTTGGGCTGGAATGCCGAGGGCGCGCTGCGGATAGCTTATCCACAGGGCGAACTGAGCGTACAGGCTGATGCCGTGGTGCTGGCGCTGGGTGGTGGCAGTTGGGCACGGCTCGGCTCTGACGGCGCCTGGCTGCCATTGCTGGCAGAGCGGGCTGTGGATATCTCGCCATTGCAGCCGAGCAACTGTGGTTTTGAAGTGGCAGGCTGGAGCGAACTGCTGGTGAACAAGTTTGCCGGGGCACCGCTGAAGAATATCGCTCTGGCCATTCCCGGCAGCCCGCCGCGCAAGGGCGAATTCATCCTCACCGCCCAGGGCGTGGAAGGCAGCCTGGTGTATGCCTGGTCGGCGCCAGTACGGGAGGCGATCAACCGCAAGGGCCGCGCTACCCTGCTGCTCGATCTGCTACCAGACAAGCCTGTGGACAAAATCGCCCAGGCCCTGGCCAAGCCACGTGGTTCGCGCTCGATGGCCAAGCATCTGCACAGTCAGTTGGGCATCTATGGCGTGAAGGCGGGGTTGTTGCGTGAGCTGACCAATCAGGCCACGTTTGCTGACCCGCAGGCACTCGCGGCGGCGATCAAGGCGCTGCCGATCGAGCTGGTACGCACGCGGCCGCTGGACGAGGCCATCAGCAGTGCCGGTGGGGTGCGTTTCATCGGGCTGGATGAGGGCTTGATGCTGCGTCAGCTACCGGGGGTGTTCTGCGCTGGCGAGATGCTCGACTGGGAGGCACCGACGGGCGGTTATCTGCTCACGGCGTGCTTTGCCAGTGGCTTGCGTGCGGGCAAGGCTGCGGCCGAGTGGCTCAACGCACGCTGATGGCGAGTCGAGCCGAACGCAGGGTCTGCGCTCGGCTCTGATCAGCTTACGGCTTGCGCTTGCGCGGGCCACCGTTGAAGCTCGGCACCTTGCGCACGGCTTTCACCGCTGGCTTGGCGTCGGCCGAATCAGTGCTGTCCATCCATTTGCCCAGACCACGCTTGGCGCTGTTTTCCTTGGGCTTCTTGGGCTTTTTCGGTTTCTTGATCACTTGCCCGCTGGCGTCGGTCAGCGGCACCCGGTGCTCGGGGATAAAGTCCGGTTCTTCGTGGCGTGGCAGGGTCTGGCGGATCAGCGTTTCAATCGCCGAGAGCATCTGCACTTCATCGGCGCATACCAGCGAAATCGCCTCGCCTTTGTTGCCGGCCCGGCCAGTACGGCCAATCCGGTGCACGTAGTCTTCGGCGACGATTGGCATGTCGAGGTTGACCACCAGCGGCAGGTCGTCGATGTCCAGGCCACGGGCGGCCACGTCGGTAGCAACCAGCACCTGAATCTCGCGGGCTTTGAAGGTATCCAGTGCGCGCTGGCGAGTAGCTTGCGGGCGATCGCCGTGGATGCCGTCGGCCACTACGCCTTCGGCGAGCAGGCGCTCGACCAGTTGATCGACGCCGTTACGGGTCTTGGCAAACACCAGCACCTGCTTCCAGCGCTGCTTGCGCAGCAGGTAGCAGAACAGGTCGGCCTTGCGCTTCTTGTCGACCGGCACCAGCCACTGTTTGACGGTATTGGCAGCGGCGTTGCGCGGGCTCACTTCGATGCTCAGCGGGTCGTTCAGGGCGAGGCCTGCGAGCATGCGGATCTGCTCGGAGAAGGTCGCCGAAAACAACAGAGTCTGGCGCTTGCGCGGCAGTGCGGCGTACACCGATTGCAGTTCTTCGGCAAAGCCCAGGTCGAGCATGCGGTCGGCTTCGTCGAGCACCAGCATCTGCACCTGGCCGAACTTGACCGCTTTTTGCCGGAACAGGTCGAGCAGTCGGCCTGGGGTTGCCACCAGCAGATCGACACCACGGCGCAGGCGCATCATCTGCGGGTTGATGCTGACCCCGCCGTACACGGCATAGGTCGAGAGCGGCAGGTTTTCGGCGTATTGCTGGACGTTGGCATGGACCTGCTCGGCCAGCTCGCGGGTCGGCACCAGGATCAGTGCGCGGATCGAATTGCTGGCGACCTTCTCACCTTCCAGCGCCAGCCGCTGCAACACCGGCAGGGCAAAGCCTGCGGTCTTGCCGGTGCCGGTCTGGGCGGCGGCCATCAGGTCGCGGCCAGCCAGCACGGCGGGGATGGCCTGGGCCTGCACGGGCGTCGGGGTGGAGTAGTCGCGCTGCTGCAGGGTGCGCAGCAGCGGTTCGATCAGGCCGAGTTGGGCGAAATTCATTTCAATACCGTCAGGGGGGTTCAGCGAAGGCGGCAGTTTAACCTGAGATACGTCCCTGTAGGAGCGGCCTTGTGTCGCGAAAGGGTCGCGCAGCGGCCCCGCCATTCTGTGGTGCTGCACAGATCCTGGGCCCGCTGCGAGCGCCTTTCCGACCGGTCCGGCGCCCCGGCAAGGCCGCTACAGAGGGATCGCGCAGGGTCAATGGCGCAGTAGCAACTGCCCCTCGATCGGCACATAACGGCTGGCCGCGCGTATCAACGACAACGCCGTCAACCCCGGCGTGCCATACACCACCGCCTCTACCCCATGACGCTGAATCGCCCGCTCCAGCAGCAGATCGAAATCTCCATCGCCAGACGCCAGCACCACCTGGTCGACCCGGCTGGCCGCTTCGATCACATCCAGGGTAATGCCGACATCCCAATCGCCCTTGGCCGAGCCATCGCTGCGCTGGATATAAGGCTTGAGGCGCACCTCGAAACCGAGGTTGCGCAGAATCTGCTGAAACTGCTGTTGCTTGCTGTCGCCGCGATCAATTGCATAGGCCACCGCTTCGACAATGGTGCCCTCGCGGCTCACTTCGGCCCACAGGGCTGCATAGTTGAAGTGGCAGCCGTGGGCCTGGCGGACGGTGTAGTAGAGGTTCTGCACGTCGGCGAACAGCGCGATTTTTTTCATCCAGGCCTCGGCTGAGCGGGCAGGCGCCCGCAAAGCTGAGCAGTATGCCAGCTGTCAGACGAAGCTGTCGTCGTCGCTGAAGAAGCCGCCATCGTCGCTGCCATAGTCAGTGTCGGCGTAGCCGCCCTGGTCAGCGCCGTAGCCACCGTTGTCGGCCACCTGCTGCTGCCCGCCCTGGTCCTGCCAGCCGCCGCTGTCACTGGCCGGCGCCGGTTCTTCCTTGATCACCTCGACCACTTCCTCTGGCTGCGAGTTGTGGTGGAACATGCTGCTGATGCCCTGCGCCAGCAGCACGCCACCGGCAACGCCGGCTGCCGTCTGCATGGCCCCACCGAGAAAACTCGACGCACCCGAGCGGGCCGGCGCGGCGTTGAACGCCGACTGCTGCGGTTGCTGGGCTGGTGGTGGCGCGTTGTACGCAGCAGGCGCAGGGTCACGCCAGCCACCGCCAGACGTTGCTGGTGCTGCCGGGCGCTGCGGCTGCGGATCAGGGCTGCGGCTACCGGCACCAAAGATGCTCGACAGGAAGCCACCGCTGTTGGTGTTGCTGCTGCGGGTCGCATCGACCTGGGCGCGGGCCTGCTTCAGCTCGGCCTCCAGCTGCTTGTTCTTTTCATCCAGCTGCTTGAGCGCAGCCTCCTGCACCAGAATCGACTGCGCCATGTAGTACGGCGCAGCCGGCTGCGTGCGCAGGTGCGCTTCGATGCAGGCCTGGGCCTGGGCATCGCGCGGCTGGTTGGGGTCTTCGGCTTGCTTGATGCGGCCAAACAGGCCATCGATCAGCGATTGTTCTTCGGTATTCATGCTTACCTCACGCGCTGGGCGGGACATCGGATGCGTCAAAGATGGGGGGTGGCAGCGCGGGATTCAATCGGCGCACGGGTGAAACTTTTTTCAGCAAGGGCCGGAGTGGGCTAAAGTTACGCCCCTGCTATTACTGCCATGCGATGTTGACTGATGAATCCGCTGAGCGTTCTGCGCGACTCCCTGTACTTTTTCCGCCGCCACCTGGCGAGCATCGTCCAGCTCTGCCTGCCGTTGATCGTGCTCGAGGCACTGGCCACCCAACTGCTCTATCGCCAGCTTGGCGACAGCGCCTCCCCGGTCTACGGCATGCTTGTCAGCCTGCTACTGTACCCGCTGTACAGTGCGGCGCTGATCCTCTACCTGGATACCCGCAGCCAAGACCAGCACATCGCCAAGCGCGATCTGTTTGCCCGCGCCGTGCAGCTGTGGCCGCCGCTGGCCTTGCTGATCATGATCAGCACCTTGTTGATCATGGCCGGCCTGGCACTGTTCGTGTTTCCCGGCATCTGGATCATGATCAACCTGGTGTTTGCCGAGTACCTGCTGGTGCTGCGCGGCATGCCGTTGATGCAGGCCATGCGCGAAAGCGCGCGGATGACCACCGGCCATTTCATGCGCATTCTGGTGTGCGTATTCGTTTCGCTGGCGCCGGCATGGCTGCTCGACGGTCTGTTGCTGATGGCCTTCCCCGACCCCGCCGGCGGCGTGCAATTGGCCATGGACAGCCTCAGTGGGCTGCTGCAGTTGTTCAGCAGCGTGGTGCTGTTCCGCATCTTCATGCTGCTTGAGGCCAATGCTGGCGCCTGAGCCACGCTGACACGGCGCCACCACCTTGGGTATGCTGGCGCCATTCGCACCGACAAGCCGAGCCGATGATCCGACTACTGCGCAACGTCCTGCTGTTGATTTTCCTGGCGCTGGCCTTGCTTTGGTTGCTGGCCAACCATCTGGGCTGGCAACCTGCCCCGCGTGAAGCGCTGCCAGTCGCCTGTCCGAACCCGGCGCCAGTCCTGCAAGCTGGCCAGCCGCTGAAGGTGATGAGCTGGAACGTGCAGCACCTGGCCGGCAAGCGCTATGTGTTCTGGAACGACCAGGGCCAGGGCAGCGATACCCGCGCCACCGCTGAAGACCTGGCGTTTACCCTCGATGAGGTTGCGCGGGTGATCCGTGCCGAGCAGCCTGATGTGGTGCTGCTGCAGGAGCTGGACAAAGACGCCAAGGCCAGCGATTACCAGGACCAGCTCGGCCTGCTCCACGAGCGTCTGGCCGACCTCTACCCGTGCAGCGTGCAGAGCTATCAGTGGCAGGCTGGCTTTGTGCCCGACCGGCATATCTTCGGCAGCGTGGGCCGCACCCTGGCTACCTTCAGTCGCTACTCGATCGCCAAGGCCGAGCGCCTGCAACTGCCCAATGACGTGAACGGCCCGCTGAGCCGGCTGCTCGAGCAGCAACCGGCATTGCAGGTCAGCTATCTGCCGTTGAGCGATGGCAGCCGGCTGGCGGTGCTCAACACCCAGCTGTCGCCCTACCGCGCCGGCAGCGACCTGCAACGGCGGCAGATGAACCACGTCAGCAAGGTCGTCGACCGCCTCGAAAGCCAAGGTACGCCGTGGCTGCTCGGCGGCGACTTCAAGCAATTACCGCTAGGCCAGTATCGCCGCCTGCCGCCTGCCCAGCGTGGCAGCTACGCCCCGGACAGCGACCTGCACGTGCTCTGGGACAAGTACCCGATGATCCCCAGCAATGCTGAAGCCAGCGGCGCCGAGCGTGCCCGCTGGCTGACCCACTTCCCCAACGACCCTGCCCTCAGCGGGCCTGATCGCAGTGTCGACTTCATCTTCCATAGCCCGCGCCTGCTGCGCTTGCAGGCCTATGTGCTGGGCAACGGCACCGAGCAGATTTCCGATCACCTGCCCGTACGCGCCGACCTCGCCCTGCCTGGGCTGCAGTTGCCTGTTCAGGGCAGATGAACAGCGCCAGGAAGGGCTTCAGGCTCCGTTGAGCAGAGCTCGCCACCTAAGGTGTGACACCGCCCGAAACCGTGCGGCCCACCCCTTAGACATTGCGAGGAACATGCCATGGACCAGAGCATCATTGCGACGTACGCCACTTCATTTCGCGCCACGCTGTATCTGCACGAAGCGGGCAGAAATACTCCGCTGCGCTTGAGCCGGACAAGAGACAAGTTCTCCTGGGGCGTCACTCCGGAATACGATTGGCTGCAGACTGGCGGCGATGAACCATCGCTGGTCATCAGCTTCGATTACCACTCGATGGACGAAAACCGTCTGCATTACCACCTGCACATCCCTGGCCCGCCCAAAACCGCGACCGGGCCGCTGGTACCGCGCAGGCTGGATGCAAGCATGAATGGATACCTGGGCTTTTACTGGCGCGAGGAGGTAACCGACTACTGGAAAGTAGAACCTTTGCAGGAGATCAAAGGGGGCCTGCTCTGCCACCTGCGCGACCATCGCGGCTACAAGGTAGCAACTCTCCAAGACAATCCCCACCACAAGCCCGGCCGGTTCAACTATCTGAATGTCAGCGAAGGTGAGACCGCCACGTTCCTCCTGCAAAAAACCAGCTAGCCCTCACTGCTCAGGTCCCTCGCGGTTTGACCCGCGAGGTGGCCTGCGCGATCAGCGGATCATCAGGCCAGTAGTGCTTGGGATAACGGCCTTTAAGGTCTTTCTTCACCTCGGCATAAGTCATGCGCCAAAAGTTGGCCAGATCCTGGGTCACCTGCACTGGCCGGCGTGCCGGTGACAGCAGGTGCAGCTTGACCTGCTGGCGGCCCTGGGCGATGCGTGGGGTGTCGGCCAGACCGAACAGCTCTTGCAGGCGCACCGCCAGAATCGGCGGCGTCTCGCTGTAGTCCAGACGGATGCTCGAGCCGGAGGGCACCTGCAGATGCTGCGGCGCCCACTCGTCCAGCCGCTGCGGCAGCGGCCAGGGCAGCAGGTTGCGCAGGATCGACGACAGGTCCAGTTGGGCAAAATGGCTGAGCCGCGAGACTTTGCCCAGATACGGCTGTAACCAATCTTCGAGGCTGTCGAGCAGGGCCTGCTCAGACAGATCGGGCCAGTCACTGGCGCCGTTCTGTGCCACATCAAGCTGTCGCAGCAAGGCCACCCGAGCTTGCCACTGGCGCAGCTCCGGGGTCCACGGCAGCAGGGCCAGGCTCTTGCGTCGAACCAGCCCGAGCAGCGCCTGTGCGCGGGCTTCATCGTTGAGCCCCGGCAGGGCTTCACGGCTCAGCACCAGCTCACCGACCTTGCGCTGGCGCTCGGCGCGCAGGACCTGCTCACGCTCATCCCAGTCGAGCAGGTCGAGGGTTTGCACCTGCTCGGCGAGCACGCCGTCGAATAACTCAGGGTCAAACTCGGCAGCCAAATAGATCCGCTCTTCGCGCTGGCCCTGACGGCTGCCGAGGTCGGCAATCACCAGCCACGGGCACTTCATCAGCCCATCGACCTCGGCAAACAACGCTGCGCGACCATTGGCCAGGCGGTACTCGGCACCACCGTCACGGCGCTGCTGGGCGACCCGGTCTGGATACGCCAGCGCCAGCAGTGCACCGAGCCAGCGCGAGTGCTGCGGGTCGGCGACCGGCGTCTGCGCGCTGCCACTCAGCAGGCCACGATATTGGCGCGCCAACTGGCGGGCGCGCTGCACGCCGCCTTGTGCACCGCGCACTGCTTTGCTCTGGCCGCTGAGCAGTGCCAGCCGGCTGTGCAGATCAGCGCCGCCACCGCGCTGGATGTCACGCTCGCCCAGCAGCGCGGCGACGTCACAGGCCATTTCGCTCAGGCCCAGTTGCTGACCGCGCAGCAACAGATGGGCGATCCGTGGATGCGCGGGCAGTTCGGCCATGGCCTGGCCATGACTACTCAGGTTGCTGCGGCTGGCCGGTTTGAAGGCGCCAAGCCGGGCCAGCAGGTCTTGCGACTGGGCGTAGGCAGCGGCAGGCGGCTGGTCGAGCCAGCTCAACTGGTCCGGGCTCACGCCCCAGCGCGCCAGTTGCAGCGCCAGCCCGGCCAGGTCGGCCTGGAGAATTTCTGCGGTGCCGTGGGCGGCCAGTTGTTCATGCTGCGCTTCGGACCACAGCCGGTAGCACACGCCCGGCTCCAGCCGCCCTGCCCGCCCGGCGCGCTGGGTGGCGCTGGCGCGGGAGATGCGCTGAGTGTCGAGGCGGGTCATGCCGCTGCCCGGGTCAAACCGCGGCACCCGCGCCAGGCCAGCGTCGATCACCACCCGCACGCCATCAATGGTCAGGCTGGTTTCGGCAATGTTGGTCGCCAGCACCACCTTGCGCTGGCCCTTGGCCGGCGGCTCGATGGCAGCACGCTGGGCGTTCAGGTCAAGCTCGCCGTGCAGCGGGCAGAGGATGATGTCGGAGCGCTCGCCGACGGCTTCCTGCAGGCTTTGATGGACTCGGCGGATCTCGGCCTGGCCGGGCAGAAACACCAGCAGGCTGCCGTTTTGATCGGCCAGCGCCTGCAGCACGCAGTCGACCACCCGCGGCTCGACGAACTCGCCCGGCTGCATCGGTCGGCCCCACTGGATCGTTACCGGGTGCATGCGGCCCTGGCTGCTGACCACCGGAGCGTCGTCGAGCAGGCGCGACAAGCGCTCGCCTTCGAGGGTTGCCGACATCAGCAGGATCTTCAGCGCTGGCTCGTCGCGCAGCAGCGCCCGCCCGTTGAGGGTCAGCGCCAGCGCCAGATCGGCGTCCAGTGAGCGCTCGTGAAACTCGTCGAAAATCAACAAACCAACGCCATCCAGTGCCGGGTCGGACTGCAGCCGGCGGGTCAGGATGCCTTCGGTGACCACTTCGATGCGGGTGTTCGGCCCGACCTTGCTGTCCAGCCGAATCCGATAGCCGACCGTTTCTCCAACCTGCTCGCCCAGCTCGCTGGCGAGCCGCTCGGCTGCGGCCCGTGCGGCCAGCCGGCGTGGCTCGAGCATGATGATGCGCTGGCCGGCCAGCCACGGCTCGTCGAGCAGGGCCAGCGGCACGCGGGTGGTCTTGCCGGCGCCAGGCGGCGCTTCCAGCACGGCTTCGTGGCGCACGCTGAGCGCCTGGCGCAGGGCGGGCAGTACGGCATCGATTGGTAATGAAATCATGGTGGTCCTCGAACGAGGCGCCGAGTATAACGGCGAACCGGGCGAGGCCCGATAGGTCATACTATCGGCAGCAGGCCGCTGGCCTGTTTCGTTGCGATTTTCCATCGGAGATTTACATGCGCATTCATTCCCGCGTCATCGGTGGCGCCCTGGTTGCCACCCTGCTGACTCAGCTGACGGCCTGCGGCACGTTGTTCTATCCAGATCGCCGTGGCCAGATCGAAGGCAAGGTCGACCCGGTGATCGTCGCCCTCGATGCCATCGGCATTCTGTTCTACGTGATCCCGGGCCTGATCGCCTTTGGTGTCGACTTTGCCACTGGCGCGATCTACTACCCCGGCGGCACCACCGCTCAGGTCGACCCGGCCAAGCTCAAGCCGGCGGTGAATGCCGATGGCAGCATCGACAACAGCAAGCTGCAGGCTATTCTCGAAAGCGAACTGGGCCAGCGCCTGCCGCTCAACGACCCGCGCCTGATCCAGCACCGCGGCAGCGTCGAGCAGTTGGCCAGCTACGGTCTGATCCCGGCCGCCTGACACTTCGCAGGATGCTCAACGCATGACGCCTACTGCCGAACAGCAACGCTTGCTCCGCCTGGCCACTCGCGCATCGCTGGCGGTGGCCTGCATTCTGGTGGTGAGCAAGGCGATTGCCTGGTGGCTGAGCGACTCGGTCAGCCTGCTGGCAGGGCTGACCGACTCGGCACTGGACGCGGTGGCCTCGCTGCTCAACTTGCTGGCCGTGCACTACGCCCTGCGCCCGGCCGACGACGATCACCGCTTTGGCCATGGCAAGGCGGAAGCGCTGGCCGGCATGGCCCAGGCGTTGTTCATCGGCGCCAGCGCGGTGCTGATCGGGGTGCAGGCGGTCAGTCGCCTGCAATCACCGCAACCGCTGGGCGACACGGCGGCGGGGATTGGCGTGATGCTACTGTCGCTGGTGCTGACCGTGGCTCTGCTGGCGCTGCAGCGCAAGGTGATCAAGGCCACCGGCTCGACTGCGGTGCGCGCCGATTCCCTGCATTACCGCTCCGACCTGCTGCTCAACGGTAGCATCCTGCTGGCGTTGCTGCTGGCCGGTTATGGCTGGCCGCAGTTGGACGCGCTGTTCGGCCTGGGCATTGCCTTGTATATCCTCTGGAGTGCAATGCAGATTGCACGGGAAAGCACGGCGATCCTGATGGACAAGGAGCTGCCCGGCGATGTGGCCGAGCAGATGCTGGCGCTGGTCACAGCCATCCCCGGGGTGCTCGGCGCGCATGATCTGCGTACGCGCGTGTCCGGCAGCTACTGGTTTGTGCAACTGCACCTTGAGCTGCCCGGCACGCTGTCACTGCATGATGCCCACGCGCTGTGCGTGCAGGCCTCGGCAGTGATCCGCGAGCGCTACCCACAGGCGGATGTGATGGTGCATGCTGACCCGCTGTGATGTCAGTCAGGAAGCCGGGTGGCGCTCTGCGCCCCTTTCGCGACACAAGGCCGCTCCTTGTATCTCGACTTTCGCTTCCAAAGAAGCGAAAGTTCTCGACTGATCATCGAGGGAAGGTCATGAAGCCGAGCCGCTCCTAGGGCATCGAGCCCGCATTGTAGATGGTGCTCTGACCTTCCAACCCCACTCGACAAGTCCGAACGGTATCTAGTGCCCGCCTCCGGCGTGAGCACGCATTCACAAGGTAGAACAGAGTGCTGGGTGATCGACTTTCGTAGTTTGAAGGAGAGGATCATGTCCATTTTTGTTGGCGTTGATGTTGCCAAAAGATCTTTCGACATTGCCACCACGTTGACCAACGGGAAGAAGCGCACCAAGGCAAAGCTTCCCAATGATTCCGCAGGGTTTGCCCAGTTCAGCGACTGGCTTGAGCGTCACGCAGGACCCGGAACCTGGATTGTCATGGAGGCCACGGGCACCTATCACGAAGCGCTTGCCGAGCACTGCCACGACCAAGGCTATCGGGTGTGCATTCTGAACCCGGCGGTGATTGCGAAATTCGCTGATGTGGAGCTTCGCCGCGTCAAAACCGATAGGGCTGACGCGAAGGTAATTGCTGCCTACAGCCAACAGAACGCCGACTCGCTTCGCCAGTGGGAGCCTGAGCCGCCAGCACAGCGCCGCTTGCGTGCTCTGGTGCGCCGACTGGACGACCTCAAGGAAATGCGCCAGATGGAGCAGAATCGCTTGGATGTCGCACAAGATGCGGTGAAGCAATCGATTCAAGACGTGATCGGGCACATCATCAAAGAGCTGGAAAAGACCAGAAAAGCCATTGAGCAGACGATCGATGACGATCCAGATCTGCGCGGGCGGCGCGACCTGATTACCTCGATCGACGGTCTGGGCGAGACCACCGCCGCGTTGCTGTTGGCCGAGCTGGGCGATCCCCTGAAATACCAAAGCCCATCTGCAATTGTCGCCTTCTCAGGCCTGAACCCCGTGATGCAACAGTCGGGCGAGTTCACAGGCCAGAGCACCATTTCGCGCACAGGCGCCTCAAGGTTGCGAGCGCGCCTGTGGATGTCGGGCACCGTCTCGATCAGGCATAACCCAGTCGTAAAGGCACTGGCAGAGCGTTTGAGCAGCCGGCACAAGGCCTACAAGCAGATCGTGTGTGCGGCAATGCGCAAGCTGCTGCATCTGGTTTACGGGGTGGTGAAGTCGGGCAAACCGTTTGACCCCCAAATCGCCCTTGCGGGGTGAGGGTCAAGACGGTATCTACAGGGTGAGCTCAACTGTAGCGGCCTTGCCGGGACGCCGGACCGGTCGGAAAGGGCTGCAAAGCAGCCCCGACATACTCGAACCAGACAAAAAAATCAGAAACGAGCGCTATCAGTTGATGCTGTACCCACGCCCACTCAAACACGCCCCCAGCGAGCGCCGATACAGGTCGGCGACATTTGCCGCCGGCGCATAGCTGGCCTGGGCCGGATCGAAGCCGGACTGCTCGACAGCCCAGCGATGGCACTGATAGCGGTCCTGATCCTGCTGCTGTTGGTTTTGCCCGTAGCTTGGGTAAGCGACCACGTCATAACCACTGCTGGCCTGCAACGGTGGCACAGGCTGGCTGACCGGTGGATTCACCACCATGTACTCACGGCTGTCGGCCAGGTATTGGTAGTAGGTGTCAGCAACCAGAAAGAACAGCACGCCGCCGCGCCAGACTTCTCGCGCATACGGCGGCAGGTAGCCGACACGCACGCCATAAGGCGGGCGCACCACCACGTAGCGCGGTCCCTGCGGCTGATACCAGTAGCCACCAGAGTAGAAATAATCGCGGCCGCGATAGGGCACTTTCCAGTGCTGCTCAGGGAAGCGGTCGATTGCCTGCCCAGGATGGTATTGCGGGCCGGGTCCCCAACCGTTGCCGTGGCCATCGGGGCGCCCTGACCAGTTGTCGCCGGGGCCGCCCGCCTGCCAATGGCGGTTGTCGGGGCCGCGGCGCGGTATGTCTTGGTAATAACCTTGCCGGGGTGGCTGGGTCTGGCGCACTTCATCGCGGGAGGTCAATGACGAGCCGGAACTACCGCCGCCATTCGGCTCTTGCGGCCCACGGCCATCGCCCGGCGCCTGCGCCAGCACCGCGGCGCTGATAACCATTGCCAGCACACTTACCCCTGCCAACTGCCAGCCGCGCGACCTCATGGTATTCCTCTCGACAAGTAAAACCGCAACTGCCGCCAGTTTACCGCGCAGCATGCGTGGGCAGATGAAAATCCAGCCATAAAAAAGGGAGGCCAAGTGGCCTCCCTTTGCAATTGTCGTCCATGCTCGGCACTTGTGGCGCCGGCTCACCTCACCCCGTCTGGTAGACAGTGCGTAGCCCGGGGGCCGGCTGATCGTGTTGATCGCGGGCCGCGAGCGGCCTCCTGGGCCGGTCGCCGTGGACTGATGTCCGGGCAGTGATTCTGTTGATAAAGATACCGGCCAGAGCCCGGCACAGGATTGCGAAGATTGCTCAGATAAATAGCACTTGCGCAATTTTTAACCCTGGATTGATAATTCGCCGCAATCCGAACAGAAAAGGCCCCTTTCATGAGCAAGCTCGACCGCTACGACCTGAGCATCCTTGCCGAATTGCAGCGCGATGCGCGCATCTCCAACCAGGAACTGGCCGAACGCATCGGCCTGTCGCCCTCGCCGTGCTCGCGTCGGGTCAAGCAACTGGAAGACGACGGCTACATCTCGCGCCAGGTTGCACTGCTGGACCGCAAGAAGCTCGGCCTGAGCCTGACCGCGTATGTTCTGATCGGCATGGACCGGCACACCCCGGAGCGCTTCGAGACGTTTGAAGCCGCCGTGCGCGGCCTGCCGCAGGTGCTCGAATGCAGCCTGGTGACCGGTATGGACGCTGACTATCAACTTAAAGTGGTGGTGCCGGACATGGACCATTACCAGAAACTGCTACTGGGCAGCCTGACCCGCATCGAAGGCGTTACCAGCGTACGTTCCAGCTTCGTGCTCAATCAGGTACTGGCCAGCACCGAGCTGCCATTGACCCACCTGCGTTAACAGCTGAGGGGCCCGGGCGTATACTCAGCCGCTTGAGCCTGCCTGGAGCGCACAGATGGATCCTGAAAAATTCGAAGAATGGATGATGATCATCCTGGTGACCATTCTCATCGGTTTCATGGGATTCATCGTCTGGGACCTGGCAAAAAAATCCAAGGCAGGCCGCTTCGGCACGCTGATCCTGTTCTTCGTGCTCGGCCTGGGCGTGCTCGCGTTCATCATCAAGAGCGTGGTGGTGGGAATGATCGAGGGCGTCTGACGCACACGCCCTGCTCATCTACAGCTTGGGCTGTGCGTCGCGCCAGCAGCCCTGATCCAACCCGTCCAGGGTCCAGTCGCCGATCTTCACCCGTACCAGACGCAAAGTCGGCAAGCCGACCGCAGCGGTCATGCGGCGCACCTGACGGTTGCGCCCTTCACGAATCACCAGCTCCAGCCAGGCCGTCGGAACGCTCTTGCGAAAGCGCACCGGCGGCTCGCGTGGCCACAACTGCGGCTCGGCCAACAGCCGCGCCTCGGCCGGCAAGGTCATGCCGTCGTTAAGCTCGACGCCCTGGCACAAGCGCTGCAATTGCTCCTCGCTCGGCTCGCCTTCAACCTGGACCCAGTAGGTCTTGGCCAGCTTGTGCTTGGGGTCGGCAATCCGCGCTTGCAGGCGACCGTCGTTGGTCAGCAACAGCAAGCCCTCGCTGTCGCGATCCAGACGCCCGGCGGGATAGATCCCAGGGATATCGATGAAATCCTTGAGGGTCGCGCGGCCGTCGCCGTCACTGAACTGGGTCAGCACGTCGAACGGCTTGTTGAACAGCACCAGACGCGGCTCGGCCGGTGGCGCCTTGGCCGGCCGGCGGGGGCCGGCAGGCCGCGGCGCTGGGGTGCGGCGCGGCTTGGAACGGGGTGGCAGGGGCATGGATCCTCAGCGGAACGGCGGCTCATCGAAGCTGCGCAGTTTACGCGAGTGCAACGAATTGAGCTCGGTACGCAGCAGATCCAGCGCGGCGATGCCGATTTTCAAGTGCTGGCTGACCGCGCGGTTGTAGAACGCATTGGCCGAACCTGGCAGCTTGATCTCGCTGTGCAGAGGTTTGTCCGACACACACAGCAAGGTCCCGTATGGCACCCGTAGGCGATAACCCTGGGCGGCGATGGTGCCACTTTCCATGTCGACCGCAACCGCCCGCGAGAGGTTGATCAGCGGCCGTTCCTGGGCCCAGCGCAGCTCCCAGTTGCGGTCGTCGTAGGTCAGCACGGTACCGGTGCGCAGGCGTTTTTTCAGCTCGTCGCCGCGCTCGCCGGTGACTTGCGCCGCTGCTTCCTGCAACGCCATCTGCACCTCGGCCAGGGCCGGGATAGGAATGTTCGGCGGCACCACTCGATCTAGAATGCCGTCGCGGCGCATGTAGGCGTGGGCCAGCACGTAATCGCCGATGGTCTGCGACTGACGCAGGCCGCCACAGTGGCCGATCATCAGCCAGCAATGCGGGCGCAGCACGGCCAGGTGGTCGGTGATGTTCTTGGCGTTGGACGGGCCGACGCCGATGTTGACCAGGGTCACACCGTCGCCATCGGCGGCGATCAGGTGATAGGCCGGCATCTGGAAGCGGTGCCAGACCACGCTGGCCACCAGCGCCTGGGTCTCACCTTCGTTCAGGCCTTTTTCAATGACCACGTTGCCGGGCAAGACCATGCGCACAAAGCGCGGGTCGTCACGCAACTGCTCAAGGCCATGGGCGATGAACTGGTCAACGTAGCGGTGGTAGTTGGTCAGCAGGATCCATGGCTGCACATGGCGCCAGTCGCTGCCGGTGTAGTGCACCAGGCGGCGCAGCGAGAAGTCCACGCGGGCGGCGTCGAACAGCGCCAGCGGCAGATTGTCGGCATTGCTCCAGTCCCACAGGCCGTCGGCGATATCGTCGGTGGCAGCCGACAGGTCGGTGCTTGGGAACACCCGCGCCAGAGCGGCGGCGGTGATGCCGGTGCCGGCCAGTTCATCGCCCTGCTCGACCACGTACGGGTAGGGGATGTTCTGCTCGCTGACGCCGACTTCCACGGTCACCGTGTAGTCGTGCATCAGGGGCCGCAACTGGTCGAGCAGGTAACCGCGGAAGGCTTCAGGCTGGGTCACGGTGACGCTGTAGGTGCCAGCGACCTGGACCTTGCCATAGGCACGGGTGGTGGCCGCGACTTCGCCGTTGCTGTAGTAGGTCAGGCGCAAGGCTGGGTAGCGGTACAGGGCGCGCTCTTCGGCGTCCGGTTCGGTGCGGTCCTTGAGGTAACGCTTGAGGGCCTGACTCAGGGCACCGGTGGCCTGTTCATGCAGGGCCGCCAGACGGTCGACGGCCTGTTCGGGGGTATCAACGACTACAAACGCTTGGCTCACGCTGGGCTTCCTGTTTTCTGTCATGCGTGCAGCCATCTTGCCTTGCTTCGGTAGCAAATACACCCCTGCGGATGCATTAGCCTCAGCACGGCCACGGCGGCGTCGCCCGCGCGACCAGCGCCTGCACGTCGACACCGCGCGGCAAGGCGCCGTAGACCCTGCCCGAGCCGTCCAGGCGGCTGGCGATGAAGCCATCGCTGACCTGCGCATTGCCCGCTTCGAGGAGCAATTTGGCCTGCACCGCCAGGGCGATATCTTCGCTCAGCTGGCGGGCGCGGTACTGGATGTCACTGGTGTCGGCCAAGGCGGTCTTGAGCCTGGCAATATGCGCCGCCAGCCGCGGTTCGCCGTGGCCATCGCCCAGCTCGGCGAACAAGGCGTCCTGAATACCGATCTCCTTGCTCAGTGCACGCAGCACATCCAGACACTGCACATTACCCGAGCCTTCCCAGGTCGAGTTGACCGGCGCCTCGCGGTACAGCCGCGGCAGGATGCTGTCTTCGACGTAGCCCGCGCCGCCCATGCACTCCGCTGCTTCGTTGATCATCGCCGGGGCGCGCTTGCAGATCCAATACTTGCCCACCGCAGTCATCAGCCGGGCGAAATGCGCCTGCTGCGGATCTTCGAGCTGATCCAATGCCTGGCCCATGCGCAGGCTCAGCGCCAGCGCGGCCTCGCTTTCCAGGGCGAGGTCAGCGAGCACGTTCTGCATCAAGGGTTGCTCGGCCAGTAGGCGCCCACTGACCTGGCGATGGGCGCAGTGGTGTGCGGCCTGGGTCAGCGCCTGGCGCATCAGCGCGCTGGAGCCGACCATGCAGTCGAAGCGGGTCATCGCCACCATTTCGATGATGGTCGGCACGCCGCGGCCCTCTTCGCCGATCATCCACGCCAGGGCGCCGCGCAATTCGATTTCGCTGGAGGCATTGGAGCAGTTGCCCAGTTTGTTTTTCAGGCGCTGGATATAGAACTGGTTGCGGCTGTCATCGGGGCGATGGCGCGGCAGCAAAAAGCAGCTCAAGCCTTTGTCGGTCTGCGCCAGGGTCAGAAACGCATCGCACATCGGCGCCGAGCAGAACCACTTGTGCCCAACCAGCTCGTACGCCTGGCCGGGGCCACCGGCACCGACCGGATAGGCCCGCGTGGTGTTGGCGCGCACGTCGGTGCCGCCCTGTTTTTCGGTCATGGCCATGCCGAGGGTGACACCGGCCTTGTGCCGCTCGCCAACATTGCGCGGGTCGTAGTCGCGGGCCAGCAGCTTGGGCAGCCAGTACTCGGCAAGCTCCGGCTGCACGCGCAGCGCAGGGACCGCGGCAAAGGTCATGGTCAGTGGGCAGCCGGTGCCAGCTTCAGCTTGCGAGTGCAGATAGGTCAGCCCCGCGCGGGCAACATGCGCACCAGGCTGCGGCGCGGCCCAGGGCAAGGATGGCAAGCCATGCTCGACAGCAGTGCGCATCAACTGGTGATAGGCCGGATGGAATTCGACCAGGTCGATGCGATGGCCATAGCGGTCGTGGCTGTGGAACTCGGGCTTGTGCGCGTTGGCCAGAAACCCCGCCGCCATCAGCGGCCCACCGGCCAGCGCGCCATAGCTGTCCAGCTGCGCCTGCGCCCAGCCGGCGCCAAAGCGCTGCGACCATTGCTGCAAGGGCAGATCGAGCCGGTACAGGTTGGCGCCATCCAATGAAGGCGGCTGGTTGCTGACCTGGTGAGTCTCGGCGTACTGGTGCAGGTTCATGGGCGCGCTCCTGGAGCCGTGCTGGCCTTGGACTGCCAGTGAAGCACCGTTGCGCGGTCAGTCAAAGTGACGAATCGGCCTATCGCGGCGGCGCTTTACGACAGCGCCGTGCACTCAGAACCTGGCAACGCGGCCCGGCGGCGCCTGTACCTGGGCCGCGCTCAGGTTCAGGGTCAGCTCGAAACGGCTGCCAAGCCCGCGGGTCGATTCATGCGACAGGCTCGCTTCAAGCAACTCGCCCAACTGCCGGCAGATCGACAGGCCGATGCCCAGCCCGCCATAGCGCCGGGTCATTGAGCCATCGACCTGGAAGAAGCGCTGATAAAGCGTGGCCTGATCAAGGTCATCAAAACCAATGCCGCTGTCACTGACGATAAACGACAGCGCCAGGCTGTGCGGGCCAACCCGGCGGCCACGGACCTTGATCATCACCCCACCCTGCTCGGTGAACTTCAAGCCGTTGTCGACCAGGCAACGCAGGCAGCGCATCAGTTTTGGCGCATCGCCGACCAGCTCGTCGGGCAGGTCGGCCGGGATATCCAAACTCAGGTACAGGCCTTTGCTCAAGGCCAGCCCGGCAAAGCTGGCGCGCAGTTCCTGCAACTCGCGGCGCAGGTTGAACGACAACGGATGCGCACGCAGCCGGCCCGCCTGCAGTTCGGTCAGGATGAGGATGTCGTCGACCATCACCATCATGTCCTGGGCGGAGCGTGTGGCAGTGTGTTGGTACTGGCTGAGTTCGCTGTCCATCGGCAGGGTCTGCATCAGTTGCAGCGAGCCGATCACGCCGTTCATCGGCGTGCGCAACTCATGGGTCACGGTCGACAGGAACTCGTCCTTCAAACGGTTGCTGCGGGCCAGTTGCTGGTTGAGCTGCTCCAGGGTCTGGCCGGTATCGCGCAGGGTCTGCGCCTGCTGCTCGCGCAAGCTGTTGATGCGATCGGCGAGAGCCAGCGACAGCAAGGCGACTTCCAGCGCGGAGCCGAGCTGGCTGGCGTACATGGTGATGAACACGTTGGGCAGATAGCCCAGCACCATCAAGGTATTCACCAGCCCGCCGAGCAAAAACGCTGACCAGGCGATGATGAACCAGCGCGCCACCCGCAGCCCGCGCCACCAGGCATACAGCCCGGCGCTGAAGATACTCACGGTGAACAGCAGCGCCAGCACCGTAGCCATGCGCAGAGCCACGCCGTAGCGCAGGGTCACCGCCAGCACCATGACCAGCGCGCCGCCGAGCATCAGCACTTGCAGCAGCCGGTCGAAGCCGCGGCTGAGCAAGCCCATCTGCAGGAAGTGGCGGGCAAACTGGCAGCCGAACAAGCCGGCGGCACCGATGAACAGCGGGGTCGCGGCGTTTGCCCACCATGGGCTGTCCGGCCAGAAATACGCCACTCCGGCGCCGTTGACCGACACCTGGTACAAGCCGAACGAGGCTATATAGAAGATGTAATAGAGGTAGCTGACGTCGCGCACACTGATGTAGATGAACAGGTTGTACACCAGCATCACCAGCAACACGCCGTAGATCATTCCCAGCACATACAGGCGGGTAGGCTGATCTTCCATGTAGGCATTCACCGACCATAGCGTCAGCGGCGCCTGAACCGAGCCTTCGCTCTGCAGGCGCAGATACACCGTGGTCGGCTGGCCGGGCTGCAGCGGTAGTTCGAACAGGTAGTTGTTCTGCTGGATCTGCCGGCTGGCATACGGCAGGGCATCACCGGTGCGCTGCGCCAGCTTGAAATGGCCGCGGGCGTCGGCCAGGTACAGCTCGAGGTGATCGAGCGGCGGGTAGGCGAGTTCCAGCAGCCATTGCCGGGCGGCCTGGCTGGCCGGCGCGACGTAGCGCAGATCAAGGCGCAGCCAGAACACCGAGTTGGAATAACCGGCGTTGAGCACGTCTTCTTTATGGGTGACAAAACGCTCGGCAAATTCCGCCGAGCTGACCTCGGCAATGGTCGCACTGGCCGTGCGGTCCTCATACACCTGCATGATTTTGCCTAGCGGCAGACGCCGGGTCGCGTCGTCAAAATCCACAGCTGCGGCGAGCACGGGCAAGCAGCCCAGCAAGATGATCAGCAAATAGCGCATTACAGCCCCAGCATGGCCCTTTCGGTTGCGTCGCGTTGGCCCCCCTTTCCCTTTGAGGCGACGTAATCCGGTAGAGCCCGTTATCGAATTATTTGTGCACTCTAGCATAGCCATCAGTGATGGCCATCAAGTCCGCATGATTTTGACTGAACGGCTCTAGCACGCAAGTTACAGGCGAAATAACCGTCCCATCCCGAGCAACGCCCTGCACTATCGACACGCGGGGCGCTTCGCCGAAATAGGTTTGGTGGTAAGCTCGCCGACCATGAATATCTACAGCTCCCGCCCCGTTGTCCTCTGTCTCTCCGGCCACGACCCCAGTGGCGGCGCCGGCCTGCAGGCAGATATCGAAGCCCTGATCGCCCAAGGCTGTCACGCCGCGCCCGCCGTGACCGCTCTGACCGTGCAGGATACCGTCAATGTCTCCGACTTCCGCGTGCTCGACCGCGAGTGGGTGCTGGCCCAGGCCAACGCCGTGCTCAACGACTCGCAGGTGGCGGCGGTGAAGCTGGGCATGCTCGGCTCGATCGAAATGGTCGACACCGTAGCCGAGCTGCTGGCCGCGCACCCGCACCTGCCGCTGGTCTGTGACCCGGTACTGCGCGCTGGCGGCGGTGGTCGGCTGGGCAAGGATGAAGTCGGCTATGCCGTGCGCGAACGGCTGTTGCCGCTGGCGACCATCGCCACGCCCAACCTGCCCGAGGCACGTATTCTCGCCGAGCTGCCCGAAGGCAGTGCCGACGAGTGCGCAGCCAAGCTGCTGCCGTTCTGCAAAAACCTGTTGATTACCGGCGGCCACGGTGACGAAGACGCCATTCATAACCGCCTGTACAGCCGCGATGGCAGCAGCCAGACCTGGCTCTGCCAGCGCTTGCCGGGCAGCTATCACGGTTCCGGTTGCACCTTGGCCAGCGCCCTGGCCGGTCGCCTGGCCCTTGGCGAAGAACTGCAAAGCGCCGTGCGCAGCGCCCTCGACTACACCTGGCGGACTCTGCGCGACGCCGAACAACTGGGCCGTGGCCAATTCGTGCCGCGCCGCCTGCCGCTGGATTTCTGTTCCTGAGCTACGCACACGAGGCCTGACATGAAGCTACGCGGTCTGTACGCGATCACCGACAGCCAGCTGCTCGCTGGCCGCTTTGAATCCCATGTAGAAGCGGCGCTGGCCGGCGGTGTGCGCCTGCTGCAGTACCGCGACAAGAGCGACGATGCGGCCAAGCGCCTGCGCGAAGCCGAAGCCTTGAAGGTGCTCTGCGAGCGTTACGGCACCCAACTGATCATCAACGACGACGCCGAGCTGGCCGCGCGCCTGGGCGTCGGCGTGCACCTGGGCCAGACCGACGGCCCGCTGACACCTGCCAGAGCCTTGCTCGGGCGCAATGCAATCATCGGCTCGACCTGTCACGCTCAAGTCGAGCTGGCCGAGCAGGCCGCCCGTGAAGGCGCCAACTATGTCGCTTTCGGGCGCTTTTTCAACTCCGTGACCAAACCCGGCGCGCCGGCTGCCAGCCTGGAGTTGCTGGCCCAGGCCCGCGCCACGGTGAAGCTGCCGATCGCCGTGATCGGCGGCGTCACCCTCGACAACGCCCCGGCATTGATCGACCACGGCGCCAACCTGCTGGCCGTCATTCATGGCCTGTTTGCGGCTGACGACGCCCACGAAGTCACCCGCCGGGCCCGCGCGTTCAACGCGCTGTTCGCTTCCTGAATTCGAGAGAAAACCATGTCCCGTTCCGAACTCCTTTTTGCCCAGGCCCAGAAGCACATCCCCGGTGGCGTCAACTCGCCGGTGCGTGCCTTCAAGAGCGTCGGCGGCACGCCGCTGTTCTTCAAGCACGCCCAGGGCGCCTACGTCATCGATGAAGACGACAAGCGCTACGTCGACTATGTCGGCTCGTGGGGGCCGATGATTCTCGGCCACAGCCACCCGGACGTGCTCGACTCGGTGCGCAAGCAGCTCGAGCATGGCTTGTCGTACGGCGCGCCGACCGCGATGGAAACCGAGATGGCCGACCTGGTCTGCTCGCTGGTGCCGTCGATGGAGATGGTGCGTATGGTCAGCTCCGGCACCGAAGCGACCATGAGCGCCATTCGCCTGGCCCGTGGCTACACCGGCCGCGACGCTATCATCAAGTTCGAAGGCTGCTACCACGGCCACTCCGACAGCCTGCTGGTCAAAGCCGGCTCCGGCCTGCTGACCCAGGGCGTGCCGAGTTCGGCCGGGGTCCCGGCAGACTTTGCCAAGCACACCCTGACCCTGCCGTTCAACGACCTCGCCGAAGTCGAAAAGACCCTCGCCGAAGTCGGCCAGAGCGTCGCCTGTATCATCGTCGAGCCGGTTGCCGGCAACATGAACTGCGTACCGCCGGCGCCGGGCTTTCTCGAAGGCCTTCGCGAGCAGTGCGACAAGCATGGCGTGGTGTTGATCTTCGACGAAGTGATGACTGGCTTCCGGGTATCGCTGGGCGGCGCCCAGGGTCATTACGGCATCACCCCGGACCTGTCTACCTTCGGCAAGATCGTCGGTGGCGGCATGCCGGTCGGCTGCTTCGGCGGCAAGCGCGCGATCATGGAATGCATCGCCCCGCTCGGCCCGGTGTACCAGGCCGGTACCCTGTCGGGTAACCCACTGGCCATGGCCGCCGGCCTGACTACCCTCAAGCTGATCAGCCGTCCGGGCTTCCACGATGAGCTGAGCCGCTTCACCAGCAACCTGCTCGACGGCCTGCAACAGCGCGCCGATGCTGCGGGCGTGCCGTTTGTCACCACTCAAGCGGGTGGTATGTTTGGCCTGTATTTCACCGGCGCGGACGATATCGTCACCTTCGACGACGTCATGGCCAGCGACACCGAGCGCTTCAAGCGCTTCTTCCACCTGATGTTGGAAGGCGGTGTGTACCTGGCGCCAAGCGCGTATGAGGCTGGTTTCACCTCGATCGTGCATGGCGATACCGAGCTGAAAATCACTTTGGATGCGGCCGAGCGGGCGCTTGCCAAACTGAAGTAAATCAGCGCGGCTGAGGGCCTATTCGCGGCAGTCCGGCGCGAATAGGCCCCCGCAGCCCCACCTTCAACAGAAAATCGAGTAAAACTTTGTAAGGTTGGCGCTGCTTATCCCATAATGTGCCACCAGAGACATCGGACAGCTTGCAGAGGTAAGTCGATCCCCATGAACCGCACCGGCCGCGCCCTGACCCTGGGCTGCCTGTTGCTCCTTCAGCCCCTGCTGGCCTTGGCAGAGGGCGGCAACTCGTTGCTGATTCCAGCGACGGGCCGCTGCACTCTCAACGTTCAGCCAGAGGACCTGCAGAACGCCCTCAAGACGTGCGAGCACACTGCCGAGTCTGGGGATGCCCAGGCGCAGTACGAGCTGGGCGAGTTCTACTACAGCGATAACGGCGAGCAAGCCGCACGCGACCTCAACAAAGCCCTCAACTGGTTCCAGCAAGCCTCGTTGCAAGGCCATGCTCAGGCCCAGTATCGGCTTGGCTCGATGTTCTTCCATGGTGAAGGGGTCAAGGCCAACAACGTCCAAGCGTACATTCTGCTGAAGATGGCCGCGGTCAACGGTGCCGAGGATGCCCTCGACCTGGCTGACGAAGTCACCGAGCAGATGCCCCGCGACGAACTCGAGCACGCCACCCAGGTGCTCGGCCAGATATTCCGCAAATACCTGCTCGAACTGCAGAACGCCGAGGGCCGCAGCCCTTTCGCCCCGCTGCCGTAAGGATTATTTGGTAGGCATCGGCATCGGGAACGGCATCACGTTGCCGGTGATCTTGGCTTCGCTGATCTTCGCCGTACCCAACCGCTCGACTTCATCGATGCGCACGATCGAGTGCATAGGCACGAAGCTGCGGATCACTCCCTCAAACTGCGCCTTGAGCTTTTCTTCGCTCGGATCGACCACCACCTGGGTGCGCTCGCCGAAGACGAACTCTTCGATTTCGAGAAAACCCCAGAGGTCGCTCTGGAAGATCTGCTTGGCATACATTTCGAAGACCTGCCCCTGATTGAGGAAGATCACTTTGTAGATCGCGGGTTCGCTTTTGCTCATGATCGGCGTATAGGCACACTGGTCTGAAAATGGCCCGCATCATAGCAGAGCCCGGCCCATTGCGAGGCCTCACAAGGCACCGAAGGCGGGTCAATTGGTCGGCAAAAGCGCCAGCACCGACCCTTGATCGTTTCAGTGCTTTCGCCACTGTCAGACAAGGGTTATTCTTGAGTTCACCTCTATAGCCGGCGAGCGGCCTAAAACGACCTTGAACGCACCCATAGAACCCCATCGTTTCATCCTCGAACCCTTCGAGGCCCATCGTTTCGCCAACCTGTGTGGCCAGTTCGACGAGCACCTGCGGCTCATCGAGCAGCGTCTGTCCATCCAGATCCGCAACCGCGGCAACCAGTTCGAACTGGTCGGCGAACCCAAGACCACCTCCGCTGCCGAACAGCTGCTGCGCCGTCTCTATCGTGAGACCAAGGCCACCGAGCTGTCGCCGGAAACGGTCCACCTGTACCTGCAGGAGTCGGCGGTCGAACACATCGCCAACCCGGCGGTCAACGAGGTCAGCGTTTCGCTGCGCACGCGCAAGGGCAAGATCACCCCGCGCGGTGCCAACCAGCAACGCTACGTCAAAGAGATCCTCGCCAACGACATCAACTTCGGTGTTGGCCCGGCCGGTACCGGCAAGACCTACCTGGCCGTAGCCTGCGCAGTCGATGCGCTGGAGCGCGAACAGGTGCGGCGCATCCTGCTGGTGCGTCCGGCGGTCGAAGCGGGCGAAAAGCTCGGTTTCCTGCCCGGCGACCTGTCGCAGAAAATCGACCCGTACCTGCGACCGCTGTACGACGCTCTCTACGAGATGCTCGGTTTCGAGCACGTGGCCAAGCTGATCGAGCGCCAGGTCATCGAGATCGCACCGCTGGCGTACATGCGCGGTCGCACCTTGAACAACAGCTTCATCATCCTCGACGAAAGCCAGAACACTACGCTCGAGCAGATGAAGATGTTCCTCACCCGGATCGGCTTCGGCTCGACTGCGGTGATCACCGGTGACATCACCCAGGTCGACCTGCCACGCGGCACCAAGTCGGGCCTGACCCATGTCATCGATGTGCTCAAGGACGTGCAGGGCATCAGCTTTACCCACTTCCAGTCCAAGGACGTCGTGCGTCACCCATTGGTGCAGCGCATCGTCGAGGCCTACGACCGTTTCGAGAGCCGCCAGGCCGAGGCACCCGCACGCGATGCTTGAACTCGACCTGCAACGGGCTACCGATGCGGCCAGCCCTGATGACGCCGACTTCCGCCGCTGGTGTGAGCTGGCCTTGCGCCAGCGCACTGCCGATTCGGAAATGACCATTCGCCTGGTCGATGAAACCGAAGGCCGTGAGCTCAATCACACCTACCGTCATAAAGATTACGCAACCAATGTGTTGTCATTTCCTGCCGACGTCCCCGACGAGCTGCTCGACATTCCCCTGCTGGGCGATCTGGTGATCTGCGTGGCCGTGGTCGAGCGCGAAGCGGCCGAACAGGGCAAGGCACTTGAAGCACATTGGGCACATCTGGTTATCCATGGTTGCCTGCATCTGCTTGGCTACGATCATATCGATGATGACGAAGCCGAAGAGATGGAAGCACTGGAACGAACATTGCTGGCAGAACTGGGTCACCCTGACCCGTATGCCGACGACCACCTCCCTACTACCGATATCAGCAAGGAACACGAGTAACCGCCATGAGCGAAGACCGATCGAGCAACGGGCAAAAGTCCTGGCTGGGCAAACTGACCCAGGCTTTTGCCCATGAGCCGAAAAACCGCCAGGAGCTCCTCGAGCTGCTGCGCGAAGCCCATCAGAACAAGCTGCTCGACAGCGAAGCGCTGACCATCGTCGAAGGTGCAATTCAGGTCGCCGACCTGCAGGTACGCGACATCATGGTGCCGCGCTCGCAGATGATCAGCATCAAGGCCAGCCAGACCCCGCGCGAGTTTCTGCCGTCGGTGATCGATGCCGCGCACTCGCGTTATCCGGTGGTCGGCGAGAGCCATGACGATGTGCTCGGGATCCTCCTGGCCAAGGATCTGCTGCCGCTGATCCTTCAGGAGAACGGCGACAGCTTCAACATCAAGGACCTGCTGCGCCCGGCAACCTTCGTGCCGGAGTCCAAGCGCCTGAATGTGCTGCTGCGCGAGTTTCGCGCCAACCACAACCACATGGCCGTGGTGATCGACGAATACGGTGGTGTCGCCGGCCTGGTCACCATCGAAGACGTGCTTGAGCAGATCGTCGGCGACATCGAAGACGAACACGATGTCGAAGAAGACAGCTACATCAAGCCGCTGCCAAGCGGCGACTTCCTGGTCAAGGCGCTGACGCCGATCGAGAACTTCAACGAGTTCTTCGACAGCGAGTTCTCCGATGACGAGTTCGACACCGTCGGCGGCCTGGTGATGAGTGCTTTCGGTCACCTGCCCAAGCGCAACGAAACCACCGAAATCGGCGCGTATCGCTTCCGCGTGCTCAACGCCGACAGCCGCCGCGTGCACTTGCTGCGCCTGACCCCGATTAGCCGTTAAGGAACACCATGCGTTGGATCACCCGCCCCGGCTGGCCCGGTAACCTGCTGGCCATGGTGGCCGGCGCGTCTACCCTGCTGGCCCTGTCGCCGTTCGACCTGTGGCCGCTGGCCCTGCTTGCCGTCGGCTTGTTCTACGCTGGCCTGCGCGAGCTGAGCCCACGCCAGGCCATGGGTCGCGGCTGGTGCTTCGGCTTCGGCCTGTACGGCGCCGGTACCAGCTGGATCTACATCAGCATGACCACCTACGGCGGCGCCTCGCCGTTGTTGGCGGTACTGCTGCTGGTGGCATTCTTTGCCGCCATTGCCTGGTTCTTTGCCCTACCCGCCTGGCTCTGGGCGCGCTGGCTGCGCCGCAACGAAGCGCCGCTAGCCGACGCCTTGTGCTTTGCCGCGCTGTGGCTGCTGCAAGAGGCCTTCCGCGGCTGGTTCCTGACCGGCTTCCCGTGGCTGTACTCCGGTTACAGCCAGCTGCATGGCCCGCTGGCCGGCCTCGCGCCGCTCGGCGGGGTGTGGCTGATCTCGTTTGCCCTGGCCCTCAGCGCTGCATTGCTGTGCAACCTGCACCGGCTGCGCGCACGTCCGGCATTCATGGCAGTTGGCGCACTGTTGCTGGTGGCGCCATGGGTACTCGGCATCGCCCTCAAGGACCACGCCTGGACGCGCCCTGCCGGCGAGCCGCTGAGCGTCGCCGCCGTGCAAGGCAATGTCGAGCAGGATCTGAAGTGGGACCCAGCGCACATCGACGCGCAACTGGCGCTGTACCGCGACATGAGCTTTACCTCCAAGCGAGTGGATCTGCTGGTCTGGCCCGAGACGGCCGTGCCGGTCCTCAAGGATCAGGCCCAGGGCTACATCGACGTGATGGGGCGCTTTGCCGCCGAACGCAACTCGGCATTGATTACCGGGGTACCGGTGCGTGAAGTGGTGCATCAGCAACGACGCTACTTCAACGGCATCACCGTGACCGGTGAAGGCGATGGCACCTACCTCAAGCAGAAGCTGGTGCCGTTTGGCGAGTATGTGCCGCTGCAGGACATGCTGCGCGGGGCGATCGAGTTCTTCAACCTGCCGATGTCGGACTTCGCCCGCGGCCCGGCCGACCAGGCGCTGCTGCAGGCCAAGGGTTATCAGATCGCTCCGTACATCTGCTACGAAGTGGTCTACCCCGAGTTTGCCGCCAGCCTGGCGGCGCGCAGCGATCTGCTCCTGACCATCAGCAACGACACCTGGTTCGGCACCTCGATCGGCCCGCTGCAGCACCTGCAGATGGCGCAGATGCGTGCGCTTGAAGCAGGGCGCTGGATGATCCGTGCGACGAACAATGGCGTTACCGCGCTGATCGACCCGTTTGGCCGTATTACTGCGCAGATTCCGCAGTTCCAGCAGGCGGTTCTGTATGGCGAAGTGGTGCCGATGCAGCAACTGACGCCGTACCTGCAATGGCGCTCGTGGCCGCTGGCGATTGTTTGTCTGTTGCTGATGGGCTGGGCGTTGGCGGCCAGGCGCATAGCCAAAACCGTGTGAGCAAACCGCGCAACACCTGCCTGCGCGGTCCCCTGTAGGGGCGGTGTAATGAGCGCAAGGCACATTGCTTCAGTAGAACAGCCGATAACCGATCATACCCGCCACCTCATTGAGCAACTGCCCGCTCTGCCACATCGCCCTGCTTTCAGGCAACAGCCCGGCAAACGGCCGCGCATGATCCTGGCCAAGGAAGCCCACCGGCGCCGGCACTACCTCGAAGCCTGCCTGCTCGAAGCTCCAGCGCGAGCGCCGCATATGCCAGGCCTGGGTCACTACCACCACCCGACGAATGCCCAACGGCTGTAACAGTTGCGCGCTCATCTGGGCGTTTTCCCAGGTGGTACGGCTGGCCTGCTCCTGCCACTTCACCGTAACGCCAAAGTCATCGCGCAGCCGATCGGCCATCAATTGCGCCTCGCTGGGCGGGGTACCGTAGTGCAAGCCACCGCTGGTCAACACCGGCAAGCCAGAGGCCTTGGCCAATTGCGCGGCGTAGCGCATGCGTTCAAGTGCGTGCCCGGTAGGCTGATCCTGACCACCCCAGGCAGGGTCGCCGCGCTCGCGGCCGGCGCCGAGTACCACGATCGCATCTGCCCGCTGGGCCAGCCCCGACCACTGCGCCAGGCTCAGCGGCGTTTCGGTTTCCAGCTGGCGCGCGACCTGCTCCACCACCAGCGGCAGACTCATCAGCCATAGGCCGCCCAGCCCCAACGTAAAGCAGACAAACGCCAGCCGCGGCCGGCGCTTGCGCAACCACCACGCGGCCAGCAGCAAGATGAACAGCAAGCCAGGCGGCATCAGCCACTGCTTGATAAAGAATCGAATAGGCATTGCCTGCACCTCCTGTGAAGGCGTGCAGACTAAGAGGATCGACACCGAGCGACAAGTAGCGCCCGGCGCCGATCATGCTATGTAGATGATTGAACCGGCGCGCGGCGTCTTGCGCGCCAGCAGGCCAGCACGGCTACCGATGCGGCAGCGTCCTGGATCTGACCGGGGCGACGGAGCGCTTCCTGTCCTTGAGCCAGATGATCTTGGCTGAGCTCGGCTCCGCTGGTTTGACGGCAGCGGCGCTGGCAATGCGGCTCTCTGGAAAGGTCTCCAGATAGGCCTTGATCACTTCGAACTCTGCGGGGCTCAGGCCACGCAACTCAAGTTCCGCTGGCATCTCGTCGCGCAATCGCACCGCCGTGCGGGCAGCTTCCAACGCCAGCCCAAGGCGGTCGATCAAGCGTTCATACAGCTCCGGTTTGCTTGCGGGTAACTGCGACTCTCCCATCCGTTCACCTCATTGAAGATAACGATATCTCCCCCCACACCTGAGCTTAGCGGCGTTGTGCAAAGCAGCAGAGCGCTGCGACCAACGGCCCCCGGCGCCGCTGCGGGCCAATTGGGTTTCCCACGATACACAGCGCTCATGTATGCTACGGCGTTCACTCTCACCGACACCGGAGTGCCGGATGCAGCGAGGTTCCGCTGCCGGGAACAAGGTCTTCTCTCTCTCAGCCAAAAGTAGCCATGCACGAACAATACACGCCCCGTGACATAGAAGCCGCCGCCCAGAAATCCTGGGACGAGCAACAATCGTTCGCTGTTACCGAACAGCCAGGCAAAGACACCTTCTATTGCCTATCGATGTTCCCGTACCCGAGCGGCAAGCTACACATGGGCCACGTGCGCAACTACACCATTGGTGACGTGATCGCGCGCTACCAGCGCATGCTCGGCAAGAACGTGCTGCAGCCGATGGGCTGGGACGCCTTCGGCATGCCGGCGGAAAACGCCGCGATGAAGAACAACGTCGCCCCGGCCAAGTGGACCTTTGAGAACATCGACTACATGAAGACCCAGCTCAAGAGCCTGGGCCTGGCCATCGACTGGTCGCGTGAAGTCACCACCTGCAAACCGGACTACTACCGCTGGGAACAGTGGCTGTTCACCCGTCTGTTCGAAAAAGGCGTCATCTACCGCAAGAACGGTACGGTCAACTGGGACCCTGTCGATCAGACGGTACTGGCCAACGAACAGGTTATCGACGGCCGCGGCTGGCGTTCGGGCGCGCTGATCGAAAAGCGCGAAATCCCGATGTACTACTTCCGCATCACCGCATACGCAGACGAGCTGCTGGAAAGCCTCGACGAGTTGCCGGGCTGGCCTGAGCAGGTCAAGACCATGCAGCGCAACTGGATCGGCAAGTCGCGCGGGATGGAAGTGCAGTTCCCCTATGACCAGGCAAGCATTGGTCATGCCGGCGCACTTAAAGTCTTCACCACCCGCCCCGACACGCTGATGGGCGCGACCTACGTCGCCGTCGCTGCCGAGCACCCGCTGGCGACCCAGGCTGCCCAGGGCAACCCGGCGCTGCAGGCGTTCATCGACGAATGCAAAGGCGGCAGCGTTGCCGAGGCCGACATGGCCACCCAGGAAAAGAAAGGCCTGGCCACTTCGCTGTTCGTCGAGCATCCGCTGACCGGTGAGAAACTGCCGGTCTGGGTCGCCAACTATGTGCTGATGCACTACGGCGACGGTGCTGTCATGGCGGTGCCGGCCCACGACGAGCGTGACTTCGAGTTCGCCCAGAAGTACTCGCTGCCGATCAAGGCCGTGGTGCGCACCAGCGCTGGCGACGAAGTCGGCAGCACCTGGGAAGCCGCCTACGGCGAGCACGGCACTCTGATCAACTCCGGCGCCTTTGACGGCCTCGACTTCGCTGGCGCGTTCGACGCCATCGAAGCCGCACTGATCAGCAAGGAGCTGGGCAAATCGCGCACGCAGTTCCGTCTGCGCGACTGGGGCATCAGCCGCCAGCGCTACTGGGGCTGCCCGATCCCGATCATCCACTGCCCATCGTGCGGCGACGTGCCGGTGCCGGAAGACCAACTGCCAGTCACCCTGCCAGAGAACGTTGTACCCGATGGCGCCGGTTCGCCACTGGCACGCCTGCCTGAGTTCTATGAATGCAGCTGCCCCAAGTGCGGCGCTGCGGCCAAGCGCGAAACCGACACCATGGACACCTTTGTCGAGTCGTCCTGGTACTTCGCCCGTTACGCCTCGCCGAACTACGAAGGTGGCATGGTCGACCCGAAAGCGGCCAACCACTGGCTGCCGGTCGATCAGTACATCGGTGGTATCGAGCACGCCATCCTGCACCTGCTGTATGCGCGCTTCTTCCACAAGCTGATGCGCGATGAAGGCCTGGTCACATCGAACGAGCCGTTCAAGAACCTGCTGACCCAGGGCATGGTCGTTGCCGAAACCTATTACCGTGTAGCCAGCAATGGCGGCAAGGACTGGTTCAACCCGGCTGATGTCGAGCTGGAGCGGGACAGCAAGGCCAAGGTCATCAGTGCTCGCCTCAAGACCGACGGCCTGCCGGTGGAAATCGGCGGCACCGAGAAGATGTCCAAGTCGAAGAACAACGGCGTCGATCCTCAGTCGATGATCGACGTCTACGGCGCCGACACCTGCCGCCTGTTCATGATGTTCGCCTCGCCGCCGGACATGAGCCTGGAATGGTCCGATTCCGGCGTTGAAGGCGCAAGCCGCTTCCTGCGTCGCGTCTGGCGCCTGGCCCAGGCCCACGTGAGCCTCGGCTTGCCGGGCAAGCTGGACACTGCGGCACTGGATGACGGGCAAAAGGCGATCCGCCGCGCGATTCACCTGGCGATCAAGCAAGCCAGCACCGACGTTGGCCTGCACCATAAATTCAACACTGCCATCGCCCAGGTGATGACCGTGATGAACGTGCTGGAAAAAGCCCCGACCGCTACCGCCCAGGACCGTGCCCTGCTGCAGGAAGGCCTAGAAGCAGTCACCCTGCTGCTGGCACCGATCACCCCGCACATCAGCCATTCGCTGTGGCAGCACCTGGGCCACAGCGAGGCGGTGATCGACGCTACCTGGCCGAGCGTGGATGAAAGCGCCCTGGTGCAAGACAGCGTGACGCTGGTGGTACAGGTCAACGGCAAGCTGCGTGGTCAGGTCGAAATGCCCGCCACTGCCAGCCGCGAAGAAGTCGAAGCTGCGGCGCGCACCAACGAAAACGTGGTGCGCTTCACCGACGGCCTGACTATTCGCAAGGTCATCGTGGTTCCAGGCAAACTGGTCAACATCGTCGCCAACTGATGGCAACGCTCGCCCGCACGCACTGCGGGCGAGCGGAATCGGCCCACAAGGGAGCTTCAACATGATCAAACGCAATCTGCTGGTAATGGGCCTGGCCGTCATGCTCAGCGCCTGCGGTTTCCAGCTGCGCGGCACCGGCACTACCGAGCTGACCATCAAGGAACTTGATGTCAGCGCGCGTGACGCCTACGGCCAGACCGTTACCCAACTGCGCCAGGTACTTGAGCGCAGCGGCGTCAGCCTGCGCAGCGGTGCGCCGTATCGCCTGTCGCTCGACAACGAGCAGCAGACCCAGCGCGCAGTCACCTACAGCAGCGGCAGTCGCTCGGCCGAGTACGAACTCACCACCGTGCTCAACTACAGCATCAACGGCCTGAACAACGTGCCGCTGCTCAGCGACAAGCTCGAAGTGCGCAAGATCTACGTGCGTGACGGCGACAACATCACCGGTTCCGACCAGGAAGGCACCCAGACCCGCGACGAGATGCGCCGTGATCTGGTCCAGGCCATGGTCGTACGCCTGCAGATGCTGACCCCAGCTCAACTCGACGAACTGCAGCAGCAAGCGGATCAACGTGCCAAGGCTGAAGCCGAAGCCGCCGCAGCCGCGCAGCGCTATCGTGATGAAACCCCGCAGCAGTCGCCACTGGAAATCCCGGGCACCTAAGCCCGTGCGGGGCACCGCCAGGTGCCCCGGCCTCTGCTCATGAAGCTCGCCCCCGCCCAACTCAACAAGCATCTGCAAGGTACTCTTGCGCCTGTCTATATCGTCAGCGGGGATGACCCGCTGCTGTGCCAGGAGGCCGCCGACGCGATTCGCGCCGCCGCCCGCCAGCAGGGTTTTGACGAGCGCCAGGTGTTCAGTGCCGATGCCAACTTCGACTGGGGTACGCTGCTGCAAGCCGGTGCCAGCCTGTCGCTGTTCGCCCAGCGGCGCCTGCTCGAGCTGCGCCTGCCCTCGGGCAAGCCTGGTGACAAGGGCGCGGCGGCGCTGATCGAGTACTGCTCGCGGCCCGCTGAGGACACGTTGCTGTTGATCAGCCTGCCCAAGCTCGACGGCAGTGCGCAGAAAACCAAATGGGGCAAGGCGCTGGTCGAGGGTAGTCAGTGCCAGTTCATCCAGATCTGGCCGATCGATGCGCAGCAGTTGCCACAGTGGATCAATCAGCGCTTGGCCCAGGCCGGGCTGTCGGCCCAGCGGGATGCGGTCGACCTGATTGCGGCGCGGGTCGAGGGCAACCTGCTCGCAGCCGCCCAAGAGATCGAAAAGCTCAAGCTGCTCGCCGAAGGCAACCAGATCACCGTCGAAACCGTGCAGAGCGCGGTGGCCGACAGTGCTCGCTTCGATGTGTTTGGCCTGGTCGATGCGATTCTCAAGGGTGATGCTGCCCATGCGCTGCGCATGCTTGAAGGCCTGCGCGGTGAGGGCGTCGAGCCACCAGTAATTCTCTGGGCGCTGGCCCGCGAGCTGCGCCTGCTGGCGGGTATTGCCTTGCAGTTCAGCCAGGGTATTGCGCTGGACAAGGCTTTCAGCCAGGCGCGTCCGCCGGTATGGGACAAGCGCCGGCCACTGGTCAGCAAGGCCCTGCAACGGCTGTCGGCGCAGCGCTGGGCGCAGTTGCTGCAGGATGCCCAGCGGATTGATGCGCAGATCAAGGGCCAGGCGCCTGGTTCGCCTTGGACCGGGTTGTCGCGGTTGGCGCTGTTGATGGCTGGGCAGCGATTGGTGCTCCCATCGGAATAGCTGGGGCCGCTTTGCGGCCGCAATAATCTCAGCTATATACATAATCAATTGGCCCCACCCGGCGCCAAGCCCTAAAGTCCGCTCCGCACACCCACCCAAGCCGGGGAACCCCGCCATGAGCAAAAAGCCGCAAAAGCACCGCCCCAACAAAGCCAAGTCGATCATTGCCCAGCCGCTGTTTCGCAGCCGCCAGGAGCAACCAGACAAGGGCAAAGGCAGCTACCGCCGCGAAGCCTTCCAATCGAGAGATTGGGAGGCTTCTTACTTTTTGGCCGCATGAAAGCATCCAGCGCGCAGGCATGATATGGTCGCTACCTGACCTGTAATTCCTGGATCTGTGCATGTCCCTCAGTCTGTTCCCACGCTGGCAACCACGCCAGCTGATCGCGGCCTCCAGCCTTATCCTGCTGGTCGCCTGTGCGGAAAAACCTACCGCCGCCGACGCCGTGCCACTGGCCCCTGCCCAGCCCGCACCGGTGGTTACCCTGCCCACCAGCAACGCCGACATCAATGCTGAAATTCAGCCAGTGCAGAGCTTTGCCCAGTGGCAGGCCGGTTTCCGTCAACAAGCGTTGCAGGCCGGCATTGATGCCGGGCTGTTCGACCGCGTGTTTGCCGGTGTCACGCCGGACATGGACGTGATCAAGGCCGATCGCAGCCAGCCCGAGTTCAGCCGCCCGGTGTGGGAATACCTCGACGGCGCGCTGTCGCCGCTGCGGGTGCGCAACGGCAAGAAGCTGCTGGAACAGAACGCCGAGCTGCTCACGCGCCTGGAACAACGCTATGGCGTGGACCGCCAGGTGCTGGTGTCGGTGTGGGGCATGGAGAGCAACTTCGGCCAGTTCCAGGGCAGCAAATCGGTAATCCGCTCGCTGGCGACCCTGGCCTATGAAGGCCGCCGGCCGCAGTTTGCCCAGGACCAGTTGATCGCGGCGCTGCAGATCCTGCAGAACGGCGACATTCTGCCTGAGGCCATGCGTGGCTCGTGGGCCGGGGCGATGGGCCAGACCCAGTTCATCCCGACCACCTACAACACCCATGCTGTCGACTTCGACGGCGACGGCCGCCGCGACATCTGGAACAGTACAGCCGATGCCCTCGCATCGACCGCGCATTACCTGCAAAGCTCGGGCTGGAAGCGTGGCCAACCGTGGGGCTTCGAAGTCCAGGTGCCGGCCGATTTCGACTTCTGGATCGCCGATGGCGCCCAGCGCAAGACCGTCAGTGAATGGCTGCAACTGGGCGTCAAGCTGCCCAATGGCACCCAGCTGCCAGCGGGCAGCAATCAACTCTCGGCGGCTCTGCTGCTGCCGGCCGGCGCCCGCGGCCCGGCGTTCCTGGTGCTGGACAACTTCCGCGCCATCCTTAAGTACAACAACTCGTCGTCCTACGCGCTGGCGGTGAGCCTGCTGGGCGATCGTTTCTCCGGATGGGGCTTCATTGCCGGTAGCTGGCCAAAGGATGACTTGCCATTGAGCCGCAGCGAGCGCATCGAGCTGCAGAACCTGCTCAATGCCCGCGGCTATGACGCGGGCAATGCCGACGGTATCATCGGTGCCAATACCCGCAAGGCCATCCGTACAGCTCAGCAGGCGCAGAACATGCCCGCTGACGGCTACCCGACGCACAAGCTGCTCGAGAGTTTGCGTCAGTAGTGAGATTGCCAGGGGCGCAAAGCGCCCCCGGCAATCTCAAGCCCTGAACAAATCCTGTTGCAGCACCAGCGTCTGCCTCTCGCTGTCGAGCCGCACCTGAGCGCCCAGCGGCAGGCACAGGTTCGGATCGCAATGGCCACTACGCCAGCCGGCCAGTACCGGCACATCCAGCGGCGCAAAAATGTCCTGCAACAGCGGCGTCATGGCGGCTACGGTAATCCCGGCAAAGTCCCCCACCAACACCCCACGCACGCCCTGCAGCTTGCCTGCCAGGCGCAATTGCGTGAGCAGCCGGTCAACCCGGTACAACGGCTCGTTGACGTCTTCGATAAACAGGATGGCGCCGTCAGTATCAATCTCCCCAAGCGTACCCAGCGTCGCCCCGAGCATCGACAGATTGCCGCCCAGCAGGCGCCCGCTGGCAACGCCTGGCAGCACTGTGGTCAAGGGATAAGCATGGGGATGGACGAGTGCGTCGCCCGGCCCCACTTCACCGCGCAATTGCCGCAGCAGCGAGCTGACTGTCGGTTCAAGCTTGCCGCCGAGCAGGTCGGCGTTGAGCATGCCACCGTGAAAACTGACCAACCCGCAGTAGCGGTTGATCGCGGTGTGTAGCGCGGTGATGTCGCTGTAGCCAATCAAGGGTTTGGGGTTGCGGGCAATCAGCTCGAAATCGATCTGGTCGAGCAAACGCATGCTGCCGTAGCCACCGCGCATGCACAGGATGGCATCCACCTGGGGGTCGACGAATGCAGCATGCAGGTCGTCCAGCCTTTGCTGGTCGGTACCGGCCAGATAACCCTGACTGCTGCTCACGCTGGGGTATAGCCGGCAGTGGTAGCCACGCTCGCTGAACCACTGCCGGGCCTTGTCGGCATCCAGCCGCGCCGGCCCTGCCGGGGCAATCACCGCAAAACAGGCATTCGCTGCCAGCTTTCGCGGCAATAGTGAACCTAGGTGTTCAGCACAGTCCATCCAGCAACTCCTTGAAAGCATTTGCAGATCAGTGGGCAGCAACAATGGGCCAGCCCGAGATCGTTGCCCACAGGGTACAGATACCCAACAAAAATGCCGATGGCACCTCACGGCGCGCATCGGCATTGGCCCAGCGGATCAGCTTATAGCTTGATCTTGGCTTCGTGCGCCTGCTGGTCAGCGTGGTACGAGGAACGCACCAGCGGCCCGGAGGCGACGTTCTTGAAGCCCATCTTGTGGCCTTCTTCAGCGAACCAGGCAAAGGTGTCCGGGTGCACGAAGCGCTGCACCGGCAAGTGGCTGCGCGATGGCTGCAGGTACTGGCCGAGGGTCAGCATGTCGATGTCATGCTCGCGCATGCGCTGCATCACTTCGATCACTTCTTCGTCGGTTTCGCCCAGGCCGAGCATCAGGCCAGACTTGGTCGGTACGTGCGGCACCAGTTGCTTGAACTTCTGCAGCAGGTCCAGCGACCAGTCGTAGTCCGAACCCGGACGCGCGGCCTTGTACAGGCGCGGTACTGTTTCCAGGTTGTGGTTGAACACATCTGGCGGCTCTTGAGCGGTGATCGCCAGGGCCACGTCCATGCGCCCGCGGTAGTCCGGCACCAGGGTCTCGAGCTGCACGCCCGGGGACAGCTTGCGGATCTCGCGAATGCAGTCGGCGAAGTGCTGGGCACCGCCGTCACGCAGGTCGTCGCGGTCTACCGAGGTGATCACCACGTACTTCAGACGCAGGTCGGCGATAGCCACGGCAAGGTTCATCGGCTCGTCGGCATCCAGTGCTTTCGGCCGGCCATGGCCGACGTCACAGAACGGACAACGACGGGTGCAGATGTCACCCATGATCATGAAGGTGGCGGTACCACCCGAGAAGCATTCACCCAGGTTCGGGCACGAGGCTTCTTCGCAGACACTGTGCAGCTTGTGCTTGCGCAGCAGTTGCTTGATACGGTCGACTTCCGGCGAAACCGGGATACGCACGCGGATCCAGTCAGGTTTCTTCGGCAGCTCGTCGGTTGGGATGATCTTTACCGGGATGCGCGCGACCTTGTCGGCGCCACGCAGCTTGACCCCGGCTTCGACCTTCTTCGGCGCCGGGCGCGGGGTCACGTCATGGGTGGTGATCAGGTTCGGCACGGCTTCTTGCACAGTTGTCATATTCAGTCGATTCCGCCCGTAAGGGTCGTCTGCTCAGCATAGTCGAGGTGCTTGACCAGCTGTCCACGCAGCCTTGTCCTGACCTCGGTGAGTTCGATCGGACCTGCCAGATCACGCAGCTGGGTCATCGCCAGCCCCGCATAGCCGCAGGGATTGATTCGGCGGAATGGCGCAAGGTCCATGTCCACGTTCAGAGCAAGGCCGTGAAAGGTACGGCCGTTGCGGATTCGCAAGCCGAGCGAGGCGATCTTGGCCCCGTCAACATAGACTCCGGGCGCATCGGCCTTGGCCGCCGCCACAACGTCATAACTGGCCAGCAGATCGATCAGGCTGTTTTCGATCCGGGTAACCAGTTCACGCACGCCAAAACCAAGCCGGCGCACATCAAGTAACAGGTAAGCCACCAATTGCCCGGGGCCATGGTAGGTCACCTGGCCACCGCGGTCGCTCTGCACCACCGGGATATCACCCGGCACCAGCAGGTGCTCGGCCTTGCCGGCCTGTCCCTGGGTGAACACCGGCGGGTGCTCGACCAGCCAGACTTCGTCCAGGCTGTCGGCACCGCGCTGCTCGGTAAAACGCCGCATGGCCTCCAGCACCGGTTCATAGGGCTGCAGGCCAAGCTCGCGGATACCGAGGCTGGCCGGCATCAGAGCACCATTTTCACAATGCCGGTAGCACGCAGGGCGCTGTTGATATCGTGCAACTGGTCTTCGCTGGTCGCCACGATGTGCAATTGCACGGTGGTGTACTTGCCTTCCTTGCTCTGGCGCTCGGCCAGGGTCGACATGTCGACCTCAGCGTGTTTCTTCAAAATCTCGATGACCGTGTTCTTGAAATTGACCACGGTATCGCCGATCACCTTGATTGGGTAATCAGCACAGGGGAATTCGATCTTGTGCGACTTGACGTCAGCTTCGCTCATGCGGAAACGGCCTCGTAAGCCGTGGCAACAACAACGCTCCCGCCGATTTGGCGGGAGCGTGGCAGGTCACGTTATCAGTTGAACAACCCGTAGAAGAATAGACGAATGCTATCCCACATACGGCGCAAGATACCACCTTCCTCAACGCCGTCGAGGGCGATCAGGTCGGCGCTGTGAACCACTTTCTCGTCAAGTTTGACTTCGACTTTACCGATCACGTCACCTTTGGCGATGGGCGCGGTCAGCTGTGGGTTCATGGTCATCGAGGCGGCCAGGCGCTTCAATTGGCCTTTAGGCATGGTCATGGTCAGGTCGTTGGCCAGACCGGCCTTGACCTGGTTGGTCGCGCCTTTCCATACCGGCGCCTGAGTCAGCTCGGTGCCCTTCTGGTAGAAGGTCTGGGTTTCGAAGAAGCGGAAGCCATAGGTCAGCAGCTTTTGCGTTTCGGCGGCACGCGATTGCTCGCTGTTGGTACCGAACACCACGGCGATCAGGCGCTGGCCATCACGGACTGCGGAGGCGACCATGCAGTAGCCGGCTTCGTCGGTGTGGCCGGTTTTCAGGCCATCGACGGTCTTGTCACGCCACAGCAGCAGGTTGCGGTTGGGCTGCTTGATGTTGTTCCAGAAGAATTCTTTCTGCGAGTAGATCGCATAGTGAGCCGGGTCTTCGTTGATGATCGCGCGAGCCAGCAGGGCCATGTCGTGGGCCGACGAGTAATGCTCGGGGTGCGGCAGACCGGTCGGGTTCATGAAGTGGCTGTTGCTCATGCCCAGATCGGCAGCAGTCTTGTTCATCATGTCGGCGAAGGCATCTTCGCTGCCGGCGATGTGTTCGGACAGAGCGACCGAGGCATCGTTGCCCGACTGGATGATGATGCCGTGCAGCAGGTCGCTGACGGTGACCTGGCTGCCAACCTTGATGAACATCCGTGAACCGCCGGTACGCCAGGCGTTTTCACTGACGGTAACCGGGTCGTTCTCGCCGATCTGGCCACGACGAATATCGAGGGTGGCGATGTAGGCGGTCATCAGCTTGGTCAGGCTGGCTGGCGGCAGGCGCTCGTCACCGTTGTTTTCGACCAGCACGTTGCCGCTGGACGCGTCCATGAGTACGTAGGACTTGGCTGCCAGCTGTGGTGGGGCTGGCATCATCTGCTCTGCTGCAAAGGCAGCAGGGGTGATCATCAGCAGGACAGGCAGGCAAAGTCGTTTGGCAAGGTTGGTGATGTTCATCCGTCTCTCGAAAATCGCTAATGGTCTGATGTTCCGTGGGCTCGAAGCCCAACGCCCAGTCAGTCTAGTTATGTGAGCTGCGTGGCAGCCCAGGAGCCTGGCGCAGGGCCTGGCGGGGCAAAAACGGCCATTGTACATGGCCGCGCCGGGCAATTCATGACAAAACGGACAGCCCGGCGCCCACTTCAGGCCGCAGCGGGCGCCGTGAGTTCCGCGTTCAGTCGGTGACCAGCTTGGCCTGGCCGAGATTGGCCAAACGCACGCTGTCTTGAGTCTGCTGCACTTCACCCTGGCTGCTCATCGGCCCCAGGCGCACGCGGTGCAGGGTCTGCTGGTTACGCACGATCGAGCTGATGAACACCGGCGCGCTGACCATGGTGCTCAGTTTCGAGCGCAGCAGCTCGGCGGCATCCGGGTTGGCGAAGGCGCCGACCTGGAGGAACATGCCGCCGCTGTCTCTCGGCACGCTGTTGCTGGCGATCTGCACCGGCACCACGGCAGCGGCATGCTGCTGCGCTGGCGGTGTCCACTGCTCGACCTTGCCGGTGCTGGCGGGCAGCGGCTGCGTCTGCGCGACCTGCGGCTCTTTCAGCACCAACGGCGCCTGCTGGCCGCGTTGGGCCCACCACTGCTGCGGGTCGATGCCTTCAACGCGCACCCGCGCGGTGCCGGTTTCGGCGTAACCGAGTTTCTTGGCGGCAGCGTACGACAGGTCGATGATCCGGTCCGAATAGAACGGGCCGCGGTCGTTGACCCGCAGGATCACGCTGCGCTGGTTGTCGAGGTTGGTCACCTTGACGTAGGCCGGCAACGGCAGGGTCTTGTGCGCCGCGCTCATGCCGTACAGGTCATAGACCTCGCCGTTGGCGGTGTTCTGACCGTGGAACTTGGTGCCGTACCACGAGGCAGTACCCTCGGCACGGTAGTTGCGCGATTCCTGGATCGGGTAATAAGTCTTGCCCAGCACCGTGTACGGGTTGGCCTTGTAGTTGCCGGTGTGCACGGTCGGGGTGGCGTCGGGGATCTTGTTGACGTCGACATCCCACCATGGCGCGCCGTCTTTATGCGCGCGGTTGATGTCCAGGCCCGGCTGCGAGCGGATGACGTTGCCCCCCGCACCGCTGCTCTTGGGTGCAGGCCGGCTCGATGAGCAGCTGACCAGGACCGCACTGACGGCGATGCAGGTCAGCAGTTTGAAGGAATGAGTAGTAAACAATCCGCGCATTACTTGACGCCCCGTGCAATGACCAGCTGTTGCGAAAGCTGATGCACGGCCATGGCGTACATCACACTGCGGTTGTAACGCGTGATCGCATAAAAGTTCTTCTGGCCCATCCAGTATTCAGGGCCGTTGTCGCCTTCCAGTTTGAAGGCGGTGACCGGCAGATCATCGCGCAGCGCATCATTGCTCGACCAGCCCAATGCGCGCAATTCGGCGACGGTCTTGACCGGCTCGATGCCGCTGGTCAGGCCTTCGTCGGCACGCTCGCCGCGCACCTGAGCGCGGCTGACCACGCCCTCGCCGGCAACCCAGCCGTGGCGCTTGAAGTAGCTGGCGACACTGCCGATGGCGTCATCCGGGTTGTTCCAGATATTGATATGGCCGTCACCGTCGAAGTCCACTGCGTAGGCGCGAAAGCTGCTCGGCATAAATTGCGGCAGGCCCATGGCGCCGGCATACGAGCCTTTCAGGGTCAGCGGGTCGAGCTGTTCTTCACGGGCCAGCAGCAGGTACTCGCGCAGCTCCTTGCGGAAGAATTCAGCCCGCGGCGGGTAGTCGAAACCCAGCGTCGACAGGGCATCGATCACCCGGTAGTTGCCGGTGTTGCGACCAAAGAAGGTTTCCACGCCAATGATCGCCACGATCACCTGGGCCGGTACGCCGTATTCCTGCTCGGCACGCGCCAGGGTTGCCTCGTGCTGGCGCCAGAAGTCGACACCGCGGGCGATGCGCGCCTCGGTGAGGAACATCGGCCGGTATTCTTTCCACGGCTTGACCCGCTCCGCCGGACGCGAAATCGCGTCAAGAATCGACTGCTTGCGCTGCACCTCGCGGAACACGCCCATCAGCTGTTCGCCGGCAAAGCCGTGGTCGCGGGTCATCTCGCCGACAAACTCGGCCACCTGCGGCGAGCCGTCGTAGTCGCCGGCACTGGCCTGCTGGACTGCGCCGAGCAGGCCCATTGCGCCGATCCACGGCGCCCAACGGGCCGCCCAGCTACGCACTGCTTGCATGAAATTGTTCACCTTATTCAAACTTGCGCGATCCATTTGCGGTGGGTGTGGATCGACATCAGAACGCCAAACGCTGACAGCAGCGTCACCAACGAAGTTCCGCCATAGCTAATGAAGGGCAGCGGCACCCCCACCACCGGGAGCAAGCCACTGACCATACCAATATTGACAAACACATAAACAAAGAAGGTCATCGTCAGGCTGCCCGCGAGCAGCTTGCCGAACAGGGTCTGCGCCTGCGCGGTGATGACCAGGCCGCGGCCGATCAACAGCAGATAAACGATCAGCAGCATGCAGATGCCGACCAGGCCGAATTCCTCGCCGAGCACGGCGATGATGAAGTCGGTGTGGCTCTCCGGCAAAAAGTCCAGGGGCGACTGCGTACCGAGCAACCAGCCCTTGCCGAATACCCCGCCAGAGCCGATCGCGGCCTTGGACTGGATGATGTTCCAGCCGGTGCCGAGCGGGTCGCTCTCCGGATCGAGGAAGGTCAGCACACGCTGCTTCTGGTAGTCGTGCATGACAAAGAACCACATCGCCACCGCCACCGGCACTGCCGCAGCGATCACACTGATGATCCAGCGCCAGCGCAGGCCACCCATGAACAGCACGAACGCGCCGGAAGCCAGAATCAGCAGCGCAGTACCCAGGTCCGGCTGGCGCACGATAAGAATGAACGGCACGCCGATCAGCACCAGGCTGATCGCCACATGCTTGAGATCAGGCGGCAAGGTGCGCTTGGACAGGTACCAGGCCAGGGTTGCCGGCATGATGATCTTCATGAATTCCGAAGGCTGGAAGCGGATCACCCCGGGGATGTTGATCCAGCGCGTGGCGCCCATGGCGTTGTGACCCATGACGTCGACCACCACCAGCAGCAACACCCCGGTCAGGTACGCCAGCGGCACCCAGCGGGCCATGAAGCGTGGCTCGAGCTGGGCAATGATGAACATCGAGACCAGGCCGATGCCGAACGAGGTCGCCTGCTTGCTCAGCAGGTCCCAGTTCTTGCCGCTGGCCGAATACAGCACGAACAGGCTGCCGGCGGCGAGGGTCAGCAGAATGATCAGCAGTGGGCCGTCGATGTGGATGCGCTGAAGAAAGCTCGCACGCCGACGCATGACGTCTTCACTGGAGAGCATGCGATCAAAATTGTTAATCACTGGGCCTTTTCCTGAGCGACGGTGGCGGGAGCGAACTCGGTTTTCAACTGGCCGTTGGCGTCGAGCAGCCAGGCGTCCATGATCTGGCGCATCACCGGCGCCGCCACGCGGCCACCAGCCTCGCCGTTCTCGATCATCACCGAGACGACAATCTTCGGATCGTCAGCCGGGGCGAAACCGACGAACAGGGCGTGGTCACGGTGACGCTCCTGGACTTTGTTGCGGTCATACTTCTCGCCCTGCTTGATCGCGACCACCTGAGCAGTACCGCTCTTGCCGGCGATGCGGTACTGCGCGCCGGTGGCAGCCGCGCGGGCGGTGCCGCGGGCGTTGTGCATCACCTGCTCCATGCCGTGGGTGACCTTGGCCCAATCGGACGGGTCACGCAGGACGATGTCCTCGATCGGGTTTTCGTCGACCGGCGGCTGGCCCTCGATGGTCTTGGCCAGATGCGGGCGGAACCACTTGCCCTTGCTGGCGATCAGCGCGGTAGCCTGGGCCATCTGCAACGGCGTGGTCTGCATGTAGCCCTGGCCGATGCCGAGGATCAGCGTTTCGCCCGGGAACCACGCCTGGCGGCGGGTGGCGCGCTTCCACTGACGGGTCGGCATCAACCCGGAGGACTCCTCGAACATGTCCAGCGACACGCGCTGGCCGAGGCCGAACTTGTTCATGTAGGTCGACAGGCGATCGATGCCCATCTTGTGCGCAAGATCGTAGAAGTAGGTGTCGTTGGAACGCATGATCGCCAGGTCAAGATCAACCCAGCCGTCACCGGTGCGGTTCCAGTTCCGATATTTGTGGTCGTAGTTGGGCAACTGGTAATAGCCCGGGTCGAACACCCGGCTGCCGGCCGTCACTACACCGCTGTCGAGGCCGGCGATGGCCACTGCGGGCTTGATCGTCGAACCTGGTGGATACAGCCCGCGCAGGACCCGGTTGAACAGCGGCCGGTCGATCGAATCGCGCAGGTCGGCGTAGGCCTGAAAGCCAATGCCGGTGACGAACAGGTTGGGGTCGAAGCTTGGCTGGCTGACCATCGCCAGTACCTCACCCGAGCGCGGGTCAAGCGCCACGATCGCGCCACGCCGCCCACCCAGAGCCAACTCGGCGGCTTCCTGCAGCTTGATGTCCAGGCCCAGCACGATGTCCTTGCCGGGGATCGGGTCGGTCCGCTTGAGCACGCGCAACACGCGGCCGCGGGCGTTGGTCTCGACCTCCTCGTAACCGACCTGACCGTGCAGGGCATCTTCATAGAAGCGCTCGACGCCGGTCTTGCCGATATGGTGGGTACCGCTGTAGTTGACCGGATCAAGGGTCTTCAGCTCTTTCTCGTTGATCCGCCCGACATAGCCGACCGAGTGGGCAAAGTGCGCACCCTGCGGATAATGCCTGACCAGCTGCGCGGCCACTTCCACGCCCGGCAAACGGAACTGGTTGACCGCGATCCGGGCGATCTGGTCTTCGCTGAGCTCGAACAGGATCGGCACGGGCTCGAATGGCCGCCGGCCCTGCTTCATGCGCTTCTCGAACAGGGCACGGTCGTCCGCTGTGAGCCCCAGCACCTCGACGATGGCGTCCAGCACCTCTGGCCATTTGCCGGCGCGTTCGCGGGTCATGGTCAGGCTGAAGCTGGGCCGGTTGTCGGCGATGATCACACCGTTGCGGTCGAAGATCAGCCCGCGGGTCGGCGGGATCGGCTGCACATGCACCCGGTTGTTCTCCGACAGCGTCGAGTGATAGTCGTACTGGATGACCTGCAGGTAGTACAGCCGAGCAATCAGCACGCACACCAACAACATGATCGCCACAGCGCCGACCACGACGCGGTTGCGCACCAGACGGGCGTCTTTCTCGTGGTCTTTGAGGCGGATCGGCTGCGACATCGGGCGGGCTTACAGGCTCATTTGTGGTAGGGATGCCCGGACAACACAGTCCAGGCGCGGTAGATCTGTTCGCCGATCAGTATCCTTACCAACGGGTGCGGCAAGGTCAGCGGCGACAGCGACCAGCGCTGTTCGCTGCGCGCACACACCTCAGGCGCCAGGCCTTCCGGCCCACCCACCATCAAATTCACCGTCCGCGCATCCAGGCGCCAGCGATCCAGCTCGACCGCCAACTGCTCGGTGCTCCACGGTTTGCCGTGGACTTCGAGGGTGACGATGCGTTCGCCGGGCTGAACCTTGGCCAGCATGGCCTCCCCCTCCTGACGGATCAGGCGAGCCACGTCGGCGTTCTTGCCCCGGGTGTTCAGCGGGATTTCCACCAGCTCGAGCGGCAACTCAGCAGGGAGGCGCTTGGCATATTCATGCCAGCCTTCCTCGACCCACTTGGGCATGCGCGAGCCGACCGCGATCAATCGCAGACGCACGGCGCTTCCTTATTGCTTGTTGAGCTTGTCGAAATACTCGTTGGCGCCGTTCTCGGAGCTGTGGTGCTTGCCATCGGCAGCACGGCTCTGCTCGGCACCCATCCACAGGCGCTCGAGGTCGTAGAACTGACGCGCAGCGGCGGTCATCATGTGCACGATGACGTCGTTCAGGTCGAGCAGCACCCAATCGCTTTCGCCTTTGCCTTCTTCGCCCAGCGGCATGACGCCCTTGGCTTTGACCAGCTCGCGAACCTTGTCCAGCATCGCGTTGATTTGGCGATTGGAGGTACCGGTAGCGATGATCATGTAGTCGGTCAGGCTGTGCTTGTCACGCACGTCGATCACCTGGATATCCAGGGCCTTGACCTCTCCCAGCGCTTCCTTGGCCACTTCGACCAGTTCTTCGGCAGTGATGTCGTTTTGCTTCTTCATAGTTACTCGTTCAACTCGTTTTGAATGAGGCGCCCCAACGGCGCCCTCAGTTGGACCCACGATACAGATCGTGCGCCTCTATGTAGGCCAGTACTGCATCCGGCACCAGAAACCGTACCGACTTGCCGCTGGCCAGCAGCTGTCGGATTTGCGTGGCCGACACCGCAAGCGGGGTCTGCCAGACGAACGAAATGTGACCCGCCGGGCCGGACATGGCAGTGGGATCGCTTTGCGAGCGCGCAGCCAGCAGGTTGCGCAGCTCGTCTGGTGGTTCGACATCCGCATCCGGGCGTTGCAGCACCAGGATGTGGCAATGTTGGAGCAATTCTTCCCAGCGGTGCCAGCCCGGCAGGCCGCAGAACGCGTCCCAGCCCAGAACCAGAAACAACTGGTCATCGCCGCCCAGCTCGGCCCGGATCGATTCCAGGCTGTCGATGGTATACGACGGTTTGTCACGGCCCAGCTCGCGCGCATCGACGCTCAGGCACTCAACCCCGCTGACCGCGCTCTGCACCATCGCCAGCCGCGCCTGAGCGTCTACCTGTGGCGTGTCGCGGTGCGGCGGGCGGGCGTTGGGCAGCAGGCGCAGCTCGTCCAGGCCCATCAGCTCGGTCACCTCCAGCGCACTGCGCAGGTGGCCGATATGAACCGGGTCGAAGGTACCGCCGAAAATGCCGACGCGCCGCACTGCAGGGGCCTGATTCAACTCAGCTCGGCTCCTGGCCGCGCAGCTGGCCATCGCCAATCACTACGTATTTTTCGCAGGTCAGGCCTTCGAGGCCGACCGGACCGCGCGCATGCAGCTTGTCGGTTGAAATACCGATCTCGGCACCCAGGCCATACTCGAAGCCGTCGGCAAAGCAGGTCGGGGTGTTGAGCATGACCGACGCCGAGTCGACCTCGGCGATGAAGCGCCGGGCCTGACCCTGGTGTTCGGTAATGATCGAGTCGGTGTGGTGCGAGCCGTAGTGATTGATGTGCTCGATGGCCTGCTCGAGGCCATCGACCACGCGAATCGACAGGATCGCGTCGAGGTATTCGGTGTGCCAGTCGTCTTCGCTGGCAGGTGCTGCCTGGATGATCGCCCGGGTACGCTCACAGCCGCGCAGCTCGACGCCGTGTTCCTGGAAGCGCAGGGCCATTTCCGGCAGGAAGTCTGCAGCAATGGCCTGGTCGACCAGCAAGGTCTCCATGGCGCCGCAGATACCGTAGCGGTAAGTCTTGGCGTTGAAAGCAACGCGCCAGCCCTTGTCGAGGTCGGCGTGCGCGTCGATGTACACATGGCAGATGCCATCGAGGTGCTTGATCACCGGCACGCGGGCATCGCGGCTGATCCGCTCGATCAGGCCACGGCCGCCACGCGGGACGATCACGTCGACGAACTCGGGCATGCTGATCAGTGCACCGACCGCTTCACGGTCGGTGGTTTCCACAACCTGCACCACTGCCGCTGGCAAACCTGCGGCAGCCAGGCCGCGCTGGATGCAGGTGGCAATCGCGCGATTCGAATGAATCGCCTCGGAGCCGCCACGCAGAATGGTCGCGTTACCCGACTTCAGGCACAGGCTGGCAGCATCGATGGTCACGTTCGGCCGCGACTCGTAGATGATCCCGATCACGCCCAGCGGCACGCGCATCTTGCCGACCTGAATGCCCGACGGGCGGTAGCTCATGTCACGCACGGCGCCGACTGGATCGGGCAGGCTGGCCACCTGGCGCAGGCCGGTGATCATGCCGTCGATACGTGCAGGAGTCAGCGCCAAACGATCGAGCAGCGCCGCTTCCAGACCATTGCTGCGGCCATTGGCGAGGTCCTGCTCATTGGCGGCAGTGAGCTCGGCGCGGGCGGCGTCCAGCGCATCGGCAGCAGCCTGCAAGGCACGGTTCTTCTGTGCGGTGCTGGCGCGGGCGATCACGCGCGAGGCCTGGCGGGCAGCGCGACCCAGGCGGGTCATGTAGTCAAGAACGGACTCAGTCATGGGCTCGGTGTCTTGGCGAAAGGGGAAATCGGCTGATTATAACTGGCGGGCACCAGTACGCCCAGCGGCGGGTGGCGGATGGTAGAAGATGACGCGGTTAATAGACAGGAAAGATGTAACCTGGCTTGACCAAAATGCTACGTGCGAGGCCTGAAAGCCCCGTGGTTGCTGGGCGCCAGCGGTTCGCGCCGGCAAGCAGCCATCTGCAGCAGCGTTCAGCCTCGATTAAGCGATTAATTGCTATGATCGCGCCACTCAATCACGAACAGCCAGCATGCCAGACCCAACCCCCTGCCCGGCCCGCGCCCTGCCAGACAGCTTTTTCGACCGTGATGCCCAGACCTTGGCCAAGGCGCTGCTGGGCAAAGTCATTCGCCACCGTCAGGGCGACCTGTGGCTGGCTGCGCGGATCATCGAAACCGAAGCCTATTACCTGACCGACAAGGGCAGCCACGCCTCGCTGGGCTATACCGAAAAGCGCAAGGCTCTGTTTCTCGACGGCGGGCACATCTATATGTACTACGCCCGCGGCGGCGACTCGCTGAACTTCAGCGCCCACGGCCCGGGCAATGCGGTGCTGATCAAGTCAGCCTACCCGTTCACCGACGCGCTCTCGGACGCCAACAGCCTGGCCCGGATGCAATTGAACAACCCCGATGCCAGCGGCCAGCTGCGCCCGCCCGAGCGCCTTTGTGCCGGGCAGACCCTGCTCTGTCGCGCACTGGGCCTGAAGGTGCCGCAGTGGGACGGCCAGCGCTTCGATCCGCAGGCGCTGTATGTCGAGGACTGTGCGCTGGCAGTGCCGCAGATCATCCAGTGTGCTCGTCTGGGAATCCCCCATGGCCGCGACGAGCACCTGCCGTACCGCTTCGTCGATGCCCAATTCGCCCGTTTTTGCACACGGAACCCGCTGCGTAGGGGCCAAGTCGAAGGCCGGGACTACTCAACTCTCGTACAAGGAAGCTGACCCATGGGCCAATGGCTCGACAGCCTGACCGGCTGGCTCAGCGCCAATCCACAATGGCTTGGCGTGGCAATCTTCGTGGTGGCCTGTGTCGAATGCCTGGCGATTGCCGGGATCATCGTGCCGGGCACGGTATTACTGTTTGCCGTCGCCGTGCTGGCCGGCAGTGGCGCATTCACCCTGGGCGAAACGCTGCTGCTGGGCTTTGCCGGCGGTCTGCTCGGGGACGCCATGTCCTATGCCATCGGCAAGTATTTCCACCAGAACATCCGGCGCTTGCCGCTGATTCGTCATCACCCGGAGTGGATCGGCCGCGCCGAGACCTACTTCCAGCGCTATGGCATCGCCAGCCTGCTGGTCGGGCGCTTTATCGGCCCGTTGCGGCCGATGCTGCCGATGGTCGCTGGCATGTTCGACATGCCGTTGCCGCGCTTCATTGCGGTGAGCCTGGTGGCCGGCGCAGGCTGGTCGGTGGCTTATCTGCTGCCTGGCTGGGCGACCGGCGCGGCCATGCGTTTGCCGCTGCCGGAAGGCTTCTGGCTGGATGCCGGGATCATCGCCGGCACCTTGGCTGTGTTGATCGGCCTGAGCCTGAGCAGCAGCATTCGCGACCAGCGCCACGGGACCCGGCTGATCGCCGGGATGAGTTTTCTGGCGCTGGCCGGGGTGTTTCTCGGCTGGCCGTTCCTGCATGAGTTCGATCAGGGCGTGATGACCATGGTGCAGGAGCACCGCAGCCAGGCGTTCGACGGCATCGTGGTGATCGTCACTCGCCTGGGCGACTTCCGCACTCAGCTGTTCCTTGGCGGCTTGCTGACCGGCCTGCTGTTGCTGGCCCGGCAATGGCGCCATGCGGTGTTCGCCGGCAGCGCCCTGATGGGCACCGCGATTGCCAATGGCACACTGAAATGGCTGTTTGCCCGAGCTCGACCAGAAGTGCTCAGCGACCCGCTGACCACTTACAGCATGCCCAGCGGGCACAGTTCGGCCTCGTTTGCGTTCTTTCTGGTGATGGCAGTACTGGCCGGTCGCGGGCAACCGCCGCGGATGCGCCTGACCTGGATCATGCTCGGCTGTATCCCGGCGCTGTCGATTGCCCTGTCGCGAGTCTACCTGGGCGCGCACTGGCCGACCGATATCCTTGCCGGGGCCCTGCTGGCCTGCTGTATCTGCGCCCTCAGCCTGACCCTGGTGCAGTGGCGCCAGCCTTTGACGGCGCTACCGCTGAGGGTATGGTGGCTGATCCTCCCGGCGTGCGTGGCATTGCTGGCGTTTTTTGCCCTGTACGCCCTGCCCCACGCACTGCTGCGCTATCAGTACTGAGTGTGAAGGAGCGCCTGGCCAGGCGCTCCTGATCAGGCAAACAGCTCGCCTTGCATGCGCTCGAGCAGCGATTGAATCGCGGCCAGGCGCTGCTGCGGCGAGTCGATCGCCAGCAGTTCGAGCTTGTCTTCTTCGATAAACGGCAGCAGGTAGGCCAACTGGTTGGCCAACGCCTGGCGCCCCTCGGCGCGCGGCATGTCCAGCGCCGCGACCATTGGATGCTCACCCAGGGCCAGCAGCAGCGCCACCAGGTCATCATCTTCCTCGCTCAACGCGCTGTCGGCGTTGTCGGCCAGCCAGTTCACCTCGGCCAGCAGCAGTTGGTCTTTCTGCACGTTGGTCTGGCCGACTTCGAAGCGGCGCACGCCCTCGACGCGAATCCCGAGCAGGCCGTTGTCCTGCTGTTCGAAGTCGCGGATCAGCGCTTCGCAGCCAATCGGCGCAACGCCCATTGGCGCCTTGCCGACCTGCTCGCCCTCGAGGATGCACACCACGCCAAAGCCAGCGCCCTGCTTCATGCAGCGGCCGATCATGTCCAGGTACCGCGCCTCGAAGATCTGCAGATCGAGCATGCACCCGGGAAACAGCACGGTGTTGAGCGGAAACAGCGGTAGCGTCATGTTCAATCCTCAAGCCACCAGGCTAACCGCCAACGGCAGGAATACCGCCGTGGCCACACCCATCAAACTCATCGCCAGCGCCGCAAAGGCGCCGCATTCGTCACTTTCCTGCAGGGCCACCGAGGTGCCTACCGCATGTGCGGTAATCCCCAACGACATCCCCCGCGCCTCAGCGCTGTGCACGCCACAGCGGCTGAGCAGCGCCGGGCCGAAAATCGCCCCGATCACCCCGGTGATCAACACGAACACCGCCGCTAGCGCGGCCACGCCGCCGATCTGCTCGGCCACCAGCATGGCAATCGGCGAGGTCACCGACTTGGGCGCCATGGTCATCAGGATCATGTGCTCGGCACCAAACCACCAACCCAGCAGCACACAGGCACCGGTGGCGAACACCCCTCCGATTACCAGCGTAGTAAAGGTAGGCCAGAACAACTGGCGAATCCGCCGCAGGTTCAGATACAGCGGCACCGCCAGCGCGACCGTGGCCGGGCCGAGCAGGATATTCATGATCTCGGTGCTCTTGCGGTACTCGCTGTAATCGATGCCGCACAGCAGCAGGATAGTGATCACCACCACCATCGAGACCAGCACCGGCTGTAAAAAGATCCAGCGGGTCTTCTCGAAGGCCGCCAGCACCAACTGGTAAGCACCCAGGGTGATGCCGATGCCAAACAGCGGATGGTGCACTACGGCATCCAGTGCGCCTTGCCAATCGAGGATCATGGGTGCTCCTCCGGCTTGCTCTGGCGCTGGATCAGCTTCTGCATCAAGACGCCGACGAATACCAGGGTCAGCAGGCAAGACAGCACCAGCGCGCCGACGATGGCCCAGAAGTCAGCAGCAATGTCTTTGGCATAGACCATCACCCCAACCGCAGGCGGCACCAGCAGCAACGGCAGGTAACGCAACAGGCTGGAGGCCGCTTCGTTCAACGGTTTGCCGACTTCGCCGCGGGCGATGAGAAATACCAGCAGCAGCAACAGGCCGATGATCGGCCCAGGCAGAATCGGCACCAGCAGGTGATTGAGTGCCGTACCCAGCAACTGAAACAACACCAGCCAGGTCAATCCACGCAACAGCATAAGCTTCTCCTTGGGGCATGGCGGCCATTATAAACACGCGTGGCCGGGCGCGTGGCCAGCACATGGTTGCTTGACCGCGCGCTGCCAACATGATGATCTTGCACGCGCGTACCACTTGAGCAGACACGACAACCTGGAGAGTCACGATGCCCTATGTACCTGTTGCAGCGCTTTCGCAGTACGTTGGTAAGGAACTGGGACGTTCCGCCTGGCTGACCATCGATCAGCAACGCATCAACCTGTTCGCCGAAGCCACTGGCGATTTCCAGTTCATCCACGTCGACCCGGAACAAGCCAGCAAGACTCCGTTCGGCGGCACCATCGCCCATGGCTTTCTGACCCTGTCGCTGATCCCCAAGCTGATGGAAGACATCCTCGTGCTGCCCGAGGGCATGAAGATGATCGTCAACTATGGCCTGGACAGCGTGCGCTTTATCCAGCCAGTCAAGGTCGACAGCAATGTCCGTCTCAAGGTCGAGCTGAAGGAGGCGACCGAGAAAAAGCCTGGCCAGTGGCTGCTGAAGATCCTCGCTACCCTGGAAATCGAAGGCGAAGACAAGCCGGCCTATATCGCCGAGCCGTTGACCCTGTGTTTCGTCTGAGCCGCTGACGGGGCTGCCACGCGGCCCTGCGATTGCTGGCGGGGCACTGTCTCAGCTCACGCATTGTGCGGCATACTCGGCACATCTATCGCCGAGATCCGCCATGCGTGCACTGCTGCCCCTCGCCCTCACCGTTCTGCTCGCTGCCTGTGGCGACGGCGAACCACTGTCGCCGCCAGACGCCCGCCTGCCTGACGGTGGCCGCTACCGTGGCCAGGTGGTCAATGGCCTGCTGCAGGGCGAGGGCCGCATCGACTACCCCAATGGCAGTTGGTACGCCGGCACCTTCGACAATGGCCAGTGGCACGGCCAGGGCGAATGGCATGGCAGCAACGGCGAGGTCTACCGCGGCCAGTTCGCCAGCGGCCTGTTCGAGGGCCTGGGCGAGCTGACCACGCCCGGCAGCCATTATTCAGGTACCTTCAAGCATGGCCGGCGCGACGGTGAAGGCACTCTCAAGCAGAACGATCAGGTCTACCGTGGCCAGTTCAAGGACGACCAGTACCACGGCGCCGGCGAGCTCAAACTCACTGACGGCAGCCAGTATCAGGGCCTGTTTGCCAAGGGCCAGCCGAACGGCGCCGGGGTGCGCAGCGATGCCAGCGGCAATCAGTTCAGTGGCTACTTCGTCGATGGCCAGCTGCAAGGCAGCGGCACCTACGACAGCGCCGATGGCGAGCAATACATCGGCGAGTTCAAGGACAACCGCCTGCAAGGCCGCGGCCGCTTCGAAAACGCCGACGGCGACGTCTGGATCGGTGAGTTCAGCGATGGCTCGCTTGACGGCCAGGGCGAGCTGCTGGGCAGCGATGGCAGCCGCTACAAGGGCGGCTTTCGCAACTGGCGGTTCTCGGGCGAAGGCCGCCTGCAGCTGGCGGACGGCAGCCAGTACATCGGCGGTTTTGCCGACGACGCCTACCAGGGCCATGGCCGCCTGATCCAGGCCGACGGCCGCATCGAGGGCGGCTATTGGGTCAAGGGCGTGCGTGTGCGCGACGAACAGAGCAAGCTGTTGCCCGACCCGCTCGACCTGGCCCTGCTCAATCAGGGCAAGCTGCTCAAGGACGCGCTGACCCAGGTGCCGCCATCCAAGGCGCCGATCCAGCTGTACAGCCTGGTGCTGGCCGGCGATGGCCAGCAAAGCGTATTCATGCGTGAAGCCGACTATGTCAGCAACATGCTCAAGGTGCGCTTTGGTGCCAGCGGCCAGATCACCCTGGTCAACCACCGCGATCACCTGGCCGATCGGCCGATGGCCACCCGCCAGAACCTCACCCGCGCCGCCTCCACCCTGGCTGAGCGCAGCGGCCCGGAAGACCTGATCTTCATCTACCTGACCAGCCACGGCAGCGCCGACCACCAGCTGGTGCTCGACCAGCCGCGCCTGCAACTGGCCGATCTCTCCGCCGATGAGCTGACCAGCGCCCTCGCGCCGCTCAAAGACCGCGACAAGGTGGTGGTGATCTCGGCCTGCTACTCCGGCGGTTATATCCCGCCGCTGAAGGATGAGCGGACCCTGATCATGACCGCCGCGCGCCCGGACCGGGTGTCGTTCGGCTGTTCGGAAGAGGCCGACTTCACCTATTTCGGCGACGCCCTGTTCGCTGAAGCCCTGAACCAGACCGACGATTTGAAACAGGCGTTTGAACTGGCGCGCGCCAGCGTTGCCGAACGGGAACGTAGGGAAGGTTTCGAGGCCTCTGAACCGCAGCTGTGGGCGCCGCCCGCAGTACTGGCACACTGGCAACGGCTGCGCCAGCAGCAGGCCGAAGAAGCCTTGCGCAATGAAGCTCAGACAGCCGTACCGCCGCAGGCAAAACCACCTGCCAAGCGCTAAGCTGTGTGTAACAAGGGAGAGACATCATGTACTTGACGCCTCAGCATGTCCTGATCGCCGGCGCTACTGGCCTGACAGGTGAACACCTGCTTGACCGGCTGCTCAATGAACCCACCATCAGCCGCGTGCTGGCGCCGACGCGCCGGCCGCTGGCAGAGCACCCACACCTGGAAAACCCGGTCGGCGACCCTGCGGTGTTTTTGCCGCAATTGGGCGGCCGGGTCGATATCGCCTTCTGCTGCCTGGGCACTACTATCAAGCAGGCGGGCTCGGAGTCGGCGTTTCGCGCTGTCGATCTGGACATGGTGGTGGCCTTCAGCAAACGTGCGCGGGAAATGGGTGCACGCCATCTGCTGGTGGTCAGCGCCATTGGTGCAGATCCGAAGTCGTCGGTGTTCTACAACCGGGTCAAGGGCGAAATGGAGGAGGCGCTGAAAGCACAGGACTGGCCCCAGCTGACCATTGTGCGGCCATCGCTGTTGCTCGGTGAGCGGATTGAACCGCGCCTCGCCGAGCGCCTGGCCGCGCCGATTGCCCGGCTGCTGCCTGGCAAGTACGGCGGCATCGAGGCGTGCACCCTGGCCCGGGCACTGTGGCGCCTGGCGCTGGAAGAAGAAGACGGTATCCGCGTGATCGAGTCGGACGAACTGCGCAAACTGGGTAAAAACTAAGCAGTGGCGGGGGCCGCCTTGCGGCCCCAAAATAAGCAGTTCAACTTTGATTGACCGGCACGAGAGACTACCCCGGCAATCTCACAGCCCACCTGATGCATTGAAGCCCACGCCCAGCGCAGTCAGCAACGACAGCGGCAGCAACAGGGTATCGAGCAGCGCGCTGCCGGGCAGGTCCAGCGCTGGATAAGCCGGTGGTTGTGCACCAAAGCGATCCGCCGGGCAGCAGCCCCCATTGATCACATACCAATCCAGACGGGCGCCGGCGTATACCACCGGCGCCCCAGGTTTGTTCGCATCCAGCGTACGCACGGTGGCGCAGCCGCCCAGCGAAGTAGCGATCAGCAAGGCCAGCAGAGCCCGCCTCAATCATCCACTCCGTAGTGATGCTCGCCCCAGCGCGGCAGCATGTCCTGAGGGATGTTCAGCAGGTTGAGAATCCGCGCGACGACAAAGTCGACCAGATCATCGATGGTCTGCGGCTGATGGTAGAACCCTGGTGCTGCAGGCAGAATCACCGCGCCCATCTGCGACAGCTTGAGCATGTTCTCCAGGTGAATGGTCGAGAACGGCGCCTCACGCGGCACCAGAATCAGCTGGCGGCGCTCCTTCAAAGTGACGTCGGCGGCACGCTCGATCAGGTTGTTGCAGGCACCTGTGGCAATCGCCGACAAGCTCCCGGTCGAGCACGGCACCACGACCATGGCCGCAGGCGCGCCGGAGCCTGACGCCACTGGCGACATCCAGTCTTCCTTGCCGTAGACACGAATCTGCCCTGCGGCAGCGCCGGTGTATTCGGTTAGGAAGGTCTGCATCGCCTGCGCCTTGGGCGGCAGTTGCACATCGGTCTCGGTGGCCATTACCAGTTGCGCGGCCTTCGAGATCAAAAAGTGCACCTCGCGGTCTTCCCGTACCAGGCAATCGAGCAGACGCAGGCCGTATTGCGCGCCGGAGGCGCCGGTCATGGCCAGGGTAATGCGCTGCGGGCCGTTCACTTCAAGGCCTCGGCCAGCTTGCCGTGCAGGCCGCCGAAGCCGCCGTTGCTCATGATCACCACATGGGTACCGGGGCGCGCCTGGCCCTTGACCCGCTCGATGATCGCCTCGAGGCTGTCGGCGACAATCGCCGGCACCTTGCACTGCGCGGCAGTCGCGGCGAGATCCCAACCGAGGTTGGCCGGGGCGTACCAGATCACCTGGTCGGCATCGTTGACGCTCTCGGGCAGGCCGTCGCGGTGCGCGCCGAGCTTCATCGAATTGGAACGGGGTTCGATCACGGCAATCACCGGCGCCTCACCGACCTGCTTGCGCAGGCCGTCGAGGGTGGTGGCAATCGCGGTCGGGTGATGAGCGAAGTCATCGTAGATGGTCACGCCTTGTACTTCAGCAACCTTTTCCATGCGCCGTTTGACGCTCTTGAAGGCATTCAGTCCGTCGATGGCCATCGCCGGGACGACGCCGACATGACGCGCCGCAGCCAGCGTCGCGAGGGCATTGGCAACGTTGTGCTGGCCAGTCATTGGCCAATTGACGGTGCCCTGCACCACGCCTTCGAACAGCACTTCAAACTGCGAGCCGTCGGCGCTGAGCAGGCGCGCCTGCCACTGCCCGCCAGCACCGGTGGTCTGCACCGGCGTCCAGCAGCCCATACCGATCACCCGCTCCAGGGCTTGCTCGGTGGTCGGATGAATGACCAGCCCTTCACTCGGAATGGTCCGCACCAGATGATGGAACTGACGCTCGATGGCGGCCAGGTCGGGGAAGATATCAGCGTGGTCGAACTCAAGGTTGTTGAGGATCGCGGTACGCGGGTGGTAATGGACGAACTTCGAGCGCTTGTCGAAGAAGGCGCTGTCGTATTCGTCGGCTTCGATCACGAAGAACGGCGTATCGCCGAGACGCGCCGACACCGAGAAGTTCTGCGGCACGCCACCAATGAGGAAGCCCGGGCTCATGCCCGCATGCTCCAGCACCCAGGCGAGCATGCTGCTGGTGGTGGTCTTGCCATGGGTGCCGGCGACAGCCAGGACCCAGCGGCCTTGCAGCACATGGTCGGCCAGCCACTGCGGGCCGGAAACATACGGCAGGCCTTTGTTCAGCACATATTCGACTGCCGGGTTGCCACGCGACATGGCGTTGCCGATCACCACCAGATCAGGGGCTGGCTCCAGCTGCGCCGGGTCATAGCCCTGGATCAGCTCGATGCCCTGGGCCTCGAGTTGAGTGCTCATCGGCGGATAGACATTGGCATCGGAGCCGGTGACCCGATGGCCGAGCTCTTTCGCCAGCACGGCCAGGGAGCCCATGAAAGTACCGCAAATACCGAGAATATGAATGTGCATGATCGACCTCGCAAAACGTCGAGGCAGGGTAGCCCAGGGCGCGCCAATTCGCACCCGCTGATTCAGCTTCAACTGACTCGGGTGATGCCGTGTTTGCGCAGTTTGCGATACAGGGTGTTGCGGCTGATGCCCAGGTGGCTGGCGACATGGGTCAGGTGCCAGCGCAGTTGTTCAAGGGTGGCCAACAGTGCTTCGCGCTCGGCATCGGCCAACGGCGCGGCCACGCTGGCATTAGCCGTTGCCGGAGCGGTGCGGGTGATGATCGCCGGCAGGTCAGTCAGACCGATGCGCCGATCGTCACACAGCGCCACCAGCGTACGCAGCACGTTGCGCAGCTGGCGCACGTTACCGGGCCAGGCGAAGGCCAGCAGCGCCTCGCGGGCCATCGGCTCCAGCTCAAGCGGCTGGCCATCGGCCTCCTGTCCCAGGATGAAGTCGAGCAATTGGCCCTTGTCGCTGCGCTCGCGTACTGCTGGCAAGGGCACTTCGAGGCCATTGAGGCGGTAGTAGAGGTCTTCGCGGAAACTGCCCTGCTCGACCCGCTCGAGCAGATCGCGGTGAGTGGCGCTGATGATGCGCACATCTACGGCCTGCGCCTCGCCGCCGATGGGCACTACCTGGCGTTCTTCCAGCACGCGCAGCAGGCGCGTCTGCAAGGCCAGCGGCATGTCACCGATCTCGTCCAGCAGCAAGGTGCCGCCATCCGCCTGGAGCAGCTTGCCGCGCATGCCTTCCTTGCGCGCGCCGGTAAAGCTGCCGCCGCGATAACCAAATAGCTCGCTCTCGATCAGGCTCTCCGGGATCGACGCGCAGTTGATCGCCACAAACGGCTTGTGCCGGCGCTGGCTGGCCTGGTGCACCGCCTGGGCAAAGGCCTCCTTACCGCAGCCGGTTTCACCACGCAGCAGCAATGGCACATCGCGCTCGAACACGCGCAGGGCGCGGCCAAAGTCGGTTTGCAGGGCCGGGTCGAGCAGGCAGATCTGCGCTGCTGGCGCCACCACCGGCAAGGGCTGCGCGGCGGGCACGGCCCAGGCCGCTACCGGTGCCTGCCCGCGCAGGCTGGCATAGACCTGACGACCATCGCGGGTGTGCAGGGGCCAGGCGGTACTGCCCTGCGGCGTCGCGCGGCCGAGCAACTCGTCGAGGTTGCAGGCAAAGAACATGTCGATCGGTTTGCCCAGCACGCCACTGCGAATGCTGCCCAGCAGGTTCAGCGCGCTCTGGTTGGCCGCGCTGATCCGGCCATCGCCATCAAAGGCAAGCAAGCCTTCACTGAACAGCCCGACCGACTCTGCCTGCAGGTGAAAACGCAGCAGCCACTGATGCTGGTAGTGGCGCAGGAAGTAGCAACTCTCGATCATCTTCGCCGACAGGTTGACCAGCGCCATGGTGTGGAACTGGCTCTGACGCGACACGTCGGCCCGCGCCGAGGACACGTCGAGCACCGCCAGCAGTCCGCCGTGCGGGTCGAACACCGGGCTCGCCGAGCAGGTCAGGCCGGTGTGGCGGCCACGAAAGTGTTCGTTCTGATGAATGGTCAGCGCCTGGCGCTCGACCAGGCAGGTGCCGATGCCGTTGGTGCCCTCGCTGGCTTCGCTCCAGTCCGCCCCCAGCCACAGCCCGGCGCGCTCGAAGATGCGCCGCTCGGTGGGCGCCGTGACGCAGTTGAGGATCACCCCGTGGGCATCGGTGAGCAGCACCGCATGGCCGGCGCCAGAGAGCTGCTGGTGCAGGCTGTTCATCTCGCCGTCGGCAATGTGCAGCACTTGGCGCAGGCGCTCGCGGGTCTCCAGCAGGCGCCCATGCTCAAGCACCACTGGCGCCTGGCTGCGCGCAGGATCAAGGTGGTAGTCCTCCAGGCAACGCAGCCACGAGCGGGCAATGGAAGGGTCGCTGCCCGGGCCGTTGCCTTTGCCGCGGGCGGCGGTCAGGACCTGCTGGGCATGCTGGCTGAACGTGGTGTTCTGCATTTGTTGTTGGACTCCGCAGATACAGTCTGTGGTCAGCATCCTCCACCCGGGAAGCCTTTGCAATGGTGCGCTGGCGTTGTCGGCACAGGCTGTACCGACAACGGTACAAAGTGTCACCCAGCGCGTGCCAGCCCTGGCACAACGACTGGCCTTCACGCTCGCAGCACTGGGCCAAACCCTTGATCTACATGGCCTGGCAGGCGCTGGCCCGACCTTTGCTCTACGCTTGATAACTCCCTAACAAACATAACTAACCAGGAGAGACACCATGCGTTACGCACATCCCGGTACCGACGGCGCCAAGGTCAACTTCAAGCGTCAGTACGGCAACTTCATCGGTGGCGAGTTCGTAGCTCCGGTCAAAGGTCAATATTTCGAAAACACTTCGCCGGTCAACGGCAAGCTGATCGCTGAATTCCCGCGCTCGACTGCCGAAGACATCGACAAAGCGCTGGACGCCGCACACGCTGCTGCCGATGCCTGGGGCCGCACTTCGGTACAGGATCGCTCCAACGTGCTGCTGAAGATTGCCGACCGTATCGAGCAGAACCTCGAGCTGCTGGCCATCACCGAAACCTGGGACAACGGCAAGCCGATCCGCGAAACCCTCAACGCTGACATCCCGCTGGCGGTCGACCACTTCCGCTACTTCGCGGGCTGCATTCGTGCTCAGGAAGGCGGCGCTGCCGAAATCAATGAAAACACCGTGGCCTATCACATCCACGAACCGCTGGGCGTGGTCGGCCAGATCATCCCGTGGAACTTCCCGATCCTGATGGCCGCGTGGAAGCTCGCCCCGGCCCTGGCTGCCGGCAACTGCGTGGTGCTCAAGCCCGCCGAGCAAACCCCGCTGGGCATCACCGTGCTGGTCGAACTGATCGGCGACCTGCTGCCACCTGGCGTGCTCAACGTGGTGCAGGGCTATGGCCGTGAGGCCGGCGAAGCGCTGGCGACCAGCAAACGCATTGCCAAGATCGCCTTCACCGGCTCGACCCCGGTGGGTTCGCACATCATGAAGTGCGCTGCCGAGAACATCATCCCGTCCACCGTCGAATTGGGCGGCAAGTCGCCGAACATCTACTTCGAAGACGTCATGCAGGCCGAGCCGAGCTTTATCGACAAGGCCGCCGAGGGCATGGTGCTGGCGTTCTTCAACCAGGGCGAAGTGTGCACCTGCCCATCGCGGGCGCTGGTCCAGGAGTCGATCTATCCGCAGTTCATGGAAGCGGTGCTGAACAAGGTCAAGCAGATCAAGCGTGGCGACCCGCTGGACACCGAGACCATGATCGGCGCCCAGGCCTCGCAACAGCAGTTCGAGAAGATTCTCTCCTACCTGGACATCGCCCAGGCCGAAGGCGCCGAGCTGCTCAGCGGCGGCAAGGTGGAAAAACTCGAAGGCGCCCTGGCCACCGGCTATTACATCCAGCCGACCCTGCTCAAGGGCAACAACAAGATGCGCGTGTTCCAGGAAGAAATCTTCGGCCCGGTGGTCAGCGTCACCACCTTCAAGGACGAAGCTGAAGCGCTGGCGATTGCCAACGACACCGAGTTCGGCCTCGGCGCCGGGGTCTGGACCCGCGACATCAACCGCGCCTACCGCATGGGCCGTGGCATCAAAGCCGGCCGGGTGTGGACCAACTGCTATCACCTGTACCCGGCGCACGCCGCGTTTGGTGGCTACAAAAAGTCCGGGGTTGGCCGCGAAACACACAAGATGATGCTCGATCATTATCAGCAGACCAAGAACCTGCTGGTGAGCTACGACATCAATCCGCTGGGCTTCTTCTAGGCTTGACCGCGCCGGAGGCTGCCCTGCAGCCTCCACGCCGCTTCCGCCACACCTCAGCGCCAGCGCAGCAACCGCTCTGGCGCGCTTCATGCAAGACAAATCACCAAGTGGCCGCACTCCCTTCGGCCCCCAAAAAAAATAACTGGTGAATCCAATGCCAAGCGATCATCCCGCCGGTACGCCGGCTACTTCTTCCGTCGATTTCGAAAAGGTCGGCTCCGACTATTTCCAGCAACGCGAACTGAAAAAAGGCGCCGCCGGCTGGGTCCTGCTGGTCGGTCTCGGGGTCGCCTACGTGATCTCCGGTGACTACGCCGGCTGGAACTTCGGCCTGGCCCAAGGCGGCTGGGGCGGCATGTTCCTCGCCACCTTGCTGATGGCGACGATGTACCTGTGCATGTGCTTCTCGCTGGCCGAACTGTCGTCGATGATCCCTACCGCCGGCGGTGGCTACGGCTTTGCCCGCAGTGCGTTCGGCCCGTGGGGCGGTTTTCTCACCGGCACCGCGATCCTGATCGAGTACGCCATTGCGCCCGCGGCGATTGCGGTGTTTATCGGCGCCTACTGCGAGTCGCTGTTCGGCATTGGCGGCTGGATGATCTACCTGGCCTTCTACATCATCTTTATCGGCATCCACATCTTTGGGGTCGGCGAGGCATTGAAGCTGATGTTCATCATCACCGCGGTGGCGGCGATTGCCCTGGTGGTGTTCCTGCTCGGCATGGTGCCCCATTTTGATGCAGCCAACCTGTTCGACATTGCCCCGACCAATGCCGCCGGCGCCAGCAGCTTCCTGCCGTTTGGTTATCTCGGTGTGTGGGCGGCAATTCCCTATGCGATCTGGTTCTTCCTCGCGGTCGAAGGCGTGCCGCTGGCTGCCGAAGAAACCAAGAACCCGAAACGTGACCTGCCGCGTGGCCTGATCGGCGCGATGCTGGTGCTGCTGGCGTTTGCCCTGCTGATTCTGGTGATCGGCCCGGGCGGTGCAGGCTCGGAAGCGCTGAAAGCCTCGGGCAACCCGCTGGTTGAAGCCCTGTCGAAAGCCTACGGTGGCTCGACCTGGATGGGCGGCTTCGTCAACCTGGTCGGCCTGGCCGGTTTGATCGCCAGCTTCTTCTCGATCATCTATGCCTACTCCCGGCAGATCTTCGCCCTGTCGCGCGCCGGCTACCTGCCGCGCAAGCTGTCGCAGACCAACAAGAGCAAGGCGCCGGTACTGGCCCTGATCATCCCGGGCATCATCGGCTTCGCGCTGTCGCTGACCGGCCAAGGTGATTTGCTGATTCTGGTCGCGGTTTTCGGCGCGACCCTATCGTATGTATTGATGATGGCGGCGCACATCACCCTGCGTATCCGCCGGCCGAAAATGGACCGCCCGTACCGCACCCCAGGCGGCATCTTCACCTCGGGCGTGGCACTGGTGTTGGCCTGCGTGGCGGTGATTGCCGGGTTCCTGGTCGATCCGCGAGTGGTAATTGGCGCTGCGGTGATCTATGCAGTATTGATCGCCTACTTTGCGTTCTACAGCCGTCACCACCTGGTAGCGGGCACACCGGAAGAAGAGTTCGCTGCGATCCAGAAGGCCGAAGAGGCCTTGCACTGATTGCCGCTACGCGCCGCAGGCCCTGCCTGCGGCGCTCTGGAGAGTCTGTATGGCAAGTTTCGTACACACGGTAGGCCATCTGGTCTACCGCTTCGACAGTCTCAAGGAAGTCATGGCCAAGGCCAGCCCGGCCCGCTCCGGTGACTTCCTCGCCGGGGTCGCCGCCGAAAATGACGGCGAACGCGTCGCCGCGCAGATGGCCCTGGCCAATATCCCCCTCACGCACTTTTTAAGCGAAGCGCTGATCCCCTACGAAGAGGACGAAGTTACCCGACTGATCATCGACAGCCACGACGCTGAGGCCTTCGCCCCGGTCAGCCACCTGACCGTCGGCGGCCTGCGCGACTGGCTGCTCGGCGAGCAGGCCAATGAAGACAGCCTGCGCGCCCTCGCCCCTGGCCTGACCCCGGAAATGGCCGCGGCGGTCTCGAAGATCATGCGTGTGCAGGACTTGATCCTGGTCGCGCAGAAGATCCGCGTAGTCACGCAGTTTCGCGGCACCATGGGTTTGCGCGGACGCCTGTCGACCCGCCTGCAGCCCAATCATCCGACCGATGAGCCAGCCGGGATCGCCGCGAGCATTCTCGACGGCCTGCTGTACGGCAACGGCGATGCGATGATCGGCATCAACCCGGCCACCGACAGCATCTCGTCGATCTGCGCCATGCTGGAAATGCTCGATGCGATCATCCAGCGCTACCAGATCCCGACCCAGGCCTGCGTGCTGACCCACGTCACCACCTCGATCGAGGCGATCAACCGCGGCGTACCGCTGGACCTGGTGTTCCAGTCGATCGCTGGCAGCGAAGCGGCCAACGCCAGCTTTGGCATCAACCTCAATGTCTTGCAGGAAGGCTATGAAGCCGGCCTGTCGCTCAAGCGTGGCACCGTCGGGCAGAACCTGATGTACTTCGAGACCGGCCAGGGCAGCGCGCTGTCGGCCAACGCCCACCATGGCGTCGACCAGCAGACCTGCGAAACCCGCGCCTACGCCGTGGGGCGCCACTTCAAGCCGTTTCTGGTCAATACCGTGGTCGGTTTCATCGGCCCGGAGTACTTGTACAACGGCAAGCAGATCATCCGCGCCGGCCTCGAAGACCACTTCTGCGGCAAGCTGCTCGGTGTGCCGATGGGTTGCGACATCTGCTACACCAACCACGCCGAAGCCGATCAGGACGACATGGACACCCTGTTGACCCTGCTGGGGGTAGCCGGGATCAACTTCATCATGGGCATCCCCGGTTCCGACGACATCATGCTCAACTACCAGACCACCTCGTTCCACGACGCCCTCTACGCGCGCCAGACCCTTGGCCTCAAGCCCGGGCCGGAATTCGAAGCCTGGCTGGAGCGCACCGGCATCTTCACCCAGGGCGATGGCCGCATTCGCTTTGGCGACAACCTGCCGCCCGCTTTCCGCCAGGCCTTGGCGCAGCTCGCATAGGGATGACCATGGATCAGCACACACCAACCACCGACAACCCCTGGCTGGCCCTGCGCAGCCTGACTCCGGCGCGCATCGCCCTGGGCCGCAGCGGCATCAGCCTGCCGACCAGCGCCCAGCTGGATTTCCAGTTCGCCCACGCCCAGGCCCGCGATGCCGTGCACCTGCCGTTCGACCACGCCGGGCTGCGCAGTCAGCTCAGCGACCGCGGCCGCGAAAGCCTGCTGCTGCACAGCGCCGCCAGTGATCGCGACCAGTACCTGCAGCGCCCTGACCTGGGTCGACGGTTGAATGAAGCCTCGGTCGAACAACTGCGCGAGCACGTAAAGGCAAACCCCGGCGGGGTCGATCTGGCTATCGTCGTGGCCGATGGCCTTTCTGCGCTGGCGGTGCATCGGCATACCCTGCCGTTTCTCAGCCGCTTTGAAGAGCAGGCCGCAGCCGATGGCTGGACCAGCGCACCGGTGGTGCTGGTCGAACAAGGCCGCGTCGCGATCGCCGACGAGGTCGGCCAGCTACTCGGTGCACGCATGACGGTCATGCTGATCGGCGAACGACCGGGGCTGAGCTCGCCCGACAGCCTGGGCCTGTACTTCACCTTCGCGCCCAAGGTCGGCCTGACCGATGCTTATCGCAACTGCATCTCCAACGTGCGTTTAGAGGGGTTGAGCTACGGCATGGCCGCGCATCGCCTGCTGTATCTGATGCGCGAAGCGTGTCGGCGCCAGCTGTCGGGCGTGAACCTCAAAGACGAAGCCGAGGTACTGAGCCTCGACTCGTCAGACCCCAGCGCAAAACGCGGTAACTTTTTGCTCGGCGAACAGTAGTTATCACTGCTGGCGGCTGGATTGCGCTTCGCGCCTGCTTTGGGGCAGCATGGGCGCGAACGTTGTCGGCAATCTGTCGTTTGCCTAAATGGACTCTGAGGGCCGTACATGCGCATCATCAAGGCAACCCTGGCACATCTCGACCTGCTCAACCCATTGTTCGTCAAATACCGCGAGTACTACGGGCAACTGCCCTACCCGGACAGCTCACGCAGCTTTCTCGAAAAGCGCCTGCGGCTGGAGGAGTCGGTGATCTATCTGGCCTTCGCCGATGACGATGTCGACGACAGCAAGCTGCTGGGCTTCTGCCAGCTGTATCCAAGCTTCTCGTCGCTGTCGCTGAAACGGGTGTGGATCCTCAATGACATTTATGTCGCCGAAGACGCCCGGCGCATGCTGGTGGCCGACCACCTGATGCGTGAAGCAAAGAAGATGGCCAAAGAAACCAACGCCGTGCGCATGCGCGTATCGACCAGCACCGACAATCAGGTCGCCATGAAAACCTATGAGTCTATGGGCTTTCGCGAGGACACCGAGTTCAAGAACTACACCCTGCCGATCAACTCGGATTGATCGCGCTGTGGCAGCGGCGTACAGCCGCTGCCACAGGCTCCAGCGCCACGGCCTTTGCCGCCGGCCGGTAATCCGCCGCTACAATCTCCCCGGGCACGATCCCAGCTTGTCCGTATAATCCCTTTTTTACATGTGTGAAAGTTTACCTACGCTCACACATGCGTAGCCGATTTCCGTCTTTGCGCGCCCGTTGTCGCGGGTCAAGAACACAGGTGCTGTACATGGATTTCAACCCGCTTGACCTTATCCTGCATCTCGATGCCTACCTTGATTTGCTGGTGAACAACTACGGCCCGTGGATCTACGCCATTCTCTTCGCGGTGATCTTCTGCGAAACCGGGCTGGTGGTTATGCCATTCCTGCCGGGCGACTCGCTGCTGTTCATTGCCGGTGCAGTGGCGGCCGGTGGTGGCATGGATCCGGTGCTGCTGGCCGGCCTGTTGATGGCCGCAGCGATCCTCGGCGACAGCACCAACTACGTGATAGGCCGCACGGCCGGTGAACGCTTGTTCAACAAGCCCAACTCGAAGATCTTCCGCCGCGACTACCTGCAGCGGACCCATGATTTCTACGACAAACATGGTGGCAAGACCGTGACCCTGGCGCGCTTCCTGCCAATCCTGCGCACCTTTGCGCCGTTTGTCGCCGGCATTGCCCACATGCACTACCCGCGTTTCCTGACTTTCAGCGTGGCCGGTTCGCTGCTCTGGGTCGGCGGCCTGGTCACCCTGGGCTACTTCTTCGGCAACGTGCCGTTCATCAAGCAGCACCTGTCGCTGATGGTGGTAATGATCATCGTCCTGTCGCTGGTGCCGATGCTGCTCGGCCTGCTGCGTGGCCGCTTCGGTCGCGCGGCCAAGGCGCACTGATCGGCACATGTGGTCGTTACGCGCCTGGCGGCGCCGGCGCACCCTGGCGCGCTACCCAATCGATGCACAGTTGTGGCAGGCCGTGCGCCAGCGCCTGCCGGTGCTCGATGGCATAACCGCCGAGGAAGACTGCTGGCTGCGTGAGGCCTGCGTGCTGTTTCTGCATGCCAAACACCTGACCTGCCTGCCCGGGGTCGAACTGGATGACGAGCAGCGCCTGCTGCTCGCTGCCCAGGCGCAACTGCCGTTGCTGCACCTGGGCGATCTTGACTGGTATCAGGGTTTTCACGAGATCATCCTCTACCCCGACGACTTCAAAAGCCCCCAGCGCCACCGCGATGCCAGCGGCGTCGAGCACGTCTATGACGGCGAGCACAGCGGCGAAGCCTGGCAACAGGGGCCGGTCATTCTGGCAATGGACGGGGTACTCGCCGGTGGCGGCTGGGAGGCCTACAACCTGGTGATCCACGAGCTGGCGCACAAACTCGACATGCTCAATGGCGACGCCAACGGCCTGCCGCCGCTGCACCACGGCATGCACGTCGGCGACTGGTCGGCTGCAATGCAGAGCGCCTACGACGACCTCAACCGTCAGCTTGATGCCAAGCCGGATGCCGAGACCGCAATTGACCCGTATGCCGCGGAGAATCCTGCTGAGTTTTTCGCCGTCACCAGCGAATACTTCTTTAGTGGGCCTGACCTGCTACAACAGGCGTATCCGCAGGTCTATCAGCAATTGGTCCAGTTCTACCGGCAGGACCCGCTGGCCCGCCTGACCCGGCTTCAGGCTGAAGATCCACTGTATTGCGCCGGTCAGCCCTGAGCTGGCCACACATCAGGCAGGGCGTGGCGTGCACTGGCGGAATATGCCTATAATCGCCGCCAATTTTCTGAACAGACACGGGGGCCCTGCCCAATGAGCTACAGCAAGATTCCGGCTGGCAAAGACCTGCCGAACGACATCTACGTCGCCATCGAAATCCCGGCTAACCACGCCCCGATCAAATACGAGATCGACAAGGACAGCGACACCCTGTTCGTCGACCGTTTCATGGCCACCCCGATGTTCTACCCGGCCAACTATGGCTTCATCCCCAACACCCTGGCCGACGACGGTGATCCGCTCGACGTGCTGGTCGTGACGCCGTACCCGGTAGCGCCAGGCTCGGTCATCCGCGCCCGCCCGGTCGGCGTGCTGAACATGACCGACGATGGCGGCGGCGACGCCAAGGTCATCGCTGTCCCGCACGACAAGCTGTCGCAGCTGTACGTCGACGTCAAAGAGTACACCGACCTGCCAGCGCTGCTGATCCAGCAGATCGAGCACTTCTTCGCGAACTACAAAGATCTCGAGAAGGGCAAATGGGTCAAGATCGAAGGCTGGGCCGGCGCCGACGCCGCCCGTGAAGCGATCACCAAATCGGTTGCTGCCTACAAGGGCTGAGCCGAACAAGTCTGAGCGGTGATGCCGTTCAGACCATATGTCTAGGGGCGCTCTGCGCCCCTTTTCATGCCTACTCTTCCCTGCTGCAGATTCCCTCGCCCAAAATCCGTCCTAGGATCCTTCCTACAAACCCTCTGTTTTCCCACAACAAAATCAAACCCTCAGTTCATTTTCCTGCCGTCCTGCCCCCGTTAAACTTCGCCCATGACGACATCCGGCGACCGCCTCAAGGCACTCCTGCAAGAATGCGACCTGACCCCTTCCGATTTCGCCGCCCAGCGTTGCGTTACCCCCCAGCACGTCAACAATTGGTTCAAACGCGGTGTGCCTCTGGCACGCATGGACGAAATGGCCGATCTGTTCTGCGTGCACCGGCGCTGGCTGATGAACGGCGTAGGGCCCAAATACCACAGCGCCATCCTGCGCCAGAGCGGCGTCTGCGCCGAGGCAGTGCACCAACCCACCTCGCTGCTCGACCTGGACGGCCGGCTGCTGCGGATCTCCCTGTACCGGCTGCACGGCAACCAGCTGTCACCTGACATGCAGGGACACCTGACCCTGCCGGCACAATCCCTGGAAACCCTTGGCGTGCTCCCTCAGCAAGCGATCTGCATGCTCATGCCCGCCGGTAACATGGCGCCGATGATCCCGCAGGACGCGATCATTGCCATCGACCGCGGCAGCACGCATGTAGTCGACGGCCAGACCTACGCCCTGCTGCACAGCGGCCAGCTCAAGGTGCACAGTCTCAGCCTCGACCACGACGACACCCTATGCCTGCACAGCCACGACCAGCGCAACTACGCGGTCGAGCGCTACACCTTCGCGCAACGTCAGGAGCAAGGGCTGGAAATCATCGGCTGGGTATTCCACTGGTCATATTTCAACCAGCGGGGCAGTTTCTGAAATAACTCGTGCCATTTTTTGCTGGGCATCGGCTGCCGGCCCTAGTATGCTTCGGCCCACATTACGCCCCACACCGGCCCAGGCCGCGTTGCAGAGGGCTCGGCGACGCCTGACACAGCCGTCTGCCTTCTTTTCATGGCCCTTGAGGTCATACCGTTTAAGGCGGTTGCGGCTTACCAAAAATGAGCCAAGATCGTCCCCGAGAAGCCGGCCACAAGCCGGCTTTTTAATGCCCGCAATTCACCCGCCCTCCCGCAGGTAGCCCATGATGAAAATCGTCCCGCTGCTGATTACCCTCCTGTTCGGCCCCGTCGTCATTGGCCAGACGCTTGCAGCGCCACCTGCCCGCGAGCAGGCGGTCGATTCGAACCGGCTGCAAAACGACAGTCAGGCCTATCGCTTCAGCACCTTGAGGCTGGACTCCGACGATGGCAAGCGCCACTACCAATTGTGGGTCGGCCAACCCAACAGCCCGGCCCCGGCTGCCGGCTACCCGGTGCTGTGGATGCTCGACGGCAATGCAGCGATGGCTGTGCTGCAACCGGGGCTGTTGGAGAAACTCGCCAACGGGCAAGCCCCACTGCTGGTAGCCGTGGGTTATCAGGGTGAGCAACGCATTGACCGAAACGCGCGCAGCTTCGATTACACGCCTAATATTGCAGGCCAGGCCGAACAGCTCGACCCGCTGACAGGTCTGCCCAGCGGTGGTGTCGACGCGTTTCTGGACCTGCTCAGCCAGCGCATGCGCCCGCTGGTCGCCAGCGTCGCGCCAATCGACACCAACCGGCAGACGCTGTGGGGCCACTCCTACGGCGGCCTTGCGGTCCTGCATGCGCTGTTTACCCGCCCAGGCGAGTTCAGCCAATACGCAGCCGCCAGCCCCTCGCTGTGGTGGCATGACGGTGCGATTGGGCGTGAAGCGCATGGCCTGCAGCAGCGTCTTGGTCAGGCTCGACCGTCCCTGCTGTTGATGCGTGGCACAGCCGAACCAGCCAGCCCGCGCGGACAGCAGCAGGCGGATGCCGAGCGGCCGATGCGTGAGCTGGCGACCGAGCTTGGCCAGGTAAACGGCCTGCACGTCTCTTACCAACGCTTCGATGACCTGAGCCACGGAGCAATGCTGCCTGCATCGCTCGCGCATCTGCTGGAAACGCTTTCAAAGTAACCAGCAGGCGGTGTGCTGCGTTATGGATGGACGTACTTGAGCACATACATGGACAAGGCGCGGAACACCTCAGCCGGAATCGCGGGCATCAGCGGGTGGGCTTTGGCCAATGTAGCGCAACACTTCTGAACCATTTTCTGGCGCACCTCTTCGCTTATCAGCCCAGCGTGAACGACTTGCGCATACTGCAGATAAGCGCATGGGGAGTTGGCCTGAGCATTGCGCAGGATGCCAAACTTAACACCCAGATGTGGCACCTGAGCGAACGGCTGGCCCTTGAAGTCCGCCTGCGGCGTGAGCTCTGCATAGTTGTCGCAGGTACTGTGGCAGAGCACTTGGCGCTCCATGTTGGTCGGCAGGTCGCGCTGGTAGAGCGTGATTTCCGAGCCGGGCACTTGAGTGCAGGCATTCTCGAAGGCATCCAGAATCGCCTTGGCGTTGAACTGCGCCTCCTCGATCTGTGTCAATGACACCACTCGTTCAAGCTCGCCGCTTTCGATGCTTTTGACCACTCGATCAAGCGTTGCCCAATGGCTGAGTTCCTTCTGGCAGGCGATCATATGGACCTCGAAACGGTAGCCCGCTGCGGTTGCCGCCGGCGGGAACTTGGCGAATTCGATGTTATCCAGCGCCGACTCCATGATGATGTTGTACTTGTTGGCAAAGGCGTGGGCGAACACCTTGCCGCCCAACGCCCATATGAACGTTTCTGTGTGCTCATACACGTGGAGCACACCCTGCGCCTGCATCTGGGCGTAGCTGGGGTGCAACTCGCGAAACGCTGGCAGGTACAGGCGTACGTAGTTCTGGTAACGCTCACTGGGTAGCAGGTTCTTTTCCAGCAGGTAGGTTTTGCCCGAGCCCTGTGCACCGGCGACAATCAGTATTTTCGGGCTTGGCAACTGATGGTCGTCAGGGTCGAAGTCACGTGTTACGTCGAACAGCGTCGCACTGAGTTGATCGAATGCGTGCTGCACGTCGTCATCGCTGAATGGATATTGACTGGTCATGCGCGTGTGCTCCTGGAGAATCAGCCCTACGCCGGGCGGGTCGACAGGCTGCGGCACGCTCGCCATGCCGAGGCGGTAAATAATTGCCACCGCCGACTACGGCGAAAGTCGCAGAGCCGGCGCTTGCCAGCCCGGTACCTCGGTGCTGTATGCTGAGCCGGTCTTCAGGGCGGGGTGCAAGTCCCCACCGGCGGTAAATCGAAAGATGAGCCCGCGAGCGCCCCGACCCGGTCGGGGGACAGCAGATCTGGTGAGATTCCAGGGCCGACGGTCATAGTCCGGATGAAAGAAGGCGTTTGGCAGGGGCCATCAGGTGCCCCTGCGCGCGCGTTTTGTTCGCCCCGAGACGTTCATCGATTTTTCACGAGGAGCGTTTCATGTCACCCAAGCACCAACAGCAATTCCCCAATGTTGCCGCCGCACTGGCTGCATTCCAGGCAGGCCGTCCGGTCCTGTTGCTCGACGACAATGACCGCGAGGACGAAGCGGACATCATTGCCGCCGCCGAAAACATCTCGCTGCAAACCATGGCCATGATGATCCGCGATTGCAGCGGTATCGTTTGCCTGTGCCTGGACGAAGCCACGGTCGACGCGCTCGAGCTGGCGCCGATGGTGAAGAACAACCAGGCCCGCCATGGCACCGGCTTCACCGTCACCATCGAAGCGGCCGAGGGCATTACCACCGGTGTTTCTGCGCATGATCGGATCACCACCATTCAGGCGGCGCTGAGCTCGAGTGCCGAGCAGCGCCATATCGTCAGCCCGGGCCATGTGTTCCCGCTGCGGGCGCGCAATGGCGGCGTGCTGACCCGCCGTGGTCACACCGAAGGCACAGTCGACCTGGCGCGCCTTGCCGGGCTGCGGCCGGCCGGCGTGCTGTGCGAACTGATGAACCCGGATGGCAGCATGGCCCGCGGCGAGCAGGTGGCCCTGTATGCCCGTGAGAACAGCATGCCGATGCTGACCATCGAGGAGTTGGCCCAGTACCGCGTGGCGCTGACCCAGATGGAAGCCGTCGCCGTCTGATCGCAACTGGCGCGAGGCGAGCCGTACATCCGGTTTGCCCTGCGCCAGCCTTGATGGCGCTAGCGCAAGCCTAGTGGCACTTTCAGAAACTGATACAAGCCCGCCGCACTCTTGCGATAGCCATCTGCGGTCAGGTGCACCAGATCACCCCGCGCCAGCCCCTGTGCCTGCCACGTTGCAATCGAGCACGGCCCACCCATGTAACCCTGCCAATCCCAGAACAGCGCCTTGTGCTTCTGCGCCAGCTGGCGCTGGATGCGCACAACTGCGGCCAATGGCTGCGGCTGCCGTGCTGCACAGCTGTGCGCCTTGCGCTGCTTGATCGAGTCCGGCGGGCCGACCAGCAGGATCGCGCTGCGCGGCATGTCCTGTCGCAAGCGCGTCAGGGTGGCATCCAGTTGCGTCTGGTACAGCGCCAGATCGAGGGTGTCGTCAAACGCCTCGTTGGTGCCGTAGGCGAGGATCACCAGGTCGGGGCGCAGCGCCTTGAGGCTGTCTTGCCAACCTGGCTGCCACTTGTCGACCACCTCCAGGCGGGCGCCGTTGATACCCAACGCCGACAAGGTCACCCCGCTGTTCTTCTGCCCTTGGATGTACCAGCCACCGAGCAGTACGTCCTGGCTGGCCTGCAGGCTCATCTGCACGGGCAAGCCGAGGTTGGGGAAGGCCGGGCTCAGTTGCCACTTGCCGGCGGTGGCCGGGAGCATGCGCCGCTGCGTGCCATTGGCCACCAGCGTGCTGTTGCTGGCTGCCTGGTACAACGCAGAGATGCGATAGCGCTGGTGGTCATCATCACGCGCCTTGAGGGTGACCACCGGCTGCGCCGCTTGCGGGATGGACAGGTAGCCACCCAACGGAAACTGGCTGCTCTGCTGGTTGCGCGCCGACACCAGCGTCCACTGCCGCGGCTCGCTGTTGATGATCACCCGGTCATGGCGGATGCCGAGCACGGCGGTGGCCGGCACCAGGCCAATGCCACCGTCACCGTAACGCGCCTGCAGCAACCGGCGCAGCTCGCCACTGAACAAGTCTGCAGCGGTATGCGAGTCGCCCAGCTGGACAATCGCCACCGGCGCTCGGCCGGCGTTGCGCAGCTTGCCCGCGAGCAGGCTGACGTTGCCGTCCCGGGTCGGGCTGGGGTTTTTTGCCTGTTTGACCGGCTGCGGCTGTGGCGGCGCGGTTACGCCAGCGCTGCAGCCTTGCATGCTGCTGATCAACAGGGCCAGGCCCAGCAAGTGAGGCCATGGGCGCATATCAGTGTCCTGTAACGGTCAGGCCAGTAAAGCTGATCAGCGACAGCACCTGTGCAGCGATCATTTTCTGGCCGGTAATGGTGAAGTGCACACCGTCGTCGTAGCGCACCTTGACCCGCTTGCCTTCCGGCGTTTGCACGGTGAAGGAGAACTGCTCGTCGGGGTAACCCAGAAACGGGTTGGCGGACACGAAGTGCTGGCCGAACAGCGCCGTCTGTTGTTGGTACAAGCCACTCAGGTAAGCCATTGCAGCAGACAGCCGCGGCTGGTTCATGTTCGGTGGCCCGACCCAGATTACCTGCACATTTCGCGCGCGGGCCTGCTCGAGGATAGCGTCGATCCGGGCACGGTAGGCCAGCTCCCATTCCGCTGACTTGAAGCGCAGGAACGGCTTGCCCTTGCCCTGCGGCATGTCCCATGGATCGTTGGGGCCGAGGAACACCACCATCAGGCGGATGTTCGGCTCCCGCGCCAGCGTGTCGGCGACGGTTTGCGGCCAGTTGAAAAAGCCCGGATAAGCCAGGCCGGTACTCTGCCGGCTGAGGTTGACGGTGTTGATTTGGTAACGCTTGCGCAGGCTGTTGGCCAGGTGAGGGGCGACCCCTTGCATCAACGAGTCACCGACCAGAAACACCTGGTCCCCGGCGGCCAGGACCACGCTGCTACCGGTTTGCGCCAATGGCACTGGCGCCTGCTGGATAACCGGCAGCGGTGCACTTGCGCCAGGCTCGGCCACCCTGTGCACGGGCTCGGGCCTGGCCGCAGGCAGCGGTTGTTCGAGATCGACTGTCACCACCGGCATGCTCGGCGCCAGCACGGTTGTGGCTGGCGCCGCGACCACCTGCTTGTCGCGCTCCAGGCTGGCGATGAAACTGTCGCGCGCCGCGCCCAACGCTGCGGTCAGGCTGGCCCCGAAGCGCCAGGCCGGCGCTTGCCCAACCAGCGGCAGCTCGCAGCTCTGGTGATATTTTTGTTGGCAGTAGAGCTTGATCGAGTCCTGGTTGAGCCAGAACAAGATGCCCATCACCACCACGATCGCGTAAAGCGCCTTGGCCGCGTCCAGCTGCACGCGCAGCAATTGCCCTGAATTAGAAGCTGGCATAAATGAACCCCGGTACGCCCGACTGCGAGGCGAAGATGATCAACGACACGAACAGCGCCAACGGCACGGGGTACAACTGCCACGGCAGGCGTTGGCTGGCCGCCAGGCTGCGCTCGAGCAGCTTGAGCAACTGTGGATAAATGGCCAGATACAGCACGCAGGCAAGGATCAGCACGCCGCTGGGCGAGTTCAGCCCGGCCAGGCTGACATGGGCGATATCCGCCAGCATCTCCAGGGCGCCGTCGAGGGTCGGGCTGCGGAAGAAGATCCAGGCAAACGCCACGTAGTGGAAGGTCAGCAAGCGCGCCAGCAGGCCCGCTCCTGGCACGCGGGCAAAGCCAGGCGCCGATTGTGCGAACAGCTTGTAGATCGCCAGGCCAATGCCGTGCAGCGCGCCCCAGATGAGGAAGTTGGCGCTGGCGCCGTGCCACAAGCCGGACACCAGCATGGCCAGCAACATGTTCAGGTTGCCGCGCCAGGCGCCCTGGCGGTTGCCGCCGAGTGGGATATAGACATAGTCACGAATGAACCGCGACAGGCTGATATGCCAACGCCCCCAAAATTCCTTGAGATTGTGCGCAGCGTAGGGTGCTGCGAAGTTGTCCGGCAGGCGGAAGCCCAGCAGCAGGGCAATGCCGGTAACCAGATTGGTATAGCCGCTGAAGTTGAAGTAGATCAGCAGGCTGTAGCCATACACGCTCAGCAACACCTGCTCGGGGCTGGCACTGCCTGGAGTGTCGAACACCGGATCGACCCACTCGCTGCCAAGCCAGGCGCTGAGGAAGAACAGCTTGACCACCGCCATGGCGATTAGCCCCAGCGCCCGTTGCGGCTCCAGCACTTGACGCATCGCCTCGGGGCGAATCTGCGGCAGCATGTGCAGGGCTCGATTGACCGGGCCGGCTACCAGGCTTGGGAAAAACGCCAGATACAGGGCAAGGTCCAACGGCGCCGCCGTGCTCAGCTCGCGACGGTTGATCGAGACCAGGTAACTGACCGAGTGAAAGGCATAAAACGACAGCCCGATCGGCACCAGCAGCTCGACGATGGGCAACGACACATCAAGGCCCAGCGCAGCCAGGGCGTTTTGTGCGCCGCTGACGAAGAACTCCTGATACTTGAATAGATAAAAGCACCCCAACACCAACGTCAGCAGCAAACCGCTGATGAACCAGCGCCCGGGATAGCGCGCCGCGAGCAGCCCGAGGGCGTACACCAGCACGCTGTAACCGAGCAGGATATACAGCGACTGCAGGCTGAAGCTGGCCACCAGGCCATAGCTCGCCGCCAACAGCAGTGCGTTCTGCAGACGCAGGCTCCAGCACAGGCTCCAGTAGAGCAGAAAGAACAACGCAAAGCAGAGGCCAAATTCGATCGAAAGGAAGCTCACAACGTAGTCCATTACGTGACGTGGAGAGAGGGGCGGTAAAGCACCGGAATAGAGCGCGCGGGATTATGTCAGAGGGACCAGAGGGGGACAATCGGACAAGTCTGTAAAACGCAAGATGAGGACGCCAAGGTAAATGCTACAAAATGCGACAGCATTTATTGCATGCCAGTAGGTCCGCTCACGCCCGTCCAATTTGCTCCACATGCCTGCCTCTGCTAGTGTCGCGCCGTTAAGATCGCCACCGAGACCGTCGCCATGGCCCGCAAAAAAACCTCCATCGATTTCGAGCAATCCCTCGCCGACCTGCAAACCCTGGTCGAGCGCCTGGAGAACGGTGAACTGTCGCTGGAAGAGTCGCTGGCCGCCTTCGAGCAAGGCATCGCCCTGACCCGCGACTGCCAGGGCGCGCTCGCCCAGGCCGAACAAAAAGTGCAGATTCTGCTCGAGCGCGACGGCGAACTTGCCGCGCAGCCGTTCGATGCCGAGCCCGAAGCATGATCAAAGCCTATCAGGCCAGCTGCCAGGCCCGCGTCGACGCCGCCCTCGAACCGCTGCTGCAAGCGCCTGCCGAACAATTGCAACGCCTGTATGCGGCCATGCGCTACAGCGTGATGAACGGTGGCAAGCGCGTGCGGCCATTGCTCGCCTATGCCGCCTGCGAAGCCTTCGGCACTCCGGCCGAGCAAGCCAACGGCGCAGCCTGTGCGGTCGAGCTGATCCACGCTTATTCGCTGGTTCATGATGACCTGCCGGCGATGGACGATGACGACCTGCGCCGCGGTCAGCCGACCACCCATAAGGCGTTTGACGAAGCCTGTGCGATTCTTGCCGGCGACGGTTTGCAGAGCCTGGCCTTCACCGCCCTGCTCGACCCGGGCCTGAGCCCGCAAGCCGACTCGATCCGCCTGGCCATGGTGCAAACCCTGGCCAACGCTGCCGGCCCTGCCGGCATGGTCGGCGGCCAGGCCATCGACCTCGGCTCGGTCGGGGTCAAGCTGGATCAGCAGGCGCTGGAATACATGCACCGGCACAAAACCGGTGCCTTGATCGAAGCCAGCGTGCGCCTTGGCGCCCTGGCCAGCGCCCGCGCCGATCAAGCGCAGCTGGATGCATTGCAGGTGTATGCACGCGCGGTTGGCCTGGCCTTCCAGGTGCAGGACGACATTCTCGATGTCGAGAGCGATACCGCGACCCTGGGCAAACGCCAGGGTGCTGACATAGCCCGTGACAAACCCACTTACCCAGCCCTGCTGGGGCTGGACGCGGCCAAAGCTTATGCCGGCGAACTGCGTGACCAGGCCTTGCGGGCGCTGAGCGGCTTTGGCGAGCACGCCGAACCCCTGCGTGCGCTGGCCCGCTATATCGTCGAGCGCCGCCACTGACAGTACTGGCAGTACCCGCTCGCGTTGCATTGGCAGCGCGGCGGCTGAACCTGTGTGAATGGGCAGTTTGCCGAACAATGGGGTAAACTGCCGGGTCTTCAAACCTATAACGACTCGCCTGATGCCCACGACGTTTCAAGAGATCCCCCGCGAACGCCCGGCCACTCCGCTGCTGGACCGCGCCGACACGCCCGCCGGCCTGCGCCGGCTGGCCGAAGCCGACCTGGAGAACCTGGCCGACGAGTTGCGCCAGGAGTTGCTCTATACCGTAGGCCAGACCGGCGGGCACTTTGGTGCCGGCCTCGGTGTGATCGAGCTGACCGTAGCCCTGCACTACGTGTTCGATACCCCCGATGATCGTCTGGTCTGGGACGTCGGCCATCAGGCCTATCCGCACAAGATCCTCACCGGCCGTCGCCAGCGCATGCTCAGCCTGCGCCAGAAGGACGGCATCGCCGCCTTCCCGCGTCGCGCCGAGAGCGAGTACGACACCTTTGGCGTCGGCCATTCCAGTACCTCGATCAGCGCTGCGCTGGGCATGGCCATCGCCGCCCGCCTGCAAAACAGCGCGCGCAAGTCGATTGCGGTGATCGGTGACGGCGCACTGACCGCCGGCATGGCCTTCGAGGCGTTGAACCACGCCCAGGAAGTCAACGCCGACATGCTGGTGATCCTCAACGACAACGACATGTCGATCTCGCGTAACGTCGGTGGCTTGTCCAACTACCTGGCCAAGATCCTCTCCAGCCGCACCTATGCGAGCATGCGCGAAGGCAGCAAGAAGGTCCTCTCGCGCCTGCCCGGCGCCTGGGAAATCGCCCGCCGTACCGAAGAGTACGCCAAGGGCATGCTGGTTCCTGGCACCCTGTTCGAAGAGCTAGGCTGGAACTACATCGGCCCGATCGATGGCCACGACCTGCCGACCCTGATCGCCACCTTGCGCAACATGCGTGACCTCAAGGGCCCGCAGTTCCTGCACGTGGTGACCAAGAAGGGCAAGGGTTTCGCCCCGGCCGAGGTCGACCCGATCGTCTATCACGCCATCACCAAGCTCGAACCCGCCGACAAGCCAGTGGTGCCGCAGCAAGCCAGCGGGCCGAAGTACTCGGCAGTGTTCGGCCAGTGGCTGTGCGACATGGCAGCTGCCGACCAGCGACTGGTGGGTATCACCCCGGCGATGAAAGAAGGCTCCGACCTGGTTGCGTTCAGCGAGCGTTACCCCGAGCGCTATTTCGACGTAGCTATCGCCGAACAGCACGCGGTGACGCTGGCTGCCGGTATGGCCTGTGAAAGCGCCAAGCCGGTGGTGGCGATCTACTCGACGTTCCTCCAGCGTGGCTACGATCAGCTGATTCACGACGTGGCCGTGCAAAACCTCGATGTGTTGTTCGCCATCGACCGCGCCGGCTTGGTTGGCGAAGACGGCCCGACCCACGCTGGCGCTTACGACCTGTCGTACCTGCGCTGCATCCCCGGCATGCTGGTGATGACCCCGAGCGACGAGAACGAGCTGCGCAAGATGCTCAGCACCGGCTACCGTTATAACGGCCCGGCTGCCGTGCGTTACCCACGCGGGACCGGCCCGAACACGCCGATCAGTGCCGACCTCGAGCCCATCGAGATCGGTAAAGGCGTGGTTCGCCGCCAGGGCAAAACCGTGGCCATGCTGGTGTTCGGCGTGCAACTGAGCGAAGCCCTGCAAGTGGCTGAAAAGCTCGATGCGAGCGTGGTCGACATGCGTTTCGTCAAACCACTGGACGAGGCCCTGGTGCTGGAACTGGCGGCCAACCACGAGCTGCTGGTGACCATCGAAGAAAACGCCATCATGGGCGGCGCTGGCGCTGCGGTTGGCGAATTCCTCAGCCGCGAAGCGGTGCTCAAGCAATTGCTGCACCTGGGGCTGCCAGATACCTACGTCGAGCACGCCAAACCTGCGCAGATGCTGGCTGAATGTGGGCTGGACGCGGCTGGCATCGAAGCTTCGGTGAGGGCCCGGATGACCAAGCTCGGCTTGTGATTGTTGGGGCCGCTTTGCGGCCCCAAGCGCCGTACGGAACCGTCATGAAACTCGCAACCCTGGCCACCCTCCTCTCCCTCCCCAGCACCCTGCTCGCCGCCGAACCCAGCCGCGATGACGCCCTGAAGCTGCCAGACGTACTGATCAGCGCCAGCCGCCAGGTCGAATCGCGCACCAGCACCGCCGCCGCCAATACCGTGTTCACCCGCAGCGACATCGACCGCCTGCAACCCTCCAGCGTGACTGATCTGCTGACCCGCGTGCCCGGGGTGCAGGCTGCCCCCACCGGCGGACGCGGCAGCCTGCCCGGGATATTCATCCGCGGCACCAAGGCCGCCCAGAGCCTGGTACTGGTCGACGGCGTGCGCATTGCCAATGCCACCTCCGGCGACAGCGGCCTACAGTTTCTCGACATCGATCAGATCGAGCGCATCGAAGTGCTGCGCGGCTCGCGTTCCGCGGTGTACGGCAGCGATGCCATCGGCGGAGTGATTCAGATCTTCACCCGGCGCAGCGGCGGCCCCGGCCTGCAGCCACGCCTGCGCGTTGCGGCCGGCAGCAACCAGACCTGGCAGCGCAGCCTGGGCTTGTCTGGCGGCAGCGACGCGACCCGCTTCAACCTCGGTGCCAGCCTCGACGAAACCGCCGGCATCGACTCGACCGGGCCGTCGCTGGCCAGCGATGGCGACCATGATGCCTACCGCAACCGTTCGCTCAACCTGAGCCTCAGCCACACGTTCAACGAGCGCTTCGAGGCGGGCCTGAACCTGCTCGACAGCCAAGGCCGCAGTGAATACGACAGCCCGTTCGGCCGTTATGACTTCGCCAGCGGCCAGACCTTCGGCCAGCAGCCCTACACCGACTTCAACGTCAGCAGCCTGGGCAGCTATTTCGATGCACAGCTGAGCGATGTTTGGCATTCGCGCCTTGAGCTGGCACACAGCGAGAACCGAGACGACAAACGCGACAAGTTCAGTAACGAGCGCTTTGTCTTCAATACCTACCGCGACCAACTGACCTGGCAGAACGACCTGACCCTGAGCGAGCAGCACGCGCTGCTGCTGGGTGGTGACTGGTATCAGGACCGCGTGCACGCCAACACCGAGTTGGATCAGGACAGCCGCTGGAACCGTGCCGCATTTGTGCAGCATCGCTATCAGGGTGAGCACTTCTCCAGCGAGCTTGGCGTGCGCCGTGATCAGAACCAGCAGTTCGGCGGCCAGACCACCTGGAGCGCCAGCCTGACGTTACCGGTCAATCAGGCCAACGATGTGCTGCTGTCATACAGCGAAGGCTTCCGTGCGCCGACCTTCAATGACCTGTATTACCCGTCGTTCAGCAATCCCGACCTCAAGCCTGAGCATTCCAACACCGTCGAGCTGCAGTGGCGCAGCCAGCTCGGCAGCGACAGCCAGCTGGAGGCGTCGCTGTACCGCACCGAATTGAGCGATGCGATCATCTTTGGCCAGGGCTCGATCCCGCGCAACGTTGCCAGCGCGCGGATCTACGGTGGCGAGCTCGCCCTCCGCCAGACGTGGGCTGAATGGCACAGCCTACTTGGCTTGGCCATGATCGACCCGCGTGACCGCGACAGCGGGCACACCCTAGCCCGCCGCGCGCGCCGCACGCTGAGCCTGGATCTGGACCGCCAGTTCGAGCGCTTCGGCGTGGGCGCCAGCTGGCAAGCCGTCAGCAGCAGCTTTGATGACGAAGCCAACCGCAACAGATTGGCCGGCTATGGCTTGCTCGGCCTGCGCAGTAGCTGGGCCGCGAGTGATGAACTGAAGCTGGAGCTTAAGCTGGATAACCTGTTCGACAAAGGCTACAGCCGCGCGCTATACAGCTACGACAACAGCGCCTACGCCTACCGCGAAGAAGGCCGCCGCTGGCTGTTCAGCGTGACCTGGACGCCGGCACTGTAGCGTCGAGCAAGGCGCACAGCTTGGCGGTAGCTTCAATCATCTGCCCGCTTGGGCGCTCCAAACCGTTGTCCGGCAGCACCAGCAGGTGACCGCCAGCCGTGGCCTTGAGCTGCGGCCAGGCCCGCCAGCTCGCCAGCTGGGCCTGGTCGCCCGCGACAATCACATCCGGGTTGCGCGCCAGCACCGCCTCCACACTCACCATCGGCGCCGGCTGCGGCAGGTCGGCGAACGCGTTGCGCGCGCCACATACACTCAGCGCATCGCTGACGATCTGCTTGCCGCCCAAGGTATACAGCGGCTTGTCCCAGACCTGATAGAACACCGTCAGCGGCTGCTCGCGATGGTAGCGTTGCCGCAGCTCTTGCAGGCGCTGGCGCAAGCCATCCGCGTAGCGCTGGCCCTGTTCGGCCCGACCGACACGGATGGCGATGGCTTCGATGTGGATGAGCAACTGCTCGAGCGTGGTCACTTCGCCATCGTAGCTGGCAATTCCCAGCCGGCGCAGTTGCTCGCGCTGAGCGGGGGCAACGGCGCCGGGCCACAACAGCAGCAAGTCCGGCCGCAGGCTGAGCAGGCGCTCCATGTCCAGCTGGCCCTGGCGACCCACCGACGACAGATGACGCAGCGCCGCTGGCCGCTCGCCGCCGTCGAGCACGCCCACCAGCAGGTCATCGGCGTGCAGTTCGAGCATGATTTCGCTCATCGACGGTGCCAGGCTGACCACCCGCAGTGGCTCGGCGGCAACGGTGCTGCCGAGCATCAGCAGCAGGCAGCAGAGCAGTCGCATCAACCCAGCTGACGCGGGATGCGATAGAGGTACAGGATCACCACGGTGGACAAAGCCAGCAGCACCTGGGGCACTGCCTCCAGCCCGACCAGCACCGACAGTGCGGCGACCCAGGCGGGGATGCAGGCGTACAGCATGGCCAGGCGGCGTACCCGCGCCAGCTCGATCCAGGCCGCGGGCTCTTCGACGCCGCCGAGCACCTTGCTGGTGTGGATCAACGCGCGCTTGTACGCGGCAAACCGCGCAAGGCTGAGAAACATGGTCGCGGCACCAGCAATGAACAACGGCATCGCCAGCACCGGGATCAGGCCGTCACCGCCGCCAAACGCCCAGGCCATGATCGGCAGCGGCAGCAAGCCCAGCGCCAGGTACTGCCACCAGGTCAGGGCCAACCGTCGCTTGACCTCGCTGCGGGTCACGCCTGTGGCACCTCGCCCTGGTGCTCGGTGCCCATCATGTGGCCGAGCTTGCCAGCCTTGGTCGCCAGGTAGTGGCTGTTGTGCGGGTTGTGACCGGTGTGCAGCGGCACGCGCTCGGCAACGTTGATGGCCATGGCGGTCAGCGCCTTGACCTTGCGCGGGTTGTTGGTCATCAGGCGCAGCGACTTCACGCCCAGGTGCTCGAGCATCGGCAGGCACATGGCATAGTCGCGCTGGTCGGCGGCAAAGCCCAGGCGCTCGTTGGCCTCGACCGTGTCGGCGCCGCCATCCTGCAGTTCGTAGGCGCGAATCTTGTTCAACAAGCCGATACCGCGGCCTTCCTGACGCAAATACAACAGCACGCCGCGGCCTTCGCGGGCAATCGCCTGCAGCGCAGCTTCAAGCTGCGAACCGCAGTCGCAACGCTGGCTGAACAGCGCATCCCCAGTCAAGCACTCGGAGTGCAGACGCCCGAGCACCGGCTCACCATCAGCGATATCACCCAGGCTGAGCACGACGTGCTCGCGGCCCGTGGCTTCGTCAAGAAAGCCATGCATGGTGAAGGTCGCAAAAGGAGTCGGAAGTTTCGAGGCGGCAACAAAGACGACGGGCACGTTGTGCTCCTGATTAGTAACTTGGAATTTCACGTGGGCCGATTGTATCAGCAGGCTGACGAGCGTGCGCACGGTGAATACCGTCAGTTAAGATCGAAAGGTTCGATGCTTAGCGAGGATATGCTCAGCGAGGCTGGCTGTCGGCAGTGAACGGATAGGGCTGCTTCCACTTCTTGAAGACCGCTTCCAGCTCGCCGCTGCGCACCAGTTGCTGCATGCGTTGGTCAAACAGCTCACTCAGCGCCTTGCCTTGCTCATTGCGAGCAAAGGCAAGATAGAGCGGCAATTCTGCTACATGAGTGCGGCGAAAGCTGTCCGGCTTGGGCGCCTGGGCCTGGACGTACTCGACTTCTGTGAGTGAATCGACATAGAAGTCGACCCGGTTATGCTCGAGCATCGGCAGAATCCCTTCGCGGCGCTGGATTTCCCTGAACTTATGCACATTCGGCAAGTAACTGCCGTAGTCGTAGCCGCGCACCCAGGCCAGGCGATAGTCGCCGATATTGGCGGGGATCGGCACTGGCTTGCTGGTCAGACCCAGCGCATAGATATGATCGACATCGAAGTGCCAGCGCGGGTAGAGGTTGTCGTCGCTCTCCTGCTTGTAGGAGCCAACCCAGGCATCCGCCTCGCCACGTTTGACCAGGCCAATGGCACGGCTGTAGGGCGCGCTCTGGATGGACACCTTGACCCCGGCGGGTTCGAACACCTGGCGCAACACGTCCCACGCCAGACCTGTGCCGTCGGCGTTGGTGTAGTCGAGCCAGTCTTCACTGACCAGATGGATCTGGCCCAACTGAGGCTTGTCGCTGGCGTTGGCAACAGCGCCGCCAAGCAGCATCAGCAACAGCAGCACCGCCGTCCGTAAACCCATCTGCCACTCCCGTATCAGGCGACTGCCCAGACCAGAACCTGCATGCTCAGCCAGGCGAAGACGCCGGCGAGGATATCGTCAAGCATGATCCCGAACCCGCCATGCACGTGTTTGTCGATCCAGCGAATCGGCCACGGCTTGAGGATGTCGAAGAAGCGGAACATGAGGAACCCGGCCAGCAACCACTGCCAGCCCTCCGGCACCAGCCAGAGGGTGATCCACATGCCGACCATTTCGTCCCAGACAATGCCTTCATGGTCGTGAACGCGCAAGTCGGTGGCGACCTTGCCGCACAGCCAGAAGCCGAACAGCATGGTCACGCCCAGCAGTAGCCAGTAGCCCCAGTCGGGCAACATCTGCCACAGCGGAATGAACGGCAGCGCTACCAGCGAGCCCCAGGTGCCGGGGGCCTTGGGCAAAGTGCCGGAACCGAAGCCAAAGGCGATGAAGTGCCACGGGTTGCGCCAGACCGAAGGCGGAACGAACTCCGCAGGCACCTGATTGGGGTGGTCGGTCACGGTGTCTCCCTAAAATGTTGATAGCCGCGTTGTCGCGGGGTGATGTCCTGGCCGTGTTCGTCGCGTAAAACCACGCCTTCGCCAGCCACTGCCCGGCCGATGACATGCACCGCCAGGCCAGCGTCACGCAACGCGGGCAGGTGCTGCGCGGGCAAGGTGAACACCAGGACATAATCGTCGCCACCGGTCAGCGCCGCCTGGCGGGCTGCCGCTGGCCCTGAAAAAGCCACTAGAGCAGGTGACACTGGCACCTGGGCCAGGTTCACCTCGAGCGCCAGCCGGGACGCCTTGGCGATATGGCCGCAGTCGGCCAACAAGCCATCGGAGATATCCAGCGCCGCGGTGGCCTTGCCGCGCAGAGCGCGGCCCAGGGCAAACTGCGGCGAAGGTGACCAGTACTGTGCCAGCAGCGGCGCACTGATCTCGGCCGCCGCTTCGCGCTCGCCCAGCACCAACGGCAAGGCGCCGGCGGCATTGCCCAGCTCGCCGCCCACACAGAGCAAGTCACCCACCTGCGCGCCCGAGCGCAGCAGGGCCTGCCCGGCCGGAACCCGGCCAAACACAGTCATGGTGATACTCAGTGGGCCGCGGGTGGTGTCGCCGCCAATCAGGCTCAGGCAGCAATGCCGCGCCATGCGATCGAGGCCTTCGGCATACGCCTTGAGCCACTGTTCGCTGACCTCGGGCAAGGTCAGCGCCAGGGTAAAGCCGACGGGCGTGGCGCCCATGGCTGCCAGGTCACTGGCTGCTACGGCCAGCGAGCGCTGGCCCAGTAGCGAGGGGTCGCAGGCGTGCGGAAAATGCACGCCGGCGACCAAGGTATCGGTAGACACTGCCAGCTGCGCGGCAGCCGGCAGGTCAAGCAGGGCACAGTCGTCGCCGATCCCCAACGCAACACCTGCGCCGCCCTGCGCACAGGGCGCGGCGGCGAAGTAATGACGGATCAGCTCGAACTCACCCATGGCTGGTCAGCGCCGTAATCAGCGCTTGAACGCCTTGACTTCCGCTTCACGGACCAGCGGCGCCAGCTTGTCGAGTACACCATTGACGAACTTGTGGCCGTCGGTGGCGCCGAAGATCTTGGCCAGCTCGACGCCTTCGTTGATCACGACCCGGTAAGGCACGTCAACGCGCATCAGGAACTCCCAGGTGGACAGGCGCAGAACCGCCAGTTCAACCGGGTCGAGCTCTTCCAGCGGGGTGTCCAGGCAAGGCTTGAGCGCGGCATCGATGTCGTCTTTCTTCGCCGGAACCCCGTGCAGGATCTCGCGGAAATAAGCGCCGTCGATGTCGGAGAAATCGTTGTCGACGCGGAACTGCGCCTCGATTTCGTTCAGCGATTGCTTGGCCATGTGCCACTGATACAGCGCCTGGGTCGCGAGCTTGCGTGCTTCGCGACGCTTGGCGCTTTTCGATGGTTTGCCAGCATCCGCAGGTTTTGGATCGCGCGGGTTGAAACGATCGCTTTCGTCGCTAATCACTTGGCCTCCAACTGCGCCAGCAGGCTGACCATTTCCAAGGCGGACAGGGCAGCTTCAGCGCCTTTGTTGCCGGCTTTGGTGCCGGAACGTTCGATGGCCTGCTCGATCGAGTCGACGGTCAGTACGCCGAACGCGACTGGCACACCGAACTCCATCGACACCTGGGCCAGGCCCTTGGTGCATTCGCCCGCAACGTATTCGAAGTGCGGAGTACCACCACGGATCACGGCGCCCAGGGCGATGATCGCGTCGTAAGCGCTTTGCTGGGCGACTTTCTGTGCAACCAGCGGGATTTCGAAGGCGCCAGGAGCACGGATGATGGTGATGTCGCTTTCGCTGACGCCATGGCGTACCAGCGCATCAACGGCACCGCTCACCAGGCTTTCGACGACGAAGCTGTTGAAACGGCCAACCACCAAAGCATAGCGACCTTTGGGGGCGATGAAGGTACCTTCGATGGTCTTCAGGGTCATTGCGGTGTTCTCATTTTAAAGAGCGAGGCCGCCCTAGGCGGCCTGCAGGAGGGTTTGGACACGAGCGCCAGGGCGATTGGCGCGCCTGTGTCACTCAGAGGGCACGTATTCTACAACTTCCAGATCGAATCCGGATATCGCATTGAACTTCATCGGCGAGCTCATCAGGCGCATCTTGCGCACACCGAGGTCACGCAGGATCTGCGAACCGGCGCCGACCGTGCTGTAGGTGCTCGGTGTCTTGACCTGGGTTTCGCCGGCGCTTTCGCGGATATGCGCCAGCACCACGTCGCCATCGAGCGGGTGACCGAGCAGCAGCACCACGCCGCTACCAGCCTCGGCCACGGCGCTCATGGCGGCGCGCAGGCTCCAGCGGCCGGGCTGTTTGACCATCAAAAGGTCGCGCAGCGGGTCCATGTTGTGCACTCGCACCAGGGTCGGTTCTTCGGCGCAGATCTTGCCCAGGGTCAGTGCCATGTGCACATCGCCTTCGACCGAATCACGGTAGGTGACGAGGTTGAACTGGCCCAGTTCGCTGTCCAGTGGCTGCTCGGTGACCCGCTGAACGGTACGTTCGTGGATCATGCGATAGTGGATCAGGTCGGCGATGGTGCCGATCTTCAGGCCGTGCTCGGCGGCGAACACTTCCAGCTCGGCGCGACGCGACATGGTGCCGTCGTCGTTCATTACTTCGCAGATCACCCCGCTCGGCTCGAACCCGGCCATGCGCGCCAGGTCACAGGCCGCTTCGGTGTGGCCGGCGCGGGCCAGGGTGCCGCCAGGCTGGGCCATCAGCGGGAAGATATGGCCAGGGCTGACGATATCGTCGGCCTTGGCATCCTTGGCTGCCGCGGCCTGCACGGTGCGCGCACGGTCGGCTGCGGAGATCCCGGTGGTGACGCCTTCGGCGGCTTCGATCGAGACGGTGAACTTGGTGCCGAAGCCCGAGCCATTGCGTGGCGCCATCAGCGGCAGCTTGAGGGTTTCGCAGCGCTCGCGGCTCATCGGCATGCAGATCAGGCCACGGGCGTGCTTGGCCATGAAGTTGATGTGCTCGGGCTGGCAGCACTCCGCGGCCATGATGATGTCGCCTTCGTTCTCGCGGTCTTCGTCATCCATGAGGATGACCATCTTGCCTTGGCGGATGTCTTCGACCAGCTCTTCAATACTGTTGAGCGCCACGCGGCACCCCCTTCTCGATCAGGATTTCAGGTAGCCGTTGGCGGCCAGGAAGCTTTCGGTGATGCTACTGCCCTTGCTCGGTTCAGCAGCCTTGTCACCCAGCAGCAGACGCTCCAGGTAACGGGCCAGCAGGTCGACCTCAAGGTTCACCCGACGCCCGCTGCGGTAGTCGGCCATGATGGTTTCGGACAGGGTATGCGGCACGATGGTCAGCTCGAATTCGGCGCCATCGACCTCATTGACCGTCAGGCTGGTGCCGTCGACGGTGATCGAGCCCTTGTGGGCAATGTACTTGGCCAGCTCCTTGGGTGCGCGCACGCGGAACTGGATCGCACGAGCGTTATCGCTGCGCGAGATGATTTCGCCGACGCCGTCGACATGGCCGCTGACCAGGTGACCGCCCAGGCGGGTGGTCGGGGTCAGGGCTTTTTCCAGGTTGACCGGGCTGCCGCTTTTCAAATCATTGAACGCGGTGCAGTCGAGGGTTTCGCGGCTGACGTCAGCCCAGAAGCCGTCGCCAGGCAGTTCCACCGCAGTCAGGCAGACGCCATTGACGGCAATGCTGTCGCCCAGTTTGACGTCACCCAGGTCGAGCTTGCCGGTCTGGACGTAGACGCGCACGTCGCCGCCCTTGGGGGTCAAGCTGCGGATGGTGCCGATCGATTCGATGATGCCGGTGAACATTGGGTTCTCCTCGGAAACTGGGCGGCGTTGGGCCAGCCGGGCATTATACGCCGGTGGCCGGCTGGGGGATGGCTGTGACTCGCCAGTCATCGCCCACCGCGCGCATTTCGGTGATTTTCAGTCGCGGCGCTTCGCTCATCTTCGCCAGCGGCCAGTCCAGCAGTGGCCGGGCCTGGGAGCCGAGGAAGGTGCCGGCGACAAATAATTGGTATTCGTCGATCAAACCGAGCTGGGCAAACGCGCCGACCAGGCCAGCGCCCGCCTCCAGCAGAATCTCGTTGACCCCGCGCGCCGCCAGGGCGCTGAGCAGGGCGGGCAGATCCACCCGGCCATCGGCGCCGGGCAACTGCAGCAGCTCATGGCCGGCCTCGGCGTAGCGTGGGTCAGCGGCAGCGCCGGTGACCACCAGTACCGGCCCGGCCTGGAACAAAGGCGCAGTCAGCGGCAGGCGCAGGCGGCTGTCGATCAGTACCCGCAGCGGTGGCCGCGACAAGGCCAGGGCGGTGGTATCAGGGTCCAGGCCCAGCTCGCCGCCGCGCACGGTCATCCGCGCATTGTCGGCCAGCACGCTGCTGGCGCTGGTCAGCACCACGCTGGAACGCGCGCGCAAGCGTTGCACCGCTGCACGGGCAGCCGGGCCGGTAATCCACTGGCTTTCACCACTGGCCATGGCGGTGCGCCCGTCCAGGCTCATCGCCAGCTTGGCGCGGACGAACGGCAGGCCATGCTCCATGCGCTTCAGGAAGCCGGGATTGAGCGCGCGCGCTTCTTGCTCGAGCACGCCACTGGCAACTTCGATACCGGCCTCAGCCAGGCGCCGCAGGCCTTGCCCGGCAACTTGCGGGTTAGGGTCCTGCATGGCTGCGACCACCCGGGATACGCCCGCGTTGACCAGCGCTTCGGCACACGGCGGGGTGCGCCCGTGGTGGCTGCACGGTTCAAGGGTGACATAGGCGCAGGCGCCCTCGGCGCGCTCGCCGGCTTGGCGCAGGGCATGCACTTCGGCGTGCGGCTCGCCGGCGCGCACATGCCAGCCCTCGCCGACCACCTCGCCATCACGCACGATGACGCAGCCAACGCGCGGATTGGGATGGGTGCTGTACTGGCCTTTGCGGGCCAGTTGCACGGCCAGGGCCATGTAGTGGGCGTCGAGAATTGCGGTCGGGCTGGGCATGCTTACTCTTTGCCCGGCTGGCGCGCCAGGCGGTCGATTTCTTCGCGGAATTCGTCAAGGTCCTGGAAACGCCGGTAGACCGAGGCAAACCGAATGTAGGCGACTTCGTCGAGTTGACGCAGCGCTTCCATGACCAGCTCACCGACCACCAGCGACTTGACCTCGCGCTCGCCGGTGGCGCGCAGCTTGTGCTTGATCTGCGCCAGCGCCGCTTCCAGGCGCTCGACGCTTACCGGGCGCTTTTCCAGCGCGCGCTGCATGCCGGCTCTCAGCTTGTCTTCGTCGAATGGCTGGCGGGTGCCGTCTTGCTTGATCAGCCGCGGCAGTACCAGTTCGGCGGTTTCGAAGGTGGTGAAACGCTCGCCGCAGGCGACGCATTCGCGCCGGCGACGCACTTGTTCGCCCTCGGCGACCAGGCGCGAATCGATGACCTTGGTGTCGTTGGCACCGCAAAAGGGACAGTGCATGGTGGCAGGCAACAAAAAAAGGGAGGGCCATGGTAGCGCATCCGACTGGCAAGACAAGCCAAAGGGGTTACCATCCACTCAAATCTGCCCCTGAAGGACTTCTCCATGCACTTTCGAGCGCTCGTCGTGCTCTGCCTCGCTGGCCTGATGACGGCCTGCAGCAGCGATAAACCTAAAAACGAACCGGTGCCCGCAACGCCGGCGCCGAAAACGGTGAAAAAGGCCCCGGCGCTCGGCCCGCTGCCGGCTTATCAACGGGAAATCAGCGGCAGCCTGCAAGACGTGCCAGCGGGTGCCGAGGTCGAACTGGCATTGCTGGTGATCGACGAACGTGATCGCCCGCAGCGGCTGCTGGCCAGCAGCACCCTGACCGGTACCGGTCAGGACCTGCCCTACCAACTGCGCTTCAACCCAGAAGCATTCCCGGCTGGTGCCCGCGTCGAGTTGCGCGGTCGCGCCAGCCGCTCGGGTCAGTTGATCATGCACCTGCCGCCACAGCGCATCGTCCAGGCCACGAGCCAGGCCACCGGCCCGCTGCGCTTCGAGAAAGCCCCGTAAATGGCGCCAATGCAGTTGCAGCATGCGCTCAGCGGCCTGATCGGCGAAGCACAGCTGGTTGCCACTGCGCTGCCGGAGTGCGCGCTGAAACTGTAGCTGCTCGGCGCCGACAACATGCACCGCGCATTCACCCGCGAAGAGACCCAGCGCATTCTCGATGAGCCGCCGTACTGGGGCTTCTGCTGGGCCAGCGGCCTGGCCATGGCCCGCTACCTGGCGGCCAATCCACAGTGGGTCGAGGGCAAGCGCGTGCTCGACTTTGGCGCCGGTTCGGGCATTGCCGGGATCGCGGCAGCGCGGGCGGGTGCTGTCGAGGTGGTTGCCTGCGACCTTGATCCGCTGGCCTTGGCTGCGTGCCAAGCCAATGCTGCGCTGAACCAGGTCGAGCTCGGTTACAGCAGTGATTTTTTTGCCGAGGCCGACCGCTTCGATCTGATTCTGGTGGCTGATGTGTTGTACGACCCGGCCAACCTGCCGTTGCTCGATGGTTTTCTCAGCCGTGGCCGCCAGGTGCTGGTGGCCGACTCGCGGGTGCGCAATTTCAGCCACCCGCTGTACCGTCAGTTGGACGTGCTCGAAGGCGTGACCCTGCCCGACCTGGCCGAACCGCACGAATTCCGCCGGGTCAGCCTGTACCACGCCAGCCGCGAGCCTTTATAGTGGCGTCATTCAGAGATTTGCGAGAGTTGCGATGAGCCAAGCCCCCGATACCAACGCCCTGCCGTACATTTTCGATGCTACCGACGCCAACTTTCAGCAGTTGGTCATCGAGAACTCCTTCCACAAACCGGTGCTGGTGGATTTCTGGGCCGAGTGGTGTGCGCCATGCAAGGCGCTGATGCCGTTGCTGGCCAAGATAGCCGAGGGTTATCAGGGCGAGCTGTTGCTGGCCAAGATCAACTGCGACGTCGAGCAGCAGGTGGTTGCCCAGTTCGGTATCCGCAGCCTGCCAACCGTGGTGCTGTTCAAGGACGGCCAACCGGTCGACGGCTTTGCCGGTGCGCAGCCCGAATCGGCGATTCGTGCCCTGCTCGAGCCGCACGTGCAGATGCCTGCCGCGCCGACTGCCTCGCCACTGGAAGAAGCCAAGGCGCTGTTTGCCGAAAGCCGCTTTGCCGAGGCCGAAGCGACCCTCAAGCTGTTGCTGGGCGAAGACAACAGCAATGCCGAGGCGTTGATCCTGTACGGCCGTTGCCTGGCCGAGCGTGGCGACCTGAGTGAAGCTGAAGCCGTGCTGGGTGCGGTCAAGAGCGATGAGCACAAGGCAGCGTTGGCCGGCGCCAAGGCGCAGTTGACCTTCTTGCGCCAGGCCGCCAGCCTGCCGGAAGCCGCCGAGTTGAAGAGCCGTCTGGCGCAGAACCCTGACGACGACGAAGCCGCTTATCAGCTGTGCATTCAGCAGTTGGCGCGCCAGCAGTACGAAGCGGCGCTGGATGGGTTGATGAAACTGTTCCAGCGTAATCGCGGCTACGAAAGCGGCCTGCCGCACAAGGCGCTGCTGCAGGTGTTCGAGCTGCTTGGCAATGAGCATCCGCTGGTCACCGCGTACCGGCGCAAGCTGTTTGCCTTGATGTATTGATCTGCGTTGCATAAATCATGGGGCTGCTTTGCAGCCCTTTCGCGACACAAGGCCGCTCCTTGTATCTCGACTTTCGCTTCCAAAGAAGCGAAAGTTCTCGACTGATCATCGAGGGAAGGTCATGAAGCCGAGCCGCTCCTAGGGCATCGAGCCCGCATTGTAGATGGCGCTCTGACCTTCCAACCCCACTCGACAAGTCCGAACGGTATCTAGTGCCCGCCTCCGGCGTGAGCACGCATTCACAAGGTTGAACAGAGTGCTGGGTGATCGACTTTCGTAGTTTGAAGGAGAGGATCATGTCCATTTTTGTTGGCGTTGATGTTGCCAAAAGATCTTTCGACATTGCCACCACGCTGCCCAACGGGAAGAAGCGCACCAAGGCAAAGCTTCCCAATGATTCCGCAGGGTTTGCCCAGTTCAGCGACTGGCTTGAGCGTCATGCAGGACCCGGAACCTGGATTGTCATGGAGGCCACGGGCACCTATCACGAAGCGCTTGCCGAGCACTGCCACGACCAAGGCTATCGGGTGTGCATTCTGAACCCGGCGGTGATTGCGAAATTCGCTGATGTGGAGCTTCGTCGCGTCAAAACCGATAGGGCTGACGCGAAGGTGATTGCTGCCTACAGCCAACAGAACGCCGACTCGCTTCGCCAGTGGGAGCCTGAGCCGCCAGCACAGCGCCGCTTGCGTGCTTTGGTGCGCCGACTGGACGACCTCAAGGAAATGCGCCAGATGGAGCAGAATCGCTTGGATGTCGCACAAGATGCGGTGAAGCAATCGATTCAAGACGTGATCGGGCACATCATCAAAGAGCTGGAAAAGACCAGAAAAGCCATTGAGCAGACGATCGATGACGATCCAGATCTGCGCGGGCGGCGCGACCTGATTACCTCGATCGACGGTCTGGGCGAGACCACCGCCGCGTTGCTGTTGGCCGAGCTGGGCGATCCCCTGAAATACCAAAGCCCATCTGCAATTGTCGCCTTCTCAGGCCTGAACCCCGTGATGCAACAGTCGGGCGAGTTCACAGGCCAGAGCACCATTTCGCGCACAGGCGCCTCAAGGTTGCGAGCGGGCCTGTGGATGTCGGGCACCGTCTCGATCAGGCATAACCCAGTCGTAAAGGCACTGGCAGAGCGTTTGAGCAGCCGACACAAGGCCTACAAGCAGATCGTGTGTGCGGCAATGCGCAAGCTGCTGCATCTGGTTTACGGGGTGGTGAAGTCGGGAAAACCGTTTGACCCCCAAATCGCCCTTGCGGGGTGAGGGTCAAGACGGTATCTACAGGCGACCGAGTCCTGTAGGAGCGGCCTTGTGTCGCGAAAGGCCAGCGCAGCTGGCCCAGCGATGCATGCGATGCCGCCAAACTCGCGGCCTGGCTCAACTCAACCCAGCCAGTAATAGACCGGTGCATCCCCCGCACTTTCCACTTTCACTTCTGCACTGTGACGCAAGCGCACCAGCAGCCGCTTGCCCGCCGCCGTGCTGCCGGTCAACTGCTCCAGTTGCTCAAGTAATTCTGGCCCAGTCATCTGTCCGGCCACGCGCAAGGCTTCGCGCGCAGCTTGCCACTGGTCATCGGTCTGCCGCACCGCCGGTGCCGGCGTGGCCTTTTCCGCCGGCGCAGCCAACTCCACCTGATGCCCAAGCTGCGCCCATTCCGCCGGCTCCAGCTCGATGGTCAGGTCCACCGGCCATTCGCCGATCGTTCCTCGTATTCTCACGCTGACTTCCTCGATCACGATTGCATGGCGCCCATGCTCCCACGACATGAAACCTTCGCCAAGCGGCTGGCATTCGCTAGAAAAATTGTTATAACATTACTAAATCATTCGCCCTGCTCTCTGGAGTTGTTCATGCGCCGTCTGTTGCTTGCACTGCCCTTCGCCCTGCTGCCCCTGGCCGTGGCGCATGCCCACGATGAGCATGACCACGATCACGACCACACCGCGCTGGGCGCCCATGAACACGGCGTGGCCAAACTCGACGTAGTGCTGGATGGCAAGACCCTCGAGCTTGGCCTGGACAGCCCGGCGATGAACCTGGTGGGCTTTGAACACGCCGCCAGCAGCGATGCCGACAAGGCCAAGGTAGCCAGCGTACGCCAGCAACTGGAGCAGCCGCTGCAGCTGTTGGGTCTGGCCAAGGACGCTGGCTGCAGCATCGACGCGCAGGAGCTGCAAAGCCCGCTGTTCGACGCACCAGCAGCCGCTGCCGGCAAAACCGAGAAACACGCCCACAGCGATATCGAAGCGCACTATCAGTTCACCTGCAGCAACCCGGGCAAACTCGCCAGCATCGACCTCGCGCCGCTGTTCAAGGCTTACCCGGCGATGCAGAAGATCAACGTGCAGTTGATCGGCCCTAATGGCCAAAAAGGCCTTGAAGCAACGCCGACCACCGCGACGGTCGCGTTCTGAATGAGCCAGGCGTTGATCGAACTGCGTGATCTGCTGTTCGCCTGGCCCGGCCAGGCGCCGCTGCTGGATATCCCGCAGTTTCGCCTGGAAGCGGGCGAAGCGCTGTTTCTCAAGGGCCCCAGCGGCAGCGGCAAGACCACCCTGCTCGGCCTGCTCGGCGGTGTGAACCTGCCGGCGCAGGGCAGCGTGCGCCTGCTCGGTCAGACCTTGGCCGAGCTGGGCCAGGGCGCGCGCGATCGCTTCCGTGTCGATCACACCGGCTACATTTTTCAGCAGTTCAACCTGCTGCCGTTTCTGTCGGTGCGGGAAAACGTCGAACTGCCTTGTCGTTTTTCTGCCAGCCGCGCCAAGCGTGCCCGCCAGCGCCATGGCAGCGTCGATCAGGCCGCCACGCAACTGCTCGCACACCTGGGCCTGGCTGACCCGGCAATGCTCGCGCGGCGCGCCGATAGCCTGTCGATCGGCCAGCAGCAACGAGTAGCCGCGGCCCGGGCGCTGATCGGCCAGCCGGAGCTGGTGATCGCCGACGAGCCAACCTCGGCGCTCGATGCTGACACCCGCGAAGCCTTTATCCGGCTGCTGTTCGATGAATGCCGCGCTGCCGGCTCCAGCCTGTTGTTCGTCAGCCACGACCAGAGCCTAGCGCCGCTGTTCGATCGACACCTGTCACTGGCCGAACTCAATCGCGCCGCCGCGCCCCGGGAGGCCTGATGTACCTGCTCCGCCTTGCTCTGGCCAGCCTCGCCAACCGGCGCTTCACGGCCTTTCTTACCGCCTTCGCGATTGCCCTGTCGGTCTGCCTGCTGTTGGCCGTGGAACGGGTCCGCACCGAAGCCCGCGCCAGCTTTGCCAGCACCATCAGTGGCACCGACCTGATCGTCGGCGCCCGCTCGGGCTCGGTCAACCTGCTGCTGTACTCGGTGTTTCGCATCGGCAATGCCACCAACAACATCCACTGGGACAGTTATCAGCACTACGCCGGCGACCCGCGGGTGAAGTGGGCGATCCCGATTTCGCTGGGCGACTCGCATCGCGGCTATCGGGTGATGGGCACCAGTACCGACTACTTCAGCCACTACCAGTACGGCCGTCGCCAGCACCTGGAACTCAGCCAAGGCCGGCCGTTTGCCGATAACCCGTTCGACGTGGTGCTCGGCGCTGAAGTCGCCGAGGCACTGCACTACAAACTCGGCGACAAGCTGGTGCTGGCCCATGGCGTAGCGGCGATCAGCCTGGTCAAGCACGATGACAAGCCGTTTACTGTGGTCGGCGTACTCAAGCGCACCGGCACCCCGGTTGACCGCACCCTGCACATCAGCCTGGCCGGCATGGAGGCCATTCACGTCGACTGGCACAACGGCGTACCGGCTCGCGGCGCCGGCCGCATCAGTGCCGAGCAAGCGCGCGGCATGGACCTGCAACCGACTGCGATCACCGCCTTCATGCTTGGCCTGAACAACAAGATCGCCACTTTCAGCGTGCAGCGCGAGATCAATCAGTACGTCAACGAGCCGTTGCTGGCGATTCTCCCGGGTGTGGCCCTGCAGGAGCTGTGGAGCCTGATGGGTACCGCCGAGCAAGCCCTGTTCGTGGTGTCGTTGTTTGTCGTGCTGACCGGCTTGATCGGCATGCTCACGGCGATTCTGACCAGCCTCAACGAGCGCCGCCGGGAGATGGCCATTCTGCGCTCCGTGGGTGCTCGGCCGTGGCATATCGCCGGCCTGCTGGTCCTCGAGGCGCTGGCGTTGGCGGTAGCCGGTATCGTCGCCGGGCTTGGCCTGCTGTATGCCGGCATCGCTCTGGCTCAGGGCTACGTGCAGGCCAACTATGGCTTGTACCTGCCACTGGCCTGGCCGAGTAGCCATGAATGGACGCTACTGGCTATCATCCTCGGCGCAGCGTTGCTGATGGGCAGCGTGCCGGCCTGGCGTGCCTATCGGCAGTCATTGGCTGATGGCCTGTCGATTCATTTGTGAGTGATTACCATGCGTCTGCCCCGCCTTCGCGCTCAGTTCCCGCGCTGCCTCATGCTACTGGTGCTGCTCTTCGGCTCGCCGGTGTGGGCGGCTGAGCCGCGTGAGCTGGATTGGCCGGCATTGATCCCCGAAGGCGCGCCAGTGCAAGCCCCGCAGCTGGCGCCGCTGCACGACCTGTCGCAGATCGGCAACGCGCTGGCGGCCGAGTCCGCACCGCCAGCACCACAGCAGTCTGCCAATGCTCCGGTGGTGCAGGCGCTGGACAATCAGCAGGTCAAGCTGCCGGGCTATATCGTGCCGCTGGAAGTCAGTGAAGAAGGCCGTACCACCGAGTTTTTGCTGGTGCCGTATTACGGCGCCTGCATTCACGTGCCGCCACCGCCGTCGAATCAGATCGTGCATATTTTCAGCGAGATGGGCGTACGCGTCGAAGATCTGTACCAGCCGTACTGGATCGAAGGGCGCATGCAGGTCAAAGCCAGCAGCAGCGAGCTGGCTGACACCGGTTACCAGATGGAAGCCGAAAAAATCTACGCCTACGAGCTGAAATAATCCCGCAGGACGGCTATGCCGCGCTTCGTTGAGCTGGGTCAAACATTTGGTTTAAGCGCCTCCGTACCATTAGGCCATTGATTACCAATGTCCTTTCGGAGCTTCCATGAACAAGTCCTTGCTCGGCGCCTCGCTCGTCGCCCTGGCCCTCGTTGCGCCTGCTGCCCACGCTCACCAGCCGGGTGATTTCATTGTCCGCGCCGGCGCCATCACTACCGCGCCCAATGAAAGCAGCGGCGACTTGCGCTTCGACGGCAACAAGGTAGCCGGCACCAAGGCAACCCTGACCAGCGACACGCAGCTGGGCCTGACCTTCGCTTACATGCTCAGCGATCACATCGGCGTTGAGCTGCTGGCGGCCACGCCGTTCCAGCACACCGTTGGCGTCAAGGGCCTGGGCGGCGGCCTGGATGGCAAGCTGGCCGACATCAAGCAACTGCCACCGACCCTGTCGCTGCAGTACTTCCCGATGGACCCAGCCTCCAAGTTCCAGCCGTACGTGGGCGTGGGCATCAACTACACCCTGTTCTTCGATGAAGACCTGAGCAGCGCGCGCAAGCAGCAAGGCTTCAGCAACTTGAAGATGCAGGACTCGATCGGCATCGCCGGCCAGGTCGGCATGGACTACATGATCACCGACAACGTGCTGGTCAACGCCTCGGTCTGGTACGTCGACATCGACACCAAAGCCACCGTCGACGGCCCTGCCGCACTGGGCTACAGCAAGACCAAGGTCGACGTTGAAGTCGATCCATGGGTGTACATGGTCGGTATCGGCTACAAGTTCTGATCGTTGCTGCATGACAAAGCCGTTGCCATCAGGCAGCGGCTTTTTGCTGTCAGCGCTGGCCATTGCCTGTTTGCCAGCGCAGATACAGCCAATAAATCAAGGCCAGTGCGCTGAACCCCGCGCCCACTCCGCACACGGCCATCCAGCCCCAGCGCGCATAGACCCAGCTCGCCGCCACTGCCCCCACCCCGCTGCCCAGCGAATAGCAGCACATATAGGCCCCGATCAGGCGGCTGGCCATCTCACTGCGCCCTTTCAGCAGCAATGTCTGGTTGGTGACGTGCACCGCCTGGACGGCAAAATCGAGCATTACTACGCCCAGCACCAGCGCCAGCAATGAGTATTCAAGAAAGGCCGTGGCTACCCACGACAGCAGCAACAGCAGCAAGGCCACGCCGGTGGTTCGCTGCGCGTGACCCTGATCAGCCAGACGCCCGGCACGTGACGCTGCCATCGCACCGGCTATTCCGGCCAGGCCAAACAGGCCGATCTGGGTATGGCTCAGCGCCAGCGCTGGTGCGCTCAGCGGCAGTACCATTGCACTCCACAGCACGCTGAAAGCGGCGAAGGTCAGCAAGGCCAACAGCCCACGCTGGCGCAACAGTCGATCGTGTCGATACAGACCGACAACCGACGCCAGCAATTGCCGATAGCTGGCGCTGCGGGCGCCTGGCTGCGCGCTCGGCAACTTGCGCCAGAGCAGCAAAGCCATCAACAGCGCCAACCCGGCAGCAACAAAATAGACGCTGCGCCAGCCGGCAACGTCGGCGAATGCACCAGCCACCAGCCGCGCCAGCAAGATGCCCAGCACCACCCCGCTGGTGACCTGGCCGACCACGCGCCCTTGCTCCTGCGCTGTCGCCAAGGTCGCGGCATGCGCCACCACTACCTGCACCACGACTGCCAGCAGCCCGACCAGGCTCATCGCCAGCAGCAATACGGCCCAGTCCTGCGCCAGCCCGACCGCCAGCAGTGCCGCGGCCGAGAGCAGCAGTTGACAGACGATCAAGCGCTTGCGCTCGAACAGATCGCCCAATGGCACGACCAGCAACAGGCCAATCGCATAACCGGCCTGAGTCGCGCCGACAACCAGCCCGACCTTGCCCGTTGCCACCCCCAGGCTGGTCGCCATCGACTCGAGCAACGGTTGAGCGAAATACACCGAGGCCACAGCCAGTGCACAGGTCACGGCAAGCAACAGAGTGAGTGAGCGGGAAAGTGGTGCAGGGCTGAACGCGGTCATGGCAGAAACTCGACAACTGGTTTCATATTGAAACCACTTGCTGGCTTTTTAGCAAATGTGGTTTTAATCTGCAACCAGATCAACGAGTGAGGTTGTCGCCATGCTGGACCCGATTAACGACCAATGCCCCGTGGCACGCGCGCTGCTGGTGCTCGGTGATCGCTGGGCGCTGATGATTCTGCGTGATGCGTTCGATGGCCTGCGCCGCTTCAGCGAGTTGCAGAAGAGCCTCGGCCTCGCGAAGAACATTCTCTCCTCGCGCCTCAAGCTGCTGGTAGAAACCGGCCTGCTGACCCTGCAACCCGCCTCGGATGGCAGCGCGTACAAGGAATATGCACTGACCGACAAGGGCCGCGCGGTGTTTCCCATCGTGATTGGCCTGCGCCAGTGGGGCGAGCAATTTCTATTCGAAGCCGGCGAAACCCGCTCGCAACTGCTCGACAGTGCCCACGGCCAACCTTTGCAGACACTGCAGGTGCAAGCCGGGGATGGCCGCGTGGTGGGGCCGGACGATTGCCTGCGGCAGGTGGTGCGGCATGGGGTGAAGCCAGGTCGCGGGTCAAGCTGACCCGCGCGCGATGCTTAGCCCCTGCCCAACAGCTTGGCCAAACCTTCGACCATCGGCGTTGGTTGAGGGAAGTCGAAGCGTGCCAGCAAGCGCGCGTTGTCGGCGCGGGAGTGGCGGATGTCGCCCGAGCGGGCCTCGCCGTAGCTGATTTCCGGCAGGCTGCCAATGACGTCGCGCAGCGCGGCCAGTAGCTGATTCAGCGAGGTGGCCTGGTTCAGGCCGATGTTCACTGCGCCCTCTTCCACCTGCGGTTGCTCGAGGGCCTGGACCATGACCTGGACCAGATCACCAACATAGAGGAAGTCGCGGGTCTGCTCGCCGTCGCCAAATACCTTGATCGGCAAGCCTTGGGTAGCGCGCTCGCTGAAGATGCTGATCACTCCGGAATACGGCGAGGACGGATCCTGGCGCGGGCCGAAGATGTTGAAGAAGCGGAAGATCACCGGCTCCAGGCCATGCTGGCGGCGGTAGAAATCCAGGTACTGCTCGCTGGCGAGTTTGTCCACTGCGTAAGGCGTCAGCGGCGCCTTGGGGGTGTCTTCGGCAATCGACTGGCCTTCGCCGTTGTTGCCGTACACCGCGGCGCTGGACGCAAACAGCACCCGACCCACACCATTCAGGCGCATGGCTTCGCAGACATTCAGCGTGCCGATGAAATTGCTCTGGTGGGTTTTCACCGGGTCATCCACCGAGGCCTGCACCGAGGCCACTGCAGCCAGATGCACAACGGCGCGGCAGCCAGCGGCAGCACGGGCGACCAGAGCGGCGTCGGCGACATCGCCTTCGATCAGCTCCAGACCGGGATGCTGCAACTGCAGGTTGGCGCGCTTGCCGGTGGACAGGTCGTCAAGGACACGCACCGCATAGCCTTTGCCCAGCAAGGCGTCGGACAGGTGCGAGCCGATGAAGCCCGCGCCGCCGGTGATCAGAATAGGGGCGTCAGCCATGTCGGTAGAATCGGTCCAGTAAAGGCGCCAGGCCCGAGCGCCAGGCGCGCGGCTTGATGCCGAAGGTATGAAGGATCTTCTTGCAGGCCAACACCGCGTTCTGCGGCTCTTCGCTGGCGTCCGGCCGCGCGGCGTGAGCCTGGGCGGTGGGTGCCTGCACTGCGAGCTGGCGCCATTGCTGTGCTTCGGCAAGGATCGCCTGGCCCAGCGCCAGCGGCGTGGTCGCCTCGTTGCCAGCGTAGTGATAGGTGCCCCACAGCGGCGCGGCGCAGTCGAGTTGCTTGAGCACCGAGAGGATGACCCGGGCAGCATCGTCCACTGGCGTCGGATTGCCGCGGCGATCGTCCGCCAGGAGCAATTCCTGCGGCTGCTCGGCGCGGGTCAGGAAGCGCCCGAGGGTGCCATCGATGCTCTCGTCCAGCACCCAGCCAAAGCGCAGCAGCACATGCTGCGGGCAAGTTGCGCGCACGCTCTGCTCGACCCGCCACAGCGCCTGGCCGCGGCTGCCCAGGGGCACCGGCTCGTCCTTTTCGCTGTAGGCAGTGGCCCGCGAGCCATCGAACACGCGATAGCTGGAAGGTTGCACGAGGATCATTTCGTGGTGCTGGCACAGCTCGGCCAAGCGCTCGACTGCGCGCTCTTGCTGGGCGAGGCGCTGTTCGCTGACCGCCTCGGCCTGGAACCAGTCGAAGTAATAGGCGAGGTTGATCACCACGTTGGGGCGTTGTTCGTCCAGTAGCAGGGTCAGGCTGGCCGGATCCCAGCCGTTGTCCGGCGGACGCGGCGCCAGGAATCCGATGTCTTCCTCGGCCCCGAGACGAATCAGCGCTTGCCCGAGGGCATTGCCACCACCCAACAGCATCAGGCGCATACGCATAGGGTAAAAAAGTCCGCTCAGATCGTTGGAAGAAAAAAGCATTTTGCGGTTTCCGACAGGGGAAGTCCAACGCCTGCTGGATTGCGACGTTGCTCGGCACTGCGGTAGCGCACTTTGCGAGGCTGTTATCGACCTATACTGAGCGCGCCATCCCCTGCTCAGCGTGAAGGTCTACATGCCCACCGAATCCATCGCTGCACACCGTTCGACCTGGCAGTACGACGAGGCAGCGCCCGGCGCAGAGCGGTTCATCGAACAGTCATTCGACGGCTATCGCCAGCAGGGACGCCTGCTGGTGCCCGATGTTGCACACGCCCCGCCCGCCTTTATCGTCGGTGGCGCACGCTCGGACTTCACCCGTCTCAACCCGCTGCTATATCGCCTGCAGGCGCAGGGCATCGGCTCGCTTAGCGGTAACCTGTCCGGCCACAGCCTGGCCAGCCAACCAGGCGCCGCCGCGCCGTCGCTGCACACCAACCTGCACGAGGCATTGAGCTTTCATCAGCATATCGCCGAACAGTGCCATACCCTGATCGGCCATAGCCTTGGCGCAGCCATTGCGCTGAAGATGGCCGCGCAGTTGCCAAGCATTTCCAAACTGGTGCTGATCTGCCCGGCGGTTTACCCGGACGCGGCGCACCAGGCGCCGTTTGGCCCGGCGTTCACCGCAGCGATTCGCCAGCCGTTCGCCTTTCTGCAATGTGACAGCTATGAATTCTTGCGCACCTTTACCGGCCAGGTATTGCTGGTGATCGGTGAGTATGACGGGCTTAATTCGCGTGCTTATGGCCAAGGCGCGGGGACCTCGGCGGGGACGCGCTGGGTGTCTGGGGTGCAGCGCTACAGCCCGATCCCGGAAGAAGTCACCCATACCCTGCTGCGCTCAGTGCCGGCGCCACATGTCGAGTGCCTGCTGCTGACCGACTGCGACCACGGCATCGCCGCTCACCTACGGGACAATCCGCAGGTCGCCGACCAGGTGGCAGAGGTGACCGCAGCGTTCATTCGCGGTTGAGGCGGCCTACTCGATCTCGAACAGGCCGTTGCTCAGCGGGCCGACGCTGAGGCGCTCGCGCACGTCATCGTCGATGCGCGGATCATCCGGGCGGTACAGCTTGACCTGCCGGTAGGCATTGATGCGGTTGATCTCCTCGCCAAGAAACTCCCAGACCACGCGGGTACAGGCCGGGTTGCGCCGGTCGCCGCTGGAGACTCCGGTCTTGAGCCCGTTCAAGCGGGTAATGCGGCTCTTGAAGCTGGGGATGAGGATGGTCTGGCTCATCTCGTTGAGGGTCAGTGATTCGTAGTCGATCAGGAACATGCGGTCCTGCAGCTGGAACGCCGCGCCGAGGTAGCGGCAGCGCACTTCGGCATGCAGGTCGGTGGCGCTGCTGCGCTCCTGGCGTTCCTGGCGCTCGAACAGAAAGCTGCCGCGCTCCTCTCGCAAGTGCACCAGCGACACCAGAATGGCCCCCGGCACCGACATGCAGTTGGAGTACTCGAAGTAATAGCCGCAGTAGCGCGAGAGGTTGCCCGCATGCGCGTGCAAGGGCTTGAACAGCTCGCTGATCGGGTCGTTCAGCGGCCCATTCTGCTCCGACGGAATGCGCGCGCCGATTAAACGCGCGAACTGCTCGGGCGGCAAATTCAGCTCGTAATCCTCGACACCGAAGAAATCGCCGATGCGCTTGAGGTTGTAGGCCGTCGGACGGCTCTGCCCGCTCAAATACTTGTTGAATTGGGCGCGGTTGATCGACAGCTGCCGGCAAACCTCGGAGATAGAGCGGTAGTGGCTACAGGCCAATTTCAGGTTGCTAGCGAAATGATCGCTCATGTACGAGGTCCAGCTGATGCGAGTGATGCAATCATAGCATCAAGTCGCGCCAACTGAGAGCAACCCGCGAAATTGTAACGACTCTTGTCATAGCCAACCATGCGCCCAACGAAAAGCGGCGCGTCGTTGCCGCCGCTGGTCATTCCACGCGAAGAATAAGAATCGAGGTCATTTGCCATGCTCGAAGTACTCAACGATTTCCTTTCGGGGAAGCTGCTCATCGTCCTTATCGTCGGACTTGGTAGCTACTTCACCATCCGCTCGCGGTTCGTCCAGTTCCGTCACTTCGGCCACATGTTCGGTGTGTTCAAAGAATCCCTGCGTGGCCAGGCTGGCCAGCTGAGCTCGTTCCAGGCACTGATGCTGAGCCTGGCCGGCCGCGTTGGCGCTGGTAACATCGCCGGTGTCGGCATCGCTGTGACCCTCGGCGGCCCAGGCGCTGTGTTCTGGATGTGGGTGACCGCGCTGGTTGGCATGTCCAGCAGCTTCTTCGAATGTACCCTGGCCCAGGTGTACAAGCGCGCCGATGGCGATGGCCTGTACCGTGGCGGCCCGGCGTACTACATCTTGCATGGCTTGAAATTCAAGCGCATGGCGGTGGTGTTCTCGCTGCTGTTGCTGGTGACCTACGGCTTCGCCTTCAACGGCCTGCAGTCGTACACCGTGACCCACTCGCTGCAAAATGCCTTCGGCTTCCCGCCGCAGCAGACCGGTATTGCCCTGGCAGTGCTGCTGGCGATCGTCTTTCTCGGTGGTATCAAGCGTATTGCCTCGGTGTCCGACCTGCTGGTACCGGTCAAGACTCTGGCCTACATCGGCGTCACCCTGTATGTGATCGGCAGCCAGATCGAGCACGTCCCAGCGATGCTGGAAACCATCTTCAAAAGCGCCTTCGGCCTTGACCCTGCGTTCGGCGGCCTGCTCGGCAGCGCGATCGTGATGGGCGTCAAGCGTGGCGTGTTCGCCAACGAAGCGGGCCTGGGCAGTGCGCCCAACGTTGCTGCCGTGGCTGCGGTCAAGCACCCTGGCGCACAAGGCGTGGTGCAGGCGTTCAGCGTGTTCCTCGACACCTTCGTGATCTGCACCTGCACCGCACTGCTGATCCTGCTGTCGGGCTTCTACACCCCAGGCTTCGAAGGTGACGGCATCGTCCTGACCCAGAACTCGCTGGCCGCTGTAGTCGGTGACTGGGGTCGTCTGTTCGTCAGCGTCGCGCTGTCGCTGTTCGTCTTCACCTGCATCCTCTACAACTACTACCTGGGCGAAACCAGCCTGCAGTTCCTGACCCGCAAGCGTTCGGTGCTGATGGGCTACCGCGGCCTGGTCCTGGCGCTTATCGTATGGGGTTCGGCGCAAGACCTGTCGACCGTGTTCGCCTTCGCCGACATCACCATGACCTGTCTGGCCTTCGTCAACCTGATCGCCCTGACACTGCTGTTCAACATCGGCCTGCGGGTAATGCGTGACTACGATGTGCAGCGCAAGGCTGGCATCAAGCAGCCAGTGTTCGATTCGAGCAAGTTCCCTGACCTGGACCTGGACCGCAACGCCTGGCCAGTGCCGGCAGCCGCTGAAACAACCGCTGACAACACCGTCGGTCAGGTTCAGACCCAGCGCTGATATCCTCCCCTGCCAGCCGCCCCGTTCGCGGGCGGCTGCTTCTCTCTCCGCTCATCGTTACGGAATGCGCCATGCGTGCAGTCAAGAATCTTCTCGTCCTCTATACCGGTGGCACCATCGGCATGCTCGAAACACCCCAGGGCCTGGCCCCGGCGGGCGGCTTCGACTTGCGCATGCGCGAGCATCTGGCGCAACTTGACGATGCTCCGCAGATACAGTGGACACTGCGTGAAATGAACCCGCTGCTGGACAGCGCCAACATGCAGCAAGCCAACTGGCTGGCCATGCGTGACGCGATTGTCGAAGCGGTGGAACGCGACGGCCACGACGGCGTGCTGGTGCTGCACGGTACCGATACGCTGGCCTACACCGGCGCAGCCTTGTCGTTCGTGCTTCTCGGCTTGCCGGTGCCGGTGCTGCTGACCGGTTCGATGTTGCCTGCCGGCGCGCCAGACAGCGACGCCTGGGACAACCTGATCGGCGCCCTGCGCCTGCTCGAAAGCGGCACCGAGGACGGCGTGCAGCTGTACTTCCACGAGCAGCTGCTGCACGGCTGCCGCGCCTCCAAGCTGCGCAGCGAGGCGTTCGACGCCTTCGCCGCCCTGCCCCGTCATCGCGACAGCGAGCGCGCGCCAGCCATCCCGGCTGTGCTCGACTATCGTCAGGCGCGCCAGCCGGTAAAGCTGGCGGTATTGCCGGTATTCCCCGGCCTGCAGGCAGAACACCTGCGCGGCCTGCTCGACAGCGGCGTGCAAGGGTTGGTGCTGGAGTGCTACGGCAGCGGCACCGGGCCGTCCGACGACCAGGCCCTGCTGGATGTGCTGCATGACGCCCACCAAGGCGGCGTGGTGATCGTTGCGATCAGCCAGTGCCCGGTCGGCTCGGTGGTATTTGACACCTATGCCGCCGGTAGCCGGCTGCGTGACACTGGCCTGATCAGCGGCGGCGGCATGACCCGCGAAGCGGCGCTGGGCAAGTTGTTTGGCTTGCTTGGGGCGGGGCTGGATGCGCAGGCGACGGAGCATTGGTTTGCGCTGGATCTGTGTGGTGAGCGGGCTTGAAAGCCTGTTGACCTGACCCATACATCGGCAGCTTTGAGTAGTGCCGATGTATTACAGAGTGAGCCAGCCTCTAAAAACTCAGGACGCTTTGCTTGTAATATGGAAGTGGTCGCCATTTACATGGCGCAATTGCACGGTCACCTTGTCAGCTTCACCCTCCCAGTCCAAATCGTAGTGATCCAGCAAGAATGCGTCCTCGGAGATGCTTGCACTCGCATGCTGCCTACCTCCCATTACCAGGCACAGCCCTCCTAACACCCCTATGACGCCTACATAAGGTCGAATGCTCATCAACAGCGTCTTCTCCCCATACCAAATATGAGCAGACGGTGATGGTGCGAATGCTAACGTCGAGAACACCACCACGACAGCGATCAACCCAATGATCATCAGCAAAACTCCGCAGAACCGCCCCATTATCTTGGCCGCGACCGCCGCCTGATAGGCTTCGGAAAAACCGGGTATCACGTAGTCTTCCTTGTCGCTTCTCAACACGATCAATTGTTTAGCTTGGCTTGATTTACCTGTTTGCATGAGTCGTTCCCTTAAAAAGGAATACTAAGCAATTAAGAGCGTGGAAAATCTCACGATCAAAAGATTCAGAAGTTTCCTACACGATTTTATTATTTTTCGCCTCAATCATTACTCAACCATTACCATTGCAACATCTAAAAACTGAAATCCTCGTCGACACTAGAAGAGCTGTTCCGCAGGGGCGGTGACAGCGGGTGACAAAACTGCTGACTTCGGTGACTTTATTCAGCTTGACAGGAAAACCGATCAGATGGAAACATTTGACCGCGCTGCCACTTACCGCCCGCGACGGTTGCACTACTTATTTTAGCGGAAATAGCACTAACGCCATCACCCCTTCGCAGCCAACTACTTGGCCAATTGAAACAATCCTTGAAAGCCAACTTATTGTTAGCCATTAGGCTCTCCTTCACCCGACCGGAGAGATTGAACACTCCAATTGAAAGGCATCTCATATAGATTGCAGAAGTGCCATACATCATCGCATGCGCATCAGGACGGAGTATTTGATTTCCCGCTTATAGGACATTGACCATGCAACTATTACATCAGGTGATTGCAAGTAATGCGCGTCAGCAACCCTACAAATCGGCGATTATTCTGGATGGTCAAGCCACTTCATATCAGGCACTGCAAAAACAGGTAGATAAAACAGCGTCGGTCCTGCGAACGCTGGGCATCGCCCCAGGCGACCGTGTAGGCCTATACGCGCCGATCTCAATTGACGTGATCGGCAGCTATCTGGGCCTACTGCAAATCGGAGCGATCACCGCTGCGACGCATCACACCCTCGGTCGCACCAAGCTGATTCATCAACTCAGACATTCTGGCGCCAGGGTGCTCATCACTGACTGTACTGATGACCTGCCTAGCTTGATCGTTGATGCTGGCCTTGAGCTCGTTTTGCTCACCGCCCCACTTCGGGGGACGATACCTGGTGTGGTTCAACTCGCCGATGCCATTGCAGCGAACTGCGATGAGTCGAGTACGATGTTCTCACAACAGACTAATGACCCTGAATGCCCCACGTCGATATTCTTCACCTCGGGCTCAACCCTTAACCCGAAAGGTGTGCTCGTCAATCACCGCATCATGCTGGCAGCCTGCAGCAGAGTCACCGCATATCTGCGGAACACCCCTGACGACCGTATCCTTAGTTACTCGACATTGGCCTCAGACTACGGCGTCTACAATGTGTTAATGCCGCTATATGCTGGAGCCACCAGTGTCATCGAGAGTCGGCCTGCTGCCAGCGCAGAAGACGTACTTTCGCTAGTCGAGCGTGAGGCGGTCACCGCAATGCACATGTTTCCGCCTGTGCTCTTCCTACTTGCTAATGCAAGTCCGAGGTGGCAGGCGCGGGTATCCAGCTTGCGTTATATCTCTAGCAGCGGGCAGGCTCTACATAGCCGCCACATCCAGCGGATTCGCCAAGCGCTGCCTCAGGTGCAAATATTTTCCAATTACGGGCTCACTGAGTGTAAGCGCGTGAGTTATCTGTCTCCCGATGAAATTGACCTTCGCCCAACTTCCGTTGGCAAGCCTCTGCCCGGTGTCAGCATCTACCTGGTGGACGAGCAGGACCGTGTTATCGATCATGCCGGCCAGGTTGGTGAGCTGCTGGTGACAAGCGACTACCTGATGCTTGAGTACTGGAACATGCCTGAAGCGAATGCCAAAGCCTTTGTCCACAATGCCTTCGGTCACTCACGCCTGTTCCGAACTGGTGACCTGTTCAAGAAGGACACCGAGGGCAACCTCTACTACATCGCTCGGAAGGACGATGTATTTGCGCGCAATATTTGGAGTGTAAATCCAAGAGAGGTTGAGCAATGCCTGGCCTCTCACCCTGCAGTCGCAGCAGTGTTGGTGGTACCAATCACTGACGAATCGGCCGGGCATGTGCCAAAGGCATATATCGTGCTTGATATTGATCATCAGCAAACGAACGGGCAGGAGCTAATCGATTACTGCAAGGAGCACCTGGACTGGCACATGGTCCCGACCCAGTGCGTATTTCTCGAGGCTCTCCCAAAAACAGATTCTGGCAAGTTTAACGCCAGAGGACTGATCTGACAGTAGGGGCCATGCCATGAAAACGACACTCCAGCCCATAGATGCCAACACTCTCGACCGTGACCTGCAACACAGCGCGATGATCAAGCTCGAAGGGCACTTCCACAGTCTAGCCACAGGTGCGAGTCAAGTGCCTCTCCAGTCCCTGGACAGTCACCTGCGCTCCGAGATCCAAGACGCTCAGGTCCTTGACTACCATGACCGCTTAATCGCTGGTGCGGGACCATTATTCTCTCATTTCCTAGCGAGCGTGCCATACATCCTCGAGGAACTCGCCAGAGTTGGCGTGGCTCTGACCCGCTTGGCTCACGCTAATAGGAATGACACCTGCCAGACCTTTAGTCTGTTTGAAGTGGACGCCTTTGATGGGAGCAATGGCCGTGCTCTTACCGGCCATTCGCACGGACTGATCCGCAGTTTGACGTGCTCTCCAAACCAGGCCAATCAATTCGCCTTTGACCAGTATGCGGACCCAGCGCTTTCGCTGTTCCTCCCACAGTCAGTGTTCAAGCTTACACCCGCTCTTCTGCAGTCCCCCGAACTTGAACAATTCAGAGAGGGGTTCGACTTCATTTACGAGATGGCCGCATTCCAGTTCTACACCCGCGACCGAGCCCGGCAGATCTCCCATATCAAGCAGTTTTTGAAGCCGGGCGGGCTGGTGTTTTTCCTAGAAAAGCTTAATCACCCCGATCCAAGTGAATACCTGCGGAGGGAACGGATCAAAGATGAGGAATTCAAGACTCGATACTTTAGCGAAGAGGAGATCCACTGGAAACGTCAACAGATGCTCGAGCACATGCAGAACGGGCAGGTCACATTAGACGAGCTGGTAGGCGCACTTTCCTCTCGTTTTAAGACCGTGCAGCTTCTCTGGAGCAGCAGTAATTTCTGCGAACTTGTTGCTTCGGACGATCCAGAGCAGATCAAGCAGTTTGTGGATCTACTGGGCCCTGTAGTTCAGCCCTCGGAGTTTTGCTTTGAAGCTACACGTATTGGCTCCATGGCTCCGTCATCAAGCGGTGGCAAGGAGCCAAGCGATGCTTGATCCTGCCGAGCACGATTTGCAGCTCAACCAACTATCTTCGCTAGGTCATCGAGCAGCCCACTATCTGCCTATGTGGCGCGATCGGGCCGCCGTAGCGGAAAAAAAACGCCGACTGAGTCGCGACACGTTCAACGATTTATTCACCGAAGGCTGGCTAGATCTACTATCGCCACGCGCGCCGTTCACATCTACCGGTAACTGGCCGATTTTGGTAGAAAACGCGCGTACTGCTGCTCGGGCGTGTCCGTCCACAGGCTGGATGCTGGCGTTAGTGGGAGGTCATAGCTCCATTGCACGACGGCTCTCCTCTGCCTGCATAAATCAGCTGTACCACGATGGTCCACGGCAGCTGTTCGCTTCGGCCTCGACCAGTGTCGATAGTCTGCTGTCTTTTGAACCCGAAGGTGTGCGGGTTGACGGCCGATGGCGCTTCAGTTCAGGCATCGAGGATGCTACCTGGTTAATGCTCAACGCCCCTTGTCCTACGCACCCGGGCAATGCCGACACCCCGCGTTTTCTAGTACTGATCGCTGTCAGCGAAGTTGAAACAATTACGAGTTGGGATAGTTGCGGTATGGCGGCAACGGGATCTCACGATGTGCTCCCTCGCGGGTTGCTGGTGCCTCATGATCGCGTCTTCGCGCTGCATGAGATGCTCGCCCAGAATCCAAATGCGCTTGCCTGCGACTACATCGATAGAGTGCCCCTAACTCCCTACCTCACAACCTCAATCATTGGCCCGATACTGGGTTGTGCCGAGGGCGCCCTTGCCGAGTTCGTAAGTGCTTTCGGCGGCTCGTTACCGGCAAATGATTCTCGGGTAGCCGAACAGGCCGCCCACTCAGCGGCGCAGCTACATAGCGCGCAGCTTTTGTACGATTCGTTAATCACTCGGCTGCACGAGGCGGGTGCCAATGACCGGGCCCTAGACACGCAACAACTATCACAGCTCAAGCGCGATCGCGCCTATTTGGCAAGCCAGTGCGTGCAGGCTGTACATCGTCTAGTGGAAAAGCTCGGTGCGTCGTTCTTGGTGGCAAGCAACCCGCTTCAGCGCCACTGGCGTGATATCCAAGCGATGGCCGCGCACCGAGACGTGGCCTGGAGCGAAGCGATGCAAGTAAGCGGCGAAGCCCTTCTCCAGCCCTCCACTAACGATGCCCCCTAAGAACTGTTTTTTCCAATCAGCTATCTCAAAAAGGTTTCACATGTTCGTTCGAAACAAATCCGATGTAGAGAAAACCCCTTACTACGTTGAATGGGGGGCCGGGACCAGTCACCGTCTACTCACTGAACGCGACGCCATGGGCTTTACTTTGTGCCACACCGTTGTCCGCGCGGGCACAGAGTCACTCTTGCATTATCGAAATCACCTAGAGGCATGCTACTGCATCGCGGGAGAAGGTGAAGTCGAAGACATGCATGGCAACGTATTTCCGATCCGACCTGGTGACATCTATGTGCTCGACCAACATGATCGGCATTTTCTGCGCGGAGGCAAGGAACAGGACCTGATTCTAGTCAGTGTCTTCAACCCTCCTCTGCGTGGTGATGAGCGACATAATCTCAATGACAGCTTGGGATCCGCTTACTGATGTTTTTTCTGACCGCTATACCACGTCGCCTCCTCAAGGGAGTCACTTGTGCGTAAAGAGTACCTCGCGTTTTTTTTCTCTCTTTTTCTATCGAGGCTGGCGGATCAAATCCTGTTGTTTATCGTGCCGCTGGTGGTGTTCCAGACCACCAACAGCGCCTCTTGGGCAGGATTAGCGTTTTTCGTCGAATCGCTGCCACGATTCCTCGCTTTCCCGTTGTGCGGCGCCCTGTGTGACAAATACTTGCCGATTAAGATCCTACGTATCAGCCAGGCCTGTCGGGCATTGCTCTGTGTACTAGCTATGGCGCTATACGGAGTCTTTGGAGGCATCGGCTGGGTCGTAGTGCTTTCTGCACTGTGCGGCGTGCTAACCACGCAAGGCATCATGGCACGCGAAGTGCTGATGCCGAATATCTTCCAGCATTACAGCTACACCAAGACTTTGTCCTACTCCCAGATCGCCGATCAAACAGGACTGGTACTCGGGCCTCTGGCAGCGGCGCTGATGCTCGAAGTATGGCCTTGGCATTGGGTAGTAATTTGGATAGCCGGATTATTCCTATTGGCTGACCTGAGCACGCTGGCTTGGCAGCGTCTTAGCCGCAGTAGCCCAAAGGTGTTCGAGCAGGATCAAGATATCTTGCTGCAGCCTTTAAAGATCGCTTTTGGCCATATCTGTAGCCTGCCGGAATTGCAAAAGATCATCACACTGGCGATAGGAGTAAACCTGATTGTCGGCGTGACATTGGCTACCTCGGCAGCCATGGTCATTGGCCAGTACAGTGCTGGCAAGGATAACTATGCTGCATTGCAAGCGGCCGGGGCGGTGACAACAATCGCGATTCTGTTCCTTCTTGCTCGTACAGCATTGCCTCTAAGAATCTTAGGAGGTGTCGGATATTCAATGATCGCAACTGGGGCGTTCATTAGCGCCCTTAGCCCAAACCTGCTCTGCTATGTGCTGGGTTTTTTGTTGATCGTCGGCTTCGACAAAATGTTCAACGTCTACATGCGCAGCATCCGGCAGCGGGTGATACCGCCTAAAGACTTCGGGAAGACGGTAGGCATGATCACGCTGCTGAATAACATTTCCCAGCCTCTAGCAGGTTTAGTTGTGGCTTTGTTCGCTTCGTCCCTTGGCGTACAGAAGGTGGTCCTGATTCTGGCCGTGGTAACTTCTCTTCTTGGGGCATTTGCTATGTGGAGGTTCGCAAAGGCGGCCCGCCCTTTACCGCCCCCCCATTCTTAATGGCTGACCAAGAAAGCGGAACATAAAAACGTGCCTTAGCGTTTAATTGTTTGGCATAAAAAACCCCGAAGCCGCTAAGCCCGGGGTTTCTAAGAAAATCTACACTAAGTTCTGAACCGAATTAAAACGGAATATCGTCATCAAAGCTGTCGAAGTCAGCAGCCGGCTGTGGCGCTGGCTGTTGCGGCGCCGGGCGCTGCTGGGACTGCTGCGGGCGTGGTGCCTGCTGACGCGGTGCCTGCTGCTGTGGCTGCTGCTGATTGTACTGCTGTGGCTGACCACCGCCCTGGTTGTAGTTGTTACCACCACCCTGGTTGTACTGATCACCGCCGCCTTGTTGGTTCTGCGGACGGCCGCCGAGCAGCTGCATAGTGCCCTGCATGTCGACGATGATTTCAGTGGTGTAGCGCTTGATGCCGTCTTTTTCCCACTCGCGGGTCTGCAGCTTGCCCTCGATGTAAACCTGGGAACCCTTGCGCAGGTATTCACCGGCGATTTCGGCAACCTTGCCGAACATCGACACACGGTGCCACTCGGTACGCTCGACCTTCTGACCGGACTGCTTGTCGGTCCACTGCTCGCTGGTGGCCAGGCTCAGGTTGGTCACGGCGTTACCGTTGGGCAGGTAGCGGACTTCGGGATCCTGACCACAGGTACCGACCAGAATGACTTTGTTAACCCCACGGGCCATAACGTTCTCCTAGGCTTCGCACGCCGATGAGGCTGGATTTACCAGACGCTCGAGGGTCGCACGGTCCAAAATTTTCGTATCCAGTTTGATATAGATGGCGGCTTCTTCTGCCACCACCACGGCGTCGGTCACACCCGGCACGGCCATCAGGCGTTCGGTCAACCCGGATTCCCGGACCGCCTCAGGCGTCAGTGGCATGCGCAGGCTGGTCACATAGGGCGGCTCGTTCATGCTCAAGGCGACGACCAACCACACAGCACACAGCAGCGCACAACCGACGAACACCATGCCCAGACCACCATGCTGGAACAACCAGCCACCGATGATTCCTCCCAGCGCGGCACCGAGGAACTGGCTGGTGGAATAAACCCCCATGGCCGTTCCCTTGCCGCCGGCGGGCGACACCTTGCTGACCAGCGAAGGCAAGGATGCCTCCAGCAGGTTGAAGGCAGTAAAGAATATCACGGTGCCGATCACCAGTCCGTGCAAGTTGTCAGCCCACTGCCAGAAGAACACCTCGACCAGCAGCAGAACGCCCACCGCGCCGAGCAACACACGCTTCATCTTGCGCTTTTTTTCGCCGTAGATAATGAACGGCACCATTGCAAAAAATGAGACGAACAACGCGGTCAGGTATACCCACCAGTGCTCTTCCTTGGGCAGGCCGCCGCGCTCGACAAAGGCCAAGGGCAGCGCAACGAAGCTGGCCATGAGGATCGCATGCAGGACGAAAATACCCACGTCCAGGCGCAGAAGGTCCGGATGGCGCAGGGTTGGGCCAATGGCCTTGCGCGCCACCCCCGACTCGCGGTGCTGCAGAGTGCTGTGCGCACGCGGCACGAGGAAGGCCACCAGCAGGATGCCGACCAGGGCAAGTCCTGCAGTCGCGAGGAACAATCCCGACAAACCAAAGGCCCGCGTCAACAATGGCCCCACAACCATTGCCACGGCAAACGACAAACCGATGCTCATGCCGATCATGGCCATGGCCTTGGTCCGGTGCTGTTCTCGGGTCAGGTCGGAGAGCAGCGCCATGACCGCTGCCGAGATCGCCCCGGCGCCCTGCAGAATGCGCCCGGCGATAACGCCCCAGATCGAGTCGGCCTGGGCTGCCAGCACACTGCCGAGGGCGAAAATGATCAGCCCAAGGTAGATCACCGGGCGCCGGCCGATGCGGTCGGAGATCATCCCGAACGGGATCTGCAGCACCGCCTGGGTCAGGCCGTAGGCACCGATGGCCAGGCCGATCAGCGCAGGCGTGGCGCCGGCCAGGTCCATGCCGTAGGTGGCAAGTACCGGCAGCACCATGAACATGCCCAGCATACGAAAGGCAAAGACCAGGGCCAGGCCACCGGCGGCGCGAGTCTCGCTACCACTCATGCGCTCGTTGTGGGTGTCGTGCATGGATAAACCTCGTGTGAACCGGCGGCGATTCTATCAGTCCCACGCCTTGACGGCATATACGCGACGCTTTGCCGCGTAATGGCAGCGCGCCGTATACTTCTATGTTTATGCCCGCCAAGCGAGGCCGCAGTGGACAAGATTCTGATTCGTGGGGCACGTACCCATAACCTGAAGAACATCGACCTGACCCTGCCCCGGGACAAGTTGATCGTGATCACCGGTTTGTCCGGTTCCGGCAAGTCATCGCTGGCTTTCGACACCCTCTACGCTGAGGGTCAACGCCGTTATGTCGAGTCGTTGTCGGCTTACGCCCGGCAATTCCTGTCGATGATGGAAAAGCCCGACGTCGACACCATCGAGGGGCTTTCTCCGGCAATCTCGATCGAGCAGAAATCGACCTCGCACAACCCGCGCTCGACGGTCGGCACTATTACCGAAATCTACGACTACCTGCGTCTGCTGTATGCACGGGTAGGTACCCCGCGCTGCCCGGACCATGACATCCCGCTGGAAGCGCAAACGGTCAGCCAGATGGTCGACCTGGTGCTCGATCAACCTGAAGGCAGCAAGCTGATGCTGCTGGCGCCGGTCATCCGCGAGCGCAAGGGCGAGCACCTGGCGGTGTTCGACGAGCTGCGCGCGCAGGGCTTTGTGCGCGTGCGGGTCAACGGCAAGCTGTACGAGATGGACGAGCTGCCGACCCTCGAGAAACAGAAAAAACACAGCATCGATGTCGTGGTCGACCGCTTCAAGGTCCGTAGCGACCTGCAGCAGCGCCTGGCCGAGTCGTTCGAGACCGCGCTGAAACTGGCTGACGGGATTGCCCTGGTAGCGCCGATGGACGACGAGCCCGGCGAAGAAATCATCTTCTCTGCGCGCTTCGCCTGCCCGGTCTGCGGCCATGCGATCAGCGAGCTGGAACCCAAGTTGTTCTCCTTCAACAACCCGGCTGGCGCGTGCCCGACCTGCGATGGCCTGGGCGTGAAGCAGTACTTCGACACCAAGCGCCTGGTCAACACCGAGCTGACCCTGGCCGAGGGCGCGATCCGTGGCTGGGACCGGCGCAACGTGTACTACTTCCAGATGCTTGGCTCGCTTGCCGCGCATTTTGGCTTCAGCCTGGAACAACCGTTCGCTGAACTGGCAGCAGAGGATCAAAAGATCATTCTGCAGGGCAGCGGTAAGCAGAACGTCGACTTCAAATACCTGAATGACCGTGGCGATATCGTCAAGCGCTCGCACCCGTTTGAAGGCATCGTGCCGAATCTGGAGCGACGTTACCGCGAGACCGAGTCGGCCACGGTACGTGAAGAGCTGGCCAAGTTCCTCGGTACGCAGCCATGCCCGGACTGTCGTGGCACCCGCCTGCGCCGTGAGTCGCGGCATGTATGGGTTGGCGAGAAAACCCTGCCGGCGGTGACCAACCTGCCGATTGGCGATGCCAGTACCTACTTCAGCGAGCTGACCCTGACCGGTCGCCGCGGCGAGATCGCTTCGAAGATTCTCAAGGAGATTTGCGAGCGTCTGCAGTTTCTGGTCAACGTCGGCCTTGATTACCTGACCCTGGATCGCAGTGCCGACACCCTCTCTGGCGGCGAGGCGCAGCGTATTCGCCTGGCCAGCCAAATTGGCGCGGGCCTGGTCGGCGTCATGTATATCCTCGACGAGCCTTCGATTGGCTTGCATCAGCGCGATAACGACCGCTTGCTCGGCACGCTCAATCACTTGCGCGACCTGGGCAACACGGTGATCGTGGTGGAGCACGACGAGGACGCCATTCGCCTGGCTGACTACGTTGTCGACATCGGCCCGGGCGCTGGTGTACACGGTGGCCAGATCGTTGCCGAGGGCACGCCACAGGAGGTCATGGACCACCCTGATTCGCTGACCGGTGCCTACTTGTCCGGGCGCAAGAAGATCGCTGTGCCGGCCAAGCGCACCCCCCGTGACAAGAAGCTGTCGCTCAAGCTCAAAGGCGCGCGTGGCAACAACCTGCAGAACGTCGATCTGGAAATCCCGATAGGCTTGCTGACTTGCGTGACCGGTGTCTCCGGGTCGGGCAAGTCGACGCTGATCAACAACACGCTGTTCCCGCTGGCGGCGACTGCGCTGAACGGCGCTACCAGCCATGAGGCCGCCGCGCACAGCAGCATGGACGGCCTGCAGCATCTGGACAAAGTGGTCGACATCGACCAGAGCCCGATTGGCCGCACCCCACGCTCCAACCCGGCGACCTATACCGGCATCTTCACGCCGGTGCGCGAGCTGTTTGCAGGGGTGCCCGAGTCGCGTGCGCGCGGTTATGGTCCGGGACGGTTCTCGTTCAACGTCAAGGGCGGCCGCTGCGAAGCGTGTCAGGGCGATGGCCTGATCAAGGTCGAGATGCACTTCCTGCCGGACATCTACGTGCCCTGCGACGTGTGCAAGAGCAAGCGCTACAACCGCGAGACGCTGGAGATCAAGTACAAAGGAAAGAACATCCACGAGGTGCTGGAAATGACCATCGAGGATGCCCGCGCATTCTTCGATGCAGTGCCGGCGCTGGCGCGCAAGCTGCAGACGCTGGTGGATGTCGGCCTGTCGTACATCAAGCTTGGTCAGTCGGCCACGACCCTCTCCGGGGGCGAGGCGCAGCGGGTCAAGCTGTCACGCGAGCTGTCCAAGCGCGATACCGGCAAGACGCTGTACATCCTCGATGAACCGACTACCGGCCTGCACTTCGCCGATATCCAGCAGTTGCTCGATGTACTGCACCGCTTGCGCGATCACGGCAACACCGTAGTGGTGATCGAGCACAATCTGGACGTGATCAAGACCGCCGACTGGCTGGTCGACCTCGGCCCGGAGGGCGGCTCCAAGGGCGGCCAGATCATCGCGGTGGGTACGCCTGAAGAGGTGACCAAGATGAAGCAGTCGTATACCGGCCACTACCTCAAGCCGTTGCTGGAGCGTGACCGGGCGTAAGCCTACAAAAAAAGCCCCCGGTAGCGCGCTACCGGGGGCTTTTTTACAACCGTGCAGCCCTTACGGCAAGCTGATTACATCTGCGATTGCAGGTAGTTCTGCAGGCCGATGACCTTGATCAGACCCTGCTGCTTTTCCAGCCAATAAGTGTGATCTTCTTCGGTATCTGCCAACTGCTGACGCAGGATGTCGCGGCTGATGTAATCCTTGTGCGTTTCGCACAACTCAATGCCTTTGCACAACGCTGCGCGCACCTTGTACTCGAGGCGCAAGTCGGCTGCGAGCATTTCCGGCACAGTGGTGCCCACGTCCAGATCATCCGGACGCATGCGCGGGGTGCCTTCCAGCATGAGAATGCGGCGCATCAGGGCGTCGGCGTGTTGCGCCTCTTCTTCCATTTCATGGTTGATGCGCTCGTAGAGCTTGGACAAGCCCCAGTCTTCGTACATGCGCGAATGAATGAAATACTGATCACGTGCTGCCAGCTCGCCGGTGAGCAACGTGTTGAGGTAATCGATTACGTCCGGGTGACCTTGCATCGCCCTGGTTCTCCATGTGAAAGCGCTATGTGCATAGTGTGAACCAGGACTGCTGCAAGGTCACTGAAAAACGCGCAATAACATGCAAAAAAACGCCTAAACAGTAGTGATATTCATTGAAAAACCGCCCAAATGAGGGCGGTTCTACTTATCATTCCGAGTCAGGCGAGATTCAGCCCCAACGCCTTCGCAACTCCTTCGCCGTAGGCTGGATCTGCCTTGGAGAAGTGCTGCAACTGGCGCATCACCACAACTGCGCTGACACCCGCCATGGTGCCGGCAATGTTGTTGATCAGCAGTGTTTGCTGCTCAGGGCTCATCAAGCGGAACAAGGCGCCGGCGTGGCTGTAGTAATCGCCGTCCTCACGGTGGTCGTGACGATCGGCTGCGCCGTTCAAGGCAAGCGCCGGCTCGGCATGCTGCGGCGACTGCTTGGGCGCGTCGCTGTAGCTGTTCGGCTCGTAGTTGGGCGCACTGCCATAGCTACCGGAAGCCATCGCGCCATCGCGCTGATAGCTGTTCACCGGGCTGCGAGCGGCGTTGACCGGCAGATGCTGGTGATTGGTGCCTACGCGGTAGCGGTGCGCATCGGCATAGGCAAACACACGCCCCTGCAGCATCCGGTCTGGCGACAGGCCGACACCTGGAACCATATTGCTCGGGCCGAAGGTGGCTTGTTCGACTTCGGCAAAGTAGTTGAGCGGGTTGCGGTTGAGCTCAAGCACGCCAACCTCGATCAACGGGAATTCCTTCTGCGACCAGGTCTTGGTCACATCGAAAGGATTCTCCGCCCGATTGGCTGCCTGCTCCTCGCTCATGACCTGAATGCACACAGTCCAGCGCGGATAGTCACCGCGTTCAATCGCCTCGAACAGGTCACGCTGGGCGTAATCAGGGTCAGTACCCGCCAGACGCGCTGCTTCGGCCGGTGCCAGGTTCTTGATGCCCTGCTGAGTCTTGTAGTGCCATTTGACCCACGTGCGCTCACCGCTCGCGCTGATCAGGCTGTAGGTATGGCTGCCGAAGCCGTGCATGTGACGGTAGCCGTCCGGGATACCCCGATCAGAGAACAGGATCGTGACCTGGTGCAGCGCCTCAGGCGAATGCGACCAGAAGTCCCACATCATCTGGGCGTTCTTCAGGTTGCTCTGCGGATGGCGCTTCTGCGTGTGGATGAAGTCAGGAAACTTCAGCGGGTCGCGGATGAAAAACACCGGGGTGTTGTTGCCCACGATGTCCCAATTGCCTTCTTCGGTGTAGAACTTGAGCGCGAAGCCACGCGGGTCACGCTCGGTGTCAGCCGAGCCGCGCTCGCCACCTACGGTGGAGAACCGCAAAAAGGTCTCGGTTTGCTTGCCAACCTTGTCGAACAGTTTGGCGCAGGTGTAGCGGGTGATATCGCGGGTTACGGTGAAGGTACCGTAGGCGCCAGAGCCCTTGGCGTGCACACGGCGCTCAGGGATGTTCTCGCGGTTGAAGTGGGCGAGTTTTTCCAGCAGGTGGAAGTCGTCGAGAAGCAGCGGGCCGCGAGGGCCGGCCGAACGGGAATTCTGGTTGTCAGCTACAGGTGCACCGCTGGCGGTGGTAAGAATCTTGCTCATGGGCTCTCCTTGACGGTCTTGATCTGCCGTTTGTCGGCTTGCGGACAGTATCGGGGAGCGGCATGACAAGAGCTAATTCATTGATCGAGTAGCGGCGATAGGAATTAACAATAATTACAGACACAAAAAACCGGGCACTAGGCCCGGTTTTTTGTAGCAGACAGAACGTCTTACTCGGCAGCTTCTACAGCACCACCGACTGGACGATCAACCAGCTCGACGTACGCCATAGGCGCGTTGTCGCCAGCGCGGAAACCGCACTTCAGGATACGCAGGTAGCCGCCCTGACGGGTGGCGTAGCGCTTGCCCAGATCGTTGAAGAGCTTGCCAACAGCGGATTTCGAACGGGTACGGTCGAAAGCCAGACGACGGTTGGCTACGCTATCTTCCTTGGCCAGGGTGATCAGCGGCTCGGCAACGCGGCGCAGTTCCTTGGCTTTTGGCAGAGTAGTTTTGATCAGCTCGTGCTCGATCAACGACACTGCCATGTTCTGGAACATAGCCTTGCGGTGAGAGCTGGTACGGCTCAGGTGACGTCCACTTTTACGATGACGCATGATTCATTCCTTACCAAACACTACGTTCGGTGATTACGACGATCAGGCAGTCGCCTTGTCGTCCTTCTTAAGACTTGCAGGCGGCCAGTTGTCGAGGCGCATGCCGAGGGACAGACCACGGGAAGCCAAAACGTCCTTGATTTCAGTCAGGGACTTCTTGCCCAGGTTAGGAGTTTTCAACAGCTCTACTTCGGTGCGCTGAATCAGGTCGCCGATGTAGTAGATGTTCTCCGCCTTGAGGCAGTTGGCAGACCGTACGGTCAGTTCCAGGTCGTCAACCGGACGCAGCAGGATCGGATCGATCTCGTCTTCCTGCTCGACCACTACCGGCTCACTGTCACCTTTGAGATCCACGAACGCGGCCAGCTGCTGTTGCAGGATGGTCGCGGCACGACGGATTGCCTCTTCTGGGTCCAGAGTACCGTTGGTTTCCAGATCAATGACCAGCTTGTCCAGGTTGGTACGCTGCTCAACACGGGCGTTTTCGACCACATAGGCGATACGACGCACCGGGCTGAACGAAGCGTCCAGCTGAAGACGGCCAATGCTGCGGCTTTCATCTTCGTCAGTCTGACGAGAGTCGGCCGGCTCGTAACCGCGACCACGAGCTACAGTGAGCTTCATGTTCAGGGCGCCGTTGGACGCCAGGTTCGCGATTACGTGATCGGGGTTGACGATCTCGACATCGTGATCCAGCTGAATATCGGCAGCGGTAACCACCCCCGAACCCTTTTTCGACAAGGTCAGCGTAACTTCGTCACGACCGTGCAGTTTGATAGCCAGGCCTTTCAGGTTCAACAGGATTTCAATTACGTCTTCCTGTACACCTTCGATCGCGGAGTACTCATGGAGTACGCCATCGATCTCGGCCTCGACTACTGCACAGCCAGGCATGGAGGACAACAGGATGCGGCGCAGCGCGTTGCCCAGGGTATGGCCGAAACCACGCTCGAGAGGCTCGAGCGTAATCTTGGCGCGGGTCGGACTGACTACCTGCACATCAATGTGGCGGGGAGTCAGGAACTCATTTACCGAAATCTGCATGGATGCACCTATTTTCTAGCCCTTACTTGGAGTAGAGCTCGACAATCAGGTTTTCGTTGATGTCGGCAGACAGGTCGCTGCGAGCAGGAACGTTCTTGAAAACGCCCGACTTTTTAGCAGCATCCACGTCTACCCACTCAACGCGGCCGCGCTGAGAGCACAGTTCAAGGGCTTGAACAATGCGCAGCTGGTTCAGCGATTTCTCACGAACCGAGACCACGTCACCCGGACGAACTTGGTAAGATGGAATGTTTACAGTCTTACCGTTGACGCTGATCGCTTTGTGCGAAACCAGCTGACGCGACTCGGAACGAGTCGAGCCGAAGCCCATACGGTAAACGACGTTATCCAGACGGCACTCGAGCAGTTGCAGCAGGTTCTCACCAGTTGCGCCTTTTTTCGAGGCTGCAGCTTGGTAGTAACCGCGGAACTGACGCTCCAGAACACCGTAGATACGACGGACTTTTTGTTTCTCGCGCAGCTGGGTACCGTAGTCGGACTGACGGCCACGGCGCTGGCCGTGGATACCTGGGGCTGCTTCGATGTTGCACTTCGATTCCAGAGCGCGAACGCCGCTCTTCAGGAAAAGGTCAGTGCCTTCACGGCGAGACAGTTTGCATTTTGGACCAATGTAACGTGCCATTTATCTGTCTCCTGATTACACGCGACGCTTCTTCGGCGGACGGCACCCGTTATGCGGGATTGGCGTCACGTCGGTGATGCTGGCGATCTTGTAGCCGCAGCTGTTCAAAGCACGAACGGCGGACTCACGACCTGGACCTGGACCCTTGACGTTTACGTCGAGGTTTTTCAGACCGTATTCCAGCGCAGCTTGACCAGCTCGTTCAGCAGCAATCTGAGCTGCAAACGGGGTGGATTTGCGCGAACCACGGAAACCCGAACCACCGGACGTTGCCCAGGACAAAGCATTGCCCTGACGGTCGGTGATGGTCACGATGGTGTTGTTGAAAGACGCGTGGATGTGGGCGATGCCATCAACCACTGTCTTTTTGATTTTTTTACGAGGACGAGCAGCAGGTTTTGCCATGTCTATTTTCCTGTCGATTCGCTGGTGCGATTACTTGCGGATCGGCTTACGCGGGCCCTTACGGGTGCGTGCATTGGTCTTGGTGCGCTGACCGCGAACCGGCAGACCTTTACGATGGCGCAGACCGCGGTAGCAGCCCAGGTCCATCAAGCGTTTGATCTTCATGTTGATGTCACGGCGCAGATCACCTTCAGTGGTGAACTTGGCGACTTCGCTACGCAGCGTTTCAATCTGCTCGTCGCTCAGATCCTTGATCTTTGCGGCTGGGTTAACCCCAGTGTCTGCACAAATCTTCTGTGCAGTTGTGCGACCGACACCATAGATGTAGGTCAGCGAGATAACAGTGTGCTTGTTATCTGGAATGTTGACGCCTGCAATACGGGCCATTCAGTGGGACTCCAATTGACAGCTACCTACGCCCCGGAAGCCAAGAAATAGGGCGCGAGATAATATCGCTGTAGAAACAATTAATCAACCCAGCAGCGCACTAGCTGCTGGGCTTGTAGCGCGGATCACACTCAGCCTTGGCGCTGCTTGTGACGCGGTTCCGCGCTGCAAATTACTCGCACGATACCTTCGCGGCGAATAATCTTGCAGTTACGGCACAGCTTTTTCACCGATGCACGAACTTTCATGACCAACTCCTCGAACCTTAGGGGCCTGTCAGCGCAGCAAGCTGCTGCCGCCATAGCCTTTCAGGTTGGCTTTCTTCATCAGGGATTCGTACTGGTGCGAAACGAGGTGGGATTGTACTTGGGACATGAAGTCCATCACAACCACTACCACGATCAACAACGACGTCCCGCCGAGATAGAACGGCACGTTTGCAGCCACCACAAGGAACTGGGGCAGAAGGCATACGGCCATCATGTAAAGAGCACCGAACATGGTCAGACGAGTCAGAACGCCATCAATGTAGCGCGCCGACTGCTCACCAGGACGGATACCCGGAATAAAGGCACCGGACTTCTTCAGGTTTTCCGCTACGTCTTTCGGGTTGAACATCAACGCTGTGTAGAAGAAGCAGAAGAAAATGATCCCTGCACTAAACAGCAAAATGTTCAACGGCTGACCAGGAGCGATCGACTGCGAGATGTCTTGCAGCCAGCCCATACCTTCAGACTGACCGAACCAGGCACCCAGCGAAGCCGGGAACAGCAGAATGCTGCTGGCGAAAATAGCCGGGATTACCCCTGCCATGTTCACCTTGAGCGGCAAGTGGCTGGTCTGCGCAGCAAAGACCTTGCGGCCCTGCTGACGCTTGGCGTAGTGAACGGCGATTCGACGCTGACCACGCTCAATGAACACCACAAAACCGATAATCGCTACTGCCAGCAAACCGATAGCGACCAGGGCGAAAATGTTGATATCGCCTGTGCGCGCAGACTCGAAAGACTGCCCGATTGCTCTCGGAAGACCGGCAACGATACCCGCGAAAATCAACATCGAGATACCGTTGCCCACACCGCGCTCGGTAATCTGCTCACCCAGCCACATCATGAACATTGCGCCTGCCACGAAGGTGGAGACGGCAACCACATGGAAGCCAAGGCTTGCAGAGAACGCCACGCCCTGGTTGGCCAAGCCAATGGACATGCCAATCGCTTGAACCAATGCCAGGATTACAGTGAGGTAGCGGGTGTACTGGCTGATCTTGCGACGGCCAGCTTCACCTTCCTTCTTCAACTGCTCCAGCTGTGGGCTGACAGCGGTCATGAGCTGCATGATGATCGATGCCGAGATGTACGGCATGATCCCCAGTGCAAAGATGCTCATGCGCTCAAGCGCACCACCGGAAAACATGTTGAACAAGCTAAGAATGGTCCCCTCATTCTGTCGAAACAGATCCGCCAGACGGTCCGGGTTGATGCCAGGCACCGGGATATGCGCACCTATTCGATAGACGATGATCGCCATGAACAGAAAGCGCAGACGAGCCCAGAGTTCCGACATCCCGCCCTTACCGAGCGAAGAGAGAGCACCTTGCTTAGCCATTTATTCCTCGAATTTGCCGCCAGCTGCTTCGATAGCCGCACGCGCACCTTTGGTGGCTGCGATGCCCTTGATGGTAACTGCGCGAGTGACTTCGCCAGACAGCATGATTTTCACACGCTGTACGTTCTGGTTGATCACGTTGGCATCCTTCAAGGATTGCACGGTGACAACATCGCCTTCCACTTTGGCCAGCTCGGACAGACGCACTTCTGCGCGGTCCATGGCTTTCAGCGAAACGAAGCCGAATTTCGGCAGACGACGGTGCAGCGGCTGTTGACCGCCTTCGAAGCCCGGAGCGATGGTGCCACCGGAACGGGAGGTCTGACCTTTGTGGCCGCGGCCACCAGTCTTACCCAAACCGCTACCGATACCACGACCCGGACGATGCTTCTCGCGACGGGAACCCGGCGCTGGACTCAGATCATTGAGTTTCATCGATTAACCCTCGACGCGCAGCATGTAGTAAGCCTTGTTGATCATCCCGCGATTCTCGGGAGTATCAAGTACTTCTACGGTGTGACCAATGCGACGCAGACCCAGGCCTTTAACACACAGTTTGTGGTTAGGCAGACGGCCGGCGGTGCTTTTGATCAGCGTGACTTTAACGGTGGCAGCCATTAGAAGATCTCCTCAACGCTCTTGCCGCGCTTGGCAGCAATGGATTCAGGAGATTGCATGGCCTTCAGACCCTTGAAGGTGGCGTAAACCACGTTCACTGGGTTGGTCGAACCGTAGCACTTGGCCAGAACGTTCTGGACACCAGCAACTTCCAGGACAGCACGCATAGCGCCGCCAGCGATGATACCGGTACCTTCGGAGGCAGGCTGCATGTAAACCTTCGAGGCGCCGTGGGCGGCCTTGGTGGCGTACTGCAGAGTGGTGCCTTTCAGGTCAACCTGAATCATGTTGCGACGGGCAGCTTCCATGGCTTTCTGGATCGCGGCTGGTACTTCGCGCGATTTGCCACGGCCGAAGCCTACACGGCCCTTACCATCACCAACCACGGTCAACGCGGTGAAGGTGAAGATACGGCCGCCTTTGACGGTCTTGGCTACGCGGTTAACTTGAACCAGCTTCTCGATGTAGCCTTCGTCGCGCTTTTGATCGTTATTTGCCATAACTTAGAACTCCAGCCCGCCTTCACGAGCAGCATCAGCCAGCGCTTTGACGCGGCCATGGTACTTGAAGCCGGAACGGTCAAAGGCAACTTGAGATACACCGGCGGCTTTCGCGCGCTCAGCTACCAGCTTGCCAACCTTAGTGGCCGCGTCGATGTTGCCGGTGGCGCCATCACGCAGGTCTTTGTCCAAGGTAGAGGCGCTTGCCAGAACCTTGCTGCCGTCGGCCGAGATGACTTGGGCATAAATGTGCTGCGAGGAGCGGAACACGCACAAACGCACGGCTTCGAGCTCGTGCATTTTCAGGCGTGCTTTGCGAGCGCGACGCAGTCGAGTAACTTTTTTGTCGGTCATTTGCTAGGCCCTACTTCTTCTTGGCTTCTTTACGACGGACGACTTCGTCCGCGTAACGCACACCTTTGCCTTTGTACGGCTCTGGTGGACGGAAGTCGCGGATTTCAGCGGCCACCTGACCTACCAGCTGCTTGTCGATGCCCTTGATCAGGATATCGGTCTGGCTAGGCGTTTCAGCGGTGATGCCGGCTGGAAGCTCGTAGTCTACTGGGTGAGAGAAGCCCAGAGCCAGGTTCAGGACGGTGCCTTTGGCCTGAGCCTTGTAACCAACACCGACCAGCTGGAGCTTGCGCTCGAAGCCTTGGCTTACGCCTTGGACCATGTTGTTCACCAGAGCGCGGGTAGTACCGGCCATGGCGCGAGCTTGCTGGTCACCATTGCGAGCGACAAAACGCAGCTCACCAGACTCTTCGGTAACTTCAACAGACGAATGAACGTTCAGTTCGAGAGTGCCCTTGGCACCCTTCACCGAAAGCTGTTGGCCGGCGAATTTGACTTCGACACCGGACGGCAGCTTTACGGGGTTCTTAGCGACGCGAGACATGCTTATCCCCCCTTAGAACACTGTGCACAGAACTTCGCCACCAACACCGGCGGCACGTGCAGCACGATCCGTCATCACACCTTTGTTGGTGGAGACGATAGACACGCCCAGACCGCCACGAACTTTCGGCAGATCTGTAACGGCCTTGTACTGACGCAGGCCTGGTCGGCTGGCGCGCTTCAGCTCTTCGATGACCGGACGGCCTTCGAAGTACTTCAGCTCGATCGACAGGGAGGGTTTGACTTCGCTGCTTACCTGGTAACCAGCGATGTAACCTTCGTCCTTCAGAACTTGGGCAACCGCAACCTTCAGAGTCGAAGAAGGCATGCTTACGACGGACTTTTCAGCCATCTGGGCATTACGGATGCGAGTTAGCATGTCCGCTAACGGGTCCTGCATACTCATGGGCTAGATGCTCCTGATACAAGAATTATTAGCCTCTCGGCTATCACAACCACCCAAGCACCCAGGACAAAAGACCCGGGCTCGGGTGAGCCGATCATTCTAGACACAACCTAGAAACGAAACAAGCCCCATATAGGGGCTTGTTTAGAAGCGAGGTCACCGGCGGTCGGAAGATTGCTCCCCTTCCGCCAGAACCCTGGTGCTTACCAGCTGGCTTTAACCAGACCTGGTACGTCACCACGCATTGCAGCTTGACGCAGCATGTTACGGCCCAGACCAAACTTACGGTATACACCGTGAGGACGGCCGGTCAGGCGGCAACGGTTGCGCAGACGAGCGGCGCTGGCGTCACGCGGCTGCTTTTGCAGTGCGACGACGGCGGCATAACGCTCTTCTGGCGATGCGTTCAGGTTGACGATGGTCGCTTTCAGCTCGGCACGCTTTTTGGCGTACTTGGCTACCGTGAGCTGACGCTTCAGCTCGCGGTTTTTCATGCTCTTCTTGGCCATTTTCCTACTCCAATCAGTTGCGGAACGGGAATTTGAATGCACGCAGCAGAGCGCGGCCTTCGTCATCCGAACGAGCAGTGGTGGTCAGGGTAATGTCCAGACCGCGCAGAGCATCGATCTTGTCGTAGTCGATTTCCGGGAAGATGATCTGCTCTTTCACGCCCATGCTGTAGTTGCCACGACCATCGAAGGACTTGGCATTCAGGCCGCGGAAGTCGCGAACCCGAGGCAGGGAGATCGCCAGCAGGCGGTCCAGGAACTCGTACATACGGTCACGGCGCAGAGTAACTTTAACGCCGATCGGCCAACCTTCACGAACCTTGAAACCCGCAATCGACTTGCGAGCGAAAGTCACGACCGGCTTTTGACCGGTGATCTTTTCCAGGTCGGCTACAGCGTTTTCGATGACTTTTTTGTCACCGACAGCTTCGCCCAGACCCATGTTCAGGGTGATCTTGGTTACGCGTGGAACTTCCATCACGTTCGCGAGCTTAAGTTCTTCCTTAAGCTTGGGAGCGATTTCGTTCCGGTAAATCTCTTTGAGTCGTGCCATTGTCTTCTACCTAGCAGTGTTCAAGCATCAACCGCTTTCTGGGTCGACTTGAAGACACGAATTTTCTTGCCGTCTTCAACCTTGAAGCCAACGCGGTCAGCCTTGTTGGTTTCACCATTGAAAATGGCAACGTTGGAAGCGTGCAGAGGCGCTTCTTTCTCGACGATACCGCCCTGTACGCCCGCCATCGGGTTAGGCTTGGTATGGCGCTTGACCAGGTTTACACCACCGATGACCAGACGGTCGTCAGCGAGAACCTTCAGCACCTTACCGCGCTTACCTTTGTCTTTGCCGGCGATCACGATGATCTCGTCGTCACGACGAATCTTTTGCATGTCGGATCTCCTTAGAGCACTTCAGGGGCGAGCGAGACGATCTTCATGAACTTCTCGTTGCGAAGTTCACGGGTCACTGGCCCGAAGATGCGAGTGCCGATCGGCTCTTGCTTGTTGTTCAGCAGAACAGCAGCGTTACCGTCGAAACGAATGATGGAACCGTCAGCGCGACGTACACCATGACGGGTACGTACGACTACGGCGGTCATCACCTGGCCTTTTTTGACCTTACCGCGCGGAATTGCTTCCTTGACGGTTACTTTGATGATGTCACCGATGCCGGCGTAACGACGGTGGGAACCGCCGAGCACCTTGATGCACATGACGCGACGAGCGCCGCTGTTATCGGCCACATCGAGCATGGATTGAGTCTGAATCATAAAATTTCTCCGACCCCTAGCCCTTAGACTTCAACAGCGCGTTCGAGGACTTCAACCAGTGCCCAAGACTTGGTCTTGGCCAGCGGACGAGTTTCGCTAATGGAAACTTTGTCGCCGATTTTGCACTGATTGGTTTCGTCGTGCGCGTGCAGCTTAGTCGAACGCTTAACGTATTTACCGTAGATCGGGTGCTTTACGCGACGCTCGATCAGAACGGTGATGGTCTTGTCCATTTTGTCGCTGACGACACGGCCAGTCAGCGTACGGACGGTTTTTTCAGCTTCAGCCATGATCACTTACCTGCCTGCTGGTTGAGCACAGTTTTCACGCGAGCGATGTCACGCTTAACTTGCGAGAGCAGGTGCGACTGCCCCAACTGGCCAGTTGCTTTCTGCATACGCAGATTGAACTGGTCGCGCAGCAGGCCGAGCAGTTGCTCGTTCAGCTGCTGTGCCGATTTTTCACGAAGTTCATTCGCTTTCATCACATCACCGTCCGCTTAACAAAGGAGGTGGCGAGTGGCAGCTTTGCAGCAGCCAAGGCGAATGCTTCGCGCGCCAGCTCTTCAGAAACACCCTCGATCTCATACAGGACTTTGCCTGGCTGGATCTGGGCAACCCAGTATTCCACGGAACCCTTACCTTTACCCATCCGCACTTCAAGAGGCTTCTTGGTAACCGGCTTGTCCGGGAACACACGGATCCAGATCTTGCCGCCACGCTTAACGTGACGAGTCAAAGCACGACGTGCAGACTCGATCTGGCGAGCGGTGAGGCGACCGCGGGCGACAGCTTTCAAGGCGAATTCGCCGAAGCTGACCTTGCTACCGCGCAGTGCCAGACCACGGTTGTGGCCGGTCATCTGCTTGCGGAATTTTGTACGCTTAGGTTGCAACATTTGGCGTACCCCTTACTTAGCAGCTTTTTTACGAGGCGCTGGTGCTTGTGGTTTCAGCTCTTCTTGGCGACCACCAATTACTTCGCCTTTGAAGATCCAAACCTTCACACCGATCACACCATAAGTGGTGTGAGCTTCGTAGGTGTTGTAGTCGATATCAGCACGCAGGGTGTGCAACGGCACACGACCTTCGCGATACCACTCGGTACGAGCAATCTCGGCACCGCCGAGACGACCGCTCACCTGGATCTTGATGCCCTTGGCACCAATACGCATGGCGTTCTGCACGGCGCGCTTCATAGCACGACGGAACATTACGCGGCGCTCCAGCTGCTGAGCTACGCTTTGCGCAACCAGCATGGCGTCGAGTTCCGGCTTGCGGATCTCTTCGATGTTGATGTGCACAGGCACACCCATCTGCTTGGTCAGGTCCTGACGCAGCTTCTCAACATCTTCACCTTTCTTCCCGATAACGATACCTGGACGAGCGGTGTGGATGGTGATGCGTGCAGTTTGGGCCGGACGATGGATATCGATACGGCTTACGGACGCGCTTTTTAATTTGTCTTGGAGGTACTCACGAGTTTTCAGATCCTTCAACAGGTAATCTGCGTAAGTCGCGCCATCTGCATACCAGACGGACGTGTGCTCCTTGACGATTCCCAGGCGAATGCCAGTGGGATGTACTTTCTGACCCATCTGATCGACTCCGTTACTTGTCCGCAACCTTGACAGTGATATGGCAAGACCGCTTGACGATGCGATCAGCGCGGCCTTTGGCACGCGGCATGATGCGCTTCAGCGAACGCCCTTCGTTGACGAAAACGGTGGAGACCTTCAGGTCATCAACGTCTGCGCCTTCGTTGTGTTCGGCGTTGGCAACGGCCGACTCGAGGACTTTCTTCATGATTTCAGCGGCTTTTTTGCTGCTGAAGGCCAACAGGTTGAGCGCTTCGCCCACCTTCTTCCCGCGGATCTGGTCGGCGACCAAGCGGGCTTTCTGGGCGGAGATTCGAGCGCCCGACAACTTAGCGGCTACTTCCATTTCCTACCCCTTAACGCTTGGCTTTCTTGTCAGCCACGTGCCCACGATAAGTGCGGGTACCGGCAAACTCGCCCAGTTTATGACCGACCATGTCTTCGTTCACGAGAACTGGGACATGTTGACGACCGTTATGAACCGCGATGGTCAGACCGACCATTTGTGGCAGGATCATCGAACGACGCGACCAGGTTTTCACCGGTTTGCGATCGTTCTTTTCCGCCGCCACTTCGATCTTCTTCAGTAGGTGAAGATCGATAAAAGGACCTTTTTTCAGAGAACGTGGCACTGTCGTATCCCTCTATTTACTTGCGACGACGGACGATCATTTTGTCGGTACGCTTATTACCACGAGTCTTCGCACCCTTGGTTGGGAAGCCCCATGGCGATACCGGATGACGACCACCGGAGGTACGACCTTCACCACCACCATGCGGGTGGTCAACCGGGTTCATGGCAACACCACGAACGGTTGGGCGAACGCCACGCCAGCGTTTGGCACCAGCTTTACCCAGCGAACGCAGGCTGTGCTCGGAGTTCGAGACTTCGCCCAGGGTCGCACGGCACTCAGCCAGAACTTTACGCATTTCACCAGAGCGCAGACGCAGGGTCACGTAGACACCTTCGCGAGCGATCAGCTGAGCCGAAGCACCAGCGGAACGAGCGATCTGTGCACCTTTACCCGGCTTCAGTTCGATGCCGTGAATGGTGCTACCTACTGGGATGTTGCGCAGCTGCAGGGAGTTACCGGCCTTGATTGGGGCCAGCGAACCTGCGATCAGCTGATCGCCAGCACTCACGCCTTTAGGGGCGATGATGTAGCGACGCTCACCGTCTGCGTAGCACAGCAGGGCGATGTGAGCAGTACGGTTTGGATCGTATTCGATACGCTCGACAGTGGCTGGAATGCCATCTTTGTCATTGCGACGGAAGTCGACCATACGGTAATGCTGCTTATGACCACCACCAATGTGACGCGTGGTAATACGGCCATTGTTGTTACGACCACCAGACTTCGATTTCTTCTCGAGCAGCGGTGCGTGAGGAGCGCCTTTATGCAGCTCCTTGTTGACCACCTTGACCACGAAACGGCGGCCAGGGGAAGTCGGTTTGCATTTAACGATTGCCATGATGCACCCCTTCCTTACTCAGCACTGCTGCTGAAATCGAGATCTTGGCCTGGCTGAAGGGAGACGATCGCCTTCTTCCAGTCATTACGCTTGCCCAGACCACGTGCGGTACGCTTGGTTTTACCCAATACGTTAACAGTCGACACGTTTTCGACTTTTACGCCGAACAGGCCTTCGACAGCTTTCTTGATTTCCAGCTTGGTTGCATCGGTAGCAACCTTGAATACGAACTGGCCTTTCTTCTCAGCCAGAACGGTAGCCTTCTCGGAAACGTGCGGGCCAAGGAGGACTTTAAATACGCGTTCCTGGTTCATCCCAGCAGCTCCTCGAATTTCTTCACGGCCGACACAGTGATCAACACTTTGTCATAGGCGATCAGACTGACCGGATCGGAACCCTGTACGTCACGAACGTCGACGTGCGGCAGGTTGCGAGCAGCCAGGTACAGGTTCTGATCAACGGCGTCCGATACGATCAGGACGTCAGTCAGGCCCATGCCATTCAGCTTGTTCAGCAGATCTTTGGTCTTTGGCGCTTCAACAGCGAAGTCCTGGACAACGACCAGACGGTCGGTACGCACCAGCTCAGCGAGGATGGAACGCATTGCTGCGCGGTACATCTTCTTGTTGAGCTTCTGCGAGTGGTCCTGTGGACGAGCTGCGAAGGTGGTGCCACCGCCGCGCCAGATCGGGCTACGGATGGTACCAGCACGAGCACGACCAGTACCCTTCTGACGCCATGGGCGCTTACCGCCACCGGATACGTCGGAACGGGTCTTCTGCTGCTTGGTGCCCTGACGGCCGCCGGCCATGTAGGCCACGACTGCTTGGTGAACCAGCGTCTCGTTGAATTCGCCACCGAAGGTCAGTTCGGAAACTTCGATCGCCTGAGCGTCATTTACGTTAAGTTGCATGTCAGTTTCCCCTTAACCGCGAGCCTTGACAGCTGGACGTACAACCACGTCGCCGCCAGTAGCGCCAGGAACGGCACCCTTGATCAGCAGCAGGTTGCGTTCAGCGTCGACGCGAACTACTTCCAGGGACTGCACAGTAACGCGCTCGGCGCCCATGTGACCGGACATTTTCTTGCCCTTGAACACACGACCAGGAGTCTGGCACTGGCCGATGGAACCCGGAACACGGTGCGATACGGAGTTACCGTGGGTGTTATCTTGGCCACGGAAATTCCAGCGCTTGATGGTACCGGCGAAGCCTTTACCTTTCGACTGACCGGTGACGTCTACCAGCTGGCCTGCAGTAAAGAGTTCAGCTTTGATCAGATCGCCAGCCTGGAAATCGCCTTCTTCAAGACGGAACTCCCAAACACCGCGACCAGCGGCAACGTTCGCCTTTGCGAAGTGACCTGCTTGAGCAGCAGTCACACGCGAAGCACGACGCTCGCCTACAGTGATTTGCACTGCACGGTAGCCATCAGTTTCTTCGGTTTTGAACTGGGTGACGCGATTCGGCTCGATCTCAACGACCGTGACCGGAATGGAGACACCTTCTTCGGTGAAAATACGGGTCATACCGCATTTACGACCGACTACACCAATAGTCATGTTGTGAACCTCATGAGTGTACGGGGCTTTCACCCGCTATGGCCGCCCATTTCAGAGCGTTACACGGTTAAGACCGAAGTCTTAGCCGAGGCTGATCTGTACTTCCACACCTGCCGCAAGGTCCAGCTTCATCAGCGCATCAACGGTTTTATCCGTTGGCTGGACGATGTCCAGAACGCGCTTATGAGTGCGGATCTCGTACTGGTCACGCGCGTCTTTGTTGACGTGCGGGGAGACCAGAACGGTGAAACGCTCTTTGCGAGTAGGCAGTGGAATCGGACCACGCACTTGTGCACCAGTACGTTTCGCGGTTTCCACGATTTCCTGGGTGGATTGGTCGATCAGGCGATGGTCGAAAGCCTTCAACCTGATACGGATTTGCTGATTTTGCATTGGATTTCAGACTCCAGGCTGTTCCCAACGGACGCACTACGCCCGCTAAAAGGAGGCGTGATTCTATAGACGGCCTCATTTTGTGTCAACCCAATAAAAAAGGCCCCCGCTGAGCGGAGGCCTTTTTCAACCGATCGAGTGATTACTCGATGATTTTGGCTACGACGCCGGCGCCGACGGTACGACCGCCTTCACGGATAGCGAAGCGCAGACCGTCTTCCATTGCGATGGTCTTGATCAGAGTGACTTCCATCTGGATGTTGTCACCTGGCATTACCATCTCAACGCCTTCCGGCAGCTGGCAGTTACCGGTCACGTCAGTAGTACGGAAGTAGAACTGAGGACGGTAGCCTTTGAAGAACGGAGTGTGACGACCGCCTTCTTCTTTCGACAGAACGTAAACTTCTGCAGTGAACTTGGTGTGCGGCTTGACCGAACCTGGCTTGACCAGAACCTGGCCACGCTCAACGTCGTCACGCTTGGTACCACGCAGCAGAACGCCACAGTTCTCGCCAGCACGACCTTCGTCGAGCAGCTTGCGGAACATTTCAACACCGGTGCAGGTGGTGGTGGTGGTGTCACGCAGACCAACGATTTCCAGTGCGTCTTGAACACGGACGATGCCACGCTCGATACGACCGGTAACAACGGTACCACGACCCGAGATCGAGAATACGTCTTCGATTGGCATCAGGAACGGCTTGTCGATAGCGCGCTCTGGCTCTGGGATGTAGCTGTCCAGAGTTTCTACCAGTTTCTTGACGGCAGTGGTGCCCATCTCGTTGTCGTCTTTGCCTTCCAGAGCCATACGAGCCGAACCGATGATGATCGGAGTGTCGTCGCCTGGGAAGTCATAGGTGGACAGCAGGTCGCGAACTTCCATCTCGACCAGTTCCAGCAGCTCAGCGTCGTCTACCAGGTCAGCCTTGTTCAGGAAGACCACGATGTACGGAACGCCAACCTGACGGGACAGCAGGATGTGCTCACGGGTTTGTGGCATCGGACCATCGGCGGCCGAGCAAACCAGGATAGCGCCGTCCATCTGCGCAGCACCGGTGATCATGTTCTTCACATAGTCAGCGTGACCTGGGCAGTCGACGTGAGCGTAGTGACGGATCTTCGAGTTGTACTCGACGTGCGCGGTGTTGATGGTGATACCACGCGCTTTCTCTTCTGGAGCCGAGTCGATCTTGTCGAAGTCAACAACAGCCGAACCGAAAACTTCGGAGCAGACGCGAGTCAGAGCAGCAGTCAGAGTGGTTTTACCGTGGTCGACGTGACCGATGGTGCCAACGTTGACGTGCGGAAGGGAACGATCAAATTTTTCTTTAGCCACGACAGTGAACTCCTAGCCTAAAGGGGCTGAATCAGCCTTGTTTTTTAACGAGAGCTTCGACGATGTTCGACGGAGCTTCGGCGTATTTGGAGAATTCCATGGAGTAGCTCGCGCGACCCTGAGACATGGAACGAACGTCGGTCGCATAACCGAACATTTCCCCGAGCGGCACTTCAGCACGGATAACCCTGCCGGAGACCGAATCATCCATACCCTGGATAAGACCACGACGACGGTTCAGGTCACCCATCACGTCACCCATGTAGTCCTCAGGGGTTACAACCTCAACCTTCATGATCGGCTCGAGAACCTGACCACCGCCCTTTTGGGCCAGCTGTTTGGTTGCCATCGAAGCTGCAACCTTGAACGCCATCTCGTTGGAGTCGACGTCATGGTACGAACCGTCGAATACCGTGGCCTTGAGGCCGATCAGAGGATAACCGGCAACAACGCCGTTCTTCATCTGCTCTTCGATACCCTTCTGGATCGGAGCGATGAATTCCTTAGGAATTACACCACCAACCACTTCGTTGCTGAACACCAGACCTTCGGTGATGTTGCCTTTGTCGTCCACGTCCGGCTCCGAGAAACGGATCCAGCAGTGACCGAACTGACCACGACCACCCGACTGACGAACGAATTTGCCTTCGATTTCGACGTTGGACTTGGTGATACGCTCGCGATACGAAACCTGCGGCTTACCGATGTTGGCTTCGACGTTGAACTCGCGCTTCATGCGGTCAACGAGGATGTCCAGGTGAAGCTCACCCATACCCGAGATGATGGTCTGGCCGGTTTCTTCATCGGTCTTGACGCGGAACGACGGGTCTTCCTGAGCGAGCTTGCCCAGTGCGATACCCATCTTTTCCTGGTCCTGCTTGGTTTTCGGCTCAACAGCAACCGAAATTACAGGCTCCGGGAAGTCCATACGCTCGAGGATGATCGGCTTGTCGGCGTTGCACAGGGTGTCACCAGTGGTGACGTCCTTCATGCCGATCAGAGCAGCGATGTCGCCTGCGCGCACTTCTTTGATCTCTTCACGCTGGTTGGCGTGCATCTGCACCATACGACCAACGCGCTCTTTCTTGCCCTTGACCGAGTTGATCACGGAGTCGCCCGAGGTCAGGAAGCCCGAGTAGACGCGCACGAAAGTCAGAGTACCAACGAACGGGTCGGTGGCAATCTTGAACGCCAGAGCAGAGAACGGTTCTTCATCGGAAGCGTGACGCTCGTCGTAGTCGGCGTCGACCAGCTCTTCTTTCGACTTCTCGATCAGATCAGGGTGAATACCTTTGATCGCCGGGATTTCGGTAGGAGCAGGCAGGAAGTCGATCACGGCGTCGAGAACCAGGGGAACACCCTTGTTCTTGAACGACGAACCGCAGACCGCTGGGACGATTTCGCTGGCCAGGGTGCGCGCGCGCAGACCGGCTTTGATTTCGTCGATGGTCAGCTCTTCGCCTTCCAGGTACTTGTTCATCAGCTCTTCGCTGGACTCGGCAGCCGCTTCAACCATGTTGGAGCGCCACTCTTGAGCCAACTCGAGCATGTCCGCAGGAATTTCTTCCTCGCGCGGCGAAGTACCCTTGTCGTCGTCGTTCCAGTAGACAGCTTTCATCTTGATCAGATCGATCTGACCCTGGAAGTTGTCTTCCGAACCGATTGCCAGCTGGATCGGAACCGGGGTGTGACCCAGGCGGTTCTTGATCTGGCCGATAACGCGCAGGAAGTCAGCGCCTGCACGGTCCATCTTGTTCACGTAGACAACACGTGGAACGCCGTACTTGTTGGCTTGACGCCATACGGTTTCGGACTGTGGCTCAACGCCGGAAGTACCGCAGAACACAACGACCGCGCCGTCGAGTACACGCAGCGAACGCTCAACTTCAATGGTGAAGTCAACGTGGCCAGGGGTATCGATGACGTTTACGCGGTAGTTGTCGTACTGACCGGTAGAACCCTTCCAGAAGGTGGTAACGGCAGCGGAGGTAATGGTAATACCCCGCTCCTGCTCCTGCACCATCCAGTCGGTGGTCGCGGCGCCGTCATGCACCTCGCCCATCTTGTGGCTCAGGCCTGTGTAGAACAGGATCCGCTCGGTAGTGGTAGTTTTGCCCGCATCGACGTGCGCGCAAATACCAATGTTGCGGTAGCGGTTAATTGCTGTAGTACGAGCCATAAAGCCCTCGCAAAATGATTGATGCTTGAATTAGAAGCGGTAGTGCGAGAATGCTTTGTTGGCTTCAGCCATACGGTGCACGTCTTCACGCTTCTTGACTGCAGCACCTTTGCCTTCAGCAGCATCCAGCAGCTCGCCAGCCAAGCGCAGAGCCATGGACTTCTCGCCGCGCTTGCGGGCGTAGTCTACGAGCCAGCGCATTGCCAGAGCGTTACGACGGGATGGACGAACTTCGACCGGAACCTGGTAAGTGGCACCGCCGACACGGCGGGACTTTACTTCGACCAGCGGAGCGATGGCGTCGAGAGCTTTCTCGAAGATTTCCAGGGGATCGCTGTTCTTGCGTTCTTTGACCTTGTCCAGCGCACCGTAAACGATACGCTCGGCAACGGCCTTCTTGCCGCTTTCCATCACGTGGTTCATGAACTTCGCGAGGATTTGCGATCCGTATTTTGGATCGTCCAGAATCTCACGTTTTGCTGCTACACGACGTCTTGGCATGATAAGCCCTCAAACGGTCTTCAGGTTAGCCCGGGACCTGGGTCTACGACCCCCGCCCGACCTTACTCTTATCGACTGAAAAAATTGATTATGTGCAAACGGCCGATTACTTCGGACGCTTGGTACCGTACTTCGAACGACCTTGGTTACGACCTTTGACGCCGGAGGTATCCAGGGAGCCGCGAACGGTGTGGTAACGAACACCTGGCAAGTCTTTTACACGGCCGCCACGGATCAAGACGACGCTGTGCTCTTGCAGGTTGTGGCCTTCACCGCCGATGTACGAGGAAACCTCGAAACCGTTGGTCAGACGCACACGGCATACTTTACGCAGTGCCGAGTTAGGTTTTTTCGGCGTGGTGGTGTACACACGGGTGCACACGCCACGACGTTGCGGGCAGTTCTGCAGCGCAGGTACGTCGGATTTCTCGACGGTACGCTTACGCGGCTGACGTACCAGCTGGTTGATAGTTGCCATCTACTAGCTCCACTGATTGTCTTGCGACGCTATTGTCTTGCAAGAAAGCCTAAAATTGACGAGACGGAGCCTCACCAAATTTAAGGGTACAAAAGTCTAAAGAGGTTCTTGCACCCAGTCAAGACAAGGCCCCGGCCCTCCCCGCCCGGTGATCGGTAACATTGCATGTCACCAAGCACCGCGGAGAGGGGCCGGGGCCCCGCTCTGTTACTTAATTACCGCTGGAATTCAACGCTTCGGTCAGTGCGGCTTCCACCTCACTGGCACTTACGCGCAGCGGTTTGTCGGCATCACGGCGACGCTTGCGCTCGCTGTGGTAAGCCAGACCGGTACCGGCCGGGATCAGACGGCCGACGACCACGTTCTCTTTCAGGCCGCGCAGGTAATCGCGCTTGCCGGTTACCGCCGCTTCGGTCAGTACACGGGTGGTTTCCTGGAAGGAAGCCGCCGAGATGAACGATTCGGTGGACAGCGAGGCCTTGGTGATACCCAGCAGCACACGGGTGAACTTGGAGATGAACTTGTCATCGGCTGCGAGACGCTCGTTCTCGACCAGCACGTGAGTCAGTTCCATCTGGTCGCCCTTGATGAAGCTGGAATCGCCCGACTCGGCAATCTCGACCTTACGCAGCATCTGACGCAGGATGGTCTCGATGTGCTTGTCGTTGATCTTAACGCCTTGCAGACGGTAAACGTCCTGGATCTCGTTGACGATGTACTTCGCCAGCGCGCTGACACCCAGCAGACGCAGGATATCATGCGGATCGCTTGGACCGTCGGAGATAACTTCGCCGCGGTTAACCTGTTCGCCTTCGAAGACGTTCAGGTGGCGCCACTTCGGAATCAGCTCTTCGTATGGATCGCTACCGTCGGTCGGAGTGATGACCAGACGACGCTTGCCTTTGGTCTCTTTACCGAACGCGATGGTACCGCTGACTTCCGCCAGGATCGACGCTTCTTTCGGACGACGTGCTTCGAACAAGTCGGCAACACGTGGCAGACCACCGGTGATGTCACGGGTCTTCGACGTTTCTTGCGGGATCCGCGCGATAACGTCACCAACACCGATCTGGGCACCGTCAGCTACACCTACCAAGGCGTTGGCCGGCAGGAAGTACTGAGCAGGTACGTCGGTACCTGGCAGCATCAAATCCTTGCCATTGGCGTCGACCATCTTGATGGCCGGACGGATTTCCTTGCCAGCGGCAGGGCGATCCTTGGCGTCCAGGACTTCAATGTTGGTCAAACCAGTCAACTCGTCAGTCTGACGCTTGATGGTGATGTTTTCTTCCATGCCCACGAAGGTCACGGTACCTTTCAGCTCGGTAACGATCGGGTGGGTGTGCGGGTCCCACTTGGCGACGATTGCGCCTGCGTCGACCTTGTCACCTTCCTTGACCGAAATCACGGCGCCGTAAGGCAGCTTGTAGCGCTCACGCTCACGACCGAATTCGTCGGCAATGGCCAGCTCGCCGGAACGCGATACAGCAACCAGGTTGCCGTCAGCACGCTCTACCTGCTTGAGGTTATGCAGACGAACCATACCGCCGTTCTTCACTTGGACGCTGTCGGCAGCCGAGGTCCGGCTGGCAGCACCACCGATGTGGAACGTACGCATGGTCAGCTGGGTACCCGGCTCACCGATGGACTGGGCAGCGATTACGCCGACCGCTTCACCGATGTTCACCTGGTGACCGCGAGCCAGGTCACGACCGTAGCACTTGGCGCAGATACCGAAGCGAGTTTCACAGCTGATCGGCGAACGCACGATAACTTCGTCGATGCTGTTGAGCTCGATGAACTCGACCCACTTCTCGTCGACCAGGGTACCGGCCGGAACGATGACATCGTCGGTGCCAGGCTTGAACACGTCACGGGCGATTACTCGACCCAGTACGCGCTCACCCAATGGCTCAACCACGTCACCGCCTTCGATGTGCGGAGTCATCAGCAGGCCGTGATCAGTGCCGCAATCGATCTCGGTAACCACCAGATCTTGCGCCACGTCGACCAGACGACGAGTCAGGTAACCCGAGTTCGCAGTCTTCAAGGCGGTATCCGCAAGACCCTTACGAGCACCGTGCGTCGAGATAAAGTACTGCAGAACGCTCAGACCTTCACGGAAGTTCGCGGTGATCGGCGTCTCGATGATCGAGCCGTCCGGCTTGGCCATCAGACCACGCATACCGGCCAACTGACGAATCTGAGCTGCCGAACCCCGAGCACCGGAGTCAGCCATCATGTACATCGAGTTGAAGGACTCTTGGTCGACTTCGTCGCCATTGCGGTCGATGACTTTCTCTTTCGAGAGGTTGGCCATCATCGCCTTGGAGACTTCGTCGTTCGCCTTGGACCACAAGTCGATGACCTTGTTGTACTTCTCGCCCTGGGTTACCAGGCCGGAGGCGTACTGGCTCTCGATTTCCTTCACTTCTTCGGTGGCAGCACCGATGATGCGGGCTTTTTCGTCCGGGATAACGAAGTCGTTAACACCGATCGAAACGCCGGAAATGGTCGAGTAGGCAAAGCCGGTGTACATCAGCTGGTCAGCGAAGATAACGGTCTCTTTCAGACCAACCACGCGATAGCACTGGTTGATCAGCTTGGAGATCGCCTTTTTCTTCATTGGCTGGTTGACCACGTCGTACGACAGACCTGGTGGCACAACCTGGAACAGCAGTGCACGGCCGACAGTGGTGTCGACGATACGGGTGTTCTTGACGCTGCCGCCATCACGGTCGTTCACGGTTTCGTTGATACGAACCTTGATCTTGGCGTGCAGTGCAGCTTCGCCGGCGCGGAATACCCGGTCGACTTCCTGCAGGTCAGCGAAGACGCGACCTTCGCCTTTGGCATTGATGGCTTCCCGGGTCATGTAGTACAGACCCAGTACGACGTCCTGCGACGGAACGATGATTGGCTCACCGTTGGCTGGCGACAGAATGTTGTTGGTGGACATCATCAGCGCGCGCGCTTCGAGCTGGGCTTCCAGCGTCAGCGGCACGTGCACGGCCATCTGGTCACCGTCGAAGTCGGCGTTGTACGCAGCACAGACCAGCGGGTGCAGCTGGATAGCCTTACCTTCGATCAGTACCGGTTCAAACGCCTGGATGCCGAGACGGTGAAGGGTCGGTGCACGGTTGAGCAGTACGGGGTGTTCGCGGATCACCTCGGCGAGCACGTCCCAGACCTCTGGCAGCTCGCGCTCGACCATCTTCTTGGCAGCCTTGATGGTGGTCGCCAGACCACGCATTTCCAGCTTGCCGAAAATGAACGGCTTGAACAGCTCGAGAGCCATCTTCTTCGGCAGACCGCACTGGTGCAGACGCAGGGTCGGGCCTACGGTAATTACCGAACGGCCAGAGTAGTCCACGCGCTTGCCGAGCAAGTTCTGACGGAAGCGACCTTGCTTACCTTTGATCATGTCAGCCAGCGACTTCAGCGGACGCTTGTTCGAGCCAGTGATGGCGCGACCGCGACGGCCGTTGTCGAGCAGGGCGTCGACCGCTTCCTGCAGCATGCGCTTTTCGTTGCGCACGATGATGTCCGGAGCCGACAGGTCAAGCAGACGCTTGAGACGGTTGTTCCGGTTGATCACGCGGCGGTACAGGTCGTTCAGGTCGGAGGTCGCGAAGCGGCCACCATCCAGTGGTACCAGCGGACGCAGGTCCGGCGGCAGTACTGGCAGAACGGTCAGGACCATCCACTCAGGCAGGTTGCCCGACCCTTGGAAAGCTTCCATCAGCTTCAGGCGCTTGGACAGCTTCTTGATCTTGGTTTCCGAGTTGGTTTGCGGAATTTCTTCGCGCAGGCGGCCAATCTCGTGCTCCAGGTCGATAGCGTGCAGCAGCTCGCGAACAGCCTCGGCACCCATGCGGGCGTCGAAGTCATCACCGAACTCTTCCAGCGCTTCGAAGTACTGCTCGTCGTTGAGCAGCTGACCCTTCTCCAGGGTGGTCATGCCCGGGTCGATAACGACGTAGCTCTCGAAGTAGAGAACGCGCTCGATATCACGCAGGGTCATGTCCATCAGCAGGCCGATACGGGACGGCAGCGACTTCAGGAACCAGATGTGGGCGACCGGCGAGGCCAGTTCGATGTGCGCCATGCGCTCACGACGAACCTTGGCCAGGGCGACTTCAACGCCGCACTTCTCGCAGATCACACCACGGTGTTTCAGGCGCTTGTACTTACCGCACAGGCACTCGTAGTCCTTGACTGGGCCAAAGATCTTGGCGCAGAACAGGCCGTCACGCTCAGGTTTGAACGTACGGTAGTTGATGGTTTCCGGTTTTTTAACTTCACCGAACGACCACGAACGGATCATCTCAGGCGACGCGAGGCCGATGCGAATGGCATCGAACTCTTCGACTTGACCCTGGTTTTTCAGCAAATTCAGTAGGTCTTTCAAGGCCTTTCCTCCTGGCGGAGCAAGGAGCGGGCTGTTACAGCCCCGCTCCCATTCGCGTCACGTGTTATTCGGTTTCCAGATCGATATCGATACCGAGCGAACGGATCTCTTTGATCAACACGTTGAAGGACTCGGGCATGCCCGGCTCCATACGGTGATCGCCATCCACGATGTTTTTGTACATCTTGGTACGGCCGTTCACGTCGTCCGACTTTACTGTGAGCATTTCTTGGAGAGTGTACGCCGCGCCGTATGCTTCCAGCGCCCAGACTTCCATCTCCCCGAAACGCTGACCACCGAACTGCGCCTTACCACCCAGCGGCTGCTGGGTAACCAGGCTGTACGAACCAGTGGAACGCGCGTGCATCTTGTCGTCCACCAAGTGGTTCAGCTTGAGCATGTACATGTAACCAACGGTCACCGGACGCTCGAACTTGTTGCCGGTACGGCCGTCGAACAGCACCATCTGGCCGCTTTCTGGCATGTCAGCCAGTTTCAGCATGGCCTTGATTTCGCTTTCCTTGGCACCGTCGAAGACCGGAGTAGCCATAGGCACACCTTTCTTCAGGTTGTGCGCCAGAGCAAGGATCTCAGCGTCGGTGAAGTCTTCCAGGCTTTCCTGACGACCGCCGATCTCGTTGTAGATCTCGGTGAGGAAGCTGCGCAGCTCAGTGGCTTTGCGCTGCTCTTCGATCATCCGGTCGATCTTCTCGCCCAGACCTTTGGCCGCGAGGCCGAGGTGGGTTTCGAGGATCTGCCCGACGTTCATACGCGATGGTACGCCCAGCGGGTTCAGTACGACGTCTACCGGAGTACCGTTGGCGTCGTGCGGCATGTCTTCGACCGGCATGATCACCGAGACCACACCTTTGTTACCGTGACGGCCGGCCATCTTGTCGCCCGGCTGAATGCGGCGGCGGATAGCCAGGTAGACCTTGACGATCTTCAGTACGCCCGGTGCCAGGTCATCGCCCTGCTGCAGCTTGCGTTTCTTGTCTTCGAACTTGTCGTCGAGCAGACGGCGACGATCGACGATGTAGGCCTGGGCCTTCTCGAGCTGATCGTTCAGCGCGTCTTCGGCCATGCGCAGTTTGAACCACTGGCCGTGCTCCAGACCGTCGAGGACTTCATCGCTGACCACGGTGCCTTTTTTCAGGCCCGCGCCACCGTCGACAACCTGGCCGTTCAGCGCCGAACGCAGACGCTCGAAGGTTGCGCCTTCAACGATGCGGAACTCTTCGTTCAGATCCTTGCGGATCTCGTCCAGCTGGGTCTTCTCGATGGACAGGGCGCGGCTGTCGCGCTCAACGCCGTCACGAGTGAAGACCTGCACGTCGATGACAGTACCTTTGGTGCCGGTTGGCACGCGCAGGGAGGTGTCTTTAACGTCGCTGGCTTTTTCACCGAAGATTGCACGCAGCAGTTTTTCTTCCGGAGTCAGTTGGGTCTCGCCTTTCGGAGTGACCTTGCCGACCAGGATGTCGCCAGCGCCGACTTCAGCACCCACGTAAACGATACCGGCTTCGTCCAGTTTGTTCAGTGCAGCTTCACCCACGTTCGGGATGTCTGCAGTGATTTCCTCAGGCCCAAGCTTGGTGTCACGCGCCACACAGGTCAGTTCCTGAATGTGGATAGTGGTGAAGCGATCTTCCTGAACCACGCGCTCCGACAGACAGATGGAGTCTTCGAAGTTGAAGCCGTTCCACGCCATGAACGCGATGCGCATGTTCTGACCCAGAGCCAGCTCACCCATATCGGTGGACGGACCGTCAGCCATGATGTCATGACGCTTGACCACATCACCCTTGCTGACCAGCGGACGCTGGTTGATGCAGGTGTTCTGGTTCGAGCGGGTGTACTTGGTCAGGTTGTAGATGTCGACACCGGCTTCACCGGTTTCAACTTCGTCATCTGCAACGCGAACCACGATACGGCTGGCATCGACCGAGTCGATAACGCCGCCACGGCGAGCCACGACGCAGACGCCGGAGTCACGGGCAACGTTGCGCTCCATGCCGGTACCTACCAGCGGCTTGTCGGCGCGCAGGGTTGGTACAGCCTGACGCTGCATGTTCGAACCCATCAACGCACGGTTGGCGTCGTCGTGCTCGAGGAACGGAATCAGCGACGCTGCAACCGAAACTACCTGCTTCGGCGAAACGTCCATCAGGGTGACGTCTTCCGGCGCCTTGACGGTGAATTCGTTCAGGTGACGTACTGCTACCAGTTCGTCGATCAGACGCTTGTCTTCGCTCATGGTGGCCGAAGCCTGGGCGATGACGTGATCAGCTTCTTCGATCGCCGACAGGAACACGATGTCGTCGGAAACCACACCCTCTTTCACCACGCGGTACGGGCTCTCGAGGAAGCCGTACTGGTTGGTGCGGGCATACGCCGCCAGGGAGTTGATCAGACCGATGTTCGGACCTTCAGGGGTCTCGATCGGGCACACACGGCCGTAGTGGGTCGGGTGTACGTCACGGACTTCAAAGCCAGCGCGCTCACGGGTCAGACCGCCAGGGCCGAGTGCAGAGACACGACGCTTGTGGGTAATTTCCGAGAGCGGGTTGTTCTGGTCCATGAACTGCGAGAGCTGGCTGGAACCGAAGAACTCTTTCACCGCCGCCGCAACCGGCTTGGCGTTGATCAGGTCTTGCGGCATCAGGCCTTCGCTTTCTGCCATGGACAGACGCTCTTTGACCGCACGCTCAACGCGCACCAGGCCAACCCGGAACTGGTTCTCGGCCATCTCGCCAACACAACGCACACGGCGGTTGCCGAGGTGGTCGATGTCGTCGACGATGCCTTTACCGTTACGGATGTCGACCAGAGTCTTCAGTACGTCAACGATGTCTTCCTTGCTCAACACGCCCGAACCTTCGATCTCGGAGCGACCGATACGACGGTTGAACTTCATACGGCCAACAGCGGACAGATCGTACCGCTCGGCGCTGAAGAACAGGTTATTGAACAGGGTCTCGGCGGCATCCTTGGTTGGCGGCTCGCCTGGACGCATCATCCGGTAGATCTCGACCAGCGCTTCCAGTTGGTTGCTGGTGGTGTCGATCTTCAGGGTGTCCGAAATGAACGGACCGCAGTCGATGTCGTTGGTGTACAGCGTCTCGAGGCGAACAACCTGAGCCTTGGCGATCTTGATCAGCAGCTCGGTGGTCAGCTCGGTGTTGCACTCAGCCAGGATCTCGCCGGTAGCCGGATGCACGATTGCCTTGGCAGTGGTGCGACCCAGTACGTACTCCATCGGCACGTCCAGCTGCTTGACGCCAGCCTTCTCGAGCTGATTGATGTGGCGTGCAGTGATACGACGGCCTTGCTCGACGATGACTTTGCCATTTTCGTCATGGATGTCCATGACCGCAACTTCACCGCGCAGGCGCTGAGGTACCAGCTCCAGGCTCAGGCTTTCACCGGTAACGTGGAACACGTTGGTGCTGTAGAAGGCGTTCAGAACCTCTTCGGTGCTGTAGCCCAGCGCGCGCAGCAGTACCGAGGCCGGCAGTTTGCGGCGACGGTCGATACGCACGAACACGCAGTCTTTCGGGTCGAACTCGAAGTCCAACCAGGAGCCGCGGTAAGGAATGATACGAGCCGAGTACAGCAGTTTGCCCGAGCTGTGCGTCTTGCCACGGTCGTGGTCGAAGAACACACCCGGCGAACGGTGCAGCTGGGAAACGATCACACGCTCGGTACCGTTGATAACGAAGGTACCGTTCTCAGTCATCAGGGGAATTTCACCCATGTAGACTTCTTGCTCTTTGATGTCCTTGATCGCTTTGTTCGACGACTCTTTGTCGAAGATGATCAGACGGACCTTGACCCGCAGCGGTACGGCGAAGGTCACGCCGCGCAGGACGCATTCCTTGACGTCGAAAGCCGGTTCGCCCAGACGATAGCCAACGTACTCCAGGGCAGCGTTGCCGGAGTAGCTGATGATCGGGAAGACCGACTTGAAGGCAGCATGCAGACCGACGTCGCGGAACTGATCCTTGGATGCTCCCGCTTGCAGGAATTCGCGATACGAATCCAGCTGGATGGCCAGGAGGTAAGGCACATCCATCACGTCCGGCAACTTGCTAAAGTCCTTGCGGATACGTTTTTTCTCAGTGTATGAGTAAGCCATCAGCGTTCCCCAGCTTGGTCACCTGCTTGTTTGGCGTCTCCCGGCGGGAGCAACCAGAAAATCGTGCAAACCCCATGGTTTGCTCCACCCTCTAGGTGGCTACAGCACGTTATCGGGGCCGACCTGGTCGGCCGCCAATAACGGAAAAAGGCCGGTGGCAAAAGCCACCAGCCGTCAGCCTTAGCTCAACGCTCCGGCTGGAGTCGCAAAGTCGAAATTACTTCAGTTCGACTTTAGCGCCTGCTTCTTCCAGCTTCTTCTTAGCGTCTTCAGCGGCTTCTTTCGAAACGCCTTCAGCTACAACCTGAGGAGCGCCATCGACTTTCTCTTTGGCTTCTTTCAGGCCGAGACCGGTCAGTTCACGAACTGCCTTGATCACGTTTACTTTCTTCTCGCCAGCTTCCAGCAGAACGACGTTGAATTCGGTCTGCTCTTCAACAACGGCGGCAGCAGCAGCTGGGCCAGCAGCGGCAACAGCGGCGGTCACGCCGAAGGTTTCTTCCATTGCTTTGATCAGTTCAACAACTTCCAGAACGGTTTTCTGGCCGATTGCTTCGATGATTTGTTCGTTAGTCAGGGACATTGACTTAAATCCTGTATTGGGGTGAAGGCCTACGCAGCCATCAAATTAAACGTATGATTTTGAAAGCGCTTCGTTGCCTTAGGCAGCGGTAGCTTCTTTCTGGTCGCGAATGGCTGCCAGGGTACGAGCCAGCTTGCTGGTAGCGCCTTGGATAACGCTCATCAGCCTTGCGATGGCTTCGTCGCGGGTCGGCAGGGTAGCCAACACGTCGATTTCGTTCGCTGCAATGAACTTGCCGTCAAACGCAGCTGCCTTGATCTCGAACTTGTCCTGACCCTTGGCGAACTCTTTGAACAGACGAGCAGCAGCGCCCGGGTGTTCGTTGGAGAAAGCGATCAGGGTCGGGCCTGTGAAGGCGTCGTTGAGGACACTGAAGTCAGTATCAGCAACAGCGCGCTTGAGCAGGGTGTTACGTACAACACGTACGTATACGCCAGCTTCACGAGCCTCTTTACGGAGTCCGGTCATTGCGCCTACAGTCACACCACGGGCATCAGCCACGACAGCGGACAGAGCGACTTTGGCAGCCTCGTTGACTTCAGCGACGATGGCCTTCTTGTCTTCGAGTTTAATTGCCACGGGTAAAACTCCTGCTTGTTACCGTTTCATCTGGCCGAAGCCGGATGTCGTTTTGGTGTCTGATTCGGTAAGGAACCGGGAGCACCATCTGCGTAGGCTGGGTGTTTAAGGCTTGCGCCGCCTACGGTCTTGGATAGCCCCCGCCAGGCAGGGACCCCAATTTTTGCAGCTGGCGTGCCTGAGCACGCCGGCTTTGTCTTACGCGTCCAGCGAGCTCTGGTCGATGACCAGACCTGGGCCCATAGTGGTGCTCAGGGTAACGCGCTTGACGTAGATACCTTTCGAGGAAGCCGGCTTGATACGCTTCAGATCAGCGATCAGGGCTTCAACGTTTTCCTTCAGCTTGCCGGCTTCGAAGCCAACCTTGCCGACGGAGGTGTGGATGATACCGTTTTTGTCGGTGCGGTAGCGAACCTGACCAGCTTTGGCGTTTTTAACCGCGGTAGCTACGTCTGGAGTCACGGTACCAACCTTCGGGTTAGGCATCAGGCCACGAGGACCGAGAACCTGGCCGAGTTGACCAACAACGCGCATGGCATCCGGGGATGCGATGACTACGTCGTAGTTCAGATCGCCGGCTTTCATTTCGGCAGCCAGATCGTCCATGCCTACGCGGTCAGCGCCGGCAGCCAGAGCGGCTTCAGCAGCAGGACCCTGGGTGAACACGGCAACGCGTACGGTCTTGCCAGTGCCGTGTGGCAGCACAGTAGCGCTACGAACGACCTGGTCGGATTTACGCGGGTCAACACCGAGGTTGACGGCAACGTCGAAGGATTCGCTGAACTTCACGGTGGAGAGTTCGGCCAGCAGCACTGCTGCGTCTTCGAAGTTGTAGACTTTGCCAGCTTCGATTTTCGAAGCAATAGCCTTTTGGCGCTTGGTCAGCTTAGCCATTACACACCCTCCACGTTGAGGCCCATGCTGCGAGCAGAACCGGCGATGGTACGCACGGCTGCATCCAGGTCAGCGGCAGTCAGATCAGCCTCTTTGGTCTTGGCGATCTCTTCCAGCTGAGCACGGGTCACAGTACCCACCTTGACGGTGTTAGGACGCGCGGAGCCGCTGGTCAGGCCAGCTGCTTTTTTCAGCAGAACCGAAGCAGGGGTGCTTTTGGTTTCGAAGGTGAAGCTACGGTCACTGTAAACAGTGATGATCACAGGAGTCGGCAGGCCGGCTTCTTGACCCTGAGTACGGGCGTTGAAGGCCTTGCAGAATTCCATGATGTTCACACCGTGTTGACCCAGTGCTGGACCAACGGGTGGGCTAGGGTTGGCCTGGCCGGCCTTTACTTGCAGCTTGATGTAAGCCTGAATCTTCTTAGCCATGAGCTACTCCAATATCGGGTACGAACGCCTGAAGGCTCCCCGGATTACGTGCGTTTTATCCCAGTGACGACAAAACCCCGCAGCACATAGGGCTGCGGGGTATGGGATGCGTCGTTCGCCTAGACCTTCTCGACCTGGCCGAACTCGAGCTCCACCGGAGTGGAACGACCGAAAATGAGCACCGCCACCTGGAGCCGGCTCTTCTCGTAGTTAACTTCTTCAACGGTACCGTTGAAATCAGCAAAGGGACCGTCAACAACACGAACCACTTCACCTGGCTCAAAGAGCGTTTTTGGCTTCGGCTTGTCGCTGCCGTCGGCAACGCGACGCAGAATAGCCTCAGCTTCTTTATCGGTGATCGGTGCAGGCTTGTCTGCAGTACCACCAATGAAGCCCATTACACGAGGGGTATCCTTGACAAGGTGCCAAGTACCTTCGTTCATTTCCATCTGGACCAATACATAGCCAGGGAAGAACTTACGCTCGCTCTTGCGCTTCTGGCCATTACGCATTTCGACGACTTCTTCGGTCGGAACCAGAATTTCGCCGAAACCGTCTTCCATGCCAGCCAGCTTGACACGCTCAGTCAAAGAGCGCATCACATGCTTCTCGTAACCCGAGTAAGCATGCACAACGTACCAACGCTTAGCCACGGGACACCCTTAGCCAACAATCAAGGAAACCGCCCAGCCGAGCAGGGAGTCGAGACCCCACAGCAGCAGCGCCATAACCAATACAACGACCACAACGATAAGCGTGGTTTGCATGGTTTCTTGGCGGGTCGGCCACACGACTTTACGGATCTCGGTACGAGCTTCCTTCGCCAACGCAAAGAACGACTTGCCCTTTGCAGTCTGCAAGGCAACGAAGCCAGCAGCAGCAGCCAGAGCTAGAAGTGCGAGTACGCGGTACAGAATCGGAGAGGCGGAGTAATACTGATTACCCACGACACCAACGACTACCAGTACAACAACAGCGAGCCACTTGAAAAGATCAAAACGCGAATCTTGGGCTTCAGTTTTGGGAGTCATCGAGGAGGATCCTGTGAGAAGAAAGCCAATCACACCGAGGTGAATGGCAGGTCAGGAGGGAATCGAACCCCCAACCTACGGTTTTGGAGACCGTCGCTCTGCCAATTGAGCTACTGACCTTTAACACTGTACCAGGCCGGCCATTATGCCGACCTGATCTTATGAAATCAACTACTTATTCAATAATTTTTGCTACGACGCCGGCACCGACGGTACGACCGCCTTCACGGATAGCGAAGCGCAGACCGTCTTCCATTGCGATGGTCTTGATCAGAGTGACTTCCATCTGGATGTTGTCACCTGGCATTACCATCTCAACGCCTTCCGGCAGCTGGCAGTTACCGGTCACGTCAGTAGTACGGAAGTAGAACTGAGGACGGTAGCCTTTGAAGAACGGAGTGTGACGACCGCCTTCTTCTTTCGACAGAACGTAAACTTCTGCAGTGAACTTGGTGTGCGGCTTGACCGAACCTGGCTTGACCAGAACCTGGCCACGCTCAACGTCGTCACGCTTGGTACCACGCAGCAGAACGCCACAGTTCTCGCCAGCACGACCTTCGTCGAGCAGCTTGCGGAACATTTCAACACCGGTGCAGGTGGTGGTGGTGGTGTCACGCAGACCAACGATTTCCAGTGCGTCTTGAACACGGACGATGCCACGCTCGATACGACCGGTAACAACGGTACCACGACCCGAGATCGAGAATACGTCTTCGATTGGCATCAGGAACGGCTTGTCGATAGCGCGCTCTGGCTCTGGGATGTAGCTGTCCAGAGTTTCTACCAGTTTCTTGACGGCAGTGGTGCCCATCTCGTTGTCGTCTTTGCCTTCCAGAGCCATACGAGCCGAACCGATGATGATCGGAGTGTCGTCGCCTGGGAAGTCATAGGTGGACAGCAGGTCGCGAACTTCCATCTCGACCAGTTCCAGCAGCTCAGCGTCGTCTACCAGGTCAGCCTTGTTCAGGAAGACCACGATGTACGGAACGCCAACCTGACGGGACAGCAGGATGTGCTCACGGGTTTGTGGCATCGGACCATCGGCGGCCGAGCAAACCAGGATAGCGCCGTCCATCTGCGCAGCACCGGTGATCATGTTCTTCACATAGTCAGCATGACCTGGGCAGTCGACGTGAGCGTAGTGACGGATCTTCGAGTTGTACTCGACGTGCGCGGTGTTGATGGTGATACCACGCGCTTTCTCTTCTGGAGCACTGTCGATCTTGTCGAAGTCGACGACTGCCGAACCAAACACCTCGGAGCAGACGCGAGTCAGAGCTGCGGTCAGAGTGGTTTTACCATGGTCAACGTGGCCGATAGTGCCAACGTTTACGTGTGGTAGGGAACGATCAAACTTTTCCTTAGCCATCGAACAGTCCTCCGCAGAAGAAAATAGTCACTACTACCGATAAAACAAAGGCAGATATTTTCATATCTGCCTTGTTATATGGAGCTCTTGAGCGGACTTGAACCGCTGACCTCACCCTTACCAAGGGTGTGCTCTACCAACTGAGCTACAAGAGCGAAACAATGTGCAATAACAGCAAACTTGGAGCGGGTAGCGGGAATCGAACCCGCATCATCAGCTTGGAAGGCTGAGGTTCTACCACTAAACTATACCCGCGGAGCTTGCGGCTCTCGCTAAAATGGTGGAGGGGGAAGGATTCGAACCTTCGAAGTCGAAGACGGCAGATTTACAGTCTGCTCCCTTTGGCCGCTCGGGAACCCCTCCTGAGCGTGGGCGGCATTTTCAGCTTTTGCCGTCCTGCTGTCAAGCTTTTTTTCAATTAAATCTTGAAGTTAGCTGCTTTGACAACAACTTCCGGTCCTACCACCTGAGTGGTGTTCCCTGCGAAGCGGGCGCCATTCTATCAAGCTATTCAGCAGTTGCAATACCCCCGCAGAAAATAATTTTACGTTTTAAGTCTTTGAAATCCTTGGAAAGACTCTCGACCATTGATTGGTCCAGCAAACGCTCGCTTTCAACTGCAACCTTTAGCCACTGGCCGTCAGCTCCCGGCAGTTGGCCAGCCACGAGCTGCGTGTCAATGTCCAAGCTCAGCAGCCGCTGGCGCAGCGCATCGATCTGCTCCTTGCTGGGCAGGCCACCCACTACCAGGCATTCATCGCGGCGGCGCGCCGGCGCCGCGGCACCTGTTTCGCGCAGCAAGCGGATCTCCTGCTGATTACCTTTATAAAGAGAGAGCGGCGCGACCTCTTTGACTCTCAACGGCGCCTCCTGCTGATGCCACACGTAAAAAACGACGTTAAGCACCAACAGCAACAGAAACAACCAACGCATAGGCACCTCAATCCAGTGGACAAGCCATGGCCAAGCCGACAAATACCAGATCCGGCACGATTCGCGCCTGCGGAGCCGCATCGCGAACAAGCGGCGCATCACCACCCGTGAGGAATACGGTAAAGCTGTCGCCCCACAACGCCCGCGCCTGCTCGATCTGGGTTCGAGCAAACCCTTGCAGCATGAGCACGCAACCGCGTTCGACCGCTTCGACTGTAGAACGGCCGGGGGCGAGCGTGTTCAGCGCCCGCTCCGCCGAGGCATCGTCATAACGAATGCGCCGGGTATGCGTGCGCAACTGGCTACGCATCAGCGGCATCCCTGGGCAGATGTAGCCACCTAGATGCTCGCCATCTGCAGCAACGAAGTCAGCCTTCGCTGCGGTCCCGAGATCGATCACCAGGCATGCGCCTTTGGCCAGATGATAAGCACCCAACACGGCCAACCAGCGATCCATGCCCAGCCGCTGGTAATCTTCATAGCCATTGCGCACACCGGCCATGGCCTGCGCTGGCAAGGCTACCTGGGCATCTATGGCAAACTCGGCAAACAGAACGGCGCGCAACGCCGCGGTTTCTTCCTCACTGCGCACGCTGACGATTCGGCAGCCTTGCAGGTGCAACGAAGGTAAGCCCAGAACAGCGAAAAGCAGGGCCTGATCCGAGTCGACAATCCCACCGCCAACAATAGTGGCGTCACTGGCATGAATGACGCGCCACTTGATAAAGCTGTTACCGCAATCGAGCTCAAGAATCATCACGCAACCTCAGACTGAGCTCACCACCGCTGAAGCTCTTTTCCACACCGTCAACCTCAAGCCGCAATCCACCCTGCCCATCTACCCCACGGACGATGCCATGGGTATGGCTCGTACCAGCGATCAGCGCGACTTTGCGCCCCTGCCAGACATGCGCCTGCTCCCATTCTTCCTGGAACGCGGCAAAGCCATAACGACGATGGCGAGCCAACTCATGCTGCAGCTGCACATTGAGTCGCGCAACAAGCAGATTGCGATCGATCGGCGCGCCGGCTTCACGCTTCATTGACGTCCATTGCTGATCGACCTGGTCGTTGGTCTGCATGTTGACGTTGATCCCGACACCTATTACCACATGGCAGACATCGGCCGGGTCGCCCACCAGCTCAAGCAGGATGCCAGCGATCTTTTGCTCGGCAACCAGCACGTCATTGGGCCATTTCAGGCCAGCCTGCTCTACACCAAACCCGTGCAAGGTGCGCATGACAGCCAACCCTACGACCAGGCTCAGGCCTTCGAGCTGACGCATGCCGCCTTCGATCCGGAGCACCAGACTGTAATACAGGTTTTCGGCAAATGGGCTCACCCACTGCCGGCCGCGCCTGCCCCGACCAGCACTTTGCCGCTCGGCCAGCACCACAAAGGGGGCGGCCTGGCCCTGCCCTACTGCTCTAAGGGCCTCGGCATTGGTCGAGTCGATAGCGTCATGGATGTACAGCGGCCACAGTTCACCTTCGGATTGCGCAGCGATGACGCCGGCATCAAGCAGTGCCAACGGCGCTGCCAACTGGTAGCCGCGACCGCGCACCTTGTGGATAGACAGATTCAATTCGGATTCCAGATGCTGCAGCTGCTTCCAGACGGCGCTGCGGCTCACTCCGAGAGCTTCCCCTAGAGCCTGCCCGGAATGAAACCGGCCATCCTTGAGGAGATTCAACAACTTCAGCATGCCAGTCTCGACTTTGAATAAGGCTGGAATGATAGCCATGGCCTGCTGGCTTGCATAGGAAAACGCGACCCAGGGCCTAGCTATAGAGCGAAATGTTCGCGGCGCCCTGAGAGTGCCAGGCAGTCAGATGGAGAGCTAGTGCCGCTTTGCGACCCCAGATATCCGGATCGCGGAAAAGACAAAACCCCTACCTGCTCGCGCAGATAGGGGTTTTGCGAAATGAATCTTGACGATGACCTACTCTCACATGGGGAGACCCCACACTACCATCGGCGATGCATCGTTTCACTACTGAGTTCGGGATGGGATCAGGTGGTTCCAATGCTCTATTGTCGTCAAGAAATTCTGTAGCCAGAACGTCCAGATGAACGGCCCAGCAAATTCGGATATGTGATGTTTGTGTACGAATCTTCGGCGTTTCGTCTTCACCACCGCAACCTGCATGAGCAAATTGCTTGGGTGTTATATGGTCAAGCCTCACGGGCAATTAGTATTGGTTAGCTCAACGCCTCACAGCGCTTACACACCCAACCTATCAACGTCGTAGTCTTCGACGGCCCTTCAGGGGATTCTAGATCCCAGTGAGATCTCATCTTGAGGCAAGTTTCCCGCTTAGATGCTTTCAGCGGTTATCTCTTCCGAACATAGCTACCCGGCAATGCCACTGGCGTGACAACCGGAACACCAGAGGTTCGTCCACTCCGGTCCTCTCGTACTAGGAGCAGCCCCTCTCAAATCTCAAACGTCCACGGCAGATAGGGACCGAACTGTCTCACGACGTTCTAAACCCAGCTCGCGTACCACTTTAAATGGCGAACAGCCATACCCTTGGGACCGGCTTCAGCCCCAGGATGTGATGAGCCGACATCGAGGTGCCAAACACCGCCGTCGATATGAACTCTTGGGCGGTATCAGCCTGTTATCCCCGGAGTACCTTTTATCCGTTGAGCGATGGCCCTTCCATACAGAACCACCGGATCACTAAGACCTACTTTCGTACCTGCTCGACGTGTGGGTCTCGCAGTCAAGCGCGCTTTTGCCTTTATACTCTACGACCGATTTCCGACCGGTCTGAGCGCACCTTCGTACTCCTCCGTTACTCTTTGGGAGGAGACCGCCCCAGTCAAACTACCCACCATACACTGTCCTCGATCCGGATAACGGACCTGAGTTAGAACCTCAAAGTTGCCAGGGTGGTATTTCAAGAGTGGCTCCATGAGAACTGGCGTCCCCACTTCAAAGCCTCCCACCTATCCTACACAAGCAAATTCAAAGTCCAGTGCAAAGCTATAGTAAAGGTTCACGGGGTCTTTCCGTCTAGCCGCGGATACACTGCATCTTCACAGCGATTTCAATTTCACTGAGTCTCGGGTGGAGACAGCGCCGCCATCGTTACGCCATTCGTGCAGGTCGGAACTTACCCGACAAGGAATTTCGCTACCTTAGGACCGTTATAGTTACGGCCGCCGTTTACCGGGGCTTCGATCAAGAGCTTCGCTTGCGCTAACCCCATCAATTAACCTTCCGGCACCGGGCAGGCGTCACACCCTATACGTCCACTTTCGTGTTTGCAGAGTGCTGTGTTTTTAATAAACAGTCGCAGCGGCCTGGTATCTTCGACCGGCAAAAGCTTACGGGGTAAACCCTTCACCTTCGCCGGCGCACCTTCTCCCGAAGTTACGGTGCCATTTTGCCTAGTTCCTTCACCCGAGTTCTCTCAAGCGCCTTGGTATTCTCTACCTAACCACCTGTGTCGGTTTGGGGTACGGTTCCCGATTGTCTGAAGCTTAGGAGCTTTTCTTGGAAGCATGGCATCAACCACTTCGTCGCCTAAAGGCAACTCGTCATCAGCTCTCGGCCTTGAGATCCCGGATTTGCCTAAGATCTCAGCCTACCACCTTAAACTTGGACTACCAACGCCAAGCTGGCCTAGCCTTCTCCGTCCCTCCATCGCAACAATCGGAAGTACAGGAATATTAACCTGTTTTCCATCGACTACGCTTTTCAGCCTCGCCTTAGGGACCGACTAACCCTGCGTCGATTAACGTTGCGCAGGAAACCTTGGTCTTTCGGCGTGCAAGTTTTTCACTCGCATTGTCGTTACTCATGTCAGCATTCGCACTTCTGATACCTCCAGCAAGCTTCTCAACTCACCTTCACAGGCTTACAGAACGCTCCTCTACCGCATCACCAAAAGGTGATACCCGTAGCTTCGGTGCATGGTTTGAGCCCCGTTACATCTTCCGCGCAGGCCGACTCGACTAGTGAGCTATTACGCTTTCTTTAAAGGGTGGCTGCTTCTAAGCCAACCTCCTAGCTGTCTAAGCCTTCCCACATCGTTTCCCACTTAACCATGACTTTGGGACCTTAGCTGACGGTCTGGGTTGTTTCCCTTTTCACGACGGACGTTAGCACCCGCCGTGTGTCTCCCATGCTCGGCACTTGTAGGTATTCGGAGTTTGCATCGGTTTGGTAAGTCGGGATGACCCCCTAGCCGAAACAGTGCTCTACCCCCTACAGTGATACATGAGGCGCTACCTAAATAGCTTTCGAGGAGAACCAGCTATCTCCGAGCTTGATTAGCCTTTCACTCCGATCCACAGGTCATCCGCTAACTTTTCAACGGTAGTCGGTTCGGTCCTCCAGTTAGTGTTACCCAACCTTCAACCTGCCCATGGATAGATCGCCCGGTTTCGGGTCTATACCCAGCGACTAAACGCCCTATTAAGACTCGCTTTCGCTACGCCTCCCCTATTCGGTTAAGCTCGCCACTGAATATAAGTCGCTGACCCATTATACAAAAGGTACGCAGTCACCTAACAAGTAGGCTCCCACTGCTTGTACGCATACGGTTTCAGGATCTATTTCACTCCCCTCTCCGGGGTTCTTTTCGCCTTTCCCTCACGGTACTGGTTCACTATCGGTCAGTCAGTAGTATTTAGCCTTGGAGGATGGTCCCCCCATGTTCAGACAAAGTTTCTCGTGCTCCGTCCTACTCGATTTCATTGATAAGAGATTTTCGTGTACGGGGCTATCACCCACTACGGCCGCACTTTCCAGAGCGTTCCACTAATCTCAAACCAACTTAAGGGCTGGTCCCCGTTCGCTCGCCACTACTAAGGGAATCTCGGTTGATTTCTTTTCCTCAGGGTACTTAGATGTTTCAGTTCCCCTGGTTCGCCTCTTGCACCTATGTATTCAGTACAAGATACTCAGCTTATGCTGAGTGGGTTCCCCCATTCAGAGATCTCTGGATCACAGTCTGTTTGCCGACTCCCCAAAGCTTATCGCAGGCTACCACGTCTTTCATCGCCTCTGACTGCCAAGGCATCCACCGTATGCGCTTCTTCACTTGACCATATAACCCCAAGCAATCTGGTTATACTGTGAAGACGACATTCGCCGAAAATTCGTACTGCCCTTTCGAGCATTCACAAATTTTACCTTAGCCTGATCACACACCAGTGAAAGTGCATGTCAGTCTATTTCTATCACATATCCGAATTTTTAAAGAACGATCTGACAAAAGTCAGAAATCAACATTCATCAACGAATGTTCATTTCTAAGTTCTGACGCGCTGTGCTGCGTGAAGCAAAATGGTGGAGCCAAGCGGGATCGAACCGCTGACCTCCTGCGTGCAAGGCAGGCGCTCTCCCAGCTGAGCTATGGCCCCGTGTATCTGCAATGGTAGGTCTGGGCAGATTTGAACTGCCGACCTCACCCTTATCAGGGGTGCGCTCTAACCAACTGAGCTACAGACCTATAACAGGGTCACGTTACAGCATCGTCTTTATACAAGTGAATCAAGCAATTCGTGTGGGAGCTCATCAGCAGGCTGATGTCTTCGATTAAGGAGGTGATCCAGCCGCAGGTTCCCCTACGGCTACCTTGTTACGACTTCACCCCAGTCATGAATCACACCGTGGTAACCGTCCTCCCGAAGGTTAGACTAGCTACTTCTGGTGCAACCCACTCCCATGGTGTGACGGGCGGTGTGTACAAGGCCCGGGAACGTATTCACCGCGACATTCTGATTCGCGATTACTAGCGATTCCGACTTCACGCAGTCGAGTTGCAGACTGCGATCCGGACTACGATCGGTTTTGTGAGATTAGCTCCACCTCGCGGCTTGGCGACCCTCTGTACCGACCATTGTAGCACGTGTGTAGCCCAGGCCGTAAGGGCCATGATGACTTGACGTCATCCCCACCTTCCTCCGGTTTGTCACCGGCAGTCTCCTTAGAGTGCCCACCATAACGTGCTGGTAACTAAGGACAAGGGTTGCGCTCGTTACGGGACTTAACCCAACATCTCACGACACGAGCTGACGACAGCCATGCAGCACCTGTGTCAGAGTTCCCGAAGGCACCAATCCATCTCTGGAAAGTTCTCTGCATGTCAAGGCCTGGTAAGGTTCTTCGCGTTGCTTCGAATTAAACCACATGCTCCACCGCTTGTGCGGGCCCCCGTCAATTCATTTGAGTTTTAACCTTGCGGCCGTACTCCCCAGGCGGTCAACTTAATGCGTTAGCTGCGCCACTAAAATCTCAAGGATTCCAACGGCTAGTTGACATCGTTTACGGCGTGGACTACCAGGGTATCTAATCCTGTTTGCTCCCCACGCTTTCGCACCTCAGTGTCAGTATCAGTCCAGGTGGTCGCCTTCGCCACTGGTGTTCCTTCCTATATCTACGCATTTCACCGCTACACAGGAAATTCCACCACCCTCTACTGTACTCTAGCTTGCCAGTTTTGGATGCAGTTCCCAGGTTGAGCCCGGGGCTTTCACATCCAACTTAACAAACCACCTACGCGCGCTTTACGCCCAGTAATTCCGATTAACGCTTGCACCCTCTGTATTACCGCGGCTGCTGGCACAGAGTTAGCCGGTGCTTATTCTGTCGGTAACGTCAAAACAGCAAGGTATTCGCTTACTGCCCTTCCTCCCAACTTAAAGTGCTTTACAATCCGAAGACCTTCTTCACACACGCGGCATGGCTGGATCAGGCTTTCGCCCATTGTCCAATATTCCCCACTGCTGCCTCCCGTAGGAGTCTGGACCGTGTCTCAGTTCCAGTGTGACTGATCATCCTCTCAGACCAGTTACGGATCGTCGCCTTGGTGAGCCATTACCTCACCAACTAGCTAATCCGACCTAGGCTCATCTGATAGCGCAAGGCCCGAAGGTCCCCTGCTTTCTCCCGTAGGACGTATGCGGTATTAGCGTTCCTTTCGAAACGTTGTCCCCCACTACCAGGCAGATTCCTAGGCATTACTCACCCGTCCGCCGCTGAATCGAAGAGCAAGCTCTTCTCATCCGCTCGACTTGCATGTGTTAGGCCTGCCGCCAGCGTTCAATCTGAGCCATGATCAAACTCTTCAGTTCAATACTGCTTGGGTTTTTAAGAAACCCTAAACTTGGCTCAGCAATCTCAAATGACTACTATGATTTCTCATGTGGCCACTTGTGATGCTGATAATCTTGGCGACTATCAAACCATACTCACAAGCACCCACACGAATTGCTTGATTCAATTTGTTAAAGAGCGGTTGGTTGAGCGTTTCGTCTCAACCGAGGCGCGCATTCTACGCTTTCCTCTGTGTCTGTCAAGCGTTTATTTCGAAGTATTTTGCGAGAAACTCGTTCAACTTCAAACACTTGACTCGCTTGCGATCTCTCGTAGCGGGAGGCGAATTCTACAGCGTTACAACCTGCTGTCAACTGCCTTTTTCACCGCTGGCGATCTTTCGATCGAAGCCCTTGCAGCACTAATGAAACTTCTAACTCTTTGAAACTCTAGGAGTTTTCCGCTCCAACTACGCTGGAAGTGGGGCGCATTATAAGCGCATATGAAACCCAGTCAACCGTTAATTTCAGCTTTTTGCATTTGGCCCGCACAAACAAAAGCGGGGAGGCCTTTCGGCCTCCCCGCTCTCTCTATACAGCCAAGCACTCTATATAGAAGCAAACATCACTCTGCCTTCAGCGAAACCCGCGCAAAGGCTTTCTTGCCTGCCTGACACACATGGGTCGCACCCAAGGCAAACACAAAGCTGCGATCAACCACTTCGCCATCAACCTTCACGCTACCCGCAGCCAGCAAGTCCCGCGCTGCAGCCGAGTTCTTGACCAGGCCAGCCTTGTTCAGGATTGCAGCAATCGGCATCGACTCGACAGCAGCGACCGTCACCTCAGGGATGTCCTCCGGCAGCTCGCCATCCTTCATCCGGTTACCGGCAGCGCGGTGCGCATTGGCCGCAGCCTCCTCACCATGGAAGCGAGCGACGATTTCTTCCGCCAGTTTGATCTTGATGTCGCGCGGGTTGGCGCCCTGCTCGACATCGGCGCGGAACTGCTCGATCTCTTCCATGGAGCGGAAGCTCAGCAGCTCGAAGTAACGCCACATCAGCGAATCCGGGATAGACACCAGCTTGCTGTACATCACTCCCGGCGCTTCCTGGATACCGACATAGTTACCCAGCGACTTGGACATCTTCTTGACGCCGTCCAGGCCCTCGAGCAGCGGCATGGTAACGATGCTCTGTGCTTCCTGGCCGTAGGCACGCTGCAGCTCACGCCCCATCAGCAGGTTGAATTTCTGATCGGTACCGCCCAGTTCGACGTCGGATTTCAGCGCTACCGAGTCGTAGCCCTGCACCAGCGGGTAGAGGAATTCGTGGATCGCGATCGGCTGGTTGCTGGTGTAACGCTTGTCGAAGTCGTCACGCTCGAGCATCCGCGCCACGGTGTACTGCGACGACAGGCGAATGAAATCGGCGGGGCTCAGCTGGTCCATCCAGGTGGAGTTGAACGCGACTTCGGTCTTGGCCGGGTCGAGAATCTTGAACACCTGCTGTTTATAGGTCTCGGCATTGTCGAGGACCTGCTCGCGGGTCAGCGGCGGGCGGGTGGTGCTCTTGCCGCTTGGATCACCGATCATGCCAGTGAAATCGCCAATCAGGAAGATCACCTGATGCCCCAGCTCCTGGAACTGGCGCAGCTTGTTGATCAGGACCGTGTGCCCCAGGTGCAGATCCGGCGCGGTCGGGTCAAAGCCCGCCTTGATACGCAGCGGCTGACCGCGCTTGAGCTTTTCGACCAGCTCCGACTCGACCAATACCTCTTCCGCACCGCGCTTGATAAGCGCCAGCTGCTCTTCAACCGACTTCATAGAAAACCCGCAAGGCTCAGATTCAAAGGCAGCCAACCATACAAGATCGGCCATCAAATACAAGTTTGGCAACGAGATGTGACCCGAACGGGCGCTGTTGACGTCTATGCGCCCTTGCGCGAAACTGCTTTTGGTTATATTTTATACAGTTATTTCATCTTCATCATGTCATTCATCTTTTCTATTTCACTTTTTTCATTCACCTTTTCAAAGTCACCTTCCTATGCCTAAAGAAACGCCTAAAGCGCCGCCGCTTTATCCGAAAAGCCATCTGGTGGCCGCGAGCGGCATTGCCGCCCTCCTCAGCCTGGCCTTGCTGGTATTCCCTTCAAGCGAAGTCGAAGCCAAGAAAACCACCCTCAATCTCGAGCTGGAAACACCCGCCGAGCAGCTCAAAGACGAAGCCAACGCAGCACCCATGCTGCAGGCACCTGCCGAGCAAGCCTCGCCATTTGCCCAGATCGACAACGCCGCTACCCCGGCCGAGAACACCGCCAAGACCGAAGCACCGGTTGAAGCACCCAAGGCGCCAGGCCATCGTGAAGTGACCGTCGCCCGCGGCGACACCCTGTCGACCCTGTTCGCCAAGGTCGGCCTGCCGTCCAACGTGGTCCACGACGTGCTCGCCAGCGGCAAGCAAGCCAAGCAGTTCAGCCAGCTCAAGCATGGCCAGGTACTGCAGTTCGAACTGGATAAAGACGGCCAGTTGACCACCCTGCACAGTAAGGTCAGCAACCTCGAAACCATTCGCCTGAGCAAGACCGACAAGGGTTACAGCTTCGAGCGCGAAGTCAGCAAACCGGTCGTGCGCACTGCCTATGCCCACGGCGTGATCAAGAGCTCACTGTCGGCCTCGGCCCAGCGTGCCGGGCTGTCGCACAGCATGACCATGGACATGGCCCGTGTACTGGGCTACGACATCGACTTCGCACAGGACATCCGCCCTGGTGACGAATTCGACGTGGTCTACGAGCAGAAGGTCATGGACGGCAAGGTGGTCGGCACCGGCAATATCCTCTCGGCCCGCTTCACCAACCGCGGCAAGACCTACACCGCAGTGCGCTACACCAACAAACAAGGCAACACCAACTACTACACCGCTGACGGCAACAGCCTGCGCAAGGCGTTCATCCGTACTCCGGTAGATTTCGCCCGCATCAGCTCGCGCTTCTCCAATGGCCGCAAGCATCCAATCCTGAACAAGATTCGCGCACACAAGGGTGTCGACTACGCGGCCCCTCGCGGTACGCCCATCAAGGCTGCAGGCGATGGTCGTGTCGAACTGGCAGGCCGTCGTGGTGGTTACGGCAACACTGTGATCATTGCCCACGGCAACCGTTACAAGACCCTCTACGGCCACATGCAAGGCTTCGCCAAAGGCGTCAAGACCGGCAGCACGGTCAAGCAAGGGCAGATCATCGGCTATATCGGTACTACCGGCCTGTCGACCGGCCCACACTTGCACTACGAGTTCCAGGTAGGTGGTGTCCACGTCGACCCGCTGAGCCAGAAGGTGCCGATGGCTGATCCGATCGCCAAGTCCGAGCGCCAGCGCTTCCTCCAGCAAAGTCAGCCATTGGTTGCCCGCATGGACCAGGAAAAGGCCACCCTGCTCGCCGCGAACAAGCGCTGAGTCATGGCGCTCTATCTGGGAGTGATGTCCGGGACCAGCCTCGACGGCCTGGACATCGCCTTGATCGAACAAGGTGAGCAGCTGCGGCTGCTTGCCACCCACTACACCCCGATGCCCGCCGATCTGCGCCAGCAGTTGCTGAGCCTGTGCGCCAGCGGCCATGATGAAATAGCCCGCGCCTGCCTGGCCGAGAACAGCTGGGCCACCCTCGCCGCCGAGGGCATCGCGCAACTGCTGGCCACACAAGGCCTGCAAGCTGATGACATTCGCGCTATCGGCAGCCACGGCCAGACCATCCGTCACGAGCCTGCACGCGGCTTCACCGTGCAGATTGGCAACCCGGCGTTACTGGCCGAGCTGACCGAGATTTGCGTAGTAGCAGACTTTCGTCGGCGCGATGTTGCCGCCGGTGGCCAAGGCGCGCCACTGGTGCCAGCTTTCCATGAATCGCTGTTCGGCCACCTTGGTCAGCGCCTGGCAGTACTCAATGTCGGCGGCTTCAGCAACCTCAGCCTGATCGAGCAGAACACGCCAGTGCACGGCTTCGACTGCGGCCCCGGCAACGTGCTGATGGATGCCTGGATCGAGCGCAAGCGCGGCCAGGCATATGACGCTGATGGCAATTGGGCGGCAAGCGGCGTGATCATGGAGCCGCTGTTGAAACGCCTGCTGAGTGACCCGTTCTTCGCCGGCAGCGGCCCGAAAAGCACCGGTCGCGAGGTATTCAACCTGCCATGGCTGCAAGCCCATCTGGCAGCATTGCCCGCCTACCGCGACGAAGACGTGCAGGCCACGCTGCTCGAGCTGACTGCCCGCAGCATCATCGACTCACTGAGCAATGCCCAAACCGCCACCGAGGCCCTGCTGGTGTGTGGCGGCGGTGCGCGCAATGGCGCCTTGATGCAGCGCCTGGCGCAGCTGTTGCCAGACGCTGAGGTCTCCAGTACCGCAGCCTATGGCGTCGACCCGGACTGGGTCGAGGCAATGGCCTTCGCCTGGCTGGCACATTGCTGCCTGCAGGGCATCCCCGCCAATCGCCCCAGCGTCACCGCCGCCAAAGGCCTGCGCGTGCTCGGCGCTGTCTACCCCGCTTAACGCCCCCGCAGAATGCAAAACGCCGCGCAATTGCGCGGCGTTTTGCCAATCAGCCCTGCTTCAGATCGAGAACGAAGAACCGCAGCCACAGGTGGTGGTGGCGTTAGGGTTCTTGATCACGAAACGCGAGCCTTCCAGACCTTCCTGGTAATCGACTTCGGCGCCAGCCAGGTATTGGTAGCTCATTGGATCGACCACCAGCGCAACGCCTTCGCGCTCGACGATGGTGTCGTCGTCCGCCACTTCTTCATCGAAGGTGAAGCCGTACTGGAAGCCCGAACAGCCGCCGCCCGTCACGAACACGCGCAACTTCAGACGAGCATTGCCCTCTTCGCTGACCAGGTTCTTCACCTTGCTTGCAGCACCTTGGGTGAACTCCAAAGCCGTGGGGGTGAAGGATTCGACGCTCATGTTGACTCTCCCGGCGCAGTGCCGCCATAAAACTCGATGGCGGCTATTATCCGCTTCTCCGAGAAAAATGGTCAACAATACGTAAGCAGCAGTCGACCCGCCTTACGCCGCAGCAAAAGGCGGGTCGCCGCGATCAAGGTAGCAAGCCGGCGTGGGACAAGCCCATGCGCTCGTCCAGGCCGAACAGGATGTTGAGGTTCTGTACCGCCTGCCCTGATGCGCCCTTGACCAGGTTGTCGATCACCGACAGCACCACCACCAGGTCACCACCTTGCGGCCGGTGTACGGCGATACGGCAGACGTTGGCGCCGCGCACACTGCGGGTTTCCGGGTGGCTGCCAGCCGGCATTACATCGACGAACGGTTCATCGGCGTAGCGTTTTTCGAACAAGGCCTGCAGGTCGACCGACTTGTCGACGACATTTGCGTACAGCGTGGCGTGAATACCGCGGATCATCGGTGTCAGGTGCGGGACGAAGGTCAGGCCGATGTCCTGGCCAGCCGCCAGACGCAGGCCCTGGCTGATTTCTGGCAGGTGGCGGTGCCCTTTGACCGCATAGGCCTTCATGCTTTCGCCGGATTCGCAGAACAGCGAACCGACCGCAGCCCCACGCCCCGCACCGCTGACCCCGGACTTGCAGTCGGCGATCAAGCGCGATGGATCGGCCAGGCCAGCTTCGAGCAACGGCAACAGGCCAAGCTGGGTAGCGGTTGGATAGCAGCCCGGCACAGCGATCAGACGTGCCTGACGGATCTTCTCGCGGTTCACCTCAGGCAAACCATAGACCGCATCCTTGAGCAGCTCCGGCGCACCGTGCGGCTGGCCGTACCACTTGCCCCACTCGACCGCGTCCTGCAGGCGGAAGTCAGCCGACAGGTCGATAACTCGGGTACCGGCCGCCAGCAACTCGCCAGCCAGGGCGTGGGCAACGCCGTGCGGGGTGGCAAAGAACACCACGTCACAGGCCGCCAGGGCCTTGCTGTCGGGCACGCTGAAGGCCAGGCCGTCGTAATGACCACGCAGGTTCGGGTACATATCGGCCACTGCCACACCGGCTTCCGAGCGCGAGGTGATGACCGCGACTTCGGCCTGAGGATGCTGCGCCAGCAGACGCAACAGTTCGACCCCGGTGTAACCCGTGCCGCCGACGATACCGACCTTGATCATAACGCTTGCCCCTTATCAACGATGCGACTGGAAAGCGCACGATGATAGGGCTGCCAGCCGCCTGTAACAACTCTTGGGATGCGCCGCAGGTGCTTCACCACTACTATCCGACCACCGTGAAAACCTGAAGGAACACCCTCCATGCTTTACCTATGGATCAAAGCGCTGCACATCGTCAGCGTGGTCTGCTGGTTCGCCGGCCTGTTTTACCTGCCACGGCTGTTCGTTTATCACGCGCAAAGCGAGGACAGCACCAGCCAGGAGCGCTTCACCGTGATGGAGCGCAAGCTGTATCGCGGCATCATGAATCCGGCGATGATCGCCACCTTCGTGTTCGGCATCTGGATGCTCTACCTGACCCCAGGCTGGCTCAGCCAGGGCTGGATGCATGCCAAGCTGACTCTGGTAATCCTGCTGACCGGCTACCATCACATGTGCGGCGCTCAGCGCAAACGCTTCGCTGCTGGCACCAACAAGCGCAGCCATGTGTTCTACCGCTGGTTCAACGAGGTACCGGTACTCCTGCTGTTGGCGATTGTCATTCTGGTAGTGGTCAAACCGTTCTGACCCACTGGGGCGCTGTAGCAAAAGGCAACACCTCTGTTGGCCACGCTGTACACTAGCGCCCCTTTCCGTCGCCCCAGGAGCCGCGCATGACCCGTTACGCCATGATCACCGGTGCTTCCAGCGGCCTGGGCCTGGCCCTGGCGGAAGCCCTGGCGCGGCGTGGCCGTAGCCTGATCCTGGTGGCGCGCCATCGCGAGACCCTCGAACCGCTGGCAATCGAGCTGGCTCAGCGCTTTGGCGTCGAGGTGCTGCTGCGTGCCTGCGACCTCAGCCAGCCGCTGCGTTTGTCGAGCTTTGTACTTGAGCTGGAAGAAGGCGAGCGGCGCATTGACCTGCTGGTCAACTGCGCCGGGCACCGCACGTATGGCCCGTTTCTGGCCCACGAGTGGGCTGACGAACAAGACCTGCTCGAGGTCAACATCCTCGCCCTGACCCGCCTGTGCCACGCCATTGGCAACCTGATGGCGATCCAGGGCGGTGGGCAGATTCTCAACGTTGCTTCGCTGGCAGCTGTGGCCCCCGGCCCGTGGATGGCCTGCTACGCCGCGAGCAAGGCTTATGTGCTGAGCTTTTCCGAAGCCCTGCGCGAAGAGCTTGGCCGTACCGGCATCAAGGTCTCGGTGCTGTGTCCAGGCCCAGTACGCTCGGCACTGCGCAAGATCCCCAGGCTGGACAACGGCCAGCGCTGCCTGAGCGCCGAAGAAGTGGCGTTGTATACCGTCCGCGCACTGGACAAGAACCGCCCGCTGATCATGCCCGGTCGGCGCAATCGCTGGCTGGCGAGACTGCCACGCCTCCTGCCGCGTTGGTTGACGCGCAAGCTGGCCGGCTTGATCAATCGCCGTTACTGCCCGCTGGAAGCGCAATAGCACTGTGCGCGCAGCGCCGTGCTGGGTACACTCAGCTCGGACCCTGACCATGGAGCAAGTGCTGTGGAGACTCTCTTCACCAAGATCATCAACCGGGAAATCCCGGCCAAGATCATCTACGAGGATGACCAGGTTCTGGCCTTCCACGATATCGCCCCGCAGGCGCCGGTACATTTTCTGGTTATCCCGAAAAAGCCGATCCGCACCCTAAACGACCTGACCGAAGATGACAAGGCCGTCGCCGGCCATATCCTCTTCACCGCGCAGCGTCTGGCCAAGGAGCTGGGTTGCGAAGACGGTTTCCGCGTAGTCATGAACTGCAACGAACTGGGCGGCCAGACGGTCTACCATATTCACATGCACGTGCTCGGCCAGCGCCAGATGCACTGGCCACCGGGCTGATCCAAGGCAAGCCCCGGCCAGGGGTTTGCGGTAAACTGTCGGGCATCACTCTTGCGGAGGTGCCCGATGGCTACCGAACGTCACTATTCGCCGCTCGACCGCTTGTTGCTGCAGGCCGATACCGCCATGCGCACCTTGCTGCCTTTCAGCGGCCAACCTAGCCGCCCTTCTCCTGCAATCATCCAGCCCGACGCTGACCTGGACGACGCGCAAACGCGCCACGTCGCCGGCTTGATGCGCATCAACCACACGGGTGAAGTCTGCGCCCAGGCGCTGTACCAGGGGCAATCGCTGACCGCCCGCCTGCCTCAGGTGCGCAAGGCGATGGAGCATGCAGCCGAAGAAGAGATCGACCATCTGGCCTGGTGCGAGCAGCGTATTCGCCAACTCGGCAGCCATCCCAGTGTGCTCAACCCATTGTTCTACGGCATGTCGTTCGGCATCGGCGCAATCGCCGGGCTGGTCAGCGACAAGGTCAGCCTTGGCTTCGTTGCGGCAACCGAGCATCAGGTCTGCAAGCATCTGGATGAACATCTCGAGCAGTTGCCCAGCGAAGATGAAAAATCCCGGGCCATTCTCGAGCAGATGCGGATCGATGAAGAGCACCATGCCGACGCGGCACTGGAAGCCGGCGGCTATCGCTTCCCGGCGCCCGTGCGCTTTGGCATGAGCCTGATGGCCAAGGTCATGACCAAAAGCACCTACCGCATCTAGGAATACACAGATGACCGAACGTTTCGATGCCAAGGATCTGGCGCGTGCGGTCGACGCCAGTATTCTGCAACCCGGCCAGGATCAGGCGCTGCTGAATTTCCTGCGGCGCCAACCGGCTGCTCAAGCCAGCTTCCAACTGGCGCATGTAGCGTTCTACCTCGGCGGCCTGCTGATCATGGCCGCCATGGGCTGGCTGCTGACCGAAGCCTGGATGAGCATCGGTGATTCAGCACTGCTGGCTATCGCCCTGCTGTATATCGCCGTATTGACCACATCAGCCCTGGCCCTGCAACGGCGCCAGCAGCTTGTGCCTGCCGGCGTGCTCGGCGCAGTGGCGGTGAGCATTGTGCCGCTGAGCGTGTTTGCTCTACAGCGCTTGCTGGGCTGGTGGCCGCTGGACGACACTCAGGTCGACTTCCATCAGTACTACACCAACGTGCAAGCCGGCTGGCTGCTGATGGAGGCGGCGACGGTGCTCGCTGGCCTGCTGATGCTGCGCCTGATTGCCTTCCCGTTCATCGTCATGCCGATCGCAGTGGCGCTGTGGTTCATGTCGATGGACCTGACCGAGTGGATATACGGCGCGCCGTTCAGCTGGGAGCAGCGGCGCCTGGTCTCGGTCTGGTTCGGCCTGGGCGTGCTGCTGCTGAGCATCGTGGTCGATGGACGCACGCGCAAGGACTACGCCTTCTGGGGTTACCTGGCTGGCCTGGCAGCGTTCTGGGGCGGGTTGACCCTGCTCGACAGCGGCAGCGAATGGGGCAAAGCCATGTATGGCTTGATCAACCTGGGCCTGATGGGCCTGGCGGTGCTGCTGCGACGGCCGATCTTCATGGTGTTCGGCGCCGTCGGCGTGGCGGCCTACCTGGGCTACCTGTCCTATCAGGTGTTTGCCGACTCGCTGTTGTTCCCGCTGCTGCTGACCTTGATCGGCCTCGGCGTGATCGGTCTGGGCCTTGTCTACCAAAAGCATCGTGAAAAGCTCAGTGCCAGCTTACGCGGCAACTTGCCTGAACGCCTGCTCGCGCTGTTACCCGGGCTGCGTCGATAATGTCGAGAGTTGCCCGGCGCCTGCTGCAAAGTCTGGGCTTGCCGTTGATGGCCTACCTGTTCATATGCCTGATGACCGCGCAAATCCGGCAAGCGAGCTTCAGTCTCACGCTACCCAGCCTGGGCGAACCCGACAGCAATAGTGCACTTGAACTGCTGCTGTTGAGCCTGCCGGGGCAGTTACTGTTTGTGCTGGCGGGCTGCTTTACCCACAGACGCCGACTGCTGCTTGGCGTCTTCTTGCTGGCCGCCAGCATCACGGCACTGTTGCAGTGCCTGGTGTTTGCCCAATGCTTCGGCACCACGTGGAGCACCGCCGAGACTTTCATCCTGCTGGCCAGCAATGCACCAGCACTGCTGCTGGCGCTGCTGCCTGGGCTGGCCTTGCTCTACAACACGGAAACAACTCAGCCGAGTTCGACGATCTCATAGCTGTGGGTGATTTCCACACCTGCGCGGCCGAGCATGATCGACGCCGAGCAGTACTTCTCTGCTGACAGCTCGACAGCGCGCTTGACCTGCGCTTCCTTGAGGCCGCGACCCTTGACCACGAAGTTGAGGTGGATCTTGGTGAACACCTTCGGATCTTCGTCAGCGCGCTCGGCTTCGAGGAATGCTTCGCAGCTCTCCACTGCCTGGCGCGATTTCTTCAGAATGCTGACCACGTCGAAGTTGCTGCAGCCACCGAGGCCGAGCAGGAGCATCTCCATCGGCCGCACGCCAAGGTTGCGCCCACCGGCTTCGGGCGGACCGTCCATGACCACGACATGGCCGCTACCCGATTCACCGAGGAACATGGCTTCACCGGCCCATTGGATGCGTGCCTTCATGCTTGTCGACTCCAGATACGTAGAAAGGGTGCCAGCTTAAGCCTTGTAAGCCCGTCGGAAAAGCTCAACTCAACACGCATCGCTGCCGATACACTGGGCAGCGCCTGATAAGCTGGCGCCAAATGACTGGCGCGGCCTGCCAGCCGATCCGAAAAGCCTCTGTATCGCATCGAACAGGATGTCCTGATGGTTGTGTCCGCCCTCTCCGCCAAGATCAAGAACATCGACAAATTGCTGGCGCACTGCCAGCGCCGCCGGTTTGCCGCCAAGAGCGATATCCTCTGTGCCGGCGACCGGGCTGAAACCTTGTCGTTCATCATCAAAGGCTCGGTCACCGTGATCATCGAAGATGACCAGGACCGCGAGATGATCATCGCCTACCTCAACGATGGCGATTTCTTCGGTGAGCTGGGCTTGTTCGAGCCAGTCGGCAAGGAGCAGTATCGCAGCGCCTGGGTGCGGGCCAAGACCGAATGCGAAGTAGCCGAGATCAGCTACGAGAGATTCCGCGAGGTCGCCCGCCTCGACCCTGAGATTCTCTACGCCTTGGGCAGCCAGATGGCCCAGCGCCTGCGCAACACCACGCGCAAGGTCGGCGACCTGGCGTTCTTCGATGTCACCGGGCGCGTCGCCCGTTGCCTGCTCGACTTGTGCAAGCAGCCCGATGCCATGACTCATCCGGACGGCATGCAGATCAAGATCACCCGCCAGGAGATCGGGCGGATCGTGGGTTGTTCACGGGAGATGGTCGGCCGCGTCCTCAAGGATCTGGAGGAGCGCAGCCTGGTTCAGGTCAAGGGCAAAACCATGGTGGTGTACGGCACCCGTTAATCTTGGGGCAGACCTGCGATCACCTCAGCATAGGCGGCAGACAGGCGCTCGAACCAGGGCACTGCCGGCGCCACTTCATGCAGGGCGATATGACTGTCGGCGCGGCAGTGCTGATCGATGCCGCAGCACTGATTGAAGCGGTTGACCGCCGCCACCATCGACTCGCGCTGGTTATCCAGCAGCAGGGCGCCATGCACCAGCACTACCGGGCGCTTGCCGCCCAGGCCCTGGCGCCAGCGCTGAGCAGTGCCGACCAGCTTGCGCCCGTTGAGGTTGACGTTGTAACGTCCGTCGCAGAAGGCGCCATCGATCTCGCCCAGCGAAGCCACCCCGCCCCACTCGCGCAGAACCTCACACAGCGGCTGACACAAACGCTCATAAGCGTTCTCGATACGGCCATGGTCGCCTTCGCTACGCGGGGCAACATACACCAGCGCGACGTTGACCGTTGCATGCGATTGCGGCACCGGTTCGCCGCCAGTCTCGCGTAGCAGCACCGGCCAGCCAGCGATGGCCAGCTCGGCGCAGGCAACCTCGAAGTTGTCCTGCCGGCTCAGCCGCCGCGGCATCACCAGCGCCTGATCGGTCGGGCGCCAGAACAGCACGCCGGCCTCGGCATCGCCGCGGCACACGGCGGCGAGCAGGTCCTGCTCGGCTTGCAGGCCCTGCGCGACGGTCAGGGCCAGAGGTTGTTCGCTCATCGGGATGCCACCTTTTAGCCACCTTCTAGAAACAACGAAGCCGGCAATGGCCGGCTTCAAGGTCAATCAGTCCAGTTCCTGAACCACGTTCTGTACCGGCCGCTGCGGGAAGAACAGCCGCTGCAATTCCTGCCCCGGTTGCTCAGCACGCATGAACGCTTCGCCAACCAGGAACGAGTACACCCCGTTGATTTCCATCAGCTCGACATCGGCCCGGTTGAAGATCCCGCTCTCGGTGATCGCCAGCCGCTCACGCGGAATTCGTGGCAGCAGGTCGAGGGTGGTTTCCAGGCTGACGTCAAAGGTGTGCAGGTTACGGTTGTTGACCCCGACCAATGGTGTGTCGAGGGTGTTCAAGGCCCGCTCCAGCTCATCGCCGTCATGCACTTCGACCAGCACATCCAGGCCGACCGACTTGGCCACAGCGGCCAGTTCGGCCATGCGCACATCATCCAGCGCAGAGACAATCAGCAGCACGCAATCGGCGCCCAACGCACGGGCTTCGACGATCTGGTACGGATCGATCATGAAGTCCTTGCGAATCACCGGCAGCTTGCAGGCCGCGCGGGCCTGCTGCAGGTAGGCATCGGCGCCCTGGAAATAATCGATGTCGGTCAGCACCGACAGGCAGGTCGCGCCGCCCCTCTCGTAACTGACGGCGATGTCGGCCGGGACGAAGTTTTCGCGGATCACGCCCTTGCTCGGTGAGGCCTTCTTGATTTCGGCAATCACCGCAGGCTGCTTGCGCTTGGCCTGTTCGATCAGCGCATTGGCGAAGCCACGCGGCGCATCAGCAGCCTTGGCCAGTTGCTCGAGCTCGGCCAGGCTGATCCGGGCACGGCGCTCGGCGACTTCCTCGACCTTGCGGGCGAGGATGTTTTCCAGCACGGTCGGCACGCTCATGCTTCGTTCTCCTGCTTGAATACGGCGGTAAAGGCGCCCAGTTCCTGGAGTTTTTCCCAGGCCAGGCCGGTGTGCAATACATCGCTGGCAAGCTCTACGCCCTGGGCCAGGGTCATTGCGTGGTCTGCTGCGTACAGCGCGGCGCCCGCATTGAGCACGATCATCTCGGCGGCCTTCTGGCCGTTTTCGGTCTTGCGCCGGCCCAAGGCATCGCGGATCAGTTCATACGAGGCCTGCGGGTTTTCCACAGCCAGGCCATGCAGGCTCTGGCTCTTCATGCCGAGGTCTTCGGGCTCGACCCAATACTCGCTGATCTCACCTTTTTTCAGCTCGGCAACAAAGGTCGGCGCTGCCAGGCTGAACTCATCCAGGCCATCCTTGGAGTGCACCACCAACACGTGCTTGCTGCCCAGGCGCTGCAGCACCTCGGCCAGCGGCCGGCACAAGGTCTGGGCGAACACGCCAACCACCTGGTGTTGCACTCCGGCCGGATTCGTAAGCGGGCCAAGCATGTTGAACAAAGTGCGCAGGCCCAGCTCGCGACGCGGGCCCGCGGCGTACTTCATGGCTTTGTGGTGACTCTGCGCGAACATGAAGCCGATGCCCAGGCTGTCGATGCAGCGGGCAACCTGCACTGGCGTCAGGTTCAGGTAAATCCCGGCCGCCTCGAGCAGGTCGGCACTGCCACTTTTGCCCGAGACTGCGCGGTTGCCGTGTTTGGCCACTTTGCAGCCAGCCGCGGCGAGCACAAACGACGCCGCCGTGGACACGTTGAAGATGTTCGCACCGTCACCGCCGGTACCGACCACGTCGACCACGCCGTCGAGGCTTTCCAGCTCGACCTTGTCTGCCAGCTCACGCATCACCGAGACCGCGCCGACGATTTCGTCGATGCTCTCGCTCTTCATGCGCATGCCCATCAGGAAGGCACCGATCTGCGCCTCGCTGCACTGGCCGGTCATGATCTGGCGCATGACGTCGCTCATTTCTGCAGTCGACAGGTCCAGGTGGCCAACGATACGGCTCAACGCGCTTTTGATATCCATGCTCGAATCCTTAACGGCGGCCGCCGGTCTGCTTGAGGAAGTTGGCGAACAGCTCGTGGCCCTGCTCGGTAAGAATCGACTCGGGGTGGAACTGCACCCCTTCGATGTTCAAGGTCTTGTGGCGCAGGCCCATGATTTCATCCACCGAGCCATCGTCGTGGGCAGTCCAGGCGGTCACCTCAAGGCACTCGGGCAGCGTCTCGCGCTTGACCACCAACGAATGGTAACGGGTCACCGTGAGCGGATTGTTCAGTTCGGCAAACACCCCAAGGTCGCGATGATGGACCGGGCTGGTCTTGCCATGCATCACCTGGCGGGCGCGGACTACGTCGCCGCCAAAGGCCTGGCCGATCGACTGGTGGCCAAGGCAAACGCCAAGGATCGGCAGCTTGCCGGCAAAATGCAGAATGGCCTCGATCGACACACCGGCTTCGCTCGGGGTGCACGGGCCTGGTGAGACCACGATGCGCTCGGGGTTGAGTGCTTCGATCTGGGCGATGGTCATCTCGTCATTGCGGATGACCTTGACCTCGGCCCCCAACTCGCCAAAGTACTGGACGACGTTGTAGGTGAAGGAGTCATAGTTGTCGATCATCAGTAACATGTGCGGCAAACCTCTAGAAGACTGACTTCTGATTCGAACCTTGCGCTTGCGCCTCCAGGCGCGGGTCATCCCGCACGGGGCGCTGGGTCAAGCACAAGGCAGGCAGATGGAGCGAGGCCGCGTGGCGGCCAGCCAACTCAACACATCAACGCGACGGGGTCTGTTCCGCCAGGGCTACGGCGCGGAACATCGCGCGGCGCTTGTTGATGGTTTCTTCCCACTCCAGTGCAGGCACCGAATCAGCAACGATACCGCCACCGGCCTGAACATGCAGTTCGCCATCCTTGATCACCGCGGTGCGAATGGCGATCGCGGTGTCCATGTTGCCGTTCCAGGCAAAGTAACCGACTGCACCGCCATACACGCCACGCTTGACCGGCTCGAGCTCGTCGATGATTTCCATGGCACGGATCTTCGGCGCGCCGGACAAGGTGCCGGCCGGCAGGATCGCCCGCAGTGCATCCATTGCGGTCAAGCCCTCGGCCAGTTGGCCGGTGACGTTGGAGACGATGTGCATGACGTTGGAATAGCGCTCGATCACCATCTTCTCGGTCAGGCGCACGCTGCCAGTTGCCGAAACGCGGCCGACATCGTTGCGGCCCAGATCGATCAGCATCAGGTGCTCGGCGATTTCCTTGGCGTCGGACAGCAGGTCGTCTTCCAGCGCGCGGTCGGCTTCTTCGTTGGCACCGCGTGGGCGGGTGCCGGCGATTGGGCGCACGGTGACCAGGTTGTCTTCGACCCGCACCAGCACTTCCGGCGAACTGCCGACGACATGGAAGTCACCGAAGTTGAAGAAGTACATATAAGGCGTCGGGTTGAAGCAGCGCAGCGCGCGATAAAGGTCAATGGGCGCGGCCTTGAAGTCGATCGACATGCGCTGCGACGGCACCACCTGCATGCAGTCGCCGGCGAGGATGTACTCCTTGACCGTATCGACCGCACGTTCGTAATCATCCTGGGTGAAGCTTGAACGGAATGCCGGTTCGGCAGCCATCGGCCCGCTCAGGTCAAGGCCGCGACGTGGCGTGATCGGCTCGCGCAGCTTGGCCAGCAGCGCCTGCAGGCGCGCCTGGCCCTGTTCGAGGGCGTCTTCGGCAGACGGGTCGACCAGCACGATCGCGTGCATCTTGCCGGCCAGGTTGTCGAACACCACTACTGCGTCCGAGACCATCAGCAGAATGTCCGGCACACCCAGTGGGTCCGGGTTCGGGCAGGCTCCCAGGCGTTTTTCCACATAACGCACGCAGTCGTAACCGAAGTAGCCGACCAGGCCGCCATTGAAGCGCGGCAGGCCGGCGATATCGGCAACCTTGTAACGCTCTTTGAACGCTTCGACGAAGGCCAGCGGGTCTTCCACCTCGTGGCTTTCTACCTCGACACCGTCTTCAAGGATGCTCACCTGATAGCCGTGCACGCGCAGCACCGTGCGCGATGGCAGGCCGATCATCGAGTAACGGCCCCACTTCTCGCCGCCCTGAACGGATTCGAGCAGGTACGAGTTGGCCTGATCAGCCAGCTTCAGGTAGATCGACAACGGCGTGTCGAAGTCGGCCAGGGTTTCGCAGGCCAAAGGAATGCGGTTGTAGCCAGCAGCGGCCAGACGCAGGAATTCTTCGCGGGTCATGAGTAGCCTCGGAGCAAGAGCAATGGGGTCAGGCAAACGGACGGGCCGGCAGCTGCCGGCGAGCAGAAGTCAGGCGCGCCAACGCCAACGGGCCAGGGCCTTGATGACTTTCATCCAGTATTTGCCGATAACCGCCACGATGGACTCTCTGTCTTTGGAGGCTGGAAGGTCGGCCAACGTTATCCCAGTGTCGGTGACTACGCAACCAGGCAACAGGATGCGCAGATCACTGATCACCAGGCTGGGCGATTCTTCCTCGATTGGCCGGCCGTGGTTGTAGCCATAGCTGAGGCCAACCGACTGCACCCCGGCGGCTTTGGCAGCGAGCACATCGCTGCGCGAATCGCCGACGAACACCGCCTGCGCCGGGCTGACCCCGGCCATTTTCATCACGAACAGCAACGCCGCCGGGTCAGGTTTTTTCTGTGGCAGGGTGTCGCCGCCAATGATCCAGCGGAAATAGCGACCGATCTTCATCTGATCCAGCAGCGGCGCGACAAAGCGCTCCGGCTTGTTGGTGATCAGCGCCATCTCCACGCCTTGCTTGTGCAGCCAGCGCAAGGTGTCGCGCACGCCCGGGTAGACCACGGTGAGCTCATGGCTTTCGGCATAGGCCTCCATGAACAGGGCCAGGCCATGCTCGGCCAGCGCGTCGTCAACCGTGCCGTGGTCAAGGCCTCCCGCCAGTGCCCGGCGCACCAGTACCGGTGCGCCATTGCCGACCCAGTGGCGAACCGCCTCAAGGCCGGCCGGCGGGCGACCGAGTTCGAGCAGCATGCGGTCTACCGCTGCAGCCAGGTCGGGGACAGAGTCGATCAGCGTGCCATCCAGATCGAACATCACCAACTTGGGCAGCGTCCCCGGGAACAGCTGCTCGAAGCCGCTCATGGGCGGGCCAGGGCCATTTCGGCGCGCATCTTGGCGATCACTTCCTGGTAGTCCGGCGCATTGAAGATCGCCGAGCCGGCGACAAAGGTGTCGGCGCCAGCAGCGGTGATCTCGCGGATATTGTTGACGTTGACGCCGCCGTCGATCTCCAGGCGGATGTCACGCCCGCTGGCATCGATCAGCGCGCGTGCTTCACGCAGCTTGTCGAGGGTGCCAGGGATGAACTTCTGCCCGCCGAAGCCTGGGTTGACGCTCATCAGCAAGATCATGTCGACCTTGTCCATCACGTACTTCAGGGTCTCCAGACCGGCAGCCGGGTTGAACACCAGGCCAGCCTTGCAGCCGCCGTCACGAATCAACTGCAGCGAGCGGTCGATGTGCGTGGTCGCGTCCGGGTGGAAGGTGATGTAGGTAGCGCCGGCTTCGATGAAGTCGCCGATGATGCGGTCGACCGGGCTGACCATCAGGTGCACATCGATCGGCGCGGTGACGCCGTATTTGCGCAGTGCGCTGCACACCATCGGGCCGATGGTCAGGTTGGGGACATAGTGGTTGTCCATTACATCGAAGTGGACGATGTCGGCGCCGGCGGCCAGTACCTTGTCGACGTCTTCACCCAGGCGGGCGAAATCGGCAGAAAGAATGGACGGGGCAATAGCGTAGGGCTGCATGGCGCACCTGTAGGCAGAAATCACGGTGGCGCGCATTGTACCTCAGCCCCGCGGGATGGGGGCTGATTGGTGTCAATCCTGCTGCAGCGCGCCAGCCCGAGGGTGGGGGCTGGCGCCAGCAGGTTACTCTGGCTGTTGTGTACGCAGTTTTTCGCTGCGCCCACGCAGCCATTCCAGGGTCAGCAACAGCACCACTGAGAAAGCGATGAGCAAGGTCGCTGCCGCAGCGATGGTCGGGCTCAGGTTCTCGCGAATACCGCTGAACATCTGCCGCGGCAGGGTTGCCTGTTCAGGCCCGGCGAGAAACAGCGTGACCACCACTTCATCGAACGAGGTGGCGAAGGCAAACAATGCCCCCGAGATCACCCCAGGGGCAATCAGCGGCAAGGTCACCCGACGGAACGCGGTCAGCGGCGAGGCACCGAGGCTGGCCGCGGCCCGCACCAGGTTGTAGTTGAAGCCCTGCAGGGTGGCCGACACGGTGATGATCACAAACGGTACGCCCAGCACCGCGTGCACCAGGATCAACGAGATGAAGCTGTTGCCCAAGCCCAGCGGGGCAAAGAACAAATAGCTCGCGACACCGATGATCACCACTGGCACCACCATCGGCGAGATCACCAGGGCCATCACCAACGACTTGCCGGGGAAGTCGCCGCGGGTCAGGCCAATCGCGGCCAGGGTGCCGAACACCATTGCCAGCACAGTCGCCGCAGGGGCGACGATGATGCTGTTGCGCAGGGCGCGCATCCACTCCGCCGAAGCGAAGAAGTCCTGATACCAGTGCAGCGAAAAGCCCTGCAGCGGGTACACCAGAAAGCTGCCGCTGTTGAACGACAGCGGGATGATCACCAGTATCGGCAGCACCAGGAACAACAGGATCAGGCCGCAGAGGATCCGCAGGCTGTAGAACCACACCCGCTCGATGGGTGACATATAGGGGCTCAGCATGACAAGGCTCCTCAGCTCAGACGCAGGCGGCTGGCGCCGACCAGCCAGCTATAGATCAGGTACAGCAGCACGGTTGCCAGCAGCAACAGCCCGCCCAGTGCGGTGGCCATGCCCCAGTTGATGCTGGTGTTGGTGTAGAAGGCCACGAAGTAGCTGACCATTTGATCGTTCGGGCTGCCGAGCAGCGCCGGGGTGATGTAGTAGCCGATCGCCAGAATGAACACCAGCAGGCAACCTGCGCCAATACCTGCGTAGGTCTGCGGGAAGTACACCCGCCAGAAACTGGCGAACGGATGGCAGCCCAGCGAAATCGCTGCGCGCATATAGCTCGGCGAGATGCCCTTCATGACGCTGTACAACGGCAGGATCATGAATGGCAGGAGGATATGCACCATCGAGATGTACACCCCGGTGCGGTTGAACACCAATTCCAACGGCTCGTCGATGATACCCATCGCCATCAGCGCACTGTTGATCAACCCGCCCGACTGCAACAGCACGATCCAGGCAGCGACCCGCACCAGAATCGAGGTCCAGAACGGCAACAGCACGAGAATCATCAACAGGTTGCTCTGCCGGGTTGGCAGGTTGGCTAGCAGATAGGCCAACGGGTAAGCCAGCAGCAGGCAGATCACGGTGATGACCACACCCATCCACAGGGTGCGGGTGAAGATATCCAGGTAGATCGCCTGGTCCGGCGTGGCCTTGGCTATCTCACCGAGGTCATCGATGCGGTGATCGACCGAGGCCAGCAGGTAATAGGGGGTGACGGTGCTGGTATTGCGGCGGATCGCCTGCCAGTAGGCAGGATCGCCCCAACGCTCATCCAGGTTTTGCAGTGCTTCCTTATAGGAAGCCGGTTCGCTCGCGAACGGCAGCGCCCGGGCAGTCTTCGACAGCAGGCTGCGGTAACCGGCCAGCTCCATGTTCAAACGCTTGGAAAGGTCACCGAGGGTCTGGTTCTTGCGCGCCTCGGCCAGGTCCTGGCTCAGCGCCTGATACACCGGTTCGCCAGGCAGGCTCTTGCCATCCCACTGCTGGACCGCCTCGACGGTGCGCGGCAGGCCGGCGACCACCTCGGGGTTGGCCACGCTCTTGAACAACAGCGCCGCAATCGGCACCAGGAACACCAGCAGAAGAAACAGCGCCAGCGGCGCGATCAACGCCTGGGCCTTCCAGCGGTTGACCCGCTCGGCATGCTTGAGGCGCTGTTTGAGGCTTTTACCTGCGCCTTCGTTCAGGGGCACTGCAATGGCCATGGCGAACTCCGAAAATCTGGAAAACGGGGAGCGCCGGAGATACCCGGCGCTCCGAGGGCGCAGTTACTTCTTCGCCGCCCAGGCGTTGAAGCGTTGCTCCAGCTGCTCGCTGTTGTCAGCCCAGAAGGCCACGTCGATCTGCACCTGGTTGGCGATGTTTTCAGGCGTGGTCGGCATGTCTTTCTTCACGTCATCCGCCAGCAGCGCGACCGCCTTGGAATTGGCCGGACCGTAGGCAATGTTTTGCGAATAGGTCTTCTGCTGCTCGGGCGCAACGCTGAAGGCGATGAAGTCCTTCGCCTCTTTGCTGTTCTTCGCGCCTTTAGGAATGGCCCAGGCGTCAAAGTCGTAGATGCCGCCGTTCCATACCACCTTGAGGTTGCTTTCTTTCTGCACGGCAGCGATGCGACCGTTGTAGGCCGAGCTCATCACTACGTCGCCAGAGGCAAGGTACTGCGGCGGCTGGGCGCCGGCTTCCCACCACTGAATGCTCGGTTTGAGCTGATCGAGCTTTTTGAAGGCGCGATCCTGACCGGCTTTGGTCGCCAGTTCCTTGTAGACGTCCTTGGGCGCAACACCGTCGGCCATCAACGCGAACTCAAGGGTGTACTTGGCACCTTTGCGCAGGCCGCGCTTGCCCGGGAACTGCTTGGTATCCCAGAAATCAGCCCAGCTGGTTGGTGCGGTCTTGAGTTTGTCGGCGTTGTAGGCCAGCACCGTGGACCAGACGAAGAAGCCGACACCGCAAGGCTGAATAGCGCCTTTGACGTAGTCCGCCTCGTTACCGAACTGAGCGGGATCGATTTCCTCGAACAGGCCCTCGTCGCAACCACGGGCTAGCTCCGGCGATTCGACTTCGACCAGGTTCCACGACACGCTCTTGGTATCGACCATGGCTTTGACCTTGGCCATTTCACCGTTGTACTCCCCGGCGATGATCTTGCCCTTGCCGGCCTTTTCCCACGGCTCGTAGAAGGCTTTGACCTGGGCGGCCTTGTTGGCACCACCGAACGACACCACGGTCAGGTCTGCGGCGGCCATGGCCTGGCTGGCGGCGAACAGGCCGAGGGCCACGGCGGTCAGTTTCAACTGCTTGCGCATTATTATTCTCTCCACAGTACAGGGTTGGTTAAGCGAGCCTTCAATGGGCTTCGGCAATCGGATCGAGCGCGCGGGCGTGTTCGACTTCCCAGCCCAGCGGTACCACATCGCCCACGGCCAGGGCCGGGTCGAGTTCGGCAATCGGCTGCTTCACGAAGAAGTCGCCCTTGCCGCAGACTTCCAGACGCACCCGTACGTGGTCGCCCAGATAGATGAACTCGGCCACGCGGCCGGAGAATCGGTTGGCGCAGTGCTCGCTGTGGCCATTGAGGCGGACCCTCTCGGGGCGGATCGACAAGGTCACCGGATCGCCCGCCTGGCCGACATTCACCGCCAACGCCTCGACCTTCTCGCCCCGCGCCAGCTGCACCTGGCAGCGCTCGCCATTGCGCGCCAGCAAGGTGCCGCTGAGGCGGTTGTTTTCACCGATGAAGTTGGCGACGAAGGTATTGCGCGGCTCTTCATAGAGGGTGCGCGGGTCGGCGATCTGCTGAATTTCGCCCTGATGGAACACTGCCACCCGGTCAGACATGGTCAGTGCTTCGCTCTGGTCGTGGGTGACGTAGACCACGGTCACACCCAGGCGCTGGTGAATGTGCTTGATCTCCATCTGCATGTGCTCACGCAGTTGTTTGTCCAGCGCCCCGAGCGGTTCGTCCATCAGCACCAGCTGCGGCTCGAAAACCAGAGCACGAGCCAATGCCACCCGTTGCTGCTGGCCGCCGGAGAGCTGACCGGGGTAGCGCTGGGCGAAGGCGTCGAGCTGAACCATGCCAAGCACGCGCTTGACCCGCTCGCTGATGTCGGTCTTGCTCAGGTTGCGCACGCTCAGGGGGAAGGCAAGGTTCTCGGCGACGGTCATGTGCGGGAACAATGCGTAGTTCTGGAACACCATGCCGATATCGCGCTTATGCGGTGGCACGTTGTTGATCGAGCGCCCACCGAGGAGGATTTCGCCGGCGGTGGGGGTTTCAAAACCGGCCAGCATCATCAGGCTGGTGGTCTTGCCCGAGCCGGACGGGCCGAGCAAGGTCAGGAACTCGCCCTTGCGGATGTCCAGATTGAGGTCTTTGACGATCAACGACTCGCCGTCGTAGCTCTTCTGCACACCACGGAAACTGACCAGCGTGTCGCCGCTGGCAGTGTTCGAATTCGCCTCGCTCATGCCTGCACCTTTTTGTTGGATGACTGCGTGAGAGAAGCTTAGACAAGGCGCAATTGCCGGCAAATCGGGGCCGCTGAGAGAATGCCATCATCCCCTTGGAAGATTGCCTGTAGGGATCGCCCTACACGGATGGCGTTATTAGATAGGCATTTCGGTAGCTGTGCGACTGCGCCAGGGAGGTCGTGAGTACCAGGCAGCCGCGTCCTTGAGCGCGGCACGTGCCGCATGCGCTGCTCGCAGTGTCAGGTGCGCGGGTGACTGCCGACGTCGTCGGCAGAACAGTTACACCAGCTTGTGCTCCATGGCGTACTTCACCAGCTCGGCCAAGGAGTTGACCTTGAGCTTCTGCATCAGCCGCGCTTTGTGGGTGCTGATGGTCTTGCTCGACAGCGCCAGCTGCAGCGCGATGTCATTGACGTTGGCGCCCTGGGCAAGGCGCTCGAACACCGAAAACTCGCGCTCCGACAGCAGCGTATGCAGCGGCCGGGTGTCGGTCAGGCCGACCTCGAACACCATCCGGTCAGCCAGCGCCGGGTCGATGTAGCGCCCTCCTCCCGCCACTCTGCGGATGGCCGTCAACAACAGCGCCGGGTCGCTGTCCTTGGTCGCGTAGCCGGCGGCGCCTGCCTTCAACGCCCGCGCAGCCATTTGCGCCTCGTCATGCATCGACAGCATGAGAATTGCCGGCGGGTTGTTCAGTGCGCGGATGCGCGGGATCGCCTCTAGGCCATTGACCCCCGGCATGGAAATATCCAGCAAAACCACTTCGCACGGGGTGTGGCGCAATGCATCCAGCAACTGCTCGCCATTGCCCGCCTCGGCCACCACCTGCATGTCCTTGGCCAGACCGATCAGTTGCTTGATGCCCTCGCGGACAATGGTGTGGTCTTCTGCCACCAGCACTCGAATCACGCTTGTCTCCTAATCCAGAGGGATACTGACGCTCAGGCTGCTGCCCTCGCCGGGTTCACTGTCCAGGGTCATGCTGCCACCCAGCATCAATACCCGCTCACGCATACCGACCAGGCCAAACGAGGTCGGCCTGGGTTGATCTGGGCAAAAACCGACACCGTCATCGATCACACTCAGGCGCAGGGTGCTGCCAGTGCGCAGCAGCTCGATCTGCACGGTGTGCGCCTGGGCATGGCGCATCACGTTGGTCAGCGCCTCCTGCAGTATCCGAAACAGCCCGGTGGCCTTGGCATCACTCAATGCTGGCAGATTATCCGGCACCTGCACCAGACACGGTATCTGCGTGCGCGCTTCGAAGCGGCGCGCCTGCCATTCAATGGCCGAGGCGATGCCGGCATCAAGGATCGGCGGGCGCAGGGCAGTGGCGACATCACGCACCAGCTGGAACAACTGCGCTATCAAGCGCTTCATGCTCGCCAGGCGCTCGTGCAGGCCGGGGTCGAGCTCGGCATAGGCCAGCTCGCACATCGACACTTCGAGCTTGAGCACGGTCAGCATCTGCCCCAGTTCATCATGCACTTCGCGGGCAATGCGGGCCTTTTCTTCTTCGCGCACGCTCTCAAGGTGGGCAGACAACTCGCGCAACTGCCCCTCGGAGCGGGCCAGGGCCAGCTCGGCGCGTTTGCTCTGGCTGATGTCCCAGACCACGCCATCCCAAACCACGCGCCCGTCGGCCAGGCGCCGGGTACTGGCCTTGATGTCAGCCCAGCGCTGATCGCCCTGGCGGGTGACGATGCGCCCCTGCCACGACCAGTCCTGATTGTTGGCCAGAGCCAGGTCCTGGACCCGGTGATAATCACTGCGGTCATCCGGATGGACCAGGTTGCGCAAGCCCATCTGCGGATGCTGGATGGCTGCCGGAGTGTAGCCAACCAGGGCTTCGCTACCCTCGCTGATATAGGGGAATTCCAGCTCGCCGGCAGCAGGGTTGCGTTCGAGCCGAAACACCAGCCCCGGTACGTTGCCGGCAATGCCCTTGAGCTGCGCTTCGCTTTCGCGCAGGGCCGCCACGGTGCGCCGGCGCTCGGTGACATCGGTGAGAAACATCACCAGGTATTCAGCATCGCGAAAGCGCAAAAAACTCAGCGACAGATCGACCGGCAACACGCTGCCATCGGCACACCGGCACTGACTCTCGAATTGCTCGGCGCCGCCGTTGCCAGCCCGCACCCGGCGCCACAGCTCCAGCCAACGGTCCATGTCCAGGTTGGGCTCGAAGTCACGCAGCGGCCGGTCCAGCAGTTGCCCTTCGGCGTAGCCAAGCATGCCCTCGGCCGCGTGGTTGGCGTAGCGCACATGGCTGTCCCAGTTGATCCAGAGGATACCGACGGTGCTGTGGTCGATGGAAAACTGGCTCAGGCGCAGTGCCTGTTCGCGGCCGTGGCGCTCGGCCAACGCTTCGCGCGCCTGCAACAAGCTGCGTTCCAGCTGGCGCTGCTCACGGCGCTGCCAGAGCAAGGTGGCGATGGCACACAGCAACAGCAGCCCAAACAACAGCGCCAGGTTCTGCCAGAAACCCGCGCTCTCGCTCAAGCGCGGGTACTTGGGCTGCAGCCAGCGCTGGTGCAATTGCTCCAGCTGCTTGGCCGGCATCGCTTGTAGCCCGCGCTCGAGCACATCGGCCAACAGCGGCCAGTCACGCCGCGAACCGATCCGCAGCAGTTGCGGCAAGCCGATGTCACCGACCACGACGAGATCGCTGAACTCGCTTTCGCGCGACAGGCGGCTGAGCTGCGCTTCGTCGACCACAGCAAAGCTCGCCTGCGCCCCGAGCAGGGCTTGCAACGCCTGCCGCTCGTTGGGCACGCCTTGCAGGTTGAGGTGGGTGTAGTTACTGCGCAGGTATTCGGCCAGCGGGCTGGGCATGCGCACCACTATCCGTTCGCTGGGCTCAAGCTTTTCCAGTTCGACCGCCACCGCGCCGCTGCGCGGCCCGACCACCAGCTGCGGCACGCGCATGTACGGGTCGCTGAACAGCCACAGGCGCAGGCTGGCCGGGGTCTGCGTGAGGCCTGGGGCGAAGTCGATCTCACCAGCCTTGAGGGCATGTTCAAGCGCTGCCTGGTCAGCGAAATTGCGCCAGGTCAGGTCCAGCCCGAGCGCCTGCGCCAGCCAGCTGACCAGTTCGACGTTGGCCCCATACAGCTGCTGCAGGCGCCGGTCGAACTGCGCATAAGGCGCCTGCAGCACCAGGCCCACGCGCAGGCTGCGGTGCTCCTCCAGCCATTGTTGCTGAACCGGCTCCAGCGCCACCGTCGGCACCGCAGCGGGCCGTGCCAGGGCGATCAAGGGCAGGCACAGGCAGCCGATAACCAACAGGCGACGCATTCGCTTCATCTATACGCTCGACTTGGCAAGCGCGACCACCAGCCGTGGCCGTCGCGGACAAATACTATTAGGCTGCCGGTATCATTCTGGCTTTGGGTTGATTCATGTTGACACTTTATCGCACGCAGCTGGCAATGATCTGCCTCAGCTCACTCCTGCCGCTGGCAGCCCAGGCGACCGCTGCCGAACCTGCCGCTCCGGCCGATGCAGCCGCCGCCGCGCCGATTGTGCGCCCGGTGTTGCTCGAACGCAGCCAGGAAGACGCGCAAGCACTCGAACGGCGCGTGCCCAAGGCCGAGCAGCAGATGCTACAGGCGGGCAGCGACAGCTTTCTGGCCCTGTGGAAGCCGGCCAACGACAGCAATCCGCAAGGCGCGCTGATCATCCTCCCCGGCGCCGGCGAGAACGCTGACTGGCCCAATACGGTCGGCCCGCTGCGCAGCAAATTCCCCGATGCTGGCTGGCACAGCCTGAGCATCAGCTTGCCTGACCTGCTTGCCGACAGCCCGCAGGCGCGGGTCGAGGCAACACCAGCGGCGCCCGCCGAGAAAGCCAACGGCGAGGTTGCTGCAGTGCAGGACACCCCGGTCGATGCCAACGCCAACGTCGCCCAGGCCACCGCAGCCGACCCCGATACCGCGCAGAGCACCGATGCGGTCGACGCCAGCGAACAGAACGATCAGGCCGACGCCGAGCGTATCTTCGCCCGCCTGGACGCCGCCGTGGCCTACGCCCAAAGCCAGAAAGCGCGCAGCATCGTCCTGCTCGGCAACGGCAGTGGCGCCTACTGGGCAGCGCGTTACCTCAGCGAAAAGCAGCCGCCGCAGGTGCAGAAACTAGTGATGGTGGCGGCGCAGACGCCGGCGCGGGTCGAGCATGATCTGCTCAGCCTGACGCCCACGCTGAAGGTGCCGGTTGCCGACCTGTATTTTGCCACCCGCAGCGCAGACCAGCGCGCCGCGCAGTTGCGCCTGCAGGCCAGCAAGCGTCAGCCAGGCAGCCAGTATCGGCAGCTGTCGCTGATCGCCATGCCCGGCAACAAGGCAGCAGAGCAGGAGCAACTGTTCCGCCGCGTGCGCGGCTGGCTCAGTCCGCAGGAATAAACCCTGGCCGTGGCTACAAACCACGGCGCTTGCGCACCAGTGCGTAGGCCTGGTGCAGCTCGCGGGTGGTCTCGGTTGCCTGGCGCACCTGCGCCTCGCTGGCGCCGTTGCCAACCAGTTTGTCCGGGTGATGGCGGCTGAGCAGGCGCCGGTAGGCCTGCTTGACCTGATCGGCCTCGGTATCGGCGGCTACGCCGAGCAAACGCAGCGCGCCTGCGTAGGTCAGCGTGCTGCCCTCGACCCCGGTTTTACGCGGCTCGTACTCAAGCGAAAGCGCCTGCGCCTCGCGCCGGCTCAGGCCCAGCTGTTGCCCCCAGGCCAGCACCAGATCACGCTCATTGGCGCCGGCCCGGCCATCGGCCCAGACCATCCGCCAACAGGCGCGCAAGGTGCCTTCGGCAGCGTGCGGCTGTTGCTTGATGCGTTGCAGGTGATGGCTGAAGCGGTCCTTGCCAGCCTTGCCGCGATTGAACGCGGCAATCGCCCGCAACCGCGCCGGCTCGGCCAGCGCCAAGCGGGCCATCTCCTGACGCGCCTGCTGAATATGCCCAGGCGCCACCCGGCCGTCGCTTTTGGCCAAACGCCCAAGCAACACAAACAACAGCTCATCATCACGCAACGGCGGGCGCCCGCTCAGGCGCTCGCGACAGTCCGCCCAACCCTGCAGACGCAAACGCCGGTCCATGGCCTGACCCAGCAAGGCTCCCAGCAGTGCACCAGGAATACTGGCCACTGCAAAGCCTGCCCCGGCACCAATCACTGTGCTCGGCCACCACATGTCAGGCGCGCTCGCCGATCAGGCGCTCGACTTCGGCGAGCCGCTCGAGCGTACCGACATCGACCCAATGGCCCTGATGGTGCTCGCCGCTGACCTGGCCCTGCGCCATCGCCGCACGCAGCAGCGGCGCAAGCTTGAACGCGCCCGCCTGGCAACCTGTGAACAACGCTGGGTCCAGTACTGACACCCCACTGAAAGTCAGCGTGCCTGGAGTATCGTCGCCATCGATCACCCGCTCACCTTGCAGGCGGAAATCGCCACGGCCGTGGTGCCCGGGGTTATCCACCAGCACCAGATGCGCCAACGCCTTGCTCGGCGCGCGCAAACGGCTAAAGTCGAAATCGGTCCAGACATCGCCGTTGACCAGAATGAACGGCGCATCACCGAGCAGCGGCAGCGCCTTGAAGATACCGCCGCCGGTTTCCAATGGCTCGCCCTCGGCCGAGTAGCGAATGCTCAGGCCGAACTGGCTGCCATCGCCGAGGTGGTCTTCGATCTGCTGGCCGAGCCACGCATGATTGATTACCACCTCGGTCACACCGGCAGCCGCCAGCGTGCGCAGGTGATACTCAATCAGCGGCTGGCCGGCGACCGGCACCAGCGGTTTCGGGGTGTGCAGGGTCAGCGGGCGCATGCGCTCGCCCTTGCCTGCGGCCAGAATCATCGCCTTCATCGGCCCGCCTGCAGTTGTGCGATCAAGCTGCCCAGTTCTGCCAGCTCCGGCCGGCGCGCGATCACTTCGTCTATATAAGCAAAGAAGCGTGGTACGTCACTGAGGTAGCGCGGCTTGCCGTCGCGGTGGCAGATGCGCGCGAAAATACCGATGACCTTAAGGTGGCGCTGCACGCCCATCAGGTCACTGGCGCGGTGGAACGCCTCGAACTCAGCCTGCACCGGGATGCCGGCAACCCGCGCCTTCTCCCAGTAATCACCCAACCAGCCTTCAACCCGCGCTTGCGGCCAGCTGAGGAAGGCGTCCTTGAACAGGCAGGTGATGTCATAGGTGACCGGGCCATAGACCGCATCCTGAAAATCCAGCACGCCAGGGTTGGGCGCACTGTGCATCAGGTTGCGCGGCATGTAGTCGCGGTGCACCAGCACTTTTGGCTGGGCCAGCGCGCTGTCGATCAACAGCTGGCTGACACGCTGCCAGCTGGCCTGCTGCTCGGCACTCAGGCTGACGCCCAGCTCGCGGCCCACATACCACTCAGGAAACAGCTCAAGCTCACGGCGCAGCAAGGCGTCGTCGTAGCTCGGCAGCGCTGCGTCCAACGGCAGCCGCTGCAAGGCCAGCAGGGCGTCGATGGCGTCGGCGAACAGGCCGTCGGCGTTGTCCGGGTTAATAATGTCCAGGTATGTCTGGTGGCCCAGATCGCCCAGCAGCAGGAAGCCTCGCGCCAAGTCTTGCGCATGAATGGTCGGCACGTGCACGCCGGCACTGGCCAACAAATGATCGATGGCAACGAACGGCGCGCAATTTTCCTGCGGCGGCGGCGCATCCATGACCACGAAACTGCGCTCGCCGGCCTGCCAGCGGAAGTAGCGGCGGAAGCTCGCGTCACTGCTGGCGGCGGTCAGCGTACCTGCTGGCACGTCGCCCCAGCCGTTGCGTTGAAACAGGTTGAGCAGTTGTTCCTGGAGCCAGGCCTGGAGCAGTTCTAGACGAAGATCGTGTTCGGGCATTACAAGGGTCTCCGACGGCCCTAGCCGTCAAGCGGGTCATGCTTTATTATCCAGCATCTTTTTCAGACCATCGAGAGGCGTGCGGCCCCACACGCGGGCAGATGGCACGCAGGAAGCCCGGACTAATAAGATGGCATTGAAATCCCCCACGTTTCGTAGAAAGTTTCCGTTGCTGGTAACAGGCAGTTTGCTGGTACTGCAACCACTGGCCACCTCGTACGTGGTGGCAGCCGAGCAGTTTGACTGCCAAGTGTCCGCCTCCGGTGGTTGGGACTGCAAGCCCAAGACACCAGCCAACAGCCTGCCACCACGCCCTGTGCATGATGGCGCAGCGCTCAGTTCGACCGGCGAAGGTAAGGCTGAACAAGCCACCGTCGACGGCGAACCCGCGCCAATGCTGGTTACCGAGAGCAAGGGCCGCGGCCTGAAAACGCGCAGCGAAGACTACAGTCACCTCGACTGGGTCCCGCGCGACAAGCTCACGGCTGCCCAACTGGCCGAGACCGGTCCGTACTGCGCCGGTGCCTACATCGAGCCGACCCGCCCTGGCATGGATGACACCACGCCCAAGGACGAGTCGCCGACCTACATCAATGCCAAGGTCTCCAAGTACCAGCAGGAGCAGCAGATCGCTACCCTCGCCGGTGACGTGGTCATGCGCCAGGGCAGCATGCAGGTCGAGGCTGATGAAGCCAACCTTTACCAGGCCGAAAACCGTGGCGAGCTCAAGGGCAACGTCAAGATCCGTGACAACGGGGCGCTGGTAGTCGGTGATGCCGGGCAGATCCAGCTCGACACCGGTGAAGCCCAGGTCGACAACGCCGAATACGTGATGCACAAATCGCGCATTCGCGGTAACGCCCTGTACGCCAAACGCGCCGAAAACGCCATCATTCGCCTCAAGGACGGTACCTATACCACCTGTGAGCCGAACAGCAACGCCTGGCAGCTGAAGGGCAACAACATTACCTTGAACCCGGCCACGGGCTTCGGTACTGCGACCAACGTCACCCTGCGGGTCAAGGATTTCCCGGTGTTCTACACACCGTACATCTACTTCCCGATCGATGACCGTCGCCAGTCCGGCTTCCTGCCGCCGTCGTTCAGTTCCAGCAGCGACACCGGCTTCATGCTGGTCACGCCGTACTACTTCAACCTGGCGCCGAACTACGACGCCACGTTGTACCCGCGCTACATGGCCAAACGCGGCATGATGGTCGAAGGCGAATTCCGCTACCTGACCAAGTCCAGCGAAGGTCAGTTCGGCGGCGCCTACCTGAACGACGAAAGCAACGATCGCGAGAAGCAGACCGACTACCAGAAAGATCGCTACATGATCAACTGGCAGCACCGCGGTGGCCTCGATGATCGCCTGATGGCGGAAGTCGATTACACCAAGATCAGCGATCCGTTCTACTACCAAGACTTGGAGTCGGAGCAGATCGGCGTTGAGACCTCGGAAGTGGTCAACCAGCAAGGCGCACTGACTTACCGTGGAGACAGCTACGTTGCGCGTCTGAACGCGCAGGCGTACGAGATGGCGACAATTTCGCGCATCACTCCGTACGACAAGCTGCCGCAGCTGACCCTTAACGGCATGCTGCCTTACCACCCGGGCGGTCTCGACTTCACCTATCAGAGCGAAGCTGTACGCTTCGATCGTGATTTGAAGAACGACACTGTGCGCGACAAGGACGGTAATCTTGACACTTCAGCCGGTGGCACTCCGGGTCGACGCCTTGATGAAAACGTCTTCGGTCTGGCCCGTGCCAACGGCACTCGCCTGAACTTCGCACCGGCGATCAGCCTGCCGGTGGAGGCCAGCTATGGCTACGTGAAGCCGAAGCTCAAATACGTCTACACCCGTTATGACCTGGACTTGGATGGCAAGGGCAAGACTGACCTGGCTAACGCCTCTGATGCAACGCGCAACCTGCGTGGCGAGTTCTCCAGCAGCCAGGACCGCAACGTGCCGGTCTTCAGTGTCGATAGCGGCCTGTACTTCGACCGCAACACCCAGTGGTTCGGCAAAGACTATCGCCAGACCCTCGAGCCGCGTCTGTTCTATCTCTACGTTCCGTATGAAGATCAGAAAGACATCCCGATCTTCGACACCGGTGAGAGCTACTTCAACTACTCCTCGCTGTTCCGCGACAACCGCTTCGGCGGCTCGGACCGGATCGGCGACGAGAACAAGCTGTCGCTCGGTTTGACCAACCGCTGGATCGAAGAAAACGGCTTCGAGCGTCAGCGCGTCAGCGTTGGCCAGGCCCTGTACTTCGCCGATCGCAAGGTGCAGATGCCAGGCATCGACTGGCGCACCCGTCAGGACTCGCAGTCGAACGTCTCGCCGTACGCATTCGAATACATGTTCGCCTTCAACCGCGACTGGCGCCTGAATGCCGACTACAACTGGGATCCGGACACCCGCAGCCCACGTTCGGGTAGCGCGATGTTCCACTACCAGCCGGAAGATAATCCGAACAAGATCATCAACGCTGGCTACCGCTACCGCAACGACCTGGTCCGCTACGACTCGCTGACCGGCTTGTGGCAAGTGGGCGGCGGCGACTACGGCACCCCAGGCCAGCCGAACTACGTCAAGGACTACTACAAGATCAAGCAGCATGACTTCTCGGTGATCTGGCCGATCGTGCCGCAATGGAACGCCATTGCGCGCTGGCAGCATGACTACAACCAGAACCGCACCCTGGAAGCCATGGGCGGGTTCGAGTACGACAACTGCTGCTGGAAGCTGCGTCTGATCAACCGTTACTGGATCGACTACGACGACTTCAGCCAGGCAATTCCGCAGAACGAAAAAGGCGACCACGGCATCTTCCTGCAAATCGTCCTGAAAGGGCTCGGTGGCGTCGTGGGCAACAAGGTCGAATCTTTCCTCGACCAAGGCATTCAAGGTTATCGTACTCGTGAAGACCAAGCTTATTGATCGTCTGCGCCCGCTGATGCTGGGCGCCGCACTGCTGACCGGCGTGGCGCATGCTGCGCCACAACCGCTGGACAGCGTGGTGGCTATCGTCGACAACGACGTGGTCATGAAGAGCCAACTGGACCAACGTGTACGTGAGGTCGAACAGACCATCGCCAAGCGTGGCGGCGGCATGCCGCCGCCTGGCGCGCTGGACCAACAGGTACTGGAACGCCTGATCGTCGAAAACCTGCAACTGCAGATTGGCGAACGCTCGGGCATCCGCATCACCGACGAAGAGCTGAACCAGGCCATCGGCACCATTGCCCAGCGCAATGGCATGTCGCTGGAGCAGTTCCAGGCAGCGCTGCGTCGTGACGGCCTGTCGTTCGACGATGCTCGCGAGCAGGTCAAGCGCGAGATGGTCATCAGCCGCGTGCGCCAGCGCCGGGTTGCCGAGCGGATTCAGGTGTCCGAGCAGGAAGTGAAAAACTTCCTCGCCTCCGACCAGGGCAAGATGCAGCTGTCGGAAGAGTTCCACCTCTCCAACATCCTCATCCCGACACCGGAAGGCGCCAACTCGGCAGCGATCCAGGCGGCCGCTCAGCAAGCCGGCCAGGTCTACCAGCAGCTCAAGCAAGGCGCAGATTTCGCGCAGATGGCCATCGCCCGTTCGGCCAGCGAAAACGCCCTCGAAGGCGGCGACATGGGCTGGCGTAAAGCCGGTCAACTGCCACCTGAGTTCGCCAAGATGCTCAGCGGCCTCAGCAACGGCGAGATCGCCCAGCCGATTCGCATCCCCAACGGCTTTCTCATCCTGAAAATGGAAGAGAAGCGCGGTGGCAGCGAAAACGTCCTGCGTGATGAAGTGCACGTGCGCCATATTCTGATCAAGCCAAGCGAGATCCGCAGCGACGCGGCCACCGAGCAACTGGCCGAGAAGCTCTACGAGCGGATCAAGAACGGTGAAGACTTCGCCACCCTGGCCAAGAGCTTCTCGGAAGACCCGGGCTCGGCGCTCAACGGCGGCGACCTCAACTGGGTCGACCCGAACAGCCTGGTGCCTGAGTTCCGCGAAGAAATGGCCCGCGCCCAACAGGGTGAAGTGACCCGTCCGTTCCGTACCCAGTACGGCTGGCATGTGCTTGAAGTCATGGGCCGCCGCGCCACTGACAGCACCGACCAGGCCCGTGAACAGCAAGCCCTGAGCGTGCTGCGCAACCGTAAATACGACGAAGAGCTGCAAACCTGGCTGCGCCAGATCCGCGACGAAGCCTACGTTGAGATCAAGCTGCCTGGCGCCGACCAGGCCGCCCAGTGAAGCCCCTGCGCTTCGCCGTTACTCCCGGCGAGCCGGCCGGCATAGGTCCCGACCTGTGCCTGCTGCTCGCCAGCGAAGCCCAGCCCCACCCCCTGATTGCCATCACCAGCCGTGACCTGCTCGCCGAGCGGGCCACCCAGCTGGGGTTGGCTGTCGACCTGTTGACAGTCGCGCCGGGCAACTGGCCCGAGCAACCAGCACCGGCCGGCAGCCTGTATGTCTGGGATACACCGCTGGCGACAGCGGCTGTGGCCGGCCAGCTCGATCAGGCCAACGCCGCATTCGTGCTGCAGACCCTGACCCGCGCCGGCAACGGCTGCCTTGATGGCAGCTTTGCCGGGATGATCACCGCGCCGGTGCACAAGGGCGTGATCAACGAGAGCGGTATCCCATTCTCCGGGCATACCGAGTTTCTCGCCGAGCTGACCCACACCGCACAAGTGGTGATGATGCTTGCCACCGGCGACCTGCGCGTTGCCCTGGTAACCACCCATCTGCCGCTGCGCGAGATTGCCGACGCAATCACCGCTGAACGCCTCGAGCGGGTTACGCGCATCCTGCATGCCGACCTGCGCGACAAGTTCGGCATCGCCAACCCGCGCATCCTGGTCTGCGGCCTCAACCCGCATGCCGGCGAAGGCGGCCACCTGGGCCGCGAAGAAATCGACATCATCGAGCCTGCACTGCAGCGCCTGCGCAACGAAGGCATGGACCTGCGCGGCCCGCTGCCGGCCGATACCCTGTTTACCCCAAAATATCTGCAGCACTGCGACGCGGTGCTGGCGATGTACCACGACCAAGGCCTGCCTGTACTCAAGTACAAGGGCTTTGGCGCAGCGGTCAACGTCACCCTGGGCTTGCCGATCATCCGCACCTCGGTCGATCACGGCACCGCCCTGGACCTCGCCGGCAGCGGCCAGGTCGACACCGGCAGCCTGCGCGTCGCGCTACACACCGCCTATCAGATGGCCGAGAACCGCACATGAACGAGCAATACCAACACCGCGCGCGCAAGCGCTTCGGCCAGAACTTCTTGCATGACGCCGGTGTTATCCACCGCATCCTGCGCGCCATCCACGCCAAGCCCGGCGAGCACCTGCTGGAAATCGGCCCAGGCCAGGGCGCCCTCACCGAAGGCCTGCTGAGCAGCGGCGCGCAACTGGACGTCGTCGAGCTGGACAAGGACCTGGTGCCGATCCTGCAACACAAGTTCGCCGGCTACGACAATTTCCGTCTACATCAAGGCGATGCGCTGAAGTTCGACTTCAACCAGCTGGGTGTTCCAGCCGGCAGCCTGAAAGTGGTCGGCAACCTGCCGTACAACATCTCTACGCCGCTGATCTTCCACCTGCTCAGCCACGCCGGACTGATCCGCGACATGCACTTCATGCTGCAAAAGGAAGTGGTCGAGCGCATGGCCGCAGGGCCTGGCGGCGGCGATTGGGGCCGGCTGTCGATCATGGTGCAATACCACTGCCGGGTCGAACATCTGTTCAACGTCGGCCCTGGCGCGTTCAACCCGCCGCCGAAGGTCGACTCGGCGATCGTGCGCCTGGTCCCGCATGAAGTCCTGCCGCACCCGGCCAAGGATCACCTGCTGCTCGAGCGCGTCGTGCGCGAAGCCTTCAACCAGCGCCGCAAGACACTGCGCAACACGCTCAAGGCCTTGCTCAGCAATGAACAGATCGAAGCCGCCGGCGTCGATGGCAGCCTGCGCCCCGAGCAGCTCGACCTGGCTGCGTTCGTGCGTCTGGCCGACAAGCTGGCCGAACAGAGCGCCGCGTAACAACGGTACCGGCCTGGCCTGGGTGTAGCCATTTGCGCCCAGGCCGCTACACCCGCTGAATCACCTCCGCTGCGACACGACTGGCCTCCCGCCCCGCCGATAGCCTAGACTGCATGCATTGCCGTAATCGCGTGTTTGCTCAAGGCCATTGCATGTCCGACCCTCGATACCTGATCGACGTTAACGTCGTCACCCGCTACCTCAAAGAACAGTCCGACCCCGACAACGAGCGCTTTGCGTTCGCCTACACCATTACCGTGCAGAACAGCGGCACGGTCGCAGCCAAGCTGATGTCACGGCACTGGCTGATCACCAATGGCAACGGCGAAGTCGAAGAAGTGCGCGGGGCCGGTGTGGTGGGCCAGCAACCGCTGATCGCGCCTGGGCAGAGCCACACCTACAGCAGCGGTGCGGTGATCAGCACCCGCGTCGGTGCCATGCAGGGCAGCTACCAGATGTTCGCCGAAGACGGTAAGCGCTTCGATGCCGCCATTGCCCCCTTCCGCCTGGCTGTACCTGGGTCGCTGCACTGATGGCTGTGTACGCCGTCGGTGATCTGCAAGGCTGCCTGCAGCCGCTCAAGTGCCTGCTCGAACGTGTGCGCTTCAATCCAGCTGTCGACCGCCTGTGGCTGGTCGGTGACCTGGTCAACCGCGGCCCCGAATCGCTGGAAACACTGCGTTACCTGTACGCCATGCGCGATTCGCTGGTGTGCGTGCTGGGTAACCATGACCTGCACCTGCTGGCGGCCTGGCACAACGTCGAGCGCCTGAAAAAAAGCGACACCCTGCGCGAGATTCTCGAAGCGCCAGATGCCGATCAGTTGCTCGACTGGCTGCGCCGGCAAAAACTGCTGCATTACGACGAGCAGCGCGGCGTTGCCCTGGTGCATGCCGGTATCCCACCTCAATGGACCCTGGGCAAAGCCCTTGAACTGGCTGCCGAGGTAGAGCAGGTACTGCGCGACGACACCCGACTCAAACTCTATCTGGACGGCATGTACGGCAACGAGCCGAACAAGTGGAGCAAGGACCTCAGCGGGGTCGATCGCCTGCGCGTGATCACCAACTACTTCACCCGCATGCGCTTCTGCACCGCCGCAGGCAAACTAGACCTGAAAAGCAAAGAAGGCCTGGACACTGCACCCAAGGGCTACAAGCCCTGGTTCGCGCACAAAGACCGCCGCTCCCGGCATGTGCAGATCATCTTCGGCCACTGGGCCGCCCTCGAAGGGCAAGCCGACGCCCCTGGCGTAGTAGCGCTGGACACCGGCTGCGTGTGGGGCGGCGCGATGACCCTGTACAACGTCGACAGTGGCGAAATGCACCGCTGTGACTGCGCCGACGACGGGACCCCGCGCCCGCCGGTCAGTCAGCTAAACTCAACGATCAGCCCAGAAGGAACCTCGCCATGAGCGAATTCAAGCGCATCCCTCCCGAGCAGGCCCAGGCCCTGCGCGAGCAAGGTGCAGTCGTGGTCGACATCCGTGACCCGCAAGCCTACGCCGCTGGCCACATCGATGGCGCTCAGCACCTGGACAACCACTCGATCAGCGACTTCATTCGCGCCGCCGATCTGGACAAGCCTACCGTGGTGGTCTGCTACCACGGCAACTCCAGCCAGAGCGCTGCCGCGTACCTGATTGGCCAAGGTTTTTCCGACGTCTACAGCCTTGATGGCGGCTTTGAACTGTGGCGCAACACCTACCCCGCCGAGACCGCTACCAGCTCCGCCGAATAAATTTTCACTTAGCCTGCAGCCCGCGCCCCGTGCGGGCTGCGCCAGACCTGACGAACGGTCGCGGCAAACTTCTCGGCCTAGCGCCCTTGCCCTTGCGCAGAACCAACTACTCTTAAGCTCAGGCCATCCAAAAAGGGGAGAGCCGGTACACCGGCGTGCGGGTCATCGGTAGCGCTTCAAGGGTGTTCTGGGGGGTACACAGCGGCCGGCGAAATCCGGCAGCTGCCAGCATCAACTGATTGATCCGGCGTCGGCTCCACGTATCGAGCGAGGTGACGTCATGAGTATTTTTAGCCACTTCCAACAACGTTTCGAGTCAACCCGTCAGGAAGAACTGTCGCTGCAGGAATACCTGGAGCTGTGCAAGCAGGACCGCAGCGCGTACGCCTCGGCGGCCGAACGGCTGTTGCTGGCCATCGGTGAACCGGAGGTGATCGATACTTCCACCAACTCACGGCTGTCGCGCATCTTTTCCAACAAGGTGATCCGGCGCTATCCGGCCTTTGCCGACTTCCATGGCATGGAAGAGTGCATCGACCAGATCGTTTCCTACTTCCGCCATGCTGCGCAGGGCCTGGAAGAGAAGAAACAGATCCTTTATTTGCTCGGCCCGGTAGGTGGCGGTAAGTCGTCGCTGGCCGAGAAGCTCAAGCAACTGATCGAAAAAGTACCGTTCTATGCGATCAAGGGCTCGCCGGTCTTCGAGTCGCCGCTGGGTCTGTTCAATGCGACAGAAGACGGCGCCATTCTCGAAGAAGACTTCGGCATCCCACGGCGTTATTTGAACACCATCATGTCGCCCTGGGCGACCAAGCGACTGGCTGAGTTCGGGGGCGACATCAGCCAGTTCAAGGTGGTCAAGCTGTACCCGTCGATCCTCAATCAGATCGCCGTGGCCAAGACCGAACCCGGTGACGAGAACAACCAGGACATCTCGGCACTGGTCGGCAAGGTCGATATCCGCAAGCTCGAAGAGTTCCCGCAGAACGACGCCGACGCCTACAGCTACTCGGGCGCATTGTGCCGGGCCAACCAGGGTCTGATGGAATTCGTCGAGATGTTCAAGGCGCCGATCAAGGTCCTCCACCCACTGCTGACAGCTACTCAGGAAGGTAACTACAACAGTACCGAAGGACTGGGGGCGATCCCCTACTCCGGCATCCTGCTGGCTCACTCCAACGAATCGGAGTGGCACACCTTCCGTAACAACAAGAACAACGAAGCGTTCATCGACCGGATCTACATCGTCAAGGTGCCGTACTGCCTGCGCGTCAGTGACGAGATCAAGATCTACGACAAGCTGCTGTTCAACAGCTCGCTGGCCAAGGCGCATTGCGCGCCCGATACCTTGAAGATGCTGGCCCAGTTCACTGTGCTGTCGCGCCTCAAGGAGCCGGAAAACTCCAACATCTACTCGAAGATGCGCGTCTACGACGGCGAGAACCTCAAGGACACCGATCCGAAAGCCAAGTCGATCCAGGAGTACCGCGATTCGGCCGGTGTCGACGAGGGCATGAACGGTCTGTCGACCCGCTTCGCGTTCAAGATCCTGTCCAAGGTGTTCAACTTCGACGCCCACGAGGTAGCGGCCAACCCGGTGCACCTGCTGTATGTACTGGAGCAGCAGATCGAGCAGGAGCAATTCCCGGCCGAGGTGCGTGAACGCTATCTGCGCTTCCTCAAAGAGTACCTGGCACCGCGCTACATCGAGTTCATCGGCAAGGAAATCCAGACCGCCTACCTCGAGTCCTACAGCGAGTACGGCCAGAACATCTTCGACCGTTATGTGCTGTATGCAGACTTCTGGATTCAGGACCAGGAGTATCGCGACCCGGAAACCGGCGAAATCCTCAACCGGATTGCCCTCAACGAGGAGCTGGAAAAGATCGAGAAACCGGCCGGCATCAGCAATCCGAAGGACTTCCGCAACGAGATCGTCAACTTCGTGTTGCGTGCCCGCGCCAACAACAACGGCAAGAACCCAACCTGGCTCAGCTACGAAAAACTGCGGGTGGTGATCGAGAAAAAAATGTTCTCCAACACCGAGGACCTGCTGCCGGTCATCAGCTTCAACGCCAAGGCCAGCAAAGAGGACCAGCAGAAGCACAACGACTTCGTCACTCGGATGGTGGAGCGTGGCTACACCGACAAGCAGGTGCGCCTGCTTTCGGAATGGTACCTGCGGGTCAGGAAATCGCAGTAAGCGGCTAGCTAGACGGCCCAGACCGCACGCTGTGCAGCGCACCGTTTCGACGCTGCGCCACAGCCTGCGGTACTGGTGGTGGCTGTTTCGTGCAGCTTCAAGCCTGCAGCTGTTGTCAGCGGAGAGACCATGAGCTACGTAATCGACCGACGCCTGAACGGCAAGAACAAGAGCACGGTCAACCGCCAGCGTTTTCTGCGCCGGTATCGTGACCACATCAAGAAGGCCGTCGAAGAGGCGGTGAGTCGTCGTTCCATCATGGACATGGAGCACGGCGAACAAATCAGCATCCCCGGGCGTGATATCGACGAACCGGTGCTTCATCATGGCCGCGGCGGCAAGCAGACCGTGGTCCATCCAGGCAACAAGGAATTCACCGCCGGTGAACACATCGCGCGGCCGCAAGGCGGCGCCGGCGGTGGCGGCGGACGTGGCAAAGCGGGTAATTCCGGCGATGGCATGGACGACTTCGTATTCCAGATCACTCAGGAAGAGTTTCTCGAGTTCATGTTCGAGGATCTCGAGCTGCCCAACCTGGTCAAACGCCAGCTGACCGGCACCGAGACTTACAAGACCGTCCGCGCCGGGATCAGCAACGAAGGCAACCCGGCACGCATCAACATCATCCGCACCCTGCGCTCGGCTCATGCCCGGCGCATCGCCCTGACCGGCAGCAGCCGCGCCCTGTTGCGCGAGGCCAAGGCGGAGCTGGCACGACTGAAAGTCGAAGAGCCGGACAATTTCACCGATATCCAGGCAGTCGAAGCCGAGATCCAGCGTTTGAGCGCGCGGATCAACCGCCTGCCCTTCCTCGACACCTTCGACCTCAAGTACAACCTGCTGGTCAAGCAGCCCAGCCCCAGCTCCAAGGCGGTGATGTTCTGCCTGATGGACGTGTCCGGCTCGATGACCCAGGCCACCAAGGACATCGCCAAACGCTTCTTCATCCTGTTGTATCTGTTCCTCAAGCGGAACTACGACCGCATCGACGTGGTGTTCATCCGTCACCACACCAGTGCCCGCGAAGTCGACGAAGAAGAGTTTTTCTATTCGCGCGAAACCGGCGGCACCATCGTCTCCAGTGCGCTCAAACTGATGCAGGAGATCATGGCCGAACGGTATCCGACCAACGACTGGAATATCTACGCCGCGCAAGCTTCGGACGGGGACAACTGGAACGACGATTCGCCGATCTGCCGCGAGATCCTCTCCAAGCAGATCATGCCGCATGTGCAGTACTACACTTACGTTGAAATTACCCCACGTGAGCACCAGGCGCTGTGGTACGAGTACGAGCGCATCGGCGATTCGTTCCCGGATACCTTTGCCCAGCAGCAGTTGGTCTCGGCCGGTGATATCTATCCGGTCTTCCGTGAACTCTTCCAGCGCAGGTTAGCCACATGACCGCCAGAGCACAGAGACGCCAACCGATTTCCACCGGGTCCGAGTGGACGTTCGACCTGATCCAGACCTACGACCGTGAAATCGGTCGGCTGGCCGAGCGTTACGCGCTGGACACTTACCCCAACCAGATCGAGGTCATCACTGCCGAACAGATGATGGATGCCTATGCCTCGATCGGCATGCCGCTCGGTTACCACCACTGGTCCTACGGCAAGCAGTTCCTCAGCACCGAGAAGTCCTACAGTCGGGGCCAGATGGGCCTCGCTTACGAGATCGTGATCAACTCCGACCCATGCATCGCCTACCTGATGGAAGAAAACACCATGTGCATGCAGGCACTGGTGATTGCTCACGCCTGCTACGGCCACAACAGCTTCTTCAAGGGCAACTACCTGTTCCGCACCTGGACCGATGCCAGCTCGATCATCGATTACCTGGTGTTCGCCAAGCAGTACATCGCCCAGTGTGAAGAGCGCCATGGCATCGACGCGGTGGAAGACCTGATCGACTCCTGTCACGCCTTGATGAACTACGGTGTGGACCGCTACAAACGTCCCTACCCGATTTCCGCCGAGGAAGAGCGCCGCCGGCAAAAGGATCGTGAAGAGCACCTGCAACGCCAGATCAACGACCTGTGGCGGACCATCCCCAAAGGCGCCGACAAGGGCAACGACCGCGACGACGCGCGCTTCCCGGCCGAACCGCAGGAGAACATCCTTTATTTCATCGAGAAACACGCCCCATTGCTCGAGCCTTGGCAGCGTGAAGTGGTGCGCATCGTGCGCAAGATTGCCCAGTACTTCTATCCACAGCGCCAAACCCAGGTGATGAACGAAGGCTGGGCAACCTTCTGGCATTACACCTTGATGAATGACTTGTACGACGAAGGCCTGGTCACCGAAGGCTTCATGATGGAGTTTTTGCAGTCGCACACCAGTGTGGTGTTCCAGCCCGGCTTCGACAGCCCGTATTACAGCGGCATCAACCCCTATGCTCTGGGCTTCGCCATGTACGTCGACATCCGGCGTATGTGTGAACACCCAACCGATGAAGATCGCCGCTGGTTCCCTGAAATTGCCGGCAGCGATTGGTTGTCTACCATCAAGTTCGCCATGAGCAGTTTCAAGGATGAGAGCTTCATTCTGCAGTACCTGTCACCCAAGGTAATCCGCGACCTGAAGCTATTCAGCATCCTTGACGACGACCAGCGTGATGACCTGCTGGTGCCTGCAATCCACGACGAAGACGGCTACCGCACCATCCGCGAACAACTGGCATCGCAGTACAACCTCGGCAACCGCGAACCGAACGTGCAGATCTGGAGCATCGACCGTCGCGGTGACCGCTCGCTGACCCTGCGCCACCAGCAGCACAACCGCAAACCACTGGGCGACTCCACCGAAGAAGTCCTCAAGCACCTGCACCGTTTGTGGGGCTTCGATATCCATCTGGAGACCGTGCAAGGTGACCAGATCATGAAGACCCATCACATGCCGCCACGCGGTGAGCACGGCGACCCCGGCGACTATGGCCGGATGGACCTGGCGGTGATCCACCACCTCTAGCCCAGCCACCGCCATTGCTGTCGACAGGGTATCCTGTCGCCAGCTATGGAGGTTCTACATGCAGATTTACAAAGTCGGCGGCGCCGTGCGCGACCGCCTGCTGGGCTTGCCGGTAAGCGATGTCGACTGGCTGGTAGTGGGTGCAACGGTCGAGCAGATGCAAGCGCTGGGCTATCGCCCGGTCGGTGCTGATTTCCCGGTCTTCATCCACCCGAAAACCGGCGAGGAGTACGCACTTGCGCGCACCGAACGCAAGAGCGGATGCGGCTATGGCGGCTTTACCTTTCACGCCAGCCCCGACGTTACCCTCGAAGAAGATCTGATCCGCCGCGATCTGACCATCAATGCCATGGCCGAAGACCTGCAGGGCAACCTATACGATCCCTACAACGGCCAGAGTGACCTCGAACAGCGCATCCTGCGCCATCTATCCCCGGCGTTCGCCGAAGATCCCCTGCGCGTGCTGCGGGTTGCGCGGTTCGCTGCGCGCTATGCCGCTTTGGGCTTCACGGTGGCCGCCCAGACGCTTGAGTTGATGCGCCAGATCACCGAGTCCGGTGAACTGCAGGCGCTGACTGCCGAACGCAGCTGGAAGGAGATCGAACGGGCCCTGATGGAAGATCAGCCACAGGTATTCATTGAAGTGCTGCTGGCCTGCGGCGCGCTCAAAGAGCTGCTACCCGAGCTGGATTCGCTGTTTGCCACGCCAGGTGAACGCGGCCAGACCACCTTGGCCGTGTTGGCCCACGCCGCAGCCCATGACCAGCCACTGCACGTACGCTGGGCCTGCCTGACCCATGATCTGGGTGCAGCCATCAAAGCCGTCAACCAACGCTTCAAGGCACCCCGCGAGTGCCAGGAACTCGCCACCCTGGTGGGCGAATGGCAGCATCAGTACCAGCAGGCAGCAGCGCTGGATGCCAGCACGTTGTTCGATATTTTGCAGAAGTTCGACATCTATCGCCGCCCGCAGCGCCTGGAAGACTTCATGGCAGTCTGCGAGATGATTGCCCATGGACACTCGTTGCATGACTGCTCGCAGAGTGCCTACCTGCGCGGGGCAGCTGCAGCCGCGAAAGCCGTAGAAGTAAAAGACCTGGTCCAGCAAGGCCTGACCGGGCAAGCGCTGGGCGAGGCGGTCAAAGCCCAGCGATTGTCGGCACTCGAAGCCTATACCCAGCGCTGAATGCCGTTGTGACTGCAGTTCAGGTCCGGGTCAACTGCAAGCCGCGCCATTCGAACGGCACAGGTGCCAATATCTGATCGATGTTGGCGTCCTGCCATAGCTGGGCCATGCGCTTGCCCTCACCGGGATGGACCAGCTGCGGCGCGATCTGCGACAACGGCAGCAGCACAAAGGCGTTTTTCAGAATCTCCGCCCGCGGCAATTCCAGGCCATCAAAGCTACCGTGCAGATCGTCATACATCAGCACATCGATATCCAGCGGCAAGCCCTTGCGCTCAGGCGCGTAGCGGCCGTTTTCCGCCTCGATCAACTTCAGCCGACGGCCCAGCTCGAGCAGCGGCAGGTCGGTTTGCCCGGTCACCACCAGGTTGTAGAACGGACCACTCTTGATCCCCACCGCCTGGCTTTCGAATACTGCCGAGCAACGCATGTCGCCGAGAAAGCTGGCCAGCGCGTCGAGGCCTGCACACAAGTGCCGCTCGCGCTCGACATTGCTGCCCAGCCCCAGATATACCGTGCTCAGAGACATCCGCGCTCGATCTCCACGCCAACACCACCACGGGCCGCCGGCACCGCGCCCGGCTTGGTCAGCTTCAGGCGTATCCAGGGGATATTGAATTCGGCCATCAACAGCGCGACCAGGCGCTCGGCGAAGGTTTCTACCAGTTCGAACCGCGCCTGTTCGGCAAAGGCCTGAATGCGCGCCGTGATGGTGGCGTAGCACAGGGCCAGGTTGAGGTCGTCAGTGGCGGCCGCAGGGCGGTTGTCCCACGCCAGACTCAGGTCCAGGCGCAGGCACTGGCGAATCTCCCGCTCCCAGTCGTAGGCGCCGATTACCGTATCGACTTCCAGGCCTTCGATGAACACTCTGTCCAAGCACTTCTCTCCACAGCACGACAAGGGCGACTGGCGCCGTTAGAATCAAGGCGTCCTCGCCCGGAATAGTTAGCATGTTTTGGTTATTGGCGATGCTCGCCTACCTGCTTGGCTCGCTGTCCTTTGCCATTGTTCTGAGCCGCCTCAGCGGCAACCCCGACCCTCGCTCAAGCGGTTCGGGCAATGCCGGGGCGACCAACATGCTGCGCCTGGCTGGGCGCAAGATGGCGATCCTGACCCTGCTGGGCGACCTGTGCAAGGGCATCGTGCCCGTGCTGCTGGCCGAGCAAGCCGGGCTGGGCCTGCAACAGCAAGCCTGGATCGGCCTGTGCGCGGTCATCGGCCACCTGTTCCCGGTGTACTTTCGCTTCCGTGGCGGCAAGGGCGTAGCCACTGCCGCCGGCGTGCTCCTGGCGCTGTACATTCCAGCTGCCTTGCTGGCTATCACGGCCTGGCTAGTGACCTTCTACCTGACCCGCACCAGCTCACTAGCCGCATTGATCGCCACTCCGCTGACCCTGCCATTGCTGGCCTGGCGCGAGCCGGCGGCGCTGCTGCCGATGAGTGTGCTGACGCTACTCATCGTCTGGCGCCATCGACGCAACCTGCGCGACCTGTTCGCTGGCCGCGAACGGCATTTCTGACGCCGCCCCAACCCTTTAAAAAACCGATCAGATCGGCGGCAACTGCTCCATCGGCCAGCGCGCCTGCACGCTGATCGCCAGATCCTGCTGCTGCCCGGCCAGCAAACGCTGACAACCGGCATAGGCGATCATCGCGCCGTTGTCGGTGCAAAAGCGCGGACGCGCGTAGTAAACACTGCCCTTGATCGAGGCGAGCATGCCTTCGAGCGATGCGCGCAACGCGGTATTGGCACTGACCCCGCCGGCAATCACCAGGCGCTTGAGGCCGGTCTGCTGCAGGGCGCGCTTGCACTTGATGGTCAGAGTGTCGACTACCGCCTGCTGGAACGCCAGCGACACGTCGCAACGGGTTTGCTCGGTGTCGTCACCGGCATCACGGCACTTGTTCCAGGTGTTCAGCGCTGAGGTCTTGAGGCCACTGAAGCTGAATTCCAGCCCAGGGCGGTCGGTCATCGGCCGTGGGAACGTGAAGCGCCCCGGCACACCCTGCTCGGCCAGGCGGGCGATTTCCGGGCCGCCGGGGTAATTCAGACCGATCAGCTTGGCAGTCTTGTCGAAGGCCTCGCCGGCGGCGTCGTCCAGGCTCTCGCCGAGCAACTGGTACTGGCCGATACCATCGACCCGAACCAGCTGCGTATGGCCGCCAGACACCAACAAAGCGACGAACGGGAACTGCGGCGGCTGCTCTTCAAGCATCGGCGCGAGCAGGTGGCCTTCCATGTGATGCACGCCGATTGCCGGGATATCCCAGGCAAATGCCATCGACTGAGCGCAGGAGGCGCCCACCAGCAGCGCACCGACCAGGCCCGGGCCTGCGGTGTAGGCGATTGCGTCGATATCGCTGGCCACTGCGCCGGCATCCGCCAGCACTTCGCGGATCAACGGCAGCATGCGCTTGACGTGATCGCGCGAGGCGAGCTCGGGCACAACGCCGCCGTAGGCGCGGTGCAGGTCGATTTGACTGAACAGTGCATCAGCGAGCAAACCGCGTTCACTGTCGTATAATGCGACGCCGGTTTCATCGCAGGATGTTTCCAATCCCAGTACTAGCATGGGTCTGTGCCTTGTTTAGGCTGAATTCGAAGGCGCGCATGATAGTCCCCGTGCCCAGTGCCGACCAGCGGTTTTCGATCAGAGGCTTTGCATTCCGGTCAGCTTAGCGTTAACATCCGCAACCCTTGAAAACCGACGTTCTCCAGCGCATCTTTATTTTTGTCAGGAGCACGTCTACCCCGGTAACGAACGAAGGTAGCCCTGGATGCCAGCCGTCAAAGTAAAAGAGAACGAACCCTTCGACGTAGCTCTGCGTCGTTTTAAGCGCTCCTGCGAAAAAGCCGGTGTACTGGCTGAAGTGCGTAGCCGCGAGTTTTACGAAAAGCCAACTTCCGAGCGTAAGCGCAAGGCTGCTGCTGCAGTCAAGCGTCACGCGAAGAAAGTGCAGCGCGAACAGCGCCGCGCCGTTCGCCTGTACTAATACAGACGTTCGTCGCAAAGCTTCTGCCCTGCCCGGCTAACCCCGGGCAGTCGGCAGCAGCAGCTTCAAACCTCAGGCGCGAGCCCGAGGCGCCAGCTACCTAGAGCAGCCGGCAACCGTAACACACGTCAGAACTGGTCCTCGCGACCAGGCGTGCCGTCCCTGTCTGACGAGCCCTTGTGGCTGGCGACGCGCACACTCCCCCCGCTTGACCCTCACTGCATCGCACCGCACCCATCATTCCCGCACCCTTGCGTTAGCGATTAGACTTGCCGACTGCACGATGACGAGACTGCCATGGCCGGGCTGATTCCCCAGAGCTTCATTGACGATCTGCTTAACCGCACCGACATAGTCGACGTGGTGAGTTCGCGCGTCCAGCTGAAAAAAACCGGCAAGAACTACTCCGCCTGCTGCCCGTTCCACAAAGAAAAATCGCCGTCGTTCACGGTCAGCCCCGACAAGCAGTTCTATTACTGCTTCGGTTGCGGCGCCGGCGGTAACGCGCTCGGCTTCGTCATGGACCACGACAACCTGGACTTCCCCCAGGCCGTCGAAGACCTCGCCCGCAGTGCCGGCATGGAAGTTCCGCGCGAAGAAGGCCGGCGTGGCAACAAGCCCCGTCAACCGACCGACTCGCCGCTGTACCCTTTGCTGGAAGCTGCCGCCGAATACTACCGCCAGGCGCTGCGCAGCCATCAGACGCGCAAGGCGGCCGTTGACTACCTCAAGGGCCGCGGCCTGTCCGGCGAAATCGCCCGTGATTTCAGCCTGGGCTTCGCCCCGCCCGGCTGGGACAACCTGATGAAGCACCTGGGTGCCGACAGCCTGCAGCAAAAGGTCATGATCGATGCCGGCCTGCTGATCGAGAACGCCGAAAGTGGCAAGCGCTACGACCGTTTCCGCGACCGGGTGATGTTCCCGATCCGCGACAGCCGTGGCCGGATCATCGCCTTTGGCGGCCGCGTGCTGGGTGACGACAAGCCCAAGTACCTGAACTCGCCGGAGACCCCGGTATTTCACAAAGGCCAGGAGCTGTACGGCCTGTATGAAGCGCGCAAGCACAACCGCAGCCTCGACGAAATCATCGTCGTCGAAGGCTACATGGACGTCATCGCCCTGGCTCAGCAAGGCCTGCGCAATGCCGTAGCGACCCTCGGCACTGCCACCAGCGAAGAGCACCTCAAGCGCCTGTTCCGGGTCGTGCCGAGCGTACTGTTCTGCTTTGACGGCGATCAGGCCGGTCGCAAGGCAGCCTGGCGTGCACTGGAGTCGACGCTGTCGAGCCTGCAGGACGGTCGCCGCGCGCGCTTTCTGTTCCTGCCCGAAGGCGAAGACCCGGACAGCCTGGTCCGCGCCGAAGGCACCGACGCGTTCCGCGCGCGCATCATTCAGCACGCGCAACCGTTGGCGGATTACTTTTTCGAGCAATTGAGCAACGAAGCCGATCCTCGCTCACTGGAAGGCAAGGCGCATATGGCGACCCTGGCTGCACCGTTGATCGAAAAAGTCCCCGGCGCGAACCTGCGCCAATTGATGCGCAACCGCCTCAAGGAAATCACCGGGCTGGATACTCAGCAGGTCGAGCAACTGACGCAGAACGCGCCGGCGGCCAGCGTGCCCGATTACGACCCAGGCTTCGACTACGACGCCATGGCCAGCTACACCCCCGACTATGCCGACGCGCACCAGCCCGACTACGGCGCGCAGCAAGAGCAGCGGCCATGGACGCCGAACAAGGGCGCCGGCAAGAAGCAGTGGGAGAAAAAACCCTGGGACAAGAAAGGCGGCAAACCCTGGCAACGGGATGGCCAGCGCGAGGCGCCGCCAAGGGTGCCGGCGCCGGTCGAACCGCCAACGCTGTCGGCCTTGCGCACCCTGCTGCATTACCCGCTGCTGGCTGGCAAGGTCGAAGACGCCAGCCACTTCGCCGATGAAGAGCATGTGTACAACCAGCTGTTGATTTCGCTGATCGAAGCTGCACAGAAGAATCCTAAGCTAAGCTCAATGCAACTGATTGCACGCTGGCACGGCACTGACCAGGGCCGTTTATTGCGCGCCCTGGCAGAAAAGGAATGGCTGATCGATGCCGATAACCTTGAACAACAGTTTTTCGACACCATTACTAGCTTATCCGCCCGCCAACGCGAGCGCAGCCTGGAACATCTGATGCGCAAAGCGCGTCAAAGTGACTTGAGTCCAGAGGAAAAATCTCAGCTTTTGGCCCTGCTGAGCCGCAAAGTTCCTGCACAAAACCCGACCTCATCTGGCGCGTGAGGCCCTTATTCGGGTATAATCCTCGGCTTGTTTTTTTGCCCGCCAAGACCTTCAGTGGATAGGGTGTTATGTCCGGAAAAGCGCAACAGCAATCTCGTATCAAAGAGTTGATCACCCGCGGTCGTGAGCAGGGCTACCTGACTTACGCGGAGGTCAACGACCATCTGCCTGAGGATATTTCAGATCCAGAGCAGGTGGAAGACATCATCCGCATGATCAACGACATGGGGATCAACGTATTCGAGACTGCTCCGGATGCGGATGCCCTGTTGTTGGCGGAAGCCGACACTGATGAGGCCGCAGCCGAAGAAGCCGCCGCAGCACTGGCTGCTGTCGAGACCGATATCGGCCGCACGACCGACCCGGTGCGCATGTACATGCGCGAAATGGGTACTGTCGAGCTGCTGACCCGCGAAGGCGAGATCGAAATCGCCAAGCGGATCGAGGAAGGCATTCGTGAGGTCATGGGGGCTATCTCCCATTTCCCGGGTACTGTCGACTACATCCTCGGCGAATACACCCGCGTCACCACCGAAGGTGGTCGCCTGTCCGACGTATTCAGCGGTTACATCGACCCTGACGACAATATCGCCACGCCGTCCGAAGAAGCTCCGCAGCTAGGCGCCAAAAACGCCGCTGCTGCCAAGGACGACGAGGAAGAGGACGAAGAGAAAGACGACAGCGAGGAAGAGGAAGAGACCGAAAGCGGTCCCGACCCAGTCCTCGCCCAGCAGCGCTTCGGCGCCGTGTCCGACCAGCTCGCGATTACCCTCAAAGTGCTCAAGAAGCACGGTCGCAGCCATGCCGAAAGCATTGGCGCGATGCAGGTTCTGGCCGAGCTGTTCATGCCGATCAAGCTGGTGCCCAAGCAGTTCGAGGTGCTCGTCGAGCGCGTTCGTGGTGCCTTGGACCGTCTGCGTCAGCAAGAACGCGCAATCATGCAGCTGTGCGTACGTGACGCGCGTATGCCGCGTGCCGACTTCCTGCGCCTGTTCCCGGGCAATGAAGTCGACCAGACCTGGAGCGGTGACCTCTCCAAGCGCAGCACCAAGTGGGCTGCAGCGCTGGGCGAAAAGAACGATGCCATCGTTGCCTGCCAGCAGAAGCTGGTAGACCTTGAAAACGAAACCGGTCTGACCGTTGCCGAAATCAAGGACATCAACCGTCGCATGTCGATCGGCGAGGCCAAGGCCCGTCGCGCCAAGAAAGAGATGGTCGAGGCCAACCTGCGTCTGGTGATTTCGATCGCCAAGAAGTACACCAACCGTGGCCTGCAATTCCTCGACCTGATCCAGGAAGGTAACATCGGCTTGATGAAGGCGGTCGACAAGTTCGAATACCGTCGTGGTTACAAGTTTTCGACGTACGCCACCTGGTGGATTCGTCAGGCCATCACCCGCTCGATCGCCGACCAGGCGCGCACCATCCGTATTCCGGTGCACATGATCGAGACGATCAACAAGCTCAACCGTATTTCCCGGCAGATGTTGCAGGAAATGGGTCGCGAACCGACCCCGGAAGAGCTTGGCGAGCGTATGGAGATGCCTGAGGACAAGATCCGCAAGGTGCTGAAAATCGCCAAAGAGCCAATCTCCATGGAGACGCCGATTGGTGATGACGAAGATTCGCACCTGGGTGACTTCATCGAAGACTCGACAATGCAGTCGCCAATCGATGTAGCTACGGTCGAAAGCCTCAAGGAAGCGACTCGTGATGTTCTGGGCGGCCTGACCGCACGTGAAGCCAAAGTGCTGCGCATGCGTTTCGGTATCGACATGAACACCGACCACACCCTTGAAGAGGTCGGCAAACAATTCGACGTAACCCGTGAGCGGATTCGTCAGATTGAAGCCAAGGCGCTGCGCAAGTTGCGCCACCCGACCAGAAGCGAGCATCTACGCTCCTTCCTCGACGAGTGATGACAAACCCCGGCCCAGGCCGGGGTTTTTCTTGGCCATCGAAAAAGTGCCAGCACTGACCGTGCAGTTGTCGGGCCAATCCCGCCAGCTGTTGAATTCCTGCCGAAGTTAATCGTCTTACCCTCACACCCCGCAGCAATGCACGGCTACACTCGAATTCAGACTATCTGCCTAGAGGCTGCTATGCCGAAAATGCCGGTCCTACTGTTGCTGATCCTGTTTTACTGGAGCGCAACGGCCGGCGCCCTGACCCTGACCGAAGACGAGCAAGCCTGGCTCAGCGCCCATCCACAGCTGCGCCTGGGCGTGGACGCATCCTGGCCCCCGTTCGAGTTTCGCGATCAGGAGGGCCTCTACCAGGGACTGGCCGCCGATTACATCAATGTGATCCAGGAGCGTCTTGGCGTCACTCTCAAGCCGACCGAGCCGAAGACCTGGGGCGAGGTGCTTGAGCTCGCCCGCAACAATCAGCTCGATTTACTGCCGGGCGTGATGTCGACCCCAGAACGGCAAAACTACCTGTCCTTCACCCGCCCATACCTAGACTTCCCGATCGTTATCCTGGCCCATGAAGGCGGCCCGCAACCGCGCACGCTCAAGGATCTGTACGGGCTGAAGATCGCGGTGGTAGAAAACTACGCGCCCCATGAACTGCTGCGCACCCACCACCCCGACCTCAATCTGGTCGCCCTGCCCAATGTCAGCTCGGCCCTGCAAGCCTTGGCGACCGACGAAGTGGACGCCGTGGTAGGTGACCTTGCTTCGAGTATCTGGAGCCTGCGCGAGCTCAAGCTCGATGGGCTCTACGTCAGCGGCGAAACACCCTACCGCTACCAGTTGGCAATGGGCGTACCCCGGGACAACAAGCAACTGGTGGCCATCCTCGACAAAGTCATCGCCGATATGAGCAGCGATGAAGTCAATGACATCCAGCAGCGCTGGGTCGGTAACGTCGTCGATCAGCGCAGTTTCTGGCACGACATGCTGCTCTATGGCCTGCCGACAGTTGTGCTGCTGATGCTGGTTCTCGCTGCCGTCATCCGCATCAACCGCCGGCTCAGCTCGGAAATATCCCGGCGCATAGCGCTTGAACAGGAACTGCGCAGCAGCGAATACCATTACCGCAGCCTGGTCGAAAGCCTGTCGGCGGTCGCATGGGAAGCCGACGCCAACGATTTCACCTACAGCTACGTCTCGCCCCACGCCGAAGACCTGCTCGGTTACAGCCTGGGAGACTGGCTCAGACCCGGTTTCTGGAGCAGCATCGTGCATCCCGAGGACGCGCTCTGGGCCAAGGCTTACTGCGACAGCGAAACTGCCGCCGGCCGCGATCACAGCCTCGACTACCGCGTGATCCGCGCCGATGGCCATACGCTGTGGGTGCGCGACATCGTCAGCATGATCGAACAGGGCCAGCGCTCGGTGATGCGCGGCCTGATGATCGATATCAGCGAGACCAAGCGCACCGAGCATGCCTTGCGCCTGTCCGAGCAGAAGTTCGCCTCGGTGTTTCAGCAATGCCCGGACATCCTGCTGATTGCTCGGCACAGTGACGGCTGCCTGCTTGAGGTCAACGAAGCATTCGAGGAGCAGATCGGTCTCGGCCCCAATCAGGTGATCGGCCGCACCGCTACCGAGCTTGGTCTGTGGGGCGTCAGCGGCAGCGGCCCGAGCGTACTGGAACGCTTGCACCTGGGCGGTATTCGCAACCTCGAGATGAGCTTCCGGCGCAGCAACGGCGAGTTGTTCACCGGCCTCACCTCGGCCGAGACCTTCGACCTCGACGGTACCCGGGCGCTGGTCGTGGCCGTACGCGACATCAGCCAGCTGAAGGAAACCCAGCAGCGCCTGCAGATCTCCGAAGAGAAATTTGCCAAGGCCTTCCACGCCTCGCCCGACGGCTTGTTGCTGTCCAGGCAAAGTGACGGCCTGCTGCTTGAAGTCAACGAAGGCTTCTGCCGCCTGACCGGCTACAACCTTGACCCTCGCATTGATCAAACCTCACTGGACCTGGGCATCTGGGTCGACCTCAACGAACGCAAGCTGCTGCTGAGCAAACTCAAGAAAGACGGCTTCGTGCGTGATTTCAGCTGCCACATTCGCCGCAGCGATGGTCAGATTCGCCTCTGCGAACTGTCAGCCAGACCGCTGCCGATTGCCGGCGCCGACTGCATGCTGACCATCGCCCGCGACATCACCGAACGCCACCTGATGCAGGAAAAACTGCAACTGGCCGCCACTGTGTTTGAAAACACTGCCGAAGGTGTGTTGATCACCGACACCGATCAGCGCATCAGTGCAGTCAACCGGGCATTCAGCGAAATCACCGGCTACAGCGAAATCGAAGCCCTGGGCCAAACCCCGCGCCTGCTCGCCTCCGGCCAGCACGACAGCGCCTTCTACGTTGCCATGTGGCACCAGCTGACTGCCGAAGGCCACTGGCAAGGCGAGATCTTCAACAAGCGCAAGAACAGCGAGCTGTACCCGAGTTGGCTGACCATCAGCGCGGTGCGTAACAGCGAGCGCGAGATCACTCACTTCGTGGCGGTGTTTGCCGACATCTCCAGCCTCAAGCACGCCCAGGCGAAACTGGATTACCAGGCGCATCACGACCCACTGACCGGCCTGCCCAACCGCGCCCTGTTTGAAAACCGCCTGCATGCCGCGCTGCAGTGCTCGCAGGTGTCCAACCGCCAGGGCGCGGTGCTGTTCCTCGATCTCGATCGCTTCAAGCACATCAACGACAGCCTCGGCCACCCGGTTGGTGACCTGCTGCTCAAAGGCATTGCCCAGCGCCTCAAGGAACAGGTGCGCGACGTCGACACCGTGGCGCGGCTGGGCGGCGACGAATTCATCATTCTGCTGCCTGGTCTGCACAAGCCAAGTGACGCCAGTGCCATCGCCAACAAACTGCTGGCCTGCTTCAGCGCGCCGTTCCAGGCCGGCGAACACGAGTTCTTCACCAGCGCCAGTATCGGCATCAGCCTCTACCCACAAGACGGCAGCGACGTCGCCAGCCTGATCCGCAACGCCGACGCCGCGATGTACCGCTCCAAGGCCAAAGGCCGCAACCGGGTCGAAGCCTACACCCGTGACCTCACGGCCCAGGCCAGCGTGCGAGTGGCCCTGGAAAACGAACTGCGCCGCGCCATCGAACGCAACGAGCTGAGCCTGTGCTACCAGCCCAAGCTCAGCCTCAAGACACAAAACCTGGTCGGCGCAGAGGCCCTGATCCGCTGGAACCACCCAACCTTCGGCGACGTTTCCCCAGAGCATTTCATCCACCTCGCTGAAGAGAACGGCACAATCCTCCAGCTTGGCGACTGGGTACTGGAACAAGCCTGCCGGCAGATGCACCAGTGGCAAAAGCGCTATCAGCCGTTCGGCCCGCTGTCGATCAACCTCGCCGGCGCTCAGATGCGCCAGCCCCACCTGGCCAAGCGCATCGAGCAACTGCTCAAGACCTACCAGCTCAAGGCCGGCGACCTGCAGCTGGAGATCACCGAAAACTTCATCATGAGCCAGGCCGAGGAAGCCCTCAGCGTGCTCCATCAGCTCAAGCAGCTCGGCGTGCAACTGGCGATCGACGACTTCGGCACCGGCTATTCATCCCTGAGCTACCTCAAGCGCCTGCCGCTGGACATCCTCAAGATCGACCAGTCATTCATCCGCGGCCTGCCCGACGACCCGCACGACGCTGCGATCACTCGCGCGATCATCGCCCTCGGCCGGAGCATGCAGCTGACCATCATTGCCGAAGGGGTAGAGAACCAGGCGCAGCAGCATTTCCTCGCCGCTGAAGGCTGCGAACAGATCCAGGGCTACATCGTCAGCCTGCCACTGCCGCCGGAAGAATTCGCGGCAGGCTTCCTGGGTTTAGCACTATCGGATCTTTCGGATGGCACCCATTCAAAACCCTAGCTATAATCCCCGCCACCTCTGGGGCCTATAGCTCAGTTGGTTAGAGCAGAGGACTCATAATCCTTTGGTCCACGGTTCGAGTCCGTGTGGGCCCACCAACTCCAAAGCCGCGCATTGCGCGGCTTTTTCGTTTCTGCTGGATACTCAGTGTCAGCGGAAATCCAAGCTGGTCCATTAACTGATGCCGTAATGACAGCCCGCCGATTTGTAGCCCTGAGGCTAAAAACCTCCAAAAAACTCGGTTTCTTGTAGCCTCAGGGCTGCAAGATGCATTTGCATCTGCCGTTTAAGGTAACAACTGGGGCGGCGTCATACGTTTACGCCGCAATGGCCTCTAGGGAACGCAGTGCCGTGGGTGAGCCGATTAGCAACGCTATTCGGCTCACAAAGTGAGCCGAATAAGACCTATAATCGGCTCACACCCTGAGGCCCTCCCCACATGACTCTCCCGTTCTGGATCTGGCAACACGCCGATTGGCCAAAGTTTACCTGGCAAGAAGAGCCGCTCGCACCGTTGCTGCGTGCCTGCGCTCTGGCACAAGGTCGTCTGGTTGGGATGGCCGGTGTGGTCAGCAACACCGACCAGGCTCGTAACACGCTCGACGCGCTGCTACAGAACATCATCACCAGCTCGGCCATCGAGGGCGAACAGCTCAATGTCGAGTCGGTACGCTCCTCTCTGGCGCGTCGGTTGGGGCTGGACGCCGAGGGCCGCGCCAGCCCGCGCAGTGAGGGCCTGGCGGAGTTGATGCTCGATGCCACTCGCGAGCAGGCTGCTCCATTGACGCAGGAGCGTTTACTGCGCTGGCATCATTTGTTGTTTCCGGCGGACGAGCAGCGGCTATCGGCACCTGTACGGGTGGGCAGCTTGCGGGGTGAGGAGCCGATGCAGGTGGTATCGGGTCGGCTCGACAGGCCCAAGGTGCATTTCGAGGCACCGCCTCGGCAAGGGCTGGATGAACAGTTGTCAGCGTTCCTGGACTGGTTCGCCGCCACCCGCAACGCCCCCAACCTCGATCCATTCCTGCGCGCCGGCATTGCGCACTTCTGGTTTGTCACGCTGCACCCTTTTGACGACGGCAATGGCCGCCTGACACGGGCAATCACCGACCTGGCGTTGGCTCAGGGAGAACCGCAGGCGATTCGCTTCTACGCCATGTCCGCGAGCATTCTCGAGGATCGCAAAGGCTATTACGAGATTCTTGAGGCCAGCCAGAAAGGGAGCCTGGACATAACCCCGTGGCTGACATGGTTCCTGCAAACCTTGCTGCGCAGCCTTGAGCAGGCAAAGGCACGGATCGACAGAGTGCTGGGCAAGGCCCGATTCTGGCAGGAGCATGGCCAGCAGGCACTTTCAGCCGAACAGATCAAAGTACTCAACCGCCTGCTCGATGGCGATCTGTTCAATGAACGTGGGGGGTTTGCTGATGGGATCAACGCAGGTCAGTATCAAGCAGTGGCAAAGGTATCGAAAGCCACTGCAACTCGCCACCTCAGCGACCTGATCGAGAAAGGTTGCCTGGTACGCCTGCCCGGCGGCGGACGCAGTACTCGCTATCAGATCAATCTCTGCCACCGCTGATCAATGGCATCGCCCCTTACAAGTCCCGCAACAACAGCGTCTTACCCACATTACGCAGCACCTGGCTGTACTGCCGGCGCCAGTTATCGCGCCAGAACGCCGCATCGGCGGCGGTGCCGTCGGTGGAGCGGGCGCGGACGATATCGCTGGCGGCGATTTCTTCGGGCTGTTGCTGGCTCAACATGGGGAAGGCCATGTAACCGCGATAGTGCTGCGCCAAGACCTTGTCCAGAGCAGTGCCCGCGTAACCGCCTTGCTCCAGCAGGCGCTGACAGCCGCGGTTCGACAGCAGATAAGCATGGCTGCCACGGGCACGCACCCGGGCGATACCACGGCGCCAAGTTAGCCATACCTTGCCCAGGTTTGCGCCCAGGTAGAACAGCTCTGGATCGGCGCTCTGCAGAAAGCGGTTGACCTGCTCGACCTGAAACGGCTCGAACGCTACCAGCGTGGCGTCGTCCTCGAGAATCAACACGCGCCGACAGCCGCGCTCCAAGGCAATGCGCGCGCATTGAACATGGGAATCGAAACAGCCCCGTTCAGGGCTGTGTTGATCGCGCTCGACCAGCACAAATTCGATCTTTAGCCCGCTGTCTGCGAACTCGTATTGCAGCAGCAGGCGGCGATCGGCGCGATCACGCAAGCTGATGCAAAAAATGCCATCGACCTGCAGCTGTGTAAGGTCCTTGGATCTGGTCATCCTTCCCATCTCTGGAACTGTTAAAGACTTCAAGGGTTATCGCCAGGCATTACGTCCCGGTTGGCCTGACACCCACTGGCGTGTGAACTGCGATTGATTTCAAAAGTATAGATCAACTGCGCCAGTCTGCCCGCGACTGTGCCGCAGTGGGTTTATCTGCGTTATAAGTGTCTTCACTCAAGTTCCAGCTGCAGAGAGCCGACATGTCGCAACCGCGTCAAATCATCCTCGACGAAATCGATCGCCAGCTGATCGCCCTGCTTCAGATCAACGCCCGCGAAAGCGTCGCCAACCTCGCCCGGCAGCTGGGCATTGCCCGCACTACGGTCAATTCACGCCTGGAGCGCCTGGAAAACAGCAAAGTCATCGCGGGCTACGGCGTACGCCTGGGCCAGCGCCTGATCGGCGGTGGGCTGCAAGCTTATGTCGGGATCAAGGTCCAACCGCGCGCGGGCAAGGAGGTGGTGCGGCGGATGACGGCCATGGGCCAGGTGCAACAACTTTGTGCCGTGAGTGGCGAATTCGACTACGTGGCGTGGCTGCACAGCGAATCGCCGGAACAGCTGGACCAGTTGCTCGACCAGATCGGCAGCCTGGACGGTGTGGAAAAAACCACCACGTCGATCATCCTCAGCAGCAAGATAGACCGCGGCCAGCCGATCTGACAGCCAGTTACTGCTGTCGTCATAACGACACCATTAACATCAGAATGACGACATATAGGTTAAAACGACGTCAGCATAGATCTTAATAACGAACTGCGCACACCCTAGAATGACCCCAGGCATTTTCAATACTCACGCTTCGCCCTCCGCGCAGCTCCTGGCAAGGTCATTACATGAACAACAATCGCCACCCCGCCGACGGCAAGAAACCAATCACGATTTTTGGCCCGGACTTCCCCTTCGCTTTTGACGACTGGCTAGAGCATCCGGCCGGCCTGGGTAGTATTCCGCTGGATCGACAGGGCGAAGAAGTAGCGATTATCGGTGCGGGTATTGCCGGTTTGGTAGCGGCCTACGAACTGATGAAGCTTGGCCTCAAACCAGTGGTGTATGAAGCGTCGAAGATGGGCGGCCGCCTGCGCTCGCAAGCTTTCAACGGCACCGATGGGATCATCGCCGAGCTGGGCGGAATGCGCTTTCCGGTGTCGTCGACGGCGTTCTACCATTACGTCGACAAGCTGGGCCTGGAAACCAAACCGTTTCCCAACCCGTTGACGCCAGCTTCGCCAAGTACCGTCATCGACCTCGAAGGCCAGACCTACTACGCCGAAAGCGCGGCGGATTTGCCAGCCCTGTTCCAGGAAGTCGCCGACGCCTGGGCGGACGCGCTGGAAAGCGGCGCGCGCTTTGGTGATATCCAGCAGGCCATCCGCGACCGCGATGTGCCGCGCCTGAAGGAGCTGTGGAACACTCTGGTACCGCTGTGGGACGACCGCACGTTCTATGACTTCGTCGCCACTTCCAAGGCCTTTGCCAAGCTCAGCTTCCAGCACCGCGAAGTATTTGGTCAGGTTGGCTTCGGTACCGGCGGCTGGGACTCGGACTTCCCCAACTCGATGCTGGAAATCTTCCGCGTGGTAATGACCAACTGCGACGATCACCAGCACTTGATCGTCGGCGGTGTCGAGCAGGTGCCTCAAGGCATCTGGCGCCATGTGCCGGAGCGTTGCGCGCACTGGCCGGCAGGCACCAGCCTCAGCTCGCTGCATGGCGGCGCGCCGCGCACCGGGGTCAAACGGATTGCCCGTGCCAGCGATGGCCAACTGGCGGTCACCGATACCTGGGGCGGCTGCCGCCACTACGCCGCTGTGCTGACCACCTGCCAGAGCTGGCTGTTGACCACCCAGATCGACTGCGAAGAGTCGCTGTTCTCGCAGAAGATGTGGATGGCTCTGGACCGCACCCGCTACATGCAATCGTCGAAGACCTTCGTCATGGTCGATCGGCCGTTCTGGAAGGACAAGGACCCGGAAACCGGCCGCGATCTGATGAGCATGACCCTCACCGACCGCCTGACCCGTGGCACCTATCTGTTCGACAACGGCGACGACAAGCCGGGGGTGATCTGCCTGTCCTACGCGTGGATGAGCGACGCCCTGAAGATGCTCCCGCACCCGGTGGAAAAACGCGTGCAGCTGGCACTGGACGCCCTGCACCGGATCTACCCGAACACCGACATTGCAGGGCATATCATCGGCGACCCGATCACCATCTCATGGGAGGCCGACCCGTACTTCCTCGGCGCCTTCAAAGGTGCGCTGCCGGGCCACTACCGCTACAACCAGCGGATGTACGCGCACTTCATGCAGGACCACCTGCCAAGCGCGCAACGCGGCATCTTCATCGCCGGTGACGATGTGTCGTGGACCCCGGCCTGGGTCGAAGGCGCGGTGCAGACTTCGCTGAACGCGGTGTGGGGTATCATCAACCACTTCGGCGGCAAGACCCACCCGGACAACCCCGGCCCAGGCGACGTATTCGACGAGCTTGGGCCGATCGCCCTGCCCGACTGACCAGGAGGCGGCATGCGCATCGCTCTGTATCAAGGCCAGCCCGGCCCCCTCGACCTGCCTGGCAACCTCGAACGCCTGCAGCAGCAGGCGCACCAGGCAGCCGCCAGCGGCGCGCAGTTGCTGGTGTGCCCGGAGATGTTCCTGACCGGCTACAACATCGGCAGTGAACAGGTCGAGCAGCTGGCTGAAGCGTCGGACGGGCCCTCGGCCATGGCCGTGGTCGAGATCGCCCAGGCGCTCGGGATTGCCATTGTCTATGGTTACCCCGAGCGCTGCGAAGACGGGGCCATCTACAACAGCGTGCAGTTGATCGACAGCCATGGCCGCAGCCTGGCCAACTACCGCAAGACGCACCTGTTCGGTGAGCTGGACCGGGCCATGTTCGATGCCGGCAGCAATCACTTCCCGGTGGTCGAGCTGAATGGGTGGAAGGTCGGCATGCTGATCTGCTACGACATCGAGTTTGCCGAGAACGCCCGGCGTCTGGCGCTGGATGGCGCCGAGCTGATTCTGGTGCCGACGGCGAACATGAAGCCATACGACTTCGTCTGCCAGGTGACGGTGCGCGCACGCGCTCAGGAAAACCAGTGCTACCTGCTCTACGCCAATTACTGTGGCGCGGAAGGCGATATCCATTATTGCGGGCAGAGCAGCATCATCGGCCCGGACGGCGCTGTGCTGGCGCTGGCTGGCGAAGATGAATGCCAGCTGCACGCGGAGCTGGACAGGCAACAGGTCGTGGCCGGGCGCCAGGCATTCCCGTACTTGCAGGACCTGCGGCGCGACCTGCACCAGCGCTGAGCGTGAATGCGCTAGCATGCGCATTCGCCCTTGGAGAACTCATGTCTGACGCCACTCGCCATCTGACCCTGGCCAACGGCCTGCACCTTACCTTGCGTCACGCGCCGCGCCTCAAGCGTGCGGCGGCGGCCTTGCGCGTGCATGCGGGCAGCCATGATGCAGCGACGCGCTGGCCTGGCTTGGCGCACTTTCTCGAGCATCTGTTTTTCCTCGGCACCGAGCGCTTTCCGCTGGACGACGGCCTGATGCGCTACGTTCAGGGCGTTGGCGGCCAGGTCAACGCGAGCACTCGCGAACGTACCACTGACTTTTTCTTCGAAGTGCCGCCCGCTGCACTGGCCGGTGGCCTCGAGCGCCTATGCCAGATGCTCGCCGGGCCTGACCTGAGCCTGGCGCGGCAAGTCAGTGAGCGCGAGGTGATCCACGCCGAGTTCATCGCCTGGTCGCGCAATCGTGAAGCGCAGGACCAGTTCGCGCTACTCCAGCGGCTAGCGGCGGGTCATCCGCTGCGCGCCTTTCATGCGGGCAACCGATACAGCCTGAACCTGCACAACCCGCAGTTTCAGCGCGAGCTCAGGGGCTTTCACCAACGCTTCTACCAGGGCGGGCAAATGGTCCTCAGCCTGTGCGGGCCGCAGTCGCTTGACCAGCTGCAAGCCATGGGCGAGCGCTACGCCAGCGTTTTCGCCAGCGGCCAGCGAGTGCTGCAGGCGCTGCCACCGGCTTTGCAAGAACAACCGCTGGTGCCGCCAGCGCCCAAGCACGGCCAACTCGACCTGCTGTTTGCCCACGATGGATTGCCGGCGGGTGCGCAGCAGGCCATGGAATTGCTGCTGGGGTGCATCAGCGACAGCCGCGAAGGCACTTGGCTGGACACACTGCGCCAACGCGGCTGGGTGCGTGAATGCCAGCCAAAGCTGTTGTATGCCTTCGCCGGCCAGTTGCTCTGGACGATACGTCTGCGCTTGACCGACACCGCGCAGGTCGATGAGGTAAGAGCGCTGCTGCACGGCTGGTTGCAGTTCATCAGGCAAGCAGACTTCGACGCGTTGAACGCAGCCTATGCTCATCTGCAACAGCGCCGGGCGATGTCCGCCAGCGCATTGGAGCTGGCGCAGCGAGACAGCCGTGAAAACCCGCTGCAAGCACTCGATGCGCGATCGCTCCAGACCCTGACTGCAGTATTGGATGGCCTGCCGCTGCAGGCATACGCAAGCTGGCAACTGCCGCCCGCCGATCCTCTGCTGCTCGCGAGCTTGCCCAACCCGACGGCAGCGCTACCAGCCGCCCTGAGCGTCAGTACCTGCCTGCCCAGCTCGCGCCAATACGCCGCGCTGTATCTGCGCTGGAGGATCGCAACACCTCTGCGCCAGCGCCTGCACGCTGTGCTGGTCAACGCCCTACGGCCGCTGACCGAGCGCGCCGAGCAGGCCTCGCTGCACATGGACTTCAGCAGCAGCGGCGAGTACTGGCAGTTACGCTGCGCCGGGCTCCCCGCGGCCGTGGTGCGGTTGGTTGAAAAGGCGCTGACAATGTTGAACCAACCTGCAGCTGACTGCTGGCAAGCACCCGTAGCGGACGAACCTGCGTTGATTCCGATCAGGGCGCTGCTCAAGCGTTGGCCCGACGAGGTAGCGATTGCGCCCACCGCTCAGCCAGAAACTGCCGGAGTGCTGGATCAGGCAATCCTCGACCAGGTCTGGCGGAGCACTCGCTGCCGAGGCCTGGCGGTCGGCTTCGGCGACCCTGAACTGGCAGCATTGGGCTCGGCAGTCACCCGCACGATGTGGGACGAGGCAGCCGACCAAGAGCAGTCGCTCGATGCCAGCACTGTGTCGGGCAAACGCTGGCTATATGCCGACGTAACAGGCAGCGAACACGCGCTGTTACTTTTCTGTCCGCTGCCGGCGCAGCTACAAGGCGCCGGACGGCTGCTTGCACAACTGCTGCAGGGCCCGGTGTACCAGCGCCTGCGGGTCGAACTGCAATTGGGCTACGTAGTGTTCAGCGCCTTCCGCCAGACCGACGGCATCGGCGGCCTGCTGTTTGGCGTGCAATCGCCCCACGTCCGGCCGGCGCAGATCCTCGCACATCTGCTTGAGGTGTTCAGCGCAGGCGTGACCCTCGACACCGCCGTTCGGCAAGCTTTGGCTGATAGCTTCGACGAGGCAGCGATGCCCGACGCCGAGGTCGCGCAGTGGGCATGGCAAAGCCACCTGGCCGGTGCAGCGGCCGATCTCGGGTTGCTGCAAGCAGCTATTCTGGACACCGATCAAACTAGTCTGGACGCCTTGCTGACAGCCCTGATTAAGGCCCAGCACGGCTGGCTATGCCTGGCCAACAGCCCAGCGCCTGACTCGCACTGACCGAGATTGTTACTCGCCACGCAACAACCCTTCTCGCAAAATGAACCTTCTGGTACATAATTATCTTGTAAGATAGCGCAACCTCAGCAAATGGAACCTCCTGCTTCAGGGGGGTACCAAATAAGTAGCTGACAACCCTCAAGCCCCATCCCGAAGGAGTAATCCCATGTGGACAAAACCTGCTTACACTGATCTGCGTATTGGCTTTGAAGTGACCATGTACTTCGCCAACCGCTAAGCCTGGCTTGCGGTTAGACGCCTCGGTCCCGCCGGGGCGTTGTTGTTTTTGCCTACAGCATTTTGCATAGAGGGTGGCCATGTACGTCCAGATTCTTGGTTCAGCTGCCGGTGGCGGATTTCCGCAGTGGAACTGCAACTGCGTCAACTGCAAGGGTTTCAGGGATGGCTCGCTGCGCGCGCAGGCGCGCACCCAGTCATCGATCGCGCTGTCCGACGACGGCGAGCACTGGGTCCTGTGCAACGCTTCGCCAGATATCCGCGCGCAATTGCAGGCGTTTGCACCGATGCAGCCGGCCCGTGCACTGCGCGACAGCGGCATCGACGCGATCGTCCTGCTCGACAGTCAGATCGACCACACCACCGGCCTGCTCAGCCTGCGTGAAGGCTGCCCGCATCAAGTCTGGTGCACCGAAATGGTCCATCAGGACCTGACCAGCGGTTTTCCGTTGTTCAACATGCTCAGCCACTGGAACGGCGGCCTGGCCTGGAACCGTATCGAACTCGAAGGCAGCTTCGTCATCCCGGCCTGCCCCAACCTCAAGTTCACCCCGTTCCCGCTGCGCAGCGCCGCGCCGCCGTATTCGCCGCACCGCTTCGACCCGCATCCAGGCGACAACCTCGGCCTGCTGGTCGAAGACCTGCGCACAGGCGGCAAGCTGTTCTACGCCCCAGGTCTCGGTCAGGTCGACAACTCCCTGCTGGAAATGATGCAGGGTGCCGACTGCCTGCTGGTCGATGGCACGCTGTGGCGTGATGATGAAATGCGGCAGCGTGGCGTCGGTACCCGCACCGGTCGCGAGATGGGCCATCTGGCGCAGAGCGGCCCAGGCGGCATGCTTGAAGTGCTGGACGGTTTCGCCAGCCAGCGCAAGGTCCTTATCCACATCAACAACACCAACCCGATCCTCGATGAAGACTCGCCCGAGCGCGCCGAAGTCGAACGCCGCGGCGTCGAAGTCGCCTACGACGGCATGAGCATCGAGCTGTAGGAGCCGCACATGAGCGACGCAACGCCGATGTCGCCTGCCGAATTCGAGCAGGCTCTGCGCGCCAAGGGCGCCTACTACCACATCCATCACCCCTATCACGTGGCAATGTATGACGGCCGCGCCAGCCGCGAGCAGATTCAGGGCTGGGTCGCCAACCGCTTCTACTATCAGGTGAATATTCCACTGAAGGACGCCGCGATCCTCGCCAACTGCCCGGATCGAGAGATTCGCCGCGAGTGGATCCAGCGCCTGCTCGACCACGACGGTGCGCCCGGTGAAGACGGTGGTATCGAAGCCTGGCTGCGCTTGGGTCAGGCGGTCGGCCTGGACCCGGAGCAACTGCGCTCGCAAGAGCTGGTGCTGCCCGGCGTGCGCTTCGCGGTCGACGCCTACGTCAACTTCGCCCGCCGCGCCAGCTGGCAGGAAGCCGCCAGCAGCTCGTTGACCGAGCTGTTCGCGCCGCAGATTCACCAGTCGCGGCTCGACAGCTGGCCACAGCATTACCCGTGGATCGATCCGGCTGGCTACGAGTACTTCCGCACCCGTCTTGGCCAAGCCCGGCGCGACGTTGAGCACGGCCTGGCGATCACCTTGCAGCACTACACCACCCGCGCCAGCCAGGAGCGCATGCTGGAAATCCTCCAGTTCAAGCTGGATATTCTCTGGAGCATGCTCGACGCCATGAGCATGGCCTATGAGCTGGACCGCCCTCCCTACCACTCCGTCACCCGCGAGCGGGTCTGGCACAAGGGGATCACACTATGAGTCTTGACCGTCAACAGGTGCCCAGCTGGCGCCCAGGCTACCGCTACCAGTATGAGCCGGCGCAGCAAGGCCACGTCTTGCTGTACCCGGAGGGCATGATCAAACTCAACGAAAGTGCCGCGCTGATTGGCGGCCTGATCAATGGCCAGCGCTCGGTCGCGGTGATCATCGCCGAGCTTTCCCAGCAGTTCCCCGATGTGCCCGAGGTCGCTGACGACATCGAGCAATTCATGGAGGTGGCCCGTGCCGAACACTGGATCGTCCTCGCCTGAAACAGCCGGCAAACCCGGCGTTGGCCTGCCGCTGTGGCTGCTCGCCGAGCTGACCTACCGCTGCCCGCTGCAATGCCCGTACTGCTCCAATCCGCTCGATTTTGCCGAGCAAGGCCAGGAGCTGACCACGGCACAGTGGTTCAAGGTCATGGCCGAAGCGCGCGAGATGGGCGCGGCACAGTTGGGTTTCTCTGGCGGCGAGCCGCTGGTGCGCCAAGACCTTGCCGAGCTGATCGGCGAGGCCCGCCGGCTGGGCTTCTACACCAACCTGATCACCTCCGGCATCGGCCTTACCGAAAAGCGCATCGCCGAGTTCAAGACCGCCGGGCTGGATCACATCCAGATCAGCTTCCAGGCCAGTGACGAGCAGGTCAACAACCTGCTCGCCGGCTCGAGAAAAGCCTTCGCGCAAAAGCTCGAAATGGCCCGCGCCGTCAAAGCCCACGGTTACCCGATGGTGCTCAACTTCGTCACCCACCGGCACAACATCGACAAGATCGACCGTATCATCGAGCTGTGCGTGGCGCTTGAGGCCGACTTCGTCGAGCTTGCCACCTGCCAGTTCTATGGCTGGGCGCAGCACAACCGCGCCGGGCTGTTGCCAACCCGTGCGCAGCTGGAGCGGGCCGAACGCATCACCAACGAGTACCGCGAGCGGCTCAAGGCAGCTGGCAACCCATGCAAGCTGATTTTCGTCACCCCTGACTACTATGAAGAGCGACCCAAGGGCTGCATGAATGGCTGGGGCAGTATCTTTCTTACCGTCACCCCCGACGGCACCGCACTGCCCTGCCATGGCGCGCGGCAGTTGCCGGTGCAATTCCCCAATGTGCGCGAGCACGACCTTCGGCACATCTGGTATGACTCGTTCGGCTTCAACCGCTACCGCGGCTTCGACTGGATGCCTGAACCCTGCCGCTCGTGCGACGAGAAGGAAAAGGACTTCGGCGGCTGCCGCTGCCAGGCGTTCATGCTTACCGGCGATGCCAGCAACGCCGACCCGGTGTGCGCCAAGTCGGCCGAGCATGGCATCATCCTCCAGGCACGTGAGGAAGCCGAGCACGCCCATCAGGCCATAGAAGAGCTGACATTCCGCAATGAACGAAACTCCCGAGTCATCGCCCGCAACTGAGTTCAGCGCCGCCCAGGCCGTCGCCGCCGGCACCGACTTCGCCGACCTCAAGGTCGGCGCGGCCGGGCTGTTCTGGAACGAATTCCGCCCTGCCGACGGCGCTTGCCGCCTGTGGCACTGGCGCGAGCAGCAACCCCATTGCCTGACCCCGGACGGTTTCAGCGCACGCAGCCGTGTCTACGAATACGGCGGCGGTAGCTTCTGCCTGGGCGAGGAGGTGCTGGTATTCGTCAACGAGTCCGATCAGCAGATCTACCTGCAAGGCCTCGATGGCTCTGCGCCACGCGCCCTGACCGCTGCCGCCGACTGCCGCTATGGAGATGTGCTGTGGCATGCCGGCTCAGTGCTCGCTGTCGAAGAGCAGCACGCTGACAGCGTTGTGCATCGCTTGGTCTGCTTCGCCGATGAGGGCCGTCAAGTGCTGGCCGAAGGCGCCGACTTCTATTCGGCACCGACCCTGAGCGAAGACGGCCAGCGCCTGGCCTGGATCGAATGGGACCGCCCGGCACAGCCCTGGACCCGCACTCGATTGATGTGTCGCCAGCGCGACAGACACGGCGAGTGGACTGCCGCACTATGCCGGGCCGGCGATATCGACCCAGAGCAGTCCTTGCAGCAACCCCGCTTCGACGGGCAAGGCAGGCTGTATTGCCTGTCTGATCGCAACGGTTTCTGGCAGCCATGGGGCGAGATCGAGGGCGATTGGAAAGCACTACCAGCAGTCGCCGCCGACCACGCCGCCGCGCCCTGGCAACTGGGTGCCAGCAGTTGGCTGGCAATCGCCCATGATAGCTATCTGGCCAGTTGGTTCGAAGACGGTTTTGCCCAGCTTGGCCTGCACAGCGGTGATCAGGTTCAGCGCTTCGCCAGCGAGTACACCCGCTTTCGCAGTCTGGCTCTGGACGACCGCCATATCTACGCCATCGCCGCCTCGCCGATCAGCCCAGCCGCAGTCATCGCCATCGAGCGTGTCAGCGGCCAGACCAGCGTGCTTAGCGGCGGTGGCCTGCCGCTGCCCGCCGAGCGGGTCAGTCGCCCGCAGCCGATCCGCTATCCCAGCGGCGACGCCCATGCGCATGGCTTCTTCTACCCTGCGGCCAACCAGCCGCAAGGCGCCGCGCCGCTGGTGCTGTTCATCCACGGCGGGCCGACCTCGGCCTGCTACCCGGTACTCGACCCACGCATCCAGTACTGGACCCAACGCGGCTTTGCCGTGGCCGACCTCAACTACCGCGGCAGCAGCGGTTATGGCCGCGCCTATCGGCAAGCGCTGCACTTGCGCTGGGGCGAAGTCGACGTCGAAGACGCCTGCGCTGCAGTCAGTTACCTGGCGGGGCTTGGCCTGATCGACCCGCAGCAGGCGTTCATTCGCGGCGGCAGTGCTGGCGGCTACACTACCCTGTGCGCGCTGGCATTCGCCGATGTATTTCGCGCCGGCGCCAGCCTCTATGGCGTCAGCGACCCGCTGGCGCTGGCACGGGCGACGCATAAGTTCGAAGGGGATTATCTGGACTGGCTGATTGGCGATCCTGAACGAGACGCCGAGCGCTACCGCCAACGCACACCGCTGCTGCACGCCGAGCAAATCAAGGTGCCGATGATCTTCTTCCAGGGCGAACTGGATGCCGTAGTAGTCCCCGAGCAGACCCGCGTCATGCTGGCGGCGCTGAAAGCTAACGGGATCGAGGCTGAAGGGCATTTTTATGCCGGTGAGCGGCATGGTTTGCGCAAGGCCGAGAACCTTGCGCATGCACTCGAGGAAGAATGGAAGTTCTATTGCCGGGTTCTCGACCGTTGAGCCGAGTACCCCGCAATTGCAACAGAGGGCCGCAGCGCGGCCCTCGTCACGTCAGCGCTTGGCGATGATATACACCGCGTGGATGATGCCGGGGATATAACCCAGCAACGTCAACAGGATGTTCAGCCAGAACGCACCGGCAAAGCCGACCTGCAGGAACACGCCAAGCGGCGGCAGAAGGATCGCGATAATGATGCGAATGAAGTCCATGCATGTCTCTCCGTCAGTGGTTACTACACAGACTCGCGCGCTTGCGCAGAGGTTCCGCAGGCGGCGGTATTGCGCTCGCGGGTAGGGTTTGCCGAATGAGCGTAATCCGCTCCTACAGCGTGCACAAAAAAACGCCCCGGGCCGAATAAGACAGGCCAGGGGCGATGCGCAGAAACGCCAGACGGTTCGTTGAAATAAGTGAGCGCTATTGCCGATCAGGCGCGCATCTCGCGACGGTTGTGCTGTTGCCCGTGCAGCCGGGCAAAGGCTCTGGCCAGCTTCAGCAGCATCTCGTCGACAAGCCCGCGGCTAATCGTCAGCGCCGGGGCAAAGCGGACTACATCGGGCTGGGGCGCCTGCAGCAACAAGCCCTCCTGCAATGCCGCCTGCACCAACGCTGGCGCCACCTCATCGTGTAACTGCAGCGCCCACAGCAGACCCTGCCCGCGCACCACGCCATGACCATAACGCCCAGACAACCTGCTCAAGCCTTCGCGCAGGTGGCGGCCGCGGTCCTTGATCTGCTCGAAGAAGCCAGGCGCGAGCACGCTCTCCAGTACCGCCAGGCCGGCTGTGCACATCAGTGCATTGCCGTGCTGGCTGCCTTGCAACTCGCCAGGCTCGGCGCAGCAGGCGCTGCCGCGGGCCAGCAGCGCGGCGACCGGCACGCCACCCCCCAGGCCTGTGCCAAGGGCGATGATGTCGGCACGCACGTCATATCGCTGTTCGGCCAACAACGCACCGCAGCGGCCGATGCCGGTCAGTACTTCGTCGAAAATCAGCAGAATGCCCAGCTCGCGGCACAGCCGTTCGACACCCTGGAGATACTCGCGGCTGGCCGGGATAACGCCGGCCTCGCCCTGGATCGGTTCGAGCATGATCGCGACCGTGCGCGAGTCGACGGCGGCGTGCAGTGCGCTCAGGTCGTTGAACGGCACCTGGCTGAAGCCCGACGTATCCAGACCGCGCCCGTGGCAAGCCTGGCTGGCCGTAATGACATGATCGGCGCCGCTGCGATGCAGTTGGCCCCATTTACGCGCCAGGCGGATCGCCGTTGCGCACGCTTCGGCACCGCTGTTGAGCAGGTATGCCTGGTCACTGCCGGTGCTCTGGCAAAGCTTCTGCGCCAGCAGCAACTGGTTGTGGTTGGTTAGCTGCCCGCCGCAGTTAAGCAATGTCTGGGCCTGAGCACTCAGCGCTTCGCTCACCACTTGTGGGCAATGGCCGAGACTGTTGCCTGCACTGCCTTGAGTGAAGTCCAGATAAGCCCGACCGTCGTTGTCCCATAACCACGAGCCCTGCCCACGCACAAAAATCGGCGCAGGCAGCGCGGCGGACGCCATCAGCCATTCGCTCGATAGCGACGCGGCAGCTGCCGGTGCTGCTGGTACAGGTTCGACCACCGCGACAGCTGGCCGACGCAGCTTGAACAGATTCATCAGAACTCCAGACCGATCTTTCAGCGTGGCCTATCAAAAGTGTTTTTCAGCGACTGCAACAATCGGTCGCTGCAACAGCAGGTAAATGCTTGAAAACGCCGCTAGACTAGGCACAACCGGGCACCCTGGCCATTTCGATTTCCCAGCTTTTTCGATAAGTGTTGCTTATGGATTTTCGCCAACTGCGTTATTTCGTCGCGGTCTATGAAGAAGGCCACGTCGGCCGTGCTGCCGAACGCCTGTCACTGTCGCAACCGGCCTTGTCCCAGCAGATTCGGCAACTGGAACACAGCCTCGACCTGAGCCTGTTCGAGCGCAGCAACAAGCGCCTGCTGCCGACCCTGGCCGCGCACACCTTGTACAACCATGCCCAGCCCTTGCTCGACGGTTTACAGCGCGCCCATGAGGCTATGCGCAGCTTCAAAGGCCAGGCACTGCGTACCCTCGCCATCGGTGTCCTGCAGACCGTCCGCCCCGGGCTGGTGCCGCAGTTGCTGGAGCGCGTGCGCCGGGCGCAGCCGCATTTGGTGGTGCAGATCTACGAGCTGTCGGGGCTGGAGATCGAGCGGCGTCTGCTCAATGGCAATCTGGATATCGGCATCAGCTATCTGCCGCCGCGCCAGGCAGGCCTGCACGGGCTGATGCTGTATGAAGATGAGCTGCAACTGGTCATCCCCAACACTCATCAGTTGAAGGACTTCAAGAAGGTCTCGATCAGGCAGGCGGCCGAATTGCCGCTGCTTATGCTGGGTGAAGAGTTTCAGATCCGCCAGATCTGGAAGGAGCAGCTGGCCAGCCAGGGCCGCAGGCCGCAGGTACAGGCCGAAATGAACAACATGGCGGGAATCCTCGACAGCCTGGCGCACACCTCGCTGGCAACCATCCTGCCAGGGCGCGCCAAGGCGGCGGCCGAGGATGATCAGGGGCTACTGTGGAAGCCCCTCAGCGAACCCCGCGTACCACTCAAGGTTGGCCTGGTGTTTCGCGATGCGCAGCGCCAACAGGCTTCGCTGGAGCTGTTGCGCACATTGCTCGAAGAAGAAACCGACGGTCGCCCGCTGGGCGTGTCGCCGCTGGACGTACTGGGCTGACGGCAAAAACCACGCAACAAAGAAAACCCCGCCTAAGCGGGGTTTTCCAGACTGTTTCCCTGACATCCCTATCGCCTCACCATCCTGGCGAGATTCCTTCGTGTCCCTGTTCTGTCCTTTACGCTTCCTGCGTTCCGTCCATGTGAGAAATATTAGCTGTGGATCCAATCTGAAGATAGAGGCGAAAAGTCACCACGTCGTGTAGGAAAAGGCTTACAGATCACCCCAGCTTTGTTACGGCATGCAACGCCGGCGATCAGAACTGCGCGGCATCCAGCAGATACAGCGACTCGCTACCCGCCTTCACCGAAGCCACCAGCGAATCCACCCGCGGCAGCAACCGCGCGAAGTAGAACCGCGCCGTGCCCAGCTTGCCCTGATAGAAGGCCGCATCGCCCTCGCCTGCCTTGGCTGCCTGGGCCATGCGCGCCCACATATACGCGTATGCGACATAGCCGAACGCGTGCAGGTACTCAACCGAAGCTGCACCGATCTCGTTCGGGTTGAGCTTGGCCTGTTCGATAACCCACTCGGTCAGCCCATCCAATTGATCCAGGGCAGTGGCCAATGGCAGGGTAAATTCGCCCAGCTCGCTATCGGCACCAGCCACGAACTGGCGAATTTCGTCGGCAAACACCTGGTACAACGCGCCACCGCTGGCGACCACCTTGCGGCCCATCAGGTCCAGCGCCTGAATACCGTTGGTGCCCTCGTAGATCTGGGTGATGCGCGCGTCGCGCACCAGTTGCTCCTGGCCCCACTCACGGATGTAACCGTGGCCGCCAAACACCTGCTGGCCATGCACGGTGCATTCAAGCCCGGTGTCGGTCATGAACGCCTTGGCCACCGGGGTCAGCAATGCCACCAGGTCCTCGCTGCGCTTGCGCATGGTCGGATCTTCGCTGTACTTGGCGTTGTCCAGTTGCAGGGCAACGTAGGTGGAGAATGCTCGACCGCCTTCGATCAAGGCTTTCATGGTCAGCAGCATGCGCCGCACATCCGGGTGGACGATGATCGGGTCGGCGACTTTGTCTTTTGCCTGTGCGCCGATTGGCGAGCGGCTTTGCAGGCGATCGCGGGCGTACTCGACGGCGTTCTGATAAGAGCGCTCGGCCGAGGCCAGGCCTTGAATACCGACGCCCAGGCGCTCGTAGTTCATCATGGTGAACATGGCCGCCAGGCCCTTGTTCGGCTCGCCGACCAGGTAGCCGACCGCGCCGTCGAAGTTCATCACGCAGGTCGCCGAGCCCTGAATGCCCATCTTGTGCTCGATCGAGCCGCAGTGGGCCGAGTTGCGCTCACCCAGGCTGCCGTCGTCGTTGACCAGGAACTTGGGCACCAGCAGCAGGGAAATGCCCTTGGGCCCCGCGGGTGCGTCCGGCAGCTTGGCCAGCACCAGGTGAATGATGTTTTCGGTCAGGTCGTGCTCGCCACCGGTGATGAATATCTTGGTCCCACTGACCTTGTAACTGCCATCCGCCTGCGGCTCGGCCTTGGTACGGATGATGCCCAGGTCGGTGCCGGCATGGGCCTCGGTCAGGCACATCGAGCCGGCCCAGACGCCGCTGTACATGTTCGGCAGGTATTTGTGCTTGAGCACTTCGCTGGCATGGGCGTTGATCGACAGGCAGGCCCCTGCGGTGAGCATCGGATACAGCCCAAACGACAGGCTCGAGGCGTTGATCATTTCTTCGACCTGAGCCGAGATCGCCTTGGGCATGCCCATGCCGCCAAACTGCGGATCACCGCCAACACCGACCCAGCCGCCTTCGGCGTAGGTCTGGTAAGCCTCGATGAAACCGGCCGGGGTGCGTACGCTGCCGTTGTCCCAGTGGCAGCCCTCTTCATCGCTGGCGCGGTTGAGCGGCGCGATGCTGCGGGCGGTGACCTTGCCGGCTTCTTCCAGCACCGCCAGAGCGGTGTCCTGGTCGACCGCCTCGGCCAGCTCGGGCAGCTGTGCCCACAGGGTGGCCACGTCGAAGACTTCATTGAGAACGAAGCGCATATCACGCAGGGGCGCTTTATAGTCAGCCATGGACAACCTCTCACTAGTCGGGTCGGGGCGGTCCTGGCGAGGACCGCGGCACTGGAGTGAAATCAGTGTAACCGAACAACTTTTGCGAGACATAGGGTCATCACGTGACCCTACAGTCAACCTTAGTCAACCTAAGTTATGCCATTCGCACAGCGCCGCGGCGTGATTGGTGGCCGAACATCACTACACAGTTACGCCCGGCAGCCTTGGCGCTGTACAGCGCCTCGTCGGCAGATTTGAGCACTGCCTCGGGGTTGCGGTGGTCGATCAAGCGTTCGGCCACGCCGATGCTGATGGTGACCGATACGGTAGCGCTGGCCGAGCCGCTGCGCCGTTGCCGGCCGGCGCTATCGTCCTGCGGGCGGCTGTTCTGGTCGCGCAGCTGGATGGCGTAGTTGGCAATCATCTCGCGTACCGCTTCCAGGTGCGGCAGACATTCTTCGGCAGTCTTGCCGGCAAACACCAGGGCGAACTCTTCGCCGCCATAGCGGTAAGCCCGACCGCCCCCCGTCACTTTCGACAGCCGGCTGGCAACCAGCCGCAGCACCTGATCACCGACGTCGTGGCCGTGGGTATCGTTGAATTTCTTGAAGTGGTCAACGTCGGTCATGGCAATCACGTAGTTGCGCCCCAAGCGCTGCATACGCTCGTTCAGCGCACGCCTGCCGGGCAAGCCGGTGAGCTCGTCGCGGAAGGCCATCTGATAGGCCTCGTGGGCGACCGCTGCGGCAATCATCAGCATGACCTGGCTGCACATGATGTTCAGGGTGAACGGCAGGATGAAGGTTTTCGGCAACATCCAAAGCAGGCCCAGCAAGCCGATGATCTGCGCCGCATGCAGCGGTCGCGGCTGGCGCAGGTACTGCACCGCCAGCAGGATGAAGACGATGACGAAGACCGGGTACGCCAGCTGGATCAGGCTCATCCACTGACCGTGCAGCGACGGCCAGCGGATCTCCGCCAGCCAGCCCAGCAGCGCCTCCGGAAAGCTCTGCTGCAAGGCCACCGCCACGCTGCCGACGGCAAACAGTACGGCAAAGCGGGCGAGCATGTCCTGGGCCAGATGGGTGCGTTCCTGCCAGGCGGCGAACAGGCCGAACAACGCAGGTAGCAGCAGGCAGACCAGATGGAAGATTACTGCAGCGTCTTCACGCACGCGGCCGTTGTCGCGATAGAAGTCAGTCTGGGTGTCGAGCAGGTAGTAAGCGATATACACCGTGACCATCAGAAACAGCTCACGCTGCCGGCGATACACCGCGCAATAGGCGCCGCCGAGCAGCAGCACCATGGTTGGCAGCACATTGAACAAAGACGTGAAGAAGACGCTGAGGTCTCTCACATAGGCCGCCGCCAGCCCCGACACCAGTAACACCAGTGACGGCAGGAAATGGCTTACGCGTACAGCGGATAACTGAAACAAGGGTATCTCCAACCCGGCAGATCAATAATGGCATTGTGCCTTTACTTCATCGGCAACGCACATGAATAGATGAGTACACCAGATGTTTAACGGCAGGCGTGGAGCCAGGCTTAGCTTTTTCTGTGCAGGGGGCTACGCGGCACGGACGAGCGTTCACAAAAAAACCGCCTGCCGGTGAGGGCAGGCGGTTTTTGATGTTGCCAGCGCGGCTTAGATGGCCAGGCCGAAGTCTTCTTCTTTCATCGCCATCAGGTTACCGGCACCGGACAGCATGGTCGCTGCATGGGTTCGGGTACGCGGCAGGATACGCTGGAAGTAGAAGCGTGCGGTCTGCAGCTTGGCGGTGTAGAACGCTTCTTCGCTGGTGCCGGCGGCGAGTTTTTCAGCTGCCAGACGGGCGATATCAGCCCAGAAGTAGGCCAAGCAAGCGTAGCCCGAGTACATCAGGTAATCGACCGACGCGGCACCGACCTCTTCACGGTCTTTCATGGCGGCCATGCCGACTTTCATCGTCAGTTCGCCCCACTCCTTGTTGATCGCCGCCAACGGCTCGACGAATTCCTTGACCGCTTCGTTGCCTTCCTGAGCCTGGCAGAACTTGTGCACGATCTTGGTGAAGCCCTTGAGCGCTTCGCCCTGGGTCATCAGCACTTTACGCCCGAGCAGGTCGAGGGCCTGGATGCCGGTGGTACCCTCGTAGAGCATCGAGATGCGGCTGTCGCGCACGTTCTGCTCCATGCCCCACTCGGCGATGAAGCCATGGCCGCCGTAGATCTGCACGCCATGGTTGGCGGCTTCGAAACCGACCTCGGTCATGAACGCCTTGGCGATCGGGGTCATGAAGGCCAGCAATGCATCGGCCTTCTTGCGGGCTTCTTCGTCCTTGCTGTACTTGACGATATCGACCTGCTGCGCGGTGAAGTAGACCATCGCCCGGTTGCCTTCGGCAAAGGCCTTCATGGTCAGCAGCATGCGCCGTACATCAGGGTGGACGATGATCGGGTCAGCGGCCTTTTCAGGTGCCTTGGGGCCGGTCAGCGAGCGCATCTGCAGACGGTCGCGGGCGTATTTAAGGCCACCCTGGAATGCCACTTCAGCGTGGGCCAGGCCTTGCAGCGCGGTACCCAGGCGAGCGGTGTTCATGAAGGTGAACATGCAGTTCAGGCCTTTGTTGGCCGGGCCAATCAGGTAACCGGTAGCGCCGTCGAAGTTCATCACGCAGGTGGCGTTACCGTGGATGCCCATCTTGTGCTCGAGCGAGCCGCAGCTGACGCCGTTGCGCTCGCCGATGGCGCCATCGGCGCTCGGCAGGAACTTGGGCACGATGAACAGCGAAATACCTTTGGTGCCAGCAGGGGCATCCGGCAGCCGCGCCAACACGATGTGGACGATGTTGTCGGCCATGTCGTGCTCACCGGCCGAGATGAAGATCTTGGTCCCGGAAACCTTGTAAGAGCCATCCGCCTGCGGCTCAGCCTTGGTCCGCAGCATGCCCAGGTCAGTGCCGCAGTGCGGCTCGGTCAGGCACATGGTGCCGGTCCATTCACCGGTGACCAGTTTGCTCAGGTAGGTGTCCTGCTGCTCGGCGGTGCCGTGCTCGGAAATGGTGTTCATCGCGCCATGGGACAGGCCTGGGTACATGCCCCAAGACCAGTTGGCTTCACCGACCATCTCGCTGACCGCCAGGCCCAGCGACTCAGGCAGGCCCTGGCCGCCGTGAGCAACATCATGGGCCAGGCTCGGCCAGCCGCCTTCGACGAACTGTTTGTAGGCTTCCTTGAAGCCAGTCGGGGTCTGCACACCCGACTCGCTCCACTTGCAGCCTTCAAGGTCGCCAACGCGGTTCAGCGGCGCCAGCACGTTCTCGCAGAACTTGGCACCTTCCTCAAGGATCGCAGCGACCATGTCGGGCGTGGCTTCCTCGCAACCCGGCAGGCTCTGGTAGTGCGCTTCATAGCCGAGCAGTTCGTCGCGAACGAAGCGAATATCACGCAGAGGGGCTTTGTATTCAGGCATTGCGATGAACCTCTTGAGGAGTCCGGTGGAGTGAGCGCCGACAGCAACCGGCACTCGATCAAACAGTTGTTTGAAACTTACGTTTAGGTGCAAACAAAGTCAAGAAGGGACTATGGTGCCATTTATGTCGCGAAACATGGCGTATCTGCCATGCACCCGTAAATGCAACTGCGGGCCTGACTGCAGAGGGCAACCGAGCAGACAACGGTGTTGTCTGGTCAGCGCCATCGCAGTCAGGCCCGCAGAGGTTTCAGCGAGATTAGCAATCAGGCGTAGGTGTCGATGAAGCGGCCGAGCAGTTCGTCGGAAGCCTTGGCGACTTTCACACCAAGCTCGACTTCAGTCTTGCCCAGCGCCAACTGCACCGTGCTGGTGGCCATGTCCATTTGCTGGCTGCGGTCGACAGCGCGCAAGCGCTCGGCCTGATAGTCGCTGGACTGGCTGGTGGCGGCACGTTCGACGGTGCCGTTGGCGATCTGGCTGGCGGCCTGATCAACGCGGTTCTGGCCCGCCTGAATGGCGCCAAGACCTGCGTAGTAGGCAGAGCTACCGGTGATTTCCATGTCAAAACTCCGATGACGCTGGATAACGGACAAACTTCATTAAAGCAGGCCAACGCCGAAAAGGCCCGTTTAAATCGCTAATAGCCTAGTGCCAGCTGATAGACCGAGGGTATGCGGACGGAGCTTAATCAAGCAGATCAAGCTGCAGATGTTCGGCCACGGCATCGGCGCTGGCTTGCTTGAGTTTGGGCACCCGCCCCAGGCACGGCGCGGGTAGGCGTTCGGCGAGGCTGGCCAGGTTTTCTTCCAGCCGCGAGGTGCGCGGCTCAATCACATTGGCCACCCAGCCGGCCAGCTGCAGGCCATCGCGGGCAATTGCTTCGGCACTTAACAGCGCGTGATTGATGCAGCCCAGGCGGACGCCGACCACCAGGATCACCGGTAGCTTCAGCGCGATCGCCAGATCGGACAGGTTGGCATGGTCCGACAACGGCACCCGCCAACCGCCGGCACCTTCGATCAAGGTGAAGTCGGCGCCCTCTGCCAGAATCCCCTGCATCGCCTTGAGCAAAGCGGGCACCGCCAGCGCCACGCCCGCTTCGCGCGCAGCCAGGTGCGGGGCGATCGCTGGCTCGAAAGCGAACGGATTGACCCGGTCATAAGGCAACTGGAGTGTGCTTTGATCGATCAGGGCAAGCGCATCGGCATTGCGCAGGCCCTTGCTGGTCACCGCGCACCCCGACGCGACTGGCTTGGCCGCAAGGGTGCTCAAGCCTTGCAGGCGGGCCGCATGGAGCAAGCCGGCAGCGATGGTGGTCTTGCCCACGTCTGTGTCGGTACCGGCAATGAAATACGCTTGGCTCATGTCATTCCCCAGCCTGCAGCGGCTTGCGCAGCACGGCATACACCACCTGATAGGTGGCCGGCAGGCCGGACGGCTGGCGCCAGTGTTCGTAGGCCTGCAGCAAACCCTGCATGCGCGCCCGCCCCGTTAGGCCAGCCGGCCGGCCGGGATTGAGGTTATGCGCACCCAGCGCCTTCAATTCATGGGTCAGGCTGCGTACATCGGGGTAGTGCAGCACCTGCGCACGCTGTTGCAGATCGAGCAGCTGCAGGCCGCTGCCGGCACATAGCCGCTGGTAATCGTCAAACCGGCGGAAGCGGTTGACGTGGATCATGCCGTCTACTGCCTGCCAACTGGCGCGCAACTCTTCCAGAGTGCCTACGCACAGGCTGCTGAGCGCCAGCACTCCACCAGCGCGCAACACCCGCTGTGCTTCGCTGAGCACGCTGGCGAACTGGCTGCACCACTGCACGGCCAGGCTACTGAAAATCAAATCGACACTGGCGTCCTGCAGCGGCAGGCGTTCGGCATCGCCGACCACGTGAAACTGCGCGCCACCTTGCTGCCGAGCGTGACCCAGCATGCCTTCGGCAATGTCCACGGCCACGCCGACAGCGCCGGCAAAGCGCTCGGCCAGCACGCGGCTGAAGTGACCGGTGCCGCTGCCCAGGTCGAGCCAGCGGCTTGGGGTCAGATCAGCCGGCAACTGCTCGAGCAAAGCCACACCGACGGCGCGCTGCAACGCGGCAACGCTGTCATAACTGGCAGCAGCGCGAGAAAACGACGCCGCCACCTGGCGTTTGTCAGGCAAGCCGCCCGGCAGGGTCGGATGGGACAGATCAGTCATCGCCGCTCTCGTGCAAAAAATTCTTGATGCCCGCCGCCAGATCCTGCGGATATTCCAGCAGGAAGGCATGCGAGGTGTTTTCAACCAGACCGACCTCGACGTCCGGGACCAGCTCGCACAGCGCCTTGGCTGCCTCTGCCGGGACCAGCACATCGCTGCCGGCAAACAGGTGCAACTGCGGCCCGGTGTACTCCACCAAGGCGTCGCGGGTATCCAGCTTGCCCAGCACCTTCAGGCCGCTCATCAGGTACAGCGGATCAGTGCTCGGCAGGCCGACATTGAGTTGCTTGAGCACGGCCAGTTGATCCGGCGCGCCCTGGGTACACAACGAGCGAAAGCGCTTCAGGGTGACCTGCAGATGGCTGCGACAGCCGTCGACAAAGGTGCTGAAGGTGTCTGCCGGCATGCCGTGCGGCCAGTCGGCGCGGCTTACGAAACTAGGATTACTGGCCAGGGTCAGCAGGCCGCAGCAGCGATCACCGCGCTTGCGCGCCAGTTCGCTGGCAAGCATCCCGCCCAGTGACCACCCGCCCAGCCAGGTATCCTGGGGCAGGGTGCGATCAAGATGCTCGACCCAGGCCTGGACATCGCCGTCGGGCAATTCCGGCAGCGGCAGCAGGTCGACCTGCAAGCGCGAATCCTGCGCGCGCAGGCTTGCCGCCAATGGATGCAGTGCAGCAGTACCCAGCCCCCAGCCGGGCAAGAGAATCAGGCGATTACGCATCGGCGCGCTCCAGTTGTGGATAACAGTCTGCCAATGCATTCAACAATAGCTGCACCTGCGCCTCGGTGTGCGCCGCGCTCAAGGTCACCCGCAGCCGCGCACTGCCGGCTGGTACTGTCGGCGGGCGGATAGCGGTCACCAGCAAGCCGCGTTCGCGCAGCATCTGCGACAGGCGCACAGCACGGCCGCTGTCGCCGATCAGGATCGGCTGAATCGGCGTCTGACTGTCCATCAGTTGCAGGCCGATCTGCTCTGCCCCCTCGCGGAACTGGCGGATCAACGCCGCCAACTGCTCGCGCCGCCAGCTTTCGTCACGCAGCAGCTGCAGGCTCTTGAGCGTGGCGCAGGCCAGCGCCGGCGGTTGGCTGGTGGTGTAGATGTAGGGCCGAGCGAACTGCACCAGTGCCTCGATCAAATCATCACTGCCGGCAACAAACGCACCTGCGGTGCCGCAGGCTTTGCCGAGGGTGCCGATCAACACGGGCACCTGCTCCAGACCAAGGCCGAAGTGCTCGACAATTCCGCCGCCGTTGGCGCCCAGGGTGCCGAGGCCGTGGGCATCATCGACCATCAGCCAGGCATTCGCTGCGCGGGCGGTCGCGGCCAGTGCGGGCAGGTCGGCGAGATCGCCATCCATGCTGAACACGCCATCGGTAACCACCAGGGTATTGCCGGTCGCCCGCTGCAGGCGGCTGGCCAGGCTCTGCACATCGTTGTGCAGATAACGATTGAAGCGCGCACCGCTGAGCAGGCCGCCATCGAGCAGCGAAGCGTGGTTGAGGCGGTCTTGCAGCACCGTGTCGCCCTGTCCGACCAACGCGGTGATGGCACCGAGGTTGGCCATGTAGCCGGTGGAAAACAGCAGCGCACGCGGCCGCCCGGTCAGCTCGGCCAGGGCTTCTTCAAGCTGGTGATGCGGGGTGCTGTGGCCGATGACCAGATGCGAAGCACCGCCACCAACACCCCAGCGCTCGGCGCCGGCGCGCCAGGCAGCGATCACCTCAGGATGATTGGCCAGGCCGAGGTAATCGTTGTTGCAGAAGGCCAGCAGCGGCTGGCCGTCGACCACCACCTGCGGCCCCTGCGCGGTCTGCAGCAGCGGCCGTTGCCGATACAGATCGGCCGCACGCCGTTCGGCCAGGCGCGCGGTGAGGTCAAAGGCCATTTCAGGCCGACGCTGCGTCGTAGAACATCTCGCTGCTGCGCTGCTCGACCAGGGCCTGCTCGATGGCTGCCTGATGCACTTCGTCAGCGTGCTCTTCGCGCGCTTCCGGCTTGATCCCGAGGCGGGCGAACAGCTGCATGTCCTTGTCGGCTTGTGGGTTGGCCGTGGTCAGCAGTTTTTCCCCGTAGAAGATCGAGTTGGCCCCGGCCATGAAGGCCAGCGCCTGCATCTGCTCGTTCATCTGCTCACGCCCGGCTGACAGCCGTACGTGCGACTTGGGCATGAGAATCCGTGCGACCGCGAGCATACGGATGAAATCGAACGGGTCGACGTCGGCTTCTTCAGCCAGCGGCGTGCCGGCAACCTTGACCAGCATGTTGATCGGTACCGACTCAGGATGCTCGGGCAGGTTGGCCAGCTGAATCAGCAGCCCGGCGCGGTCGTCCAGCGACTCACCCATGCCGAGGATGCCGCCGGAGCAGATCTTCATGCCGGCGTCACGCACATAGGCCAGGGTCTGCAGGCGCTCGCTGTAGGTGCGGGTGGTGATGATGCTGGCGTAGAACTCAGGCGAGGTGTCGAGGTTGTGGTTGTAGTAGTCCAGGCCAGCCTGGGCCAGCGCGGCGGTCTGGTCCTGGTCTAGCTTGCCGAGGGTCATGCAGGTTTCCAGGCCCAATGCCTTGACCCCTTTGACCATCTCCAGCACGTAAGGCATGTCTTTGGCCGACGGATGCTTCCAGGCCGCGCCCATGCAGAAGCGCGTCGAGCCGATGGCTTTGGCGCGGGCGGCCTCTTCCAGCACCTTTTGCACTTCCATCAGCTTTTGCTTTTCCAGCCCGGTGTTGTAGTGGCCGGACTGCGGACAGTATTTGCAGTCTTCCGGGCAGGCGCCGGTCTTGATCGACAGCAGGGTCGAGACCTGCACACGGTTGGGATCGAAATGCGCGCGGTGCACGCTTTGCGCCTGGAACAACAAATCATTAAAGGGCTGCTGGAACAGCGCCTTGACCTCGGCCAGGCCCCAGTCGTGACGTGTTGTAGCAATTGTGCTGGCGCTCATCGGCGTTTCCTTATCTAGGCTCTGACTGGCGCGCAGGCCAAGAAAGCCGCCAGCGCATCACGGATAGGCGCAATATTTACGGAAGGGCCATGGACTGTCAACCAATACTCAGATGGCTGGTTTACAAATGTACAAATATTAATCAAATGTGTTTGCTGTGTGATGAACCCACTTATCAGCCCTACCCACTGTGCAGCGTCTGCGAGCAGGAATTGCCCTGGCTGGAGGAGCAATGCCTGCGCTGTGCGTTACCGCTGGCCATCGCCGGCCTGCATTGCAGCCCCTGCCACCGCAGGCCACCGGCCTTCAGCCAGGTGATTGCGCCGTGGCATTTCGGCTTCCCGCTGGACAGCCTGATCAGTCGCTTCAAGCATCGCGGGCAGTGGCCCCTCGGTCGTTTGCTGGCGGGCTTGCTCGGGGATGCCTTGGCGCATCGCTACGCCGAAGGCTTGCCCAGGCCGGAATACTTGTTGCCAGTGCCTTTGGCGGCGCGTCGGCTGCGCCAGCGCGGCTTCAATCAGGCCGGTATGCTTGCGCGCTGGCTGTCAGGCCAACTGGGCATCGCCTGCAACGAGCGCTGGCTGCTGCGTAGCCGCGACACCCCGGCCCAGCAAAAACTCGGCGCCAGGGCGCGCCGGCGCAATCTGCGTGAGGCGTTTACCCTGGCGCCTGGCGTTGATGTCGAAGGGCGGCACCTGGCAGTGGTCGACGACGTGCTGACCACCGGCGCCACTGCCCAGGCCATTGCCAAGCTGCTGCGCAAGGCTGGCGCCCAGCGGGTCGATGTCTATTGCCTGGCGCGGACGGCCAAACCTGGCCAGGCCTGAGCGGGCGCCGGGGTTGACTGATGACGCTACGGGAGGCAACTTCGCCAGTCTCACACCGCCTGGCTCAAGCGCATGTCTCTGCCCACCCAGCTCACCCAACACATCGCCCGCCGCCCGCAGCGCATCGCCTTGCTGCAGCACATCGCCGAGCAGGGCTCGATCACCCGCGCGGCGAAGGCTGCCGGGATCAGTTACAAGTCCGCCTGGGACGCCATCGACGAGCTCAACAACCTTGCCGCGCAGCCCTTGGTCGTGCGCAGCACCGGCGGCCGTGGTGGTGGCGGCGCGCAGTTGTCTACAGAGGGCCAGCGCGTGCTGCGCCTTTACTTGCGCCTGCAAGCGCTGCAGGCGCAAGTGCTCGAGGCCGCCGAACACAGTAGCGACCTTGACCTGCTCGGCCGGCTGATGCTGCGCACCAGCGCGCGCAATCAGTTGCAGGGTGAGGTCAGCGCAGTGAGCAGCGAAGGTCGGCATGACCGGGTGACCCTGGCGCTGAGTGGCGGGCTGCAGATTCAAGCGCTGATCACCCGCGACAGCACCGAGCGGCTGGAACTGGCGCCAGGCAGCAAGGTAGTGGCCTTGCTCAAGGCCGGCTGGGTGCACTTGCTCGGCCCGGAGGACACCGCAGAACCAGGCAGCAACACGCTCGGCGCCACGGTCGCAGAAGTGCTCGCTGAAGAAGAGGCCAGCTGCGAAGTGCGCCTACAACTGAGTAATGGCCAGACCCTCTGCGCTTTTGCCGAGAGCCAGTGGCTGACAGCTCATGGGGTGACCACCGGCAGCGAACTACGTGCGCAGTTCCATCCCGCTTATGTACTGCTGGGCGTGCCGGCCTAGCGACCTCCGGTGCGAGGGGTAATGGAGTACCATGGTGCTCACGATGTCGCCCTGCGGAGCTCCAATGTCCCACCCTTTCGATACCCTCACCCCCGACCTGGTCCTTGATGCGGTAGAAAGCCTGGGCTTTCTCAGCGATGCCCGCGTGCTGGCGCTCAACAGTTACGAGAACCGGGTCTATCAGGTAGGCATCGAAGACCAGCAGCCGCTGATCGCCAAGTTCTATCGGCCGGGGCGTTGGACCGACGCACAGATCCACGAAGAACATGCCTTTACCGCCGAGCTTGCCGACTGCGAAGTGCCGGTCGTGGCGCCAATCAGCCATGAAGGCCAGAGCCTGTTCGAACATCAGGGCTTTCGCTTTGCCTTGTTCCCACGCCGCGGCGGCCGGGCGCCAGAGCCGGGCAATCTCGACCAGCTGTATACCCTAGGCCAGTTGCTCGGGCGCCTGCACAAAGTCAGCGCCACGCGGCCGTTCGTGCACCGTGAGTCGCTCGCTGTGGATAACTTCGGGCATGCCTCGCTGCAGACCTTGCTCGACGGCAACTACGTGCCCAAGGAACTGCTACCAGCTTATGAATCGGTCGCTCGCGATCTGCTCAAACGGGTTGAAGCGATCTACGCGCGCACCCCGCACCAGGCCATCCGCCTGCACGGCGACTGCCACCCAGGCAACATCATGCACCGCGAAGACGCCTACCATTTGGTCGATCTGGACGACTGCCGGACGGGCCCGGCAGTGCAGGACCTGTGGATGATGCTCGCCGGCAGCCGCGAAGAACGCCTGGGCCAGTTGGCCGAGCTGATCGACGGCTACAACGAGTTCCACGACTTCGACCCGCGCGAGCTGCCGCTGATCGAGCCGCTGCGGGCCTTGCGCCAGTTGCACTACAGCGCCTGGCTGGCGCGGCGCTGGGACGACCCGGCGTTCCCGCGCAGCTTCCCCTGGTTTGGCCAGCCGCGCTACTGGGGCGATCAGATCCTGGCGTTGCGTGAGCAGATCTCGGCGCTGGACGAAGCGCCGCTGAAATTGTTCTAGGAGCAGGTGCAGGTCTGTCTACAATAGGTGCTGTTATTTAGCTACCTAAGCAAGGATTCGGCATGCACGCTGCAAACCCGCGTCGCGGGTATATTCTCGGCCTGACGGCCTACATCATCTGGGGCCTGTTCCCGCTGTACTTCAAAGCCATTCAGAGCGTGCCGGCGGTCGAGATCATCGTCCACCGGGTGCTCTGGTCGGCGTTGTTCGGTTCGCTGTTACTGCTGGTGTGGAAGCACCCCGGCTGGTGGCGCGAGTTGCGCGACCACCCCAAGCGCCTGGCAATCCTCGCCCTGAGCGGTACGCTGATCGCCGGCAACTGGCTGACCTATGTTTGGGCGGTAAACAACGGGCGCATGCTCGAAGCCAGCCTCGGCTATTACATCAACCCATTGATCAACGTGCTGCTGGGCATGCTCCTGCTCGGCGAGCGTTTGCGGCGGCTGCAGTGGCTGGCGGTCGGCCTGGCAGCGGTCGGGGTCGCGCAGCAGGTGTGGCAGGTTGGCAGCCTGCCGTGGGTGTCGCTGGTGCTGGCGCTGACCTTTGGCTTCTATGGGCTGATTCGCAAGCAGGCACCCGTCGCGGCACTGCCCGGGCTGGTGGTGGAAACCTGGATGCTGGTACCGCTAGCCGCAGGCTGGCTGTTGCTGCACCCGGCTGCCAGCAGCACGCAGGGGGATTTCTTCAGCAGCACTGAAGCGCTCTGGCTGATTGCCGCCGGGCCGGTCACGCTGATCCCGTTGGTGTGCTTCAACGCAGCCGCGCGACACCTGCCCTATACCACCTTGGGCTTCCTGCAGTACCTGGCACCGAGCCTGGTGCTGTTGCAGGCGGTGCTGCTGTTTGACGAGCACCTGTCGTCGAGCACGCTGGTCGCATTCATGTTCATCTGGGCCGGTTTGGCGCTGTACAGCGTGGATGCCTGGCTTAAAGTGCGCAAGCGCACCTGATCAATAAATGACCAAAAGCCTGCAGGCCACAGCTGGCGTGGCCTGCAGCAACCTCTCCAGAGGTTATCCACATGCTGATCCCCGCGCTTTGTGCACAAGCACCTGATTACTGAGCGTTTTTTGCTCAATCCTCGGCAAGCGGCGTGGGCATTGGGCTGAAGCGGTACGCCCCCAGGTTATCCACAGGGACGTCCCCGTAAATCAGGGATAACCGCATTGCCTCGTAGCACTGCTGGGGGCGCTATGCGCCCCTTCGCGACACAAGCCGCTCCTACAGGGACCGCGTACGACTGGTTGGCGCGGATTTTTGTAGGAGCGGCCTCGTGTCGCGAAAGGGCTGCAAAGCAGCCCCAATGCACCCACCTACTCCTCTGCGCGCAGCTCAAGTTCGACCATCAAATCATCGGCCAGCGCTTCCAGGCTCTGCTGCAGATCCTCCAACGAAAGCGCCATCGGCAACGCCAGCAGCGCGTTGGCGTGGAACAGTGGCTCGCTGCTCATCGGCGCCGGGCGCACTTCAGTGGTGAAGCGCTCCAGATTTACCCCCTTGTCTGCCAGCAATCGGGTAATGTCGCGAACGATACCTGGGCGGTCATTGCCCACCAGTTCCATACTGATTGGCTTCCAGTTAGCCGCAGGCTCAGCGCCGCTCTCGGCGATCAGCACGCGGATGTTGTGGCTGATCAGTTGCTCCAGCGCTTTGACCAATTCAGCGTGGGACTCAGTCGGCACCGCCACCCGCAGGATCCCGGCAAACTGCCCGGCCATGCGCGACATGCGGCTTTCCAGCCAGTTGCCGTTGTGGCTGGCGATGCACTGGGCAATCCGTTCTACCTGCCCGGCCTGGTCAGGGGCGATCACGGTCAATACTAGGTGGTCCACTGCGTACTCCTCTGCCCTGCCAAGGTTTCAGCCAGGCCGAACACGGCGCAAAGGCTGGCAATCGAGTGAGTATAGGCAAGCTGTGGCAACCTGCCGCAGGGCAGTCCGAATGACTAATCGTGTACTGTTTCAAGATTTATCTGGAACAATCTACCTGTTTTTTGCGAACATGCGGCTTCCCAGCGTGACCCTATGCGACCAAATGGTCGCACAGCGACGCTTTTAGTCTGATGTTCACCCGCCTGCTGCTTCATGTAGTATGCCCCGACGCGGACTACAAAACGTCGACTGGATGTCTGCCGATGGCGCCTGTGAAAATACGCAAACCGCCCGCCAGCGCGTCTGGCAGGCCGCACCCAGCCGCCTGCGGGCATGTACTGGTGCGTGTTTGAAGAAGCGCTACAGGCTTAATACGATGAGCGAAATAGCTGAGCAGAGTGAGGCAAGCAATGACTGAACACGTTCAAGTCGGTGGCCTTCAGGTCGCCAAGGTGCTGTACGACTTCGTCAACAACGAAGCCATCCCAGGCACCGGCATCGTCGCCAAGGATTTCTGGCTCGGTGCGGAAAAGATCATCAACGACCTCGCTCCGAAGAATAAAGACCTGCTCGCCAAACGCGACCAGCTGCAAGCCCAGATCGACGCCTGGCACCAGGCGCGTCAAGGCCAGGCTCACGACGCCGCAGCCTACAAGGCATTCCTCCAGGAAATCGGTTACCTGCTGCCAGCAGCAGAAGACTTCCAGGCAACCACGCAAAACGTCGACGAAGAAATCGCCCGCATGGCCGGCCCACAGCTGGTAGTACCGGTGATGAACGCGCGTTTCGCCCTCAACGCCGCCAACGCGCGCTGGGGTTCGCTGTATGACGCGCTGTATGGCACCGACGCTATCAGCGAAGAAGGTGGCGCCGAAAAAGGCCAGAGCTACAACAAGGTCCGTGGTGACAAGGTCATCGCCTTCGGCCGCGCCTTCCTCGATCAGGCCGCGCCTCTGGCTGCCGGCTCGCACGTTGACTCCACCGGCTACCGCATCGATGCCGGCAAGCTCGTGGTCGCGCTCAAGGGCGGCAGCAACAGCGGCCTGCGCGACGATGCACAGTTGATCGGCTACCGTGGCGAGGCCTGCGCGCCAACCGCAGTCCTGCTCAAGCACAACGGCCTGCACTTCGAAATCCAGGTCGACGCCAGCACCCCGGTCGGCAGCACTGATGCCGCCGCAGTCAAAGACATCCTGATGGAATCGGCCCTGACCACCATCATGGACTGCGAAGACTCGGTTGCCGCAGTCGATGCCGACGACAAGGTAGTGGTTTACCGCAACTGGCTGGGCCTGATGAAAGGCGACCTGTCGGAAAGCGTCAGCAAGGGCGGCAAGACCTTCACCCGGACCATGAATCCGGACCGCGAGTACACCGCACCGAACGGCGGCAGCGTCAGCCTGCACGGTCGCTCGCTGCTGTTCGTGCGCAACGTTGGTCACCTGATGACCAACCCGGCGATCCTCGACGCGCAGGGCAATGAGATCCCGGAAGGCATCCAGGATGGCCTGTTCACCGGTCTGATCGCCTTGCACAACCTCAAGGGCACCACCACCCGCAAGAACAGCCGCACCGGCAGCGTCTATATCGTCAAACCTAAAATGCACGGTCCGGAAGAAGTGGCGTTTGCCGCAGAAATCTTCAGCCGCGTCGAAGACGTGCTGCAGATGCCGCGCAACACCATGAAGGTCGGCATCATGGACGAGGAGCGCCGTACCACGGTCAACCTCAAGTCGTGCATCAAGGCTGCGGCCGAGCGCGTGGTGTTCATCAACACCGGCTTCCTTGACCGTACCGGCGACGAAATCCATACCTCGATGGAAGCCGGCGCCGTTGTGCGCAAGGGCGCCATGAAGAACGAGAAGTGGATCGGCGCCTACGAGAACAACAACGTCGATGTCGGCCTCGCCACTGGCCTGCAAGGCCGTGCCCAGATCGGCAAGGGCATGTGGGCCATGCCTGACCTGATGGCGGCCATGCTCGAACAGAAGATCGCTCACCCATTGGCCGGTGCCAACACCGCCTGGGTGCCGTCACCGACCGCCGCGGTACTGCACGCCCTGCACTACCACCAGGTTGATGTGCAGGCGCGTCAGGCGGAACTGGCCAAGCGCGCGCCGGCCTCGGTCGATGACATTCTGACCATCCCGCTGGCAGCCGACACCAACTGGTCCGACGAAGAAATTCGCAACGAGCTGGACAACAACGCCCAGGGCATCCTCGGCTATGTCGTGCGCTGGATTGACCACGGTGTGGGCTGTTCGAAGGTGCCGGACATCAACAACGTCGGCCTGATGGAAGACCGCGCCACCCTGCGTATCTCCGCACAATTGCTCGCCAACTGGCTGCGCCACGGCATCGTGCGCGAAGAGCAGGTGCTGGAAAGCCTCAAGCGCATGGCGGCAGTGGTCGATCAGCAGAACGCTGCCGACAGCTCGTACCGGCCAATGGCGCCGAACTTCGACGACAACGTTGCCTTCCAGGCAGCGCTGGAGTTGGTGCTCGAAGGTGCCAAGCAGCCGAACGGCTATACCGAGCCGGTGCTGCACCGTCGCCGCCGCGAGTTCAAGGCGCGCAACGGGTTGTAAGTGGAGAATGCTGGGGCCGCACAGCGGCCCCCAGCTTCACTCGATCCGCAATTCCTTCCTCACCAGCCGCAACAGCTTGTCCAGATCCGGCGGCTTGACCATGAAGTCCAGCACCCCAAGGTGCATCGCCTTGACGGCCTCTGGCACCTGCGATTCCCCCGACACCACTACAATGGGCAGATCTGCCCGCACCGAACTGCGAATCTGCTTGATCAGTTCAAGCCCATCCACTGGCCCCATGCGCAGATCGGTGATCATCATGCCAATACGCGGTTCACGCCTGAGTGCCCGCAACGCAGCCAATGCGCTCGACGCACTGATGCAGCGGATACCTTTGCGATTCAGATACCAGGCCAGGGCCCTACGGCTGAGGATGTCGTCGTCCACCACCAGCACCACCGGCAGTTGCGGTGGTGGCGCGCTGACCAAGGCCAACGCCTCGCGCTCGGCGTCACTCAGAATGTCGTCATGCTCAGCCATGGTCTTCCCGTTGAAATATCGTCTGCACAGCGTATGACCACAAATTCGCCGAATGTGCTATCCGCCCGTGCAGCCTACGTCGCCGAACGGGCGTTATGCCCTCATAGACTTACGTCCAATGGGCACGAACCGGCCGCCAGCCGACCATGGGGACCGAGAACAACAAGGCCGACTTCACTATATATAGTCAGATATATATAGATCGGCACAGCGATACGGTCAGCTCATGAGTAAAAAGGACGCCTACAGCCAAGCCGGCAGAACCGCGGTGTTGCAGAACATCCAGGGCACATTGCAGTTCCTGCAGCGCTTCCCGCCGTTCAAGCAGATGGAACACAGCCATCTGGCCTTTCTGGTGGAGCAGTGCCAACTGCGCTTCCACGCCAGCGGCGAAAGCATCATCAAGCCCGCCGATGGCCCGGTCGAGCACTTCTACATCGTCAAGCAAGGGCGCGTGGTCGGTGAGCGCCAGCACGTCAGCCAGGCCGGGGTGGAAACCACCTTCGAGATCACCAGCGGCGAATGCTTCCCGCTGGCGGCCTTGCTTGGCGAGCGTGCGACCCGCACCGAGCACGTTGCCGGCGAGGACACCTTCTGCCTGCAGCTGAACAAAGCCGCGTTCATTCGCCTGTTCTCGATGTCGGATGTGTTTCGTGATTTTGCGCTGCGCGGCGTCAGCAGTCTCCTCGATCAGGTCAATCAGCAGGTGCGCCACCGTGCGGTAGAAACCCTCGGCAGCCAATATTCCCTGAATACACCGCTGGGCGAGCTGGCCATGCGTCACCCGGTGGTGTGCACTCCGGATATGCCCTTGCGCGAAGCGGTGCGCCTGATGCACGAACAGCAGGTCGGCAGCATCGTGATCATCGACCCGCAGCGCTTTCCGATCGGGATCTTTACCCTGCGCGACCTGCGTCAGGTAGTGGCCGATGCCAGCGCCGAACTGAGCGCGCCGATTGCCCTGCACATGACCGCCGCGCCGTTTTACCTGGCGCCGGATGCGACTGCGTTCGATGCGGCCATGGCGATGACCGAGCGGCATATTGCCCACGTCTGCCTGGTGCATGAGCGGCGCCTGTGCGGGGTGGTGTCGGAGCGTGATCTGTTCTCCTTGCAGCGGGTCGACCTGGTCCATCTGGCGCGCACCATCCGCCATGCGCCACGGCTGGACACCTTGGTGTCGCTGCGCGGCGAGATCAGCCAGCTGGTCGAGCGCATGCTCGCCCACGGAGCTTCGTCGACGCAGATCACCCAGATCATCACCCTGCTCAACGACCACACCGTGTGCCGGGTGATCGAGCTGGCCCTGGCCGAGCGTGGCGATCCCGGCGTAGCGTTCAGCTGGTTGTGTTTTGGCAGTGAAGGCCGCGGTGAACAAACCCTGTTCACCGATCAGGACAACGGCATCCTGTTCGAGGCCGACGATACTGCCCAGGCCGACGCCCATCGGCGCGCCCTGCTGCCGTTGGCGCAGTACATCAACCAGTGCCTGGCGCAGTGTGGTTTCAGCTTGTGCCAAGGCAATATCATGGCCGGCAACCCCGACCTGTGCCTGTCGCGCAGCGAGTGGGCGCGGCGCTTTGCCGGGTTCGTCCGCGAGGCCAGCCCGGAAAACCTGCTCGGCTCTTCCATCTACTTTGACCTGCGCGCGGTCTGGGGCGATGAGCAGGCGGTCGAACAATTGCGCCAGGGCATGCTTGCCCAGGTCCGCGACAACCGCATTTTCCAGCGCATGATGGCCGACAATGCCTTGCGCCAGCGGCCACCAGTGGGGCGTCTGCGCGACTTCGTACTGACCCGCCAAGGCACCGACAAGGCCGCCACCCTCGACCTCAAGGTGCAGGGCCTGACGCCGTTTGTCGACGGCGCCCGTCTGCTCGCCCTGGCCAACGGCATTGGCGCCTGCAACACCCTCGAACGCCTGCGTCAGCTGGTCGCCAGAGAAGTCATCGATGCCCTGGACGGCGCCGCCTTCGAAGAGGCATACCACTTCATCCAGCAGACTCGCATGCAGCAGCATCAACGCCAGAGCCGCGCCAACCAGGCCTACTCCAACCGGCTCGACCCGGACAGCCTCAACCAGCTCGATCGACGGATCCTGCGTGAGTCGCTGCGCCAGGCTCAACGCCTGCAAAGCAGCCTGGCCCTGCGGTACCAGCTATGAGTCTGTTTACCTGGCTACGCCCTTCCCTGCCTGCCGCCGTCGACCCGGCGATGCGCCAGCGCCTGGCGCAATTGCCCAAGCCAGCGCCGCCAGGCGTGCATCCGCTGCGCGAGCAGCGCTGGGTGGTCATCGACCTGGAAACCAGCGGGCTCAACCTAAACCGTGATCAGGTGCTGTCGATCGGTGCGGTGGCGATCGAAGACGGTGCCATCGATTTCAGCCAGCAGTTCGAGCGCACCTTGCACCGCCCGGCGCAGAAGACCAACCCCAGCGTGTTGATCCACGGCCTCGGCCCGGATGCCCTGGCCGCCGGCTCAGCACCGGCAACGGCGCTGCTGGAGCTGCTCGAGTTCATCGGCGACAGCCCACTGCTGGCGTTCCACGCGCCGTTCGATCAGCACATGCTCGGCCGCGCCTTGAAAGACAGCCTCGGCCATCGCTTGCAGCACAGCTTTTACGACGTGGCCGAAATCGCGCCGATGCTCAACCCCGACACGGTAATGCGCGAGGCCGGCCTGGACGACTGGATCGGCCACTTCGGCCTGCAGGTGGATGAGCGCCATCATGCCAGTGCCGACGCCCAGGTCACCGCCGAGTTGGCCCTGATCCTGTTCAGCCAGGCCCGCCGGCAGCAGCTCGACAGCCCCCTGCAACTGAGCACGCGCCTGCAGCAATGGCGCCGGCGCAAGGCTCAGAGTCACAGTTGGTAATAGCTATCCGATAGACGTCGATTGCGTGCGGCCACCCGCCTCTGTAACAATCGCGAATAATTATCGTTAGTTAACGCATTCTTTCCGGGGAACGCTCTTGCCGTCTGCGCACAGTCCACATGCTGATCTGATCGGTGCGCTTTATCGCGACCACCGCAGCTGGCTGCTGGCATGGCTGCAACGCAGCACGCGCTGCCAGCAACGCGCCGAAGACCTGAGTCAGGACACCTTCGTGCGCTTGCTCGGGCGTGACCAGTTGCCGGTGCCGCGTGAGCCAAGGGCGTTTCTTGCTGCAGTGGCCAAGGGTTTGCTGTTCGATCATTTCCGCCGGGTTGCGCTGGAGCAGGCTTACCTGGCTGAACTGGCGCAGATGCCCGAAACCGAACAGCCCTCGCCGGAACTGCAACTGCTGATTCTCGAAGACCTCAAGGCCATCGACCGCTTGCTTGGCAAACTGTCGAGCAAAGCCCGCGCTGCGTTCCTGCACAACCGCCTGGATGGCATGGGCCATGCCGAAATCGCCGAGCGTCTGGGCGTTTCCGTCTCCCGTGTGCGTCAGTATCTGGCCCAGGGGATGCGCCAATGCTACATCGCTCTGTATGGCGAGCCGACGTGAGCACCAGCCCGGTCTCGAACAAGGTACTGGACGCTGCAATCGCCTGGAAGCTGTGCCTGGACGACAGCCCCGGCGTGCCAGAGCAGCGTAGTGAGTTTCTGCGTTGGCACGCTGCCAGCGAAGAGCACGCTCGCGCCTGGCGCCAACTGGGCATGCTCGACCAGCGTTTCAGCGCCGCAGTCGGCCCAGCGCGCAAGGCACTGCTGCAGTCGCGGGTCAGCTTGCGCCGGCGGGTTGGTACCCTCGGCGGCGGGCTCGCCAGCGTGCTACTGGTCGCCGCGCTGGTCCTGCAACTCGATGCACCGTCGCTGTCGCCGGGTTACTGGCTGGCCGATCAGCGCACCGCCACCGGCGAATTGCGCACCCTGCGCCTGGAAGACGGCACGTTGCTCAGCCTCAATACCCATAGCGCCGTGGATATCGACTTCGAAGGCAGCCAGCGCGTGATCGTTCTGCATCAGGGCGAAATCTCGGTTGAAACCGGCCATGACGACCTGCGGCCGCTGCTGGTGCGTACCGATGACGGTCGCCTGCGCCCACTGGGCACACGCTTCCTGGTCAAGCGCGAAGCGCAAGGCACGCGTCTTGAAGTGCTCCAGTCGCAGGTCGCGGCAATGCCGTCCAACCGAGTAGATGAGCAGGTTCTGGCAGCAGGCCAGCAAGTCATGATGACAGCCAATGGCCTCAGCCAGATCAGCCCGGTTGCGCCCGGTGCCGATGCCTGGACCCGCGGCATGCTGGTGGTGGACAACGTGCGCCTGGCCGACCTGGTCGCTGAGCTGGGCCGCTACCGCAGCGGTCATCTGGGCGTCGCGCCCGAGGTAGCCGACCTGCGCGTGACCGGCAGCTTCCCGCTGACCGATATCGACCTGGCACTGGCCTCACTGACCCCTGCATTGCCGGTAAAGGTCGAGCAGCGCACGCCATGGTGGGTCAAGGTCGTCGCGCAATGAGCCGCTAGCGGCAGCGCCGATAAATTTATTTCGACAGGCCCCTGTCACTTTTCAATTCTCGCTCGGCAAGGAAGCACAAAGCACTTATCCGTCGAGGAGCCGCTGCATGTCCCGTGCCGTTGATCGTATCCTGCGCCCCAGCCTGATGGCTCTGGCGATTGCCCTGTCTATCCCACTGGCCAGCCCTGCTCTGCATGCTGCCGAGCAATCGCAACTCGCCTATGACCTGCCCAGCGCGCCACTGGCGACGACCCTGAATCAGATCGCTAGCCAGGCGGGTATCGCCCTGGCGATCGACCCAGCTCTGGTCAGCGGGCGCACCGCGGCGCCGGTCAAAGGCCAGTACGATGCCCTCGGCGCACTGCAGGCTGCCCTGCGCGGCAGCGGCCTGCAACTGCAGCAGAGCAGCGTCGGCAGTTACAGCCTGGTGGCCACGCCGGAAGGCAGCCTGGCGTTGCCGGAGACAAGTATCAATGCGGCCGGCGAGTATGAGAGCGCATGGGGTGCCAGCCCCGGCTACGTCGCTACGCGCACCGCTGCGGGCACCAAGACCGATACGCCGATTGTCGAGACTGCCCGCTCGCTGTCGGTGATTACCCGCCAGCAGCTGGACGACCGCCAGGTTCTCAACCTGAATGACGCCCTGCGCTACACCGCTGGCGTGCAGAGCAGCGGCTATGGCTCCGACTCGCGCGCCGATTGGCTGCGTGTGCGCGGTTTCGACCCGACGCAGTTCCTTGATGGCCTGGCGCTGCCCAAAGGCTCGTTCGCCAACCCCAAGGTCGAGCCATGGAACCTTGAGCGCATTACCGTACTGCGTGGCCCTGCCTCATCGGTTTATGGCCAGACACCGCCGGGCGGTATGCTCGACATGGTCAGCCGCCGCCCGCAGGCAGAGAGCGCTCATCAGATCGAAGCCCAGGCCGGCAGCAACGAACACAAGCAGATCAACTTCGACAGCACCGGCAAGATCGACGACGAAGGCCGCTTTCTGTACCGCGTCAGCGGCGTGGTGCGTGACAGCAATTCACCCATCGATCACATCCCGGACAAACGCTACAACATCGCTCCGAGCCTGACCTGGAACGTTGACGAAGACACCAAGCTGACCTTCATCAGCCAGTACACCCGCGACGATACCGGCATTACCGGGCAGTTCCTGCCGCTGCAAGGCACCAAGTTGCCATCTGCGGCAGGCAAGATCTCTCACCACAAGAATCTTGGCGAACCCGACTGGGACTTCTACGACCGCACCTACTACGCCCTTGGCTACGCCTTCGAACATCGACTGAACGATACCTGGCAGTTCCGCCAGAATCTGCGCTACACCAAAAACGATCTGTCGTTCCAGGCCGTCAACGTTGGTACCGTTAACACCGTTGACGCCGACGGCAACGTCAACCGCGAGTCAGGCATCATCAACGAAGACATCAGCCAGTTTGCGGTGGATAACAACTTCCAGGCTGACTTCGACACCGGTGCCGTCAGCCACACGCTTCTGCTGGGCCTCGACCACCAACGCGCCAATACCAACTACCAATGGTTGTATGGCCTGGGTGTGCCGCCGATCAACGTCAATCGGCCGGTGTATGGCGCTGACATGTCCGGGGTTAGCTACATTACCCTGCAAGATTTCAACCAGAAGACTCAGCAGACGGGTGTGTATGTGCAAGATCAAATGTCACTGGATAACTGGCGCCTGACCCTCGGCGGGCGCGAGGACTGGGTGCACACCGGGACTCGATTCAACGTCAACGATGCCACCAGCACCCAGCGTGACAAGGCCTTCAGCGGCAACGTAGGCTTGAGCTATGTGTTCGATAATGGCGTCACGCCGTATATCTCCTATACCGAGTCGTTCCAGCCCACCATGGGTGCCGATGCCCGAGCAGCGCAGTCGTTCGCACCGACCGAGGGCCGTCAGTACGAGGTCGGCGTGAAATACCAGCCGGTTGGCAGCCAGACCTTGCTGACCGCCGCCGTGTATGACCTGACCCAGCAAAACGTGCGTGTAACCGAAGGCAGCATCACCCGCCAGGTCGGCGAATTGCAGGTTCGTGGCCTGGAGCTGGAGGCGTCCACGCAGTTGACCGACAACTTCAAGGCGATAGCCTCCTACACCTACACCGATACCGAGATCACCAAGGGTCTTGCCACCGACGTCGGCAACCGCATGGCATTGATTCCGCGCAACCAGGCAACCCTTTGGGCTGACTACACCTGGCACAACGGCCTGCTTGACGGTTTCGGTGTCGGTGGTGGCGTGCGCTATGTAGGCGATACCTACGGCAACACCGCCAACACCAGCGTGGCGCATGTCAGTTCCTATACGGTCTATGACGCCTCGGCGCACTATGACCTCGGCCGGCTGGACAACAGCATGAAAGGCCTGAGCGTAGCGGTCGAAGCGAAGAACCTGTTCAACAAGGACTACTTGGCGAACTGCGACGGTTTCTGGTGCTATTACGGCGACGAACGCAACGTCGTAGCCAGCGTCAATTACAAGTTCTGAGTCGCGCCCGGGGCCGCTTTGCGGCCCGTTCGCGGGCAAGCCCGCTCCTGCAGGTATTGCGCCCCCCCACCTCTGGCGCCGCTCCCGACGCCCCCCTGGCAACCCGGAAACGCGATGAAAAGCCTAACCCTGCGCCGCTGGTCCACGGTCCATACCTGGAGCAGCCTGATCTGCACACTGTTCCTGCTCCTGCTGGCAATCACCGGCCTGCCGCTGATCTTCCATCACGAACTGGAACATCTGCTCGGCGACGCCCCCGAACTACGGCAGATGCCTGCCGGCACCCCGCACCTGGATCTGCAGCAACTGGTGCTTAAGGCCGAGCAGCATCGCCCCGGCGAGGTCATGCAGTATTTTGGCTACGATGAGGACCAACCCAACGGCGTCGTCGCCATCACGGCCGCCACTGCCGACAGCGACCCCAACGACTCGCACACCTTCATGCTCGATGCGCGCACCGGCGAAGCCGTGCCCATGCCGGCTGCCAACGGCGGCTTGATGATGACCATCCTGCGCCTGCACGTGGACATGTTCGCCGGCCTGGCCGGCAAACTATGGCTGGCGTTCATGGGCCTGTTGTTCGTCGTCGCGATCATCTCCGGCACTGTGCTGTATGCGCCGTTCATGCGCCGCTTGCCGTTCGCCACCGTGCGCCAGGACAGATCGCCGCGCCTGCGCTGGCTCGACCTGCACAACCTGATCGGGATCGTGACCCTGACCTGGGCGCTGGTGGTTGGCGTCACCGGGGTGATCAGTGCCTGTGCTGACCTGGTCATCGCTGCCTGGCGCAACGACAGCCTGGCAGCAATGGTTGCACCCTACCGCGACGCGCCGCCGCTGACCGAGCGTGCGTCGGCCAGCCAGCTGCTGCCGATCGCAACTGCCGCTGCACCGGGGATGCGTGCAGACTTCATCGCATTCCCCGGCACACGCTTCTCCAGTGAGCACCACTATGCCGTGTTCATGAACGGCGCCACGCATCTGACCTCGCACCTGTTCACCCCAGTCCTGATCGACGCCACCACCCTCGCCGTCACAGCAGTCGGCGAGCGGCCCTGGTACATGGACGCGATGGGCCTGTCGCAACCGCTGCACTTTGGCGACTACGGCGGGCGGCCGATGCAGATCCTCTGGGCACTGCTCGACGTGCTGACCATCGTCGTGCTCGCCAGTGGCGTTTATCTCTGGTGGGGCAAGCGCCGTACCGGCGCGAAGGCCAAGCCATGAGCCATCGCTCGCAATCCACCTGGCGGATCTTTACCTGGCCTGTGCTGATCGCGCTGCTGGGTGCAGGGGGGCTGTTCGCCGCGCTGCTTGGTGACGATGGTTGGGATATTCTGGCCTGGGTCGGCCTGGGCATTCCTGGCGTGCTCGGCGTGCGGGCACTGATCAGGCGCAGTTGAGTTATCTGGCTACAACCACAGCAGGTTTGCCGTACCTAGGATGCAGGGTCCCCCATGACAAGGAGCGGGCCATGCAACCTCTCAAACTTATCCAAACACTCACCAGCCAGATCAATGCGCTGCTCGAACCCCTGCCGGTCATCGAGCAGCCGCTGCACAATGATCTGCAGACGCGACGCAAGCTCCACAGCGACCTGGCCAGCTACTGGTCAGAACTCAATACTCAAGGCTTGAACCGCAAGCAGTCGCTGATCGCCCTGCGCCAGATTTACCTGCTGGCCGAAATCGACCTACGCATCACTGACGACACGCTGAGCGCCGATCAGGCCGCACCGCTGCGCACCTGCATCGAGCAACCGCGCGCCTGGCAACGCCAGCAGATAGCGGCAGCACACCGACCTCAGGTCTACCGGCCCCTGCTGGTGAACCTGCAGCCCAACTGGCGCAGCTACCTGCCGGGGGTGATGGTCATCGTCGCGGGCACCCCTGAGGGCACGCTGCTCGACGCCGACAGCCAAACCGGCGAGGCACTGCTGTGCTGCCTGTCACAAGGCATCGAGGTGTTTCCCTCCCTCAAGGCCTTGCATGACGAACTGTGCGAACGGCTGGACGACCCTCTACTCAGCAGCACGTTGCTGCACCTGTACGCCGACCCGCAATCCGCCGAGCAGGCGCGTCTGGCTGAGCGTCTGCGTTATGAGTGGTATGCCGATGATCCGATCGAAGCGCAGGTACAGCAACTGATCGACACCCAGCGCCAGCGCCTGAACCTGCCGTCGCTATGGGGCGACGACCAGCCGTCATCGACCACCACGCGACACGCGCAGGTCATGGCGGCACTCAGGCTCGAGGATGATCTTGGTAGCAAGGCAACGCTGAACACGCGCTATTCGCGGTTACTGGAAAAACACATGCCGGCATGGCTGCGCGAAGCTGACACGCAAAGCCTCAGTCACATCATGCAGACCATGCAGGAACTGGTGGTGGCCAGTGAAAGAGCCGCGGCTCCAGGCATCCCCACCCAAGCGCAGTTTATTCAGCAGAACGATCTCAGGACATGGACGCGAGCCCGCCTGCAAGAGCGCCTGCTCAATGATTTCGGCCTGCAACTGCTACCACAGGACATAACGGTGAGCATCACGCGCGCCCGCCAGGTCGGGCCGCAGCCCTACCCGTTCAACCCATCCCTGTTCGTTACCTGGCAAGGCCTCAAACAGGTCGGCAATGAAACCATTGAGATGGTCACCGAGCGCTTGCCACTGGACGATCTGGCCTTGGTCAACCTCGCCTGGTTCAATTACGACTACTGGTTGACCGCCCGTGTCAGCCATACCGAGGCACGCACGCTGCCCCCGGAGCTGACGCCGGCCTACGTGAAGACACTGGTGCGCAGCCTCAATGCCGGCGGGCGCTATGCAGATTTTCTCTACACCCAACTGGTCGACTCGCGCACGGGCCGCTGGCGCCTGCTGGCCCATACTCGAATCAACCGCGCCCGAATGCGTGCCGAAGCGGTCAAGGCCCGGTATGCCGGGCACTTCGCCGAACATCGCGCCGAGCGTGGTTACCGCTGGGCAACGGCGGTACTGGACCAACCCCACAACGCGCTCCGCCCGCCGGTAGATGGCCATACGGTCGTGGTGCGGCAGCTACTGATCCAGGGCCATACGGTGCAGGGGGTGCTACTGATAAACACTGAACAAGGCAGTGTGCCGTCGTTTCTCATGTACACCCCAGACGCGCCAGACCGACGCAACTGGCGCGAGTTTTCCAGCACCCGGCAATTGCTGCGCACCCTGCGCGACAAACCGGCGCTGCGCCAGTACCTGGCCGCTCGGCTACCACAGGTCGAGGAGAGCGAGCTGCAACGGCTGTTGCTCAAAGGGGGCCTGGGCAGTTCTCTACGCCTGCCAGCCATTAACGACGATCTGTTCTTCGCATTGTATATGGCAGAGGTCCGCGCCCAACTTGCAGCAGTCGACACCAGCAGCCGGACGACCCGCGAGGTCAATCTTCAGTCAGTCATCGACCTGTCCTGGCGGTTGCTGGACCTGATAAGCCTGGTACTGCCTGCCAAGGCCCTGATGGCGTTATCGATCGGGCGAATGATCCTAGACATCTGCGATGGCATCCAGGCACACCAGCGAGGCGATATGGAAGGCGTGTTGCGCCATCTCTACAACACCATCAGCCATGCCACGGATGCGGGCGGCAGCTTCTTCGCTACCAGCGCCCTGCGCCGAGCGCTGCGCGGCTTGCCCAAGCAACCGCCACTGCCATTGCCGGCCCGCTACCAAGTCAATGTCGACACCAGCTCGTTGCGCTATCGCATCGATGGTGTGCATGACATCGGCGTATACGAGCAGGTTTCGGCGTTTGGAGGCTTGTCGTTGTACTTCGTCAGGGACAACCACGGCAGTCATTACAAAGTCAGCTTCGATGGCGAACGCTGGCGGGTTATCGACCCTGAGCAACCGGATGCCTATCTACAGCAGCCGATCAAACGCCTGCGCAGCGGCGAGTGGGTGATCGATTCACCTGTGCTCTGGTATGACGGCCTGCCAGATCTGGCAGCGTTGTGTCATGACTGCCTGCTCACGCCAGCCCGGTCCGGCACCCCTTTGAGCAGCGCAGCGGGCTTGCACGCTGATGGCCCGCAGCTGTACCTGCAGACCCGCAGCGGGCAACTGGGCCTGCGCAAGCATTTGCTGGCAGACCAGTACCACCTGCTGATTCCCCCGGCTGAGCAGACAGGCGTCAAGCCTTGGGCGGTGCTGCGCTGGCAGGCGGACGAATGGCGCATCCGGGTGCGCCAGTCGGGCCGCAGCAGCGACTGGCTGGCGCTGCCCGAAGCCTATTCGGCGAGCCGCGGCAACAGCTGATCAATCCGCTTGTGCAAGGCGCTGTCACTCGGCCAGTTTCGCAGCATGCGCGCGCGGTCACGGGCATAGGCAGCCGCGAAGCTGAGTTGAGTGGCGTGCTGGCACATGGCGTCGAGGTCGATCAACGACCATTGGCCGTCCTGCCAGAACAAATTATGGCCTTTCATATCGCCATGGCTGATGCGCTCGCGGATCAACTGCTGCATCAACCTCAGCAAGGCCTGCAGCTGCTCGTCGGGCGCATCGCCACTGGCGACGAAGGGCGCAAAACACTCGAGCAGATCCGGTCCATCGGCGTATTCGGTGACCAGATAGGCACGGCTGCGCAGGCCCATGACCCGCTGTTCAAGCACCGCCAGCGGCTTTGGCGTGGCGATGTCGAGAAAGCGCAGGCGCTGCCCTTCGATCCACGAATGCCAGGCCCGGCTCGGCCGCCAGAAGCGCTTGAGCCAATGCGCGGTGTTTTTGATGTTGTAGCGCTTGAGCACCAACTGGCGGCCACCAACTTCGACGCGGGCGACGCTGGCGGCGCCGCCGGTCTTGTACAGGTGCCCTTGGTCGATCAGGCTATCGGCTTGTTCCAGCACCGGCTGCATAGCGGCGACTTCTTTGCGATCGATTGCACGCAGGCCAGACAGGCTGCGCTCGACGCTGAACAGGCTGCACTCGCGACCGGCTTTGTCGAGGTAATCCTTGAGGCGCCAGGCGCGCACCTTGTCGACCTGCTTCTGCAAGGCTTCGAGCGGCAGCGCATGCTCGCCGTTGGCCAGCAGGTAATGCACCAGCAACTCCTCGGTGAACGGCTCCAGGCGCTTGGGCAACTGCGCGAAGAACACGCCGAGATTTTCCAGAACACGCGGGCGTGACAGGCATTGGCCAGGTGTCTCGGCTTTGATGCCGGCGCCATCGATCAGGTACAACTGGCCGTTGTGGCGGAGCAGGTTGTCCAGGTGCAGATCGGCCTGCCACAGCCCCTTGGCATGCATCTGCGCAACCGCGCCGAGCGCCTCGCCGAGCACTTGTTGCTGCTGTTCGGCCAGCGGCGCCAGCGCCTCGACCTCAGCCCAGGCAGCGCCAAGGCTCTGGGCGTTTTCCAGGTACTCGAACAGCAGCCAGCCGCCCTCGCCCTCTTGCAGACCGTCAGCCAGCAGTTGCGCAGTGGTCAAGCCTTGCGCGGCAATCAGCTTGACGCCATCCAGCTCGCGCTGAAAATGCCGTGCAGCATTGCTGCCAACCAGCAGCTTGGCCAGCACCGGCTTGCCGCGCCAGATCCCGGCGCCGACATAGCGCTGACCAGGCAACACCCGCAGCAGGCTGAGCAGCTGCAGATCGGCGCTGCCCGCTGCATCGGCAAGGGCAATGTTCAGCGGCAAGCTCGGCGTGCGCCCAGCCGCCTTGAGTTCAGACAAACGCATCAACGGGCCTCTTTTTCATGCTGGCGGCGCACCAGCCGCTGCAGCCAGGTAGTCACCAGCGGGCTGTCGGCCGGTTGCTGCAGATAGGCCGCCAGCAAGCTGCGCACATCGCCTTCGCTCCAGGCGCGGGCACGGCGCAGCAAAGGTTCCAGGTCTTTCAGCCGGTCGCGCATGCCAAGCAGCAGCGGCCGGGTCTTTTCCAGGTCGATCAGTTGCGCCTGCCAGCCTTCGCGGCGCTCGCGCAGGAAGATGTGCTTGGGATAGAAGCAACCGTGCACCTGGCCGGCGGCGTGCAAGGTACGCCCCAGTTGGCCGCAGGCCTGGAGGATGCCCAGGCGTTTTTCGGCGGCCAGCTGCGGCCACTGCGCCAGCAGGCTGTCGAGGTCGTTCCACTCATCCAGGGCGCGGGTCATGAGCATCGCGCGGTGCTCGCCGTTGCTCTTGCGCTCACCGTAAAACACCGCCTGCAAGGCCGGGATCTTCAGCTTCTGGTAGCGCGTGATATTGCGAAACTCGCGGGCAAATGTCGGCTCACCGAAGGGCCGATGCAGGGTGCGAGTGAGGTAGTTGAGCTGGCGCTTGAGGTAATAGCCCTTGCCCTCGAGCTCCAGGCGAAACACGCTGCTCCAGCCGCCACGGCCGGTGTTGGGTTCGTCCACTGCATCGAGTTGCAGCGCCCACAGCGCTTCGAAATCGTTCAAGCCGTGGCGTTGCAGCAGGGCAAGCTCGCTGCTGGCCAGATAGTCGGTCATTCCCTTCCCTCGAAAAAGCGCACCACTTCGCGTACCCGCTGTTTATCGCTGGCATTCAACCGCTGGTGCCCGCGGTACTGCAGATAGAAGCGCAGGCGCTGAGTCGCCGACAGGTGATACTTGGCGACCTTGTCCAGGCAGGCCAGGTCCTTGATGACGCGGTGGCGGAGCATGAATCCGCGCCAGAAATCGCCGGTCGGGCAATCGATGAAGAATAGCGTGCCCTGATCGTCCACCAGCAGGTTGCGCCACTTCAGATCGTTATGGGTGAAGTGGTTGTCGTGCATGACCCGCGTATGCCGGGCCAACTGGCGGCTGACGTGGTCGACCCAGGCGCGGTCGGCCAGGCGCGGATCATTGCGCTTGGCCAGTTCGGACAGATCTTCGGTCCGCGGCAGCTCGCGGGTGATCATCGCCCCACGACCAAAGGCCAGGCCATTGCGCTCCAGGCCCCAGCCGATCACTTCGGCGGTGGGAATGCCCCACTTGGCGAACTGCTTGAGGTTCTGCCACTCGGCCTTGATCCGCGGCCGACCCAGGTAGCGGCGCAGGTGCTTGCCGGCGCCGGTATAGCGTTTGACGTAGTAGTACACGCCATCGCGCTGGATCCGCACCACTTCGCTGAGCGGGTCGCGGGTCAGGCGCTCGCCGTCGATGGCGAACACTGCCTCGAGGCTGCCGAAATCTGCTGCCAGGTGTTGATACTCCGGCAGCAGCGTCCAACCCGCCATCAGAGTGCATCCCCGTAGCGTTGTTTGCGCGCGTACAGTTTCTGCGCCTTGCCTTCGAGCCAGGCCAGCAGGCGCGCCTCCTCGGTGAGGATCTGACGCAGCGGCTGCTGGAAGTAACCGCGCAGGAAGCGCAGTTTGTCGCGCCGGGTCAGGCCGATATCCAGCGCCGAGAAGTACAGCGCGGCCAGGTCCTTGTCGCGCCAGCGGCGGCTGATGCTGCTGCGGGTCTGGGCGCGGTGCAGGTCGATTACCGACAGTTTGAAGTCATCGGCACTCACCGGGCGATCAGTATGCAGAAGGAAATGGCAGATGTAGCAGTCGCGGTGGTTGACCCCGGCGCGGTGCATGCCGCCGGTCATCTTCGCCACTTCGGCGATCAGCGCGTGCTTGAGGCGCGGCAGCGGCGGCTGCTTGACCCAGTCGATACTGAAGTCTTCCAGGCTGATGGTCGGCGCCAGCTCTTCGGTGATTATGAACGAGTGCTGTTGCGCCGGATTGCTGCCGCGCTCGCCGTAGGCGACTGCGGTCATGGTCGGCACGCCGACTTCATGCAGGCGCTGGATGGCGCGCCATTCCTGGCCGGCACCGAGTACCGGCAGCTTGGCGCTGAACAGGTTCTTGAAGATCTCGCCCCAGCCGATGCCACGGTGAATCTTGACGAAGTAACCTGCGCCCTCGACCTCGGTGCGCAGCGTGCGCCGGCCTTCCAGTTCGCGGAACACTTCGCCCTGCAGTTGCTCGGCGGCCTCGAAGGCATCGCGCCCGGCCCACAGCCGTTTGAACGGCTGCGCCAATATCAGCTTCATGCGCGCTCCTGGTTGAGGATCACATCGGCGGCATGCTGCGGCATGCTGTAGAGGTCGGCGCTGTCGGCAAACGCCAGGCCATTGCGCGACCAGGCCGCACGGGCCTCGCCGTCTTCGAGCATGCGTTGCAGGTAGCGGTCGAGCTGCTCCTGCGCGAACGGCTCATCGAGCACCAGGCCGCTGTCGGCCTCGGCGATGTAATGGGCATAACCGCATACTTTCGAGACCAGCACCGGCAAGCCGGCGACCAGCGCTTCGAGCAGCACGGTGCCGGTGTTTTCGTTGTAGGCCGGGTGGATCAGCAGGTCAGCACCCAAAAGGAAACGCGGGATATCGCTGCGCCCCTTGAGAAACTGCACCTGCTCGCCCAGGCCCAGCGCGGCACTTTGCAACTGGAACACCTTGGGGTCGTCCTGGCCGATGACCATCAGCCGGGTGCGCTTGCGCAACGCCGTCGGCAGCGCAGCCAGCGCCTTGAGGCTGCGGTCGACGCCCTTGGTCTTGAAGCCGGAGCCGATCTGCACCAGCAGCAGGTCATCGTCAGCAAGCTTGAACTCCTGACGGAACTGCGCACGGATTTCAGCGGCGTTGGCCGGTGCCCGACGGTCCTGGGAAATACCTGGTGGCAGCAGATGAAAACGCTCCACCGGTGTGCCGTAGTGCTTGATGAACAACGGCTGCTGCACTTCGGAGATCATCAGGATCTCGGTGCGGGCATCCCTGGCGAACACCGCACGCTCGTATTCGGCGAAGTGGCGGTAACGGCCCCAGCGCCGGTACAGGCTGCCGCGCAGGGTCTGCGCCTTGTCTTCGAAGCAGCCGTCGGCAGCGTAGTAGACGTCCAGTCCGGGCATCTTGTTGAAGCCGATCAGGCGGTCGACCGGGCGTTTGGCCAGGTCAGCCGCCATCCAGGCGCTGAGCTTCTCGTTGCGGCGATGGTTGAAGATCGCCTTGACCGGCGCCACCAGCACTTCGAAGCCAGGCGGAACCTCGCCCTCCCAGATCAGCGTATAGACGCGGATCTGATGACCACGCTGCTGGCACTCCAGGGCAATGCGCATGAAGTCACGCTGCAGCCCGCCAAACGGGAAGTATTTGTACAGTACGAAAGCCAGTTGCATTAACGAACATCCTCAGCCAGCAGCAACGCGCTCAAGCGGCTCGCCACATGCTCGGGATTCAGGCGAGTGAAGCACAATGGCCACTCGCGTTTGATATCGAACCGGCGCAGATCCTCGGCGCTCGGTTTATAGGTGCACTTCTTTTGCAGGCAGGGCGCGCAAGGGAAGTCGCTGGCCTGGTGGACCTGGACACGTCCGTAGGCGCCGGTCAAACCAGGGTTGGTGGGTCCAAACAGGGAAATGGTCGGTACATCCAGTGCTGCGGCCAGATGACCCAGGCCGGTATCCACCGCCACGCAGGCCTTGGCTGCGGCCAACACGCGAGCCACCCCTACCAGATTCAATTTGGGCAGTACCTGGCAATTACTCAAGCCCTGGGCGATGCGCTCGGCACGGTCTTTTTCGGCCTGATTGCCCCACGGCAGGCAGACCTGCAGGTTGCGCCGGCCCATGCGTTCGGCCAACTCGCGCCAGTAGGCCTCAGGCCAATGCTTGGTTGCCCAGGTCGTGCCATGCAGGAACACCACGAACGGCGCCGTGGGTGGCAATTGCAGACGGTCGAGGTCCAGGCCGTAGTTGCCGATGCCTTCAGGCAGGTCGTAAGCCAGCGCCAGGGCAAACAGCTGGCGCAGGCGCTCCACCGCATGCTGGCCGACCGCAACCGACAACGGCCGGTCATAGAAGCGGCTGGACAGGCCTTCGCGCGCCGAGAAGCGATCTAGCCCAGCCACCGGCGCCTTGACATAACGGGTCAGCCAGGCCGATTTGACCAGGCCCTGGGCGTCGATCACCAGGTCATACTGGCGCTCGCGCAGGCGCTGTTTGAAGGCTTTCCATTCACCGCTCTTGAGGGTCTGCCAGATGTTCTTGCGCCAGCGCCGGATTGCCACCGGGATCACCCGGTCTACCGCTGGGTGCCAGCTCGGGATCTCGGCAAAGCCCTCTTCCACCACCCAGTCGAAACGGATGCCGGGGATGGCGTGAGCGGCATCGGTCAGCGCCGGCAAGGTATGAATCACGTCTCCCAACGAAGACGTCTTGATGATCAGAACCCGCACTCAGTCGACCTCAGCCAGAACAGCGATACGGTTCGGCCCGGCAAGATTGTGCAGCGCGGCGATGACCTTGCCCGGCTCGAGCAGACGCAGGCAGTTGTAATGACCAAAGCGGCAGGTGCGGTCGAAGCACGGGCTGCATTCCAGGCCCAGGCGAACCACTTCGACCTGTTCGGCCAAGGGCGGGGTGAAGCCCGGCGAGGTCGAGCCGTACACGGCCACCAGCGGGCGGTTAAGCGCCGCAGCGACGTGCATCAACCCAGAGTCGTTGGAAACCACCGCATCGGCGCAGGACATCAGGTCGATGGCTTCGGCCAGCGAGGTTTCGCCGGAAAGGTTGTAAGACTCTTCGCGCAGGCCGGGGATCAACCGCTCGCGGATGGCTTCGCCAACCGGGTGGTCTTTCTTCGAGCCAAACAGCCAGACCTGCCAGCCCTGGCGGATCATGGCATCGGCGACTTCGGCGTAATGCTCGGCCGGCCAGCGCTTGGACTCGCCAAACTCGGCGCCCGGGCACAAGGCCAGGACCGGCCGGTCCAGCGCCAGGCCGAACTTGGCCAGCGCGGCGTCGCGGCTCGGCGCCTCGATCTGCAGGCTTGGCCGCGGATACGGCTGCGGCAGCTCGGCGCCGGGCGCATAGGCCAGGGCCATGAAGCGCTCGATCATCAGCGGGTAACGCGCCTTGTCCAGCTTGCGCACGTCGTTGAGCAGTAGGTAGCGCATCTCGCCGCGCCAACCGGTGCGTTTGGGGATGCCGGCAAAGTACGGCACCAGCGCCGACTTCAACGAATTGGGCAACAGGATCGCCTGGTCGTACTGGCCCGCCAGCGACTTGCCGATCCGCCGGCGCGTGGCCAGCTCAAGCGCGCCGTGGCCGAGCGGGAAGCTCAAGGCCTGGCGCACTTCGGGCATGCGTTCGAGCAGCGGCCGGCTCCATTCGGGCGCCAGCACGTCGATCTCACACTCAGGGTGCTGCTGCTTCAGGCACTGGAACAAGGTCTGCGCCATTACCATGTCGCCGACCCAGCTGGGGCCAATGATCAGTATTCTCATGCTTTGTCCAGGAACGCTGGGGGAAAGTGCAGCACGGTCTCCCCTCTTTATATTCAGGCTAGGTGGGGTACAGTGTACCACTGGTGATTGAGCAAGGCTTTTAGCGCCTAATTACGCAAAGAGCACGACCTCAGCAGCTCATAACCCTGTGGGAGCGGGCTTGCCCGCGAAGGGCCACGCTGGCAGTGCCGGCAGTTCAGCTAAGGCCCAGCTGCGCCCAGATCCGCCGCACTTCGGCGCGCTCATTGGCGAACTGCGCGGCGTCGATTACCCCGGCCTGCTTCTGCAGGGCCTGGCGGTGCGAGGCCGAGCGAAACGCCTTGTACACTTCTCGCAGCAATATTGCATCGCTGGCCGGCACCAGCCCGGCCTGTTCCAGTTCTTCGAGGATGCGGATGTTGTCGGTCCAGCGCAGCAATGCCGGGTGCGCGTGCGACCAGGCCAGCGCCGCGTACTGGACCATGAACTCGATATCGACGATGCCGCCGGCGTCCTGTTTGATATCGAACGGCACGCCAGCCTCGAAGGCATTGCTGGCGGTGCCTGCCGCAGTCTGCTTGGTGCCCAGGCTGCCGCGCATCTTGGCGCGCATCTCGCTGACCTCGGCGCGCAGCTTGTCCAGATCACGTGGCTGACCGAGCACCTTCGCCCGCACCGCTTCAAACGCGCTCGCCACGTCCTTGCAGCCAACCAGCACCCGCGCCCGTACCAGCGCCTGATGCTCCCAGGTCCAGGCTTCCCCTTGCTGGTAACGCTCGAACGCACCGAGCGAGCTGACCAGCAAACCGGCAGCGCCCGAGGGACGCAGGCGCATGTCGACGTCATACAGCTGGCCGGAGTTGGTCTGGGTGGTCAGCAGGTGAATGATGCGCTGGCCCAGACGGGTGTAGAACTGCGCGCTGTCGATCGGCTTGGCGCCGTCGGTTTCAGCCTGCGGGTCGCCGTCGTGGATGAACACCAGGTCGAGATCAGAGCCGTGGCCCAGCTCGATACCGCCGACCTTGCCGTAACCGACGATGATGAAACCTGGATCACACAGGCTGCCATCGCTGCGTTTGGGCTGCCCGTGACGGGCCACGGTCTGGCGCCAGGCCAGGGCCAGCACCTGATCAAGAATCGCCTCGGCCAGCCAGGTCAGGTAGTCACTGACCTTCATCAATGGCAGGTTGCCGCTGATTTCCGAGGCAGCCACGCGCAGGCTGTGCGCCAGCTTGAAGTGGCGCAGGGCTTCCATCTGCTGCTCAAGGTCGTCTTCGGGTATGCGGGTCAGCCGCTCGCGTAGCTCGCTGGCCAATTCCGGCGCCAACGGCGGGCTGAACAGCCGGCCCTCATTGAGCAGCTCATCGAGCAGCAGCGGATAGCGGGCAATCTGTTCGGCGATCCACGGGCTGGCTGCGCACAGCGTCAGCAGGCGGCGCAGGGCACTTGGGTTCTCAGTCAGCAACACCAGATACGCCGAGCGCCGCGCCACCGCCTCGACCAGCGGCAGTACCCGCTCCAATACCAAGTCGGGATTGTCGTGTTCAACGGCCTGAGCCAGCAGGCGCGGGATAAACGCATCCAGACGTTCGCGGCCCAGGCGCTGCATCGAGCGCAGCTGCGGGCTGGCGCGCAGCCCGGTCAGGCGGCGCAAGGCATCGGCTGGCTGGCCGAAGCCGGCTTCTTCAAGCTGGCGGCAGGCGGCCTCTTCATCCTGGGCCTGCTCCCACAGCGGCGACCATTCGCCACCCACCACCAGTTCGCCCTCGGCCTCGTCTTCATCCGGGTCAGCGATGACCTGGCGGAAGTGCCAGTCGATGCGCCCGCGCCAGTACATCAATTGGGCATGGAAGCTGTCCCAGTCGGCAAAGCCGAGGATAAACGCCACCCGCGCCCGATCGATGTCGCTGTCGGGCAACATCTGCGTCTGCCGGTCGGCAATGGCCTGGATGGCGTGTTCGGTATAGCGCAGGAATTCATAGCCTTCGCGCAGCTCGGTAATCACTGCAGGCGGTAAATAGCCCTGCCCTTCAAGGGTGGCCAGCACCTTCAGCAGTGGCCGCTGCTGCAGGCTCAGGTCGCGCCCGCCATGGATCAGCTGGAAAGCCTGGGCGATGAACTCGACCTCGCGAATGCCACCGGCGCCCAGCTTGATGTTGTCGGCCATGCCCTTGCGCCGCACTTCCTGCTGAATCAGCTGCTTCATGGTGCGGAGCGCTTCGATTGCCGAGAAGTCCAGGTAGCGCCGGTAGACGAACGGCCGCAGCATCTCCTGCAACTGGGCGCCGGCAGCCTGATCTCCGGCGACTACCCGCGCCTTGATCATGGCGTAGCGTTCCCAGTCGCGGCCCTGGTCCTGGTAATACTGCTCCAGTGCATTGAACGACAGCACCAGCGCGCCGGCCGAGCCGTAGGGACGCAGGCGCATGTCGACGCGGAACACAAAGCCATCGACGGTGACCGGATCGAGTGCCTTGATCAGGCGCTGGCCGAGACGGGTGAAAAACTCCTGGTTGTCCAGCGAGCGCTTGACCCCCTCGGTCTCGCCGCCCTCGGCAAAGGCGAAGATCAGGTCGATGTCCGAAGACAGGTTCAGCTCGACCGCACCCAGCTTGCCCATGCCCAGCACGACCATGTGCTGCGCCTCGCCACTGCGGTTGCCGATCGGCGTGCCGAACTGCTGGCAATGCCGCGGGTACAGCCACTGGTAAGCCTGATCTATGCAGGCGTCGGCCATATCTGACAGGTCGCGGCAGGTTTCTCCCAGCGCGGCCTGGCGGGTAATGTCGCGCCAGATGATGCGCATCTGCTGACGGTTGCGGGCCCGGCGCAGGTTGCGCGCCAGCTCTTCTTCGCTCTGCGCCGCCTGGGCCACTGCGGCAATCCGCGCGGTCATCTCGCCCGGCGCATAGGCCTGCTCCAGATCACCGCTGGCCAGCAGCTCGAGCAACACACCTGGCTCGCGCTGAGCCTGATCGAAGATGAACTCGCTGGCTGCGGCCACCTGCTCGAACTGATGCCGGTGCTCGGCGCTCAACGTAGTCAGGCCTGGATCGACCTGATTGCTCAGCGCCTCGCTCAGCAGCTGTTGATTACGGGCGACCAGTGGTTGCAAGCCAGCGGGCAGATCGAGAGGCAAAGGCAAACGCATGGGCTATCCTTGATCGGCAACAAAGAGAGGGGTGTAATTGGCTACGGGGAAGCGGGACCACGGTTGAAGTGTCATACAAAAGTTGTAAATAGCTGAAATTAACGAATCATTGGCATTAAACATCAAGATCCACCCGCCTCAGCTACATCGCCAACCAACATGAACGTTTTTCCCCACAAGCCAGGGTGCGACCAAACGTCGCATTTCTGTAGTATTACTACTACCCCGACCGTGTAAAAGCATGAAATGCGAAAGCTTTTGTAGTAAAACTACACGGCGCCGGGTCACACTCCGGTAATCCAAGAATTCACGACGTCTGCCCATAAGGCCAGTCGCAAACTCAGGCAGCCGATTCTGGTTGCCTTTCCGCCCTGGAGCAAGCCATGCAAGACCTCGATCCAATCGAAACCCAGGAATGGCTGGATGCCCTGGAGTCGGTCCTCGACAAAGAAGGCGAAGACCGCGCTCATTACCTGATGACCCGTATGGGCGAGCTGGCCACCCGCAGTGGTTCCCAGCTGCCGTATGCCATCACCACGCCATACCGCAATACCATCCCTGTCACCCACGAAGCACGCATGCCTGGCGACCTGTTCATGGAACGCCGCATTCGCTCGTTGGTACGTTGGAACGCACTGGCCATGGTCATGCGCACCAACCTGAAGGATTCGGACCTGGGCGGACACATCTCGAGCTTTGCCTCCAGTGCCACCCTGTATGACATCGGCTTCAACTACTTCTTCCAGGCCCCGACCGACGAACACGGCGGCGACCTGATCTTCTTCCAGGGCCACGCCTCGCCTGGCGTCTACGCTCGTGCCTTCATGGAAGGCCGGATCAGCGAAGAGCAGATGAACAACTTCCGTCAGGAAGTCGATGGCAAAGGCCTGTCGTCCTACCCGCACCCATGGCTGATGCCTGACTTCTGGCAGTTCCCGACCGTTTCGATGGGTCTGGGCCCGATCCAGGCGATCTACCAGGCGCGCTTCATGAAGTACCTCGAAGCCCGCGGCTACATCCCGGCCGGCAAGCAAAAGGTCTGGTGCTTCATGGGCGACGGCGAGTGCGACGAGCCGGAATCCCTGGGCGCGATCTCCCTGGCTGGCCGCGAGAAGCTGGACAACCTGATCTTCGTCATCAACTGCAACCTGCAGCGCCTCGACGGCCCAGTGCGCGGTAACGGCAAGATCATCCAGGAACTCGAAGGCGTGTTCCGTGGCGGTGGCTGGAACGTCAACAAAGTGGTCTGGGGCCGTTTCTGGGACCCACTGCTGGCCAAGGACGTCGACGGTATCCTGCAACGTCGCATGGACGAAGTCATCGACGGCGAGTACCAGAACTACAAGGCCAAGGACGGCGCGTACGTCCGTCAGCACTTCTTCAACACTCCAGAGCTCAAGGCCATGGTCGAAGACCTGTCCGATGACGAGATCTGGAAGCTCAACCGTGGCGGCCACGACCCGTACAAGGTCTACGCGGCGTACCACCAGGCTGTGAACCACAAGGATCAGCCGACCGTCATCCTGGCCAAGACCATCAAGGGTTACGGTACCGGTGCTGGCGAAGCCAAGAACACCGCGCACAACACCAAGAAGGTCGACGTCGACAGCCTGCGTCACTTCCGTGATCGTTTCGACATCCCGGTCAAGGACGACGAGCTGGAGAACCTGCCGTTCTTCAAACCAGAAGAAGGCAGCGCCGAGGCCCGTTACCTGGCCGAGCGTCGCTCCGCCCTGGGTGGCTTCGTACCACAGCGCCGCGCCAAGAGCATGAGCATCCCGACCCCGCCCCTGGAAACCCTCAAGGCTATCCTGGACGGTTCGGGCGACCGTGAAATCTCAACCACCATGGCCTTCGTGCGGATCCTCGCGCAGCTGGTCAAGGACAAAGAGATTGGCCAGCGCATCGTTCCGATCATCCCGGACGAAGCCCGTACCTTCGGTATGGAAGGCATGTTCCGCCAGCTGGGTATCTACTCGTCGGTCGGCCAGCTCTACGAGCCAGTCGACAAAGACCAGGTGATGTTCTACCGCGAAGACAAGAAAGGTCAGATTCTCGAAGAAGGCATCAACGAAGCCGGCGCCATGTCGTCGTTCATCGCTGCCGGTACTTCGTACTCGAACCACAACCAGCCGATGCTGCCGTTCTACATCTTCTACTCGATGTTCGGCTTCCAGCGTATCGGTGACCTGGCCTGGGCCGCTGGCGACAGCCGCACCCGTGGCTTCCTGATCGGCGGTACCGCCGGCCGTACCACCCTCAACGGTGAAGGCCTGCAGCACGAAGACGGTCATAGCCACCTGCTGGCCGGGACCATCCCGAACTGCCGCACCTACGATCCAACCTACGGCTATGAGCTGGCGGTGATCATTCAGGACGGCATGAAGAAGATGACCGAAGAGCAACAGGACATCTTCTACTACATCACCGTGATGAACGAATCCTACCAGCAGCCGGCAATCCCGGCCGGTGTCGAGGAAGGTATCGTCAAGGGCATGTACCTGCTCGAAGAAGACACCCGCGACGCGGCACACCACGTTCAGCTGATGGGCTCCGGCACCATCCTGCGTGAAGTCCGTGAAGCTGCGAAGATCCTGCGCGAAGAGTTCAACGTCGGTGCCGACGTGTGGAGCGTTACCAGCTTCAACGAACTGCGTCGCGACGGCCTCGCCGTAGAACGCGCCAACCGCCTCAAGCCTGGCCAGAAGCCACAGCAGACTTACGTCGAGCAGTGCCTGACCGGTCGCAAAGGCCCGGTTATCGCATCGACCGACTACATGAAGATTTTTGCCGAGCAGATCCGTCAGTGGGTGCCGAGCAAAGAGTTCAAAGTCCTGGGTACCGATGGTTTCGGTCGCAGCGACAGCCGCAAGAAGCTGCGTCACTTCTTCGAAGTTGACCGTCACTTCGTGGTGCTGGCCGCCCTGGAAGCCTTGGCTGACCGTGGCGAGATCGAACCGAAGGTGGTAGCTGATGCCATCGTCAAGTTCGGCATCGACCCGGACAAGCGCAACCCACTGGACTGCTGAGGAGTATTTTTAAGTGAGCGAACTCATTCGCGTACCTGACATCGGCAGCGGTGAAGGTGAAATCATCGAGCTGTTCGTCAAGGTTGGCGACCGCATCGAGGCTGACCAGAGCCTGCTGACCCTGGAGTCCGACAAGGCCTCCATGGAGATTCCGGCGCCTAAAGCCGGCATCGTCAAAGAGCTCAAGGTCAAGCTGGGCGATCGCCTGAAAGAAGGCGACGAACTGCTGGTTCTGGAAGCCGAGGGCGCTGCGGCGTCCGAGGCTCCGGCCGCTGCTGCGCCTGCCGCCGAACAACCGGCTGCCGCGCCTGCGCCAGCCGCCGAGGCTGCTCCTGCGCCGGCCGCAGCTCCTGCTGCTGCCACCGTGCAGGACATCCACGTGCCGGACATCGGCTCGTCGGGCAAGGCCAAGATCATCGAAGTCCTGGTCAAGGCCGGCGACACCGTCGAAGCTGACCAGTCGCTGATCACCCTGGAGTCCGACAAGGCCTCCATGGAGATCCCTTCGCCTGCCGCTGGCGTGGTTGAAGAAGTGATCGCCAAGCTGGACGACGAAGTCGGCACCGGTGACCTGATCCTCAAGTTGAAGATCGCTGGCGCCGCACCTGCTGCGGCCCCTGCCCAAGCTGCTGCCGCACCGGCCAAGGCTGAGGCTGCTCCGGCTGCCGCACCTGCCGCCGCACCGGCTCCAGCTGCTGCACCGGCCCAGGCTGCTGCCCCGGCTGCTGCCAGCAACGCCAAGGTCCATGCCGGCCCTGCGGTACGTCAGCTGGCCCGTGAATTCGGTGTCGAGCTGGGCGCTGTTTCGGCTACTGGTCCGCACGGTCGCATCCTCAAGGAAGACGTGCAGGTCTACGTCAAGGCGATGATGCAGAAGGCCAAGGAAGCTCCGGCCGCCGCCGGTGCAACCGGTGGTGCTGGTATCCCGCCGATCCCGGTGATCGACTTCAGCAAGTTCGGTGAAGTCGAAGAAGTGGCCATGACCCGCCTGATGCAGGTCGGCGCTGCCAACCTGCACCGCAGCTGGCTCAACGTGCCGCACGTGACTCAGTTCGATTCGGCTGACATCACCGAGCTGGAAGCCTTCCGTGTCGCGCAAAAAGCGGTAGCGGAAAAGGCCGGCGTCAAGCTGACCGTACTGCCGCTGCTGCTCAAGGCCTGCGCCCACCTGCTCAAGGAGCTGCCGGACTTCAACAGTTCGCTGGCACCAAGCGGCAAGGCAATCATCCGCAAGAAGTACGTCAACGTCGGTTTCGCCGTCGACACCCCGGATGGTCTGCTGGTCCCGGTCATCAAGAACGTTGACCAGAAGAGCCTGCTGCAACTGGCTGGCGAAGCTGCGGCACTGGCTGAAAAAGCCCGTACCAAAAAGCTTTCGGCCGACGAGATGCAGGGCGCCTGCTTCACCATCTCCAGCCTCGGTCACATTGGCGGCACTGGCTTCACGCCGATCGTCAACGCGCCGGAAGTGGCGATCTTGGGTGTATCCAAGGCAACCATCCAGCCAGTCTGGGATGGCAAGGCCTTCCAGCCCAAGCTGATGCTGCCGCTGTCGCTGTCGTACGATCACCGTGTGATCAACGGCGCCGCTGCTGCGCGTTTCACCAAGCGTCTGAGCGACTTGCTGGGTGATATCCGCACCATCCTGCTGTAATGCTGCAACTGCTGCCCCGGTACATGCCGGGGCAGCAGGCACCATTTTCGAGCTGCCACGCTCGTACCTCAACCCCGCCCCTGGCGGGGCTTTTTTTTGCCCGCAAAACTGCAGCCGGCTGCAGAAACTCACGCCCCTGCCGATAAACTGCCAATAGCCCGACATGGCCGCTTGCCAGCCTTCGGGACATGATGCAACCTTGCCAGATGCGCTGCCTGCCAGGCCCTGTCACCCTCTTCAAGCGAGTCTTCGATGAAAAGCCAACCCGATGCCGCGACCCGAGTGGCGGCCGAGGTCGTGACCCAGCTACCCGTGCCCTCGCGGCTGGGCATGCTGCGTTTCGAAAGGCTCAACGAAGCCAACTGGGCGATGCTCTACCTGGACCCCAACTGCGACCGCCAATTCGGCCTGCCTGCTGCTGAGCTGTGCGCGTTGGTCAGCTCGCCATATGCCAGCCTGATGGAGCCCGAAGCACGCTATCGCCTGCATGACGAGATCCAGCTGCAGCTGTCGCGCCGTGGTCATTACCGGGTGCGCTACACCCTGCACGTTGGCCCGGCGCCATTGCGTTTGCTCGAATGCGGCGAAGTCTACAAGCAGCATGGCCGGCAGCTGCTGCGCGGGTACCTGACAGTGCTCGATGATCACGCCGAAGACAGCATCAACATGACCGCCAGCGACCTGGAAACCCGCAACAACCGCCTGCAGATCGCCCTACAGCTGAACCAGCGTGCACAGCAGGAACAGCTCGAGCATCTGGAGCGGGTACGGGCCCAGCAAGACTTGATTCTGCGCCTGGCGCGGCAGCGCTACAGCGCCGACAACTCGCTGCTCGAAGCCGCCGAGCTGATCACCCGCAGCGCCTGTGAGATCTACAACGTCGACTGCTCGAGCATTTGGTACCTGCATGACCAGCAGCTGGAGCCGATTACCGCTTGGTACCGGCTTGACCAGGAGCATCGCCTACCGGCCCCGATCGACGCCAGCCAGTTCCCCGACTACATCGAAGCGCTGCATGCCAGCCGCGCCATCGACGCGCACAACGCCAGCCACGACCCGCGCACCCGCGACATGGCGCAGAGCCTGTTCCCGGCCTCCGACAACGCCATGCTCGACGCCAGTATCCGCGTCGACGGCCAGGTAGTCGGCGTGCTGTGCCTGGAGCAGACCGGCATGCCGCGGGCCTGGCAGTCGGATGAAATCGCTTTTGCCGGCGAGCTCGCCGACCAGTTCGCCCAGGTCATCACCAACCACAACCGCCGTACCGCTGCCAGCGCGTTGCACCTGTTCCAGCGCGCGGTCGAGCAGAGCGCCAGCGCCTTTTTGCTGGTCAACCGCGACGGCGTGGTCGAGTACGTCAACCCAAGTTTCACCGCGATCACCCAGTACAGCACCGATGAGGTCCAGGGCCATCGCCTGTCCGAACTGCCGGCCCTGGAAAACCTCAGCGAGCTGCTGTTCGATTCGCCGTCGAGCCTGGACATGGGCAACAGCTGGCAGGGCGAATTCAAGAGCCGGCGCAAGAACCTCGAACCCTACTGGGGTCAGCTGTCGATTTCCAAGGTGTACGGCGACAACCGCGAGTTGACCCACTACATCGGCATCTACGAAGACGTCACCCAGAGCAAGCTGGCTCAGCAGCGCATCGAGCGCCTGGCCTACACCGACAACTTGACCAACCTGGGCAACCGCCCGGCGTTCATTCGCAACCTCGATGAGCGCTTCAGCCGCGACAGCGCCAGTTCGCTGTGCCTGCTGCTGGTCGACATCGACAACTTCAAGCGGATCAACGACAGCCTTGGCCACCAGACCGGCGACAAGCTGCTGGTGAGCCTGGCCCGACGCCTGCGCAACAGTCTGACCGTCGGCGGCATCCTTGCGCGCTTTGCCAGTAACGAATTTGCCGTGCTGCTCGACCACACCAGCCTGGAGGGCGGCCAGAGCATTGCCCTGCAACTGCTGCGCACCCTCGACAAGCCGATGTTCGTCGACAACCAGCTGATCAACGTCACCGCCTCGGTCGGCCTGGCCTGCGCGCCGCTGCACGGCAGCGACCCGCAGACCCTGATGAAAAACGCCGGCCTCGCCCTGCACAAGGCCAAGGCCAACGGCAAGCATCAGGTGCAGGTGTTCACCGAAGTGCTCAACGCCGAAGCCAGCTACAAGCTGTTCGTCGAGAACAACCTGCGCCGCGCCCTGACCCAGAACGAGCTGGAGGTGTTCTACCAGCCCAAGCTGTGCCTGCGCAGCGGGCGCCTGCTCGGGCTGGAGGCGCTGCTGCGCTGGAACCACCCGGAGCGCGGCATGATCCGCCCGGATCAGTTCATCAGCGTGGCCGAAGAAACCGGCCTGATCATCCCTATCGGCAAGTGGGTGGTGCGCCAGTCGTGCCGCATGAGCCTTGAACTGAGCGCCGCTGGCCTGGGTGACCTGCACGTCGCCATCAACCTTTCGCCCAAGCAGTTTTCCGACCCGGAGCTGGTCAGCTCGATCGGCTCGATCATCAGGGAAGAAGGCCTGCCTTCGCACTTGCTGGAACTGGAGCTGACCGAAGGCTTGCTGCTTGAGGCGACCGAAGACACCCACCGCCAGCTGATCGAACTGAAGGCGTTGGGACTGACCCTGGCGATGGATGACTTTGGTACCGGCTATTCGTCGCTGAGCTACCTGAAGAAATTCCCGATCGACATCATCAAGATCGACCGCAGCTTCATCAACGAAATCCCGGACAACCAGGACGACATGGAAATCACCTCGGCGGTGGTGGCCATGGCTCACAACCTCAAGCTCAAGGTAGTTGCCGAGGGTATCGAGACCCCTGCGCAGCTGGCTTTCCTGCGCCGCCATCGTTGTGACGTCGGCCAGGGCTACCTGTTCGATCGACCAATCCCCGGCCGCGAACTGGTTGAGCGCCTCAAGCGCTACCCGCGCGGACCAGTGGCCTGACAGCGCGCTCAGTCTCGGGCACTATACAAGTCATTCGGGCCGCAGCAGCGCGCTGACGGCCCCTGCCTACATCTACTGAATATACAGAGGAGCGGCCATGGTCCTGCGTTCGGAAATCCTGGTGAACAAAAACGTCCTGCCTACTGCGGAACAGGCCCTGCCTGGCCGCGAGACGCCGATGAGCCTGCCCGAGATGCATTACGTCTTCAACGAGACGCCGCTGCTTGGGCCGTTCTTTCAGAACGTCGATTTCGCCATCTTTGGCCTGGGTTGCTTCTGGGGCGCAGAGCGCCGCTTCTGGCAGCGCGAAGGCGTGGTCAGCACGGTGGTCGGCTATGCCGGCGGCTTCACCCCGAACCCAACCTACGAAGAAGTCTGCTCGGGCCTGACCGGCCACACCGAAGTGGTGCTGGTCGTGTTCGACAAGGACAAGGTCAGCTATCAGGAGCTGCTGGCGATGTTCTGGGAGCTGCACAATCCGACCCAGGGCATGCGTCAGGGCAACGACGTCGGCACCCAGTACCGTTCGGCGATCTTCTGCACCAGCCCCGAGCAGCTCGAGCAAGCCAACGCGAGCAAAGCGGCTTACCAGGCTGAGCTGGACAAGGCCGGCTTTGGCCCGATCACCACCGAGATCGAGCAGGCGCCAACGGTGTACTTCGCCGAGGCCTACCACCAGCAATATCTGGCCAAGAACCCCAACGGCTACTGCGGCATCGCTGGCACCGGCGTGTGCCTGCCGCCCAGCCTGCAAGGCAACTGAGGCCCGGCCATGAGCACGATGACCCTGTTCCACTCGCCGCTGTCGCCGTTCGTGCGCAAGGTCATGGTGGTGCTGCACGAAACCGGGCAACTGCCGCGGGTACAGTTGCAGGCAGTGAATATCAGCCCGGTGGCTGGCGACGAGCAACTCAACCAGGACAACCCGATCGGCAAGATTCCGGCCCTGCGCCTGGAAGACGGCACTGTGCTGCATGACAGCCGGGTGATCTGCGAGTACCTCGACAGCCAGCACGTCGGCACCCCGTTGATCCCGCGTGAGGGCTCGGCCCGCTGGCGCCGGCTGACCCTGGCGGCGCAGGCCGACGCGATCATGGATGCGGCGGTATCGAGCCGCTACGAGAGCTTCCTGCGCCCGCAGGACAAGCGCTGGGATGGCTGGCTCGAAGCGCAGAGCGAAAAGATCCGCCGCAGCCTGGCCAACCTGGAGCAGGAGCATCTCGCCGAGCTGATCTCCGGGTTCGACATGGTCGCCATCGGCGTCGCCTGCGCGCTGGGTTATCTGGACCTGCGCCAGCCTGAGTTCGGCTGGCGTGAGCGCCAGCCCGGGCTGGCGGCCTGGTACGCCGAAGTGTCGCAGCGGCCTTCGCTGCGCGCCACTGCGCCAGTTGCCTGACTGACGGCAAAAGGGGCCGCAATGCGGCCCCTCTTTCAGCGCTGGCCTGGCGCAAACAGCAGGCCGATCTGCAGCGCCAGCCGGCGCCCCAGCTCACGTTCCTCCCTCATGCCGACCTCCCCACCCGCGACCAGTCCAGGCGCCGGGTCAGGACCATGAATACGCCGAGCAAGCCAAAGCACAGCAGCGAGCCCATCAACAGCGCGTAGTCCTCGGCGCTGAGCAGCGCGAACAACATCGCGTAGAGCACCGCCAACCCGCCAGCGAAGCCCAGCCCGCGCCAGACACTGCGCAGCACGTGGCTGAGGTAGAAGCCGATCAGCAGCACACAAGCCGACGCCGACAAACCATAGGCAGCGCCAAAGCCCAGGTGCTCGGACAGTGACAGCAACAGCAGGTAGAAGAACGCCAACGCCACGCCTACCAGCACGTACTGCACCGGGTGCACGCTGAGGTTTTTCAGCACCTCGAAGAGGAAGAATCCGGCAAAGGTCAGAGCAATGAACAGCAGCGCATATTTGATCGCCCGCTCGCTCTTGAGGTACTGGTCGACCGGGTCGACAAAGCTCACGCCAAAGGTGCGCTGCTTGTACTCGCTACAGTCGGCGACCGTCGCACACTGGCGCAGGGCATCTTCCAGGTTGGTGGCAAAGAACGAGGTCTGCCAGTGGGCCTTGAAGCCCTCACCGCTGATCTCGCGCCGGCTTGGCAAGTAACTGCCGACAAAGCTTGGGTGCGGCCAGTTGGCCTGCATGTCGACACTGCTGCTGCGCCCGATCGGCAGCACGTACAGCTGCCCGGTGCCTTGCAGGGCAAGCTCGAAGCCATAGGTGAACTCACGCGCCTGCTGGCCATCGAACTGCGGCAACGGCACGTGCACACCGCCACGCATCCAGTCCAGACCAGTACCTGCAGCGAAAGGCAGGCGTTGATCATCCAGCTGCAGTTCCAGGTTGCTCTCGATGCCGCGGATGTCGCTGATGCCGACCACCAGGAACGGCTTGTCGAAACGGTAGTCCTCATAGTCCTTGTCGATGCCCCAACGCTGGGGCAGCTTGAACCGCCCGGCTATCTGGCTCTTGGCGTGGAACAGCCGCGCCTGATAGATGCCGCGGGCGCGCAGTTCGGTATCGATGTTGATGTCAGCGTCGAACGTCTCCGGCAGGAAGTACAGCTGTCCGTTAACGGTGACCGTCTCCTGTACGCTCTGGCCGTCCTTATCGATCCAGCGCCGCTCGTACTTGCGGTACGGCACCACCAGCAATGGGCCGGAGATCAGCTGATCGAAGCTGGAGCTCTGAGCGATGTCGGCCAGCACATTGTCGCGCAGGTTCTGCCGGTCCTCGATCAGGCCACCGATCATCAGCAGCGGTATCAACAGCAGCAACATCAGCAAGGCGATCATGCCGAGCTTGAAACTCAGGGTCTTGTTCATGGGTGGGGGCTCCGTTGGCGATGGGCACAGTCTGTGCCGCGCCTGTGGAGCCAGCAGGGAGCCAATGTGGAGATTGCGTGGAGATACTGTGGTGAGCGCCTCGGTAATTCAACAGATGCGCCGCAGCGGCAGCAACAACCTCACCCGCACGCCGCCCTCGACGTTATCCACCGCCAACTCGCCACCATGCAGCTGCATCACCTCTGCGACAAAATTCAGCCCCAGACCGCTGCTCTTGCGCCCACTGCCGGGTCGCGGCAGCGAATAGAAGCGCTCGCTGACGCGCCCTATCGCGTATTGCGGAATTGCCTCACCCTGGTTGAACAGGCTCAACGCGACGCGTTCGCCGCCCTGCTCCAGCTCGAACAGCAACGCCCCACCCGCCGGGGTGAAGTCCAGTGCATTCTCGAGCAGGTTGGCCAACGCCTGGCGCATCAGGTACGGATCACAACGCAACCGCACCGCCGCCGGCACGCGCTGGCGCACCTGCAAGCCAGCGCTGTCGATACGCGCTGCGTGGGCCAGCAGCAACTCGTCGACCAGCGCCGCCAGCGCCACCTCCTGCTCATCCTCCAGAGCCTGCATCTGCTCGACCTGGGCGAGATTCAGCAAGCGTTCGATCATCTGCTGCAAGCGCCCGCTCTCACGTTCGATATTGCTGGCAAAACGCAGCCGCTGCTCGGCGGGCATGTCGCCCTGCAGCAGCTCGGAGGCGCCACGAATCGCCGCCAGCGGGCTTTTCAGCTCGTGGGTCAGGGTATGCACATAGCGCTCGACATAGGCCTTGCCGGCAAGCTCGGTGCGCATCCGCTCGACTGCGGTGGCGAGTTGCTCGAGCTCGCCGCCCTTGTAATGCGGCAACGCCGCGCGCTGACCCTCGCTGACCGCCTGGGCGTAGTGGGTGAGCCTGCGCAGCGAGCGCGCCAGCCACCACGACAACAGCGCACCGACCAGCAGGCCGAGGATAATCAAGCCCAGGCCAAGATTGAGCAGGCGCCGCTCGGCGCGGTCGATGTACGGCTGCAGCGAGCTGTTGGGCTTGGCCACGGTGACCACGCCGATGATCTTGCCGGCATCCATGATCGGCGCCGCGACGTGCATCACCGAGGTGCTTTCGTCATCCGGATCGCTGCGTGAAGAGCGCGCACCGTATTGCCCGTGCAAAGTCAGGTAGACGTCGTTCCAGCGTGAGTAATCCTTGCCCAGATCGACCCCGGCCGAGTCGAGCAGGACGATGCCATTGGCGTCGGTCACGTAGATGCGGTGGCTGACCTGATTCTTCGCCAGCCCCCAGATCTGCGCACCGGGGCGGCGTTGGCCGTATGATTCAAGCAACTGCGGCAAGCGGCTCTGGCCAAGGGTCCCGGCCTTGACGTCGTCGTGGAGGATCTCCGCCAGCAGGTTGGCAGTGTCGACCAGAGTTTCTTCGGAAGCCTGGCGCACCACCGGGCGGATCTGCTCACGCACGGTATTGAGCAGAAAATAGCCAGCCAGCCCGACAAACAGGAAGTACACCAGAAAGATCCGAATACCCAGGCGCATCAGGCGTGTTCCGGGCTGTAGCTGTAGCCCAGGCCGCGGTGGGTCTGGATCGGCTCGGCGTCAGCGGCGACCTGGCGCAGCTTGGCGCGCAGGCTCTTGATATGACTGTCGATGGTGCGCTCGTAGCCAGCGTCCCCCGCTACCCCCAGCGCGTCGAGCAACTGCTCGCGGCTGAACACCCGCTGCGGCTGCTCAAGCAAGCACTGCAGCAGGCGAAACTCGTGACGGGTCAGGGCCAGGCTGAAACCACGGTAAACGATCTGCATGCGCAGCGTGTCGACCTGAAACAGCGTCGCCACAGCGGGCGTTTCGCTGCGCGGCGCCATGCGCTTGAGGATCGCCCGCACCCGCGCCGCCACTTCCCGCGGGCTGAACGGCTTGACCACGTAGTCGTCGGCACCGATTTCCAGGCCCAGCACGCGGTCTATTTCAGCGTCACGGGCACTCAGGAACATCACCGGCACTTCGCTGAAACGGCGTAACTGGCGACAGGTTTCAAAGCCACTGATATCGGGCAGGCCGATGTCCAGAATTACCAGGTCTGCTGGCAGCAGGCGCTGGCGCTCGACCGCAGCGCTGCCGAGCGAAACCCACTCGGTGCTGTGGCCATCGGCCTGCAGGGCATAGATCAGGGTATCGGCAATCGCCGATTCGTCTTCAACAATAAGAATGTGGGCCACGGTCTGGCTGCAAGCCTCAAGCGGTGAGCTTCAAGACGAAGCGGATGGCGTGAACTTACACCGATCCGCTCGCACTTGCAGCTTGCCTTTGCCTGGCCGTGGGCGGCGCCTCAGCAGCCAGGCTTGCCTGCGGTGTATCTACGCGCCGGGTTGACCGCCGCCTTGAACTCACGCAACGCCTTGGCACCGATCAACAGCGGATAGTTGAAGCTGCTGCGGTCGGTCAGGTTGACCTCGACGGTGCGCTTCTCGCCGCCCAGGCACAGCTCCAGATCGACTACCGGGCGCTTGGCGGCCTCAGCAGTTTCGCCCTCTTCTTCGTCTTCGTCGGCACGCGCCTTGATCTTGCTGATGCGCGCGACCTTGTGCTCGTAGACCTTGCCATCGGCATCCTTGGTCGCCAGGCGGAAGCGCACCCAGTCTTCGCCGTCGCGGGTAAACCGCTCGATATCCTTGGCCGACAGCGACGCGGTCAGGGCACCGGTGTCCATCTTCGCCTTCAACGTCTGGCCGCCGATTTCCGGCAGCGAGATGTACTCGTAACGGCCATAAAGGGTCGGCTCGGCGGCCATGACCGGCAGGGCGAGCAACGACAACAGGGCAAGCATCGATTTCACAGGGCAGGCATCCTAAATACAAGACAGTGCTTAGACTGCAACAACGGGATAGGTTCGTTGCCCGAGCTTACTCAACATAATGTGAAACATTTGTCTGGCCCTGCTGATCTAGGAAGTTTGGCGTAGGCGTTTAGCGCATTTATCATTGCAGCCTGCCAATTTCATACAACAAGAGTGTTTTTATGCGTCGCCTGCTGACCGGGATCGTTACCGGCCTTTTGCTCCTGCTCAACACGGTGGTGATGATCTGCCCATTGATGGTGTTCGCCCTGCTCAAGCTGGTACTGCCCGGGCGCGGCCGCGACTACGCCTCGGCCGCCGTGATGTGGTTCGCCGAAAGCTGGTCGGCCATCGACAAGGCAATCTTTGCCCTGTGCGTGCCGACCCAGTGGGACGTACGTGGAGTCGATACCCTGCGCACCGACACCTCCTACCTGTGCGTCAGCAACCACCAGAGCTGGGTGGACATCCCGGCGTTGATCGAAAGCCTTAACCGGCGCGTGCCGTTCTTCAAGTTTTTCCTGAAAAAGGAGCTGATCTGGGTGCCACTGCTGGGCCTGGCCTGGTGGGGTCTGGACTACCCGTTCATGAAGCGTTACAGCAAGGCGTTTCTGGAGAAGCACCCGGAGCTCAAAGGCAAGGATCTGGAAATTACCAAGGCCGCCTGCGAACTGTTCAAGCGTCAGCCGGTGACCGTGGTCAACTACCTCGAAGGCACCCGTTTCACCGAAGCCAAGCGCCGCGAACAGCAATCGCCGTTCAAGCACCTGCTCAAGCCCAAAGCCGGCGGCGTGGCGTTTGTGCTGGCAGCGCTGGGTGAGCAGCTCGATGCGCTGCTGGACGTGACCATCGTCTACCCCGGCAACAAGGCACCGGGCTTCTGGGACTTGCTCAACGGCAGCGTCAGCCGGGTGATCATCCACATTCAGGTGCACGAGCTGGACCCGAGCCTGTGGGATGGCGACTACGAGAACGACCCGCTGTTCCGCCAGCGCGTGCAGGCTTGGGTCAATCAGCTGTGGCTGGACAAGGACCAGCGCATCGAGCAACTGCGCGCCGAGCTGGCCTGACCCCGGCGCACTTGCCGGGGCCGATTGCGGTTCAGATCGACGGTGGGGTGGCCACCGCAGGCGAGCCCCACAGGCTGCCCAGGTTCTGCAGCAGCGAGCCGGCCAGGCCTTGCTGGCCGAGGTACTGCAGGATCAGCGGGGCAAACTGGCCGATCATGCCGGTATCCATACCCAGCGCCTTGAAGGCGTCATTGAGGTCGTTGCGGTTCTCGACGTTGCCGCCCAGAGCGTTGTTCAGGCCGGATTGATTGTCGCCACCGTTGCCCAGCAGGCCGCCCAAACCACCCAGACCGCCAAGTGCGTTAGCCCCGGCGAGCAGATCCAATCCGGGTACAGCCTGAGTCAACTGGCCGTAGTCGGCAGTGCTGAGGTTGTTGCGGGCCAGGCCCAGCATTGCTCCTGCGCCGCCGATGGCTTGTTCGGGGGTGATGTTCAGTTGGTTGCCGAGGGTGTTGAGCAGGTTGGCCGATTCGGCGGGGGCCTGTACCTTGCCCTGTTGAGTGGGAGCCTGCATGGCAGACACGGCGTTGGCGGCGTCATTGAGGTTGAAGGCGAACGCCGGGCTTGCAGCCAGGGTCATCAAGGTTGCCAGGGTGAGCGCTTTCATCGGGGGGACCTCGTCGGCCGGGATGGCCTGGGAAACGAGGCATTGGACTGGGGTTTTTGGGGTTTGTTCCTGGGTGGAAATCGGGGCCGCAGAGCGGCCCCAAAGAATCACGCAGCGCTAAAGGTCTTGTGCGGGTCGATGACGAATTTCTTCGGCACGCCAGCATCGAACTCGCCGTATCCTTCCGGCGCCTGGTCCAGGCTGATCACCTGCACCCCCACCACCTCGGCGATGTTGATCCGGTCCCACATGATCGCCTGCATCAACTGGCGGTTGTACTTCATGGTAGGGGTCTGGCCGGTGTGGAAGCTGTGCGACTTGGCCCAGCCCAGGCCAAAGCGGATGCTCAGTGCGCCGATCTTGGCCGCTGCGTCCACTGCACCCGGATCTTCGGTGACGTACAGGCCGGGGATACCGATGCTGCCTGCGACACGGGTAACCTGCATCAGCGAGTTGAGGACTGTCGCCGGTGCTTCGTGCTTGGCCCCTTCATGGCCGTGACCGCGCGCCTCGAAACCTACCGCATCGACGGCACAGTCCACTTCCGGCTCGCCAAGGATGTCGATGATCTGTTCGTGCAGCGGGGTGTCCTTGGACAGATCGACCACCTCGAAGCCCTGTGACTTGGCATGAGCCAGGCGTAGCGGGTTCAAGTCGCCGACGATTACGCAGGCGGCGCCCAGCAGGCGTGCCGACGCTGCAGCGGCCAGACCGACCGGGCCGGCGCCTGCCACGTAGACAGTACTGCCCGGGCCGACGCCGGCGGTGACTGCACCGTGGTAGCCGGTGGGCAGAATGTCCGACAGGCAGGTCAGGTCACGGATCTTCTCCATGGCCTTGTCGCGATCGGGCAGTTTCAGCAGGTTGAAGTCGGCGTAGGGCACCAGCACGTACTCCGCCTGGCCGCCGGTCCAGTCACCCATGTCGACATAACCGTAGGCGCCGCCGGCACGTGCCGGGTTGACGGTCAGGCATACACCGGTGTGCATTTCCTTGCAGGAACGGCAGCGTCCGCACGCGACGTTGAACGGAACCGAGACCAGGTCGCCGATCTTCATGCGCTCGACATCACTACCCATCTCGATGATTTCGCCGGTGATTTCATGGCCGAGTACCAGGCCCACCTGGGCGGTGGTGCGGCCACGAACCATGTGCTGGTCTGAGCCGCAGATGTTGGTGGAGACCACCTTGAGGATCACGCCGTGCTCGATTTTCTTGCCGCGCGGGTCCTGCATTTTTGGGTAGTCAATGTTTCGCACCTCGACTTTGCCGCCACCGAGATACACCACTCCACGGTTACCAGACATGCTCTTACCTCGCTTGATTTGTACTTATGCAGCGTTGGTTGAAGCGCCGCCATCCATGGGCGGCATGTACTACTGGAATGAGGGAATTGTGGGCTTGTGGGCGCCGGCGGTTGTGACTGGAAACGACAGTGGCTTGTCAGCGGGCGCCAGGTAGGGGTTGAGATAGCTGGGGGCGCTTTGCGCCCCTTTCGCGACACAAGGCCGCTCTACAGGGGACCGCGTCGGCCCAGGCTATGCGGTCCTTTGTAGGAGCGGCCTTGTGTCGCGAAAGGGCTGCGCAGCAGCCCCAGCAATCTCAGAGCACTACCGTCCGATTGGCGTTGAGAAACACCCGCCGCTCGATGTGATAACCCACCGCCCGGGCCAAGGTCAGCCCTTCGATATCGCGGCCTTTGGCAATCAGGTCTTCAGGGTAGTGGCTGTGGTCCACCACCTCAACGCCCTGGGCAATGATCGGCCCTTCATCAAGGTCGTTGTTGATGTAGTGCGCGGTGGCACCGACCATCTTCACGCCCTTGTTGTACGCCTGGTGATAAGGCTTGGCGCCCTTGAAACCTGGCAGCAGCGAGTGATGAATATTGATCGCCCAGCCATCCAGACGCCGGCACAGCTCAGGCGACAGCACCTGCATGTAGCGCGCCAGGATCACCAGCTCGGCACCACTGTCTTCGATCACCTTGAGCACCTTGCGCTCTTGCGCCGGTTTGTCGTTGGGGTCGAGGGCGAAGTGGTAGTAAGGGATCTTGTGCCACTGCGCCAGCGGTTCGAGATCGGGGTGGTTGGAGATCACCGCGACCACCTCCATGCCCAGCTGGCCGATGCGCTGGCGATACAGCAAGTCGTTGAGGCAGTGATCGGCCTTGGACACCATGATCACCACCTTGGGCCGGTGATTGGGTGCGGTCAGCTCGAAGGTCATGCCAAACGCATCGCTGCGCTCGGCCAGGCCATCACGAAAACCCGCCTCATCGAAATCACCTGGCTGGCGGAACTCGACGCGAATGAAGAAGCGCCCCGACAGCCGATCATCGAAGGAGTGGTGCTCGGTGACATAGCAACGCTGCTCGTAGAGAAACCGCGTCACCACATCGACAGTGCCGAGCATGCTCGGGCAGTCGGCGGTGAGAATCCAGGTATCCGGTGCCCGACTCATGTAACTCTCCTTAGGCTTCGATGCTCAGGCCGTATTCAGCCGAGGCGTCCTGCAGCCACATCCACCAGTAATCGGCGAAGCTGCGGCGAATCACCAGTTCCCAGGTGTCTTCACCGGTGCGGCGGATCACCAACTGCGACTTGGCGAACACCGTGCCGACCGCCTTGCCCACCGGGAAGTTGTTTGGATGTACATCATAGCTGGTGGATTTCATCAGCACGTCGCGCACGTTGGCGCCCTGCAGCTCGAGCAGGGTCTGCCCGCCGCTGACGTTGACCACCTGAATGTGCAAGCCCGCGAGGGCGTTGCGCAGTTGCTGCTCGACCGCAAACTCCTGCCCGCCCGGGACGATCAGCAGCCACTCATCCGGGCCAACCCATTGCAGCGAGGTCTCGCCCTTGGCGACCACGGTCAGGGCTACCGGCAGCTCCAGGCCGAGTGCCTTGTGTACACCGCTGGCAAAGGCCGGATCATGGCCGTCGCCACGCAAGGTCAGATGACCGAGCAGTTTTTTCTCGCGCAGGGTCACGCCTGCGTTGTTGCGGCCCTTGCCCACCAGGCTGGCGAGGTCTGCATGGTGCAGCGGCGTCTGGGCCTTGGCCTCGGCGCCGGGGTTTTGCTGGAAGACGTTGATAGCGCTCATTGTTACCTGCCTTGAATTCTTGTGTTCAGGCGTGGCAGCGGCGCTCGGCCGCGGCCACGAGAGTTGAGCATCGGTCTGGTGTCAGACGTTCTGCCGCTCACCCTTCGGATCGAAGAACACCGAAGACACAATCTCTGCTTCGATCACGCTGCCATCGGCCTGCGGCGAATACACCCGCTCACCCATGCGCTTGAGACCACCCTTGACCACACCCATGGCGAACGAATAGCCGAGGGAGTTGGAGGCATAGCTGGAGGTGACGTGACCGACCATGTCCATCGGGATCGGCTGCTTCGGATCGAACACCAGCTGAGCGCCTTCCGGCAGCCACTGTTTAGGGTTGATCGGCTTCAGCCCGACCAGTTGCTTGCGGTCTTCGCGCAGGCAGTCTTCGCGGTTCATGCCACGCAGGCCGATCCACGAATACGGCTTGTTGCGTCCGACACACCAGCTCATGTTGAGGTCGTCGGCGTTCATCGAGCCATCGGTATCCTGGCCAACGATGATGAAGCCCTTCTCGGCACGCAGCACGTGCATGGTCTCGGTGCCATACGGGGTCAGGTTGTACTGTTTGCCAGCAGCAACGATCTTCTCCAGCACACCCATGGCGTAGTTGGCCTGGACGTTGACTTCGTACGACAGCTCACCGGTGAACGAGATGCGGAACACCCGCGCCGGCACGCCGCCAACGGTGCCTTCCTTCCAGGTCATGAACGGGAAGGCGTCCTTGTCCAGGTCGATGTCGCTGATCTCGGCCAGCAGCTTGCGGCTGTTGGGGCCAGACAAGGTCATGGTTGCCCAGTGGTCGGTGACCGAGGTGAAGTACACCTTCAGTTCCGGCCATTCGGTCTGCAGGTACAGCTCCATCCAGCCCAGCACGCGCGCTGCGCCACCGGTCGTGGTGGTCATGATGAAGTGGTTGTCGCCGACGCAGGCGGTCACGCCGTCGTCGAAGACCATGCCGTCTTCCTTGCACATCAGGCCATAACGGGCCTTGCCCACATCGAGCTTGGTCCAGGCGTTGGTGTAGATACGGTTGAGGAACTCACGCGCATCCGGGCCTTGAATGTCGATCTTGCCGAGGGTCGAGGCGTCCAGCAGGCCGACGCTGTCGCGCACTGCCTTGCACTCACGCTCAACAGCAGCGTGGATGTCTTCACCGGGTTTTGGGAAATACCACGGACGTTTCCACTGGCCGACATCCTCGAACTCGGCGCCGTTTTTAACGTGCCAGGAATGCAGCGCGGTGAAGCGTACCGGCTCGAACAGGTGACCACAGTGACGGCCCGCTACCGCACCGAAGGTAACCGGCGTGTAGTTGGGGCGGAACATGGTGGTGCCCATCTGCGCAATGCTGATACCCAGCGAACGGGCGGCGATGGCCAGGCCGTTGATGTTGCCCAGCTTGCCCTGGTCGGTACCAAAGCCCAGCGCGGTGTAGCGCTTGACGTGTTCGACCGACTCGAAGCCTTCACGGGTCGCCAGCTCGATGCCGGCAGCGGTGACGTCGTTCTGCTGATCAACGAACTGCTTCGGCCCACGAGTGCCTTTGTCATGCGGCACCTGGAACAAAGCCAGGGTAGGCTCCTCGGTACGCTGGACGGCTTTGGGCAGGGTACCGACCACGGCCTTGAAGCCGGCTTCGGTAGCGGCGCGCACGCCACCTTCAAAACCATCGGCCAGGACATCACCGAGCGGGTAGACGCCATTCATGCCGCCAACACAGACGCGCTTTTGCGGCGCATCACCCGGGACGAAACCGAGGATGTCTTCACGCCATACCGGACGCCCGCCAAGGTGCGAGGCCAGGTGAACGATCGGGCTGTAGCCGCCGGAGGTCGCGATCAGGTCGCAGGCCAGGGTTTCGCCAGGGCTGGTCACGGTGAACGCCTGGGCGTCGATGGCGGCAACCCGCGCACCGGTCACATGCTTGCTGCCAGCCGCCTCAACCACAGCGCTGGAAGTGAGGATGCGAATGCCCTTGGCGCGTGCTTCTTCTACCAGCGAACCGCGTGGATTGTGCCGTGCATCGGCGATCGCAACCACTTGCAGGCCGGCATCGTGCCAGTCCAGCGCCACGCGATAGGCGTGGTCGTTGTTGGTCGACAGCACCAGCTTGCGCCCAGGCGCCACGCCGTAGCGACGCACGTAGGTGGAGACAGCGCCGGCGAGCATGTTGCCCGGCACATCGTTGTTGCCGTACACCAGCGGACGCTCGTGGGCGCCAGCCGCCAGCACAACTTGCTTGGCACGCACGCGGTGGACGCGATGACGCACCTGGCCAATCGGCGCGCGGTCACCGAGGTGGTCGGTCAGGCGCTCGTGGATGGTCAGGAAGTTATGGTCGTGGTAACCGTTGACGGTAGCGCGTGGCAGTACCAGCACTTCGGCCATGCCTTGCAGCTCGGCCACGGTAGCCGCGACCCAGTCGGTGGCAGGCTTGCCATCGAGAGTCTCACGGCTGTCGAGCAGGCTGCCGCCGAACTCTTCCTGCTCATCGGCGATGATCACCCGCGCACCGCTGCGGCCAGCGGCCAGCGCTGCGGCCAGGCCGGCAGGGCCAGCACCGACGATCAGCACGTCGCAGTGGTGGTTCATGTAGTCGTAGCTGTCCGGATCGTTCTGCAGCGGCGCGCGACCGAGGCCGGCGGCTTTGCGGATGTACTTCTCGTAAGTCATCCAGAACGATTTCGGGTACATGAAGGTTTTGTAGTAGAAGCCCGGCGGCATCATGCTGCCACCGACCTTGCCGAGGATGCCCATCACGTCGTTGTTGACGTTCGGCCAGCCGTTGGTGCTGGTCGCGACCAGGCCGGCATACAGCGGCTGCTGAGTGGCGCGCACGTTGGGGATCTGGGTGGCTTCGCTGGAACCGATCTGCAGGATCGCATTCGGCTCTTCGGTGCCGGCTGCAATGATCCCGCGAGGCCGCGAATACTTGAAGCTGCGGCCGACGACGTCGACGCCGTTGGCGAGCAACGCGGCAGCCAGGCTGTCACCTTCGTAACCCTGATAGGTCTTGCCGTTGAAGCTGAAATTGAGGACTTTGCCGCGGTTGACACGGCCGCCGCTGGCAAGGCGATAACTCTGGCTCATACTTTTTCCCCCAGGCCTTTGACGGTCGACGGCGCGGCGCTAGCCTTGCTGGCGGCAGTGATCTGCGGCTTCTCGCCGATCTTGTAGGTTTCCAGAATTTCGTAGGTCACGGTGTCGCGGGTGACGTTGAAATACTGGCGGCAACCGGCGACGTGATCCCACAGTTCGTGGTGAATGCCACGCGGGTTGTCGCGGAAGAACATGTAGGTACCCCACTCCTCGTCGGAGCAGGCCGCCGGATCGAGCGGGCGGGCAATATGGGCCTGGCCTGAGGCGTGAAACTCTTCTTCGGAGCGCAGCTCGCCGCAGTGGGGACAGAAAATATGCAACATGACGATTGTCTCCGATTAGTGGGCGACGGCCGCAGCGCCGTGTTCATCGATCAGCGCACCGTTGTAGAAGCGGTCGATGGAGAATGGCGCAGCCAGTGGGTGCATTTCGCCTTTGGCCAGGCTTGCGGCAAACACGTTGCCTGAGCCTGGGGTGGCCTTGAAGCCGCCGGTGCCCCAACCGCAGTTGAAGAACAGGTTCTTCACCGGGGTCTTGGAGATGATCGGGCAGGCGTCCGGGCAGGTGTCGACGATGCCGCCCCATTGGCGGTTCATGCGTACCCGCGAGAGAATCGGGAACATCTCGACGATCGCCTGCAGGGTGTGCTCGATCACCGGGTAAGAACCGCGCTGGCCGTAGCCGACCCAGCTATCGATACCGGCACCGATGACCAGGTCGCCTTTGTCCGACTGGCTGATGTAGCCGTGTACCGCGTTGGACATGATCACGCTGTCGATGATTGGCTTGATCGGCTCGGAAACCAGCGCCTGCAGCGGGTGCGACTCAAGCGGCAGGCGGAAGCCAGCCAGGCGCGCCATGTGCCCGGAGTTACCGGCAGTGACCACGCCGACGCGCTTGGCGCCGATGAAGCCCTTGTTGGTCTCGACACCGATCACCGCGCCGTTTTCCTTGCGGAAACCGGTCACTTCGGTCTGTTGAATCAGGTCGACGCCGAGCGCGTCGGCAGCGCGGGCAAAGCCCCATGCCACTGCATCGTGACGGGCCACACCACCACGGCGCTGAACGGTTGCACCGAGGATCGGGTAGCGGGTGTTCTTCGAGCAGTCCAGGTACGGGATCTCGGCCGCGACCTGGTCGGTATTGAGCAGCTCGCCGTCGACGCCGTTGAGGCGGTTGGCGCTGACTCGACGCTCCGAATCACGGATGTCCTGCAGGGTGTGGCAGAGGTTGTAGACGCCGCGCTGGGAGAACATCACGTTGTAGTTGATGTCCTGCGACAGGCCTTCCCACAGTTTCATGGCGTGCTCGTAGAGCTTGGCCGACTCGTCCCACAGGTAGTTGGAGCGCACGATGGTGGTGTTGCGCGCGGTGTTGCCGCCGCCCAGCCAGCCTTTTTCAACCACGGCAACGTTGGTGATGCCGTGCACCTTGGCCAGGTAGTAGGCGGTCGCCAGGCCATGCCCGCCGCCGCCTACAATCACCACGTCATAGACCTTTTTCGGGGTCGGCGTGCGCCACATGCGCTGCCAGTTTTCGTGGTGGCTGAGGGAGTGTTTGAAAAGGCCGAAGCCCGAATAGCGTTCCATTGTCTGTTACTCCACTCAGCGGTAAACCGGGAAGTCGGCGCACAGTGCGGCGACCTGCTTGGCAACGTCGGCTTCGACGTCGGCGTCGCCCAGGTTGTCGAGGACATCGCAGATCCAGCCGGCCAGTGCCACGCACTGAGCCACCTTGAAACCGCGGGTTGTGACCGCCGGGGTGCCGATGCGCAGGCCCGAGGTAACGAAAGGCGACTGCGGGTCGTTGGGCACGGCGTTCTTGTTGACGGTGATGTGCGCGCGGCCCAGGGCTGCGTCAGCGTCCTTGCCGGTCAGGCCCTGACGGATCAGGCTGACCAGGAACAGGTGGTTGTCGGTACCGCCGGACACCACGTCATAACCGCGCTTGATGAACACTTCGGCCATGGCCTGGGCGTTGTCGATGACCTGCTGCTGGTACTGCTTGAAGCCAGGCTCCTGAGCTTCCTTGAAGCACACTGCCTTGCCGGCGATGACGTGCATCAGCGGGCCGCCCTGGGCGCCGGGGAATACCGCCGCGTTGAGCTTTTTCTCGATGTCCGGGTTGGCCTTGGCCAGGATCAGGCCGCCACGTGGACCGCGCAGGGTCTTGTGAGTAGTGGTGGTGACCACGTCGGCATACGGCAGCGGGTTCGGGTACAGGCCAGCGGCAACCAGGCCGGCAACGTGGGCCATGTCGACGAACAGCAGTGCACCTACCTTGTCGGCAATGGCGCGGAAGCGCGGGAAGTCGAGGGTCTTGGAGTATGCGGAGAAACCAGCAACGATCATCTTCGGCTGATGCTCGACCGCCAGGCGCTCGACTTCGTCGTAGTCGATCAGGCCGGTGTCGGTGTTGATGCCGTATTGCACCGCGTTGTACAGCTTGCCCGAGGACGACACCTTGGCACCATGAGTGAGGTGACCGCCGTGGGCCAGGCTCATCCCCAGAATGGTGTCACCGGCCTGCAGCAGGGCCAGGTAAACGGCGCTGTTGGCCGACGAACCGGAGTGCGGCTGGACGTTGGCGTAGTCGGCACCGAACAGCTGCTTGGCGCGCTCGATGGCCAGCGCCTCGACTTTGTCGACGTGCTCGCAACCGCCGTAGTAACGCTTGCCCGGATAACCTTCGGCGTATTTGTTGGTGAGGCCGCTGCCCTGGGCCTGCATCACGCGCTTGCTGGTGTAGTTTTCCGAAGCGATCAGCTCGATATGATCTTCCTGACGTTGTTCTTCGGCATTCATCGCCGCCAGCAGCGCGTCGTCGTAACCCTGGATCTGGTCTTGCTTGCTGAACATCATGTGTCTCCCGGCAGCGATCATTTTTTGTCAGTAGGGTTCAGTGCCCCTTTGTGCCGATGGTATGACTGCGGCGGGTGGGTCAGATGCCTGCGCACGCCTTGCAATGGCGCGTTTACGACATTCGCCGGTGGGCTGTCGCGCGCGGGCATGCTTGCCAAAATCAGCCATCGGCCTGCGCCCGCGTGCTTGAGCCGCCGGCGGGCCGGGCAATTGCGCCCTGCACGGTTGTATAGGCAACCGGGTAAATGATCGTTTAGAGTGCAACTCTGCGTCGTTCACAGGACCGTGTCATGACAGATAACAGCCAGCAATTCGCCAGCGACAACTATTCCGGCATCTGCCCCGAAGCCTGGGCGGCGATGGCCAAGGCCAATCAGGGCCACGAGCGCGCCTACGGCGACGATCAGTGGACCGAGCGTGCGGCGGCGTACTTTCGCAAGATCTTCGAAACCGACTGCGAAGTGTTCTTCGCCTTCAACGGCACCGCAGCCAACTCGTTGGCCCTGGCCTCCTTGTGCCAGAGCTACCACAGCGTGATCTGCTCGGAGACCGCCCACGTCGAGACCGACGAATGCGGCGCTCCGGAGTTTTTCTCGAACGGCTCCAAGCTGCTCACCGCGCCCAGCGTCAACGGCAAGTTGACGCCTGAGTCGATCCGCGAAGTGGCGCTCAAACGCCAGGACATCCACTATCCGAAACCACGCGTGGTGACCCTCACCCAGGCCACCGAAGTCGGCACCGTGTACCGCCCCGACGAGCTCAAGGCGATCAGCGCCACCTGCAAGGAGCTGGGCCTCAACCTGCATATGGATGGCGCGCGCTTCACCAATGCCTGCTCGTTCCTCGGCTGCTCGCCGGCCGAGCTGACCTGGAAGGCCGGCGTCGATGTGCTGTGCTTTGGCGGCACCAAGAACGGCATGGCCGTGGGCGAGGCGATCCTGTTCTTCAACCGCGAGCTGGCCGAAGACTTCGACTACCGTTGCAAGCAGGCTGGCCAGCTGGCATCGAAGATGCGTTTCCTCTCCGCGCCTTGGGTGGGCCTGCTGGAGGACGGCGCCTGGCTGCGCCACGGCAACCACGCCAACCACTGCGCGCAGTTACTGGCCTCGCTGGTCAGCGACCTGCCGCAGGTGAAGCTGATGTTCCCGGTGGAGGCCAACGGGGTGTTCCTGCAAATGCCGGAGCCGGCGCTCGAGGCGCTGCGCAACAAGGGCTGGCGTTTCTACACCTTCATTGGCAGCGGCGGCGCACGCTTCATGTGCTCGTGGGACACCGAACTCACGCGCGTGCGTGAGCTGGCGGCGGATATCCGCGCCGTCGTGGCAGTCACCCCTCTGTAGAGCCATCCCTGTAGGAGCGGCCTTGTGTCGCGAAAGGGTCGCGCAGCGGCCCTAGGATTTGTGCAGCGCCACAAAATGTTGGGGCCGCTACGCAGCCCTTTCCGACCGGTCCGGCGCCCCGGCAAGGCCGCTCCTACGGAGGGCGCGGCAACACCGGCTACTGCATTTCAAAGCCTGAAACCACCCATCTGCCGCGCCAGGTCATCGGCCAAGCGGCGCAGTGTCTGGCATTCCTCGCGACAATCAAGCACCTCGGCGGCGGTCTGCCGAGCCAGGTCGGAAATCCCCTGCACGTTGCGATTGATCTCTTCAGTCACCGCTGACTGCTGCTCGGTCGCGGTGGCCACCTGCTGGTTCATGTCACTGATGCGCTCGACCTGATCGGTGATCGCCCCCAGCGAGGCGCCGGTGCGCTGGCTTGCTTCAACCCCGCTACCGGTGGCCAACTGGCCCGCCTGCATTGACGTCACAGCCACTCCGGCGCCCTGCTTGAGGCGCTGAATCATCTGTTGCACCTGATCGGTCGACAGCTGCGTGCGCCGGGCCAGGGTGCGCACTTCATCGGCGACCACGGCAAAACCGCGGCCCATTTCACCAGCGCGGGCCGCCTCGATGGCCGCATTGAGGGCGAGCAGGTTGGTCTGCTCGGAAACGCTGCGAATCACCGCCAGCACCTCATCGATCGAGGCCACTTCCTGCGCCAATTGGCCCACCGCCTCGGCGGCCCGGCTGATTTCACCGGACATGCCGTGGATGCCCTGTACCGACTGGCGCACCTGCTCGCGCGCCTGCACCGCTTCGTCACGTGCCGACTGCGAGGCGTACGCCGCATGCCCTGCGTTTTGCGCAACGTCCTGCACAGTCAGGCCCATCTGGTGCACGGCGGTGGCAACCATCTCGGTCATCTGTTGCTGACGCTCCGAGCGGTCGGCGGTGTTACCGACTACCTGCGTCACCTGTTCGACCGAACGGTGCAGGCGCTCGGTAGTGCTCAGCACCTCAGCGATCAGCGCCCTCTGGCTGTCGAGAAAGCGGTTGAACCCGCGAGCCAGGTCACCCAGTTCATCCTCGCGGGAATCATCCAGGCGATGGCTCAGGTCGCCGGCGCCGCCACCAATCTGCACCAGCGCCGTGGTCACCTGACGGATCGGGCGCACCAACCCGCGCGCCAGCAGCACCACCAGCAGCAACGAGAGCAAGGCTACTGCCCCACCAATCAAGCTGGTCAGCCACACCGCCTGGTGCATCTGCGCGTAGATCTGCGCCTGCGGCACTTCGGCTACCAGCGTCCAGTTGAGATCACGCAGCGGCAGGCTCAGGGCCAGATACTGCTCGCCGTCACGTTCGAACTGGCTACGCTGCAGGCCGGCGCCCTGCCCCAGTAAAAGCTTGGCGGCGTCGCCACCGACCTGTTCGGCGAGCGTGCGTTTGGCGCTGTATTGGTTGTCCGGGTGGACCTGGATCAGGCCGTCGTTGCGCACCAGCATGACCCTGCCCTGCTCGCCAAAGCTGAAGTCGTGGATCAGCTTGGACAACTCGGTCAGGCGCAAGCCCATGCCGGCGATGCCGACCAGCTGCCCGGCCTTTTCGATGCGGTAGTCGATGAACAGCGCCACCTCGCCGGTGGCGCCATCCACGTCGATATTGATCAGCCGCTCGGCACCACTGTCGATGTAGCCATAGAACCACTGGTCCTTGGGGTTCTGCCGGCTAAGGGTGCGATCCAGGCCTTTCTCGTTGTAGTAGTGGCCGCTCGCAGTGGCGGCGAACAACGCGGTAAACGCATGGTTGCGCTGCTTGGCAGCGTCCAGGTATTCGATGAAGCGCGCCGCCTCGGCGGGATTCTCACCGGCAGCGAGCCAGTCACGCAGCAGGGTATTGCCAGCAATATCGGCGGCCGCCACCAGCGGCTGGCTAAGCATGCGCTCGATATCGTTGCGAATGGCCTCGATGCTGGCCGGCAGAGCGGTGTCGAGCAAATAGCGCTCGGTCAGGCGATTGACCGCCACGGTATAGATCGCAACCACCACCAGGATGCTCACCAACAGGGCCGCGCCCATGCCTGCGATCAACTGCAACTGGATACTTCGCCGCCAGATACGCATACGTTTTCCTCCCCAGGATTCTTGTTTTGGGAGATTGTATACACTTACGTATCCATTCAATCCAGCAAATCATCGACAAACGCTGAGCGCAAAAACGGGGAACAGCCACGCGTCACCGCATGGCTGTTCCCCGCTCGAAATTTGCCGTTGGCTGGTGCTTTACTGCTCGCCGATGGTGCGTGCGATGGCATCTACCGTGGCATCGATCTGCGCCTGAGTGCGGGCGAGCGTCACTTGATGCTCTTTTTGCAGTTCGATCTGCCGCGAGCACAGATTCAGCGCCGCCAGCACCAGCAGCTTGTCACCGATCAGGGTCGGGTACTGGCGCTTGGTTTCGTTGAGGGCGGTGTTGAGCATCCGCACAGCCTGCGAGAGGGTCTCTTCCTGGCCTTCAGGGGCCTTGATCGAATAGTCGATACCCAGAATCGACACGACATTGATCGGCTGCGCTTGCAGTTTCATGCGTTGACGACACCTGCGCTGGCGCGCTCAACCAGCGCCTGGATACGCGCAGCAGCGGCGCCGTGTTTCTCTTCCTGCTCCATCAGCGACAGCTGCAGGCTGTCGTTGTCTTCCTTGGCCTGGGCCAGTTCCTGAGCGATGGCAGCGTTCTGCTCGCTCAGCTGGGTGTTTTTCTGCATCAGGTCGTTGACCAGCTGCTCGAGTTGATTCAGGGAAGTTTCCAACATGGGGTATGTCTATCTCGGGTTGTTGCAGAGGGCGCACACGATAAAGAAAAGCACGCGCCCCCGCCATTAAATATCGGGTCAAAAGGCTTCAGCCAGGCCAGATTGACAGAGGATCGGCCACCTTGTTCCGGCCTGGGTCAACCGCCGGTCAGGATTTGTCGCGGCCAGCTCGGGCTTTTGCTCATCGAACTCAAGACTGGCCGGTCATGACCGATAGCCATACAGGTCTTATCTCGACGCAAGGATTGCGCGCCACCTTACCTTGCCTGGATTGTCCAAATCATGTCCCTACGCAATATGAATATCGCCCCGCGCGCCTTGCTCGGGTTTGCCTTGATCGGCGCATTGATGCTTGGCCTTGGCGTATTTTCGCTGGTCCAGATGGGCAAGATTCGCCAGGCGGGTGTCGCCATCGAAAGCATCAACGTGCCGAGCATCAAAACCCTCGATGAGCTGACCGCGCTGAGCCTGCGCTTGCGCACGCTGTCCTATCGTCTGCTGGTCAATCGTGACCCGGCCACTCAGCAAGACACCCTGCGCCTGCTGGACGAGCGCAACGCGCAAATCGACAAGGCCCAGAGCCGTTACCAGACGTTTATCGTCGCCGCCGAAGAACAAGACGCGTTCGACCAGTACGGCCAGTTACTGACCCAGTACCGCCAGCTGGAAACCCGCATGCGCAACCTGAGCCAGGCCAACCGTATCGACGAACTGGCCGACCTGCTCAACCGCGACCTGCTGACCAACTCCGAGCAGATCAACAAGGTCATGAACACCTTGCTGGAAATGAACACCGAGCAGGCGCGCAACGCCAACGCCACCGCCGCCAACCAGTACAGCACGGCGTTCACCCTGGTGATCGGCCTGCTCATCGCCGCCACCGTGCTGACCCTGATCTGCGCATTGCTGCTGACCCGCAGCATCGTCAAGCCGATCGAAGAAGCCTTGCAGGCAGCTGAACAGGTAGCCGACGGCGACCTCACCCACACCATTCGCGCCGAAGGCCGCGACGAAGCAGCGCGCCTGCAGCGCGCCATGGCCCGCATGCAGGAAAAGCTGCGCGACACCCTGCACCTGATCGCCGGCTCCTCTACCCAGCTGGCCTCGGCGGCCGAAGAGCTCAACAGCGTGACCGACGAGAGCGCGCGCGGCCTGCAGCAGCAGAACGCCGAAATCGAACAGGCCGCCACTGCCGTTACCGAAATGACCAGCGCGGTCGAAGAAGTGGCGCGCAATGCCGTCAGCACCTCGGAGGCTTCGGCTGAAGCCAGCCGTTCCACCAGCGATGGCCGTGACCTGGTACTGGAAACTGTCAGCGCCATCGAGCGCATGAGCGGTGACGTGCAGGGTACTGCCAAGCTGATCACTCACCTGGCCGAACAGTCGCGTGATATCGGCAAGGTACTCGACGTGATTCGCGGCCTGGCCGATCAGACCAACCTGCTCGCCCTCAACGCCGCCATCGAGGCAGCGCGGGCCGGTGAGGCCGGGCGTGGCTTTGCCGTGGTGGCTGACGAAGTGCGTGCACTGGCGCATCGCACCCAGCAGTCGACCAGCGAGATCGAGCGCATGATCGGCACCATCCAGGGCGGCACCGGCCAGGCGGTCGAGTCGATGCGCACCAGCACCGAACGCGCCGAATCGACCCTGAACATCGCCCGCGGCGCGGGTTTGGCGCTGGACACCATCGCCACGGCCGTAGCACACATCAACGAGCGTAACCTGGTCATCGCCAGTGCGGCCGAAGAACAGGCTCAGGTCGCCCGCGAAGTTGACCGCAATCTGGTCAACATCAACGACCTGTCGGTGCAAAGCGCCACGGGTGCACACCAGACCAGCGCGGCGAGTGCCGAGCTGTCCCGCCTGGCCGTTGATCTCAGCAGCCTGGTTGCACGCTTCCGCGTCTAATCCAGGCCGCTGGGCTGCGGCGGCCTCGACTTAGTACTCGATACGAACGTCGCCGCGCGGCACGCTGCAGCAGGAGAGGATGTAGCCCTCGGCTTCATCCTCTTCAGTGATGCCGCCGTTGTGCTCCATGTCCACTTCGCCGCCCAGCTTGAGCACCTTGCAGGTACCGCAGATGCCCATGCCGCAGGCTTTCGGGATCATCAGGCCAACCTTGGCCGCCGCCGCATGCACGGTCTCGCCCGGGGCCACGCGGATGCTCTTCTCGCTGCCGACGAACTCCACCAGGTTCAGATCGGACAGATCCACTTCCGGTGCATCGGCTGCCTGTTCGGCGTGCTCGACAGCGTCGGCCTTGGCCTCCGCCGGGGTCGCGCCAAACGACTCCTCGTGGTAGTTCTTCATGTCGAAGCCGACCGCCTCGAGCATGCGTTTGACCGCGCTCATGTACGGCGTAGGCCCGCAGCAGAACACCACGCGCTCCATGTAATCCGGGGCGATCAACTCCATCAGACGCTGGTTCAGATAACCCCGGTAGCCTGCCCACGGCTCGCCCAGCCCGTGCTTTTCACAAATGATGTGCAGGCTGAAGTTGGGGATGCGCGAGGCCATCTGTTCGAGCTCGCGGTGGTAGATGATGTCCTTCGGTGAACGCGCGCTGTGGACGAACACCATGTCGACATTGGCGTTGGTGTCGTAGAACCAGCGCGCCATCGACATCACCGGGGTAATGCCCACGCCACCACTGAGGTAGAGCACCTTCGGCGCCGGGAAATCAATGGCGTTGAACAAGCCGACCGGGCCGTGCACCGGCAGTTCGGCGCCTTCGTGCATGGTGTCGTGCAGGTAGTTGGAAACATGCCCACCCGGTACCCGCTTGACCGTGATCGAGAAGCTGTACGGCACCGACGGCGAACTGGAGATGGTGTACGAGCGCATCACCTGCTTGCCTTCGATTTCAAGCTCCAGGGTGACGAACTGGCCGGGCTTGAAGAAGAACATGATCGGCTGGTCGGCCATGAAGCAGAAGGTGCGCACATCCCAGGTTTCCTGGATGACCTTGACGCAGCGCACGATGTGGCGGCCGTTGGCCCAGGTCTGGGTGCTGACCGGGTTGAGGAATGTTTCGGACATGTTGTTCTCCAGCGGCCGACTACCGGCCTTTTATGGCTCCGATAATGCTCAAGGCCGTGGCCCGGCACATTCCCATCAGCGACATCGGCGTGCTTATCGCGACCAGCCCCGCACGACAAGGGCTGGCGCGTCGGAATTCGATTCGGCCATGTCGCCCATGGATACGGCTCGAGGCGCCCTTGATCGCACACTCCACGGCAAATAGACCTGATGTTTTCTGCACCTGCCTTGCGGCACTAAAACAACGATTAGCCACCTTTCGCCGGCCTTTATCGGCCTTGAGGATTACAACGATGGACGTCACCGCAACCCTGAGCCTGGGCGATCCACTGGAAGCTGCACGCAAGGCCACCGCCGAGATGCTGCAGACCCGCGAGCGCACCTACTCGCTGCCCCAGCCGTTCTACACTGACGAGCGTCTGTTTCAGATCGACATGCAGGAAATTTTCCAGAAGGAATGGCTGATCGCGGGCATGACCTGCGAGATCCCGACCAAGGGCAACTTCCTCACCCTGCAAGTCGGCAAAAACCCGATCATTGTCATCCGCGGCGCCGAAGGCAAGGTGCATGCATTCCACAACGTCTGCCGCCACCGCGGTTCGCGGCTGTGCACCAGCGAGAAGGGCAAGGTCGCCAAGCTGGTCTGCCATTACCACCAGTGGACCTACGAGCTTGACGGTCGCCTGCTGTTTGCCGGCACCGAAATGGGCGATGACTTCGACATGAAGGAGTACGGCCTCAAGCCGGTCAACGTCAAGGTCGCTGGTGGCTACATCTTCATCAGCCTGGCGCAGAACCCGCCGGCGATCGACGAGTTCCTGGCTACGCTCGACCACTACATGGAACCGTACGACATGGAGAACACCAAGGTGGCGGTGCAAACCACCTTGCTGGAGAAAGCCAACTGGAAGCTGGTGCTGGAGAACAACCGCGAGTGCTACCACTGCTCGGGCTCGCACCCAGAGCTGCTCAAGACCCTGCTCGAGTGGGACGACACCAACGACCCGCGTGCCGATCAGTCGTTCAAGGACCACGTCGCCGCCTGCGCTACGGCCTGGGAAGCAGAGAAGATCCCTTACCTGCACAAGAGCCACGGCCTGCGTAACCGCATCGTGCGCATGCCGCTGCTCAAGGGCACCGTGTCGATGACCATGGACGGCAAGCAGGCGAGCAAGAAGCTCATGGGCCGCATCCAGAACCCGGACCTGGGCTCGATGCGCATCCTGCACCTGCCGCACTCTTGGAACCACTGCATGGGCGATCATATGATTGTCTTCACGGTGTGGCCGATCAGTGCTCAGGAGACCCTGGTCAGCACCAAGTGGCTGGTCCACAAGGACGCTGTTGAAGGCGTTGATTACGACCCAGAGCAGATGCGCAAAGTGTGGGACGCGACCAACGACCAGGACCGCCGTCTGGCTGAAGAGAACCAGCGCGGGATCAACTCCACTGCTTATCAGCCTGGGCCGTACTCCAAGACTTACGAGTTTGGTGTGGTCAACTTCATCGACTGGTACAGCCAACGCGTGCTGGAAAACCTCGGGGCGGAACCTGCGCCTTATCTGAAAGAAGTCGTTACGCAGTAATTAACCTGCCGGGCATGCCTATGGGTGTGCCCGGCAAGTTGTCCACAGGCACCCGGCAGCATCTTTAGACCTCGCCCCACTCCCTCCTGATCAATTATCGATCAATTCCATGCAGCCCTTTAAATACGTGGCTTGCAGAGGATTCCGAACATGTTGTCCACAGAAGCGCCAACAGACTTTGTGAACAACGTTCGCTCCCCATGTGGATAAGCTATCGAGAGCCCTGAATCTCAGGCATCTGGGCATGTTCTGACGATGATTGATCGAATTTTAATCAACTCCAGGTAAGCCACGGAATACGTGGCCTAGCGAGTTAGCCGAACAGTTTATCCACAGGCCGGTTAACAGCGATTGTGGGCAACTTTAAAGCTTGAACACGCAAAAAAGCCATGAAAATCCATGGCTTAGGCTGATCAATTATTGTACAGCGGGCTATACGCCGCGAATTCAAAGGGCTGCAGCCATGAGCGAACACTTTATCCACAGCCTGGCTAACAGCAAATGTGCGTAACACCACTGCCCTCTATAGGAGCGGCCTTGTGTCGCGAAAGGGCTGCGAAGCGGCCCTACATTTTCAACTTCACCGCTGACATCGTTGGGCCCGCTCTGCGGGCCTTTCGCGACACAAGGCCGCTCTACAGGTACCGGCGCGCCACCGCCGTACCCACATGAGTCGGGAGGCCGCTATTAGCGCAGCACTCCTTCCTCTACCAGCAACTTGAGGATGGCCTCGGCGCCTTCCTGGGGGGAAACATCCTTCAGCACCTTGCCGCCACCACCGCTGGCCTTGGCTGTTGCAGCCTTCATCCGATCCGCGCCGCTCTTGGCCTTGATCACCTTGAGCCGCTTGGGCCGGGGCCGGGCCGGTTGCAGCTCGGCATCCGCCAGCAGCTCATCTTCGACAATCGCCACATCACGCGCTGCCAGCACGCCACGCCGCGCAGGTCCGAACGCGCTTTGACGTGGCTTGGGCGCTGCGTTATCCACAGTGGCCAGCAATGGCAAGCGCACTTTCAACCGGCGCCGCTGACCACGCGGCAGCGCCTGCAATACCTGGGCGGTGCCATTCTCGATCGACTCGACCTCGGCCAGCCCGACAATCAATGGCCAACCCAGCTTCTCGGCGAGCAAGAACGGCAACATGCCGGAACCCTCGCCGGTCTCGGCCTGGCTGCCGGTCAACACCAACTGGGCGCCAGCATCACGTAGATAGTTGCCAAGCACCTCGAGCACGTCAGCCCCTTCCGGTTGCTCAAGTACATCCAGATGATCCAGGCCCATGCCCAGATAAGCGCGCAGCGCCTCCTGGCGGTGATCGCCAGCATGCACCACCTGCAAGTTATCGCCAGCCAGCTGCAACCCCAGCTCGACCGCACGGGCATCCTGCTCGGCCCGGCGACTACGGCCAGAGCCGGGATGAGCACCAATGGAAACCAGGCTAATGACCTTTGTACTCATGTTGGAACCCTTATGCCGCGTCGCGCTGGCCGCCGCTGCGGTAGTTATCCACAGCTTCGATCAGAGCCTGAAGAATCGCCGCGCTGTCGCCAATCACTGACAGGTCGGCCCGTTTGATCATGTCGCAGCCAGGGTCCATGTTCACCGCCACCACCTTGTCACAGGCACCAATGCCCTGCAGGTGCTGGATCGCGCCAGAGATGCCGACCGCGACGTACACCCGTGCGGTAACCCAGGTACCGGTGGCACCCACCTGGCGCGTACGCGGCATGAAGCCGTCGTCGACCGCCACCCGCGAGGCACCTTCGGTGGCGCCCAATGCAGCGGTGGCACGGTGGAACAGCTCCCAGTCCTTGACGCCGTTACCGCCAGAGACGATGAATTCAGACTCGGCCATGGCAATGGCGGCCGGGTCGACCGCCACCGAGCCAAGATCTTCGATGCGCGACAAGCTGCGCGCAACGCTTGTGGACAACTCGACCGGCAGCGCCTCATGGCGGGTTTCACTGACCGGCTCGGCGCACTCGGCAGCGGCCAGAATCAGCCGTGCCATGCCCCGTTGCAGGTCTTGTTGGCCCGCGCCAGCACGGCCGATGCACTGGCCATCCTTGATCTGCCAGACCCGCGTCGCCGGGCGTTCACCCAGTGATGCAGCAAAGCGCCGGCCAAGCTCACCGCCACCGGTGCGGCTGTCCGGCAGCAGCCAGTGCTGCGGCGCAAACTGGTTATCCACAGCGCGCAGGCCCTGCACCAGTTGCTCAGGTGCATAACCCTGGAATGCCTCGCCTTCGATCACCAGCAGACGATCGACACCGGCGGCGCCGAAATTGCCTTCCTTGTGCTCGCCAAAAACAATCGCCAGCACCGCGCCATCCTTGCCGGCCAGGCTGTGGGCCAGGCCGAGCAAGTCGCGGTCGTGAGGGCCAAGGCGGCCGCCGACCATATCGGGTACCACAGCGATGTAGAACGCAGGATCTGTCACCTGATGTAGCGGCAACTGCACTTCAGCTGCAGCCGTACGCCGGCCCCCGGTAGCGGTGCCTTGCTGCGCACCGCTGCGGTCCAGGCGTTTGAGGCCGCTGGCCGCAATGAAGCCTGCGGCAATTGCGTGGGGGTTCTTGCGGATGATGCCGTTAGGCCCCATCCAGCTGGTTTGCTGGGTTTGCATCGCTGCGTGCAGCGGATGCAGACGGTTACGGGCGATCCACTCGGCGCGTGGGTCGCGGCGGATGATGTCGCTCATCAATGCACCTCCGCAGGTTCACGTTTGGCTGCTGCAGCTCTCGCAGTAGCTGGAGCATCGGCTTCGATCAGCACATCGGCGACCAACTCGGCGAGGTCCTTGATCAGTGGCCGTGGTTCGACCACGCCTTCAAGCATCGCGGTGCACTGCGGGCAACCCACGGCGACCACTTCGGCCTCGGTTTCGCGGATGTCGTCCATACGCATATCGGGGATCCGTTGCTTGCCAGGGATGTCGGTGATCGGCGCACCGCCACCGCCGCCGCAGCAGCGTGAACGGAAGCCCGAGCGCTGCATCTCGCGTACTTCGATGCCCAGCGCCTTGAGCACTTCGCGCGGCGCCTCGTACTCGCCGTTGTAGCGGCCCAGGTAGCACGGGTCGTGATAGGTCACGCTGGCGCCTTTATGCTGGCCGAGGTTGAGCTTGCTGGCGGCGATCAGCTCGGCGATATAAGTGCTGTGGTGCAGCACCTGATAGTCACCACCGAGCGCGCCGTATTCATTCTTCAGCACATGGAAGCTGTGCGGGTCGCAGGTGACGATGCGTTTGAAGCGGTACTGAGCCAGGGTCTGGATATTGCGTTTGGCCAGTTGCTGGAAGGTAGCTTCATCGCCCAGGCGACGGGCGACGTCGCCGCTGTCGCGTTCTTCCAGTCCCAGCACGGCAAAGTCCACGCCTGCCGCCTTGAGCACTTTGACGAAGGCACGCAGGGTGCGCTGGTTGCGCATGTCGAAGGCACCATCACCGACCCAGAACAGCACCTCGGTGGTTTTCACCTCGCTGAGCAGCTGCAGGTTGAGGTCGGCGGCCCAGTTCATGCGCCCACCCGGGTTGAAGCCGCCAGGGTTGTCGGTGGCGATCAGGTTGTCGAGCACCTCGGCGCCCTTGTTCGGCGTGGCGCCGCGTTCCAAAGTCAGGTGACGGCGCATGTCGACGATGGCATCGACGTGCTCGATCATCATCGGGCATTCCTCGACGCAGGCACGGCAGGTGGTGCAGGACCACAGCGTGTCGGCATCGACCAGGCCATTGACGATCGGCTGATGCGGATGGCCGCCATGCTCGCCCAGCGGCTTGCCCGGATACGGGCTGCCGGCGAACTTGGCGTCGGTGCCACCGGCCAGGCCGATGACCATGTCCTGGATCAGCTTCTTCGGGTTCAGCGGCTGGCCGGCGGCAAACGCCGGGCACATCGCCTCACACTTGCCGCACTGCACGCAGGCGTCAAAACCGAGCAGCTGGTTCCAGGTGAAGTCGGCAGGCTTTTCCACACCGAGCAGTGCGTTTGGATCTTCCAGATCGATTGGCTTGAGCCCGGTCGAGCGGCCACCGCCAAAGCGTTCGGCGCGGCGGTGCCAGGCCAGGTGCAGGGCACCGGCAAAGGCATGCTTCATCGGCCCGCCCCAGGTCATGCCGAAGAACAGCTCGGACACGCCCCACAACACGCCAAGACCCAGTACAGCGACCATCACCCAGCCGCCAGTATTGGCGGGCAGGATGCCGGCCACCGGCAGCGTCGCAATGAAGAAGCTTGCAGCGAATACCAACAGGCTTTTCGGCAAGCGCATCCACGGCCCTTTGGACAGCCGCGCAGGCGGATTGAGGCGCCGCTTGAAGACGAACAGTGCGCCGCTGAACATGATCACTGTGGCGACCAGCAGGGCGTAGCCAAGGATCTTGCTCTGCAGGCCAAAGCCATGCACCAGAATCGCCAGCGCTGCCGACAACACAAAGCCGCCCGCAGTAGCGACGTGGGTGTTGGACATGTACTTGTCGCGCTCGACCACATGGTGCAGATCCACCAGGTAGCGCCGCGGCATGGCCAGCAGACCGCCGAGCAGGTTGACCTTGGACGGCCGGCCACGACGCCACATGCGCACCCGGCGCAACGCGCCGAGCACTGCCAGGCCAAGGGCCGCGAACAGCAGAATGGGTAGAAGGGTGTTCAACATGGGAGGCTCCCACAACAGCTGAAATCGTGCGCCGCTCTCAAGCAAGCGCGGCGCGGACCCCTATAGGAGCGGCCTTGCGTGGCGAAAGGGCTGCAAAGCAGCCCCAGGATCTATGTAGCGTCACAAGATCGCCGGGGCCGCTTCGCGACCCTTTCGCGACACAAGGCCGCTCCTACAGGAGGGCCAGTTCATGTGCGATCGATCAGAAGTCCTTGCACAGGCGCAAGGCGTCGTAGATCGCCGCGTGCACGTTGCGCTGGGCCACGCAGTCACCGATGCGATAGAGCAAGTAGCCTTCGCCCGGCTGGCTGAGGATCGGCTGTGGCTTGATGGCAAACAGCGCCTCCACATCGATCTGGCCCTTGTTGCGCGACCCCTCTTTGAGCCCGTAGTACAGCTCTTCGTCAGGACGCACACCGTTCTCGATCACCACCTGGTCAACCACCCGCTCTTCCTTGGCGCCGGTGTATTCGTTTTCCAGCACCGCGATCAGCTTGTCGCCTTCGCGGTAGACCTTTTCCAGCATCAGGTCGCCGGTCATGATCACTTCTTTCGGGTACATGCTGCGGTAGTAGGTCGGGAAGGTGGTGCCGCCCATGGCCACGCCTGGCTTGATGTCGTCGGTGACGATCTCGACCTGGCTGCCCTTGTCGGCAATGAAGTCCGCGGTCGACATACCGGTGAATTCGCAGATGGTGTCGTACACCAGCACATTCTTGCCCGGCGCAACCTTGCCATCGAGCACGTCCCAACTGCTGACCACCAGGCCTTCGGCAGCGCCCCAATGCTCGTTCTGCTCGACGAACGGATGGCCACCGACCGCCAGCACGATCACGTCCGGGCGCAGGTCCTGGATGGTCGCGATGTCAGCCGCAGTGCCCAGGCGCAGGTCGATCTTCAAGCGGGCGAATTCGAGCTGGTACCAGCGGGTGATACCGGCAATCTGGTCGCGTTGCGGAGCCTTGGCAGCAATGGTGATCTGCCCGCCCATCTGCTCTTTCTTCTCGAACACGGTGACGTCGTGGCCACGCTCGGCGGCAACCCGCGCCGCTTCCATGCCGGCAGGGCCGGCACCGACCACCACTACCTTGCGTTTGACGCCGGTAGTCTTCTCGATGATGTGCGGCACGCCCATGTATTCACGGGAGGTTGCGGCGTTCTGGATGCACAGCACATCCAGCCCTTGATACTGGCGGTCGATGCAGTAGTTGGCACCGACGCATTGTTTGATCTGGTCGATCTGGCCCATCTTGATCTTGGCGATCAGGTGCGGGTCAGCCATGTGCGCCCGAGTCATGCCGACCATGTCGACATAGCCGCCTTCGAGGATGCGCTGCGCCTGGTTCGGGTCCTTGATGTTCTGCGCGTGCAGCACCGGGACCTTGACCACTTCCTTGATGCCGGCTGCCAGGTGCAGGAACGGCTCCGGCGGGAAGCTCATGTTGGGGATGACGTTGGCCAGGGTGTTGTGGGTGTCGCAGCCCGAACCGATCACACCAAAGAAATCGAGCATGCCGGTCGCATCGTAATACGCGGCGATCTGCTTCATGTCTTCGTGGCTGAGGCCATCGGGGTGGAACTCGTCACCACAGATGCGCATGCCCACGCAGAAATCGTCACCAACCTCGGCGCGCACGGCTTTGAGCACTTCCATGCCGAACTTCATCCGGCCTTCGAAGCTGCCGCCCCATTCGTCGGTACGCTTGTTGACCCGCGGGCTCCAGAACTGGTCGATCATGTGCTGGTGCACCGCCGACAGTTCGACGCCATCCAGGCCACCTTCCTTGGCCCGGCGCGCAGCTTGCGCATAGTTGCCAATCACCCGCCAGATCTCTTCCGGCTCGATGGTCTTGCAGGTAGCACGGTGCACTGGCTCACGCACGCCCGACGGCGACATCAGGGTTGGCCAGTTGAAGCCGTCCCAACGTGAGCGACGACCCATGTGGGTAATCTGAATCATGATCTTGGCGCCGTGCTTGTGCATGGCGTCGGCAAGGTTCTGGAAGTGCGGGATGATCCGGTCGGTCGACAGGTTGACCGAAGCCCACCACTCCTGCGGACTGTCGATGGCGACCACCGACGAGCCACCACAGATGGCCAGGCCGATTCCGCCCTTGGCCTTCTCTTCGTAGTATTTGACGTAACGGTCGGTGGTCATGCCGCCGTCGGTGGCATACACCTCGGCGTGAGCAGTACTCAACACACGGTTACGGATGGTCAGTTTGCCGATCTGGATCGGCTGGAACATTGCTTCGAAGGCCATGACGCTATCTCCGGCTCAGGCTTACAACGGCTTTGTAACGAACAGGCCATCTTCGTGGCCCTCTTCCGACCCGCCGTAGACCTGCTCTGCCACGGTGCGCAGCGAGCTGCCACGGGCGGCGAGAATCTGGTCCATGGCGCCGGCAAACCAGCCGGTGAACATGTAGTCGACCTTGCGGCCAACCTTGCCGTACACATAGACGAACGCCGAGTGCTTGAGCCTGACGCTGCAGGTGCCCTTGTCGAGGTCGATGGCTTCGATTTCAAACAGGCCCCAGCCGCGCTGGGACAGGCGCTTCATGTAGTGTTCGAACACCGCCACACCTTCCAGGCCATGACATTCGGCTTCTTTTTCACACCAGTGCCAGGCCGACTTGTAGCCGGCCTTGTAGAGGATCTCGGCGTAGGCGTCGGCGCCCAGTACTTCTTCGATACCCATATGGTTGTTGACGAAGAAATGGCGTGGCACATACAGCATCGGCAGCGCGTCGGAAGTCCAGACACCGGTCTCGCTGTCGACTTCGATTGGCAATTGCGGGGCGATCTTGGCCATGGAAACTTAACTCCAGAAATTTTTGAGAGATGGCCCAGACTGTTTTGGCCTGGGCAGAACGGTTTGGAGTGCGGCTTACTCGCCCCACACATCCTTGAGCACGTTGACCCAGTTCTCGCCCATGATCTTGCGCACCACGCGTTCGCTGTGGCCGCGCTTGAGCAGGGTTTCGGTGAGGTTGGGGAACTCCCCCACAGTGCGGATGCCAAGCGGGTTGATGATCTTGCCGAAGTTGGTCAGACGGCGGGCATAGCCCTTGTCGTGGGTCAGGTATTCGAAGAACTCCTGGCCGTGACCCTGGGTAAAGTCGGTGCCGATGCCGATGGAATCTTCACCGACGATGTTCATGGTGTATTCGATCGCCTCGGCATAATCGTCGATGGTCGAATCGATGCCCTTGGCCAGGAACGGCGCAAACATGGTCACGCCAACGAAGCCGCCGTGGTCGGCGATGAACTTGAGTTCGGCATCGGACTTGTTGCGCGGGTGTTCTTTCAGGCCCGACGGCAGGCAGTGCGAGTAGCACACCGGCTTCTTCGATTCGAGGATGACTTCTTCGGAGGTTTTCGAGCCGACATGGGACAGATCGCACATGATCCCGACGCGGTTCATCTCGGCGACGATTTCGCGACCGAAACCGGACAGGCCGCCATCACGCTCGTAGCAACCGGTGCCGACCAGGTTCTGGGTGTTGTAGCACATCTGCACGATGCCGACGCCGAGCTGCTTGAACACATCGACGTAGGCGATCTGGTCCTCGAAGGCGTGGGCGTTCTGGAAGCCGAAGAGGATGCCGGTCTTGCCCAGCTCCTTGGCCTTGCGGATGTCGGCGGTGGTGCGTACCGGCATCACCAGGTCGCTGTTGTCGCGGATCAGCTTCTGGCTGGCGGCGATCTGGTCGACGGTGGCCTTGAACCCTTCCCACACCGACACTGTGCAGTTGGCTGCGGTCAGGCCGCCTTTGCGCATGTCCTCGAACAGCTCGCGGTTCCACTTGGCGATGATCAGGCCATCGATGACGATGCTGTCGGCGTGTAATTCGGCTGGGCTCATCAGGCTGTCCCCTTTTTGATATGGGTTGCGCCGAATCAGGTGTCGGCGTTTAGGGCCAGCATATGCCTGCGCGAACGACGAGCCGGATGCAAAAACGACAAGGGCCATACCGAAAGCGTCAAAGCCCTCATCGCGACAGTTGGCTTCATGACAAATGTCGCTCAAGCCTGTTCAAGGGGGCAGCGCTGAGCGAGAATTGCCCGACTTTTTCATGGGAAGTGAACATGCTGCGGATCAATTCATTGATAGGCCTGACTTTATTGTTGAGCGCGCCGTTCGCGTTCGCCGCCGACGATGAGTCCACCCCATGCGACAACGTCGACAGCGATGCCCAGGGCTACGCCTGCGCCGCCTACAACAAGCAAACCGCAGAACGCGAGCTGCAAGCGGCGTTCGACGACCTGATCCAGCGGATTCGCGACCAGTACCCGGATGAGGGCGACAAGGTGCAGAGCCTGTCCGAGCGTTTCCGCGCTGCGCAGACCCTGTGGACGCAACTACGCGATGCCGACTGCAAGGTCGAGACCGCCGCTGAAAAACCCGGCAGCAAGGCCTTCGAAGCCGCCTGGAACACCTGCGTGGCGCAGCGCAGCGATGATCGCTCCGAATACCTGCAGTCGATCGGCCAGCAATAACCCGCCGCCTTCATGAAGCCGCACTGGTGTGGCGGTCGGCCCGCGGGCAGCGCTCGAAGCGCGCCCGGTAACAACGGGTGAAGTACGACGCCGAGTCAAAGCCGCAGGCGATGCTGACCTGTAGCACGCTCATGTCGGTCTGGCGCAGCAACTGGCGCGCCTTGTCCAGCCGCAGGCGCAGATAGAAGCCGCTCGGCGTGTCGTTCAGGTGCAGCCGGAACAACCGCTCCAACTGGCGTCGGGTGACCTGGATCAGGTCGGCCAGCACCTGGGTATGCAGCGGCTCCTCGGTATTGCGCTCCATCTCGCCGATCACCTTGACCAGCTTCTTGTTGCTCAGCCCGTAGCGCGCGGCAATCTGCATGCGCTGGTGATCCTGGCGTGGGCGGATACGGCCGAGCACGAACTGCTCCGAGACCTGTACCGCCAACTCGCTGCCATGGGCCTGGGCGATCAGATCCAGCATCAGGTCGATCGAGGCCGTACCACCGGCACAGGTGATCCGCCGCCGGTCGATCTCGAACAACTCCTGCGTGGCCTGCAAGCGTGGGTAGCGCTCCTTGAACGCCTCCAGCGCTTCCCAGTGCAAAGTCGCCCGATAGCCTTCGAGCAAGCCGGCTTCAGCCAGCAGCATCGCGCCGGTATCGATCCCGCCGAGGATCACTCCTTCATGCTCGAGCCGGCGCAGTGCCTGCTGCAACCCCAGGCTGTAGTGCGCCAGCGGGTCAAAGCCGGCCACCACCAACAGCATCTGCGGCGCTGCCTCCCCCGCCAATGCAGCATCGGCATTGACCGACATGCCATTGCTCGCCTGCACCGCGCCGCCGTCCAGGCTGAGCACGCGCCAGCGATACAACGCCCCGCGAAAGCGGTTGGCCACCCGCAACGGCTCCAGGGCACTGATAAAGCCCATCGCGGAAAAACCCGGCAACAGCAGAAAGTGAATGGTAACGGCCATCGAGGGCTCCCGCACAAGGTAGTCGCCAGGGTGCAAATGTTGGTCGCCAGCGTGCGACTTTTGCCTGGGCTTGCCGGGTAGCTTAGTCACACGGCCCGCAGAGGTCGCCCACCATAACAACATGCACTGCCGATGGAGAGCCACCATGCACAGCTTGATCCGCCGCAGCCTGTTACCCCTTGTGTTGAGTACCAGCTTTGCCCTGCCAGCATTTGCTGGCGAACCTGCGGTGTGCCAGAAGGTCCGCCTCGGCGTGGTCAACTGGACCGACGTCATCGCCACCAGCGCCATGGCTCAGGTATTGCTCGATGGCCTGGGTTACCAGACCAAACAGACCAGTGCCTCGCAACAGATCATCTTTGCCGGCATCCGCGACAAGCGCCTGGACATGTTCCTCGGTTACTGGAACCCGATCATGAACCAGACCATCACCCCGTTCGTCGAGGCCAAGCAGGTCAAGGTGCTCGCTGAGCCGAGCCTGAACGATGCCCGCGCTACCCTGGCGGTGCCCAAGTACCTGGCCGATCAGGGCCTGCAAAGCTTTGCCGACATCCACAAGTTCGAGAAACAGCTGGGCGGCAAGATCTACGGCATAGAGCCTGGTTCAGGCGCCAATACCCAGATCAAGGCGATGATCGCCAAGAACCAGTTCGGCCTGGGCAAGTTCCAGCTGGTCGAGTCCAGCGAGGCCGGCATGCTCGCGGCGGTTGACCGCGCGGTACGGCGCAAGGAAGCGGTGGTGTTCTTCGGTTGGACCCCACACCCGATGAACGTCAATATCGACATGGTCTACCTGGGCGCCAGTGAAGACGCCCTCGGCCCGGACGAAGGCCGCGCCACAGTGTGGACGGTGACCGCGCCTGACTATGCCGAGCGCTGCCCCAACGCCAGCCGGCTGCTGGCCAACCTGACCTTCAGCGCCGAGACCGAGAGCCGCATGATGCAGCCGCTGCTCGATCACAAGGACGCGCTGGAATCAGCCCGCAAATGGCTGCAGGAGCACCCCGAAGACAAAGCCCGCTGGCTTGAAGGGGTAACCACTTTCGACGGCAAGCCGGCTGCCGACAACCTCAAGCTCAGCGCCAACTAAGCGACCTACGCGGTCCTTGTAGGAGCGGCCTTGTGTCGCGAAAAGGGCTGCGTAGCGGCCCCACGATTTATGCCGCGCCACAGATTGCTGGGGGCCGCTACGCGACCCTTTCCGACCGGTCCGGCGCCCCGGCAAGGCCGCTCCTACACGGACCGCGTACAGCCCCCGCCATCCAGACTTCTAGCCAGGAACCCCAGCATGAACCACGACGTCATCATTACCTGCGCCCTCACCGGCGCTGGCGACACGGTCGCCAAAAGCCACCTGGTGCCGATCACCCCGGCGCAGATCGCCGCCGCCGCGGTCGAGGCCGCCAAGGCCGGCGCCACGGTCGTCCACTGCCATGTCCGCGACCCGCAGACCGGCCGCTTCAGCCGTGACGTCGAGCTGTACCGCGAAGTCATGCAGCGCATCCGCGAGGCCGACGTCGACATCATCGTCAACCTCACCGCCGGCATGGGTGGCGACCTGGAAATCGGCCCTGGCGAGTCGCCGATGGAGTTCGGCCCCGGCACCGACCTGATCGGTCCGCTGGAGCGGCTGGCGCACATCGAAGCGCTGCTGCCGGAAATCTGCACGCTGGACTGCGGCACGCTCAACTTCGGTGATGGCAACGCCATCTACGTATCGACCCCGGCGCAACTGCGCGCGGGCGCCAAACGGATCACCGAGCTGGGGGTCAAGGCCGAGCTGGAAATCTTCGACACCGGCCACCTGTGGTTCGCCAAGCAGATGATCAAGGAAGGCCTGCTCGATGACCCGCTGTTCCAGCTGTGCCTGGGCATCCCCTGGGGCGCGCCAGCCGACACCGGGACCATGAAGGCAATGGTCGACAACCTGCCGCCGGGCGCGACCTGGGCTGGCTTCGGCATTGGCCGCATGCAGATGCCGATGGCCGCGCAAGCGGTGCTGCTCGGCGGCAACGTGCGGGTCGGCCTGGAAGACAACCTGTACCTGGACAAAGGCGTGCTGGCCAGCAACGGCCAGCTGGTCGAGCGTGCAGTGGAGATCCTCGGCCGGCTCGGTGCACGCGTGCTCACGCCGGCTGAAGGTCGGGCAAAAATGAACCTCAAGCGCCGGTAATTCCCTCAGGAGTCGAACATGCCTTTCATTACCGATATCAAGATTTTTGCCGCGCTTGGCAGTGGCGTCATCGGCAGCGGCTGGGTCGCCCGCGCCCTTGCCCACGGCCTCGATGTAATCGCCTGGGACCCAGCCCCTGGCGCCGAACAAGCCCTGCGCCAACGCGTCGCCAATGCCTGGCCCGCGCTTGAGAAGCAAGGCCTTGGCGCAGGTGCCGCGCAACAGCGGCTGCGCTTTGTCGACAGCATCGAAGACTGCGTGCGCAACGCCGACTTCATCCAGGAAAGCGCACCCGAGCGACTGGAGCTCAAGCTCGATCTGCATGCGCGCATCAGCGCTGCCGCCAAGCCCGCTGCAATCATCGCCTCGAGCACCTCAGGGCTGCTGCCGAGTGAATTCTACGAGTCGGCCAGCCACCCCGAACGCTGCATGGTCGGCCACCCGTTCAACCCGGTCTATTTGCTGCCGCTGGTCGAAATCGTTGGCGGCCGCAATACCGCTGCCGAAGCCATCGAAGCCGCCAAGGTCATTTACACCGCACTCGGCATGCGCCCGCTGCACGTGCGCAAGGAAGTTCCCGGTTTTATCGCCGACCGCCTGCTAGAAGCGCTCTGGCGCGAGGCCTTGCACCTGGTCAACGACGGCGTCGCCACCACCGGCGAGATCGACGATGCGATCCGCTTTGGCGCCGGCCTGCGCTGGTCGTTCATGGGCACCTTCCTCACCTACACTCTGGCGGGTGGCGACGCTGGCATGCGCCACTTCATGGCCCAGTTCGGCCCGGCGCTGAAGCTGCCCTGGACCTACCTAGCCGCGCCGGAGCTCAGCGAACAGTTGATCGAAGACGTGGTTGCAGGCACCTCGGAGCAACTCGGCGAGCGCAGTATCGCGGCCCTTGAACGCTACCGTGACGACACCCTGCTGGCCGTGCTGGAAGCGGTGAAAACCAGCAAAGCCCAGCACGGCATGAGCTTTGCGGACTGAGGAGCAGACGATGCCTGCCCAGATTACCTACCGCACCCCAGTCCAGGCGGACTGGGTCGACTACAACGGCCACCTGCGCGATGCCTATTACCTGTTGATCTTCAGCTACGCCACCGATGCGCTGATGGAGCAGATCGGCCTGGACGCCGACGCGCGTGGGCACAGCGGCCATTCGCTGTTTACCCTCGAGGCACATATCAACTACCTGCACGAGGTCAAACTGGGCAGCGAGGTGTGGGTGCAAACCCACATCCTCGGCTTTGACAACAAACGCCTGCACCTTTACCACAGCCTGCACCGGGCAGACCTCGAACAGGCACTGGCGGCCAGCGAGCAGATGCTGTTGCACGTGGACTTGGCCGGGCCGAGTTCGGTGCCGTTCAGCGACTACAGCCGGTCGCAACTGCAGGCCATGGTTGCGGCTCAAGCGCCATTGCCAGCAGATACATGGATCGGTCGTACCTTGCAGCTACCGGGCAAAAAAAACCCCGACAAGCCGTGAGCTGTCGGGGCGGGAGAGTGAGCGATATTCACTGTGACGAGTCAGGGTGACCAAACCCCACGTTGCGGTGAATGACCCCAGTGTGCGGGCCCATTGGTTGATCGAGTTAGCCATGAGCGACCTGTTCATAGCCAAAGCAGCCATGTCGGCATTCTGTTGTTGCGGGCATGTCGCGGTCGTCACAGAATCGGTCGTAAATCACAGCAGCACTCTCTTGGCGATAAGAAGGGACAACAACCATGATGCATGCGGATTTGATTGATCAGGACGACCTGCTGGGGCAAATGCGCGCTCGCGGCTTTGATATTCCCGCCGGCGCCAGCGCCGAGCAAGCCTGCGAAGTGGTCGTGCGCGGGCTGACCGAACCCAACGCACGTGCACTCAAGGGCATGGTCGAGCAGATGTACACCGGCAGCGCGACGATCCTCCCGGCAGTGCGCCAGGCCATCGAAAAACAGCTGCTGCCGGCGTTGGCGCAGTTCAACAACCGCGCCTGATTCGGCTCATGCGGGCTGGGGCTGGGGCTCCAGCTCCAGCGTGCGCTCGAACAATTCGCCGAGGCCGACCTGGTGGGTCACCCCTACCACGGTACACTGCGGCAACTCGCGACGGAGCATGCGCAACAGGCCATAGGCGGCGTTGAAGTCGAGCTGGCTGGTGGCTTCGTCCAGGTACAGCGTGTCGGGTTGGTACAGCAACGTCCGCGCCAGGCTCAGGCGCTGTTGTTCACCGCCACTGAGCACCCGCTCCCACTCTGCTTCGTCACCCAGGCGGCTGACCAGTTCGCTCAAACCGACCTTGACCAGTGCGTCGATCAACAGCACATCGTCGAAGCGCTGCAACTGCGGATACGCCAGCAGTTCATGCAGGCGCATCTGCGGCAGATACGGCTTTTGCGGCAGCAGCAGGCTGCGCCCGGGCGGCAACTGCCAATTACCCCGGCAGTACGGCCACAAGCCTTGCAGGGTGCGCAGCAGGGTCGACTTGCCCAATCCGCTGCGGCCGGCCAGGCGCAGCCACTGGCCCTGGCCCACCCGCAGATCGAGATTGCTCAGCAGCGCGCTGCCATCTGGCCGGCACAGGGTCAGCCCTTGCGCGCACAGGCAACTACCCTGCGGCGCACTGACTACCTGCTGCCGGCTGGCTTCGATGGCCCGCTCGAACTGATCCAGCCGCTCCAGTGCCGCGCTCCAGCGCACCAGCTTGTTGTACAGCTTGATGAACCAGCTCAACGAATCGTGCACAGCGCTGAAGGCGCTGCGGATCTGCATCAAGCCACCCAGGGTGATGGCTTTGCTCATGAACGCCGGCATGGCCGCGAACACCGGAATGATCAGGCTCAAGCGCTGATAGGCGACGGTAAACAAGCTCAGGTCGCGCTCACGGCCGATCAACTGCCGCCAGTTGCTCGCAATCGCCTGAAAACGCCGGGCCAGTTGCTCGCGCTCAACCCCTTCGCCGCGGTACAGGGCGATCTGCTCGGCATGGTCGCGCTTGCGCAGCAAGCTCGCGCGAAAGTCCGCTTCACGATGCTCGCGTTCATAGTTCAGCGCGTGCAGCGGCTTGCCGATCAGGTGCGTGAGGACACTACCGGTCAGGGTGTAGATGACCACGATCCACAGTAAATAGCCGTGTACGGTGAAGGTCTCGCCGAACAGGCTGAAGGTCTGCACCCCGGACAGGTTCCACAGGATCAGCGCAAAGGCACCGACCTGGGCCAGGTTGATCACCAGTGACGCCACCAGCTCGATGCTCAGCCCCACCATCAGGTCGACGTCCTGGGCGATACGCTGGTCAGGGTTGTCCGGCTCGCCGCTCAGGCCCAGCCGATAGAAGGCGTGATCGGCCAGCCAGGCATCGGTCAGGCGTGCGGTCATCGCCTGGCGCCAGCGCAGTTCAAGACGTTTGCGGATGTAATCTAGGCCGACGATGATCAGCACGTAGGCGCCCAGGTACAGCGCGTACTGGCCCACCAGCCCATACAAGGCAGCGGTATCGAACGCCGCCAGGGTGTCGTAGAAAGCCTTGCTCCAGCTGTTGATCAGCACGTTGATCTGCACCACCAGCAAGCCCAGGCCGATCACTGCCGCCAGCATCAACCAGCCCTGCCACTGGCCGCGATCATGCCAAAAAGGGCGGCTCAGACGGACGAATCTGCGCAGCGTATTCACAGCGCCTGCTCCAGCGCAGTCACCGACGGCAGCAAGCGCAACTGCACCTGATTGGCCTGAGGGAACAACTGCCGCGCCTGCTGCTGCAGGGCCGGCAAGCTTAGCGCTGCCGGTAATTGTGCCTGGGTACGCAGGTAGCGTGGGTCTTGCCAGTGACGCTCGCTGAGGATCAAGCGCTTGAACTGGGTTTGCGGGTCGTCACGGCGCTTGGCTTCCTGGCGGGACAGCTCTCGCCGCTGCGCAGCAACCCATTGCCCGTCGACGTCCAGCTCGGCCAGGGTCTGCTGCGCCAGCGCCCACAGCTCATCGACCCGGGCCGGGTCGCAGGTGAAGTTCAAGCGGCTCTCGATGCGCTGGGTCTGTGGGTTGAGTTCGCTGTCGAACTGCAAGCGGTAGATCCCCGAGGCTTCCCCGCGCAGGCGCTGCTTGAGGCGCTGGTTGGCCAGATCACGCAGGGTGGCCACGCGCATGGCCGCTTCAGGGCTCCAGGCCTGCGGCTGATAACTGCTGGCCTCGAGCACCGCCCTGGGCTCCAGCGCGATGGCCAGGTCATGCCGACGCTGGCCGGGTTGCTGCATAACCGGCTTGCTCGGCAAGGCGGACGTGCGCGGCACGCTGGCGAGCTGCTCGCGCACCAGCGGCTCCAGTTGGGCAGGGTCAATGTCGGCCATCAGGTAATAGGTTACTGGCGCACCCGCCAAGCGCTGCCAATCAGCACCCAGTTGCTCGCTGGTCAACGCTTGCAGCGTGGCAGGCGTTGGCGACTGCCAGGCATCGGCGCCGAACTTGAGCCGGCGCTGCTGGCTGTCCTGCTGGCTGCGCACATCATCCGGGCGGCTGTTGCTGCGTGCCAGCAGGTCAGCGCGTGCCTCGCTGAACAGCGCCGGGTCGATGTTCGCCTGCTGGCTCAGGCGATAGCTCTGAAACAGGCTTGGCAGCTGCTCGGGCGCTGCGCTGAGGTTCATCTGCAGGCGCTGCGGTGAGTGCTCCAGGCTGATGGTGGCGCGCTGCTGTTTGCGCCACTCGGCCAACGCCTGGCTTGCGCCTGCCTGCGGGGCGCTGGCCAGCGCCAGTTGCGCCGCCATCTGCAAGCGCCAAGCCGGCGCGCCGTCGATGTTGTAGCCCGCCGATGATTCCGCTTGCAGCAACCACTTGCCGTCCGGGCCGTTGCGGCGCAGCCAGACCAGCCGATCACCGTTGCTCAACTGCCAGTGCTCGACCTGCTCTTGAGCAAAAGCCTTGCGCGCAACGATGGTGCCGGCCGGGCCGGGTGCAGGCAGCTCGAAGCGAGGCGTTGCAGCGACCTTGGGCGCTTCGCTGACGGGTGCCGACAGGCATGTCTGGGCAATGCTTGCCTGCAGCGCTTCGACTTGCGCGACCGTCGGCAGGCGCACCAGGCTGGCCTCTGGCGCGCTGATCTGCAGCACCCGGTCACGGCTGGCGAGCCAGCGCTGCAGGCGCTGCTCAAGGTCGCTGCGATCGATCTGCTCAAGCACTTCAAGATAACGCCCGGCGGTGGCCTGACGATCAGTCACCCGCCCTTCAGGGGCAGTAGCGTTGCTCAATTGCTCGACCCACTGTTCGAAGCTGCGCGCTTTGGTATTGGCCACCGTCTTCTTACCGAGGCCGCGAATATGCGCCTGCTCACGTTGGAAATCGGCCTCGCTGAACCCATGCTGGCGCAGCCGCTCGATCTCGCTGAGCAACTGGCGTAGCGCCTGATCGTGGGCCTGGCCCTCGACACCGGCGGCGATACCCAGCACGGTCGACTGACTGCCAATCAGGGTCTTCTGCGCAATCAGGCTACGCACGCCCGGTTGCAGCGGTTGGCGGCGCAGGCTGTCGAGCAGGACGGCCAGGGTCATGCGGTCGATCAGCCGCTCACGCAAGGCATTGCGGCTGCTGCCGCGGCTGTCCGGCTCATGCAGGCGCAGCAGCAGCGAGACTTGATTGCTGCCCGACTGCGGGTCGTGCAGGTGGAAGACCTTGAGGCTGTTGTCCAGCGGCAGGTCGCGATAGGCCCGCGCCGGGCTGCCAGTGCCGGCGGCCTTGCCGAAGGCCTGCTCGATCTGCGCCAGAATCGCCGCCGGTTCAAAGTCACCGACCGCCGAGATGACCATGTTGCCAGGCTGGTACCACTTCGCCTGGTACGCCTGCAGGCTGCCCAGGCTGGCACTGCGGATCGCCGCTTCATTGCCGATGGTGCGGTGTTCGGGGTAGCGCGAGCCGACCCGCTGCGACGCCGTGCGTTGCTGGTTCATGCGCTGGGCCACGCCAAGGCCGCCGCGCCATTCTTCGATGACAATCGGCCGCTCGCGCTCAAGGTCCGCCGCCGTGTAGTCAGCCGCAAAAACCATGTCTGCAAGTACCTGCAAGGCCTGCGGCGTCTGCTTCACGCCAGCCGGCGGGCTGAGCATGTACTGGGTGCGTTCATAGTTGGTCATGGCATTGAAGTGCCTGCCCTGCACCCAGCCCAGCTCGGTCATGCGCTCGCGCACGTTGCTGTTCTGCCCGGCGCGGCTGTGGAACAGCAAGTGCTCGACCATGTGCGCGACGCCAACCTGGTCTTCAGCTTCGTCGATGGAGCCGGCGTTGACCGCCAGACGCAAATCGAGCCGGCCGGGCTGGCTGGTCTCGCGCACCAGCCGGTATTGCAGGCCGTTGGCCAGGGTGCCTTGGCTTACTGCCGTGTCCCACGGCAGCGGTGTATCGGCGTCAGGCAGCGCTGCGCAGGCGCCGAGCAGCAGCGGGCCAAGCAGGCCGGCAATGAGCTTTTTCATCAGGGTGTCCACGGTTTTTTATAGGAGGATCAGAAGCGGTAGCCGACTTCCAGCCAGTACTGGCGGCCGACTTCGTAGCTGACCAGGCTGACCGACTCGCGGCTGGCGATCTTGTTGACCCGGTCAGTGACGTTGGTCACGTCGACATTGACGAACATCGCCTGGTCCTTGCCAGTCGGGATCTCCCAGGCCACACGCATGTCCCAGGTTGGCGCGCCGGGGGTGGCCACGGTTTCGTAACGCTTGAGAACCTCACCGTTGACCTCGACATCCGGGCTGACCCCGACCACCTGGTCGTACGGGCCGCGGTAGCGGAAGAAGTTGCTTACCGACAGGTTCCACTGAGGGATGTCGGTGATGGTGGTCAGGCGCCCGGTCCACGGCCGGTTGAAGTCGCTGGCCGGCAGCTCGTGGTAGGCGATGCGCTTGCCGTCGAGAACCACGTCTTCGTTGTCCAGCTGGTCGCCGTCCAGGCCTGCTTCGTAGGTGGCGCCATAAGCATTTTTGGAACGCGACCAGTCCAGTGCCAATTGCACACTGGTGCTGGTGCCATGGAAACGCAGCGGCTGCATCGGCGTGACCGTCAGGCTGAGGTTTTCACTCTCGCTGGTGCCCGCATTGAGGTAGGTGTAGTAATCCTTGCTGTAGCCTTCGGGGATGTCCTTGGCGTCGAGGTAGTAATATGGACGAGTCCGGTAGATCTGCCCCTTGCCGGTACGGTTGACGTACTTGAGCTGGAACTCGGTGTTGAACCAGCGTTGATTGAGACCCAGCATCCACTCATCGTCGTAGGGGATGTCCATCGTCGAGAACTTGCTCAGGTTCGGGTTACGGCTGGCCAGGGTCCAGTCGTCAGCCTGGGCAGTGCGGGTATAACGATTGGTAAAACCCTGGCGCCCATCGGCAAGTCGGTACTTGAACAGGTTGCGACCGTAGTAACGGTTGGCGCCGAACACCAGCACGGTGCTGCGATCACCGAAGAAGTCGTAGTCGCCGGCAAAGCGCGGCGCCAGGCTTTTCTTCTCCATGTAGTCGTCACCCTCATAGCGCAGACCCGGGCGCAGGGTGAGGTTGCCGTAGCCGATTTCATCCTGAATGAACAAGGCGTACTTCTTCTGCGTCATGTCGATCTTGCCGGCACCGTAGTTCATCATCGCCGAACCCCATTGGCGATTCTGACCAGTAAGCAGCAACCCGTTGGAGCACCATGGGTCGCTGCCGCCGCAGGCGCCGTTGTCGCGTTTGAGGGTGGTGATCGACAACGCCGAGTCTTCCCGCTCCCAAGTGGCTTGCTGGTAGCCAAGTTCAAGGCCTGTGGTCAGGCTGTGGGTACTGCTGCCCAGGTTGAAGGTTTGCCAGTCGGCCTTGAGCTTGTAGTCGAGGCTGCGCTGGGTCTGGTAGATATCACCAAAACCACCCTCCGAGCTGCGCGCATTGTTCAGGCCCGGGTTGCCCCAGTCCTTGCTATCGGACCAGTACCACTTGATCTCCTGATCGCGATCAGACTCGCGCGACGCATACAGATCGCTCATAGCCAGTTGCTGAGTCCAGCGCGCGTTGTCGCCCTCATAGATGGCCTTGAACGAGCCCTGCCAGCCGCCATTGATATTGGTGTAGCCGGAGTCCCGGTAGTCTTCCCGGTAGTAGGTGTTTTCCTGCGGGGCGTAGACGATCGAGGTGTCCAGGGTCAGGCGGTCGTTGACCGTCCAGTAGGTCTTGAGCAGGAAGTTGTCGAGCTGGCGGGTCTGCTCCTGGTCGTTGTCGCTGGTGGGGCTGCTGTAGCCATTGGCGTAGCCGCGCAGGGGCAGGTACGAGCGCTTCTGCGAGAAGTTCAGCAACGCGCCGAAGTTGTCGGTGAGGTGGCCCTCGAGGGTGCCGCGCAATGTCGTCTTGGTGAACTCCGGCTGGTTTTTCTCGTTTGACGAGGTCTCGAAGTTCTCTTTGTTTTCCCGGGTGATGTGGTAGCTGGTCCACTCCGAACGGGTCATGGCGTAGGAAATCTTGCCGTGCAGATCCTGGCTTGGGCGGCGGGTGATGGCATCGACCACACCGCCATTGAAGCCGCCAAACTCGACCGGCACGTTGCTGTCGTAGACCTTCACTTCTTCAAGCAGGTCGGCGTCCAGCGCGATGCCGTGGGAGCGGCTTGGCGCCGAGTCGAACTGGCGGGTTTCGTTGTAACCGTGGGCGCCGGGGTCGAGGTCATTGTTGATCGAGATGCCATCGATCATGAAGTTGTTCTGATAGAACCTGGCGCCGTTGATGCTGATGTCGGCCGGGTCGATTTCGCCGGGCGTGTTCGAGCTTTTCTGGTCGGTGCTGAACTGCACGTTGGGGTGCATCTGCAGCAGCGTGGTGATGTCGCCGTTAGCGCCGGGGAAGGCTTTGATCGCCTTGCGGTCGATGATCGTGGCGCCCATGTAGCTGTTTTCTTCGGTATCGCCGAGAACTACCGTGTTATGCAGCTCCAGCGCGCCGTCGGCGGCGCTTTGCAGGCGACGAAAGACCAGCGCGCCGTACTCGTAGTCCCAGGCCAGGCCGCTGCCCTGGAGCAAGCGCGACAGGGCGATTTCGCTGCTGAACTGGCCGCTGATGGCACTCGATTGCAGGCCGTCGAGCAGGTCTGGGTCGACCGTCACCTGCAGGTTGCTCTGCTGGCCGAAGTTGATCAGCGCGATAGCGAGGTTCTGCGCGGGGATGTCGAACATGTGCACCTGGCTCAACAGCGTGCGCTCGGCGGCCTCTTCAGCATACGCTGGCAGCGCGCCAAACAAGCAGCACAACCCAAGCATGCCGCTACCTGCGGCGTTCTTCAGGCGCAACGACCAACCCCGCGCTGGGCGCGACCTACGGCTTGCTACTACAGTCATCCCACGTCCCCGCCCCGAACACAGTCCGGGTAGCAAATAGAATACGAATCGATCTCAGTTATTGCGCGCGGGGTAGAAGACGGGGTGGTTCGCGGATTTTTCAGAAAATTTTGAAATATTTTTTCTGGGAGTGGCCTCAGGGCTGTCGCTCAGCCCCGAACAGGCCTCAAGGGCGGCTGACGACAAGCAACCAGGGACCAAAGTTTTCGGCCTTGCCGCCATGTGGCCGCAACACGGCGTTCAGCGCCGCCTGGGGTTTGCGCAGGTCATACACGCCGGTCACGCGTTTGCTGCCCAGGCTCTGGTCACGCAACAGCACCTTGCCTGGCAGGTAACGCTCAAGCTCGCCGATCAGCTCGGCTATCGAGACGTCATCGGCAATCAACTGGCCCTTGCGCCAGGCGGCCGCCTGCGACGGCTGGAAAGTGCGGACCTGGGCCAACCCGTCGATATAGCGCAGGCGCTCCCCTGCCGTCAACGCGCTGGACAACACCCGCGCCTGGCTGGCATCAGCGACGCGCACCGAACCGTGCTCGACCTCGACGTCCACCTGCTGCGGGCGCAGCTCAACATTGAAGGCAGTGCCGGTAACCGTCACCTGCACAGCGTCGGCGCGGACATGAAACGGCCTGGTAGCGTCCGGGGTGACTTTGAAGAAGGCCTGCCCGGCGAGCAGACGCACATCGCGTTGAGTGCCGGTGTACTGGACGGCGATGGCGCTGTCGCTGTCCATCTGCACCACACTGCCATCGGCCAAGGTGACGTCACGGGTTTCGCCCTGGCCGGTGCGGTAGTCGGCCTGCATGCGCAAGCTGAGCGAAGGTGCCAACGCCACCAGCAAGCAGGCAGCTACTGCCGCGCCGAGCCAGCGCCGCCGGCGCCGCGTTGGCCGAGCCGCTGGCGGCAGTGAAACGGGATTGCTGGTTACCGGCAGCGGCCACTGGGCGGCGCTGGTCGGCCTCAGTTGAGCGGTCAGGCGCCAGACCCGCTCGGCCTTGCCATAGGCCTCGGCATTGGCCACATCGCTGGCGCACCACTGCGCAAGCTCAGCCCGCAGCTGAATGTCGTCGGGCGCCTGCTGCACACGCAGGAGCCAGTCCAGCGCCTGATCACGACGGCTGGAAGCGGGGTCTGCTGACGTCATGTGCGGCCAGTCTCCTGTGGATTAGCGGGCGCGAAGGGTCGCATAGAGTCGGCCCGTTGAGCAAAAGACGCGGCAGCGCGTGGTTTTTTCATAGATGCTTTCAAAGATCGCCCTCCAGCCGCTCCAGACAATGGCGCAGGGCATCGTGCACCAGCTGATGGACGAGGCTGACCGAGACATTCAGGTGGTTGGCCACCTGCTGCAAGGTGAAGCCGCCGAGACGATGCATCTCAAACGCCAGACGCGTGCGCTCGGGCAGCTCTTCCAGCGCGCGGCTGATGGCTGCCAGCTCATTCTGCTGGCTGACGGATTGCTCCGGGGAGGCGCTGCTCGAGGGTATATCGGCAAGCAGCTCATCGCCGCCGGGCTGGGCCTTTTCGGTGGCATTGCGGCGGGTTTGATCGAGCGCCAGGTTGCGCACGATGCGGTACAGGTAGCTGGCTGGGTGGCGGATGTCGGCGCTGTCGTCCTGGCGGCTGAAACGCAACCAGGCCTCCTGCACAACATCCTCGGCGCGGGCGCGGCAACCTACGATCGGCGCGGCGTAATCAAGCAACGCCGCCCGGTGGCTCAGGTACAGCTGCAGTTTGTCGTCCGCCACGGGGTGGTATGCCAGCAATGCTCGGGGCGGCGATGTTACCTGTAGTCGAGAATCATTATCAACAGATTCACGCTACTTGCCCCCGCCTTCGCGAAAAGCCGCGAAGGCCTGCTGAGAGTTACAGCCTTACGCTGGCAAACGTCGACTCGTTGCGCGCCTGGCTCAGTGCAGCCAACGGCCCACTGTGCGGCGACAGGGTCATGGCCTGCGGAATCGGCATCATTGCCACCTGCTGGGTGGTGTTGGAACCGACACGCTCATCGCGCGGCGGAATGCCGAAGTACTCGCGGTAGCACTTGGAGAAGTGCGGCGTGGAAACGAAACCGCATACCGAAGCCACTTCGATGATCGACATCGGCGTCTGCTTGAGCAACTGGCGAGCGCGGATCAGACGCAGCTTGAGGTAATAACGCGACGGCGAGCAATGCAGGTACTTCTGGAACAGGCGCTCGAGCTGACGGCGCGAAACGGCGACATAGACTGCCAGCTCGTCGAGATCGATCGGCTCTTCAAGGTTGGCTTCCATCAGCGCGACGATCTCTTGCAGCTTCGGCTGGTTGGTGCCGAGCATGTGCTTGAGCGGCACGCGCTGGTGGTCCTGTTCGTTGCGGATGCGCTCGTAGACAAACATCTCGGAGATGGCTGCCGACAGCTCACGGCCGTGATCACGGCTGATCAGGTGCAGCATCATGTCCAGCGGCGCGGTGCCACCGGAGCTGGTGAAGCGGTTGCGGTCGAGGGTGAACAGACGGGTGCTCATGTTGGCCCGCGGGAACGCCTCCTGCATCGACGCCAGGCACTCCCAGTGCACGCTGCAATCAAAGCCGTCGAGCAGACCGGCACAGGCCAGGGCCCAGCTGCCGGTGCACACCGCACCAAGGCGACGCGACTGACGCGCTTGCGCCTGCAGCCAGGTGACGTGCTCGCGGGTAACCGTGCGCTGAATGCCGACACCGCCGCAGACAATCACCGTATCGATCTGCGGCGCGGCGTGCATGGAGGCATCCGGGGTGATCTGCAAGCCATCGCTGGCCCACACCTGGCCGCCATCGACGGTCAGGGTATGCCAGCGATACAGCTCACGACCCGACAGTTGGTTGGCCATGCGCAGCGGCTCTACCGCCGACGCCAGAGATATCAGGGTGAAGTTGTCCAGGAGAAGAAATCCGATGGACTGTGGTGCGCTGCGGTTCTGGGTTTGGGTCCCGGAAGTGTACGACGTCATCGCGATTTCTCCTCACTCAAATACAGGGGTGCCTCAGGCGGGCACTGGTTCTTGTCATGGCCCCAGTTCGTATGCGGGGGCTCTGTTGATAGCACTACCGATTACAACGCAATTGGCATGCCTAAATTGAATGGCCCGCCAACAAAGTCCAAAAACGACCTTGCGCACCAGCGACCATGGGCTTCTGCTACAGCGATGGTTCTAGCCGCAAGCCCCGTCGTAGGGCTTTTCCTTATCGCCAGTGAGCATTTAAGTAGCAGTGCCGGGAAACATGTCTCTAAACGACATGTAACCTTGTCACCGCTCCAGTATCAGCCTGTTAAACAATTTGTTTGAAAATGCAGATGACCGGCGCACCAAAAAGAGGCGCAGTGGTCATTAGTGGCAATTTCGAGTTGTGCGAGGTGCGCATTCGGCTGCAAAAAAGGGCCGCATGCGGCCCTTGGGAATCAACGCTGAATCAGCATTCGATGACGCTGACGGCAAGACCTCCGCGGGAGGTCTCCTTGTACTTGTCGTGCATGTCGGCGCCGGTATCGCGCATGGTGCGGATTACCTGATCGAGCGAGATGAAGTGCTCGCCATCACCGCGCAAGGCCATCTGCACTGCGTTGATTGCCTTCACTGCGGCAATTGCATTGCGCTCGATGCACGGCACCTGAACCAACCCGCCGACCGGGTCGCAGGTCAGGCCGAGGTTATGCTCCAGAGCAATTTCGGCGGCGTTTTCCAGTTGCGCCGGAGTTGCCCCAAGCACTTGAGCCAGGCCGGCGGCGGCCATTGCGCAGGCGGAGCCGACTTCACCCTGGCAGCCCACTTCGGCGCCCGAGATCGAGGCGTTCTTCTTGCACAGAATGCCTACCGCAGCTGCAGCCAGCAGGAAATCAACGACGTGGCTTTCATCGACCACGTCGGAGAAGCGCATGAAGTAATGCAGCACCGCCGGGATGATCCCGGCAGCGCCATTGGTAGGCGCGGTGACCATGCGCCCGCCGGCGGCGTTTTCTTCGTTGACCGCCAGGGCGAACAGGTTGACCCACTCCATTGCACTGAGGGTCGAGCCGATCACGTTGGGCTTGCCCAGCTCTTGCAGGCTGCGGTGCAGCTTGGCTGCCCGGCGACGCACATTGAGCCCGCCAGGCAGGATCCCTTCATGCTTCAAGCCGTTGTTGACGCAGTCCTGCATGGCGCTCCAGAGCTTGATCAGGCCGGCGCGAATTTCTGCCTCGCTGCGCCAGACCTTCTCGTTGGCCAGCATCAATTGCGACACGCTGAGGTCGTTTTGCTTGCACAGCCGGAGCAACTCGGCAGCGCTGTTGAAATCGTACGGCAGCTCGGTTTGATCAGCATCGAGCACACCGCTGGCAGCCTGCTTGGCGTCGACCACAAAGCCGCCGCCAACCGAGTAATAAGTGTCCTGGTGCAGCTCGCCGTGCGCGCACTCGGCCTTCAAGGTCATGGCGTTGGGGTGGTACGGCAGGTTCTCGTCGAGCAGCAGCATGTCGCGCGCCCAGACAAATTCGACCGGCAGGCGGTTGTCCAGCAACAGGGTATTGGTTTCGCGCAGATCGGCGATGCGCGGGACGATCTGGCTTGGGTCAATGGCGTCTGGCCATTCGCCCATCAGGCCCATGATGGTGGCGTGATCGGTGCCATGGCCGATGCCGGTGGCCGACAGCGAGCCATACAGGCGCACCTCGATGCGCGCCACTTGTTCAAGCTCGCCGCGCTCACGCAAACCCTCGACGAACAGCGCTGCGGCGCGCATTGGGCCGACAGTGTGCGAGCTGGAAGGCCCTACACCAATCTTGAACAGGTCGAACACGCTGATGGCCATGGTCGGAACACCTCTTGCTGGGCTTGTCTGGCCGCGCCATGTGGCGCGTCTGGCAACTGCTAGGCTGAACCTGCGAGCTGCCGCTATTACCAGCATCATCAGCCTTTTGCGCCGCCACTCGCCGTCTGCAACCGACGTACTTTTGTCCGGCCGCGCCGCGATGTGCTGGCGCAGCTTAGGCCCTGTTCCAGCCGTTTTCGGCTGGGTAAATGCCGCAAAGAGGGGGTGCAGCGGGTGGAAAAATCCATATGCGACATTGCCCGTACTGGATACGACCCATCCTGTACTGGATGCGACTCAGGCAGTAGGCGATTGCCCGGCGCTGGAGGATTATCGAAAGCGACTCGTATTGCACGGCCCCGCAACCTGCCCTCTGCAGGCCTGGTCGACCGGACCCTGAGAAGCCCCGGCGACCCACGCGAACCCGAAGAAAAAACTACAGGAGTCCACCTATGAAAGGTTCACCCTCGCTGTTGCTGGTTGCGATGCTCACGGCACCGTTGCTGGCTCAGGCTGCAGAGCCGGAACAGTGTCAGACGGTACGTTTTTCCGATGTCGGCTGGACCGACATCACGGTAACCACTGCGGTTACCAGTGCGGTGCTCGAAGCGCTGGGTTACAAGACCCACACCACCATGATCTCGGTCCCGGTGACCTACAAGTCGCTGGCCGCAGGCAAGGATCTGGATGTATTCCTCGGCAACTGGATGCCGACCATGGAAAACGACATCAAACAGTACCGCGACGCCGGTACCGTCGAGACCGTGCGCGCCAACCTGGAAAACGCCAAGTACACCCTGGCAGTGCCACAGGCGCTGTATGACAAGGGCCTGAAAGACTTTGCCGACATCGCCAAATTCAAAGACGAACTGGGCGGCAAGATCTACGGCATCGAGCCTGGCAACGATGGCAACCGCACCATCCAGAGCATGATCGACAAGGATGCCTTCGGCCTCAAGACGGCCGGCTTCAAGATCGTCCAGTCCAGTGAAGCAGGCATGCTGTCGCAGGTCGATCGCTCGCAGAAGCGCGGTGAAGCGGTGGTGTTCCTCGGCTGGGAACCGCACCCGATGAACAAGCGCTTCAAGATGCAGTACCTGACCGGTGGCGACGACTTCTTCGGCCCTGATTTTGGCAAGGCCACCGTGCTGACCAACACCCGCAAGGGCTACACCCAGGAGTGCAGCAACGTTGGCCAGTTGCTGAAGAACCTGTCGTTCTCGCTCGACATGGAAAGCGAGCTGATGGGCAATGTGCTCGACGACAAGATGAAGCCTGATGCCGCGGCCAAGGCGTGGCTGAAAAACAACCCACAAGTGCTCGATACCTGGCTCGCCGGAGTCACCACCGTAGATGGCAAACCAGGGCTGGAGGCAGCCAAGGCCAAGTTGGCGCAATAACCAACACACAACCGGCACTCTCTCGGGGCAGGACCGTGCCTGCCCCGGACTGATTCCAATCTATGCAGGTGGAAGCTCGCTATCATGCTTATTGATCAGAAAATACCTCTGGGGCAGTACATCGCGTCGTTCGTCGAATGGCTGACTCAGAACGGCGCAGATTATTTCGATGCCATCGCTCAAGGCCTGGAGTTCATGATTCACGGGGTGACCAGCGCCCTGACCTGGTTCAACCCACTGGTGCTGATCGCACTGTTCGCCGCGCTGGCGCACTTGATCCAGCGCAAATGGTCGCTGACGGCCTTTGTTGCACTGTCGTTTCTGCTGATTCTCAACCTGGGCTACTGGCAGGAAACCATGGAGACCCTCGCCCAGGTCACCTTCGCCACGGTGGTGTGCGTTGCCATCGGCGTGCCGGTGGGCATTCTTGCCGCGCACAAACCGATGTTCTACACCGGCCTGCGCCCGGTACTCGACCTGATGCAGACGGTACCCACCTTCGTCTACCTGATCCCAACCCTGACCCTGTTCGGCCTCGGCGTAGTGCCGGGGCTGATCTCTACCGTGGTGTTTGCGATTGCCGCGCCGATTCGCCTGACCTATCTGGGCATCTGCGACGTACCGCAAGAGCTGCTCGATGCCGGCAAGGCCTTTGGCTGCTCGCGCCGGCAACTGCTGACGCGCATCGAACTGCCGCACGCAATGCCGAGCATTGCCGCTGGCGTCACCCAATGCATCATGCTGTCGCTGTCGATGGTGGTGATCGCCGCCCTGGTCGGCGCTGACGGCCTGGGCAAACCTGTGGTCAACGCACTGAACACCGCTGATATCTCCCTGGGCTTCGAAGCAGGCCTGGCGATCGTGCTGCTGGCAATCATGCTCGACCGTATCTGCAAGCAACCTGAAGCTACGGCAAGGAGTGAGGCATGAGCATCATTCGATTCGAAGACGTCGACGTCATCTTCACCAACAAGCCGCGCGAGGCGCTGTCGCTGCTCGACCAGGGCCAGACTCGCGAGCAGATCCTCAAGCAGACCGGCCTGGTGGTTGGCGTCGAAAAGGCCAACCTGGATATCGAGAAAGGCGAAATCTGCGTGCTGATGGGCTTGTCCGGTTCGGGCAAGTCGAGCCTGCTGCGCTGCATCAACGGCCTTAACACGGTCAGCCGCGGCAAACTTTTCGTCGAGCACGAAGGCAAGCACATCGACATCGCCCACTGCACCCCGGCCGAACTGAAGATGATGCGCACCAAGCGCATCGCCATGGTGTTCCAGAAGTTCGCCCTGATGCCGTGGCTGACAGTGCGGGAAAACATCAGCTTTGGCCTGGAGATGCAAGGCCGCCCCGAGAAGGACCGGCGCAAGCTGGTGGACGAGAAGCTTGAGCTGGTCGGCCTGACCCAATGGCGCAATAAAAAGCCTGACGAGCTCTCTGGCGGCATGCAGCAGCGCGTCGGCCTGGCCCGCGCCCTGGCCATGGATGCCGACATTCTGCTGATGGACGAACCGTTCTCGGCCCTCGACCCGCTGATCCGCCAGGGCCTGCAGGACGAGCTGCTGGCGCTGCAGAGCAAGCTGAACAAGACCATCGTGTTCGTCAGCCACGACCTCGACGAGGCGCTCAAGCTGGGCAGCCGCATCGCGATCATGAAAGACGGCCGCATCATCCAGTACAGCAAGCCCGAAGAAATCGTGCTGAACCCAGCGGATGAATATGTGCGCACCTTCGTTGCCCACACCAACCCACTCAACGTGCTGTGCGGACGCAGCCTGATGCGCACCCTGGACAAGTGCAAGCGCGTCAATGGCTCAGTGTGTCTGGACCCGAGTGGCGATTCCTGGCTCGACCTGGGCGAAGGCAACTCGTTGACCCGCGCACGCCAGGGCCAGAACGGCATGGACATGCAGAACTGGGCGCCGGGGCAGGATGTGGCGTTGCTCGACCGCCGCCCGACCGTGGTGCACGCCGATATCGGCATGCGCGAAGCGCTGCAGATTCGCTATCAGACCGGCAACAAGCTGGTGTTGCAGGATAACGACAAGGTAGTCGGGATTCTTGGCGATACCGAGCTGTATCACGCGTTGCTCGGCAAGAACCACGGTTGACTGCTATGGGGCTGCTTCGCAGCCCTTCGCGGCGGTCCGGCGTCCCGGCAAGCCCGCTCCCACAGGTTTTGCAGCGCCGCCGTGACCCTGTGGGAGCGGGTTTACAGGGACGCCGGACCGCCGCGAAGGGCCGCAAAGCGGCCCCAATACAATGGCTCAGCGAACGACGATACCGCGCGCGGCCATGTAAGCCTTGGCTTCCGGCACGGTGTATTCGCCAAAGTGGAAGATACTCGCTGCCAGCACCGCGCTGGCATGCCCTTCCAGAATGCCGTCCGCCAGGTGCTGCAGATTGCCCACACCACCTGAGGCAATCACCGGAATCCCCAGCGCATCGCTGATGGCCCGGGTCACGCCCAGATCAAAGCCGTTTTTCATGCCGTCCTGATCCATGCTGGTCAGCAGAATCTCACCGGCACCCAGGCCTTCCATCTTCTTTGCCCACTCGACTGCATCGAGCCCGGTCGGCTTGCGCCCGCCGTGGGTGAAAATCTCCCAGCGCGGGGTTTCGCCCGGGCCAGAGACCTTCTTCGCGTCAATAGCGACCACGATGCACTGCGAGCCGAAACGCTGCGCAGCCTCGCCCACGAACTCGGGGTTGAACACCGCCGCAGTATTGATCGAGACCTTGTCGGCACCAGCATTGAGCAGGTTGCGAATATCCTGCACGGTGCGCACGCCACCGCCCACGGTCAGCGGGATGAACACCTGGCTGGCCATGCGCTCGACGGTATGCAAGGTCGTGTCACGGCCATCGACGCTGGCGGTGATGTCGAGAAAGGTAATCTCGTCGGCGCCCTGCTCATCGTAACGACGGGCGATTTCTACCGGGTCACCGGCATCGCGGATGTTCTCGAACTTGACGCCCTTGACCACCCGGCCGTTGTCCACGTCCAGGCAAGGGATGATGCGCTTGGCCAGTGCCATGGGTTGCTCCTCAGCCTTGGTAGGTGTCGCAGAAGGCCTGGGCCTCGGCGACGTCCAGGGTACCCTCGTAGATCGCCCGGCCAGTGATGGCACCGACGATGCCCGGCGCCTTGGCGTCGAGCAGGGCACGAATGTCACCCAGGTTGTGGATGCCGCCCGAGGCGATCACCGGGATGCGCGTGGCTTCGGCCAGGGCTTTGGTGAAGGGCACGTTGCAGCCCTGCATCATGCCGTCCTTGGCGATGTCGGTGTAGACGATTGCCGACACGCCATCAGCCTCGAAACGCTTGGCCAGGTCGATCACCTGCACCGAGCTGACTTCAGCCCAGCCGTCGGTGGCGACGAAACCGTCCTTGGCGTCCAGGCCAACGATGACCTTGCCCGGAAACGCCTTGCACGCTTCGGCGACGAACTCAGGCTGCTTGACCGCCTTGGTGCCGATGATCACATAGCTGACGCCGGCCTTGATGTAGTGCTCGATGGTTTCCAGCGAACGGATACCGCCGCCGATCTGGATCGGCAGTTGCGGGTAGCGTTTGGCGATGGCAGTAACCACTTCGCCGTTGACCGGCTGGCCTTCGAAGGCGCCGTTGAGGTCAACCAGGTGCAGGCGGCGGCAGCCACCCTCGACCCATTTGGCGGCCATGCTCACCGGGTCATCGGAGAACACCGTGGAGTCTTCCATGCGGCCCTGACGCAGGCGCACGCAAGCACCGTCCTTGAGATCGATAGCGGGAATAATCAGCATCTTGGCAACCTGTCTAATCGTTGGGGTTCAGGGCTTCTCGAGCGCCCACAGGTCGCTTTCGATGCTCTCGAACCGCTCCTTGAGGTGCAGCTGAACATCGGCAATCGCCCTGTTGTAGTAATACGGAGCCACTTCTCGGGAAAACAGGTCGAGGACCTCGGCCACCTCGAACGACCCCAGCTCAAGCTCGAAGCGGTCTTCAAGAAAGCGCTTGAGCTTGTCCAGGGCCTCGCGCTCCTGTTCGGGGGCGAGGGTCAGGATCGGTGGTTTGGTCCGCGACTTGCTCATTTACCAGCGGCCATCCCAGGCGGCGAAGTTCTGCAGCAACTGCAGGCCATGGGTATGGCTCTTCTCCGGGTGGAACTGCACGGCAAAGCGCGAGCCTTCGGCCAGCGCAGCAGCGAAGTCGACGCCGTAGTGGCCGCGACCGACTACCTGGCCAGGCTTGCCGGCATTGATGTAGTAGCTGTGCACGAAGTAGAAGCGGGCACGGTCGGGAATGTCATGCCAGAGCGGGTGCTCGATGGCATGGCTGACTTCGTTCCAGCCCATGTGCGGCACCTTGAGGTGCTCGCCCTGCTCTTCCAGGTCCTTGCCGAAGAAGCGCACCTGGCCGGGGAACAAGCCGATGCAATCGACGCCGTCGTTTTCTTCGCTGTGATCGAGCAGCGCTTGCATGCCGACACAGATGCCGAGAAACGGCCGGTCCTGGCTGACTTCACGGACCAGGCTGTCAAAGCCCAGCCGGCGAATCTCGGCCATGCAGTCGCGAATAGCGCCTACACCGGGGAACACCACGCGATCGGCCTCGCGGATCACCGCAGCGTCGCTGGTGACCAGCACCTTGCCGGCGCCTACATGCTCAAGCGCCTTGGCCACCGAGTGCAGGTTGCCCATGCCATAGTCGATTACGGCTACGGTCTGCATTTACAGGCATCCCTTGGTCGACGGCATTTGCCCGGCCATGCGCTCGTCCTGCTCGACCGCCATGCGCAGGGCACGGCCGAAGGCTTTGAACACGGTCTCGATCTGGTGGTGGGTGTTGTGCCCGCGCAGGTTATCGATGTGCAGGGTGACCAGCGCATGGTTGACGAAGCCCTGGAAGAACTCCTGGAACAGGTCGACATCGAAGCCACCAACCGAAGCCCGGGTGTAGGGCACGTGCATCGACAGGCCTGGGCGGCCGGAGAAGTCGATGACCACACGCGACAAGGCTTCATCGAGCGGCACATAGGCGTGACCGTAACGATAGATGCCTTTTTTGTCGCCAACGGCCTTGGCAAACGCCTGGCCGAGGGTGATGCCGACGTCTTCGACGGTGTGGTGATCATCGATATGCAGGTCGCCCTTGCATTCGATGTCCAGATCGATCAGCCCGTGCCGGGCGATCTGGTCGAGCATGTGTTCAAGGAAGGGCACGCCGATATCGAATCGGGCCTTGCCACTGCCATCGAGGTTGATCGAGGCCTTCACCTGGGTTTCCAGGGTATTGCGCTCGACGGAAGCCTTACGTTCGACCATCACCAGCTCCGCAAAATCATTGGGCGAAAAGGTCGACATTATAGGCCTAGAACGCGTCAGCTTGAAACGCGGATGACATATGGCAACTCGCCGGGGCAATGCAAACGCGGGTAAACCCGCTGGCACCAGGGCTATAAGCCCCCTGCGACAGCGAATTTACCCGCGTTTGGCCCGGTTTGGCTGGCATGCAAGCCAGCCAGCGCGGTTGTCAGTGGAACAGTACGGCAGTCTTCTGCAGGGTAATCCAGATACCCCACGCCAGCGGAATCACCACCACGGCCCAGGCCAGCAGCACCAGCGGCAGGCTACCCGGCGCGGCGTGCCACTCCAGCGAACGGGCGTTGTCGACGCCTTTGTCGTGGCTCAGCGCGCGCTCGGCCGCAAGCTCGGCATCGGTCATGAAGTACTTGTCGGCTACTGGACGCACCAGGGCGTTGCAGATAAAGCCCAGCACCAGCAGACCGGCGAGGATGTACAAGGTCATGTCGTAGGCCGCCGCACGGGCAACCCCGGCCGCCAGCTGCGACTCGCGCAGGTAGGTGATCAGCACCGGGCCGAGCACGCCGGCAGCAGCCCAGGCGGTCAGCAGGCGACCATGGATCGCACCGACCATTTGCGTACCGAACAGGTCAGCCAGGTAAGCCGGCACCGTCGCAAAACCACCGCCGTACATCGACAGGATGATGCAGAACGCCGCCACGAACAGCGCCACGTTGCCCAGATGGCCCATGTTCGGCACCAGGCTGTAGAGGCCAACGCCGAGGGCGAAGAAGGCAAAGTAGGTGTTCTTGCGGCCGATATAGTCGGAGAACGAAGCCCAGAAGAACCGCCCGCCAATGTTGAACAGGCTGAGCAGGCCGGTGAAGCCGGCGGCGATTGCCGCGATCTGCGCCAGTTGCGCGCTGTTCAGCTCGCTGAAGCTCAGCTCGTTGCCGATCAGCTTGCCGGCGAACACTTCCTGCAGCAGTGGCGAAGCCATGCCGAGGATGCCGATACCGGCCGAAACGTTCAGGCACAGCACCAGCCAGACCAGCGCGAACTGCGGGGTTTTCCAGGCAACGCTGACATGCACGTGACGATCGGTGACCATCGCGTTGGCTTTTTTCGCCGGCGGCGTCCAGCCCTCAGGCTTCCAGCCGGTTGGCGGTACGCGGTAGGTCAAGGCGCCAGCCGTCATGAACACGAAGTAGATCGCCGCCATGACCACAAAGCTCTGCCATACACCGACTTCAACCGAGCTGCCGAAATGGCCCATTAGCGCAGTGGCCAAAGGCGCACCGACCATCGCGCCGCCGCCAAAGCCCATGATCGCCATGCCGGTAGCCATGCCGCGCTTGTCCGGGAACCACTTGATCAGGGTCGAGACTGGCGAGATATAGCCCAGGCCCAGACCGATACCACCGATCACCCCCGAGCCGAGCCACATCAGCCACAGCTGGTGGGTCTTGATGCCGATCGCCGAGATCAGCAGGCCACCGCACCAGCACAGCGCCGAAACCAGGCCAGCCTTGCGTGGGCCGGCGTGTTCCAGCCAGCCGCCGAGCACGGCAGCCGAGCAGCCGAGGAAGACGAAGAACAGCGTGTAGATCCAGCTCAGCATCGAGATCGGCCAGTCACACTCGGCGCTGAACATCCGCGCGATGAAGCCCATGTCCGCCGAACAGGCAACCGGTGCGGTGATGCCGATAGCTTGCGACAACGGCAGCCAGAACACCGAGAAACCATACGCCATGCCGATGCACAGATGGATTGCCAGCGCTGCTGGGGGCACCAGCCAACGGTTGAAGCCCGGCCGGGCAATGATGCGCTCCTTGGACAGGAAGCCCGGCGCGCGCGCCGCTTCTCCCGCAGTACTGCTGCTCATGGTGTTTCCTCTTATAAGTAGACGTTGCCCTCGGCTCTTCGGCCGAGTTGGCTGCACGCACGCTGTGGTCGGATATTCACGGCATCCGCGACAATCGGTCGCGTAATGCGGCGAAAGCGGCGCAAGGTTAACCAGCTGAAACGCTCAATGGAAGCAATCTGACATCGTTATTTTTTTGCCACCTGCGCAAGCCAGCTGAACTGTAGAGTAGCTGGCGGTCAGAAACTGATCAGCCTGAGTAGAACCAGGCTGCGCAACCCGGCGAAACCGATACTTAGGTAGGAAATAACCTATATCTACCGGCGGGTACTCAGGCTAACCAGCCACGGCGCTATACTCTGGCGCTTGAATTTTCATTTCGGACTACAAGGACTCGCCCATGAAAGCGTTCGGCAAAATCCTGGGGCTGGGGCTTCTCGGGTTGCTGCTGATCATCGTGGCACTGGGCTTTGCCCTGACCCACCTCTTCGATCCCAACGACTATAAAGACGAGATTCGCCAGCTGGCACGGGACAAGGCTCATGTCGAGCTGACCCTCAACGGTGACATTGGCTGGAGCCTGTTCCCGTGGCTGGGCCTGGAGCTGCATGAAGCCAGCATCGCCACCCTGAACAAACCCACCGAACCGTTTGCAGACCTGCAGATGCTCGGCCTGTCGGTGCGCGTGCTGCCATTGCTGCGCCGTGAAGTGCAGATGAGCGACGTACGCGTCGAGGGGCTCAACCTGAGCCTGATGCGTGACGAAAACGGCCACGGCAACTGGCAGGACATCGGCAAACCACTGCCGACCCAGGCCAGCACCACGCCTGGCCAGCCTGCGCCGGCGCCGAGCGAACCGAAGGACAGTGAAGAAAGCGCCAGCGAGCGCTCGGTCAAGCTGGATATCGACAGCCTGACCGTGAACAACGCCCGCGTGCAGTACACCGATGCCAAGACTGGCCAGAGCCTGACCGCCGAGAGCATCCAGCTGAGCACCGGCGCGGTCCACGAAGGGGCGAACATCCCGCTCAAGGCCAGCGCCTTCATCAGCGCCGCGCAGCCGAACATCAAGGTGCGCAGCGAACTGGCCGGCGAACTGCGCTTTGATCGCAAGCTCAAGCGCTACAACCTCGAAGACATGCGCCTGTCCGGCGAAGCCTCGGGCGAGCCGTTTGCCGGCAAGACCATGACCTTTGCTGCTCAGGGCCAATTGCTGGTCGACATGGCTGCCAATGTCGCGTCCTGGAATGGCCTGAAGGTTTCCGCCAACCAGTTGCGTGCACTGGGTGAGCTGAACGTGCGCGAGTTGGACAAGACGCCGCTGGCCGGCGGCGGTATCTCCATCGCCCAGTTCGACCTGCGCACCTTCCTCGACAGCATTGGCCAGCCATTGCCAGCCACTGCCGACCCGGCCGCCTTCAGCAAACTGGAACTGGTCAGCCGGCTCAGCGCCAGCCCGACCAGCCTGGCTCTGGAAGGCCTGGCAGTGAAACTGGATGACAGCAGCTTCAGTGGTCGCGTAGCTATTGAAGACTTCGCCAAGCAAGCCCTGCGCATTCAGCTCAAAGGCGACAAGTTCGACGCCGATCGCTACTTCCCGGCCAAAAGCGAGCAGGCCAAGGGCGCCAAGGCGGCGCGTCAGGCCGAGGTCCAACAGCAGGAAGCAACCGCCGTTGCCGGTGCCGGCAGCTCGCCACTGCCAAACGCACCGACCCAGGTTGCCTGGAGCACCGACAAACTGCTGCCGGTCGACCGCCTGCGTGCCCTCGACCTGCAAGCCGACCTGAGCTTTGGCGCACTGACCCTGGACAAACTGCCGATCAGCGATGCCCAACTCAAGGCCAGCGGCCAGGGCGGTTTGATTGCTCTGCAAAGCCTGCGCGGCGAGTTGTATAACGGCACCTTTGAAGCAACGGGCAGCGTCGATGTACGCCCGGCCGTGCCGCAGATCGGCATCAACACCAAGATCAACCGGGTCCCGGTCGAGCACTTCATCAAGTCCGACAACCCGGAACAGGCGCCGCCAGTCAAAGGCCTGCTGACCCTGAGCAGCGACCTCACCGCCAGCGGCAACAGTCAGAAAGCGCTGATCGACACCCTCAACGGCAACGCCAACTTCACCATCAACGATGGTGTGCTGGTCAATGCCAACCTTGAGCAGCAGCTGTGCCAGGCCATCGCCACCCTCAACCGCAAACAGTTGAGCGGCGACCCGCGTGGCAAGGACACTCCATTCGAAGAGCTGCGCGGCAGCCTGGTAGTGCGTAACGGCGTGGCCAGCAACCCTGACCTGAAAGCGCGCATCCCCGGCCTGACGGTCAACGGCCAGGGCGATCTGGACCTGCGCGTGCTCGGCATGGACTACCGCGTTGGCGTGGTGATCGAAGGTGACCAGCGCGCCATGCCGGACCCTGCCTGCCAGGTCAACGAGCGCTTTGTCGGCGTCGAGCTGCCACTGCGCTGCCGTGGCCCGTTGGAACTGGGTGCCAAAGCCTGCCGCCTGGATCAGGACGGCCTGGGCAAGGTCGCCGCCAAGCTGGCCGGCAACCGCCTCAAGGACAAGATCGACGAGAAACTCGATGAGAAGCTGGGCGACAAGGTCAGCCCGGAACTCAAAGACGCGCTCAAGGGGCTGTTCAAACGATGAGCCCCGAGCAATTCTCCGGCGCCGTGCTGGCCTGGTATGACCAGCACGGCCGCCACGACCTGCCCTGGCAGCAAGGCATCAATCCGTACCGGGTATGGGTCTCGGAAATCATGCTGCAGCAGACCCAGGTCAGCACCGTGCTGAGCTACTTCGACCGCTTCATGCAGGCCCTGCCCACCGTGCAGGCGCTGGCCGAAGCGCCGGAAGACGAAGTGCTGCACCTGTGGACCGGGCTCGGTTACTACACCCGCGCCCGCAACCTGCAGAAGGCCGCGCAGATCGTCGTCAGCCAACATGGGGGGGAGTTCCCGCGTAGTGTCGAGCAGCTCACCGAGCTGCCCGGCATTGGCCGCTCCACAGCCGGCGCGATCGCCAGCATCAGCATGGGTATCCGCGCGCCGATCCTCGACGGCAACGTCAAGCGCGTGCTGGCCCGTTTCACCGCTCAGGGCGGTTATCCGGGCGAACCCAAGGTTGCCAACGCCTTGTGGGCGACCGCCGAGCGCTACACCCCACAAGCCCGGGCCAACCACTACACCCAGGCGATGATGGACCTTGGCGCCACCCTGTGTACCCGCAGCAAGCCCAAATGCCTGATCTGCCCGCTGCAGCGCGGCTGCGAAGCGCACCTGCTCGGCCAGGAAACCCACTACCCCGAGCCCAAGCCACGCAAGGCGCTGCCACAGCGGCGCACGCTGATGCCGATGCTGGCCAACCGCGAGGGCGCCATCCTGCTCTACCGGCGCCCGTCTAGCGGCCTGTGGGGCGGTTTGTGGAGCCTGCCTGAGCTGGATGACCTCGAGCAGCTCGATGACCTTGCCTATCAGCACGGCCTGCGCCTGAACGGCACACAGGCGCTGGACGGCCTTACCCATACCTTCAGCCATTTCCAGTTGGCCATCGAGCCCTGGCTGGTGCGCGTCGACCCACTGGGCACGCACGTGGCCGAGCCTGACTGGCTCTGGTATAACCTCGCCACCCCGCCGCGCCTGGGCCTCGCCGCCCCGGTCAAGAAGCTGCTGAAACGCGCGGCCGACGAATTGATTGCAGGAGAGCCGCAATGACCCGCACCGTGAACTGCCGCAAATACCACCAGGAACTGCCCGGCCTCGAGCGCCCACCGTACCCGGGTGCCAAGGGCCAGGACATCTTCGATAACATCTCCCAGCAGGCCTGGGGTGATTGGCTCAAGCATCAGACCCTGCTGATCAACGAGAAGCGCCTGAACATGATGAACGCCGAGGACCGCAAATTCCTCCAGGTGGAGATGGACAAGTACTTCTCCGGCGAGGACTACGCCAAGGCCGAAGGCTACGTTCCGCCGAGCGAATGACCCCGTAAAAGCGTAAGCGACGGAATTAATTTAAAAAATTTTCAAAAAGTCGTTGACGCAAACCTGAAAAAGTCTTTTAATGCGCCCCGTTGCCCAGATAGCTCAGTCGGTAGAGCAGAGGATTGAAAATCCTCGTGTCGGCGGTTCGACTCCGTCTCTGGGCACCAAAACACTAAAACCCTGAATCGAAAGATTCAGGGTTTTTTTATGCCTGGGATTTAATCAGCAGGCCGCAGAGCATGTGTGGCCCCGTGCTATCATCCGCGCCGCATCTGCCCTCCCTGAGCAGATAGCCCCCAAGGACGATGGTTGAGCATGGACTGCCTCCCAAGACACGCAATGCCTCAGCCCGTTTTTCACACTCGAAAATCGGAAGCGCTATGACATCCCCAAGCGAACTCATGAACAAGGTCAACCGCAAGACGCTGCACATGGTGCTGCTGACCATGGCCACCGGCGGCCTGTACCTGCTGCTGTGGCTGTACAAGACCAATCAGCACCTGCGTGAAGCCACCGGCCAAGAGGCGTGCAGTGAGACCTACATTATCTGGATGTTTGTCTGCACGGGCCTGAGCGGCCTGTTCATCAACGATGAGCAACTGGCCTTGGAAATTGCAGCCGGCTTGCTGAGCATTGCTGCCCTTGTGCTGCAAATCGTCTGGGCATTCAATGCCCGACGCATACTGCTGGCCTTCGCCCACGCCAACAACCAGATCCACTTCCGCATGAACGGCTTCAACACCTTCGTGCTCAACCTGTACTACATCAACTACTGCATCAACGAGTTGGGCGAGACTGACCAACGCCAGCAGCCCGTATACAGCCAGGCCATGCAGCCTTGACCAGCCAGTAACAGCGTATCCGCTGCGCCCGGCCGCCTGGCAGCCGTGGCGCAACGCACGCGTCGTTGACCAGTATCAACAAGCCATTTGCGCAATATCCTTAGCATGATCGGTGGACACTCGAACCGACCCGCAAGGATTTCCATGAGCGACGAATCCACCCCGCTTCTCTCCCCCGCCCCTGCTGCCGACACCAGCGCCACCCTCAGCGCAAGCGCCACACCAGCCCCGCGCAGCCGTCGCCCACGCCAGCGCAAGCCGGCCGCCAAGGTCAGCGCCGAGCCGGCGATCCTCAGCATCAGCCAGCAGCCCGCCGCGCTGCAGGTGGCTACCGCACGCAAAGGCAGCAACGAGGACAGCACTTCGGCACGTCTGCCCGCGAGCTATCCGTACCGCACCCGGCTGCGCCGCAACGAATACGAGAAGGCCAAGACCGAGCTACAGATCGAGCTGCTCAAGGTGCAGAGCTGGGCCAAGGACACCGGCCAGCGCATTGTGGTGCTGTTCGAGGGCCGTGACGCGGCCGGCAAGGGTGGCACCATCAAACGCTTCATGGAGCATCTGAACCCGCGTGGCGCGCGCATCGTAGCGCTGGAGAAGCCATCCGAGCAGGAACAGGGCCAGTGGTATTTCCAGCGTTACATCCAGCACCTGCCGACCGCCGGGGAAATGGTCTTCTTCGACCGCTCCTGGTACAACCGCGCCGGGGTCGAGCGGGTGATGGACTTCTGCACCCCGATGCAATACCTGGAGTTCATGCGCCAGGCGCCAGACCTTGAGCGGATGCTCACCAACAGCGGCATCCTGCTGTTCAAGTACTGGTTCTCGGTCAACCGCGAAGAGCAGCTGCGCCGCTTCGTCTCGCGCCGGGACGACCCGCTCAAGCACTGGAAGCTGTCGCCGATCGACATCAAGTCGCTGGACAAATGGGACGACTACACCGGCGCCAAAGAGGCGATGTTCTTCCATACCGACACCGGCGATGCGCCGTGGACGGTGATCAAGTCGGATGACAAGAAGCGCGCGCGGATCAACTGCATCCGCCACTTCCTGCATTCGCTGGAGTACCCCGGCAAGGACCTGCGCGTGGCCCATGCGCCCGACCCGCTGCTGGTCGGCCGGGCATCGCGTGGCTTTGAAGAAGATGAGGCGCCGACCGCCTGATCGCGACGCGTGCCTCTTGGGTTTGTCGGGCAAGTGCGATTCAATACGCGCACTTTTGCCCCTCCAAGGATTTCAGGCCCCATGGCTTCCAACACCAAGCAGCAAAAACGCGCCAAGCGCGCCGCCAGCAAAGCCAAGCAAAACCGCATGGTGCGCAGCGGCCAAGCAGTCAAGGCGAGCGCCGGTGACAGCGCCAGCGTCGAGCAGATCTTCAACAAGGCGCTGGAGTCGGACAGCTACAGCGAGCTGTTCAGCAAGATGAAAGCCGCCCAGGAAACCGGCCTGGTAGCGATGATCGCGGTGTTCCTGGTCGACCCGTTGCTGACCCTGGTGCTCAAAGGCCACAAGGAAGAGCACGCCACCGACTACATCGTGCTGGTGTTCACCGCCTACCGCACCTGGCTGGACGGCGCCGACGAAGAAACCACCATGGCCTGGCTGGAGAGCGACGAGTTCCAGGAAGCCTACGTAGCGGCCTCTGAAGTGGTAGCCAAGCAGCAGCTGCAACAGAAGCAGTTCGGCTAACTCTGCCTCAGCGTCCCCTGTAAGAGCGGCCTTGTGTCGCGAAAGGGCCGCGCCCTGATCCAGAGCGCGGCCTTTTTGCATTCAGCTCAACGAGCCGGCAGATCAGTTACTCAGCACAACCCGCCCAGCTGCCACGGCGGCCTTGCGCTTGCGCTGCACCAGCAGGCCGGCAGCGACCACAGCCAGGCTCAGCAGCGCGGTGGCGATGATCTCGATGCGGTGGTCTGGACGAATCGCCATCACCACCAGCACGGCGACGATAAAGGCGATGGTCACCCAAGTCAGGCCAGGGAACAGCCACATTTTGAACTCGATCTTCTCGCCGCGGGCTTCACGCTGGCTGCGCATGCGCAGTTGCGACACGGCAATCACCAGATACACCAGCAAGGCAATGGCGCCGGAGCTGGCCAGCAGGAACTCGAACACCTGCGCTGGCGCGACGAAGTTGGCAAATACGCAGAGGAACGCTGCAGCGGTCGACAGCAGCACTGCCCAATGCGGCGTACCCGCCCTGGTGGTGCGCTGGGCAACGGCCGGCGCATCGCCACGCTTGCTCAGCGAGAACAGCATGCGCGAGGAGGTGTACAGCGCCGAGTTGAGGCAGCTGGTCACGGCGATCAGTACGACGATGTCGACAATCAGCTTGGCATTCGGCACGCCGATCATGCTCAGCACGGTCTGGTACGAACCGGTGGCCGCCAGGGCTGGGTCGTTCCACGGCACCAGGGCCACGACCAGGAAGATCGACACCAGGTAGAACAGGCAGATCCGCCAGATCACTGAGTTGGTGGCCTTGCTGATCTGTTTGCCCGGGTCTTTCGATTCAGCGGCGGCAATGGTGACGATTTCAGTACCCATGAACGAGAACATGGTGGTCAGCATGGCTGCCAGCACTGCGCCGAGGCCGTTTGGCATGAAGCCCTGGGTGTCGAACAGGTGGCTGACGCCGCTGACCTGGCTGCCCGGCACCATGCCGAACATGGCCGCACAACCGACCACGATGAAGCCGATGATCGCCAGCACCTTGAGCAGGGCGAACCAGAACTCGAATTCGCCGTAGTTCTTTACACTGAACAGGTTGGTGATGGTCAGGGCCAGGGTGATCAACAGCGAGAACGCCCACAGATCAACCGCCGGGAACCAGGCATTGAGGATCGCGGCCGCGGCGTTGGCTTCGAGCGGGATCACCAGGACCCAGAACCACCAGTACAGCCAGCCGATGGTAAAGCCCGCCCAATGGCCGATCGAGCGATCAGCGTAAGTCGAGAACGAACCGGTGTCGGGCGAGGCGATCGCCATTTCGCCGAGCATACGCATCACCAGCACCACCAGGGTACCGGCAGCCGCGTAGGCTAACAGCACAGCAGGGCCGGCCGCCGCAATGGCGTGGCCGGAGCCAACGAACAGCCCCGCGCCGATCACACCGGCGATGGACAACATGGTGACGTGACGCGATTTGAGCCCCTGAGCGAGGTCATTGGAATTGTGCTTACCGCTCATAAAACTACCTTTGTAAGGAGGTGGACTACCTGAATGACTGGCCAGCGCACCCGGGATTTAGGTAGGCGTCGCTGCATTCTGGAAATATCCTGTGGCAATTACCGCGCCATCTGCGTGCTTGGCTCATCAGCGCCAGGCCCGATATCAATCACGGCGGGGCCTGCAGGGCATTCGGCCAAGGCTTGATCGGATACACATTAAATCGGCCTGTGCCGAGCAGATTACTGAAATACCCACTTACAAATGCACCAAAGGTGCTCCTTGGTAACACCCGCGCACAAAATCGAAGCGCTCAGGTGCAACCGTCAGCGCAACCTCCCTTCAAGCGAGAAAGAGGGCAGTAACCACTACGGCTAAAAACGGCTTCCCAGTGCGGTGCAAAACTGGCACCATCGCGCCTTTTTTCATCAAGGCTCTGGTGCTGGGCACAAGGCCGGCGGACATCCTCGCGACGTTGCACTGCAACGATGCGACAAACCGCCCCGCCAGCGACCCGAGCCCCTTGCGACCCCGTTGGCTGTCAATGAGCCGCTATGCTAGCGTGGCGCTCGCCAGGAAGGCCGCCAACAGCTGGGAACGCACCCGAACCGAAGAGGACCGCACATGGCCCAGGCCACGCCCGCGCTGGAAATCCGCAATCTGCACAAGCGCTACGGCACCCAGGAAATTCTCAAGGGCATTTCCCTGACCGCGCGCGATGGTGACGTGATCTCGATCCTCGGATCGTCCGGTTCCGGCAAGTCCACCCTGCTGCGCTGCATCAACCTGCTGGAAAACCCGCATCAAGGGCAGATCCTCGTAGCCGGTGAAGAGCTCAAGCTCAAGGCCGCCAAGAACGGCGACCTGATCCCGTCGGACAACCGCCAGATCAACCGCCTGCGCAGCGAAATCGGTTTCGTCTTCCAGAATTTCAACCTGTGGCCGCACATGTCGATCCTCGACAACATCATCGAGGCGCCGCGCCGCGTGCTTGGCCAGAGCAAGGCCGAAGCCACTGAACATGCCGAGGCGCTGCTGAACAAAGTCGGTATCTTCGACAAGCGCCACAGCTACCCCGCCCAGCTTTCCGGTGGCCAGCAACAGCGTGCCGCCATTGCCCGTACCCTGGCCATGAAGCCCAAGGTGATCCTGTTCGACGAGCCAACTTCGGCACTCGATCCGGAAATGGTCCAGGAAGTGCTTAACGTTATCCGCGCATTGGCCGACGAAGGCCGTACCATGCTGCTGGTAACTCACGAGATGAACTTTGCCCGCCAGGTGTCCAGTGAAGTGGTTTTCCTGCACCAGGGCCTGGTTGAAGAGCAAGGAACGCCGCAGCAGGTCTTCGAAAACCCGAACTCGGCGCGTTGCAAGCAATTCATGTCCAGCCACCGCTAACGGAGCAATACATGCAGACCTACAAGAAGTTTCTCCTGGCCGCTGCCGCCACTTTGGTGTTCTCGGCCAATGCCCTGGCCGCAGACAAACTGCGCATGGGTATCGAAGCGGCCTACCCGCCGTTCAACAACAAGGATGCCAGCGGTAACGTGGTCGGCTTCGACAAAGACATCGGCGACGCCCTGTGCGCCAAGATGAAAGTCGACTGCTCGGTCGTCACTTCCGACTGGGACGGCATCATCCCCGCCCTGAACGCGAAGAAGTTCGACTTCCTGGTGTCGTCGCTGTCGATCACCGACGAGCGCAAGCAAGCGGTTGAATTCACCGACCCGTACTACTCGAACAAGCTGCAGTTCATCGCGCCGAAGAACAAAGACTTCAAGACCGACAAGGCCTCGCTCAAGGGCAAGATCATCGGCACCCAGCGCGCGACCCTGGCCGGCACCTGGCTGGAAGACAACTACGGTGACGACGTGCAGATCAAACTGTACGACACCCAGGAAAACGCCTACCTCGACCTGATCTCGGGCCGCGTCGACGCCATCCTTGCCGACAAGTACGTGCAGTACGAGTGGCTCAAATCCAACGACGGCAAAGCCTATGAGTTCAAAGGCGAGCCGGTGATGGACAGCGACAAGATCGGCATTGCCGTGCGCAAGGGTGACGACAAGCTGCGTGACCAGCTCAACGCTGCCCTGAAAGAAATCAAAGCCGACGGTACGTACAAGAAGATCAACGACAAGTACTTCCCGTTCAGCATCGAATGATTCGCCCGACCGGCACGCCCTCGCGGCGTGTCGGTCCCTAGAACGCACCTAATCAATGAATATTGACCTGCACGGATTCGGCCCGGCCTTGATGGCTGGCACCCTGATGACGGTAAAACTGGCGCTCTGCGCCTTGCTGCTGGGGCTGATCCTGGGCCTGCTCGGCGCCCTTGCCAAGACTTCTGCCATCAAGCCACTGCAATGGCTTGGCGGCTTCTATTCGACCCTGGTGCGCGGGATTCCCGAGCTGCTGTGGGTATTGCTGATCTATTTCGGCACCGTCGGCCTGGTCAACAGCCTCGGCGACGCCCTGAACATGCCCGGCCTTGAGCTGAGCGCATTTGCCGCCGGCGTGATCGCGCTGGGCCTGTGCTTTGGCGCCTACGCTACCGAAGTATTCCGCGGCGCGATCCTGGCGATCCCCAAGGGCCACCGCGAAGCCGGGCTGGCCCTGGGCCTGTCCAAAGGCCGCATCCTCTCGCGGATCATCCTGCCGCAGATGTGGCGCATTGCTTTGCCTGGCCTGGGCAACCTGTTCATGATCCTGATGAAGGACACCGCACTGGTGTCGGTGATCGGCCTTGAAGAAATCATGCGCCACTCGCAGATCGCCGTGACCGTGAGCAAGGAGCCGTTCACCTTCTACATGGTTGCCGCGTGCATCTACCTGAGCCTGACCGTAGTCGCCATGACCGGCATGTACTTCCTGGAAAAACGCGCCGCTCGCGGCTTCGTGAGGGCTGAATAATGAACTGGGAAGTCATCATCAAATGGCTGCCACGCCTGGCCCAGGGCGCGACCCTGACCCTGGAGCTGGTGGCCATCGCCGTGATCGCCGGCCTGATCCTGGCGATCCCGCTGGGCGTCGCCCGCGCCTCGCGCCACTGGTACGTGCGCGCCCTGCCCTACGGCTACATTTTCTTCTTCCGCGGCACGCCGCTACTGGTACAGCTGTTTCTGGTGTATTACGGCCTCGCCCAGTTCGAAGCCGTGCGCAACAGTGTGCTGTGGCCGTACCTGCGCGATCCGTTCTGGTGCACCGTGCTCACCATGACCCTGCACACCGCCGCCTACATCGCCGAGATCCTGCGTGGCGCGCTGCAGGCCATCCCCAAGGGTGAAATCGAGGCAGCGCGGGCGCTGGGCATGTCCCGCGGCAAAACCCTGTTCTACATCATGCTGCCACGCGCCTCGCGCATCGGCCTGCCGGCCTACAGCAACGAAGTGATCCTGATGCTCAAGGCCAGCGCCCTGGCCAGCACCGTGACCCTGCTCGAACTGACCGGCATGGCCCGCACGATCATCGCCCGCACCTACCTGCCGGTGGAGATCTTCTTCGCGGCCGGTTTGTTCTACCTGGTCATCTCGTTCCTGCTGGTGCAAGGCTTCAAGCTGCTGGAGCGCTGGTTGCGGGTGGACGCCTGCCAAGGGCGCTAAGGCGCCCTTGGCCATCCTCGAAACCGACCAGCTACACGCCCGCTTCCACGCCCTCGACCAGTTTCTGGTCGAGCATCAAGCGCTGTGGAAGCCCAGGCCCTTCACCGCCTTGCAGCTGGGCTGGGAACAGCAGCACCCAGAAATGGCCAGCTGGCTGCGCCAGTGCACCCTCGAAGACGCCGAAGCCAACCTCGACCCAAACCTGCCACCCGCACCTTATCCACAGCTGGCCGCCCAGGCTCAGCAACTGACCGCCCTGGATGAGTTGCCCGACGCAGGCTTACCGCCCGCCGGCCACCGCCTCGACGTCAACGTGCCCGGGCGCAAGTGGCAGCAGATCGAAGCCTTCAGCCGCCGCCTCGGCTTTCGTCAGCAGACCCAGCACTGGCTCGACTGGTGCGCCGGGAAAGGGCATCTCGGCCGCCGCCTGCTGCAGCCCGGCCAGCAACTGACCTGCCTTGAATACAACCCCGAACTGGTCGCTGCCGGCCAGGCCCTCAGCGACCACCACAAGCTGCCCGCCCAGCACCTGCTACAAGACGTCATGGCCGCCGACAGCGCCCGCTGCCTCGACCAAAGCAAAAGCGTGGTCGCCCTGCACGCCTGCGGCGATCTGCACGTGCGCCTGCTGCAGTTAGCCGCCAGCCAAGGCTGCCAACACATCGCGTTGGCGCCCTGCTGCTACAACCGCATCCAGGCTAGCGCCTATCAGGCCCTGTCCAGCCACGCCCGCGCCTCGACTCTGCAGCTCGACCTCGACGACCTCGGCCTGCCCCTGAGCGAAACCGTCACCGCCGGCGCCCGCGTCCGCCGCCAGCGCGATGCCTCGATGGCCCGCCGCCTAGGCTTCGATCTGCTGCAACGCGAACAACGCCAGAACGACAGCTACCTGCCGACGCCATCGCTGCCGGTCAGCTGGCTGGACAAGACCTTCGCCGCGTACTGCCAGGACCTCGCCGCGCTCAAACAGCTGCACCTCACCGGCAACCCCGACTGGGAGGCACTCGAAGCCGCCGGCTGGCAACGCCTCGCCCAGGTGCGCAACCTGGAGCGCGTACGCAACCTGTTCCGCCGCCCGCTGGAGTTATGGCTGGTGCTCGATCGAGCGCTGTACATGCAGGAACAGGGCTACAACGTGCGCCTTGGACTGTTCTGCGACTACCTCCTTACACCCCGCAATTTGCTACTTTTGGCCGAGCGCGAGTGATGAGCAACCTGTGGATAAGTCTGTGCACAAGCTTTTGATGAAGTTGGCAGATTTGTGGATCCAACTGGCTATTTAGGGCCGTCTGCTTATTCGCTTAAACCTTCAAGCCCAGCAAAAACAGCACTTTGCGCAAAGACCGGCGGTTACGACCAACGGTATGCCCGCACGGCAATCCTGGCATGCCGCTTGTGCATAAGCATTTTCAGAATTGTCCGAAAGCGTGATGGCCACCCGCCTTCGCCCGCGCCTACTGAGTTACAATTGCCCGCAATAAAGACTGTCACCGAACGGACTTCGACATCGTGATCCCGATCAAATCCACCGCCCTGCTCAGCTTCGCCCTGGCCGTAACCGGCTGCACCAACACCACCAGCCACGCCCCCGACAAAGCCCTGGGCTGGGACACCCCCGCCATGCAACTCGGCGGCGACCGCGGCCTGCCGCTGCACGTCGCACAGCCCTGCCGCAAACGCGGCTGCGACAACGACAAGCTATTTTTCAACCCCGCCAAGGCCGAGCCAGGCATAAACACTATCCACCGCGGCTGGTAGGAAATTTCTCCTTTCAGGCCGGTGAGTTACGGGTTTTTGCATTGATTGCACGGAAGTGGTTTACACGGCTGCTCGGATAGCTATAATGCGCCCCTGTGCCGGTATAGCTCAGATGGTAGAGCAACTGACTTGTAATCAGTAGGTCCCGGGTTCGATTCCTGGTGCCGGCACCATACACACACGAAAAACCCGCCTTCTGGCGGGTTTTTTCGTTTCTGGCATCAGCCCAAGCGGCCGCAGATATGAGGTCAGGTTACGCCATCTAATCCCGGCTGAACGCGATCGGCGTAGGAGCGGCCTTGTGTCGCGAAAGGGCCGCAAAGCGGCCCCAGCAATCCCGCCCCAAACCCCAATACCCGCCAATCCCAGTCTCCGCAACCGCCGCCGACTCCGGGCGCATTCCCTTCATCGAAAACCCACGCCGCCTCAATCGCCCTGAAGAACCTTCAACGCAGCTTCCGCCAAAAAGCCCGACCGGCTTTTGTGCTCCGGATGATTTTTCACAAAAGCGTCGATCCGGCTCAGCAAGTACGCCGGCAAAGTGATGTTGAGCTTCTCCGCCTTGCCCAGATAGCGGGTGATATCAATCTCGATCAATGCCCAGGTACAACCGAGATAATCTGGATTGGCAGCATGCACAGTCACCTTGCTGGCCTTGGGAATCTCCTGTTGATCCTGAGCAAGCAGCTCAAGATGACCTTCAATAGCTTCGCGAGCCATTGCCATGGCGTCGTCGAGGTCATCTCCAGCCGAGTAGCAGCCGGGGATATCCGGCACTTCCACACCCCAGGCATGGGTGTCGTCGCCGGGGAGAATTGCGATTGGGAACAGCATGGGCGTTCTCCGTGGTTAGCTGACGTAGCCGATCCGCGCTTGCCTGAGGATGCTGGCCGCGGTTTTGGGCAGCAGATCCTTCTTCGGGTGCGGGACGGTGACCAGCCCTGGTTTGTGAGGATGCTTGAAGTGGTGATGGCTGCCGCGCGTGCGCACCAGGTACCAACCATCCGCTTCGATTACCGATATCAGTTCGCGGCTCTGCATGACCTTTCCTTGGCCGATGCGCCGGTAGAGACTATAACCACCAACGCATTTTCAATCAACACTATACCCACCATTAGGCGGCAGGCGGTTGCCCAAGACTAGGTCGGCAGGGAAATGTATGCAGCGCTCGATGTGATACGGAATCTTGCATGACTGTGGATAGCCGTATGCGTCTGACTGCCTGCTTCAAGACGCAGATTTCACCTGCGACTATCAGGTAGGAAATTTCCCAACCTGCAACCAAATACTTCAGCCAAGCTCTCTTCGGAACTATCCTACGCCGCTTGCGGAAGCTTCCATGTTGTCGGGGAAATGCCCCAGGGGTACCGTCCCTGGGTCGTCATTTGCGCGACCAAGGTGTGAGAACCTTGTAAACATGTTAGCGGCCAATCAATGGCGGTCGTACGTGGGCAGACTTCGGTCTGGCCGGGTTTTTCCATGTTTACCGGTTTCTCACTCCGCGTACGACTGCCACCCACCCCGTGAGAAGGGAGGTGGTGACAGTCCCTGTGTAAACACGGAGATCCACCATGAAGAAACTCGTCCCCGACCCACCCCGCCAAGACTTCACCCAACTGCCCTCCTTCAGCCTCCACCCAAACGTCACGACCTCTGAAATCCTCGCCCACGCCAGCGAATTGCTGCGCGGCGTAGCCGAAACCATTGAACAACACCGTCGCGTCCACCCTTACCACGCCGGGCTGAACATGCTCGCAAACGCTGCTCACACTGCCGACGCCTCACGCGTATTGATCGATTATGCGGTGACCTGCCTGCCAACAAAGCCGGAGGAGTGCTGAGATGAGCGCCGATCCAAAAACCAACGTCACCGCCGGTGTCGAGACGTTCTTCGAGTCAGGAGAGGAGTCCTCTCATATATTTCAAGTCATGCCCGGAGTGCCGTTCGAGCACGCCTATGAGCATGTGTCAGTGCTACTCGGCTACATCAAGCATCTGGTCCGCGAGGGCGATATGGAGAATGACCACAAGCTGCTCGGCGCAGCGGATTACCTGAGCACCTTCGCCAAGGCGATCATGGACGACATCGAGATCGCGCGAAACCGAGCTCAACGCACAACGCCATAGGCGCAGCTGGGGTCGCTCGGCGGCCCTCACACTGCGCAGCTAAACGAGGCACAGGGTAAGCAGCATCAAGTTGATGCCGATCAAAATCCGCACTCACGGCAGCAGTAACCTAAGCGCAATGACTGCTACAACGAGGGCGCTGCATGGCCAAGAAATTCCCCCTCAACCCGAGCCATCCCGAACGCATTTGCTGGGGATGCGACCTGTACTGCCCGGCCAAGGCGCTGGCCTGCGGAAATGGTGCCGATCGGACGATGCATCCCGCTGAGTTGTTTGGTGAGGATTGGTACGAGCATGAAGCGTGGTCGCGAGAGACGGACGTTCACAGCGGTGAGAACCTGCCGCAAAATTCAAGTATCTGACCGTGCGTCTCAGCTGCCAAAGCTCCGAATAAAAGGCCCTGCACTCTGCTTGATCGCCGCAACTACGTGCGGCGCTTGCTCGCATAGCTCCGGCGCTTTCGCCAGTACTTGCTCAAGCGCCTGCAACTGCTTGCGGATAATTTCACCCGGTTGCGCTACACCGCACGTCTCGGCGAAGTCCAGCAAGCCCTGACGGGATGCAAACATCGACTTATTGCCGGCGAGCGTAAGCGCGAGCACGTCTTCGGGGATGTAAGCCGTGGTGTTGACGATGTCGTAAGCGGGCGCCAGGCGGGCATCGCGCATCACGGGGTCAGAATAGAGCAGGCCAAAGTTTTTCAGATGGGCATCGCCGTTACCGACGATGCAGCTCAGCGTAACCATCTCGAACAGTTGCGTGAGCGAGGCATTGAGGTGCTCGGGTGCGCAGAACACGCGGATTGCCTTGGCAATCGCTGCATAGCTCTTGCTGTACTTCTGCTCTGCTGACAGTCCCATCAACGCCGTCATGTCTTCAAAACCGATTGGGTTGTGCTGCTCGTCCCGGTCGAAGCGGCGCATGACGAACAACTTGGCGTTGTCCGAGAGGAAGAACGGCGGCACGGGCAGCCCTGAGGCCTGCGCGATGGTCATGCACAGGTACTCATTGATGGCCAGGCCGGGATATTCGTCGCGGCCACTTTTGATAATCAATTCCGAAGTCTTCGAGGTGAACCGCTGTGGTGTTGAATTTTGTTGTTCAGGCACCAGGACTTTAGGCTGCACACCCGAGATACCGGCACGCAGGATGTAGCGATCCACCAGGTCGGCGAAGATGTCGTGCGAGCCGTCCCAAGATAAAATTTCGTCCAGCTTTTCGCCAGGAAACTGCTCACGCTCAAGCAACGCATCAACCGTGCGCGAGCTGACGTGCACCCGGCCTATGGGAGAGCTGCTGCCAGATAACGCCAGTAGCAACATGGGGTCGACTTTTGCGATCTTTGCCAGGCGGTTGCGTAGCTGCTCGAGCACATAACCTTCCGGCAGGTTCATCTGAAATACCGGATGCAAATCTCGATGGCGGTACTCTTCAATGCGGGTAGGCATGAGCAGGCTGACTGCAGCGCGCGGCTCAGCCTCCGCAGCGTAACGAAACAGGTAATCAGCAGCGCTGGTAAGGATTGTTCCGCTGATCCCTTGGGGTGTCGTTACAGTCAGTGAAGCGCTCATTCAAACATCCCCTGGATCTCTTCCAACGTAGGCATGGCTGCAGCAATCACTTGCAACTCGCAATCCATTGCGCCAAGAGCTTTAGCATAGGCGGCGATAGCAACGGATAGGCTACCTTTCTCCACAGCGATGATTTTCTGACGAGTAAGGTTTGCCAGCTCTGCAAGCTGTTGCTGGGTGAGTCCTCGATGAAGGCGCCGTGTGCGTATTTGTCGCCCTAAGCGCTGAGTTAGCAGTTCGTGGTCCATGTTTAGAATACGAGACAATTGGATTGACATGTAACGTATACGTGACCAGATCGAAAATCAATTGGTATGTGATAACTGCTGGCCTGGGCCATATGCCGGACCGTTTTGGCAGTTTGCTGAGCCGGTGATCCTCGCTCAAAGCGCAGGTTCAGGGAGGCCGGGTTTGTATACCTCGAAAAGCGAGTAGAGGACGGGTTCTCGGCCATCGCGGCGCTCATGCTCGTAGCTGAATCACCGCAAGTATCGGAGCCGCAGATCACCCCTTCCAGGTCTTCATGATCCGATCGCTGTCATACATGCAGTAGACCCACTCACTGCCCACCTTCTGCTTCTGGAAGATCCCTAGCTCAACCAGGCCATTCAGCGCAGTCGCTGCGGTGTTGTATGCGCACCCAAGGTTGTCCTTGACCTGACTAACCGTAAACTCGGTAGCCACGCCTTGTTTGGCGACATTGAGCACAACCCGTTGCTTTTCGCTGAGCTTGTTATAAAGCCCGGACTGAAACAGGAACGCGTTGAACTCCATGATCGACTGCGCCGTCTTTTCGTAGGTCTCGGTAAACTTGCTGATCGCTCTGGCCAGCACCCGGCATTGGTAGTCGAGAAAATAGGTCAGGTCCATGCCGTCGGTTTCGGTGTAGAGATAGCTTTTGCCGTACTGGATCGGGGCTTTTTTCAGCAGGGTGCTGATGGCGATGTAGCGGAACGCGCTGAAGCCTTTTTTGAACATGAACCAGTAGAACAGCGATCGGGCGACCCGGCCGTTGCCGTCGTGAAACGGGTGCTCGTAGCCAATAGCGAAATGCAGAATGATCGCTTTGATCAATGGATGCATGTAGGCCTTGCTGAGCCCGTCGGTGTGGTCGGTGTTGATCCAGTCACATAGCTGGCCAATCCGTTGAGGCAGCCCGGCGACCGGAGGCGGCTGATGCACCACTTCGCCGCCATCCCCAACTACGACGTCGTCGGTATTCTTGAATGCACCGGGATGGTATTTGTCATCATCGATGCCCTCTACACCGATCTTGTGCAGCTCGGTGATCAGCTCCTCACTTAGCTCCTTGTCCCTGTTTTCCCAGGCGAAATTCATCATCTTGTAGTTACCGATGATCATTTTCTCATCGGCGGAGCGCGGCACTCTGCTTCTCTTCAGCAAGTCCTTCGCAGCCTTTGTAGTAGTAGCTGCGCCTTCAAGCTGGCTGCTGCTGATCGCCTCGTCTTCTACAAGGTCGTTGAGCAGGTACTGTAGATGCTTGCTTTCGCCGATCTTCGAGCACATCCACTCCAGTTGCGCCGTGGTTGTGTGCTGATCGCATTTCGAAACAGCCAGATGCATGGCAGGCGTGTGTAGGTAGCGGCACTGATGTGGAGGATCGCCGAGTTTCAGCGCAGGGCTGAGCTGGCCATTTCTCGAGAATTTGATCACGGACCACGCCAGCGCGGCATCCAGTCCAGCGGGGAAGCGAAACCGCCACTCGTCAAAATGCAGGTACCTGCCCTTGGGATCGAGCGGGTGTGCTAGCTCAAGGTATTGCGCCGCGTGATCCTTGTGCTCTGCAATGATGAGCGCGTAGGGATCGGGGATAACCTCAGGCGGACGCTTGATGATATTCATTTCAAAAACCAGAGAGTTTGAAATGAGACTACAGCAGTAACTCAGCCATTTCAATTTTCATGCAATTTGAGATGGCCGCACTTCAAAGACCTGGATTCCAAAACGCAAAAAGGGCCGCTAAGCGGCCCTTTCCGTCACCCAACCAGAATCAGAAGATGCTGATCGGATACTCAACAAACACACGAACTTCGTTGCCGTCGTCGTTGTAGCCGTTCTGCTGTACCGCGTTGTTGGTACGCAGGAACGAGCCACGCAGTTTGACCGACAGGTCCTTGGCCGGGCCGTCTTGAACGACGTAACGGACCTGGCTGAAGATCTCGCGCTCTTTGCCTTCGCCGAAGCCTTGTGGGTTGGCAGCGTTGCGGGTGTTGATGTTGTCGCCGACAACGTAGGCCAGCTTGTAGGTCAGGCCAGGCACGCCGAAGGTGCTGAAGTCCAGGCCGTAGCCGAGCTGCCAGGAGCGCTCGTCTTCAGCGTTGAAGTCAGACCAGTACGAGTTGGCCAGATAGATGGTCGAACCACCGTCACCCACGCCGCCTTCGTTCTGGTACCAGCCGTAGTTGTAGCCGGTGCTGCCGGTGCTGCGCTGGTGCGCCAGGGTGAACGAGTGCGCGCCGTAGGCGTAGGTAGCGGCCAGGCTCCAGATGGTGTTGGAGTCGCCGTTCAGGCCTGCAGCCTGGACGAACTTCTTGTCGATGTCCGACTTGTAGCCGTTGAAATCGAGGGTCAGCGACTGGTCAGCAGCGATCGGGAAGACGTAGTTCAAGCCCAGGTAGTGCTTCTTCATGACGTCTTCGGTGTCGGCGCTGTACAGCGACGCGGTGAAGTTGTCGGTGAACTTGTAGCTACCACCCAGCACGTTGATCGACTTCAGGCCACCACTGTCGCGGCCCTGGGCGCTCTTGCGAGCTTCCTGGGTGAAGCGACCGGCGTTCAGCTCCAGGCCTTCGATCTCCTTGGAGGTGATCATGGTGCCGGTGAAGCTCTCTGGCAGCAGGCGCGAATCGTCGTACTGCAGAACTGGCAGGGCAGGCATCTGGTCGCCGTACTTCAGCACGGTGTTGGAGATGCGGAACTTGACCGCAGCACCAGCACGGGCGAGGTCGTTGGCAGCAGCGCTCTGGCCATCTGCGTCAACGGTGTTTTCCCGCTTGAAGAAGTCGATACCGCCGCCGCCGTTACGGCCTTTGCCGCCGTCCAGGCGCAGTGCGTACAGGCCGAAGGCGTCAACGCCTACACCGACGGTGCCTTGGGTGAAGCCGGAGGAGAAGTTACCGATGAAGGCCTGGCCCCATTGGGACTGGTCATTGGTGCCGTGTTTCTTGTCACGGTTGATGAAACCGTTGCGCAGCAGGATGTTGGCGTGGCTGTCTTCAACAAAGCCCTTGCTCTCGGCCTGGTCATTGGCCTGTGCCTGGGTCGCGGCAACGAGTGCCAGGGCGATCAGGCTGATCCTGGTTTTCAACATTTTCTTTTCCTTTATTTTTAATCAAAAACACTGTGCATTTTTACGCCCGGAAACCAACGCCCCTTCGTAGGTTCGACGTTATGCGGATCCAACTGACAAGCCGTGCCGATGCTCAACTGGCGGGCTTTCGCAGCCGCATGGCCATGTCATGGCCAGCAAGCGATGGCGAATCCTAGCCGCCCCTGCTTCTCAATGTCAAAAAATCGTGAAAGGCAGGTGTATATAACCAAAAAAACACCTCGCAATAGTGCATTTCAATGCGTATCTGCCGTTGCGTGGGGCATTTTGTCCCGAGAGGCGGTAATTCAACCTACATGCAGCAATAAATGGCTCTACGATCAGCGCCGCCGCCCCTGTTACATCCAGATACACATGTAAAGACAGGGCTTTACAAATTACCCGAGCAAGCGTTAATAGCAAGCATTACCATCCGCATCCATTTTTCATTAACTGCTTGTTTGGATGCCGTCATGCGTGTGCCTCGCCGCCTTTCGCCCCTGTCCCTGAGCCTGTCGCTGCTGTGCAGCGCAGGTGTTGCCACTGCCGCCACCACCACCCTGCCAGAGCTTTCAGTCACCGCCGATGGCGAGCGCGAACGGGACAACCCCCGGGTCAAGGACGTCAGCACTGCAACTCGCACCTCCACCCCGGTGCGCGACGTACCGCAAGCCATCGACACGGTGAAGACCAGCAACCTGCTGGATTACGGCAGCAACAACCTGGGCAAGGCACTGGAGGGCATCCCCAACGTCAGCAGCGGTGCCGACACGCGTTTCGACAGCGTGCGTATCCGCGGCTTCGAGAGCAGCAACGACTTCTACCTGGACGGCATTCGCGACGACAGCCAATACATACGCGATCTGCACAACATCGAGCGGGTCGAGGTGCTCAAGGGCCCGGCCGCGGTGCTGTATGGCCGTGGCGGCCAGGGCGGTATCGTCAACCGGGTGAGCAAGGCGCCAGAGCATGGCCGGCGCTCGAGCATCGAAGCCCAGGCGGGCAGCGAAGATATGCGCAGCCTGTACGCCGACCTCAGCGCCGACCCAAGCGACACCATCAGCCTGCGTTTGAACATGGGCAACCTCGACTACAACAGCTTTCGCGATGGCGTCGATGGCAACCGTCAGCTGTTCGCGCCGTCGATGAGCTGGCAACTGACGCCAGACCTGAACTGGCTGGTGCAGTACGAATACAGCCGCTTCAACCGCACCCCGGACCGCGGCATCCCCGGTGTGAATGGCCGCCCAGCCGACGTCGACCGTGGCACCACTTACAGCGACACCCAGCGCGACTTCATCGATGACCAGGCGCAGTCGCTGCGCTCGCGCTTGAACTATCAGCTCAGCGACAACTGGCAGCTGCGCCACACGCTGGGCCTGTTCCAGCTCGACAGCCAGTTCGACAACACCTACGCCACCGGCTACAACGCCGCCAGCAACACGGTGACTCGCCAGCGTTGGCAGCAGGATCTGAAAACTCGCAACCTGTTCAACAACCTCGAAGCCGAAGGCGAGTTCGCCACCTGGGGCCTGCACCACACCGTGCTGGTCGGCCTGGAGCTGGGCCACCAGCGCCGCGACCCGCTGTTGCGCAATGCCTTGCCGACCAACCAAGGCGGCACGGCGGTGCCGAGCCTTGACCTGGACAACCCTGACCGCAGCCTGCAACACAACGGCCGAATGCGCGTGTCGAGCAACAACCACACCGTGGTCGACAGCCGCGGCCTGTACCTGCAGGACCAGATCCGCCTGAACGAGCAATGGCAGATCCTCGCAGGCTTGCGCTTCGATCGCTTCGAAGTCGAGACCACCAACCGCCTGACCAACCGCAGCGAGCCACAAACCAGTACCAGCACCAGCCCGCGCATTGGCGTGGTGTACTCACCGTGGCGCGAGCACTCGTTCTACGCCTCGTGGAGCAAGACCTTTTCGCCAGTCGGCGGTGGCCTGATCGGCATCACGCCAGACGCCGCCGGCAATACCAACGACACCGACCCTGAGCTGAGCCGGCAGAAGGAGGTCGGGGTCAAGAGCGACTGGTTCGACGAGCGCCTGAGCACCACCCTGGCAATCTATGAACTGGAGCTATACAACCGCCGCACCCGCGACCCGATCAACCCTGAGCTGATCCAGCTCAGCGGCCTGCAACGCTCGCGAGGAATAGAGCTGACCGCAACCGGCAACATCGTCGGCAACTGGTATGTGCGCGCTGGCATCGGTCTGCAGGATGCAACCATCGTCAAAGACAACAACGGCCTGGAAGGCAACCGCATCAATGATGTGGCCAAGCGCAACGGCAGTCTGTTCATCAGCTGGAAACCGCAACTGGGCTGGTACGCCGAAACCGGCCTGACAATGGTTGGCGAGCGCTTTGCCGACAACCAGAACACCACCCTGCTGCCAGGCTATGGCCGCTGGGACGCGCTGGTCGGCCTGCGCACCACGGACTGGGATGTGCGCGCCGCACTGAACAACCTGACCGACAAGACTTACTACGCCTCCGCCACCAGCGCCGCACAGATCCAGTTCGGCGACCCGCGCAGCCTGGTCGTGACCGGCACCTACAACTTCTGATTCACTCGCCCAATAAAAACGCCACCGCAATCAGCGGTGGCGTTCTTGTTCAACAGCTCGGGAGCACTGTCTGCTCAATGCCAAATGGCTACCAGCGCCTCCAGCTCAGCATCGCTGATCAGTCCTCGTGGATAGCGCTCATGCAACAGACGTCGGGTATCGGTCGTCCTGACCCGCTTGCTTCCATGGTGCTTCAACCACTGCGTCAGCATTTTGAGCGATTGGTGATTTACTGCCGATGGGCGCAAAACCGACTCACTTGCTGCATTCATTTCAACACATACTCCCTGGGCCCGTGAGCGGCTAACTTACGTTGAGTTTGTGACAGATCGGTTTAAACCTATCTGCTTGAAACACAATGGGAAACGATACAAGAGGTGTGCCATTTACCGCGTCTGCCGTCAGCCGCGCATAAAAAAAGCCCGTCAATCGACGGGCTTCTTTCTTATCAGAGAGTTAGCGCTTATGCGGCGCCGGTTGTTGCTGAGTCAGGCAGTGGATGTTACCGCCACCGAGCAGCAGCTCGCGGCCGGGGATCATCACCACCTCATGGTTGGGGAAGATCTTCGCCAGAATGGCTCTAGCTTCGGCATCTGCCGGGTCATCGAAGCTTGGCGCGATGATGCCGCCGTTGACGATCAGGAAGTTCACGTACGAGCCCGCCAGGCGCTCGGCAGGGCTGCGCTCCTGGCTACCGGCCACCTGGTCGACGCCTGCGCACTCTTCTTCGGTTGCGTAGAGCGGGCCTGGGATCGGCATCTTGTGCACTACAAAAGTGCGGCCTTTGGCGTCACGGGTGTTTTCCAGCACTTCCAATGCGGCGTGGCAGCGCGCGTAGTTGGGGTCGTTGGAATCATCGGTCCAGGCCAGTAACACCTCACCTGGGGCGACGTAACAGCAGAAGTTGTCGACGTGGCCATCGGTCTCGTCGTTGAACAGGCCGTCAGGCAGCCAGACAATGGTGTCTACCGCCAACTGGTCGCGCAGGATCTGTTCGATCTGCTCGCGGCTCAGGTGTGGGTTGCGGTTACGGTTGAGCAGGCACTCTTCGGTGGTGATCAGCGTGCCTTCACCGTCGACGTGGATCGAGCCGCCTTCAAGCACGAAGCCTTCGGTCTGGTAACGCTGGCAGCGTTCCATTTCGAGAATTTTGGTGGCGACGTCTTCGTCACGGTTCCACGGTGCATACAGGCCACCATCAAAACCGCCCCAGGCGTTGAAAGCCCAATCGACGCCGCGCACTTCGCCGTGGTCGTTGATCACGAAGGTCGGGCCGGTGTCACGCACCCAGGCGTCGTCGTTGCTCAGCTCGACCACGCGGATGTTAGGCAGGTCGAGTTGGCGCCGGGCGTTCTGGTACTGAGCAGCAGACACCCCAACCGTCACCGGCTCAAAGCGGGCAATTGCCTTGGCCAGGGTCACGTGCGCCGCCTGCACCGGCTTGCCACCGAGGCGCCAGTTGTCCGGGCGCTCGGGCCAGATCATCCAGGCCTGGGTCTGTGGCGCCCACTCGGCAGGCATATGGAAGCCATCGGCGCGGGGAGTCGAGGTGAGGGTTTTCATCGGTGTCCTCTGCATTACAGTTGAGGTATGTGCGGGCGCACAGGGTAGCCCGGCATGCACTGAGAGCAGTTATAGCCGATAATTATCTGGAATTATAGTGACGAAGAAGAAAATACAGACGAAGGGCCGACTAAATAACCGATAACAATCGAGTATTGAGTCGACCCAGTTCGCTGCTAGAGGCCTTCTTGCAGGATGCGATCCACACAATCGACAAAATAATCAACGCTGGCTCGGGTGGTGCACATCGGCGGTTTGATCTTGAGGATGTTCAGGTAATCGCCGGTTGGCTGCATGAAGATGCCCAGATCGCGCAGGCGATTGCACAAGGTAGTGGTTTCTTCAGTGGCCGGTTCAAGGGTGTGCCGATCACGCACCAGCTCCAGCCCCAGATAGAACCCTGAGCCATGGGTAGCACCCGCCAGCGGATGTTTATCGACCAATGCCTGCAAGCGCGCCTTGAAGTAGCCGCCGACCTTGCGGGTGTTGTCCCACAGGCCCTCCTCCTGCATCACGTCGAGCACCGCCAGGCCGATCCGGCAACTGACCGGGCTGCCGCCGGCGGACGAGAAGAAGTAACCCTCGGCTTCCAGCGCCTCGGCGATCTCACGACGGGTGATCACCGCACCCAGCGGCTGGCCGTTGCCCATGCCTTTGGCCATGGTGATGATGTCCGGGGCAACACCCTGTTGCTCGAAGCCCCAGAAGTAATCACCGAGGCGGCCATAACCGACCTGCACCTCATCGGCGATGCACACCCCACCACGGGCACGGACCTTGGCGTAGGCCTCGCGCAGGTAGCCCGGCGGCAGCGAAATACCGCCGGCGTTGCCGTACACCGGCTCGCAGATCATTCCCGCCAGCTGACGGCCGCGGGCGTCGAGGTCGGCCAGCTTGGCATCGACGTCACGCAGGTAGTCAGCGGTGCTGTCATCGCCGCGATAGCGACCGCGGAAGGTGTTCGGCGCCTCCACCGGATGCACCCAGTCCGGGCGGGTTTGCAGCGCTTGCGGGTTGTCGGCTATCGAGGTGGAAATCGCATCGGTAGCCACCGACCAGCCGTGATAAGCCTCCAGCACGCTGATCAGGTCACGCCCGCCGCTGTAGGCCCAGGCCAGGCGGATGGCGAGGTCGTTGGCCTCGGTGCCGCTGTTTACCAGAAACACCCGATCAAAGCCTTCCGGCGCCAGCGCCAGCAAGCGCTCGGAGAACTCCGCGACAGCGGCGTAGTGGAAGCGCGAGTTGGTGTTGAGCAGCGACCACTGCCGCGCCGACTCGGCGGCCATGCGCGGGTGGCCGTGGCCCAGCACGGCGACGTTGTTGAGCATGTCCAGGTACGAGCGGCCCTGCATGTCGATCAAGTAGTTGCGCCAGCCGCGCTCGATATGCGGCGGCTGCGCGTAATAGTGCTTTTGCGAGCGGGCGAAGCTGGCATCGCGGCGCGCCAGCAGCGCTTGCGCATCGGGCAGTGGCTCGGCGTCGCAGGCAAACCCCAGCAAGGCTTGCGGTGACGGGCACAGCGCCAGCCAGGCGGCCGCCGCTGAAGGCGTGGCGAAGAACGGCGGCTGCACGCTGCTATCGCGGCACAGCTGTACGCTGAGCAGGCTGCCAGTGGTGCCGAGCGCCTCACCCAGATTCAGCGCTTGGCCATCCTCCGGCATGCTCTGCAAGCCTTGCAGCCACAGGCTGAAATGCTCGCTGCGCAGGCAGCCGTGGTTGGCGCTCACACGCTGCCATATACCAGCATGCGGCGCTTGCAGCGGGCTGCCTTCGGCTAGCTTCAGCTCGACACCGAGGGCACAGGTGGCCGGCTCGTCGGGACGGTCAATGTGGGTTTGCGACAGCCGATATTGCCCATGCAGGCTGCAAGCCACGCCAGGTTCGGCGGCCAGCACAGCCTGATCAAAACCAGGCTGCTGCCAGTTGCCCGCCTCGCAGTGCCTGCTGAGCACGCCGAGGTCGACTCGGGTGACTGCCTGGCCTGCCAGCGCCGGCAGTAAAGGTGCGCAGCCGGTCAATTGAAGCGCCGGCAATTGCTGCCCAGCGGCTTGCAGAATCGCCGCTTCCATCAATGCTGCTGGCACACAGGTGGCGGTCTTGAAGATCTCCCACTCGTGGGTGATGTTGTCGCGGATGTAATGATTGTCCGGATCGACCGTCAGTTGCTGCTCGCTGCTCAGCACCAGCACCGCAGCACGCATCAACACCAGCGGCCACAGCGCCAGCAGCTCGGCCTCGCTGAGCAGATTGACCTCGTGATAAGCGCTGACCACCGGCAGAATCCGCAGCGGATCACCTTCGGCATGGTGCAGTAGCGCGGCACAGGTCACCGACAAGTCAGCGATGCGCCAGGTGCGTACCAGGTCGCCAAAGTCGATCACACCTTGCAACTGCCACTCGCGCTGGGCATCGCGCTGCCAGACCACATTGTCATCGGTGATATCCAGATGCACCGCCTGGCTCGGCAGTTGCGCCTGCACCTTGGCCAACACCTCAACTGCCTGCGCAACCACCCCCTGCAGCTGGGCGCGGCGCGGCGTATCGCCCAGCACCGGCAACAGGTGCTCGATCAACGCCTGGGCATGTTGCGGGTCCCACTGCAGGGTGCGCGCAAGGCCCGGATGGTCGAAGTCGGCCAGGGCCAGGTCAACCTTCGCGCACAAGGCGCCCAGTTCGGCCATCAAACTGGCCGGCATATGTTTGAGGCGGGTCAGCGATTGCCCTTCGATATAGTCGAGCACGCGCACGCGCAGTGGCTGGCCGTCGACGTCCAGCGCCAGCAGCGTCTCGCCGTTGCGCGCAGCGCGCACACCCGGCACCGGCACGCCCTGCTCGGCCAGATAGGCCAGCGCCGCATGCTGCGCCTGCAGCTCGATCTCGGCATAGCTGCCGTGGCAGGCCTTGAGCACGAAGCGGCCCTGGTCGCTGTCCAGGCGCAGGTTCAGGTCCTGTTGGCTGCCCAGCGCCTGCAGGTTACCGCCGAGGTCAAAATGCGCCCTGAGCAAAGCATGTGCCTGCGCTTCGCTGAGCGAAGGGCTTGGCTGGCTGGAACGCTGAATCAGGGTGCTGAGGGGCATTTTGCGTGTGACCTCGGTTTTTTTGTCGCTTATATCGCCACTGCTGCGGCCGATATACAAGAGGCAGCTGCAAACAAGTCGACAGAACAGCTGCGCGAATCAATGCGCTTGTCAGTACCGGCGGCAATCGACAAGCTACGCTCCATCCGACGTCAACCGGTTTTACAGAGGCAGACTGATGCGCATACTCGTCACCGGCGGTGCCGGCTTTATCGGCTCAGCGCTGATCCGCCACCTGATCACCCACACCGAACACGATGTGCTCAACCTCGACAAGCTGACCTACGCCGGCAACCTTGAGTCGTTGCAGCCGATCGCCAGCAACACCCGTTACGAGTTCGTCCAGGCCGATATCGCCGACCAGCCGCTGGTCAGCGCCGTGCTCGAACGGTTCCAGCCAGACGCGATCATGCACCTGGCGGCCGAGTCGCACGTGGACCGTTCGATTGACGGCCCGGCAGCGTTCATCCAGACCAACATCGTTGGCACCTACGCCCTGCTCGAGGCCACCCGCGCCTGGTGGAGCCAGCTGCCGGCGGCGCGGCGCGAAGCATTTCGCTTTCATCACATCTCTACCGACGAGGTCTACGGCGACCTGCACGGTGTCGATGACCTGTTCACCGAAACCACGCCCTACGCGCCCAGCTCGCCCTATTCGGCAAGCAAGGCGGCGTCCGACCACCTGGTCCGCGCCTGGCAGCGTACCTATGGCCTGCCGGTGCTGCTGACCAACTGCTCGAACAACTACGGCCCGTATCACTTCCCGGAAAAACTGATTCCACTGGTGATCCTCAACGCCCTCGCCGGCAAGCCGCTGCCGGTATATGGCAACGGCCAGCAAGTGCGCGACTGGCTGTTTGTCGAGGATCATGCCCGCGCCTTGCTCACCGTGGTCAGCCAGGGTCAGGTCGGCGAGACCTACAACATCGGTGGGCACAACGAGCAGACCAACCTCGACGTGGTCCGCGCCATCTGCGCCCTGCTCGATGAGCTGGCACCCCAGCATCCGGCCGGGGTCAGCCAGTACGCCGAGCTGATCACCTTCGTCCAGGACCGCCCAGGCCATGACCTGCGCTATGCCATAGACGCCAGCAAGATCGAGCGCGAACTCGGCTGGGTGCCGACCGAGACCTTCGCCAGCGGCCTGCGCAAGACCGTGCAGTGGTACCTCGACAACCGCGAGTGGTGCCGTAACGTCCAGGATGGCAGTTACCAGGGCGAGCGGCTGGGCAACACCCAATTCAAGGATCTGATCTCATGACCAAAGGCATTGTCCTGGCGGGCGGCTCCGGCACCCGTCTGCACCCGATCACCCTCGGCGTGTCCAAGCAGTTGTTGCCGATCTACGACAAACCGATGATCTACTACCCGATCTCGGTGCTGATGCTTGCCGGCATCCGCGACATCCTGCTGATTTCCACCCCGCAGGACTTGCCGCAGTATCGCCAGCTGTTCGGCGACGGCAGCCAGTTCGGCATCCACGTAAGCTATGCCGAGCAGCCTTCGCCGGATGGCCTCGCCCAGGCGTTCATTATCGGCGAAGAATTCATCGGCAAAGACCCGGTGTGCCTGATCCTCGGCGACAACATCTTCCACGGCCAAGGCTTCAGCGAGCAGCTGCTGCGCGCAGTCAGCCAGCCGTCCGGCGCAACGGTGTTCGGCTATCTGGTGAAAGATCCGGAGCGCTTTGGCGTGGTCGAGTTCGACGAGCAGGGCCGCGCCCTGTCGATCGAAGAAAAACCCGCTGTGGCCAAGTCCAACTACGCCGTCACCGGCCTGTATTTCTACGACAACGATGTGATCGAGATCGCCAAGGCCGTGCGCCCCTCGGCACGCGGCGAGCTGGAAATCACCGACATCACCAATGCCTACCTGCAACGCGGCGACCTGCGCGTCGAGCGCTTTGGCCGTGGTTTCGCCTGGCTCGACACCGGCACCCACGAGAGCCTGCTGGAAGCCGCGCAATATGTGCAGACCATCGAAAACCGCCAGGGCCTGAAGGTCGCCTGCCTGGAAGAAATCGCCTTCCAGAAGGGCTGGATCTGCCGTGAGCAACTGCTGGCCAAGGCTGAAGGCTTGAAGAAGACCGGCTACGGCCAGTACCTGCGCAAACTGGCTGAAGAGTACCCATGAACGTCATCGCTACCGACATCCCTGATGTATTGATCATCGAGCCAAAGCTGTTTGGCGACAGCCGTGGCTTTTTCTTCGAAAGCTTCAATGAGCGCGCCTTCAAGGAGCAGACCGGGGTCAGCATCAACTTCGTTCAGGACAACCACTCGCGCTCGCAAAAAAACGTGCTGCGCGGCTTGCACTATCAAGTGGAAAACCCACAAGGCAAACTGGTGCGCGTGGTCCAGGGCGAAGTGCTCGACGTTGCGGTAGACGTGCGCGTTGATTCGCCGACCTTTGGCCGCTGGGTGGCCACCCGGTTGAGCGCCGAAAGCCATCGCCAGTTCTGGATTCCACCGGGCCTGGCCCACGGCTTTTTGGTGCTGAGCGAGTCGGCCGACTTCCTCTACAAGACTACCGACTACTTCAACCCGACTGCCGAGCGCTGCATCCGCTGGGACGACCCGGACCTGGCAATCGACTGGGGGCTGATCGAAGCGCCGTTGCTGTCGGCCAAAGACCAGCAAGGGCTGAGCTTTCGTGAGCTGTTCCCATGAAGCCACTGAAGATTCTCATATGCGGCCACAACGGTCAGGTCGCCCAAGCCCTACAGGCGCAATTCAAAGGCCGAGCTGAGGTACACGCCCTGGGCCGCGATCGGCTCGATCTGGCCCGTCCCGAGCAGCTGCGCACGCCGCTGCGCGAGCTGGCCCCGGACTTGATCATCAACGCCGCTGCCCATACTGCCGTCGACCAGGCCGAAAGCGAGCCGGAGCTGGCTTTCGCGATCAATGCCCAAGCCCCGCAGGTGCTGGCTGAAGAAGCCGCCCAGCTCGGTGTGCCGTTGATCCATTACTCCACCGATTACATCTTCGACGGCAGCAAAGCCACGCCCTACACCGAGCAGGACGCGCCCAACCCTCTGGGCGTGTACGGCAGCAGCAAGCTGGCCGGTGAACAGGCGATCACCGCTGTTGGCGGCCAGCACCTGATCCTGCGCACCAGCTGGGTCTACTCGCAGCACGGGCGCAACTTTCTGCTGACCATGCAACGCCTGTTGCAGGAGAAACCGCAACTGCGGGTAGTCGCCGACCAGATCGGCGCGCCCACCTGGGCCGGCACCATTGCCGCCAGCACCCTGGCCTTGTTCGAGCGCTGGCAGGCCGGCGATGCGGGCGCCTGGGGCACTTACCACCTGAGCGCCCAAGGTGAAACCTCGTGGTTCGGCTTTGCCGAGGCGATCGCCGCGCAGCTCAAGGCGCGCGGCCTGCCTTGCGCCGAGCTTATCCCGATCAGCTCCAGTGAGTACCCAACCCCTGCGCAGCGCCCAGCCAATTCGCGGCTGGACTGCTCGCTTCTGGCGCAACAGTGGCACGTCAGCCAGGCGCATTGGCTGGACGCGCTCAACGACTGCCTGAACTAGCGCATAATTGCGCCAGACTCTTTCTGGCGCAGTTGGCACATGATGCACACCCCGACCTCCCCGCGACGCCCCCGCTGGCGCAGCCTGGCCCTTCTGGCAGTGTGCCTGGCGCCGCTGCTGTGGCCGCTGCATCACCTGGCCGAACGCTATTACCAGGACCAGCTCGCCTCGCAGAATCGCCAGACCCTCGACCTGTACGTGGCCAACCTGCTCGGCACCCTGCACCGCTACGAAACCTTGCCGCAGATCCTCGGCGAGCTGCCGGCGCTGCGCCAGGCGTTGGCCGATCCGTTCAAGATCGAAGCAATCACCAACGCCAACCGCCTGCTCAAGGACATCACCCGCCAGACCGGCGCCGAGGTGATGTACCTGATGGACGTCAGCGGCAACACCCTGGCCGGCTCCAACTGGGATAAACGCGACAGTTTCGTCGGTCGTAACTTCGCCTTCAGGCCGTATTTCATCGAAGCCATGGAAGGCCGCCTGGGGCGCTTCTTTGGCCAAGGCACGACCTCAGCCAAGCGCGGCTACTTCTTCGCGGCTGCGGTGCGCGATGGCGAGCGGGTGATCGGCGTGCTGGTGGTCAAGGTCGACCTCGACCACACCGAAACCCTCTGGGGCAACACCCCCGAGCAACTGCTACTGACCGACCAGAACGGCGTGGTGGTGCTGACCTCGCGCCCGGACTGGCGCTTCCGTGCCACCCGCCCGCTGACCCCGGCGGAGCGCTCGGCGATGCTCGCCATTCAGCCCTACCCGACCCAGGCACCGCAGCCGCTCAACCTCAACCCCGAGGCCTGGCTGATCCAGACCCGCGACATCAAGGAAACCGGCTGGCAGGTGAGCATCCTTGCCCCGCACATCCTCATCGACCGCTCGGTGCAGACGGTCATGGCAATTGGCGCCGGCGCGCTGCTGGTGTTGATCCTGCTGACCGGTTTGGTAATGCAGCGCCGGCGCCACTATATCGACCGCATCGATCTCGAAGCCCGCGGCCGGCAAGACCTGGAAAACCGCGTGGTGGCCCGGACCGCCGACCTCGAAGGCCTTAATACCCTACTGAAAAGCGCCGTGCTCGAGCGCGAGAGCGCCCAGCAGGAACTGGTCCGCGCTCAGGACGAGTTGGTCCAGGCCGGCAAGCTGTCGGTGCTCGGCACCATGTCGGCAAGCATCAGCCACGAGCTCAACCAGCCGCTGGCGGCGATCCGCAGCTACGCCGAAAACGCCGAAGTGCTGCTCGACCATGAACGCACCGAAGACGCCCGCGGCAACCTCAAGCTGATCGGCGAGCTGACCGGGCGCATGGCCTCGATCATCGCCCACCTGCGCGCCTTTGCCCGGCGTGATCGCCATGCGCCAGAAAGCGTCGCCCTGCAACCGGCGCTGGACGACGCCCTGGCCCTGCTGGCCAAGCGTCGCCGGGCGATGGCGGTGGAGCTGGTTCGCGACCTGCCGGACGCGCCGCTGTGGGTTCAGGCCGGCGAAACGCGCCTGCGCCAGGTGCTCGGCAACCTGCTCGCCAACGCCCTCGATGCGCTCACCGAAAAAGCCAACCCGCGCAAGCTGTGGCTGAGTGCCGAACGGCGCGACGAGCACGTCTACCTGTACATTCGCGACAACGGCCCAGGCTTTACCCGCCAGGCGCTGGAGCGCGCCAAGGAGCCGTTCTTCACCACCAAGACCCGCACCCAAGGCCTCGGCCTGGGCCTGGCGATCTGCGAGAGCCTGATGCTGGCGCTGGACGGTGAACTGCTGCTCGGCAACCACCCTGAAGGTGGCGCCCTGCTGACCTTGCGCATGCGCGTGGCCAAGCCCGGCGCGACCCTGCCCACTTCGGAGGACCCCTCGGCATGACGCCCGAGACGACACTGATCGACAGCCGTACCCAGGTGATCCTGGTCGACGATGACCCGCACCTGCGTCAGGCCTTGGGCCAGACCCTCGACCTGGCCGGGCTCAAGGTAGTCACCCTGGCCGATGCCCAGGGCCTGGCCGAGCGCATCGAGCCAGACTGGCCGGGCGTCGTCGTCAGCGATATCCGCATGCCCGGGATCGACGGCCTGCAACTGCTCGAGCACCTGCGTGGCCGCGATCAGGAGCTGCCGGTGCTGCTGATCACCGGCCACGGCGACGTGCCGCTGGCGGTGCAGGCGATGCGCGCCGGCGCTTACGACTTCCTTGAAAAACCCTTCGCCAGCGACGCCCTGCTCGACAGCGTGCGCCGTGCCCTGGCCCTGCGCCGACTGGTGCTGGACAACCGCAGCCTGCGTCTGGCCTTGAGTGATCGCCAGCAACTGTCGACCCGCCTGGTGGGCCAGTCGCCGTCGATGCAGCGCCTGCGCGACCAGATCGGCGCCCTCGCCGGCACCCGCGCCGATGTGCTGATTCTTGGTGAGACCGGCGCCGGCAAAGAGGTCGTCGCCCGCGCCCTGCATGATCTGTCGAGCCGCCGCGATGGCCCGTTTGTGGCAATCAATGCCGGCGCCCTGGCAGAGTCAGTGGTCGAGAGCGAGCTGTTCGGCCACGAGCCCGGCGCGTTCACCGGCGCGCAGAAGCGCCGCATCGGCAAGTTCGAATTCGCCAATGGCGGCACGCTGTTCCTCGACGAGATCGAGAGCATGAGCCTGGATGTGCAGGTGAAACTGCTGCGCATGCTGCAGGAGCGGGTGGTCGAACGCCTGGGCGGCAATCAGCTGATACCGCTGGATATCCGCGTGATCGCCGCCACCAAGGAAGACCTGCGCCAGGCTGCTGATCAGGGCCGGTTCCGTGCTGACCTGTATTACCGCCTGAACGTTGCACCGCTGCGCATCCCTGCACTACGCGAGCGCGGCGACGATATCCTGGTGTTGTTCCAGCACTTCGCCGATGCCGCCAGCCAGCGCCACGGCCTCGCCCCGCACAGCTTGCAACCGGCGCAACGGGCACTGCTGCTGCGCCATGACTGGCCCGGTAATGTCCGCGAGCTGCAAAACGCTGCGGAACGCTTTGCCCTCGGCCTGGAACTGGCCCTCGACGGCCAGCAGCCGCCCGCCACGGCCAGCGCCACGCCGCTGCTCAGCGGCAACCTCAGCGATCAGGTCGAGCAGTTTGAACGCTCGCTGATTGCTGCCGAACTGACCCAGCCACACAGCTCCATGCGCAGCCTGGCCGAGGCGTTGGGCGTGCCGCGCAAGACTCTGCACGACAAGTTGCGCAAGCACGGCCTGAGCTTTGCTGATCATGCCGGCGGCGCTGACGATCACGAGGACTCGCGCCCATGAGCGACGACCGCCAATATCTGGAGGAAGTACTGCACAGCGACATCCCGTTGACCCGCGAGATGGGCCTGCAAGTGCTCAGCTGGCAAGACCAGTGCCTGCAACTGCAGCTGCCGCTGGAGGCCAACGTCAATCACAAGAGCACCATGTTTGGCGGCAGCCTGTACTGCGCAGCGGTGCTGGTCGGTTGGGGCTGGCTGCACCTGCGCTTGCGCGAGGCGGGCATCGATGACGGCCATATCGTCATTCAGGAAGGCCAGATCAGCTATCCGCTGCCGGTCACCGGCGCCGCGGTTGCCCGCTGCCAGCCGCCGCAAGACAAAGCCTGGGAGCGCTTCGTGACGATGTACCAGCGCCGAGGGCGAGCGCGCCTGACGCTGGATACGGTGGTCAGCAACAGCGGCAGCACTGAGCCCGCCGTCACGTTCAGTGGGCAGTACGTGCTACATCGTTGAGGCGAGCTTGATCAGTGCCTGGCGCCACGGGGCGGCGCTGGGCAAAGCCAGGAAGAAGGGGTTGAGCAGCGACTCCCGCGCCGGGTAACGGAACGGCTGGCCGTCCAGACCGATCACCTCACCGCCAGCGCCTTCGAGCACGCCTTGCGCGGCAGCGGTGTCCCACTGCGAGGTCGGTGCCAGGCGCGGATAACAATCGGCTTCACCCTCTGCCAGCAGGCAGAACTTCAGCGAGCTGCCGACGCTGACCAAGTCCAGCTCACCCACCGCACCGCTCAAGCCAGCCAGCAGCGCTTCCTGCTGTGGGCTGGAGTGACGGCGGCTGGCGACCACCGTGAATTGGGCGTCAGCAGGCGGCGCAGTGCGCACCTGGATCGGCGCAGCTGGCGCATCCTGATCGGCGCGCCAGGCGCCCAGCTCGCGGCCACCAAAGTAGCAGCGGTTGTTGGTCGGCATGCTGACCACGCCAAATACCACTTCGCCCTGCTCGATCAGGGCGATGTTGACGGTGAACTCTTCGCTGCCGGCAATGAATTCCTTGGTCCCGTCCAGCGGATCGACCAGCCACCAGCGGCTCCAGCCGGCGCGTTCGGCAAGGGCAATGTCGCAGTCTTCTTCCGACAGCACCGGAATCTGCGGCGCCAGCGCCTGCAAGCCTGCAGCGATGACGTGATGGGCCGCCAGATCGGCCGCGGTGACCGGCGAATCATCCGCCTTGGACATAACCGCCACATCAGCCCGCCAGTGCGGCAGGATCGCTTCGCCGGCAGCCAGCGCCAGCTTGACCACTTCGTGCATCAGTTGTTGATCGTTCATACGCTGAGCAACCCGCGCTGGGTGAGCATGTCACGTACCAGGTACAGCGCCGCCAGTGCGCGGCCTTCGCTGAACTGCGGGTGCATCGCCAGGGCCGACAGCTCGCGCAGGTTTACCTTGTCGACACCCATCGGCTCCGGCTCGTCGCCTTCGAGGCGTTCTTCGTAGAGGTCGGTCGCCAGCACCACCTGGATCTTCTGGCTCATGTAGCCCGGCGACAGCGATAGCTCGGTCAAATGTTCCAGCTGGCGTGCGCCAAAACCGGCCTCTTCCTTGAGCTCGCGGTTAGCCGCTGCCAGCACATCCTCGCCCGGTTCGATCAAGCCCTTGGGCAGCGACAGCTCGTATTCGTCGGTGCCGCCGCAGTATTCCTCGACCAGCACTGCATGCTCGGCGTCGAGCATCGCCACGATCATCACCGCGCCATAGCCATTACCGCGCCCGACCAACCGTTCGTAGGTCCGCTCGACACCGTTGGAAAAGCGCAGCTCGACGGATTCGACCCGGAACAAACGGCTATCGGCGACGATTTCGCGGCTGAGGACGGTGGGTTTCTGGCGCATGGGGCAGCTCCTTGGCGTGAACGGGTTACTATACCGTGGCTAGCCGACTGATCGAGAGTTTCCCATGCCTGTTCTTCCCTGGTCTGCCATCGACACCGTTCTGCTCGACATGGACGGTACCCTGCTCGACCTGCACTACGACAACCAGTTCTGGCTACAACACCTGCCCCAGCGCTACGCCGAGCTGCACGGTATCAGCCGGGCGATGGCCGAACTTGAGCTGCAGCCGCTGTTCGAGCGTAACGCCGGCACGCTGAACTGGTACTGCCTGGACTTCTGGAGCCAGGAGCTGAACCTGCCGATCCGCGAGCTGAAGCAAGAGATCGCCGACCTGATTGCCCTGCGCCCGGATGCCGATACGTTTCTAGCGGCGATTCGCAAAGCGGGCAAGCGTGTAGTGATGATCACCAATGCCCACCGTGATTCGTTGTCGCTGAAGTTGGAGCGGGTGGAGCTGGCGGGGTATTTCGAGCGTTTGATCAGCTCGCATGATTACGGCTATCCCAAGGAAAGTCCGCTGTTCTGGGATGCGCTGCAGGCCGATATTGGTTTTGATCCGGCGCGCAGCTTGTTCATTGATGACACTCTGGCGATTTTGCGCAGTGCGCAGCGGTATGGGGTCGGGCATTTGCTCGCGGTACGCCAGCCGGACAGCAAGGCAGCGCCGCGGGATACTCAGGAGTTTGCGGCGGTAGAGGATTATCGGGAGTTGTTGGCGGGGCTCTGAGCTGGACGCAAGAATGCAGGGGCCGCAGCGCAGCCCCTGCACCCGGCCGGAACTGGCTTACTCGGGAATCCGCAACACCTGCCCCACATAGATCTTGTCCGGATGCGAAAGCATCGGCTTGTTCGCTTCAAAGATCTTGTTGTACTTGTTCGCGTCACCATAAACCCGCTTGGAAATCGCGCTCAACGTATCGCCCTTCACGACAGTAACGAAAACAGCCGCCTTAACCACCGGCCCGGTCACGGTAATCTGGTCGTCAACGCTGGCCACACCCTCGATGTTGCCCGCCGCGAGGATGATCTTTTCCTTCTCCTCCTGGCTGGCCACGTCGCCCGTGAGGGTAATCTTGTCCCCATCAACCGTAGCGGTGATATTAGGGTTACCTAGCCCCACCTTGCTCACGTGCTCCTTGATCTGCTCTTGGGCCTTGGCATTGCCAGGCGTGAGCAGGTCGATCAACTTCTCGCCGGCTTCCTTCACGAAACTGAATAGGCTCATTGCGCGCTCCTTGTTGATAAATCCTCGGAACGGCAAGTCTAGGACAGGTTTGCCCAACCCGCCCGGGTGCGACCAATCGACGCGCTCTATCACGGCATAGAACCTTGCGATTAGACGTCGCCGACGCACAAGCCTAGGCTTGTGCACTAATGAGCCAGACGGTACTGCGCCCGATGAACAGCAAACCTCCGGTCTGCGCGGCGTCCACTGCACTGTCCCTGCCTGCCGCCAGCAACACCTACGACTACGTCCAACTCAGCGATGCCGAGCGTGCCAGCACGCCGCTTGCCGAAGAAGTCGCGCTGGCGATCGCCTACAACGGGTTGAGCCAGGCCGTGATGCTGGTCAGCCCGACCGATCTGGAAGATTTTGCCGTCGGTTTCAGTGTCGGCAGCGGCATCGTCGAAAGCACCAATGAAATCTACGACGTAAAGCTTTCTGGCAGTGGCTCGGCGCTGTATGCCGACCTGGAGATTGCCAGCCGGGCGTTCTGGAACCTGAAAAACCAGCGCCGCCAGTTGGCCGGTACCAGTGGCTGCGGCCTGTGCGGTGTCGAAGCATTGGAGCAAGCGCTGCCAGAACTGGCCAGCCTGCCCGGCGCGCCGCTGCCGCCGGTCGAGTGGCTGCACGACCTGCGCCGGCGCATCGATCAGTTTCAACCGCTGGGCCAGCACTGCGGTGCAGTCCATGCGGCGTTGTTCATGAATAGCCAAGGTGAGCTGTTGCTCGGCCGTGAAGACATCGGCCGACACAACGCGCTGGACAAGTTGATCGGCGCCTTGCTGCGCGAGCAGATCGACACCCAGGGCGGCCTGGCCATCGTCACCAGCCGCTGCAGCCTGGAACTGATCCAGAAAGTGCTGCGCGCAGGCATCCAGACCCTGGTCAGTTTGTCGGCGCCCACCGGCCTTGCCCTGCAATGGGCGCGCAAGCATCAGCTCAACCTTATTCATTTGCCCAAACACAGTGCACCACGGGTGTTCAGCCCCGTGGCGGAGTCGAAATCGCCGTGACCTCGCATCAGAAGCTTCCGCAAGAACAAACTCCACCTCGCTACAAGCCCTACAACGGCGCCGCCGGCGGCTGGGGTGCGCTGCGCAGTGTGGCCAAGGCCTGGGTTGGCAGCGACAACGCACTAAAGAACATCCGCGCCCTGCTCAAGACCAACCAGAACGGCGGTTTCGACTGCCCGGGCTGTGCCTGGGGCGACTCGCCTGAAAGCGGCATGGTCAAGTTCTGCGAGAACGGCGCCAAGGCAGTCAACTGGGAAGCCACCAAGCGCCGTGTCGATGCGGCCTTCTTCGCTCGCCACAGCGTGACCTCGCTGCTTGAGCAAAGCGACTACTGGCTCGAGTACCAGGGCCGCCTGACCGAGCCGATGCTGTACAACCCGGCCAACGACCGTTACCAGCCGATCGACTGGGACAGCGCCTTCGCCCTGATCGCCCAGCACCTGAACGGCCTCACCAGCCCGGATCATGCCGAGTTCTACACCTCGGGCCGGGCCAGCAACGAAGCGGCCTACCTGTATCAGCTGTTTGTCCGCGCGTTCGGTACCAACAACTTCCCGGACTGCTCGAACATGTGCCACGAAGCCAGCGGCGTGGCCCTGGGCCAGAGTGTCGGGGTCGGCAAGGGCACGGTGACCTTCGATGACTTCGAGCACGCCGATGCGATCTTCGTCTGGGGCCAGAATCCCGGCACCAACCACCCACGCATGCTCGACCCGCTGCGCGATGCGGTCAAACGCGGCGCACAGGTGATCTGCGTCAACCCGCTCAAGGAGCGTGGCCTGGAGCGCTTCCAGCACCCGCAGAATGCGCTGGAGATGCTCACCAACAGCGACCGCCCAACCAACTCGGCGTACTTCCGCCCTGCCCTGGGCGGCGACATGGCACTGCTGCGCGGCATGGCCAAGTTCCTCCTGCAGTGGGAGCGCGAGGCCCAGGCCAAGGGCGAGCCGGCGATCTTCGATCATGTGTTCATTGCCGAGCACGGCCACGGCATCAATGAGTACCTGGCGGTGGTTGATGCCACCCCGTGGGATCAGCTGCAGGCCCAGTCGGGCCTGGATCTGGCCGAGATCGAACAGGCTGCGCGCATGTACTGCAAGGGCAAGCGCGTGATCATGTGCTGGGCGATGGGCATCACCCAGCATCGCCACTCGGTGCCGACCATTCAGGAAATGGTCAACGTGATGCTGCTGCGCGGCAACATCGGCCAGCCCGGTGCTGGCCTGTGCCCGGTGCGCGGCCACAGTAACGTGCAGGGCGACCGCACCATGGGCATCAACGAGCGGCCGCCAGCAGCGCTGCTCAATGCCCTGCAACAACGCTTCGCCTTCCCGGTGCCGCGCGCCAACGGCCACAACACCGTCGAGGCGATCCACGCGATGCTCGATGGCCGTTCCAAGGTATTCATCGGCCTGGGTGGCAACTTCGCCCAAGCCACGCCAGACACCGCGCGCACCGCTCAGGCGCTGCGCAACTGCGACCTGACGGTGCAGATCAGTACCAAGCTCAACCGCAGCCATCTGATGCATGGCAAGCAGGCGTTGATCCTGCCGTGCCTGGGCCGTACCGACATCGACATGCAGGCCGATGGCCCGCAGGCGGTCACGGTGGAAGACTCGTTCAGCATGGTCCACGCCTCCAATGGCCAGCTCAAGCCGCTGTCGAAACAGATGCGTTCCGAGCCTGCAGTGATTGCCGGTATTGCCGCGGCAACGCTGGGCAAGCGCCCGGTCGACTGGCACTGGCTGGTGGCTGACTACGACCGGATTCGCCAGCTGATCGCCGACACCATCCCCGGTTTTGCCGACTTCAATCAGCGCCTGAAACACCCGGGCGGTTTCTACCTGGGCAACAGCGCTGGCAGCCGCAAATGGCAAACCGCGAACGGGCGCGCCAACTTCAAGGCCAACCTGCTGCCCGACTCGCTGCTCGATGAGCGCGTACGCGCCAGCGGCCAGTTGCCGGACCTGATCATGCAATCGATGCGCTCGCACGATCAGTACAACACCACCATCTATGGCCTGGATGACCGTTACCGCGGGGTCAAGGCGCAGCGCGACGTGCTGTTCGTCAACGAAGCCGACATCATTCGTCTGGGCTTCGCGCCTGGGCAGAAGGCCGATATCGTGTCGCTGTGGGACGATGGCATCGAGCGCCGGGTACGTGGCTTCACTCTGCTGGCCTACGATATTCCGGCTGGGCAGGCGGCGGCCTACTATCCAGAGGTGAACCCGCTGGTGCCGCTGGAGAGCATTGGCGACGGCAGCCACACGCCGACTTCCAAGTTCATCGCGATCAAGCTGGAACGTGCCAGCGACACCGGTCGGATCCTCTGACGGCATAGCCTCATCGGCTTTCTGGAGACCAAAAAAAAGCCCTGTCCGCAATGGTCAGGGCTTTGTCTCAAGTAACGTATGACAGGCAAAAAACGATTAAGTTTCATACTGAAAACAGTAACTTAGAGAATTGTGTACAACTCGTGTTACTCGTCGGATTTCAATTGCCAGAGTGCTCGCCGAGCCTCAAATTCGCCCTCGTCATCCCTCTGAGGTTCTCTTGATGAAGAAGTACTCCTCGATTCTGTTGTTGTCTTTTGGCTTGCTCAGCGGCGTTGCCATGGCAGGCGGCACGACTGAAGCAGGTATTGGCGGCGCACTGGGTGGGGTACTCGGCTCAGTGGTCGGCCAGCAGCTTGGCGGCAGCACCGGCGGCGCGATTGGCGCAGGCCTGGGCGGCGCAGCCGGCAGTGCGGTCGGTGCCGATAAACGTCAACGCGGTGAAGCCGCAATCGGTGGTGCCCTGGGCGCAGCCGGCGGTAACGTGATTGGCCGCAGCGTCGGCGGCACCAATGGCAGCTACATCGGTGCAGCCGCTGGCGGCGGCGCAGGTGGCGCGCTGGGTAACTACATGGGCAACAAGGCCGATGAAGACGAGCGCGACGACCGTCGTTACCGTCGCGGCTACGATGACCGTCGTCACTACGACCGCGGCCACCACTATGGCCACCGCAAGCACAAACAGAAGCGCCACTGGCGTCACTGATAGCCAAGGGCTTTGCCCAGGCATCAAAAGGCCCCGCCCCTCCCGGCGGGGCCTTTGCATTTGTGCCCTTTAAAGGTTGGGCCGCAGGCCTGCCAGGGTCGCCTGCATGGCCTCAGGCAGCACGGCAGGCTGGCCTGAGCTGCGCTCGATGAACACCTGCACCAGGCTGCCGGCCGCACACGCCTGGGTCTCGCCTGGGCGGAACAGCGCCAAACGGTACTCCACGGTACTGCCAGCCAGCCGCGTCACGCCCAGGCCTACCTCGAGCACATCCGGAAACGCCGGCAAGGCGTAGAAGTCGGCTGCCGAACTGATCACCAGACCCGCCAGCGCGCCGTCGCGCAGGTCGAGCTCGGCCTGCTCCACCAGAAATGCCTGTATCGCGGTTTCAAAAAAGCCATGCACAGTGGCGCCAGCGATGTGGCCGTTGACGTCGTTGTCTTGCGGACGGGTGAGGATTGGGTGGAAGTGGTTGAAGTCGGAGCGCAGGGGGGATTCGGTCATGGATTACCACGCAGGTTGATTACATGAAGCCGCTTCAGTCATCGTAGTGGAAACGACATTGCAGGATGGTTAGCGTGCCGCTTTCGTAAAAATAGACTATGCGATGCTCGCGGGTGACGCGCCGAGACCAGAACCCAGACAAGTCACCTTTCAGCGGCTCAGGCTTGCCGATTCCTTTGAATGGGCTACGCAGACAATCGGCAATCAAGGCGTCCAGCCGCTGAAAGACATCGGCATCGTTCGAAAGCCAGTGGTTGTAGTCTTCCCAGCCTTCCGAGGTAAACGCGATGCTTGCGGTATTACGGGCCTCAGTCTTGTTGCGTTGCTTGGACTTCGTGCTCATTGATGGTCAGTTCCTTGGTAATCGCCTTACCGGAACGGATCTGAGCGATAGAGGAGCGCAGACGCTTGGCGTTTGCAGATGATCCCAATAGGTACATGGTTTCGCGCATGCCGTTGTAATCGTCCAAAGAGATCATCACAACGGGCTCACCGCGCTGGCGGGTGATGACTGCTGGCTCGTGATCTCGACAGACGTCATCCATCGTCTGCTTCAGGTCGGCGCGAGCTTGGCTAAAGGTCAATACATGCATTGGTCAATCCTTTCCAGGCAGCGCCTGGAGCAGGTGTTTCAGAAGGTGTTTCGCTTCAACAAACGCTCGTGGAGCGCATGATCAGACGCGAATCATTGTACGACACTTTGTACATGCGTCAAGATGACAAATCTGACGCAAAAAAAAGCCGCCCCTAAGGGCGGCTTCTATCCAGCGTACCGGTTAAAGCTTACAGCTTCGGCCCGGCAGCCTTGATTGCGTCGGAAACGTCAAACTTCTTGAAGTTCTCGATGAACAGCTTGGCCAGACCTTTGGCAGCCTCGTCGTAGGCAGCCTTGTCTTCCCAGTTGGTACGTGGGTTGAGCAGGTTGGTATCAACACCTTCAACGGCTTTCGGCACGTCGAGGTTGATGATGTCCAGGTGTTCGGTTTCGGCACCCACCAGCGCGCCGCTCTGGATCGCAGCGATCACAGCACGGGTGGTCGGGATGCTGAAGCGCTTGCCAACGCCGTAGCCGCCGCCGGTCCAGCCGGTGTTGACCAGGTAGACCTTGGAGCCGAAGCCGTTGATGCGTTTGATCAGCAGCTCAGCGTATTCGCCAGCAGGACGCGGGAAGAACGGCGCGCCGAAGCAGGTGGAGAAGGTCGACTTGATGCCGCCGCCCGAACCCATCTCAGTCGAACCGACCAGCGCGGTGTAACCCGACAGGAAGTGGTAGGCCGCTTGCTCGTTGTTCAGGATCGACACTGGCGGCAGCACGCCGGTCAGGTCGCAGGTCAGGAAGATAACGGCATTTGGCTCGCCGCCCAGGTTCGCTTCGGAACGCTTGGCAACGTGCTCCAGCGGGTAGGCTGCGCGGCTGTTCTGGGTCAGGCTGACATCAGCGTAGTCGGCGTGCTTGGAAGCGTCGTCGATGACCACGTTTTCCAGAACTGCGCCGTGCTTGATGGCTTTCCAGATGACCGGCTCGTTCTTCTCGGACAAGTCGATGCACTTGGCGTAGCAGCCGCCTTCCATGTTGAAGACTACGCCTTCGCCCCAGCCGTGTTCGTCGTCACCAATCAGGTAACGGCTTTCATCGGCCGACAGAGTGGTCTTGCCAGTGCCGGACAGGCCGAAGAACAGGGTTACATCGCCTTCTTCGCCGATGTTGGCTGCGCAGTGCATAGGCAGTACGTCAGCGGCCGGCAGCAGGAAGTTCTGCACCGAGAACATGGCTTTCTTCATTTCGCCGGCGTAACGCATGCCAGCGATCAGGACTTTCTTCTGGGCGAAGTTGATGATCACGCAACCGTCGGAGTTGGTGCCATCGCGCTCAGGCGAGCATTCGAAGTTGGCAACGTTGAGCACTTGCCACTCATCACGACCGGCCGGGTTGTACTGCTCCGGGTTGATGAACAGGCAACGACCGAACAGGTTCTGCCAGGCAGTCTGGGTGGTCATGCGCACTGGCAGGTAGTGCTCGGCGGCAGCACCTACATGAACATAGGACACAAAATGGTCCTGGGCGTTGTTGAACGCTTCAACGCGAGCCCACAAAGCATCGAACTTGTCGGCCGGGAACTTGCGGTTGATCGGGCCCCAGGCAATTGCCTCGGTGGTGCTGGGTTCGTCGACGATGAAACGGTCCGCTGGCGAACGGCCGGTGCGGTGACCGGTTTTCACGACCAGCGCGCCAGTATCGGCCAGCTCGCCTTCACCGCGGGACAGCGCTTCTTTTACCAGCTCATCGACGCTCAGGTCGGTGTACACGGTGTTGTTGGCTTGCGTCATGAGATACCCCATCCGGCCCGAGGCCGAGTGCTCCAAACGTTTTGTAGTGGTCCGAAAAAAACGACTACAGCGAAAAAAGTGGCCGGATTATGCCAGAAAAGCCCAAAAAAAGTAGACCCCTCCTGTCAGAACTGCGGTTTATCGCAGAACGACAGGAGAATTCACTGCAATTAAACGCTTCAGTGACGTGTTTCTGCTGCGCCGCTTGTGCCGCCGCCAGCAAACAATTGCGTAACGTCGGTCGCATCAAACAGATAACGCTGATTGCAGAACTGGCAATCGACCTCGATTTGGCCACCATGTTCAACTACCAGCTGCTGAGCGTCTTCCTGACCGAGACTGACCAAGGCATTGCCTGAACGTTCCCGCGAGCAGCTGCAGCGGAACTGCAACGGCTGCAAGTCGAACAGGCGCACAGCCTCTTCGTGGTACAGGCGCTGGAGCATGGTTTCGTTGTCCAGGCCCAGTAATTCCTCGGCTTTGACAGTGTTCGCCAAAGCCTTGACGTGGTTCCAGCTTTCATCGCGCTCATCGCTGTCTTTCTGACGGTCGGCAGGCAACTGCTGCACCAGCAAGCCACGGGCACGCGAGCCGTCGGCAGCCAGGGTGATGGTGGTGTTGATCTGCTGCGACATGACGAAGTAGTTGGTGAAGCACTCCGACAGGTCCTTGCCGTGCAGGTCGACCATGCCCTGGTAGCGCTGACCGTTGATCGGGTCGACGGTCAAGGCCAGTACGCCATCTGGCATCAGCTCGGTGAGGGTTGCATCGGCGGCAATCTGGTCCGCCTCATAGCGGGCCAGGCCACGGATGTCATGCTCGCTGGAGCATTCGATCATCAGCAACGGCACTGGGCCTTCAGAGCGCGCCTGCAGGATCAACAGGCCGTCGAACTTGAGGGTGCCCACCAGTAGCGCGGCGGCGGCCATCAACTCACCGAGCAGGAGCGCGACCGGGTGCGGATAGGGGTGCTTGGCCAGCACTTCGGCATAACTGCGCTCCAGCCCGACCATCTCGCCACGCACGTCGCGGTCGTCGAACAGGAAACGTTGAGTGAAATCGGTAGCAGGGAGGTCGCTCATAAGGTTTTGGCTATCTGGAAAAATAATGTCCACATATTAACAGGCCTGGTACGGCCCACGCATGAGGCGCTCCCTGTCTCATCCTCTTAAAACAGCACAGATCAGTCGAAGCTGCCGTGCAGCTGGTGGATCTGCCGGCGCTGTTTCTTGTTGGGCCGACCATCGGTCGTCATCCCCAAGGCGCCATCCTTGCGCTGCTGCGCGGCCTGCTCGCGGCGGCGGATGCTCTCTTCGGTTTCGCCATACAGCAGCTGCGCCTCAGGCGCGCCGCGGCGTACCACCGACAGCGCCTTGACAACGATGGTGCGCTCGTCAAAGCCGGTACGCAGGACGAACTCGTCGCCCACCCGTGGCTCCTTGCCGGGCTTGCAGCGCTCGCCGCGGCAGTGCACCTTGCCGCTTTCGATGGCCGCCTTGGCCAGGGCGCGGGTCTTGTAGAACCGCGCGGCCCACAGCCATTTGTCCAGGCGTACCTTGTCGTCTTCTTCCGACTTTTGTGCCATCTCTTTACCTCGAATTCTGTCTTTAACCGAACTGTACTACCGTCACTGACGGATGCAAAAATTCTGCGCGGTGCTTAAAGTTCACCACCTTATCCCCAGGGTGTGATTAGTGAAGACATTTGACCATCTGAGTGTGATCGGCCTGCGCGAGTGGGTGGCGCTGCCCGAACTCGGGCTGGCCGGCCTGCGCGCCAAGATCGACACCGGCGCCAGCACCTCAAGCCTGCACGCCACCGATGTCGAGCCGTTTGAACGCGACGGTGAGCAGTGGGTCCGATTTACTGCACACCTCGGCTCCGTGGTGCAGCTGCGCCATCGCCGCTGTGAAGCCCCGCTGGTGACCATGAAAAGCATCAAGAGCTCCAACGGCCATGCCCAGGTCCGCTATGTGATCCGCACGCCGCTGGCGCTGGGAGACCGGGTCTGGGAGGTCGAATTCACCCTGGCCTGTCGCAAGGCCATGCGCTACCGCTTGCTGCTCGGTTCCAAGGCATTGATCCACGGCCAACTGGTAGTGGACCCAAGCTCGAAATACGTTCAGGAAAAACCGGCCTTTCCGGTCAACCCTCTCCCTGTCACAGGTGCTGCATGAAGATCGCTGTGCTGTCGCGGAACCCGCGTCTGTATTCCACCCGCCGCCTGGTTGAAGCCGGTACCCAGCGTGGCCACGAGATGGTTGTGATCGATACCCTGCGTGCCTACATGAACATCGCCAGCCACAAGCCGCAGATCCACTACCGTGGGCGGCCGCTGGAGGGCTTTGATGCGGTGATCCCGCGGATCGGCGCGTCCGTTACCTTCTATGGCTGCGCAGTGCTGCGCCAGTTCGAGATGATGGGCGTGAATCCGCTCAACGAATCGGTGGCAATCGCCCGCTCGCGGGACAAGCTGCGCTCGTTGCAACTGCTGTCGCGGCGCGGTATCGGTTTGCCGATTACCGGCTTTGCCCACTCGCCGGACGATATTCCCGACCTGATCCAGATGGTCAACGGCGCGCCCCTGGTGATCAAGGTGCTGGAAGGCACCCAGGGCATTGGCGTGGTGCTGTGCGAAACCACTCAGGCCGCCGAATCGGTGATCGAGGCGTTCATGGGCCTTAAGCAGAACATCATGGTTCAGGAATACATCAAGGAAGCCGGCGGCGCCGATATCCGCTGCTTCGTGGTTGGCGACAAGGTAATTGCCTCGATGAAGCGTCAGGCCAAGCCGGGTGAATTCCGTTCCAACCTGCATCGTGGCGGCGTTGCCAGCCTGATCAAGATCACCCCGGAAGAGCGCATCACCGCCATTCGCGCGGCGAAGGTCATGGGTTTGAGCGTGGCCGGCGTCGACATCCTGCGCTCCAACCACGGCCCACTGGTGATGGAGGTCAACTCATCGCCAGGCCTGGAAGGCATCGAGGTCACCACCAGCAAGGACGTTGCCGGGATGATCATCGAGCACCTGGAGAAGAACGGCGGGCCGAATCAGACCCGCACCAAGGGTAAGGGCTAATATTGCCGGGGCCGCGACGCGGCCCCCGACAATCACACTGCGTTGCGCGGTAGCAGCAAGCCCAACGGCAAACGCACTCGCGCTTCAATGCCGCCGCCAGAGCGGTTACGCAACTCGACATTGCCGCCATGCTGCGCCGCAATCCGTTTGACGATGGCCAGGCCCAGCCCCGTACCCTTGCCACCACGCGCACGGTCGCCCCGGATGAAGGGGTTGAAGATGGTCTCCAGCTCCGACTCGTCGATCCCCGCGCCGCGGTCGAGCACGCTCAACACCACATACGGCGCGCTGTCGTCGCCCGATACATAAGCTGCTACTTCAACGCCCTGCCCCGCATGGTGCAAGGCATTGCCGATCAGGTTGCCGAGCATACGCTTGAGCGAAACACGGCGCAGCGGGAACGGCGGAATAGGCTCCAGGCACAAGCGCACGCGCTCTTCCGGCTGGTTGTACGGCGCAACCACCTCACGCACCAGGTCGGAGAAGTCGATTTCTTCCAACGGCTCGTCACGGCCATCACGGATAAACGCCAGAAACTGATCGAGAATCGCGTCCATGTCTTCGATGTCGCGAACCATGTCGTCGGTCAGGTCGTTGTCGTTGTCCATCAGTGACAGCGACAGGCGCAAGCGCGTCAGCGGCGTACGCAGGTCATGCGAGACCCCCGCCAGCATCAGCTCACGCTCGCGCCCGGCCTGTTCGACGTCTTCAGCCATCTGGTTGAACGAGCGGTACACCTCGGCCATTTCGCTTGGCGTGTCGCTGACCGGCAAGCGCACACTGCGCCCCTGGCCAAGCTGACGGGCGGCAAACACCAGGCGCTTGAGCGGCTGGTTGAGCTGACGGACGAAGATCCACGCCGACGCTGTCGACAGCAAACCAATGGCCAGGAACCAGCCGAGTACGTTCCAGATTTTTTGCCCGCGCAACGGATGCGGGTACAGCGGCACCTTAAGCCAGCCCGGGCCCAGACTCGGCGCGTTGACCCACAGCGCCGGCGGCGCATGCACGCGCAGGCGCACTTCGGTGTCCTCGCCCAGTTCGGCCTGCATCTGCCGCTGATAAATTTCGCTGTAAGGCCAGTGCTGCTCGCCTTCCGGCACGCCGGCCCCGGTTACCCGGATCAGGCCGGCCGCTTCGGCGATCTTCTCGCGGTTTTCTTCATCGGCTGCCCAATAGGCGCGCAAGGTCAGGGCCACGCCATGGCTGTACTGACGGTCGACCAGCACGTCTTCGTTCATCAGCAGGTAAACCAGGGTCAGCGCCTTGGAGAACAGCACGACGATAAGCACCAGCCACAGGGTGCGGGCGAAGAAGCTTTGCGGGAACCAAACAGGGGTTTTCATCGAGGACATCTACTGCAGAACAGGCGCGAGCAGAGCCCGCCAGATTGCCGGCTGGCCACAGACGCAAACAGGGCGGCCCGTTCGGGTCGCCCTGCAGCGTAGTGGCAAGCCTGCAGACTCATTTGCCGGCGTTTCCGTCCGGCACGAACACGTAGCCCACGCCCCAGACCGTCTGGATATAGCGCGGCTTGGACGGGTCCGGTTCGATCATGCGGCGCAGACGCGAGATCTGCACGTCGATAGAGCGCTCCAGCGCGTCCCACTCGCGGCCACGGGCGAGGTTCATCAGCTTGTCGCGGGTGAGCGGCTCGCGGGCGTGCATCACCAGCGCCTTGAGCACGGCGAATTCGCCGGTGGTGAGCATGTGCACTTCATTGCCACGCTTGAGCTCGCGGGTGGCCAGCGACAGCTCGTAGTCACCGAAGGTCACGGTCTCGTCTTCGCTGCCAGGCGCACCAGGCACCGGCGCCGACTGACGGCGCAGCACGGCCTTGACCCGCGCCATCAGCTCGTCGGGGTTGAACGGCTTGGCCAGGTAATCGTCGGCGCCCAGTTCCAGGCCTTTGATCCGGCTCAACTCGTCGCCCTTGGCGGTAAGCATGATGATCGGGATCTGGTTGTTCGCTGCGCGCAGGCGGCGGCAGGCAGACAAGCCGTCTTCGCCAGGCAGCATCAGGTCGAGTACAACCAGGTTGAACACCTCACGGGCCAGCAGCCGGTCCATCTGTTCGACATTGGGTACTGCCCGGGTGCGGTAGCCCTTGCTGGTGAAAAAACGCTCCAGCAGGCTGCTGAGCCCCGGATCGTCGTCGACGATGAGAATCTTGTCACCTTCAACTGTGTTAGGCGTGCTGGTCATCAATAACTCCTCTGAGATCGCTGCGCATTATGGCGTAGCCATTGCAGCGCGTGCCGTGTGCATTGTTAGCAGATTTTTCCCCGGGCGCCACTTCCACGCGGCCGCCGATGGCGCGGCGCTATCACCGCAAGCTCGGCGCGATGGGTATAATGCGCGCCTTTCACCCAGCGCCGCCGGGCACGAATGCCCACCTGCGGCCTCCAGTATTCACATATTGTCAGGTGGTTTTCATGGACAGCATCAACAGCCGTATTGCCGCAGAACTCGGCGTTCGCCCGCAACAGGTCGAGGCGGCCGTGGCCCTGTTGGACGAAGGCTCGACGGTGCCCTTCATCGCCCGTTACCGCAAGGAAGTCACCGGCAGCCTCGACGACACCCAGCTGCGCCACCTGGATGAGCGCCTGCGCTACCTGCGCGAGCTGGATGACCGTCGCGCGAGCATCCTTGCCAGCATCGACGAGCAAGGCAAGCTGACCCCGGAGCTGGCCCGCGAGATCAAGCTGGCCGACACCAAGACCCGCCTCGAAGACCTGTACCTGCCGTACAAGCAAAAGCGCCGCACCAAGGGCCAGATCGCTCTCGAAGCCGGCCTCGGCGAGCTGGCCGACGGCCTGTTCAACGACCCGCAGCTGACCCCGGAAACCGAAGCCGCGCGCTTCGTCGATGCCGACAAGGGCGTAGCCGACGTCAAGGCCGCGCTGGAAGGCGCCAAGTACATCCTCATGGAGCGCTTCGCCGAAGACGCCGGCCTGCTGGAAAAACTGCGCAACTTCCTCAAGCAGGAAGCCGTACTCAGTGCCCGCCTGGTACCGGGCAAGGAAGAGGAAGGCGCCAAGTTCCGCGATTACTTCGCCCATGACGAGCTGCTGCGCAGCGCCCCATCGCACCGTGCGCTGGCGATCTTCCGTGGCCGCAACGAAGGCGTGCTCAGCGCAGCGCTTAAAGTCGGCGAAGAGCTGCCGGGCACCCTGCACCCGTGCGAGATGATGATCGGCCAGCACTTCGGCGTGGAAAACCGCGCCCGCCCGGCCGACAAATGGCTCGGCGAAGTGGTGCGCTGGACCTGGAAGGTCAAGCTCTACACCCACCTTGAAACCGACCTGTTCGGCGAGCTGCGTGAAGCCGCCGAGAGCGAAGCGATCAACGTCTTCGCGCATAACCTGCACGACCTGCTGCTCGCCGCCCCGGCAGGCCCGCGCGCTACCCTGGGCCTCGACCCGGGCCTGCGTACCGGCTGCAAGGTTGCGGTGGTGGATGCCACCGGCAAGCTGCTCGACACCGCCACGGTTTACCCGCACGTGCCGCGCAACGACTGGGACCGTACTATTGCCGTGCTGGCAGCGCTGTGCGCCAAGCATTCGGTGGAGCTGATCGCGGTCGGCAACGGCACCGCCAGCCGCGAGACCGACAAGCTGGCTGCTGAGCTGATCAAAAAATACCCAGCATTGAAGATGACCAAGGTGATGGTCTCCGAAGCCGGCGCTTCGGTGTACTCCGCCTCGGAGCTGGCAGCACGCGAGTTCCCGGACCTGGATGTATCGATCCGTGGCGCGGTGTCGATTGCCCGGCGCCTGCAGGACCCACTCGCCGAGCTGGTCAAGATCGACCCGAAATCGATCGGCGTCGGCCAGTATCAGCATGATGTCTCGCAGCTCAAACTCGCCCGCGGCCTCGATGCTGTGGTGGAAGACTGCGTGAACGCCGTCGGCGTCGATGTCAACACCGCTTCGGTGGCGCTGCTTACGCGCATCTCTGGCCTGAACGCGACCCTGGCGCAGAATATCGTCGCCCACCGCGACGCCAATGGCCCGTTCGCCACCCGCGCAGCACTGAAAAAGGTCAGCCGCCTCGGCGAAAAAACCTTCGAGCAGGCCGCCGGCTTCCTGCGCGTGATGAACGGCGACAACCCGCTGGACGCCTCCGCCGTGCACCCGGAAGCCTACCCGCTGGTGCAGCGGATTGCCGCCGGCACCGACCGCGACATCCGCTCGCTGATCGGCGACAGCGCCTTTCTCAAGCGCCTCGACCCGAAAAACTTCACCGACGAGACCTTCGGCCTGCCGACCGTCACCGACATCCTGCAAGAGCTGGACAAGCCCGGCCGTGACCCGCGCCCGGAGTTCAAGACCGCCTCGTTCCAGGACGGCGTCGAAGAGCTCAAGGACCTCGAGCCTGGGATGATCCTCGAAGGTGTGGTCACCAACGTCACCAACTTCGGTGCCTTCGTCGATATCGGCGTGCATCAGGACGGTCTGGTGCACATCTCGTCGCTGTCGGAGAAGTTCATCAAGGACCCGCGTGAAGCAGTCAAGGCCGGTGATGTGGTCAAGGTCAAGGTGATGGAGGTGGATATCCCGCGCAAACGTATCGCCCTGTCGATGCGCATGGGCGACACCCCCGGCGAGAAGGTCGAAGGCAACCGCGGTGGTGGCCGGGCCAATGGCGGCAACCGCCCGCAGCAGCCAGCGCGCCCGCGTGAGACGGCTACGGCCGCGCCAGCCAACAACGCCATGGCCTCGCTGTTCGCCAACGCCAAGCAGTTGAAGAAGAAATGACCGACCTGCCCAGCGAATACGTCGAAAGTGCCTTCAGCCAGTTGCTTGGCTGCCGCCTGCAGCGCCTTGAAGAGGGTGTTGCGACGGTGGCCCTGACATTGACGCCACAGCTGCGTAACCGTGGCCAGAAGCTGCACGGCGGGGCGATCTTCAGCCTGGTCGACATCGCCATGGGCCTGGCCTGCTCGGCCAGCCATGGCTTTGACCAGCAAAGCGTGACCATCGAGTGCAAGATCAACTACATGCGCGCGGTCAGCGACGGCGAGATGCTATGCACCGCGCGCGTGCTGCACGCGGGCCGGCGCACACTGGTGGTCGACGCCGACGTAGTCCAAGGCGACAAGCTGGTTGCGAAAGCTCAGGGAACCTTCGCGGTTCTCTAGCTCACAAAGCGCTATCTGCGGTATTTTCGGCAGTGTGATGGCACTGCCGAAACCGCGTAACCAGGCGACAACGCCAGTTCCTTTGTCCCTACCCTTGTAGACCGTTATTTCTACCCCCATATTGGGGCGACTGACGCGTGAAGGAATACATCTTGAGCGAACTCCTCAACAGCCGCCTGAGCCTGCTCAGTGCCAATCTCCCCTTGCTCAAGCAGTGCCTGCACGGTATTGAGCGCGAATGCCTGCGCGTGACCGATCAAGGTCGCCTGGCCCAGACCCCGCATCCCGAGGCCCTGGGATCGGCGCTGACCAACGAGCAGATCACCACCGATTATTCAGAATCGCTGCTGGAGTTCATCACTCCGGCCCTGGCCGACCCGGCTGCGGTGCTGGATAACCTCGAAGAGGTGCATCGCTTCGTCCAGTCCAAGCTGGGTAACGAATACCTGTGGAGCCCGTCGATGCCCTGCGCATTGCCGGCCGAAGAGGATATTCCGATCGGCTATTACGGCACCTCCAATATCGGCCAGCTCAAGTATGTCTACCGCAAGGGCCTGGCCCTGCGTTACGGCCGTACCATGCAGTGCATTGCCGGTATTCACTACAACTTCTCGCTGCCCGAGGCACTGTGGCCTCTGCTGCGCGACAAGGAAGGCGGCGCTGACAGCGACCGTGACTTCCAGTCGGCGGCGTACATCGCCCTGATTCGTAACTTCCGCCGCTACAGCTGGCTGCTGATGTACCTGTTCGGCGCTTCCCCGGCGCTGGATGCAGGCTTCATGCGTGGCCGTGCGCACCAGCTCGAACAGCTCGACCCCGACACCCTGTATCTGCCCTACGCGACCAGCCTGCGCATGAGCGACCTGGGTTACCAGAGCAACGCCCAGGCCGGCCTGACGCCGTGCTACAACGACCTCGCCAGCTACACCGACAGCCTGCGCAAGGCGGTTGGCACGCCGTACCCGCCATATGTCGAGATCGGTACGCACAAGGATGGCGAGTGGGTTCAGCTCAACACCAATATCCTGCAGATCGAAAACGAGTACTACTCGAACATCCGCCCCAAGCGCGTGACCTACACCGGCGAGCGGCCGATCCAGGCGCTGGCCTCGCGCGGCGTGCAGTACGTCGAAGTGCGCTGCCTGGACATCAACCCGTTCCTGCCGGTCGGTATCGACCTGCAGCAGTCGCGTTTCCTCGATGCATTCCTGCTGCTGTGCGCGCTGGACGACAGCCCGCAGCTGAGCAACGGCGAATGCGGCCAGTGCACCAGCAACTTCCTCAGCGTGGTCAAGCAAGGCCGCAAGCCGGGCCTGGAGCTGCAGCGCAATGGCCAACCGGTGACGCTCAAGGAGTGGGCCGGCGAGCTGCTCGAGCGTATCGCGCCGCTGGCCGCGTTGCTCGATCAAGCCAACGGCGGTAATGCGCATGTCAAAGCTGTTGATGCGCAGCAGGCCAAGGTCGATGATCCCGAACTGACGCCGTCGGCGCAGGTGCTGGCGCGCATGACCGAGCACGATGAGAGCTTTGTCGAATTCTCCATGCGTCAGAGCCGTCTGCATGCCGAAACCTTCCGTGAGCAGCCGTTGAGCCCCGAGCGCCAACAAGCTTTCGAGACGCTGGCACGTGACTCGCTGGCCGAGCAGGCGCGCCTGGAGCAGGACGAGGTGGGTGACTTCGACCTGTTCGTCGGTGCCTACCAGGCCAGCATCCTGGCCATCAGCAACTGATGACCCGCACGCCCACACCACGTAAGCCGCGCGCCAGCAGCCAGGCCAGGATCGTCACGATCCTGGCGGCAGCCCGCGAGTTGCTTGCGGCGCACGGTGTGGCCGGGCTGTCGATCTACAGCGTGGCTGAACACGCGCAGATCCCGCCGTCGTCGGTGTACCACTTCTTTGCCAGCGTGCCGGCCCTGCTCGAAGCGCTGACGGCAGATGTGCACCGGGCCTTTCGTGAGGCACTGCGCGCGCCGATCGACAGCAGCGCGCTGAGCACCTGGCATGACCTGTCGCGGCTGATCGAGCAACGGATGTTGGAGATCTATCAGGAGGATGCCGCAGCGCGGCAGTTAATTCTGGCCCAGCATGGCTTGAGCGAAGTGACCCAGGCGGATCGCAAGCATGATCTGGAGTTGGGCGAGCTGATGCACAAGCTGTTCGATCAGCATTTCCAGCTACCGGCAATGCCGCACGACGTCGATGTGTTTGCCCTGGCGATGGAGCTGAGCGACCGGGTCTATGCCCGTTCGGTGCAGTTGCACGAGCAGATCACCCCGCGCATGGCCGAGGAAGGCAAGCGGGTTTGTGATGCGTATCTGGGATTGTACCTGCCACCGTTCCTGCCTAAACGCTGATAGTTTTGGGGCCGCTTTGCGGCCTTCGCGGGCAAGCCCGCTCCCACAAGGTTTGCAGCGCCGCCTGATGAGCTGCGCCCCAAATGTTGGACACCCGTCCACTTTTGGGGTTTTTATGAGCAAGTATTCAAAGCAGTTCAAGCTGTCGGCTATCCAAGCCTTTCTCGATCGCGGTTATGGCTTTCGCCACATTGCCGCGCAGCTTCAGATGGATCCGACGCTTCTTCGCCGCTGGGTTGTGGCCTATCGCACGCACGGTGAGGCCAGCCTGGAGAAGGCAGGCCGCCATTACAGCGCCGAATTCAAACTCTCCGTTCTTCACCACAAATGGCGCGAAGACCTTTCGTTACGCGCCACGGCAGCGCTTTATAACCTCGGCAACTCCACGCTGGTTCGCAGCTGGGAAGAACAGTATTACAGTGGCGGACATCAACCCCGCCCGCCCCGTAGAAAGCCAGTGATCACCGCGATGCCTAAAGCACCACGCAAACCTGCAGACACTTCATCCATGCCCATTGAGAAACTCACTCGTGCGCAGCTGCTGACAAGGCTGGCCCAGCTTGAAGCGGAGAACGCCTACCTAAAAAAGCTCGAGGAGCTAGACGAGGAGAAGGCGAGGAAGAAGATAGCCAAGAAAAAACCCGGCTAGTCGCGGCACTGCGTAAGCGCTACTCGCTTACTTGGCTGCTCAAAGCGGCTCATTTGCCGCGCAGCACTTATTACTATCAGCTTGGCGTGCTTGAGGCCGGGGATCGGTGTGCCTCACTCAAAACCTCAATCCAGAACATCAGCCATCGGCACAGTGGCCGCTACGGTTATCGACGGGTCACCTCTACGCTGCGCAGCGAAGGGCAATTGGTTAACAGTAAGAAGGTGCGCCGCCTGATGGCCGAGCTGGACCTGAAATGCACGGTGCGCCCCAAGAAGTACAAATCTTATCGGGGACTGATGGGCGAAGCCGCACCCAACATCCTCAAGCGTGACTTCCATGCCGATCATCCAAATCAGAAGTGGGTAACGGATGTCACCGAGTTCAAAGTGGCAGGCGAGAAGCTGTACCTTTCTCCGATCATGGATCTATACAACGGCGAGATCGTCGCTTATCACACCGACACCCGACCACGTTTTACCCTGGTAGGCGACATGCTGGAGACAGCAATCAAAGGGCTTCCAGCTGATCGCCGGCCGCTCCTGCACTCGGATCAAGGCTGGCACTATCGCTACCCTGGCTACTGCAAGCGGTTGAAAGAAGCAGGGCTTGAACAGAGCATGTCACGCAAGGGCAACTGCCTGGACAACGCCGCGATGGAAAGCTTTTTCGGGACGCTCAAGTGTGAGTATTTCTACCGTGAACGCTTCGCGAGTGTCGCTGAGCTTAAGGCGGGGCTGGACGAATACATCCATTATTACAACCATGACCGAATCAAAATGAAGCTGAAAGGCCTGAGCCCTGTGGCTTACAGGGCTCAGGCTGGGATAGGCTAACTGACTGTCCAACATTTGGGGCGCAGCTCATGAACCTATGGGAGCGGGCTTGCCCGCGAAGGCCGCGAAGCGGCCCCAGTACACCAACAATCATCACAGCTTGGCGATAGATACTTCGGTCGATTTGACGAAGGCAATCACTTCACTGCCCACCTGCAGTTCCAACTCTTTTACCGAACGCGTGGTGATCACCGAGGTGACCACACCGGAGGCGGTCTGCACGTCGATTTCCGACAATACCGGGCCTTCGAGGATTTCTTTCACAGTGCCTTTGAACTGGTTGCGGACGTTGATCGCTTTGATAGTCATGGTGTGATTCCTTTGTGCTGGTTTCAGGGGTTCAGTGAGCCCAACGCAACTGCGTGGGCAAAGGTGCTACTGGGTCCGGCTCGGGCGCAGCGCCCGGTACAGACAAAACTCGGTTGAGAACTTCGCTTTCCAGTGCGGCCAGACGGTGCGAGCCGCGTACCCGAGGCCGCGCCAGCTCGACGTTGAGGTCGAGGCCGACCGCACCGTCTTCGATCAGGATCACCCGGTCGGCCACTGCAACCGCCTCGCTGACGTCATGGGTGACCAGCAGCACGGTGAAGCCATGCTGGCGCCACAGGCGTTCGATCAGTTGCTGCATCTCGATCCGGGTCAGCGCATCCAGCGCGCCAAGTGGCTCGTCGAGCAGCAGCAGGCGTGGCTGGTGAATCAGTGCGCGGGCCAGGGCCACACGCTGCTTCTGCCCGCCAGATAACGCCGCTGGCCACTCATTGGCGCGGTCGGCCAGGCCAACGGCTTCCAGTGCGTCCAGCGCCTTTTGCCGCCAGTCGCCCTTGAGGCCGAGGCCGACGTTGTCGATGACCTTTTTCCACGGCAGCAGGCGCGCATCCTGGAACATCAAACGGGTTTCTTCGCGGGCCTCGGCCAGCGGCGCAGCGCCGGCCAGCAACTGACCGCCGGTGGGCTGGTCGAGACCCGCCAGCAAGCGCAGCAAAGTACTTTTGCCGCAGCCACTGCGGCCAACGATGGCGACGAACTGCCCGGCCGGGATGTGCAGATCAATGCCGCGCAGCACTTCGCGCTGGCCAAAGGTCTTGCGCACACCCTGGGTGGCCAGCGGGATGCCACGCAGCAAGCGTGGCGGTTGTTCCTTGAGCACGGTCATGCGCCCTCCTTCTTGGCCACTTGATAGGCCGGGTGCCAGCGCAGCCAGGCACGTTCCAGGCCGCGGGCGGCGAGGTCCGCGAGCTTGCCGAGCACGGCGTAGAGCACGATTGCCAACACCACCACGTCGGTCTGCAGAAACTCCCGGGCGTTCATCGCCAGGTAACCGATGCCGGCGTTTGCCGAGATGGTTTCGGCGACGATCAAGGTCAGCCACATGAAGCCCAGAGCAAAGCGCACACCGACAAGAATCGATGGCAGCGCACCCGGCAGGATCACCTGGCGGAACAGGCTGAAGCCGGACAGGCCATAGCTGCGGGCCATTTCCACCAGGGCTGGATCAACGTTGCGGATACCGTGATAGGTGTTCAGGTAGATCGGGAACAGCGTGCCCAGCGCAACCAGAAAGATCTTCGCCGACTCATCGATACCGAACCACAGGATCACCAGTGGGATCAGCGCCAGGTGCGGCACGTTACGGATCATCTGCACCGAGCTGTCGAGCAGGCGTTCACCCCAGTTCGACAGGCCGGTGATAAAGCCCAGCACCAGGCCGATGCTGCCGCCAATGACAAAGCCCAGCCCGGCACGCCAGCCGCTGATGGCCAGGTGAGTCCAGATCTCGCCGCTGCGCACCAGCTCGACACCGGCGCTGACAACTGCGCTGGGTGCCGGCAGGATGCGCGTCGACAGCCAGCCAGCGCTGACCGCCAGTTGCCAGATCGCCAGCAGCAGTACCGGCAGTGCCCAGGGGGCCAGGCGCTGAGCCAGGGTGGATGAGGTTGCACGACTCATGGTCCGGTCCTCAGCTCTGCGACACGGACTTGGGCAGGATGTCGTTGGCGACCATCTCGCCAAACGGGCTGACGTAGCCACCCGCTTTCGGTTGCTCCGGGCGCTGTACATCCAGGTGCGGGAACAGCAGCTCGGCAACGCGGTATGACTCTTCCAGGTGCGGGTAGCCAGAGAAGATGAAGGTGTCGATGCCCAGCGCTGCGTATTCCTTGACCCGCGCTGCCACGGTCGGGCCATCGCCGACCAGCGCAGTGCCAGCACCGCCGCGCACCAGGCCAACCCCAGCCCACAGGTTGGGGCTGACTTCGAGGTTGTCGCGGCTGCCGCCGTGCAGAGCGGCCATGCGTTGCTGACCAACCGAGTCGAAGCGCGCCAGCGAGGCTTGGGCACGGGCAATGGTGGCGTCGTCCAGGTGCGAGATCAGCTTGTCGGCGGCGGCCCAGGCTTCGTCGTTGGTTTCCCGCACGATCACATGCAGGCGGATGCCGAAGCGTACTTCGCGGCCCTGCGCGGCGGCCTTCTCGCGCACCTGGGCGATCTTCTCGGCTACTGCTGCAGGCGGTTCGCCCCAGGTCAGGTACAGCTCGACCTGCTCGGCAGCCAGGTCCTGCGCTGCCTCCGAAGAGCCGCCGAAGTACAGCGGCGGACGTGGTTGCTGGATCGGTGGGTAGAGCAGCTTGGCGCCCTTGACCTGAATGTGTTTGCCTTCGTAGTCGACGTTTTCGCCTTCGAGCACTTTGCGCCAGATACGGGTGAACTCGACCGAGGCTTCGTAACGCTCCTGGTGGTTGAGGTGCAGGCCATCGCCGGCCAGCTCGTCCGGATCACCGCCAGTGACCAGGTTGAACAGCGCCCGGCCATTGGACAGCCGATCCAGCGTGGCTGCCTGGCGCGCCGCCACGGTCGGCGAAATGATGCCGGGACGCAGCGCGACCAGAAACTTCAGGTTCTGGGTGACCGGGATCAGCGACGCGGCCACCAGCCAGGAGTCTTCGCAGGAGCGTCCGGTCGGGATCAGCACGCCGCCAAAGCCAAGGCGGTCCGCCGCCTGGGCAATCTGTTGCAGGTAACCGTGGTCGACCGCACGGGCGCCATCGGAAGTACCCAGGTACTTGCCGTCACCGTGGGTTGGAAGGAACCAGAAAATATTAAGGCTCACTGGAGTTGTCTCCTCAAGGGTGGCTCAAGCCGGAGCGGCGCCCCGGCGCAGGCAGATCAATCAAGGCGCAGTTGCGACCTTGGCCGGGGGTGTCCAGATCACGTCCTTGATGCTCAGCGGCTTGGGGATCAGCTTGAGCGTTTGGAAGGTGTCGGCAATTTTCTGTTGTGCGGCGACCACTTCAGGGGTCAGCGGCGCTGCGCCGTAGCCCTGACGTTTGACCGAGGTCAGGGTGATGTCGGCCGGCAGGCCCAGCAGCGGTGCGACCTGATCGGTGACCTCCTGCGGATTGGCCTGGGACCACTGGCCCACCGCGCGGACTTCTTCGATCAAGGTGTTGATCACCGCCGGGTGCTGGGTCGCATAGTCGCGAGTCGCCAGGTAGAACTGGTGGTTGTCGACCAGGCCCTGGCCGTCACGCAGGGTACGCGCCTGCAGCTGCTTTTCGGCGGCGGCCTGGTACGGGTCCCAGATCACCCAGGCGTCGACGCTGCCACGCTCGAACGCGGCGCGGGCATCTGAGGGCGGCAGGTAAACCGGTTGAATATCGCTGTACTTGAGGCCGGCATCTTCCAGCGCACGCACCAGCAGGTAGTGCACGTTGGAGCCTTTGTTGAGGGCGACTTTCTTGCCCTTGAGGTCTTTTACCGACTGCACCGTGGAGCCCTTTGGCACCAGGATCGCTTCGCTGTGCGGCGCTGGCGGCTCGTAGGCGACGTAGAGCAGATCGGCGCCGGCGGCCTGGGCAAACACCGGCGGCGTTTCGCCAGTGACGCCAAAGTCGATCGAGCCGACGTTGAGCCCTTCAAGCAACTGCGGGCCGCCGGGGAATTCGGTCCACTGCACCTGAATTCCTTGCTCGGCCAGGCGCTTTTCCAACGTGCCCTTGGCCTTGAGCAGCACCAGCGTGCCGTATTTCTGATAACCGATGCGCAGGCTCTCGGCCTGGGCTTGAGTAATGGCGCCGAAGGATACAGCCGCCGCAAACAGGGCGACCAGACCGCGACGCAAGAAGACTGTGCGCATGGCGCTCTCCAAGACGTATAGGGTTCGGGTTGCACCTGCTTGCCTCGTTGACGGGCGAGTAAGGTGGAAAAACGTGTGGCTTCAGATGCTCCAGCGAGCACTGATCAAGCGTTCATTGAGCACGCCTGGGGCGACCGGTTGTGGCCGGCGAACCAAGGCGCTGTGAAACGTGTCGAGCGAGTCCAGCAGGCGCGCTTCGAGGCTGGCCGCGAGCTGCGCCGGGGCGCTGCCTTCGCCATAGGCGATCTGGCTGTCGTCGGCGAAGATCCCTTGCAGGGTCTCTTGCGCCTTGAGTGCCGACAGCACGGGCTTGAGGGCGTAGTCCACCGCCAGCATATGGGCGATGCTGCCGCCGGTTGCGATTGGCAGCACCACCTTGTGTTCCAGAGCGCGCTCGGGCAGCAGATCGAGCAGGGTTTTCAGGGCGCCGGCAAACGACGCCTTGTACACCGGGGTAGCGACGATAAGGCCATCGGCCTGCGCTACCAGCTGCTGAAAGTGCTGCACCTGCGGGCTGTCGAAGCGCGCATGGAGGAGGTCTTCGGCGGCAAACTCGCGGACCTGAAAGGTCACGACCTCGACCCCACGCTCTTGCAGCCACTGGCGTGAACGCTCCAGCAACACGCCGGAGCGGGAACGGGTACTTGGGCTACCACCTACCGAGACAACCAACATGAGCAACGCTTCCTTCGATTCGTGGCGGGGCCTGTTCAGTAGTGGTCCCGCTTGATGTAAGTGACCTTAACAGCAGTTCACATATATCTATAAATCATATTTTTTCATTTGTTTATTCTTTTAATGAATATAAAGCCAAGCCTCGCACAATTCTATGTAGGAGCGGCCGTACGTGGGGCGAATAAAAAAGGGCCGCATGAGCGGCCCGAATATCCCTGCTTGGCTAAGAGCATGTGCAACGAGGATTCTGTATTCAGCGGTTGGGCTGCGGTGTCAGGCGCAGGTAGGGCTTCACGGCGCGATAGCCTTTGGGGAAGCGTTCCTTGATTTCAGCTTCATCCTTGAGCGAGGGCACGATCACTACCTCGTCGCCATCCTGCCAGTTGCCTGGCGTGGCGACCTTGTAGTTGTCGGTCAGCTGCAGCGAGTCGATCACCCGCAGGATTTCGTTGAAGTTGCGCCCGGTGCTGGCCGGATAGGTAATGGTCAGGCGCACCTTCTTGTTCGGGTCGATGACGAACAGCGAGCGCACGGTGAGGGTGTCGTTGGCGTTGGGGTGGATCAGGTCGTACAGGTCGGAGACCTTGCGATCGGCATCGGCAATGATCGGGAAGTTGACCACGGTGTTCTGGGTTTCATTGATGTCATCGATCCACTTGTGGTGCGAATCGACCGGGTCGACCGACAGGGCGATGGCTTTGACCCCGCGCTTGGCGAAGTCGTCCTTGAGCTTGGCGGTCAGGCCCAGCTCGGTGGTGCACACCGGGGTGAAGTCGGCAGGGTGCGAGAACAGCACGCCCCAGCTATTGCCCAGCCACTCATGGAAGCGAATCTTGCCTTCGCTGGAATCCTGTTCGAAATCGGGGGCGATGTCGCCGAGTTTGAGGCTCATGGTACGGCTCCTGTGTCTGCGTTATGGGTCCAATGTGCCTGCAATCGAAAAGGATTAAAAAGAATAAATATTGATTTATTTATAACTAGAATGCATTACGAATTACAGGCATAAAAAAGCCTCGCACTAGGCGAGGCTCTTTTCGGTGCAGCTACGACTTACTTGAAAGCGTAAGTGTAGTTGACGATGAAGCGGGTCTGGTCCTGGTCAGCCAGCGAGCTGGTGCCAGTGCCGCGGTACATACCATGGCGCAGGGTAGCGCCCAGGCCTTTCAGGGTGCCTTGCTGGATCACGTAGTCGATCCGGGCGTCGCGTTCCCATTCAGAGAAGGTGCCGTTGCCGTTGGCGTTGCGGCCATCTTCACCGCGCAGGTAGGAAACAGCCGCTTTCAGACCCGGCACGCCAACGCGCGCGAAGTCATACGAGTACTGACCGAAGGTGGTGTTTTCACCGGCCTTGGCGAACTGGTTGATCATGCTGTCGGTGAACAGGTAGAAGCTCGCGCCACCTGCGCCTTCCGGACGGCCATTGCCATCACGTACCGAACCTTGGTTCAACCAGACGAAACCGCCGTCATCGCTGACGCGTTGATGACCGAGCAAGAAGGCATGACCACCCAGGGAGTAGGTGAACATGGCAGACCAGGTCTTGTTGTCGACCTCGCCTACGTTCTTGGCGTAGCCACTGTTGTTGTTGAAGTTGTAACCACCGCCGTTGCCGTTTTTGCCGTCGCTGCTGCTGTCGAAGTAGCGCAGGTCGGTTTTGAACGACTGGTCGTCAGCGATCTTGAAGACGTGAGTCGCGCCCAGGAAGTGCTGCTTGTAGAAGTCTTCCAGGTTCGAGTAGTAGTACTGCAGGGTCAGGTCTGGGGTGAGCTTGTAGTCCAGACCACCGTAGCGGAACTTGTTGCTGTCAGCGGTAGCACCGTTGACCGACAGACCAGTCCGGTTGCTGGACGCACGGCCCATGGCGTGAGTCATCTGACCAGCGTTGATGGTCAGGTTGTCGATTTCCTTGGAGGAAATGGTGGCACCTTCGAAGGTCTGCGGCAGCAGACGGCCATCGTTGGCAACCAGGATCGGCAAGGCTGGCGCCAGCGCGCTACCGAAGTGAGCTTCGGTCTTGGAGAAACGAGCCTTGGCGTTGGCGCCGAAGCGTGCCCATTGCTTCTCGGACGAACCGTCGGAGTCGCTTGGGAAGAAGCTGCTGCCATCAGGATGGTAGCCCTTGCCGCCGTCCAGGTGGATGCCCCACAGCGCCTGAGCATCTACACCAAAACCAACGGTGCCTTCGGTGAAGCCGGAAATGAAGTCAAGCTTGAAGCCCTGACCCGACTCGCGGTTGTCAGGACGTGGCTTGTTGCCGCCGGCTTCACGGTTATCGTTGTTGAAGTACATGGTACGCGAGCTTACGGACAGCTTGCTGTCCTCGACGAAGCCAGCAGCACCTGCTTGTTGGGCGAGAACCCCCAGTGCCACGGCCAGAGCCAGGCTTGACTTGTACATGTTTTGCTCCTCTACGTTCTAATTTTTGTATATCAGTGGCGGCGAGGTCTATTGCCCCACTCACCATGGACTGGCGATTTAGTCGCAGAGCGTGACCGTCCAGTCAATCATTTCCGAACGTTTCACGACTAAGGTCTAAGCCGCCCCCCTGGGCTACAGGATAATGACAATCCTATAAATCCAAAATGACTGTTTTATGAATCGCTAAGACTATTGCGGCATATCATAGGAACCTTTACTACCATTTGCGGTATCGGCAGGGGCCCTTAAGAGCTTTAGGTTATTTGCAAACGTTTGCTCATAACCTTATTTCCTTTTGCTCTAGGCCGGGCAAGCGTAGCAGTGAATAGGTGATGCGCCAGCCGTGGGTCACTGGCTGCGGAACTTCTGGAGCCTAAGCTAATGCAAAAAAGTTATTTATTTGACAATTCTTAGATCATTTAGTCTCTCATCATCCACTACCCAGATTGCTGACGAGAGGCAAACCCATGATCCCGCACGCTCCGCTGCGCCTGTTCGCCGCCCTGACCCTCGCCAGCAGCAGCTGGTTGGCCCAGGCCGCTGACCTCACCGTGGCCTACCAGACCACCGTTGACCCAGCCAAGGTGGCCCAAGTCGATGGCGCCTACGAAAAAGCCAGCAAGGCCGATATCGACTGGCGCAAATTCGATAACGGCGCCGACGTGATCACTGCCGTGGCCTCGGGCGATGTACAGATCGGCTACCTCGGCTCCAGCCCGCTGGCCGCAGCCGCGACCCGCAAGCTGCCGGTCGAAACCTTTTTGATCGCCACCCAGATCGGCGCCGGTGAAGCGCTGGTTGCCCGCGACAGCATCAAGACCCCGCAGGACCTGATCGGCAAAAAGGTCGCCGTACCGTTCGTTTCGACCGGCCACTACAGCCTGCTCGCTGCGCTCAAAGCGTGGAACATCGATGCGTCCAAGGTGCAGATCCTCAACCTCGCCCCGCCGGCCATCATCGCCGCCTGGAAGCGTGGCGATATTGACGCCACCTATGTCTGGGACCCAGCGCTGGGCGTCGCCAAGGAGAACGGCAAGGTGCTGATCACCTCCGGTGAGCTGGCACAAAAAGGCGCGCCGACCTTCGACGCCTGGATCGTACGCAAAGACTTTGCCGCCAAGCACCCGGACGTGGTCAAGGCCTTCGCCAAGGTCACCCTGGATGCCTACGCCGACTACCGCAAGGACCCGGCAGCCTGGCTGGCCAACCCGGACAACGTCGCCAAGCTGGCCAAGCTCTCGGGCGCCAAGAGCAGCGATATCCCGGTGCTGCTGCAAGGCAACGTCTACCCGCTGGCCGCCGACCAGACCCGCGCCCTCGGCGCGCCGACCACCCAGGCCCTGAGCAACACCGCAGCCTTCCTCAAGGAGCAAGGCAAGGTCGACGCCGTTCTGCCTGACTACGCCCCATACGTCACCGCCAAATACCTGCCCAACTGATCCGGAGCCCGTCATGGCCTTGCTCGAGCTGGAGCGCATCAGCGCACAGTACCCCGGTGCCGACACCCCGGTGCTGGCCGATATCAACCTGAGCCTGGGCCCGCGCCAGCTGCTGGTGGCCCTTGGGCCATCGGGCAGCGGCAAGACCTCGCTGCTCAACCTGATCGCCGGCTTCGTGCCTCCCAGTGCTGGCCGTATCAGCCTCGACGGCGTGCCGGTGCAAGGCCCGAGTGCCGAGCGCGGCGTGGTGTTTCAGGACGACGCCCTGCTGCCCTGGCAAAACGTGCTCGGCAACGTCGCCTTTGGCCTGGAGCTGGCCGGCGTAAGCCGTGCCGAGCGCGAAGCCAAGGCGCGCGAAATGCTCGCACTGGTCGACCTCGCAGGTTTCGCCGAGCGGCGCATCTGGCAGCTTTCGGGCGGCCAGAAGCAGCGCGTCGGCCTGGCTCGCGCCCTGGCCGCCAACCCGCGTGTGCTGTTGATGGACGAGCCGTTCGGCGCCCTCGATGCGTTTACCCGCGAGCAGATGCAGGAGTTGTTGCTGCAGGTGTGGCAACGCACAGCCAAACCGGTATTCCTGATTACCCATGACATCGAAGAGGCGGTGTTTCTCGCCAGCGAGCTGGTGCTGCTTGCGCCCAACCCGGGCCGTGTCGTCGAACGCCTGCAACTGGACTTCGGCCAACGCTACGCCGCCGGCGAATCGGCGCGGGCGATCAAGTCCGACCCGCGTTTTATCGAAACACGCGAACACGTGCTGGCGAGAGTCTTCTCGCAACGCGAAGACGCCCGCCGGGAGCACTCAGCATGAGCACTGTCGAACTGCCGCTGGCCGCCAAACCAGCCAACCTCAAACCGCTGCCGCGCAAACCACTGTCGACCCGCTGGATCAGCGCCCTGACCCTGGCCAGCCTGTTACTGCTGTGGTGGGCGGTCACCGCCGCCGAGCTGGTCGAACCGCTGTTTCTACCACCACCGGCAGACATCCTCGGCAAAGCCTGGGTGCTGCTTACTCAAGGCTACATGGACGCCAGCCTGTGGCAGCACCTGGGTGCAAGCCTTGGGCGGATTGGCCTGGCGCTCGGCGCAGCCATCCTCACGGCGATCCCGATCGGCATTGCCATCGGCTCCAACCGCATTGCCCGGGGCATTTTCGACCCACTGATCGAGTTCTACCGGCCAATTCCGCCGCTGGCCTACCTGCCGCTGATCGTGATCTGGTGCGGCATCGGTGAGCTGTCCAAGGTGCTGCTGATCTTTCTGGCGATCTTCGCCCCGATTGCCATCGCCACCGCCACCGGCGTACGCACCGTCGACCCGGCCAAACTGCGCGCAGCGCAGTCGCTGGGCGCCACAAAGGCCCAGCTGATTCGCCATGTGGTATTGCCCAGCGCCCTGCCCGACATCCTCACCGGCGTGCGTATCGGCCTGGGCGTCGGCTGGTCGACCCTGGTTGCAGCGGAATTGATCGCCGCCACCAGCGGCCTCGGCTTCATGGTCCAGTCAGCGGCGCAGTTTCTGGTCACTGACGTGGTGGTGCTGGGGATCCTGCTGATTGCCCTGATCGCCTTCGCCCTGGAAATGGGCCTGCGCGCCCTGCAACGCAAGCTGGTGCCTTGGCACGGCCAGACCCACTGACCACGACTGACCACGCCGGCACTCCGGCGCCCGACAAAGAGACTGCCATGAGCCTGACCATCACTCCGTTAAGCCCGGCCCTCGGCGCGCAGATCACTGGCGTCGACATCAGCCGTGAAATCACAGCCGAACAACGCGACGCCATCGAGCAGGCGCTGCTCAAGCATCAAGTGCTGTTCTTCCGCGAGCAGCCGCTCAATCCGCAGCAGCAAGCCCGCTTCGCCGCACGTTTTGGTGATCTGCATATCCACCCGATCTACCCCAATGTGCCGGAAACGCCACAAGTGCTGATCCTCGATACCGCCGTCACCGACGTGCGCGACAATGCCGTGTGGCACACCGACGTGACCTTCCTGCCGACCCCGGCGCTGGGCGCGGTACTGAGTGCCAAGCAGTTGCCGGCCTACGGCGGCGATACCTTGTGGGCCAGTGGCGTAGCGGCATTCGAAGGCTTGTCGGCGCCCCTGCGGACGATGCTTGACGGCCTCACCGCCACCCATGACTTCACCAAGTCATTCCCGCTGGAGCGCTTCGGCACCACCGCCGAGGACCTCGCCCGCTGGGAAGCTAGCCGGCGCAACAACCCGCCGCTGACGCACCCTGTGGTGCGTACGCATCCGGTCAGCGGGCGCAAGGCGTTGTTCGTCAATGAAGGGTTTACCACGCGCATCAACGAGTTCAACGAGCAGGAAAGCGAGGCCCTGCTCAAGCTGCTGTTTGCCCATGCGACGCGGCCGGAGTACAGCATCCGCTGGCGCTGGCAGGAAAACGACGTGGCCTTTTGGGACAACCGCGTGACCCAGCATTACGCCGTCGATGACTACCGCCCGCAGCGGCGGGTCATGCACCGCGCCACCATCCTTGGCGACGCGCCGTTCTAGCGCAGGCAAGGGGCTGCCCGGCAGCCCCTCACGCAACTACCTGACCATGTGCAGGAACTGCATGTGCCGTTCGTACTGGTCAAGGATGTCGTTGATGATCTGCTCCTTGCTGTAGCCGACCAGATCGTAATCCTGGCTACCCTCGGACAGATGCACCTCGGCGCGGTAATAGCGGCGGTTTTTCAGCTCTTGCGCGCCCAACCCGCCCAAGGCGAATGAAGGTGTGAAATAACCGCGCATCTGCACCTGGTAGATGAACGGCTGCTCTTCACCATGGCCGACTTTCAGGCTGACGTTGTCGTGGCTCGGGTCGTCCTGGGTGATCAGCACCAGGCCTTTCTGCTCGAACACCTCGCGCACGTCATTGATCGCCGGGCGCACCACGTCATCCATGAAGCGGTACACCTCATCGCGCGATGGGAAGTGCACAGCCTGGCTCAAGCGCTGACGCCAGCCGCCGCGACCACGGCGGCTCTGCGCGACCGGTGCCAGCGAGTGCAACTGGGCAATACGCCGCTGCGACTCAAGGTAGAACGCCTTGTGCAGGCCCCACATCATGCACAGCAGGATCAGCGAGAACGGCAATGAGGTCAGCACCACCGCCGACTTCAGCGAGTCGATGCTGCCAGCGAACAGCAAGGCACTGGTGATCAACGCGGTCATCGCCCCCCAGAAGATCCGCAGCCAGTTCGGGCCGTCTTCGTCAGGGCTGCCGCCCTTCGCCGACAAGGTCGACAACACCACGGTGCCGGAGTCGGCCGAGGTGACGAAGAAGACGAAGCTGATGAACACCGTCACGGCGATCACCGCCTTGCTCCACGGATAGGTTTCGAGCAGCAGGTACAGGCTCATCGACGGGTTTTCCAGCGCCGACTGACCGAGCGCGACCAGGCCGTGGTTGAGCACCTGGTCCATCGCGCTGTTGGCGAAGATCGACATCCATGCCAGGGTGAAACCAAGCGGGATCAACAGCACGCCGAAGACGAATTCACGAATGGTCCGGCCACGGGAGATCCGCGCGATGAACAGGCCCACGAACGGCGCCCAGGCAATCCACCAGGCCCAGTAGAACACCGTCCAGCCACCCAGCCAGTCGCGGTTCTCGCCGTAGGCATAGACGTCGAAGCTCTTGCCTGGCAAGGCGCCAAGGTAGTCACCGAGGTTCTGGATCAGGGTATTGAACAGGTGCTGGGTCGGCCCGGCAAACAGCACGAACAGCAGCAGGGCGCAGGCCAGGAACAGGTTGATGTCGGACATCACCCGCACGCCCTTCTCGACCCCGGCCACGGCTACCGCGACTGCGGCGCCCATCATCAGCGTGATCAGCGCGACCTGCACCCATTGGCTGTGCGGGATGCCGAACAGGTAATCCAGGCCGGAGTTTAGGTGCAGCACGCCAAAGCCCATGTCGGCGCCCAGGCCGAACACCGTGGCGATGATGCCGAAGCCATCCACCGCGTAACCGATCGGGCCGTTGATACGCTTGCCGATCAGCGGGTACAGCGCCGAACGCAGCGCCAGCGGCAGGTTGTGGCGGTAGGCAAAGTACGCCAGCGCCATGCCGACAAAGGCAAATACGCCCCAGCCATGCAGGCCCCAGTGCAGGAACAGCAGCTTCATTGCTTCGCGCCCGGCTTCGGCGGTGCCGCCCTCGCCCTGGGGCGGTTGCAGCATGTGCGTCAGCGGCTCGGAGACGCAGAAGAAGAACAGCGTGATGCTGATACCGGCGGCGAACAGCATGCCGGCCCAGGACAGGTAACTGAACTCGGGTTCGTCATGGTCGGCACCGAGTTTGATCTTGCCGTAGCCCGACAAGGCGGTGACCACCACGAACACCAGATACAGGGTCATGGCCAGCATGTAGTACCAGCCCACCGTGTTGGCAGCCCAGTTTTGCGCGGCCAGCAACCAGGCACCGGAAGCCTCGGGGTTGACGATGACCACCAGCCCGAAGAGCAGGATAAAACTGGCGGCGAAGTAGAACACCGGGGCATTCATGCGCATCTTGCTGTCAGCAAGTTCAGGGGTGGGACTACTCATGCAACCTGCACCCCGCTGTGGGAATCAGGCATAGGATTTAACGGGTTCAGCAAAGGCATATCCTCCTGTTGAACACCGGCAGCGACCAGCGTTTTTATGTTGAACAAGCGTTCAAGTTAAACATGGATTGGCCTTCGATGCGACCTGCCCCGCTGAGCGGGGCAGGTATATAGAGGAGCTGACAACGGCTTTTGCTCGGCGCTTTTGCTATTTTTTTGCCTGGCAGTCGAGCTGCAGATTGGCCTGGGTGATGTTGCTGTCGGCCGGCACGCTGCGGGTCAGCCAGACGTTGCCGCCGATGGTCGAACCCTTGCCGATGGTGATCCGCCCAAGGATGGTCGCGCCGGCATAGATCACCACATCGTCTTCGACGATCGGGTGACGCGGCTGGCCCTTGTGCAGGCTGCCGGTCTCGTCGGCGGTGAAGCGTTTGGCGCCTAGGGTTACCGCCTGATAGATGCGCACGCGCTCGCCGATGATCGCGGTTTCGCCGATCACCACGCCAGTACCGTGATCAATGAAGAAGCTCGGGCCAATCCGTGCGCCGGGGTGGATATCGATGCCGGTGGCCGAATGCGCCAGCTCCGAGCTGATTCGCGCCAGCAATGGCAGGCCGGCCAGATACAGATGGTGAGCCAGGCGGTGGTGGATGATCGCCAGGATCCCTGGGTAGCACAGCAGCACTTCATCCACGCTGCGCGCAGCCGGGTCGCCGTGGTAGGCGGCGAGCACGTCGGTGTCGAGCAGCACGCGCATCTCTGGCAGGGCCGCAGCGAAGCCCTGGATCAGGCGCAAGGCCTCGCTGTCGGCGTTGGCTTGGTCAGTCTGGCTCTGCCGTGCGGCATAGCGCAGCTCCAACCGTGCTTGCGCGAGCAGTGCAGTGAGGGCCGTGTCGAGGGTGTGGCCGACGTAGAAATCCTCGCTCTCTTCACGCAGGTCGACCGGGCCTAGGCGCATCGGGAACAAAGCCCCACACAGTTGCTCGAGAATGCGCTGCATTGCTTCACGCGACGGCAGCTCGCGGCCGCCCTTCTCGCCGCTGCTGCGGCCATTTTGCGTGCGCCATTGCTCACGGGCGCCGCGCAGGCCGGTCACGATCGCCTGCAACTGCCATTTGCCGGGGGATGATTGTTCGCTCACGATGTGCTCCTGACTGTCGTATAGATCCACTCTACGACAAATCCAGCCCTTGGAAAAAACAACGCTTTATTCCATCCTGCGCTAAGTCGGGCATAAGCCACGCTGACGGGCTACCCTCAACGCAGCCGGCCAACGGCTCAATGCACACAAATGGAATAACAAAATACGTTTTTATTATTTCATGAGCTAAACAGCCCACCCTTATAGTCGCCACCCACTACTTCCACCAAAAGCGCGGGGCCTTGCCATGTCGATCTTTGCCAAACCGCTACTCAATGCCAGCCTTGCCATCGTGCTTGGCACCGGTCTGTTCAGCCAGGCGTTTGCCGGCGAGCAGCTGCAGACCATCAAGGACAAGGGCGTGCTCAACGTCGGCGTCGAAGGCACCTACCCGCCGTTCAGCTTTGTCGATGACAGCGGCAAGCTGTCGGGCTTTGAGGTAGAGCTGTCGGAGCTGATCGCCAAGGAGCTTGGGGTCAAGGCCAAGGTCCAGCCGACCAAGTGGGACGGCATCCTCGCGGCGCTGGAGTCCAAGCGCCTGGACGTGGTCGTCAACCAGGTGACCATCTCCGACGAGCGCAAGAAGAAGTACGACTTCTCCGAGCCGTACACCGTCTCCGGCATTCAGGCACTAGTGCTGAAGAAAAAAGAAAAAGATCTGAACATCAAGTCTGCAGCCGACCTGGCCGGCAAGAAGGTCGGTGTCGGTCTGGGCACCAACTACGAGCAATGGGTCAAGGCCAACGTGCCGACCGCCGACGTACGCACCTATGAAGACGACCCGACCAAGTTCCAGGACCTGCGCGTGGGCCGCACCGACGCTATCCTGATCGACCGCCTGGCTGCGCTTGAGTACGCCAAAAAAGCCAAGGATACCGTTGCTGCAGGGGACGCCTTCTCGCGTCTCGAGTCGGGCATTGCCCTGCGCAAGGGTGAACCGGAACTGCTCGCGGCCATCAATCAGGCCCTGGACAAGCTGCGCGCCGACGGCAGCCTGGCCAAGCTATCCGAGAAGTACTTCGGCGCTGACGTGACTAAATGATTGAAGAGAGCCTACAACTGGTAGCCGACTCCGCGCCCTTTCTGCTCAAGGGCGCTGGCTATACCATCCTGCTCAGTGTCGGCGGTATGTTCTTCGGCTTGCTGCTGGGCTTTGCCCTGGCGTTGATGCGCTTGTCCAAGGTGCTGCCGCTGGACTGGCTGGCGCGTATTTACGTGTCGTTCTTCCGCGGCACGCCGCTGTTGGTACAGCTGTTTGTAATCTACTTCGGCCTGCCACAGATCGGCCTTGAGCTTGACCCGATCCCGGCAGCGCTGATTGGCCTGTCGCTGAACATGGCAGCCTACGTTTGCGAAATCCTGCGGGCGGCGATCTCGTCGATCGAGCGCGGCCAGTGGGAAGCCTGCGCCAGCATCGGCATGACCCGCGCCCAGGCCATGCGCCGGGCGATCCTGCCGCAAGCCATGCGTACCGCCCTGCCGCCGCTGGGCAACAGCTTTATTTCGCTGGTCAAGGACACCGCCCTGGCGGCCACCATTCAGGTACCGGAGCTGTTCCGTCAGGCGCAGCTGGTCACCGCGCGGACCTTCGAAGTGTTCACCATGTACCTGGCCGTTGCGGTTATCTACTGGATCCTGGCGAGCATCCTCGCCCACTTCCAGAACCGCCTGGAAGCACGGGTCAACCAGCATGACCAGGAGCGTTGAGCATGATCGTAGTTGAAGGCCTGACCAAGCGGTTCAACGGCCAGACCGTACTCGACGGCATCAACCTGACCGTCCAGCCCGGTGAAGTGATCGCCATCATCGGCCCCAGCGGTTCGGGCAAGACTACCTTTCTGCGCTGCCTCAACCTGCTCGAGACCCCCGACGCCGGACGCATCCAGATCGGCGACATCAGCATCGACGCCAACCGCTCGCTGGGTAACCAGCAGAGCGCCATCCGCCGCTTGCGCCAGCAGGCCGGGTTTGTCTTCCAGAACTTCAACCTGTTCCCCCATCGCACGGCGTTGGATAACGTCATCGAAGGGCCGCTGGTGGTCAAGAAGACCCCGCGCGCCACAGCCCTGGAGCTGGGCCGACGTTTGCTGGCCAAGGTCGGCCTGGCCGGCAAAGAAGACGCCTACCCACGGCGCTTGTCCGGTGGCCAGCAACAGCGCGTGGCGATTGCTCGGGCGTTGGCTATGGAGCCGGATGTGATCCTGTTCGACGAGCCAACCTCAGCGCTGGACCCGGAACTGGTGGGTGAAGTGCTGGAGACCATTCGTGGCCTGGCCGAAGAGCAGCGCACCATGATCATCGTCACCCACGAGATGAGCTTTGCCCGGGATGTCGCCAATCGGGTGATCTTCTTCGACAAAGGGGTGATCGTCGAGCAAGGTGAGGCTAAAGCGCTGTTCGCTAATCCCAAAGAAGAGCGTACCCGGCAGTTCTTGCGCAAGTTTCTCGGCACTAGCGGCTCTTAATATCCTCCCTGTTTGGCCGCTGCGCCGCTCGGCGCAGCCTCAGGCCGCCCTCGCCGCCCGCCTCAGCACTTCTATCCATATTCCAAAATGATCGTTCTAAATTATTTGATAAGCCTTTAGGGTATATACACCGGACCACCGGACCAGCACATGCGCAGCGCAACCACCAAGCGCCGCCGCCACTTTTTTGTGAGGTCAGGAATGGTCAGGAATGCAATCACCCCAGTGCATAACGCCAGGGCATTGAGTACAGCCAAGGAGCGGTACTAATGTCCAGCCAAGCACAAACCCTTCACGCCAGCGACCTCGACAGCCCGCCAGCACTGCTGCCGGCCAAGGTCCTGCGCAACGACGCCGAAGCCCTGCAAGCCGCCCATGAGCTGGCCGCAGTCGCTCGCGCAAACGCCTCCAAACGCGACCAGCAGCGCAAGCTGCCGTGGGCCGAGATCGAGCTGTTCACCCGCAGCGGACTGGGCAGCATCAGCATCCCCAAAGCCTTCGGTGGTGCAGACGTGTCCTTTGTCACGGTCGCCGAGGTGTTTCGCGTCATCAGCGCTGCCGACCCGGCGCTGGGGCAGATCCCGCAGAACCAGTTCGGCATGCTCCAGCTGCTGCGCCTGACTGCCAGCGAAGCCCAGCAGGCGCTGATTTTCGGCTCGGTGCTGAACGGCTGGCGGATCGGCAATGCCGGCCCCGAGCGCGGCAGCAAAGACACCCTCACCCTGAAGGCGCGGATCAGCCGTGACGGCGACGCCTATCGCATCAGCGGCGAGAAGTTCTATTCCACTGGCGCACTGTTCGCCCACTGGGTTGCGGTCAAGGCGCTGGATGACGAAGGCCGCCAACGCCTGGCTTTTGTCCGCCGTGGCAGCCCGGGCCTGCGCATCGTTGACGACTGGTCAGGCTTTGGCCAGCGCACCACCGCCAGCGGCACCGTGCTGCTCGACCAAGTACCGGTGGAGGCAGAGCTGGTGATCGACAACTGGCGCCAGCGCGACCTGCCCAACATCCAGGGCGCGGCGTCGCAGTTGATTCAGGCAGCCATCGACGCCGGTATCGCCGAAGCAGCCATCGATGACGCGATCAGCTTTGTGCGGGAGAAGTCCCGGCCGTTTATCGACGCCAACGTCGAGCGCGCCAGCGATGACCCTTACGTGATCGCCGACATCGGCCGGCTCAAGCTCGAGCTGCACGCCGCCGAGGCGCTGCTGCGCAAGGCCGCGCGGGTGCTGGATGAGGTCAACGCTGGGGCCATCGATGCTGACGCCGCCGCGCTCGCTTCGATTGCGGTAGCCGAAGCCAAGGTGCTCACCACCGAGATCGCCCTGCAGGCCAGCGAGAAGCTCTTCGAACTGGCCGGCAGCCGCGCCACCCTCGCCGAGTTCAACCTCGACCGGCACTGGCGCAATGCCCGCGTGCACACCCTGCACGACCCGGTGCGCTGGAAGTACCACGCCGTAGGCGCCTGGCACCTGAACGGCACCCGGCCTGCCCGACATTCCTGGATTTGAGGGCCTCTGGGGCCGCTTCGCGGCCCTTCGCGGGTAAACCCGCTCCCACAAGGTTCAGCTCAGTCACCTGTAGGAGCGGGTTTACCCGCGAAGGGGCGCGAAGCGGCCCCAAGGCTCCGGAGAACACAATGAACGCAACTGTCATCCGCACTGACGGCGAGGCCCTGGCCGTCGCTGACGAACTCGCCAAGCAACTGCGCCGCGACAGCGCCCTGCGCGACCGCGAGCGGCGCCTGCCGCACGCCGAGCTGGAGCTGTTCAGCCGCTCCGGGCTGTGGGCCATCAGCGTGCCCAAGGCCTTTGGTGGTGCCGGCGTGTCGTATGTCACCCTGGCCCAGGTCATCGCCCGAATCGCCCAGGCCGACGGCTCGCTGGGGCAGATCCCGCAGAACCACTTCTACGCCCTGGAAGTGCTGCGGGTAAATGGCACGCCCGAGCAACAGCAGCGGCTGTACGCCGAAGTGCTGGCCGGGCGGCGCTTCGGCAACGCCCTGGCCGAACTCGGTACCAAGACCGCCCACGACCGCTCCACCCGGCTCAGCCGCGAGGGCGACGGTTATCGCATCAATGGCCGCAAGTTCTACTCCACCGGCGCGCTGTATGCGCAGCGTATCCCCACTTCGGTGATCGATGACGACGGCATTCAGCGGCTGGCCTTCGTGCCGGCTGATGCGCCAGGCCTGCAAGTGATCGACGACTGGAGCGGCTTTGGCCAGCGCACCACCGGTAGCGGTTCGGTGGTGTTCGATAACGTCTGGGTAGCCGCTGCCGACGTGGTGGCGTTCCAGAGCGCATTCGAGCGGCCGACACCGGTCGGCCCACTGGCGCAGATCCTCCACGCTGCAATCGATACCGGCATCGCCCGCGCTGCCTTCGAAGACGCGCTGCACTTCGTGCGTACCCGCAGCCGGCCATGGGTCGATTCGGGCCACGACAAGGCCGTCGACGACCCGCTGACCCTGAAGAGCTTCGGCCAGCTGTCGATCCGCCTGCATGCCAGCGAAGCACTGCTGGAACGTGCTGGCGAATTCCTCGACCAGGCCGCGGCAGCCACGCCGGAGACAGCCGCCGAGCGAGTGGCCGCAGCCTCGATTGCCGTCGCCGAGGCCCGTGCCATCAGCACCGAAATCGCCCTCGCCGCCAGCACCACGCTGTTCGAGCTGGCCGGCAGCCAGGCCACCCTGGCCGAACACAACCTCGACCGCCACTGGCGCAACGCCCGCGTGCACACCCTTCACGACCCGGTGCGCTGGAAGTATCACGCCATCGGCAACTACTACCTCAACGACGTCAACCCACCGCGGCGGGGGACGATCTGATGAGCAAGCAAATCCTCCTCAACGCCTTCAACATGAACTGCGTCGGCCACATCAACCATGGCCTGTGGACCCACCCACGCGACACCTCGACCCAGTACAAGACGCTGGACTACTGGACCAACCTGGCCAAGCTGCTTGAGCGCGGGTTGTTCGATGGCCTGTTCATCGCCGATATCGTCGGCACCTACGACGTCTATGGCCAGTCGGTCGATGTAACGCTGAAGGAGTCGATCCAGCTGCCGGTCAACGACCCGCTGCTGCTGGTCTCGGCCATGGCTGCCGTCACCCGCCACCTGGGTTTTGGCCTGACCGCCAACCTCACCTACGAGGCGCCGTATCTGTTCGCCCGCCGGCTGTCGACCCTTGACCACCTGAGCAACGGCCGGGTCGGCTGGAACATCGTCACCGGCTACCTCGACAGCGCCGCCCGCGCCATGGGCCTGGAGCAACAGCCCGAGCACGACCGCCGTTACGACCAGGCCGACGAATACCTGCAAGTGCTGTACAAGCTGCTCGAAGGCAGCTGGGATGACGACGCGGTGGTCGCCGACCGCGAGCAGCGGGTCTACGCCCGCCCCGACAAAGTGCGCAAGGTCGAGCACCACGGCGAGTTCTACAAGGTCGAGGGCTACCACCTCTGCGAACCCTCGCCGCAGCGCACGCCGGTGCTATTCCAGGCTGGCAGCTCACCGCGCGGCCTGAGCTTTGCCGGCAACCACGCCGAATGCGTATTCATCAGCGGCCAGGACAAAGCCTCCACCCGTATTCAAGTCGACAAGGTGCGTGCCGCAGCCAAGGCGGCCGGGCGTGATCCGCAGGCAATCAAGGTATTCATGGGCATTACCGTAATCGTCGCCGCCAGCGAAGCCGAAGCCCAGGCCAAGCATGCCGAATATGTGCGCTACGCCAGCCCTGAGGCCGGCGTCGCCCACTTCGCCAGCTCGACCGGGATCGACTTCGCCGCCTTCGAGCTGGACGAGCCGATCGGCTTCGCCAAAGGCAACGCCATCCAGTCCGCGACCCGCCAGTTGCAGGACAGCGCCTGGACCCGCCGCCGCCTGCTCGACCAGCACAGCCTCGGCGGCCGCTACGTGACCCTGATCGGCACCGCCGCGCAGGTCGCCGATGAGCTGATCGGCTGGATTGACGAAACCGGACTCGACGGCTTCAACCTGACCCGCACCGTGACCCCGGAAAGCTTCGAAGACTTCATCGACCTGGTCGTCCCCGAACTGCAACGCCGCGGTCGCTACAAGACCGCCTACCAGGACGGCAGCCTGCGCGAAAAGCTGTTCGCCAGCGACCTGCCGCACCTGCCTGCCGACCATCCCGGCGCCCGCTACCGCAATACGACCCCAACCCCTGCCCCGACTGGAGCCCTGCACCATGCTTGATAAACTGTGCCGGCCCGTCGCGGCCGCCGTACTGTCACTGGCCATCAGCGCCAACGTGTTCGCTGCCGAGCCGCTTAAAGTCGGCACCACCGCAGCCTTTGCCATTCCCCTTGAAGCCGCTGTCGAAGAGGCGCACAAGCAAGGCCTGGAAGTGAAGCTGATCGAGTTCAGCGACTGGATCGCGCCCAACGTCAGCCTCAACAGCGGCGACATCGACGTCAATTACTTCCAGCACATCCCGTTCCTGGAAAACGCCAAGGCCGCTGCCGGCTTTGACCTGGTGCCGTACAAGCCGGGGATCATCAATAACGTTGGCCTGTACTCGAAAAAGTACAAAAGCTTTGCCGAGCTTCCGACCGGCGCCAGCGTGGCCATCGCCAACGACCCGATCAACAGCGGCCGTGGTTTGCAGCTGCTGGCCAAGGCCGGGCTGATCACACTCAAACCCGGCGTTGGCTACAAGGCCACCGAGGACGACATCGTCGCCAACCCGAAAAAACTGAAGATTCTGCAGGTTGAAGCAGTGCAGCTGGTGCGCGCCTACGACGATGCCGATCTGGTCCAGGGCTAACCGGCCTATATCCGCCTGGCGAACACCTTCGATGCCACCTCGGCACTGCTGTTCGACGGCCTGGAAAACAAGGAATACGTGATCCAGTTCGTTATCCGCCCGCAGGAAAAGGACGACCCACGCCTGGCCAGGTTCGTCGACATCTACCAGCACTCGCCTGCGGTAAAGGCTGCGCTGGACAAGGCACACGGCAGCCTCTACCAGGCCGGCTGGGAAGGCTGACATGAGCAGCGCCAGCGCCCTCAGGGTGCCCACTGCCCCAGCCGTCCCGGCGCCCGCCCGCGAGCAGGCGTTGCGGCCCGAGGTCAATCAGGCCCATGTGCGCTTCATCGGCCTGGGCAAAACCTACCCAGGCCAGGCCCAGCCTGCCCTGCAAGGCATCGACCTGAACATCCGCCGGGGCGAAATCTTCGGCATCATTGGCCGCAGCGGCGCCGGCAAATCGTCGCTGCTGCGAACCATCAACCGCCTGGAACAGCCGAGCCAGGGCCGGGTGCTGATCGATCAGGTCGACATCGCCCCTTTCGACGAAGACCGCCTGGTGGCCCTGCGTAGGCGCATCGGCATGATCTTTCAGCACTTCAACCTGATGTCGGCGAAAACCGTGTGGGACAACGTCGAGCTGCCCCTCAAGGTTGCCGGCGTAGCCAAGGCCGAGCGCCAGCAAAAGGTTCGCGCACTGCTTGATCTGGTCGGCCTGGCCGACAAGCATCAGGTGTACCCGGCGCAACTCTCCGGCGGGCAGAAGCAGCGCGTCGGGATCGCCCGGGCGCTGGTGCATGACCCGGAAATTCTACTCTGTGATGAAGCCACCTCGGCCCTCGACCCGGAAACCACCGCGTCGATCCTCGAACTGCTGCGCGACATCAACCAGCGTCTCGGCCTGACCGTGGTGCTGATCACCCATGAAATGGCGGTGATCCGCGATATCTGCCAGCGCGTGGTGGTGCTGGAGCGCGGCCAGGTAGTCGAGCAAGGCAAAGTCTGGCAGGTGTTCGGCAGCCCGCAGCATGCAGTGACCCGCACCTTGCTCGCGCCGTTGCAGGGTAAGTTGCCGGCAGCATTGCAAGGCAGTTTGCTGCCGACTGCAAGCAACCGCGATGCGGCCCTGGTGCTCAAATTGGTGGTGTTTGGCGAGCCGCAGTTATCTGGCTTGTTCGCCGACCTTGGCGGTCAGGTCAGCCTGCTCCAGGGCGGCGTTGAAACCATCGGTGAACATGCGCTGGGGCGATTGATCGTGTCAGTGCGGGGTTCAGCGCATGACACCCATGGCGTGCTCGAGCGCGCACGGCGTTGGGCAGATGATGTGGAGGTGTTGGGCTATGTGGACTGAGCGATTGCTGCAAGGCTTGTGGGACACCTTGCTGATGGTGGGCGTGTCATCGCTGGTGGCGTTGCTGCTGGGTATTCCGATGGCGGTGCTGCTGGTCACCAGCGACAAGGGCGGGATTTACCAGGCGCCGTTGCTCAACCGGGTGGTGGGCGCTTTCGTTAACCTGTTCCGCTCGATCCCGTTTCTGATTCTGATGGTGGCGCTGATCCCCTTCACCCGGCTGGTGGTCGGCACCACCTATGGCGTGTGGGCTGCCGTGGTGCCGCTGACCATCGCCGCCACACCGTTTTTTGCGCGGATTGCCGAGGTCAGTCTGCGCGAGGTTGACCATGGCTTGATCGAAGCGGCGCAGGCGATGGGGTGCCGGCGCTGGCATATCGTTTGGCATGTGTTGCTGCCCGAAGCGCTGCCGGGGATTGTTGGCGGGTTCACCATTACCGTGGTGGCGTTGATCAACTCGTCGGCCATGGCAGGCGCGATTGGTGCTGGCGGCTTGGGCGATATTGCCTACCGATATGGCTATCAGCGGTTTGACAGCCAGGTGATGTTGACTGTGATCGCCATGCTGGTGGTATTGGTCGCGGTGATTCAGTTGGGCGGGGATCGGTTGGCCCGCGGGCTGAACAAGCGTTGACCGGATTGGGCCCGCAAAGCGGGCCCAAAAATCTCAACCCCACCCCAGATCCGCAGCCGGCACCGGCCGCCCAAACCAGTAGCCCTGCCCCAATTGGCAGTCCTGCGCCAACAAGAACAGCGCCTGCTCCGCCTGCTCGACTCCTTCGGCATGCACCTGCATGCCCATGCTCCGGGCCAGGGCAATGATCACCCGTACAATCGCCACATCATCCTCATCCTGCGGCAACCCTGAAACGAACCCCTTGTCGATCTTGAGCTTCTGCACCGGCAAGCGCTTGAGTCGCAGCAGCGACGAATAGCCCGTACCGAAATCATCGATGGCCAGGCGCAAGCCCAGCTCGCGCAAGCGATGCAGCTGCTCCAGCGCCACCTCGGGGTCTTCCATCACCGCGCTTTCGGTCACTTCCAACTCCAGCAGCGCCGGGTTCAGGCCGGTGTCGTGCAGCACCTTGGCCACCTGCAGATACAAATCCCGCTGAGCAAACAGCCGGCTGGAGATATTCACCGCAATGAATTCGAGCAACTGCCCCGCGGCCTGCCATTCGACCATCTGCCGACACGCCTGGCGCAGCACCCAGCCATCGATCTCGGCAATCAGCCCGCTGGCCTCGGCAATCGGGATGAACTCGCCCGGTGGCACCAGCCCGCGCTCGGGGTGCTGCCAGCGCACCAGCGCTTCAACCCCAACCATCTCGCCGCTGGCCAGGTAATGCACCGGCTGGAAGAACAGCCGCAGTTCCTCCTGCTCCAGTGCCCGGCGCAGCTCGGTGGCAATTTCCACCCGCTGCTGGGCATGCGCAGTCAGCTCTTCGGTGTACAACGCATAACCACCGCGGCCGTTGCTCTTGGCCTTGAACAGCGCGGCATCGGCATTGCGCAGCAGCTGCGCGGCGCTGAGGGCATCGCTGGGGAACAAGCTAATGCCGACGCTCACCCCAATGAACAGGCTGTGCCCCTCGCAACTGAACGGCTCGCGCATCTGCTCGATCAGCGTCTGCGCCAGGGTTGCCGCCTGGCCGACCTGCTGGCAGTTCTCCAGCAGCACGGCGAACTCGTCGCCGCCGAGCCGGGCCAGAGTCAGCCCCTTGCCCAGGGCCGCACGCAGGCGTTCGCCAACCAATTTGAGCAATTGGTCGCCAACCGGGTGGCCAAGGCCATCGTTGATGCTTTGAAAATGATCCAGGTCGAGCAGCAAAAGCGCACAGCCGCGCTTGTGGCTCTGCGCCGCCGCCAAGGCCTGCTCGGCGCGGTCGTTGAACAGCAGCCGGTTGGGCAAGCCGGTCAGCGGGTCGTGGTGGGCGAGGTAAGCCAGCTCCTGCTCGGAATGCTTGATCGCACTGATGTCGCTGAACACTGCCACATAATGGCTGAGCTCGCCGCTGTCGTCGCGTACGGCGCAAATCGTCTGCCATTGCGGGTAGATTTCGCCGCTTTTGCGCCGGTTCCAGATCTCGCCGCTCCACTGCCCCTGCTCGCGCAAGGTGGCGTAGATCTGCTGATAGAAGTCCGCCCCATGGCGCCCCGACTTGAACTTGCTCGGGCGCTGGCCGAGCACTTCGCCCTGCTGATAGCCGGTAATACGCATGAACGCGCGGTTAACGTGCACGATCAGGCCCTGCCGGTCCGTCACCAGCACGCCCTCCAGAGTGCTGTCGAACACCGCCGCCGCCATGCGCAGGCGCTCGCGGTCCTCACTGCGCAGGCGCGCGCCGATACCGATGAAGTTGAGCAGGCGCGCCCGTGAGATAAAAATCACCAGCGCACTGAGCAACACCCATACCAGCACATTGATGCAGCGCCCCAGGTACAACGCGAGCGGATCATCGGACAACTGTTGCAACAGCTGCTCACTGAGCACCAGCCACAGGATCGATAACACCACGTACAGCGCGGCCATGCGCAAGGCGTCGCGAACAGAACCAGTCATGTCGGGTACTAATGCCCTTAAAAAAAATTGGGGCATTATAGGGCCCGAAACATGTCTTGATGCATTCCCGCTCTGGTTTTATTTCCCGGTCAATGGATAATGCAAAGCGCAGTTCCCCCCCGCGTTTCCGAGGGCTTTTACATTTATGTGGTACTACGGCTTACTCGACCTGTCGGCCTGGCAACTGGTCGCGGTCACCCTGCTGATGACCCACGTGACCATCATCAGCGTCACGATCTACCTGCATCGCTATTCGGCGCACCGCTCGCTTGAGCTGAACGCCGGCCTCAAACACTTCTTCCGCTTCTGGCTGTGGTTGACCACGGCGCAGAACACCCGCGAGTGGACCGCCATTCACCGCAAACACCACGCCAAGTGCGAAACCGTCGATGACCCGCACAGCCCGGTCATCAAAGGCCTGAGCACCGTATTGCGCAAAGGCGCCGAGCTTTACCGCGAAGAGGCGCAAAACCCCGAAACCCTGCGCATCTACGGCAAGAACTGCCCGGATGACTGGATCGAGCGCAACCTCTATTCGCGCTACAAGCTGGGCGGCATTGCCTTGATGGCAGTGCTCGACCTGCTGCTGTTCGGCACCATCGGCATCACCATCTGGGCGATCCAGATGATGTGGATCCCGTTCTGGGCCGCAGGCGTGGTCAACGGCCTTGGCCATGCCGTTGGCTACCGCAACTTCGAGTGCCGCGACGCCGCCACCAACCTGGTGCCGTGGGGCATCATCATTGGCGGCGAAGAGCTGCACAACAACCACCATACCTACCCCAACTCGGCCAAGCTGTCGGTCAAGCGCTGGGAGTTCGACATGGGCTGGGCCTGGATACGGGTGCTGAGCCTGCTGCGCCTGGCCAAGGTGCAACGGGTCGCGCCGATTGCCCACCGCGTCGAGGGCAAAGCCAGCCTGGACATGGACACGGCCATGGCGATCCTCAACAACCGTTTCCAGATCATGGCCCAGTACCGCAAGCTGGTCATCGCGCCACTGGTCAAGCAGGAGCTGGATGTGGTCGATGCCTCGCTGCGCCACCGCTTCCGCCGCGCCAAGCGCCTGCTCTCGCGGGAAACCAGCCTGCTGCAAGACCGCCACCACGTGCGGATCGAGTCGATGCTCGCCCACAGCCAGGCGCTCAAGACCATCTACGAGAAGCGCCTGGCGCTGCAGCAGATCTGGGCGCGTACCAGCGCCAATGGCCACGACATGCTCGCCGCCATGAAAGACTGGGTCCACGAAGCCGAGGCCAGCGGCATCCAATCGCTGCGCGATTTTGCCAGTCAGCTGAAAACCTACTCGCTGCGCCCAACCGCCTGATCTCCGTTGATCGGCACGCCCTGTTCTGGGGCGTGCCGAGCGGAACTTCACCCCACCTGCTTACTCAAATCCGCACATCGCCCGCGTGGCGGGCCGGATCGTGGCCGCACGCCCTCAGCCGAGAATCGCTCCGTGCACATGGCCAAACATATACAGCCCCGCGACCCGCCACCTGCCGCTGCGCAAACCCTGCTCGCGCTGTTTCATGCGCAAGGTGAAGTGGCGCGCCTGAGCGAGCGCGAGCAGCTGTTCAGTTCCCTGCTCGAAACCGTCAACGCAGTGCTCTGGGCGTTCGACTGGAAAACTCGCCAGGTGCTCTATGTCAGCCCCGCCTTCGAGCGCATCTTCGGCCGCCAGGTCAGCCGGGTGCTGGCTGACTTCAACGAATGGCGCGACAGCATCTACCCCGACGACCTCGAATACGCCGAGCGCAGCCTGGCCCAGGTGCTGCTGCAGGGCGCTGTAGAAGACCGCGAGTACCGCATCATCAACGCCGCCGGCGAAATCCGCTGGCTGAGCGACAAGTGCTATATCAACCAGCAGCAGGACGGCGACCGCGTGATCGTGGTCGGCATCGCCGAAGACATCACCGAAAAGAAGCAGCTCGAAGGCGAACTGCAGCGTCTGGCCACCACCGACGTGCTGACCCAGAGCAGCAACCGCCGGCACTTCTTCGAATGTGCCAACCAGGCCTTCACCGCCGCCCGCGAAGACGGCACCCCTTTGTCGTTTCTGCTGCTGGACATCGATGACTTCAAACTGATCAACGACACCTACGGCCACCAGCAAGGTGACCAGGTGCTGCAGCACATCGCCGACAGCGGCAAGGCCGTACTGCGCCGCGGCGATGTGTTCGGGCGGATTGGTGGTGAAGAGTTTGCTGCAGTGTTCCCCGGCTGCGAGGCCGAGGTCGCCGAGCAGATCGCCGAACGCCTGCAGCGCGAGATCCAGCGCCTGAGCTTCAGCCATGGTCAGGAACGTTTCGGCGTGACCATCAGCCAGGGCCTGACCAGCCTGCGCGACGACGACCTCAGCCTGGACAGCCTGTTCGCCCGCGCGGACGCGGCGATGTATCAGGCCAAGCGTCTGGGCAAGAATCAGATTATTTGCGGCTGACCAGAGCCTTGCGCACTCCCAACTCCATATCGTCGATCAGTGTTTTGGCCAAACCGCTGAGAATGCGCGCCGCACTCCCCGCCTGCCGGTCGTTTTCCATCTCTGCCTCGGTGGTCAGATGGCGGATGCAACCGAGCATGACCGACAACTCCGAGAAAGCCTGCTCGAACGGCACATCGCCCTGCACGGCAAACAACGCCAGACATTGATCTTGCGCGCCCTCCTGTAGGAGCGACCTTGCGTCGCGAAAGGCCCGTGAAGCGGGCCCAGCGATATCAGCGGCGGAGCTGAAATCTGGGGCCGCTACGCGACCCTTTCGCGACACAAGGCCGCTCCTACACAGACCGCAGCCCCCGCTACCAGCGTTGGTGGATTGAGTGGCTTCGTCCGTCATGGCGTTGCCTCCCCGGCCACGGCGTGGGCGATCAAGGCGCGCATCAGCTGGTTAAGTATCTCGACGTTTTCCAGCAGGTAACTGTCGACGCCGATGGGTTCGGTGCCGAGGTAAGCTTCGAGAGTGCGGTTCATGCAGTCCATCAACTTGGAAACCTGGATGAGAGCCTCTTCGCGGCTCAGGTCGCTGATGACTGAGAAGTAGGAGATTGGGGGGTCGGGGACGATCTTTTTCATAGTCGATTTCCAGTACGTAAACGGAAGCGACCACTCGAACCTTTCTCACGGATTTGGGTGGCAGCCGTACACGGGGTGAGAAAACCGAGGTACTGGAAACCCGGCCAGACCGAAGTCTGCCCGCGCACGGCTGCCGTGAAGCATTGCCTAACAGTACTGGTCGGGTTTCTCACACCCGGTCACCAAACCTGGCGACCCCGTGACTTTATCCCTGAGACATTTCCCCGACAACAGAGCTGCTTCCGCAAGTCGCGTAGGATAATTCCCAAGCTACCCCGATTAGAAGCATTTGGTTTCAGGTTCGGAAACGTCTTACGCAAACACCCGCAAATCTATCGCCAAGCCCCCCCTGTAGGAGCGGCCTTGTGTCGCGAAAGGCCCGCAGAGCGGGCCCAGCGATATCAGCGGCGGAGCTGATATCTGAGGCCGCTGTGCAGCCCTTTCGCGACACAAGGTGCTCCTACAGGGGCCGCGCATCATCTGGTATCAGTATTCCCAGCCCTCACCTCACCGACGCGCCTGATCCAGATGCATCAGGTGCTCAACCATATTCACCTTCACCATATGCTCAAGGTCAGCCTTGCCGCCAATGCACAACCCAGGTTCGAAAGCATACATCTCGTCCTCGGCAACCGGCCCCAGCTTGGCGAGTGCACGCTGGAACAGCGGCTTGCCCTGGTTGTCGTCAAAGTCCAGGCTGTCACGTTGGGTAGCGCCGAGAAAGATACCGAGGCTGCGGTCTGGTTGTGGGTTGGGTTTTTGCAGCTGGTTTTTCAGCGCGACAATGCCGCCAGCCAAACTCGATACAGTGATCTTGCGCTGATAACGCTCGCCCCAGGCATACAGCGAACCGAACGCATCCCTGGCAATCACGTGGTAATTATCGATCTCGGCCAGGCCGCTGCCTTGCAGCCACATATCCAGCGTGGCCTTGTACGCATCTGGGTCTACGATCCAGAACAAGCCATCAGCGTAGGAACACCAGCCGTCTTCGCGCCAGTAACCCAGCAATGCAGCGGGCAGTCTTGACTGGTATTTGTCGATGCTCGCGGCAGGCACCTCGCGACGTGAGGTGGCTTCACCAAGGTTGTCGATCATTGACTGGAAAAACTCATCCCGCACCGGTTAAGCCCCCTTGATCCGTTTGCAGATGACGTACCGACCGCCCCCAATCATTCGTATTTGAAGTCTGCCGCAAACTTGCCGGTCTGCAGATCCAGCTTGATCATGCAGCGTGCCCACGGTCTGCCTTGCTCGAACAAATTGTTACCCGCGAAATACTCGCGCAGCTGTATCAACAGGAACCGGATGTCATGATCCACACGAGCAGCTTCAGGCACGAACCACTGCGGCTCACTCCCCTCAGCCTGATAGTCATAGAACAGCTTGGCGTGGTCGCCAGTCGGCGACAGCTCGACCTCAACAGAAACCCACTGAGCCTGCTGGGGCGCGATCGCCGAGAGTATTTCACCGAAGCCCTGATAAACTTCCTGATCTGTACTCATAAGCGCCCCACTAGACCAGCCCCAACATAGGCTTGATCGGCTCATTCATATGAACAAACGCTTCGTGGGAAGTTCTCGGATCATCGTTGAGAACCCCCTCGGATCACCCAATCAAAAGCCCCTTTAATCGCTCTCCAGCATCTATTAACTCATTGGTGGACAGCGGTGTATAACTAACAACAATCAACACACCTCCGGCCAATTCCGAAGCCTCTTCAACGTGCCCCTTCAGAAGACTAATTACCTGCTGAGGACTTTTCCCAAATGCGCGAACGCACAATTCCCCATCAAAATAATTCGCCGCATTAATACGAAAAACACCATCTCTCCCGTTAACATCTTTTTTTGTAGCGTCGCATGCAGCTAGTACAGCCGGCCAGTCGTTTCTGGTAACCGACCACTCATGCAGCGCAGCTCTATAGGCACCAAAAGCCTGTACGTATGCAGGAAAAATCCTTGTCAACAAGTGGAGGTAATCAACATTAGCATTCGAAAACTCAATGAACAGAGAGTCGTCAAATTGAGCATCGTCTTCTAGATAACTCTCACTTCTGAGAGAATATGCAATTCGGCCTTTTACTCCCTTTGGAAGAAACTTATCTAAAGAAACAGAAACAACAAGCTCGCCTTCAATATCGGGAACGTCCACGGCTTCGGCCAGATTCCATGGCTTGCCCAAGTCGGACAGCTTCTCAAGAAAAGTTTGGTGCCGCCGCTCGATAGGCTCTAGAAAATTTGGCCTATGACGAAACTCCAGCTTTTGCTTAGTCATCAGGGTGCAACCCTCACAGTAATGTTTCTGATATTTTGCTCAATCAAAATATCAATTGCTCTATCAGCCGCTTTTTGGCTTGGAAACTCAAAAACGGCCTTGATACCTGGGTTTTGTTTCAACGCATTCGATACTCGCTGAACACTCTGAAGTTGCTTATCGAACGATGTTAGTGCTGTTTTTCGGTCAATCAGGGTAATACCATCGACATCTTCAACACCGTCAAACTTCACGAAATTGTTACCGTTAGGATTTGGGTTGTCAAACCGTATTGCAGGCACTGCCTTACGCTCCGATAGAACGTCTGAAAACGCTCCTGTTGTACCCGCTTCAAATTTCACGAACGGCTTACTAAAATCTCCCTGAGGTTCTTGTACGAAGATCAAACCTCTATTTTCGCCCTTCAGCTTGCGTGCGTCTTTTATGGTCAATACCTCGACCTTCGAAAGATCCAATCCTCCCACTACAGGCGCTAGGGTCTCTTTTGGACCAGCCCCCCCACTGACACCTATCCCAGGATTATCGCTCGCAAGCTTGCCACCATCCGTCCCTTCAGAGCTAGCCTTGGCTGTACCACTTGTGGACTCTTTCGGCCCAGCACCAGTCTCCCCCTTGCCAGCGGGCTTGGGCAGCGAACCTGAGAAGTCTCCTGCATTCTCGACCGCCTGACCATTGTGGGTCACGGTCGACGGCGAGCCGTAGCCCCCGCCAGGTTTAAGGCTGTACTCGCCTTTACCCGCCTTCCACTCGGCGTTCTTCACAACCTGCCGTGCAGCCATCTGCTCAAGCTTGTCGGTACCCAGCTTGATACCCACCGACGCCAGCTTGACGCTGCCTTTGGCAATCCCGCCAACCCCGGTGACAAGGCCACCAACGTCCCACACCAGTTCGCCAATGTCGTAGCCCATCTGCTCGGCGTTGGCGTCACCGCCGACGGTAAGCGCGTTTTCGATGCGTGCGACCTTGGCTTTGAGGTTTTGTTTGACCTCTTCCGGGTAACCGGCCAATGCGCTCGGGTCGTCGATCAGGCCGCCGATGGCCTTCACCGTATCGATCGGATGCAGAAGCATCTGGGTCAGCCCTGAGATATCGTCGAAGCCGGCCTTGATCAAGCCCTGGCCAACCCCGCTTTGCGTCAGCAGGTCCTGCTTCTTGCTGATATAGGCCCACTTGGCCAGCACCTTGAGTTCATCCAGGCGGCCTTCGGCTTCCTTCAGCTCTTTGCGTGCCTGGACGAACTGCTGGGTCGCCAGCCAGTTGTTATCCACAGCCCCCGAGGCCGCCGCAGTAGCGGTAGCGGCATCGAGGCTGGTGGTGGCGGCGATGCCGGTGACCAGGCTGACGATGAGGTTGCGCTTGGCTTCGCGCTGGCTTTCGGTTTCGGTCGGGCTGGCTTCGGAGAACAGCCCGGTGAGCAGGCTCGACGCCGCCGCGCCGGCCGCGCCACTGCCGCAGCTCTGGCTGCTGGCGGCCGCACCGGCGCAGGCGAGGATGCCGTGCAGGGCAGCGTGCATCGGCGTGCCTTCGACCAGAGTGCCGTCGGCGACCAGATCACCGAGGTAACCGGCGCCTTGCTGCTGCACGTAGTTGACGACCATGCCTTGCATGAACGCGCCGTTGCCGGCACTGATGTTGCCGCTGGCGGCGGCAACCAGCGCGGTGGTGATCTGCCGGTAGGTGCCGCCGGCGCCCCAGTTGCCGGCCACGCCATCCGCTTCGTTGCGCAGCCTGATGGCCTGGTCGCGCAGGGCCTGGCTGAGCTCGGCGTCGCTGGTTTCGAGGGCCTTGGCTTCGGCTGCATCGGCCGCGTTGCGCTTGGCGTCGACTTCCTTGGCCTTGTTGGCAAGCAGGGTGCCGGCCTCGTTGGCAAAGGCGTTGACGATCTCGAAGCCGGCGCGGATCTGCTCTTCGTCGAAGATCGGCTTGAGCGCGTTGGTGTTGTCGCGGTCACTGGAGACGTCGCGGTTGAGCCCGGCGAGGGTCTCGTCGACGCTCTGCCCGGTGCGCTCGCGCTGGGCAGCGGCGTCGGTGATGAGGATGGTGCCGCCACTGATGCCGCTGCGGGTCACGCTGCTGGCGCTGTCACTGGCACTGATGGCAATCGGCAGGCTGGCGCCGATCTGGTTTTCGTTGGTGGGGATTTCCGTGCCGGGGGTGATGTTGCCGCCGGTCTGGACCTTGCCGTCCGGGTCTTTACCGATCTCGCTGTAGCCGCCGCCGATGCTGAAGGTGCTGGCGTCGTACTCGGCTTTGTTGCGGATGTCGCTGGTGGTCAGGCTGGCGGTTTCGAGGCGGTTCTTGCCGTCAGCCACAGCCTTGTCGCTGCTGGCGATGACTGCGCCTTTGAGGTCGGTGTTGCCGCCGACGCGGATGTCGAAGCCGCCGTCGCCGGCCTTGATCCCGGACTGCTCGGTAACGCTGGCGAAGTCCGAGTCCATGTCGGTGCCGCCGAGGTTGGCGCTGCCGCCGCTGACCGTGCTCATGCCGTAGCAGAACGGCGGGATGCACAGGCTGATGCCGACACCCATGCTCTTCTCGTCGACCTTGAAGGTGTCGGTGTCTTGCAGGCTCTCGATGTTGAGGTCGCCGCCAACGTCTGCCAGCACCTGACGGCCACTGACCACGGCGCCGCGCAGGTTGGTGTCACCGCCGGAGACGAGCGTGGTGGTGTTGCCTGCGGCGATCTGGGTGTTGGTGTGGGTCAGGGTGTCGCCGTCGGCTTCGCCGCGGTTGCCGCTGACGCCGAGGTCGAGGGTGAAGCCGTTGCGCGAGCCGCCCAGCGACAGGCCGATGCCGACGCTGGCGCTCATGCCTTTGCTGTCGCTGTCCTGCTTGCTGGTGTTCTGCGCGGCGAGCAGGTCGATGTTGCCGTCGGCGGCGAGGGTGGCGTTGTTGCCAGCGCGCACCTCGCTGCCCTGGACGAGAATGTTGCTGTCGCTGCCCGCGCCGGTGGCGCGCAGGCGCACGTCGTTGCCGGCAATGATGGTCGAGCCGGCAGCGGCGTCGCTTTGCTGCACGGTAGTGCTCTGTTGCTGCTTGGTGCCCAGCGACAGGCTGATGTTGATCCCGCCGGCAGCGCCCGGGTCCTGGGCGACCGCAGTGGCGGCGTTGTTGACCGCCAGTGCGGTGGTGGCCGCGGCCAGCGCCTGCATGCGGCCGTCTTCGGTCTTGCTCGACGCCTGCTGCATCTGCTGGGTGGTCTGGATCGCGCTGATCACCGGGTTGGTGATGGTCACGGTGAAGCCGGTCTGTTTGAACAGCGTCTCGCGGGTGCGCTCGCTGGTCTCGCGGGCTTCGGTGATGGCGATCTGTTGAGCGAGGATGTCGACGTCGCCTTTCGGCGCGACCACATCGCTGCCGACCTGGCGGTACTGGCGCCCGGCTTCGATCATGACATCGCCTTCGGTGCTGCCGACGGTGCTGGCGCGGGCGGTTTCACGGGTGGTGAGGTCTTTGACGCTCTGCTGCTGGGTGCCCATGGTCAGGGCGATACCGCCGCCGCTGAACAGGCCGCTCTTTTTCTCCGACTTGTCGTGGCGTTCGCTGCTGCTTTCGGTGGCCGCTTCGATGTTCACATCGCGCTCGGCGACCAGCACCGTTTGCTTGGTCGAGACCACGTCGCTGCCGCGCACGCTGATATCGCGGCCAGCCTGCAGGTAGGTCTGCTCGCCGCTCAAGGTGGTGCCGCTGGCCTGGGTCTGGCTGACGGTGTCGCGCAAGGTGGTGGTCTTGCTCGACAGCATGCCGTTGCTGCCCTTGAACTTGTGCGCTTCGTCGGCGAACTGGTACTGCTCGGCGGCCGTCAGGTTGATGTCGCGGCGCGCTTCGGCAAGGACCATGCCTTGGTCGCTGGTGACCGTGGCACCACGGGCGTTGAGGTCCTGGCCGGCGGTGATGCGCAGGTCACCGTTGGTTTGCACGGTGCTGCCGACTTCGCCGCGGCTGGCTTCGTTGCGCCAGTTGCTGGCATCCCAGCGGATCGCCTGCTGCGAACTTTCGCTGACGGTGCCGAGGTTGACGTCGCGCCCGGCCTGCAACTGGGTAGCGCCGCCCTGGCCGGCGTTGACCACCTGGCTGCCTTGCAGGTTGAGGTCGTTGCCGGCGGCGACTTTCATGCTGCCGCCATCACCGCTGACAAATAGCCCGGCGACTCGTGACAGGTTGCTGCGGGTGCCTTGCTCGCTGCTGCTGTCGCGGCTCAGCGAGCGGCTGTTGATGTCCTGCCCGGCGTCGATGGCGAGGCTGTCGGTGGCGCCGATCAGGCCGCCGAGGTTGTTCAGGTTGTCGCGGGTCTGCAGGGCGACGTTGTTGCCCTGGATGCGGCCACCGAGGTTGTCGATGTTCTGCGCGGTCAGCGCGACCACGCTGCGTCCACCGAGGCTGCCGCTGTTGATCAGGTCGCCAGACAGGTCGAGCTTGAGCTGCTGGCCGGCGATCAGCGCGCCATTGCCGTTGATGTCGCCTTCTTGCACGCGCACGTAGACCTGCGGCACCAGCACCTTGCGCGATTCGCCGTTGGCCAGGGTGACGTTGCGCTCGACCAGCCAGACGATGTCGCTGGTCAGCTGGGCCATCTGCTCGGCGCTCAAAGCAACACCCGGCACCAGGTTCCAGTCGCTGGCCAGGGTCACGGCGTTGTCGATCAGGGCGCGGTACTGCGCTTCGTCGTTGGCGAAGCCGTCGAGGAAGCGCCGGCCGGTGAGCTGGGCGATCTGCTCGCGGATCAGCTTCTGCTCGTAGAAGCCGTCGCCAAGGCGTTGCTGCGTCTGCGCCGGGTCGAACTGCAGGCGCTCGAGCATGTAGTCCGACGACAGCCATTTGCGGTAGCTGGTAAAGCGCGCGTCGGTCTCGATCAGGTAGTTACTGGTGCCTGCGGGGTTGGTCTGGAACAGGCTGTTGTTGGGCAGCGCCAGGTTCAGGCCGCCGGTGCGCACCTGGTCGGCAATGCCCTGGCCGTCGTTGAGCTTGACCTCAACCACGGCGCCGACTCGGTACTGCTCGCCGACCTCGGCGTTGACTGCACCAACCGTAGCCACCTGCTGGCCGACCTGGAGCAGCTCGCGACCGCTCAGCTGAGTGCCGCTGCCGTTGACCACGGCGTACTGGCCGTACTCGGTGGGGGTCAGGTCGATGTCCTGGATCAGCGGCGCCGGGCGGTACTCGGTGATTCTGCGGCCCTGGCTGTCACGGCCCTTGCGCTGGATGCGGTAGAAGTTGGTCGCGGTGCCGGCATCTGTGGTCACCCGTTGGCCGTCCACCTCGGTGTTGATCACTTGCGCGGCGCCGGCCTGGAGCAAGCCACCGGCTAGAATCCGGCTCTTGTCGTTGAGTACGCTGTCGCCGCTGAAGGTCAGGTTGCCGCCGGCCAGAATCTGCCCGGGCGCCGAGCTGGCGATGCGGGTTTCGACCACGCTGCGGGTGTAGTCGTAGCGATTGAAGTTGTCGCGCACGCCATCCGGGGCGACCAGATGATCGACTTCGTCGCGGTAGACCGAGACCTGATCAGGGCGGTAGCGGTTGGGCGAGCCGGTGATCTGGAATTCCTGCAACTGCTCGCGGCTGACTTCTACGTCGACAGTGCTGAAGTGTTCGTTGGTGTTGCGCAGCTCGCGGATGTTCAGGCTCATGGCGCCCAGCGATTCAACCGTGGCGCTGGCGTTGGCCAGCAGGTCGGCGCGGCCGCTGGCCTGATCGTTGCCATCCAGCGTGCCGCCGATGGCGAGATCGCCGGCACTGAAGATCAGCGCCTGCTCGCGGTTGTCGATGCGCTGGCTGCCGATGTCCAGCCGCTCACGGGCGGCGATGACCGCCGCCGGGCCTGCTTCGTCGAGGTTGGCCAGGGTGCGGCTGGCGATGGCCAGACGGTCGCCGTAAATGCGCCCGGTGCCGAGGTTGAATAGCTCATCGGCTTGCAGGCGCACCTGCTGACCGTCGATCAGGCCGCGGTTGTGCAGTTGGCCGTTGACCCGCAGGTCGACCTGGGTGGCTGCCATTTCGCCGCTGGCGGCGTTGTCCAGCGCCTGGCCGCGCACGATCAGCGCTTGCCCGGCGAGCAGTTTGCCGCTGTTGTACAGGGCGCCGCCGCCGATATCGATATCGACCTTGCCGTTGGCTTGCACCTGGCCGCCGAGGCTGAGGTTGCCCTGCTGGCGCAGGATCAGGTCACCGAGGCTGAGCAGGCGGCCGCTGCCGCTGAAGTACGCCGCATTGAGCGACAGCAGGCTGCCGCCGAGCAAGGTGCCACTGCCGTTGTCGACGGCCAGGCGGTTCTGCGCCGGGTCGCGATCGGCCAAGCGCAATTCGCTGCCAGCCGAGATCAGGCCGGCGTCGTTGTACAGCGCCTGGGCCAGGCCGAGGTCGATGCCGGCGTCAGCGCGCAGGGCGCCTTGCTGGTTTTCCAGAGTGTCAGCGCGCAGCAACAGCGACTGGCCTTCGATGCCTTGCTCGTTGCCCTGGCTGGTGCGGTTGTCGAGCTGCGCGGTGGTCAGCCGGGTTTGCCCAGCGCTGCGCAGCAGGCCGCCGCGGTTGTCGATGCGCTCGTTCTGTTCAACGATCAACGCACCTTTGGCCTGCACCTTGCCGCCCTGGTTGTCGAGGCGGTTACCGAGCAACTGCACCTGGCTTTCGCCGGCGATCTGGCCCTGATTGTTGAGGGTGGTGGCTGCCAGCAACAGGTTGCCCTTGGCGCCGATAAAGCCCTGCTGGTTATCCAGTTGCGCGCTGCGCAGTTCGACTTCGGCCTGGCCGACGATGCCTCTGTCAGCGCCTGAGGCGCTGTTGTGCAGGGCGGCGCTGCCGGTGTCGACGAACAGCCGGCCACCGGCCTGGATCAGCCCGCCGCTGTTGTGCAGCTCGCCGCTGCGCAGGTCGAGCCTGGCTTGTGCATCGAGGGTGCCGCCGTTGTTGTTGACGCTTTGCCCACGGCTGTCGAGCAGCAGCTCGCGGCCACTGATCACGCCCTGGCTGTTGTTCAGGCCAAGTGCGCCGAGTTGAATATCGCCAGCCGCTTCGAGGCGCCCGCCCTGGTTCTGCAGCTGACCGTTGCTGACTTCGACGAACAGCCCGGCCTCGACCGAGCCGAGGGTGCCGCCGCTGTTGTCGAGCTGGCCGGCAATCACTTGCATGGCCTGGGTCGCGGCGAGGGTGCCGGCGATGTTGCTGAGGCTGTCGGCGTTCAGGTTGAGGGTGTTGCCGGCGCTGAGCGTGCCGCCGTCGTTGAGCACTTCGCCGGCAGTGACGGTCATGGCGCCGCCAGCAGCCAGGGTGCCGCCACGGTTGTCCAGGCGCTGCGCGTCGCGCACTTGCAGAGTGCCGCCGTGGGTGGCGATCACGGTGCCGCCGCTGGTGTCCAGGTCACGGCTGTCGAGCAGCACTTGCCGGCCTTGGGTCTGGCCGTTGGCAAGCTGGGCCTTTTGCGCGCTGATCTGCAGGGCGCCATTACTGGCCAGGGTGCCGCCGTTACCGTCGATTTCGCTGGCGCGGACGTCGAGTTTGCCGTTGCCGGCGTGCTCGACCTTACCTTTGCGGTTGGCCAGAGTGCCTGCGTCGAGGCTGAGCTCGCGGGCGTTGCTGGCGATGCGGCCGTCGCTGTTGTCGAGCTGGCCGGCGACTTTGATGACGCTTGCTGCGGTGCCGGTCTGGACCAGTTCGCCGCCGTTGTTCGAGAGCTTGTCGGCGTTGACCTGCAGGTCGCCGACATTGACCTTGGCGCTGTCGCTGCGCACGGTTGAGCTGGCTTTGGCGTCGAGGCGGCCAGCGCTGTCGATGGTGCTCGAGCTGAGGTCAAGGTCGCCGTTGTTGGCGGTCAGGTTGAGGTTGCCGGCGTAGCTGCGGCTGTGGCTGAGGTCGACCGTGTCGCCTTGCAGATCAAGGGTGCCGCTGGCGTGGTTCTGGCCGTGGGCGGCAATCTGCTTAGCCTTGACCGTGAGCGTGGCGTTGCCGCTGGAAGTACCCTGGGCGTCAACGCCGGCTGCCAGCAGCGAGTCGCGGCTGCTGTCGAGTTTGGCCGCGTCGATGTTTAGATTGCCCTGAGCGGCCAGCTCGCCGGTGTTGGTGACGGTACCCTGGCTGCTGGCGTGCAGGTCGCCTTTGGCGTACAGGCTGCCGCTGTTGTCCACTGCCGTGGCACTGGCCACGCGGGTCGCCCCAGCACTGCTGATGGCGCCCTGGTTGAGCAGCTTGCCGTCGGCGCTGATCACCACGTCACCGGCCATGGCGCCGATCTGCCCGGCGTTGCGTACGCCAACCCCGGCCTCGGTACCGACCAGCTTGATCTTGCCGGCGTACATGCCGCCCAGCTCGGCGACGTCGATGGCCACCTCGGGCTGGGCGCTGTCGTCCTTGGCCAGGGCGGTGGCCTGGGTATTGTCGGCGTTGACCTGATTGCGCCCGGCGGTGACCTTGAGGTCGTTGGCCCAGATCCCGGCGTTGACCTCAACGCTGCGCGCGATCAGGTCGGTGTAGTCGCTGTCGCGGGCATCCAGGCCCTTGCCGGTAATGCTCAGGGTGCCGCCTTCGACACGGTAGCCGGTGATGCGGCCGTTCTCCATCTGTGCCCGGCCGGTGGTCAGGGTCGAGCGGTCGGCGTTGATGAAGCCGCAGCCGTCACAGGTGATCCCGGCCGGGTTGGCGATGACCACTTCGGCGCGCTGGCCGGCGACTTCGACGTAGCCACGCAACTGGCTCGGGTTGCTCGAATTGACTTCGTTGAGGATGACCTTGGCACTGCCCCGGCCAAGATACGGGTTGCCCTCGATCCAGCCGCCCAACTGGGTTTTGCTGTTGCCGACCGCGTTGTTGAGGATCGCGCCACGGCCATCGACGTCGAACTGGCTGTAGTTGTTGCGCGACACCCCGCCGGCGCTCGGCGCGCGGATGTTGACCTGCGGCGTGCCGTTGGCGCTGTTGATCACCATCGGCTGCTGCCCGCTGGGCGCGCCACGGTCGGCGACGATGCCAGCGGCCCAGGCCGGGGCCACGCTGAGGCTGATCAGCCCAAGCGCGCCCATCAGGGCGTAGCGCAGGCCGTTGAGGCTGGCGACGCAGGGCTTGGCCACCACGCCGCTGCCACTGCTGACGCCGGGCGCCTTGCCGGCGCTGCTGACGGTTTCGGCGACGACCATGAGCAGGCCGCGCGCCTTGTTGAAGATGATGCGATACAGATGTTTGTTCATTGCAAATCCCTTTGCGTCAGGCGTCGGCGGCCAATGGGTGAGCGGCAAACCAGGCGCGCGCCTGCTCCGGGATCACCCCGATGCCATGAAAAGTGTTGACCCTGAAGCCCTGTTGTTCGCCGCGGTGATGCAGCGCCCGCGCGCAGCGCTCGGGCATCAAGCGGCGGGCCAGCAGGCGACCGAGGGCGGCGCTGTGGCCAAACGGGGTGACCCAGTCGTTGATCCACATGCGCTCGCCGCTGCACCAGTCGGCTTCGTCCAGCTCGATCGGCGAGCGGGTCAGGTAGCGCTGTTCGGCGGCCTCGCTGAGGTTCAGCCAGGAGACGAAAAACACCGGGCGACCGCCCTCGCTGCCCAGCACGAACTGGCGGTGCTTGAGCGCCGGCAACAGCAGGCTGGCGAGGCTGTGCAACGGGGCGTCGCGGTGGGCCGTGGAGTGCATCCATAGCCAGGTCGCAGCGCCCAGCGCGGTGGCTTCGTTCCAAGGTTCGTCGATCAAGCCTGGGGCGGTGATGTCGAAGGTGTCGATGCGCATGGCAGCCTCCTCAGAACGACAGCGCGACGGTAAACGCGCTGGTGAAGTTGGCGGTTTCAAAGCCATCGGGCTTTTTCAACGGCGTACCCCACGACCAGTCGTAAGAGAGGTTGCGATAACCGCCGCGCACACCGACCACGGCACCGGCCAGGCGCCGGCCGATCAGGTAGTCGGCGGAGTTGCCGCCGACTTCGCCGTAGTCGACCCCGGCGTACAACTCTTGGCCGCTACTGCCCAGGGCCAGGCCGAGTTCGTTGCTCAAGGTCCAGCCGCGGTCGGCAGAGAGGATGTTCTCGCCATCGAAACCACGCACCGAATAGCGCGTGCCGATGCTGAAGCGGTCTTGCGGGACCAGTTCGGTGCGGTTCCACTGCGCGCGCCAGCCGCCGATGTAGCGCAGGCGCTGGCCATAGGCGTCGAACGGCACTTGCAGCTGGGCGTCGGCCTGGATGATTTTCGAGCGGGCGGTGCCGTCGCCGAAGGCTTCTTCCGGCGCCTCCAAGGCACTGTGGGCGCCGGTGCCACGGCGGTAGCTCAGGCCAAGATCAAGGGTTGAAGCGCCGATGAACTCACGATGACCAATGCCCGCCTGCCAACCGGCCATGCGCCGGTGTTGCTGGAGCAGTTCGGTGTCGTCGATGAAGTTTTCCGAAGAGCGCGTCCACAGGCTGCCCCACATCGTCGTCTTGCGCACCGCATCGCGGTACACCAGACGCGACAGGCGCAGCTCGTTGTTGCGGCTTTCGCCGCGGTAGAGGAAGTCCTGGTTAACCCCGGCCACCGTCTGGTGGTAGTCGTACTCGCTGCTGGTGAACGCCAGCTGCCAGTACCCGAACGGCAGCGAGTAATGCAGGGTGTGCCCTTTCGAGCCCTTGTCGCCGGAGGTGCCGCCGCCCAGGTCGTGGTTGAAGCTGGCGTAGAACAGGTCATTGAGCGATAGCGGGTTGTCCAGCGACAGCGCCACGGCGCCCTGGTATTTGCCGGTGGTCTTGCTGCCGCTGTTGTCCACCGACAGGCTCAGGCGCGCCGGAAAGCGCTGGCGCCAAGCAATGATCACGTCGCTCTCGCCCGGCTTGGCGGTGCTGCTGGCGGCAGGCGCGATGCGGATATCGGCTTCGGCAGTGGGCACCCGTTTGAAGTTTTCCAGCGCTTGTTCGATGTCGCGCAGGTTGAGCAGATCGCCAGGCTTGGCCGGCATCGCGTTCCAGGCGTTGGCGCGCCCGCTGGTGCCCTCGGCAAAGCGCACCTGGCCGATGCGGCCGGGCAGCAGGGTCAGCACCAGGATGCCGCTGTTGAGGTCTTGCGCTTCGGCCAGGACGCGGGTGGTGACGTAGCCCTTGGCGATGATCGCGTTCTGCATGCGCTTCATCGTCAGGTTGATGCCGGCACCGCCCAGGCACTGGCCCAGCGCTGGGTCGTCGCTGGGGTTGGCGGCCTGCAGCGCCCACTGGAACTGCTCGGCAGCCTCGCCGATCAGGCGGATATCGTTGATCTTGAAGCAGGGTTTTTCATCACGCGGCAGGCGCGCCTGAGCCTCGGCCACAGGTGCAGCTTCCAGGCGCACGTCAGGGCGGGTGTCGAGTTGCTCGCGCAGGATTCGCTCGCGCTCGCGTTGGCGCAATTCTTCATCGGCAACGGCTGCCGAAGCTGACTGGCTGGCCACCAGACCTGCCAGCAGCAGGCATAGTGGAGGAACAAGCGAGGCGAATGAGCGGGCGACAGCAACAGTCACCGCGCCGCGTTGCGCGAGTGGAGGCATGACACGTCCTTGTGAACCGGAAACGGGTAAAGGCCTGGGACAGGGGGGATGTCCTGCAGGCCTGAAATCGAACGGTCTGACGTGTCATTCGCAGAAAAGTTGCGTGATGAAGTAGGAAAAATCAGCACAGCAGAGCGATTTGTGAAACAAATCGCACTCTGAGCGTCGGGTTTTGTCGCGCGGTCCTGTAGTTACTCTTTGCTGACCGTGGCTGCTTCATCGGTCGAAGGCGCCTCGCTGGCGGCAGCCTCCTGGACTGGCGCGGCGTCGACTCTGCGCAGCCGATTCAGCTCTGGCAGGCCGAGTTTCAACAACCGTGCAGTCTTGTTGCTGGCGACCTTTTCCAGACCTTGATCTGCCGGCACCCGCGCCAGCTGCCCGGCCAGGCTCATGGCCAGAATCTGCCGCGAGTAGACCCCGCCACCCAAGGCATACACCGCCGCAATCAGCTCGCGCAGCGGCAGCGGCAAGCGCCAGCGGGTGCGCAGCGCCGAGCCGAATGGGGCGCCGAATTCGTTGAGCGACAGTTGCACCTGATCTTCATCCAGCTCACCGCCGGCCAGGCGCCACTCCTGCAGGCAACGCAGCACCGCTAGGTCGCCCAGACAATGCAGCAGGCCGGCGCAGTAGCAGCGACCTTCATCAACTTCAAGCATGCGCGCCAGGGTGCGGCCGTACTCTGCGGTGTGCAGCGACAAGTCCCAGTAGTGAGCGGCATGCCGGGCCAGCAGTGGGTCGCTCAGCCGCGCGCTGCGCTTGAGGGTCAGGCCGAGCACCAGGTTCATGCTCTGGGTGCTGCCGAGTTTGTTCAGCGCCTGCAGCAAAGTCTGTGCCGGGGCATCGCTGTGCATCGCCGCGCTGTTGGCGGCGGCGATCAATACCGCGGTGATCTGCGGGTCGCTGCGTACCTCTTCTTCAAGCACGCGCAGGTCCAGCCCTTGCGGGTTGAGCGCGCGCTGGATGGCTTGCTCGACGTCGGCCAGCAGCGGCCCACCGTCGGCACTGGCGCGGCGCTGCTCAAGATACGCCGGCAGCTTGGCTCCGGGGCTGAGCGGCGGCACCGGGCAGGCGATCTCCTCGCCGACGCTGGTCAGCAGCACTTCGAGGCGCTTGCGCAGTTTGTCGATGTTGAGCGGTTTGCTCAGGTATTCAGTGGGTTGCAACGGCAGCACTTCGCGCACGCTGGCGCTGTCGCTGCGGTTGCTCAGCAAAATGAACGGCAGGCTCGGCGTCTGGCTTTTGCCACGCACTCTGCGCAGCAGGTCGAGGCCGTCAATGTCACCCACCAGCTCACGGTCGGCGATGATCAGGTCAGGCTTGCTGGCCAGTGCCGCCAGCGCCTGGGTGCCGTCGGCGCAGATCTGCAGGCGGGCGTCGCAGCGCACGCTTAGCAGGGTTTCGCGCAGCATGTCGCGCACCCATGGGTCGCCTTCGGCAATCAAAACGCAAGGCGCGGTGGGGTTTGCAACGCTCATGGGCTACTCCTGAGTAATCGTGTCACGCAATCCGTTGCAGCTTCCAAAACAGGTCCGTGGGCTAACCATAGCGTCTAGCCCGGTCGACAGGCATAAAAAAACCCGCCTAGGCGGGTTTTTTTCTGACGCGGGTCACATTACGCGAGTTCAGCGAAGCACTCTTCGATGATCGCCAGGCCCTTGTCGAGCAGGGCGTCTTCGGCGGTCAGCGGCACCAGGATGCGCAGGACGTTGCCGTAAGTACCGCACGACAGCAGGATCAGGCCCTTGTCGCGCGCCTTGGCCACGACCTGGTTGACTGCTGCAGCGTTTGGCGTGTGCGAGCCAGCTGCGTCGAACACTTCAACTGCAATCATCGAACCCAGTGCACGCACATCACCGATGATCGGGTGCTTGGCCTGGATCTGGCGCAGGCCAGCGACCAGGTGCTCGCCAACAGCCTTGCTGCGGTCGAGCAGTTTTTCTTCTTCGAACACCTGGATCACGGCCAGGGCCGCGGCGCAGGCGATCGGCGAACCGGCGTAGGTGCCGCCCAGGCCGCCTGGAGCGATGGCGTCCATGTACTCGGCCTTGCCGCACACACCGGCCAGCGGGAAGCCGCCAGCGATGGATTTGGCGAAGGTGGTCAGGTCAGGCGCAACGCCCATCTGTTCCATGGCGAAGAAGGTGCCAGTACGGCCAGCGCCGGTCTGCACTTCGTCGGCGATCAGCAGGATGCCGTGCTGGTCGCAAAGGGCGCGCAGGCGCTGCATGAACGGCTTGGTCACCGGGATGAAACCACCTTCGCCCTGAACTGGTTCGATGATGATTGCAGCGATGTCTTTTGGCTCGGCGTCGTTCTTGAAGATGCGCTCGATGGAAGCGATCGAGTCGTCGATGCTCACGCCGTGCAGCTCGTTCGGGAAGATCGCGCGGAAGATGCCGCCTGGCATCAGGCCCATGCCGGCCGAGTACGGTACGACTTTACCGGTCAGACCCAGGGTCATCATGGTACGGCCGTGGTAGCCGCCGGTGAAGGCGATCACGCCAGCACGGCCAGTGGCAGCGCGGGCGATCTTGACGGCGTTTTCAACCGCTTCGGAGCCGGTGGTGACCAGCAGGGTCTTCTTGTCAAAGTCGCCTGGGACCAGCTCGTTGATTTTTTCGCACAGCTCAACGTAAGGCTCGTAGGCCAGCACCTGGAAGCAGGTGTGGCTGACCTTGGTCAGCTGGTGCTGAACAGCGGCAACCACTTTCGGGTGCAGGTGGCCGGTGTTGAGTACGGCGATGCCGCCGGCGAAGTCGATCAGTTCGCGGCCTTCAACGTCGATCACGGTAGCGTTCTTCGCGGTGTCGACGAAGATCGGGTGGATCTGGCCAACGCCACGTGGGACGGCGGCGACACGACGTTGCATCAAGGATTCGTTGGTCTTGCTCATAGTGCCCTCAATTGCGCCGACTAAGAGCGGCGCTTGGGGGTGGCTGGGTCTGTTCGCGATCAGTATTCGTTGATCGACTGGCGCGAGCGCCCGGGCCACCAGGTCCTGCAATATAAAAAGACCAGCGAGACGTCGCTCTCGCGCCCCGCTGGCAGAGGTAAAAACCTTGCTACTGGATCAGACGCTGATGCACAGGTACTTGATTTCGAGGTAGTCCTCGATGCCGTACTTGGAACCTTCGCGGCCCAGGCCCGAGGCCTTGATGCCGCCGAATGGCGCAACTTCGTTGGAGATCAAGCCGGTGTTGATGCCGACCATGCCGTATTCCAGCGCTTCGGCAACACGGAACACACGGCTCATGTCGCGGGCGTAGAAGTACGAGGCCAGGCCGAATTCGGTGTCGTTGGACATGGCGATGACTTCGGCTTCGTCTTTGAAGCGGAACAGCGGCGCCAGTGGGCCGAAGGTCTCTTCCTTGGCCACGGCCGCAGTTTTCGGCACGTCGACGAGGATGGTCGGTTCGAAGAAGTTGCCTTCGATCAGCTTGCCGCCGGAAAGGATCTTGGCGCCTTTGCTGACCGCGTCCTGGATGTGCTCCTGAACCTTGGCTACAGCCTTGCCGTCGATCAGCGGGCCGGTGGTGGTGCCGTCTTCCAGGCCGTTACCGATCTTGAGCTTGGCCACAGCGGCCTTGAGCTTCTCGGCGAACGCGTCGTAGACGCCGTCCTGCACGTAGATACGGTTGGCGCAGACGCAGGTCTGGCCGTTGTTGCGGTACTTGGAGATGATCGCGCCTTCGACTGCCTTGTCCAGGTCAGCGTCGTCGAACACGATGAACGGAGCGTTGCCACCCAGCTCCAGCGAGACCTTTTTGATGTCCTTGGCGCATTCCTGCATCAGCTGACGGCCGATTTCGGTCGAGCCGGTGAAGGACAGCTTGCGCACGATCGAGTTGCCGGTCAGCTCGGTGCCGATGTCGCCGGCGCTGCCGGTGACGACGCTGAACACGCCAGCCGGGATGCCGGCGCGGGTGGCCAGCTCGGCCAGGGCCAGAGCGGAATACGGGGTCTGCGAAGCCGGCTTGAGCACCATGGTGCAGCCAGCGGCCAGAGCCGGGCCGGCTTTACGGGTGATCATCGCGGCCGGGAAGTTCCACGGGGTGATGGCCGCGGTAACGCCGATTGGCTGCTTGATGACGATCAGGCGCTTGTCTGGCTGATGGCCCGGGATGGTGTCGCCATAAACGCGCTTGGCTTCTTCGGCGAACCACTCGATGAACGAGGCGGCGTAGGCGATTTCGCCCTTGGCTTCAGCCAGCGGCTTGCCTTGCTCGGTGGTCATCAGGCGAGCCAGGTCGTCCTGGTTCTCGATCATCAGCTCGAACCAGCGACGCAGCTTGTTCGAACGCTCTTTGGCAGTCAGGGCACGCCAGGCCGGCAGGGCTTTGTCGGCAGCTTCGATGGCGCGGCGGGTTTCAGCGGCGCCCATCTTTGGCACGGTGCCGATGACTTCACCGGTAGCCGGGTTGGTCACCTGGATGGTCTGGCCGTTGTCCGCATCCAGCCATTCACCGTTGACGAAGGCTTGCTGGCGGAACAACTGAGCGTCTTTGAGCTGCATGTCGGCTTCCCTTGAGCACCGTGAGCGCACGGAGCGAATTATTGATTGTTGAACACGCACCCCAACACGGAAAACGGCCGTTACGGGGCTTGAGCGTTTGAAATCTCAAACGAATCGTAAGGGTCTGTTGGGTCTTGGACAATAGGCTGTTCGAAAAAAAGAACGAGTGGTTGAACACCTCGTCCGATTTTCGTCAGCGTTGCGTGGCCCGCGCAGGGCCCGACAACAGTAGCCCCGCTCGTCGTGAAAGGCCAGCGACGCTGGCGCGGCGGATATTTGGGGAATAGCGCAGTCTTGGTGTAGGAGCGGCCTTGCCGGGGCGCCGGACCGGTCCGAAAGGCCCGCAAAGCGGGCCCGGCGATGTCAGCGGCGAAGCTGATAATGCGGGGCCGCTGCGCAGCCCTTCGCGGCGGTCCGGCGTCCCGGTGAACCCGCTCCCACAGGTACGTGTACGGTTTTAGAATGCCTTGTCGAGTTCGATGACCAGCGCGCGGTAGCCGACGCTGCCTGGCTGGCGGCTGAGCACCTTGAGCTCGACCAGCACCTCCTGGGTGCCGCGGCGCACTTCGTTGAGGGTGGTGGTGGTGAGTTTGTCCTTGGTGAGGAAGCCGACCGAGGCCGAGTAGATGAACTGGGTGTCGGTTTCCGGGCGGTAGGCGACCACCGAGGTGACCGGGCTGTACCACTCGTCTCCGCGCTCCTTGCCGTATTCCCAGACCTGCTCGACCGTGCCTTTGGCTTCATCGATACGGTATTCGACGGCGCGGCTGTAGTTGCCGCTGAGCTTGGTCGCGGCAAAGTCGCGGCCCCAGCCATTATCGAACACAGTCAGCGTGCCTTTGCCGGTGAGCCAGGCGGTGTGCTGGGTCCACGACCAGTCGAAGCCCTCGCTGGCGATCGGCTTCAGCACCTTGTCGCGCAGGCGCTGCGGCCAGCCCTGCGGTGAGGCCAGAATCCACTTCACCTGCTTGTCGCGACCGATCTTAACCACGCCTTGGTGGCGTGCTGAAATGATAATGCTGTCGTCATCTGCGTCGTAGTCGATGGCATTGACGTGGGCCCAGTTGCGTCCGGTGCCGACTCCGGGGATGTCGCCGAACGGCAGGTCGCCCTCGGCCAGTTCATTGGCCAGGTTGCTGTCCTGCCGAGCCACGCCTGCGGGTAATTGCACGGCGGCCTTGCCGAGGGTTTCCAGCAGGTCGCCGCGATACGGGTCGAGGATCTGGTTGAGGTCCCAGAACTCCAGCACATCGCCGGCTTCGTTGACCTCGATGATGTGGTCGCGCACCGAGCGCACGCGCTTGCCGTCAGGGCGGCGATAGTCGCTGGTGCCGACCCGCAGCAGGTAGGTGCCATGGGGTGTTTCGCGAATCTCGTGGGAGAAGTCGGCGAACTTGTCCGGCAGGTTGCGCTGCCACACCTGGCGGCCGAGCAGATCGTACTTGGAGTAGGTCTGGCCCTGGCCCCAGATCAGTTTGCCGTCGCGGGTCTGCTGGAAGCCCATGGTCCCGCCGAGGCCGTCACGGCGGTTAGAGTCGTGGATCTGTTCGATGTCCAGATACCAGCGCACGTCGCCATTGCTGTCGGCGATCCAGTTGTTGCCGACCTGATCCCACTCGGCAGCGCCGCCCAGGGCATTCCATTTCAGCGCACGGCCACCTGGGATATCGCCGAGCAGGTGGTTGAACAGGTACAGGCGCTGCTCGAAGCCCGGCGCGACCTTGACCGGTACTACTTCAGGCAGGGCGGCGGTCTGCTTGGCCACCACCGGCAGGCGCACGGCCGGGGCGTAGATCTGGTACTGCTCGCGGATGCGCTCGCCGTCGAGCTTGTAACTGACCTCGACCTGGTTGACGTGGTCCGGGTACAGGCCAAACACCGGGATGCCGCCGTAGGTCCAAAGCGAGCGGTCGCTGACGTCGTAGCTGATATCCACCCCGCGCTCGCCACGGCCGCGCACGCGCACATGGGCGGCGCTGATCGCGCGGCCGCCATCGCGGATGATCGCGGTCAGCGGCGCCAGCCGGTAAGGGTTGACCACCACGTCGCCGAGCAGCGCTTCGTCACGGTCGGGGACCTTGGCAGTCAGGCAAGCGCCTTCGGGCAGGTCGAGGGTTTCGGTCTTGGCATTCATGGCAAAGCTCCTTGTACTTAGAAGTCGTAACGGGCGGTGGCACCGAAGGTGCGTGGGGTGCCGAGCACGCCGGCATAACCGCCGTTGGCGGAGTTCCACAGGCTGGTGAAGTAGGTTTTGTCGCCGGCGTTTTTCACCCACAGCGACAGGTCGACGACGCCGTCACCTTGGTCCAGGCGCACGCCGGTAGAGAGGTTGACCAGCGCGTAGCTGGGGATCTGGCCGAAGTCGGAGTCATCGATGGTGCCAACCGCCCGCGAGCGAAAGGCGTAGCTGGCGGTGACGTAGGGCTCGATGCGATCCGTCAGTTGCCATTTGTATTGGCCGTTGAAGTTGGCGATGTACTTGGAGGCGCCGACCACTTGATGGCCAGACAAGTCGCAGGTGGCGGTGGCATTGGCCAGGCTCACTTCCGGCGGGCATGGCGCGTCCTTGTAGTCGGTGTAGCGCACGTCGTTCCACGAGCCGTTGAAGTTCAGGGTCAGGCCCTGGATCGGCAGCGCCGTGGCTTCGAACTCGACCCCGCGCGAACGCACGCTGCCGGCGTTGGCCAGGTACTGCACGCGGTTGACCTGGTCGTAGACGTTGGCCTGGTAGCCATGCACCTGGGCCCAGAACAGGTTGCTGTTGAGCTGCAGGCGGTTGTCGAACAGGGTGGTCTTGAGCCCGACTTCGGCGTTGTTGACCCGCTCGGTACCGACCAGCAACGAGTCGGTGCCCAGCCTTGGCGCGGCGCCGACGGTAAGGTTGACCCCGCCTGATTTCTCGCCGTGGGTGAGGCTGGCGTAGCCGAGCACGGCATCGCTGAAGCGGTAGCTCAGGCTGAGCAGGCCGGTCGGGCTGAAGCTGTACTGGTTGAGGTCGCCCGAGTCGTAGGCGCCGACCCGGCCATTGCGCGCCGCAGCGGCCGCACCGGTAACCGCCGCGCCACCGCTGGGCGCAGCGCGGTCGACCCAGGCGCTTTTCTCTTCATAGGTGCCGCGCACGCCGGCGGTGAAGTCGAGGCGGTCGGTCAGGTGCCAGGTGCCCTGGGCGAACAGCGCGTAACTGTCGGTATCGATGTGGCCGTTGCCGATCGTGGTGACGTTGGCCAGCGCGCCCGCCGGGGTGGCGTTCCAGATGTCCGCCTGCGGGCCGTAATAGTTGAACGATTTGTTGTCCAGGTCCTGCTTGAAGTAGTAGGCACCGAGCACGTAATCGAAGAAGCCGCCGGTCGGCGAGGCCAGGCGAATTTCCTGCGAGTACTGCTTGTCGCGCACCGACACGCCGGCGTTGTAGCTGGCCGCCACGTTGAGGCCGTCGTCGTTGCGCGGGGTGAAGTCCCACCAGCGGTAGGCGCTGATCGAGGTCAGGGTGAAGTCGTTGGGCAGGGTCCAGTTGGCCTCGACCGAGGTGCCGCCCTGGAACACCGTTACCTGCTGATCGGAGTCGAAGTTGACCTTGCGGTCCTTGCCCGACACCAGCGTCGCACCGGCCTGGTTGGCCAGGCTTTCATAGCGGTTGACCCCGTTGATGGTCGGGCCGGTGCTGTACAGGCTGAGGATGCCGTTGTTGGAGTCCTCTTCGTTGTACTCGCCGATCCAGCGCAGGTTGAACGCCTCGTTGGGCTTGAACAGCAACTGGGTACGAAAGCCCTGACGCTTGCCGCCATTAAGATCGTCGCCGTTATAGACGTTCTTCACATAGCCGTCGTCTTCGGTGCGGTAAGCGCTGATGCGCCCGGCCAGGGTGTCGCTGAGCGGGCCGGAGTAGCTGGCCTGGGTCTGCCAGTAGCCATCTTCGGCCAGCGAGGTCTGCACGCTGCCCTCTGTATGGAAGGTGGGTTTGCGCGTGGTGATGTTGAGCACGCCAGCGGTGGTGTTCTTGCCGAACAAGGTGCCTTGCGGGCCGCGCAGCACTTCCAGTTGCTCGACGTCGAGCAGGTCGAATACGGCCATGCCCGGGCGGCCGAGGTAGACGTTGTCCAGATAGATGCCGACGCTGCCTTCGAGGCCATCGCTGGCCGGGTTGTTGCCCAGGCCACGGATGGAAATGCTCGACTGACGTGCATGCACGTAGGAGACGTTGGTGCTCGGCACCAGCTGTTGCAGATCCTGCACACGGTAGATGCGCTGGGTTTCGAGGGTTTCGCTGCTGAGCACACTGATCGCGGTCGGTACGCTTTGCGCGGTTTCTTCGCGGCGGCGGGCGTTGACCGTGACCGTACCGAGCTGGGCGCCCGCCTCCACCGCAGGCGTGGCGCTGACGGTTTGATCAGCAAAACTGCTGTTGGCCGCCGCAAGCAACACCCCGGCGGCAAGCGGCTGCAGGGCAAACAGTGTGGCCCGGGCGGGCCAGCGGGAAAGTCGAGACATACGGGTGCTCCTAGAGGCGTGGGCCTTGGCGAGCATTTCCGTTGGCGGAACCGAATCGCGGTCTGGCAGGCTTATATTCTTATTGGATCTATAAATATGTTTAATTCATATTTTGTGGAATAAGTAACACCCTTTATAAGGTTCACAACCCTTCCTGCCAATTGCATTTCACCGAAAGTTTCCATGTAGAAAATGCATATAGATCTGCGCCAACTGCGCCACTTCATCGCCCTGGTCGAGCACCGCAGCTTCGTCGCTGCGGCCGTTGCCGTGAGCCTGTCGCAATCGGCCTTCAGCCGGAGCATTCAGACCCTCGAGCACAACGTCGGCTGTCGCCTGATCGACCGCGCCAGCAAGGAGCTGGCACCGACCCGGCAGGGTTTGCTGGTGCTGGAGCACGCGCGTCGGCTGGTGCATGGCGCGCATAACCTGGCCAACGAGATCAACCAGTTCAACGGCGCGACGACCGGCCTGGTGCGCTTCGGCTCGGGGCCGGCGCCGGCCGGCGGGTTGGTACCGCGGGCGGTGGCGCGGTTCGTTGCCGAGTACCCGGCGGCGCGCACCTGTTTTCAGGTGGATAACTGGCAGGCGCTGAACCGCCGGTTGATGGCCGAAGAGATCGAGTTCTTTGTCGCCGACACGCGTCAGTTTGAAGCCGACCCGGACTACCGCGTGCACAAGCTGACGCCGCAGCGCTGGCACTTCTGCTGCCGCGCCGGGCATCCGCTCACGGCTCAAGCCGAGGTGCGCGCGCGGGACCTGTTCGACTATCCGCTGGCGACCACCTTCCGCCCGCCGAACATCCGCAAGATCCTCAGCGACCTCAGTGGCCGGCAAGATTTTTTGCCCAGCGTCGAGTGTGAGCATGGTTATGCGCTGCTCAATGTGGTCGCGCACTCGGACACCATCGGCATCGCCTGCAGCGCCAATCTGCGGCCGTATCAGGGGGAAGGTGGGCTGGTGGCGCTGGAGCTGGTTGACCTCAGCCAGGAGCAGGAAGATGAGTGCTATACCCGTTATGGCGTGGTTAGCCGGGTGGGATATGGCTTGTCGCCGTTGGCGCAGGGGTTGGTCAGGCAGTTGCTTGCCTGTGATAGCGAGACTTGAGTGTTTCAGGTCGATCTTGGGGCCGCAAAGCGGCCCCAAGCCATATCAGCCCTTGCGAGTAGTGCGGCTCAACTGGCCATCAACCCCCACCGGCACTTCGCCGGCCAAGGTCACCCGGCGCACGATGCGCGGCTGGGTGCCGTAGTCGTCCAGCGCGTAGTGCTGGGTGGCGCGGTTGTCCCAGATCGCCACATCGCCGACCTGCCAACGCCAGCGCACAGTGTTTTCCAGGCGAGTGACATGCCCTTGCAACACAGCGAACAGGTGCGCCGAATCGGCCTGTGAATAACCTTTGATGCGTTTGACGAACTGGCCCAGTTGCAGCACGCGCTCGCCACTGATGGGGTGCACACGCACCACCGGGTGTTCGGTCTCGTAAACGGTCGAGGTGAACACCTTGCGGTGGCGCTCGAGCTTCTCCGGGCTGACATCCGGCTTGGCCGCGGCATAGTCGTATTCGTTGCTGTGCACGGCCCAGAGCTTGTCAGCCAGCTCGCGCAGCGGCTCAGGCAGCTCGCGGTAGGCGGCTGCGGTATTGGCCCAGACGGTGTCGCCGCCAGAGGCGGGAGCGACCACGCTGCGCAGGATCGAAGCTTTCGGGTAGGCATCGACGAAGGTCACGTCGGTGTGCCAGGCATTGGCCCGCTGGCCTTCGGCGCCGTCGAGCTGGAACAGGTAATGGCTGCCGTCGAGTACCGGCACGGTCGGGTGTGCGACTGGTTCGCCGAGGCGCTTGGCAAAGGCTTCCTGGGCGGCATCGTCGAGGTGATGCTGGGCGCGGAAGAAGATCACCTTGTGTTCCACCAGGGCAGCCTGGATGGCATCGATGCTGGCGGCGTCCAGCTCGGCCGACAGCGCGATGCCGCGAATCTCGGCGCCGATGCGGCCGCCAATCGGCAGGATTTCCAGTGCAGCGGTGTGTGGCGCGGTAGCCAGTGCGGCGTTGCTCATAGCGGTGGTCCTCACGGTCATAAGACAGGCGTTGTGATGATTCAGCGGGCGGCCTGGGTGGCCTGGGTCTGTTGCAGGGCAGCGTCGAGGAAGCGTGGCTCGATCCATTCGGAGACCGGGAAGCCACGGCGGATCAGGCGCTCTTTGGCAGCCAGATCGACGCCTTGCTGGAGCAAGCCGACAAACTCGGCGTCCAGCCGTGGATCGAAGTACTCGGCGAGGTTTTCGTCAGCCAGGTCGCCTTCCAGAATCACCCGCGGATAATTGGCAGTGGTGGCCACCAGCTCGATGTAGGCCTGGCGGTTGTGCTCGTCGCGCAGCCATTGGCTGGCCTGCTCCTGGGCCTTGACCAAACGTGCAGTCAGTTCGGGGTGCTGGCGGATGAATTCGCCGGTGCCCAGCAGCACCGCCTGGGTGCTGCCAGCACCCTTGAGGTCGCGTGAGCTGACCGGCAGCTCGACCAGCCCGCGCTCACGCAGTGAGAGCAGATTGGACAGGCCCCAGGTGGCGTCGATCTGCTTGGCGGCGATGGCGGCATTGGCGGCGTTGAAATCCAGGTTGATGACTTTCAGGTCGCGTTCGGACAAGCCCTGGCTGGCCAACGCGCTGGCGAACGACAGCTGGTTTGCCGTGCCGCGGAACACCGCCACGCGCTTGCCCTTGAGGTCGGCCAGGGTCTTGATGCCTGAGCCCGGCACCACGCCGAGGTAACTCTTGACCCCCCGCACACCAGCCGACAGCACCCGCGTATCGAGGCCATTGGCCTTGCCGATGATCGCTGCCAGGTCGCCGAGGTAGGCGAAGTCGGCCTGGCCGTTGGCCAGCGCTTCGTTGATCACCGGGCCGGCGCCCTTGAAGAAGTGCCAGTCGATTTTGATGCCGTCTTTGGCGAATTCCTTTTCCAGCAGTTGCTGGCTGCGCAGCACGTCGACCACGCCACCGGCGCTGGGCTTGCTGCCGGCGCTGAGGTCGGGCACGGCGATACGGATGCTGTCGACTTCGGCGGCCTGAGTAGTCAGGGCGAAGCTGCTCAGCAGGCCGGCCAGCACGGTCGGGGCGAAGCGGGTGAGTAGGTGACGTAGCGGGGTTTTCATGGCACGGCTCCTTGGCAGGCTGCCACCGGCAAGGGCCGGCGCTTTGGGCAGAAGCTAGGCAAGGATGGTTAGAAGTAACAAAGACTGAATGTGCATTCCTTAGTAACTAAAAGGCATAAATCAGGGTTGGCGGGGTGTGTCGCCGGGGTTGCGGAACGTGCATTTGAAATATGAGCAGAACGCATTGGCTGGGGGGTTCTCGATGCGTGGCCTGCATGCTCTTATGTCTTGAAATTATCTATGCGTAATTTTTTATTCTTTTATTGAATATGTTAATTGCGGTTTGCTGGAGGGCGCGATGGGCGACATTTTGCGACAGGGGCGGGGATTGCTGGGGCAGCTGCGCAGCCCTATTGCGTCCGACATGGCGCCCCGACATGACCGCTCCGGCCAAGGGTGGCTGGCCTGGATAGTGCCAGTGGGTTTGGCGTTGTTGTGGGTGGTGGCCAGCCGTTGGCATTGGATGAGCGAGCAGATTCTGCCGGGGCCGGCGCTGGTTTGGCAGAGTGCGCTGGAGTTTGGCAGTGCCGAGCTTTGGGGGCACCTGTGGATAAGTTTGCAGCGGCTGCTTTGCGGGTTGCTCGCGGGCATTGCCGGCGGATTGCTGTTGGGGACCTGGCTGGGCGCTTCGCGCAGGGCGCAGACGTTGGTGATGCCGACGTTCATCGCACTGGCACAGATCCCGACGCTGGCCTGGATCCCGCTGTTCATGTTGTTTTTCGGCATCGGCGAGCTGCTCAAGCTGGTGGTGCTGATCAAGGCGGTAGTGGTGCCGGTGACCTTGCACACGCTGGTGGGCGTGCGCGATGCACAACCCAAACTGCGGGAAGCCGCAGCGACCTTGCGCCTGCCGGCACATTTGCTGTTCCGTCGGCTGCTGTTGCCGGCTGCCCTGCCGTCGTTTCTGGCGGGAGTGCGGCTGGCGCTGGCGACAGGCTGGACCTCGCTGCTGGCCGTCGAGCTGCTGGCCTCCAGCGAGGGCATCGGCTACCTGATGGTGTGGGGTCGGCAGCTGTTCATGCTCGATCTGGTATTCCTCTGCATCGTGCTGATCGGCGCGGTCGGGTTCTTGATGGACCGCGGTTTCAGCAGCCTGGAGCGACGCCTGCTGTTCTGGCCGCAAGCGGCTACCGGCGAGCAAAGCCGGGCGCAGTTACCACGGGCCTGGCAAGGATTGTTGTTGCCGCTGGGCCTGCTGACGCTGTGGCAGGCGGCCAGCAGCTTTGGCTGGGTCGACGACAATATTCTTACTTCGCCACTGGGCGTGCTGGCCAGCCTGCAGGCAGGCCTCGCCGATGGCTCGCTGCTGGAGGCGCTGCGCTTGAGTCTGCAGCGGGCACTGAGCGGACTGCTGCTGGGCGGCGGTGCAGGCTTTGCGCTGGGGGTGCTGCTGGGCTTGTCGAAACCCGCCGAACGAACCCTCGGCCCGACCCTGTCAGCCCTGCGCCAGGTGGCGATCTTTGCCTGGGTGCCATTGCTCACCGCGTGGTTCGGCCTGGGCGAAGCGGCCAAGCTGGTCTTTGTCGGCCTGGCGGCGTTCTTCCCGCTGTTCATTGCAACCCAGCGCGGCATCGCCAGCCTGTCGCCGCAGTTGGGAGAGGCTGCCCAAGTGATGGGCCTGAACCTGCCCAAACGCCTGCGCTTGCTGATTTTGCCCGGCGCTGCCCCCGCAATATTTGCCGGCCTGCGCCTGTCGCTGATCTATGCCTGGCTGGGCACCATCGGCGCGGAATACTTCATGCCGTCCGATGGCGGTATCGCCAGCCTGATGCTCGGCGCGCAGCAGCTGTTCCGCATGGACCAAGTGATGGCGGCGATGGTCCTGATCGGCCTGATCGGCGCCGTGCTCGGCAACCTTGGACAACGCCTCGAATCGCGCGCCACGCGCTGGAGAACTGCATGAATGCCTTCAACACCTCGACCCTGCACGCCGCCAATCAAGCCGACACCACGCCAGCGCTGGTGAGCTTCGAGCAAGTCGGCAAAACCTTTACCGTCGATGGCCAGGCCTTCGAGGCCATCAACAACTTCAACCTGGCCATCAACGAAGGCGAATTCATCGCCATCGTCGGCGCCTCCGGGTGCGGCAAGTCGACCTTGCTGCGGCTGTTGGTGGGCCTGGATACCGACTACAGCGGCAGTATTCACGTCGATGGCAAGCCGGTGCAGGGCATCGGCGGCGAACGCGGCATTGTCTTTCAGGAGCACCGGCTGTTCCCGTGGCTGACAGTCGAGCAGAACATCGGCCTGGGGCTGGTCAACGAGAAACTGAGCCAGGGCGAACGCGCCCGCCGCGTGCATGAGTTCGTGCAGTTAGTGGGTCTGGTTGGCTTCGAGACGGCGTATCCGCACCAGCTGTCTGGCGGCATGGCCCAACGCGTGGCCATCGCCCGAGGGTTGGTCGCCAGCCCGCGCATCCTGCTGTTGGACGAGCCGTTTGGCGCACTCGACGCCTTGACCCGACAGCAGTTGCAGGACGAACTGCTGGCGATCCGCGAGCGCTCAGGCATCACCACCTTGCTGGTCACCCACGATGCCGAAGAGGCCACCTATCTGGCGGATCGTGTGGTGGTACTGGAGCCGCGCCCGGGGCGGATCAAGGCGGTGGTCGAGATAGACCTGCCGCACCCGCGCCAGCGCACCGGGGTGGCGCTGCATGGTTTGCGCGAGCGGGTGCTGCATCAGATCACCGGCGACGGCGGTTACTTCAAGCCCGCGTCGCAGCGGGTGGAGGGCTTGCGCCCTGAGTTGATTGCCTTGTGAGGTAAGCACCGCTACGACATTCGTGCCCGTAGTGCCGCTGGGCATGTTTCACAACGAAAACGGCTACAGATCAAGGCGATGGACGCGCTAGGCCAAGATGGGTATCATTGCGCCGCGTTGCACTCGTAGCTCAGCTGGATAGAGTACTGCCCTCCGAAGGCAGGGGTCGTGGGTTCGAATCCCGCCGAGTGCGCCACATCAAGAAAAAGCCCTGGGACTTGTCCCGGGGCTTTTTCGTTTGTGCGGACCTCACCTGCCAAGCAGCGACAAGCCCATCCTGCCGATCAGAAACACCAGCAGGATCAGAAACAAGATCCGGATAAACCCGCTGCCATAGCGCAAGGCCAGAAACGCCCCGGCCAGTGAGCCGGCCATGTTGAACAGCGCCACCACCGCGCCAAGCGCCCACAGCACATGCCCCGCTGGCGCAAAGAACAGCAGCGCAGCGCTGAACGTGCCCAGGTTCACCAGCTTTGCCGAAGCAGAGGCATTGAGAAAGTCGAAGCCAAAGTACTTCACGAAGACAAACAGCAGCAGGCTGCCGCTGCCAGGGCCAAAGACCCCGTCGTAAAACCCGATCAATGCACCGAACAAAACACCCAGTGCTATTTCCTTGGCCCCGCAGGTTGAATGGGTGTGCAAGCGGCCCAGGTCTTTCTTGGCAAAGGTGTAGATCGCCATTACTACCAGGATGCAAAAAACCAGCAACTCCATCACGTCTTTACGTATCAACGAAGTCGAAAGTGCACCGAGGAATGCAAATACAAATGCGGCCACCATGGTCGGCAGCATCAGCTTCCAGACAATCCGTATTCTTTTGATGTAGGTAGAAATCGACGACAGATTACCGGCCAGCACCACCAGTTTGTTGGTGCCAAGCACGGTAGGTATGGCGTGCTGAGGCAACGCATGCAGCAGGGCGGGCAGCTGTATCAGGCCACCGCCACCTACGGCGGCGTCGATCAGGCCTGCGCAGAAAGCGAACAGGCCCAATAGATAAATACTGGTTTCAAATAACATGAGTGTGTCGCCCGTGGCAGAGCTCACAAACTAGGTGCGTTGAGCCTGCCGGGACAAGTTACTTATACTCACTCGACCCTTCACTTTCAGTGAGCGATGCATTCATGGAGCTGGCCCAACTCACCATGTTCAAAGTGGTTGCCGACCAGGGCAGCATCGTTCGCGCTTCTGAAATCCTGCACTGCGTACCCTCCAACATCACCAACCGGATCAAACAGCTGGAACAAGAGTTGGGTGTACAACTGTTCATTCGCAAAGGCAGGGGCCTGATCATCAGCCCTTCGGGCACGCTTTTTCTCGACTACACCAATCGCATACTCGCCCTATGCCAGGAAGCCTGTCGAGCGCTCGATGCCGATGCCAAGCCGTCAGGCGTGCTGCGCGTCGGCGCCATCGAGTCCGCTGCAACCGGCCGCTTACCTGCACTGCTGGCAAAGTATCGGCAGCAACACCCCGCCGTCGAAATGCAGTTCAGCACGGCGACCTGGTCGCAATTGCTGGCCGAGGTGGTCAAGCACACGCTGGACGGCGCTGTGGTTGCGGTAAATGTCGAGCATCCCGACGTAGAGCGCTCGCCGATCTATCGGGAGGAGCTGGTAGTTATCGCGGCGTCCGACTCGGGAGTTATCCACAGTCCGCTCGATCTGCAGGGGCGAACCTGGTTGATGTGGCCTGAAGGCTGCCCGTACCGGCAGTCGCTGCAACGCTGGCTGACGCCGCACGGGCTAGAGGTGAACATCACCAGCATTGCCAGCTACGGCACCATTCTGGGCTGCGTACGCGCGGGGGAAGGCGTATCGCTGGTGCCAAAAGGCTTGTTTGAGCAGTTCAAGAACATTGGCGGGATCAACGGCTTCAGCTTCGCCGACCTGGCGCCAGTGCAGAACTACTTCATCTGCAACAAGCACACTGGCAGCCACCCTGCCAAGGACAGCTTTGCGGCGCTGCTTGGCGCTGAATATCACTTAGCTTGAGCGAAGCGCACCAAGCCAGCGCTCGGCAAAGACGCCACTACCGCATCCCTGCCGAGGCCTATACAAACATCAACGCGCTGACTTAACCGTATCCGGCAGCTCGGCAAAGGCTGCACCATTCCACTGATACTTGACCACACTCTCCTGGCTCGGGCAGCAGCGTGGATCTTCGTCGCTGTGAGTCAACACGGTCACGCCGATCAGGTTCGGGCCGAGCAGCTGCAGGTCGGTGGCGCCGCCGAGGATGGTCTTGCCTTTGGCGCTCCAGCTGTTGCCATCACGGTACAGCGCCGCAAGGGTCTGGAACGAGCCATTGCCACCGCCCTGGCCTTCGATGGTGTAAAGCACCACGGCATCTTCGACGCCATCTCCATCGAGATCCACTTCCAGCAGCTGACGGCCTTCGTCGTATTCACTGCCGCCGTCGGTTGCGATTTCGTCCGCGACCATCTGGTCGATGGCGGCCTTGAGCAGCGCATCAGTTGCGCCTGCCGGCTGCACGGCTGGCTGCTGTTCTGGGGCAATAACGGTGCTGGTGGCAGGTTGGCTGGCTGCGCTGTAGTGCGCCATTGCCTGGGCATTCGGGGTCAGGCCAGCAGCTTTGATCCTGGCAATGTATACCTCGCTTATGCGCTTGCGAATAGGCTCCAGTTCGCTCTGGGAAAACTCCATCACCCCTTTGCCATCGAACGGCTGTGCATCGCCAAGAATCCAGCGTGAAAACATCCCGGGACGGCTCGCTTCGAGCGCACTGACGACGTCATCCTTGACCTCACGCACTGCCTGTTCATAGAGGTCCCAGCCGGCATCGCCAAACATCGCGAGTATGGCCTGCTTGTCTTCAGGCGCGGCGAACGGCACTGCTTCAAGCAGACCGATGTTGTAATCAATGGTCTTGCTGACACAGCTGTTGGTGAAATTGCCAAAACACTCCTGGCGCAGCTCCTGCAGCGCTCGCGCCTGCTGGAACTGGCTGACTGCATCGCAACCGGCCAGCCCCAGTACCCCACCCATCGCTACGGCCCATTTCAACTTCATGTTGCTTTCCTTGTGTGACGGGCCGCTCAAGCGACCCGCAGTCGATCAATCCTGTTCTGCATCGATCAGTTGCCCATTACGGCGGTCGCCGTGCACAGCCATGTAGCGCACCAGTTGACCAATCCGCAGGTCGAGCGCCTGCAACAGCCGGGTGCGGGTGTCGTTGACTTCACGCTGATTGAAGAACCCTGGCGCCTGGGTGTACAGGTCGAACGCCTGGTTGATCTGCGCCGGGGTGAGGACGGTGAAGTTTTCCCCGGCATTGTGGTTGTACAGCGCGACCAGGGTGCCGTTCTGGTTGCCGGCGTTATGCACGAACAGCAGGCTGACGTGCTGGCCGGGGCGGATGCGCACCTGGGTGTTGTTGAGCTGGAAGCACGACTCTTTGCCGTTTTCCAGGCGCACCCAGAACTCATGCTCCTGCACGTTGTGGGTGCTCACCTGCATGCTCGACGAACTGCTGCCAGTCGAGCCGGTGCCCTGCCACATCGTGCCGCCAGTGGTGCGGTGCGAGTGGTAGGCGTCGAGGTGGGTCTGGTTGCGCTTCTGGCTGTCGAGCACTTCGCCATTGAAGACAAAGAACCCCAGCTGGCGCTCGAAGTGGTTGAACGGCTCTTCGATGAAGTTGACGTCGTCGGGCGCCAGGGTGATGTCGTACATGGTGCGGATCATTTCGGCGCGGGCGGCCTTGTCGCGCTTGGCCTGCTCTTGCAACTGGGCGCGGCGCAGCTTGGCGTCGTCGATGGCCTTGAGCGCCTGGGCCTTGAGAATCGGGGTTTTCTCTTGGGCGTAGACGGTGGCCTTGTCGCTGGCCTGCTTGAGGATCGGCGCAGCTTTTTGCCCGGCCTCAACAGCCAGGTCACGGGCTTTGTCCAGCGCCTGGGCGGCTTTGGCAGCTAGCTCGGGGTTGGCGTCGTAGGCCTTTTTCTTCAGGTCATCCCAGAGACTCATCGTGGTCACGCTCCATTGTGCAAGGGCAGATCAGCCGGTACCGCTGAACGGGTGCGGGCAGTTTAACCGCAAGCCGGGGCAATGACGTCAAAAAGCCATCTAACTTAAATTGACGGCTAAATGACTTTGCAAGTAGTGTTGCGCGGTTATTCAGTATCAAGGTGTGATTACTGAAACGGATCTATACAAGACTAGGTAGGGTCTACAAGGATGCGCGGAGTATTGCTACGCAGTGGTAAGAGTGAAGACTTTACCGCGTTGGGAGAGACTGGCCAGCCGGTCTATCGTGCCGCTTTGCAGCTGCGCGAGGCGATCCGCCGCAAGTACCCGGAGCATCCGCACCTGGTCGAGCACCTGGCCATCCCGCAGCCGGATGCGCTGGGCAGTACCCTTGACTGGTACAGCGAGCGCCCGGGCGATGTGATCCCGTGGAGCAGCGCTACCGAAGAAGAGCGAGCGCCTGCCCGAGCCCAGCTCGAAGTACTGCAGCTGCGCATCAACGATCTGAGCAACAGTATGCTCGGCCTGGATGCCAACGGTACGCCGTTGCCCGGTGCCCGCAATGCCGTGCAGGGCGACAACACGGTGTTCGGCAAGCTGCTGACCTGTGTGGTGCCGTTTCCCGACGAAAACTTCGTGTATCTGGTGGATGGCCGCCCGGTCCTGACCTTCTGGGGCTTTATCCATGCCGGCGCCGAGCGCAGCCGCCAGCCCTTGCATTGCCTGTATCCGCGTGCCGCCAAAGCCGTCGAGCCAGTGATCGCACCACCGCCCGTGCCACCCATTGCTCCTGCGCCAGTACCGCCGGTTGCGCCGCCATTGCCGGTTGCTGCCGCGCCGTGGTGGCGTCGGCTGGGTTGGTGGTGGCTGCTGCCATTTTTGCTGCTGTTGCTGCTGCTGTTCGGCCTGCGCAGCTGCTGGCCGGGCCTGAATGTGCCGGGCCTGCAGCTGCCTGAACTGAATCCGAAAGCGCCGGTGATCGACACTGGAACTCACAGCGGCAGCGGCACCGGCAACCTGGGTACTGGCACCGGTCAAGTGCCGGGCTCCGGTGCTGGCCTGCCAGGCGCTGGCGGCACTGGCCCAGGGGCCGGCAACCCAGATGCAACGCCACCTGCACCCGAGCCAACACCTGAACCGCCAGTGCCGGGCGATACCAGCGCGCCTGAGCCCGCCCCGGAGCCAACGCCTGAACCTGCACCTGAACCCGCCGCGGAGCCCGTGCCTGCACCCGAGCCAGGCCCGAGCCCAACACCACCCGAACTGCCAAAAGAACCCCCTGCGCCCGCTCCCCAGGCGAACCTGCTGAGCATTCCGCCTGACGCCGCCGAAGGCACCGCCAGCTTCCTCAATGGCGACTGGGCCGGTGCCGGCATCCAGGAAGTCGGCACCAGCAAGCCGCTGCGCCTGAAGTACGACTTCAAGGACGGCAAAGGCAATGCCACCGTCAGCCGCTCCGATGGCGTGCGCTGCCAGGCACCGGTTTCGGCGGCCATGAATCAAGGTCAGCTGTCGATTACCAGTGCCGGCCAAGCCGCCTGTGCTGACGGCAGCAGCTACGACCTGCCCCAGGTCAATTGCAAGCCAGGCGCATCCGGCCCGGCTGACTGCGCCGGCAACTATGGCGCCGACGCCTTCCCGATGCTGATGAAACAAGCCGGCCAATAATACGAGACGCAGAAGATGTTGCCCGAAATCACCCAGTTCGAAGAAACGGTCACGCTGGTCAGCGATACCGGCATTCAATTCATGGATTTCGCCCTGCGTCTCGGCCCGGACGGCGAGCAAGCGGGCAAGTTCGTCCAGCTCAACAACGGCATGGTGCCCACGCGCCTGCTGTGGTCGCGCGAGTACAAGGACTTCTACGAGCCGGAGCCGGACAAGGTCGTCCAGGTCGAATTCGACAGCAGCGACGACAACCACTTCCGCGTCGCCATGGAAGAAAGCCTGAAGCTGTTCGATGGCGTCTGGCTGCCGTTGCCGTTCCTGCGCTTCATGGCCCCGCATCGGTTTGACGAAGGCCCCAACAACTGGTCGCGGATGCGCCTGGTAAAGCTGGCCGAGCCGGACCTGGACGGCAATACCCATCGCCTGACGCTGGCCTTCGATACGCGCATCATGGCCGCAGTGGCCGGTGCTCATTACTTGGCGCCGAACGAAGAAGACGTGCGTTCCGGGGTCGATTTCAAGCTGGCCTGCAGCGCCCGTGAATACGGCTGGTTCCTGACCCACGGCTGGATCCGCGAGTGGCTTGCCGAGCTGTATGGCGAAGCCCGCGCCGAGTGGACCCGCGAGCGCCTTGAACGTGATCTGCAGGGCAACCGTCACCTGGCCCACTACCTCAACCTGCTGAGCCTGTTGCGTCGGCCGGTGCCGGCTGAGCAGAGCGTCGAGAAGCCCAAGGTCGAAATCCCGGAAATCAAGGTTGTCGCCAACGAGATTCAGGGTGTGGTGCAGCCAATCCCGGTCGACCTGGTACTCGATGTGGGCAACTCGCGCACCTGCGGCATCCTCATCGAGGACCACGGTCAGGCAGGCTCCGGCATGCGTCACAACTATGTGCTCGAACTGCGCGACCTGAGCGAGCCGGAGAAGGTCTACAACGAAGCCTTCGAGAGCCGCGTCGAGTTCACCCAGGCCTACTTCGGCAAGGATAATTTCTCGGTCAAGAGCGGCCGCCACAATGCCTTCCAGTGGCCGACCATCGCCCGCGTCGGTGGCGAAGCCGGACGCCTGGCCAGCCGACGCCGCGGTACCGAAGGCTCGACCGGGCTGTCCAGCCCCAAGCGTTATCTGTGGGATGAAAAGGCCTACGGCCATGGCTGGCGCTTCAATACCTCCTACGTCAAGAGCGACAAGGAGCCGCTGGCCACCGCCGCACCGTTCGCGCACCTGATCAACGACCTCGGCCAGGCCCTGTACCTGCCGCCGAAGAACGACATGCCGGTGTTCACCCCGCGCTATTCGCGCAGCAATCTGATGACCTTCATGCTGGCCGAAGTGGTCACCCAGGCGCTGGCCCAGATCAACAGCCCGGCGCAACGTTCGCGCCAGGGCCACGCGCGCGTGCCGCGCCGCCTCAACAGCATCACCCTGACCGTGCCGCCAGGCATGCCTCAAGCCGAGCGCAGCATCCTCAGCAACCGCATGTACGAAGCCGTCGGCCTGGTCTGGAAGAGCTTTGGCTGGCATGCCGGCGAGAGCAACCCGTTCAAGGACAAGAGCATCGTCCCGCGCACGCCGCTGCCAAGCATCCGCGTCGATTGGGATGAAGCCAGCTGCGGCCAGCTGGTGTACCTGTACAACGAGGTCAACGAGAACTTCGCCGGTCATCCGGAAGAATTCTTCGCCGCCCTCGCCCGCCCGGACAAGCAGGAAGCCGAGCAGATCACCCTGGCCACCATCGATATCGGCGGCGGCACCACTGACCTGGTGATCACCGACTATCGCCTCGACCGTGGCAACAACGGCGGCGCCGGGGCCAACGCGCACATCGTGCCGAACCAGCGTTTCCGCGATGGTTTCAAGGTGGCTGGCGACGACATCCTCCTCGACGTGATCCAGGAGTTCATCCTGCCGTCGTTCCGCAAGGCCCTGCAGGGCGCTGGCGTGAGTGCGCCGGACGCGATGATGTCGCGCCTGTGCGGCAACGGTGATGCCTCGGCGCAAGAGCGCATCCTGCGTCAGCAGCTCAACCTGCAGATCTTCGTGCCGCTGGGTCTGGCCCTGCTCAAGGCGTACGAGAACTACGACCCGGCGCAGCCGCAGGACGTCGTCGAGCAGACCTGGCAAGAGGTGCTGGGCACTGCCGTGATCAACGACAGCGTGCTCGAGTTCGTCAATGCCGCAGTGCGCCGCGAAGTCGGCCGCGAAGGCACGCTGGAGCTGCTGCAGACGCCGATCACGTTTGACCTCGAGCAGGTCCATGCCGCCTTCATCGGCGGCCAGATCAACATCACCCGGATCCTCGCCGAGCTGTGCGAAGTGATCTCGCACTACCCTTGCGACATGCTCCTGCTGACCGGCCGACCGTCGCGCCTGCCGGGCATTCAGGCGTTCATCCGCCAGCGCCTGCCGCTGCCGCCAGGGCGCATCCTGCCGCTGCAGAACTACCGCACCGGCGGCTGGTACCCGTTCCACCGCAACGGCCTGATCGATGACCCGAAGAGCACCGCTTCGGTCGGCGCGATGATCTGCCTGCTGTGCTCCAAGCACAGCGTGCCGAACTTCTATTTCCGCACCGTCGAGCTCAAGCCGTACTCGATCATCAAGCACTTTGGCCAGATCGACACCGCCGGCACCATAAAGCATGCCGACGTGCTCTACCACAACCTGCAGTCGGCCAAAGGCCGGATCGAACTGCCGATTGTTGGCGAAGGCGAGCAGCGCGGCACGCCGTGGCTGGAAATGCGCGGCGACATGCACCTGGGCTATCGGCAGTTGTCGGCCGAGCGCTGGTCGGCCTCGCCGCTGTACACCTTGCGCTTCACCCCGCGCGGCAGCAGCGCGTTCTCCAAGGCACTCGGCAAGGGCGGCGAAGCGCCGGTACTGCGCGTGCGCCTGGAGGTCGAGGAGCCGTCGGACCAACTGCTGGAGCAGGGTTTGATCAGCGACAAGCTGATCATCTGCGACCTGCAATCGAATATTCAGGATGCCGATTTCGATTACGACCGGGATCTGGAGCTTGCCCTCAATACCATGCCAACCATGAGCTTGAGTGACAGCGACTATTGGCTCGACAGCGGGAACGTCAAAGGAAAATGAGCGACCTTACGCCGAAGCAACAACAGTTGATGAACGCCTGGGGCGCTGTCCATGAAGGCGCCGGCCAGGCCCTGTCGTGGATCGACCAGGTGCGTGGCAACGCCGCCAGCGTGGAAGCCGAGGCCGATGGCCTGAGCCTGCGCCTGCGCCAGGCGCGCAACCGCGCCAAGGACCTGCGCAAGGCCGCGTCGACGCCAATGGTGATCGGCTTCTTCGGCCTGTCCCAGGCGGGCAAGTCGTACCTGATCTCGGCCCTGGCGGCAGATCAGCGCGGCCGGCTTGAAACCGACTTTGGTGGCAAGACCCTGGACTTCATCGAGCACATCAACCCGACCGGGTTGGGCAAGGAAGCCACCGGCCTGGTTACCCGCTTCAGCCGCTTGGCCAAGCCCAGCCCGGATGCCAACTACCCGGTCGAGCTGAAGCTGTTCAGCGAAGTTGAAGTGGCGAAGATTCTCGCCAACGCCTGGTTCGAGGATTTCGATCAGGAGAAGCTCGACTACAGCTTCACCGACGATAGCCTGCAAGCGCTGCTCAAAGGCTTCGAAGGCCGCGAGCAGGAGCAACTGCATCCCGGCGTCAACGGTGACGACGTGGTCGCCTTGTGGGACTACCTCAAGGGCAACTACGAAAAATCGGTACGCAAGCTCGAGGACCATTACTGGCCACGAGCAATCAAGCTCGCGCCGCACCTGAGCTATCGCCAGCGCGCCAAGCTGTTTTCGGTGCTGTGGGGCGAGCAGCCAGCGCTCACCGAAGTGTATGAACTGCTGGTCGGCGGCCTGCACAAGCTGGGCTTCCCCGACACCGTCTATGCGCCTTTGAGCGTGTTGGTGAAGGACGACAACGGCAGCTACACGCCGACCAACAGCATCATGAACGTGGATATTCTTGGCCGTCTCGGCACCAGCCGCGATTTGCCGGTGAGCGTGCTGCCACTGCACGGCGACAAGGTCCAGAGCAGTGTCGGCCTGACGGTCGCCCAGCTCGCCGCGCTGACTGCCGAGATGACCTTCCGCCTGATCAACAGCCCCAAGGACCCGGTGGTCGAAGCGGTCGATTTGCTCGACTTCCCTGGCTATCGGACCCGGCAAAAGCTGCTGCGCCTGGAAGACGCTGCCAGCCCGGACGCGGTCGAAGAGGTCAACCCGGCCTCCAGCCTGATCCTGCGCGGCAAGGTCGCCTACCTGTTCGAGCGCTACACCGATGCCCAGCAGATGAACGGCCTGGTGCTGTGCACCAGCTCGTTCAAGCAGAGTGAAGTGGTCAGCGTCGGCCCGGTGCTGACCCGCTGGATCCACAAGACCCAGGGCGCCACGCCAAAAGAACGCGGCCAGCGCACCCCGGGCCTGATCTGGGCGCTGACCATGCTCGACGGTTTCATCGGCAACACCCTCGGCCTCAGCGAAGGGCAGCTGCCTGAAGGTTGCGAGAACATGATGAAGCTGACCATGATCGAGCGCTTCGGCGCCCAGGAATGGATGAAAGAGTGGGCCGACAGGCCGTTCAACAACACCTACCTGGTGCGCAAGCCACGCCTCGACACCGCGTTCATCGAGCGCGACAGCGGCAGCGGCGAAGAAACTCACTTCAACGAGCGCCACGAGTTGCGCCTGCAGCAGCTGCAGCAGTGCTTTGTGCAAAGCCCCTCGGTGCAGCGCCATATCAAAGACCCGGCCGATGCCTGGCAAGCCATGCTCGCCCTCAACGACGGGGGCATCAGCCGCTTCAGCGCCAGCTTCCAAGGCATCAGCGACATCGACTTCAAGCTGACGCGCATCGACGAACAGCTGCGCAAGTGCCGCGCCGATCTGCTCGAACATGGCCTGCATGCATGGCGCGAAGAGGACTTCGAGCAGCTGCTGAACAAGAAGCGCGAAAAGACCCAATACCTGGTGGAAAACCTCGGCGCCGACCCGGATGCGATCTGCGAACTGATCAACGCCCTGCAGCTGCCGGACGAAGAGCTGCGCGAGCTGTACCTGGGCGGTGTGTATGACATCAACGGCATCGATGGCGACGCCGAACCAGAGCCGGAGGGCGCCGCCAAAGCGCCGGCCAACAAAGCCCCCGCGATCAACTTCGGCAGCCTGTTCGCCAGCCCGGCAGCCGCGCCATCTGCGCCCGCAGCCCCAGCCAAACCGCTGGCCCAGCGCTTGAATTCGGAACAACGCTTTGCCCGCGCCGCACTTAAAGCGTGGATCTGCCACATGCGCGAGCTGGGCACGCAGACCTTGCGCCTGAACAGCATGCGCATCAGCCGCGAACTGGCCGATGCCTTGACCGAAGAGCTGATCAGCGCCGTGCGCCGCCCGGCCTTCCTCGCACAGCTCGACCAGGCCGTGACCCGCCGCATCATCGGCGGTGCCCGGCGCGACCAGCTGGTACAGCGCCAGGTGATGAACGTGCAGCTGTTGATGCGTGACTTCCTGTCCTGGTTCGGCCTGCTCGCGCAGCCGCTCGGCCAGCGCCCGAGCAGCCTGCTTGGCGACCGCCATCCGGTGTTCAGTTTCTACCAGAACGTCGCCCTCGGCGAACTGCCGGAGCTGCCGGCGCAGCCGTCGCACCAGGAGCAGGGCTTTCACGTCGACTGGCTGTCGGGCCTGGCCTGGCTGACCCAGGAAAACGCCAAGAACGGCGCCGACCCAGAAATTACCACCGAGCAACGCCGCCAGTTGGCGGTGTTGCTGAACACCTTTGAAGCGAGCTGACTGTAATGGGTATCAGAGTTGATGTGCTGCCACTGACCGTGAACACGCCGGGCCATGCCGTGCTGCGGATCACCGGCTGGGAGGGCGCAAGTGACGGCCTGGAGCTGTCTCTGCAGAGCAGCCAGACCCACGAGTTCCTCCACCCCGGCGCACGCTGGGGCAACGTCGCCCATGGTTTCAAGCTCGATGCCTTGCAGCCGGTGGACGGCGCGCCGGGCCTGGAAACGCGCATTGGTCCTGAGCTGATCGACCCCTTGCTGGAAGCCAGCGGCACCGCCAACTTCCGCGTCGAGCTGAGCGATCCGCAGCAAGGCCAGAGCGACATGGGCATGCTGCGCATCAACAATGAGGTGCTGCCATCGACTTCAGGTGCACCACAGCAGACGCCGCCCTCGCTGCCGGTTCCACCCGCACCTGAGCCGGTCGCGCCAGCGCCAGTCAGCGTGCCTGAAGAACCTGTAGCCACAGCCGTTGAACCGGAGCCGACCCCAGAGCCGGTAATCAATACCCGCAAGCCGATCTCCCCTGCTCCGGCCAAGACCGGCAACCGCTGGCTGCTGCCGCTGCTGCTGGTGGTTCTGTTGCTGCTCGCCGCAGGCGGCGCCTGGTGGTGGTTCAACAAACAACCAACCGCACCGGCCGAAGCACCGAAGCCCGAGCCCAAAACCGAACAGCCAGCGGCCCCTGCGCCCACTGCTGCCCTGCCCTGCACCCTGGAAAGCATGCAGAGCGAAGGCGAGATCCCGTTCGTCCAGGCCTGCATCCAGAACGCCCCAGGCTCGGCCGCGCTGCTGGAAGTGATCAACCAGGCCAAGGCCAGCAACCACTGCGGCGTTGCCCAGCGGCTGTACGCCAACCGCGCCCAGGGCGGCGACATCGAAATCGCCAGTGCCTATGCCCGCGAGTACGACCCCAAGTACCACCAGCCCAGCGAATGCTTCAAGGCGCCAGACAACGCCACCGCAGCCTACTGGTACGAGACCATTCTCGGTTTCGATGAGAACAACGCCGAAGCCAAGCAACGCTTCGAGGAGCTCAAGCCATGAGCCTGCGCAGCCTTGGCGCCGCCCTGCTGGCCTTGAGCCTGAGCCCAGCCCTGCACGCGGCCGACAAGCCGCTGTTGCAAGAGGGCAAGAAGACCCTGTCCCAGCGCGTGCTGACCACCCCCGGCTGCAAGCTCAGCGACGCTGCAGGCGCTGCGCCGGGCAAGGCCCAGCCGACCTTCAGCCGCTTTTATGTGTACGAGCGCGCGGCGGTGGACAACCGCCAGTGGCTGCGCGTCGGCCCGGATACCCAGGGCAAGAGCATCGGCTGGCTGCCGGGTGACTGCACTGTCGAATGGAAAATGCAGCTGACCCTGGCCTTCACCAACCCGGCCAACCGCGACCGGCTGATGTTCTTCAAAGACCGCAGCCAGCTCGAAGGCATCCTCGATGCGCCCGACCCGGTCAGCAAGGTCGCGCCACTGCGCGCCCAGCTCAAGAACGGCAAGGAAGCGCCTGGGGTATTGGCCCAGGAGCCGGAGTACTTCGTCGACCTGCAGAAAAACTTCTACCTGCTGCCGGTCCTGAGCGGCGAAGAAGTAATGACTGAAGAAGGCTTTCGCACGCGCATCCTCAACGTCGCCTCGGTGAGCAAGGCCGACGCGGCCAGCACCTCGGCACCTGCGGCCGGCAGCGCTGCCAGCCAGGCTGCCGCCAACACCCAGATGAAAGCGTTCAGCGCGGCGGTGGTATTCGTCATCGACTCGACCATTTCGATGGACCCGTACATCGACCGCACCCGCGAAGCGATCAAGCGTGTCTACGCCCAGATCGAGAAGGAAAACCTCGGCCAGCAGGTCAAGTTCGGCCTGATCGCCTACCGTTCCAGCACCCAGGCAGTGCCGGGCCTGGAGTACGTCAGCAAGATGTACGCCGACCCCAACACGGTCAAGGACGGTGCCGACTTCCTCAGCAAGGTGGCGGATCTGAAGCAGGCCAAGGTCTCCAGCAAGGTCTTCGATGAAGACGCCTATGCCGGGGTCATGCATGCGGTCGACAAGGTCGACTGGAGCCAGTTTGGCGCGCGCTACGTGGTGCTGATCACCGATGCCGGCGCGCTGGATGGCGGCGACAAACTGTCCAGCACCGGCCTTGGCGCCGAGCAGGTCAAGATCGAAGCCAGCAACCCTGGCGTTGCTCTGTACACCTTGCACCTGAAGACCCCGAGCGGGGCCAAGAACCACGGCAGCGCCGAAGCGCAGTACCGCGCTCTGTCGACCTACCCAGGCACCAACACCTCGCTGTACTACCCGGTCAATGCCGGTGATGTCGACGAGTTCGGCCGCAAGGTTGACAGCCTCGCCGGCGCCATCACCCAGCAGGTCCGTTCGGCGTACATGGGCGAAGACGCCGTTGGCAGCGCCACCAATGCCAAGGCCAGCCCGGCCGAGCAGAAGATGCTCGAAGACGCCGCGCTGATTGGCCACGCGATGCAGCTGGCGTACCTGGGCAAGGCCAGCGGCACCCAGGCGCCGCCGGTGTTCGAGGCGTGGATCAGCGACCGTGACCCGATCAAGCAGAACGTACCCACCACCGATGTACGGGTGCTGCTGACCAAGGCGCAGCTGAGCGACCTCAGCGACGTGCTCAAGCAGATCCTCGACGCCGCCAACGAAGGCATGATCTCGCCCAGCGAGATGTTCACCCGCCTGCGCGCCGTGGCCGCAACCATGGGCGCCGACCCTAACCAGCTCAAGCAAGACGCCCGCGTGGCCGACCTCGGTGTGCTCGGCGAATACCTCGATGGCCTGCCGTACCAGAGCGAAGTGCTCAACCTCGATGAAGAAACATGGAAAGGCTGGGACGGCCTGGCCCAGGAGAAATTCATCCGCAACCTGAGCACCAAGCTGCGCCACTACCAGCGTTACAACGCCGATGTTGACCGCTGGGTGGCGCTGGCCCCGGGCGCCGACAGCCGCGACAACGTCTACCCGGTTCCTCTGGAAATGATGCCCTGACCACTTATGCTCGAGATCAAGGGATTGCGTGTGGTCCGCGGCCAGGGACCACAGTCACACGCCGTGCGCCTGGATGCGCTGCAGTTGCGCGCGGGCGAGGTATGGGCGGTAACCGGCGAGAGCGGCTGCGGCAAGAGCACGCTGCTCGAAGCCATCGGCCTGCTGCTCAAGCCTGAGCGACTGGACTGTTACCTGCTCGGCAGCGAGCAGCACGACGTTGCCCGGCTACTGGCCGGCGAGCAGCATGCGGCCTTGGCTGCACTGCGCTCACGCGAGCTGGGTTTCGTCCTGCAGAGCGGCGGCTTGCTGCCGTTTCTCAGCGTGCGCGACAACATCCTCTTGCCGCGCCGTCTGCTCGGTCTGGACGCGCACAGCCATGCAGTCGAAAAAGCCGTCGCAGCGCTGAGCCTGACGCCATTGCTCGACAAGCTGCCGCAAGCACTGTCGATCGGTGAGCGCCAGCGGGTCGCCTGCGTGCGCGCCATCGCCCATGAACCGCGGGTGCTGCTGGCCGACGAGCCAACCGCCGCGCTTGATCCACACAACGCGCAGCGGCTGTTCGAGCTGCTGCTGGAGCTGGTCGCCGAACTGGGCCTGAGCGCCTTGCTGGTGTCGCATGACTGGGCGCTGGTCGAGCGCTTTGGCCTGCCGCGTCTGGGCGCGATCAATGGCCAGGGGGAGACCCGTTTTGAACCCTTGGTATAAGCGCCTGGCGCTGCTGGTCAGGCTGTCGCTGGCCGACCTCTGGCATGACCGCAACGTGTCGCTGTGCATGGCCGCGTCGCTGGTGGCGGTGATCGCGCCATTGCTGTTGCTGTTCGGCCTCAAGCATGGGGTAGTCAGCCAATTGCAGCAGGAGCTGCTCAGCGACCCGCGCAACCTCGAAGTGAAGATGCTCAGCAGCGGCCATTACGACCAGGCCTGGCTGCAACGCCTGCAACAACGGCCCGAGGTTGGCTTTGCGATTGGCCAGACCCGCTCGCTGAATACCCAGGCCGACCTGCTTGGCGAGCGTGGGCGCTTTGTCGACAACGTCGAAGTGATCCCGACCGCGGCCAACGACCCGCTGCTGGCCAGCGAATTCAGCGCACTGCAAGCCGATCAACTGATCCTCAGCGAGCGCGCGGCACAGCGCCTCGAAGCCAAGGTCGGCGACAGCGTGCGCCTGCGCGTCAGCCGCCGCCTCAACGAAGTCAATGAACGCGGCGAACGTACCCTGCGCGTGCAAGCGATTGTTGCCGCGGTGCGCTTTGCCCGCCCCGCGGCGTTCGTCAGCCCTGAGCTGCTGCTGGATCTTGAGCATTACCGCGACGGCTACCTGGTGCCTGCGTTGGGCGCCGGCAGCGGCCAGTCGCTGGAGGCGGTCGGAGTCGGCTATGCCCGTGCGCGGATCTATGCACGCGATATCGACAGCGTCGCGCCGCTGGAGCAGTGGCTCAATCAACAGCGCATCGAGACCAGCAGCCGGCTGGCTGAAATCGACAGCGTCAAAGCCATCAACCATGTGCTGGGGCTGATCTTCGGAGTCATCGCCGGCGCTGCCCTGATCGGCTGCATTGCCTCGTTGGTGGGGGCGTTTCTGGCCAACATCGACCGCAAACGCCGCGACCTGGCGGTGCTGCGCCTGCTCGGCTTCACCAGCAGCGCGGTGGCCGTCTACGTGGTGCTGCAAGCGCTGCTGCTGAGCCTGACCGGGTTTGTCGGCGGGCTGGCCTGTTATTACCTGGGCAGCCTGCTGTTCGACCAGTTGCTCGGCAGCAGCCAGGCGACCGGTGCCTTTATTTGCCATATCACTGTCTGGCATGGCCTGGTGGCCCTGCTGCTGGCCTTGCTGGTCGCTGGCCTGGTTGCCTTGATCGGCGCCGTGCGGGCGATACGGATCCAACCTGCGGAGAGTCTGCGTGAACTGTAAAACCTTTGCTCGCCTGGCCCTGGCGCCCCTCGCGCTTGGCTTCGCCCTGGACGCCGCGGCAGCGAGCTGGGACGAGAAATTCTACAATCCCATGGCCGATGCCGACGATGTCGTGCTACCGATGCCCTGTGACGGCGCAATGGTGTTTCGCAAGGTACTGATCCCGGTGGCCGGGCCGCTCGACGACTACCCGATCAATATCGGCGCCGACAGCGCCGAGTACGGCTATGTCGAGCAGACCCGGCCAGCCTTTATCGCCGGCAGCTTCACCAGCGCCAAGGGCGACAAGTCGCGCTATTACCTGCTGGCCAAGTACGAGATGAGCCAGCTGCAATACCGCGCCCTGACCGACGAAACCTGCCCGACGCCGTCCAACAAACAGCGCCTGCCGGTGGTCTCGATCAGCTGGCTGGACGCCTTGCAGGCCGCCGACAAGTACAACCGCTGGTTGCGAGCCAATGCTGCTGACAAGCTGCCCCGCGAAGACGGCGCGCAGGGCTTCGTGCGCCTGCCGACCGAAGTCGAGTGGGAGTTTGCCGCACGCGGCGGATTGCAGGTCAGCACCGCCGAATTCCGCGACATTCGTTACCCGATGGCCGATGGCCTGAACGCCCATGAATGGTTTGCCGGTGCGCAATCGGCCAACGGCCAGCTGCAGTTGAGCGGCCTGCTCAAGCCCAATCCGCTGGGCCTGCATGACATGCTCGGCAACGCCAGCGAGATGATGTTCGAACCGTTCCGCCTGAACAAACTCGACCGCCAGCACGGCCAGGCCGGCGGCTACGTAGTGCGTGGCGGCAACTACCTGACCAGCGAAGCCGAGCTGCGCACTGCCCTGCGTCAGGAAGAGCCCTACTACAACGCCGAAGGCGCGGTGACCAAAAAAACCAACGGCATGCGCCTGGCGCTGGTATCGCCGACCCTGACCTCACGCGAACGGGTCAAGGCCATCGAGAAGAGCTGGAGCAGCCTGGGTAACGACCAGCCGGCCGCCGACAGCAAGGAAAAAGGCACGGTCAAGGCCCTCGAAGCGCTGGCCTCGAGCGTGCAGGACGAGGCCCTCAAGGGTCAGTTGAAAACCGTCGAAAACCAGCTGCGCGCGAGCAACCAGCAGCAACAGGAAGCCCGCGACCAAGCGATTCGCGCCAGCCTCAACCTGGGTGCGTTCCTTTGCACCAAGATGCTCGACGACGGCCAGTACCTGGACTTTCTGCAGAAAAACTACGCCGCCAACTGCAAGGCCGGCGAAGAAGACCCGACCTGCGGCATGCGCAAGAGCAAGCTCGACGAGCAAAGTGCGCGCCTGCACAAGCTCAGCCGTTACTACGCAAGCTCGCTGGTCGAATCCGGCTCGCTGTATGGCAAGAGCCTGCTCGAAGCGCAGGTGCCGGTGCTCGAAGGGGTGCTTACGGCCAACAACAATCTCAAGGAACTGACGCCGTACCTGCGCGCCCATTGGGCCAACCAGGTGTCGTTCCTCAAGTCGCAGAAAATTGATACCAACGCCTGGCTGAACAGCTGCAAAGCCGTCGCCCACTGACACCACAAGGAAGCGTAATCGTGATGCACAGAAAAACCGCTCGTAGCAGCTCCTGGATGAGCCTGATGATGGCCGCCTGCCTGGTCCTGACCGGCTGCGCCAGTACCGGCAGCTCGATGCTTGGTGACAGCGGCGGCGGCAAGGCCGACCCGCGCCTGACCTCGGGCGCCGACGCCAAGTTCTTCAGCACTTCGGGATACCAGGCCTGCGCCGTGGCCGCCGGTGCCGGCGTGCTCGCCTGCGTACTGTCCAACTCGGGCAACAAGGCTGCCTGCGCGGTGATCGCCGGGGTTGCCGCCTGCGGTGTGGCCATGGGCGCCAACTACTACCTCGACCAGCGCCGCACGCAGTACGCTGACACTACCCAGCGGTTGAACGCGATGACCGGCGAAGTGCAGAAAGAAAACGCCAAGGTGGTCGAGCGCAGCAACACCCTGCAGCGGGTGATTGCCGACGACAAACAGCAGATTGCCGACATCCAGAAGAGCATCAAGGCCAAGACTGTCGACAAGGCCAAGGCGCAGCAGGAGATCGCCAATGTCGATACCAACATCGGCCTGATGCGCAAAGACCTGGGCAACATGAAAAGCCGCGTCACCGAGTTCGAGAAGGTCGCCAAACTCGAGCGTGACGGTGGTGCCAGCCCGGCCGAAGTGCAAAAGGTCGAGGCCGAGATCGCCAAGATGAACAACAAAGTCGTCGCCCTGCAGCAGGAGGTCGACGGCCTCTACAACCAGCGCTCCGCGATTACCCTCGGTTAAGGAACAGCCCATGTCACTTCGTCATTGCCTGGGCCTTGCCCTGCTCGCCAGCCTCGGCGGTTGCGCCACCACTGCCTCGCAGTGCAACGCTACCGACAATAGCACCAGCCTGGTCAGCAAGCTCAATTGCGACTACGGCGGCGGCTATGCCGAAGGCGTGCGCAACAGCGAGCAGCAGTTGGTCACCGCGCAGGAGCAGAACCGCCAGTTCAATCAGGTGTTCAGCGAGCTCAGCGCCCTGCAGAGCTCGACCCGCCAGGACTTGGCCGGCCAGCAACGCCAGCAGGCCAACCTGGAGAAATCCCTGAACGGGCTGCTGGCCACGCTCAAGAGCCGCCATGGCAACAAGCAGGAAGTGCAGCAGCAGATCGCCAGCCTCGAGCAACAGCTGAAGAACCGCCAGGCAGCGCCAATGCAGAACGCCAGCAGCGCGCAGGTCGAAGCGCGCAAGCAGGAGCTCAAGGCCCTGCAGCAACAGGTCAGCCGTTTGCAGCTGAGCCTGGGTTACGAGTAAGCCCTTCGGCAGCTGCGGCTGCCGATCCTTTTTCAGGATATCCACATGCAGCGGGTCACCCGCGATACCCGACCCGCGCAGGACGATCCGCGGGTGTTGGAACAGGCCATGGCGATCATCGTCAGGCACTTCCCGGCCAGCATCGCTAATCTGTACGCCACCCCGCGCACCGGCCAGGACGGTGTGCGTGAATGGTGGTCGCCGCTGGAAGGCCAGCCGCAGCGCTATCACGACCTTACCAGCGAGCAGCAGACCACCTTGCTGCGCGTCTATGAGCAGCGCCAGGACGCCCTGCGCCAGTTGGTCGGCGAGCTGAAGGAACGCGGCCAGGAGCAGGAGGCGAGCGTGCTGCGCGCGCTGATCGGCCCGGCCAACCTCGAGCACCTGTACAGCGTCAACGGCGACCCGTTGCTGGTGCGCTGGGCGCAGCCGGCGCCGGTCAAGCCAGCACCGGTGGCGGCAGCGCCAGTGCCCGTACCGCGCCCGCGCCGCTGGATCTGGTTGCCGTGGTTCCTGCTGCCCCTGCTTGGCCTGTTGCTGCTGGCCCTGGCCTTGTGGTTTGGCTGGCCGTACCTGCAACGCTGGTATGAACAGCGCGAGCCGGCCAAATTTGCCTGCATGAAAGATGATCAGGCGCTGCCCCCGGAGTTCTCGGTGGTGCTGGATACCTCCGGTTCGATGCTACTGAGCGTCGCAGCGACGGCGGAGGACGAGCAGTGGTTCTTCCAGAACATCGCCGACCCCGCCATCGACCAGGCGCGAGTCGCCGAGGTTACCCGCGCGCCGGTACGCATCGATGTCGCCAAGCAGAGCCTCAAGCAGATGGTCGATGATCTGCACCCGGCCATCGACACGCGCTTCATCACCTTCGACGGCTGCCGAGCGCCGCTCGACCATGGTCTGTTCACCCCGGCCCAGCGCCCGGCGCTGATCAGCGGCATCGAGGGTCTGGTGCCGAATGACGGCACCGCCTTGAGCGCCAGCCTCGACCTTGCCGCAAAAAGCATGAACGGCCGCGACCGCGATGGCGTGATCGTGATGTTCGTCGACGGCGCCGATGGCTGTGGCGAGGATGTCTGTGCAGTCGCTCAGCGCATCGCCCAGGAGCAGCCGCGGCTGCGGGTCAATCTGGTCAATATCAGCAACAACAGCCTGGCCAACTGCATTGCCGACAGCACCGGCGGCCGGGTCTACAGCGGCGATAACGCCGTGCAAGTGGCGGCCGCGCTGAAACAGGCGAGCCAGGAAGTTTCCAGCAGCAACAACTGCAACTAGGACGAGCGATGCAACGGGTAATTCGCGACAGCCACGCCAGCCAGGACGCCGCCGCTGCACTCGAGCAGCGGGTAGCGTTGATCCGCCAGCACTTCCCGCCGGCCATTGCTCATCTATATGCCATTCCCCGCCAGGGGCGTGACGGTGTGCTGGAGTGGTGGTCGCCGCTGGAAGGCCAGCCGCATGTGTATGCCGAGCTGGGCCGCGACCAGCAGGCAGCGCTGCTACAACGCTATGAAGAGCGCCAGGCCGCAGTCGGTCAGTTGGCCAACGAGCTGCAGCAGCGTGGTCAGACCCAGGCAGCAGGCGCCCTGCGCAGCCTGATCGCGCCGCCTGATCTGGGCAACCTCTACAGCATCAACGGCGAGCCGTTGGTGATCCGCTGGGGGCAGACCGTGCCGGTGGCCGCGCCAACGCCGCCGCCACCGCCTGCACCAGCACCCAAGCCGGCGCCGCCCGCAGCCAGGCCGGCCCCGCAGCCCAGGCCTGCACCACCGCCCAGGGCCGTACCTGCGCGGCGCCTGCGGCTGTGGCCATGGCTGCTGTTCGGCCTGCTGCTGGCGTTGCTCTATGCGCTGTGGTTGAACTGGCCAATGCTGTGGGCGCGCTGGCAGGCCGATCACAGCGCCATGTGCACCCCAGGCGCTGGCTTTCAGGCTTCGGAGTTCGCCGTGGTGCTGGATACCTCCGGCTCGATGAACGAGCGCATCCGCGTCAAGCGCGCAGACGACCCGTGGTACATCAGCCTGCTGGCGAAGATCCCGGTGGTCGAGCAGTATCTGCCGTCGGGCAAGGCCCCACCGACGACTCGCCTGAGCGTGGCCAAGACGGCCTTGGGCGCGGTCATCGAAGACCTCGACCCCAAGGTGGCGATGCGTCTGGTGACCTTCAACGGCTGCAACTCGCCGATCGACCACGGCGTGTTCGCCCGCGATCAGCGCAGCGACCTGATCGAGCGTATCGCCGGGCTCAATGCACGCGGTGGCACTGGCCTTGGGATCAGCCTGGAGGCGGCAGCGGCCAGCATGGACGGGCGTGAGCGCGATGGCGTCATCGTGATGTTCGTCGACGGCCGCGACAGCTGTGGCACCAGCATCTGCAAAGTCTCCGAGCAGATCGCCCAGAACCAGCCACGGCTGCGGATCAACATCGTCAACATCAGTGCCAGCACCGGCTCCAACTGCGCCGCCAGCAATACTGGCGGGCGGGTGTATACCGCTGATGATGCAGCTGCGGTGGCCGCCGCGTTGGAACAAGCCAGCCGCGAAGTCTCGCAGGGCAACGGCTGCTGAAGCGCAAACGGGCGCACGCCGTACGCCCGTTTGCAGCCATGACGTTTTTCAATCGAGTCCATGCCGTTTTCCGCGTTGCCGTGCAAGGCGCCTTGGCGGATGCTTTATTTACCTGAGCATCCCCCATTCGCGCACCGAGGCCTGCATGAAAACCGTCGACGAAATCCTCAAGAGCAAGGCACAACACCAGACCGTCTACACCATCGGCCCAACCGAGTCGGTGCTGGCGGCGCTGAAGCTGCTCGCGGAAAAAAACATCGGCGCCTTGCCGGTGGTTGAAGACGAGCGCGTGGTGGGCATCGTCAGCGAACGTGATTATGCGCGCAAGCTGATGCTCAAGGGCCGCTCTTCGCCGTTCACTACAGTGGCCGAAATCATGACCGCAGCGGTGATCACGGTTGAACCCAGAACCAAGCTCGATGAGTGCATGCAACTGATGACCGACCGCCATCTGCGCCACCTGCCGGTGGTCAGTGAGGGCAAGCTACTCGGCTTGTTGTCGATCGGCGACCTGGTCAAGGAAACCATTAGCGAGCAGGCCAACCTGATCAGCCAGCTGCAACAGTACATTCGCGGCGAGTGAAGGTTGCTTCAGTGATAGGCGCTTTCCAGCTCGTCCAACTGATGGTCGAAGCTGCGCAGGCGCGCTGACCAGGTGTACACCAGCACTTCCAGATCACGGTTGAGCACTGCCGTGCCGCCTTTGCCGGCCACCGGCCCGTCGCCCAGATCCAGTTGGTAGCGCTCACGGGCCATGGCCGTGGCCACGCTGGAAAGGTCGCGGGCAAATGCCAGCCAGTGCTGATGAGGGTCGTGGATTTCGCGGTCGAGCTCGCGGCATTGGCACTTCAGCGCATCCAGGCTTTGCTCTAGCGGCGTGCCCTTGAGTTCGCCCATGACCTCTTCGAAGGTGCGCCCGGAGTGCCAGTAACTGCCCCAGAAATAACGGTCGAACACGGTTTCGACCCGGCGCAGGGCAACTTTGGTGTTCCAGATGGTGACCAGGGTATGGCCCTGGCTCAGTTCGCGCCTGTTCAGCTGCAAGTGCTGCCAGGCGATCCAGGCCAGCCCGCAGAGCGCCGCTGCCGCGGTGACCGCAGCAGCGGCGTACAGAAACTGCACGGCCTGGTTCAGCTGATGGGTGTGCCAGATACCGTAGAAGTAGCCGGTGGTCAGGGTGCCGAGGATTGCCAGGAGGCACCAGAAACCGGCTGCGTAGGGATCTTTCATCACGCTATCCCCTTGTTGTTTTACCTCAGCATAGCAACGCCACTTAACCCATCAGGTGCCGCTCGGCGCTTTATTTGCGGGGGCGACGCAGGGCTTCGTTGAGTTGATCAAAGGGGATTGCCCAGTCGGCGTCCTCAAGCACCGCTTCTTTGAGGAATGCGCGCTGCGAGTCGCTCCAGAACGGCGCATCGACCAGCTTGATTTCGTTTTTCAGCGGCGAGTGCGAGGTGATGAACTGGTCGATACTCTGCGCATCGTGGTCCAGCCCCAGTTGCATGAACAGTTCGGCAAACTGATGAGTCGGTGCTTCCATGGGTGCCTCCTCGCCAAGCTGGCCGTCGACGACGCCGGCCCGGCGCTGGTTGAGTGAGAGATGAGGTGGCCGCAGCCACCTTGCTCAAAGATAGACACCAGCCAGGCCACTCAAGGTCGAAGCAATTTGCACTTTTTATCCGACAAGCGTCACAGCGGCGCCCGGCGCAGGGTGGCGAGGAACGCCGCGGCGCCGACGAACAACCCGGCAAAGGTACGGTTCAGGCGCTTCTGCTGTTTAGGCGTGCGCAGCAGCCGCAGCACCCGCGAGGCCAGCCCGGTGTAACCGGCCATCACCAGCAGGTCGACGCAGACCATGGTCGCGGCAATCGTCAGGTACTGCGGCAGCAGCGCCTGATGCGGGTCGATGAACTGCGGCAGCACGGCGAGCATGAACACCAGCGCCTTGGGGTTGCTGACATTGACCAGAAAACCACGGAACACCAGGCTCAGCGGCTTGCCGATCGGCCGTATCGGCGACTCGGCGCTCATGTCCATAGGCAGCGCGCGCCATTGCTTGTAGGCGAGGTACACGAGGTAGAACACGCCGAACCACTTGATCACCTGAAACGCGGTAGACGAGGCGGCGAGGATGGCGCCGACGCCGGCTGCAATGATCGCGATCTGCAGCAGCAGACCGAGTTGCAGGCCCAGGGCGTTCCAGTAACCGCGCCAGAAACCGTACTGCAGGCCGCTGGACATCGAGGCAATCGCCCCCGCCCCCGGCGACAGGCTGATCACCCAGCACGCGGCAAAGAACGCCAACCACGTTTCCATCGACATGTAGCACCTCATAGCGGATATGTTGCAAAACATTAAGCTAAGAGGTTGGCGGCGAAATCACCAGCGGTTTTTTGTGTGATTGCAGCAGGTGCGGCTAACATCAGTCAGCCTGGACAGCGACATCCTTGGCTACACCCGGCACCTCGGTGCCACGCCAGCGCCGTACGCACTTCTGGAAGAACTGGCTATTCGGCACCTGCACCAGCGCGCCGCCGGCATCGGGCATTTCCATCAGGGTGGTGAACAGCAGGTTGATCGCAATTACCCGGCCCTTCACGCCCGGCTTGTCGAGGGTTTCCACCAGCTCGACGACGTCACCGATACGAAACGGCCCGACAGTAAAGATCAGCACGGCGCAGAGCAGGTTGGACAACACGCTCCACATGGCGAAGAACGCCACCGCTGCTACGGCGACAAAGCCTGACAGCGCGGTCCAGAGCACGGTGGCCGAGACGCCAAGACGCTCCAGCACAAACAGCAGAGCACTGCCCATGATCAGCCAGCGCAGGCCGCCACGTACCGGTACCAGCAATTCTGGTGGCAGTGGATAGCGTTCGCCCAGCCGGCTCAGGCAACGGCCGACAAAGCGCTGCAGGATGAACGCCGCGGTGAGGATCAACAGAATCTGCGCGCCCAGCCACAGCGAGTCCATCCATTGCCCCGGCAGCAGGCCGTGCAGGTCTTCCATCAGGACAATGCCTCAAGTTCGGCCTGCATGCTTTCGAGCAGCTCAAGTGCCTCCATCCAGGCCTCTTCAAGCTCGGCTTCGCGCTGCTTGAGTTTACTCTGACGGCCGAGCAGGTCACGCAGAGCGTCCTTGCGCGATTGCTCGTACAGGCCGCTGTCGGCCAGGGCCGTGTCGATCTCGGCCAGCTGACTGTGCACCTGGCCCAGCTCGGCTTCGAGCTTGTCGGCAGCGCGCTTGTGCGGCGCCAGTTGCTGGCGCAGGGCAGCGGCGGCCTGACGCTGGGCCTTCTTGTCGGTCTTGTCCGGGTTGACCGGGGTGCTGCTGACCGGCGCGTTGCGCTGGCGGTAGTCGATCAGCCAGCGGCTGTAGTCATCGAGGTCACCGTCGAAGGTATCGACCTTGCCGTCAGCAACCAGCAGGAAGTCGTCGGTGGTGCTCTTGAGCAGGTGACGATCGTGAGAGACCACCACCACTGCCCCGCTGAACTCCTGCAAAGCCATGGTCAGCGCCAGGCGCATTTCCAGGTCGAGGTGGTTGGTCGGCTCGTCGAGCAGCAGCAGGTTGGGCCGTTCCCAGGCGATCAAGGCCAGGGCCAGCCGGGCTTTTTCCCCACCGGAGAAGTTCACCACCGGCTCCTCGGCACGCGGGCCGTGGAAGTCGAAGCCGCCGAGGAAGTCGCGCAGGGTTTGCTCGCGCTCGGTCGGGGCAATCCGCTGCAGGTGCAGCAGCGGGCTGGCCTTGTCGTCCAGCGAGTCCAGCTGATGCTGGGCGAAATAGCCAACCGAAAGGTTCTCACCGCGCACCAGGCGCCCGCCCAGCGGCTGCAGTTCGCCGGCAAGGTTCTTGATCAGGGTCGACTTGCCGGCGCCGTTGGGCCCGAGCAGGCCGATCCGCGCACCCGGCGTGAGCTGCAGCTTGACCTTCTCCAGCACGGCGGTGTCGCCGTAACCCAGACGGCCTTCGGAAAGGTCGAGCAATGGGCTGGAGATTTTTTGCGATTCGCGGAAGACGAAGTCGAACGGCGAGTCGACGTGCGCTGCCGACAACTCTTCCATACGTTCCAGGGCCTTGATCCGGCTCTGCGCCTGACGGGCCTTGGTCGCTTGCGCCTTGAAGCGGGCGATGTACTTTTCCATGTGCGCGCGCTGCGCCTGCTGCTTCTCGAAGGCCTGTTGCTGCTGGGCCAGACGTTCGGCGCGGGTGCGTTCGAAGGCGCTGTAGCCACCCTTGTACAGGGTCAGCTTGCGCTGCTCGACGTGGAGCACGTGGTCGACCACCGAATCGAGGAAGTCGCGGTCGTGGGAGATCAGCAGCAGCGTGCCCGGGTAGCCCTTGAGCCAGTCTTCCAGCCAGAGGATGGCGTCCAGGTCCAAGTGGTTGGTCGGCTCGTCGAGCAGCAGCAGGTCGGACGGGCACATCAGGGCCTGCGCCAGGTTCAGGCGCATTCGCCAGCCACCGGAGAAGTCACCGACGCGGCGGTCCATCTGCTCGTTACTGAAGCCAAGGCCGGCCAGCAACTTGCGCGCACGGGCGTCAGCGGTATAACCGTCGGCGCCCTCCAGCTCGCTGTGCAAGCGGGCCAGCGCAGTGCCGTCGTGGGCTTGCTCGGCCACTGCCAGCTCGGCCTGGACCTGACGCAGGCGCAGGTCGCCATCGAGCACATAGTCGACTGCCACGCGCTCGAGGGTATCGACCTCCTGACGCATGTGTGCGATGCGCCAGTCGCCGGGCAGCTGGCAGTCGCCGCCGTCGGGCGTGAGCTCGCCGCGCAGCAAGGCGAACAGGCTGGATTTGCCGGCGCCGTTGGCACCGATGAGGCCGGCTTTATGACCGGCGTGCAGCGTCATCTCGGCGCTATCTAGCAGGCGCTGCGGACCACGCTGTAAAGTGAGGTTGGTTAGTCTGATCATGATGGTCGCGGAGTCTACCAGCTTCCTCGGCCGCTAGCGCGAGTGGAACCATGCACACCGACCTGTGGAATTACGCCTTGGCCCTGTACGCCCGGCCCGGGGTTGAAGCGGCTTGCCTGCAACTGCAGGAGGACGGCGCCGACGTGTGCCTGCTGCTCTGCGCAAGCTGGCTGCAAGCGCGCCGGGCACGCGTCAGCGATGAGCGCGTGTGCGCCCTACTGGCCTTAGCTGAGCCGTGGCGAATCGAGGTAGTCCAAGCACTGCGCACGCTGCGTCAGCAATGGCGTATGGCAGCGCAGGGCGATGCCGCGCTGGCACTGTTGCGGGAGCAGTTGAAGGGCCTGGAACTACAAGCTGAAAGAACCTTGCTCGAGCGTTTGCAGGCTTGCTCGCAGCAATGGCCCGCAGGCTCGGACGAGACCGCGGACGATTGGCTGGTCCGGCTGGCGCCGGACCTGTGCCGCGACCACGGCGCGCTGGATCAATTGCGCGCCGCAGCGTCAGCCCTTCAGGACGCCGAAGACGGCGACTGAGCTGGGGTGTTGGCCGCTACAGCAGGCGTTGCCGCTGGTGCTGCCGAGTTGGTGCTGGTTGCTGCGGTGCTGGCTTTGGCGTCGTCTTTTTTGGCAGCGGTTGGCTTGGCGGCAGCTGGCTTGGTTGCTGCGGCCTTGGCCGGTGCTTTGGCAACGGCGGGTTTGGCTGCAGAGGCTTTAGCTGGCGCCTTGCTGGCTGCAGGCTTGGCAGCAGCAGGTTTGGCTGCAGCCTTGGCAGCAACGGGTTTGGCAGCGGCAGGTTTGGCTGGCGCTTTGGCAGCCGCAGGTTTGGCAGCGGCAGTCCTGGCTGCGGCTTTGCTGGCAGCGGGCTTGGCAGCTACTTTGGCAACGGCAGGCTTGGCTGCAGCGGCCTTGGCTGGTGCCTTGCTGGCAGCCGGTTTGGCAACAGCTTTAACAGGCGCTTTGGCAGCAGCTGGCTTGGCGGCGGGTTTGACCGCAGCGACTTTGGCTGGAGCTTTGCTGGCAGTGGTCTTGCCGGCTGCCTTGGCTGGCGCCTTGCTGGCAGCAGGTTCGGCAACAGTGCGTTGCTCGAGGGCCTTGGCGGCTGCTTCACGGACCTTGCCTACGCCTTGAGCGATTTTCAGGCTCTGCTGCGCATCGCGCTTTAGCTGCTGGATGTAGATGCGGGTCTGCGATTGACGTTCTTTGAGCGAGTCGAGCACTTCTTCAAGTTCGCTGGCAGCCTTGTGCGCCTTGTTTTGCGCCTTGGCTTTGCCAGCCTGGGCAGCGTCTTGCAGTTTCAGCCGCGAACCGTGCAGTTTTTCCTGCGCCTTGCCACGTTGTTTTTCCAACTTTGCCAACAGTTTCTCTGCATCCGCCAGCGCTTGCGAGCAGGCATCTTCCAGATGTTCGAGCAGGCTACCGGAAAGTTGCTGGAGCAGGTGCAACGGCGTACTTACTGGCTTCTTCTTGGCCGACATGGTTTACCTCCTGGCTGATGAGATTGCGGCTCATACTATGCTTCTGCTGCTACCGCCGCTAGGGCATCTTGACAGTATTGCTGGGGCCGCGTTGCATGCCTGGGCAAAGTTGTTATGGTGCCGCTCGAGCAAGTGTAGTTGGCCCTTGTTCGGCTGTTGCTACTTGGCCATCGCGTCCGGAGTCGATCGTGTCCCGTTATCTTCTGCTCAGCTTCTGCCTGCTCGCACCATTGAGTGTTGCCGCGCCGGCCAGCAATACCGATCAGGATATGGCCTACAGCCTGGGCGCGAGCCTCGGTGAGCGGCTGCGTCAGGAGGTCCCTGACCTGCAACTGGAAGCCCTGGTCGAAGGCCTGCGCCAGGCCTACCAAGGCAAGCCGCTGCGGCTCGATCAAGCACAGATGCAAAGCCTGCTCGAGCAGCATGAAACCGAGGCCCAGGGCAGCAAGGCACAAGCGGCTGAAATCCGCTTCATGGCCAATGAACGCGGCCGAGTCGGCACCCATGAGTTACCTGAAGGAATTCTTTACAGTGAGTTACAGGCAGGCACTGGCGCGCAGCCCAAGCCCGGCGGCAAGGTGCAAGTGCGCTATGTAGGACGTCTGCCGGATGGCTCGGTGTTCGACCAGAACCAGCAACCGCAGTGGTTCAGTCTGGACTCGGTGATCGAAGGCTGGCAGGCGGCGCTGCCAAAAATGAAGGCGGGAGCCAAATGGCGGTTGGTGATCCCTTCGGCGCAGGCTTACGGCGCCGACGGGGCGGGCGACCTGATCGCACCCTACACCCCGTTGGTATTCGAAATCGAATTGCTGGCAGTGGCCGACTGATCGAGGCGATCACGCCTGCAGTGCAGCTTCCTGTTTATGTGCGGTGTGCAGCACTTCGATCAGGCAGTCTTCCAGCTCGAAGCGTTCGCGCAGATGGCCGCCCAGTGCTTGCAGGGTCTGGGCGAAGCGCTCAGGGTCGTTGCATTCGGCCTTGTCACAGTGATCGTTGAAGTCCAGCGCGATCTGGGTGATGTCGGTGATGCGTGGGTTCATGTCTTCGGCCAGCGCCAGGGCGCGCTTGTCGTCGAAGGCCTTGGCCTCGCTGAGCAGCTGCTCGAACACTTCGAAATGCCAAGCCGATACATAGTCGACCAACACGCCGCAGAAATCACGGCTCTGCGCCTTGTCAGCGAAGGCTGGCTTGGCGTCGCGCAGGGCGCGGAAAGCCACCACCAACTCCTGGCGCTCCAGCAGCCAGCGATCGATCAGCTTGTGGACCCCGCCCCAGCGTTCCTGGGCATTCTGGCAACTATCGAGCATGGCAGTTCTTCCCTTCTGGGTAGATGCCGCTGCACCTCGTTGCGCAAAGGTGCGCGACAAAGGGAAGTCAGCAGTACGGCATCGAGCAGTTGTGTTTTCAGTGTCCGTGCTGGGAGATTATTCCCGCACGTGCTGCCCATCAAGGTACGCATCGGACAAAGTTCATACAAGCGTTTCATCCCTTGATAGCGCGCCGCCGGTCGAACCATGCGCCAAGCTTGCGCTGGATCAATGTTGGGCGAGGCGGCGCAAACGATCAGCCACCAGCCGCGACAGCGGCAGCGCTGCCAGCAGCAGGAAGGCCAGCAGGCTCCACTCGGGCAAGGTCAGGTCGAGAAAGCTCCAGGACAACGCGCCGCAGTCAGGGCCACCCTTGAGCAGGGTTTCCAACGCTTGCCGCCACGGCTGCTCAAACACCGTCGGCAGCGGCTGCAGGCAGGCGCCATGAGCAAACTCCGAGCCCTGCAGCCAGACCTGCCGCGCCGCCAACAGCGCGCCGCCGGCCGAGCAGGCCAATGCCAACATCGTGTAGGCCAGCCAACCGAGACGCTGTGGGGCATGCACCAGCGCAACCAGGCAGACCAGCGCATACAGGCCCAGCAGCAGGCGCTGGCCAGAACACAGCGAGCAAGGCAGCAACCCCAGGTTTCTTTCGAGGGCGAAAGCGGCAAACAGGATCGCCAACGAGGCCAGCAAGCCTGGGAAAAACAGAGTACGAAAACGGGCCAGCGGCATGGCGATGGGGTCCCGGAGGAGTCAATGACGTGGCTTGAGACGGTAGAGGAAATGGGTACTTTGTTTCAAGGCAATACAGTAGGGACAAGTCTCTGATTGCTGGGGAAAGTTTACTGATTGCTGTGGGAAATTTCCGAAGGGGGTCATCGCAAACTGACTTCACCGCTTCAGATTAGATACCAGCCCGTGGGCCTGCGCGGCTCGCGCAGACCCAAGGGTCGGTCAAGCTCGGGCGCCGTCTGGCAACGGCAGCGCCAGCAGGCGCTCGTCGAGCAGGCCAAGGCCTTCCTGGAACAATTGGTTGCTGCGTTCGGTTTCACCCATGCTCGCCAGCAACCGTGCCAGCTCGGCACATGTTTCCGGGTTGCGCTCAAAACGCAGGCTGCTCTCAAGGTAATCGCGCGCCTTGCCCCACAGACGGTTCTGCAGGCTCAAGCGGCCGAGGGTCAACAGCAGGCTTGGGTCCTGAGCGTGCTCTTTGAGCCAGCCTTCGGCGGTTTGCAGCTGGCGCGCTGGGTCATCACCACGGATCAGCCCGTACAGCCGGGCCAGATGGCTTTCGAACTGGCGTTTGAGTGCCGCACGCAAGACTTGCTCGGCTTCGCCCTGGGCGCCGACCTGACGCAGTTGTTCAGCGTAGGCGAGCACCAACTGCGGCTCCTGGCGCTGCGCGGCGGTCAGCTGCTGCCAGGCGCGTTCCAGCGCCTGCCGGGCGGCTACCGCATCATCACCACGTGTCGCGGCGATGCTCAGGTTCTGGCCCCAGGCACGCTGCTCCAGCGCAGCCAACTCAGTGGCTGGCAATACCTTGCCCTTGCGCAGGTCAGGCAGCAGCCGAATCAGCGCCGGCCAGTCGCCACGCTGCAGGTGCAAATGCTGCAGCAGGCGCAGCACCTGGCCGTTATGCGGGTGGCGCTGTTGCATCGCCAGCAGGGTTTCGAGGGCACCGTCGCTGTCGCCGCGATCCATCTGCAGTTGGGCGTGGGTCAATGCCACCGCCAGTTCGGCCTGGGGCTGACGCTCGAGCGCGCGCTCCAGCAGGTTGTCGCTTTCTTCAGTGCGGCCCAGCTCGTTCGCCGCGCGGGCGGCGCCGAGGTAATACAACAGCGGCTGGCGCTCGGCTTCAGCGGCGCGGTGCAGGTGACGCTGCGCGCTGGCCCAACGACCTTCGGCCAGGTCCAGTTGGCCCTGTTCGATGGCGATGCGGGTGCGCCGGCGGCGATTGCGCCGCGACCATGGGTTGACCACCCCGGTCGAACTCAGGATCAGGCCAAGCACGTAGCGCAACAGCCACAGCACTACTATCAGGCCGATCAACCCACCCAATGCGGCCCACAGACCGGACTGATAGCGGAAGCTGCCATAGGACACCATCACGTAGCCGCTGTGCTTGGCCACGGCGATGCCCAGCGCTGCGGCAACCACGATTGCCAGCACCGCGAGCAGATAGACTCGCTTCATGGCTTGCCCCCTTCGGCATTGGCCGGCAGGTGGCGGCGCTGAATGTAGGCCTGTACCGCCGCCAGGCTTTCGCTGAGGTCAGGGGTGACCACCGATACTGGCTGCTCGGCCAGGGCGTTAAGGCTGTCGAGCATGGCCTTGCTTTGCGGGTTGTCAGCGTTGAAGTTGGCCAGCAGCACGCTGCGAGCATCATCCAGCGCCTGGGTGTAGACCTTGGCTTCGCCATTCAGGGCCGCCCACTGGGCCTGCTCGATGGTCAGACTCAGGGCCAGGCGCAGTTGATTCAGCGACTGCCCAGCCAGCAACGGGCGAACATTGTTGTCGGCATCGAATTCGATCTGGAAGTACTTGGAGATCTCGGCCCACCAGCGCGACCAGCGGCTGCTGGCATCGCCATCCGCAGTCAGCGCGCCCATGGCGTCTGCGCTGCTGTCGAATTCAGGCGACTGGGCACTGAGCTGCTGCACCTGCTCACGCTGCGCCGCCAGCTTGAGGAACAGGCCAGTGCGGTCTGGCTGCTGGGTGCTGTTGAGTGTGGCCAGGCTGCGGGCCAGCTGCTCGCGGGCGGCGAATGAACCTGGGTCGCTCTGTTCGCGGAGAATTTCGTCGGCACCTTCGACCAGCGCTTTGGCGCTGGTCACATCCTGCAGTGCAGACAAGCGCAAGGTCGCCAGGCGCAGCAGGTGCTCGGCTTCCGCCAGGCGCCATTCCTTGCGGCTTTCGCCCATTACCGTATCGAGCCGCTGGCTCAAGCGCTGCTGGTCGCCCTGCAACTGCGCCACCAGGCGACGGCGGTCTTCCAGCTCGCTGGCCGGCGGCAGGCTGGCAAGTTGTGCGCTGATCTGCTGATCGCGCTGTTGCAACGCTGCGGTCTGCTCGCTGAAGGCTTCCATGCGCTGGCTTTGACCCAGCTCATTGCCCTGCAGTTGGCGCACTTGCCAGACACCCCAGCCGCCTACCGCAACACCGGCTGCGCCGAGCAGCAGGGCAACGACGGCAATGCCATTGCTCGAGCGCTTGGCCGGCGGGGTGACAGGGGTTTGCGGCGCGTCGAGCACCGAAGGCTGTTCATTCTGCGACAAGACAGTTTCGCTCACGTATCCATCCTTTGCATGGGGGCGCGTCGCTCTGAGCTTAGCGCCTTAAGAGGCAGGTGCAGCGCTGCGCTGCACAGCTGCCAGCAAGGCCGCGGCACTGGCGCCACGGCAATCCACAATCTGTTGTGCACCCAGCGCGCGGGCCTGCTCGGCTACGCGCGGGCTCGGCACGAACAACGGCAAGCGCGCCAGGCGCGGCCAATCGGCATCTGCCAACTGGCGCAAATGTTCAAGACCCTGCCCACTGCTGACCACCAAGCCGTTTAGGCGTTCCCGATCGACCCGCTCGCGCAGGGTATCGGGCGGGTAATCCGGCAGGCAGCGACGATACAGTTGCAGATAATCGACACTAGCACCTAGCTCGGCAAGACGCTCTGCCAGCAGTTCACGACCCCCTACCCCGCGGACAATCAGTACACGCGGCGTAGGAACGGCGATAGCCTTGCGCAACTCGGGCAAGCCAAGCAAGGCCTCACTGTCGTCTCCTTGGGTAGGGAATGTCACCAAAAGCCCGGCGTTCTGCAATACCTGCGCGGTCGCCTCACCGACGCTGAACCAGGCGTTGGACGGCGGCACCAGGCCGGCTTCGGCCAAGTTGGCCAGCAGCAAGCGCGCAGCGGGCTTGCTCACCACGATGAATGCCTGGTAATTCGCCAGCTGGCTCAGCAGCTGGCGTTGCGCGTCATCCACAGTGACCGGCTCGATCGCCAGCAAGGGCAGGCTGCTGCTGGCGATGCCGGCGGCCGCCAAGGTCTGCGCCAGTGCCGCACAGTCCTCTTCAGGCCGGGTCAGCAGCAGGCGCCAGCCGCTCACGGATGGCCGGCCTCGCCGTAGACTTCCTTGAGGATCGCCTCGGCGCCCTGCTCGAGCAGGTCTTCGGCAACCTGAACGCCAAGCGCTTCGGCATGCAGCCGCGGCGCCCGTGCTTCGGCTGCCAGCAGCAGCCCGCCGCTGGGTTGGCCAACCAGCCCGCGCAGCCACAACTGCTCGCCTTCAAGCACGGCGTAGCAGGCGATCGGCACCTGGCAACCGCCGTTGAGGTGCTTGTTCAAGGCACGTTCGGCCACCACCCGGTCGGCGGTGTCGACATGATGCAGCGGCGCCAGCAGGGCGTGGATTTCGCTGTCGGCGCTGCGGCACTCGATGCCGACTGCGCCCTGGCCACCGGCCGGCAGGCTGTCGTCGACACTGATACTGGCGCTGATGCGGTCTTCGAAGCCGAGGCGGATCAGGCCCGCCGCGGCCAGAATGATCGCGTCATATTCACCGGCATCGAGCTTGGCCAGACGGGTATTGACGTTACCGCGCAGGAAGCGAATCTGCAGATCCGGTCGGCGCGCCAGCAACTGCGCCTGGCGGCGCAGGCTGGAGGTGCCGACGATGCTGCCTGCAGGCAATGCGTCAAGGCTTGCGTAGGTATTGGAAACGAAGGCATCGCGCGGGTCTTCACGCTCACAGATGCAGTACAGGCCCAGGCCTTCAGGGAAGTCCATTGGCACGTCTTTCATCGAATGCACGGCGATGTCGGCTTCGTTCTCGAGCAGGGCGGTTTCCAGCTCTTTGACGAACAGGCCCTTGCCGCCGATCTTCGCCAGCGGCGCGTCGAGCAGCTTGTCGCCACGGCTGACCATCGGCACCAGGCTGACGATCAGGCCTGGATGAGCCTGCTCCAGACGTGCTTTGACGTACTCGGCCTGCCACAGGGCAAGGGCACTTTTACGGGTGGCAATGCGGATTTCGCGAGTGGACATGAAACGCCCCGATGCAGAGAAATGCTGCCGATGATAACAGCTACTCGGGGCCTGCCTGCAGACTCAGGTCAGCAATCGGTGGTGCTGCGCCAGTGCGCGCGAGCGCAGCGGCGCCGAGGGCGAGCGATCAGTGCAAGCCCTGCATCATCTTGCGCACGCCTGCTACATGGCGGCGGCTGACAATCAACGCATCCTCGCCCATGCCCTTGAGGTAGAGCTGGAAATGCCCCAGCGGCGTACGCTGCAGCTTCTCGATACGTTCACGGGCAACCAGCGCGTTGCGGTGGATACGCACGAAACGCTCGCCGAACTCGTCTTCCAGCGCTTTGAGCGGCTCATCCAGCAGCACTTCACCGGCCTCATGGCGCAAGGTCACGTATTTGTGGTCGGCAATGAAGTAGATCACCTGTGACAGCGGGATCAGCTCAATGCCCTTGCGGGTACGCGCACTGATATGGTTGCGCGGGTTGCCGCCGTCTTCAGTGGCTGGCCGGGTCAGCGCCGCCAGCAGCGCGCGGTTGGGTTTTTCTGCCTTGCGCAGGGCATCGCGCAGGGCCTGCGGCTGCACCGGTTTGCTGACATGGCTGAGGGTGCTGTCCTTGAACGCTTCGCTGCCGTATTCGTCATCACCGGTGCAGAACACCACCGCTGGTGGCGCTTCGCGCTCGCACAGGCGAGCAGCGACCTGCAGGCCGTCCAGGCCGGGCATGCCGATATCAAGCAGGACCACGTCAGGCTTGAGGCTGTCGATCAAGGCAAGAGCTTCCTCGCCATTGGTGGCGCTGGGCTCCAGTACCGTGTAGCCCTCCTGCCCGCCGAGCAAGCGGCTGAGGTCTTCGCGGGCTTTGGGTTCGTCATCAACGATCAGGACATTCATAGTTGCGCTGGATTCCTGAATGAGTCTCGCACAAGTAATAAGCGTAAACCGGGCTCGGTAGTCCGACGCCGCAGTCACGCTCTAGACCCATGCAATGGCCAAAGATTCACTGGTCTGACAGATTCAGCGCCAGCCTATTGTCAAACTGTAGACGCTTCGTGGAACGCTGCCGTTCAATCGGTAAATATCCTTTGCAGTAACTTCGCCGGTTGATTTCCTGCTGTTTCTAGCGACCGATGCCCTGCGGCGGGCAGTGCAACCCTGTTATTATCGGCGCCACTTTTTATCGTTCACGCCTTCAACGAGTGAATCCATGAGCACTGACAAGACCAATCAGTCCTGGGGCGGCCGCTTCAGTGAACCCGTCGACGCCTTCGTCGCCCGCTTCACCGCTTCGGTCGACTTCGACAAGCGCCTGTACCGCCACGACATCATGGGTTCGATTGCCCACGCGACCATGCTGGCGCAGGTTGGCGTACTCAGCGACGCCGAGCGCGACACCATCATCGACGGCCTGAAGACCATTCAGACCGAGATCGAGGCCGGCAACTTCGACTGGCGCGTCGACCTTGAAGACGTGCACATGAACATCGAAGCACGCCTGACTGATCGCATCGGTGTCACCGGCAAAAAACTGCACACCGGGCGCAGCCGCAACGACCAGGTCGCCACCGACATCCGCCTGTGGCTGCGTGACGAAATCGACCTGATCCTAGGCGAAATCACGCGCCTGCAGAAGGGCCTGCTGGAGCAGGCAGAGCGTGAAGCCGAGACCATCATGCCCGGCTTCACCCACCTGCAGACCGCGCAGCCAGTGACCTTCGGCCACCACCTGCTGGCCTGGTTCGAAATGCTCAGCCGTGACTACGAGCGCCTGGTCGACTGCCGCAAGCGCACCAACCGCATGCCTCTGGGCAGCGCCGCGCTGGCTGGCACCACCTACCCGATCGACCGCGAGCTGACCTGCAAGCTGCTGGGCTTCGAAGCGGTTGCCGGCAACTCGCTGGATGGCGTTTCCGATCGCGACTTCGCCATCGAATTCTGCGCTGCGGCCAGCGTGGCGATGATGCACCTGTCGCGCTTCTCCGAAGAGCTGGTGCTGTGGACCAGCGCCCAGTTCCAGTTCATTGATCTGCCGGATCGCTTCTGCACCGGCAGCTCGATCATGCCGCAAAAGAAAAACCCCGACGTACCTGAGCTGGTGCGTGGCAAGAGCGGCCGTGTGTTCGGCGCCCTGATGGGCCTGCTGACCTTGATGAAAGGCCAGCCACTGGCCTACAACAAGGACAACCAGGAAGACAAGGAACCGTTGTTCGACGCCGCCGACACCCTGCGCGATTCGCTGCGGGCGTTTGCCGACATGATCCCGGCAATCAAACCGCGCCACGCGATCATGCGCGAAGCAGCCCTGCGCGGTTTCTCCACCGCGACCGACCTGGCCGATTACCTGGTACGCCGTGGCCTGCCGTTCCGTGATTGCCACGAGATCGTCGGCCATGCCGTGAAGTACGGCGTCGACAGCGGCAAAGACCTGGCTGAAATGAGCCTTGAAGAGCTGCGCCGTTTCAGCGATCAGATCGAACAGGATGTGTTTGCCGTGCTGACCCTGGAAGGCTCGGTAAATGCACGTAATCACATTGGTGGGACTGCACCTGCCCAGGTGCGTGCGGCTGTGGTCCGTGGCCAGGCGTTGTTGGCTTCGCGCTAAGCGTCATGGCGGGCTGCCTGGCAGCCCGCCATTTCACCCTCATTTGCGTTTGCTGATCATCTCCAGGAATGCCGGCATCGCCGCTTCCTTGTCTGCACGAATTTTCGCCATGTGCGGGTTCTCGCCAAGCAACTCCAGCAGCGCCCTCGCCTGCGGGAAGTCCTCAAGAAAGTCCAGGTTCAATACCTTCTTGCCGACCGCGCAGGCAAGGTCGACCGAAAACACGAACATCAAGTCAGCCAGGGTCATCTGCTCACCAGCAACGTACGGCGCGAACTTGCCATTGCGCTTGAGCGTGGCAAAGCCTGCCAGCAGCTCGGTGCGGGCGCGCTCCTTGATCAGCGGCTCGACGGCCTGGCCGAAGAACGCTTCGGCGTAGCAGGTACGCGCCGGCAACTCGATGTATAGCTCGATTTCCTTGACCAGCTCGCGCACCTTGGCCTGGCCGAAGGCGTCGGCTGGCAGCAGCGATTTACCCGGCTGGGTCTGCTCGATGTAGTCGAGCATGACGCTGGTTTCGCTGATAAAGCCATGCTCGGTCTCCAGCACCGGCACCTTGCCGCGCGGGCTGATGGCCAGCACTTGTGGGGTCTGGCCGGAAACGAACGGCACCTCTTCGAACGGCAGGGCTTTTTCCAGCAACGCCAGCTTGACCATGTTGTAGTAGTTGCTGACAGGGAATCCGTAGAGCTTGAGCATTGCGACAGCCTCCAGGCCGTGAGGGGATGGCCCGGCTGTTATAACCACTCCCTTACGCCATGACCAGCGTCATGCATGGCATAGATGGCCAGGCATTGCCGGCGCGGTCATGGCAAACTAGCCGCCTCACTACAGGAGCACCGCCATGAGCGAACCCCAAGACATCGACAACGAAGATGAAGAAGCCTTCGCCGAAGCTACCCTGACCCAGGCCATCGAAAACCAGATTGAAAGCGGCGAGCCGCCGGCGGCCCTGGCGACCTTCAACAAGCTGAAGCTGGTTGGCTATGAGCGCGAAGACATTCTCAACCTGATGGCCCATGTACTGGCCTTCGAGATTGACGCCATGCTCGATGCCGACCGCCCGTTCGATACCGAGTGGTATGAAACGGCACTGCGCGCCCTGCCGGAGCTGCCACCTGAGGCGGATCAAGGCAACGCTTGAAAAGTCTGTCTACACTCCATGATCAAGCACCCGCAGTGGTGCCAAAATCCTTGTCTGGAAGTCAGGAGTCGCCATGTCGCTTACCCCCGAACTGATCGCCGAGCTGGAAGTCCTTGCGCTGTTCAATCTCGATAGCAGCCAGGAAGGCATCCAGGTCCACCAATCCGCTTCGCCAGATAAAGTCGCTGCTGCCAAGCGCCTCTTTGACAAGCAACTGACCGACCAGCCCGATGGTGGTTATCTGACCAGCCTGGGCCGTGACGCGGCGCAGAGCGTGCAGATTGTGTTGAACATTCTCAAAGCCCCAGAAACCGCCTGAAGCCTTCGCGCCTGTTCGCGGGCCAGGTTGCTGGTCGCGAACAGGCCAACCGCCTTGCTATTAATCTGGCGTCAAAAAACCATAAATTACCCTCTATTGCCCCTTGCTCAGGCTAAACTCGGCACTGCCCTGGCCTGCCCCTGAGTGCGCAATGAACCACCCCCATGAAATCCGCCCAGACCTGGACGACGGTATCGACCGCAAAGTTCTGGCCACGCTGCGCGCGCGCTTCATGCAGATCAATCACGGTCGCCTTGGGCGTGCACGGGAGGGCTTGTCAACGCGCCAGCAGCAGGTGCTGACGCTGTTGCCGCTGTTGTTTCATGTCAATCACCCGCTGCTGCCCGGGTATGTCTCCGGCACCACTCCAGCCGGCGTGTGCAGGTATGAGCCGGATGCCGAGCTGATTGCCGAGGGCCAGCGCCTGGCGCGCTCGTTCAGCTACAAACCGCGGCTGGGCAATGCGCCGCTACCGATTCAGGGTCTGTACCTGATGGGCAGCCTGGGCACCCTGGCCCAGGCCGAACAGAGCGACATGGATGTGTGGGTCTGCCACGCCGCCGGCCTGGCCGAGTGGGCGCTGGCCGAGCTCAGCCGCAAATGCCAGTTGCTCGAAGCGTGGGCGGCGAGCCTGGGCGCCGAGGCGCATTTCTTTCTGATCGAACCGCAGGCCTTTACCGTCGGTGAGCGCAATGGCCAGCTCAGCTCAGACGACTGCGGTACTACCCAGCACTATCTGCTGCTCGACGAGTTCTACCGCACCGCGATCTGGCTGGCCGGGCGCACGCCACTGTGGTGGCTGGTGCCGGTGTATGAAGAGCACAACTATCAGGCCTACACGCAAACCCTGCTGAGCAAGCGCTTTATCCGCACCGATCACGACCTCGATCTCGGCCACCTGGCGCATATCCCGGCCGGCGAGTTTGTCGGCGCCGGCCTGTGGCAGTTGTTCAAAGGCATCGACTCACCTTACAAATCGCTGCTCAAGCTGCTGTTGACCGAAGCCTACGCCAGCGAGCATCCACAGGTACGTTGCCTGAGTCTGGAGTTCAAGCAGGCGGTGTTTGCCAACCAGCTCGACCTCGATGCGCTGGACCCGTACGTGATGGTCTATCGGCGCATCGAGCAGTATTTGCTACGCCGCGGCGATGTCGCGCGGCTGGAGCTGGTACGGCGCAGCTTGTATCTGAAGGTCAATAAAAAGCTCAGCGGCCGCTCGCGCAACGGCGGCTGGCAACGCCAGCTATTGGCTCGACTGGTTCGCGAATGGGGCTGGGACGAGCGCCAGCTGGCGCTGCTCGACAGCCGCAGCCATTGGAAGGTGCGCCAGGTCGCGCTCGAGCGCCGAGCGCTGGTGGCCGAGCTCAATCACAGCTATCGCTTCCTCAATCAGTTCGCCCGTGAGCAGCAGGCCAGCAGCCGCGCCGACCAACGCGACCTGAACGTGCTCGGCCGACGCCTTTACGCCGCCTTCGAGCGCCGTGCCGGCAAGATCGAAGTGATCAACCCGGGGATTGCCCCGGACCTTGCCGAAGACACACTGACTTTGGTCCATGCCAGCAATCGCAAGGAGCCCGGCGCGTTCCACTGGAGCCTGTACCAGGGCAACCTGAGCGTGGATGAGCTGGACCACTCCAGCCCGCTCAAGCGCTGCCGCGAACTGCTCGAGCTGCTGACCTGGGCGCACCGCAACGGCGTGATCGATAGCAGCACACGGCTGGCCCTGCATCCGGGCGCCAGCGACCTGAGCGAGTTCGAGCTGTTCAACCTGCTCGGCAGCCTGCAACAGAGTATTGCCCTGCCCTTGGAGCCCGTCAGCGAGTTGCGCCTGCTGCAGCCAAGTGTGGCGGACGAGGTCCTGTTGCTGGTCAATGTCGGTGTCGACCCGCTGCGCCATCAGCGTGAACTGAACATCCTCATGACCACCGCCCGCACCGACTCGCTGAGTTACGCCGGCGTGCGCGAGAACCTGGTGCTGACCCTGGATCAGATCTCCTTGAACAGCTGGAACGAGGTGCTGGTCCAGCGTTACGACGGCGAACATGCGCTGATGCGTTGCATGCGTGACTTTCTCAACACCCCAGGCCAGCGCCAGCAACCACCACGGCTGCAGGTGCGCAGCTTCTGTCACAACCGCGCCCAGGCCATTGCGCAGCGGGTCGAGGATGTGTTCGCCACGGCTCGCGCGTTGCTCCAGCAGCGGCTGAACTACCGATACCTGGTGCAGATCGCACAGGACACCCATGTGCTTGAGCTACAGCCTGGCGAAGTCAACCTGATCACCTTGTCCAACCACGAGCAACTGCTGGCTTATCTGGGCGAGGAGCGCAGCGAGTACAGCCCGCTGCACCTGGACGACAACGCGCTGGACGATGAGGATCTGGTATGGGTTCTGCCCCAAGGCCAGCCGCAGTGCATCCAGGTGTTCTACCGCCTGCTCGACGGTTGGGCCGACCTGTACGTGCTGGATGAATTCAATGCCCTGTGGCAGCAGCGCCTGCCGCTGGAAGATGAAGCGCACCTGTTGCTGCCGTTGCAGCGTTTTCTGCAATCGCTGGGCATGCGCCGCGATGCCCGGCTGCCGCTGACCAGTCTGCAACAGGGCTCATTGGATATTCTCTACTACCAGCTGCTGCCTGCAGGCCTGGGCAAGGTGCGCAGCCTGGAGCCACGCCAGGCACCGAGCGACAACGGCAGCCAGCCCTATTACGAGGTGCAGGCGATCGTACAGAGCGGGATCGGCGATGAAGTGCACATCACCCTGTACTGCGATCAGCAGGAATATTCGCAGCTTGAATACGGCGATCAGTTGTACGCCGTGGTGGCGCGGCAGATCCTCGGCCAGCGGCGCAGTGCCGGGCGTTATCGCTGCTATATCACCGATCTGGATTTGTCCGAGCTGCTCGCCGACGAGCAGGGCTCGACGTGCCTGCATCTGAGGTACAAGCGCGAGCTGGAGCAGGCGCTGAATGACGGCGTCGAGCAGTTGCGGGCCTCACTGCAGTGAGGCCCGCGTGACACCTCAGAGGTCGAAGTCGCCTGCAGCTTCTGGCTGATACTCGACCGCCAGCAAGGTCAGCTTGAGGGTCTTGCCACCCGGCGCCGGCCAGTCGATCTGGTCACCTACCGACAGGCCGAGCAAAGCGCAGCCAATCGGCGCCAGGATCGATACCTTGCCTTCACCGCTGACGTCTTTCGGGTAGACCAGAGTCAGGTGGTAGTCCTTGCCGCTGGCCTCTTCGCGGCAGTGCACCCGCGAATTCATGGTCACCACACCGGCCGGGACCTCCTCGTGACCGACTACCTTCTCGGCGCGGTCGAGCTCGTCCTGCAAGGCGGCGACACCCGGCGCGTTCTCATCGAGGCTATCGATCAGGCGCTCGAGACGTTGCACGTCCAGGCGGGTGAGGATGAGGGAAGGTTTGCGGCTCATGTTTCAGTCAGACTCCATGTTCAACAGACAATTTGCGGCGCACGAATAAAGCAAAACCCCGCCCAAGGGCGGGGTTTGTGCAGGCATTCGGCAGCGCCGACGCAGAGCCCGACAGTACCACAGCCGGACGAATACTCAAGCCCGGGCGCGCAGGGCCTCGGCTTCCCGGCAGATCTGCCGGCGGCGTTCGTCGTCGGCAGAGCGCCACTCGCGAATGTGCTCGACATGGCGCTGGCAACCGGTGCAGACGCGTTCGGCATCCAGTCGGCAAACATTGATGCAGGGCGATTTCACCGCAGGGCTGACGTTGCTGTAAAGCGGCTTGGGCGGCCGCGGCTGCTCGCTCATGTCAGATCTCGTCGAAGTCCAGTTTCGCGCCAGCGCGATCCCAGACGATGCGCTCAAGCATCTCGCCAAGCAGCTCGTCGGTCTTTTCGCAGGTCCATTTGCGGTTTTCTTCGTCATAGTCGAAGTGGAAGCCGCCGGACTTGTCCGCCAGCCACAACTGACGCAGCGGCTCCTGCCGGCTGAAGATCAGCTGGCTGCCGTTTTCGAACTTGATGGTGAGTACGCCGGCGGAGTTTTCCATGTCCAGATCAAGATCGGCTTCATCGAACAGGTCTTCCAGCGCCTGTTGGGTGGCATCGACCAGGTCGTGAAAACGCGCTTCGCTCAAACTCATTGCAAGAACCTCGAAATTGGCTGCATACAGGCAAGCCGGGGAAGATACGGACGCTGGCGCAAGAATGCAAAGCCTCAGACCATCTGCCAATGTTGTAAGGATAACGCAGCAGCGGCCCCGCCAGCGTTGCTTACCGCCAGGCGGACCGGCCCTTGCATAGGCAATCAGGCAGGCGCTGGGTATACTCGGGCGCAATACTGCTTATTTCAAGGATTTCACCAATGAAGCGCCTGATTTCCTCCCTCGCGGCGCTGGTCGCGGTTGCCTGTCTCGTTTCGGCCTGCGGTCAGAAAGGCCCCCTGTTCCTGCCTGAAGACGGCAAGGACGGCAAGGCCAACAAGTCGCACCAGCACCAGCACGCTCAGCCCTCGCCGCAGCCCGCGCCGCAGCAAGAGCAAGACCCAGAGCAGCAGCCAGCGCAGTAAGGAAATCCAATGGACGCTTTCAACTACCGCGACGGCCAGCTGTTCGCGGAAGGCGTGGCCCTGTCGGCCATTGCTGAACAGTTCGGCACACCGACCTACGTCTACTCGCGTGCCCACATCGAGGCGCAGTACCGCAGCTATGCCGATGCCCTGCAAGGCGTCGAGCACCTGGTGTGCTTTGCGGTCAAGGCCAACTCCAACATTGGTGTGCTGAATGTGCTGGCCCGTCTGGGCGCAGGTTTTGACATCGTCTCCGGCGGCGAGCTGGAGCGCGTGCTGGCCGCTGGAGGGCGCGCCGACCGCGTGGTCTTCTCCGGCGTCGGCAAGACCCGCGAAGACATGCGCCGTGCGCTGGAAGTGGGCGTGCACTGCTTCAACGTCGAGTCCACCGATGAGCTCGAGCGCCTGCAGGTCGTGGCTGCCGAGATGGGCAAAGTGGCGCCAGTGTCGCTGCGGGTCAACCCGGATGTCGATGCTGGCACCCACCCGTACATCTCCACCGGCCTCAAGGAAAACAAGTTCGGTATCGCCATTGCCGATGCCGAAGAAGTCTATGTGCGCGCCGCACAGTTGCCGAACCTGGAAGTGGTCGGTGTCGACTGCCATATCGGCTCGCAGCTGACCACGCTGGAGCCGTTCCTCGATGCTCTCGACCGCCTGCTGGTACTGGTCGACCGTCTTGGCGAGTGTGGCATCCTGTTGCGCCACCTGGACCTGGGCGGCGGTATCGGTGTGCGTTACTGCGACGAACAGCCGCCATCGGCCGGTGAATACGTCAAGGCCATCCGCGAGCGCGTTGGCGATCGCGACCTGGCCCTGGTGTTCGAGCCCGGCCGCTACATCGTTGCCAACGCCGGCGTCCTGCTGACCCGCGTCGAGTACCTCAAGCACACCGAGCACAAAGACTTCGCTGTGGTCGATGCCGCCATGAACGACCTGATCCGCCCGGCCCTGTACCAGGCCTGGATGGGTGTCAGTGCCGTGCAGCCGCGTGCCGGTGATGGTCGTGCCTACGATATCGTCGGGCCGATCTGCGAGACCGGCGACTTCCTCGCCAAGGACCGCACGCTGAACCTGGCCGAGGGCGATCTGCTGGCCGTCGAGTCGGCGGGTGCCTATGGTTTTGTCATGAGCTCGAACTACAACACCCGCGGTCGTTGCGCCGAGGTGCTGGTCGACGCTGACCAGGCCTTCGAAGTGCGCCGTCGCGAGACCGTCGCCGAACTGTTCGCCGGCGAAAGCCTGCTGCCGGAGTGAACCCATGCTGCTGCGTTTTACCAAAATGCACGGCCTGGGCAACGACTTCATGGTCCTCGACCTGGTCAGCCAGCACGCGCACATCCAGCCCAAGCACGCCAAGCAATGGGGTGATCGGCACACCGGTATCGGTTTCGACCAGCTGCTGATCGTCGAAGCGCCGAACAATCCGGACGTGGACTTCCGCTACCGGATCTTCAATGCCGATGGCTCCGAGGTCGAGCAGTGCGGCAACGGTGCGCGCTGCTTTGCGCGCTTCGTGCTGGACAAGCGTCTGACCGCGAAAAAGCTCATCCGCGTCGAAACCAAAGGCGGCATCATCGAGCTGGACGTGCGCAACGACGGCCAGATCTGCGTCGACATGGGCCCGCCGCGGCTGGCCCCGGAACAGATCCCGTTCCAGGCTGCCGAGCAGGCGCTGAGCTACGCGCTTGAAGTCGACGGCCAGAACTACTCGATTGCCGCCGTTTCGATGGGCAACCCTCACTCCGTGCTGCGCGTCGACGATGTCCTGACCGCACCGGTGCACGAGCTGGGGCCGAAGATCGAACACCACCCGCGCTTCCCGCAGCGGGTCAACGCCGGCTTTATCCAGATTGTCGACCGCCACCACGCCAACCTGCGGGTATGGGAACGTGGCGCCGGTGAAACCCAAGCCTGCGGTACCGGCGCCTGCGCCGCTGCCGTGGCCGCTATCAGCCAGGGCTGGATGGATTCGCCCGTGTCCATCGACCTGCCAGGCGGGCGCCTGAGCATCGAGTGGGCGGGCCCCGGCCAACCGGTATTGATGACCGGCCCTGCCGTGCGCGTCTATGAAGGACAGGTTCGCCTCTAACCGAGTAAGCGCCATGACCGATAAGCCACAGGTTTTACCCGAACAGGCCACCGACCTCGATGCCGAGGCGGTGGTTGCCTACCTGCGTGCGCACCCGGCGTTTTTTGCCGAGCACGACGAACTGCTGCTCGAACAGCAGATCCCGCACCAGCGCGGCGACAGCGTGTCGCTGGTGGAGCGCCAGCTGAAGCTGTTGCGCGACCGCAATATCGAGATGCGCCATCGCTTGTCGCAACTGATGGACGTCGCCCGCGACAACGACCGGCTGTTCGACAAGACCCGCCGGCTGATCCTCGACCTGCTCGATGCCAGCAGCCTGGAAGAAGTGGTGATGGCCGTCGAAGACAGCCTGCGCCAGGAATTCAAAGTGCCCTTCGTCAGCCTGATCCTGTTTGGTGAAAACGCCACACCGGTCGGCCGCTGGGTCAGCAATGCCGAGGCGCAACAGGCCATCGGCGCCCTGCTGGGCAGCGGCAAGACGGTCAGCGGCAACCTGCGTGAGCACGAGCTGGCGTTTCTGTTTGGCGAAGAGCAACGCAAGGACGTCGGCTCCAGCGCGGTGGCCACCCTGGAATATCAGGGCCTGCATGGCGTGCTGGCGATCGGCAGCCACGACCCGCAGCACTACAAGAGCAGCGTCGGTACGTTGTTCCTCAGCTACATCGCTGAAGTGCTTGGCCGGGTGGTTCCACGGCTCACCCAGACCCTGCGACCGGTGCGCTGATGGAGCGCCAGCTGGAGGCTTATTGCGCGCACCTGCGCAATGAGCGCCAGGTATCGCCGCACACCCAGCAAGCGTACCGTCGCGACCTGGAGAAAGTCCTCGAATACTGCGGTGCCCAAGGCATTAGCAACTGGGGTTCGCTGCACATCCAGCAACTGCGCCAGTTCGTCGCCCGCCAGCATCATCACGGGCAGTCCTCGCGCAGTATTGCCCGACTGCTCTCGGCAGTGCGCGGGCTGTACCGCTACCTGAACCGCGAAGGCCTCTGCGAGCACGACCCGGCCAATGGCCTGGCGCCGCCCAAGGGCGAGCGCCGCCTGCCCAAGGCGTTGGATGCCGACCGCGCTTTGCAACTGCTGGACGGTGGCGTCGACGACGACTTCATTGCCCGCCGCGACCAGGCCATTCTCGAGCTGTTCTATTCCTCCGGTTTGCGCTTGTCCGAACTGACCAATCTCGACCTCGAGCACCTCGACCTCGCCGATGGTTTGGTGCAGGTGCAGGGCAAGGGCAGCAAGACCCGCGTGCTGCCAGTCGGCCGCAAGGCCCGCGAGGCGCTGCAGGAGTGGCTCAAGCTGCGCGGCATCAGTGCGCCGCAGGACAACGCGGTGTTTGTCAGCCGCCAGGGCCGGCGACTCGGCCCGCGGGCCATTCAGTTACGTGTCAAGGCGGCCGGCGAGCGCGAGCTGGGCCAGCACCTGCACCCGCACATGCTTCGCCATTCCTTCGCCAGCCATATGCTGGAATCGTCCCAGGACCTGCGGGCGGTGCAGGAGATGCTCGGCCATGCCGACATCAGCACCACGCAGATCTATACCCACCTGGACTTCCAGCACCTGGCAGCGGTGTACGACAGCGCCCACCCCCGGGCCAAACGCAGCAAGGGCAACGACTCATGAGCATCCAGCTGATCACCTTCGACCTCGACGACACCTTGTGGGACACCGCGCCGGTGATCCTCAGCGCCGAGACCGTGCTGCGCGACTGGCTCGAAGCCAACGCCCCGCGCCTGGGCGGCGTGGCAGTCGAGCACCTGTACGCCATTCGTGAACGCCTGGTGCAGGCCGAACCCGGGCTGAAGCACCGCATCAGCGCCCTGCGCCGGCGCGTACTCAACCACGCCTTGTGTGACGTCGGCTACAGCGAGCAGCAAGCGCAGCAATTGGCCAACGAAGGCTTCGAGGTGTTTTTGCACGCGCGTCATCAGATCGAGGTGTTCCCTGAAGTGCAGCCGGTGCTGGAGATCCTGCGCCAGCGCTACACCCTGGGTGTGGTCACCAATGGCAACGCCGACGTCGCCCGCATCGGTTTGGCCGATTACTTCAAGTTCGCCCTGTGCGCCGAAGACCTTGGCATCGGCAAGCCGGACCCGGCGCCATTTCTTGAAGCCTTGAAGCGCGGTGGGGCACCCGCTGACGCTGCAGTCCACGTTGGCGATCACCCTGGCGATGATATCGCCGGGGCCCAGCGGGCCGGCCTGCGCGCGGTATGGTTCAACCCGCAAGGTAAGGCCTGGACCGGCGATAAAGCGCCTGATGCGCAGATTCAGCGGCTGTCGCAGCTGCCTGACGTACTCGCCCGCTGGCGCTGAACAGCAGCCACAAAAAAGCCCGCAGCGACGGCGGGCTTTTTTGCAGACAACCACTCAGATAGGGCGGCTGCCGTACTTGTTGTCGGGCTTCTTGGGCGGATCGGCGACCACATTGGCCTCCACTTCCTGCACCTTGCCACCGCGATTCAAGAACTCTTCCATGGCACGGGCCAGGGCGTCGCGCTCTTTCTGCTTGGCCTCCATGCTCGGCATGTCGTCTACCGTCACGGCAGCCTTGGACTTGCCCTTGGCAGCAGGTACCGGGGTGTCGTCGCCAGCGTCTTCGGCGCCGTCATCGGCAGCAGCCTCAAGACCTTCATCAGCCTCGTCTTCGTCGCCTACTTCGAGGTCGTCAGTTTCCAGATCGTCGTCGCTCATGTTCTACCTCATGGCTTGCGAAAAGCAGGTTGGTTATAGACCAGTGTTGCCGTAGACCGGCAGCCACCAGTGAAAATTCAACTGGCCGTGGGTTTGGCCACTGCCCTTGAGCATGCGCCGCTGGATGAGCAGCGCTACCCTGCAGACCCTGCTGCTAGCAGAGCCTGACGAAATCCCTGAGCCGGTGCTGGCCATACGATATTGGCAAGCCTAGCAAAGGCTGGAAGAAGCGCGAGATTAACTCTTCAGCACTCTCCGGCGCGCATTCTAGCGTGCTCGCAGAAAAAGCAAAGCTTCATAAACGCACTGCAGGTTGTAAGTTTTTGGCATACGTCGCGAACGTAACGGATAAACCGTTTGCTCTGCACGAAACTGCGAAATTCAGACAAAAAAATGCCCGGCGAACCGGGCAATTTTTTTTCGTCGTGATTACAGGTTGTAGCCACGCTCGTTGTGTTGCGCCAGGTCGAGGCCGACCGACTCTTCTTCTTCGGTGACCCGCAGCCCCATCACCATATCCAGCACCTTGAGGATGATGTAGGTGACGATAGCGGTGTAGACCACGGTGAAGATCACGCCCTTGGCCTGAATCCAGAACTGCGCGCCGATGTCGTCCACCGCGCCGAAGCCGCCCAGAGCCGGTGCCGCGAAGATACCGGTGAGCAAGGCGCCGACGATGCCGCCGATACCGTGTACACCGAATGCATCCAGCGAGTCGTCATAGCCAAGCTTGCGCTTGAGGCTGGTGGCGCAGAAGTAGCAGATCACACCCGAGGCCAGGCCGATCACCAGAGCGCCCATCGGGCCCACGGTGCCGGCTGCCGGGGTAATTGCCACCAGGCCTGCCACTACACCCGAAGCGATGCCCAGTGCGCTTGGTTTGCCGTGGAAGATCCACTCGGCGAACATCCAGCCCAGCGCCGCAGCGGCGGTGGCGATCTGGGTGACCAGCATGGCCATGCCGGCGGTGCCGTTGGCAGCTGCGGCGGAGCCTGCGTTGAAGCCGAACCAGCCGATCCACAGCATGGCTGCGCCGATCAGGGTGTAGCCCAGGTTGTGCGGTGCCATTGGCGTGGTTGGGTAGCCTTTACGCTTGCCCAGCACCAGGCAGCAGACCAGGCCCGCGATACCGGCGTTGATGTGCACCACAGTGCCACCAGCGAAGTCGAGTACGCCCCAGTCCCACATCAGTGCGCCATCGCCGCTCCAGACCATGTGCGCGATAGGCGCATAGACCAGGGTGAACCACACTGCCATGAAGATCAGCATCGCCGAGAACTTCATCCGCTCGGCGAAGGCACCGACGATCAGCGCGGGAGTGATGATGGCGAAGGTCATCTGGAAGGTGATGAACACTGCTTCCGGGAAGGCCGCCGTCAGGCTGGCTGGGGTCACGCCGTTGAGGAAGGCTTTGGAGAAGCCGCCCACGAACGAGCTGAAGTTGAGCACGCCTTTTTCCATACCGGTGGTATCGAAGGCCAGGCTATAGCCGTACACCATCCACAGGATGCTGATCAGGCCGGTGATGGCGAAGCACTGCATCATCACCGAAAGCACGTTCTTGGAGCGGACCATGCCGCCGTAGAACAGGGCCAGACCTGGAATGGTCATGAACAGTACCAACGCCGTCGCAGTGAGCATCCATGCGGTGTCGCCGGAGTTCAGCGTAGGGACAGCTTCCTCGGCCAGCGCGAGGCCTGGCATTGCGAGGGACAATAGGGCGCCTAGCCCTGCGATCTGACGCAGAGTCATGTTGTTTTCTCCTGGGGCGTTGGGTTTGGTGAGGCTTTGTTGTGTCGCTTAGATCGCGTCGGTATCGGTTTCGCCGGTACGGATGCGGATCGCCTGCTCCAGATTGACTACGAAAATCTTGCCGTCACCGATCTTGCCGGTGTTGGCGGCCTTGGTAATGGCCTCGATTACCCGGTCCAGATCCTTGTCGTCGATGGCGACGTCGATCTTCACTTTAGGCAGGAAGTCGACCACGTATTCAGCACCGCGATACAGCTCGGTGTGGCCCTTCTGCCGACCGAAGCCTTTGACTTCGGTGACGGTGATGCCCTGCACGCCGATTTCCGACAGCGACTCGCGAACGTCGTCCAGTTTGAACGGCTTGATGATGGCAGTGACTAGCTTCATGAAACTCTCCCGATTTGGTGGACTTGCCCCAGGAAAACAAACCCGTCTCAAGTCTAAGCGCAGTGCTCGGCTTTGTAACGCATCGTTGGCATGGCTCGGCGTCGATGTCGCAGGTGACGCTGAACAAACGCCTCGCGGCGTGGCCTGCGCACTGCCTGGTCACAAGGACCCGCATCAGTGCATGGCTCGTAAAGGTCATTGCAGAAACCTTGCCAAAACCTGGAAATGCTCGGGAAACAGCGAGTTGCGTGGAATGTTCAGATTGGGCCAGTCGCCATCAGTGAAAACCTGCACGGTTTTGGTGCGCTTGTTATCTGCTGTATGCGCGAAAAGCGTGCGGCAAAGGGCCTTTACACCGGCGTGCTACACTTGGGCTCTTTTTTCGATCAAGCGGACAGCCCACCATGCTCGCGCCCAAAGCATTTCTAGACGCCCTCAGCGACCAGGCCTCGCGCCTGTTCAGCGGTGACACCGCCCAGCCCCGCGCTGAACTGGAAAGCCAGTTCAAGGTGCTTATGCAGGGCGCTTTCAGCAAGCTCGACCTGGTCAGCCGGGAAGAATTCGACAGCCAGATGGTCGTGCTTGCACGCACCCGTGCGCGGCTTGAGGCGCTGGAGAAGCAGGTTGCCGAGCTGGATGCGCGGATGAGTGCTGCGCCAGCGACGCAGGCGGCTGAACCGGCGGCAGATCAAGCGGCTTCCTAAAGGCTCCCTGCAAAACCCCGAAGCACTCTTCCCGAAGCAGCCACACCACACCCCGCTACGCTGATGACGTGCCGCAGGACGCGGCTTTCATCAGCGACTACGGAGTGTCCATGTCCCTCGCCCTTGTTCACAGCCGCGCCCAGGTCGGCGTCGAGGCGCCTGCCGTCAGTGTCGAGACCCATCTCGCCAATGGCTTGCCCACGCTGACGTTGGTCGGCCTGCCGGAAACCACCGTCAAAGAGAGCAAGGACCGGGTGCGCAGCGCCATCGTCAACTCGGGCCTGAATTACCCTGCCCGGCGTATCACCCAGAGCCTCGCCCCTGCCGACCTGCCCAAGGACGGCGGGCGCTACGACCTGGCCATTGCCCTGGGCATTCTGGCGGCCGATGCGCAGGTGCCGGTTGCCCAGCTGAGCGAGATCGAGTGCCTGGGCGAGTTGGCCTTGTCCGGTGCCGTGCGGGCGGTGCAGGGGGTACTGCCTGCAGCGCTGGCGGCACGCGATGCCGGCCGGGCACTGGTGGTGCCGCGGGACAATGCCGAGGAGGCGAGCCTGGCCAGTGGGCTGGTGGTGTATGCGGTTGCCCATCTGCAGGAGCTGGTCGCTCACCTCAATGGTCAGGTGCCGTTGGCGCCTTACGCGGCCAATGGGTTGGTGCTGCAGAGCAAGCCTTACCCGGATTTGAGTGAAGTGCAGGGCCAGGTGGCTGCCAAACGGGCGCTACTGCTGGCGGCGGCGGGTGCCCACAATCTGCTGTTCACCGGCCCGCCAGGCACCGGCAAGACCTTGCTCGCCAGCCGCTTGCCCGGCTTGCTGCCGCCGCTGGATGAACATGAGGCGCTGGAGGTGGCGGCGATTCAGTCGGTGAGCGGGCGTACTCCGTTGAACAGCTGGCCGCAGCGGCCGTTCCGGCATCCGCATCACTCGGCCTCTGGGCCGGCCCTGGTGGGTGGCGGCAGTCGGCCGCAGCCGGGGGAGATCACCCTCGCCCACCACGGTGTGCTGTTTCTTGATGAACTACCGGAGTTCGAGCGGCGCGTGCTGGAGGTGTTGCGCGAGCCACTGGAGAGCGGCGAGATCGTGGTGGCGCGGGCCAAGGACAAGGTACGCTTCCCTGCCCGCTTTCAGTTGGTGGCGGCAATGAACCCGTGCCCCTGCGGCTACCTGGGTGACCCTACAGGGCGTTGTCGCTGCAGCACCGAACTGATCCAGCGTTACCGCAACAAGCTGTCTGGGCCGCTACTCGATCGGATTGACCTGCACCTGACCGTGGCGCGGGAAAGCACAGTGCTGACCAACCAGCCCAGCGGCGAAACCAGTGCCAGCGTTGCCGCAGTGGTGGCCGAGGCCCGTGAGCGCCAGCAACGCCGGCAGGGCTGCGCCAATGCATTTCTCGACCTCAATGGCCTGCGCCGTTATTGCGGGTTGAGTGCCGGGGACCAGAGCTGGCTGGAGAACGCCTGCGAGCGCCTGACCTTGTCACTGCGCGCGGCCCATCGGCTGCTCAAGGTGGCGCGGACCTTGGCTGATCTGGAGCAGCTGGACAACATCGGCCGTGCGCATCTGGCCGAGGCGTTGCAGTACCGGCCAGGCTCGTAGGCCCACTGAGCACCGCCTGAATCACTTGCCTGCGGGGTCTTTCCAACCACCGCCCAACGCCAGGAACACACTGATCTGCCCCATCGCCACCTGGCTGTTGGCCGCGGCCAGCTGCCCGCGCATGTCGGTGTAGGTGCGGGTCGCCTGCAGGTCCGCCAGGAACGACTCGCGCCCGGCCTGGAAGTAGCGGTGGGTTTGCTCGGCCGCCTGCTGAGCCGAGCGCTCGGCCTCGGCCAGGGCATCGCGCCGGTCGAGCAGGGCGCTGTACTGCGCCAGCCGGGTCTGGGTCTCGCGGATGGCGTTGAGGACCACGCCGTCGAAATGGGCCAGGGCTGCTTGCGTCGAGGCCTCGGCCTCGCGAATGCGGGCACGGGTGCCGTTGGTGGGGATGGTCCAGCTGACCAGCGGGCCAAAGCCCCAGCGGTTGGTAGACGGCTCGCCGAGGTTGTCGAGGATGCCGATGGTGCCGACCTGAGCGCCGATGCTGATGTTCGGGTACAACGCGCCCGTAGCGACACCGATGCTCGCTGTAGCGGCTGCCAACTGGCGTTCGGCCTGGCGCACGTCGGGGCGGCGTTTGAGCAGTGCAGCGCCATCACCCACCGGGATTAGCTGGGCCAGATGCGGCAGCTCGGCGCAATCGGCAGTGCCTGCCGGCAGTTGCTCGACAGGTTTCGCCAGCAGCGCTGCCAGGGTATACAAGCCCGTCTCGCGCTCAGCCTGAAAACGCGGCAGCTCGGCGCTCAACGACTTGAGCTGGGTTTGCGAGCGGGTGACCTGGGTTTCATCACCACGGCCGGCATCACGCAGGCGCTGGGTCAGTTGCACGCCTTGCTGTTGCAGGTCCAGCGACTGGCGAGCGATGTGCAGCTCTTCGTTGGCCGAGCACACCTGCGTATAAGCCTTGACCACGTCGGCCACCAAAGTGATGCGGGCAGTGTCAGCGGCGGCCTGGACGGCGTCGGCATTGGCCTGGGCGGCCTCGGTGCCGCGCTTGAAGGTGCCCCACAGGTCGAACTGATAGGAAGCGCTGATGATCGCTTCGCCGATGTTTGCGACCGGGACTTTTTCCGGTTGCAGGAAGGCTTCGCCAGACTCCTGCAGGCGTTGCGCAGCAAGCTTGCCGGAACCGCCAAAGCCGCCCTGCGATTCAGCGACCTCAAGCTGGGCGCGGGCCTTGGCGATGTTGGCAGCCGCCACGCGCAGTTCGCTGTTGCTGGCCAAGGCCTGGCGTACCAGCTGGTTCAGACGCGGGTCCTGGTAGAGCTGCCACCAGTCCTCCGGCACCGGTGCCGAGACCACGCTATCGGCGTCCTGGCGCAAGGCGCCGTTGAGGTCGCTGCGCTGGACCGCAGCGTCCTCTGGTACCTGATAGTCGGGGCCGACCATCTGGCAGGCGCCGAGTGACAGGCTCAGGCCAATCAGCAACAGGCGTTTCATGGGCGCTGGCCCTCGAGGATAGTCACTGTGGCCGTGCGCCCGGCGATCATGCGGAAGTCGGCTGGCACCTGATCGAAGGCAATCCGCACCGGGATGCGCTGGGCCAGGCGTACCCAGCTGAACGCCGGGTTGACGTTGGGCAGCAGGTTGGCGCCGCTGCTACGGTCACGGTCTTCGATGCCGGCGGCAAAGCTTTCGACATGGCCACGTAGGCGGGTGTCGTCACCCATCACGCGGATGTCGACGGCATCGCCGATATGGATGCCGCCGAGCTTGGTCTCTTCGAAATAACCATCGACGTGGTACGAGCCGCTGTCGACTACCGATAGCACTGCACGGCCGGCGGTGACGAACTCATGGGCACGCGGGGCGCGGTCGTTGAGATAGCCGTCGACCGGGCTGCGCACTACCGAGCGATCAAGGTTGAGTTGCGCGCTGTCGACTGCGACCTGAGCCTGATTGACCGCCGAGCGGGCGCGGGCTTCACGCGATTGGCTTTCTTCCAACTGCTCGGCCGCGACCAGGTTGCCCAGCTTTTTGTTGCGCCGGGTTTCGCGAATGGCTTGAGCGAGGGTTTCCTGGCGCTCGCTCAAGGTCGCTTGGGCGTGGCGCAGGGCCAGGCTGAAGCGGTCCTGGTCGATGCTGAAGAGCACGTCGCCGCGCTTGATCACCTGGTTGTCGCGCACCTCGACGCGCTGGATCAGCCCGGACACGTCCGGGGCGATCTGGATCACGTCGGCGCGGATGTGGCCGTCGCGGGTCCACGGGGCGAACATGTAGTACACCACCATCTGCCAGATCAGCACGGCGGCAAAGGTCACTACCAGCAGGGTCAGGACCACACGGCCCAAGGTCAACAAAGGTTTTTTCATGGCAGCATCAGGCTTCGGCAAAAGTGGTCTACCGCGCCAAGCAGCACGGCATACAGGGCAACGTTGAACAACGCCCGGTGCCAGACCAGGCGGTAGAAATGCAGGCGCACCAGCACAGCGTGCACGCCAAGAAACAGCAGGTAGGTGCCGATCATCATCACCAGGAGCGTGGGCAGGAACACCCCGCTGATATCCAGTTCACCAATCACAGCGGGGCTCCATCGATGCCATCAGGCAGTTGCGCGGGGGCACTGGGCTCAAGCATCACCTCGACACCCGGCAGCAAGGCCAGGCGCAGGCCGCTCAAGGCGTGCAGCAAATGCACGCGGGCATCGCCACGGTCGTGCAGATCGTCCAGCGCCAGGCTCTGCCGGGCGCGCTCCATGTTGCGCAGCAACTCTGCCGGCGCATGCAGGCGTTCGCCGGCGCGCAGGCACTGCGCATAGTGGGCGCCGACTTCTTCGATCACCGTTTGCAGCGCCTCGCGCGCTTGCAGGCCAGTCCGCGGCAGGTAGGCCTGTAAGTCCAGCAGGTTCAGGCCCACGCGCAGGTCACGCAGGGCCACGCCGCTGTCCTGGCCAGTCTGCGACAGCCGCGGCAGGTGTTGCATAAGGCGGTCGAGCATCTGTACACCGACTTTGCGCTGCTCAGCCAGCGGCGCTGGCTGGGTGATTTCGACGATGTCGCGCCAGGCAAAACGGGTCAGCCGTTTGGCCGCCAGCTCGACGCCGAACGGGCGCAGCAGCAGGGTCCAGATAAACGCGAACAGCAAGCCCACCGGGCCTGCCAGGTTGGCGTTGAGGAAGGTGAAGAAGTCGGCATCGTAGGCACCCTGGATGCTGACAAAGGTCGCGGTGTTGACGATGGTCAGCAAGGTGCCGAGGTAGAAGCGCGGCTGCACGGTGAGGGTGCCGACGCAGATGAACGGCACGGCGAAGGCCAGCACCAGCATCGGGAAGTCGTGCAGGTTGGGCAGCACCAGGAACAAGTACAGGCTGGAGAAGATCACCGACAGCATAGTCCAGAAGAAGAACCGGTAGATCTGCGGCGCGGGGTCGTCCATGGCGGCGAAGAAGCTGCAGGCGACCGCGGCGAGGATCACTGCGCTGGCGCCGTCGTGCCAGCCCAGGCCAATCCACAATGCGCAGGCGACGATGATCGCAGTAACCGTGGAGAACACCGAGTAGAGCATCAGCCCACGGTCGAAAAACGGCGTCAGCCGGCCCAGCCGCCAATGCCGGTAGACCGCCCGCCAGGGCGTGGCGTCATCGGCGCGCAAAGCATGTTGCAGGGCGCAGCAGTCCTGCCACAGGTCGACCCATTCGGTCAGTCGGTAAAGCGCGTTGGAGAGCAGTAGTTCCGGCCGCTGATCGAGCGCGGCAGCGCTTGGTTGCCAAGATTCGAGTTTGTCTCTGAGGGTGCGCCAGCGCAGTACCGAAGCATCCTCGGCGCTGCCTTGCAGCCAATCGCGAGCATCGGCCAGCAGCGGCTGAATCAGGCTGAACTGCGCTGGCGCGCGGCCTTCGAGAGCGCGCAGGGCGTCGTCAAGGGCATCGATGACCGGCAGCAGGTGGATCATCCGGCCACGCAGTTCGCGGGCATTCTTCAAGGTATGCGGGCCGGCGCCTTCGTGACCGAGCTGGCCGATCATCAGCTCGAGGCTGTTGAAGGTGGCAACCATCGAGGCGCGCAGGGCGGCGACTTTGTCGACCGCGACATCACGGGCCAGGTAGCTGTCGCTGTAGCGGATCGCTTCGGCGAACCAATTGCCGGTCGAACCGACCACCACCGGCGCCAGCCGCCGCGGCCAGAAGATCGCGCCTACCACCGCTGCGCAAACGATGCCCAGGCAGATCTCCTGGGCCCGCGACGAGGCGACGTCGAACACCGCCAGCGGGTCGTCGACTACCGCCAGAGCAATCATCGGCAAGGTATAGCCCGCCAGCATCAGCACGTAGTTGTTGGCGGTGCGCAGGTTCAGCGAGAGGAACAGCAAGGTCCCGGTCCACAGGGCGATGGCCCCCGACAGCAACAACGGCGACTGTACCAGCGGCGGTACCAGCAGGATCGCCCCGCCTGCGCCGAGCAGCGTGCCGAGGGCGCGGTACAGGGCCTTGGAGCTGGTGGGGCCAACGAAAGGGCTGGAGACGATGTACACCGTAGCCATCGCCCAGTACGGGCGCGGCAGCTGCATCAGCAGGGCGATGTACAGGGCGATCATCGACGCGGCAAAGGTGCGCACGCCGTAGAACCAGTCGCGGGCGGGCGGCATCGAGCTGAAGAAGCCGTTCATGCCAGGCCCTCAATGGGCCCTTGAGCGGCGCCTTCGAAGGCCCGGATCACTCGCAGCGAGGCCTCCAGATCAGCCTGGCTGATGCCCTTGAGGATGTCACGCCGCAGACGCACCAGCTCGCCTTCGATCGACTCGGCGAGTACCCGGCCCTCGGCAGACAGGCTCAGTGCCTTGGCCCGGCGATCGAGCGGGTCTTCACTGCGACAGACCAGCCCGGCTCGGCACAGCTGGTCGAGCAGGCGCACCAGTGACGGGCTCTCCAGCCCGGCAGCGTTGGCCACCGCAACCTGATGCACGCCATCGCCCAGGCGCACGATCATCAACAGCGGCACCGCGCAGGCTTCGGAAATACCATAGCTGGTCAGGGCTGTATGGCAGATACGCCGCCAGTGGCGTGCGCCAACCACCATGCCGCTGCTGACTTGCAGGTGCAGTGAATCGAGTGTCATGGAGTAACCGGAAAATATATTCATAGTTTGCTAACTATCAATATACGCCCTGCCCCACCCCCCGCGTCAACCGCCGGCGATGAGCTGCGAGGATGAAAGGTTATTCATGCACCTCAGCGCTGAACCTGGTCTTCAAGCTTCATGGTCAAGGCAAGGTTGCTGCCCATCTGGATCGCCTGATCACGCCAATCCTTGTAACGGGCAATGTTGCGGCTGCTGAAATGCACCGCCAGCTCTTCTGCTGCATGCATCACCCCGGCGGCTGCCGCCAGCTCCAGCCAGTACAGGGCGGCCTTGATATCGGCCTCGACATACAGCCCATGCAGAAAACGATGGCCGACCTCGAACCGACAGCGTGCCTCGCCCAGTTTGGCCCCGCGCATGAACCAGCGCAGCGCCTCGACCGGGTCAACCATCCATTCCTGCTCAGCGTCGCAGACTTCCTCTTCGAACAGGTCGCCCAACGCTGCGGCAGCGTGCAGCAGGCCGCCCTCGAATGCCTGGCGATAGCATTCGGCAGCTTGCTCGTAACACACCGCCACGCCTTTGCCGAAGTAGTGCTGCTGGCCAAGATTGAACCAGGCGGCAGCATTGCCCTGTAGCGCGGCCATGCGCAGCAGATGCCCAGCCAGGACCGTATCTGCCAGCCAGTACTTGCCGTTGAGCCAGATCCAGCCAAGGTCGTTCAGTGCAGCGATGTTGCCCGCCAGCGCGAGCCGGCGCAGGTCGGCATACACCGCCTGCAGGTCGACGGCTTCATCCAGGCGATTGACCAGACCAGGGCGCTCGCCCAACTGCCCGCAGTGGCTGGGTAGACCGACACCGGTGAACAGGTGCTGACGCTGGCGCGGAGGAATCGGCACAGGGATTATCCGCGCCGGTAAAAGACGCGCGAGCAGCGAATGGATATTGCTGGCAGCAGACATGTTCATCCTCATTGAACGCTTCACAACCCAACCACAGCCGTGGTGAGGCGTGATTCTGCGGCATGCTACGACGAAACCTGTCGCGAACGATTCGAACCCAGGCAACCAAATGCAGGTTCATTGATCTGAGCGAGGTGTGGCTAATTGCCATGCGCGCCCTGTGCCGCCATTCTGGTGCGGCAAGCCTAGACAAGGACGTTTACCTTTGCCGTTCGCCACTACTCGCGCCACCCTCAGCCGTCAATGGGCCCTGCTACGTCAGCTGCCTAGCCGCTCGCCCGGCATTACCAGCGCCGAGTTGGTCTGGGGGTTGCGTGACGTCGGCTTTATCGTCAGCAAACGCACGGTCGAGCGCGACCTCAACGAGCTTGCGTTGATCTTCCCGCTTGAGCGCAATGACAAGAGCATCCCGTTTGGCTGGCACTGGTCAGCGGCAGCAGTAAGCGAGCTGCGCGGCAATTTCGATTTGCAGGCGTACCTGCGCGGGGATGCGCTGCAGCCGGTGCAGGGTGATGGCATTGAGCTGCAGGCGTGGATCAGCGATCTGCTCGCCCGGCAGCTGCGTGACGCGCCGTTGACCCCGGACATGCAGTTGACCGCGCTGGAACACGGCCACCGCCTGCGCGCGACGGTCAGCGACGGCTGGCCGCTGCGCTGGTGGCTGCTGAGTCAGGGCGACAGCCTGGTGGTCGAGCTGCCGCAGCCACTGCGTGAGGAAATCGGGCGTACCTTGAGCAGCGCTGCGGCTCAATATCAGGACTGAGCCACAGCGCTTACCCCAGGTAGGGACCGCCCGGCCTCTGGACTGAGGCCGGGGCGTTCATTCAGATCAGCCCGCTCCCATGATCTTCTTCTATCAGGTTGCTCAACCCACCCAAGGCACGTCGTGCGCTAGAGCGGTTGAGCAGCTTGGCCTGAGCGCCGGCCGGCAGGTCGGTGATGCTCAGCACGCCTTTGCTGGTCAGCACTTCGATCAAGTCCTCGAGCACCCGGATCATGTCCAGATCGCTCTGTTTGAGCTGGTTGAGGCTGTTGCCGATAACATCGTCGGCCAGCCAATGCAGGACCTCGACGTGGTCACCCGGCAGGGTTTCGGTATGGCCTTCAAAAGCCTTGGCGTCGACCCGCGACAGGCGCCCATCGGCGTCGCGCTGCACGTAATACAGGCTGTGATCCGTTGTCACGGTGAATCCTTCTGGTTGCGATAGGGGCAGGATAACGCCTGAGGTAGCCCAACACGACTTCGGCCTCGTTGCAGGCAAGCTGCGACGAGGCCGGAGTCGAATCAGTGCACAACGCCAGCAGCACTTGCCTGCTGCTGGCGGGTGAACATCAGCCGTTGTGGTTATCGACCTTGATCAACGGATCGGCACCGCTGATCAGCGAGTTGATGGAGCTGTTCGACCAGTTGACGCCCTGCACAGTGATAGTGGTATCGACGTGATTGGTGCCATCTTGAACGTTGAGCTTGCCATCGCTGCTGATCTGCAGAACGGTGTCGCCTTGCACGGTGGTCATCTTCAGGTAGTTGTCGATGGTGCTGCCCTTCTCGCCCTGGAGCAGTTCGCTGAGGTCGATGCGGTCGCCTTCGGACGCCTTGAAGTCGGTGATCACATCGTTGCCGGTGTGACCCGCTTTCCAGACGAACAGGTCGGCACCGCTGCCGCCGGTGAGGATGTCATTGCCCTTGCCGCCGATCAGCGCGTCGTTGCCGGCACCGCCGAAGATGTTGTCGTTACCGTCGCCGCCCAGCAGCGTGTCATTGCCGCTGGTCCACGCCGGTGCCGCCAGGCCAGCTGCGCCTGGGCCGGTGCCTTGAATGGTCACGTACAGGTGCGCGGTGTCGGTATCGCCGTCCGGCTGGGTCAGCTTGTAATCGAACTGATCCATGTGGCCGACGCCGTCTTTGCTCGCAGTCGGGGTGTAGGTGTACGAGCCGTCTTTGGCGATCACCAGGCTGCCGTACTGACCGTCGACGGTGGTACCGCCTGTTGGTACATCGACCCAGGCGCCGTTGACCTTGATTGCCAGGCTCGAGACTTCGCCGTCGGTGCCCCACACGTCGTTGCCAGCTACAGTGCCGGTGACAGGGGTGGCAGTCCACTCGACCACGGGGGCGCCAGGTACGGTGACTTTGAAGTCGTCAAAGCTGACGGAGGCGTTGCCTGTGAACCAGCCGGTATCGTCATGCACGCTCAGTTGAACGCGATACTGAGCATTCGCTTCCATTGCACCGGTAGTGATGGTGGAGCTGCCATTGGCGATGGATCCGCCGCCCGCTACAGTCCAATTGACACCGTCGGTGCTCTTGAACAGTGTCCAGTCGGCGGTATCTTTTCCGCTGGAGAAGATGTTGTTGACTGTCGACAGTGAAGCAACCGCCTTGAACGACATGGTCTCGCCGCCCACCGCTTTGTACAGCGGGGTCAGGATGGAGGCATCACCGCTGCTTTCACCATTCCGGTCAGTAAGCACGAGGGTCGGGTTACTGCCGCTGCTGACACTGGCATCCGCCGTGGTGCCGACCACCGAGCTCACCTGCCAGCGGCCGGTATCGGCTGCCGGGTTAGGCGTGTCGCGGTCGACTGCGTTCTCGAACCGCCACTGGCTCTTCTCGCCGCTTGTGAAGCTGGCCAAGGTAACGTCGGTTGGCGCGCCCATGACCGTTTTCGAGGTCAGTGTGGCGGTCACGTCGTCGTTGGCAGCGATTGGGTCGCTACGGTCATTGACGGTCAGGGTCAGCGACGAGGACGCGGTGTTGCCAGCAGCATCCTTGACCGTGAACTTGACCACTGCCGACAGCGAATCGGCCGTGTCGAAGTTGTCCTTGCCCGAGAAGGTGTAACTGCCATCGGCCTTGATCACTACCTTGCCGACATTGCCCAGGTCGAGGGTCTTGGAGTCGGTGGCACTGGTGAACGAGTAGGTAACGCCGTTGTACTCAACCGACGTCAGCTTCCAGCCGTTGCTGGCCCAGCCAGCGGTACCGCTGGTGGCGTTGTCGGTGACGTTGCCGGACACCGCGCTGCCGCCAACGCTACCCACCAGCGCCTGAGTCAGGGCGCTGAGCGAGGTGTCGACGACCAAGACGTGGTTATCGTTGGCGCCTTGGGTGATGGAACCTACGGTTTCGCCCGGTTTCCAGCCGATTGGCTCGAGGTAGTTCTTGTCAGTGTTGCTCAGGCCGCCGAAGCCAACAGCATAGGAATCATTGAAGCCCTTCTGGTTAAGGAAGTTGATCCAGTTGCTTTCATTCGCGCCCTGGCCGCTGGTCGGCTCACCGTCCGACATGAAGATGTTGACCAGCTTGCTGCCGCCTGGCGGTGGTGCCTGGTAGCTGCTGGTGACTGTGTTCAGCGCAGCGTTGTAGTTGGTAGTACCCGAGGCTTTCATTGCGTCGATTGCTGCGTACGCATCATCCAGGTTGGTGAACCAACCGCCATCTTTGCCTGAGCTGTGGAAGGTAGCATTGGTGGAGAACGATACGATGAACACCGAATGCACGGTGCCGGAGTCGAACAGGTTCTTCACCGCTTCCTTGAGCATCTGCAGACGTGAGGTATACGGCCCGCTACCATCCGGATCGCTGCCGCCATTACCGTTGTTCGCAGGCCCCATACTGCCCGATCGGTCGATGACCAACACCACATCAGCACCACCTGCGGTGCCGCTCTCGATGATCGAAGCGCTGCCAGGCGCGGTGATGACCGGGCCTTTGTCGTTGTCGATGATGGTGCCGGTGGCGACGTTCTGGCTGCCCACCGCGAGGTTCTCGAACACCTGATTGTTGTCGTTGACCTGCTTGATGGTGGCGGTCAGCGTCTCGCTGCTTTCGATCTTGGTGTCGTCGAAGGTCTTGACGTTGAACTCGACGCTGCTCTTGCCCCCAGTGATGGTCACGCTGGTTGGCAGCGTACCTTCAATGTCGCTAGCATCAGCATTGCCGGACCATTCCAGGTTGACCGAAACCGACTTGCCGGTTGGCACACTGATCGAGTTGCCCGACTTGTCGACCAGCTCGACCTTGTAGGTCAGGTTGCCGCCTTCGTTGACCGAACCGGTACCGACCATGCTGATCTTGGCGTAGACGGTATCGATGGTGTCGGCGATATCGGCAATCGCGGTTGCGCCGGTTTCGATCTTCTCGTAGTTGCCACCGCTGCCGCTGACCACGGTCGCAACCAGCTTGCTGGCGTCATTGAAGACGTCTTCGGTGTTCGGGTTAGGTACGCTCAGCGTGCCTTGGCCTTGGCTGTTGATCGAGACGTTGTAGTTGCTGGCGCCGACTTTGACGACCAGTACCACTGGGTCGCTGCCAGCCTGCGGCGGCTTGCTCATCTGGAAGTTGAAGATGACGTTGGCGTCAGCTTCAGTCGCAGCTTGCGGCGTGATGGTTACGCTGACTGGGGTTTCGGTGTCAGCAATTTGTGCTGTGCCAGTCGCGCCGGTTTCGATCTTCTCGAAGTTGCCGCCGGTGCCGCCGGTGACGGTGGCCACCAACTCGCTAGCGTCTTTGTACACGTCTTCGCTGTTCGGGTTCGGGACCTGAATGGAGCCCTTGCCGTTGCTGTCGATGTTAACGGCGTAGTCGGTGCTGCCGATGCGCACGTTCAGGACGACTGGCGCACTGCCAGCTTGCGGCTTGTCGCTCAGTTCGAAGTTGAAGGTGACGTTGGCATCTGCTTCGGTGGCCGCAACGCCGGTGACCTTGACGGTGACTGGGGTTTCGGTGTCAGCGATTTGTGCGGTGCCAGTGGCGCCGGTGGCGATTTTCTCGAAGTTACCGCCGGTGCCGCCAGTGACGGTGGCGACCAGCTGGCTGGCGTCTTTGTACACGTCTTCGCTATTCGGGTTCGGGACCTGGATCGAGCCCTTGCCGTTGCTGTCGATGTTGACGGTGTAGTCGGTGCTGCCGATGCGTACGTTCAGAACGACTGGATCGCTGCCGGCCTGAGGCTTGTTGCTCAGTTCGAAGTTGAAGGTAACGTTGGCATCAGCCTCGGTAGCCGGAACGCCGGTGACCTTGACGGTGACTGGGGTTTCGGTGTCAGCGATTTGTGCTGTGCCGGTCGCGCCAGTGGCGATTTTCTCGAAGTTGCCGCCGGTGCCGCCGGTGACGGTGGCGACCAGTTGGCTGGCGTCCTTGTACACGTCTTCGCTGTTCGGGTTCGGGACCTGAATGGAGCCCTTGCCGTTGCTGTCGATGTTGACGGTGTAGTCGGTGCTGCCGATGCGTACGTTCAGGACAACTGGATCGCTGCCGGCCTGAGGCTTTTCGCTCAGCTCGAAGTTGAAGGTGACTTTGGCATCAGCTTCGGTTGCCGCAACGCCGGTGACCTTGACGGTGACTGGGGTCTCGGTGTCAGCGATTTGCGCTGTGCCGGTCGCGCCAGTGGCGATCTTCTCGAAGTTGCCGCCGGTGCCGCCGGTGACGGTGGCGACCAGCTGGCTGGCGTCTTTGTACACGTCTTCGCTATTCGGGTTCGGGACCTGGATCGAGCCCTTGCCGTTGCTGTCGATGTTGACGGTGTAGTCGGTGCTGCCGATGCGTACGTTCAGGACAACTGGATCGCTGCCGGCCTGAGGCTTTTCGCTCAGCTCGAAGTTGAAGGTGACTTTGGCATCAGCTTCGGTTGCCGCAACGCCGGTGACCTTGACGGTGACTGGGGTCTCGGTGTCAGCGATTTGCGCTGTGCCGGTCGCGCCAGTGGCGATCTTCTCGAAGTTGCCGCCGGTGCCGCCGGTGACGGTGGCGACCAGTTGGCTGGCGTCCTTGTACACGTCTTCGCTGTTCGGGTTCGGGACCTGAATGGAGCCCTTACCGTTGCTGTCGATGTTGACGGTGTAGTCGGTGCTGCCAACACGCACGGTCAGCACAACTGGAGCACTACCAGCTTGTGGCTTGTCGCTCAGCTCGAAGTTGAAAGTGACGTTAGCGTCGCCTTCTTTCGCAGGCACGCCGGTCACTGCAACAGTCACTGGAGTTTCGGTATCCGAGATCACCGCAGTACCAGTACCGCCGGTTGCGATCTTCTCAAAGTTACCGCCAGTGCCGCCGGTCACAGTTGCAACCAGTTCGCTAGCGTCTTTGTAGACGTCTTCGCTGTTCGGGTTAGGAACCTGGATCGAACCCTTGCCGTCAGCGTCGAGGTTAACGGTGTGGTCGGTGCTGCCGATGCGTACGTTCAGGACGACCGGATCGCTGCCAGCCTGAGGCTTGTTACTCAGCTCGAAGTTGAAGGTGACGTTGGCATCGCCTTCTTTCGCCGGTACGCCGGTGACTGCCACAGTCGTAGTGTCGATGGTGTCTTCGACAGTCACGGTAGCCGAAGCGCCGGATACGTCTACAGCTTCGAAATTACCACCGGTAACGCCAGTGACAGTGGCAGTCACTTCGCTGCCATCTTTGTAGACATCTTCAACGTTGGTGTTCGGGACCTGGAGCGTGCCCTTGCCATCGGCGCCAACAGTGACGGTGTAATCAGTACCACCGACGTTCACGGTCAAGGTAGCCGTGGTGCCAGCCTGCGGCGGGTTACTCAGCTGGAAGTTGAAGGTGAGGTTTGCATCACCCTCCTTCGCTGCTTCAGCAGTGACCGCCACGGTGGTGGTGTCGATGGTGTCTTCGACAGCAACGGTGGTAGTCGCGCCAGTCAGATCGACCGCTTCGAAGTTACCGCCGTTGACCGCAGTGACAGTCGCGGTGACTTCGCTACCGTCTTTGTAGACGTCTTCAACGTTGGTGTTCGGGACCGACAAGGTGCCCTTGCCATCAGCGCCAACTGTGACGGTGTAATCAGTACCACCGACGTTCACGGTCAAGGTAGCCGTGCTGCCAACCTGAGGCGGATTGCTCAGCTGGAAGTTGAAGGTGAGGTTCGCGTCGCCTTCCTTCGCAGCTTCAGCAGTAACGGCCACAGTCGTGGTATCGATGGTGTCTTCGACGGCAACAGTGGTATTCGCGCCAGTCAGATCAACGGCTTCGAAGTTACCGCCGTTGACCGCAGTGACAGTCGCGGTGACTTCACTGCCGTCTTTGTAGACATCTTCAACGTTGGTGTTCGGGACCTGGAGCGTGCCTTTGCCATCGGCGCCAACAGTGACGGTGTAATCAGTACCACCGACGTTCACGGTCAAGGTAGCCGTGGTGCCAGCCTGCGGCGGGTTACTCAACTGGAAGTTGAAGGTGAGGTTTGCATCACCCTCCTTCGCTGCTTCAGCAGTGACCGCCACGGTGGTGGTGTCGATGGTGTCTTCGACAGCAACGGTGGTAGTCGCGCCGGCCAAATCCACAGCTTCGAAGTTGCCGCCATTGACCGCGGTGACGGTCGCAGTGACTTCGCTACCGTCTTTGTAGACGTCTTCGATGTTGGTGTTAGGGACCTCAAGGGTGCCCTTGCCATCAGCGCCAACGTTGACGGTGTAATCAGTGCCACCGACGTTAACGGTCAAGGTAGCCGTGGTGCCAGCCTGCGGCGGATTGCTGAGCTGGAAGTTGAAGGTGAGGTTTGCATCACCCTCCTTCGCTGCTTCAGCAGTGACCGCCACGGTGGTGGTGTCGATGGTGTCTTCGACAGCAACGGTGGTAGTCGCGCCGGCCAAATCCACAGCTTCGAAGTTGCCGCCATTGACCGCGGTGACGGTCGCAGTGACTTCGCTACCGTCTTTGTAGACGTCTTCGATGTTGGTGTTAGGGACCTCAAGGGTGCCCTTGCCATCAGCGCCAACGTTGACGGTGTAATCAGTGCCACCGACGTTAACGGTCAAGGTAGCAGTGGTGCCAGCCTGCGGCGGATTGCTGAGCTGGAAGTTGAAGGTGAGGTTCGCGTCGCCTTCCTTCGCAGCTTCAGCAGTAACGGCCACAGTCGTGGTATCGATGGTGTCTTCGACGGCAACAGTGGTAGTCGCGCCGGTCAAATCCACAGCTTCGAAGTTGCCGCCATTGACCGCAGTGACAGTCGCGGTGACTTCACTGCCGTCTTTGTAGACGTCTTCAACGTTGGTGTTCGGGACCTGGAGAGTACCTTTGCCGGAAGCATCGATATCAACGGTGTAGTTTGTGCCACCAACATTGACGGTCAGGGTGGTCGTGCTGCCAACCTGAGGCGGGTTGCTCAGCTGGAAGTTGAAGGTGAGGTTTGCATCACCTTCTTTCGCTGCTTCGGCAGTGACGGCCACGGTAGTGGTGTCGATGGTGTCTTCGACAGCAACGGTGGTAGTCGCGCCAGTCAGATCAACGGCTTCGAAGTTACCGCCGTTGACCGCAGTGACAGTCGCGGTGACTTCACTGCCGTCTTTGTAGACATCTTCAACGTTGGTGTTCGGGACCTGGAGCGTGCCTTTGCCATCGGCGCCAACAGTGACGGTGTAATCAGTACCACCGACGTTCACGGTCAAGGTAGCCGTGGTGCCAGCCTGCGGCGGGTTACTCAACTGGAAGTTGAAGGTGAGGTTTGCATCACCCTCCTTCGCTGCTTCAGCAGTGACCGCCACGGTGGTGGTGTCGATGGTGTCTTCGACAGCAACGGTGGTAGTCGCGCCGGCCAAATCCACAGCTTCGAAGTTGCCGCCATTGACCGCGGTGACGGTCGCAGTGACTTCGCTACCGTCTTTGTAGACGTCTTCGATGTTGGTGTTAGGGACCTCAAGGGTGCCCTTGCCATCAGCGCCAACGTTGACGGTGTAATCAGTGCCACCGACGTTAACGGTCAAGGTAGCAGTGGTGCCAGCCTGCGGCGGATTGCTGAGCTGGAAGTTGAAGGTGAGGTTCGCGTCGCCTTCCTTCGCAGCTTCAGCAGTAACGGCCACAGTCGTGGTATCGATGGTGTCTTCGACGGCAACAGTGGTAGTCGCGCCGGTCAAATCCACAGCTTCGAAGTTGCCGCCATTGACCGCAGTGACAGTCGCGGTGACTTCACTGCCGTCTTTGTAGACGTCTTCAACGTTGGTGTTCGGGACCGATAAGGTGCCCTTGCCATCAGCGCCAACGTTGACGGTGTAGTTAGTGCCACCGACATTTACAGTCAGGGTCGTGGTGCTGCCAGCCTGCGGCGGATTGCTGAGCTGGAAGTTGAAGGTAAGGTTTGCATCACCTTCCTTCGCAGCTTCGGCAGTGACCGCCACGGTAGTGGTGTCGATGGTGTCTTCGACAGCAACGGTGGTAGTCGCGCCAGTCAGATCGACCGCTTCGAAGTTACCGCCGTTGACCGCAGTGACAGTCGCGGTGACTTCGCTACCGTCTTTGTAGACGTCTTCAACGTTGGTGTTCGGGACCTGGAGAGTGCCCTTGCCATCAGCGCCAACAGTTACCGTGTAATCAGTGCCACCGACGTTAACGGTCAAGGTCGCAGTGGTACCAGCCTGCGGCGGGTTACTCAGCTGGAAGTTGAAGGTGAGGTTTGCATCACCCTCCTTCGCTGCTTCAGCAGTGACCGCCACGGTGGTGGTGTCGATGGTGTCTTCGACAGCAACGGTGGTAGTCGCGCCAGTCAGATCGACCGCTTCGAAGTTACCGCCGTTGACCGCAGTGACAGTCGCGGTGACTTCGCTACCGTCTTTGTAGACGTCTTCAACGTTGGTGTTCGGGACCTGGAGAGTACCTTTGCCGGAAGCATCGATATCAACGGTGTAGTTTGTGCCGCCGACATTGACGGTCAGGGTGGTCGTGCTGCCAACCTGAGGCGGGTTGCTGAGCTGGAAGTTGAAGGTGAGGTTCGCGTCGCCTTCTTTCGCTGCTTCGGCAGTGACGGCCACGGTAGTGGTGTCGATGGTGTCTTCGACAGCAACGGTGGTAGTCGCGCCAGTCAGATCAACGGCTTCGAAGTTACCGCCGTTGACCGCAGTGACGGTCGCAGTGACTTCACTGCCGTCTTTGTAGACGTCTTCAACGTTGGTGTTCGGGACCTGGAGCGTGCCCTTGCCATCGGCACCAACAGTGACGGTGTAATCAGCACCACCGACATTGACGGTCAGGGTGGTCGTGCTGCCAGCCTGAGGCGGGTTGCTCAGCTGGAAGTTGAAGGTGAGGTTTGCATCACCTTCCTTCGCAGCTTCAGCAGTCACGGCCACAGTCGTGGTATCGATGGTGTCTTCAACGGCAACAGTGGTGGTCGCGCCGGTCAGATCCACAGCTTCGAAGTTACCGCCGTTGACCGCAGTGACGGTCGCAGTGACTTCACTGCCGTCTTTGTAGACGTCTTCAACGTTGGTGTTCGGGACCTGGAGCGTGCCCTTGCCATCGGCACCAACAGTGACGGTGTAATCAGCACCACCGACATTGACGGTCAGGGTGGTCGTGCTGCCAGCCTGAGGCGGGTTGCTCAGCTGGAAGTTGAAGGTGAGGTTTGCATCACCTTCCTTCGCAGCTTCAGCAGTCACGGCCACAGTCGTGGTATCGATGGTGTCTTCAACGGCAACAGTGGTGGTCGCGCCGGTCAGATCCACAGCTTCGAAGTTACCGCCGTTGACCGCAGTGACGGTCGCAGTGACTTCACTGCCGTCTTTGTAGACGTCTTCAACGTTGGTGTTCGGGACCTGGAGCGTGCCCTTGCCATCGGCACCAACAGTGACGGTGTAATCAGCACCACCGACATTGACGGTCAGGGTGGTCGTGCTGCCAGCCTGAGGCGGGTTGCTCAGCTGGAAGTTGAAGGTGAGGTTTGCATCACCTTCCTTCGCAGCTTCAGCAGTCACGGCCACAGTCGTGGTATCGATGGTGTCTTCAACGGCAACAGTGGTGGTCGCGCCGGTCAGATCCACAGCTTCGAAGTTACCGCCATTGACCGCAGTGACGGTCGCAGTGACTTCGCTGCCGTCTTTGTAGACGTCTTCAACGTTGGTGTTCGGGACCTGGAGAGTGCCCTTGCCATCAGCGCCAACGTTGACGGTGTAGTTAGTGCCACCGACATTTACAGTCAGGGTCGTGGTGCTGCCAGCCTGCGGCGGATTGCTGAGCTGGAAGTTGAAGGTAAGGTTTGCATCACCTTCCTTCGCAGCTTCGGCAGTGACCGCCACGGTAGTGGTGTCGATGGTGTCTTCGACAGCAACGGTGGTAGTCGCGCCAGTCAGATCGACCGCTTCGAAGTTACCGCCATTGACCGCAGTGACGGTCGCAGTGACTTCGCTGCCGTCTTTGTAGACGTCTTCAACGTTGGTGTTCGGGACCTGGAGCGTGCCCTTGCCATCGGCGCCAACAGTGACGGTGTAATCAGTACCACCGACGTTCACGGTCAAGGTAGCCGTGGTACCAGCCTGCGGCGGGTTACTCAGCTGGAAGTTGAAGTTGAGGTTCGCATCACCTTCTTTCGCAGCTTCGGCAGTCACGGCCACGGTGGTGGTGTCGATGGTGTCTTCGACAGCGACAGTAGTGGTCGCGCCAGTCAGATCGACCGCTTCGAAGTTGCCGCCATTGACCGCAGTGACGGTCGCAGTAACTTCACTGCCGTCTTTATAGACGTCTTCAACGTTGGTGTTCGGGACCGACAAGGTGCCCTTGCCATCGGCGCCAACAGTGACGGTGTAATCAGTACCACCGACGTTCACGGTCAAGGTAGCCGTGGTGCCAGCCTGCGGCGGGTTGCTGAGCTGGAAGTTGAAGGTGAGGTTCGCATCACCTTCTTTCGCAGCTTCGGCAGTGACGGCCACGGTGGTGGTGTCGATGGTGTCTTCGACAGCGACAGTAGTGGTCGCGCCAGTCAGATCGACCGCTTCGAAGTTGCCGCCATTGACCGCAGTGACGGTCGCAGTGACTTCGCTACCGTCTTTGTAGACGTCTTCGACATTGGTGTTCGGGACCTGGAGCGTGCCCTTGCCATCGGCGCCAACAGTGACGGTGTAATCAGTACCATCGACGTTCACGGTCAAGGTAGCCGTGGTACCAGCCTGCGGCGGGTTACTCAGCTGGAAGTTGAAGTTGAGGTTCGCATCACCTTCTTTCGCAGCTTCGGCAGTCACGGCCACGGTGGTGGTGTCGATGGTGTCTTCGACAGCGACAGTAGTGGTCGCGCCAGTCAGATCGACCGCTTCGAAGTTGCCGCCATTGACCGCAGTGACGGTCGCAGTGACTTCACTGCCGTCTTTATAGACGTCTTCAACGTTGGTGTTCGGGACCGACAAGGTGCCCTTGCCATCAGCGCCAACTGTGACGGTGTAATCAGCACCACCGACGTTAACGGTCAAGATAACAGTGGTACCAGCCTGCGGCGGATTGCTCAGCTGGAAGTTGAAGGTGAGGTTCGCATCACCTTCTTTCGCAGCTTCGGCAGTCACGGCGACGGTAGTGGTGTCGATGGTGTCTTCGACAGCGACAGTGGTGGTCGCGCCGGTCAGATCGACGGCTTCGAAGTTACCGCCATTGACCGCAGTGACGGTCGCAGTGACTTCACTGCCGTCTTTGTAGACGTCGTCAACGTTGGTGTTCGGGACCTGGAGAGTACCTTTGCCGGAAGCATCGATATCAACGGTGTAGTTTGTGCCACCAACATTGACGGTCAGGGTGGTCGTGCTGCCAACCTGAGGCGGGTTGCTCAGCTGGAAGTTGAAGGTGAGGTTTGCATCGCCTTCTTTCGCAGCTTCAGCAGTGACGGCCACGGTAGTGGTGTCGATGGTGTCTTCGACAGCAACGGTGGTAGTCGCGCCGGTCAAATCCACAGCTTCGAAGTTGCCGCCATTGACCGCAGTGACAGTCGCGGTGACTTCACTGCCGTCTTTGTAGACGTCTTCAACGTTGGTGTTCGGGACCTGGAGAGTACCTTTGCCGGAAGCATCGATATCAACGGTGTAGTTTGTGCCACCAACATTGACGGTCAGGGTGGTCGTGCTGCCAACCTGAGGCGGGTTGCTCAGCTGGAAGTTGAAGGTGAGGTTTGCATCACCTTCTTTCGCTGCTTCGGCAGTGACGGCCACGGTAGTGGTGTCGATGGTGTCTTCGACAGCAACGGTGGTAGTCGCGCCAGTCAGATCAACGGCTTCGAAGTTACCGCCGTTGACCGCAGTGACAGTCGCGGTGACTTCACTGCCGTCTTTGTAGACATCTTCAACGTTGGTGTTCGGGACCTGGAGCGTGCCTTTGCCATCGGCGCCAACAGTGACGGTGTAATCAGTACCACCGACGTTCACGGTCAAGGTAGCCGTGGTGCCAGCCTGCGGCGGGTTACTCAACTGGAAGTTGAAGGTGAGGTTTGCATCACCCTCCTTCGCTGCTTCAGCAGTGACCGCCACGGTGGTGGTGTCGATGGTGTCTTCGACAGCAACGGTGGTAGTCGCGCCGGCCAAATCCACAGCTTCGAAGTTGCCGCCATTGACCGCAGTGACGGTCGCAGTGACTTCACTGCCGTCTTTGTAGACGTCTTCAACGTTGGTGTTCGGGACCTGGAGCGTGCCCTTGCCATCGGCACCAACAGTGACGGTGTAATCAGCACCACCGACGTTCACGGTCAAGGTAGCCGTGGTGCCAGCCTGCGGCGGGTTGCTGAGCTGGAAGTTGAAGGTGAGGTTGGCATCACCCTCCTTCGCAGCTTCGGCAGTGACGGCCACGGTGGTGGAGTCGATAGTGTCTTCGACAGCGACAGTAGTGGTCGCGCCAGTCAGATCGACGGCTTCGAAGTTACCGCCGTTGACCGCAGTGACAGTCGCGGTGACTTCGCTACCGTCTTTGTAGACGTCTTCGACATTAGTGTTCGGGACCGACAAGGTGCCCTTGCCATCAGCGCCAACGTTGACGGTGTAATCAGTGCCACCGACGTTAACGGTCAAGGTAGCAGTGGTGCCAGCCTGCGGCGGGTTACTCAGCTGGAAGTTGAAGGTGAGGTTTGCATCACCTTCTTTCGCTGCTTCGGCAGTGACAGCCACGGTAGTGGTGTCGATGGTGTCTTCGACAGCAACGGTGGTAGTCGCGCCAGTCAGATCGACCGCTTCGAAGTTACCGCCGTTGACCGCAGTGACAGTCGCGGTGACTTCGCTACCGTCTTTGTAGACGTCTTCAACGTTGGTGTTCGGGACCGACAAGGTGCCCTTGCCATCAGCGCCAACAGTGACGGTGTAATCAGTACCACCGACGTTCACGGTCAAGGTAGCCGTGCTGCCAACCTGAGGCGGATTGCTCAGCTGGAAGTTGAAGGTGAGGTTCGCGTCGCCTTCTTTCGCAGCTTCAGCAGTAACGGCCACAGTCGTGGTATCGATGGTGTCTTCGACGGCAACAGTGGTAGTCGCGCCGGTCAGATCAACGGCTTCGAAGTTACCGCCGTTGACCGCAGTGACAGTCGCAGTGACTTCACTGCCGTCTTTGTAGACATCTTCAACGTTGGTGTTCGGGACCTGGAGAGTACCTTTGCCGGAAGCATCGATATCAACGGTGTAGTTTGTGCCACCAACATTGACGGTCAGGGTGGTCGTGCTGCCAACCTGAGGCGGGTTGCTCAGCTGGAAGTTGAAGGTGAGGTTTGCATCGCCTTCTTTCGCAGCTTCAGCAGTGACGGCCACGGTAGTGGTGTCGATGGTGTCTTCGACAGCAACGGTGGTAGTCGCGCCGGTCAAATCCACAGCTTCGAAGTTGCCGCCATTGACCGCAGTGACAGTCGCGGTGACTTCACTGCCGTCTTTGTAGACATCTTCAACGTTGGTGTTCGGGACCTGGAGCGTGCCCTTGCCATCGGCGCCAACAGTGACGGTGTAATCAGTACCACCGACGTTCACGGTCAAGGTAGCCGTGGTGCCAGCCTGCGGCGGGTTGCTCAGCTGGAAGTTGAAGGTGAGGTTTGCATCACCTTCTTTCGCTGCTTCGGCAGTGACGGCCACGGTAGTGGTGTCGATGGTGTCTTCGACAGCAACGGTGGTAGTCGCGCCAGTCAGATCGACCGCTTCGAAGTTACCGCCGTTGACCGCAGTGACAGTCGCGGTGACTTCACTGCCGTCTTTGTAGACATCTTCAACGTTGGTGTTCGGGACCTGGAGAGTACCCTTGCCGGAAGCATCGATATCAACGGTGTAGTTTGTGCCACCGACATTGACGGTCAGGGTGGTCGTGCTGCCAACCTGAGGCGGGTTGCTCAGCTGGAAGTTGAAGGTTAGGTTGGCATCACCTTCTTTAGCTGGCACAGCGGTCACAGCAACAGTCGTGGTGTCGATAGTGTCTTCGACGGTGACGGTGGTGGTTGCACCACTCAGGTCAACAGCCTCGAAGTTGCCGCCGTTCACTTCAGTAACGGTTGCAGTGACCTGGCTTGGATCGATGTAAACATCTGCGCCGTTGGTGTTAGGCACCAGCAAGGTGCCTTTACCCGAAGCATCGATATCAACGGTGTAGTTAGTACCACCGACGTTAACTGTCAGGGTGGTGCTGCTGCCAGCCTGAGGCGGGTTGCTCAGCTGGAAGTTGAAGGTCAGGTTGGTATCGCCTTCCTTCGCAGGCTCGGCAGTCACGGCTACGGTAGTGGTGTCGATGGTGTCTTCGACGGTCACGGTGGTAGTCGCGCCACTCAGGTCAACCGCTTCGAAATTACCGCCGGTGACGCCCGTGACGGTGGCAGTCACTTCGCTGCCATCTTTGGAGACATCATCAACGTTGGTGTTCGGAACCAGCAGAGTACCTTTGCCGGAGGCATCGATATCAACGGTGTAGTTAGTGCCACTAATGTTAACGGTCAGAGTCGTGGTGCTGCCGGCTTGCGGCGGGTTGCTCAGCTGGAAGTTGAAGGTGAGGTTGGTATCGCCTTCCTTTGCTGGCACCGCGGTCACGGCAACAGTCGTGGTGTCGATGGTGTCTTCGACAGTGACGGTGGTTGTCGCGCCCGCCAGGTCGACGGCCTCGAAGTTGCCACCATTTACGCCGGTCACAGTTGCGGTAACCGAAGACGGATCGATGTAGACATCGCTGCCGTTGGTATTCGGGATCACCAGCGTGCCTTTACCGCTGGCATCAACGGTAACGGTGTAGTTGGTACCGCCCACGTTCACGGTCAAGGTGGTCGGGCTACCGGCCTGGGGCGGGTTGCTCAGCTGGAATTCGAAGGTCAGGTTAGGGTCGCCTTCTTTCGCAGGCTGGCCGGTTACCGATACCGTCGTGGTGTCGATGGTGTCGACGATCTGGGTGACAGCCGGGGTTGGGTTCGGCGTAACGACTAGGCCGCCGCCACCGGTGGTGCCGGTGATGGTTACAGAAATCTCGCTGCCATCGATGTAAGGCGTGTCGTTAGGCGGAATATCGACATTGACCGTGCCAGTGGTCTGGCCTGCGGTGATGACGATGACCTGGCCGTTGGAGAGTGTAATGGTCAGGTCAGTCAGCGGTGGTTGACCGACGGTTGCGGTGTAGACAATCACGCCGCCCGCTTCGGTGATCGATGGCGTAGCGGTCAATGTCACCCCGGTGGCAACCGGCGTGGTAACCGGCGGAGTCACAGTCGGAGCAGTCGGGGTGGCATCGTTGACGTTGGTATCGACAGCGCCGGTCTCCAGATCAGCGGCAAGCGTCTGGAAGCCGATTGGGCCGGTCGGGAAACCAATGGTCGGGTCGACCGCGCCTGCAGTCTCCTCAAGCATCACAAAGGAGTGTCCGCCGCCAGCCGCGCCGCCATTACCGGCTGCAGTCGGGCCCGCCGCCGTTGCCTCAAGCTCGGTGGTCGGGTCAGCGCCAGCGGCGATGGCTTGCTGCAGTTCTTCGACCGAGGGCGCTGCCTGTGCGGTGGCCTGGCTCAGATCGGCACTGCTGTCCGGAGCGTCCGCACTCCATTGCGAGTCACGGCCCAGGTCGAGCATGCGGCCATCGGCCAGCTCCAGAGTTACCGCGCCACCTGGGCCGGTCAGGACTTGCTCGCCCGCCATCAGACGGTCGCCTTCAATCAGAACGCGACGAAAGCCCTCTGGGGATACCGCGATGACCTGGCCAACAATGCTTTTGACGATGGCAACAACACTGCTCATTGGACTCTCCGGATCTAGCCATTCTGTTGGCTTCATGCCTAGCAGACGAAAATTGCTGCTAATGCTAAGTAACTATGAATATAACTTTTTGACGTCAAATATATGTCTATTACTTTTAGCTATTAAGCATATGCCAAAGTATTGACCGAAACTGCGTCATCCTAAACAATCACGCGGGTAATGTCACATTGATATTTTCACCGCCCGTCAGCTGCTTCAAGCCCCCTTCTCAAAAAGCGCTTAGCCCCCGAATTACGAAGCCTTGGAGCCTGACAGGTAACAGGGAAAGACACCCCTGCAGATGATTTGGAACAAGCTTTGCAAACAATGAAAAAATAAAAAGAGAGCCATTGTTTTGACTGCTATAAGGTGCTGCCGATTACAAGCACTGGGCATGCCAGCTTCACATCTGAATCGGCTGAAAAAAATGCATTACTCAACAGCCAGAAATGAAGATTTCCAGTCTTCAGCCGATAGCACGTAAAGGGTGCTGAACCGCTAACCCACTGGCAAACCGACTGTTTTCAAGCGAAACATGGGCAAGCGCTGTAGTCACCAGCCCGCCGTATTGACGCCACGGGGTGGTCGTGCCCATGGCCATCAGTGCAAAATGACATGAAACCGTATGTGCACCACCCTCCAAGAGGCCAGGTGCGCATCGCCCCAGACACTGCAAGGTTTGAAGAGAGCGCCGCGTGGAATCCGAAGTCAGTCGAGTCCAACTCAGTCACGATCCACGCAGCCAGCATGACGATCCTCTACTGGATAGCCTGCTGACCCTGTGTGTTCTGCACCAGAAGCCGGCCAGCCGGGCCATGTTGACCACTGGGCTGCCCTTGCCGTCCCAGCGCCTGAACGCCGAACTGCTGCCGCGGGCTGCCGCCCGGGCCGGCCTGCAGGGGCGCTTGCTGCAACGCAAGCTGGAGCAGATCCCGGCCATCGCCATGCCCGCCATGCTGCTGCTCAACGAGGGCCGCAGTGCGGTGCTGCTCGGTTGGGAAAACGACGACACCGCGCGCTTGCTGCTCAGCGAGAGCGACGGTGGCGAAGTCCTGGTCAGCCGCGAGGCGCTGCTGGGTGACTACAGTGGCAAAGTCTTCTTTGCCCAGCCACAGCACAAATTCGACGTTACCCACGGCAACCTGATCCCGCGTACCCGCTCGTGGTTCCGCGACACGCTGCTACGCAGCAAGTGGCTGTACATCGATGCAATCGCCGCCAGCCTGGTGATCAACATCATCGCTCTGGCTGCACCGTTGTTCGTGATGAACGTCTACGACCGGGTCGTACCCAACCAGGCCACCTCGACCTTGTGGGTGCTGGCCATCGGCATTGCCGGTGCCTACGTGTTCGACCTGGTGCTCAAGTTGCTGCGCAGCCTGTGCCTGGACCTGGCCGGCAAGAAAACCGACTTGATCGTGTCGGCCACGCTGTTCGAGCGCATCGTTGGCATGTCGATGAAGCATCGCCCGGCACGGGTGGGCAGCTTCGCCCAGAACATCCACGAGTTTCAGAGCCTGCGTGACTTCCTCGCCTCGCTGACCCTGACCAGCCTGATCGACCTGCCGTTCACCATTCTGATCCTGATCGTCATCGCTATGCTCGGTGGCCATCTGGTGTGGATCCCGATCATTGCCTTCCCGCTGGCATTGGGCATCGGCTATGCGCTGCAGAAGCCGCTGATGTCGACCATGGAGCGGACCATGGCGCTGGCTTCCGAGCGCCAGTCGAGCCTGATCGAAACCCTCGCCGGCCTCGATGCGGTCAAGGTCAACAATGCCGAGAGCGAGCGCCAGTACATGTGGGAGCAGACCCTGGGCACCCTCAGCCGCCTCGAGCTGCGGGTCAAGGTGCTGTCGGGCCTGGCAATGAATATCACCATGCTGATCCAGCAACTGGCTGGCGTGGCGCTGATCTGCGTGGGCGTTTACCAGATCATCGATGGCAACCTGAGCATGGGTGGCCTGGTGGCCTGCTACATGCTCAGCGGCCGTGCACTGGGCCCGCTGGGCCAGCTCAACGGCTTGCTGGCACGTTATCAGCAGGCCAGGGTAACCATGGTCGCTACCGACCAGATGATGGACCTGCCGCAGGAGCGCAATTTCGAAGAGCGCCCGCTGAGCCGCCAGGTACTGCAGGGCTCGATCGAGTTCCGCGGGGTCGACTTCACCTACCCGAACCAGCAGAACCAGGCGCTCAAGGGCATCAACCTGAACATCCGCCCGGGCGAGAAAATCGGCATCATCGGCCGCAGCGGCTCGGGCAAGAGCTCGCTGGCCAAGCTGATCGTCGGCCTGTACGAAGCAGACAACGGTTCGCTGCTGGTCGATGGCGTGGACATCCGCCAGATCGACGTCAGCGAGCTGCGCCACAACATCGGTTACGTGCCGCAGGATATCCAGTTGCTGGCCGGCACCTTGCGCGACAATCTGGTCAGCGGTGCGCGCTATGTCGAGGACGAACTGATCCTGCAGGCGGCTGAGCTGTCCGGGGTGCACGAATTCGCCAGGCTGCACCCGGATGGTTACGAGCTGCAGGTGGGCGAGCGCGGGCAGAACCTGTCCGGGGGCCAGCGGCAGAACGTCACACTGGGCCGGGCATTGCTGCTCAACCCGCAGATCCTGCTGCTCGACGAGCCTACCAGCGCCATGGACAACACTGGCGAAGAGCGCCTCAAGCAGCGCTTGCAGGCGTTTGTCGAACACAAGACTGTGGTTCTGGTCACCCACCGCGCCTCGCTGCTGTCGCTGGTCGACCGGCTCATCGTGATCGACCGTGGACAAGTAGTTGCCGACGGCCCGAAAGCCTCGGTCATGGATGCGCTGAAAAAGGGGCAGATCAGTGTCGCGTAAGTTGGATGTAAACGGCTTCAAAGAGAGCTTGCGCAGCTACTTCAAAGGCTCGGAGTCACTGGCCGGCGCGCCTTTGCCCGAGGTGCGCAAGTCGCTGGTCGAGGATGCGCCGCGGGTGGTGCGCATGACCATCTGGGGGGTGATCGCGTTTTTCCTGTTCCTGATCATCTGGGCCAGCTTCGCTCACATCGACGAAGTGACCCGCGGGGAGGGCAAGGCCATCCCTTCGTCCAAGCTGCAGAAGATCCAGAATCTGGAGGGCGGTATCGTTTCCGAGATCTTCGCCAAGGAAGGGCAGATCGTCGAGATCGGCCAACCTTTGCTGCGTCTGGACGAGACCCGCTTCGCCTCCAACGTCGGCGAGACCGAAGCCGATCGCCTGGCCATGGCCATGCGGGTCGAGCGCTTGAACGCCGAGATCGAAGGCCGTGCGCTGCAGATCGACGATGTTCTGCGCAAAGCCGCACCGCAACAGGCGAGCAACGAAGAGTCGCTGTTCCAGAGCCGCCGCCAGCAATTGCGCGATGAAATCGGCGGCCTTGAGCAGCAATTGGTGCAGCGCCAGCAAGAACTGCGCGAGTTCACCTCCAAGCGCGCTCAGTACGCCAACAGTCTGCAATTGCTGCGCCAGGAAATCGGCATGTCCGAGCCTCTGGTAGCCCAGGGCGCAGTGTCCCAGGTCGAGGTGCTGCGCCTGCGCCGTTCGGAAGTCGAGGTGCGCGGCCAACTGGACGCCACCTCTCTGGCTATCCCGCGTGCTGAAGCGGCGATCAAGGAAGTGCAGAGCAAAATCGAAGAGACCCGCGGCAAATTTCGCAGCGACGCGCTGACTCAGCTGAACGAGGCCCGCACCGAGCTGAGCAAGGCTACCGCCACCAGCAAGGCCTTGGATGACCGTGTCAACCGCACCCTGGTGACTTCGCCGGTGCGCGGCATTGTCAAGCAGCTGCTGGTCAACACCATCGGCGGTGTGATCCAGCCTGGCAGCGACATCGTCGAGATCGTGCCGCTGGACGATACCCTGGTGGTCGAGGCGAAGATCCTGCCCAAGGACATCGCCTTCCTCCACCCGGGCCAGGAAGCCACGGTCAAGTTCACCGCCTACGACTACACCGTGTATGGCGGCCTCAAGGCCAAGCTGGAGCAGATCGGTGCCGACACCATCACCGACGAAGACAAGAAGACCACCTACTACCTGATCCGCCTGCGTACCGACCGCAGTCATCTGGGTACCGACGAGAAGCCGCTGTTAATCATCCCGGGGATGGTTGCCACGGTCGACATCATGACCGGCAAGAAAACCATCATGAGCTACCTGCTCAAACCAATTGTCAAAGCTCGTGCAGAGGCGTTGCGCGAGCGCTGATCGGTAGCCGCAACAACGCAGGCCCACGCGAGTAGTTAGCTCAAGTGGGCCTTGTTGCCTATGCTGGCTAGTCAGAGCAGGGATTCAGGAAAATCGGAGGGATGTCATGTTCTACGTGCAACGCGACGAGAAGGGCCAGTTGCTGCGGGTGGAAGCCGCCGAGTTCGAGCAGTACCACGAGATGGTCCCTGCCGACAGCGCCGAAATCCAGGAGTGGTTTGCTGGCGATCAGGTTGAAAACAGCCTGAAGCAGCTCAAACAGAGCGACCTGGACATGATCCGTGTGCTCGAAGACCTGATCGAAGTGCTGACCACCAAGGGCGTGCTCAGTATCACCGACCTGCCGGCAGGCGCGCAGTCCAAGCTGCTCAACCGCTCCACAGCGCGCAAGTCGCTGGGCAGCCTGAACAGCCTGATCGACGAGGACGACACCAGCGGCTTGATCTGAGGGGCCAGCAGCGGCCCCGGGCAGTCAACGCCAGGGCGCGGGTTCACCCACCAGTTGCCCCTGAATACCCTGCACGCCCATCTCGCGCAGTACCTGCAACTCACCCTCGGTCTCGACCCGCTCGGCAATCAGCGGCAGGTCGATGCTGTGCGCCGCACGCTGAATGGCCTCGATGAACAGGCGTTTGTGCTGCTCGCGGTCGATGCTGCGGATATAGCTGCCGTCGATCTTCAGATAGGCCAGGCCCAGATGGGCAAGGTTGCCGATCATGCTGAAACGACCACCGAAGCGTTGCAGCGCCAGGCCGAAGCCCAGCGCATGCAGGCGGCGGGTCAACTGCTCCAGGGCGGCCTGATCGGGCAATTGCTCTTCAGCCAGCTCAAAGGTCAGGCGCGGCCCCAGCGCACGGTGCTGGGCCAGCAGATCAAACACCCGCTGCAGCGTTTGCGGGTCGGCCAGGGTTGCAGCCGACAGGCTCAGCGACAGCGACTCCTGATGACCTTGCACATGCTTGAGGACTTTCTCCAGCACCAGCAGGTCAAGCCGTGGCACCCAACCGAAGCGCTCCAGCCACGGCAGGAAGCGGCCCGCCGCCAGCGCCTCGCCCTGCTCGTCATGCAGCCGCGAGATCACTTTGTAATGGAGGATCTGTGCAGGCGCCTCGCTGGCGACCACGGGCTGGAAGTACAGCTCGAACTGGCCGCTGCTCAGGGCCTGATCCAACCGCGCATGCCAGGCATGATGGCTGTCTGCAGCCTGCGCCGCGACGCCCTGCTCCAGACACACCCAACCGGGTGCCGGCTGACTCTCGGCACGGGCCAACGCTTCGTCGGCCAGTTTCAACAAGGCTTGTGGCGCGTCACCCGGGTTGTACGGCGCCAGGCCAATGCAGGCGACCGGGTCGACATCACTGGCGCCGGTTTCGTGCAGGCTGTGCAAGGTAGCTTCCAGCGCCTGGGCCAGCTGTATCGCTTCTTCGTGGACCATGCCCGGCGCCAGCACTGCAAACTCACCGCCGCGGCTACGGGTGATCAGGTCATTCGTCTGCGGGAAGCTGGCACAGGTGCGGCGTAGCTGCTCACCTACTGCCTGCAGCAACTGGTCGGTGCGCTGTCCGCCCATGCGCGCGTTGAGGCCAGCCAGGTCCATCACCCGCAGCAACAACAGGTAACCGGCGCGGGCTTCTTCCATGTTGCTGACGCGGGCTGCCAGTTGCATCTCGAAGTAGCGCCGGTTGGCCAGCCCGGTCAGGCTGTCCTGATAGGACTCGGCCCGCAGCTTGTCGCTGCGCTCGGCCTGCTCGGTGAACAACGCCTTGAGCTTCTCGACCATCTGGTTCATCGCTTGCACCACGCGGCGCAGCTCGGGGGTGCGCGGCAGCTCGGGCAGGCTGAGGAATTCGCGCCGGGCGATCGCATGCGACTGCTCGACCATGTAATCCAGCGGGCGCAGCTGCCGGCGCAGCAGCAATGCGCCAAGCACTGCACTCACCGCGCCACACAGCAACAGCCAGCCCAGGCTGCCCAGCGCGCTCTGCCACAGCTTGGCCAGGGCAAACATCGGGTGGCTGATCACTTCGACTCGCGCCGCCTGCTGCCAACCACGACTGACGATCGCGTCACCTCCCGCAGGCTCCAGGCCAATCATGCCGATGAACCAGGCCGGCACACCGCCGCGATCAGGCTCGGCGTGGCGCTCGACCAACACCGCATTGGACTGCAGGTCAACCACCTTGATGCTGGAGTAATAGCCACTGTCGAAAATCGAGCTGACCATCAGCTCGACCATCGCCGGGTCGTCGATATTCGGCGTCAGCGACAAGGCCAGGGCGGTCGCCGCATCCTGAGCATGGGAACGCAGCTGGTTCACATACTGGCTACGTGAGCTTTCCAGGCTGACCATGAAGCTGCCACTGAAGGCAACGACGAGGAACAAGCAAATAGCTAGCAGCAATTGTTTGAACAGTGACATCGGTGCTCCTTCAGTAGACCGGCTCCGCCGGGAAGCCTTCGGCCTGCATTTTTTTCAGCAAATCCTGCCAGCGCGACAGGCGCTTGGTATCACCGACCTTCTTGTTGCCCGCCGCGCCTGTCAGCCACAGCCCTTCACCATTGAAGGAATACACCGGCAACAGGTCGGTACGCTGGCTGGCCGGCTTGATCGCATCCATCAGGCTGTCCAGTACCAGCGGCTGCGCCTGTGGGTTGGCATAGTAGGTCAGGACCATGTGCGCGCGGTTCTGGCGTAATGCCTTGACGTAGGTAATGCGCAGCTTGTCACTGGCAATGCCCATACGCCGCAGGCTGAAGTACTTGGCGATGGCGTAGTCTTCGCAATCGCCAGCGCCTTTGAGCAGAGACTGGATCGGGGTAGCCCAGTAATCGACCTCATGCCACAGGTCGATATCCTCGGTGTAGCGCAACTGCTGGTTGAAGAAGCGGTTGACCACTTGCAGACGCTCCAGCTCACTGCCCTGCCGTTGCGTGGCCAGCAGGTTCTGCCAGGCATCGATGCGTTCCTTGCCTGCACCTAGTGCCCCATATAGCTTTTGCGCGCGCTGGCTGATCTGGGCAAAGTCCCAATCCGCATGCAAGCCGCCCAGCAGCATGCATGCCAGCAAGGCAGCAAGGCCGAGCCGACGCATGACAACACTGAGCACGCTGGGTATCGCCACTGCGAAGACCTGTGCAGACCAATCGGGAGCCGCGATGGTGCGGCCTGTGGCGGGAAAAGACAATGGCACCTTGCAATCACTGCGCGCTGGATCAATAACAGCCCGAATGTCGCACCGGCTTCCCCTCGGCATGGACTTCCTTCACCATAGCCGCCTCCCGCTAACACGGGCGGCAAAACTGTTTTGTCACCATGGTTTGACACCCCTCCAGCAAGCACCTAACTTGATTGGATCCAATACCGCCAGTTGTAGAGGCAGACGCCCCGTGGCTGAAAAAATCAAACTGTTGTCTGCCGTGCTTGGCAACGAGCAAGTCCCGGCACATCTGGCTCGCGGTGTCATTGAAGAACGCTTGCGTAGCGCGATCATCGACGGACGCCTGCCTCCTGGCACTGCCGTACGCCAGCAAGAGCTGGCGACCCTGTTCGGCGTCAGCCGGATGCCCGTGCGCGAGGCGCTGCGCCAACTCGAAGCGCAGGGTTTGCTGCAAGTGGTCATGCACAAGGGTGCGGTTGTGGCTCCGCTGATCGGTGAGGATGCCGTCGACAGCTACGCCCTGCGCGTACTCCTTGAGTCGGAGGCACTGCGCCAGTCGATTCCGCTGCTGGAGGCCACCGATATCGCTCTCGCCCGCAGCTACATCGAGCAACTGGAAAACCAGACCGGGCACGCCGAGATCGGCCGCCTCAATCGTTTGTTGCACATGAGCCTGTACTGCAAGGCACACAATCAGAAACTACTGCGCTTGATCGACGGCGAACTCAATGAGGAAGAACGCTTCCTGCGCTTTCACCTGTCTGCGATGGGCTTGGGCAAACTCACTCAGGACGATCACAACGCGTTGGTCGATGCGGCCAGTGACAAGCGGGTGGATGACGCGGTCGAGATCCTCGCCGAGCATTTGAATAAAGGCGCCCGTACCATTCGCCGCTATTTGGATGCTCAGCAGAGCAGCTGACATTGCGGTTGCAAAATCAGCGCTGACCGCAAACAATGAGACTAATTATCATTCATGCAGCAGTGCTGGCGGCGTATCTTCATGTCTTCTCAAGACTCCGTACACACGCTCTACAGCGAACATCACGGCTGGTTGCACAATTGGCTCCGGAGCAAGCTGGGTAACGCTGCCGATGCCGCTGACCTGGCGCAAGACACCTTCGTGCGCCTGCTCCAGCGCCGCGACCAGTTGCAGCTGAATACCCCACGAGCCTTTCTGCGCACGGTCGCCCGCGGCCTGGTCATCGACCACTGGCGCCGCGAAGAACTGGCCCGCGCCTACTGCGAGGCGCTGTCGCATTTGCCGGAAGCGCAGGCACCTTCGGCAGAAACTCGCGAGCTGCTTCTGGAATTGCTCGAGCGCATTGCGCGCATGCTCGATGGTTTGAAACCAAAGGTTCGCCGCGCGTTTCTGCTGGCCCAGTGCGAAGGCCTGAGCCACAAGGCGATTGCCGAGCAGATGGGCATCTCGCTGCGCTCGGTCGAGCGTTACATCGCCGATGCGCTCTACCACTGCTATCAACTGCGCTACGAAGACGAGCTGTAGATCGATGAGCGCTGCGCAGCCTTCGGCAACCGTCGTCAAACAAGCGATCCAGTGGATGCTGCGGCTGCGCGAAAGCGGGCCAGATCAGCGTTTGCAGCGCAAGTGTGAACAATGGCGCGAGGCCCACCCGGAACATGAACGCGCCTGGCAGCGAGTGCTCAGTCTGCACCAGGATCTCGACCTGCGCGCCATCCCCGGCGCAGGCCTGGCGCTGCATACACTGGAAACCAGCGAGCGCCGCCTGCATCGCCGCCAAGCGTTGAAGCTACTGGGGGGAGCTGCGCTGATTGGCTCCGCGAGCTGGCTGAGCAAGGACCTGCAGTTGCTGACTGACTGGCGTTCCGACTACAGCACTGGCACTGGCGAGCGGCGCAGCGTCACCCTACCGGACGGCTCGCTGCTGCAACTCAACACACGCAGCGCTGCCGACCTTGCCTTTGATGCCCGCCAGCGCTTGATTCGCCTCAACCACGGCGAACTGATGCTGACCTGCAGTGACGCTCAAGCCAACGGAAGACCGCTGCTGGTGCAAACGCGCGACGCTTTGCTTGAAGGCGTGAATGGTCGTTTTACGGTGCGTCAGCGTGACGACTGTACACAGGTGAGTGTCAGCGCCGGCCAGGTAGCGCTGCATGGCGCTGGCTCATCTGCTCTGCACTGGCTGGACAGCGGCCAGCACTGGTCGATAGACGCGCATGGGCCCCGCGTGGTCGAGCAGCCAGACATGGACGCGGCCGCCTGGGCTGACGGCCTCATCGTGACTGGCAACATGCGCCTGGCGGACTTCGTCGCCGAGGTGGCCCGCTATCGACCCGGGTTTCTCAGTTGTAGCGACGACGTGGCCGATCTGCGCTTGTCCGGCGTGTACCGCCTGGCAGACACCGATGCGTTGCTTGAGCTACTGCCGCAGACGCTGCCGGTGCGCCTGCATCAACGCACACGCTGGTGGGTGCGGCTGGAGCGGGCAGCCTGACGCCAGTTTTTTTTGGCGGGAAGCGCTGACACGTCCGGCTTGGACAGTAAGCACCTTCACCTGCCCTTAATCAGCCTACGGATCCCTCATGCCCGGCCAGCGTTCACCACACCGCATCAACGAGAATGATTTTCGACCTGTCTTGAATTCAGCCCATCTCGGCAGAGCCATACGCGCCGCCTTGTTCGGCACTGCATTGGGCCTGGCCGCTGTCGCGCCCCTGAGCCAGGCAGCAGAAACCGCCAGTGCCTCCCAGCAGTACAGCATCGCCGCGGGCAACCTCGATGATGTGCTCAATCAGTTCGCTCGCCAGGCTGGTATAACACTGTCGAGCACCCCGCAATTGACTGCCGAGCTGCAGTCACCTGGCCTGCAAGGCGCGTACTCGACCAACCAGGCACTGCGCCAGTTGCTCAACGGCACGGGCCTGCAAGCTGACAGCAGCGATGGCAGCCGCTATGTACTGCGCGAGCAAGCCGCAGACGCTGCGCTGGCCTTGCCTGACACCGATGTGCGCGGTTTCGCCCTCGGCAACGCGCTAGGCAGCATGGAAGGCTACAACGCCACCCACAGCCAGATCGCCACCAAGACCAGTACGCCTATTCTGGAGACCACCCAGTCGGTGTCAGTGGTTACCCGCCAGCAAATGGACGACCAGGGCTCGCAGACGGTTGCCCAGGCCATGCGCTACACGCCCGGGGTGCTGACCAACCCCTATGGCGCCACCCACCGCTATGACTATGTGGCCATGCGCGGCTTCAACGATGGCTCGGTGGATAACATCTATGTCGACGGCTTGAAGTCGATGGGTGATAACGGCACCTACAGCACCATGCAGGTCGATCCGTATTTCCTCGAGCGTATCGATATTCTCAAAGGGCCCTCCTCGGTCCTCTACGGCCGCAGCTCGCCAGGCGGGCTGGTTGCGCTGACCACCAAGAAACCGACCTTCGAGGCCTTCCATCAGGTTCAGGCAACCGTCGGCACCCAAGGCCAGCGCGGCATGGGCTTTGACTTGAGCGGGCCGCTGGATGACGACAAGCGCATTGCCTACCGCCTGACCGGCCTTGCAGATTCGGCTGACACCCAGTTCGACCACAACAAGGAAGAACGCTACGCCATCGCCCCAGCGATCAGCATCGACTTCAGCGAGGATACTTCGCTGACCTTGCAGGCCTACCTGCAGAAAGATCCCAACGGCGGCTACCACGGCGGCCTGCCTGCTTCTGGCGTGCTGCACAAGCGCAATGGTCAGCGGCTGTCAGATCACTTCTTCGAGGGTGAGCCGGGCATCGACAACTATGAACGCACCCAGCAGTCGTTCAGTTATCAGCTGGAGCACCGCTTCAACGATGTGTTCACCGCTCGGCAGAACTTCCGCTACCAGGATTCCGACGTTTCGATGGATCAAGTCTACTTCGCCGGCTGGGGCGCGACCGAAAGCAACATCATGAACCGGGCCTACACCGGCGGCGACGAGCGCCTGCATTCGTTCATCATCGACAACATGCTGCAGGCAGAATTCTTCACCGGGGCGGCCAAGCACACCGTGCTGCTGGGTACCGACTATCAGCGGCGTAAAGCCGACGTAGCCTGGCGCTATGGCAGCGTCGACAGCCTGAATGCGGCCAATCCGCAGTACGGCAGCGGCAACTTGCAGGTACTGGGTGAAAACAACTACACGCGGCGCCTGCAGCAGACCGGTGTGTACTTGCAGGACCTGGTCGAGCTCGACCAGTGGCGCTTCTCACTGGGGCTGCGCCAGGACTGGGTCAAGGTCTCCGAAGAAAACCGTGACAGCGACACCCGGGTCAGTGACGACCGTTCAAGCTTCACTACGCGCGCAGGTGTGCTCTACCTGTTTGAAAACGGTATCGCTCCGTATGTGAGCTATTCCGAGTCGTTCAACCCCAATACCGTTTCTGATCAGAACGGCCGGCCTCTGGCTCCGACCGAGGGCACCCAGTGGGAAGCCGGGGTCAAGTATCAGCCGCCGGGTAGCGACAACCTGTTCACGGCCTCGGTGTTCCGTATCGAACAGGAAAACCTCGCGTCCAAGCAGCCCAACGAGGAGTTCTACCGGGCAGTTGGCCAGGTGCGCTCACAAGGCCTGGAACTGGAAGCGCATGTGCAGGTGACCGATAACCTGAAGCTGCTGGGTGGCTACACCTTCACCGACATAGAGTACGCCAAGTCGATGCCTAGCCTGGCTGCGGCAACTGTAGACAACAAGGGCAACTCGCCGACGCAGGCGCCCAAGCAGATGTTCTCGCTGTGGGCCGACTATGACTTCCGCCAGGGCGCTCTGGATGGGCTTAGACTGGGCGGCGGCATGCGCTATGTGGGGTACAGCTGGGTAGATGCTGAAAACAGCATGAAGGTGCCCTCCTACACCTTGTTCGACGCTTCTATCGGTTACGACCTGGGTAAGGTCGGCCTCAAGGGCGTGGATCTGCGCCTTAACGCCAACAACCTGACCAATGAGAGCTACATCGCTTCGTGTGCGAGCCTGAGCTACTGCTACATGGGTGAGGAACGCAATGTCAGCGCTACCGTCAGCTATCAGTTCTGACCGCACTGGCTGAAAGCCAAAAGGCCCGCTCCTGGATTCAGGAGCGGGCCTTTTTATTGGGCTGTTGTCTTGATCGGGTCTGACAGCAAAGCAGTCCGCCGAGAAAGACAAAGCCCCTGTCAGCAACGCTGACAGGGGCTTTGAATTTGAATCTTGACGATGACCTACTCTCACATGGGGAGACCCCACACTACCATCGGCGATGCATCGTTTCACTGCTGAGTTCGGGATGGGATCAGGTGGTTCCAATGCTCTATTGTCGTCAAGAAATTCTGTGTGCCGAACCGTCGGTAGACGTGTCAGCGAAACTTGAGTCTCTCTACTTAAAGACAAAACCCCTACCTGCTCGCGCAGAT
>NZ_JABWRD020000002.1:660000-1051586 GCF_014268785.2 Pseudomonas shirazensis | reverse complement strand
ACGGCGAGTTACTTTTTTGGCAAACGCCCCAAAAACGTAACCAAAAAAGGGCTTGGCTCCACATCCGGCCCCTCCGCTGCGCTGCGGGGTTCCCTCGCTCCGGTCTTGCTCCCGGGAGGACCGCGCTGTACGGGCCATCCTGGCCCGCAGCACTTGCCGGCCATCCATGGCCGTCACCTCCCTGCGCAAGACCTGCGCTCGGCCTCCTGAGTCGCCGGTGGATCAAGATCAAAAGCAGATCAAGATCAAGGGCACGCATCGCTGCGCTGGCGTAGATCAAGAGCTGGGGGCGCTCAGCGCCCCCGGCTTTTGGACTTAGAACAGGTCCATCGGCGCTGCTTCGTCCGCTGGCAGCGGGCTGCCAGGCGCTGCGCCGTTGCCCAGTTCATCCACCGACGGCGGCGAGTCTTCGGCCTTGAACAGTTCGAAGTAGGCGTTCGGCGTGCTTGGGGTCGCTGCGCGGCCGCTGACCGGATCGACCCGCAGGCTGAGGATGCCTTCAGGTTCGGCTGGAGCGTGGTTGGGTTTGTCTTTCAAGGCGGCGCCCATGAAGCTCATCCAGATCGGCAGAGCCGCAGTGCCGCCATATTCGCGGCGGCCGAGGGTTTCTGGCTGGTCGAAGCCAACCCAGACAGTGGTCACGTAGTCGGCGTTGTAGCCGGAGAACCAGGCGTCCTTCGATTCGTTGGTGGTACCGGTCTTGCCAGCCAGATCGGTTCGGCCCAGAGCCATCGCCCGGCGGCCAGTGCCGCGCTTGATCACGTCCTGCAGCATGCTGGTGAGGATGTAGCTGGTGCGCGGGTCGATGATCTGTTCAGCGAGCACTGGTGTCTGCGCACTGAACTGGGCGTTGGTGGTCGGCGCTTCGCCCGGCAGGCCGCTGCTGCTGATCGGCTGCTCTGGCGCGGCGATGCCGGCCTCGTCGCTGCCGCCGCCCTGCGGCACATGCGCAGGGTTGGCAGTAAACAGGGTTTCGCCGTTGCGGCTCTCGATGCGTTCGATCAGGTACGGGCTGATCTTGTAGCCGCCGTTGGCGAAGGTGCTCCAGCCGGTGGCAATTTCCATCGGGGTCAGGGTTGCGGTGCCGAGCGCCAGCGACAGGTTGCGCGGCAGGTCCTGCTTGTTGAAGCCGAACTTGGCGATGTAGTCGATGGTGCGGTCGACGCCCATCGCCTGCAGCAGGCGGATCGAGACCAGGTTGCGCGACTTGTACAGCGCTTCGCGCATGCGGATCGGGCCAAGGAAGGTGTTGGTGTCGTTTTTCGGCCGCCAGACCTTGTCCAGGTACTCATCGACAAACACGATCGGCGCGTCGTTGACCAGGCTCGCGGCGGTGTAGCCGCTGTCCAGGGCCGCGCTGTAGACGAACGGCTTGAAGCTCGAGCCCGGCTGACGCTTGGCCTGCATGGCCCGGTTGTAGTTGCTCTGCTCGAACGAGAAGCCGCCGACTAGCGCGCGGATCGCGCCGTTGTACGGGTCGAGGGTGACCAACGCACTCTGCGCGCCCGGCACCTGGCTGAACTTGAGCTTGCCTTCATCCAGGCGCTGCACGCGGATCAGGTCACCGATCTGGGCGACATCGGCAGGCGATTGTGGCGCCCGGCCTTGAGCGTTGGTATTCAGATACGGCCGCGCCCATTTCATGGTGTCCCAGGCCACGTCCTGCTCTTCGCCATTGCGGGTGAGCACTTTCAGGCCGGTTTTGTCGACCTGTGTAACGATAGCTGGCTCCAGCCCGCCAAGGGTGCGCTGCTTGCCCAGCTCCTGCAGCCAGGCGGCGTGGGTCTTGCCCGGGAAGCGTGACTCAGGGCCGCGGTAGCCATGGCGTTCATCGTAATCGGACAAGCCATTGAGCACGGCGCTGTTGGCCATGTTCTGCATATCGCTAGGCACCGTGGTGGTCACCCGGAAGCCTTCGGTGTAGGCCTCACTGCCATAGCGGCCGACCATTTCAGCACGGGCCATTTCGGCAATGTACGGCGCGTTCACTTCAGGCGTCGGCACGTGGTAACTGGCGTTCAGCGGCTCGGCCAGGGCGGTCTCGTAGCTGGTTTGGTCGATCTTGCCGAGTTTGTACATGCGCCCGAGGATCCAGTCGCGGCGCTCTTTGGCCCGGGTTGGGTTGGCCAGCGGGTTGAACCGCGAAGGGGCCTTCGGCAGACCGGCGATCATGGCCATCTGCGCCAGGCTGACGTCGCGGATCGACTTGCCGTAGTAGACCTGCGCTGCGGCGTCGATGCCGTAGGCGCGGTTACCCAGGTAGATCTTGTTGACGTACAGCTCAAGGATCTCGTCCTTGGTCAGTTCGCGTTCGATTTGCAGGGCCAGCAGGATTTCGTTGGTCTTGCGCGAGAAGCTGCGCTCGCTGGTAAGGAAGAAGTTCTTCGCCACCTGCATGGTGATTGTGCTGCCGCCGGTCTGGATATGACCAGACTTGACCAGTTGGGTCGCGGCACGCATCAGGCTGCTCGGGTCGACCCCGTAATGGTTGAGGAAATTATCGTCTTCGGCTGACAGAAGCGCCTGAATGAATTGTGGGGGAATTTCCGCGAAGCGAATCGGCGAGCGGCGCATTTCGCCAAACTCGGCAATCAGCTTGCCATCGCTGCTGTAGACCCTCAGGGGGATCTGCAACTGGATGCTTCTGAGCGAGTCGACCGAGGGCAGGCTGGGACTAAGATACAGAAACGCCCCGCTCAGACCGAGTACGAGGGCACAGATGACTGCGACGAAAGACCACCAGAAGAACTTCAGCAGGCGTATCAAGGCTTTTGGGTGTCCAGGTTGAGAAATGGAGTGCGCACAGGTCCGGCAGACAGGCAAAAACGCTGGGCATTATAAGCAGTTTTCGCCCCATCGGGCGACCGCCGGGGCTACCGGTCGGGCCAATGACGCGGGCTGACAATCATGGAGCAGGGAGACAGCGATGCTTGGACGCTTGGGCAAGGATGCCGGTTCATTGTTGGGTGTGGAAATAGCCGCCGACTCGGTGCGCATGCTTCAACTGCAGGGGCGCCAGGGGATTGAGCACGTCAGGGCCTGGGCGTATCAGCCGCTGCCGGGGGCAGTTGGCAATGACTGGGCGCAAGCCCCAGATGCTCTGATAGACGCGCTGCGCTGCGCCTTTGAGCGCTGCGGCAGTCGGCGTGCGCAGGTTGCAGTTGCGCTGCCGGGCGGGGCGCCGTTGTGCAAGCTTTGTTGCCTGCCAGCAGGCTTGTCGGCGGCTCAACTCGAGCAGCGCCTGCTGGTCGATGCCGAGCAGATGTTCCCGTTTGCCCTGGAAGACCTGGCGTTGGACTTTCAGGTGCTCGGCCCGGCGGTCGAGCCGGTGGGGCATGTCAATGTGCTGGTTGCCGCTTGCCGCCAGCGCTCACTGGATCAGCTCGAGCAGCTGCTGGAGGCCGCAGGTCTGTGCGCGGTGGCAGTTGAAGTCGACAGCATCGCCCTGCGCCGGCTGGTGCCCGACGGCCAGGCGTTGCTGCGTATCGAGCAGGGCGGGGCAGCGTTACATAGCTGGTCGGCAAGTGGCCTGCCGCAGCGTCAGGAGCTGACTTTCGGCGCCCATGAGCCAGACGATGCGCGCTTGCAGCGCATGCTTGAGTTGTGCGCAGCGGCGCTGCTAGGCGAGCACAGTGTGCAGGTGGTTGCGGCCAGCGAACAGGCATCACGCTGGCTAGCCGCTCTTGCTGCTCAATTGTCCTGCGATGCGCTGTCGCCGCTGCACGGTCTGGGCACGGCTGGCCTAAGCAATCGTGCCGAGCTGGCGCGGGTGGCGCCGCACATGGCGCTGGCCTGCGCTCTGGCACTCGGCGGTGTCTGCTGATGTTGCGTCTGAACCTGCTGCCCTGGCGCGAACGGCAGCGGCTGGCGGCGCTGCGACGGTTTCAATTGGCGCTGATTGGGAGCCTGTTGCTGGCGCTCGCCGGCGTGATCATGCTTGACCAGCTGGCGCGCCAGCGTGGTCAGCAGCAACTGGCGGCGATTGCCGAACGCCAGGCTGACGTCGCCCGACTCGATATCCAACTGCAGCAGTTGAAGGCGGTGCAGGACAACCACGCTGATGTAATGGCGCAGTCAGCAGCGCTGCAAGCGCTGCGCAATGGCCAAGACCTGCTACCGAGGATGTTCGCTGAGCTGGAGCAGGCACTCGGTGCCAGTTTGCAGCTGACCGAGATGTCCATCCAGGAGGGGCAGTTGCAACTGCTCGGGTTGGCGGCGTCGCCTGCGGTAGTGGCGCAGTTCATCCGCGATCTGCAGCAATCAAGGCGATTCGACGCGCTTGAACTGAAGCATATCCGTGCAGTTGCCGACGGCGATGAGTTCCTGTTGCTGGCACGGCTGTCGGCGCTTGAGCTGTGAGCGGGCCATGGCCTCCCGACTGGCAGCAGGTGGTGGGCAGCTCGCCGGTGGCCAGGCTGGCGATGCTGCTCGTACCGCTGCTGGTTGTGGCCAGTGTGGCCTGGCTGATGCGCTTTGAGGGTGTGCAGCGCACCTACCGGATGCAGGCGGCAACACTGCAGGCACTGGAGCAGACCTTCGCGGCCAAGGCGCTAGGTGTGCAGGACTTGCCCGCCGCGCAGGAGGCACTCGCTGACAGTAAGGTGCAGTTGCAGGACGCCCGCTGGCGCTTGGCGGCTGGGCAGGAAATGAGCGACCTGCTCGATCAGTTGGCGCGGTTCGGTCATGCCCATGGGCTGCTGATCGAGCAGGTGGATGTCGGCGAGCCGAGCCAGGCAGCCGGCTACCTGGTCGCGCCGCTGCAGTTGCAGGTGATCGGCAATTACCCGGCGCTGCGGGCATGGCTGGATGACTGGCTGGGTCAGATCCGCCTGCTGCACGTCTCGACCCTGCAGCTTGCAGCAGCAGGCCAGCCCGGGATGCTGCGGCTGCGCTTGCACGTGCAGGCCTTTGACGCGGGCCAGCAGTTACCGGCGCCGACCTCGCTAGCGCATGAAGCCGCCAGGCAGCGGGCACCGCCAGCGCAGGTCGATCCATTCCAGGCCTGGTCTGCACGCAGCGCAGCTGATGGTCTGGCCTGGGTGCCGCTGGCTCAGTTGCAGATGGTCGGCAGCCTCGCCCGCGATGGCCAGTATCAGGCTCTGGTGTGGTGGTCCGGGCGTTTGTATCGCGTGCGCGTGGGTGACCCATTGGGTCGCGACCAGGGTGTGGTTGTGCGGGTCGACGAACGGCAGCTGGAGGTGCGCGAGCAGGTCTTGCTTGGTGGAGCCTGGCAGGAGCGATCAACCCTGGTTGGGTTGCGAAAGCATGTGACGCAAGGAGGCATGGATGAAGCTCGGACAACTGGCAATGCTGCTGGCGACGGTTCTGGCGATGCACGGGGCGCAAGCGAAGACCTATCAGGGTGAACCGCTGTCGCTGAATTTTCAGGATGTTGAAGTTCGCGCAGTGCTGCAGGTGCTGGCCGACTATGCCGGGATCAACCTGGTGGTTAGTGATACGGCAACCGGCAACGTTACTCTTAGGTTGATACAGGTGCCCTGGGATCAGGCGCTGGATCTGGTCCTGCGCAGCAAAGGGCTGGCGAGCCGGCAGGAAGGCAATGTGCTGCTGGTAGCGCCGGCGACCGAGCTGGCCGGGCAATCCCGCGAAGAACGGCTGGGTCGGGAACTGGACGCCCAGTTGCAGCCGCTCGAACGCGCGTTGTTGCCAGTGCATCACGCCAAGGCAGCGGAGCTGGCCGAGTTGCTGCTGGCGACCTTGGCCGACGACGGCATCCTGACCGGGCGCGGCAGCCTGGGTGTCGATGCGCGGACCAACACGCTGGTGGCACATCAACCGGCAGAGCGACTTGCCGAGCTACGCCGACTGGTCACCGAGCTGGATGTGCCGGTGCGGCAGGTGCTGATCGAAGCACGCATCGTCGAAGCCAACGTCGACTATGAAAAAAGCCTCGGGGTGCGCTGGGGCAAGCCGTTCAGCAGCGCCGAAGGCCGCAGCGGCAAAGGGCTGTTCGTCGATCTCGGCGTGGATCGGCCGACTTCAGCGGTGGGCCTGGGGTTGCTGCGCGGCGACGCCTTGCTGGATCTGGAGCTCAGCGCGATGGAAAAGAGCGGCAATGGCGAAATCATCTCGCAGCCCAAGGTGGTGACCGCCGACAAGGAGACCGCGCGCATCCTCAAAGGCACCGAAGTGCCCTATCAGGAAACCAGCAAGAGCGGCGCGACCTCGGTGTCGTTTCGCGAAGCCTCGCTATCGCTCGAAGTTACCCCGCAGATCACCGCCGATGGTCAGGTAATCATGACCGTGCGCGTGACCAAGGACGAGCCGGATTACGTCAATGCACTCAACGATGTTCCACCGATTCGCAAGAACGAGGTCAACGCCAAGGTGCGCGTGGTCGACGGCCAGACCATCGTCATCGGTGGCGTCTACTCGACTACGCAAAACAATGTGGTCGACAAGGTGCCATTTTTCGGTGATCTGCCGTATGTTGGGCGGCTGTTTCGACGCGATGCATTACAAGAGAAAAAATCCGAGCTGCTGGTCTTCCTGACTCCGCGTATCATGAGTGACCAGGCGATTGCTGTGAGTCGTTGATTCTGTGCGAAATTTGATACTTGTAGGGCCCATGGGCGCTGGCAAAAGCACCATCGGACGCCTGTTGGCCAAAGAGCTGCGCCTGCTGTTCAAGGATTCCGACAAGGAAATCGAACTGCGGACGGGCGCCAATATCCCGTGGATCTTCGACAAGGAAGGCGAGCCGGGCTTTCGCGATCGTGAAGAAGCGATGATTGCCGAGCTCTGTGAGCTGGACGGCGTAGTCGTGGCTACCGGCGGCGGTGCAGTCATGCGTGATGCCAATCGGCGTGCTCTGCATGCCGGTGGCCGGGTGATTTATCTGCACGCCTCGGTTGAGCAGCAGGTCGGCCGCACGGCACGTGATCGCAATCGGCCGCTGTTGCGCACCGCCAATCCGGAAGCGACCCTGCGTGCTTTGCTCGAGTCGCGAGATCCGCTGTATCGCGAGATCGCCGACGTGATCGTGGAAACCGACGAACGGCCGCCGCGCATGGTGGTCCAGGATATTCTCGAGCGCCTCGAGCAGTTGCCGCCCCGCTAAGCCGGGACTATTCTCGGCCACCAACGCCGAGGCAGGGGTTCAACCTTACCGCGTGTGTCGTCCAGGCGACGCCGCGCTCCAGACATTGTGGGGATACATGCAGACACTTAAGGTCGATCTGGGCGAACGCAGCTACCCGATCTACATTGGCGAAGGCCTGCTGGACCAGCCTGAACTGCTGGCCCCGCACATTGCCGGCCGGCAGGTCGCCATTGTCTCCAACGAAACTGTCGCGCCCCTGTATCTGCAGCGCCTGAGCCAGACCCTGGGTGCCTATTCGGTGTTGCCGGTGATATTGCCGGACGGTGAAGCACACAAGAACTGGCAAACCCTGCAACTGATTTTCGATGGCCTGCTGACGGCTCGCCACGACCGCCGCACCACCGTGATCGCACTGGGCGGCGGGGTCATCGGTGACATGGCCGGTTTCGCCGCAGCCTGCTACCAGCGTGGTGTCGACTTCATTCAGGTGCCGACCACACTGTTGTCCCAGGTCGATTCGTCGGTGGGCGGCAAGACCGGCATCAACCATCCGCTGGGCAAGAACATGGTCGGCGCGTTCTATCAGCCCAATGCGGTGCTGATCGACACCACCAGCCTGAAGACGCTGCCGGCGCGCGAGCTGTCGGCAGGCCTGGCCGAAGTGATCAAGTACGGCCTGATCTGCGACAAGCCATTCCTCGCCTGGCTCGAAGAGAATATGACCGCCCTGCGCAGTCTCGACAACACGGCACTGACCGAAGCGATTCGTCGCTCTTGCGCGGCCAAGGCCGCGGTTGTGGGCGCCGACGAGCGCGAAACCGGCCTGCGCGCCACGCTGAACCTCGGCCATACCTTTGGCCATGCCATCGAAACCCACATGGGCTATGGCGTCTGGCTGCATGGCGAGGCGGTGTCTGCAGGTACCGTGATGGCGCTGGAAATGTCCATGCGTCTGGGCTGGATTGATCAGGCCGAACGTGATCGCTCGATTCGCCTGCTGCAGGACGCAGGATTGCCGGTGGCGCCACCACAGGAAATGACCCCGGCGCATTTCATGGAGCATATGGCGGTCGACAAAAAGGTCCTCGACGGGCGCATGCGGCTGGTGCTGTTGCGCCAGCTCGGCGAAGCCGTGATTACCGACGACTATCCGCAAGAGATCCTTCAGGCCACGCTGGCAGCGGATTACCGCGCCATTGTGGCCCAGCTTTGAGGTTGTGACAGCGCAATGACCAGTTTGCATGCCGATGAGGCGTTTCTCGACCATTACCAGCTGAGCCACGATCCGTTCGCGCCCCGTGTGCCCGGTTTCAAGTTCTTCCCCGCCCAGCGCAAGCCAGTGCTTGGCCAACTGCATCACCTGGCGCGTTACAGTCACCTGATGCTGGTGGTCACAGGTCCGGTGGGCAGCGGCAAGACCCTGCTGCGTCAGGCGCTGGTCGCCAGCACCAACAAGCAGTCGGTGCAGAGCGTGGTGGTCTCGGCCCGCGGTGCCAGCGACGCGGCCAGCGTGCTCGGCCAGGTGGCTCAGGCGCTTGGCGTGGCGCAGCCGGAAGTGCAGGCGATCCTGTCGCAGGTGGTGCAACTGGCCCTGACCGGCCAGGAAGTCTATCTGTTGGTGGACGATGCGGAACAACTCGACGAGTCGGCACTCCAAGCGTTGCTGGAATTGGCGGCAGGCGTTGCCGAAGGGCGCCCGCACGTATTCCTGTTTGGCGAGCCTTCGCTGATTGCTGGGTTGGATCAGCTCAATGGTGAGGGAGATCGTTTCCACATCATCGAGCTTGAACCCTACAGCGAGGAGGAAACCCGCGAATACCTTGAACAACGCCTGGAAGGCGCTGGCCGCGGTATCGAGGTATTCACGGCCGAGCAGATCGCCGATATCCACGAACATGCGGATGGCTGGCCTGGCAACATCAACCAGGTTGCCCGCGACACTTTGATCGAAGCCATGATCGCCACGCGCAGCACGGCGAAGCGACCATCCATGGGGTTCAAGATGCCTAAGAAACACGTACTCGCGCTGTCTGCAGTTGTCGTGGTCGCCGTAGCGGCGGCGGTCCTGATGCCGAAGAAAGGCGCTGACAAGCCTGCTACCGACGCACCCGCAGCGCAGGCTCAACTGCCGCTGGGCGAAGGCCAGGCCAACAGCAGCAACCCGGCTATCGAGTTCTCCGGCTCGCAGCCAACACCACTGCCGCTCAATGGGCAGTCGCAACCAGTCATGCGCGAGCCGCTGGCCCAGGCTGCAGGCATGGGCGACGGTGAAGAAGCCAGCCCAGCCGGCAGCACCGCATTGCAGCCTGCCAATCCACCAACCGTGACCACCATTGCCCCGCCTGAAGGCGTGCCGGCAGGCCCCGCCGCGGCTCCTGCGCAGCCAATCGCCAGCGCGCCAGCGCAACCGGTTGCACCTGCGCCCAAGCCTGCTCCGGCTCAGCCGGCGACCCAGCCAGCCAAGCCTGTTGCAGCGGCCAAGCCGGCCCCGGCGCCAACCCAGGTTGCCAGCGCCAAGCCTGCGTCGACTGCCGCTGGCGGCAGCGGCAACAGCGCCTGGTACGGCAGCCAGAAAGCCGGCAACTATGTAGTACAGATTCTCGGCACCAGCTCCGAGGCGTCGGCCCAGTCGTTCGTCAAGGCGCAGGGTGGTGACTATCGCTACTTCAAGAAAACCCTGCAGGGCAAACCGCTTTACGTCGTCACTTACGGCAACTTTGCCAACCGTGATGCTGCAGTTGCTGCAATCAAGAACTTGCCAGCGAAGGTCCAGGCTGGTAAACCTTGGCCACGTACCGTCGGCAGCGTCCAACAAGAGCTGACCACGACCCGCTGATACCTTCCGGGCGGCACCACCCCGCCGCCCAGTTGCTGAGCGACTCCTGACTTTCGTCTAGCCTGCTGCGTGTGATCGCGGCAGGCTTTTCTGTCCCAGACTGCCGGCCACAAGCCTCTAGTTGCAGTTCAGGCTGAAACGCTTCAGACTCCGAACCATGCCTTACCACGGCAAACGTTCAAAAACATTCAAAAATGCGACATAAATTTACAACGATTCGTCGTTTGAATTTGTGGGCTTCCCTGTCGCTGTGCAACAATGGTTTCACGTTGCCCCCCGCAAAAAAGCTGGCATTCGACCGGTGTGGATGGTAAGTGGTTGTACTAAAAAGAGATTTGCCTCCGTCGAGGGGCGAACCTGGTGAGAATGTGTCTATGAAAACAGGTCTGTACCATCCCGAAGAATTCAAGGACAACTGTGGCTTTGGCCTGATCGCCCATATGACGGGCGAGCCAAGTCACCACCTCCTGCAAACGGCCATGCAAGCGCTGACCTGCATGACCCACCGCGGCGGCATCAACGCTGACGGCAAGACCGGTGACGGTTGTGGCTTGCTCATGCAAAAGCCCGATCAGTTCCTGCGTGCCATGGCCAAAGAGCACTTTGCTGCGGAACTGCCCAAGCAGTACGCCGTCGGCATGGTGTTCTTCAACCAGGACCCGATCAAAGCCGAAGCCGCGCGGGCCAACATGGACCGCGAAATCATCGCGGCCGGCCTGCAGCTGATCGGCTGGCGCAAGGTGCCAATCGATACCAGCGTGCTGGGTCGTCTGGCCCTCGAGCGCCTGCCGCAGATCGAACAGGTGTTCATCGGTGGTGAAGGCCTGAGCGATCAGGACATCGCGATCAAGCTGTTCAGTGCCCGTCGCCGTTCGTCCGTGGCCAATGCCCACGACAGCGATCACTACATCTGCAGCTTCTCGCACAAGACCATCATCTACAAAGGCCTGATGATGCCGGCGGACCTCGCCGCATTCTTCCCGGACCTGGGTGACGAGCGCCTGCAGACCGCGATCTGCGTGTTCCACCAGCGCTTCTCGACCAACACCTTGCCGAAATGGCCGTTGGCGCAGCCGTTCCGCTTCCTCGCCCACAACGGCGAGATCAACACCATCACCGGCAACCGCAACTGGGCCATGGCCCGGCGCACCAAGTTCGCCAACGACCTGATCCCCGACCTCGAAGAGCTCGGCCCACTGGTCAACAGGGTCGGCTCCGACTCATCGAGCATGGACAACATGCTGGAGCTGATGGTTACCGGCGGCATCGACCTGTTCCGCGGCGTGCGCATGCTGGTACCGCCAGCCTGGCAGAACGTCGAGACCATGGACGCCGACCTGCGCGCCTTCTACGAATACAACTCCATGCACATGGAGCCGTGGGACGGCCCGGCCGGTATCGTCATGACCGAAGGTCGCCATGCGGTTTGCCTGCTCGACCGCAACGGCCTGCGCCCGGCGCGTTGGGTCACCACCCGCAACGGCTACATCACCATCGCCTCGGAAATCGGCGTATGGGGCTACCAGCCGGAAGACGTGGTTGCCAAAGGCCGCGTGGGCCCTGGGCAGATCTTTGCCGTGGACACCGAGACCGGGCAGATCCTTGATACCGACGCCATCGACAACCGCCTCAAGTCGCGCCATCCGTACAAGCGCTGGTTGCGCCAGCATGCCACGCGCATCCAGGCCACCCTGAGCGACGATCAGGGCGCGGCCAGTTACGACGCTGACCAGCTCAAGCAGTTCATGAAGATGTTCCAGGTCACCTTCGAAGAGCGTGACCAGGTGCTGCGTCCGCTCGGCGAACAGGGCCAGGAAGCGGTCGGCTCGATGGGCGATGACACGCCGATGGCCGTGCTGTCGCAGCGCGTGCGTTCGCCGTACGACTTCTTCCGCCAGCAGTTCGCTCAGGTGACCAACCCGCCGATCGACCCGCTGCGCGAAGCGATCGTGATGTCGCTGGAAATCTGCCTCGGCGCCGAGCGCAACATCTTCCAGGAATCGCCTGAGCACGCCTCGCGCGTGATCCTCAGCTCGCCAGTGATCTCCCCGGCCAAGTGGCGTTCGTTGATGAACCTCGAGCGCGAAGGTTTCGAGCGGCAGCTGATCGACCTCAACTACGAAGAAAGCCTCGGCCTGGAAGCGGCCATCCGCAACATCGCCGATCAGGCTGAAGAAGCGGTGCGCAGCGGCAAGACCCAGCTGGTGCTGAGCGACCGTTTCATCGCCCCGGGCAAGCTGCCGGTGCATGCCTCGCTGGCAGTTGGCGCGGTGCACCACCGCCTGACCGAGCAGGGCCTGCGTTGCGACAGCAACATCCTGGTCGAAACCGCAACCGCGCGTGACCCGCACCACTTCGCTGTGCTGCTCGGCTTCGGCGCCTCGGCGGTGTACCCGTACCTGGCCTACGAAGTGCTGGCCGACCTGATCCGCACCGGTGAAGTGCTGGGCGATCTGGATGAAGTGTTCAAGTACTACCGCAAAGGCATCTCCAAAGGCCTGCTGAAGATCCTGTCGAAGATGGGCATCTCGACCATCACTTCGTACCGCGGTGCGCAGTTGTTCGAGGCCATCGGCCTGTCCGACGAAGTGGTCGGCCTGAGCTTCAAGGGCGTACCGAGCCGCATCAAGGGTGCGCGCTTTGTCGACCTTGAAGGCGATCAGAAGCTGCTCGCCGCCGAAGCCTGGAGCGCGCGCAAGCCGATCCAGCAAGGTGGCCTGCTCAAGTTCGTCCACGGTGGCGAATACCACGCCTACAACCCGGATGTGGTCAACACCCTGCAGGCAGCCGTGCAGCAGGGCGACTACGCCAAGTTCAAGGAATACACCGCGCTGGTCGACAAGCGTCCGGTGTCGATGATCCGTGACCTGCTCAAGGTCAAGGTTGCCGAGCAGCCGCTGGCGATCGACCAGGTTGAGCCGCTGGAGGCCATCCTCAAGCGCTTCGACTCGGCCGGCATCTCGCTCGGCGCGCTGTCGCCCGAGGCACATGAAGCACTGGCCGAGGCGATGAACCGCCTGGGCGCGCGCTCCAACTCCGGTGAGGGCGGCGAAGACCCGGCCCGTTACGGCACGATCAAGAGCTCGAAAATCAAACAGGTGGCCACCGGCCGCTTTGGCGTCACCCCGGAATACCTGGTCAATGCCGAAGTGCTGCAGATCAAGGTCGCTCAGGGCGCCAAACCGGGCGAGGGCGGCCAGCTGCCTGGGGGCAAGGTCAACGGCCTGATCGCCAAGCTGCGCTATGCAGTGCCTGGCGTAACCCTGATCTCGCCACCGCCGCACCATGACATTTACTCGATCGAAGACCTCGCGCAGCTGATCTATGACCTCAAGCAGGTCAATCCGCAAGCGCTGGTTTCGGTCAAGCTGGTGGCAGAAGCCGGTGTCGGTACCATCGCGGCCGGCGTGGCCAAGGCCTATGCCGACTTGATCACCATCTCTGGCTACGACGGCGGCACCGGCGCTTCGCCGCTGACCTCGATCAAGTACGCCGGTGCACCGTGGGAACTGGGCCTGGCGGAAACCCACCAGACCCTGCGCGGCAATGACCTGCGCGGCAAGGTCCGGGTGCAGACCGACGGCGGCCTGAAAACAGGCCTCGACGTGATCAAGGCGGCCATTCTCGGCGCCGAAAGCTTTGGCTTCGGTACCGCGCCAATGATCGCTCTGGGTTGCAAATACCTGCGTATCTGCCACCTGAACAACTGCGCCACCGGTGTAGCCACGCAGAACGAAAAGCTGCGCAAGGACCACTACATCGGCACCGTCGACATGGTGATCAACTTCTTCACCTTCGTTGCCGAAGAAACCCGCGAGTGGTTGGCCAAACTGGGCGTTAGCAGCCTCGGCGAGCTGATCGGTCGCACCGACCTGCTCGAAGTGCTGCCGGGCGACACCGAGCGTCAGCAGTATCTGGACCTCAGCCCGCTGCTGGGTAGCTCGCACATCCCGGCCGACAAGCCGCAGTTCTGCGAAGTCGACAAGAACCCGCCGTTCGACAAGGGCGAGCTGGCCGAGAAGATGGTCGAGATGGCCTTGCCAGCGATCCGCGATCAGGCCGGTGGCGAGTTCGACCTCGACATCTGCAACTGCGACCGTTCGATTGGTGCGCGTATCTCTGGTGAAATCGCCAAGCTGTACGGCAACCAGGGCATGGCCGCCAAGCCGATCACCTTCCGCTTCAAGGGCACTGCCGGGCAGAGCTTTGGCGTGTGGAACGCCGGTGGCCTCAACCTGCATCTGCAGGGCGACGCCAACGACTACGTCGGCAAGGGCATGACCGGTGGCAAGGTGACCATCGTGCCGCCTGCTGGCAGCCCGTTCAAAACCCAGGAAAGCGCTATCGTCGGCAACACCTGCCTGTATGGCGCCACCGGCGGCAAGCTGTTCGCTGCCGGTACTGCCGGTGAGCGCTTCGCGGTACGTAACTCGGGCGCCCATGCGGTGGTCGAGGGTACCGGCGATCACTGCTGTGAATACATGACCGGCGGCTTTGTCTGCGTATTGGGCAAGACCGGTTACAACTTCGGCTCTGGCATGACTGGCGGCTTCGCCTACGTGCTCGACATGGACAACAGTTTCTTCGACAAGCTCAACCACGAACTGGTGGAAATCCAGCGTATCAGTGGTGAAGCCATGGAAGCCTACCGCAGCCATCTGGCGCGGGTCCTTGCCGAGTACGTCGAGGAGACTGGCAGCGAGTGGGGACGTGAGCTCTCGGAAAACCTGGACGACTATGTGCGCCGCTTCTGGCTGGTCAAGCCAAAGGCTGCGACGCTCAAGCAGTTGTTGTCCAGCACCCGTGCCAACCCGCAGTAAAAGCAGCTGCAAGTGGCAAGCCCCAAGCTGCGGCCAAAAGCAGCATGGGGCATTGCCCTGCTTATGTGATTGTCTTGCGGCGTGCAGCTAACAGCTCGCAGCTGCTGTGAAGAGGTATTGAAAATGGCTGAACGTCTGAACAACGACTTCCAGTTCATCGAAGTTGGGCGCAAAGACCCGAAGAAAAAACTGCTGCGCCAGCGCAAGAAGGAGTTCGTCGAGATCTACGAACCGTTCAAGCCGCAGCAGTCTGTCGACCAGGCGCACCGCTGCCTGGGTTGCGGCAACCCGTATTGCGAGTGGAAGTGCCCGGTACACAACTTCATCCCCAACTGGTTGAAGCTGGTATCCGAAGGCAACATCCTCGCGGCCGCCGAGCTGTCGCACCAGACCAACACCCTGCCGGAAGTGTGCGGCCGGGTCTGCCCGCAGGATCGTCTGTGTGAAGGTGCCTGCACCCTCAACGACGGTTTTGGCGCAGTGACCATCGGCTCGGTCGAGAAGTACATCACCGACACCGCCTTCGCTATGGGCTGGCGCCCGGACATGTCCAAGGTCAAACCGACCGGCAAGCGGGTTGCCATCATTGGTGCTGGCCCGGCTGGGCTAGGCTGCGCCGACGTGCTGGTGCGCGCTGGGGTAACCCCGGTAGTGTTCGACCGCAACCCGGAAATCGGCGGTCTGCTGACCTTCGGCATCCCTGAGTTCAAGCTGGAAAAGACCGTGCTGAGCAATCGCCGCGAAGTCTTCACCGGCATGGGTATCGAGTTCCGCCTGAACACCGAAGTGGGCAAGGACATCACCCTCGAGCAGTTGCTGGCCGAGTACGATGCCGTGTTCATGGGCATGGGCACCTACACCTACATGAAGGGCGGCTTCCCGGGTGAAGACCTGCCAGGCGTGCACGATGCGCTGGACTTCCTGATCGCCAACGTCAACCGCAACCTGGGCTTTGAAAAGTCGCCGGAAGACTTCGTCGACATGGCTGGCAAGAAGGTCGTAGTGCTCGGCGGTGGTGACACCGCGATGGACTGCAACCGGACTTCGATCCGCCAGGGCGCCAAGTCGGTCAGCTGCGCCTATCGTCGTGACGAAGCGAACATGCCGGGCTCGCGCAAAGAAGTGAAGAACGCCAAGGAAGAGGGCGTGAAATTCCTCTACAACCGCCAGCCCATCGCGATTGTCGGTGAAGACAAGGTCGAAGGCGTCAAGGTGGTCGAGACCCGTCTCGGCGAGCCAGACGCCCGTGGCCGCCGCAGCCCTGAGCCGATTCCGGGTTCCGAAGAGATCCTGCCGGCAGATGCGGTGGTGATCGCCTTTGGTTTCCGCCCAAGCCCAGCGCCGTGGTTCGAGCAGTTCGACATCCAGACCGACAGCCAGGGCCGGGTGATTGCTCCGGAGCAGGCGCGCTTCAAGCACCAGACCAGCAACCCGAAAGTGTTTGCTGGCGGGGATATGGTGCGGGGTTCGGATCTGGTGGTGACGGCAATCTTTGAAGGTCGTACTGCGGCTGAGGGGATTCTGGATTATCTCGAGGTCTGACTGATCGCCGGGGCTGCAAAGCAGCCCCATTCCCGCCATCTTGTATACAAAATCGTTTGATCCAAGACACCCAATAGACAAAACGCATGGCCTTGGCCGTGCCTTTTGTGCTGGCGTCTGAGAAAATGCCCGCACTTTTTTTCCGGATGCCGACATGACTGCCCTGAAGAACGACCGTTTCCTGCGTGCACTGCTCAAGCAACCCGTAGACGTCACGCCCGTCTGGATGATGCGCCAGGCCGGCCGTTACCTGCCGGAGTACCGCGCCAGCCGTGCTCAGGCCGGCGACTTCATGAGCCTGTGCAAGAACCCGCAGTTCGCCTGCGAGGTGACCATGCAGCCGCTTGATCGCTACCCTCTGGATGCGGCGATCCTGTTCTCGGACATCCTCACCATCCCTGATGCCATGGGTCAGGGCCTGTACTTCGAGACCGGCGAAGGCCCGCGTTTCAAGAAAGTGGTCAGCACCCTGGCCGATATCGAGGCGCTGCCGATCCCGGACCCGCACAAGGACCTTGGCTATGTGATGGATGCGGTCAACACCATTCGCCGTGAGCTCAATGGTCGCGTGCCGTTGATCGGTTTCTCCGGTAGCCCGTGGACGTTGGCCACCTACATGGTCGAAGGTGGCTCGTCGAAAGACTTCCGCAAGAGCAAGGCCATGCTCTATGACAATCCGCAGGCGATGCACCTGCTGTTGGACAAGCTGGCTCAGTCGGTTACCAGCTACCTTAACGGGCAGATCCAGGCTGGTGCGCAGGCGGTGCAGATCTTCGATACCTGGGGTGGCAACCTGTCGGCGGCGGCGTATCAGGAGTTCTCACTGGCTTACATGCGCAAGATCATCAGCGGGCTGATCCGTGAGCATGATGGGCGCAAGGTGCCGGTCATTGTGTTTACCAAGAATGGTGGCATGTGGCTGGAGAGCATTGCTGAGTGTGGCGCTGATGCGTTGGGCCTGGACTGGACCTGCGAGATCAGCGATGCCCGCCGCCGGGTTGGCGACAAGGTGGCGTTGCAGGGCAACATGGACCCGACCGTGCTGTACGCCAAGCCTGCGGCGATTCGTCAGGAAGTCGGGCGCATCCTGGCCAGCTACGGCAAGGGTACTGGCCATGTATTCAACCTTGGCCATGGCATCACGCCTGAGGTTGATCCGGAACATGCGGGTGCGTTCATCAACGCCGTGCATGAGCTGTCGGCGCAATACCATCAGTGATCAGTCGCTGAATAAAAACCCGGCCATGTGCCTGACGCTGTTTACTTAAGAATGCCTGGGCCGCAAAGCGGCCCCAATGCAGGCGATGTAGAGCTTAAGTGGACACCATTAGGCCATGTGCCGGGTTTTTTGTGCGTTAAGTTTAAATTCAGCGATCGTCGTTAATCTGGTCCCATCTCAACCAGTACAGGACTTGATCATCATGAAAGCCCGCTACCTCGCTCTGATTCTCGCGCCACTGTTCAGCACCGCCGCTCTGGCCAATACCTACACCGGCCCTGGTGCTCAGCCGGTCACTACCGTCACTGCTGCCAATGAGGCTGCTGACGATACCCGCGTAGTGCTTCAAGGCTTCGTCACCAAGAAGCTGGATAACGACGACAAGTACGAATTCAAGGACAACACCGGCACTATCAAGGTCGAGATCGACGACGAAGACATGCCGGCGGCAGGCTTCAACGACAAGACCAAGGTCAAGCTGACCGGTGAAGTGGAAAAAAACCTGATGAGCCGTGAAGTGGATGTCGATCTGGTCGAAATCATCAACTGATCGACGCTTTCAAAGCGACCGCGTGCGGCCTTTGGCTTCACGCGGTTTTTGGTGCTAGCCGGCTCAGGTGCAGCGCCACCAGCAAGGCCACTGCCAGCAGGCTGCCGATGAACAGGCCGATGCCGTTCCAACCGGCCATGTGCCAGAACACCCCGCCCGCGGTACCCGCCACACTCGACCCTGCGTAGTAACTGAACAGATACAGCGAGGACGCCTGGCCCTTGGCTTTCAAGGCCCGGCGGCCGATCCAGCTGCTAGCCACCGAGTGCGCGCCGAAGAAGCCGAAGGTGAACACCAGCATGCCGACGATGATCATTGCCAGCGGGCTGGCCAGGGTCATCAACATGCCGCCGGCCATCACCACGATGCTTGCCCAGAACACCTTGCGCCGGCCCAGCCGGTCGGCCAGGGCGCCGACCTGGGCGGAGCTGTAGATGCCCGACAGGTAGACAATCGACAGCAGCCCGACCAGTGCCTGGTTCATGTGATAGGGCTCGGCCAGCAAGCGGTAGCCGATGTAGTTGAACAGGGTAACGAATGCACCCATCAGCAAAAATGCTTCGAGGAACAGCCAGGGCAGGCCGGCGTCGCGAAAGTGCATGACAAAGCCGTTGAGCAGGCTGCGAGGGTTCAGCGTCTGCGGGCGGAAGTTGCGCGACTCGGGCAGTACCTTCCAGAACACCACTGCTGCCACCAGCGCCAGGCCGCCGATGCACAGCATCGCTGTGTGCCAGCTGACGAAGTCGATCAGCACGCCACTGATCAGCCGCCCGCACATGCCGCCAATCGCGTTGCCGCCGATGTACAAGCCCATCGCCAGGCCAATGTGCTGTGGGTGGATCTCTTCGCTCAGGTAGGTCATCGCCACCGCCGCCAGCCCGCTCAGCGACAGGCCGACCAGCGCTCGGGTCGCCAGCACCAGCTCCCAACTTGGCATCACCGCGCTGGCCAGGGTCGACAGGGCGGCGCAGACCAAGGCGAATACCATCACCGGCTTGCGGCCGATGCGGTCAGAGATCGGCCCGGTAATCAGCAGGCCGATGGCAAGCATGGCAGTGGCTACCGACAGCACCAGGCTGCTTTGCGCAGCGTTGATGGCAAATTCCTGCGACAGCAGCGGCATCATCGGCTGTACGCAGTAGAGCAGGGCAAAGGTGGCAAAGCCGCCGCTGAATAGCGCCAGCACTGTTTTCATGAAAGCCGGGCTGCCTTTTTCGATCCAGATATCCGGCAGCGGGGCGGCTTCGATCACGTGGGGCATTGCAGCAGTTTTCACGACGGCTCCCTCAAAAGCGCTGGCTGATTTGCTAATTGGAAAAAATCATATAGCTGGCTAATGATTAGATCCAATATATTGTTCGACCTGTTTAAGAGGTTTAACGACTCGTTTGGAGCAGCTATGGAATTGCGTCATCTGCGTTACTTCATTGCCGTGGCCGAGGAGCTGCACTTCGGCCGGGCTGCACAGCAGCTAGGCATCTCCCAGCCGCCGCTGAGCCAGCAGATTCAGGCGCTGGAGCATGAGTTGGGCGCGCGTTTGTTCGAGCGCACCAATCGTCGGGTCGAGCTGAGCGAGGCCGGGCGCTTGTTCCTCGAGGAGGCGCGGCAGGTGCTGGCACAGGTCGATAAAGCTGCCGACGTCGCCCGCCGTGCGCAGTTGGGTGAACTCGGCGAGATGAAGATCGGCTTCACTTCGTCAGCGCCCTTCACCTCGAAGATCCCCAAGGCGATCCATGCGTTCCGTCAGCGCTACCCGGCGGTGCACCTGAGTTTGAAGGAGATGAGCAGCCGTGATGTTGCGGCGGCGGTGTTTGATGAATCGATTGAAGTTGGCCTGATGCGGCCGATGCCATTGCCCGACGGCCTGCAGGTCACCGAGCTGTTCCGCGAGCCGCTGGTGGCAGTGCTGAATGCTTCGCACCCATTGGTTGCCGCCAGTGAACAAGGGTTACACATGGCTGATCTGGCCCGTGAACCGTTCGTGTTCTTCCCGCGCAGTTACGGCAGTGGTTTGCATGCACAGTTGCTGGCGCTGGCCCGCCAGGCAGGCTTCAGCCCGCATTTTGCCCAGGAGGTGGGCGAGGCGATGACGATTATCGGCCTGGTTTCGGCAGGCCTCGGCGTCTCGGTGCTGCCAGCCTCATACCAGCGCATGCGCATCGATGGCGTGGTCTATCGAACGGTGCTGGATGAAGGGGCGGATACCGCCGTGTGGCTGGTCCAGCGCCAGGCTGGCAGCTCGGTGATGGCCAAGGCGTTTGCCGACCTGCTGATCGGCAACGCCTGATGGCGGCGGTTTAGTCGACGCGAGCCAGGTCGCCTTTCAGTGCGACGCCTGCGATCACGGCGCCGGCGTGGCACTCGTAGGTGCTGGCATCTTTGCGCTCGTTCTTCTTGTAGTAGCTGGCGATGTTGGTCACTGCGTTGGCATTGGCCTGGCGCGCAGCGTCCTGCAGGGTCAGCAGGGCCGATTGCAAGGCCCACTCACAGGCACCCTGGTCGGTCTTGTTGAATGCGTTGGTCTTCTTGTTGGTGACCGCGCCGGGCTGGATCACGCTGACCTTGCCGCGCGGCTGTACACCGGCCAGGTAGAACTTCACCGAACCGTCGAGTTTCTTTTCGGCGAGCATTTGCTGGACGACTTTGTCGAAGGGCAGGTACAGCGCGGTATCGCGTGCCTGGCTGATGCCGGGCAGGGCGCAGAGCAGCAGGGCGGTGGTGGCAGTCCAGGTCTTCAGGCGCATCGGATCGTTCCTCGATCGGGGTGTGTTCAGGGCCAGCGGCGGAATATCAACGAAGTATTGACGCCGCCGAAAGCGAAGTTGTTGTTCATCACATGCTGGTTGCTCATCCTGCGAAACTCGCCGCGCAGGTAGTCCAGCTCGCCGCAGCGGGGGTCGATTTCATCCAGGTTGAGGGTGTGCGCATACAGGTCGCTGTTCATCATCTCGATGCTGAACCACGACTCCAGCGCGCCGCAGGCGCCGAGGGTGTGGCCGAGAAAACTCTTCTGCGAACTGATCGGCATGTGCGGGCCAAACAGGCTGCTGGTGGCCAGTGTTTCGGCAATGTCGCCCTGTTCGGTAGCGGTACCGTGGCCGTTGACGTAGCCGATGGCCTCTGGCGCCAGAGCAGCGTCCTCCAGGGCCAGCTCCATGGCCCGGCGCATCGTGCTCTGCTCGGGGCGGGTGGTGTGCTGGCCATCGGCATTGCTACCAAAGCCGACGATCTCGGCGTGGATGCGCGCACCGCGGGCCAGAGCATGCTCGAGCTCTTCGAGCACCAGCATGCCGCCGCCTTCGCCGATCACCAGGCCGTCGCGACCATTGTCGTAAGGACGTGGGCTCAGCTGCGGGGTGTCGTTTTTCAGGCTGGTGGCGTACAACGCATCGAACACCATCGCCTCGGTCGGACAGAGCTCTTCGGCGCCGCCGGCGAGCATCATCGGCAAGCGCCCGAACTTGATCGCTTCATAGGCATAACCGATGCCCTGACTGCCGCTGGTGCAGGCGCTGGAGGTGGGGATCAGGCGCCCGGTCAGGCCGAAAAAGATGCTGATATTGGCAGCAGTGGTGTGCGGCATCATGCGCACGTAGGAGTTGGCGTTGAGACCATCGGCTACCGAGTTGAGCAGCATGTTGCCAAATGCCTTGATCTCGTCGGTGCTGCCGGTCGACGAGCCGCAGGCCACGCCCATGCGGCCGTCGCGGATGATTGGATCATCGAGCAGGCCGGCATCGGCCAGTGCCTGCTCGGCCGCAGCCACGGCCAGGCGCGATACCCGGCCCATACTGCGCAACTGCTTGCGGGTCCAGTGCCCGGGCACCTTGAAATCGTCGATCGGGCCAGCAAGACGCGTGTTCAACTCGCTGAAGCGATCCCATTCAGCCATGCGCCGGATACCGCTGCGCTGGTTGGCGAAGTGGCCGGCGATGGTTGCCCAGTCGCTGCCCAGGGAGGTGATGCCGGCCATGCCGGTTACGACTACGCGACGCATCAGCACAACCCTCCGTTGACCGCCAGCACCTGGCGGGTGATGTAGGCGGCTTCCGCCGACATCAGGAAATTGACCACGCCGGCGACTTCCTCGGGCGTGCCCATGCGTCCGGCAGGAATCATCTTCATCAGCTCGTCGACCGGCACGTGCTCATCGAGCATGGCGGTGTCGATCAGCCCTGGGGCCACGCAGTTGACGGTGATCTGACGTTTGCCCAGCTCGATCGCCAGCGCCTTGGCCGCGCCGATCACGCCGGCCTTGGAGGCACTGTAGTTGACCTGGCCGCGGTTGCCGATCAACCCCGAAACCGAGGTGATGCAGACGATCCGGCCCGGTTTGCGACGGCGGATCATGGGCATGCTCAGCGGATGCAGAACGTTGTAGAACCCGTCCAGGTTGGTCCGCAGGACCTGGTCCCAGTCAGCGTCGGTCAGAGCCGGGAAGGCGCCATCGCGGGTCAGGCCGGCGTTGCAGACCACGCCATAGTAGGCGCCGTGGGTCTCCACATCCTGTTCGAGGATGGCCCGGCAGGCTTCGCGGTCGGCTACGTCGAACTGCAGCACCCGGGCCTGTTGACCCATGGCGTGGATTTCGCCGGCAACGCCATCGGCTTCGGCACGGCCACTGCGGCAATGCAGCACCAGGTCATAACCTGCTCGCGCCAGGCGCAGGGCGATCGCTCGGCCGATGCCGCGGCTCGACCCGGTGACCAGGATGGTATCAGTCATGGCAAGGTTCCTCAGGGGCCGCTTCGGTCAGGTAACCAGCGACCTGCGGCGGGCGATAGACATTCAGGCGGGCGCTGGCATGCAGCCCCGGACCGCGCAGGTGACACTCGAACACACCCATGCCGTTGTCGTCTTCCAGCGAGCGTAGGGCGTGGATGTGCAGCTCGGCGCCGGCAGGGAAGTGTTCGACATCACATTGGTAGTTGCGCGTGCCGAGGAGAAACCCCAGCTCCACCGGCAGGCCATCGCGACGGGCGCGGCAACCGGCATAGGCGGCAACGCTCTGAGCCATCAGCTCCAGGCCGAGCCAGGCCGGCAGGCTGCCGTCGGCGCGGTTGAAAAGGCCGCCAGGGCGCACTGTGCTGCGGGTGTGGATCTGCTCGTCGTCGCAGCTGTCGACCTGATCGATCAGAATCATGTCGCCGGCATGCGGCAGCAGTTCGGCCAGAGGCAAGGCAATCATGGGGTGTCTCCAACAATCAGGCTGACGTTGTTGCCGCCGAAGGCGAACGAGTTGCTCATTATCCGGCGTGGCCGCGCCGCATGCATCCGCTGCGTGCCGTCGACCAGGTTAAGGGCAGGCAGGCGCGGGTCGGCCTGGCCGTCCCAGACCTGCGGTGGCAACTGGCCGTGCGGGTTATGCTCACTCAGGCTCAGCCAGCACAAGGCGGCTTCCAGCGCGCCGGCGGCGCCTAGGGTGTGGCCGGTCATCGGTTTGGTCGACGAGCAGGCCAGCTGCGCGCCGAACAGGCCGTGCACCGCCAGGCTTTCCATGGCGTCGTTGTGCTCGGTGGCGGTGCCGTGCAGGTTCAGGTAGTCGATCTGTTCGGGCTCGAGGCCGGCGTTGTTCAAGGCCAGGGCCATAGTTTGCCGCGCGCCGGCGCCGCTCGGGTCAGGCGCTGAAATATGGTAGGCATCGCTGCTGGCGCCAGCGCCGAGCAGGGCCAGTGAAGGGCCATCGGTATTGCGCTCTGCGGTCATCAAAAACAGCGCAGCCGCTTCGCCGATATTGATCCCGTCACGGTTTTGCGAGAACGGATTGCAGCGTGCCTGGCTGATCGCCTCAAGGGAGTTGAAGCCGTTCAGGGTCAGGTCACAGAGGCTGTCGACGCCACCGCACAGCACCGCATCGCAGACGCCCAGGTCGAGCAGGCGCCGGGCGCTGAGCAAGGCCCGCCCGCTGGAGGTGCAGGCGGTGGAAATCACATAGGCCGGGCCGCTCAGTTGCAGCCAGTCGGCAAGGAACTCTGCCGGCGCGCTGAGGGCTTGCTGGTCGTAGCGATAGTCCGGCGGAAACTGCCCGCTCTGGCGCTGCTGGGCGATGGCTGCGCTGCCCTCGGCAATCCCCGAGGTGCTGGTGCCGAGCACCACCGCGATACGCTGCGCGCCGAACCGGGCGATGGCCTGGCGGATTGCCGGCTCGATCTGCATAGCGGCGCTGTACAGCAATTGATTGTTGCGGCTGTGCTGCGTTGGCAGCGGTACCGCCGGCAGCTCACCTTGCACCGCGCCGACGGTCGGACAGCGCTCCGGGATCCACCCAGGTTGGGCCTGCATGCCCGAACAGTCACCGGCAAACAGGCGTGCGGCGACCTCAGCCTGGCCACGGCCGAGGGCGCAGGTCAGGCCCAGGGCATTCAGGTAGGCGGTCATGGCAGGCGCTCGCTGGGTAGGGGGTCGACTAGATAACGCAGGCCGTGGGCCAGTTTCAAGTCAAAAGCGCCCGGCTGCCGATAGCTGACCTGCCAGCGCTCGCCCAACCAGCGCTGCTGGCCTTGTTCGCGGGCATCCGGGTAGAGCTGCGCCAGTTGCTCGGAGGGGGTCAGAGCAAACAGCAGCGCGGCAAACAGCTCGCGTGCCGGCGGATTGGGTGGCAACAGGCCGTCGGCCTGCCAGTGTTGACCATCGAACAACTGGCGTGCCTGGGGAATACCCAGCAGATCGAGTAGCGACCAGCGCAGTTGGCCGTTCTCGGCCTGCACCACGAGCATCCAGTCCTGGCGCTCGCCGGCCTGCTCGCGCTGCACGTGCAACTGCTGGGGCAACTGCAACTGCGGCATCTGCGCGGGCAGCGGCGCGCGGCTGCTGCAGGCGGCCAGCACCAGGCACAGCGTCGCCAGCAGCAGCGCCCTCATGGCTGCACCAGCGGCTTGCGGGCGACCACATTGACCAGGGTTTCTTCGCGCTGGCCTGGCGCGGGCGGCTTGCGCAGGCGCAGCCGTTCGAGCAGGCCGAAGTCCTTGGCGCGGCTCCACCACAGGTACGGGTAGGAGACATTGCGCGCCGTGAAGGCAAAGCCCTGTTCGCGCAGCATCTGCAGATAACCCTCGGCACTCTTCTGTACATGCATTGGGTGGCGGAACAGCCAGCGGATCACCCAGGTGTCGATATAGGCTTCGGTGGATTCGGCGAACAGCAGATAACCACCGGGCTTGAGCACCCGCCAGAACTCGGCGAGGGCCTGCTCCTGTTCCACCAGATGGTGGAAGGTCTGATGGCAGAAGACGATATCGACGCTGGCGTCTGCCAGTTGCAGCTGGGCGCAGTCGCTGCCCAGCAGCTCGACCGTAAGGCCCTGGCGCGCAGCTTCGGCGCCGCTTAGTTGCAGGCTGTGCGGGTCGGCATCGATACCGATCAATCGGCCGGGCGCAAATACTCGCTGCAGATGCTTGAACGATTTGCCCTGGCCGCAGCCGGCATCGAGCAGCACCGGCGCCGCTGGCAGCGGGCTGTCGAACAACTGGCGCAGGTCGTCGATCGCCACCCGTAGTACATGATGCTGCCAGGTGTGGCTGCGCAGGAACCAGAAACCAAAGCGAGTTTCTTCGACATAGCTGGCGCTGAGGAACGGAGGCTGGCTCATGCCTGGCCCCTCGCGCAAAGCGCCGCCAGCGTGGCCAGCCGACGCCGTGGTTCAGCCACGAACGGGTTGCGCTCATCCCAGGCGTAGCCAGCCAGAATCGAGCTGATCATGGCGCGAATCTGCGGCGAGCTGCCGGGGTGATAGATCACGTCCTGGAAGCTGCCGTCATACCAACCCTCGACATAGGCGCGGAAGGTATCCACCCCACGTTTGAGCGGCGCGGCAAACTCCAGCTGCCAGTCAACCGCTTCGCCGCGCAGCTGGCGGTCGAGCAGGGCGGCAGCCATGCTGGCCGAGCGCATGGCGATGGTGACTCCGGACGAAAATACCGGGTCGAGAAACTCTGCGGCGTTGCCGAGCAGGGCAAAGCCGTTGCCATGCAGGGTTTTGACGTTGGCCGAGTAGCCGCCGATGGTCCGCGCCGGGGTGTCCCACACGGCGTTGGCCAAGACCTTGGCCAGGCTTGGCGTCTGCGCCACGAAGTGCTGCAGGCAGGCGTCCAGATCGGTCGGCGCTGCAGCAAAGCGCTCGGCGGCCGCGACGACACCCAGCGAAGCGCGACCGTCGCTGAACGGGATGGTCCAGAACCAGATGTCGCGGTGTTCCGGGTGGGTGGTGATAAGGATCTTGTTGCGGTCGAAGCCGGGCAGATCGATGCGGTCTTCGATGTGGGTGAATACCGCCTGGCGCACCGGGAAATTCGACGGTGCTTCCAGGTCGAGCAGGCGCGGCAACACGCGGCCATAGCCGCTGGCATCGAGGACGAAGTCTGCCTGCACTTCGTATTCGCTGGCGTCTGGCCGGCGTGCGCGCAGGCGTGGCTGCGCTGCGCTCATGTCGGCGCTGATGATCTCGTGCTCGTAGCGGATTTCCACGCCCTGGGCCTCGGCCTGGTCGGCCAGCAGCTTGTCGAACCGCGCCCGTTGGACCTGGAAGGTACTCCGCCGGCCCTGGCTGAAGGTTTCGCCGAAATCAAACGCACTGTACTCATCACCCCAGGCAAAGGCGGCGCCGTCCTTGTACTGGAAACCCGCCGCTTCGAGCGCTTCGAGCATGCCGGCTTCTTCGACGAAGTCGATACAGTGCGACAACAGGCTTTCGCCAATGGAGAAGCGCGGGAAGCGCTGACGCTCGATGATCAGCACGTCGTGGCCGCGGCGCTTGAGCAACGCGGCAGCGATGGCGCCCGAGGGGCCAGCGCCAATGACCACGACCTGGTGGTGTTGCAGTTCACAGTTCGGCATGTGGCCTCCTTGGCGGCGTGAGGGAAGTCTGCGGGATGCGATGCAGGCCGGCGAAGGCAGGCATGAGGGTGGCGATCAGGCTCATCAGCATCAGCGCGAAGTACAACGCCGGGCTGATCAGTTGCTGGGTCAGCAACAGATTGAGAAAAACGATTTCGCTGAGGCCGCGGATGTTCAGCAGCAGGCTCTCGCGCCACTTGCTGGCGCCGGCGAACGAGGCGGCCGCCCAGCTCAAACCGAGCCAGTTGCCGAGCAGCTTGCTCAGGATCGGCAGCACCAGCAGCGCCAGCAGCTGGCTGGCGTCGAAGCCTGCGAAGGCATGCTGCAGGTCGATCTGGACCACGCCGTAGGTGAGGATCAGGGGCACGGCCAGGCCTTGTTGCAGGCGGCGGTTGCTGGCCTCTGGCAGCGGCAGGCGTAGCTGCAGGCCAAGCACGCGCAAGCAGGCCAGGTAGCCAACGCCGAAGATCAGCGCGTTGAGCCGGTAGTGCTCGGCGGCAAACAGCAGTAGCAGAAACACCAGGCCGTACAGACGTGGCGCGCGCAGGCCCAGCCCTCGCAGCACCAACGGCGTCAGTGCCGCCAGCGCCGGCAGGGCCAGGCTGCTTGGTTGCAGGCTGCCCTGGCCCATGCCGAGCAGCAGCCAGCAGGCCAGGTCGATGACGATCGCGGCCTGCAGCAGGCGCTGGCTAGCGGCTGGCGGGTAGTCGATGGCGCGCAGGTACAGGTACAGCACTGGGATTGCGGTGATGGCGAACACCAGGCCCATGGCCAGGGCGCTGACCCCGCTCAGTTCAAGCAGCCACAGCGCGCAGGCCAGGCCGCAGGCAAACGGCACGGCGAAGCTGGGCAGGGCGATCTTCAATGCTTGCGGGTCGAGGCGCAGGTGCGCGACGTCAGCGAGAATGTGCCCCAGCAACAAGGCAAAGCTGCAGCCGTAGAGGGTCTTCAGCCAGCTCGGGGCAATCAGCTGGGCCCCGTCAAGCTGCCAGTGCGGTTGTACCCACAACAGCATCAGCAGCGGCAGCACCAGCGCGGCCAACAGCAGCTGGCTGACGATAGGGATTAGCCCCAGGCGTTTGCCGAATGCGCTGGCCACGGCAAACAGGGCCAGGGTCATGAGCCAGAACAGGACGATGCTCATGGCTGCACCGCCGGCGTCTCGCGTGCCGCTGCCCACGGCGCCAGCAGGAAACTGAAGATCAACCCGAGGCTGACGGCCATGCCGAAGTTGCTCACCGCAGGCGTCTGCGACAGCGCCAGCAGGCCGAACGACAGCCAGGTGGTCAGAGCCGCCAGCAAGGTGCCGAGCAAGCTCACCGCAGCCCCGCCGATACGCTCGTGCATGAGGATGGCGTAGTCGACGCTGATGGCCGTGACCAGCAGCAGGCCAAACAGGCTGAACAGTGTCAGCGGCTGCCCCAGCCAACCGAGGCTGGCCAGGCTGCATAACGCTGCCAGCAGCGGCAGGGCGACAATGCGCAGCGAACCGCGCAGGCCGAACGGGGCTGCCAGCAGCACCAGGATCAGTGCGCAGGACAGCAGCTTGAGCTCGGCGGCGCTGATCTGGGTGGCGGCGAACAGTTGATTGAGTTCGCCGAGCCGGTCGACCAGTTGCACGCCATCCAGGCCGTCGGTCTGCAAGCGCAGCAGGCTGGCATCGCTCAAGCCTTGCAGACTGACGATGGCGGCGACGCCGGTGGCGTCCTGGCCAAGCCAGAGCGGTCGCCAGGCTTCAGCAAGCGGACCGGCGAGGGCCTCTTCGACGCTCAGGGGCGGCAACGTTTGCAGCTGTTGCAGCTGCGTTTGCAGGCCGGCTTGCGGCACACCGAGTTCAACCAGCGGCTGCCAGTAGTCGCTCAGGTGGGCCAACGCCTGCCGGGTTTGCGCCTGCTGCTCAGGGCTGGCGACGATCTGCGAGAGGCTCAGATAACCCTTGAGCTTGCCTAGGTCACGCAGCTCGTCGAGCTTGGCCGACAGCGCCTGCAGGCGCTGGAACAGTTGCTCTGGGTCGGCCCCGCGCACCAGGTAGAACTGACTGGTTGGCTGGTAGCCGGTGATGCGTGCGACTGCCTGGGCTTGCTCTTGCAGTTGCGGCGGGCTCGCCACCCATTGGCGGATGTCGTTACGCGTGTCCAGCTGCCACAGCCCAGCGGCGCAAAACAGCAGCACCAGCACCAGCAGCACTGCGCTGGGCACTCTGCGCAACAGCCGCTCGCGCCAGTTGGTGAGGGCTTGCGCGATGCGTAGCGGCCACTGCGCCGGCTTCAGCTCGACCTGGCCCAGCAATGCCGGCAGCAGGCACACCGCGCACAGGTAGGCGCCGATCAAGCCGGCGGCCGAGAACGCGGCAATCTGGGTCAGGGCCGGAAACGGCGTGAACGCCAGCGCCAGATAACCGATGCAGCTGGTCGCCAGGCTCAGGCTCAGCCCCGGCAGGGTCAGGCGTACCGCCGGCCAACTGCGCCATGGCTTGAGGCTCCAGCTCTTCGACAAGTAATGCAGCGGGTAATCCACCGCTACGCCGATCAGGCTCGAACCGAGTACCAGAGTCATCACGTGCATGTGGCCGAACAGCGCCACGCACACCACCGAGCCGAACAGCATGCCGGTCAGCACCGGCACGAACGCCAGCAGGGCCCGCCAGCGACGAAATGCCAGCAGCAGCAACAACAGAATGCTCAGCGTCGCGCCACCGCCGACCCAGGTGATTTCGCGGCTGGCCTGTTGCTGGCCGGCGGCCGCGTACAGCAGGCCACTGGCGGCCAGCAACTGGGCGCCTTGCGGCTCGGCCTGGCGGCGGGCGTCAGCCAGCAGCTCGGCCACCAGCAGCGGTAGCTTCATGTCGAAGGCAGTGCCCAGGGTGCGCGCCCGCAGCAGCACCCACTGGCGGCCATCGGCCTGCGCGATCAAGGCGCCACTGGCCGTGTCCAGTTCGATATTGACAGGTTTCGGCTGGCTGTTCTGAATACGCCCGGTCAAGCCCAGCCAGTCGTCCTGGGCAGGCACCAGGCTGAACCCGGCAAACGGGTCGAACAGGCTCTGCATGCGCTGCTCGATGAATGCCGCAGGCCGTTCGCGCAGCTGCGTGCGGTCAGCTGCCGAGAGCATCGCCACGCGGCCGGCGAGCAATTGCTCGCGGACCGCGCCGAGGTCTGTCTGCAGGCTCCACTGCACGTGCTCGAATAGTCCGCTGGCCTGCCATTGGCCGGCCAGTTGCTCGGCCAGGGCTAGCGCTTGGGGGCGTTCGGCGTGGCCAACCAGCACCAGTACCTCGCGGTTCAGTGGCTCTTGCACGCGCAGTTCGGCGCGCTTGACCAGGGCGTCTTCGGTGGCGCCCGGCACCAGCGCCATCAGGTCGGCCGACAACGGCGCGCCGCGCTGCCATTGCCAGCCGGCGATGGCCAGCATCACCAGCAGCAGGGCGAGAAAGCCGCGCGGCAACCAGCGTTCAATCGACAAAATCGCTGCGCTCCGTGTCGCTGAGGGCGGCAGCGCCATGGCTGTCGGTCATTCGCAGCAGCGTGCTGTCGCCCTGGGTTTCACTGAGCTGAATCTGTTCGACGAACTGCCCGCCGCTGATGTCGATGCGGGTGAAGATCTGTTTGAGCAGCAGCGAACGCGGGGTCAGTTGCAGCTGCCAGTGCGTGGCATCACCGCTCAGGCTCAGTTCGAAGTCGCGCTTGAGACCGGCACTGTCGCCTTGCAGCACGGCAAAGAACAGCCGGTTCTGCTCGGCGCCGGCACTGGCGCTGGGCAGGCGCTGCCAGCCGCTCGGATCACGCCGGGCAATGCCGTTGGCGTCGATCCGGTAGTCCTGGCGCAGCGGCGTCTGCAACAGCCACAACAAACCATGCTCGCGGGCCAGTACGAACTGGCCCTTGCTCAGCAACGGCTGGGGCAGGGCGCGCAGGTGCTTTTCCTGAATGAACGGGCCTTTGACCACCGCCGGCGCGCTGAGCTGGCGCTGCAGGTCATCAAGGCTGAATGCTTGCGCCAGCGGGCTGAGCAGGCTCAGGGCAAGGGTGAACAATGCGCACAGGCGCTTCATGGCAAAACCCTCTGCACGGCGTCGAGCATGACCTGCGGCGAGGCCAGCTGCATTTCGCCGCTGTCGATGTGCACCGCGACCTGCACCGTGCTCGCGCGGGTCATCCGCTCGCCGGTTTCGGCGTCGCTGATCAGGTAATGAATCTTCAAGCGGTTTTCCCACTCGACCAGGCTCGCGCGCACGGTCAAGCGCTGGCCAAAGGTGGCGCCGCGGATATAACGCAGCTGCAGGTCGATCACCGGCCAGGCAAAACCGCTCGCCTGCATCTGCACGTAGTTGTGGCCGAGCTGGTCGAGCAGCGCGCAGCGGGCCACTTCCAGGTATTTGACGTAATGGCCGTGCCAGACCACATGCATGCTGTCGACGTCGAAAAACGGCACCAGCAGTTCAGTGTCGACGTGGATCACTCCCGCACTACGCATGCAGCCTCCAGTGGCGTTGGCCGATGCGCAGCAGGCAGTGGCGCAGGTCGGCTTCCAGCGCGCGGTCTTCGATCACCGGGACGAACTCGTCGAGCAGGGCTTCGTGCATCTGCGCCAGTGCTGGCGGCAGTGCATGGCTCTCTGCCTGGCGGGCACGCAGCCACACGCCCTGATTCGCCGCCAGCAGGGTCGCAGCGGCAACCTGCTCGGTCAGCTCCAGCACGCGCAGGGCATCGCGCGCAGCGATGGTGCCCATGCTCACCTTGTCCTGGTTGTGGCATTCGGTGGAACGCGAGAACACGCTGGCCGGCATGGTCAGCTTGAGCGCTTCGGCGGTCCAGGCGCTGGCGCCGATCTGCACGGCCTTGAAGCCATGGTTGATCATCGCCCGCTCGGCCGGGGCGCCCGACAGGTTGCTTGGCAGGCCGTGGTTGTAACGGGTGTCGACCAGCAAGGCGAGCTGGCGGTCGAGCAGGTCGGCAACGTTCGCCACCAAGGTTTTCAGGCTGTCCATGGCAAAGGCGATATGGCCGCCATAGAAGTGCCCGCCATGCAGTACGCGCTCGGCGTCGCCGTCGATGATCGGGTTGTCGTTGGCGCTGTTCAGTTCGGTTTCGATAAAACCGCGCAGCCAGCCCAGGCTGTCGGCCAGCACGCCCAGCACATGTGGGGCGCAGCGTAGCGAGTAACGGTCCTGCAGGCGGTGCAGCGGTGGCAGCGGGGCGTCGATGGCCAGGTCCTGGCGCAACCAGGCGGCGACTTGCGTCTGGCCGGGGTGCGGCTTGGCGGCGAACAGGCGCTCGTCGAAGTGCTCCGGGTTGCCCTGCAGGGCGATCACGTTGAGGGCGGTGATGCGCGTGGCCAGTTGCAGCAGGTAGTCGGCGCGGGAGAAGGCCAGGCAGGCCAGGCCGGTCATCACCGCAGTGCCGTTCATCAATGCCAGGGCCTCTTTGGGGCGCAGCACCAAGGGCTGCCAGCCCAGCTCGCGGTGCACGTCGGCACTGCTGCGGCGCTGGCCCTGGTAGCTGACCTCGCGCTCGCCGGACAGGGTCGCGGCGACGTACGACAGCGGCGTCAGGTCGCCGCTGGCGCCGACCGAACCTTCTTCCGGGATCAGCGGCAGGATGTCGTGTTCGAGAAATGCGCGCAGGCGCTCCAGCAACTCCAGGCGCACCCCCGACACGCCGTGGCTCAGCGAGCGCAGGCGGGCCGCCAGCACGGCGCGCACCGCCGGTGCTTCGAGCAGGCGGCCCAGGCCGCAGCCATGGAAGGTGTACAGGTGCTGCGGCAGCGCCTCGACATGCTCCAGCGGCACGGCCACCACGCAGGAATCGCCGTAACCGGTAGTGACGCCGTAGATCACCCCTTCCTTGCTCAGCAGGGTGTCGAGAAAGCGCGCGCCACGAGCGATGCGTTCGCGGTAGGCGGCGTCGTCCTGCAAGTGGGCGCTGACCCGGCGTTCGGCCAGGGCTACAACAGCTTCGATGGCCAGGTGCGACTCACCGAAAGTTACAGGCTCATGCGGATGCATCGTCGTCGGTCTTCCAGAAAGGGTAGAAGTTGAACCACTGCAGCGGCGCTTGGCTGCAGTAGTGCGCCAGGCGTTGCGCATAGCGCGCGGTCCATTCGGCAATCACTTGGTCGCGCTGGCCGCGGCGCCATTGCACGCGCTCGGCGAAGGGTTCGAGAGTGACTCGGTAGCGGCCTTGCAGCTTGAGGCAGAACAGCAGGTTGAGCGGGCAGCCAAGGATCCCTGCCAGCAGCCACGGCCCCTGCGGGAATGCGGCGCGGTGGCCGAGGAAATCCACCTCGACGGTGCGCGCGCCATGCAGCGGTACCCGATCACCGGCAATCGCCAGCCATTCGCCGCGCTCGAGCCGTTCGGACAACTGCAGCATCACTACCGGGTCCAATTCGCTGACCTGAATCAGGCGCAGATTGGTCGCGCCGGCCTCGCCCAGCAGGCGGTTGAAGCGCTCGGCGTGGCGGGTGTGCACAAGCACGTTCATGGTCACCTGCTCGCCCAGTTCGGCCAGCGCCCGGCACACTTCAAGGTTGCCCAGGTGGGCGCCCACCAGCATCTGCCCGCGCTCGCCGCGCAATTGCGTGCGCAGTTGCGCGGGGTCGTCGATTTCGATGTCTTCCAGGCGCAGGCGGCCGTTCCATACATCGAGCTTGTCCAGCAGGGCGTCGGCGAACGCCATGAACTGGCGGAACACCTGCCACTGGCTCGGCGCCGGTGTCTGTCCGCCGTTGCATGCGCTGAGCCGTTGCTGGTATTGCCAGGCACTGCGCCGGGCGCGGCGGCCGAACAGGAAGAAGTAGCCGACGATGACGTGGATCAGCGGGCTCAGCACGCGCCGGCCAAGCAGCCGTACCAGTGTTGCGGTCAGCTTCATCAGCCAGAAACTGCCGCGCTCCTGATGCTGTGCCCAGTGCCGCGAAGGAGTAGTCATGCGCGCCACCTGCGCCAGACGATCAGCGGTGCGCGCAGCAGCATGCCGAAGAACAGCTTGGCGTGCATTTTCGAGATCAGCGCGTTGTCGTGCACCAGGCGAAAGTGCGACAGGCCGTCCTGTGGGTAGTGCACGCGGGTTGGCAGCCAGCGCATCGGCTGGTTGCGCCAGGCCAGGCGCACCAGGATCTCCGGGTCGAAATCCATTCGCCGGCCAAGCTTGACGCTGTCGATCAGGGCCAGCGTGGCAGGCAGCGGGTAGACGCGAAAACCGCACATGGAATCGGGAATCTGCAGCGACAGGCTGTTGATCCACACCCATACATGGGTCAGGTAGCGCGCATACAGACGGCCCTTGGGCACGCTGGCGTCGTATTGCGGATAACCACATACCAGCGCCTGTGGATCATTCTGCGAAAGCTCAAGAAAACGGCCGATGTCGCCCAGGTCATGCTGGCCGTCGGCGTCTACTTGCAGCGCATGAGTGAAACCCAGCCGCGCCGCTTCGCGCAGGCCGGCCATCACCGCGCCGCCCTTGCCCTGGTTGACGCTCAGGCTGACCAGATAGATGTCCGTTTGAGTGGCCAGCTGTGCCAGCACTGAGGCGCAGGCGGGGCTGCTGGCGTCGTCAACCAGCACGCAGGGCAGCCTGGCGCGCTGCAGGTCGCTGACTACTGCCGGCAGCGCGTGCTCGTGGTTGTATACCGGGATCACTGCGCAAGGCTTATGCATCGACCGTCTCCATCAGAATGCGGCCGCTGGAGCAGGCCTGCCCGGCGCAGGTGTAGGCGAAGTAAAGTTTGCCACGCTCGCTGTCCCAGCGCAGGCTCAGCAGCACTTCGTCACCGGGGCGCACCAGTTGCTGGAATTTGAGCACTTCCATGCCGGCAAAGCGGCGCTCGCCCGGCAGGAGTGCGCTGGCCAGGGCAATCGCCCAGTCGACCTGCACCACACCGGGCAGCACCGGCGTTTTCGGGAAGTGCCCGCTGAAGCAGGCCAGGTCCAGCGGCACGTGCAGTGTGAGCAGGTGCTGGTCCTGCTCCTGGCGCTGTTCGAGCAGCTCTGGCTGCATGCTGCGTGGGGCTTGCAGCAGCGCCTGCACCTGGGCCTCGGGCAGCTTGCCCTGGCTGGTCAACGGCAGCTGGCGCAGCAGTCGCCAGCGCCGCGGCAGGGCGACCGCTTCGCAGTGATCGGCCAAGTGCCGTCGCAGGCCTTCGATCAACGCGCGTCGGCCCTGATTGCGCAGGGCGTGCCGGCCGCTGGCCGACAACACCAGCAAGGCGCCGAGGTAGGCGCGGCCCTGTTCGAGCATGCCCAGCCGCGCTTCGCTGACCCAGGCATGGCTGCACAGCGCTTGTTCGAGCAGGGGCAGCGACACGCGTTTTTCTTCCAGCTTGACGATCCGGTCGAGCCGGCCGAGCAGGCGCAGGCGGCCGTCGGTGCTGAACTCGACCGCATCGGCCGTTTGTTCGACATGCCCGACGGGCAGGTAGGGTGAGGCAATGCGCAGGGCGCCGTGCGCGTCCTGGCTCAGTTGCACCTCGGCAAAGGGCTGCCACAGGGTGTCGCCCTGACGCCAGGCGATACCGCCCGTTTCAGAGCTGCCGAAGATCTCGGTCGGCCATTGGCCGAGCAACTGTTGCAGGCGCTGGCCTGCTTCGGCGGGCAGGGCGCCGCCGGAGGTGAATACCCGGCGCACGTGGCTCAGCGCTGGCCAGTCGAGGTTGTCACCCATGCGTTTGAGCAGGGCTGGGCTGGCCACCCAGGCGAAGTCTGCATGCTCGCGGCTGGCCCGTTGCAGGTCTTCGGGGAACGGCAGTTGGCGGCGCTCGAAGCCGCGCCCCGCGCACAGTGGCCAGAGCACGCGGAACAGCAGGCCATAGATGTGCTGGGTGGCGACGCTGCCAATGATCCAGGCATCGCCCAGGCTGGCGCCCCACAGTGCCTGCAGCGCGCTGACTTCATTGGCCAGTTGGCTCAGCTGCTTGTCGATGCGCTTGGGCTCGCCGCTGGAGCCGGAGGTGCACAGGCTGATCGAGCAGGTGTGCGGGTCGAGGTCGGCTGCCGGCAGTGGCTCATCGAGCAGGCTGAGCAATGAACGATCGCCGGCCTGGTCGCTGAGCCACAGGTCGACCTGCTCGCTCCAGCGGGCCCGCGTGGCGGCTTGCAGGTCGGCTGGCAGCAACACGGTGACGCCAGCGCGCCAGGCGCCGAGCAGGGCGATCGCCAGCTCGGCGGCGTCTTCCAGGTGCACCGCCAGGCGCTGCACGCCGCGCTGCTGCAGGCCACCGGCGAGGCGCAAGGCCTGGGTGCACAGCTCGGCGTGGTCCAGTGCTGGCGCCTGGGTCACCTGGCGCGGCGCATCCAGCGGGCGCAGCAGGTGGTGAAGATTGATCCAGTTCATGGGCGTCCTCGCACACGTTGTCTTGTCAGCCATTCGCCAGCGAACAGCAGGCCCATCGCGATATAGGCGATCAGGCCGTTGTACAGGGTCCACCAGCTCAGTGGCGCCCACAGGGTCAGGCCCGCTGCGATCAGCCCGTTAAGCAGAAAGAACAGGCACCACACCTGCGTCACCCGGCGGGTGTACTGCACCGCGCGGGCTGGCAAGTCAGGCTCTTGCAGGCGTGCCAGGCGCTCGGCTATGGGCATGCCGTGGAGCAGGCTGGAGCCGAACAGACCGAGCATGAAGGTGCTGATCAGCACCGGGTACCAGCGCAGCAGTTGGGCACTGTCGCTCAGCCCGAGCAGGGCGCAGAAGGCCAACGCCAGCGCGGCCATGCACAGGCTGGCCGGGCGGCGCGGCGCGCTCAAGACGCGGGCCAGCCACAGACCACCCAGCAGCAGGGCGAACTGCCTCGGGGCAAAGTGCGCCAGGCCGAAATGCACGGCAAACGGGTACAGCACCCCAGCCACGACCAGACCGAGGCCGATCAGGCGTTTCATGCGGCCGGGTTGACCAGGCGGAACACCGCTTCGACCACATCATTGACGGTGCGCACGGCCTTGAACTCTTCGGCGGCGATTTTCTTGCCGGTCTGGCGCTTGATGTGGTCGATCAAGTCGATCGCATCGATGCTGTCGATTTCCAGGTCCTGATACAGGTTGGCGTCCAGGGTTACGCGCTCTGGCTCCAGCTCGAACAGCTCGACCAGCGCATCGCGCAAAATATTGAAGATGTCTTCGCGGGTTTGCATGTGAATTCTCAGGCGGCGTTGCGGGCAGTGACGAACGCCGCCAGGGCGGCGACGCTGCTGAAATGGTTGCGGGTGTCCTTGGCGTCGGCGTCGATCTTGATGCCATAGCGCTTCTGTATCGCCAGACCGAGCTCGAGGGCGTCCACCGAGTCCAGGCCCAGGCCGTCGCCAAACAGCGGTTGCTGGTCGTCGATGTCGTCCACGCCTATGTCTTCCAGGCCGAGGGCGTCGATGATCAATTGCTTGAGGTCACGGTTAAGGTCTTGCTGTGGATCGCTCATCGGTGGCGAGCTCCTTGATGTAGTACTGATGCAGATAATCGTTGAGTGCGCGCGACGCCTTAGGCGCAGGTCCGAGGGCGGCGAACGTTTGTGGGTCGATATCGTTGCCGACACTCAGGCTCAAGTGCACGCGGCGCTGAGGGATGCGGTACCAGGGTTCGTTCTTGGTCAGGGTGGTCGGGCTGACCTTGATGGTTACGGGGGTGATGATCTTCGCACCGCGCAGGGCAATCGCGGCGGCGCCGCGATGAAAGGCCGGCGCTTGGCCAGGCGGGGTGCGGGTGCCCTCCGGGAATATCACCAGTGGCTGGCCGTCGCGCAGGCATTGCACGGCGTTGTCGAGCATGTCCATGCTGCCATCGTTGCCCAGGTACTGCGCTTCACTGACCGGACCGCGGGTGAAGGGGTTGTCGAACAGGCTCTGCTTGATCACGCAATTGCCCTGACGCACCAGACCGATGAGAAATACCACGTCGATCAGCGAGGGGTGGTTGGCGATGATCATCTGCCCGGGGCGGCCGAGGTGCTCGGCGCCGTCGATCTGGTAGGTGAGCACGCCACTGAACCGCATCACCCGTACGAACTGCCAGAACAGCCAGCTGATGGTGTGGCGCGCGCGTTGGCGATGACGCACCACTCCGCCTGGCAGGCAGCTGAGCAACGGAAACACCAGCACGCGCAGGCACAGGCCGCCGAGACCAAACAGGCAAAAGCACGCAGCTGTCGCCAGCAGGCGCCAGTAGTAGTGATCGCGGGGCTTGCTCACGGCTGCCGTTGCCAGGTCCATGACCGCCGCTTCCAGGTATGAGTGAAGCAATTCACGCCGCGCAGCGTGGCCTGCAGCCAGCTCAGGGCATGTGGCAGGGCGGGCGGCAACGACTGCGTGGCTGCCGGGCCAGGGCTCAGTTGCCACTGCTGACCCGGGGTGACCAACAGGCCAAGGGCGTAGGCGAAAGGCACATCGTCGACCCAGGCGTCGTATACCGCCGGCGGCAGTTCTTCACAGAGGATCAGTAGCACTGCTGGCGCGCCTTCCGCCAACAGCGCCGCCGCTTCGAGCAAGCCCTGCTCGAGGCCATCGCCGGCAGCGGCAATGGCGGTCATCTCGCTGGTTTCGCCGCGCAGGATCGACCACAGCCCGATTATCGCGTTGTGCACCGACAGGCTGAACTGGGTCGGCGACAACGGTTGCTGATCAGCCAGGTCACTGAGAATGGCAAAGGTGCGCGGGGTTTCGCCATGACGCGAGGCAAATACCAGCGGCAGTGCCTCGTACCCTTCAGCCAGCGGCCAGCCGACAGCAAAGGCCATGCGCGCCAGATTGCTCAGGCGACGGCGCTGCATGGCCGGCAGGAACGAGACGTCTGGCGACGCCGCTTCACTGCAGCTGTGTCGGCTGCCCTGGGCCCACGCCTGCCAGTCGGCAGGCGTCACCAGGCCTGGAGCCCAGGCACGCCATTGGCTGATATCGAAGGTGATCACGGTGCTTTTTATTCCGCCCTGAAGGACTGCCTTGCCGAGGAATGACTCGTAACAACGACCTGACAGGGTTGGCATATTCGCCGAGTGGCGCGCATTATCACGGCGCCAGCGATGTGTAGCAATTGCTGGTTACATAATCGCCATCAGACAAGTTCATTTACGTTTTGCACAATGCCGACATGTGGTGCAGGCAAATTCCGACAAACGGTGCAGCCGGCATGTCGGCTGCCGTTGAAGCGGCTTAAGCGAAGTGGCGCTGGCCAATGCATGGGCCTCGACACATACTCGGACATTCGTTGATACACGGAGGTCTCTCATGCGGCGCGTGGTATTCAATCAGAAAGGTGGCGTGGGCAAATCGAGCATTGCCTGCAACCTGGCAGCGGTCAGCGCCAACGAAGGCTACCGGACCCTGCTGATCGACCTGGACTCCCAGGCCAATTCAACCCAGTACCTGACCGGGCTGACCGGCGACGACATCCCCATGGGCATCGCCGACTTCTTCAAGCAGAGCCTGTCGACCGGGCCGTTCTCGAAGAAGAACAAGGTCGATATCTACGAAACCCCGTTCGACAATCTGCACGTGGTTACCGCCACGGCGGAGTTGGCCGACCTGCAGCCCAAGCTCGAGGCGAAGCACAAGATCAACAAGCTGCGCAAATTGCTCGAAGAGCTCGACGAGGATTACGATCGGATCTACATCGATACCCCGCCGGCGCTGAATTTCTATGCGGTATCAGCGCTGATCGCGGCTGACCGAGTGCTGATCCCCTTCGACTGTGACAGTTTCTCACGCCAGGCGCTGTACGGCCTGCTGGCCGAGATCGAAGAATTGAAGGACGACCACAACGAAGACCTGCTGGTCGAAGGCATCGTGGTCAATCAATTCCAGTCACGCGCCAGCCTGCCGCAGCAGATGCTCGATGAGCTGATCGAAGAGGGCCTGCCGGTGTTGCCGGTGTACCTGACCAGCTCGGTGAAGATGCGCGAATCGCACCATGCCAGCCTGCCGCTGATCCACCTGGATCCGCGGCACAAGCTGACCCAGCAGTTCGTCGAGCTGCACGCGTTGCTTGAAGAAAACGCCTAAACGCCCTGGCTGCTCAGCCACTCAAGTAATGGCTGGAGTGGAAATGCGCCAGCCTGACGGCTGATTTCGCGACCGTTCTTGAACAGGATCAAGCTGGGGATCGAGCGGATGCCCAGTTGGCTGGCCAGGTTGCGGTTGGCTTCGCTATCGAGCTTGGCCAAACGGCAGCGACCGCTCAGTTGCGCCGCTGCCTGGGTGAAGATCGGCGCGAACGACTTGCACGGCCCACACCAGTCGGCCCAGACGTCCAACAACAAGGGCAGATCGCCTTTGATCTGGCTGGCGTAGTTTGCCTCGCTCAGATCGAACGGCCGGCTCAGCAACACGGCCTGTTTGCAGCGGCCGCATTTGGGCGTGTCGTTCAGGCGCTCGGCCGGCAGGCGGTTGAGGCCGTTGCAGTGTGGGCAGGGGATTACTAGTGGCTCGGGCATTTTGCCTCCTTGTGAATGCGATTCGGTCGCGAAAGGGGTGCGCAGCACCCCCCGACGTCCTTAAAAGTTACTCAAGAAGAGCAGCTGATCTCCAGATGCTTACCCCACTCCGGCGGCCGCTCGGCATAGGCCTGCATCCCTGGTTGTTCTTCGAACGGCCTGCTCAACACCTGATGCAAACGGCGCACTTCGGTGTAGTCACCGCCATTGGCCGCTTCGATGGCCTTCTGCGCCAGGTAATTACGCAACACATACAGCGGGTTGACCGCATGCATGCGCTCGCGACGACCTTCGGCGTTGGCTGGCTCGCGCTCACAGCGGGCCAGATAGGTCGCGCTCCAGGCATCGAAGCCGGCCAGATCGACAAAATCGTCGCGTACTACCTGTAGGGCCGCTGCGGCGGGCTGATCGCCAAGCCGGCGGAAGAACAGCGTGTAGTCGACGCCGCCGCTCTGCATACGTTGCAGCAGGGTTTCGACCAGTTGCAGGTCGTCGTCCTCGGCGGTAGTCAGGCCCAGGCGGCGGCGCATCAGGTCGAGGTAGTGGGTCTGGTACAGCGGCAGGAACAGGCCCAGGGCCTGCTTCAGTGCCTCGACCTCGACAAACGGAGTCAAGGCCTGGGCCAGTGCGCTGAGGTTCCAGTGGGCGATGGGCACCTGATTGCTGTAGCTGTAACGCCCCTGATCGTCAGAGTGGTTGCAGATGAAGTTGGCGTCGAAGTCGTCGAGGAAGGCAAACGGGCCGAAGTCGAAGGTGATGCCCAGGATCGACATGTTGTCGGTGTTCATCACCCCATGGCAGAAGCCATAGGCCTGCCAGCGCGCGATCAACTCGGCGTTGCGCTCGACGATGGTCTGGAACATCGCCAGGTACGGTTGCTCGGCGCTGCGGCATTCTGGGTAATGCTGCTCCAGCACATGGTCGATCAGCAGCTGCTGCTGTTCTGGCTGGCGGGTGTAATAGAAATACTCGAAGTGGCCAAAACGGATATGGCTCTGTGCCAGGCGCAGGATCATTGCCGCGCTCTCCTGGGTCTCACGCCACACCGTCGTGCTCGAGCCGATCACGCACAGCGCGCGGCTGCTGGGGATGCCCAAGGCGTGCAGGGCTTCGGAACCGAGGAACTCGCGGATCGACGAGCGCAGCACGGCGCGGCCATCACCCATACGCGAGTAAGGCGTTTGCCCGGCACCCTTGAGGTGCAGGTCCCAGTGCTCGCCGGCATCGTTGACTACTTCGCCCAGCAGCAATCCGCGGCCATCGCCCAGACGCGGCGTGTAGCCGCCGAACTGGTGCCCGGAGTAGACCATCGCCCGTGGGTCGGCGTCTTGCCAGGACTGGTGGCCGCTGAACAGCTCGGCAAACAGCGGCAGCGCTGCCTGCGCCGGGTCGAGATCGAGCAGGGCCATCGCCGACTCGCTGGCCACTACCACCCGCGGCTCGGCGATCGGGTCAGGCAGTACCTGAGTGGAGAAGGCATCGCCGAGGCGGGCGAAGCGATTGTCGAAGGTCAGTTGGTCTAGGGCTTTCACGGGCCGGCTCCTGGCATGGCGGGCGAGGGCCAGGCCCTCGCCGTGAGTGTGCGGTGCATGCCGGTTTGAGTCCAGTCAGACCGGTTGAGTGCCTTCGGGTTTTGTCCCGTCGCCACCTTCAACGGCGATCAGCTTCTGCTTGTGGCCCAGGGTGTCCATCAGGAACACTTCGACCTGGCGCACCGAGATCTTGATGTCGTGGGCCTTGAACTCGCGGCTGATGTAGCGGTTGATCTCGTCCAGGGTCGGGTTGCGGTCGCCGAGGTCGCGCACGTGCATGCGCAACTCGTGATCCAGCGAGCTCTCGCCGAAGTTGAGGAAGTACACCAGGGGCTCCGGGTCTTTGAGGACCCGCGGGTTGTCGTGGGCGCCCTTGAGCAGCAGCTCGCGCACCAGGTCCAGGTCCGAGCCGTAGTCGATCCCCAGCTTCAGCGTGACGCGGGTGACCGTATCGGTCAGCGACCAGTTGATCAACTGGCCGGTGATAAAGGTCTTGTTGGGGACGATGATGTCCTTGCGGTCGAAGTCGGTGATCGTGGTGGCGCGGATGCGGATCTTGCTCACCGTGCCGGACAGGTTGCCGATGGTGATGGTGTCGCCGATCCGCACTGGGCGCTCGAACAGGATCATGATCCCCGAAATGAAGTTGGCAAAGATCTCCTGCATGCCGAAGCCCAGGCCTACCGAGAGCGCCGCGACCAGCCACTGCAGCTTGTCCCAGCTGACCCCGAGGGTCGACAGGGTGCTGACAAAACCGACCCCGGCGATCACATAGGACAGCAGCGTAGTTGTTGCGTAGGCGCTGCCCTGGGCCAGGTTCAGGCGTGACAGCACCAACACCTCGAGCAGGCCGGGCAAGTTGCCGGCCAGAGCGAAGGTGATGCCGATTATCACCAGTGCGCCGAGCAGGTCGCCGAGGCTGATCGGCACCATGCTGGCGGCGGCGCCGGTACCGCTGGTGTACTCGTACAGGGTGAAGTTGTTGAGGTAGGCGAACACCGAGAGCAGGTCCGCCCAGACCCAATACAGGCCGCCGATGAAGCCGCCGAGCAGGGCCAGACGGATCAAGCGCAGCGATTGCTGGTTGACCTGTTCGATATCCAGGGTCGGCTCTTCGACGATCACTTCACCGTCCAGGCCTTCCTTGCTGGCCTGGCGTTTACTCAAGGCCCGTTGATAGGCCAGGCGCCGCGCCGCAACAGACAGGCCGCGGACGAAGGCGGCTTCGATCACCAGCCAGAACAGCAGCAGGTACAGGGTGTAGATCAGCCGGTCGGTGAGTTTCAGCGCGGTGTAGTAGTAGCCGAAACACACCGCGACAAACAGCGCGATCGGCAACGCGGTGAACGCTACCCCGACGATCTTGCGAAACAGCGAGGTGTCGCGGTGTGCCGGGCTGCTCAACAGCAGACGACTGAGCAACCAGGCCATCAGCGCGTAGCAGGTCAGCACCACGCCGATGCCGAGCACGTCGTTGGCCAGCGCTGACGGCTGATGCTCGGCCACGGCGACCACACCAACCAGCGCCAGCACCACGGTGCCCAGGCGGCGGACCCAGCCACGGAGGAACTGCACCTGCGGCTTGTGCCAGCGGAAATGCACCTCGGCGACGCCGCCCGGGGCGAGAATGCGGTAGGCGGTATAGAACACCAGCCAGGCCTGAGCCAGCTGCCACAGGGCGGCACTCAGGTTGGCATTCTGCCCGCGTGCATCGACTTGGAGGATGTACGCGCACAGTGCCAGGGCCAGGCTCAGCGGCATCGCCAGCAGCACGTTGATCAGCAGCGCCTGCGGCGTGTGCCACTGGCTGTCGCGCTTGAAGTGACCGATGTCCATGTGCACCTTGCTCAGGCGCTGATACAGATAGCGCCGGCGCCATTGCAGGGCGCCGATCAGCAGCAACAGCGGCACGAACAGCAACGGTCGTAGGCTGAGACCCTGCAGCAGTTCCGTGACGCCCGAACCCCAAGGTAGGTTGGCTACCTGGTCGACCAGGCGCCCAGGCACACTGCTCAGCCATTCCCAGTCCAGCGGCTTGTTGCTGGGGATCCAGAACATCTGCTCTTCCAGGGTGGTGCGCAAGCCTTGAGCGGTGCTGAGCAACTGCTTCTGGTTCAACTGCAGGGTGATCGATTCGTTGAGCAGTGCCGACAGCTCGCGGTTGAGCCGTTCGAGCAGATCGCTGCGGGTGATGGCCACGTCCAACAGGGCCTTGCGCAGTTCGGGCGTGACGTCCTGCGGTGGCTGGTTGGCGAGCACCCCGTCGACGTAGCTGACCGGGTTGCTCATCTGCTCGCGCTGCTGGCTGACCTCGAACTGGTACAGGCGGATATCGGCGATCTGGTCGGCCAGGTCACGGTCGAGCTTCAAGTGCGGCAGGGTCTGCTTTTGCCGGTAGAGAATCTTCGACAGCAGCAGGCTGCCCTTGAGCACTTCGATCTGCTCGTCGAGCACCTGATCGGCCTGGGTCAGGCTGTCGAGTTGCTGCTTGGTCTTGAGGTTCTGCTGGGTCAGCTCGTTGAGGCGGTCGGTACTTTTCAGCAGGTAGTCGGAGAGCTTCAGGTTGGCGGCGCTTTCGTTGGCCAGCAGGACACTGCCGCCGGACTTCTGCGCTTCCAGCGATTGCTGGGTCACCGTCTGCTGCGACTGCGCCAGACGCTTGTCGTTGATCAGCGTCTGCAGTTGCTGGATTTCCTGCTCCAGGCGCGCGGTGCGCTCGACCAGCAGGTCATGCTGGGCGCTGCCCAGGTCCTGCAGCAGGCCGTTGCCGGCCAGTTCCTGGCGGCGCAGCAGGGTTTGCGCGTTGAGCGAGGCGAGCTCGGCGGCGAGCTGATTGCGTTGGTCGGCGGAGAGGGGCTTGCCAGCATCCTTGCCGGACTTGAGGCTGCTGTTGATCTGCTGGATACGGGTCTGGTTGCTGCTGATCTGCGCTTGCGCCCGTTCCGGGCGGGTCTGCGAGCTGATCACCAGACTGTTGGCATCGGCCAGCGCCTTTTGCAGCTCGCCTTGCAGCGTGCTGCGCTCGCTGAGCAGTTGCTCGAGTTGCGGCACGCTCAGGTTGGCATAGCGCTGGGTGACTGGGGCCGGTTTGCTCGCCTTGAGCTTGGCCAGCTCGCGCTGGGCCTCGCTGGTCAAGCGTGGCGCGTCGGCCAGCTGCTGCTTCAGCGCCTTGAGCTTGGCCGCGCTGTCCTGCTGGCTGGCGAGCAGACTCAGGGTCTGCTCGAGTACCTGCTGCAGGCTCTTCTGGTCAGCCTCGGGCAGCTTGCGCTCGGCGATCTTGTCGAGGCTGTTCTGCACGCTGGCAGTGGTCGGGGCCTCGGCAGCGGTGGCGCCGAAAGAGAGGGACAGGCACAGCCCGAGCAGGGCTGCGCGAAGGTACACGCGCAGGGACATAAGCAGAGTCTTGTCAGGGGTTCGTGTGATACGAGGCAAGTCGAGGGCTACAGGAACAAGCCCGGGCCGGGGCGAGTTCCTTCGGGGAATTTGACGCCGACTTTGTCGATCTTGTTCCCGTCCATGACTGCGACCGTCCAGATTGTGCCGTGCCATTCGATCTGATCGCCTACTACTGGAGCGCCTCCGACCTTTTGTCGGATGAACTGCGCCAGCGCCATATCGGCGTTCAAACCGTCCAGTTGCAGGCCATAAAGTGCTGCCACCTGGCCCAGTTCGGCATCGCCTTCGAGAACGAAATCGCCAAAGAAGCGCAGGTCCAGGCCACGTTGTGGTGCCTGGCTGAACAGCTTGCCCAGCGCCGGCAGGTTATGTTCGTGGCCGATCACGCAGAGCATGTCGTCCACTTCGAGCACGGTACTGCCGGATGGGTGCAGCAGCTGCTCGCCGCGAAACAGCGCGGCAATCCGCGTGCCTTCGGGCATCTTCAGCTCGCGCAGGGCGGCGCCGATGCACCACTTTTCTGCGCCGAGGCGGTAGACGAACATCTCCCACTCGCTGGTGATGTGTACCTCCAGCGCTGAACGGGAGATTGGTGCCGGGTCTGGCGGTACCGTGACCTTGAGCAGCTTGGCCATCCACGGCAGGCTGGTGCCCTGCACCAGCAGCGAGATCAACACGATGAAGAAAGCCAGATTGAAGAACAGCTGCGCTTGCGGCAGCCCCGCCATCAGCGGGAACACGGCCAGAATGATCGGGACCGCGCCGCGCAAACCGACCCAGGCAATAAAGCCCTTCTCGCGGTCGTGGAAGGCCTTGAACGGCAGCAGCGCGGCTAATACTGACAGCGGCCGCGCCACCAGGATCATCCACAGCGCCAGGCCCAGGGCCGGCACTGCAATCGGCAGCAGGTCATGTGGCGTGACCAGCAGCCCGAGCACCAGGAACATGCCGATCTGCGCCAGCCAGGCCATGCCGTCGAGCATGTGCAAAATACCGTGGCGGCTGCGGATCGGCCGGTTGCCGAGCACCAGGCCGCACAGATAAACCGCGAGGAAGCCACTGCCGTGCAGGGCATTGGTCAGCGAAAACACCACCAGCCCGCCAGCCACTACCAAAATCGGGTAGAGGCCGCTGGCGAGGTTGATGCGGTTGACCATCTGCAGCATCAGCCAGCCGCCGCCCAAACCCAGCAGGCCGCCGATACCGAACTCGCGCAGCAGGTGAGTGAGCAGGCTCCAGTGCAGGCCGGTCTGGCCGCTGGCGATCATGTCGATCAGGGTTACGGTGAGGAATACCGCCATCGGGTCGTTGCTGCCCGATTCGATCTCGAGCGTGGCGGTGACCCGCTCGTTGAGGCCTTTGCCACCGAGCAGCGAGAACACCGCCGCAGCGTCGGTCGAGCCGACGATGGCGCCGATCAGCAGGCCCTGGATCAGGCTCAGATCGAACAGCCAGGCCGCGACCATGCCGGTCAGCGCGGTGGTGATCAATACCCCGACCGTGGCCAGTGACAGCGCCGGCCACAGCGCTACGCGAAAGCTCGCCACCCGCGTGCGCAGGCCACCGTCGAGCAGGATCACGGCCAGCGCCAGGTTGCCCACCAGGTAAGCGGTCGGATAGTTGTTGAAGATGATGCCGCCACCGTCCACGCCGGCAACCATGCCGACCGCAAGAATGATGACCAGAATCGGAATGCCCAGGCGCGATGACAGCGAGCTGACCAGAATACTTGCACCCACCAGCAATGCGCCGATCAGGAACAGGCTGTTGATGGTGCTTGCATCCAAGGGCGGTACTCCGGAGAAACGGGGGGACAGGCGGCGCTGTTACGCAGGTTGCGTGCCAACTGATTCTAACCCGAGGTCTGCGCGGGCTGTAAAGCGTTACCGCATATTGATGCGGCATCCAGGTTGAAGTGCGGGCTCCCATTTGCACAGGCCACCGCGCATGACCCACCCCGACGATATGCCTCTGGCGGACATTGCCCGCCGTTATCTGGGCCAGTTCCCTGACCTGCATGGGCTGGCCCGTCAAGCCGCCGGCCATGTGCTGCGGCGCCAGCTGGGGTATTGGCTCGATCCAGACCAGGTGTTCTGGCATGAATTCGCCAGTGCCAGCAGCAGCTCGCGAACCTACACCGGCTGGCGTCATTCCGGCCCACCGCGGCGCTCGATGAGTCTGACCGAACTGATGACCCAGCGCTTCAGCCCGGCGCAGCAGGCCAATGTAGACGAACTGTCGGTGTACGGCGGCTTCTATCGGGTTGACGCCAGCCATGCCCTGTTCGATGAGCGCAACGAGCTGCGCCTGGACGCCCGGACTGTGCTTGAGCAGTTCTGGTCGATGGACTTCGCTGCGACCTACGGCCACCGGCTTGCGGGGTTTCGCGCCGAACGCGGCGAGGACTTCTGCGTGTTGGCGCGTTCGCGTTTTCTTGCGGCTGTCGCCCAGGCGCCACTGACCAAGGACGAGCAGCGCGAACTGCTCAGCGCTTCACTGGCCAACCCGCAGTTGCCGCTCAGCACCAAGGCCCTGCGCCTGTCTCAGGCTGACCACAGTCAGAGCGGCTGGGGCCGCCTGAGCCTGGGCGGGGCCGCCGCTCGGACGCTGTTGCTGCGGACCCTGAAAAGCGGCAGGTGCTGCCTGTATCTGGCGGATGAACACGCCAGCCTGGTCCTGCTGAAGGATGCCGTGGCGCTCAAGGCGTGGCTGGCTGACCTGGCGGCAACCGTACCGGGCCGGGAGCGACTTGTGAGCAATTTCGTCGGTAACGACCTGCTAGGTCAGCCGCTGCGCCCGCGTGTGGAAAAATACCTGCGCCTGCTGGCACAGCAGACGTATTCGCCGACGATCAGCAGCCAGGCACTGCACGGTGATCTGTTCGTGCAGCTGCGCGAACAAGCGCTGGATGCGCTGGCCGCTGATGCGCATGAGCGCCTCACCAGCAATGCCCAGTTGCGCAAGGCGGCCTGGTTGTCAGGGTTGCAGACCGCCTCGCTGGTGCTCGCACCCATGAGCATAGGCGGCTGGCCCGTGGCGTTGACGTCGCTCGGGGTCGGCGTCGGTTGCCTGGCATTGCACGTCGACCGGGCCATCAATGGCAAGGCCGGGTGGCGCTCGGCAGCCTGGTGGGCTGTATTGCTGGACGTCCTGTTTATTCTGCTGGACGCCGCCTTGATGCGCTCGGCCGAGCTGTTCGCCCCGACGCGATTGCCACCGCCGAGGACTGTCGAAGCGCCGCTGGCGGTTGCTGAAGACGGCTGGGAGGACTTCATGCGACCTGCTGTGGATACCTTGCTGGCGCGTTCCGACCAGGCCTTGGCGCGCCAGGAGGCGGCGCTGGGTGCGCTGCCATGGGCCGATGCCAGCCAGCTCGATGAGGCGGGTCGCTATCTGGATGCGTTCAGCGAACCGTATGCGGTCTATCGCGATGAGCTTGGTTATGGCGCGCCCGCCATTGCCGAGTACAGCCACTCGCCTGAGCGCTACAACAACCTTTGGCGCGGTCTGCCGCTGGGCGATCAGCTCGCGGTCTGCGTTGCCCGTAGCCATACGCTGGCTGAGGCATTGGAGCAGATCGGGGTGCACAGCCCGGTAACCTTGTATCGCGCCGCTTCGGGCATTCGCAGCACCGGCAATGCTGCTTTTGCTGCGGGCAGGGTCAAGGTTGGCGATGCGCTGGTCAGTACCGACTTCACCTCGTTCACCGAGAATCCTTACGTGCTCTGGGAGACGTTCAACAGCCCGCAGGTAGAGGGCAGTGGCAGGCCGGCATTCGATGACGAGGCTGTGGTGTATGTGCTGGAACCGGGCGAACATGTGCGGGCGACGCCGGTCGCGGCGTTTTCCAGCAGGCCGGATGAAGCCGAGTCATTGATGATGCCGGGGCGCTATCTGCAAGTCGCGCAGATCACGCCTGTGCGCAATGCGCGGTATCGCTTTGTCGAGGTGCGTTTGAAGGCGGTGGCGCAGGTGCCGGCAGGGGGGCAGGTGTACGATCTGCGCAGTGGCGAGGTGTTTGATCGGGAGGTGCTGGCGCAGCGCCTGGGGGCAGCGGATGACTCGCTGATGCGGCGGTTCTTTCCAATTCCTACGTAGCTTGGCGGTTGAGAATGCTGGGGGCGCTACGCACCCCTTTCGCGACACAAGGCCGCTGCTACAGGGGACCGCGCATGTCGGTTATGAGCGGTTCCTGTGGAGCGGCCTTGTGTCGCGATAGGGCTGCAAAGCAGCCCCAGCAATCTTGAACCAGGCGCGATCAGGCAGCCGTTACGGCTGCTTCACTTCACGCATCGGCTTGCCTTTGACTGGCGCGCCGTTAGCCACGTAGTACTTGGCGGTGCTGCGTGGCAGCGCCTGGCGGCCACGGATCTTGTCGGAGATTTTCTCGGCAATCATGATCGTGGTGGCGTTGAGGTTGCCAGTGATGATGATCGGCATGATCGACGCATCGACCACCCGCAGGCCTTGCATGCCATGCACACGGCCCTGATCGTCGACCACGGCCATCTCGTCGGTGCCCATCTTGCACGAGCACGACGGGTGGAATGCGGTTTCGGCATGCTCGCGGATGAACTTGTCGAGCTCTTCATCGGTTTGCACGTGGGCGCCCGGGCTGATTTCGCGGCCGCGGTACTGGTCCAGCGCAGGCTGGGCCATGATCTCGCGGGTCAGACGGATGCCATCGCGGAATTCCTGCCAGTCCTGTTCAGTCGCCATGTAGTTGAAGAGAATGCTCGGATGCTGGCGCGGGTCCTTGGACTTGAGCTGAATACGGCCGCGGCTAGGCGAGCGCATCGAGCCCATGTGCGCCTGGAAACCGTGTTCCTTGACGCCATTCGAACCGTTGTAATTGATCGCTACCGGCAGGAAGTGGTACTGGATGTTCGGCCACTCGAACTCAGGCCGCGAGCGGATGAAACCGCCCGCCTCGAACTGGTTGCTGGCGCCGATACCAGTCCCGTTGAACAGCCATTCGGCACCGATGGCCGGCTGATTCCACCACAGCAGCGATGGGTACAGCGAGACTGGCTGGGTGCAGGCGTACTGCAGGTACAGTTCAAGGTGATCCTGCAGGTTTTCACCCACGCCTGGCAGGTCGTGTACCACGGGCACGTCGAGGCTTTCGAGCAGTGCACGCGGGCCGACGCCGGAGCGTTGCAGCAGTTGCGGCGAAGCAATCGCGCCGGAGCTGACGATGACTTCCTTGCGGGCGCGGGCTTCCACGCGCTCTTCGCTGTCGCCGACCAGGTAGGTCACGCCGACGGCACGCTTGCCTTCGAACAGGATACGGTCGCTCAACGCGTGGGTGACGATGGTCAGGTTCGGGCGCTTCTTGGCCTGATCCAGATAGCCGCGGGCGGTGCTCGAGCGACGGCCGTTCTTGGTCACCGAACGGTCCATCGGGCCGAAGCCTTCCTGCTGGTAGCCGTTGAGGTCTTCGGTGCGCGGGTAACCGGCCTGCACGCCGGCTTCGACCATGGCGTGGAACAGCGGGTTGTTGCCGGCTTTGGGCGTGGCAACGCTGACCGGGCCGTCACCGCCGTGATAATCGTTGGGGCCGATATCGCGGGTTTCGGCCTTTTTGAAGTACGGCAGGCAGTCGAGGTAGGTCCAGTCTTCCAGGCCTGGCAGCTTGGCCCAGCCATCGAAGTCCATGGCGTTGCCGCGGATATAGCACATGCCGTTGATCAGCGACGAGCCACCCAGCCCCTTGCCACGGCCACATTCCATGCGACGGCCGTCCATGTGCGGCTCTGGATCGGTTTCGTAGGCCCAGTTGTAGCGACGGCCCTGCAGCGGGAAGGCCAGCGCGGCCGGCATCTGGGTGCGGAAGTCGAAGCGGTAGTCTGGGCCACCAGCTTCGAGCAGCAGCACGCTGACGTTGGCGTCTTCGGTCAGGCGGGTGGCGATGGTGTTACCGGCCGAGCCGGCACCGACGATGATGTAATCGAATTGTTGGGACATGCAAGTACCCTCGTTGTGGCGGTGTCAGGGAGCAAGACGCCCGCGCCGCAAGGCGCGGACTTGACTACACAGGTGCACACGAGGTGCTTAGAACACCGAGGTGTAGCCGCCGAGCTCGACCTGAACCGACTTGATGCGGGTGTACTGGGCCAGCGAGCTGACGCCGTTTTCGCGGCCGACACCGGATTGCTTGTAACCACCGACCGGCATTTCTGCCGGCGACTCGCCCCAGGCGTTGATCCAGCAGATGCCGGCTTCAAGCTGGTGAATGATGCGGTGGGCGCGGCTGATGTCGTTGGTGCAGACGCCGGCAGCCAGACCGTATTCGGTATCGTTGGCGCGGCGGATGACTTCTTCTTCGGTCTCGTAGCTGAGGATGCTCATGACCGGGCCGAAGATCTCTTCCTTGACGATGGTCATGTCGTCGCTGCAGTCGGTGAACACGGTCGGCGCAACGAAGGCACCCTTGGCCAGGTCGCCTTCGCTCAGACGCTCGCCGCCGCAGAGGACGCGGGCGCCTTCTTCCTTCCCTTTGGCGATGTAGCCGAGCACGCTTTCCATGTGCTGGAAGCTGACCAGCGGGCCGAAGTTGGTGTTCTCGTCTTCCGGGTTGCCAACGCGGATGCGCGCAACGCGCTCGGCGATCTTGGCTTCAAAGGCGGCTTTCATCGACGCCGGGATGAATACCCGGGTGCCGTTGGTGCAGACCTGACCGGAGCTGTAGAAGTTGGCCATCATCGCGATGTCGGCGGCCTTGTCGAGGTCGGCATCGGCGCAGATGATCAGCGGCGACTTGCCGCCCAGTTCCATGGTGACTTCCTTGAGCGACGAGCTCGAGGCGCTGGCCATGACTTTCTTGCCGGTAGTGGTGCCGCCGGTGAACGATACTTTTTCGATGCGCGGGTGCTCGGTCAGCAAGGTGCCGACTTCACGGCCGCTGCCGGTGAGGACGTTGAACACGCCATTCGGCAGGCCGGCTTCGGTGTAGATCTCGGCCAGTTTCAGGGTGGTCAGCGAGGTGACTTCCGACGGCTTGAAGATCATCGCGTTGCCGGCCGCCAGGGCTGGCGCCGATTTCCACAGGGCGATCTGGATCGGGTAGTTCCACGCACCGATACCGGCGGTCACGCCCAGCGGCTCGCGACGGGTGTAGACGAACGAGCTTTCGCGCAGGGGGATCTGCTCGCCTTCGATAGCCGGGACCAGGCCTGCGTAGTACTCGAGCACGTCGGCGCCGGTGACGATGTCGACGTAACGGGTTTCCGAGTACGACTTGCCGGTGTCGAGGGTTTCCAGCATGGCCAGTTCATCGTTGCGCTCGCGCAGGATGTCAACGGCACGACGCAGGATGCGCGAACGCTGCATGGCAGTCATCGCGGCCCAGACCTTTTGGCCACGTTCGGCGCTCTCGACGGCACGTTCGACGTCAGCGGCAGTGGCGCGCTGGACGTGGGCGAGGACTTCGCCGGTCGCCGGGTTGATGGCTTCGAAGGTGGCATTGCTGCCAGCGTCGACATAACCACCATCGATGTAGAGTTTTTGCGTTCCGAAACGGGCCATAGAATCCTCGCAAGTGCAGTGTGTGATTGGCTAGCCGCGTTGCGCTCCTGCTAGTGAGGCAGTCGCTGCGTGCGATTGTTCAGCAGCCTGGGGCGTTGTATCCAGGGCGTGCTGCTTAGCCAGTTGTAAATCCATGTATTCGTAGGCAATCCGAATTGCCTGCTCGGTATCGAACGCGTCGCCCGAGAGCGCGCCACGCAACCACAGGCCGTCGATCAAGGCTGCCAAGCCGCGGGCGGCCTTGCGCGCATGGTAGAGCGGCAGGACGCGGCGAAACTGACAGCACAGGTTGGAATAAAGGCGGTGATCGTTGATCCGCTGCAACCTGTGCAAGGACGGCTGGTGCATGCTGGCGGCCCAGAAGGCCAACCAGGTTTTCATTGCCGGGCCGCTGACCTGGCTGGCGTCGAAGTTGCCCTCGACGATGACTCTGAGGTGCGCCCGCGGGCTGTCGTCGGTGAGGGCTAGTCGACGTGCGACGGTGCCTTCGCTCAACGCGTTCATGAGGTGGCGCATGGTCGCTGCGATCAGGCCGTTCTTGTCCTGAAAGTAGTGACTGATGATGCCGTTCGACACTCCAGCCAAACGGGCGATCAGCGCAATGCTGGCATCTCCCAGACCGACCTGATCGACCGCCTGCAGGGTGGCTTCGATCAACTGCTGACGGCGAATGGGTTGCATACCGACCTTGGGCATCTGGCAAATCTCCTCAGGCCTGCGGGCAGACGACAAGCGGCTGCCTCGGCGAAGGCCAGTCTATTTTGTTTTGATTGAACGTTCAATCAATAAAGAATAAGCTCTGCGACAATTTGTGCCATTGACAGTTGTTTAAGGCTGTCGAGAAGGCATCGATTGGCACCCAGAAAAAACGTGCAACCCCCGGAATACAAGGCGTTGACGGGCATGGGCGCTGCGCGATACAGAATCTGCCGAGCGGTCGCGAGACTGCGCGCAGGGCCCTCGGAGCGGGGCTTGGCTCTGTAGTTGTGCATCGTTTCGCTACGGGATCACGGTTTTCCTGAGTGCTTTTATAACACCTGTCGCAGTGGCATTAATTGACCAATTGCACGGGATTGACTGATTAGCCTCCACCCCAGCACTGCCCGGAGCATTCGTGCAATGAGTTCTGCCTCCCTAACCAAACCCCCCGCCGAGAGGGTCCGGGTCAACAACGTGGTGTTCATCACCTCTGCGCTGCTGATCCTTGTTCTGACTGCCTTGCTTATCGCTGTACCCGACACCGCCGGTGAAGTGCTCAACGTCGCCCAGACCTGGCTGACGCGCAGCTTCGGCTGGTATTACATGCTGGTGATTGGCGGCTACCTGGTGTTCGTCATCGTTCTGGCCTTCTCCAGCTTCGGCAAACTCAAGCTGGGCGGCAAGGATGACCAACCGGACTTCAGTTACGGTGCCTGGGCCGGCATGCTGTTCTCGTCGGGTATCGGTATCTCGCTGCTGTACTTCGGTGCGTCCGAGCCGCTGGATCATTACTTCAACCCGCCCGAAGGCACCGCGGCCAGCGCTGAAGCGGCGCGCCAGGGCCTGCAGCTGACCTTCCTGCACTGGGGCCTGCATGGCTGGGCGATCTATGCCTTGGTCGGCCTGGCGGTCGGCTACTTCGCCTATCGGCACAACCAGCCGCTGGCCTTGCGTTCGGCGCTGTACCCGTTGATGGGCGAGCGCTGGGTCAAGGGCAGCGCCGGCCATGCGGTGGACATCTTCGGCATGTTCGTGACCCTGCTGGGGCTGGTGACCAACCTCGGTATCGGCTCGATGCAGGTTGCCTCGGGGCTCGAGTACCTGTTCGGCATGGCGCACAGCAACACTAACCTGCTGATCGTCATTCTGGTCATGGCGACGGTGGCGACGGTGGCTGCGGTATCGGGTGTGGAAAACGGCATCCGCCGCCTGTCCAACTTGAATATCGTGCTGTTCAGCGGTCTGCTGATCTTCGTTTTGCTGGCCGGCGATACCCTGCACCTGCTCAACGGCTTTGTGCAGAACACCGGCGACTACCTCAACGGCATCGTGCTGAAGACCTTCGACTTGTATGTATACGAGAACGAAGCGGGCAAGTCCGAGCGCTGGTTGGGACTGTGGACCGTGTTCTACTGGGCCTGGTGGATTTCCTGGGGGCCGTTCGTGGGCATGTTCATCGCCCGTATCTCAAAGGGCCGCACCGTGCGCGAGCTGGTTGCCGGCGTGCTGCTGATCCCGCTGGGCTTTACCCTGGCCTGGCTGTCGATCTTCGGCAACACCGCACTGGACCTGGTGATTAACCATGGTGCGGTGGAGCTGGGCAAGACGGCGCTTGAGCAGCCATCGATGTCGATCTACCAACTGCTGGAATACTTCCCGGCAGCCAAGATCGTCATTGGGGTGGCGGTGTTCGTCGGCTTCGTGCTGTTCCTGACCCCGGCCGACTCCGGCGCGGTGATGATGGCCAACCTGTCGTGCAAGGGCGGCCAGGTCGACGAGGACGCGCCGCACTGGATGGTGGTGTTCTGGTCGGTGGTGATCACCCTGGTAACCATTGGCCTGCTGCTGGCCGGCAACTTCGCCGCCATGCAGACCATGGTCGTGCTCGCAGGGCTGCCGTTCTCGGTGGTGCTGGTGCTGTTCATGTTCGGCTTGTACAAGGCCATGAAGCAGGACGCGCAACTGGAGCAGGAGCGGGCCGAGCTGGCCGCGCGCGGCCGTCGCGGTTTCAGCGAGCGGCTCAGTGCGATGGAGTTGCAGCCGACCCAGGCGGTGGTTCAGCGCTTCATGGACAAACACGTCAGTCCGGCCCTCAAGGACGCCGCAGCGCAGCTGCAGGCGCAGGGTTTCGAGGTCGAGACCCGCTTAGGCCAGTCGCGCAATATGATGGGCCTGCGGGTGATGATGGAAGAGGGCAACCCGTTCGTCTACGAGGTCAGCCTGGACGGCTACCTGGCGGCGCCCAACGAGGCACAGGTGCAGGGCGAGGCCGATGTGCGCCAACGCTATTATCGCGCCGAGGTCTATCTGCACGATGGTAGTCAGGAGTACGACCTGATGGGCTTCTTGCCGGAGCAGATCGTTCGCGACGTGCTTGATCAGTTCGAGAGCCATCGCCAGGTGCTGGGCCGCGTGTACAGCTAGGGCACGTGCGCAGCTTTGCTTGAAACAGGCCTTGTCCATTGGACAGGGTCTGTTTCGTTGTTGCGCCAACTGCCTGATGGCGCAGTGTCGACCCCAGCAATAACTAACACCGGAGCACCCTCCACTACGCGTTAGGTTGAGCCTTTTCTCATCAGGAAAGTGCCGCCATGCCCAGCAACCCATCCGCAACAGCTTTTGATTTCCACGCCAGCGTAGCTGCTCAATTCGCCAACCGCCCTGGCCTGCGCCAGATCGCGGCTGAGCGGATCATGCAACTCTTGATCGAACACCATCCCATTCTCAAGACTGCCAGACCTGACATGCATTCAGCTGAAGGGCTGATGCTGATGACACCTGGACTTCCTCTCCGGTCGCTGGTCGACCTGGTGCTGCAAGCGCTGATTGACGGCAAGTTGCTGGACTTGTCGCCGGTAGACAACGTTGCCCAGTACTTCTGCCTGGAACCGGGTAGGCGCTTTTATGCGATCGAAGACTCCATGACCACCGGCGAGGGCGATGTCATAAAGCCTGAGCGGCTGCAGACAGCCTTCGACGAACTGGTTAGGCAGTTGCCAGATGACTTCTGTCAGGCCCAGGTCGACTATTGGCGGGCGACTGGCAGCATGGGCGTCGACCACCTGAGCTGGCTGCAGCAACTGCTCAAATCGGCGCTACTCTGCAACTTGCCCTGGCAGGCGCTGGACGAACAGCAGGCGCAGTGCGTGCGCGAGCTGCTGGCACGCGGCAATGTGCCGTCCGGTGTGTATCTGGTGCAGGTCGAACTGGACATTGGCGGGGCTACCTTCAGCGAGACATTGCCAAACCTGCTGATTCAGGCGCAATGGGACGAGCGCGAGTCCCTTATGTGGTGCGCGCCCTCGGGGATCATCCGTGCATTCGACTCGTTCGACGAGTTTGCTGCTGCGCTTGCCGACGAGCTCGGCGTGCGTTACCGCTTCGAGGCCATGACCTGGCACCGCTTTGCGTTGGAGGGCGACTGCTTTGTGCAGCAGGCGGCAATGTTGCTGGATATTCTCCTGGCGACGCTGTCGCGGCTGCGCCCCGCCTTGCTGGCAGATGTCGGCGCGCTTGAGCAGGCATATGCCTCGCTGAGCGACCCTGCCAGCTTCTTCATCCCGGCCTATTCCAACGTTGGCAATACCAAACTGAGCCTGCCTCCAGGACTGAATAGAGCGTCTTCCGAGGACAGCTTTGCCTACCAGTGTGGCCTGTTCGAGCTGGCCTTGGCGCAGGCTGACTCCGACGGTATCGCTGCACTTGATGGCATTCTTGACCTGCATGGCTACGCCAGCCAGCGTTTGCGTGAGCAGATGTTGAGTGATCATCCGATCGACGCCAATTACTTTGCGGATGACCTGTTGCTGACCCTGAGCGTGGCCAGGGGAGTGCCAGGCGGTGCGGGCGCGGGTGTTGGCGGTGGGGTGGTTGAAACGCGCAAGGTTTCGCTTACCCAGCTTGCCGTAGGCAATTTGAGCTCGCTGGCCGGAGCTACCCTGACGGCGATCGAGCATCGGGACGATCAACTGATCATGGACTGGATGAACGTCGAGTACGTCAAGGCACTTATCCAGCGTGTCGACATCGGTGCTCATTATCCGGTGTATGTCGCTGACCGCCTGGATGAGCCGGCCCAGCGTGAGCTGCGCGTCAGTCGTTTCGCGCGTGAATGGCGTTGTTCCTTCCTGTTCAGTGCCTTGCAGGCAAAGCTGGCAGGTAGCCTGAGTGAGGCCGCGCTGCAAGCCGTGGTCAATTACTGCCGGGGGCTGGATGACAAGCAGTTGCCAGGCAGCATGTTGATGCCACTCGCATTTCGGCGCGAGCCCAGCAGTGAGCACTACGACCTGGTGCGTGGAATGTATGTGCTGTTTTGCGTCGAGCCTGCGGTGGTTGTGCTATATCGGCCGTTGTATGCATCGCGCTCGGTGTGCGAGTTCGCCAGTCTGGATGCGATGATGCAGGCGATTCGTTCCGATATGGCCTTGCAGCAGGACATCCTTGAGTGGATCCTGCCACAGGCTCGAAGCGTGTATGCGCACGGCGGATTTACCGAGCCGCATCTGGGTGTGCCGATCTTCGATTCCTCGCTCCTGCCCGAGCGCGTGCAACCGCCTGCGCTCTGGCCGCAGTTTTGGCGCATTGATGTCGACGCAAAGATGTATGCAGCAAACCGCGACCTGCTGGTGGAGCTGGCTGACCGGCAGAGTGTGTCGAATGCCGAGAGCCGTTGGGCCATTCTGTGTGAAGGTGCCTGGTTGCTGTTCGACCTGATTACCTTGCAACTGCGCGGGCCGGTAGCAGTGGTGGCCTGGATGGTGCAACTGGCCAAGAGCGTCGACAATGACCTCACCGCGTTGGCTCAAGCTAGTCCCTTCGGGCGCTCAGCGGCGGTTGTCGACCTGATCCTCAATGCCGGCATGGCGCTGCTGCATGCGCGGTTGCCGCAGTTGCAGGAGCCCGTCCCCGTAGAGCAACCGCCGCTGGATCTGTTGCGCGGGCCGACAATCGCAGGCCACGGTGCATTCACGGCGATGACTCGCCCAGTCCAAGGCAAGGTTTACCTGCCTGGCGAGGTGCTCAACCAAGCCAGCCTGAACCTGGACTTTTCTTTCAGTGGAGGGCAGGGCTTCAATGTCCTGCCTCCTCAACGGCGGCAGGCCTTGCTGGCGATGCGCAGTGCTGTATCGCTCAACGGCATCCAGCCGCTGGGTGCTGGCCCTGAACAGGGCTTGTACATCAAGGACGGGCAGCATTATGTGTCGCTGCGTGGGGACATCTACGCGGTGGCGCTCAGCGCCGAAGGCGCACGCATTGAAGGCCGGGACGGCGCCGTCGGGCCGTGGCTGCTGCGCGAGTTCGGAGCGTGGCGTATCGATGCTCGGCTGCGCTTGGATGGCGGTATGCCGCGTAATCGCGTTCAGCGCCTGCAGGAGACCAAGAAGCAGCAGCTTACTCTGCTCAAGAATCAGGAAAGTGCGCTGATCGTGGACAGCGAACCACGGCGGCGAGACCTTGAAAAATATATCAGGCAAGAGTTCGAGAACAAGGCGCTGATCCTTGATCTGGAACAGGAGGCATCACTGGACAGCGTTCAAGTAAGCAAGTTGGCGCTGCTCAGGAGCCTTCAGAAGCGCTACAGCGAGCGTGTTGTCGGTGGCTATAAACGACTGATCGAGGTAGACCGCAAGCATGATCGCATTCTGACCGAGATTACTGCCGTCAGGTCCGTTGACCCATTGCTGGATCAGGTGCTGGACGGACAGCGCAGCGATATTCGGCGCAGCCTGGTCGAGAACTGCGCGCATTACTACAACCGTCTGGCGGACATGATCAACGACGAAGACATTGAGGAGCAAAGGGAGCAGCTGTTGGTCCTCCCGGAAACCGAGGCCGAAATCCAGCATTATCGGGAATTCACCAAGGCGCTTGAGGGCGTGCAGGTGTGGGAGCAGGAGTTGATCGAACTGTCCGGGCCGTTCGACGCCCTGCTCGAGGAAACGCTAAAGGACAGCACGATTCATTTCAAATCCGAGGAAGGCGGCAGAGACACCAAGGTTCAGATGCTCAATCGGATCATCGAGGCAAGGCGAGCGAACGCGGTAGACCTTGAATTCCGTATGCTGCAGGACCTTGCCGAGCTTAGTCTGGATCGCCTTGGTGGGGCCGACGAAGCGACCTTGAACGAGTACCAGAACTATCTCAACGGCCCGGCGTTGGCCAGTGCTGGCGCTGCGCACGCCGAGCTGGCGGGTGGGGACCTCGCGCTGAGCGAGCGGCTGGAAGTCCTGAACGGTGTAATGGATGCCTACGAGGAAGCAGCAGGTATGGCTGATTACTTGCTGAGCGTGGGCAAGAGAGTCATCCGAGCGGACAAGCTGCGGCTATACCAGCAGACGCTGGGCAAGCTCAAGGACTCGGTCAGGATCGAGATTGCCAGCGACCTGCGTGAACTTGAGCTGGCGGATGTACCGAGGGTGCGTACGCCTCTCTATGCAAAGCGTGGCGGCATACGTCGAGTGGTCCGCACGCACCGTGGCCGAAGCGTGGTGGGAGAGGAGGTGCAGGTCGATGGCGAGTCGGTTATCCAGCAAAGAGATTCCCACTCCAAGGTTTTGAAAACTTTCAGACGCCAGAACAGTACATGGGTCGAAGACGCCGAGTCCAACCCGCTCGACGTAGCTTCCCCATCGACGCAAGGGCTTGCCAGTGTCCGCCGACGCGGACGCGCGCTGTTGGACGAGATGGATTCGGTGGTCAAGATCGCTCGGCGCTATGTTTCATCTGACGAGCCGTTGGGCTTGAGCACGGTATTGGAGCTGCACCGCGAAAAACTCAGCGAGGTGCTCGCAGCACTGCCTCGCAGCGAAGGCGATGCAGCGTTGTATGAAGACCTTGAAACGGGCATCGAGTCATTGCAGGCGACCCAGGATGACTTGCTCAGATCGATCTACTTCAACACCACTCACCCAACGGCACGAGCGCTCAAGTACCTGCACGAGCAGAAACAACTGACTATTGTACGCACCGTCAAACGCAGACCGCTGCCGCGCAACGACTACCTGGATATCTATGAAATCAAGCGGCTGGCCGTGTCCGGACATGGTCGAGGCATTGGCTTGTGGGAGGCGCATTTCCACTACGCCAGCGAGGGCGCAGCTGACCTTGATTTTGTCGCCGGGCACCTCAAAACCTGGGCGCAGCGCGCGTTGGGCCGCGACGCTCAATTACGTGCAGCGCAGAACAGTGAGGTATTGGAGATCTACCGCGGCAAGCTGACCAAGGCCGATGTGCTCGGCATCATCCCGTTCGAGTAGGCTTCAGCGATTGCTGTAGCGGCCTTGCTTGCCATGTGCAGGCATGGCCAGATTGCTGCGCACGGCGATCATCTGGCGCAGCTCTATCAGTTCGATGCCCTGGCTCTTGAGCCGGGGCATTTCTCTTTCCAGAACCTCCAGCGTTTGTGCGTAAGGGTGGCCAATCAGCACAGCAGAGCCCTGCCTGCGGGCCAGCTCGACGCCTTCACGCAACTGAGCGGTGATGGCTTCGCTGGTGCGCACGTCGTCCAGAAATACATCCCGTGACACGTGTGCCAGGCAGTCTTCCTGCGCCTTGGCGGCAGCCACGGTAGCGGCACTGGTGCGGCTGTCGACGAAGAACAGGTCACGGCGCTGCAACTCAGCCATCAACCAGGCCATGGCAGTTGGCTCAGCGGTCATGCGGCTGCCCATATGATTGTTCACGCCTGCGGCAAACGGCACCTTGAGCAACGCTGCGTCGAGGCGCCGGGCGAGCTCTTCGGTCGGTAGGCCGGGGTGCCAGGCATATGGGCCGGTGGCCGGGTCCATCGGCATGTGCAGGATCACCGTCTTGCCGGCTTTATGGGCCTGGCGGGCGAAGTCGCTGGCGTGCGGGGTATCAGGCATCACTGCCATGGTCACCGGGCCGGGCAGGGCAAGGGTGCGCTGGTCGCGCTCGATGCTCTGGCCAAGGTCGTCGATGATGATGCTCATGTAAGCCTTGGCCGGCGCCGCATGGGCGGCGCCGGTCAGCAGGCAGAACAAGGTCAACAGCAGATAACGCATCAGCGGATCATTCGCCCTTGGTGATGTTCAGGCCTTTGAGCAGGCTCAGTGCCTGGCTCAGCTGGAAGTCATCATCCTGCGGGCGCTCTTTGCGCTTGCTGCTGCCGGTCGGGCGGTCGGCGCCGCCGTTGCCGTTGCCGAGGTGACCTTGCAGGTCGGCTTCCTTGAAGTTCTCGGTGTCGGCCTCGGCAGTGAGCTTGGCCTGGCGCACTTCGATATCGGGGACGATGCCCTGGGCCTGGATCGAGCGGCCGTTGGGGGTGAAGTACAGCGCGGTGGTGAGCTTCAGGGCGCGGTCGTTGGCCAGCGGCAGCACAGTCTGCACCGATCCTTTACCGAAGCTGTCGGTGCCCATCAGCACGCCGCGCTTCTGGTCTTGCAGGGCGCCGGCGACGATCTCCGAAGCCGAGGCACTGCCGCCGTTGATCAGCACCACCAGCGGTACGCCTTCACTGGCGTCGGCCGGGTCGGCCGAGAAGCGCAGCTCGGAGTTGGCGATGCGGCCTTTGGTGTAGACGATCAAACCTTTGGTCAGGAAGTGGTCGGCCACTTCGACCGCCGACTGCAACACGCCGCCGGGGTTGTTGCGCAGGTCGAGCACGACCCCGCGCAGCTTCTTGCCGTTGTCCTTGCGCAGCTTGGCCAGGGCCTTGCCGACTTCTTCGCCGGTCTTGACCTGGAACTGGGTGATGCGGATATAACCGTAGCCGCTTTCCAGCAGCTGGCTCTTGACGCTCTTGACCTGAATGACCGCACGGGCGAGGGTCACGTCAAACGGCGTGCCGCCATCGCGGACCAGGGTCAGGGTGATCTTGTCGCCGATCTTGCCGCGCATCTTGTCGACCGCTTCGGTCATGCTCTGGCCACGGGTCGGCGCGCCGTTGATCTTGACGATCAGGTCGCCGGCTTCGATACCGGCACGCGACGCCGGGGTGTCGTCGATTGGCGAGACAACTTTGACGAAACCGTCTTCCATGCCCACTTCGATGCCCAGGCCGCCGAATTCGCCGCTGGTGCTTTCCTGCAGTTCCTGGAAGTCTTCCGGGCCGAGGTAGGCCGAGTGCGGGTCAAGGTTGCTGAGCATGCCCTTGATGGCGTTCTCCAGCAGGGTCTTGTCGTCCACCGGTTCGACATATGCCGCTTTGATGCGGTCCATGACTTCGGCAAAGGTGCGCAGCTCTTCCAGCGGCAGCGGCGACTTCGCCGTGGCCTCGGGAGCTGGCGTTGCGGCTGGCTTGGCCGGCTCGGCGGCATGGGCCAGGGGCGCGCCGATCGCCAGGGCGACGGTCAGGGCCAGTTGGGTGAGGCGAGGCGAGTGCAGCATGTCGAACGAACTCCTGATCCTGTTGGCGCTCCCGCAGGAGCCTCGGTGCAGCCACCATAAATAAGTTGAAATGCCTAGCCACGACACCATTGCGCCGGGTCGCTCGGGCGGCCCTGCTGACGAATGGCAAAGTACAGACCTGCGCTTTCCTGGCCACCGCTGTCACCCACGGTGGATATGGCTTCCCCAGCCTTGACCACATCACCGGCGCTCTTGAGCAGGCGTTGATTGTGGCCATACAAGCTCAGATAGCCATTACCATGGTCGAGAATGACCAGAAGTCCAGCCCCACGCAACCAATCGGCAAATACCACTCGGCCGCCGTGCACTGCGCGAACCTGGGTGCCACTGCTGGCGCTGATCATCACGCCATCCCATTTGGCGCGGGCATCACCACCACGGGCATCACCGAAGCGTGCCAGCAATCGACCATTGACTGGCCATGGAAGTTTGCCCCGCGCTGCAGAAAATGCACCGCCATAGCTGGCGCCATCGCCGGAAACCATCGGACCGAGGGTGGTCAGGGCCTTTTTCGGTGGCTCGGCCGGCGCCTCGGCTGGGGCCTGGCGTGCGGCCAAGGCCTCCTGCTGGCGGCGTTGTTCGGCTTCGCGCTGAGCGATCAGGGCTTTTTGCCGCGCCTCTTCAGCTTCGCGGGCCTGGCGCGCGAGGGTTTCTTCGATGGTCTTGAGCACCTTGCCCAGCTCGGCCTGGTCCTGCTCGCGGGCTTGCAGCTTCTGGTCGCGCTGCTTCAAGTCGCTGTTGAGCTTGGCCAATACCGCCTTGCGCTTGTCGCGCTCGGCTTCGAGCTCCTGCCGGCGGCTGTCGAGGTTGCCGCTCTGGGCGAGCAACTGTGCCTGCTGGCTGGCAATGTCCTTCTCGACATTGGCCAATTGACGCAGGGTCTCGTTGAACACGCGCAACTGCTCCATACGCGCCTTGCTCAGGTAATCGTAATAGGTGAGGGTGCGGGCGAATTTCTCTGGGTTCTGCTGGTTGAGCAGCAGTTTCAGGTATTCCTCGCGGCCGTTGTTCTGATAGGCCGAGCGGGCCTGACTGGCAATCAGGCCTTGTTGTTCAGTGCGGGCGGACTGGAGTTTTTTTTTCTCGGTATCAAGGCGCTCCAGTTCGCCCTCGGTCTTTTTTAGTTCTTGCTGCAGGGCCTCCACCTGCTTTTCCAGGTTACCGATGTCGGTTTCGGTGCTCTTCAGGTCTTTTTGCACACCGGATTTTTCTTCCTGGAGCTTGCCCAGCATCTTCTTGAGCTCGGCGATGTCCTGGCGGGTGGCATCCAGTTGTTGCTGGGTCTGTGCGCGCTCATCGGCAAAGGCCGGGCTGAGCAGGCATGACAGGGCGAGAAGGATCAGGGCGCGGAACATGGAGTGGGCGTACCAGGGATGGAGACTGGCCTAGTATGCCCGCCTGGGCCTGCAAACAAAACGCCCCGCGGCATCTGCAGCGGGGCGTTTGTCTGGAAACAGCGGTGTAGCGGGCGGTTTATTCGACCAGAATCGAAGTCCCGGTCATTTCTGCCGGGATTTCCAGGCCGAGCAAGGTCAGCATGGTCGGTGCTACATCGGCCAGCACGCCGCCTTTGCGCACCTTGAGCTGGCGCTTGCCGACGTAGATGAATGGCACGGGCTCGGTGGTGTGAGCGGTATGCGCCTGGCCGGTGCTCTCGTCTTCCATCTGCTCGACGTTACCGTGGTCGGCGGTGATCAGTGCTTCGCCACCGACTTTGTCCAGGGCATCGACAATGCGCCCGACGCAGGTGTCGAGTGCCTCGACGGCTTTGACCGCAGCGGCAAACACACCCGTATGGCCGACCATGTCGCCATTGGCGTAGTTGACCACGATCACGTCGTAGCGCTGCTGCTCGATCGCTTCGACGATGCGGTCGGTGACCTCGGGTGCGTTCATCTCGGGCTGCAGGTCATAGGTAGCAACCTTGGGCGACGGGATGAGGATACGTTCTTCGCCTTCGAACGGCTCTTCGCGGCCACCGGAGAAGAAGAAGGTGACGTGGGCGTACTTCTCGGTTTCGGCAATCCGCAGTTGGGTCTTGCCGTTTTTTGCCAGGTATTCGCCAAGCACGTTGTCCAGGCTGGCCGGGACGAAGGCTGCCGGCGCGGGGATCTTCGCCGAGTACTGGGTCAGGCCGATGAAGGCTGCCACTTTTGGCTGGCGGGTGCGGGCAAACTCGTTGAAGTCAGGCTCGACGAACACCCGCGACAGTTCGCGGGCGCGGTCGGCACGGAAGTTCATGAAGATCACCGCATCGCCATCTTCGACAGTGACCGCTTCGCCAATCCGCGTGGCCTTGACGAATTCATCGCTCTCGCCGCGCGCGTAGGCCGCTTCAAGCCCTTCCACGGCGCTAGCCGCAGTGTGGTCGGCACTGGAATCGACGATCAGGTTGTAGGCCGCAGCGACGCGGTCCCAGCGGTTATCGCGGTCCATTGCGAAGTAGCGGCCGATGAGGCTGGCGATACGGCCTTTACCCAGCTTGGCAAAGGCAGCATCGACCAGCTCCAGCGACGACTGTGCGCTGCGTGGCGGCGTGTCGCGGCCATCGAGAAACGCGTGCAGGTAGATCTTTTCGGCGCCGCGCTGCGCGGCCAGTTCGGCCATGGCGATCAGGTGATCCTGGTGACTGTGTACCCCACCGTCGGAGAGCAGGCCGAGGATGTGCACGGCCTTACCGGCACCGACAGCCTTGTCGACTGCATCGCAGAGCACCGGATTGGTGAAGAACTCGCCATCGCGGATGGCCTTGGTCACCCGGGTGAAGTCCTGGTACACCACGCGGCCAGCGCCGAGGTTCATGTGGCCGACTTCGGAGTTGCCCATCTGCCCGTCAGGCAGGCCGACGTCCATGCCCGAGCCCGAGATCAAGCCGTTCGGCTGGGTAGCGCGAAGGCGATCGTAGACCGGCGTATTCGCGGCAAAGATGGCGTTGTGTTCAGGGTGTTCGCTATGGCCGAAACCATCAAGGATGATCAGGACCAGAGGTTTGGGCGTGTTCGTCATCAATCGCACTCACGGTTGCCAGAAGATGATAAAGACCAGATTTTAGGGCAAATGCGCCACCCCAGGCGAAAATTCATCGTGTTTGCCGACTGGCGCTGTAACGTTTGCAGATGAATGCTGCACGCCTGCCCGGCGGGCGGGCTTTGGTGGGCCTTGGCTGCTGTGTATACTGGCCGACATTTTCAATCGCGTGGAACACACCTGATGGTTGCTAACCTGATTACATTTGCCACAAACCACTTGATTCTGGTGGCGATTTTCTTTGTTCTGCTGATCCTGCTGTTGCTCAATGAAATCCGTCGTGGCGGCCAGAGCCTGAGCAACGGCCAGCTGACTGCGCTGGTCAACGCCGACAAAGGCGTGGTGCTCGACATCCGCACCAGCAAGGAATTCGCGGCCGGCCACATCGTTGGCGCCCTGAACATCCCGCAAGACAAGCTCGCCAGCCGTATGGCCGAGCTGGAAAAGCATAAAGACAAGACCCTGATCGTGGTCGACAGCATGGGTCAGCAATCCGGTACCCATTGCCGTGAACTGCTCAAAGCTGGTTACACCGCGGCCAAGCTCAGCGGTGGCATTTCCAGCTGGAAAGCCGATAACCTGCCCCTGGTGAAGTGATATGAAGCCCGTCATCGTCTATTCCAGCGACTACTGCCCGTTCTGCATCCGCGCCAAGCAACTGCTGCAAAGCAAAGGCGTGCCGTTCGAGGAAATCAAGGTCGACGGCAAGCCCCAGGTTCGCGCCGAAATGAGCCAGAAGGCCGGCCGTACCTCGGTACCGCAGATCTGGATCGGCAGCACCCACGTCGGTGGTTGCGATGACTTGTACGCCCTCGAGCGCGCGGGCAAGCTCGACAGCCTCCTCGCGGCCTGAATCACACCGCATTCAACCCATTAGGATTAGGATCAGCCATGACTGAGCAACAGAACAACGGCGCTGCCACTGACGACAACGCAGCACAATTCTCCATGCAGCGTATCTACGTGCGCGATCTGTCTTTCGAAGCACCGAAGAGCCCGCAGATCTTCCGTCAGCAGTGGGAGCCGGCTGTTTCGCTGGACCTCAATACCCGTCAGAAAGCCCTCGAAGGCGACTTCCATGAAGTCGTGCTGACCCTGTCGGTGACCGTCAAGAACGGTGACGAAGTGGCTTTCATCGCGGAAGTGCAACAGGCTGGTATCTTCCTGATCAAGAACCTCGACCCGGCTTCCATGAGCCACACCCTCGGCGCGTTCTGCCCGAACATCCTGTTCCCGTACGCTCGCGAAACCCTGGACAGCCTGGTAACCCGCGGCTCGTTCCCGGCGCTGATGCTGTCGCCAGTGAACTTCGACGCCCTGTACGCGCAGGAAATGGAGCGCATGCAGGCCGCTGGCGAGGCACCGTCGCTGCAATAAGCACGGCTGCCAGACCGAGAAAAGCGCCCTGTTGGGCGCTTTTTTTGTGGCTCAGACAAAGCCCTGCTGGCGCCAGGCTTCATACACCGTCACTGCCACGGTGTTGGACAGGTTCAGGCTGCGGCAGCCCGGGCGCATTGGCAGGCGCAGCTTTTGCTCGGTGGGCAGGGGGTCGAGTACCTCGGCCGGCAGGCCGCGGCTTTCCGGGCCGAACAGGAAGGCATCGCCTGGTTGGTAGGCAACCTCGTGAAACGGGTGCGAGCCCTTGGTGGTGAAGGCGAACAGACGCGGCTGGCCGAGGCTTTCCAGGCACGCCGCCAGGCTCTCGTGGCGCTTGAGCGTGGCATACTCGTGGTAGTCCAGCCCGGCCCGGCGCAGGCGCTTGTCGTCCAGCTCGAAGCTGATCGGCTCGATCAGGTGCAAGGCGCAGCCGCTGTTGGCACACAGGCGGATGATATTGCCGGTATTCGGCGGAATTTCTGGTTGAAAAAGGATGACGTGAAACATGCACGGCTCCAAGCGTGAAGATGACGAGCATTCTACCCCTGAACCGGATCAGCGTTCGAAAGCGTTCCCGCGGGTAATGCTGTCGCTGGCCATCGTCGGGGTGATGGTCGGCTTGATGATCGGCCGCCTGACCACGCCGGAAGAGCGTTTGCTGGAGCAGATCGGGGTAGTGCAGGGCGGGCTTGACCTGTGGTTCAACGAAGAGCCAAAGCTGCATGGCGAGAACGTCGAAGGTACGGTGGCGATTTTGTTCGAAGCGAAGGGCAAGGCGCAGCGCGGGCAACTGATGCTGGAGGAGAAGCCGGTCGGCTGGCGTTTGCAGAACAGCGACAAGGGCTTGCTGCTGACGGTGGTGGCCGCGCGCCCCCTGCAGGGCGAATGGAGCGCTGCAGAGGACGCGGGACGTTGGCGTGTGCAGGTGAGGCTGCACTAATAAAAGAGGGGATTCCCGGCCTGCCTGTACCGAGGTCCCCAGAACTTGCTCGACTTGCGAATAAAATAGGGGTCACCCGGCCTGCCTGTACCAGGGCCCCCGAAACTGGTTGTGCAATAGCTATTGCAGGGGGCGTGCCAGGTTTGTAAAAGCAGTGTTTGTTGGGTTTTGCGGGTGATTCGGCCGGGTTTTGAGGTTGTTTTTGCCTTGCGGCGGTGCGTTGAGCACGATCTCGGTGCATGGTAAAGACTGCGCCGATCCCCAACCGAGCGCGGTCCCTGTGGGAGCGGCCTTGCCGGGGCGCCGGACCGGTCGGAAAGGCCAGCGAAGCTGGCCCGGCGATTCTGTGGCGTTGCGCAGATCCTGGGGCCGCTACGCAGCACTTTCGCGACACAAGGCCGCTCCTGCAGGGGGCGCGATGGACCGGTCAAAAAAGGCCGCTATGCGGCCCGGCGTGTATGGCGTCAGGTGTGGATCAATGATCGTCGCCGTCATCCTCATCGCCGCCGTCGATCTTCATCCCCAGTTCTTTGATCTTGCGGGTCAGGGTGTTACGCCCCCAACCCAGCAACACCGCAGCATCACGCCGACGCCCGGCGGTATGCTTGAGTGCGGTCTCGATCATGATCCGCTCGAAACTCGGCACCGCGCTGTCGAGCAGGTTGGACTGCCCCCGCGCCAACGCCTGATCCGCCCACTGGCGCAGTGCCTGCTCCCAGTTGGTTACCGGCGCAGCATCCTGCGGCAGGTTGAGCAGCTCCGGCGGCAGGTCACCCACCAGCACTTCGCGGCTAGAGGCCATTACCGTGATCCAGCGGCAGGTGTTCTCCAGCTGGCGCACGTTGCCCGGCCACGGCAGGTTGCGCATGAACTCTTCGGTTTCCGGCTTGAGCAGCTTTGGCTCGACCGACAGCTCTTGCGCCGCTCGGCCGAGGAAGTGCCTGGCGAGCGTGGGGATATCCTCACGGCGGTCGGACAGTCGCGGAATATGGATGCGGATCACGTTCAGGCGGTGAAACAAGTCCTCACGGAATTTGCCCGCCTGGACCAGGGTTTCCAGGTTCTGGTGCGTTGCGGCAATGATGCGTACATCGACCTTGACCGGGATATGCCCGCCCACGCGGTAGAACTCACCGTCAGCCAATACCCGCAGCAGGCGGGTCTGGGTGTCGGCTGGCATGTCGCCGATTTCGTCGAGGAACAACGTGCCGCCGTCGGCCTGCTCGAAGCGGCCACGGCGCAGGTTGGCAGCGCCGGTAAAGGCGCCTTTCTCATGGCCGAACAGCTCTGACTCCATCAGATCCTTGGGGATCGCCGCCATGTTCAACGCAATGAACGGCGAAGCAGCCCTTGGGCTGTGACGGTGCAGGGCGTGGGCAACCAACTCTTTACCGGTACCCGACTCACCGTTGATCAACACGGTGATGTTGGAGTGGCTGAGGCGGCCGATGGCGCGGAATACTTCCTGCATCGCCGGCGCTTCGCCAATGATCTCCGGCGTGCGCGTCAGCGTCGGCGCGACATGCAGGCCTTGCTGCTCCTGAGCATGTTGGTTGGCCCGCTTGACCAGCGAGACCGCCTCGTCAACGTCGAACGGCTTGGGCAGGTACTCGAAAGCGCCGCCTTGATAGGAGGCTACCGCACTGTCCAGGTCCGAATGCGCGGTCATGATGATCACCGGCAAGCGCGGATGTTGTTCGCGAATCTGCGCCAGCAGGTCCAGGCCGCTGGCGCCCGGCATGCGAATGTCGGAAATGATCACGTCTGGCTGCTGCCGTGCCAGGCGACCCATGACTCCGTCAGCGCTGTCAAAGCTCTGGGTGGTCATGCCCTCCTGTTGCAGGGCTTTTTCCAGGACCCAGCGGATGGAGCGATCATCGTCGACGATCCACACGGTTTCACTTCGGCTCATGGGGCAGTGGCTCCTTGTTCCAGAGGCAGGAAGATCGAGAAGGTGGTGTGGCCGGCATGGCTCTCACACTCGATCAGGCCCTGGTGCTGGCTGATGATGTTCTGGGTGATGGCCAGGCCGAGGCCGGTACCGTCCGGGCGCCCGCTGACCATGGGATAGAAAAGGGTGTCCTGCAGTTCCGCCGGGATGCCGGGGCCGTTGTCGGTGATTTCGACGCGGGCTACCAGGCGATGACGGATGTGGCCAATGGTGAACTGGCGCACGGCGCGGCTGCGCAGGCTGATGCGGCCCAGGCGCAATTCGTTCTGGCTGCTGATCGCCTGCATTGCGTTGCGCACGATGTTAAGTACGGCCTGGATCATCTGCTCGCGGTCGATCAACACGTCCGGTAGGCTCGGGTCGTAATCACGCACCAAAGTGATGCAGCCTTGGCTTTCGGCCTCGACCAGGCTGCAGACGCGCTCCAGCACTTCGTGAATGTTGGTCATCGCCAGCGACGGCAGCTTGTTTGAGCCGAGCATGCGGTCGACCAGGTTACGCAGGCGGTCGGCTTCTTCGATGATTACGTTGGTGTAATCACGCAGGCCATCATTGGGTAGTTCACGGGCCAGCAACTGCGCCGCGCCACGAATGCCGCCCAGCGGATTCTTTATTTCATGGGCGAGGCCACGCACCAGCATCTTGGTGGTTTCCTGCTTGGACAGCTGGGCCTCTTCCTTGGTGATACGCAATAGCCGGTCACGCGGGTGCACCTCGAGCAGCAGCAAGGTCTGGCCTTGATGCAGGATCGGCGTAACCGCGTAATCGACGGTGATGCTTTGCCCGGTCAGCGAGGTCAGTTGCGCTTCGCGCTTGGTGAACGGGTGAGCCTGTTCAACGGCCTGGCGCAGCGAGTTGAGCGCCTCGGTCGACTCGGTGAACAGCTCGCTGATGAACTGCCCATGACTGCGCTGACCGCTGACCGCCAGCAGCATCTCCGCGGCCGGATTCATGTACTCCAGGCGCAGTTCGGCATTGAGCAGCAGGGTCGCTGTGGTCAGGTTGTCCAAGAGTAGACGGTGCTGCGCATCGCTGATGGTCATGGGGCGTCGTCGACCTCTTTTGGCACATGGGTCGCCGTTGGCTGAGCCAAGGGCGGGCGCGCTGGTGATCCGCGTGATGGTTTGAAAATGCAAGAAACAAACCAAGGCTCCGAAAAGAAGCGCAATTGCCGGAAAAAGCCCTGTTCATGCGCTATTGCAGGCCAAAAAATGCCGATGAAACGTTTCACTTGAACCATATTGGGGTGCATGGCGGAGCGTTCGGCATACCTATGCACCAATATAGAGCATCTTGACCCGTAGCTAGTCGCACAGTTGCCCGGTGGCGCGGATCATGCCAACGCGGTGCAGTGGATCGCCCTGACGTTGCGCCAGACTCAGTGCCAGCTCGCGCGCGCACTGGCGGCTGCGGGTTTGATTTAAGGACGCCAACTGGCGTAGCAGATCTGCCTGCAGACCATCCAGTCGCGGGCGGATGATGCGCTGCAAGTCGTGACGGGGCAGTGCGGGTGCCGCTCCGGCGAGCTGCCATTGCGACAGTCGCGCGTACTGCACCAGCTTGTTGCCTTCTATCTGATCGGTGAAAAATGCTGCTGCCTGCTCAGGGTCCTTTTCCAGTGGAGGCTGCAAGTGTGCGGTGATGCCGAAGGTGCACAAGTCGGACGCTTCTGAAAATCATGCCTGGCGGAAATGAAAACGGCCTCCCGAGGGAGGCCGTATTCAGTTGATGCCTAGCGACGACAGGCGTCGCTTACATCAGCAGCTGTAGTACAGCTCGTATTCCAGCGGGTGTACGAAGGTGCGAACCTTGATTTCTTCTTCGCTCTTCAGCTCGATGAAGGCATCGATGAAGTCGTCGGAGAACACGCCGCCCTTGGTCAGGAACGCACGGCCTTTATCCAGCTCTTCCAGAGCTTCTTTCAGGCTGCCGCAGACTTGCGGAATGTCCTTGGCTTCTTCTGGTGGCAGGTCGTAGAGGTTCTTGTCGGCGGCATCGCCTGGGTGAATCTTGTTCTGGATGCCGTCCAGGCCAGCCATCAGCAGGGCTGCGAAGGCCAGGTATGGGTTGGCCGATGGGTCCGGGAAGCGCGCTTCGATACGGCGAGCTTTCGGGCTGCTGACGTAAGGAATACGGATCGAGGCGGAACGGTTACGGGCCGAGTAGGCGAGCATTACCGGTGCTTCGAAACCTGGGACCAGACGCTTGTAGGAGTTGGTCGACGGGTTGGTGAAGCCGTTCAGTGCCTTACCGTGCTTGATGATGCCGCCGATGAAGTACAGGGCGGTATCGGACAGGCCGGCATAGCCTTCGCCAGCGAAGGTGTTCTTGCCGTCTTTCCAGATCGACATGTGCACGTGCATGCCCGAACCGTTGTCACCGTACAGTGGCTTCGGCATGAAGGTAGCGGTGCGGCCGTAAGCGTCGGCAACGTTGTGCACGACGTATTTCAGGGCCTGGACTTCGTCAGCTTTCTTCACCAGGGTGTTAAACTTGACGCCGATTTCGTTCTGACCGGCAGTCGCCACTTCGTGGTGGTGAACTTCAACGATCTGACCCATTTCTTCCAGTGCATTGCACATGGCAGTACGGATTTCGTGGTCGTGGTCGAACGGAGGTACCGGGAAATAGCCGCCTTTGACGCCTGGACGGTGGCCTTTGTTGCCGCCTTCGATGTCAGCACCGGTCATCCACGAGCCTTGCTCGGAGAAGATCTTGAACATCGAACCGGAGATGTCGGACTGGAACTTCACTTCGTCGAAGATGAAGAACTCAGGCTCTGGACCGGCGAACACGGTGTCACCCAAGCCAGTGCTCTTGAGGTACTCTTCAGCGCGCTTGGCGATCGCACGTGGGTCGCGATCGTAGCCGAGCATGCTCGACGGGTCGACGATGTCGCAGGTGATGATCAGGGTTGGCTCTTCGGTGAACGGGTCGAGCACAGCGGTATCGTCAACCGGCATCAGGATCATGTCGGAGGCTTCGATGCCTTTCCAGCCGGCAATCGACGAACCGTCGAACATTTTGCCGACTTCAAAGAAGTCTTCGTCCAGACCATCACGCGCCGGCATGGTCACGTGATGCTGAGTGCCTTTGGTGTCCGTGAAACGCAGATCAATCCACTTGACGTCATGATCTTTGATGAGTTGAACCGACTTCGACATGTTGTCCTCCGGAGGGTCTAGAGCGCGGTGGGCCGCTGCCCTGGAAAAAGGGTGTTGCTGGGCGCGGATAGTCGGCCAAGCTTACCTGCCTCACAAGAGAGCAAATTGCATGCCAGTGCCCGAAAATGGCGAGCCTGAGATAAAAGCGGGCGTTCAGGGGCATTTATGAGTATTGGACCGAGCAAAAGCGCACCTTTTAGATGCGGAAATTGCGAGTTGCGCACCAAATCAGTGCGCATCTTTGCGGGAGCGTTCTCTGGAACCTCTTCGCGGCGGCCCGGCGTCCCGGTAAACCCGTTCCCACAGGGATAGCGGTGGAGTCGGGCTTTGCACCATCCTGTGGGAGCGGGCTTAGCGGGACGCCGGATCGCCGCGAAAGGGCCGACACAGGCGCGGCAAAATCAATCTCTTGCACTCATCTCAAACCTTTCTGTTCAAAAGTTGGTCAAATCCTGAGCAATTTCCGCTATAATTCGCGCCCCTCATTTTCGGCAGGCCCTGGGCGCGCTGTTTACCCATGAAACTCATCGTCAAAGTCTTCCCAGAAATCACCATCAAGAGCCGGCCGGTGCGCAAGCGCTTCATCCGTCAGCTCTCGAAGAACATCCGCAACGTGCTCAAGGATATCGACCCTGAGCTGAAGGTTGACGGTGTCTGGGATAATCTCGAAGTGGTCACCCGCCTCGAAGACGAGAAGCTTCAGCGCGAGATCATCGACCGGCTGTCGTGCACGCCGGGGATCACCCACTTCCTTCAGGTAGAGGAATACCCGCTGGGCGACTTCGACGATATCGTCGAGAAGTGCAAGGCGCATTACGGCCATCTGCTGGCCGGCAAGCGCTTCGCCGTACGCTGCAAGCGGGGCGGCCACCACGACTTCACCTCGATGGATGTTGACCGTTATGTTGGCAGCCAGTTGCGCCAGCAGTGCGGCGCCGCCGGTATCGACCTGAAGAACCCGGAAATCAAGGTGCGGATGGAAATCCGCAATCAGCGCCTTTACGTCATCCACAATCAGCATCAAGGTATCGGCGGTTATCCGTTGGGCGCGTTGGAGCAGACTCTGGTGTTGATGTCCGGTGGTTTCGATTCCACCGTGGCTGCCTACCAGATGATGCGTCGCGGCCTGATGACCCACTTCTGCTTCTTCAACCTCGGCGGCCGTGCCCACGAGTTGGGGGTGATGGAAGTCGCTCACTACCTGTGGAAAAAATACGGCAGCAGCCAGCGCGTGCTGTTCATCAGCGTGCCGTTCGAAGAAGTGGTCGGCGAGATTCTCGGCAAGGTCGACAACAGCTACATGGGCGTCACCCTCAAGCGCATGATGCTGCGCGCAGCGGCCAACATTGCTGACCGCCTGCAGATCGACGCGCTGGTCACCGGTGAGGCGATTTCCCAGGTGTCGAGCCAGACCCTGCCCAACCTGACAGTGATCGACCAGGCCACTGACAAGCTGGTACTGCGTCCGCTGCTGGCCAGCCACAAACAGGACATCATCGATACCGCTTATCAGATCGGCACAGCCGAGTTTGCCAAGCACATGCCAGAATACTGCGGCGTCATCTCGGTCAACCCGACTACCTGCGCCAAACCGCAGCGGGTTGTATATGAGGAGGCCCAGTTCGATATGCAGATCCTGGAGCGCGCGCTGGAGCGTGCCCGCTTCATTTCGATCGACCATGTGATCGACGAACTGAGCCAGGACATTCAGATTGAAGAGGTGGCCGAGGCCACTCCAGGCCAGATCGTCATCGACATTCGTCACCCCGATGCGCAAGAGGATCAACCTTTGGTGATCGACGGTATCGAAGTCCAGGCCATGCCTTTCTATGCCATCAACAGCCGCTTCAAGCAGCTCGATGGCAATCGTCAGTACCTACTTTATTGCGACAAGGGCGTCATGAGTCGCCTGCATGCGCATCATCTGCTCAGTGAGGGACATGCCAATGTGCGTGTTTATCGTCCGGCATAAACTGCCAGGGCTGTATGGCGGCAGCATCCGCCATCGCCCTCCCGACCCGCGGGCCCGCTGAGCCTTTTACCTTCATATTGGCCGTCTAGAATGGGCGGCAACCGAATCCTCTGATCGAGATACATTTGTGATCGAAAATCTGCGTAACATCGCCATCATCGCCCACGTTGACCATGGTAAAACCACTCTGGTCGACAAACTCCTGCGTCAGTCGGGCACCCTGGAGCGTAACGAGCTCAATGACGAGCGCGTCATGGACTCCAACGACCAGGAGAAAGAGCGCGGTATTACCATTCTGGCGAAAAACACCGCCATCAACTGGAATGGCTACCACATCAACATCGTCGACACCCCCGGCCACGCCGACTTCGGTGGCGAAGTTGAGCGTGTAATGTCGATGGTCGACTCCGTGCTGCTGCTGGTCGATGCCCAAGACGGCCCTATGCCGCAAACTCGCTTCGTGACCAAAAAGGCATTCGAAGCTGGCCTCAAGCCAATCGTTGTAATCAACAAGGTTGACCGTCCGGGCGCTCGTCCTGATTGGGTTCTGGACCAGATCTTCGATCTGTTCGACAACCTCGGCGCTACCGATGAGCAGCTGGACTTCCAGGTCGTCTACGCCTCGGCCCTGAACGGCATTGCCGGCCTGGACCACACTGCCATGGCCGAAGACATGACCCCGCTGTACCAAGCGGTTGTCGACCACGTTCCACCACCTGCTGTTGACCGTGACGGCCCGTTCCAGATGCAGATCTCCGCTCTGGACTACAACAGCTTCCTCGGTGTTATCGGCGTTGGCCGTATCGCCCGTGGTCGCGTCAAGCCAAACACTCCGGTTGTTGCCATCGATGTCGACGGCAAAAAGCGTAACGGCCGTATCCTGAAGCTGATGGGTCACCACGGTCTGCACCGTGTCGACGTTGAAGAAGCTGCCGCCGGCGACATCGTCTGCATCAGCGGTTTCGACGAGCTGTTCATCTCCGACACCCTGTGCGACCCGTTGAACGTCGAGGCGATGAAGCCGCTGACCGTCGACGAGCCAACCGTTTCCATGACCTTCCAGGTCAACGACTCGCCATTCTGCGGTAAAGAAGGCAAGTTCGTGACCTCGCGTAACATCAAGGACCGTCTGGACAAAGAGCTGCTGTACAACGTTGCACTGCGCGTTGAAGAAGGCGACTCGGCCGACAAGTTCAAGGTTTCCGGCCGTGGTGAACTGCACCTGTCGGTACTGATCGAAACCATGCGTCGCGAAGGCTTCGAGTTGGCCCTGGGCCGTCCTGAAGTGATCATTCGTGAAGTCGACGGCGTCAAGCAAGAGCCGTTCGAAAACGTCACCATCGACATCCCAGAGGAAGCTCAGGGCAAGGTCATGGAAGAGATGGGTCTGCGTAAAGGCGACCTGAGCAACATGGTCCCGGATGGCAAAGGCCGTGTGCGTCTGGAATACAACATCCCTGCTCGTGGTCTGATCGGTTTCCGTAACCAGTTCCTGACCCTGACCAACGGTGCTGGCATCCTGACCTCGATCTTCGATCGCTACGCTCCAGTCAAGTCGGGCCACATGTCCGGCCGTCAGAACGGCGTACTGGTTTCGGTTGAAACCGGCAAGGCTCTGACCTACTCGCTGGAAACCCTGCAGGCGCGCGGCAAGCTGTTCGTCGAACACGGTCAAGAGATCTACTACGGTCAGATCATCGGTCAAAACAGCCGCGACAACGACCTGGGTGTAAACCCAACCAAAGGCAAGAAGCTCGACAACATGCGTGCTTCGGGTAAAGACGAAACCATCGCTCTGGTTCCGCCGGTTCGCTTCACTCTGGAACAGGCTCTGGAATACATCCAGGAAGACGAGCTGTGCGAAGTCACGCCTAAGTCGATCCGTCTTCGCAAGAAGATCCTCGACGAAAGCGAGCGTACCCGCGCTGCCAAGAAAGCCAAGATCTGAATCCAGATCTAGCTGAATAAAAACGCCCCCGGTCGCGAGACCGGGGGCGTTTTTGTTTGTCTGGTGGCTTTAAGGGGCGCACAGCAGCCCCGGCTATTCAGCGTCCAACCACCTTTGGCTTGTAAGCGCAGAAGCCCGGCCGTGGGCCGACCTTGGGGTGGTTGCGGCAGGTATCGGGGCGCTTGTCATAAATGGTGCACAGGCGGCTCTTACGATCCAGATAGAGACAATCATCGTTGCTCATTCGGGTCAAGGTGAAGATCCCTGACTTCTGATTGAAACGCTCGATGATGCCGTCCTTCTGCAGGCGCTTGGCAACGTTCTTGGCCGGCTCGTCCTTGTCGAAGTCATCGACCACGCCAATACGGATCAGGTCTTTGATCTTCACTTCCACCGGCAGCGTGCAGCAGGTCGAATGGCAGCCCCCGCACATATGGCTGGAGTAGCGCTGCCAGGTATCGAGGCGGTCGACTTCAGCCGCGGCAATCAGGGTCGGTTTCATAGTTATAAGGAGCGAATCACGGTGTAGGGGCGCGCGATGATACCGGAGTTGTTCAAATTGTGAACAACCTTTCGCCCGATTATGCTTTTCGGCATGAAAACTGCGAACAACAACTGCCAGCCCCTGTCGAAGGGTCTAGTCTGAACACTCTCCTGCCTTTGCCCACTTGCCCGAGGATGTCACATGTCTCAGCAACCCAAAGCACGTGACGTCGAGGTCACCGAGTTCCGTGCCGCTGTATTGGCCAAGCTGACCTACGCGGTCGGCAAGGACCCGGAGCACGCCTTTGATCACGACTGGTTCGAAGCCATTGCCCTGGCTGCGCGCGACCATATGGTCGATCACTGGATGGACCACACCCGGCAGGCCTACCGACGTAGCCAGAAGCGCGTCTACTACCTTTCCCTCGAGTTTTTGATCGGCCGGCTGCTGTACGACAGCCTGAGCAACCTCGGCTACCTGGAAATCGCCCGCGAGGCGCTGGATGGCCTCGGTGTCGACCTCGATCGCATTCGCCTGCTGGAGCCGGACGCCGCGCTCGGCAATGGTGGCCTTGGCCGGCTGGCGGCGTGCTTCATGGAAAGCATGTCGACCCTGGGCATTGCCGCCCATGGCTACGGTATCCGCTACGAGCACGGCTTGTTCCGCCAGGCCGTGGTCGATGGCTGGCAGCAGGAGCAAACCGAGAACTGGCTGGATTTCGGCAACCCGTGGGAGTTCGAACGGGCCGAGGTGATCTATCCGATCAGCTTCGGTGGTGGCGTCGAAACCGTGACGGCTGCCGACGGCCAGCAACGGCAGATCTGGACCCCCGGCGAAACCGTGCGGGCGGTTGCCTACGATACGCCGGTAGTCGGCTGGCGCGGGTCCAGCGTCAACACTCTGCGCCTGTGGCGTGCACGCGCGCTGGAAGAGCTGCACCTGGAGCGCTTCAACGCCGGTGACCACCTGGGTGCAGTCGCCGAGGTGGCCCGCGCCGAGAGCATCTCGCGCGTGCTCTACCCAGCCGACAGCACCGAGGCGGGCCAGGAACTGCGCCTGCGCCAGGAGTACTTCTTTGTTTCCGCCTCGCTGCAAGACCTGCTGCGCCGGCACCTGAACATGCACAAGAGCCTGCTCAACCTGCCTGATGCGGCGGCGATCCAGCTCAACGACACCCACCCCTCGATTGCGGTTGCGGAGCTGATGCGCTTGCTGGTCGACCAGCATGAAATCCCATGGGACAAAGCCTGGGAAGTAACCGTCGGCACCCTGGCCTACACCAACCACACACTGTTGCCCGAAGCGCTGGAAACCTGGCCGGTGGCGCTGATGGAGCGCATGCTGCCGCGGCATATGCAGATCATCTATCTAATCAATGCCTACCATATCGATGCCCTGCGGGCCAAAGGCCAGCACGATTTCGACGTGTTGCGCGCGGTGTCGTTGATCGAAGAAGACAACGGCCGCCGCGTGCGCATGGGCAATCTGGCGTTTCTTGGTTCGCATAGTGTCAACGGCGTGTCCGCGCTGCACAGCAAGCTGATGAAGAGCACGGTGTTCTCCGAGCTGCACAAGCTCTACCCGGATCGGATCAACAACAAGACCAACGGCGTCACCTTCCGCCGCTGGCTGCACCAGGCCAACCCGCAGCTTACTGCGATGCTGATCGAGGCCCTCGGGCGCGAGGTGCTGGATGACGCCGAGGTGCGCCTCAAGGATCTTGAGCCGTTCGCCGAGCAACCGGCGTTTCGCAAGCAGTTCGCTGCGCAGCGGCTGCACAGCAAGCGTGCCTTGGCGAGCATCATCCAGGACCGCGTCGGCGTGACGGTCAACCCCGAGGCGATGTTCGACGTACAGGTCAAGCGCATCCACGAGTACAAGCGCCAGCTGCTCAACCTGCTGCACACGGTGGCGCTGTATCAGGCAATTCGCGCCGAGCCGAGCACCGACTGGGTGCCGCGGGTGAAGATCTTCGCCGGCAAGGCGGCCGCCAGCTATCACCAGGCCAAGTTGATCATCAAGCTGTCCAACGACATCGCCCGGGTGGTCAACAACGATCCGACTGTGCGCGGCCTGCTCAAGGTGGTATTCCTGCCCAACTACAACGTCAGCCTGGCCGAGAGCATCATCCCGGCGGCGGACTTGTCCGAGCAGATTTCCACCGCCGGCTACGAAGCGTCCGGCACCAGCAACATGAAGTTCGGCCTCAACGGCGCGCTGACCATCGGCACCCTGGACGGCGCCAACGTCGAGATGTGCGAGCAGGTCGGTGCAGAGAACATGTTCATCTTTGGGCTGACGGCGCAGCAGGTCGAGGCGCGCAAACGCGCGGGTGACTTTGGTGCCAGTGCGGCGGTGGCGGAGTCGCACCGCCTCAGCGATGTGCTGCACGCCATTCGCAGCGGGGTGTTCTCGCCGGATGACCCGTCGCGCTATACCCAGTTGATCGACTCGCTGATCGACCATGACCGCTTCCTGCTCTGCGCCGATTTCGACGCCTACTGGGATGCCCAGCGCAAGGTCGATGAGCTGTGGCACCAGCCGGAACAATGGTGGCGGGTGGCGGTGCTCAATACCTCGCGGATGGGCTGGTTCTCATCGGACCGGACCATACGCGAGTACGCGACCGAGATCTGGAAGGCATTGGATTGAGCTGACCATGGCAGGGCACCTGCCGACCACCGGCCGGTGCCGTGCTGAACTAGACTACGGTTCGACCGTCTGATCGGCCAGGCGAGTGTGTTTGCTAGCTAGCCTTTACGCCAAACCATCGGCATTACTGTAAACTGCGAGGGTTTTTCACCCTCTTTCCCTTTCGGAGCCATACATGTCCCGCGTTACCCTGAGTCGCTATCTGATTGAGCAGACCCGCAGCAACAATACTCCTGCCGATCTGCGCTTCCTGATCGAGGTGGTGGCGCGCGCGTGCAAGGAAATCAGCCACCACGTGTCCAAAGGCGCCCTCGGCGGCGTGCTGGGCAGCATGGGCACCGAAAACGTACAGGGCGAAGTGCAGAAAAAGCTCGACGTGATCTCCAACGACATTCTGCTCGAAGCCAACGAGTGGGGTGGTCACCTGGCCGGCATGGCGTCCGAAGAAATGGACAACGCCTACCAGATCCCGGGTAAATACCCGAAGGGTGCCTACCTGCTGGTGTTCGACCCACTGGACGGCTCGTCGAACATCGACGTCAACGTTTCGGTCGGCACCATCTTCTCGGTTCTGCGCTGCCCGCAGGAATACCTGAGCCAGAACGAAACCCTCAACGAAAACGCCTTCCTCCAGCCTGGCACCGAGCAGGTCGCCGCCGGTTACGCGATCTACGGCCCGCAGACCATGCTGATCCTGACCCTGGGCAACGGCGTCAAAGGCTTCACCCTGGACCGCGAGCTGGGCAGCTTTGTCCTCACTCACGAGAACATCCAGGTGCCGGAGAGCACTGCCGAGTTCGCTATCAACATGTCCAACCAGCGTCACTGGGAAGCGCCGATCCAGCGCTACGTCGGCGAGTTGCTGGCCGGTGAGACCGGGCCGTTGAAAAAGAACTACAACATGCGCTGGATCGCCTCGATGGTGGCTGATGTGCACCGCATCCTCACCCGTGGCGGTCTGTTCATGTACCCACGCGATTCGCGTGAGCCGAGCAAGCCAGGCAAGCTGCGCCTGATGTACGAGGCCAACCCGATGTCGTTCATCATCGAACAGGCCGGCGGCGCTGCCACCAACGGTGAGCAACGCATCCTCGACATCCAGCCGGACAGCCTGCACCAGCGCGTTTCGGTAATCCTCGGCTCGAAGCAAGAGGTCGAGCGCGTTACGGCCTACCACAAGGAATAAATCATGCTCGCACCTTGGCAGCCGTTGCTGGAGTGGTGGTTCGGTCCGGGCAAGAGCCCGCAGGCCGTGGCTGACGAGAAGAGCACGCTGTGGTTCGGCAAGCACCATGATGACGAGGCGCGCGAGCGTTTCGGCGCGCTGTGCGAGCAGGCCCTGGCGGGTGGTCTCGAAGACTGGCAGCAAAGCCCGCAGGGCTGGCTTGGCCTGATCCTGCTGCTCGATCAACTGCCGCGCATGATCTACCGTGACACGCCGCGCGCCTTTGAAGGTGACCGGCGCGCGCAGGTGGTGGCCATGCAGGGTTTGCAGCATGACTGGGATTACCAGTTGCTGCCGATCCAGCGGGTGTTCGTGCTGTTGGTGCTGGAACACGCCGAGGTGCTCGACTGGCAGCACCTTAGTGTCGAGCGCTATCGGCAGTTGCTGGACGAGCAACCGGAGGCCAACCGCCGTCTGTTCGAAGGCTTCCTCGACTACGCCGAGCAGCATCAGCGCGTGATCGAGCGCTTTGGCCGGTTCCCGCAGCGCAATCTGCTGCTGGACCGTCCGAGTACCGATGAAGAGATGGATTTCCTGCTCGAGCCGGGTTCACGGTTCTGATGCAGCGCTGAGCGGCTGCCCCATCTGCGTAGGCGAATGGGGCAGCACCCGGCTCAGATTCTGAAACTGCCAACCAACTGTTGCAACCGTTCGACCTGATGTTCCAGGTCGTTGCAGGCACGCAAGGTGCTCTGCAGGTTGTGCACGCCTTCCTGATTCAGCGTATTGATCTCGCTGATGTCGAGATTGATCGACTCGACCACCGCCGTTTGCTCTTCGGTGGCGGTGGCAACCGACTGGTTCATGCCGTCGATCTCGCCGATGCGCTGGGTCACGCTGCCCAGGCGTTCACCGGCCTGATTGGCAATCGCCACGCTGTGCTCGCTCTGCTGCTGGCTCTGGTTCATGGTGCTGACCGCCATCTGCGCGCCGGCCTGCAGCTCTTCGATCAAGCGCTGTACCTGCTGCGCTGATTCCTGAGTGCGGTGGGCCAGACTGCGCACCTCATCGGCAACCACGGCAAAACCACGCCCGGCCTCGCCCGCGCGGGCGGCTTCGATGGCAGCGTTCAGCGCGAGCAGGTTGGTTTGCTGCGAAATGCCGGTGATCACATCGAGGATCTGGCCGATGTTGCTGGTGTGCGAATTGAGCGTCTGGATGTTCTCGCACGAGTCACTGATGCGCGCCGACAGCTGATGCATGGTGCTGATGGTTTGCCCGACCACCTGCTGGCCTTCTTCGGCCAGACCGCGCGCGGCGGTCGAATGCTGTGAGGCGAGCGCGGCGTTCTGGGCGATTTCATGGGCGGCGGCACCGAGCTGATTGATTGCAGCGGCAACGCTGCTGGTGCGGCTCGACTGCTGATCGGCGTTGTTGATCGAGGCGTTGGAGGCAGTCACCACCTGGCCGGCCACGGCATTCACCTGGCCGGTCGCCGAGGCCACTTCGCGGATCGACTCGTGGATACGCTCGACAAAGCGGTTGAACGACTGGGCAAGGCTGCCGAATTCGTCCTGAGCATGGATGGTCAGGCGCCGGGTCAGGTCGCCTTCGCCCTCGGCAATGTCACGCATGGCGCGGCCCATGGCGTGCAGCGGCTGCATCAGCACGCGGATCAACAGGCCGAGCAGGGCAATGATGGCGATGATCGCGATCAGCGTCGCCACGGCTGCTGACGTGCGCAGCTCGCCGAGCATGGCGAAGGCGGCGTCCTGGTCGAGCACCAGCGCGACATACCAGTCGACCGACGAGATGCCGTCGACGTGGGTGAAGTTGATGAACTGCTTGCGCCCGTCGAACTCGACTTCCTTCAGCCCGCTGCTGATCTGCGGCGTGTCGCCAGGGAACAGATCGGCGAGGGTTTTCAGGGCCAGCTCAGGCTTGGGGTGGATCATGATCTTGCCTTCGCCGTTGACGATGAAGGCATGGCCATTGCCATCGAAGTCCAGCGCGTTGATCAGCTTGCTGATGGTCTGCAGGTCGGTGTCGACGCCACTCACGCCGAGCAGGCGAACGCCCTGTTGCACCGGCGTGGCCAGGGTGATCACCAGCTTGCCAGCCGAGGCGGAGATATACGGCTCGGTGACGATAGTCTGGTTAGCCGCAGTTGCTGCCTTGTACCAGCCACGCTGGCGCGGGTCGTAGTCGGCGGCGCGGTTGCCGGCGGGTACCGATTGCATGCTGCCGTCCTGGCCGCCGAAGTAGCTCAGCTGGAAGTTGTTGGCATACACCGGCAGTGCCAGGGCACGGTCCAGGCTCGGCTTGCCAGGGCCATCGACGGCCACTTGCTGGGCCAGGCTGTCGAGCACCTGCACGCGGCTGTCGAGCCAGTTGCGGATGTTGCCGGCAGTCAGGCTGCCCAGGTCCTGCAGCGACGTCTGCGTGTCGCTGCGCAGCGACTGGCGTTGGCGGTAGTCGTTGAACAGTACGAAGCAAGTGAAGGCGACCGCGACTACGAGGGCTGCGGCCAGCAGGATCTTGTGGCTGAACTTGAGATTTTTGGTCATGGCTGAGTCTGCGCGAATGCACGTCGAAGGGCAGGGGGTAGGGCAGGCTGCTGCTCCACTGCTCGTTGTGTCGACTTGTGCGGGTAAAACATGAGTCGTTGGCCAGTCAGACGACCAACGGCCGGCATTTAAGCGCTGCGGTCAGGGAACCACGGAGGCTTTTTACTCTCCAAGGTCTCCACAGGCGCCTCGCCTGATGTCCGTGTCCAGGAGTGTCCCTTCATGTCGCTGCGTTCCCTCGCCCTGTTGTCGTTGTGCGTCGTGCTGACTGCGTGCAGCAAGATCAACCAGGAAAACTACTCCAAACTCAGCGCCGGCATGAACCGCGCGGCGGTCGAACAACTGCTGGGTACACCTACCGAGTGCTCGGGCGCGCTAGGCATGAGCAGCTGCACCTGGGGTGACCAGAACAGCTTCATCAGTGTGCAGTATGCAGCGGACAAAGTATTGATGTACTCCGGGCAGGGCCTTAAATGAGGCACCTGAGTCTGCTGCTTGGGCTGTGCCTGAGCCTGTTGCTGGGCGGCTGCGCCACGGGTAGCCATGACCCGTTGGCGCCGAAGACGGCAGGCGCCGTCGACCTCAAGCGCTATCAGGGCAAATGGTTCGAGCTGGCCCGCCTGCCGATGTACTTCCAGCGCGACTGCGCGCAGTCCGAGGCGCATTACAACGCCCGGCCAGATGGCAGCATCGGCGTGCTCAACCGTTGCCGCATGCTCGACGGCCAGTGGATCCGCGCCGAAGGCAGTGCCACGCCGCAGGAGGCCGGGCATACCGACAAGCTCTGGGTCGAGTTCGACAACTGGTTCACCCGCCTGGCGCCTGGTGTGGCCAAGGGCGAGTACTGGGTGTTGTACGTCGACTCGCGTTATCAGACCGCGTTGGTCGGCAGCCCGGACCGCAAGTACCTGTGGATCCTGTCGCGTACGCCGAGCCTGCCGGCCTGGGAGCGCGAGAGCCTGCTGGCCAGGGCGCGTCAGCAAGGCTACGACACCAATCGCCTGATCTGGCGCGTAGCCGACCGCGACATCGCCGCCGCACACTGAGCCCTCAGCCAAGCAGTTGGCCGAGCACCTCGGCAAATGCTCGGTTGCTCTCGGCTTCCTGAGCATGGCGGCCCTGGCGCACCACCCACGCGCCGTTGACCATCACGTCGCGGATCTGGCGGTCGCCGCCGGCAAACAGCCAGCGGTTGAGGATGGCGTCGCCTTCGGCAGTAGCGATGTACGGGTCCTCACCGTCGAGCACCAGCCAGTCCGCGCGCTTGCCCACCGTCAACTCGCCGATCGGCTGCCCCAGGGCTTGCGCGCCACCGCTGAGCGCTGCGTCATAAAGGGTGCGGCCAACCATTGGCTGGTCGCTGCGATAGAGCCGATTGCGGCGCTGATCACGCAGTCGCTGGCCGTATTCAAGCCAGCGCAGTTCTTCGACCACGCTGAGTGACACGTGGCTGTCCGATCCAATCCCCATGCGCCCGCCCCGAGCCAGGTAGTCGACAGCGGGGAAGATGCCGTCGCCCAGGTTGGCCTCGGTGGTCAGGCACAAACCAGCTACCGCGCCGCTTTCGGCCATCGCTGCGACCTCGTCCGGCGCTGCGTGGGTGGCATGTACCAGACACCAGCGGCGGTCGACCTCGACGTTTTCATATAGCCATTGCAGCGGACGACGCCCGCTCCAGGCCAGGCAGTCGTCGACTTCCTTTTGCTGCTCAGCGATGTGAATGTGTACCGGGCAGTCCTGCTCGCCGCTGGCCAGCACCGTGGCAATCTGCTCGGGAGTGACCGCGCGCAGCGAGTGGAAGCACAAGCCCAGGCGCTGCGCCGGTTGTGCCGCCAGCACTGGCTTGAGCTGTTCGTGCAGGCGCAGGTATTGCTCGCTGCTATTGATAAAGCGGCGTTGCCCCTCGCTGGCGGGCTGGCCGCCGAAACCTGCGTGGCTGTACAGCACCGGCAACAACGTCAGGCCAATCCCGGCGGCGCTGGCGGCGGCACTGATGCACCGTGACAGCTCGGCGGGATCGGCATAGCGCTGGCCATCGCGATCGTGGTGCACGTAATGGAACTCGGCGACCGAGGTATATCCGGCCTTGAGCATCTCGATGTACAGCTGGCGGGCGATGACCTGCAGTTGTTCCGGGCTGATCTGGCCAACCATGCGGTACATCAGCTCGCGCCAGGTCCAGAAACTGTCGTTGGGGTTGCCTGCCACTTCTGCCAGGCCCGCCATGGCGCGCTGGAAGGCGTGCGAATGAAGGTTGGGCATGCCCGGCAGCAGCGGCCCGGCCAGGCGCTCGGCGCCGTCTGCCGAGGCATCGACCTGCAGGCTGGCAAGCTGGCCTTGGGCGTCGACCTCTAGACGGACGTTGCGCGCCCAACCGCTGGGGAGCAGGGCGCGCTCGGCAAAGTACACGGACATGTAGGCATCTTCCTGTTCTTGTTAGCTTGTATATACATATACAGGCGTTTGCCTGCCCGGTAAACTGCGGCAAGCTACTGCTCACTCAAACCGCACAAGGATCAAAGCCGTGCCGACACCTCCTGTCTCCGCGCTGGTTGCCCAGATGGGCGAAGGGCCGGCGCCGCTGTATGCCCGGGTCAAACAGATGATCGTCCAGCAGATCGAAAACGGCAGCTGGCCGCCGCATCACCGGGTGCCGTCCGAGAGCGAGCTGGTCAACCAGCTGGGTTTCAGCCGCATGACCATCAACCGCGCCTTGCGCGAGCTGACTGCTGACGGATTGCTGGTGCGCATGCAGGGGGTCGGCACGTTCGTCGCCGAGCCCAAGAGCCGTTCCGCGCTGTTCGAGGTCAACAATATTGCCGACGAGATCGCCGGCCGTGGCCATCAGCATAGTTGCCAGGTGATTGTGCTCGGCGAAGAGGCCGCAGGTTCCGAGCGCGCCCTGGCGCTGGATATGCGCGAAGGTCAGCGGGTATTCCACTCGTTGATCGTGCATTACGAAAACGGCGTGCCGGTGCAGATCGAGGATCGCTACGTCAACGCCGCGATTGCCCCGGACTACCTCAAGCAGGACTTTACCCGGCAGACACCCTATGCCTACCTGTCGCAGGTGGCGCCACTGACTGAAGGCGAGCACGTGGTCGAGGCGATTCTGGCCGAGCCGGACGAGTGCCGCCTGCTGCAGATCGATGCCGGCGAGCCATGCCTGCTGATTCGCCGCCGCACCTGGTCGGGTCGCCAGCCGGTCACCGCCGCGCGCCTGATTCACCCCGGTTCCCGCCATCGCCTGGAAGGACGCTTCAGCAAATGAGCCAGATGCAGTTGCTACACGCGGCGGATTACCCGCGCATGCCATGGAAGAACGGCGGCGGTTTTACCGAAGAGATCGCCCGCGATGCTGGCGATGGCCTGGATGGATTTGGCTGGCGCCTGTCGATTGCCGATATCGAAGAGTCGGGCGGCTTTTCCAGCTTTGCCGGGTACCAGCGGATCATCAGTGTGCTGCAGGGGGATGGCATGCGTCTGCTGGTCGACGGCCAGCTCAGCCGGCCGTTGCTGGCGTTCGATGCGTTTGCCTTCGGCGGCCAGAGCCAGGTGCAGTGCAAGCTGCTGGGCGGGATGATCCGCGACTTCAACCTGATCTACGCGCCGCAGCGCTATCGGGCGCGGTTGCAGTGGTTCGATGGCACCAGCCGCCTGTATAGCTCGGCGTCGACGCTGTTGCTGTTTGCCGCGGGTAGCCAGGTTGAAGTGCAGATGGCCGGGCGCGAGCTGCAGCGGCTGGGGTTGTATGACTGTTTGCGCCTGGAGGGCAACGACGGGTTGCTGGGGGTGGATGTGCAGGGGCGGTTTTGCCTGATTGAATTGATCACGGTTTGAGATTGCTGGGGGCGCTACGCACCCCTTCGCGGGTGAACCCGCTCCCACCGGGTCCGGCGGCGCTGCAAAACCTCTGGAGCGGCCTTGCCGGGGCGCCGGACCGGTCGGAAAGGGGTGCGTAGCGCCCCCAGCGATCTAACGGCGAGCTCCGAATAATTTGGTTGTCCATGCTTGTACATACAAGTAAAGGTGTGTTTGTATATTGCTCATCGACACCCGCCGTCGGATGACCGCAAAGGACCTCTCCCGTGACTGACAACAACAAATACCGTGACGTAGAAATCCGTGCCCCGCGTGGCAACAAGCTGACCGCCAAGAGCTGGATGACCGAAGCTCCCTTGCGCATGCTGATGAATAACCTCGACCCACAAGTGGCCGAGAACCCCAAGGAGCTGGTGGTGTACGGCGGCATCGGCCGTGCTGCGCGCAACTGGCAGAGCTACGACAAGATCGTCGAGACCCTGACCCGCCTGGAAGACGACGAGACCCTGCTGGTTCAGTCGGGCAAGCCGGTGGGCGTGTTCAAGACCCACAGCAACGCCCCGCGCGTGCTGATCGCCAACTCCAACCTGGTGCCGCACTGGGCCAACTGGGAACACTTCAACGAACTGGATGCCAAGGGCCTGGCCATGTACGGCCAGATGACCGCAGGCAGCTGGATCTACATCGGCAGCCAGGGCATCGTCCAGGGCACCTATGAAACCTTCGTCGAGGCCGGTCGCCAGCATTACAACGGCAGCCTCAAAGGCAAGTGGGTGCTCACCGCAGGCCTGGGCGGCATGGGTGGCGCACAGCCGCTGGCCGCGACCCTGGCCGGTGCCTGCTCGCTAAACATCGAGTGCCAGCAGAGCCGCATCGACTTCCGCCTGAGCAGCCGTTATGTCGACGAGCAGGCCAGCGACCTCGATGACGCCCTGGCGCGCATCGCCAAATACACCCAGGAAGGCAAGGCGATCTCGATTGCCCTGCTCGGCAACGCTGCCGAAATCCTGCCTGAGTTGGTCAAGCGTGGCGTGCGCCCGGACATGGTCACCGACCAGACCAGCGCCCACGACCCGCTCAACGGCTACCTGCCGGCCGGCTGGAGCTGGGAGCAGTACCGCGACCGCGCGCAGACCGACCCGGCGGCAGTGGTCAAGGCCGCCAAGCAGTCGATGGCGGTGCACGTCAAAGCCATGCTCGACTTCCAACAGCAAGGCGTGCCGACCTTCGACTACGGCAACAACATTCGCCAGATGGCGATGGAAGAGGGCGTCAGCAATGCCTTCGACTTCCCCGGCTTCGTCCCGGCCTATATCCGCCCGCTGTTCTGCCGCGGTGTAGGTCCGTTCCGCTGGGTGGCGCTGTCGGGTGACGCCGAAGACATCTACAAGACCGATGCCAAGGTCAAGGAACTGATCGCCGACGACGCCCACCTGCACCGCTGGCTGGACATGGCCCGTGAGCGCATCAGCTTCCAGGGCCTGCCAGCGCGGATCTGCTGGGTTGGCCTGGGCCAGCGTGCCAAGCTCGGCCTGGCCTTCAACGAGATGGTCCGCAGCGGTGAGCTGTCGGCACCGATAGTGATCGGCCGTGACCACCTCGACTCCGGTTCGGTGTCCAGCCCCAACCGCGAAACCGAATCGATGCAGGATGGCTCCGACGCCGTGTCCGACTGGCCACTGCTCAACGCCTTGCTCAATACCGCCAGTGGCGCGACCTGGGTCTCGCTGCACCACGGCGGCGGCGTTGGCATGGGCTTCTCGCAGCACTCGGGTATGGTCATCGTCTGTGATGGCAGCGATGAAGCTGCCGAGCGTATTGCTCGCGTACTGACCAACGATCCGGGCACCGGCGTCATGCGCCACGCCGATGCGGGCTACCAGATCGCCGTTGACTGCGCCAACCAGCAGGGCCTCGATCTGCCGATGATCAACGCCTGATCAGCCGCCGCCGACAACGCCGATACTGAATAACAAGAAGGGGCCTGCGGGCCCCGCCAATGGAGTAGCGAAGTGACCGAACTGACCCTCAAGCCCGGTACCCTGACCCTGGCCCAGCTGCGCGCCATTCATGCCGCACCCGTCAAGCTGCGCCTGGACGACAGCGCGGGCCCGGCGATCGATGCCAGCGTCGCTTGTGTCGAGCAGATTCTCGCCGAAGACCGAACCGCCTACGGCATCAACACCGGTTTCGGCCTGCTGGCCTCGACCCGCATTGCCCGTGAAGACCTCGAGAACCTGCAGCGTTCGCTGGTGTTGTCGCACGCCGCCGGTATCGGCGCGCCGCTGGACGACGCTCTCGTACGGCTGATCATGGTGCTCAAGATCAACAGCCTCAGCCGTGGTTTCTCCGGCATTCGGCGCAAGGTCATCGATGCGCTGATCAGCCTGGTCAACGCCGAAGTCTATCCGCACATTCCGCTGAAAGGCTCGGTCGGCGCCTCCGGCGACCTCGCGCCGCTGGCGCACATGTCGCTGGTGCTGCTCGGCGAGGGCAAGGCCCGTTACAAAGGACAGTGGCTGGAAGCTAGCGAAGCCCTGGCTGTGGCTGGCCTCGAACCGCTGACCCTGGCCGCCAAAGAGGGCCTGGCCCTGCTCAACGGCACCCAGGCGTCTACCGCCTATGCCCTGCGCGGCTTGTTCCACGCGGAGGACCTGTTTGCTGCCGCGATCACCTGCGGCGGCCTGACCGTCGAAGCCGCGCTGGGCTCGCGCTCGCCGTTCGATGCGCGCATCCATGAAGTGCGCGGCCAGCGCGGTCAGATTGACGCCGCGGCCTGCTACCGTGACCTGCTCGGTGATTCGACCGAAGTGTCGCGCTCCCACGAAAACTGCGGCAAGGTCCAGGACCCGTACTCGCTGCGTTGCCAGCCACAGGTGATGGGCGCTTGCCTGACCCAGTTGCGTCAGGCCGCGGAAGTGCTGGCGATCGAATCCAACGCTGTCTCCGACAACCCGCTGGTGTTCGCCGCCGAAGGTGATGTGATTTCCGGTGGCAACTTCCACGCCGAGCCAGTCGCCATGGCCGCTGACAACCTGGCCCTGGCGATTGCCGAGATCGGTTCGCTGAGCGAGCGCCGCATCTCGCTGATGATGGACAAGCACATGTCCCAACTGCCGCCGTTCCTCGTTGAAAACGGTGGGGTCAACTCCGGTTTCATGATCGCCCAGGTCACCGCCGCAGCATTGGCCAGTGAGAACAAGGCGCTGTCGCACCCACACAGCGTCGACAGCCTGCCGACCTCGGCCAACCAGGAAGACCACGTGTCGATGGCGCCGGCAGCAGGCAAGCGCCTGTGGGAAATGGCCGAGAACACGCGTGGCGTGCTTGCCATCGAATGGCTCGGTGCCTGCCAGGGCCTGGACCTGCGCAAGGGCCTGAAAACCTCGACCAAGCTGGAGCAGGCGCGCCGCGCCCTGCGTGCCAAGGTTGCCCACTACGAGCGTGACCGGTTCTTCTCGCCGGATATCGAAATGGCCAGCGCGCTGCTGGCCGAAGGCACGCTGACCGGGTTGTTGCCGGCTGGAGTATTGCCAAGCCTGTGAAGACGTTGGGGCCGCGCGGCGGCCCCGGCACGCAGTCGTTCGTCCATAAAAATAAAAGGGACGCAGCATGCAACAATCTCAAGGTCTAAAACGCGGGCTGACGTCCCGCCACATCCGTTTCATGGCGCTCGGCTCGGCGATCGGCACCGGGCTGTTCTATGGCTCTGCCTCAGCCATCCAGATGGCCGGCCCAGCGGTACTGCTGGCCTACCTGATCGGTGGCGCCGCCGTGTTCATGGTCATGCGCGCACTCGGCGAAATGGCCGTGCACAACCCGGTCGCCGGCTCCTTTGGCCAATATGCCAGCACCTACCTGGGGCCGCTGTCAGGCTTTGTGCTGGGCTGGACCTACGCCTTCGAAATGATCATTGTCTGTATCGCCGACGTGACCGCCTTTGGTATCTACATGGGCTTCTGGTTCCCTGAAGTGGCGCGTTGGATCTGGGTGCTGGGCATCGTCTTCCTGATCGGTGGGCTCAACCTGTGCAACGTCAAAGTGTTCGGCGAGATGGAATTCTGGCTGTCGCTGCTCAAGGTCGGCGCGATTGTCGCGATGATCCTCGCCGGGCTTGGCATCATGGCCTTCGGCATGGGCCAGGTCGGTAGTGGCTCGGCGGTCGGCGTGAGCAACCTGTTCGAGCATGGCGGCTTCATGCCCAACGGCATTGCCGGGGTGATCGCCTCGTTTGCCGTGGTGATGTTCGCTTTTGGCGGTATCGAAATCATCGGTATCACTGCTGGCGAAGCCAAAGACCCGCAGCGAGTCATCCCCAAGGCAATCAACGCCGTGCCGCTGCGTATCCTGCTGTTCTACGTGCTCACCTTGTTTGTCTTGATGAGCCTGTACCCCTGGCCGCAGATCGGCAGCCAGGGCAGCCCGTTCGTGCAGATATTCAGCAACCTCGGGATAGGCTCGGCCGCTGCCGTGCTCAACGTGGTGGTGATTTCTGCAGCAGTGTCGGCAATCAACAGCGACATCTTCGGTGCCGGGCGCATGATGTACGGCCTGGCCCAGCAGGGCCATGCCCCGCGTGGCTTCGCCCAGCTGTCCAAACACGGTGTGCCGTGGCTGACGGTGGTAGTGATGGGCGCGGCGTTGCTGATCGGCGTGGTGCTCAACTATTTGATCCCGGAGAACGTGTTCCTGCTGATCGCCTCGATCGCCACTTTCGCCACGGTCTGGGTCTGGCTGATGATCCTGCTCACTCAAGTGGCGATGCGCCGCAGCATGAGCTGTGAGGAAGTCGCCAGTCTGAAGTTTCCGGTACCGTTCTGGCCCTATGGGCCGGCCCTGGCGATTGCTTTCATGGTGTTCATTTTTGGTGTGCTCGGTTACTTCCCGGACACTCAGGCCGCATTGCTGGTCGGGGTGGTGTGGGTGGTATTTCTGGTCGCGTCCTACCTGCTCTGGTGCAAGCCGCGTGCAGGTCAGGGTGAGTTGGCCGAGCAGCAGGCCGAGCTGCACCGCTAGTAACGGAGGAAGTGTATGGCAACGTTATGGCAGCACTGCCATGTGGCAAGCATGGTCGGCGGCAGCTATTCGATCATCGAGGATGCGGCGATCATCACCCGCGCCGGGCTGATCGAATGGATCGGTCCACGCGCCGAGCTGGCGCCGCAGGCTGGCCTGGAGACGGTCGACCTGGCCGGTGCCTGGGTCACCCCGGGGCTGATCGACTGCCACACCCATGCGGTGTTTGGCGGTAACCGCAGTGGCGAGTTCGAACAGCGCCTGCAGGGCGTCAGCTATGCCGAGATCGCCGCCCAGGGCGGCGGCATTGCCAGCACCGTGCGCGCCACCCGCGCGGCCAGCGAAGAGCAGCTGCTGGCCAGCGCCCGGCAGCGGCTTGAGGCCTTGATGCGCGATGGCGTGACCACCGTGGAGATCAAGTCAGGCTACGGCCTGGATCTGGTCAACGAACGCAAGATGTTGCGCGTTGCCCGGCGTCTGGGCGATGCGCTGCCGCTGACCGTGCGCAGCACCTGCCTGGCCGCCCACGCGTTGCCGCCGGAATACGCCGGGCGCGCCGATGACTACATCCAGCACATCTGCGATGAGCTGCTGCCAGCGTTGGCCGGCGAAGGCCTGGTCGATGCGGTCGATGCCTTCTGCGAACATCTGGCGTTCTCGCCGGCGCAGGTCGAGCGGGTGTTCATCAAGTCCCGCGAACTGGGTTTGCCGGTCAAGCTGCATGCCGAGCAGTTGTCATCGCTGCACGGCTCCAGCCTGGCTGCCCGTTATCAGGCGCTGTCGGCCGATCACCTGGAGTTCATGACCGAAGACGACGCCATCGCCATGGCCGCGGCGGGCACCGTCGCGGTGCTGCTGCCGGGCGCGTTCTACTTCCTGCGTGAAACCCAGTTGCCACCGATGGAGGCGCTGCGTCGGCACGGGGTGAAGATCGCTCTGGCCAGCGACCTCAACCCTGGCACCTCGCCTGGCCTGTCGCTGCGGCTGATGCTCAACATGGGCTGCACGCTGTTCCGCATGACCCCTGAAGAGGCGCTGGCCGGGGTTACTACGCATGCCGCCACGGCACTGGGCCTGGGCAGCACTCACGGCACGCTGGAAGCCGGCAAGGTCGCCGACTTTGTCGCCTGGCAGATTGAACGCCCGGCCGACCTCGCTTACTGGCTGGGCGGCGACTTGCCCAAGCGGGTAGTGCGCGGCGGTGTGCAATCAACTTTTTGAGCGAGGCCTCATGGACAACGTATTGAGCTTTCATCAAGGCCGCCTGCCGCTGCTGATCAGCATGCCCCACGCCGGTCTCGGTTTGACCGCCGCCGTGCGCGACGGCCTGGTCGAACAGGCGCGCAGCTTGCCCGATACCGACTGGCATATTCCAAGGCTGTATGACTTCGCCCGTGAGCTGGGTGCCAGCGTGGTCGCCGCGGAGTACTCGCGGTTCGTCATCGACCTCAATCGGCCAGAAGATGACCAACCGTTGTATGCCGGGGCCACCACCGGGCTGTTTCCGGCCACCCTGTTCGACGGCGAGCCGCTGTTCGTTGCCGGCCTTGCGCCGTCTGCGGCGCAGCGGGCGGAGTATCTCGAGCAGATCTGGCGCCCCTACCACGACACCCTGCGCGGGGAACTGGCGCGTCTGCGTGAAGAGTTCGGCTATGCACTGCTGTGGGATGCACATTCGATCCGTTCGTACATCCCGCACCTGTTCGACGGCAAACTGCCGGACTTCAACTTCGGCACCTTCAATGGCGCCAGTTGCGACGCGGCACTGGCCGAGCAACTGCAGCGCACCTGCGCCCAGGCGCCGGGCTACAGCCATGTGCTCAATGGACGCTTCAAGGGCGGGCATATCACTCGACACTACGGTGCCCCGGCCGAGCATGTGCACGCAGTGCAGCTGGAGCTGGCGCAGTGCACCTACATGAACGAGGTCGAGCCGTTCGCCTATCGTGAAGATCTGGCCCAGCCTACCCAGGCAGTGCTGCGCCAGCTGCTCGAGGTGATGCTGGCGTGGGGGCAGGCGCGGTACGCGCGCTAGACGCGCACAGCGCAGGGGCTGCGCAGCCTTGGTCAGCTGCGATCAGGGTTGGCGAGGATGGTCAGTTCGCGGACAAGCAGGCGCTCCCTGGCCTGCTTGTCATCAGCCAAGGCCTGATACTCGGCCGTCAGTTGCTCAAGTGGGAGGTCGGGGAACTGGTCGGGGAGCGCCAGTACCTGCTCCTGGTAATGCTCTTCTCGAAGTAGATAGCCTGCAACAATGCTTGATATTGACCGCCGACATCCAGTGTTCGGCATAGCTGGGCGAACCGTTCAGGTTGCAGCTCCAGCGCGTTGTGAATCGGCACCGTACCCATGAAGCCCTTGTGGTCGACTCAACGCTGGGCAGGTCGCGGAACAACTGCGCCACTTCGGCGGCGTCCTGCGACAGCGCACGCTGCTCGGCCAGGGCCTTGACGATATCTGGCTGCTGCAGGCGCGCTTCGCTCAGCCAAGGTGGTGGATTGGCCAAGGCCTTGCGCATTGCGCTGTGCACCGACGGCGATGCCTGGCTGAGCCAGGTCGGGGTCTTGCTGGCGATCAGACGGTAGGCGCTGCTGAGTTCGGTTGAAGCGTTTGCGACAGTAGTCATGGACGAGCCCGTCCAGTTGGGGAAGGCTCTGCAACTATGTCTGCGGCTTGCAACCCTGCGCGGTACATATATTGCGAGCAGCGATGCAGGGCTCAGGTGAGCGTCGTTGCTACGGTTAGCGCGTGTTGCCGATGCGTCCCGGCATGATTCGGGTTTATGATGGCGGCAGCCGAAGAATAGCCCTTCATGGAGTGCGCAATGCAGACCCTGTACCCGCAGATCAAACCTTACGCCCGTCACGATCTGGCCGTGCAAGCGCCGCATGTGCTGTATGTCGACGAGAGCGGTTCGCCAGAAGGTCTGCCGGTGGTGTTCATCCACGGTGGCCCGGGTGCCGGCTGCGACGCGCAGAGCCGCTGCTACTTCGACCCGAACCTGTACCGCATCATTACCTTCGATCAGCGCGGTTGCGGCCGCTCGACCCCGCACGCCAGCCTGGAAAACAACACCACCTGGGATCTGGTCGAGGACATGGAGCGCATTCGCGAGCACCTGGGCATCGACAAATGGGTGCTGTTCGGCGGCTCGTGGGGCTCGACCCTGGCCCTGGCCTACGCACAGAAGCACCCCGAGCGCGTGCACGGGCTGATCCTGCGCGGCATCTTTCTCGCCCGCGCCCAGGAGATCCGCTGGTTCTACCAGGAAGGTGCCAGCCGGCTGTTCCCTGACTACTGGCAGGACTACATCGCACCGATTCCGCACGACGAGCGTGGCGATCTGGTCACGGCCTTCCACAAGCGCCTGACCGGCAACGATCAGATCGCCCAGATGCACGCCGCCAAGGCCTGGTCGACCTGGGAAGGCCGCACCGCCACCCTGCGGCCCAATCCGCTGGTGGTCGATCGCTTCTCCGAGCCGCAGCGGGCGCTGTCGATTGCCCGTATCGAATGCCACTATTTCACCAACGATGCTTTCCTCGAACCCGATCAGCTGATCCGCGACATGCCCCGCATCGCCCACCTGCCGGCGGTTATCGTGCATGGCCGCTATGATGTGATCTGCCCGCTGGACAACGCCTGGGAGCTGCACCAGGCCTGGCCCAACAGCGAGCTGAAAGTGATCCGCGACGCCGGCCACGCCGCGTCCGAACCGGGTATCACCGACGCGCTGGTGCGCGCCGCCGACCAGATGGCCCGGCGCTTGCTGGACCTGCCATTGGAAGAAGCGTGAAGGCCCTGCTGCAGCGCGTGCAGAACGCACGCGTCGAAGTTGCCGGCGAAGTGGTCGGTGCGGTCGAGCAGGGCTTGCTGGTATTGGTGGCGGTCGAGCCTGCAGATACGCGCGAGCATGCCGACAAACTGTTGCACAAGCTGCTTAACTACCGGGTGTTCAGTGATGCCGATGGCAAGATGAACCTGTCGCTCAAGGACATTGGCGGCGGCTTGCTGCTGGTGTCGCAGTTCACCCTGGCGGCCGATACCCGCAGTGGCATGCGCCCGGGCTTCTCGACCGCCGCGCCACCTGCACTTGGCGCTGAATTGTTTGAGTATCTGATGGGCCAGGCGCGGGCGTCACACGACGATGTAGCCAGTGGCCGTTTTGGCGCAGATATGCAGGTCCATCTGGTCAATGATGGCCCCGTAACATTTATGTTACAAATCTGAGGCGAAATAACCGCTTGTTTGTACAAAACAAGAGGGTTTTGACGATAAATAGTTGTTGCCGCCTGATGCGTTGTCACGCGGCCTGCTAGATAATCGCGCGGCTGTATGGACCTGCGTTCGCAGGTTCGTTGTACCAAGACTTGAGGACTGTCTGGAGCCGTTTGGGGAATCATTGAGCCCTTACGGGGTCCGAACAGTGCTCGCCAACCCGGCATTTGTAGCTGGCCGTTGGTTTCATGATCTGTTTTCGGCGAGGGTTGCTCGTGATTGTAAGTCCCCGTAATGCACCAAAGATCCCCGGCAATCGGTTGCGTACCGCCCTGGCGGCTGGCGTGGCCTTGGTCGGCCTGCTGAGCGCGGGTCAGCTGTGGGCATTCAACCTTGACGATGTCGCCGCCAAGGCGAAGGATCTGGCCGGTCAGAAGTACGAAGCACCGAAGAGCAATCTGCCGGCGGTGTTCCGTGACATGAAGTACGCCGACTACCAGAAGATCCGCTTCCTCCAGGAAAAGGCCGAGTGGGCTCAGGACAAGACCCCGTTCAAGCTGTCGTTCTATCACCAGGGCATGCACTTCGACACGCCGGTGAAAATCAACGAAGTCACTGCCTCCAAGGTTGAAGAGATCAAGTACGACGCCAGTCGTTTCGATTTCGGCGACGTGCCGCACGACGCCAAGACCGTGGAAAACCTCGGCTATGCCGGTTTCCGCGTGCTCTACCCGATCAACAAGGCTGACAAGCAAGACGAAATCATGACCTTGCTTGGCGCCAGCTACTTCCGCGTAGTCGGTAAGGGCCACGCTTACGGCCTGTCGGCGCGTGGCCTGGCCATCGACACCGCGCTGCCGTCGGGTGAAGAATTCCCGCGTTTCACCGAATTCTGGGTCGAGAAGCCCAAGCCTGCCGACAAGCACCTGGTGATCTACGCCCTGCTTGATTCGCCGCGCTCCACCGGTGCCTACAAGCTGACCGTACGCCCGGGCAACGACACCATCGTCGACGTCAAATCGCGCATCTATCTGCGTGACCACGTCAGCCGTCTGGGCGTTGCACCGCTGACCAGCATGTATCTGTTCGGCCCTAACCAGCCGTCCAAGGTGCTCAACTACCGCCCAGCCCTGCACGACTCCGAAGGCCTGGCGATCCATGCAGCCAATGGTGAATGGCTGTGGCGTCCGCTGAACAACCCGCGCCACCTGGCCGTGAGCAACTTCAGTGTGGAAAACCCGCGTGGTTTCGGCCTGATGCAGCGCCACCGCGCGTTCAGCGACTATGAAGACCTCGACGACAACTACCAGAAGCGTCCAAGCGCCTGGATCGAGCCGCAAGGCGACTGGGGCAAGGGCACTGTCGATCTGGTCGAGATTCCGACCGCTGATGAAACCAACGACAACATCGTTGCCTTCTGGAGCCCGGAAACCCTGCCTGAGCCAGGCCAGTCAGCGGATTACAACTATCGCCTGCACTGGACCATCGACGAGGCCAAGTTCCAGGCCCCTGATCTGGGCTGGGTCAAGCAGACCCTGCGTTCCACCGGTGACGTCAAGCAGTCCAACCTGATCCGTCAGCCGGATGGCAGCGTAGCCTTCCTGGTCGATTTTGCAGGTCCCGCGCTTGCCGCCCTGCCTGAAGACAGCACCGTGCGCAGCCAGATCAGCGTTGGCGACAATGCCGAGGTGGTCGAGAACAACCTGCGCTACAACCCGGAAACCAAAGGCTGGCGCCTGACCCTGCGTTTGAAGATCCAGGATCCGAAGAAGTCCACCGAGATGCGTGCAGCGCTGCTGCAGGACGTCCCGGTAGAAGCGCCAAAACCGGCCAAGGACAGCAAGCATGCCAAGGCTGCGGCCAAGCATGCCAAGGCTGAAAAGCCTGCCGAGCAACCTGCTGCAGACGCGGCAGCCACCCCTGCGGCCCCGGCCACCACCGAGAAAGTGTTGACCGAGACCTGGACCTATCAGTTGCCTGCCGATGAGTAATTCGAACCTACGGCCAGTCTCGGTTGCCGAGTATCTGGCCCACCTGCCCCTGAGTGACGAGCAGCGCGCGCAACTGGCCGACTGCAACTCATTCAGCGAGCTGCACCAGCGTCTGGCGGCCGATCCGGCCGCCGGCTCTGCCGAGGCGTCGGTGGCTGCCCGCCTGACCGTCGGCAGTGCCGGCGAAATGGAAGAGGCCGAGATGCTCGGCGTTGACAGCAATGGCAACCTGAGCCTGAAGATCGCTCCGCCGATCACTCGCACGCGTGTGTTGCCGGAGCCATGGCGGACCAACGTGCTGGTGCGCATGTGGCGGCGCATGACCGGCCGCCCGAATGCCCCGCAACCACCCCAGCGCGAGCTGCCGGCGGCACGCTGGCGCTGGGTCGGCTCGATGCGCCGTTACATCCTGCTGACCTTGATGCTCGGCCAGACGATTGTTGCTGGCTGGTACATGAAGGGCATCCTGCCGTACCAGGGCTGGTCGTTCGTCGACCTTGACGAAGTGTTCAGCCAACCGCTGTGGGACACCGTGGTGCAGGTCTGGCCGTATGCCTTGCAGACCTCGATCCTGATCCTCTTCGGCATTCTCTTCTGTTGGGTTTCGGCCGGCTTCTGGACCGCCTTGATGGGCTTCCTCGAGCTGCTCACCGGGCGCGACAAGTACAAGATTTCCGGCAGCAGTGCCGGCAGCGAGCCGATCGATGCCCAGGCGCGTACTGCGCTGGTCATGCCGATCTGCAACGAAGACGTGCCGCGGGTGTTCGCCGGTCTGCGCGCGACCTTCGAGTCGGTCGCCGCCTCCGGCAACCTCGACCGCTTCGACTTCTTTGTACTCAGCGACTCCAACGATCCGGATATCGCCGTGGCCGAGCAACAGGCCTGGCTTGAAGTGTGCCGCGAAGCCAAAGGCTTTGGCCGGATCTTCTATCGCCGCCGCCGCCGCCGCGTCAAACGCAAGAGCGGTAACCTCGACGACTTCTGCCGTCGCTGGGGCAGCGAGTACAAGTACATGGTCGTGCTCGACGCTGACAGCGTCATGAGCGGTGAATGCCTGAGCAGCCTGGTGCGCCTGATGGAGGCCAACCCGGACGCCGGTATCATCCAGACCGCGCCCAAGGCGTCGGGCATGGACACCCTGTATGCGCGTCTGCAGCAGTTCGCTACCCGGGTGTACGGCCCGCTGTTCACCGCTGGCCTGCACTTCTGGCAGCTGGGCGAGTCGCACTACTGGGGGCACAACGCGATCATCCGCATGAAGCCCTTTATCGAGCACTGCGCGCTGGCGCCGTTGCCGGGTAAAGGTGCCTTTGCCGGCGCGATCCTCTCCCACGACTTCGTCGAAGCAGCGCTGATGCGCCGTGCTGGCTGGGGTGTGTGGATTGCCTATGACCTGGACGGCAGCTACGAAGAATTGCCACCCAACCTGCTCGACGAACTCAAGCGTGACCGTCGCTGGTGCCACGGCAACCTGATGAACTTCCGCCTGTTCCTGGTAAAAGGCATGCACCCGGTGCACCGCGCGGTGTTCCTGACCGGGGTGATGTCGTACCTGTCCGCGCCGTTGTGGTTCTTCTTTCTGGTGCTGTCGACGGCGTTGCTGGCGACCAACACCTTGATGGAGCCGCAATACTTCGTTGAGCCGTTCCAGCTGTACCCGCTGTGGCCGCAATGGCACCCGGAAAAGGCCATTGCGCTGTTTTCCACCACGGTGGTGTTGCTGTTCCTGCCCAAGCTTTTGAGCATCATCCTGATCTGGGCCAAGGGCGCTACCGAATTCGGTGGGCGCTTCAAGGTGACCGTGTCGATGCTGATCGAGATGCTGTTCTCGATGCTGCTGGCGCCGGTACGGATGATCTTTCACACCCGTTTCGTGCTTGCCGCGTTCCTCGGCTGGGCAGCGACCTGGAACTCGCCGCAGCGTGATGACGACTCCACGCCGTGGAGCGAAGCGGTGCGTCGACATGGTCCACAGACCCTGCTCGGTGTGGCCTGGACGGTGCTGGTAGCCTGGCTCAACCCAAGCTTCCTGTGGTGGCTGGTGCCGATTGTTGGTTCGCTGATGCTGTCGATTCCGGTGTCGGTGATTTCCAGTCGCGTGGGCCTGGGGCTGCGCGCCAAGGACGAGAAGCTGTTCCTGATTCCTGAGGAATACGCCACGCCAACCGAGCTGCTCGCCACTGACCAGTACACCCACGAGAACCGTTGGCATGCATTGAACGACGGCTTCGTGCGGGCTGTGGTCGACCCGCGGCAGAATGCGCTGGCCTGCGCCATGGGCACTGCCCGGCATGGCCAGTCGGCGGCGATCGAGGCACTGCGTGAAGAGCGCATCGCCAAGGCGCTGGAAGTCGGCCCGGCCGCGCTGGATGGCAATACGCGCCTGGCGCTGTTGAGCGACCCGGTCGCGCTGTCGCGTCTGCACGAGCGGGTCTGGGCTGGCGAACATGCAGCCTGGATTGACGCCTGGCGCAGTTCGATCAACAGCGATCCGCATTCGCCGTTGTTGCCGTTGCATCCAGAGGGTGAGGCACAACCTGCCATGGTTGGCGTCTGATACAACGCTGGGGCCGCTTTGCGGCCCTATCGCGACCGGTCCGGCGCCCCGGCAAGGCCGCTCCTAAAGGTACAGCGCGATCCCTGTAGGGCCGGCCTTGTGTCGCGAAAAGGGCGCAGCGCGCCCTCCGATATCCCCATTCTTTTGGCCAACAAAGTCCCCCCAGCTCTAGGTCCCGGGACGCGCATGCGTTAGCATCGCTTCCGGTATTCCGAGCAGGCCAGTACGGCCGTGCCAACAATAAGATTCGTACTCTTTCTTTGCTAGGGGACTTGGTGATGATGAAGAAATACCTGTCGCGACTGCTGGTCGGCGTCACGGCGCTGGTCGCGGTGACTGCGGCCCAGGCCGGCGCCATCGACGATGCGGTCAAGAGCGGCACCCTGCGGGTCGGTATGGACCCCACCTACATGCCGTTCCAGATGACCAACAAGCGTGGCGAGATCATCGGCTTTGAAGTCGATATCCTCAAAGCCATGGCCAAGTCCATGGGCGTCAAGCTGGAGACTGTCTCCACCGCGTACGACGGCATCATCCCGGCGCTCCTGACCAACAAGTTCGACATGATCGGCAGCGGCATGACCCTGACTCAGGAGCGCAACCTGCGCCTGAACTTCAGCGAACCGTTCATCGTGGTCGGCCAGACCCTGCTGATCCGCAAGGAGCTGGCGGGCGAGATCAAGTCGTACAAGGACCTCAACAGCGACAAGTACCGCATCACCTCCAAGCTCGGCACCACCGGCGAGATGGTTTCCAAGAAGCTCATCAGCAAAGCCAAGTACCACGGCTATGACAACGAGCAGGAAGCGGTCATGGACGTGGTCAACGGCAAGGCCGATGCCTTTGTCTACGACGCCCCTTACAACGTGGTGGCGGTCGAGAAGGCCGGCGCTGGCAAGCTGCTGTTCCTCGAAGAACCCTTCACCTACGAGCCACTGGCATTCGGCTTGAAGAAAGGCGACTACGACAGCATCAACTTCATCAACAACTTCCTGCACCAGATCAAGCACGACGGCACCTATGATCGGATCCACGACAAGTGGTTCAAGAACAAGGACTGGCTCAAGGAAATGGAATAAGGGCCCAGGCCTCAAGCCCAGGCTTTGACCCCCGACGCGCAGGCAAACCCTGCGCGTTCGCATTTACGGAAGTACCCACGTGATCAAACACAAGAAAGCCCAGTGGCCCTGGCACGGGCTGACCGCGCTGGTTCTGGTCGGTCTGGCCATCAGCCTGTACCTCGCCACGTCGATGATGGCCTACGAGTGGCGCTGGAACCGCGTCCCGCAGTATTTCGCCTACCAGGCTGAAGAAGCCCAGCGCGCCGCCAGCTATGGCACGGTTGCCGAGATAGTAGTCCAGGGCGACAACGCACGCGTTACCCTCAAGGGTGAAGACGGCGAGCCGCAAGTGCTGGACGTGGTCAAAGACAGTCTGCAGCTGAGCCGCGGCGATGACGTTGCCGAAGGCGACCAGATCGGTGTCACCCGCCATTGGGCGGCCGGGCCGTTGGCCTGGGGCCTGTGGACCACGCTGTGGCTGTCGGTGGTGTCCGGGGCGCTGGGCTTGGTGATCGGCCTGTTTGCCGGGCTGTGCCGGTTGTCCAACAACCCGACCCTGCGCGATCTGTCGACGGTCTACGTCGAACTGGTACGCGGGACGCCATTGCTGGTGCAGATCTTCATCTTCTATTTCTTCATCGGCACGGTGCTCAACCTCTCGCGCGAGTTCGCCGGGGTGGCCGCGCTGGCGCTGTTCACCGGCGCCTACGTGGCCGAGATCGTGCGTGCCGGGGTACAGTCGATTGCCCGTGGGCAGAATGAAGCCGCGCGCTCGCTGGGCCTCAATGCCAGCCAGTCGATGCGCCATGTGATCCTGCCGCAAGCGTTCAAGCGGGTGTTGCCGCCGCTGGCCGGGCAGTTCATCAGCCTGGTCAAGGACACCTCGCTGGTCTCGGTGATCGCCATCACCGAACTGACCAAGAGCGGGCGCGAGGCGATCACCACCTCGTTCTCGACCTTTGAAATCTGGTTCTGCGTGGCAGGGCTGTACCTGCTGATCAACCTGCCGCTGTCGCACCTCGCCAGCCGGCTCGAGCGGAGGCTTGCGCAAAGTGATTGAAGTCCGTGATCTGTTGAAAGTGTTCGACACCCGCGGCCAGGTGGTGCGCGCGGTGGATAACGTCAGTACCGGTGTAGCCAAGGGCGAAGTGGTGGTAGTACTGGGCCCGTCGGGCTCGGGCAAGTCGACCTTCCTGCGCTGCCTGAACGGCCTCGAGCACTTCGATGCCGGCCACGTGTCGATCAACGGCATACCGCTGGCCGACCCGAAAACCGACATCAACGCCTATCGCCGCGAAGTCGGCATGGTCTTCCAGCACTTCAACCTGTTCCCGCACATGACCGTGCTGGAGAACCTGTGCCTGGCGCAAAAGGTCGTGCGCAAACGCAACAAGGCCGAGCGTGAGGCCAAGGCACGGGCGTTGCTGGACAAAGTCGGGATTGCCGAAAAGGCCAACGAATTCCCTTCGCGGCTGTCCGGTGGCCAGCAGCAGCGCGTGGCGATTGCCCGCGCATTGGCGATGGAGCCTAAGGTGATGCTGTTCGACGAGCCGACCTCGGCGCTCGACCCGGAAATGGTCGGCGAGGTACTCGACGTGATGAAGACCTTGGCCAAAGAAGGCATGACCATGGTCTGCGTGACCCACGAAATGGGCTTTGCCCGCGAAGTGGCCGACCGCGTGCTGTTTTTCGATCATGGCAAGCTGCTGGAAGATTCGGCACCAGCGGCGTTCTTTGACTCGCCCAAAGACCCGCGCGCTCAGGCTTTCCTGCGCCAGGTGCTGTAAGCGCAGGGCCCGTCGCCAGCCGGACTGGCGACGGGCTCGGGTTACAGGCTGAAGCGGCCGACCATGCTGCGCAGTTGCCGGCCCAGCTGCTCCAGCTCGCCGCTTGAGGCGGCGGTCTGCTCACTTGCCGCGCTGGTCTGATCGGACACATCACGTACGCTCAGCACGCTGCGGTTGATCTGCTCGGCGACCACGCTTTGCTCCTCGCTGGCAGTGGCGATCTGCTGGTTCATACCCTGAATATTGGACACCGTCTGGGTGATCTGGCCCAAGGCATCGCCGGCTTTGCGGCTCAGCTCGACGCTGCGCTCGGTGAGCTGCTTGCTGTCGTCGAGCAGTTGCGTGACCTGATCGGTACCGCTGTGCAGGTTGTCGATCAACTGCTCGATCTCTTCGGTCGACTGCTGGGTTCGTTGCGCCAGGCCGCGTACTTCGTCGGCAACCACGGCAAAGCCACGGCCCGCCTCGCCAGCTCGCGCCGCTTCGATGGCGGCGTTCAAGGCCAGCAGGTTGGTCTGCACCGAGACTGACTTGATCACATCCAGAATGCTGCCGATGCGCTGGCTCTCTGCCGCGAGGTGGTGCATGGCCTGCAGGCAGTGGTCCATCTGCGCGGCCAGCTGCTCGATCTCGGCCACGGCCAGGGTCACTACCGCATCTCCCTGTTGCGCCTGCTGATCGGCACTGGTGGCCGCCTGTGCAGCGTGCTCGGCGTTCTGCGCGACCTCCTGCACGGTTGCGCTCATCTGGTTCATGGCCGTGGCGACCTGGTCGGTGTCCTCCTTCTGCTGGTTGATCCGCGCCTTGGTGTCCTGGCTGGCCACCGCCAGTTGCGAGGCAGCGCTGGACAGCTGGCCGACGCCCTGATCGATGCCGCCGATCAGCTCGCGCAGGCTCACGGTCATGTCGCGCATGCTGGCCTGCAGCTGGCCCAGCTCGTCGCGCCGCTCGACCGTGTCCAGCTGGCTGAGGTCGCCGCGGGCAATACGCGCGGCCTGGGCCAGGGTCTGGCGCAGGGGCTGAATGATCTGGCCGGTGATCAACCAGGCAGCGATTACCCCGACCACCAAGGCCAACAAGGCGACGCTGGTCAGTAGCGAACGGTCTTCAACCACCTCATGGTCGCGCTGCTCGATCTTCTGCTTGGCCAGGGCAACGCTGGCGGCGCTCAGCTGGTCGCCGAGTTTCTCCATGTTGTCGTGCAGTTGCTCCACCTCGATCGCAGCGCTGCGGTACTGCTCGAGGCTGCTGCGATAGCGCGCCAGCTCGGCGCCTGGCCGCTCCGTCAGGGCGCGCGGCAGGCCCAACGGCGCAAGGGCACCGTGCAATTGCGCAAGCGTGCTGTCGGCGGCGGCCAACGCTGAGTCGCCTACCTTGGCGAAGGCCTCCAGCGGCGAGTAGGTATAGGCCGGCAGCAGGCTTTGCTGGTTGGCACCCTCGACATGCCGTGAAAGGCTGTCCATGAGGCTGATCAGGTTGCTTTGTTGGCCATCGGCCGAGAGCTTGAGCAGGGTCTGGTTCTGCAACTCGTCGATGGCCTCACCCAGCGTGTGTTCTTGCTGCTGCATACCGACGCGCAGCTGGCCGCGTTTGGCCACGGCTTGCTGGAGTAGGCCGAAGTCTTCGCGCAGGCGCTTGAGCTGATCCAGTTTTTGCGTGAGTAGCTGGCGTGACTGGTCGACTGAGCTGCGTTGCTGGAGGGTGGCGAGCATGCTCTCGAGCTGCTCGATGATGGCACTGATGCGCGTCCTGCTGGTCTCGTCGGCGAGCACCCGATAGGTGATCCGCTCTGCGCGCAAGTCCTTGCTCAGGTCATTGATGTGGGTGATTTCGCTGAGTTGTTGTGAGCGACTGATGGCGCCGTCGAGGGCGTTCCAGCCACTTATTGTGGTGGCCAGGGTAAGCAGCAGCACCACGCTGAAGCCCAGCGCCAACTTGAGCCTGACGCTCAGGTTGCCGAGCGTGCGATTGATAAAGCCGAACATGGCATACCTCCGTCCAATCAAGATGACCACGGACTGTGGCCATGCCTGCTCATCGGCGCGGAGGTTGTAGGACTTGACCTGTAAATCCTGTAGGAAAGTTCGCTGCGCGCCCTAGGAAAATTCCTAGGGCGCACGCAGTTTGGCTGCTCGTCTAGAGCCGGAAGCGCCCCACCAGGCCCTGCAGGTGGGTGCCCAGGCGCGCCAGCTCGACGCTGGAGCTGGCGGTCTCTTCACTGGCTGCCGAAGTCTGGTCGGAGATATCGCGCACGTTCATCACGCTGCGGTTGATCTCTTCGGCGACCGCGCTCTGCTGCTCGGCGGCAGTGGCAATCTGCTGGTTCATGGCCTGTATCGACGACACCGTGCGGGTGATCGTCTCCAGCGAACCGCCAGCACGGCGGGTCAGCTCGACGCTGCTCTCGGTCAGGTCGCGGCTGGCGTCCATCACGCTGGCTACGCGCTGAGTACCGCTCTGCAGGCTGGCGATCAGCGCTTCGATCTCTTCGGTCGATTGCTGCGTGCGCTGGGCCAGGCTGCGCACTTCGTCGGCCACTACCGCAAAGCCGCGCCCGGCCTCACCGGCGCGGGCGGCCTCGATGGCGGCGTTGAGGGCGAGCAGGTTGGTCTGCTGAGCCACTGCCTTGATCACATCGAGCACGCTGCCGATCTTGTCGCTTTCGCCCTTGAGCTGATTCATCGCTTCGCTGGAGTTGTTCACTTCGCTGGCCAGACGCTCGATCTGAGCGATCGCTTCGCCGACCACACGATCACCCTCTCGGGCCTGCTGGTCGGCCGCCAGGGCCGCCTCGGAGGCCTGTTCGGCGTTGCGCGCAACCTCCTGCACGGTGGCGGCCATCTCGTTCATGGCGGTGGCGACCTGATCGGTCTCGACCTTTTGATTATTGACCCCGGCGCTGGTCTGCTCGGTGACTGCCGACAGCTCTTCAGCCGCACTGGCGATCTGGGTGACGCCGTCGCCGATACCGCCGATCAACTCGCGCAGGCTGACGGTCATGCGCTGCATGCTGGCCTGCAACTGGCCGAGTTCATCGCGACGGTCGATCTGCAGGTTCTGGCTGAGGTCGCCGCTGGCTACCCGTTCGGCTGCGGTCAGGGTGTAGCGCAGTGGCCCAACGATCTGGCGGGTGATGGCCCATGCCGCGATCAGGCCGAGCAACAGGGCCAACGCGGTGGCGCCGGCGAGCAGGGTCTTGGCTTGCTGGGTGCCTTGGTCGCGCACCTCGGTTTGCGAACTGGTCATCTGCTTGCTGGTGTCGATCAGCACAGCGCCTTGCTCGGCCATGCGCTGCAGTGCCTGCTGGGCGGCGGTCTGGGCATTGCCAAACTGGTTGACCGCATCGCGGTATGCGGCCAGCGCTGTGGAGGCGTCATCCAGGCCTGCGGCATATTCTGCTGGCAGCTTGGTCGGCAGCGCCTTGAGCACGGCCAAGGCCTGGTCGATGGCCGTCAGAGCGGTCTGTTGGAATTCAGGTTTACCGCTGTAGGTGTAACCGCGCACCTGGAAGCGTGCCTGCTGCAGCAGGGTGCTGACCTCGACGGCGTGTTGGTACTGGTTGACATCGCCGGCCGCTAGCAGGCGCTGCTGGACCTGGCTGATCAGCGCAGCGGCCTTGTCGGCACTGTCGCCGAGCACGCTGCGGCTGGCATCGCGTCGCTGGCCCGCCTGGCGGATGTCAGCAAAGGCTTGCTGGTATTGACGCACCGCCTCACGTTGCTGCTCCAGGCGCTGTAGGTCGGCAGGTTGCTCAATTTGGCCGAGCATCAGTTGGACCTGACGGTCCAGGTTGCCCAAGGCTGTTTCCAGCGCGGCGACGCCTTTCTCGTCGCGGTCACGCTCGTATTGCTGGCGAGCGATGCGCAGTTCCTGGGTGTACTGATGGATCACCGAGATGTTGCCCAGCGTGTCACCGCGCGAGGTAACGCCGTTGATGCCGGACCAGCCGGTCAAGGTGATGGCCAGGGTCAGCAACAGGACCAGGCCAAAACCAAAGCCGAGCTTGCGGCTGACACTCATATTTCCCAGAGACTGGGCAACCCACTGGAACATGTTCGACTCCCCCGGCGTTGGCGCTGCAGATTTTTTCTTGTGCTGCTCAGGGCATCGGCCTTGGCTGGGGAAACTTGACGGAAAAGTTCTGACCGATCAGTCAGAAAATGCGCGACAGCAGGGCAGTGACGGCGGTCTCGACCCGCAGAATGCGTGCACCCAACTGCACCGGTTGCAGGCCTGCCTTGGCCAGCAAGTCGACTTCATAGGGGATCCAGCCGCCTTCCGGGCCGATTGCCAGGGTGACCGGCTGCTGCACGGCGCGAGGGCAGGCCGGGTAGTCGCCGGGGTGGCCGACCAGACCCAAGGTGTCGGCGGCGATGGCCGGTAGCCGGTCTTCGACGAACGGCTTGAAGCGCTTCTCGATGATGATTTCCGGCAGCACAGTGTCGCGCGCCTGTTCCAGGCCGAGGATAAGGTTTTCGCGGATTGCCTCGGGGGTGAGAAACGGCGTTTGCCAGAAGCTCTTCTCGACCTTGTAGCTGTTGAGCAGGATCAGCCGTGGCACGCCGAGGGTGGCGATGGTCTGGAACAGCCGGCGGAGCATCTTTGGCCGCGGCACGGCGAGGATCAGGGTCAACGGCAGCTTGGCCGGTGGCTGCTGGTCAAGACTGACCTGCAGCTCGGCCTCGTGGCCTTCCAAGCGAACCACGCGGGCCTGACCCATCAGCCCGTTTATCTGGCCCACGCGCAGGGTGTCGCCCACTGCGACGCGATGGATCTCCTGCATGTGGGTGAAGCGCCGATCAGCCAGCACGACGCGGTCGGCCGCGATGAAGTCGGTCTGTTCAAGCAGCAGCAGGTTCATGGCTGGGTCGCTGGCGGCTGGTCTTCCGGATCGTCGGCAGCGGGTTCATCGAGCGGGCCACGCTTGCGGATCAGGCCACCACAGAGCACGCCGATTTCGAACAGCAACCACATCGGCACGGCCAGCAGGGTCTGCGAGAAGATATCCGGCGGGGTAAGGATCATACCGACCACGAAGCAACCGATGATCACATAAGGGCGGATCTTGCGCAGGTACCTGACGTCAACCACGCCGATCCACACCAGCAACACCACCGCCACCGGGATCTCGAAGGCCACGCCAAAGGCGAAGAACAGGGTCATTACGAAATCGAGGTAGCTGGCGATGTCGGTCATCATCGACACCCCTTCCGGGGTGGCGCTGGCGAAGAAGCCGAAGATCAGCGGGAACACCAGGAAGTAGGCGAAAGCCATGCCGGCATAGAACAACACGATGCTCGAGACCAGCAGCGGGATCGCGATGCGTTTCTCATGGCGATACAGGCCCGGTGCGATGAAACCCCAGATCTGGTGGAGGATCACCGGGATCGCCAGGAACAGCGAAACGATCATGGTCAGCTTGAACGGCGTCAGGAACGGCGAGGCCACGTCAGTGGCAATCATCGTCGCGTTGGCCGGCAGGTGATCGCGCAGCGGCGCCGAGACCAGGGTGTAGATCTGCTGGGCAAACGAGAACAGCCCGGCAAAGATCAGGAAGATCACCGCGATACAGCGCAGCAGGCGTGTCCGCAGTTCGGTCAGGTGCGAGACCAGCGGCATCGGCTGGTCGTGGTCCGGTCTATCGCTCATGGGGCTCGTGGCGTCTGGGGCGGCTCAGGGATGGCGGCCGGGGCAACAGGCGTGCTCGGCTCGGCGGGCACTGCAGTAGGGGCCTGCACGGCGGCTGCTGGCTCTGCCAGCGGCACGATCGGCGCGCCAGCGTCTAGCGGCGGTTGGGCTGGCTTGGGTGGATCTGCCTGTGGGTTGAGAATGCGCCGGGCCTCCTGCTCCATCGACAGGATGTGCTCGTTGTGCAGCTGACGGCGAATGTCGTCGGCGCCGATTTCGCGCTCGACTTCCATCTTGATGCTGTTGAAGCTGCGCTTGAGCCGGCCGATCCACAGCCCCGCCGTACGCGCGGCGCCGGGCAGGCGCTCGGGGCCGAGCACCACCAGGGCGACCAGGCCGACGAGCAGCAACTCGCTGAAGCTGATGCCGAACATGGGTCAGTCTTTCCGCTGCTGCTCTTGGACCGGCTGGGCCTGGCCCTCGAGGGTGGTGTGCGGTTGAGTCAGCGGCGCTGTGGTATGCGGCTGTTGGGTTGGTGGCACTGGCTGCACCGGCGGCGGGGTCTGCTCGGCAGGTTTGTGTTCTTCGTCGCTCATGGCCTTGCGAAAGCCCTTGATCGACTCACCGAGGTCACCGCCGAAGTTTTTCAGCTTCTTGGTGCCGAACACCAGGACCACCACGACCAGCAGGACGATCCAGTGTTTCCAGTCAAAAATACCCATTTTGTACTCCTGAAAAAGGTGTGTCGGCTTCGCCAATACGCTCCTTGTATTGGAGCGGCCTTGCCGGGGCGCCGGATCGGTCGGAACAGGCTGCAAGGCAGCCCCATCAATCAGTGCATCACTATCAGGCCGAAGGCTGCCGCGCTGCCTTCTCATCATGCCCGGACAAACCAAAGCGGCGGTCCAGCTCATCCAGCACCGCCTGCGGATGTTGCCCCAGTGCCGAAAGCATCACCAGGCTATGGAACCACAAGTCAGCCGTTTCGTAGATGACATCACTGCAGTCGCCGCTGTGCGCAGCGTCCTTGGCAGCAATAATGGTCTCGACCGACTCTTCACCGACCTTCTCGAGGATCTTGTTCAAACCCTTGTGATAGAGGCTGGCAACGTAAGAGCTATCCGGGGCCGCGCCTTTGCGGGCCTCCAGTACTTCGGCAAGACGGGTCAGGGTATCGCTCATGTCAGTGGCCTGCGCGGTAAATTGCATCGGGATCTTTCAAAACCGGATCGACGCTGACCCATTGGCCATTTTCGAAGACGCGGTAGAAGCAGCTTTCGCGGCCGGTGTGGCAAGCGATCTGGCCCAGTTGCTCGACCATCAGGATGATCACATCGGCGTCGCAGTCCAGGCGCATCTCGTGCAGCTTCTGCACATGGCCGGACTCCTCACCCTTGCGCCACAGCTTGCCACGCGAGCGCGACCAGTAGATAGCACGGTTTTCGGCGGCCGTCAGGGCCAGCGCTTCGCGGTTCATCCAGGCCATCATCAGCACCCGACCGCTTTTATGGTCCTGGGCAATTGCCGGCACCAGGCCATCGCTGTCCCACTTGATCTCGTCCAGCCAGTCTTTCATCGTCGACTCCAAAACCGGGCCCGCTTCGCTACCGGGCCTGTTGCATTAGTGTGCCAGCCAGCAGCGTGGCTGGCTATCGGCGTACCACCAGGTACAGCCCGGCGCTGAGCATCAGCCAGGCCGGCCACGCCGCTGGCGCACCCAGGTTGACGGCGCCCGTGGCAAGGATGGCGCCACCAGCGAGCAGGCCGGCACCGAGCAGGCGCAGCGCCCATTGATCACCGTTACGACGGCGCTCGGGCATCTGCGGGTCGTGCAGGTGCGGTTGCGACAGGCGCTCGAGCAGGTCGCGGGTCATGTCGGCCAGGTGCGGCAGTTGCTCGGCCTGACTGTAGATATTGCCCAGCACCGCCTTGGGGCTCATGCGCTCGCGCATCCAGCGCTCCAGAAACGGCTTGGCCGTGCTCCACAAGTCCAGATCCGGGTACAGCTGACGGCCCAGGCCTTCGATGTTGAGCAGAGTCTTTTGCAGCAGGACCAGTTGCGGCTGGACTTCCATGTTGAAGCGCCGCGCGGTCTGGAACAGGCGCATCAGCACCTGGCCAAACGAGATGTCCTTCAGCGGCTTTTCGAAGATCGGCTCGCACACGGTGCGGATCGCGGCTTCGAATTCATTGACCTTGGTATGCGCTGGGACCCAGCCGGAGTCGATGTGCAGCTCTGCTACACGGCGATAATCACGGCGGAAGAAGGCGATCAGGTTGCGCGCCAGGTAGTCCTGGTCTTCGGCGGTGAGGCTGCCGACGATCCCGCAGTCGATGGCGATGTACTGCGGGCTCCATGGCTTGACCGTGCTGACGAAGATGTTGCCTGGGTGCATGTCGGCATGGAAGAAACTGTCGCGGAACACCTGGGTGAAGAACACCTCGACGCCACGCTCGGCCAGCAGCTTCATGTCGGTGCGCTGGTCGGCCAGGGCCACCATGTCGGTGACCGGCACGCCATAGATGCGCTCCATCACCAGCACCTTGGGCCGGCACAGGTCCCAATATACTTGCGGCACGTACATCAGATCGGAGCCTTCGAAGTTGCGCCGCAGCTGGCTCGAGTTGGCCGCCTCGCGGAGCAGATCGAGCTCGTCATAAATGGTTTTTTCGTAGTCGCCGACCACTTCCACCGGGTGCAGGCGGCGGGCATCGGCGGACAACCGCTCGGCGCCCTTGGCGATCAGGAACAGCCAGGCCAGGTCCTGGGCGATGATCGGCTTGAGGCCAGGGCGCACCACCTTGACCACTACCTCTTCGCCGGTCTTCAGGCGTGCGCTGTGGACCTGGGCGACCGAGGCCGAGGCCAGTGGCTCGACATCGAAGCGGCTGAACACTTCGCTGACCTTGGCGCCCAGTTGCGCTTCGATCAGCGCCACTGCTTTTTGCGGGTCGAATGGCGGTACGCGGTCTTGCAGCAACATCAGCTCGTCGGCGACGTCGCTTGGCAGCAGATCGCGGCGGGTCGACAGCAACTGGCCGAACTTGATGAAGATCGGCCCCAGGTCCTGCAGCGCCAGGCGCACCCGTGCGCCTCGGCTGAGCGGCGAGGGCTTGCGTGGCAGCCAGCGCCAGGGCATGAGCAGACGCAGGCTCATCAGCCACCAGGGCAGCGGTTGCTCGAACAGAATGTCATCGAGGCGGTAGCGAATCACTACACGCTGGATACGAAACAGGCGGCGGACGGCGAGCAACTTCATGCGTTATCGCTGGTATCAAGGGATCGGGCAAGGCGGCGGATGCGCGCCTCGAGGCGTTCGACATCGACCTTGACGCGGTCGAGCTCGCTGAATGCGGCCTCGGCTTCGCGGCGGCCGACCAGGGTACGGGATTCTTCGGCAAGGTACTCGGAGAGGTTCTGGCTGAAGCGCGCCAGGCCCTGCCGGGTCCAGCGTGCACGCTGGCGCAGGTGGCCGGCGAGCAGGGCGGTGGGCACCGGGCCCAGCCAGCGCGACAGCTCGTACTCCCAGTCCAGCTCGAGGTCTTGCAGCACGGCCATCAGGTCGAGCAACACGGCGCTGTCACCGTGCAGCTGCACCTGCGGGCTGTGCAGTACAGCGGTCTTGTCCTTGGCCAGGGCCAACTGGATCAAGCTACTGGCCGGTGCGCGCAGGGTGCAGTCGGCTTCACTTTCCCAATGCGCGGCCAGCAGCAGGCCGTCTTCATCGGGCAGGATGTAGAGCTGCAGGGCCGGCTGCAGGCAGTCGATGGCGATCACCTTGCCTTCCAACGCGGCCAGCCGCGGCAAGGCCGTGCTGTCCAGACGCAGGACGCGGTTGAGGCCATGCTCGACGCTGGCGAGCAGCCCGGCCAGCAACATCAGGGTTTGATCCCCCGGTGCACGGCGACGATACCGCTGGTCATGTTGTGATAGGTGACACGGTCGAAACCGGCATCGACCATCATCGCCTTCAACGTTTCCTGATCGGGGTGCATGCGGATCGACTCGGCCAGGTAACGGTAGCTTTCCGAGTCATTGGTAATCAGCTTGCCGGCCAGCGGCATGAAGGCGAACGAGTAGGCGTCGTAGGCCTTGGACATCAGCTTGCTGGTCGGCTTGGAGAACTCCAGCACCAGCAGGCGACCACCGGGCTTGAGTACGCGCAGCATGGAGCGGATGGCATCGTCCTTGTGAGTGACGTTGCGCAGGCCGAAGGCGATGGTCACGCAGTCGAAGTGGTTGTCCGGGAACGGCAGCTTTTCCGCGTCCGCCTGGACGAATTCGATGTTGCCGGCCACGCCACGGTCGAGCAGGCGGTCACGGCCAACCTTGAGCATCGACTCGTTGATGTCGGCCAGTACCACCTGGCCAGTAGGGCCGACCAGGCGCGAGAACTTGGCGGCCAGATCACCGGTGCCACCGGCGATATCCAGCACCCGGTTGCCACTGCGCACACCGGACAGCTCGATGGTGAAGCGCTTCCACAGGCGGTGCATGCCGCCCGACAGCACGTCGTTCATCAGGTCGTATTTGGCGGCTACGGAGTGGAAAACCTCGGCGACTTTCTTCGCTTTCTGGCTTTCTGGCACATCTTTGTAGCCGAAATGAGTGGTGGGTTCGGCGTGTTCGCCTTTGCGCTGGTCGTTCATATCGCATCACCGGAAAAAAGTATCGCCATTCTAGGGGCAATGGGCGGATTTGTCTTGGCGGGGTGTGCCCTCGGGCAGGGGCGGGCATAATGGCGCCATTGTCTTTATATCCAGGATTGCCCGCATGACCCAGATCAGCGTTGAACGCAAACACGCCCTCGGCCGCGAAGCCGCCCGCGCCAAGGCCGAGGCGCTGGTCGACAAGCTGACCCGCGAATATGGCCTGGAAGCCAACTGGCAGGGTGATCGGGTCGAAGTTTCGCGCAGCGGCGCCAAGGGCAGCGTCGAGATCGGCGACGACCTCATCCGCGTGCAACTGAAGCTGGGCATGATGATGTCGATGATGAGCGGCACCATCAAGGGCGAGATCGAACGGGCATTGGACAAGGCCCTGGCCTGAGCCTCCAGTGTTGAGGCATGTGCCGCTGAGCTGCGCCCCAGATGTTGGACACCCGTCCACTTTTGGGGCGCAGCTCACCTTGCGTCGCGATGGGCTGCGCAGCCGCCCCAGTACCGCCACGCTCAGTGAGGCGTGCTAGGGGGCGGAAAACGGGAACAGGTCTTCGATCTGCTCCAGGCGTAGATCCCCGCGGTAGATGCGCACCCGCTCAGCCGGGTTTACCGTGCGCTGCAGTTGTTCTTCCCGGCTCATCGCGCGTGGCTCCCAGAACTTCAGGTGGCCCTTGGCAAACGCGCGTGGCGCGGCTTGTGCGCTGGAGTAATGGAAGTGCGCTTCCCATAGCTGCTGGTGCGGCGTCGTGCGGTTGATGGCATAGACATCCAGGTAATCCTTGTCCTTGAGCCGTTTACGCAGCGTGGTCGGCACGCGCTGGATCTGTACCTCGCCTTGCGCCACCAGAAAGTGCAACGCCTGGCTGTCAGGGTGGCGGGTATCAAGGTAGGCCTGCGTCAGCAGGCGGCGCTTTTCACTTTGCATTTGCTCGATGGCCTCACGCAGTTGGATGGCAAGCGCTTGCTCTTGGCCGGCTTCAAGCTGCGTGGCAATGCCGTCCATGTCCTGGATGTGCCAGTCCAGCAGGTCGGCGAGGCTGTTGGGCTCGTTCAGGTAGCGGGCGGCCAGTGCGAGCCTGGCGTCCTTGCGCGCCAGCAGGCTTGAGCCAACGCGGCGCAGGTAGGCGTTACCGGGCGGGGTCGGCGCTGTCTTTGGCGCCTCGTCCCATTGGCCGTCACGCTGCTCGTAGTGGCTGACCGCCTGGTCGGTGACGGGGTCATGCTGGACAGCCTGCGTGCCTTGATCGTTCTGCTCGGCGAGCAGCGGCTTGCCGCGAGCGGTGCGGATCAAGCGACGGTTGCCCGGTCTTTCCCTGTGGGTCATCGGCGCAATCTGGGGCGTGGCGCCACTGTCGTTGTCGCGCAGGTTGTCGCTTAACTGTTCCACGGTCAGCGCTTCCAGTTGGGAAAGCTCGCGGATGTATTGTTCGACCGTGGGCTTGTCCACCGCAGGCTCGTCGAGCGACAACAGTTCGTGGGCCTTGCCTAGCGAGGCCCGGTATTCGCGCAATGCGTTGTCCAGCACCTCTACGCGCTCGGCAGACGTCAGGGCGCTCCCTTCGAGGCCGTCATGGCTGAGCAATGCCTGCTGGAAGTCCTTGTTGCGAAGGCCCACCTGCAGGCGCAGCAATGCTTCGAAGTTTTCCGGTCCCAGACGCGTCCTGTCCACCACCAACTGGGCGAGATCGCTGAAGATCTGCGCACGCACGATGAGGGTCGAATAGGTGCGATAGGCAACCGCCTTGCGCATCTTGACCTGCTTGTTCTCGAACTGGATCCGGTGGTCGGCGAAGATCGTGCGAATGTTGGCGTCTAGCCTCTCGCTCACGGTGAGCAGGCGCCGATGGGTGGTGAGGGCCGTGGCAACGTTACGGCGAAACGTGACGACGAAGTCGATCTGCCCCGGCTCGCTAGGCAGGGGGGCGAGTTCACGGGATTGCTGGTTGAGGACCTCATAATCGGTCAGCTCCAGTAACCGTTGATAAAGGTACTGATCGTTGTTGATGAGCTGCTCGTACCACTGGCTGACGGCATAGCTCGAGCGGCCTTGAGGATCCATACGCTGGTACTGCGGCTCGCCGAGCTCAGTGAACAGGGCGATATTAGACTCGATGATCGCCGCCTGTTTCTCGAAAATGGACGCCAGGATTCCGATGATGGGGCGGTGTTGCCTGCGCTGTGCATGCAGGTTTTCCAGACGGATGCGCAGATCATCCGGGAGCGCTGCGCGCGTATCAGGCGGCAGTTTTTCCATGTCGCTTCGAAAAGCTGCGGCTTCTTGATCATAGGCGCTGAGCAACTGCGCATTGCGTTCTGCCAGCGGCACCAGCTTGGTCAGCTCGCTGTCGTTGTTGCGGCGACGCTGCTGCAGCGAGTTGAAATGATCTACTTTCTCTGCGACCGCCTGGCGCCTGCTTTTCGGCATCCCGCCGGCCAGCCTCAGGTCGAGCCGCCACTCGCCGTTCCAGCGGGTTATCCAGGGGCCCTGGGCACGTTCTCGATCTGGCAGGTAGTAACCATCCGGCGCGCCGCCCCACTGCCCCGACCATTCACTCTGGTTCTGCTCGGGACCGATGACACGGACACCGGCAAAGGTCTCCTGGACTTCATAGGGCTCGTGCTCCAGCGCCACATAGTGACGCTCATTCACCTTGAACAGGCCGCGCAGGCGGCCGTGCGGCTCGGCGCTGTGCCCGGCGAGGGAGATCCTTGCGCGCAGGCCGGCCAGCGTCTCACGTTGCCCCGCGGTCAAATGGCCAAGGCCTTGCCCACCCTGCCAACCACTCACCCGCAAAGGTGCCGGACGGCCTTGGCCGACGGGTTCCTGCCAGGGCGCCGGAGAGGGCTCCTCACGGTTGAGCGTGGCGCCGGGTTCGTGCGGTCTGGGCCCTTCGAGACGGGGCTTGAGGGGTGTGGACAGTGTGTCCGGTTGCGCCCCGCTGGCATGACCGTGAACCAGCAGCATGGCCAGGTTGGTCAGTACGTCAGTGACAGCCAGGGCTTTCTCTTCAGGCGTACCCCGCTCCAGCGCGGCGAGGTCATCCTTAAGTGCCACCAGGCTGATGATCAGCCAGGCCACTGACGCGGCTGGACCGCGTAGCACCGATGCGACCGTGTTGAAGGCCAGCCAGGCCAGTTGGCTGATCAGTGCCCAGCGTTGTTGAGCGTTGGAGACGCTTTGCCTGGACGCCAGCAGCAGCAGGGCCTTGCCGCGGGCCTGGAACATGTGTTGGTCAAGATCGCCCTGCCAGGCGCTGAAGCGCACCCTTGCCGGCTGGCGCAATCGGCTCAGCAGTGCATCCAGCATGTCTGCAGGGGCCAGCAGGTGCGCCAGTTCCGACAGATTGCGGTGCAGGTGCGGTCGCTGGAAACCACCGTCTTCATAGATCGCGCGAGCGTCGTCGTCCATCCAGTCCAGCATGTCTTGCTGCAGGGGCTGATCGGTGAGAACGCTGTCCATCAGTTGCTCAAGGTCGTCGAATTCGCGCACGACCTGCTCGTTGCAAAGCGCCCGGTAAAGCACCCAGGGCCCGTTCGCCTGGAGCCGGATCAGGAACATGCCCTGGACCTCATTGGCCCCAGCCGCTTGCGGCGCACAGAGAAACGCCAGCGGGGCGATGGCGTGGACGCTGGAGCGATCCTCGGGCCGGTCACAGAAATCGGCCAACGCCTGCCAGCTGCGGTCCCGCAACTGGCCAGCGATCTTCGCCTGGAGGGCTCCGAGCAGCAGATGGCTGCGCCATTCGCGGGCGTGCAGCCGCACTCGGTGGGCCGTGTTGCGGGCATCCTGCAGCGCGGCGTTGACGTACGCCGGGTAGCGACCGCCGATGTCGACTGTCCGTATTAAGCTGTCGACATACTCAGGAGTCAGCCATTGAGGCGGTTGCGAGCCGTCGGCCAGAAGAATGCCGGTCACCGCTTCATGCTCGCCGACCTGCAGGCGGGTAATGGCCAGCGCGGTGAGCGACTCGGTTCTGAGGTATTGAAGATCGAAGGTCAGCGAAGAGGTCTGCACCCTTTGGGCAATGCTCGCCAGCACCTGGTCTGGCTGTAACAGCCTCCCCTGGGGATGATCCGCGTGCATCTGTTCACGCAGGCAGCGTGAGGCGTACTGGTTGAGGTCTTCGATATCACCCCACGAGGTCTCGCCTTTGGCCAAGGCTTGGCTGGCGGCTAGCTGGAGCATGGCCGTCTGGTACTGGAAACGATCGCCCGCGCTGGCCTGGGCCAGCCAGCCCGGTACTTCGATGGTGGGGTGGGCCGCTGGCGGCCACGGCTGATCGAGAAAGCCGGCCGCAGGGTCACTGAGCAGGCTCAGCGCCGCTTCAAGTTCACGCGGGGTAGCGATATCGGCCAGTCGCAGGCGGCCAATCTCATCAAGGATGCCATTAAGCAGCTGGCGGGCCTGATGTGCGAACGCATCCTCCTCCAGCGGCGCCTTCGCCCACACCATCGATTCGAAGCGATACCGCTGTGCCAATTCGTCGCGCAGGGCGCAGGCGAGGGCGGACAGGTCGTGGTAACCGTGCACGGTGCCGGTGGGCTTGCACCAGAGCAGCAAGTCACGATCGGCGTGGCGTGCGCAGAGCAACGTGCTGCTGAGTGAGAGGCAGTGCTCGACCCCCGCGCTGTTCAGCCTGACCTGCAGGGCATGGCACGCCAGGCCATCGCTGCGCCCCTCGAGCAAGCCGTACAGCACGCTCTTCTCGGCGTCGCCGAGGCCCTGGCGCTGGATGTTGGCCAGCAGGTTTGCTTTCAATAACTGTTGCATCCAGCGCAGGGCGGAGATTTCCGAATCGCCTTCGGGGGCATTCCAGAAGCCGATCTGGGCTTGCTGGAAGCTGTCGATAACGCAGGCCAGCAGGGCGTCGAAATCCGGGTTGAGGTCGGCCATGCGCAGATCGATCTCTGGCTGGCCTGGTCCGGCTTGCTGCGGGTGAAACACCTGTCCCGTTGCCAGGCTGAGCTGATCGGTCGGCGCCAACGCCATGCGATTTCCGCTGAGCAGGTGGGCGATCAGCGTGTCGACCAGCGGGCTTTGCCCAGGCCCTGCGCCGGGGGCTTGGGCGTGGATAATGCTGAAGCCTTCGAGCGATTCGAGCTGAGGGTAACTGGTACGAATCCACGGATAGCGCCTGGCAAGCGTCTCCAGACCTTCGTGGGCAATGACCTGGCGCAGGGTGGGGCGGTTGGCGAAGCGCGCCGCGACGAGGCGTTTGACCGAAGCGATGGGCGTTGGGGCGGCAAGCGGCATGGTGCGGGTCTCCAGTGCGAAAGGAGCTCGTACGCTAGGCCAGCGGCCGTGGTGGCCTGCGGTAAATACATCAAACGTGGGCCTGGCCGTTGCGGTTGCGTCGCTTAGGGTGAGAATTCTAATTTTTCTGCATACCGTTGTGCTCAAGCCCGAAGTCCGTGGGCAGTTCCTCCATCCCCTATGAGCGAGGCAGAGCATGGCCAAGATCAATCTGAAGAAAAAAGACGACGCCCAAGGCACGCTGGACGAAGTGCGTAACTATGCGCGCAGAGTCTGGCTGGCAGGCCTGGGCGCCTATGCCCGAGTCGGCCAGGAGAGCACCGACTACTTCAAGGAGCTGGTCAAGGCTGGCGAAGGCGTCGAGAAGCGTGGCAAGAAAGTCATCGACAAAAAGCTCGATGCCGCCAACGAGCAGATCGATGAAGCCGGTGAAGAAGTCAGCCGCGTACGTGGCAAGGTTGAAGTTCAACTCGACAAAATTGAAAAAGCTTTTGATGCGCGTGTCGCGCGTGGCTTGAATCGCCTTGGCATTCCGTCTAAACATGACGTTGAGGCGTTGTCCATCAAGTTGGAACAACTCCACGAATTGCTCGAGCGTGTCGCGCGCAAACCATAAGGAGAGCAGGATGGCTGGCAAGAAAAATATCGATAAAGAAGGCGGCTCCTGGATCGGCGGAATCGAGAAGTACTCCCGCAAGATCTGGTTGGCTGGCCTGGGTATCTACTCCAAGGTCGATCAGGACGGCTCCAAGCTGTTTGATTCGTTGGTCAAGGACGGCGAAAAAGCCGAGAAGCAGGCGAAGAAGACCGTTGATTCGGCGGCTGATGAAGCCAAGTCGGCAACCTCTTCGCGCGTTGCCGACGTCAAGGAGCGCGCGCTGGGCAAGTGGGGCGAGTTGGAAGAAGCCTTCGACAAGCGCCTCAACAGTGCTATCTCGCGCCTCGGTGTACCCAGCCGCAACGAGATCAAGGCGCTGCACCAGCAGGTCGACACGCTGACCAAGCAGATCGAGAAGCTGACTGGCGCGTCGGTGACGCCGGTGTCCAAGGCGGCCGCAGGCAAGTCCGCCGCCAAACCCCTGGCCAAGGCGCCGGCCAAGCCTGCCGCTAAAACCGCAGCAGCCAAGCCTGCCGCTAAAACCGCAGCAGCCAAGCCTGCGGCGAAACCTGCAGCAGCCAAACCTGCCGCCGCCAAGGCAGCAGTGGCCAAGCCGGCAGCAAAAGCTGCAGCCAAGCCTGCCGCGGCGAAAAAGCCCGCCGTGAAGAAAGCGCCGGCCAAACCGGCAGCGGCCACGCCAGCTACAGCACCCGCCGCCAGCTCGACGCCAGCGACTGGTTCGGCCAGCGCCGGCGATACCCCGTCGGCGCCGCTGAACGCCGCTAGCCAAGGCTGATGTCAGCGCGGGGTCAACCGCAGCGATCACTCGCCGCTGTTGTCCCCGCGCTTGCCATGGACACTGGCGCTCAACCCTCCAGATACTTCATCGCCAACTGCTCCGCCGCTCGCCGCGCGGGCACTTGCAGGTGCGGTGCTACCAGCATCATCACCTGATACACCACCACCCCGACGTCGGCCGCGCGGCCGATCACGCGCTGATAGTCCAGCGAGAACATCAAGGTCATAGTGATCTGCTCGACCAACTGCCCCAATGCCTGGGTTTCACTGGTGACTTGGCCGTGCGCCTTGAGGCTGGCCAGCAGCGCCGCCAGGGTGCGCTTGATCGCGTTGATCAGGCTGCGCATGCCGCGGGCCAGCTTGGGCAGGCGCCCGGTCAGGTTCGACAGGTCCTGAAACAGGAAACGGTACTGGGCCATGCGCTCGACGATCAGGTGCAGGAACAGCCAGTAGTCCTCGGCGTCGAGGCGCACGTCCAGCGGCGGATCGAGCAGCGGCATCAGGGCCTCTTCGAAGCGCTCGAACAGGCCGTTGACCAACGGCTCCTTGCCGTGGAAGTGGTAGTACAGGTTGCCCGGGCTTATGCCCAGCTCGTTGGCGATTTCCAGCGTCGACACATTCGGTTCGCCCTGCTGGTTGAACAACTGCAGGGCACATTCAAGGATACGGTCACGGGTCTTCATCGAGTCAGCGCACCAATACGTAAGTGCCAGGTGCCGGCGCCAGGGGTGGATAGGTGGTGTTGCCCAGGCTGCTGCGCGGAGCCTTCAGCGGCCCCGAGCGCTGGCCGATCCACTCCAGCCACAGGGGCCACCAACTGCCTTCGCTGCGCTTGGCATCATGGAACCAGGCGCGCGGGTCGCTGCTCAGGCGTGGGTTGTCGAGGTAGTAGGCCTTGGGGTTGCCGGGCGGGTTGATGATGCTCTGGATATGGCCGCTGTTGGCCAGCACGAAGCGTTGCTTGCCGCCGACCAGCAGCGCCGAGCGGTACACCGCATCCCAGGGTGTGATGTGATCGTTGCTGCCGGCGACATGAAAGCTGTCCAGCTCGACCTGCTTGAGATTGATCGGCGTGCCGCACACCTCCAGGCCATCGGCGTGGGCCAATGGGTTGAGCTTGAAAAAGTCCAGCAGGTCGCCATGCAGTGCTGCCGGCAGCCGCGTGCTGTCGGCGTTCCAGTAGAGAATGTCGAAGGCCGGCGGGGTCTTGCCGAGCAGGTAGTTGTTGACCCAGTAATTCCAGACCAGGTCGTTGGGCCGCATCCAGGCAAAGACCCGCGCCACTTCAGCGCCGTCGAGCACGCCGCGCTGGTAGGAGCGGCGCTTGGCGGCTTCGACTGTCTGCTCGTCGGCAAACAGGCTGGCCGGGCTGTCGAACTGGCTGTCCAGCAGGCTCACCAGATAGGTCGCACTGCGCACCTTGCGCAGTTGCTTCCTGGCCTGCAGATGGCCTTGCAAGGCCGCCATGGTCAGGCCGCCGGCGCAGGCGCCGAGCAGGTTCGGGTCGCGGTTGCCGGTAATGCTGCGGCAAGCATCGAGCGCTTCCTCCAGCGCCTGCACGTAGCTCGACAGGCCCCATTCGCGGTGGCGCGGTTCCGGGTTACGCCAGCTGACCATGAACACCTGCAGGCCGTTCTTGAGCATGTACTGGACGAAGCTGTTGCCGGGGCTGAGGTCGAAAATATAGTACTTGTTGATCTGCGGCGGCACGATCAGCAGCGGCCGCGCATGCTGTTGCTCGCTCATCGGCTGGTACTGGATCAGCTCCAGCAGCTCGTTGCGAAACACCACCGCGCCGGGCGTGTTGGCCACGTTGCCACCCACGGCGAAGGCGCTCTGGTCGACCTGGCGCGGCATGCCGTCGTTGTGGCGCAGGTCGTCAAGCAGGTGGCCAAGGCCGCGCAGCAGGCTCTGCCCGCCGGAGTTGAGCAGCTCTTTGACGGCCAGCGGGTTGAGCAGCGAGTTGCTCGGCGCCAGCGCGTCGTTGATCTGGTTGAGCAGAAACTGCGCGCGGGCGCGATCATCTGCCGACAGTGAACTGTGCTCGATCCACAGCCGCGATTGTTTCTGCCAGGCCAGATACGCCTGCAGGCCGCGTCGGTACAGCGGGTTGTCCTGCCAGGTCGGGTCAGCAAAGCGGGTATCACGCGGGTGCGGCTGTAGCGGTGAATCGCCGAGCATCACCCGGCCCAGTTGGCTGCCCAGAGCGAGCAGGTGGCGGGCGGTGTGCAGCGGATCGCGCAGGCCCTGACGGCCAACCTGGCGCAGTGTCGAAATCAGGTCGCGACCGCGCAGGCCGGTGATGGCGTTCTGCACATTCATCACCGTGACCGGGGCGGGTGAGTTGCCTTTGGCCGGCTTTTCTTGCATGACAACACTCCCTCGTTGTGATGGCGTCGGTTGCACCAGCGCGGTCGCGGCGTCACTGCCCCGCCAGATGCACAGGCGTTGCTAGGTGCCGCTGGCGGGGCGCGGGTGCATCCGTGCGCGCTGCCGTTCCTGCTCGAGAAACTTCATGATGATCGGCGCCACCGCTTCGGCTCGGGTAATCAGGAACAAGTGGCCGTCGTCGATGATGTGCAACTGGGCGTTGGGGATGCGCCAGGCCAGCAGGCGCATGTTGATCAGTGGAATCAACGGGTCATCGTCACCGGCCAGCACCAGGGTCGGCTGGCTGATCTTGTGCAGCCAGTGAATGCTGGTCCAGCCAAGTCCGGCGAACAGTTGCCAGTAATAACCTAGCTTGCCGCCCGAACGCACTTTTGCGGCATGCCGGGCAGCCAGTTGCGGGTCGCGGCGAAACGCGCCGCCGTAGATCAGCGGGGCGATACGCATCACATGGGATGGCTGCACATAACGCCGCGGGCTGGCCATCATCCACAGCACCTTGGGCTTGCCCGGCACCATCACCGCGCCGGCCGCCGTGGCCGCCAGCACCAGCTTCTTGCAGCGCTCGGGGTAATCATGGGCGAATTGCTGGGCGAGGGCGCCGCCCCAGGACACGCCGATGACGTTGACCTGGCCGTAGTCGAGGTAGTCGAGCATGCGCGCGGTCAGCTTGGCCAGGCCAGGAAAGCGATATGGCTGGCGCGGCGTCGATGAGCCGCCCACGCCGGGCACGTCGAAGGCAATTACCTCGAGGTCCGGGTCAAGTGCCTCGATGAATGGAAACACCAGCTCAAGGTTGGCGCCGATGCCGTTGAAGATCAGCAACGGCGTCAGGTGCGGCTTGCCTGGGCGAACCGCCGTGCGGATGGACTGGTCGTCCAGCTCGACGGTGCGAAAAACATAGGGTTGCGGCATGCGCGAAACTCTGTGAGGAACGAAGCGCCACGGCGCTAGGCCGTAGCGGTCATGCTCAACGTTCGTGAACGTAGGTGCCCGGTGCAGCTTCGCCGGCGACATAGGCCCGATTGCCCAGCCGCGCTGGTGCTTTTTTCAGCTCGCCCGCACGCTCGCCGAGCCAGGCTTGCCAGTGCAGCCACCAGGAGTCGGCGTGCTTGATGGCGTTTTCCTGCCAGGCCAGCGGGCTGTCCGGGCGATCTTCACCGGTCATGAAGCGCGCCTTGGGGTTGCCTGGCGGGTTGAGGATGCTCTGGATGTGGCCGCTGCTGGACAACACGAACTCGATCTTGCCACCGAACAGATGCGCCGAGCGGTAGCAGGCCTGCCACGGCGTGATGTGGTCGGCGGTGCCGGCCAGGCTGTAGATATCGCACTTGACTTGCTTGAGGTCGATGGCCGTGCCGCACACTTCCAACGCTTGCGGGCGGGTCAGCGGGTTGTTCTTGAACATCTCTATCAGGTCGCCGTGGAAGGCCGCCGGCAAGCGCGTGGTGTCGTTGTTCCAGAACAGGATGTCGAACACTGGCGGCTCGTTGCCAAGCAGGTAGTTGTTGACCCAGTAGTTCCAGATCAGGTCATTGGGGCGCATCCAGGCAAACACCTTGGCCATGTCGCTGCCTTCGAGTACGCCGGCCTGGTAGGAGTGGCGCTTGGCTGACTCCAGGGTCTGCTCATCGACAAACAGCGCGACCTGGTTGTCCATGGTGGTGTCGAGCACGCTGACCAGCAGGGTCAGAGCGTTGACCTTGTTCTCGCCGAGCGCGGCGTAGTGGCCGACCAGCGCGGTGCAGGTGATGCCGCCGGAACAGGCCCCGAGCATGTTCAGGTCCTTGCTGCCGGTGATCGCCAGCACCGCGTCGACCGCTTCCTTGAGCGCATCGATGTAGGTCGACAGGCCCCATTCGCGCTGGGCCTTGGTCGGGTTGCGCCAGCTGATGATGAAGGTCTGCTGGTGCGAGCGCAGGCAAAAGCGCGCCAAGCTCTTGTCCGGGCTCAGGTCGAAGACGTAGAACTTGTTGATCTGCGGCGGCACCACCAGCAACGGCCGTGCGTGCACTTGTTCGGTGATCGGCCGGTACTGGATCAGCTCGAGCACGTCGTTGCGAAACACCACTGCGCCTTCGCTGGTGCCGAGGTTCTTGCCCACTTCGAACGCGTCCTTGTTGACCTGGCTGGGCATACCGCCATTGCTGACCATGTCCTTGGCCAGGTTGGACATGCCATCGAGCAGGCTCTTGCCGCCGGTTTCGAAGAAGCGTTTGACCGCTTGCGGGTTGGACAGGGTATTGGTCGGCGACATGGCCTCGGTCATCAGGCCGATGACGAACTGGCCGCGGCTGATGTCCTGTGGCGACAGGTCGCTGGTGCTGATCCAGTCGTTGAGCTCCTGGCGCCAGGCCAGGTAGGTCTGCAGGTAGCGTCGGTACAGCGGGTTTTGTTGCCAGGCTGGGTCATTGAAGCGGCGGTCGTCGCCGGCCGGTTGCAGGCTGGACTTGCCCAGCAGCACGTTTTTCAGTTCCAGGCCAAAGTGAGCGACGTGCTTGGCGCTGTGCAACGGCTGGCGAATGGCCTGGCGCAACACCGTACGCGCCGTGCTGAGCAGATCCTTGCGGCGAATGCCGATGATCGGGTTCAGGCCCAGGGTGTTTTCCGAGGCCTGGCGCTGCAAGTCATCGTTGTTCTTGTTACTCATCTACGACGCTCCGTTGTCCTGAGACGAGTACCGGCTGGCTGAGGCAGATACACAGCACATGCCGGTACAGATCGCTCGGGTGACCAGTGATAAGGAACAGCGCTGCGGCGAGCGGATGCGTAGTGGTGATGAGCTGCGGGGGATTCTGCGTGTGAAGACAGCCTGCTTTCGCTCGCGACCTCTACAACAACCGGCTCGGCCCTGCTTGGCTGAATGCAATGCAGGGAGCTTGCCAGCTCCATTGGTTACCCGACTTTCATGTATTGCGCAAGACAGCCCAAACCCTGGCTGGCATCAAGCCATTCAAGCAGAGCAAATTAGAAAATGCGCTCTAAACATGACAATCCTTGCGCTAGAGCATCAGCTTGACCACCGATTCGGCAGGGTCGCGAGATTTGCCGGCCTTGCGCAGCTCGTCGAGATAGTCGGCCCACAGCTCGGCCTGACGCAGGCTGAGTTGTTCGAGGTATTCCCAGGTGAACAATCCGCTGTCATGGCCGTCGTCGAAGATCAATTTCAGTGCATATTGGCCGGCCGGTTCCACGCCGATGAGGCCGACGTTGATCTTGCCGAATTGCAGGATGGGTTTGCCGTGGCCCTGGACCTCGGCGGAAGGCGAGTGCACCCGCAGGAATTCGGCGGGCAGATGGTAGACCTCGCCGGGGGCGTAGGTCAGGGCGAGGGTTTTCGAGGCTTTGTGCAGGTTGATGGCGGTGGGCAGGCGGGGCATGGGTCAGGATCTCTGTAGGAGCGGCCTTGTGTCGCGAAAGGGCCGCAAAGCGGCCCCCGACGGTCTTACAGAATATACCGCGACAGATCTTCGTTCTGCGCCAGCTCACCCAGATGGCCGTTGACGTACTCGGCGTCAATCCGGATCGGCGTGTCGTCATGCGCGCTGGCCAGGTCGCCAGCACTGAACGAAACCTCTTCGAGCAGACGTTCAAGCAGGGTGTGCAAACGACGCGCACCGATATTCTCGGTCTTCTCGTTGACCTGATAGGCAATCTCGGCCAGACGCTTGATGCCGTCGGCCGCGAACTCGATGGTGAGGCCTTCGGTCTTGAGCAGCTCGCGGTACTGTTCGGTCAGCGACGCGTGCGGCTCCTGCAGGATGCGCTCGAAGTCTTCCGGGGTCAGCGCCTTGAGTTCGACGCGGATCGGCAGACGGCCTTGCAGCTCGGGTACCAGGTCGCTCGGCTTGCTCAGGTGGAATGCACCGGAGGCGATGAACAGGATGTGGTCGGTCTTGACCATACCCAGCTTGGTGTTGACCGTGCAGCCTTCGATCAGCGGCAGCAGGTCGCGCTGTACGCCTTCACGGGAGACATCGGCGCCGCCGACATTGCCGCGCTTGGCCACCTTGTCGATCTCGTCGATGAACACGATACCGTGCTGCTCGACCGCTTCGAGGGCCTTGGCCTTGAGCTCTTCTTCGTTGACCAGGCGGCCCGCTTCTTCTTCGCGGACCATCTTCAGCGCTTCCTTGACCTTGAGTTTGCGCGACTTGCGCTTGCCCTTGCCCATGTTGGCGAACAGGCTCTGCAGCTGGTTGGTCATCTCTTCCATGCCGGGCGGAGCGGCGATGTCGACGCCCATGCTCTCGGCTACTTCGATCTCGATTTCCTTGTCGTCCAGCTGGCCTTCGCGCAGGCGCTTGCGGAACAGCTGACGGGTGTTGGTATCGCTGCTCGACGGCGCGGCTTCTTCGGCAAAGCTGCTGGCGCTGCGGGCCTGTGGCAGCAGTGCATCAAGTATCCGGTCTTCGGCGGCATCTTCGGCGCGATGGCGCACACGGATGATTTCCTGCTCACGGAACAGCTTCAACGCAGCGTCGGCGAGGTCGCGAATGATCGACTCGACGTCGCGGCCAACGTAGCCGACTTCGGTGAACTTGGTCGCTTCGACCTTGATGAACGGCGCGTTGGCCAGCTTGGCCAGGCGACGGGCGATCTCGGTTTTGCCGACGCCGGTCGGACCGATCATCAGGATGTTTTTCGGGGTAACTTCAGCGCGCAGCTCAGCCGGCAGCTGCATGCGCCGCCAGCGGTTGCGCAGGGCAATGGCGACGGCGCGCTTGGCGTCGTCCTGGCCGATGATATGGCGGTTGAGTTCGTGGACGATTTCGCGGGGGGTCATGGACATGATCTATTCGGTCCTCAGGCACAGTAATCAGTGTGGAAAAGTCCCGCGCTGAGCGGGACGCCAGAACAACTGATCACTCGGCCAGGTCCTGCTCCTCGATGGTCAGGTTGTGGTTGGTGAACACGCAGATGTCACCGGCGATGTGCAGCGCGGTTTCGGCGATTTCGCGAGCCGACAGCTCAGTCTTGTTCAGTAGTGCGCGGGCAGCGGCCTGGGCGAAGGCGCCGCCAGAACCCATGGCGATCAGGCCGTCTTCTGGCTCGACCACGTCACCGTTGCCGGTGATGATCAGCGAGGCGTCCTTGTTGGCCACGGCGAGCATGGCTTCGAGGCGGCTCAGGGAGCGGTCGGTACGCCATTCCTTGGCCAGTTCGACGGCGGCGCGAACCAGGTGACCCTGGTGTTTTTCCAGCTGGCCTTCGAAGCGCTCGAACAGGGTGAAGGCATCGGCAGTGGCCCCGGCGAAGCCTGCAATGACCTGACCGTGGTACAGGCGGCGGACTTTTTTCGCGTTGCCTTTCATCACGGTGTTGCCGAGGGATACCTGGCCGTCGCCCGCCATGACGACTTTGCCGTGGCGGCGGACTGAAACGATGGTAGTCAAGGGAGAGTCTCCACGCAGCGGGGCGAAAATGCCTGATGCAGACTCATATGGGGGGAGGGGGGAAAGATTTCAACCTTGGCGGATGGATGGTTGGCTTCAGGCCCAAGCGATGCCCGATGGGGTACGCGGTCGGCGCAGGAGCGGCCTCGTGTCGCGAAAGGGTCGCGGAGTGGCCCCAGATTTTTAGCTTCGCCGCCGACATCGCCGGCCCCGCTGTGCGGGCCTTTCGGACCGGTCCGGCGCCCCGGCAAGGCCGCTCCTACAGATCGCGGTGTTCGCGGTCGGTGCAGGAACGGCCGCGCCAAGCCTCAGGCTTCGTGACAGATGTGGCCATCCACTAGGGTATAACGCACCGCACTCGGCAGGCAGTGGCCGATGAACGGGCAGTTGTCGCCGCGCGACAGCCAATGCTCACCGGCCACGGTCGAGGCCTTTGGATCAAACAACACCAGATCCGCCGCACCGCCAACCTTCAGCTCACCTGCCGGCAAGCGCAGCGCCTGGGCAGGCCCGCTGGTCAGGCGCGCAAGCAAGGTCGGCAGATCCAGCAGGCCATCCTCGACCAGCGTCATCGCCAACGGCAGCAACAGCTCGACACTGCTGATCCCGGGCTCGGTCGCGCCAAACGGCGCCAGCTTGGCATCGCGCTCGTGCGGCTGGTGATGGCTGGAAATCGCCTGGATCACCCCCGACTTGACCGCTTCACGCAGGCCATCGCGATCCGCCGCGGTGCGCAGCGGTGGCTGCACGTGGTACAGGCTGGAGAAGTCGCGCAGCGCCTCGTCGGTGAGGATCAGCTGGTACAACGCCACGTCGGCCGTGACCGGCAGGCCCAGTGCCTGCGCCTGGGCAATCAGGCGGGCGCCGCGGGCGCTGGTGATCTGGGTGAAGTGCGCACGCACGCCACTTTGCTCGACCAGCAGCAGGTTGCGCGCCAGGGCGACGGTTTCGGCGCTTTCCGGGATGCCGGGCAAGCCGAGGAAGCTGGCCATCGCACCTTCGTGGGCCAGCCCGCCGAGGGCCAGGTCATGGTCCTGGGAGTGGAACACCACGGTCAGGTCGAAGGTGGCGGCGTACTCCAGCGCGCGCGCCAGGGTGCGGTTGTTGGGGATCTGCTTCAAACCGTTGCCAAATGCTACGCAGCCGGTATCACGCAGGGCCACCAGCTCGGCCAGTTGCTCGCCTTCAAGGCCCTTGGTCAGGGCGCCGATCGGGTAGACCTTGCTGTTGCCGGCTTCACGGGCACGGTCGAGCACCAGCTCGGCCACTGCCGAGGTGTCCAGCACCGGCTTGGTCTGCGGTGGGCAGCACAGGCTGGTGACGCCACCGGCGACGGCCGCGCGGGTTTCGCTGGCGATGTTGCCCTTGCGGCTGTAGCCCGGCTCGCGCAGGGCGACGTCGAGGTCGACCAGGCCCGGTGCGGCGACCAGGCCGTTGGCGTCGATACTGCGGCTGGCGCTGAAACCGGCCGGGGCGGCGCCGATGGCGACGATCTTGCCCGCTTCCAGGTGCAGGTCGCTGATGCTGTCCAGGCCGCTAATCGGATCGATGACCCGGGCGCCAAGAATACTGATGCTCACAGGGCGTGCTCCTGGTCCAGTTGTCGTTGCGTGTTCTGCCCGCTCATGGCCATCGACAGCACCGCCATGCGCACGGCGATGCCGTAGGTGACCTGGTTGAGGATTACCGAATGTTTACCGTCGGCGACTGCCGATTCGATCTCGACGCCGCGGTTGATCGGCCCCGGATGCATGACGATGGCATCCGGTTTGGCGCCGGCCAGGCGCGCGGTGGTCAGGCCGAACAGGCGGTAGAACTCGCCTTCGCTGGGCAGCAGGCCGCCGGCCATGCGCTCACGCTGCAGGCGCAGCATGATCACCACGTCGACGTCCTTGAGGCCTTCGGCGAGGTCGGTGTAGACCTTTACGCCGTACTGTTCGATGCCCACCGGGATCAGGGTTTTCGGGCCGATCACGCGGATGTCCGGGCAACCCAGGGTCTTCAGCGCGAGCATGTCGGAGCGGGCCACCCGCGAGTGCAGGATATCGCCGACGATGGCTACCGAGAGGTTCTCGAAGCTGCCTTTGTGGCGGCGAATGGCGAGCATGTCGAGCATGCCCTGGGTCGGGTGCGCGTGGCGGCCGTCGCCACCGTTGATCACGGCAACGTCCGGGCACACGTGCTCGGCGATGAAGTGCGCCGCGCCCGAGTCGGAGTGGCGCACGACGAACATGTCGGCGGCCATGGCCTCAAGGTTGCGCAGGGTGTCGAACAGGGTCTCGCCCTTGCTGGTCGAGGAGGTCGATACGTTCAGGCTGATGACGTCGGCCGACAGCCGCTGGGCCGCCAGCTCAAAAGTGGTGCGGGTGCGGGTGGAGTTTTCGAAGAACACGTTGCACACGGTCTTGCCGCGCAGCAACGGGACTTTCTTCACTGCCCGGTCGCCGACTTCAAGAAACGAGTCGGCAGTGTCGAGAATCTCGGTGAGCAGTTCGCGGGGCAAACCATCAAGCGAGAGGAAGTGGCGCAGCTGGCCCTGATCATTGAGCTGCAGCGGGCGCTTGGCGTCGAGTGGCGTCATCGCAGGGGACTCTTAAAGGGCGGAAGCGGTAGCAAGGTCCTGGCGCTCGAGGGCGAGCGGGGCCGGGCCGGTCAATTTTACCCGCTCATGGGCTGCCAGTGACAGCGTGGCGCCGAGCACGTTGGGCCGGATCGGCAGTTCGCCGGCATCCAGATCGAGCAGGCACACCAGGGTGACGCTGGCCGGGCGGCCATAATCGAACAGTTCGTTGAGGGCAGCGCGGATGGTGCGCCCGCTCATCAGCACGTCATCGACCAGTACCAGGTGCTGGCCTTCTACCTCGAACGGCAGCTCAGAGGGGCGCACTTGCGGGTGCAGGCCGTTCTGGCTGAAGTCGTCGCGATAGAACGACACATCCAGGGTGCCCAGCGGGCTGCTGTCGGCAAGCTCCTGCTGCAGCGCCTGAGCGACCCACACACCACCGGTGCGGATGCCGATGAAGCGCGGCTCGGCAATGTTGCGGCGGGCCAGGTGGGCGCGAAGGTCGACGGCCATCTGCCGGATCAACTCGGCGGGGTTGGGTAGGCTCATTGCGTGCTCCTCGGGGCGCCGGCAGACCCGGCGGCAAAGCGAAAGGTAGAATCAGTGACCGGTATTAGCCTCCAGCCAGCCCTGCAGGAGCAGCGCGGCGGCGATGGCGTCGACCGGGTTGTCTCGATAGGTACCACGCTGACCGCCACGGGCCATGCGCTCACCCTTGGCTTCGAAGGTGGTCAGGCGCTCGTCGTGGGTGTGCACCGGTAGGTTGTAGCGGCCGTGCAGGCGGTTGGCGAACTTCTGCGCGCGGGCGCTCATCTCGCTGGGGGTGCCGTCCATGTTCAGCGGCAGGCCAACGACGATAGCGTCGGGTTTCCACTCCTTGATCAGTTTTTCCACCTGGGCCCAATCCGGAATACCGTCCTGGGCACGCAGGGTGCACAGCTCGCGGGCCTGGCCGGTGATGACCTGGCCAACCGCGACGCCGATCTGTTTGGTGCCGTAGTCAAAGCCCAGCAGCAGGCGCACCTCGGCCATCAGGCGTGACCTGCCTGGCTGGTCAGCAGGCTGAGGTTGATGCCCAGCGACGCTGCTGCCGCACTCAGGCGCTGGTCGCTGGCCAGGCTGAAGATGATTTCAGGGTCGAATGGGCAGTTGAGCCAGGCGTTGTCGGCAAGTTCGGCTTCCAGCTGGCCGGCTTCCCAACCCGCGTAACCGAGAGTGATCAGGCTCTGCGCCGGGCCTTCGCCGTTGGCCAGGGCAAACAGCACATCCTGCGAGGTCGACAGTGACAGGCCTTCGAGCTCGATGGTGGCCTCATAGCTGCGCTCGCTGCTGTGCAGAACGAAGCCGCGGTCGGTCTGTACCGGCCCGCCGATGTAGATCGGTACCTGCAGGGTACTCAATGGAGGTTCCTCGTCCGGGCGCAACTGCTCGAGGATGTCTGCCAGGTTGAGTTCCTGCGGCCGGTTGACCACCAGGCCCATGGCGCCATTGGCGTTGTGCTCAACGATATAGGTCAGGGTCTGGGCAAAGTTCGGATCGGCCATGTGTGGCATGGCGATCAGGAACTGATGCTTGAGGTAACTCGGAGTGAGGTTTTTCATGGGGGTAGTGTGGCGCCAGGCGACGTCAGCTTCAAGCTGCAAGCTGTGAGAAAAAACCACTGACGCGGTTTAGTTGCTCGACAGCCGGTCGCCGCGGGCAAAGCGCCAGGTACGGATGATCTCCAAACGGTCGAATTCGGCCAGATCACCGGTAAACGGCGCGAACGGCGCGGCAAGGCGAACGATGCGCTGCGCGGCCTGATCCAGCAGCGGTTGGCCGGACGACTCCAGCACCAGCACCTCGAACAACGAGCCATCGCGGTTGATCGAAACCATCATGCGCAGGTTGCCGTAGATCTGCTGGCGACGGGCTTCGTCGGGGTAGTTGAGGTTACCGACCCGCTCGACCTTCTTGCGCCATTCCTCTTTGTACCAGGCACCTTTGTCGCGCATGGTCGAAGCCGCGTTCAAGCGGTGAATCTTGGGCCGCTTGGCATACAGCTGCTGCTCGTTGGACAGCTCGGCTTCAAGGCTGGCGATCTGACTCGACAGCTGTGAACTGTCAAATTCCGGGGTCGCCGCAGGAGGCTTGGGCTGGGCCTTGGTTTCCTTGGGCTTGGGTTCGACCTTCTGCATCTTGGCTGCCGTGGTGGCGACCGCGGCCTTCTGCGGAGCAGGCGGCGTTTCGCGCTTGGCGGCCGGCGGAGGCGTGACCTTGTTGATCTTGCTGTCCTGAAACGGCGCCAGCTCGGTGGTTTTGGGCACTGCCTTCTTGTCCAGGGTACCGCTGCCTTGCTGGTTGTCCTGGGCCTGGAAATCGGCCTTCTCGGGCGCTTTCTCGCTCTTGAAGGTTGCCAGGGTGATATCCATGGTGTGGCGGATTTCACTCGGCTTGACCACCGTGAAGCCGACCCCGAGGATCAGCGCCAGGTGCACCAGGGCAGCCAGAAACAAGGTAAAGCCAAGCCGGTCCACCGGGCGAACGCGGGGTGGCAGCAGGTCGGCAGGGATGTCAGCGGGCAGCGTCATCAGGTATCCAGCAATCGCCAGGCGGGGCAGCAGGTCAAAGGACCGGCATCATACCGCACTGAGCGATTGCGCTTCGCGTCGGTGGTCAGCGCGCCTTCAGCTTGCGATCAATGGCGTCCATCAACTGTACGCCGATCTGGGTGCCGTAGGCGTTGTCGATTTCGCGGATGCAGGTCGGGCTGGTCACGTTGATTTCGGTCAGATGCTCGCCGATCACGTCCAGGCCGACGAACAGCAGGCCCTTTTCGCGCAGGGTTGGCCCGACCTGGGCGGCGATCCAGCGGTCGCGCTCGCTCAGTTCGCGCGCTTCACCACGGCCGCCAGCAGCCAGGTTGCCACGGGTTTCGCCGCTGGCCGGGATGCGCGCCAGGCAGTACGGCACCGGCTCGCCGTCGATCATCAGGATGCGCTTGTCGCCGTCCTTGATTGCCGGCAGGTAGGCCTGCGCCATGATCTGCTGGGTGCCAAGCGCGGTCAGGGTTTCGAGGATCACCGACAGGTTCGGGTCACCGACCCGGTGGCGGAAGATCGAGGTGCCGCCCATGCCGTCCAGCGGCTTTAGGATCACATCGCCATGCTCGGCGGCAAACGCACGGATGATGTCCGGGCGGCGGCTGACCAGGGTCGGCGGGGTGCACTGCGGGAACAGCGTGGCGAACAGCTTTTCGTTGCAGTCGCGCAGGCTCTGCGGGCGATTGACCACCAGTACCCCGGCAGCTTCGGCCTGCTCCAGCAGGTAAGTGCTGTAGACGAACTCCATGTCGAACGGCGGATCCTTGCGCATCAGGATCACGTTGAGGTCGCTCAGCGGTGCGTCGATTTCAGCGTCCAGCTCGAACCACTTCTCGGGATTGGCGAATACCTGCAGTGGGCGCATCTTCGCCCGCGCCACGCCTGCGCTCTGGTACAGGTCCTGCTGCTCCATGTAGAACAGCGTCCAGCCGCGGGCCTGGGCTGCCAGCAGCATGGCCAGCGAACTGTCCTTTTTGTAGGAAATGGACGCGATAGGGTCCATGACAATCCCGAGGCGAACGCTCATGGGTGAATTCCTCTTGGCGGCAATTGACCGCGATGGCAATAGATAAAGTGGCTCAGGGTGGCGCCGAGCGCGCCGTCGGTCAAGGGGGCGGCGACGGCAAAGGCTGTCAGGATGCGTGCAGCTTCAAGCTGCACGCTATAAGCTGCTGATAAATGCGCACAGTCGCTGGCGCAGCGCTTTTTCCGGGCGCGTGAACCTTGTACTGTGCGGCGCAACGTCATTGTCGGTAGGCGATTATGGAACAACCCCTGAAGGTGATGGTGATCGACGATTCACGCACGATCCGCCGCACTGCGCAGCTGCTGCTGGGTGAGGTCGGCTGTGAAGTGATCACCGCCAGCGACGGCTTTGACGCGCTGGCCAAGATTGTCGACCATAGACCGCGGATCATCTTCATCGACGTGCTGATGCCGCGCCTGGACGGTTACCAGACCTGCGCCGTGATCAAGCACAACAGCGCCTTCAAGGACACCCCGGTGATCCTGCTGTCGTCGCGTGATGGCCTGTTCGACAAGGCCCGTGGCCGCGTCGTCGGCTCTGATCAATTTTTGACCAAACCATTCAGCAAAGAAGAATTGCTTGAGGCGATCCGGGCCCATGTGCCGGAATTTGCCGCTCAGGCGCAACCTGCATCCTGACCGCGCCTGGCATGGCGGCGGCACTTTCCTTCAATGGGGAACAGCATGGCCCGAGTTCTGATTGTCGATGATTCGCCGACAGAGTTGCACAAACTCACCGCGATCCTGGAAAAGCATGGCCATGAGGTGCTCAAGGCTGACAATGGCGCCAACGGCGTGGCGCTGGCCCGCCAGGAAAAGCCCGATGTGGTTCTGATGGACATCGTCATGCCCATCCTCAACGGCTTTCAGGCAACTCGCCAACTGAGCAAGGACGCCGCTACCAGCGGCATCCCGGTAATCGTCATCACCGCCAAGGACCAGGAAACCGATCGGGTCTGGGCGGCGCGCCAGGGCGCGCGTGATTTTCTTATCAAACCGGTCGATGAAGACTCGCTGCTGGCCAAGCTGAAAGCGGTGCTCGACATTTGACCACCCGCCGCGCCTCGCTGACTGCGTTCGAGCTTCTGCTCGACATCGATCGCCGCTGCCGTCTGCTGGAGGCCGATCAGCCGTCGCAGGACAGCCGGATGCAACAGTGGAGCGGGATTGGCTTTCGCGTTGCCGAGCAGTGGTTCGTGGCGCCCATGGTCGAAGTCGCCGAAGTCTTGCGCGAGCCGCGCAGCAGCCGCGTCCCCGGCGTGCAGCCGTGGGTGTGCGGGGTGGCCAACCTGCGTGGGCGGCTGCTGCCGGTGATGGACCTGAGCAGTTTTTTCGGCCTTGGGCCACTGCCGCCAGGCAAGCAACGGCGAGTGCTGGTGCTGGATCACGAGGCACTGTTTGCCGGCTTGCTGGTCGATGAGGTGCTGGGGTTGCAGCATTTCAGCCTGAGCAGCCTTGACCTGTCGCCACCGCAGCCGTTGCTGGCGGCGGCGACGCCGTTTGTGCAGGGCCATTTTGCCCGCGAGCACAACTGGGCCATCTTCAGCCCGCTGGCCCTGGCCCAGGCGCCGGGTTTTCTTGATGTAGCGTTGTAGAGGATCGACCGTGAACAAGCCTGTCAGCCCCGTCACTCCACCGGCCGTGACCCCGCGCGTGCGCAGCAGTGCGCAGATCACCGTGCTGTTCGTGGTGCTGATCCTGTCGATCATCCTGCTGTTCGCCAACTTCGCATACCTCAACACCCAGTCCAATTACGACAAGCAGTACATCGGCCACGCCGGTGAGCTGCGCGTGCTGTCCCAACGCATCGCCAAGAACGCCACCGAGGCCGCTGCCGGCAAGGCCCTGGCGTTTCGCCTGCTGTCGGATGCGCGCAACGACTTCGAGCGGCGCTGGGGCTACCTGCGTGAAGGTGACAAGGCCACCGCGCTGCCGGCAGCGCCGGCCAAGGTCCGCGATGAAATGGAAGCGGTGCGCCAGGACTGGGAGACGCTGCGCAAGAACACCGACGTGATCCTCGCCAGCGAACAAACCGTTTTGTCGCTGCACCAGGTCGCGGCAACCCTCGCCGAGACCGTGCCGCAGTTGCAGGTCGAATACGAGAAGGTGGTCGAGATCCTCCTGCAAAGCGGTGCCCCCGCCGCGCAAGTGGCCGTAGCCCAGCGCCAATTGTTGCTGGCTGAGCGGATTCTGGGTTCGGTCAACACCGTGCTGGCCGGCGATGATTCGGCAGCGCAGGCGGCCGATGCCTTTGGTCGCGACGCCAGCCGCTTTGGCCAGGTGCTTGAAGGCATGCTCGGCGGCAACCCGGCGATCCAGGTCACCCGAGCCGAGGACGCCGATGCCCGCGCGCGACTGGCGGAGATTGCCGAGCTGTTCCAGTTTGTCTCCGGCAGTGTCGATGAAATCCTCGAAACCTCCCCCGAACTGTTCCGCGTGCGCGAAGCGGCGAGCAATATTTTCAGTCTGTCGCAAACCCTGCTCGATGAAGCCTCGCACCTGGCCAACAGCTTCGAGAACCTGGCCAACGGGCGCACCCTTGATACCGTTGGCGGCTACGTGCTCGGCTTGCTGGCGCTGGCCTCGATCATCCTCATCGGCTCGGTGATGGTCCGCGCGACCAATCGCCAGCTGCGCGAAACCGCGGAAAAGAACGAGCGCAACCAGCAGGCAATCATGCGCCTGCTCGACGAAATCGAGGAGCTGGCCGACGGCGACCTGACAGTGACGGTGTCGGTCACCGAAGACTTCACCGGGGCCATCGCCGACTCGATCAACTACTCGGTGGACCAGCTGCGTGACCTGGTCACCACCATCAACCACAGCGCCCTGCAGGTTGCCGCCGCCGTGCAGGACACGCAGAACACCGCACGCCAGCTGGCCAAGGCCTCTGAGCAGCAGGCCGAGCAGATCAGTGAAGCCTCGGTGGCAGTGGGCGACATGGTCGAGTCGATCGATCGGGTGTCGGCCCACGCCTACGAGTCGGCCAAGGTCGCCGAGCGCTCGGTGGCCATCGCCAACAAAGGCAACGAGGTGGTGCACAACACCATCCACGGCATGGACAACATTCGCGAGCAGATTCAGGACACCGCCAAACGGATCAAGCGCCTGGGTGAGTCGTCTCAGGAGATCGGCGACATCGTCAGCCTGATCGACGACATTGCCGAACAGACCAACATTCTTGCCCTCAACGCGGCGATCCAGGCCTCGCTGGCCGGTGAAGCCGGGCGTGGTTTTGCCGTGGTTGCCGACGAAGTCCAGCGTCTGGCCGAACGCTCGTCGTCGGCCACCCGGCAGATCGAGGCGTTGGTGCGGACCATTCAGACCGACACCAACGAGGCGGTCATCTCCATGGAGCAGACCACTGCCGAAGTAGTCCGCGGAGCGCGTCTGGCGCAGGATGCCGGGGTGGCTCTGGCGGAAATCGAAGGCGTCTCGCAGACCCTCGCCGAGCTGATTCACAGTATTTCCGATGCCGCCCAACTGCAGACCTCTTCAGCCGGGCAGATTTCCCACACCATGGCTGTGATCCAGCAGATTACCGCGCAGACCTCGAGCGGCTCCGGCGCCACCGCCGACAGCATTCGCCACCTGGCGCGGATGGCCAGCGAGATGCGCCGCTCGGTCTCCGGTTTTACTTTGCCGGCCCCGGCCGAACCCCGCTGAGGAGTAACCCATGGCCTCGGCAGCAGTAAGCCCCGAACGTCACGACACGGTCGCCCTGGCCTGGACCAAGGCGCCCATTCTCGATTGTCTGGCCCAGGCCCGGCAGGCGCTTGAGCGGTTTGCCGGCGACCCGACGGAGCTGGCCACGCTGGCGCTGTATGTGGATAACCTGCACCTGGTCCACGGTTGCCTGCGCATGCTTGAACTGCGCGGGGCGACGCGCCTGGCCGAAGAACTCGAGTTGCTCGGACGGGCCATGGCTGACGGCCAGATCAGCCCGCGCGGCGACTGCCTCGGCGCGATGTTCCGTGGCCTTGAACAGCTACCGCCTTACCTTGAGCGCCTGCGCGGCGCCCGCCACGACCTGCCGCTGGTGATGCTGCCGTTGCTCAATCGCCTGCGTGAGTGCCGTGGTGTCGAGCCATTGGCCCAGGGCAGCCTGATGGGTGAAGCGGCGCAGCGCCTGGCCGGTGCTGCCGACCTGGCTGACCTGGACCTGTCGCTGGGCAACTGGCGCGAGCAACTACAGGCTGGCCAGGGCCGCGACGCCCTGCGTTCGGTGGTGGCGGCGCTGTGCGATGACCTGATGCGGATCAAGGACTGCCTTGATCAGTTTGTCCGAGGCGAGCAATCGCGCGAGCAACTGGACGCCCTGGTCGCGCCCTTGCGTCAGGTCGCAGACACCCTGGCAGTGTTGAATTTCCAGCAACCGCGGCGGGTCATCATCGATCAGGTGCTGGCGTTGCAGGCTCTGGCACAGGATCAGCAGAGCGTCGACGATGCGCTGTTGATGGACGTTGCCGGGGCCCTGCTGTACGTCGAGGCAACCCTCAATGGCATGGTCGGCCCGCTGGAAGAAAGCGGCCAGGGCAGCATGCCCGGCTCGGACATGGCGCACATCCGCCACGTGGTCCTCAGCGAAGCGGTGTCGGTGCTGCAACAGGCCAAGGACCTGATTGGCGACTGCCTCGAATCGGGCTGGCCACGTCAGCGCCTGCAAGCCTTGCCGGGGTTGTTGCAGCAAGTGCGCGGTGCATTGGCGATGCTCATGCTGCCTGCTGCCGCCGAGCTGTTTGCCGGTGCCGCAGGCTATGTGCAGGGCTGGCTGGCGCATCTGGAGGAAGAGCCACAGCTGGATGAACTGACCCACCTGGCCGATGCGCTGTGTGCCGGCGAATGCTATTTGCAGTGGCGCGTGGCTGATCCGCTGGCCGACGCCCAGCCGTTCATCGACATGGCCAGGGCCAGCCTGACGGCGCTTGGCGTGAACTGTGGGCATGGCGCACTGGCCGATGAAGGCGAGGAAATCGACGCCGAGTTGCGCGAGGTATTCCTTGAAGAAGCCAACGAGCTGCTGCCCGAGATCGAACGCCACTGGCTGCGCTGGCGTGCCGACAACAGCCTGCGTGAGGCGCTGATCGAAGTGCGCCGGGCTTTGCACACGCTCAAGGGCAGCGGCCGCATGGTCCGCGCCGAAGCTTTGGCGGAGCTGGCCTGGGGCGCCGAGCGGCTGATCAACCGGGTGCTCGAAGGCCGGGTCGGCCTGGCCGGGCAAGGCCTGGTCGCCTTGCAGCAGGCTTTCGTGCGCCTGCCGGACCTGCTCGCCGACTTCGCCGTGGGCCATTTGCCGCCGCTGGCCGAGGTCGAGCATCTGGTCAGCCAGTTGCACGCGCTGGCCGTCAACGAAGCCCCTGTCGCGGCGGGGCTGGACGGGCTTGATCCGCAGTTGCTGGAGATCTTCCGTAACGAAGCGGCTGGCCATCTGGCCAGCCTCGAGGCGTTTCTGCTCGCTGCCGACCGCCATGGCACGCCGGTCAGCGACAGCTTGCAGCGCGCGCTGCACACGCTCAAGGGCAGCGCCGCCATGGCCGGGGTGATGCCGATCGCTGAGCTGGCCACGGCCTTCGATAGGCTCGCACGGGAATATCGCAGCCATGAGTTGCGCCTGCAACAGACCGAACTCGACTGGCTGGAAGCCGCCCACGCGCTGTTCCATCTGGGCCTGGCGCAGCTGCACAGCACACCGCTGGCGCCCATAGCCGGCTCCGCCGAGTTGATCGAACAGGTTGGTCAGGGCGTCGATGCTCAGTTAGCGGCATTGCACGACGAATCCTCGGCCAGTCGCCGTAGTCGGCGTGACCCGCAGCTGATCGCCAGCTTTCTGGCCGAGAGCATGGATATTCTGCTCGATGCCGAGTCGCTGCTGGCGCGCTGGCAGCAGCAACCGCAGCAGCGTCAGGAGCTGGAAACCCTGCTCGACGAACTGACCAACCTCAGCCACGGCGCGAACCTGGCCGACCTCTGGCAAGTGGACGAGGTCTGTGAGGCGCTGCTCGATCTGTACGGTGCGGTGGAAGAGGGCAGCCTGGTCGCCGACACGCGCTTTTTCAACCAGGCCCGCCAGGCCCACGACGTGCTGATCGACATGCTCGACGAGATTGCCGCCGGGCAGGAAGTCAGCTCGCGCAGCGAATGCATCGACGGTTTGCGCGCACTGCTCGATCAAGCGCTGGCGCCCGATGCCACCGGCCTGATCGGCCGTGATGGGGTCACGCCGCTGCCGCCCCTCGAATATGCGCAAGTAGTGCAGCCAGCGCTGCTCGAAGCACCGCCCGAGCCGAGCCATGCTCCGGCTACAGTAGAGCCTGTCGAATCCGGCGAAGCGCCGGACAGCCCAGGTGATCAGGAGCTACTCGAGGTGTTCCTCGAAGAAAGCTCGGACATCGTCGAAAGCTCTGCGGCCGCGCTGGCCCGCTGGCAGGCCGACCCGCGCAGCAGTGTCGAGGTCGAGACCCTGCTGCGCGACCTGCATACGCTCAAGGGTGGCGCGCGCATGGTCGAAATCGCCGCGATCGGCGACCTCGCCCATGAGCTGGAATTTCTCTACGAGCTGCTTGCCGCTGGCCGCCTGCCGCCGACCGCAGCGCTGTTTGCCCTGCTGCAGAACTGCCACGACCGCCTGGCGCACATGCTTGATGCGGTGCGCCTGGGCGAGCCGCTGCATGCGGCCACGGCGCTGATCGACTACATCCGCAACTTCAGCAGCGCGGCGTTGACCGACAGCGCCGCCGCGCCGGCTATCGCCAGCGAAGCGGCAGTCCCCGCTGAACCGGCAGCGGTTGCCCCGGAGCGGGCGCCGGGCGATATGGTCAAGGTCGATGCCGAGCTGCTCGATGATCTTGGCAACCTGGCCGGCGAGCACGCGCTGATCCGCGGCCGTATCGAGCAGCAGGTCAACGACGCCCAGTTCGCCCTCAGCGAGATGGAAACCACCCTTGAGCGCATGCGTGATCAGTTGCTGCGCCTGGAGATAGAAACTCAGGCCAGCAGCGCCAGCCGTTATCAGGCTGAAAGCGACAGCTATGACGATTTCGATCCGCTGGAAATGGACCGCCATTCACAGTTGCAGCAACTGTCGCGGGCGCTGTTCGAATCCGCCTCAGACCTGCTCGACCTGAAAGAAACCCTGGCTCAGGGCGCGCAGGAAGCCCACGGCCTGCTGCAGCAGCAGGCGCGGGTCAACAGCCAGTTGCAGGAGGGCCTTACCGCCACCCTGATGGTGCCGTTCGAGCGCCTGGTGCCGCGTTTGCAACGTGTCGTGCGGCAGGTCTCCAGCGAACTCGGCAAGCAGGTCGAGTTAGTGGTCGGCAATGCCGAGAGCGAGCTTGACCGCAGCGTGCTGGAGCGCATGGTGGCGCCGCTTGAACACATGCTGCGCAACGCCGTCGACCATGGCCTGGAGTCGCGCGAGGCGCGCCTGGCTGCCGGTAAACCTGAGCAAGGTACGATCCATCTGAATCTGCTCCACGAAGGCGCCGACATCGTTATCGAGATGAGTGACGACGGTGCCGGGGTGCCGCTCGCGGCGGTGCGCGACAAAGCCATCAAGCGCGGCCTGCTCGATCCGCGCGCGCGCCTGAGCGACCACGAAATCCTCCAGTTCATCCTCCGTCCCGGTTTCTCGACGGCAGAAAAGATCACTCAGATTTCCGGCCGCGGGCTGGGCATGGACGTGGTCCATGAAGAGGTCAAGCAGCTCGGTGGCGCCATGAGCATCGCTTCCAGCCCCGGCAAGGGTGCGCGCTTCCAGATCCGCCTGCCATTCACGGTATCGATCAACCGCGCCTTGATGGTCCACCTGGGTGATGAGCAATACGCCATTCCGCTCAACACCATCGAAGGCATCGTCCGCGTGCCGCCCAGCGAACTGGCTGCCTGCTACCAGCTGGATACGCCGAGCTACGTGTATGGCGGCCACGCCTACCAGCTGCGCTACCTCGGCGAGTTGCTGCAAAGCGGTGTCGCCCGGCCTGGCCTGCTTGGCCAGAGCGTGCCGCTGCCGGTGATCCTGGTGCATTCGCAGGAAGCGTCGTTCGCGATCCAGGTCGACAGCCTGTCACCCAGCCGCGAGATCGTGGTCAAGAGCCTCGGCCCGCAGTTTGCTGCAGTGCCGGGGCTGTCCGGGGCAACCTTGCTCGGTGACGGCCGGGTGGTGCTGATTCTCGATCTGCTCGGCCAGCTCCGCGGCCAGCAACGGCGCCTGGCCCGGCTGCCCAGTGGCGATGTGCATCAGCAGCGGCAGTTCGAGGCCGCGCCTCGGCAACGGTTGGTGATGGTGGTCGACGATTCGGTGACGGTGCGCAAGGTCACCAGCCGCTTGCTCGAGCGCCACGGCATGAGCGTGCTGACCGCCAAGGACGGCGTCGATGCCATGGCCCTGCTGGCAGAGCATCGGCCTGACGTACTGCTGCTGGACATCGAAATGCCCCGTATGGATGGCTTTGAAGTGGCCACGCGGATCCGTCAGGACCAGCGCCTGAAGGACCTGCCGATCATCATGATTACCTCGCGCAGCGGCCATAAGCACCGCGACCGAGCCATGGCCATCGGCGTCAACGAATACCTGGGCAAGCCGTATCAGGAGTCGCTGCTGTTGCAAAGCATTGCCCACTGGAGCCAACCCCATGCTTGAACATATCGCCGGCCAACGCAGCAGCCTGACCGGCCTGCTGCTGCCCCTGGGTGATCGGACCCTGGTTCTGCCGAATGTGGCTGTGGCAGAGTTGATCGGCCAGCGTGCGTTGTCTTGTCAGATCGGTGAGCCAAACTGGCACCTGGGCTGGCTCGACTGGCGTCAGCAACGCTTGCCGCTGATCGGTTTCGAGGCGGCCTGTGGCGGCCAGACGGTGTGCGGCGAGCGAGCGCGGATTGTCGTGCTCAATGCGCTCGGGGATACCGGCCTGCGCTACCTGGCATTGCTGCTGCAGGGCATCCCGCGGGCGTGCAAGCTGGACAGCCAGCTCAATTATGTCGACGTGCCGTTGAACGCGCTCGAGCTGGCGGCGGTCCAGGTAGGCGAGCAAGTAGCGCGGGTGCCGGACCTGGTCGCGCTGGAGCGGATGGTGCGCGAGGCGGCGCTGCGCTGAAACCCGGAACTAGCGAGGAGGTCTTTGACTGCATGTATTACGGTGAACGCTTCAATGCCTGGACGCACCTGGTCGGTGCCATTCTGGCTTTCATCGGTGCCAGCTGGCTGATCATCACCGCCGGCCTGCAAGGCGACCCATGGAAGATCATCAGCTTCTCGATCTACGGCGGCACCCTGGTGCTGCTGTACAGCACCTCGACCCTGTACCACAGCACCCGCGGCCAGGCCAAAGTGATCATGCGTAAGCTCGATCACCTGTCGATCTACCTGCTGATTGCCGGCAGCTACACCCCGTTCTGCCTGATCAGCCTGCGCGGCCCGTGGGGCTGGAGCCTGTTCGGGGTGGTCTGGGGGTTGGCGGTGATCGGCATGCTGCAAGAGATCAAGCCGCGCTCGGAAGCGCGGATTCTGTCGATCATCATCTATGCGCTGATGGGCTGGATCGTGCTGGTAGCGGTCAAGCCGCTGCTGCAGACTTTGGGCTCTGCCGGTTTTGCCTGGCTGGCAGCCGGTGGCGCGTGCTACACCATCGGCATCATCTTCTTCGCCTATGACAGCCGCTTTCGCCACTGGCACGGCATCTGGCACCTGTTCGTGATTGCCGGCAGCCTGCTGCACTTCATCGCCATCAGCTTCTACGTGCGCTGAGCAGTAGTTAAAAATCGCCCCACAGCTGCTGCGCTACTGCGAGCGCCACTACCGGCGCGGTTTCGGTACGCAGCACGCGTGGGCCGAGGCGCGCGGCATGGTAGCTGGCGGCCTTGGCCTGCTCGACTTCGGCGTCGGTCAAACCGCCTTCAGGGCCGATCAGAAACGCCAGCCGCTCAGGCCGCTGGTGGCTGGTCAGCGGCTCGGCGACCGGGTGCAGCACCAGCTTCAGGTCAGCCTCGGTTGCCTTCAGCCACTCGGCCAGGGTCAATGGCGGATTGATCAGCGGCAGGGTCGAGCGGCCGCATTGTTCGCAGGCGCTGATCGCCACTTGGCGCCAGTGCGCCAGACGCTTGTCGGCGCGTTCGTCCTTGAGCCTTACTTCGCAACGTTCGCTGACGATCGGGGTGATCTGGTTGACACCCAGCTCGGTGGCTTTCTGGATGGCCCAGTCCATCCGCTCTCCGCGCGACAGGCCTTGGCCGAGGTGCACGTGCAGGCTTGAATCGGCCTGGCCGGGCAGAGCCTGGTCGAGGCTGACGCGCACGCTCTTCTTGCCCACTTCAAGCAGCTGGCCGAGGTACTCCTGGCCGCTGCCATCGAACAGCTGCACGGCATCGCCGGTGGCCATGCGCAGCACGCGGCCGATGTAATGGGCCTGGGCTTCGGGGAGGTCGTGTTCGCCGATGGACAGGGGGGCGTCGATAAAGAAGCGGGACAGTCTCATGGTTCTGCTCTGGAATTAGGGAAGACACATACACCTCGGCGGCGGGAGAGCCCGCCGCCGAGGCCTGCTGCACGGGCTGTGCTCAGCCCGGATCGCGAAAATCGGGGTGGAAATTCTGCGGCACGGCCACGCTGATGCTGTCGCGGGTGGCGATATCGATGCCCTCGGTGGCCACCTCGGCAAGGAAGTCGATCTGCTCGGGGGTGATCACATATGGCGGCAGGAAGTACACCACGCTGCCCAGCGGGCGCAGCAGGGCGCCGCGGGTCAGGGCATGTTCGAATACCTTGAGGCCGCGCCGTTGCTGCCATGGGTAAGCGGTTTTGCTGGCTTTGTCCTCGACCATTTCGATGGCCAGGGCCATGCCGGTCTGGCGCACTTCGGCCACATGTGGGTGATCGACCAGGTGCGCAGTGGCGCTGGCCATCCGCGCCGACAGGGCCTTGTTGGCCTCGATCACGTTGTCCTGCTCGAAGATATCCAGGGTTGCCAACGCGGCAGCGCAGGCCAGTGGGTTGCCGGTGTAGCTGTGCGAGTGGAGGAACGCGCGCAGGGTCGGATAGTCGTCGTAGAAAGCCTGATAGACATCATCGGTGGTCAGGCAGGCCGCCAGCGGCAGGTAACCGCCGGTGAGGGCCTTGGACAGGCAGAGGAAGTCCGGACGGATGCCGGCCTGCTCGCAGGCAAACATCGTCCCGGTGCGGCCAAAGCCCACGGCAATCTCGTCGTGGATCAGGTGCACGCCATAGCGGTCGCAGGCTTCGCGCAGCAGCTTGAGGTACACCGGGTGGTACATGCGCATGCCGCCGGCACCCTGGATCAGCGGCTCGACGATGACTGCCGCGACAGTGGCGTGATGCTCGGCCAGGGTCTGCTCCATGGCCAGGAACATCGTCCGCGAGTGCTCCTCCCAGCTGACCCCTTCAGGGCGCAGGTAGCAGTCCGGGCTGGGCACCTTGATGGTGTCGAGCAACAGCGTCTTGTAGGTCTCGGTGAACAGCGGCACATCGCCCACCGACATCGCTGCGATGGTTTCACCGTGGTAGCTGTTGGTCAGGGTGACGAAGCGCTTCTTGCCGCTCTGGCCTTTGTTCAGCCAGTAATGGAAGCTCATCTTCAGCGCGACTTCGATGCACGACGAGCCGTTGTCGGCGTAGAACACTCGGTCCAGCCCGGCTGGAGTCATGGCTACCAGGCGCTCGGACAGCTCGATCACCGGCTGATGGCTGAAACCGGCCAGGATCACGTGTTCGAGCTGGTCGACCTGGTCCTTGATGCGCTGGTTGATGCGCGGATTGGCATGGCCGAACACGTTGACCCACCACGAACTGACGGCGTCCAGGTAACGCTTGCCTTCGAAGTCCTCGAGCCACACGCCTTCGCCGCGTTTGATCGGAATCAGCGGCAGCTTTTCGTGGTCTTTCATCTGGGTGCAGGGGTGCCACAGGACCTTGAGGTCACGTTGCATCCACTGATCATTGAGGCCCATCGGCACTTCTCCTGGCGGCACGGCTTGGTTTGACCGCACAAGCCTAAGCAAAGGTGCCGGCCACCACAACCGTGATCAGGCTCAATGGCGCACAGCGGGCTGCCAGCTCAGGGCCGGGATGTGCACGGTGCCGGCCTGGGTGGTGGAGATGGTCAGGGTGCGAAATGGCCCCAGCAGCAACTGGCGGGTGGGCGAACTGGCGTAGTGCCCTGGCACGATTTCGGTACCGGCCAGGCCGGACAAGGTCAGCCAGTACAGCGGTGGCGGACCCAGCAATTCGGGGTCGAGGCCGAGGTACTCGCACTCGATCAGGTCGTCTTCATCAAACTCGAGGCGGTCGCTGACGACGTAGAACTCCATCATCAACCTGTCGACTTCCTTGCCGAAGTCGATCTTAAGGTCGTTGTTCTGGCCAATCACCAGTTCGGTGCCGGGATTGCCGTTGACCGCTGTTGCCAGGCCGGCATAAGAGGTACAGCTTGAACTGATGCTCAGGCCATAGTTGCCTTGCCAGATGGCATGCGGGATGAAGTTGCGCGGCTGCAGGCGGGCAAAGTATTGGTGCTGTTGCATGGCTGAAAGTCCCGCTGCGGTCGATGACGCCACTGTCCGACGAAAGCGGCGCTGCTGGCTACTGACAAAAATGCCAGTTGCGTAAGCGGCTTGGCATCGCCCTGCTGGCAGGGTGCCCACGGGTGACGTATTCTTAGCGCAATTTTCTCCGGGGCTTCTTCCCCGTTTTCATCGACCTGTTTTCAACCGGAGTTTGCCGACATGGCTGCTGCTTGGGTGCGCCTGTGCGCGTTGGTATTGATCGGATTTTCCAGCACCTCGGCGCTGGCGCAGGACAAGACACCCACGGCAATCGTCGTCGGTGGCGGCCTGGCAGGCTTGACGGCTGCCTACGAGCTGCAGAACAAAGGTTGGCAGGTCACGCTGCTGGAAGCCAAGGCGGGCATGGGCGGGCGCTCTGGCCTGGCCACCAGCGAATGGATCGGTAACGGCAAAGCCCAGCCGGTACTCAATCAGTACCTGGATCGCTTCAAGCTCGATACCTTGCCGGCCCCTGAGTTCGTGCGCACGCCGGGCTACCTGATCGATGGCGAATACTTCAGCGCAGCTGACCTGGCCGTCAAGCAGCCGGCAACTGCCGAAGCGCTCAAGCGCTACGAGAAAACCCTCGACGATCTGGCCCGTTCGATCGACGACCCGCTCAACCCGCAGGCCAACAGCACGCTGTTCGCCCTAGACCAGATCAACGTCTCCAACTGGCTCGACCGTTTGCAACTGCCCGCCACTGCGCGGCAATTGATCAACCAGCAGATTCGCAGCCGTTATGACGAGCCTTCGCGCCTGTCGCTGCTCTATTTCGCCCAGCAGACCCGCGTCTATCGTGGCGTCAGCGACCGTGACCTGCGTGCTGCGCGCCTGCCTGGCGGTAGCCCGGTGCTGGCTCAGGCCTTCGTCAAGCAGCTGAAAACCATCAAGACCAACGCACCGGTTACCGCGATCGTCCAGGACAAGGACGGCGTTACCGTCAAGGTCGGCGCTGTCGGCTATCGCGCCGACTACCTGGTGATGGCGGTGCCGCTGCGGGCACTGGCCAAGATCCAGATGACCCCAGGCCTGGACAACCAGCATATGGCTGCGATCAAAGGCACCAACTATGGCTGGCGCGACCAGATACTGCTCAAGTTCAAACAGCCTGTGTGGGAAAGCCGGGCGCGGATGTCGGGTGAGATCTTCAGCAACACCGGCCTGGGCATGCTCTGGATCGAGCCGGCGCTGAAAGGTGGTGCCAACGTGGTGATCAACCTGTCGGGCGACAACGCCCGCCTGTTGCAGGCCTTTGGCGACAAGCAGATGGCCGACCAGGTGCTGATTCGCCTGCATGCGTTCTACCCGAAGGCGCGCGGCGCATTCACTGGCTATGAAGTGAAGCGCTACAGCGCCGATCCCGGTACTGGTGGTGCCTATCTGGCATATGGCCCGGGGCAGATCAGCAAATACTGGCGTTTGTGGGAGCGCCCTCTGCAGCGCATCAGCTTTGCCGGTGAGCATACCGACGCGCTCTACCCCGGCACGCTCGAAGGCGCCCTGCGCAGCGGCCAGCGTGCTGCCGGCCAGGTGCAGGACCTGCTGGCAGGCAAGTCGTTTGACCCGGTCAAGGCCGTGCCTGCGGCGGCAGCTGCCGCAACCGGTGCTGCGGCGGCCAAGGGCGGTTTCTTCTCCAATCTTTTTGGTGGCGGCGACAAGGCGGCCAAGGCGGACAGCGCGCCAGCCAAGGACGAGCCGGTCAAGGCCAAAGACGCCGAGCCAGCCAAGCCTGGCTTCTTCTCGCGCCTGTTTGGTGGCGCAGAAGAGCCTGCAGCCAAGCCGGCACCTGTTGCCAAGCCTGCGGAAGTTGCACCAGTAGCACCGGCGCCTGCGCCAGCGCCAGTGGTTGCGCCGGTACCGGAGCCTGCGGCCAAGCCTGCACCGGTCAAGCCTGCGGCAAGCAAGGCCGCACCAGCCAAGCATGCGCCTGCGCATAAGCCAGCCGCCAAATCGGAGGCCGCGAAGAAGGCCGAAAACAAGCCTGCGCAAGCGAAAAAGGCTCCCGCCAAGGCCGAGCCGGTGAAGAAACCGGCGGCCAGCAGCCAAGGCTGATTGATCCAACACCCCCAAGGGCCGCATCGCGGCCCTTTCTTATTTTGCGAGCGTACCGGGCTGGTCTAGGGTTAATGTTTCCTTAATAACCGGTCGAGAGAATAAGCATCGATTAATTCGATCTACCAAAGCAGTTTTTTCCGCTTTTATTCGATACGTTTCGCGCTAGTCTGTACGCAGCTTCAAGGGGGAGCGCCGCCAACATGCAAGTACGCAATTCTTCAACTCGCTACGGCCTGGTCAGCATGGTCATGCACTGGGGTGTAGCGCTGGCAGTCTTCGGGCTGTTTGCTCTGGGCCTGTGGATGGTCGATCTCGACTACTACGACCCGTGGCGCAAGGCCGGCCCGGATCTGCATAAAAGTATTGGCCTGGTGTTGCTGGCGGTAATGCTGCTGCGGGTGCTGTGGCGTTTCATCAGTCCGCCGCCGGCAGTGCTGGCCAGCCATGACCGCTTCACCCGCGTTGCAGCCAAACTGGGCCACCTGGCTTTATACGCAGGGCTGTTTGCGGTAATGATCGCCGGGTACCTGATCTCTACCGCCGATGGCGCGGGGATCTCGATGTTTGGCCTATTCGATGTGCCGGCATTGCTCAGCAACCTGCCCGACCAGGCTGACACCGCTGGAGTGATCCATTTTTACCTGGCCTGGGGGCTGGTGATTTTCGCCGTCCTGCATGGCCTGGCTGCACTGAAACACCATTTTATCGACCGTGACGCGACCCTGACTCGTATGCTGGGCCGCAAAGCTTGACCCTCAACCTCAATTGCAAGGAATCGAAAGGATGTTGAAAAAGACTTTTGCCGCTCTGGCGCTCGGTACCGCTCTGTTCGCCGCTGGTCAGGCCATGGCTGCTGACTATAAGATCGACAAGGAAGGCCAGCACGCGTTCGTTGACTGGAAGATCAGCCACCTGGGCTACAGCTTCATCCACGGTACTTTCAAAGACTTCGACGGTAGTTTTACCTGGGATTCGGCCAAGCCTGAAGCCAGCAAGATCAACGTCGACCTGAAGACCGCCAGCCTGTGGTCGAACCACGCCGAACGTGACAAGCACATCGCGAGCAAGGACTTCCTGGACGTCAGCAAGTATCCAGAGGCCAAGTTCGTCTCCACCGCAGTCAAATCGACCGGTGACAAGACCGCTGATGTGACCGGCGACCTGACCCTGCACGGCGTGACCAAGCCGGTAACCTTCAAGGCTACCTTCAACGGTGAAGGCAAGGATCCATGGGGCGGCGAGCGCGCTGGCTTCAACGCCACCACTACCCTGAACCTGAACGATTTCGGCATCAAGGGCCCAGGCCCAACCTCGCAGACACTGGATCTGGATATCAGTGTTGAAGGCGTGAAGCAGAAGTAATCAGCCGCAAACGAAAAAGCCGCCCATAAGGGCGGCTTTTTCATGTCTGCAAATCCGTAATCAGCGATTACGGGTCAGCAGGGCCGGGCGCTCGCCACGCGGGCGGCTCGGCAAGTCTTCCAGCTGCTCAGGCGTTGGGTAGCGCTCGAGTTTGGACTCCTTGCGGATGATCACCGGCTGGCTTTGCGATTCACGCGGGTTGCGTACTGCTGGTTCTTGACGAGCGCTGTCGTCACGGGCTGGGCGGTTACGGCCCGGGTTGCCGTCGCGACGGCCACCACCAGCGTTGCTGCCGTTGTTGCTGCGTGGACGCTTGTCGCCAGCACCCTGACGCGGCTGGCCGCTGCCGCCGTTGTTACTGCGGCCTTTGGCTGGCGCACCAGCACCTGCACCTCGAGTGCCGCTGCCTTGGGTTTGGCCGGCACCAGCTGCAGCGCCTGGGCGACGGTTGCGGCCTTGGTTCTTGCCATTCTGGTACGGGCTGACGTAGTCGGCCTTGTTACCGAAGTTATCCACATCGTCGTCGAGGAACGCTTCCGGGTCACGGTTGCCGTTGCCATTACCGTTGGCTGGCGCCGACGCTTCGCGGCGCTCGCCCTGTGGCTGGCGCGGCTTGTTCTCACGTGGCTTGCGCGGCTGCTGCTGACGCTCACCTGCAGGCTTGTCGGCCGGCTTTTCAGCGGCGCTGCTCTGCTTGGCGCGGCCTTTGTCCTTGCCCTTGTCCTTGCGTCCGCCGTTGCTGTCTTTGCTGGCATCGCCGCGAGGCTGGTTACGACCACCGCGGCCGTTGGCCTGCGGGCGCTCACGGACTTCAGGCTTCTCGACTTCGACGGTGCTGGCGTCAAAGCCCATCAGATCGCCGTCCTGGATCTTCTGGCGAGTGACGCGCTCGATGCTCTTGAGTAGTTTCTCTTCGTCCGGGGCAACCAGCGAGATGGCTTCACCTGAACGACCGGCACGGCCAGTACGGCCGATGCGGTGTACGTAGTCTTCCTCGACGTTCGGCAGCTCGAAGTTGACCACATGCGGCAGCTGATCGATGTCCAGGCCACGCGCAGCAATGTCGGTTGCGACGAGGATGCGCACTTCGTTGGCCTTGAAGTCGGCCAGGGCCTTGGTGCGTGCGTTCTGGCTCTTGTTGCCGTGGATCGCTGCGGCCGGCAGGCCGTGCTTTTCAAGGTACTCGGCCAGGCGGTTGGCGCCATGCTTGGTGCGGGTGAAGACCAGCACCTGTTCCCACGCACCGAGGGTGATCAAGTGCGCCAGCAGGGCACGCTTGTGGCTCGCCGGCAGGCGGTAGACGCGCTGTTCGATACGCTCGACCGTGGTGTTCGGCGGCGTGACTTCGATGCGCTCGGGGTTGTGCAGGAGCTTGTCGGCGAGGTCGGTGATGTCTTTGGAGAAGGTCGCCGAGAACAGCAGGTTCTGGCGCTTGGCCGGCAGGCGGGCGAGGACCTTCTTGACGTCATGGATGAAGCCCATGTCGAGCATGCGGTCGGCTTCATCGAGGACCAGGATTTCGACGCGGGACAGGTCAACCTTGCCTTGACCGGCCAGGTCGAGCAGGCGGCCAGGGCAGGCCACCAGTACGTCGACGCCTTTGGCCATGGCCTGAACCTGTGGGTTCATGCCGACACCGCCAAAGATGCAGGTGCTGACCAGACTGAGGTCGCGTGCATACACTTTGAAGCTGTCGTGCACCTGAGCCGCCAGTTCACGGGTCGGCGTCAGCACCAGTACCCGCGGTTGACGCGGGCCGTGGCGCTGGGATTTGTCTGGGTGGCCGCCCGGGAACAGACGCTCCAGGATCGGCAGGGCGAAACCGCCGGTTTTGCCAGTACCTGTCTGTGCGGCGACCATCAGGTCGCGACCTTGCAACACGGCGGGGATGGCCCGCTGTTGCACTGGGGTAGGCTCGGTGTAGCCCGCTGCTTCGATAGCGCGGACAAGTGCCTCGGAGAGACCGAGGGAAGCAAAGGACATGGGCAATCCTGTTCTGGTGGGGGCTAGGCCCTATAGGGTGATCTGCCTGGCGCGACGGGCATCTGAGGGATGCGATCGCGTCCGGTCCAGCTTGGTGTCCACTGCGCATCAGAGAAACATCGGGCCTGCGCTGTGGAGCGCGTTGGCGATGATCGAGATGCCTGGATGAAGACCGAGCGTCCGGGCGTGAGCCTGGCGGGAAGGCCCGAGTATAACAGAGCTAGCGAAGTGTGCTGCGTTCCTGCTGCTCAACGGCGCCAGGCAGCACTCCAAGGTCGTCTTCGAAGTGAGCGATCATCTGCGCGTAGGCGGGTTCTTGCTTGAAACGGCGCAGTTCTTCGGCAAACGAGCGAGCAAGTTGTTCGCGCCCGGGCTTGCGCGCCAGACCCAGATACTGGTTTTGCCGATCGATCAGCAGCGGCAATTGTTCAGTTTGCTGCTGCAGCCCCATCTGCCGGCGCAGGTAGCGCCCGACGCGACTGTCGGTTACCACCAGATCGATGCGGCCAAGCATCAGTTTGCCGAGGTTGGCCTCATGGGTCTGTGCCGGCTCTTGCTTGAACAAAGTTGACTGATTGAATGCCGCGCCATAGTCATAGCCCGGCGAGGTGCCGAGGGTCAGCCCGGCGAGGTCCTCCAGTCGCTTGACGGCGCGGTGCTGGCCGCGTTTGCCCAGCAAAACGAACTCGACTTCAGACAGTGGTTCGTCCGGGAACACCATGTACACCTTGCGCGCATCGTTCTGGAAAATCCCCAGCACGCCATCGACCTGGCCCTGTTCGACCATCGCCAGGCAGCGCTTCCACGGCATGAGCTCCCAATCGACCTGCACACCGAGGCGCTTGAACACCTCGCTGGCAACCTCGTACTGGATACCCTGCGGCTGGCCGTTGTGTTCGTAGACATAAGGCGCCCAGTCATCGCTGACCACGCGCAGGCGTTCGGCCTGAGCCGAACAGCTCAGGCAAACAAGCAACAGGCAGAGTAGGCGGGGCAGAAGCGACATGGCGTGAGAGTACGCCGTCCATCGGGCGATGAACAGTGAGCGGCGCTTGTACAAATGCCGATTGTTGTAAACACCCAGGCTAGAGCTGATGCAGCCGGGAGCGGCCTTGTCGGCCGCTCAGGCATCAACGTGGCAGCTTGAGGTTGTTCCAGATCGCGAGGCTCGGTTCGGCCTGGTTCAGGGTATAGAAGTGCAACCCTGGTGCGCCGCCTTGTAGCAGTTGCTCGCACATGTTGCTGATCACTTCTTCGCCAAAGGCCTGGATGCTCGCGCTGTCGTCGCCATAGGCTTCAAGTTGCTTGCGGATCCAGCGCGGCAGCTCGGCGCCACAGGCGTCGGAGAAGCGCGCCAGCTTGCTGTAGTTGGTGATCGGCATGATGCCGGGCACTACCGGGATATCCACGCCCATCTTCTGTACGCGCTCGACGAAGTAGAAATAGCTGTCGGCGTTGAAGAAGTACTGGGTAATGGCGCTGTCGGCACCGGCCTTGACCTTGCGCACGAAGTTGCTCAGGTCGGCTTCGAAGTTCTGCGCCTGTGGGTGCATCTCGGGGTAGGCGGCAACTTCCAGGTGGAAGTGATCGCCGCTTTCCTGGCGGATGAACTCGACCAGGTCACTGGCGTAGCGCAGTTCGCCCGAGGCCATGCCCATGCCCGACGGCAAATCACCGCGCAGGGCGACGATCCGCTTGATGCCGGCAGCCTGGTATTCGCTGAGCAAGCCGCGCAGGTCGGCCTTGGAATCACCGACGCAGGACAGGTGCGGCGCGGCGGCGACTTTGACTTCATGTTCCAGCTGCAGCACGGTGTTCAGCGTGCGGTCGCGGGTCGAACCGCCAGCGCCGTAGGTGCAGGAGAAAAAATCAGGATTGTAGCCAGCCAGCTGGCGAGCAACGGCCATCAGCTTTTCGTGACCGGCTTCGGTCTTGGTCGGGAAAAACTCGAAACTGTAACGGCGTTCTTCGGACATCGTTCGTTCCTCATGCAGCCAACGCCAGTAGCGCGCCTTCAGCTGCAATCTGCAAGTAAAAGCCAGAGCGGTGAAGGCCGGTCTGGCTTGGCGTCATTCAATTGCATGGACTGCCCGCGGCAAGCATGCCTGCCGCGGGTCACTCGCTTAGTAGCGGTAGGCGTCCGGCTTGAACGGGCCTTCGACGGTGACGCCGATGTATTCGGCCTGCTGCGAGGTCAGCTGGGTGACCACGCCGCCGAAGCCGCGGACCATTTCCAGAGCAACTTCTTCGTCGAGTTTCTTCGGCAGCACTTCTACGGTCAGACGCTCGGCTTTCTTCTCGGCCGAGAGGTCAGCGAACTTCTGCCCGAACAGGAAGATCTGTGCCAGCACCTGGTTGGCGAACGAGCCGTCCATGATCCGGCTTGGGTGGCCAGTGGCGTTGCCCAGGTTGACCAGACGGCCTTCGGCCAGCAGGATCAGGTAGTCGTCGTTCTGCGGATCGAAGTCACCAGCGCCGGTGCGGTGAATCTTGTGCACCTGCGGCTTGACCTCTTCCCATGCCCAGTTCTTGCGCATGAAAGCGGTGTCGATTTCGTTGTCGAAGTGGCCGATGTTGCACACTACAGCGCGCTTTTTCAGCGCCTTGAGCATGTTCGCATCGCAGACGTTGACGTTACCGGTGGTGGTCACGATCAGGTCGATCTTGCCCAGCAGAGCCTTGTCGATGCAGGCTTCGCTGCCGGTGTTGATACCGTCGATGAACGGCGAAACCAGCTCGAAGCCGTCCATGCAGGCTTGCATGGCGCAGATCGGGTCAACTTCGGAAACCTTGACGATCATGCCTTCCTGACGCAGCGACTGGGCCGAGCCCTTGCCGACGTCACCGTAGCCGATGACCAGCGCCTGCTTGCCCGACAGCAGGTGGTCGGTGCCGCGCTTGATAGCGTCGTTGAGGCTGTGACGGCAGCCGTACTTGTTGTCGTTCTTGCTCTTGGTGACCGAGTCGTTGACGTTGATCGCCGGGACTTTCAGCTCGCCCTTGGCCAGCATGTCGAGCAGACGGTGAACACCGGTGGTGGTCTCTTCGGTAACGCCGTGGACGCGATCCAGAACCTGCGGGTACTTGTCGTGCAGCAGCTGGGTCAGGTCGCCGCCGTCGTCGAGGATCATGTTGGCATCCCATGGCTGGCCATCCTTGAGGATGGTCTGCTCCAGGCACCACTCGTACTCTTGCTCGGTCTCGCCTTTCCAGGCGAATACCGGGATACCGGCAGCGGCGATGGACGCAGCGGCCTGGTCTTGGGTGGAGAAGATGTTGCAGGACGACCAGCGCACTTCGGCACCCAGGGCAACCAGGGTTTCGATCAGCACTGCTGTCTGAATGGTCATGTGGATGCAGCCGAGGATTTTCGCACCCTTGAGCGGTTGCTCTTCGAGGTACTTGCGGCGCAGGCCCATCAGTGCCGGCATTTCCGATTCGGCGATGATGGTTTCGCGACGGCCCCAGGCGGCCAGGGAGATATCAGCGACTTTGAAATCGGTAAAACCAGCAGGCGTGTTTACAGCGCTCATGAAGAGCCTCCATTCGTAGTGTGCGAATGGGCGCCGTTGTGCGTTGAGCGTCCACTTGAGCGGACAACGCCCCATCCGAGCCTGACAGGTCGAACCTGCTGCAGCGCCCCTCGGACAGGTGGCGGGCATGGCACCGCGGCGGGTGGCCATGTTAAACGGCGCTGATTATAGCCGGGCAGGGCGATCAGGCCCAAGGTTTTCTGTCGATTAATCGCGACGATAGTCGATGATCAATGGAGCCCTGCGGCAGGCTCTGCCATCATGACTGCACGTTAGCCAAAGCTGGTAGGAGCAATGATGAACTTCCACACCCGCAAATGGGTAAAACCCGAAGACCTCAACCCCAACGGCACTCTGTTCGGCGGCAGCCTGCTGCGCTGGATCGACGAGGAAGCGGCGATCTACGCCATCGTCCAGCTGGGCAATCAGCGGGTGGTGACCAAGTACATCTCGGAGATCAACTTCGTCAGCGCCTCGCGCCAGGGCGACATCATCGAGCTGGGCATTACTGCCACCGAGTTTGGCCGCACCTCGATCACCCTCAAGTGCGAAGTACGCAACAAGATCACCCGCAAGAGCATCCTCACCGTCGACAAGATGGTCTTCGTCAACCTGGGTGACGATGGCTTGCCGGCTGCGCATGGGCGCACCGAGATCAAGTACGTGCAGGATCAGTTTCCCGACTCTGCAGTCGAGTGATTTTTTGGGGCCGCAAAGCGGCCCCAGCAATCTCAAGGCTGAACGCTAACCTTGCTCACCACACGACCAATGCTCAGACCCTGGATCAGGATCGACGACAGCACCACGATGTAGGTGATCGACAGCAGCAAATCACGCTCTTCACCCAGCGGCAACGACAATGCCAGCGCCACCGACACGCCCCCACGCAAACCACCCCAGGTCAGCACGCGAATGGTGCCCTGCGGCACGCTGCGCCAGCGCCGCAACAGCAGAATTGCCGGCGCCACCGTGAGCAGGCGCGACATCAGCACGGCGAGGGCCAGCACCGAACCGGCGGCCAGGTGCATCCAGTTGAACGGCAGCAGCAACAGCTCCAGGCCGATCAGGGCAAACAACAAGGCATTGAGCATGTCGTCGATCAGCTCCCAGAAACCGTCCATGTAGCGCCGGGTCATGTCGTTCATGGCCAGGTTGCGGCCCATGTTGCCGATGATCAGGCCGGCCACCACCATCGCGATCGGTGCCGAGACATGCAGCTCGTAGCACATTGCCGAGCCGCCGATGACCAGCGCCAGAGTCAGCATGACCTGGACCTGGTATTGGTCGATGCTCTTGATCATGCGATAGGTCGCATAGCCGATCAGGCCGCCGAAGGCGATCCCGCCGATGGCTTCGCGGGCGAACAGCAGTGCGGTCTCGGAGATGCTTGGCGTCTCGCCCAGCTGGACGATGCCGAGCAATACCGTGAACACCACCACCGCCGTGCCGTCGTTGAACAGCGACTCGCCAACGATGGTGGTCTTCAGCGGCTTGGAGGCGTTGGCCGTACGCAGCGCGCCGAGCACGGCGATCGGATCGGTCGGCGAGATCAATGCGCCGAACAGCAGGCAGTAGATCAGGCTGATGTGCCAGCCAAACAAGGCGAACACCCAGTGCGCGAGAAAACCGATGACCACGGTGGCGATGAGCACGCCGATGGTCGCCAGCAGGCCGATCGGCCAACGGTAACTGCGCAGATCGCTGAGGTTGACGTGCAGGGCGCCGGCAAACAGCAGGAAGGCCAGCATCCAGTGCATCAGCAGGTCATTGAAGTCGATCTGGTTCATCAAGCCTTCGACGCGTTCTTCCAGGCCCGGAAAGCCGATCAGGCTCAGACCCTGCAGAATCAACGAGAACAGCAGCGCCGTGACCATGACACCGATGGCCGGCGGCAGGCCAATGAAGCGATAGTTGACATAGGTAAGGAGGGTGGTCAGGCAGATAAAAGCGGCAACAAGTTCAAGCATCCCGAATCCTGTAAAAAGTGGCTTCCAAGTCGGACCCGAATCGCTCGGGTCAGAGGTTTGATGGTCCAGCAGGGGGCGTGGGACACACTCTATGACCAGAAATGTCCGAATCGTTCAAAATATGTACAAGGGCGCCCTGGCCCTGTCCGCCGCGTAACCCGCTATATTGTGCCGACCTCTGAGTCTGAGCCCTCCAAGGAAACCTCGCGTGCTGGCAACCGTTCTTGTCCTTGTCGCAGCCCTGTTGCATGCCATCTGGAACACCCTGGTCAAGTTCAGTGGCGAACGGCTGCTGGTGATCGCCAGCATGGACTCGGTAGCGTTGCTGTTCGCTGTGGTGGCTGTGTGGTTCGTCGATTTCCCGCCTGGCGAAATCTGGCCCTGGCTGCTGGTTTCGGCGCTGGCCCAGCAGATCTACCGGGTCTTGCTGATCAAGGCCTATCGGGTGGGCGACCTGGGTCTGGTTTACCCACTGATGCGCGGTTTGTCACCGCTGGTGGTGCTGGGTCTTACTCTGGCGTTTGCCGGCGAGACCCTCAGCGATCAGCAGATCATCGGCATCTTGCTGATCCCGTGTGGTATGGCCTGCCTGCTCTGGCAGGGCGGCGGCGGGGCGCGCTTGCCGTGGTCGATGTTGCCGGTGGTGGGCCTGATCGGGCTGTGCATAGGCTGCTACACCTGGTTCGACGGCCAGGGCGTGCGTGCGTGGGGCAAACCCTGGGATTATCTGGTGTGGCTGACCTTGCTCAGTACCTGGCCGTTTCCGCTGCTGGCCGGCAGCGCTCGGCGTGCACCGTTCGTGCAGTTCTGGCGTAACCAATGGCGGCTGGGCCTGGCGGTCGGTGTTTGCGTGCTGGCCAGCTACGCTCTGGTGCTGTGGGCGATGCACCTGGGGTCGGTGGCCGAGGCGGCGGCGTTGCGCGAGATCAGCGTAATTCTGGTGGTGCTGCTGGGCATGCGCTACCTCAAAGAACCTTTCGGCGGACCGAGGCTCTTAGCTTGCGGGCTGGTGCTGGCAGGCATGCTGGTGATGAAGCTCTGAATCCAACTCTTTTGAACAAGGAATTCTGTCCATGACCGTTGCCCTGTGGTGCATTTTGATCGCGATGATCCTGCCGCCGCTGTGTGCGTTGATCGCCAAACTCAGCAGCGGCCGTTTCGGCATGCAGCACAACCACGATCCGCGTGCGTTTCTGGACACGCTGTCAGGGCTGCCACGCCGCGCCCATGCGGCCCAGCAGAACAGCTATGAAGCGTTCCCGGCCTTTGCGGCGGCGGTACTGGTGGCTGATATCGTCGGCAACGCCGAGCAAGTGACCCAGGATGTGTTGGGGGTGATGTACATCACCAGCCGGTTGCTGTTCATCATCTGCTACCTGGCCGATTGGGCGATATTGCGCTCGATAGTGTGGTTTGCCGGGTTGGCGCTGATCGTGGCGTTCTTTGTGGTTTCCGCGTAACCCAGCCACTACACCGTCCCTGTAGATACCGTCTTGACCCTCACCCCGCAAGGGCGATTTGGGGGTCAAACGGTTTGCCCGACTTCACCACCCCGTAAACCAGATGCAGCAGCTTGCGCATTGCCGCACACACGATCTGCTTGTAGGCCTTGTGCCGGCTGCTCAAACGCTCTGCCAGTGCCTTTACGACTGGGTTATGCCTGATCGAGACGGTGCCCGACATCCACAGGCCCGCTCGCAACCTTGAGGCGCCTGTGCGCGAAATGGTGCTCTGGCCTGTGAACTCGCCCGACTGTTGCATCACGGGGTTCAGGCCTGAGAAGGCGACAATTGCAGATGGGCTTTGGTATTTCAGGGGATCGCCCAGCTCGGCCAACAGCAACGCGGCGGTGGTCTCGCCCAGACCGTCGATCGAGGTAATCAGGTCGCGCCGCCCGCGCAGATCTGGATCGTCATCGATCGTCTGCTCAATGGCTTTTCTGGTCTTTTCCAGCTCTTTGATGATGTGCCCGATCACGTCTTGAATCGATTGCTTCACCGCATCTTGTGCGACATCCAAGCGATTCTGCTCCATCTGGCGCATTTCCTTGAGGTCGTCCAGTCGGCGCACCAGAGCACGCAAGCGGCGCTGTGCTGGCGGCTCAGGCTCCCACTGGCGAAGCGAGTCGGCGTTCTGTTGGCTGTAGGCAGCAATTACCTTCGCGTCAGCCCTATCGGTTTTGACGCGGCGAAGCTCCACATCAGCGAATTTCGCAATCACCGCCGGGTTCAGAATGCACACCCGATAGCCTTGGTCGTGGCAGTGCTCGGCAAGCGCTTCGTGATAGGTGCCCGTGGCCTCCATGACAATCCAGGTTCCGGGTCCTGCGTGACGCTCAAGCCAGTCGCTGAACTGGGCAAACCCTGCGGAATCATTGGGAAGCTTTGCCTTGGTGCGCTTCTTCCCGTTGGTCAACGTGGTGGCAATGTCGAAAGATCTTTTGGCAACATCAACGCCAACAAAAATGGACATGATCCTCTCCTTCAAACTACGAAAGTCGATCACCCAGCACTCTGTTCTACCTTGTGAATGCGTGCTCACGCCGGAGGCGGGCACTAGATACCGTTCGGACTTGTCGAGTGGGGTTGGAAGGTCAGAGCACCATCTACAATGCGGGCTCGATGCCCTAGGAGCGGCTCGGCTTCATGACCTTCCCTCGATGATCAGTCGAGAACTTTCGCTTCTTTGGAAGCGAAAGTCGAGATACAAGGAGCGGCCTCGTGTCGCAAAAGGGTCGCGCAGCGGCCCCAGATCTCAGCTTCGCCGCCGAAATTGCCGGGCCCGCTATGCGGGCCTTTCGCGACACAAGGCCGCTCCTACAGGGGGGCGATTGGCTCAGGGGACTTTGGGTAGCTCAGGCAATGGCTGACCTTTGGGCCAGAGCATCCAGATCTGCCCTTGCTGCTTCATGTTGCCGGCCAACTCACCGGCTTGCGGTCCGGTACCCCAGAACAGGTCGGCACGTACTTCGCCGGTGATCGCCCCGCCGGTATCCTGCGCGCCGACCGGGCGCACCACGGGTGAACCATCCGGGCGGGTGGTCGACAGCCACAGCAGGCTGCCCAGCGGGATCACCTTGCGGTCGATGGCGACGCTGTACCCTGCGGTCAGCGGCACGTTCAACGAGCCGCGCGGGCCTTCGTTGCTGTCCGGCCGGGTGCTGAAGAACACGTAACTGGGGTTGCTCGCCAGCAACTCCGGTACCCGCTGCGGGTTGGCCTGGGCCCAGGCGTGAATCGCGCCCATGCTGACATCTTCTTTCTTCAACTGGCCTTGTTCGATCAGCCAGCGGCCAATCGGCCGATACGGGTGGCCGTTCTGGTCGGCGTAACCCAGGCGCAACTGGCGCCCGTCTTCCAACTGAACCCGGCCAGAGCCCTGAATCTGCAGAAATTGCAGGTCCATCGGGTCCGTCAGCCAGGCCTGCACAGGTGCGTTGACGCCATCACGATAGATGCTTTCCGAGGTGTCGTAGGGCTTGAGCACGCGGCCTTCCAGGCGCCCGCGCAGACGCTTGCCCTTGAGCTCAGGGTAAATACTCGCCAGATCGACCACGATCATGTCCTGCGGCACGCCATATACCGGCACCTGGGCAGCCGCAGTGCGGGTCAGGCTGCCCGGGTAGACCGGCTCGTAATAGCCGGTGATCAGCCCGGTAGCGTTGTTCTCGGCCGAGCGCAGGCCGTACACCTGCAGGTTCTGCTGGAGAAACGCGCGGGCCTGGGCGGCATCGTCAGGAATGCGTAGCGCCGCCTCGCAGGTCGCCGCCCAGACCGTATCGCGCTTGAGCTTCTCGCAGCCGACGCGCCAGGCCTGAAAGCCCGCCAACAGATCAGCATCACTGACGCTGGGCAGGTCTTTCCAGGTGGCGGGGGCATAGGTGGCAATGGCGTGGGGCTCAGGCTTGGTGCTGTCACCGCCGTTGCAGCCGGCCAGCAGGGCCAGGGCAGGCAGCGCCCAGGCGAGGTGGCGCAGTGCAGATTTCATGGTTGAATCCTTGAGCGGGCGGCGGCGTGGCTGCCCCTGTTTTCTGTAAGGGTATTGGTCTTTGTCGAGCAGGCGAGGATACTGTCGGCCCTCTCCCGATGCCAATGTGACCGTGATGTTCAAATGTTTCACCGTGCTGCTGGTAGCCAGCCTGGCCCTGCTGGGCTGCGACCGTGTCGATCCTAACTCACCGCTCGGGCAGCGCAAGGCGATCTTCAAACAGATGCTCAACACCAGCGAAGACCTTGGCGGCATGCTGCGCGGACGCTTGCCGTTCGATGGCGACAAGTTCGCTGCCGGTGCCATCAAGCTCGATGGCCTGGCGCATGCCCCTTGGAAGCATTTTGTGCAGGTTCAGGACGGCGGCGACAGCAGTGCGCGGGCCGAGGTCTGGCAGCGCCAGGCGCGCTTCGAGGAGCTGGCCCGGCAACTGGAAGGCGTGACCGGCAAACTGGTTGCCGCGAGCAGCAACAAACCGCTGAACGCAGCGCAGTTGCAAGCGCCTATGGACAAGGTCGAAGCGGCCTGCAAGGCCTGCCACACCGAATTTCGTAACCACTAGGCCGCGCTGACGCCGGCAGCGCGCTCACGGTTCAGCGTGGCGTCGGAGTGGTCACTTTTCCAGATCGTCGAGCGCTTCCTGCAGCTCCTTTTTCGATTCGGCAAGCTTGTCTTTACGCTTGTTGATCTTCTCGGAGTCGCCGCGCTTCATGGCCTTGTCCAGATCCTTGGTGCGCTTGTTCACTTCGTGACGCGCATCCAGCACCTTCTGCTCGCGCTCTTTGCGCAGGCTGCTGTCGGTGCAATTGGCAGTCACTTCGCTCAGGGCTTTTTCAAGGCCAGCCTGCTGGTTGCTGTTGCCGTGGGCACGTGCCTGCTCGATCTGTTCGCTGATCGCTTGCTTCTTGGCGGCGCAACCTTTGAGCTCGGTCTGCTCGGCAGCCAGCGCGCCGTGGGCAGTGAGGCCAAGCAAGGCGGACAGGGCGAGGGTAGAGATCAGTTTCATCGGGGACTCCAGTCGGGTGCAGGGCAGCGAAAAGGGAAATGCTGCCCTGATCCGGCAAAATTAGAAACCCTTGATTGTGTGATGGCGTAACTGCGCGGCCAGTAATTGCACTGCGTCGTCACTGAAAAATGCCTGCAACTGCTCGGCACGGCCGTTGCCGATCCCGGGCTCCTGCAGCCATTCTCGTGCGGTTTTGCTCGCCAAGGCCTGCCAGTCAGGGCCTGGCTCAAGGCGGCGCGGCGCAGGCATACCCAGGCCGTGTAGCCAGCGCTGGAAAGGTTGCTGGCGGGCTTGGGTGAACGCCTCGAGCAGCTGTTCGGCGCGCGTTTCAGCGATGCCCGCAACACCCAGCAACTGCTCCCGGTCCAGGTTCAGCCAATCGTCCAGCGTACTGACCAGGCCGCTGTCGACCAACTGAGTCCAGGTTGCCGCGCCCATCCCAGGCATGTTCAGGCCTTGCTTGCCGCCCAGCCAGTGCAGGCGGGCGACAAACTGCTGGCGACAGGCGGGGCTGTCCTGCCAGCAGCTGAGCGAGTGGTAGCGGCCCGGTTCCGGGACCTGTACCGGCGCACGCTGGCTGCTGCGGTGCACCACGGACTCCAGCCGCGGAATGGTCAAGCCGGCCAGGCTTATTGCCACCTGATCGCCTGCGCGGATGTCCAGCGCTTGCCAGCGTGCCAGCGACCCGAGGCTGACCTGACTGACCTGGCGATCATCCAGCTGCAGCGGTTTCAGCTGTAACAGAGGCGTGATGCGCCCGGTGCGGCCAACCTTGAACTGCACCTCGCGCACTTCGGCCAGTGCCTGGCGCAGCGGATACTTCCAGGCTGCAATCCAGTACGGCGCATTGGCCTGCCAACGCTCTGCGGCGGGGCGCTGATCCTGGCGCAGGATCACTCCGTCAGTAGCGAACGGCAGGGCTGATCGATACCAGTGCTGGCGCCAGTGAGCGGCCTGCTCGAAGGTATCGATGGCGACGCTGTACTGCTGACTGTCGCTGAAGCCTAGTGCAGTCAGTGCACTGAGCCGTTCTGCCTGTGTAGCTGGCCCCTCGGGCCAATCCCAGACGAACAGGCCGATATCCGCGCCCAATTGCGCGCTGAGCTGCTTGCGCGCCATCACGCCGGCGACACTCCCACGTGCGCCGCGCCCACCGGCGGCTGCCTGCACGTGGTTGTCCAGGCGCAGGTACAGCTCGCCCTGCAGCGCCAGATCGAGGGCGCGTGGCAGTTCGCGCTGGATGCCCGAGAGGTACGGCAGGTGCCGGCTCCAGTCATGCCCGTGGACGCCGTCACCGCGGCTCAGCAATTGCACCAACCGACCTTGTCGGTAAACCAGCGAGACCGCCACCCCATCGACCTTGGGCTGAATCCACACGGCCTGTTTACCGCGCAGCCATTGTGCGGCGGCCTGCTCATCACGCAGCTTGGCGACGCCGGTATGAACAGTCGGGTGCGCCAGCGGGCCGCGCGCGCTGGCCAGCGGGTCGTCACTGGCATTGATGGCAAAGCACTGTTGCAGGTCCAGCAGGCGCTGCCGGCTTTGGTCGTAGAGTTCATCATCGACCAGCGCGATACCTTGGCGATGGTAGTGGTCATCCCACGTTGCCAGTGACTGGCGCAACTGTTCGACCTCTTGTTGCGCCCGCTCGCCAGGCCAGGCGGGGCAAGCGGCGGCCTGAGCACCCGACAGGTACAACAGCGACAGCAAATACAGCAGCAGTTTCAGCATCATGGCCAGCATCCTTGCCAGGCGATTCGGAACCCTCAGCCTAAGCGCGTAAGCGGACCAACGCTGGGCCAGTTTGTCAGGCGATATGTCACAAAAAAGCCCCTGTCGAGTACTCGGCAGGGGCTTTCGTCTGTGGCTGTAAGAAAGCTTACAGGCCAGCAGCGTCCTTCAGCGACTGGGCGCGGTCGGTGCGTTCCCAGGTGAAGGTGGTGAAGGTGTCGTCACCCACGGTTTTCTGCTCAGGGGTACGGCCGAAGTGACCGTAGGCCGCAGTTTCCTGATACATCGGGTGCAGCAGGTCGAGCATGGTGGTGATTGCATAAGGACGCAGGTCGAAGCACTCACGCACCAGCTGGACGATCTTGGCATCGGAAATCTTGCCGGTACCAAAGGTATTCAGCGAGATCGAGGTCGGCTGAGCAACACCGATGGCGTAGGAAACCTGAATCTCGCAACGCTCGGCCAGGCCGGCAGCCACGATGTTCTTGGCGACGTAACGACCGGCGTAGGCCGCCGAACGGTCAACCTTGGATGGATCCTTGCCGGAGAACGCGCCGCCGCCGTGACGGGCCATGCCGCCGTAGGAGTCGACGATGATCTTGCGCCCGGTCAGGCCGCAGTCGCCCACCGGGCCACCGATGATGAACTGGCCAGTCGGGTTGATGTGGAATTGGGTATCTTTGTGCAGCAGTTCGGCAGGCAGGGTGTGCTTGACGATCAGCTCCATGACAGCTTCTTTGAGGTCTTTTTGCGAGACTTCAGGGTTGTGCTGGGTCGACAGCACGACTGCGTCGATACCAACAACCTTGCCGCCTTCATAGCGGCAGGTGACCTGCGACTTGGCATCCGGACGCAGCCATGGCAGCAGACCGGACTTGCGTGCTTCGGCCTGGCGCTCGACCAGACGGTGCGAGAAGCAGATCGGTGCTGGCATCAGCACGTCGGTTTCGTTGCTGGCGTAGCCGAACATCAGGCCCTGGTCGCCGGCGCCTTGATCTTCAGGCTTGGAGCGGTCAACGCCCTGGGCGATATCGACCGACTGCTTGCCGATGATGTTCATCACCGCGCAGGTCGCGCCATCGAAGCCGACGTCGGAGCTGTTGTAGCCAATATCGACGATGACGTCGCGCACGATCTGCTCGAGGTCGACCCAGGCCGAGGTGGTGACTTCGCCGGCAATAATGGCAACACCGGTCTTGACCAAGGTTTCGCAGGCCACACGGGCGAACTTGTCCTGGGTGATGATGGCGTCCAGGACCGCGTCCGAAATCTGGTCGGCGATCTTGTCCGGATGTCCTTCAGACACGGACTCGGAGGTGAAAAGGGAGTATTCGCTCATCTCGACGGGTTCCTAAAATTTACCGATGGTGATGTCGCCAGCCGTCCGCTGAAAATGGCGGACCTGGATCTGGAAACCGTTACGCAAGCCCACATACAGGCTGTCTCCGAGAGCCAGCCCTGCTGCCCGGGCCCAACGGGCCAGGTCATCCTGCTCAAAGCCCAGCCAGAGATCGCCGCAGGCCTCGCGGGCCCAATGCTGATCATGGCTGCACAGTTCGGTGACCAGCAGGCTGCCGCCTGCCTTTACCCGTTTGGCCAGCAGGCGCAGGGCCTGGGCCGGATCGCTGAAATGGTGCAAGACCATGTTCAGCACTACGCAGTCGGCTGTCACATCCGTTGCACCCAATGCATCGGCCAACTGCAGGTTTACATTACTCAAGCTTTCTCGTTCACAGACCTGGCGCGCCAGCTCGAGCATGGTCGGGCTGTTGTCCATCGCCGTGACGCTGGCAAAGCGCCGGGCCAGGTCGGGCAGAAAACCACCGTCACCCGGGCCGACTTCAAGGGCACTGGCGTCAGCGCCGAAGCTGAGTTTGTCGAGCAGTGCCAGCAGGCTCTCGCGGTACTGCGGCAAGCCGGCGATCAAGTCCTGCTGGGCACGAAACTTTTCTTCCACACGCAGGAAGAAGTCCTGGCTGGTAGCGGCACGGCGCTGTTGCACCTGGGCAATGCGCGCCTGCACTGCGGCCGGCAACGCGAGGTCGTCGACCTCTTCAAGCAGTGCCGTATGCAGCCGGCCACCGGGACGCAGGCTGTCAGGCAGGGCGCGCCGATAGAAGATGGCGTTGCCTTCGCGGCGCGTGGCCACCAGTTCGGCCTGGGCCAGCACCTTGAGGTGATGACTCATGCCGGACTGGCCGACGTCGAAGATCTGCGCCAGTTCGAGCACGCCGAACGAGTCACTGGCCAGCGCGCGCAATACATGCAGGCGCAGCTCGTCGCCGCTGGCTTTGCATAAAGCTGCCAGGTCGTCGCTGCGTTGCAGGGCCAATGGTTGCGCGGGAAGATTCATAGCGCGGCAGTCTAGTCAGGCAAGGTTGCCCTCGCAAGGGCAATATCAAAAAGTTTTGATATTGGACGATGGATGGCCCGAGTCAGTCCGAACCACCGTCTATTCTCGCGAATCGCTCATCAATCACAGGAAAAACACCCAACTGCGACCATCCGTCATTGCCCCGGAGCCGACTGTGGGGGAAAATGGTCGTCTTTTTTGCGCTTCATAACTTATTCAAGCCCCCAGGAGACTTAGCGATGCCCAGCCGTCGTGATCGTGCCAACGCCATTCGTGCCCTCAGCATGGATGCCGTGCAAAAGGCCAACAGCGGCCATCCCGGTGCCCCAATGGGCATGGCGGATATCGCCGAAGTGCTTTGGCGCGACTACCTGAAGCACAACCCGAGCAACCCGAGCTTCGCCGACCGTGACCGCTTCGTGCTGTCCAACGGCCACGGCTCGATGCTGATCTATTCGCTGCTGCACCTGACCGGCTACGACCTGTCGATCGAAGACCTCAAAGGTTTCCGTCAGCTGCACAGCCGCACCCCGGGCCACCCTGAGTTCGGCTACACCCCGGGCGTCGAGACCACCACTGGCCCACTCGGCCAGGGCCTGGCCAATGCGGTCGGCTTCGCCCTCGCCGAAAAAGTCATGGCGGCGCAGTTCAACCGTGACAGCCACAACATCGTCGACCACAACACCTACGTGTTCCTCGGCGATGGCTGTCTGATGGAAGGCATCTCCCATGAAGTCGCCTCGCTGGCCGGCACTCTGGGCCTGAACAAGCTGGTGGCGTTCTACGACGACAACGGCATCTCCATCGATGGCGAAGTCCACGGCTGGTTCACCGACAACACCCCGGCACGCTTCGAAGCCTACAACTGGCAGGTGATCCGCAACGTCGACGGCCACGATGCCGAAGAAATCAAGATGGCCATCGAGACGGCGCGCAAGAGCGATCGTCCGACCCTGATCTGCTGCAAGACCATCATCGGTTTCGGTTCGCCGAACAAGCAGGGCAAGGAAGACTGCCACGGCGCGCCGCTGGGCAATGACGAAATCGCCCTGGCCCGCAAAGAGCTGAACTGGAACTACGGCTCGTTCGAAATCCCGGCCGACATCTATGCCGAGTGGGACGCCAAGGCGGCCGGTGCCAAGGCAGAAGCCGAGTGGAACCAGCGCTTTGAAGCTTACGCCGCTGCTCACCCAGAGCTGGCTGCCGAGTTCAAACGTCGTATGGCCGGTGACTTGCCTGCCGACTTCTCGGCCAAGGCTCAGGCCTACGTCAACGAAGTTGCTGCCAAAGGTGAAACTATCGCCAGCCGCAAGGCCAGCCAGAACGCCCTGAACGCCTTCGGCCCGCTGCTGCCCGAGTTCCTCGGCGGTTCGGCTGACCTGGCTGGCTCCAACCTGACCTTGTGGAAAGGCTGCAAAGGCGTCGACGCCGTTGATGCCAGCGGCAACTACGTGTTCTACGGCGTGCGCGAATTCGGCATGACCGCGATCATGAACGGCGTCGCCCTGCACGGCGGCCTGGTGCCTTACGGCGCGACCTTCCTGATGTTCATGGAATACGCCCGCAACGCCGTGCGCATGTCGGCTCTGATGAAGCAGCGCGTCATCCACGTCTACACCCACGACTCGATCGGCCTGGGCGAAGACGGCCCGACTCACCAGCCAATCGAGCAGCTGACCAGCCTGCGCAGCACGCCGAACCTGGACACCTGGCGCCCGGCCGATGCGGTCGAGTCGGCGGTTTCCTGGAAGCACGCGCTGCAGCGCAAGGACGGCCCTTCGGCGCTGATCTTCTCGCGTCAGAACCTGCAACATCAGCAGCGCGATGCGCAACAGATCGCCGACATCGAGCGCGGCGGTTACGTGCTCAAGGACTGCGCTGGCGAGCCTGAGCTGATCCTCATCGCTACCGGTTCCGAAGTAGGCCTGGCTGTACAGGCGTTCGACCAACTGAGCGAGCAAGGCCGCAAGGTCCGCGTCGTCTCGATGCCATGCACCAGCGTGTTCGATGCCCAGGACGCCAGCTACAAGCAGGCTGTGCTGCCGCTTGAGGTCGGTGCACGGATCGCCATCGAGGCTGCCCATGCCGACTTCTGGTACAAGTACGTTGGCCTCGAGGGTCGCGTTATCGGCATGACCACTTACGGCGAATCGGCTCCGGCCTCGGCGCTGTTCGAGGAATTCGGCTTTACCCTGGAGAACATCCTCGGTACTGCTGAAGAGCTGCTGGAAGACTGATGTAAAACAGGGTGGGCAGTGATGCCCGCCATGTCGTGACAAGGGGGGGGCTTTGCCCTCCATCGCGACACAAGGCCGCTCCTACAGGTACGTCGCCGTCGATAAGGCAGCGCGGTGCCTGTAGGAGCGGCCTTGTGTCGCGATTGGGCCGCGCAGCGGCCCCAAATGGCCCTAAAGCTTTAGTGAGCTCCGAATGCCTCAGCGTCCCTACAAAGTTGCACTCAACGGTTACGGCCGCATTGGCCGCTGTGTCCTGCGCGCGCTGGTTGAGCGGGGGGCGGCTGCGAGCTTCGAGATCGTTGCCTTGAACGACCTGGCCGATCAGGCCAGCCTGGAATACCTGACACGTTTCGACTCCACCCATGGCCGCTTCCCCGGCGAGGTCAAGGTCGATGGCGATTGTCTGCATATCAACGGCGACTGCGTGCAGGTGTTGCGCAGCGCCACCCCGGAAGGCATCGACTGGGCCGCGCTGGAGGTTGACCTGGTGCTCGAATGCACCGGTGCCTACAACACCCGCGCCGATGGCCAGCGCTTTCTTGACGCCGGCGCACCACGGGTACTGTTCTCGCAGCCGATGGCCAGCGAGGCCGACGTCGACGCCACCATCGTCTATGGCATCAACCAGGCTTGCCTGAGCGGTGCCGAGCAGTTGGTGTCGAATGCCTCCTGCACCACCAACTGCGGCGTGCCGCTGCTGCGCGTGCTGGATCAGGCGTTCGGCATCGAGTACGTGCAGATCACCACCATTCACTCGGCGATGAACGACCAGCCGGTGATCGACGCCTATCACCATGAAGACCTGCGCCGCACCCGCTCGGCGTTTCAGTCGGTGATCCCGGTGTCCACTGGTCTGGCGCGTGGCATCGAACGGCTGCTGCCGGAACTTGCCGGGCGAATTCAGGCCAAAGCGGTGCGTGTGCCCACTGTCAACGTGTCGTGCCTGGACATCACCCTGCAGACCGCCCGTGACACCACCGCTGCCGAGGTCAACCAGGTGCTGCGTGATGCAGCCCTGAGCGGCCCGCTGCGAGGGCTGCTGGCCTACACCGAGCTGCCGCACGCCAGCTGTGATTTCAACCATGACCCGCATTCGGCCATCGTCGATGCCAGCCAGACCCGCGTTTCCGGCCCCCGCCTGGTGAACCTGCTGGCCTGGTTCGACAACGAATGGGGGTTTGCCAACCGTATGCTCGACGTTGCTGATCATTTCCTGCACGTCGTCCACCAAACCCGCAGCAAACAGCCCTGAAGGACTGCATTCATGACCGTGTTGAAGATGAGTGACCTCGACCTGCAAGGTAAGCGCGTACTGATTCGCGAAGACCTCAACGTGCCTGTCAAAGACGGTGCGGTTGCCAGCGATGCGCGTATCCTGGCGGCGCTGCCGACCATCAAGCTGGCCCTGGAAAAAGGCGCCGCGGTAATGGTCTGCTCGCACCTCGGTCGGCCAACCGAAGGCGAGTTTTCTGCCGAAAACAGCCTCAAGCCGGTGGCTGATTACCTGAGCAAGGCACTCGGCCGTGAAGTACCGCTGGTGGCCGATTATCTCGACGGCGTTGAAGTTGCCGCCGGTGAGCTGGTGCTGTTCGAGAACGTGCGCTTCAACAAGGGCGAGAAGAAAAACGCCGACGAGCTGGCGCAGCAGTACGCTGCCCTGTGCGACGTATTCGTGATGGATGCGTTCGGCACCGCCCACCGCGCCGAAGGCTCGACCCACGGCGTGGCCAAGTTCGCCAAGGTTGCCGCTGCCGGCCCGCTGCTGGCTGCTGAGCTGGACGCATTGGGCAAGGCCCTGAAAGCGCCTGCCAAGCCAATGGCTGCCATCGTTGCCGGCTCCAAGGTGTCGACCAAACTGGATGTACTGAACAGCCTCAGCAGCGTCTGCGACCTGCTGATCGTCGGTGGCGGCATTGCCAACACCTTCCTCGCCGCCGCTGGCCACAAAGTCGGCAAGTCGCTGTACGAGCCTGACCTGGTCGACACCGCCAAGGCCATCGCCGCCAAGGTCAACGTGCCGCTGCCGGTCGACGTGGTAGTGGCCAAGGAGTTCGCCGAGAGCGCCGTGGCTACCATCAAGCTGATCAGCGAGGTTGCCGACGACGACATGATCCTCGACATCGGCCCGCAAACTGCCGAGCAGTTCGCCGAGTTGCTGAAGTCGTCGAAGACCGTGCTGTGGAACGGCCCGGTCGGCGTGTTCGAGTTCGATCAGTTCGGTAACGGCACCAAAGTACTGGCCCAGGCCATTGCCGGCAGCGACGCGTTTTCCATCGCGGGCGGTGGTGACACCCTGGCGGCCATCGATAAATATGGCGTTGGCAGCGATATCTCCTACATTTCTACCGGTGGCGGCGCGTTCCTCGAGTTCGTCGAGGGCAAGGTTCTGCCTGCCGTGGAAATCCTGGAACAACGAGCCAAGGCCTGAGCATGAAGGCGCCTGGCGCAGGGAGCGAGCGGATGCTCAAGCAATTGCCGGTGATGATCGTGGCCTGTCTGCTGGGCGCCTGCTCCAGCGGGCCGGCTGCCGATGGCGAGCCGTCGCAGGCGGTGCCGGGCGGCTGTTACCAGTCGCAGTGGCAGGCCGAGACGGTGCCGGTGATCAACAAGCGGCTGGGTCCGGACGGCCTGGAAAAGTACGACGACGAGCACCAGCGCAAGGCGCCCGGTTGCCCGTGATGGATTGGCGGGCAACCTAAACCTGGTTTTGTGGTCTTGGATTAGGGGCCGCATAGCGGACCCATAACGAGGGTTTCGGATGAAAGCGCTATTGGCCCTGATGGCCCTGGCGACACTGGCAGGCTGCTCACTGCTGCAGCCGGCACCGGCTGCGCCGGCAGACACCTGGACGCGCTGGGTCTGTGATACACAGACCGAAGTATCCTGGCGTTTCGCCGATGCCAGCCAGGATTCGGTCGATGTCCGCCTTGGCGGTAATGACCAGGTCTACCGGCTCAAGTCCGAGCCGGGCGCCTCTGGCGCGCTGTACAGCGATGGCGTTCTGGCCCTGCATCTGCGCGGCGAAGAAGGCCTGGTGTACTGGGTAGCAACCAATGATCTGATAGGGCGGGGCTGCAAGGCACCGTGATGGCCGGGTCGCTTCGGCGGCCCACATAACATGAACAGCAACCGCCCTATGGCAGGTTTGCACGAAACAACGACGCTTGTCGGGAGAGAGATACACAATGGCACTCATTAGCATGCGCCAGATGCTGGACCACGCCGCCGAGTTCGGTTACGGCGTTCCAGCTTTCAACGTAAACAACCTCGAGCAGATGCGCGCCATCATGGAAGCCGCCGACAAGACCGACTCTCCGGTCATCGTGCAGGCCTCGGCCGGTGCTCGCAAATACGCCGGTGCACCCTTCCTGCGCCACTTGATCCTGGCGGCAATCGAAGAGTTCCCACACATCCCGGTGTGCATGCACCAGGACCACGGTACCAGCCCTGACGTTTGCCAGCGCTCGATCCAGCTGGGCTTCAGCTCGGTGATGATGGACGGCTCGCTGGGCGAAGACGGCAAGACCCCAACCGACTACGACTACAACGTCCGCGTCACCCAGCAGACCGTCGCCATGGCCCACGCCTGCGGTGTTTCGGTAGAAGGCGAGCTGGGCTGCCTGGGTTCGCTGGAAACCGGCATGGCCGGTGAAGAAGACGGGATCGGCGCCGAAGGCGTACTCGATCACAGCCAGATGCTGACCGATCCGGAAGAAGCCGCCGACTTCGTCAAGAAGACTCAGGTCGACGCCCTGGCCATCGCCATCGGCACCAGCCACGGCGCCTACAAGTTCACCAAGCCGCCTACCGGCGACGTGCTGGCAATCGACCGCATCAAGGAAATCCACAAGCGCATCCCCAATACCCACTTGGTGATGCACGGTTCTTCCTCGGTACCGCAAGAGTGGCTGGCGATCATCAACCAGTACGGCGGCGACATCAAAGAGACCTACGGCGTACCGGTTGAAGAAATCGTCGAAGGCATCAAGTACGGCGTGCGCAAGGTCAACATCGACACCGACCTGCGCCTGGCCTCGACCGGTGCCATGCGTCGTCTGATGGCGACCAACCCGAGCGAGTTCGACCCACGCAAGTTCTTCGGCGAAACCGTCAAGGCCATGCGTGACGTCTGCATCGCCCGTTACGAAGCCTTCGGCACCGCCGGCAATGCCTCGAAGATCAAACCGATCTCCCTCGAAGGCATGTACCAGCGTTACCTGAAAGGTGAGCTGGCTGCCAAGGTCAACTGATCAGGGCTGTATGCTTGAAAAAACCCGCAGCGATGCGGGTTTTTTATGTCTGCGAGATGACCGTTAGTCGGCATGGGAAACTAAATTCGGTGATAGCGTTCTGATTCCATTGCACCCCGCCAACTGCGGTCTAGAGTAGACGGGTAGGAAGCAGTCGCTCTTACAAGAGAAGCAGCATGGATGAAGCTCAACCCACTGCAACGGACGGCAAGTCCGTCTTGCTGGTTGTCGACGATTACCCAGAGAACCTGATCAGCATGCGCGCCCTGCTGTCCCGTCAGGATTGGCAGGTATTGACTGCCTGTTCGGGCACCGAGGCGCTCGGCGCGCTGCTCCGCCATGAAGTCGATCTGGTTTTGCTCGACGTGCAGATGCCCGAGATGGACGGCTTTGAAGTCGCCCGCTTGATGCGCGGCAGCCAGCGCACTCGACTCACTCCAATCATTTTCCTGACTGCCAACGAGCAGTCGCAGGATGCCGTGCTCAAGGGTTACGCCGCCGGCGCCGTGGATTATCTGTTCAAACCCTTCGATCCGCAGATCCTCAAGCCCAAGGTGCAGGCCCTGCTCGAGCAGCAGCGCAACCGACGCATGTTGCAGCGCCTGACCCGCGAACTTGAAGCGGCGCGGGCCTTCAATGCCTCGATCCTGGAAAACGCCGCCGAAGGTATCCTGGTGGTGGATGAGAGCGGCACCATCAGCTTTGCCAATCCGGCGATCTCAAGCCTGCTGGATACCCCGGTGCAGATGCTCCAGGGCGCTCACGTGCTTGACCTGCTGCAACTGGCGATACCCAGCCTGTGGCGCGAGTCGGACTTCTTCAAGGCGTACCAGCAACGGCAGATCTTCCGCGTGCACGATGCGCAGTTGCGCACCGCCGACGGTCAACTGGTGCCGGTGGCGTTGTCCTGCGCGCCGCTGCCGAGCGAGCAGCACGCCATGGTGATTACCCTGCTGGACATGTCAGTGGTGCGCAGCCTGCACCAGCAGCTGGAACAGCAGGCGGTCACCGACCCGCTCACCGGCCTGCTCAATCGGCGCGGCTTCTACCAGGCTGCCGAAGCTGCGCTGCTGCGCAACGAGCACTCGGAGAAGGTCCAGGCACTGATGTACATGGATCTTGATGGCTTCAAGCGGATCAATGATTCGCTCGGGCACGAGGCGGGCGACGAGATCCTGCACTGGGTCGCGTCTCAACTGAAGGAGTGCCTGGGCAGCGAGGCGCTGCTGGCACGGATGGGCGGTGACGAATTCACGGCTCTGTTCGACGGCCTGCCGTATCCAGAGCTGGCCGGGCGCTTCGCCGAGCGGGTGCTCGAACGCCTGTCGATCAGCCACCAGGTGGACGGCGTGGATGTGTCCCTGGGCGTCAGCATTGGTATCGCCACCTATCCCGACTGCGGCGGCACTTTCGAGGGCCTGTTGCGCGCGGCGGACACGGCGATGTACGCCGCCAAGCATGCTGGCCGTCAGCAATACCGGTTTTACGATCAGGAGCTGAACGGCCGTGCGCGGTCGCGGCTGATGCTCGAAGACGGCGTGCGCAGCGCCATCGAGCAAAAGGATTTCAGCCTGGTGTTTCAACCGCAGGTGGCGTTTGCCGGTGGCCAGCTGCGTGGCTTCGAGGCGCTACTGCGCTGGCAGCACCCCAGCGTCGGTGATGTACCGCCGGGCTTGTTCATCCCGTTGCTGGAAGAGACCCGGCTGATCAGCCGCCTGGCCAGCTGGATCTACGATCAGGGTGCTGCCCAGCGCAAGGCTTGGCGCGCGGGCTTTGCCGATGACCTGGTATTGGGGATCAGTCTGAGCCGGGTCCAGTTCGCCATGCCCAATCTGGTCGATGAGCTGCAGGCGGTGATCCAGGCGCACGGCTTGCGCCCGGCGCAGCTTGAGGTCGAGGTGGCGGAAACCTCGCTGATGTACAACGTCGACGCCGCCGTGAAGCAGGTCAACCGCCTGCGTGAGCTTGGCGTGCGAGTAGCGCTGGACGACTTCGGCGCCGGCGGCTGTTCGCTGCGGATGATCCGCGATCTGCCCATCGACACACTCAAGCTTGACCGCCATCTGGTCGCGCGCCTGCCCGACTCAGCCAGCGATGCGGCGTTGGTGCGCAGCGTCATTGGCCTGTGCGCCGACTACGCGATCACGGTCATTGCCGAAGGCGTGGAAACCGAAGCCCAGGCGGCCTGGCTGAAGGCGCACGGCTGCTGTTATGTGCAGGGCTTTTTGGTGGCACGGCCGATGACTGCTGCCGATGCGAGCGGCTTTCCGTTGTTTTTCCACTGGCCCGGGCAATGATTGGCTAGAATCGCGTGTGCTTTTATCGACCGCCGTGCCATGACCGACCTACGTTACCTGCAAGCCTACCCACCGCACCTGCAAGAGCAGGTGCGGCAGATGATCGCCAGCGACCGCCTGGGCGAGTACCTGCGCCAGCGCTATCCCGCGCGTCACCAGGTGCAGAATGACAAGGCGTTATACGCCTACGCTCAGGAACTGAAGCAGAGCTATCTGCGCAGTGCGCCGAACCTGGACAAGGTGCTGTTCGACAACCGCCTCGACCTGACCCACCGCGCCCTGGGTCTGAATACAGCTGTGTCGCGGGTGCAGGGCGGCAAGCTCAAGGCCAAGAAAGAAATCCGCATCGCGGCCTTGTTCAAGGACGCCGCGCCAGAGTTTCTGCGCATGATCGTCGTGCATGAGCTGGCGCACCTGCGTGAGCGCGACCACAGCAAGGCGTTCTACCAGCTCTGCCAGCACATGGAGCCGGATTACCATCAACTGGAATTCGACCTGCGCGTTTACCTGACCTACCAGGAACTGCCCAATCAATCCTAAGGACCCCGAGCATGGAAGTGAGCAAGACCAAGAGCAGCTTCTACCGCCGCCTGTACGTCGCCTGGCTGATCGACAGCCAGACCGCCGCCAGCGTGCCGGCGTTGACCGAAGCCACCGGCATGCCCCGGCGCACCGCTCAAGACACCATCGCTGCGCTGGCCGACCTCGACATCATCTGCGAATTCGAGCAGGAGAGCGGCGCCCGCAACCATGCCGGGCAGTACCGCATCCGCGACTGGGGCGCGATCGACAAGCAGTGGATCGGCGCGCATCTGGCGCACATCCGTAAGGTGCTGGGCTACCCCTGAATCAACCTGCAGCGGGTCGCTCGCGGCCGCTGCACTTTCCCTGCCGCGCGTGCCTGGCTTAGCATGGCGCGCTTTACCCTCAGGAATGCTTGCGATGTCTGCACCCCGGCCGGCGCTCAGCCCCCGCTTCAGCAACTACGCCGCCATGGCCGACGGCGTCGCCACGCTGCTGTTTCCGCATGCTGAAGTGGTGGTGCATGACCTGCGCAGCCAGACCATCGTGCACATCGCCAACAATATCTCCAAGCGCCAGTTGGGCGACGACTCGGCGCTGCACGACTTGCCTGCCGACCTCAATGGCGCCACCCGGCTCGGTCCGTACGAAAAGCTCAATTGGGACGGCCAGAAAATTCGCTCGATCAGCAGTGTGATGCTCGATGACAACGGTCAGCCCGAAGCGCTGCTGTGCATCAACTTCAACGTATCGCTGCTGGAGCAGGCCAGGCAGGCGCTGGATGTGTTCTTCCAGGCCAGCCGCCTGCTGCCGCAGCCTGAAGTGCTGTTTCGTGATGACTGGCAGGAGCGCATCAACACCTTCATGCACAGCTGGCTGGCCGAACGTAGCCAGAGCCTCAATACGCTGGAGCGCGAGCACAAGCGCGAGCTGATCGAGGCTCTGCATGGCGAAGGGGCGTTCCGCGGCAAGAGCGCTTATGACTATGTGGCCAACGTGCTGAACATGGGCCGGGCGACCGTCTACAAGTACGTGAAGCTCGCTCGCGAAAGCTGATCACCTGTCGACCTGCTCGCTGATGCTTGCGTGACGTGGAAATAAAATCTATCGTAGATTTAATTTCCATATGAGTGCGCTGCCTGGGTGGCGCTCTGCCACCGAGAGCATTACTGATGATCGACGACCAAGCACTGCGCTCCCTGCAGCAGGCCATCACTGAAGCCCACACCGCGCTGCGTCCGCAGGTCGCGGTCACGCCGTTGACCTTGAGCAGCCGCCTGAGTGCTCTGAGCGGCTGTGAGGTTTACCTCAAGTGCGAGCACCTGCAGCACACCGGCTCGTTCAAATACCGCGGTGCCAGCAACAAGCTGCGCCTGCTTGACCCGGCCCAGCGCCAGCGTGGCGTCATCACCGCGTCCTCCGGCAACCACGGCCAGGGCCTTGCCTTGGCCGGCCAGGCACTGGGCGTGCCGGTCAGCGTCTACACCACCACGCAGGCCTCCAGCTACAAGCTGGAAGCAATGCGCGCACTGGGCGCCGAGGTCATCAGCCTTGATCTCGATCCGCTCGGCGCCGAACTGGAAGCCGGGCGCCAGGCGCAGGTGCAAGGCAAACCGTACGTGTCGCCGTACAACGACTACCAGATCATCGCCGGTCAGGGTACGGTCGGAATGGAACTGTTCGAGCAGCAGCCGGAGCTGGATGCGGTGTTCGTGGCTGTGGGCGGTGGTGGTCTGATTAGCGGTATTGCAGCGGCCCTGCATGGCCTGTCGGCGAAAACCCGCATCGTTGGTTGCTGGCCAGCCAACTCACCAGCCCTGCATGCCTCACTCGCAGCAGGGCGGATCATCGAGGTCGACGAGGAGGAGACTATCTCCGATGGCACCGCCGGCGGCGTCGAACCCGACAGCGTTACCCTCGGCCTGTGCCAACGGCTGTTGAGTCAGAGTGTGTTGGTCAGTGAGGCGCAGATCAAGGCTGCCATGCGTGAGGTCGCCGCCAGCGAGCGCTGGATCATCGAGGGCGCCGCAGGCGTGGCGATGGCCGGCATGCTGGCGCTGGCCGAGGAGTATCGCGGCAAGAAAGTCGCAGTCGTGCTGTGCGGCCGCAATATCGTGCTGGAGAAATACCTCGAGGCTATCGCATGAAGGTCTACGAGCTGCCGGCGATCATGGCCGCGCTGGATGTCCATCAGGCCATGTGCGCCATCGAACTGGGCTTTGTCGCTTATTCCGCAGGCCGGGTGCAGGTGCCACCGGTGCAGGCATTCGGCTTCCCTCAGGCAAATGGCGACTGCTGTATCAAATCGGCCTATGTCGAGGGCAGTGAGACCTTCACGGTCAAGGTTTCCACTGGTTTCTACAGCAACCCGCAGCAGGGCTTGCCGAGCAACGACGGGCTGATGCTGGTGCTCAGTGCCAGCACCGGCCAGCCGTTGGCGCTGCTGGCTGATCAGGGTTGGTTGACCTGCATGCGCACCGCCTTGGCTGGGCGCATCGCGGCACGGTTGCTGGCGCCGAACCGGGTCGAAGCGATCGGCATCCTTGGCACCGGCATGCAGGCGCGCTTGCAGCTGGAGCAGTTGCTGGCAGTCACCGCCTGCCGCGAGGTGCTGGTGTGGGGTCGTAGTGACGCCGCGCGGCGCGATTACAGGGCGTTTGCCGAGGCGCTGGGCTGCACTGTGCGCTGTATCGAGCAACCGCGGCTAGTGGCCGAGGCGGCCAACCTGCTGGTCTGCGCCACGCCTTCCCGCGAGCCGCTGCTGCAACGTGAATGGCTGCTGCCCGGCAGCCATATCACCGCGGTCGGTGCCGATGCATCAGGCAAGCAGGAACTGGCGGTGGAGCTGGTCGCCAGTGCTCAGCGGATCATTGTCGATTCGCGCCGCCAATGTAGCCAGTACGGCGAGGTGTCTCATGCGCTCAAGGCCGGTTTGATAGCCCCAAGCCAGCTGAGCGAACTCGGCGAGGTGCTGGCAGGGCACACGACCGGGCGCGAACACGACGGGCAACTGACCCTCGCCGATCTGACCGGCGTTGCGGTGCAGGATGCGCAGATTGCCCGCTGCGTGCTGGAGGTGCTGCAACGCTGACCAATTGGGCCTCGCAACGAGGCCTGATTATTGCTTTGGCAAGTAATCTGCCGCCTTGGCCAAAATAGAGGCCATTTGACATCATTGCCCGCTGTCGGCAGCACCGCGGATCTGTATTCTGCTCAGTATGACGGAGCACATGTTACCGTCATCCGCGGGAGCCCCCCATTGCCAAAAGGATTCGTGCATGCGGCCACTGCTGTGCCTTGCCGGGCTGTTGCTGGCGTTGCTGGCCTCGCCTGCAGCTGCAGAGCAAAAACTGCGTCTGGTTGCCGACAGCTGGCCGCCGTTCACCGACGCCAGCATGCCCGGCGGTGGCCTAGCGACCAGCCTGGTGACCACGGCGCTGATGCGCGCAGGCTTTACCAGTGAATACGAAGAAGTGCCTTGGGCGCGGGCGTTGAAAGGGTTGGGCGAAGGACGTTACGACGTGCTGGTCAACGCCTGGTACAACGAATCGCGCACCCAGATCGGGCAGTTTTCAAGTGCCTACCTGGGTAACCGTATCCGCTTGCTCAAGCGTCAGGGTGAGGCCTTCACTTATCAGCGCCAGGCTGACCTGTACCCCTACAGCATCGCCGTGGTGCGCGGCTATGCCTATTCGCCGAGCTTCGACGATGACAGCCGCCTGAGCAAGGTACAGGTGCGCAATTTCTCCTCAGCTGTGCGCATGCTGGCGGCCGGGCGGGTCAAGCTGGCAGTGGAAGACGAGTATGTTGCACGTTACAACCTGCAGCGCGAGCCGCAGCAAGTACGTGACTCGGTCAGTTTTGTCGATCCGCCGCTGGCTGAGAACAGCCTGCACATTCTGGTCAGCCTGCAGCACCCGCAACATCGGCAGATCGTGCAGCGCTTCGAGCGCGCGATTGCGGCCATGAAGGCCGATGGCAGCTATCAGCGCCTGCTGCGCCAGCATGGCTTCTAGAACCTTGGCTCAGCTCGGCGCACTTTCCTTGATCAAGTGCGCGGCCATGGTCCGCAGCGGGCCGAGCTGGCGGCAGATCAAGGCCAGCTGCGTCTGCACCAGGCGCTGATGCTCATCCAGCTCGTCCGGCATCTGCTCGAGGGCATTGGCCAAGGCTTCTTCTTCATCACTGTGAATCGCCACCGGCAGGCGCGCGGCCAGGCCGTTGGCGATCTGGTCGAGGCTGTTGGCCAGGCTGACCCCGGCACCGTCGATCAGTTGCTCGTGGACCTCTGGCGGCAGCGCCGTATCGCGGTGCGCACCTAGTCCTGACAGGTAGCTGAGCAAGGTGTGCGAGAGCACCAGGAAGCGGAAACCGACATCGGCTTCCTTACGGAAGTGGCCAGGCTCCATCAGCATGTTGGCCAGAGTAGTCGACAGCGCTGCGTCAGCGTTGTGCGCATTGCGCCGGGCCAGGCGATAGGCGAGGTCGTCGCGCTTGCCGTACGCATACTGCTGCATGATCTGGCGCAGGTACTCGCTGGCGCAGGTCAGGGTATTGGCCAGCACCTTGTTCAGCCGCCGCCCCTGCCAGTCGGGCAGGAACAGGAACACCGCCAGAATGGCGATCAGGCTGCCGACCAGGGTATCGAACAGGCGCGGCAGGAACAGGCCGTAACCGTCGCCGATCTGGTTGAAGCAGAACAGCACCATCAGCGTGATTGCCGCCGTGGCCAGGGTGTAGCGGGTGGTGCGGTTGACGAAGAACACCACCCCGGCAACCACCGCGAACAACGACTGCACCACCGGGTTGGGGAACAGGTCGAACAACGCCCAGCCGACCGTCAGGCCGATCGCCGTGCCGAAAATCCGCTGCACCAGCTTGCGCCGCGTCGCGCCATAATTGGGCTGGCAGACGAACAGCGTGGTGAGGATGATCCAGTAACCCTGGGTCGGGTGAATCAGATGCACCATGCCATAGCCGATCGACAGCGCCAGCGGCAGGCGCAGAGCATGGCGGAACAGCAGCGAAGTCGGCGTCAGCTGCGTGCGCAGGCGGCTCCAGACGTCCTTGAAGTTGCGCGGCGAGCGGTCCAGCAGGCTGCTGTCACTGGCATCGGCAAGGCCATCCGGGTTGCTGGCGTCGGCGAGCAGGCGGTCCAGCGTGGCGAGGTTGCCAGCCAGCGCCCGCAGCGAGCGCAGCAGGCCGCGCCAGGCTGGGTTGCTCTGGATGCGCAGGTGTTCCAGGGAGGCGTGCAGGTCTTCCAGCGCCTCGGCAAAACCGCTGCCGTAGACGAACGGCTGGCGCATGCGGATCGATTCCGACAGCTGCTGGCAGGCCGAGCCTTGCTGGCGCAGCAGGCGCTGGCAGCGGAACATCACGTCGCTGTGGAAAAACGCCTCGGCCAGAGCGTTGTACGGATAGTGCGAGGCACTCACGCGCTCGTGAATGTCCTGGGCCAGGAAATACAGCTTGAGGTAGCGGCTGACCTTCGAGTTGGGTTGGCTGTTGCCGACCCGGTGCAGGATGATCTCTTTGGCGGCGTTGAGGGCTGCGACCACCTTGCCGTTCTGCTGGGCCAGGTCCAGCCGTCGCGATTCCACTTCAAGGTTGCGAATTGGCTCGAACAGGTTGGCCTTGAGCTTGAGGTAGCGGCCCAGCTCGTAGAACAGCTTGGCCAGGCTCTGCTGCACCGGCTGATTGGAGAACAGCGCCTGCCACAGCACCGACAGCAGCCCATACCAGGCAGCGCCTGCCACCAGCAGCAAGGGCTCGTGCCAGAAGTCGGTGACCTCGCCGCCGCGCTGGTCGACGCCGATCATGGTGTACACCGAGAGGATCAAGGTCGCCGAGGCAATCGCGCCATAGCGCTCGCCTAAGGCGCCGAGCATGGTCAGGCAGAACGCCGCCAGGGCCAGGGCGAAGGCAAAAATCCAGGGGTAGGGGAACAGCAGCTCGACCGACAGCGCGGCGATGGCAAAACAGGCCAGGGTCACCAGCAGGGCGCTGAGGCGGCCCTGCCAGCCGTCGTCGGTCTCGGCCAGGGCGCTGGCTATGATCCCCAGAAACAGCGGGATCAACAGCTTCATTTCATCTTGATACCAACACAAGGCCATGCTGCCGGTGAGGGCGATGGTCACCCGGATGGCATAACTGAACTTGTCCTGGCCCCACAAACGACGCAGAGAATGACGAAACGAGCTCGATGACATAGTGGCCTGCTGGCAGTGATCGATGAGAACCTTTCAGGGCATTGCTGAAAGGATTCTACATTACACGAACTGCGCCGCGGCGTTGGCAGAAGCCCAGGCCCACTGGAAATTAAATCCGCCGAGATGGCCACTGACATCGAGCACTTCACCGATGAAATACAGCCCAGGGCTTTTCAGCGATTCCATGGTCTTGGACGACACTTCGCGCGTGTCGACGCCGCCCAGGGTGACCTCGGCCGTGCGATAACCTTCGGTGCCGGCCGGCACTACCTGCCAGCAGGCCAGCTTGTCAGCGATCTGTGCCAGCTCGGCCGGGGTGTACTGCTTCATCGGCTTTGATTCGAACCACTGCTCGGCCAGCAGGTTTGCCAGCTTGCGCGTGAACACCTCGCCGAGCACGGTCTTCAGCTCGCTGTTGGCGCGCTCGATTTGCTGGCTTTGCAGCCAGTCCAGCGCGTCACGGTCAGGCAGCAGGTTGATCTCGACGCTGTCGCCGGCCTCCCAGAACGAAGAAATCTGCAGAATCGCCGGGCCACTCAGGCCGCGGTGAGTAAACAGCAGGTTCTCGCGAAAGCTGCTGCCGTTGCAGCTGGCGGTGCAGTCCAGCGAGGTGCCCGAAAGCTCGGTGCACATGGCCTTGAGCTGCGGCTCGGTGATGGTGAACGGCACCAGCCCGGCACGGGTTGGCAGCAAGGTGTGGCCGAACTGGCGCGCTACCTGGTAGCCGAAGCCGCTGGCGCCCAACGTCGGGATCGATAACCCGCCGGTGGCGATCACCAGCGACTGGCAGGCGAACGGGCCGGCGCTGGTCTGCAGCCGATAACCCTCGGCGGTTTTCTCGATGGTCTCGATGCTGGTGTCCATGCGCAGGTCCACCCCTGCGGCGTTGCACTCGGCCAGCAGCAGGTCGAGGATGTCGCTGGATTTGTTATCGCAGAACAGCTGACCGAGCTTCTTCTCGTGATACGGCACCTGGTGCTTGGCCACCAGTTCGATGAAGTCCCACTGGGTATAGCGGGCCAGCGCCGATTTGCAGAAGTGCGGGTTGTTCGAGAGGAAGTTGCTCGGCTCGGTGTACATGTTTGTGAAGTTGCAACGCCCGCCACCCGACATGAGGATCTTCTTGCCCGGTTTGTTGGCATGGTCGAGCAGCAGCACACGGCGGCCACGATTGGCGCTGAGCTGAGCGCACATCAGGCCGGCGGCGCCAGCGCCGAGGATGATCACGTCGGTGGAGTGCACGGGGGTTACCTGGAATCAGTTGAACGAGGGTGAGGCCGACCCTGTGCCGCCGGCACAGGGTTGCTGCAGCTATCAGAGGATACGCACTCTCAGCGCGCGGCCCTTGATCTTGCCGCTGTTGAGGCGCTGCACGGCCTGCTTGGCCAATGCTCGCTCGACCGCAACGAAGGCCTGGAAGTCGAAGATGGCGATCTTGCCGACCTGCTTGCCAGGGATGCCGGCGTCGCCGGTCAGTGCACCGAGAATGTCACCCGGGCGCAGCTTGTCTTTACGCCCGGCGCCGATGCACAGAGTGACCATTACCGGCAGCAGCGGCTCGCCGCCCTGGCTCTTGAGGTTGTCCAGCTGTTCCCAGCGCAGGGGGCGCTTCTGTTGCTGCTCGATCGCCTGGGCGCGATGGCCTTCGGCGGGAGCGACCAAGCTGACGGCGACGCCCTTTTCGCCAGCACGGCCGGTACGGCCGACACGGTGTACGTGGATTTCGGCATCACGCGCCAGTTCGACGTTGATGACCATGTCCAGGCCGTCGATATCCAGGCCGCGCGCGGCAACGTCGGTGGCAACCAGCACCGAGATGCTACGGTTGGCGAACATCGCCAGCACCTGATCGCGGTCACGCTGCTCCAGGTCGCCATGCAGCGCCTGGGCAACGATGCCCTTGGCGGTCAGGTGGTTGACCACCTCGTCGCACTGCTGCTTGGTGAAGCAGAACGCCACGCACGATTCAGGGCGGTAGTGCGCGAGCACGCGGGTCAGCGCTTCAAGGCGCTGCTGCGGGTCGATCTCGATGAAGCTCTGCTCGATCTGGGTTTCGCTGTGCAGCGCGTCGACCTTGACCTGCTGCGGTTTGCGCATGAAGTCAGCGGCCAGTTGCTCGATGCCGCTCGGGTAGGTGGCCGAGAACAGCAAGGTCTGCCGGCGCGACGGCGTCTTGCCGATGATCGCGGCAATTGCGTCGAAGAAGCCCATGTCGAGCATGCGGTCGGCTTCGTCGAGCACCAGCGTGTTGAGCCCGTCGAGGACCAGCGTGCCCTTGTCCAGATGCTGCTGAACCCGGCCCGGAGTGCCAACGATGATGTGCGCGCCGTGCTCCAGCGAGGCGATCTGCGGGCCGAGCGAAACGCCACCGCAGAGGGTCAGGATCTTGATGTTGTCTTCCGCCCGGGCCAGCCGGCGCAGTTCTTTGGCCACCTGGTCAGCCAGCTCGCGGGTCGGGCACAGGACCAGTGCCTGGCAGCCGAAGTAGCGCGGGTTGAGCGGATTGAGCAGGCCGATGCCGAAGGCGGCAGTCTTGCCGCTGCCGGTCTTGGCCTGGGCGATCAGGTCCTGGCCACGCAGGATCACCGGCAGGCTCTGGGCCTGGATCGGGGTCATCGCGGCATAGCCGAGCGCCTCCAGGTTGGCCAGCATGGCGGCAGACAAGGGCAGAGAGGCAAATGCGGTGGATTCGGTGGTCACGAGGCGGGCCTGGGTAGCAAAGCGAAAAATGCCCGATAGTCTACCAGCCTCGTGGTCATTCCCCCTAAGGTTCGATCTCGGCTTCCGGACGACGGGCACGCCTGCCGTCGCTTGGCGCCAGTTGCAGGAAGATCGCCGCTGCCAGCATCGACATCAGGCCGATGGTGAAGAAGGTCAGCTGGAAGGCCCCCAGCACGCTCTCAACGCCATCGCCGTTACCAGCCGCGGTGAAGCCGCCGAGCAGGGCACCGGCACAGGCCACGCCCAGGCTCAAGGCCAGTTGCGCAACCACCGAAAGCAAGCCGTTGCCGCTGCTGGCACTGGCATCGTCGAGATCGATCAGGGTTACCGTGTTCATCGCGGTGAACTGCAGCGAGTTGACTGCACCGAGCAACGACAGCTGCACCAGCAACAAAGCATACGGCGTCTGCTCATCGACCAGGCCCAGGCTCGCCAGGAGGATGCCCAGCAGCACGGTATTGCCGGTGAGGATGATGCGGTAGCCGAGCCGCTCGATCAGCGGCCGTGCCACCGACTTGGCAACCATCGCCGCTGCTGCCAGAGGGATCATGCTCATGCCAGCCTGGGACGGCGAATAGCCCAGGGCGATCTGCAGCAGCAGCGGCACCAGGAAGGGCAGGGCACCGCTGCCCAGACGAGCGAACAGATTGCCGAGAATACCGATGGCGAAGGTGCGCACGCGGAACAGGCTGGGCGAGAACAGCGGCTCGGGATCGCGCCCGGCACGCAGCCAGTAGGCCGCCAGGCATGCCATGCCGGCAAACAGCAGCAACATCACCCGCAGGTGCGGCATGTGCAGCTCACCCAGGCCTTCCATGGCAATGGTGATCAGCACCATCGCTGCACCAAACAGGAGGAACCCAGGTGTATCGAAGGTCGTGCGCTCGCTGCCGCGCAGGTCGGGGATGAACTTCCACACCGCCCAACAGCCCAGCGCACCCACCGGCAGGTTGAGCAAGAAGATCCAGTGCCAGCTGAGGATTTCTACCAGCCAGCCGCCAACGGTCGGCCCCAGCAGCGGGCCGAGCAGGCCGGGGATGGTGATGAAGCTCATGATCCGCACCAGCTCTGAACGCGGGTAGGCGCGCAGCACCACCAGCCGCCCGACCGGCAGCATCAAGGCACCGCCCAGGCCCTGAACGATCCGCGCCCCGATCAGGAAACCGAGGCTGTTGGCCAGGGCGCACAGCAGTGAGCCAAAGCTGAACAAGAGGATCGCGCTGAAGAAGATCCGCTTGGTGCCAAAGCGGTCGGAGATCCAGCCAGAGGCCGGGATCAGCAAGGCCACGGTGAGCATGTAGGCGATGATCACCCCTTGCATGCGCAGCGGGTCTTCCTCGAGCGAGCGCGCCATCGCCGGCAGCGCAGTGTTGAGGATAGTGCCGTCGAGTGACTGCATGAAAAAGGCAATCGCCACCACCCACGGGATCCAGCGGGCGGTGACAGGGTCAAGCGGTGCGCGATCGGTCATGGCGGCCTCAAATCCTTCCAGGCGGCGGTGTTACAGAGTCAGGGTCATCGCTTTGACCAGCGCGCCCGGCAAATGACTCGATCCGGTTTGCCGTTGGCCGTAGGTGCTGGTCGAAAGGATCAGCTCACGCTCGGCAGTCAAGGCTTCGAGCTGCTGGCCGAGCAGGTTGTACAGGGTATCGTCGAAGCGCATGGTGCTGACCGGTCCCTGAATCTCGCCGTTCTTGACCCAGAAGGTGGCAAAGCGGGTCAGGCCGGTCATCCGTGCTGCTGGCAGGTCAGAGTAGTTCAGGTACCACAGGTTGCTGATGTACAGGCCGGTGCCCAGGCGCTGGAGGATGTCGGCGGTGGCCAACTCGCCCGGCGCCAGGCTCAGCGCGCAGGGTGACTCGTAGCTGTCGGCGCCGTTGGCGGCCAGCTTGAACTCCGCTGCGCTGCGGGCACTGACCAAGCGCTGCAGGCCGCGACCCTCGGCGATCAGTTGCAGGTCCTGGCGCTGCGAACCTTCGTCGGAAAACGCCGGGCTCAGCGAGCCACTGACCTGCTCGCTGATACTCACCAGCGGGCTCAATTGCGCATCGCCGCTGTACAGCCGCTGCAAGGCGCTGTTGCCGGTGGCCAGTGCCTGCGCGGAAAAACCGCCCCAGCAGAGCATGCCGGCGATTTCATCCATGGCCGCTGGCGCCAGGTAAGCGCGATAGCTGCCGGGCTTGAGCAGCACCCCAGGCAGGCCCAGATAGGCCAGTTGCTCGCGGGCCAGGCGCAAACGCTCGACAAAGGCAGCGGCGTCCCAGCTCTGGCCGGCATAGTTGGCTTTGACTGCCTCTCCGTTGGCGTGGAACAGGCTCCAGTCGAAGTTGAAACTGACCGCTTCATGCCAGCCAAACGCCCCGAACGAACTGGCAAAGCCGCGGCAGATCGGGCCGGCGGCGTAGATGCCGACCAAATCCAGTTCGGCAGCTTCGCGTTCGACCAGCGCCAGCACCTCGGCTGGGTCCGGCAGCGCCTGTTGTTGCAGGCTGTGCGACTGCCAGGCGCTGTCGTCCAGGCTCAGGTACGGGTCGACTGCCAGCAGCGGCAAGGTCTGGCGCAATTGCTTGAGGGCATCGTGCAGGCGCTGCTGGTCAAGCTCGGCATCGCCACACAAGGTGAATTGTTGCTCGGCCTGGCGGCCATTGTCGACCAGCCGGAGCTGGGCGCTGGCCTGGCTGACCACACCGGCCTGGCGCACCTTGGCATGGTTGAAACGAATGAACTGCGACTGCTCGGCGCTGAAACCGAGGGTGAACTGCTCGCCGTCGCGCAGGGCTGCACGCAAGGTCTGCAGCAGCTGCTGGAATTGCTCCTGGGGTGTGGCGCGCATCAGGCGTCTCCTCCGAATACATCGATCTGGCTGAACACACAGGCCGGCGACGCATGGCCGACCCGCACCACCTGATTGGGCTCGCCCTTGCCGCAGTTGGGGGTGCCGAGCACCTCGAAAGTGCTGCGGTCGCCGACTGCCGACAGGTCGCGCCAGAACTGCGCCGAAATACCGCGGTAGTTAGGGTTCTTGACCACGCCCTTGAGTTGGCCGTCTTCAATCAACTGGCCCCACTCGCAGCCAAACTGAAACTTGTTGCGCGCATCGTCAATCGACCACGAGCGGTTGGTGCGCATCAGGATGCCCTGCTCGATACCGCCAATCAGCTGCGCCAGCGACTGCTCGCCGGGTTCGATATTGAGGTTGGCCATGCGGTCGATCGGCGCGCGGTTCCAGCTGCAGGCGCGGCTGTTGGCGACCCCATCAAGCCCGGAGCGGAACTGCGACAGCGCGCCCCCGAGCGGGCGCAACAGCCTGCCCTGACGGATCAGGAACTGCTTGCTGGCGGCCGTGCCGTCATCGTCGTGGCTGTAGCTGGCCAGCTCTTCGGCGATGGTCGGGTCGAAGGTCACGTTGAGCAGGTTCGAGCCATACTGGAGCTGGCCGAAGTCGCTGGCTTTGACGAAACTGGTACCGGCGTAGTTGCGCTCGTCGCCCAGAATTCGGTCCATCTCCAGCGGGTGGCCGATCGACTCGTGGATCTGCAGCATCATCTGGTCAGGCATCAGCAACAGGTCGCGCTTGCCGCTCGGCGTGTTGGGCGCCAGCAACAGTTGCAAGGCCTGATCGGCAACCTGCGTCGCGGCACCGATCAGGCCGCAGCGCTCGATGATCTCGAAACCGCCCTGCTGGCCAAAATTGTCCCGGCCCAGGCTGCGGCTCTGGCTGTCCTGGCCGTCGCTGGCAGTGACGCCCATGCCCGGAAACAAAAAGCGCTGGGCGTGACGCAGTTCGGCGCCGGCCGAGTTCAGGTAGGTCTGTTCGACTTCGCTGATACCCAGGCTCGCCTGCCAGTCGACCAGGCGGTTGTCCGTCGGCACGCTGGCCGATTCGGCGGCGAGCAGGCCCAGGCAATCGGCCAGGTTTGGCAGCGGCTGAATGAAGTTGGGGGAGACATGGTCATGGCGCTCGCTCGGCACCGCTTGCGTACTCAAGTCCAGCAGGCTGTGCCGGGCGATCTGCCGGGCCAGCGCTTCGGCTTGCTCCAGCGCCCGTTGCAAGCCGCTTTGCGAAAGATCGGCGGTGGCCGCGTAGGCCTCCACACCGTTGATGCGCACGGTGAGCATGGCGCCTTCGTCCTGATTGAAGAACGGTGGCTGGGCAACATTGCGGCGCACCGCCAAGCCTTGATAGGACTGCTTGACGTGGCGCAGCGAAAACACCTCGGCCGTACTGCGCAGCGCAGCAAAGCGCTGACGCAGCAGGGCGCTGGAATCGAACATGGGCAGAACTCCGTGAACGCGGCGGCTCCCCCTAGAACCACCCTTCGTGCATGCTCAGGCAGGTGTCATCACGGGCCTCGAGCAGTGCCAGCTCAGTATGGCAGCCTGGTACTTCCCAAGTCAGGAAATAACGCGCCGCCTGCAACTTGCCACGATAGAAGTCGTGGTCGGCCGCCGCGCCGTTGACCAGCCCGCGCTCGGCATGCAGCGCCTGCTCCAGCCAGCGCCAGCCAATCACGCAATGGCCAAATACCTTGAGGTACAGCGCCGAGTTGGCCAGCGCCAGGCTGACCTTGCCAGCGGCCATATCACCCAGCAAAGCCAGAGTGACGGCCTGCAGCCGATTGACCAACTGCTCGAGCGGCTGGCGCAGCTCATCCAGCGCCGGGTGATGGCTGGCGCGTTCGGCGGTGGCAGCCATCAGCCGAATCAGCTGCTTGAGCCCGGCGCCGCCGTTGTGCGCCAGCTTGCGCCCGAGCAGGTCGAGCGACTGAATGCCATGCGTGCCCTCGTGGATCGGGTTCAGACGGTTGTCGCGGTAGTACTGTTCGACCGGGTACTCGCGGGTATAGCCGTGGCCGCCAAGAATCTGGATCGCCAGCTCATTGGCCTTCAGGCAAAACTCCGAGGGCCAGGATTTGACGATCGGCGTCAGCAGGTCGAGCAATGCCTGGGCCTGCTGGCGCTCGCTGGCGCTGGGCGCTGTGTGGGTATCGTCGAACAGACGTGCGGCATACAAGCCCAGATCGAAGGCGCCTTCAACGTAGGCCTTCTGCGTCAGCAGCATGCGCTTCACATCGCTGTGGGCAATGATCGGCACCGCCGCGCTGAGTGGGTCCTTGTTGTCCGGCAGGCGCCCTTGCGGGCGCTGGCGGGCGTAGTCTAGCGAGTACAGATAACCGGCATAGCCAAGCATCACCGCGCCCATGCCGACGCCGATCCGCGCCTCGTTCATCATCTGGAACATACAGGCCAGGCCATGATGCGGCTGGCCGAGCAGGTAGCCGACACAGTTGCTTTGATCGCCGAAATTCAGTGCCGTCGAGGTGGTGCCACGCCAGCCCATCTTGTGGAACAGCCCGGCCAGCAGCACATCGTTGCGCGGGCCCAGGCTGCCATCGGCATTGGCCAGGTACTTGGGCACGATAAACAGCGAAATGCCCTTCACCCCGGCCGGCGCATCCGGCAGCTTGGCCAGCACTAGATGGACGATGTTCTCCGACAGCTGATGGTCGCCGCCAGAGATGAAGATCTTGTTGCCCTTGATCCGGTAGCTGCCATCGCCAGCCGGTTCGGCGCGGGTGCGGATATCCGCCAGTGACGAGCCAGCATGGGGTTCGGTCAGGGCCATGGTGCCGAAGTAGCGCCCCTCGATCATCGGCTGCAGGAACAAGCGCTTCTGCTCATCGCTGCCGAAACTCTCGATCAGGTTGGCGGCGCCCATGGTCAGAAACGGGTAGGCCGTAGTGCCCGCGTTGGCGGCCTGGAAGTGCGCGAAACAGGCTTGCGAGAGCAGGCTCGGCAACTGCATGCCACCGACCTCGAAATCGCGGTTGGCATTGAGGAAACCCGCCTGCAAAAAGGCATCGACCGCAGGCTTCACCTCGGCAATCAACTCGGCCCGGCCATCCACGTAGCGCGGTTCATTTTCGTCGGCCTTCCGGTTGTGCCCGGCGAAGTACTTCTCGGCGATGGTGCGCGCAGTGGCCAACGCCGCATCGAAGGTTTCCCGGCTGTGCTCGGCGAAGCGTGGGCGCTGGGTCAGGGCCTCGGCGTCGAGAACTTCGTAGAGCTCGAAAGCCAGGTTGCGGGAGCTGAGCAGGGTTTCGGACATGCTGGCGGGTCCAGTGATGGGGTTGGTGCAAGGCTATGCGTGAATTTGCCGTGGCACTAGAACAATAGGTCCTAGTGATGGGGCATCACAGAGTGGGGGGAGGGCGATCGGAAACTTCCTACATGCTTCTCGGATTTCTTGGCGAGACAGAAACGCCTCACAAGTTGTAGATATTGTCCCTTTGTAGGGGGAAATATGGACAGATTGATTCGCTGGAATGATGTGTGGAAAGAAGATCTCCTGCTGGATCGCTGAGTTTTGGTCCTGGGAAGTGGAAGATAATGGATGTGCGTAGAAGGAAAATAGCTTCAGGTGCAGCTTTTTTTGGAAATTTTCTGGCGTCGCTTAGTGATGAGGGGCGAGTGTTCTTGAGCGATGGAAAAGACTATGCGAACACTACGAGGGTCGTGACGCAAAAATGGGTGCCTCTAGGCGATGAGGAACTTTATATTGCGGCGTCCTCGGCGATATATAAGTGTGGAGAAGTCAAAGAAACAGTGCAAATTTATGTACAGGGAGACGATGCGTGGGAGGTGTCGGGCAGCGTGTGGTATTGGCGCCGTGTAATTGCAGACGAGGTATATGAACTGAAATGACAAGTCGTCTACAGATCTCGTCAGGTCGGAAGATACGGTTGATTCAAATGCTATGGGGAGGGATGGATGCGCTTTATGTAGCGTTCCTTGTGTATGGCAGTTTGAAACGCGGCAGAGTTCCGATCTTGGGTGATTTTTATTCTGGTTTAGAAAGTATGCAGTGCTGGGGTGGTGGGCTGGAGTTTTTAATATGGCTCGGCGCTGCAGTCCAGATCTCAGTTATCGTGACGTGCGTGTTGTTCCTTGCTGGAAGAACGTACGCTTTATATCTCGCAGTTATCCAATTCCCAGGTAGGTTGATGTTTGCGATCCCCTCGTTTTCCCTACTCCTCGTTATTCCAGGTATTAATGCCTGGCTTTGGATGGTGATTTTTTTAGCTTTCGAGGCAATCAAAGGCTGGAGCCTGTGGTGGCTATGGCGCAACCGGACGTGATTAATTTGGTGTCGGTGAGTGGGGGCTAGAATTGGTGCTTCGTGCGTCATTGGGCATTGATGACGCCGAGTCGGGAGTGCGGCGGTGATTGCGCTGGCGTTGCGTAAGTGGACGGTGGCCAGGCGCGGATTGGTGTAGCTGCTGCTGGTTTTGGGGCCGCTTCGCGGCCCTTTCGCGACACAAGGCCGCTCAACCGCGTTCAGTCGGCATACACGGGCCAGGCACCTCGTCCCGCTGCCATGCGCGGTCATCTGGAGCGGCCTTGTGTCGCGAAAGGGCTGCGCAGCAGCCCCAATTACAGGCGACGTCGACCTAGAATCAGCCGGTAGTCACCAGGTTGAATTTGCTACTCAGTAGTCAGCAGGTGTTGATGCCACGTGAACTTAGTGTGCTGCCTGTGGCGCACAATCAGTTTTATTTGATCTGATGTCTCGGATTTTCCCTCTACCGTGTAGTCCATTTCCCAAACCGGCGCTCAGATGCCTCAGGCCATTGCGACGAGTTGCGTTGCGAACTACGATCGGGTGGCGGGGTTGAAGAAGAGCAGAAACTATTGTTTTTCGATTGTGGGTGTATCCGGCTTAGCTTGCGTCGCTCCAAAGCCCTTTACCGCTACCATGACCAAACAAGCCCCCAACAGGGTTAACCAATTAATCTTGTTGCCAAATGCAAGGTAATCCATTGCCATGGTTATGACGGGGACCATATAGAAGAGAACACCCACCTTGCTGGCGGAGTTTCTGGCGAGCATCTTGAATAGCAGGACAACAGCGAGCGTGGATACAACCGTGGACATCCATAGTGCCGAAACGACAAACGTAGGCGTCAAGCTCAGTCGTATATCCGTAAACGGCAGCACCGCCAGGAAGGTAGTCGAAGCAATGAGCGCATGATAAAAAGCGGCGGTCACGGGATTGATCGTGGTGTTCTTCTGCAGGACCGCACCGGCCGTTATGGCGAGCACCGACCCCAAACCAAAACATAGTCCTATGGCAGTTATCGATCCTAGTTCACGGGCGCCGAGTAGCGCGATCGTCAGGCCTGATAACCCCAACAAAAGATATAGGCTGCCAGCCCTGCCAATCCGTTCGCTGGCAAAAATTGGGGTGAGGAGAGGTTGGAACCCGAGGATCAGTGCAAGTACCCCCGGCGACATGTGATGGTTCAAGGCAAAGAAGTAGGCTGCTTGATAGGCTACTTGTAAAAGTACACCGACACCCATCACTCGAATCAAAAGGGCTTTTGGTAATAGCAGGCTCTCTTTCAACTTGTAGTGCGGCGCGGTCAGCCAGCAAGCAATGAGCAAGGCCAGCACTGCGCCAACAGAGCGAATTGTAAGAAAAACAGAGACTGACGCATCCTCGAGGCCGAGCTTTACGAAGATAGCTCCGCTGCTCCACATCAGTAAAAAAGCCAGGGGGTAATATTTTTCTGCTGTGGTCATAGCGGAGCTCACGATCAGGCGTTCCAGTCGTTTATTGCATAGCGCTGACCAATATCTCTCTGTTCGATGAGATAGCGGCGCAGCCCGACAGCCTTGTCAATTATTTCTAGGTTGTCGGCTTGCCTAGCGGCGCTGATGATCCAGTCATAGCAGGATGAGACTGGAAGGTCATAGATAAAATGGTACTTTGATAATGCGAATACAATGTCTTTGAAGGTATGGCGATTTATGATTTTTGATGTGGCGGAAATGATCTCCGATACGTGCGTTGTGTGTAGCGGTTGGCGCTCGATATAGGTGGTGTGGCAATCAAAGTCAATAGCGGCTTGAGCTCCAAAAATATCGGTGTCGACAAAGGCATCTTCAAACATGAAGTCCAAGCAGAGAAACATACGGCTGTGTAATCCAAAATTTACTGCTGCATGGCTTATTCCTGCATCGAGGTACCAGACTTCGCCTGCCCTCATCTGGAACACACCGTGCTCGTCAGAGTGGAAGGATTCGTCATTGTCCTCAAGGGCAACAAAGACCCTGAAATATTTGGTTTTCTGGCCAAGTTCCACGAAGTCGCGGTGCGGTATCACCAGTCCGTCAACGAGGCTCCTGGCGCGAACCATTTGGAGGTTATCGAACTTAAAATGTGTATGGATGAACTCGCGAAGGTGCAAGCATGCCAATGCATGCTCAGTAGGTAAACAGTGGTCTGTGCTCCTGTACTGAGTGTCGGAAGCGTCGCCGCTCGCATTATAGATGGATAGGTTTTTCCAATGGCCTTGTCCAAATTCATCGTACTCTTCAGGCTGCTTGGTTACGGAATTGAGATGCTCGATGTCCCTGGTTAAGTTGTAGTCCCGGAGGTCGATTTTCCCGATGATTCTAGATGGCATGCTATGGCTCCATTTGAGAAGCTCGCATGCTAAGTCATTGTTTGATCAAGTGATCGCTAATAATTATGATGCAACCCATCTCGGAATGTGATGATAGAGCTTCGAATGAACCTTGATATGAATCAGCTGCGCACATTCGTTACCGTGGCGGAATTAAAGAGCTTTTCCAGAGCCTCGGAAAAACTGTGTCGCGTCCAGTCAGCCGTAAGCCAGCAGATCCAGAAGCTTGAAGCTCATCTAGGCGCTGACCTGTTTGTCAGGGGCAAGAAAGCGTTGGCGTTGACGGCCAAAGGCGACGAGATGCTTGTTCATGCTGTCAGAATCCTGGAGATGAATGATCAAGCCGTCGCCACGATGACCGACATGAGCTACAAGGGGCAGGTCAAGGTTGGGACGTCTGACGCCTACGTCTCCAGTTTCTTCTCGGATATTATCAAGCGGTGTGCTGCGCGTTTTCCTGACATGGAGATTGAAGTGCACTGTGGTTACAGTAGCCAGATTTGGGAGCGCTATCTGTCCGGTGAACTGGATGTAGTGTTGACGCAGGGTAGGCCTCCGGCGGTGTCATCTGAGCTTCTCCATTCTGAAGAGCTTAAGTGGGTCTGCGCTAAGGGCAGCAATGCCTTGGCACAAAGTCCGGTGCCCTTGGCACTTTTTACTAAGGGCTGCGGCGACAGGGACTTGATACTGCAAGCTCTGCAGCGTGTTAGAAAGGCCTATCGAGTAAGTTACAACAGCACCAGTTATGCAGGTATTGTCGCGGCATTGGCATCCGGGTTCTACGTGTCTGCGGTCTTGATGAGTACGGTTGACGAAGACTTTCAAGTCTTGACAGGGGTTGATGGCTTCCCAGTGATAGGTAACCTGGATATCACGCTTGCTTATCATGATAAATCCAAAGGCTCGCTTTCCAGTGCCTTTGCCGATATTTCCAGAAGTTACTTTGGTTCCATGAGCGCAAGCGGTCTTTTGGTGGAACCCAAAGCGGTACAGTCCCAGTGATCTGTTCGTCGGTTAACGCACCATTCTGAAAGTCATAAAAAAAGGAGAGCCAAAGCTCTCCTTTTTTGCTTACTGCCGTGCCGGTGTCAGCCGATCGTCATCAAGCTCGCGTTACCCCCTGCCGCAGCGGTGTTGACGCTCACTGCGCGCTCGATCACCAAACGCTCCAAGGCAATCTGCTGATCGCCGCTGGACAACCCGTGCACACCGACAATCGCCCCGGCGCGCTTGGCTACCTGTTCGCACACGGCGCGCAGTTGGTCCGAGTGGCCGTGGTGGATAACAGCATCGAACGCTACTTCATCCTTGGTCCAGTCGGCTACCAGCTTGACCTTGCCTTGCAGCTCTTTAGGCAGGCGCGCACGCAGGCTCTTGGCCGGCTCGCCGTCGACGCATACCGCCGAGCTGCCTACAGCCAGTACTGCAGCCAATTGAGCCAGCAGGTCAGCTTCATTGTCTGCCAGGCACAGCACATGCTCGCGCGGCAGGATGGTGTAGCTGTTGCGCTCGCCGGTCGGGCCCGGCAGCAGGCGGGTGATGCCGCTCTGTGATTGCTCTGCGAACTGCTCGCAGAGGCTGGCCAGGTCGCTCAGCTGGTTGCTTTCGGCCCAGGCTTTAAGGCTGTGCAGCGGCTTGATCAATTGATCGCGCAGGACGCTGTCGACCTTGCTGGTAGCATCGGCCTCCTTGAACTGGCGAGCCACGGCGTCGACCGGGCGGGTCGACAGCAGGCGGTACAGGTACAGCGGGCCGCCGGCTTTCGGGCCGGTGCCGGACAGGCCTTCACCACCGAACGGCTGCACGCCTACTACGGCACCGACGATGTTGCGGTTGACGTACATGTTGCCGGCGTTGACGGTATCCACAACCTTGGCGATGGTTTCGTCGATGCGGGTGTGTACGCCCAGGGTCAGGCCGTAGCCGGAGGCGTTGATCTGCTCGAGCAGTTGGTCGAGGTTGCGGCGGTTGTAGCGCACTACGTGCAGTACCGGACCGAAGATCTCGCGCTTGAGTTCGTCGAAGCTGTCCAGCTCGATCAAGGTCGGCATGACGAAGGTACCGCGTTTGCATTCGGCAGCATCGGCGATGGCCACCTGATACACGGCGCGGCCTTTTTCGCGCATGGCCTGGATGTGCTTCTCGATACCCGCCTTGGCTTCAGCGTCGATTACCGGGCCGATGTCCACCGACAGGCGCTCCGGGTTGCCCTGGCGGTTTTGCGCCATGGCGCCCTTGAGCATTTCGATCACGCGGTCGGCGGAGTCTTCCTGCAGGCACAGAACGCGCAGGGCCGAGCAACGCTGACCGGCGCTGTCGAATGCCGAGGAAACCACGTCGATCACCACTTGCTCGGTCAAGGCCGACGAGTCGACGATCATCGCGTTCTGCCCGCCGGTTTCGGCGATCAGCGGGATCGGTCGGCCTTGAGCGTCGAGGCGGCCAGCGATATTGCGTTGCAGCAGGCGGGCGACTTCGGTCGAACCAGTGAACATCACACCTTTGACCCGCTCGTCACCGACCAGACCGGCGCCGACGGTTTCACCGCGGCCTGGCAGCAGTTGCAGCACACCCTCAGGTATGCCGGCTTCAAGCATCAAGCGCACCGCTTGCGCAGCGATAAGCGGAGTTTGCTCGGCAGGCTTGGCCAGCACAGGGTTACCGGCAGCCAAGGCCGCAGCAACCTGGCCGCTGAAGATCGCCAGCGGGAAGTTCCACGGGCTGATGCACACCACCGGGCCCAATGGGCGGTGGGCGTCGTTGCTGAAGTTGTTGCGGGCCTGTACCGCGTAGTAACGCAGGAAATCCACCGCTTCGCGGACTTCGGCAATGGCGTTGGCGTAGGTCTTGCCGGCTTCACGCACCAGCAGGCCCATCAACGGCTGGATCTCGGCCTCCATCAGGTCGGCACTGCGCTCGAGGATCGCTGCACGCTCGGCTGGTGGCGTCGCTTGCCAGATCGGCGCAGCGTTCAGCGCGCACTGGATGGCGTTGTCAACATCAATGACGGTGGCTTCCTGCACATGACCGACGACGTCGCGATGATCGGACGGGTTGATCACCGCTGCCGCCACTTCCTGGCTGCTAGCGCAACCCAGCATCGGTGCGGCTTTCCACTCGGTGTGAGCGGTTGCCAGCAAGGCGCAGGACAACGACGCCAGGCGATGTTCGTTGGCCAGGTCGATACCGGCCGAGTTGGCCCGCTCGCTGCCATACAAGTCACGCGGCAGCGGGATGCGCGGGTGTGGCAGGCCGATGCTGCCTTCCTGGGCCGCCATCTGCTCGATATTGGCGACCGGGTCGGAGACCAGCTCTTGAATCGAAATCGAGTGGTCGGCAATACGGTTGACGAACGAGGTGTTGGCGCCGTTTTCCAGCAGGCGTCGCACCAGATAGGCCAGTAGCGTCTCGTGGGTACCGACCGGGGCATACACCCGGCACGGACGGTTCAGCTTGCCATCGGCAACTTTGCCCACCACTTGTTCGTAGAGCGGCTCGCCCATGCCGTGCAGGCACTGGAACTCGTACTGGCCCGGGTAATAGTTCTGCCCGGCGATGTGGTAGATGGCCGACAGGGTGTGGGCGTTGTGGGTAGCGAACTGCGGGTAGATGGCTTCTGGCACCGACAGCAGCTTGCGTGCGCAGGCGATGTAGGAAACGTCGGTGTACACCTTGCGGGTGTAGACCGGATAGCCTTCCAGACCTTCGACCTGGGCGCGCTTGATTTCGCTGTCCCAGTAGGCGCCCTTGACCAGGCGGATCATCAAGCGATGGCGGCTGCGCTTGGCCAGGTCGATGACCGAGTCGATCACGTACGGGCAACGCTTCTGATAAGCCTGGATGACAAAACCGATACCGTTCCAGCCAGTCAGCGATGGCTCGAAGCACAGGCGCTCGAGCAGGTCCAGCGACAGCTCGAGGCGGTCGGCTTCTTCGGCGTCGATGTTCAGTCCGATGTCGTACTGCTTGGCCAGCAAGGTCAGCGATAGCAGGCGCGGGTACAGCTCGTCCATCACCCGCTCGTATTGCGCGCGGCTGTAGCGAGGGTGCAGCGCGGAAAGCTTGATCGAGATGCCCGGGCCTTCATAGATGCCGCGGCCATGGGAGGCCTTGCCGATCGAGTGGATCGCCTGCTCGTAGGAGGCCAGGTACTTCTGTGCGTCATGCTCGGTGAGTGCGGCTTCACCGAGCATGTCGTAGGAATAACGGAAGCCTTTGGACTCGAAGCGGCTGGCGTTGGCCAGGGCTTCGGCGATGGTTTCGCCGGTGACGAACTGCTCACCCATCAGACGCATGGCCATGTCGACGCCCTTGCGGATCATCGGTTCGCCACTTTTGCCGATGATGCGCGTCAGCGACGAAGTCAGGCCGGATTCGTTGTGGGTCGAGACCAGCTTGCCGGTCAGCAGCAGGCCCCAGGTTGCTGCGTTGACGAACAGCGACGGGCTGTTGCCCAGGTGCGGGTGCCAGTTGCCGGTGCTGATCTTGTCGCGGATCAGCGCGTCGCGGGTGCCTTTGTCGGGGATGCGCAGCAGGGCTTCGGCCAGGCACATGAGAGCAACGCCTTCCTGTGACGACAGCGAAAACTCCTGCAACAGGCCCTGAACGATACCGGCACGACCGCTGGCGCTCTTCTGGTTACGCAGCTTCTCGGCGATGCCCGAGGCGAGCTTGTTGGTGGCTTCGGCCTGGGCAGTGGTCAGGCGCGCCTGCTCCAGCAGCATCGGCACCATTTCCTGCTCGGGGCGACGGTAGGCCGAAGTGATGGCAGCACGCAGTACCGATTGCGGCAGGATGCTTTCAGCGAACTCGAGGAAGCATTGATGGCTATGCTCAGGCTGTACCTCGCCGGCGTCGTCACTGAGGTTGGCACCATGGCCATTGATTTCGTGCAGGGTCGCGCCACCCTCGAGCTTCTCCAGGTAATTGAAGATAGCCTGCTTGATCAACCAATGCGGCGTGCGGTCAATCGACTGCGCAGCTGCCTTGAGTCGCTCACGGGTAGGGTCATCGAGTTTGACCCCAAGGGTGGTAGTCGCCATTTCTTGTCCTCATTATTGCCACTTGTTGTGGCTTTAGCTGAGGCCAAGATTAGCGCTAGCCAATTGCGGGTGCAACCTGGTGCAACCCGTTTTTTTATAGTTTGAGGTGCAACTCGTCTGGCGCGTGGTTTTAGGTCGTCGCGCTGCTCGATTATGGTGCGTTTTCCCTTTATAAACGCGGCGTTTGCGACAAAAGTATCTAAAAGCGACGTTTTGTGTGTAAACGCATTTCAGGGTGCAACTGGCAAATGAAAAATGGTTGCACCCGGTTCATGTTGTTGCATAGCATGCGCCGCCTGGGTGCAACCGCTTTGTCGGCTGGTTGCATGAAATAAAAACAAACGCCAGGGCACAACCATGGGCAATCCACTGACGATCACCTTCGTGGTCTACATCGCAGTAATGGTACTGATCGGCTTCGCCGCCTATCGCTCCACCAACAACCTTTCCGATTACATTCTCGGCGGACGTAGCCTCGGTAGCGTTGTCACCGCGCTGTCCGCAGGTGCCTCCGACATGAGCGGCTGGCTGTTGATGGGCCTGCCAGGCGCCATCTACATGTCCGGCTTGTCTGAAGCCTGGATCGCCATCGGCCTGACCGTTGGTGCTTACCTGAACTGGCTGTTCGTGGCCGGCCGTCTGCGTGTGCAGACCGAGCACAACGGCGACGCGCTGACCCTGCCGGACTACTTCGCCAGCCGCTTTGAAGACAAGAGCGGGCTGCTGCGGATCATCTCTGCGATAGTCATTCTGGTGTTCTTCACCATCTACTGTGCCTCGGGCATCGTGGCGGGTGCTCGCCTGTTCGAAAGCACCTTCGGCATGTCGTACGAGACCGCACTGTGGGCCGGCGCTGCTGCGACCATCGCCTACACCTTCGTCGGTGGTTTCCTGGCAGTGAGCTGGACCGATACCGTGCAGGCCTCGCTGATGATCTTCGCACTGATCCTGACGCCGATCATCGTGCTGATCTCGACGGGCGGCTTCGACACCACCTTCCTCGCCATCGAAGCGCAGAACCCGGCCAACTTCGACATGTTCAAGGGGGCGACCTTCATCGGCATCATCTCGCTGATGGGCTGGGGCCTGGGCTACTTCGGCCAGCCGCACATCCTCGCGCGGTTCATGGCTGCCGAGTCGGTCAAGTCGATCGCCAAGGCTCGTCGCATCTCGATGACCTGGATGATCCTGTGCCTGGCTGGTACTTGCGCCGTGGGCTTCTTCGGTATCGCCTACTTCTCGGCCAACCCTGATCTGGCTGGCCCGGTTACCGAGAACCACGAGCGTGTGTTCATCGAGCTGGCGAAGATCCTGTTCAACCCGTGGGTTGCCGGTGTGCTGCTGTCGGCCATTCTGGCGGCGGTGATGAGCACCCTGAGCTGCCAGCTGTTGGTCTGCTCCAGCGCCCTGACCGAAGACTTCTACAAGACTTTCCTGCGTAAAAACGCTTCCCAGGTCGAGCTTGTCTGGGTCGGTCGGATCATGGTCCTGGCCGTGGCACTGATCGCCATCGCCCTTGCAGCCAACCCGGAAAACCGCGTGCTTGGCCTGGTGGCGTACGCCTGGGCTGGCTTCGGTGCTGCGTTTGGTCCGGTAGTCCTGCTGTCGGTACTGTGGAAGGGCATGACCCGCAACGGCGCGCTGAGCGGTATCATAGTTGGCGCACTGACCGTGATCTTCTGGAAGCAGCTGGACACCGGCCTGTACGAAATCATTCCGGGCTTCCTGTTTGCCACCATCGCCATCGTGCTGGTGAGCAAGCTGGGCGCGCCGACCTCGAGCATGGTTTCGCGCTTCGAGAAGGCTGACGAGGCTTACCACATCGGTAAGTAATGTTGCCCTGATCGCTGTATGAAAAAGCCCGCGCCTGTTTAGGTGCGGGCTTTTTCTTGCCCGCTGCAAGGCAGGCCTGCAGTCGCCTGGCGCATACGCAGGCCTGACGACTCCAGCCTGACAAGGTAAACTTGCCGCCTGCGCAGGAGTTGCCATGAACTATCGTCACGCCTTCCACGCCGGCAACCATGCCGACGTCTTCAAACACATCGTGCTGACCCGCCTCATCGCCTTGATGTCGCGCAAGGAGCAGCCGTTCGCTTACATCGATACCCACGCCGGCCTCGGTCTGTACGACCTGCACGGCGACCAGGCGAGCCGTACCGGTGAGTACCTGGAGGGCGTTGCCCGGCTGTGGGGCCGTGACGATCTGCCCGAGATCATCGCCGACTACCTGCGCGTGATCAAGCGCCTGAATCCAGAAGGTGAGCTGCGCTATTACCCGGGCTCGCCCGAGTTGGCGCGCCGGCTGATGCGTCAGCAGGACCGTGCGCTGTTCAACGAAAAGCACCCGGAAGACGGCCCATTGCTGCGCGAGAACATGAAAAAGGACCCGCGCGTCACCGTTCATCTGGGTGAAGGCTGGCATGTGCCCCGGGCGCTGCTGCCAGTGCAGGAAAAACGCGCGATCATGCTCATCGATCCGCCGTTCGAGCAGGCCGACGAGCTCAAGCGCTGCACCGTTGCAGTCAAGGAAGCGATCGGGCGCATGCGCCAGACGGTGGCGGTGATCTGGTACCCGATCAAGGACCAGCGCTTGCTGACTCGCTACTATCAGGACCTGACCAGCACCGGCGCGCCGAAGCTGCTGCGCGCCGAGCTGTATGTGCATCATCAGGACAGCCCGCAGGGTCTGAACGGTTCCGGCCTGGCGATTGCCAACCCGCCATGGGGTCTGGAAGAAGAGCTGCGCGAGTTGCTGCCGCTGCTGGCCAAAGAGCTGGCCCAGACTGACGGTAGCTGGCGCCTGGATTGGCTGATTGCTGAGTAGTCACAGTGCCCTGATGCTGTGCAGATCCCTGTAGGGGCGGCCTTGCCGGAGCGCCGGACCGGTCGGAAAGGGCTGCGAAGCGGCCCCACATTTTCAGCTTCGCCGCTGATACCGCCGGGCCAGCTTCGCTGGCCTTTCGCGACACAAGGCCGCTCCTACACAGGGGCGGTGCGCGATGGAGCTTTGCGTTATAATCCCGCCCTTTAGCCGCCGTCCGCCGTGAGGCCGACCGCGCATCTCTACCGAATGAAGAGGCTAGACCCTTGGCATTGACGATTCTTGGCCTGTCCGGCGCCCTTAGCCATGACCCTTCCGCGGCCCTGTACATCGACGGCAAGCTGATTGCCGCCGCCGAAGAAGAGCGCTTCGTGCGTGACAAGCATGCGAAGAACCGCATGCCCTACGAATCGGCGAAGTTCTGCCTGGAGCAGGCCGGCATCAAGCCGTCGGACGTCGATGTGGTCGCCATACCCTTCGCCCCGATCAGCCTGTTCGGCAAGGCCCGCTGGCACTATGCCAAACGCTACTGGTATGCCCCGGACCGCGCCCTCGACGCGCTGCTGATGGGCAACCGTCGCTACAAGCGCTATCGCAACAAGATCGTCTGGTGCCTCGAGCAACTGGGCTTCGATCCGAAAAAGATCAAGATCGAGCCGGTCGAGCACCACCTGGCGCACGCCTCCAGTGCTTACCACTGCTCGGGCTTTAAAGAAAAAACCGCGATCCTCGGCATCGATGGCAAGGGCGAATACGCCACGACCTTCTTTGGCTACGGTGAAAACGGCAAGATCCACAAGATCAAGGAGTTCTTCGATCCGGACTCGCTCGGCGGCCTGTATGGCGCGATCACCGAGTTCCTCGGCTTCGAAATGCTCGACGGCGAGTTCAAGGTCATGGGCATGGCGCCATACGGCGATGCCAGCAAATATGACTTCTCACGCCTGGCCAGCTTTGAAAACGGCGAACTGGTGATCAACACCGAATACGCCAACGTCATCGGCCTGCGTCGCTATAAAGAAAAGGGCAAGGGCTTCTACTTCTCGCCAAAACTGATCGAGTGGCTGGGTCCCAAGCGCGAAGGCGATATCGCCGACGAGCCGTACATCCACTACGCGGCGAGCATGCAGGCGCTGTTCGAGAAGCTTGCGCTGCAGATGATCGACCATTACCTGGGCGACATCCTCAAGCAGACCGGCAAGCTGGCCTTCGCTGGCGGCTGCGCGCTAAACGTCAAGCTCAACCAGAAGATCATCGCCCGCCCGGACGTCAAGGAGCTGTTCGTGCAGCCGGCCTCCGGTGACGCCGGTACTGCGGTCGGCGCTGCTGCCTACGTGTCGCACGCCCGTGGCGTCCCGGTCGAGAAGATGGAACACGTCTACCTCGGCCCGTCGTATTCCAACGAAGACGTGATTGCCGCCTGCGCTCGCCATCCGAGCCAGCCGCAGTGGCGCAAGCTGGACAACATGCCCGAGCAGATCGCCAAGATCATGGTCGATGGCAACCCTGTGGCCTGGTTCCAGGGCCGCATGGAGTTTGGCCCGCGCGCGCTCGGTGGCCGTTCGATCATCGGCTGCCCAAGCGTTGCCGGGGTTGCCGACCGGATCAACCACCAGATCAAGTTCCGCGAGCGCTGGAGGCCTTTCTGCCCGTCGATGCTCGACACCGTTGCGCCGCAGATGATCAAGATCGATCACCCTGCGCCGTTCATGACCTTCACCTTCGAAGTGTCGGATGAATGGAAAACCCGTGTACCGGAAGTGGTCCACGAGGACGGCACTTCGCGTGCCCAGGTGCTCAAGCGCGAATACAACCCGCGCTACTACGACATGATGAAAGCGCTGGAAGACCTGACCGGCAACGGCGTGTCGCTGAACACCTCGCTGAACCGTCGTGGCGAGCCGATGATCTGCTCGCCGACCGACGCCTTGAACATGTTCTTCGGCTCGGACCTGCAGTACCTGATCATGGAAGACATCCTGGTCGTGAAGGATGGCGCTGCGCCTTATGACCAGCCGCTCTGAACCGCGCATTCTGCAGTTCTGCCATGGTTATGACGGGCCGTTTCTCGACTGTGCCCGTCAGTACGCCAGCCTGTTTCAGGGGCGCGGTTATCAGGTCACCACGGTGTTTCTCACCGGCAAGGCCGATCCGCAGGTAGCCGCGGGCTGTGCTTCGGACGAAGTGCTGTTTCTCGAATTCAGCTCCAAGGCCGTGCGCGGCCTGAAGCTGGGGGCGATACGTGCGCTGCGGCGGATCGCTGCCGAGCGCAACTTTGCCCTGTGCATCGCCCACCGCTTCAAGCCGATCTATGTCGCCTCTCTCGGCACCGATCTGCCGGTGATCGGCGTGCACCACGCGTTCGGCGACTATCAGCGCAACAGCCGCCGGCTTTTCGCCAATCTGTTCCGCCAGCGCCTGAGCTTGCTCGGGGTGTCCGACGCGGTGCGTGACGATATGCGCCGCTGCCTGACGCAGTGGCCGGCCGAACGTATTCAAACTCTGTACAACCGCATCGACGTCGATGCACTGCAGGCCAGCCTGGTGCCGGCTGTGGAAGCTCGGCGCGTACTTGGCCTCGACCCACAGGCGTGGATTGTCGGCAATGTTGGCCGTCTGCACCCGGACAAAGACCAGGCGACCTTGCTCAAAGGATTTGCCCAGGCGCTGCCGAATCTGCCTGCCGGTGCTCGCCTGGCGATCCTCGGCACTGGCCGCCTGGAGCCACAGCTCAAGGCCCTGGCGGTCGAGCTGGGTATTGCTGCTCAGGTCGACTTTCTTGGCCAGGTGGCGGATGCGCGGCGCTACTTCAAGGCGTTCGATGTATTTGCGCTGAGCTCGGATCACGAGCCGTTCGGCATGGTCCTGCTGGAGGCTATGGTCGCCGGCGTTCCGGTATTGGCCACGGCCTGTGGCGGTGCCCGCGAAGTGGTCGAGGGCGTTGGCATGCTGTTCCCGCTGGGCGATGCCGGGCAGTTGGCCCAGGGCCTGGAACATATGGCCAGGCTGGACGACCAGCAGCGTCAGGCGTGTGCCGAGCACATGCTGCAACGCTTGCGCGAGCGCTTCAGTGATCAGGCCGTCGCCGAGACCTTCTGGCAGTTGCCGCAAGCGCAGGCGTTGGCGGTGCAGCCGTGATCTTCAACCGCATCCCGGCTGTGCGCGAGCGCGGCTGGAAAGTCATCGATGCCGCCGCCTATGCCGAGACCTGGCAGCGCTTCGGCGGCAGCGTCGCGACCCATCCGCGGGTGCTCGAACAGTTGGCTGAGCTTGCGCAGATCCCGGTCCGCTATCTGGGGTGGGAGCAGGGCGGTGATTTACAGGCGGCCATTCCGACCTGGGGTCGCCACCTGGCATTGTCCAAGGACGTGCTCAAGCGTCACGGCAAAAAGGGTCTGTTCGACCTGGGCAATGCCGAACTGATTCTGCCGGCGTCCAGCACTGCCGAGGCGCCGCTGCGGCATGCCGGGCGCTACCTGTCAGAGCTCAACCACGGGCGCTTCAGCGGCCTGCAGGCGCAAACTGAACAGTTGGCCATGGCCCGCGCGCCGGAAGACCTGTCGAAGAAGTTTCGCTACAACCAGCGCCGCGAACTGCGCCTGCTGGAAGAAGCCGGCGGGCAGGTGCAGCCGATCAGCGATTTTACCTCGGCGCAGATCGCCAGCATGTATTGCGACCTGTTCCAGCGCCGCTGGGGCTTCGCCGCCACCGGCGCGCAGCATATGCCTGAAGTGCTGGAGCGCCTGCGCGAGCTGTTGATCGGTTCGGTGGTATTGCTTGAAGGTGCACCGATTGCCATCCAGCTGATCTACCGTGTCGAGGCCCCAGAGTGGGTCAGCGTCGAGTACGTCAACGGTGGCGTCGACCCCGAGACCAAGGCGTTCAGCCCCGGCAGCGTGCTGAGTTTCCTCAATACCCAGGCCGCCTGGGAAGATGCCCGCGCGCGCAACAAGGCCCTGCGGTTCTCCTTCGGTCGTGCTGACCGGGAGTACAAGGAGCGTTGGTGCACGCCGGTGCCGGTGTATCAGGTCTGACCATGAGCGCACGCAAGCAGCAGTTACTCAATCGTCATCGCAAGCGCAAACGGCTGGTTGTGTTGGTGCTGTTGTGCGTTCTTTTGCTGTCGGGCTTGTGGCTGTGGTGGCTGCCGCCGGTACTCGCGCTGCTGCTATGGGTCGGCCATGAAGCCTGGTTTTCTGATCACCTGTTCTACGTGGCCGCCAGTGATTACGAGTACGACCTGCAAGGCTGCGCGCGCTACCCGCTGCACAGCCGCGACGGCCTGCTGACGCTGCCTGCAGATTGCGTACTGGATGCCAGCCAGACCCTGCTGCTGCGAGTGCAGCTGCGCGCCAGCTTGCTCGGTCGGCTGTTTGACCCTGCCGTTGTCATCGAAGGCGGCAACGCCGACAAGCAAACCTTCGAGCGCGGCGCCAAGGGCGTGCGCTACCTCAATCTCAGTGGTCAGGAGGCTGCATTGGCAGCTGGGCAGCTGCGTTTGCGCGGGCGCCACTGCCGGCTGGCAGATGAAATGGAGCTGCTGGTTATCGGCCACGCCGACTACCTTGCCGGCACCCTGATGGTGATCGCGCCGCATGCCGATGATGCCGAGCTGGCGGCCTTTGCAGCGTATGCCCAGGCCGAGCAGAGCTGGATCGTCACCCTGACCGCTGGCGAAATTGAAAATGAGTACTACCGCGACACACTGGCCCTGGACACCGTGCAGGCAGCCCGGCTCAAGGGCGAGCTGCGCAGTTGGGACAGCGTCGCCGTGCCGCGCTGGGCCGGGGTGCCATCGGCGCAGAGTGTGCAGCTCGGTTACTTCTGCATGCAATTGAGCGCGATGCAGGCCAATCCGCAAGCAGTAGTGGCGTCCCGTGAGGCCGATCTGGTCGATACGCGTCCGTTTCGCCGCTTCAACGAATGCACTCTTCAGAGTGATGCACACGGTCAGCCGACCTGGCAGGCCCTGGTGGCTGATCTGTGCGAGCTGATCGAGCGCGCGCGACCGGACACCGTAGTGCTGCCGCATCCGCAGCTCGACCCGCACCCCGATCACATCTGCGCCCACGATGCACTGCGCGAGGCGCTGGCCGCGTGCCAGTGGCAGCCGCAGACCCTGCTGCTGTACGCCAACCACCTTCATGACAACGACCGCTGGCCGATGGGCGAGGCGGGTGACGGCGTGGCCTTGCCGCCGTTGTTCGAGGCGCAGCCGGGGATGTGCCCGTGGGCACTGCAAGTCTCCCCTGAGCGACAGAGGCAAAAGGCCATGTCTTTGGCTATGATGCACGACCTGCAGCCGCCGGCGCCGCTCAAAAGACGGGTTCGGCGCTTGCTGCAACAGTATCTGGCAGGTCGCCGTTGGCCGCTATTTGGTAAAAACGAGTTCTTCCGTAAGGCAGTGCGTCGCCACGAACTGTTTTGGGTCGAGACACTGGTCGACAAGAGTAAACCACAGTGAAAGTCCTGTTTCTGGTCCAGAAAGAGCAGCGCGCCATCCTTGATCGGCTGTATGAAGGCATCGCCGCCAGTTGCGAGTGTGATATCCGCTGGCTGACCGACGCCGAACAGGACGACCTGCGCGGTTACTTCAAGCAGCATGTGCAGGTCGAACAGTACGACCGCATCCTGTTCTTCTTGCGCTTCAAAAAGGAGATCCGTCAGGTTCGCTTCATCAGCCAGATACCCAATCTGGTCATCCTTGAGCACGATGCCTACCAGAACTACATCCCCTGCAAGTACACCGGCAAGTTCAGCGCGCATTACCGCCGCCTGCCGTGGGCGCGGGTGATCACCTCTGGTGCGGTGGTCACCCGCCGTCTGCAGGACGAAGGCTTTGACGCGGTGTTCGTGCCCAAGGGCTATGACCAGGCGCTGCTGCGCAACGAGAACCGCGAGCGCGATATCGAACTGGCGTTTGTCGGCAGCCTGCGCAGCGTCGCCTATTCCGGGCGCAAGGCCATGCTCGACTCGTTGGCCGAGGTGGAAAACCTGGTCATCACCCGCACCAAGTCCGGCGAAGAGTACAGCCAGACCCTCAGCCGCATTCGCTACTTCGTCAGTGCCGATGTCGGCATGGGCGAGTACATGATCAAGAACTTCGAAGCCATGGCCTGTGGCTGTGTGCTGTTCGCCTACGACCAGGGTGATGAAGAAAACCGCGCCCTGGGCTTTGTCGACATGGACAACATCGTGCTGTACCGCGACCTTGCGCAATTGCGCGAAAAACTCGCGGTGCTGCGTGCCGACAGCGCCCTGGCCGAGCGTATTTCCCGCAATGGCCAGGCATTGGCAGAGCAGCGCTTCAGCTTCCACGCCATCGGCCAGGCGATCGTCGAGGCCATGCGTCCCCCTTTGCGTCAGCGTGACAACCCGGGCCCGTGGCAACGTCTGCGTCGCGCCCTGGGTCTATAACGCCCGACCCTAAACCATCGAGGACAACCATGCTTTTCAGTGAAAGCAGCGAGATCACGCTGATGGTGACCAGTTGCGGTCGGTTCGATCTGCTCAAGCGCACGCTCGAGACCTTCGACCGCTTCAACACCGCTCCCATCCGCGAGGTGTTCATCACCGAAGACGCCGGCGACGAAGCCGTGCGCGAATGCATCCCCGAACACTGGCGTGCGCACACGACCTTTATCGTCAACAACCCGAAGCTGGGCCAGTTGCGTTCGGTTGACGCCGCGTACGCGCAGATCAAGACGTTCTGGGTGTTCCACTGTGAAGATGACTGGGCGTTCTACCGCCCGGGCTTCATCGAAGACTCCATGGCCCTGCTTGAAGCTGATCCACAGGCCTTGCAGGTCTGGCTGCGCAGCTTTGCCCATGACCTGCAGGTGCACAGCCCGTATGTGTTCCTGCACGAGCGTCAGGTGCACGCCGGCATCCCGTTCTACCAGCTGGGTTCGAACAAACCGGAATGGCAGGGCTTTTCCTTCAATCCGGGCCTGCGCCGGCTGGCTGATTACCAGGCGCACGCGCCGTATGCCTCGCATTCGGGCGAGAAGAGCCTGTCGCGGCTGTATGCCGACGCCAACCGCTACGCACTGATTCTTGAAAACGACGCTGTATTGCACACCGGTTTCGGTGAGCACGTGGAAATGCCCGAAGAGAAGGTCAAGAAGCTTCGGCGCAAGCGCATGGAGCGCATCAAATTGATGGCTGCGCTCGTTATTGGACTACTGGTTGGATGGGTATTGAAGGATGTTTGAAAAGATAGGCAAGGAGGGCGCAATGAGCAGGCAATACTTTGCTGCAGCACTGATCGTGTTTCTGCTCAGCTATGTGTTGATGACGTCCTCGAAGTGGACCAACAACATTTTCTACGCGTTCGTCGCGTTGCCTGGGCTGGTGTTCCTGATAAAGGAGCGCGGCGCAGGATTGTTTGCAAACAAGCTGGGCTGGGCCTGGGTAGTGTTTCTGCTGTGGTTCCTGGTGCCAGCGGCGGTGGCTGGTGATGGGCAGTTCTACAAGCACATCCTCTATGTGACCTTGTTCGTGTTCATTCTGGGCGGGCTGCTCAATCCGGACTTCTTCCGCTCCGAGGCATTCACCCGAGCCCTGTTCTGGGCGCTGTGCCTATATATCTATGGCTGTGCGGCCTATGCCTACCAGTCTGGCGAGTTCCGTTTCGGCGCGCGAGTAGGGATCCTGCCCGCGCGGCTTGAGAACGTGATCTATGCCAGCATCTGGTTGTTCTGCGCGCTGGCCCTGGCCATGCCAGCGTGGGTCAAGAACCGCCGCTGGGTGGAAGCCTGTGCTGCGCTAGTGCTATCGGTGGTGGCGGTCAGTTTCGTCTTGCAGACGCGCACTGCACTGGTCGGCGCAGCCTTCCTGTTCGCGGCCTGGGCGTGCTACGCGCTGTGGCGCTTCCCCCGGGTTGCCGGGCCTTGGCTGTTGGCGTGTGCGGTGATGGGGGCGATAGCGCTGTGGCTGGTCAAGGATGCGCAGTGGTTCCACAACCTTTTTGCGCGCGGCGACTCGTATCGCATTGAGTTGTTCCAGATCATGGTCGGCGAGTGGCGCAATTGCGGCTGGCTGCTTGGCTGTGGCGTAGAGTTCCAGACCGACAAGCTGCTCAGCGGCGTGATGCCGATTCAGCATCCGCACAACATCTTCGTCGCGATGGGCTTGTACACCGGTGGCATTTCGCTGGTGCTGTTCCTGATCGTCATGGCCATGACCCTGATCGAGGCGATTCGCCTGCGCGATCCGTGGGGTATGTACCTGGCGTGCGCGCTGGTGATGCTCAATTTCGATGGCAGCAAGCTGATCGGCAACCCGGATGAGCTTTGGCCGCTGGTGTTGTTGCCGGCAGCGATGGTGTTGGGCAGGGTTGTCCAGCAACAACAGCGTAAGCGCTGGTAACGCATTAAAAAAGCTTGCGCGGTCCCTGTAGGAGCGGCCTTGTGTCGCGAAAGGCCAGCGTAGCTGGCCCGGCGATGTCAGCGGCGAAGCTGAAGCCGTGGGGCCGCTGCGCGGCCCTTTCGCGACACAAGGCCGCTCCTGCAAAGCCCCGGTCTCAGGCCAGCACCTTGGCCAGTTCTTCGCGACTGCACAGCTGCTGAGCGGCCAGGTAGCCGTCGACAAAGCTGCTGTCGCCGGCGTCGAGCAGCCACTGACGATCCTGCGGATAGCGCAGCATGTGCTTGAAATTGCGCAGCCGCTGCGACTTGCGCAGCGGCCGGCGGAAGATGCGCAGGTCGGCGATGTCGATCAAGCCCAGTTCACCCTCAGGCGTGAGCACCACATTGCCCATGTGCGCCGAGCGGAAGTACACCCCGCGCTCGTGCAGAATCGCAATGAACCGGCCCAGTTGCGCACGCAGTTGGTCGTGATCGGCAGGCTCTTCAAGCACCTGGCGCAAGGTCTGCCCAGGCAGCGGTGCATAGTGCACGGCATCGCGCTCGATTGCGCCGATACGGTATACCGCCTTCACCACTGGACACGGAATCTGCCGCTCCTGCAGATGCCGACAGTTGTCGGCAAAGCGCTGCGCATACGGATACCACGCAGCAGAGCTGAGCAGGCGCTTGCGACGAAACAGTTTGAGCATGCTGCCATCGATCAGGCGCAGGACCTTGTCGCCGGTGCCATCGGCTTCGAGCACAGTGGCGCCTTCGCGCAGTGCGAGATAACGTGCCTGTTCAAGCGCTTGCATCAAGTCTCCAGAGTGTGGCCAAGGGCAGGGCAGCCGCCTATCTTACCTGCAGCAGGCGGTCGGCAACACCGCGTGTGGTATAATCCCGACTCTTTTTCACCCGACGGATTGTCATGACAGTTCCCGAATCGTCCGCGCCCTCGAGCCTGAAGATCTATTTCCGCCTGCTCAGCTATGTGAAGCCCTATCTCGGCATCTTCATGCTCAGCATTCTCGGCTTCGTGATCTTTGCGTCGACCCAGCCCATGCTGGCCGGCATCCTCAAGTATTTCGTCGACGGCCTGAGCGATTCTCAAGCCGTGCTGTTCCCCTCCGTGCCGTACCTGCGCGACCTGAAACTGCTGCAGGCAGTGCCGCTGCTGATCATTCTGATCGCCGCCTGGCAGGGCCTTGGTTCGTTTCTGGGTAACTACTTTCTGGCCAAGGTCTCGCTGGGCCTGGTCCACGACCTGCGCGTCGAGCTGTTCAACAAGCTGCTGGTGCTGCCCAACCGCTATTTCGACAGCCACAACTCGGGTCACCTGATCTCGCGCATCACCTTCAACGTGACCATGGTCACCGGTGCTGCCACCGATGCAATCAAGGTGGTGATCCGTGAAGGCCTGACGGTGGTGTTCCTGTTCGCCTACCTGCTGTGGATGAATTGGAAACTGACCCTGGTGATGTTGGCGATCCTGCCGATCATCGCGGTGATGGTCAGTACTGCCAGCAAGAAATTCCGCAAGCAGAGCAAGAAGATCCAGGTCGCGATGGGGGATGTGACCCATGTCGCCTCCGAGACCATTCAAGGCTACCGTGTGGTGCGCAGCTTCGGCGGCGAAGCCTACGAGCAGCGCCGTTTCAACGCGGCCAGCCAGAGCAACACCGACAAACAGCTGCGCATGACCAAGACTGGCGCGCTGTACACGCCGGCGCTGCAATTGGTGATCTACACCGCCATGGCGTCGCTGATGTTCCTCGTGCTGTTCCTGCGCGGCGACGCTTCGGCCGGCGATCTTGTGGCCTACATTACTGCTGCTGGCCTGCTGCCCAAGCCGATTCGTCAGCTTTCGGAAGTCAGCTCGACCATCCAGAAAGGCCTGGCCGGCGCCGAGAGTATCTTCGAGCAGCTCGACGAGCCTGCCGAAGTGGACGCTGGCACGGTTGAAAAGGACCGCGTCGAGGGTCGTCTGGTGGTGCGCAACCTGAGCTTCACCTACCCCGGTACCGAGCGCCAGGTGCTGAACGACATCAGCTTCACCGCAGAGCCTGGACAGATGATCGCCCTGGTTGGTCGCTCCGGAAGTGGCAAGTCGACCCTGGCAGCGCTGATCCCGCGCTTCTATCACCACAATGAAGGGCAGATTCTGCTCGATGGCGTGGAGATCGAAGAGTACAAGTTGCGCAACCTGCGCCGGCATGTCTCGCAGGTCACCCAGCACGTCACCCTGTTCAACGATACCGTCGCCAACAACATTGCCTACGGCGATCTGGCTGGTGCGCCGCGCGAGGCCATCGAGGCTGCCGCCGCCGACGCCTACGCCAAGGAATTCGTTGATCAGTTGCCCAAGGGCTTCGATACCGAAGTCGGCGAGAACGGTGTGCTGTTGTCCGGTGGCCAGCGCCAGCGTCTGGCGATTGCCCGGGCCTTGCTGAAAAACGCCCCGCTGCTGATTCTCGACGAGGCCACTTCGGCGCTCGATACCGAGTCGGAGCGGCACATCCAGGCCGCACTGGATCACGTTATGCAAGGTCGCACCACGCTGGTCATCGCCCACCGCTTGTCGACCATCGAAAAGGCCGACATGATCCTGGTCATGGACCAAGGCCGTCTGGTCGAGCGCGGTACTCACGCCGAACTGCTCGAGGCTAATGGCCATTATGCCCGCCTGCACGCGATGGGCCTTGATCAGCCAGAGAAAGTCGATATCACCTGAGTCGGCTGTTGCGGGGCCGATCCGGCCCCGATTGTCACCGGAATTGTCCAGGCCGGCTTGGCGCTAAAGCCATCGTCTGGCCTGTGCTAATATCCTGCCCCTGTTAATTTTTCCATATGGGTTGCCCATGAAGTTGTCCATGCCGAGTTTCGATCAAGCCCCGGTGTTGGTGGTCGGCGATGTCATGCTCGACCGCTACTGGCATGGTGGTACTTCACGTATTTCCCCGGAGGCGCCGGTGCCTGTGGTCAAGGTCGAGCAGATCGAAGACCGTCCCGGCGGCGCGGCCAACGTGGCCTTGAACATTGCCGCCCTGGGCGCGCCGGCCTCGCTGGTCGGTGTGACCGGCCAGGACGAAGCGGCCGAGAGCCTGAGCAACAGCTTGCAGGCTGCGGGCGTACGCTCGATCTTCCAGCGCATTGCCCACCAGCCGACCATCGTCAAGCTGCGGGTCATGAGCCGTCATCAGCAACTGCTGCGCATCGACTTCGAAGAACCGTTCGCCACCGACCCGCTGTCATTGGGTGTCGAGGTTGAAAGGCTGCTGGATGGGGTCAAGGTGCTGGTCCTGTCCGACTACGGCAAGGGCGCCCTGAAAAACCACCAGAGCCTGGTCCAGGCGGCGCGTGCCCGCGGTATTCCGGTATTGGCCGACCCCAAAGGCAAGGACTTCTCGATCTACCGCGGCGCGAGCCTGATCACGCCCAACCTGAGCGAGTTCGAAGCCATTGTCGGCCGCTGCGTCGATGAAGCCGACCTGGTCGGCAAGGGCCTGCAATTGATGCAGGAGTTGGACCTGGGTGCATTGCTGGTGACCCGTGGCGAACATGGCATGACCCTGCTGCGCGCCGACCACCCGGCGCTGCACCTGCCGGCCCGGGCCCGTGAAGTGTTCGACGTCACCGGTGCCGGCGACACGGTCATCTCGACCCTGGCCGCCGCTATCGCTGCTGGCGAAGACCTGCCCCATGCCGTGGCCCTGGCCAACCTTGCCGCCGGCATCGTGGTCGGCAAGCTCGGTACCGCGGCGATCAGCGCCCCTGAACTGCGCCGTGCGATTCAGCGCGAAGAAGGTTCGGAGCGCGGCGTGTTGACCATCGAACAGTTGTTGCTGGCGATCGACGATGCGCGCGCGCACAACGAGTCGATCGTGTTCACCAACGGCTGTTTCGACATCCTTCATGCCGGCCACGTGACCTACCTGGAGCAAGCCCGCGCCCAAGGTGATCGCCTGATCGTCGCCGTCAACGACGACGCTTCGGTCAGTCGCCTGAAGGGTCCTGGCCGCCCGATCAATAGCGTCGACCGGCGCATGGCAGTACTCGCTGGTTTGGGTGCAGTTGATTGGGTCATCAGCTTCCCGGAAGCCACCCCAGAAAACCTGCTCAGCCAGGTCAAGCCTGATGTGCTGGTCAAAGGTGGCGACTACGGCATCGATCAAGTGGTCGGCGCCGACATCGTCACCAGCTACGGCGGGACGGTGAAAGTGCTCGGCCTTGTGGAAAACAGCTCAACTACTGCAATAGTAGAAAAGATCCGCAAGAACTGAAAAAGGGCCGCTTAGCGGCCCTTTTCATTCCTGGCATGACGCAACCCTCTGTAGGAGCGGCCTGTGTCGCGAAAGGGGCGCGTAGCGGCCCCAGATCGCAGCTTCGCCGCCGAAATAGCCTGGCCCGCTTTGCGGGCCTTTGGCGACACAAGGCCGCTCCAACAAAAAGCAGTCCGTGTGTTTATTTATGCAGCGATGTGCGAGCCCGAGCCAGCAGAGCCCGCGCCTTGCCCGTCAGCCGCTGCAACCGTGAAGCCGGCCGAGGCTCCACCAGCCCCTGCTGGCGCAGCCAATCCTTCCAGCGCACTCGCTCGTCACGCACCACCCAGCCTTCCTGCCGGGCAAAACTCTCGGCCAGCCAGATCCCACGGGTACTGGCCGGCACCAAAGTGTCCTTCTTCAGAGTGAACAGCTCGGCCGTAGGCCGCCCATCCACCAACGGCATCAAGTACAGATCAGGCCGCTTGCGATTAAGCCGCGCCACCAGTTGATCCCCTTCCAGCCGCTCATCCACATGAAACAGACTCAGCGACTTGGCCTCCCGTGGCACCTGCAAGCGCAAGTCATAGATCAGCTGCAACGACGCTGTAGGCAAATGTACATAGGCCCGCGGCTGTTCGATCAACACCAGGTTGCCCGACTGCACCGGCCGCGCCGCCGTGGCCTGTGAGGTCAGCACAAACGGCAATGCCTCCCGATAATGCAGCGCCGCCGCGTAGGGCGCGGGCAGCCAGGTATCGTTGAAGCGCCCGCCCAGCCAGCCCTCTGGCGTCTCCAGCAGGCACTCTTCGGCTACCTCCTGAATCGCGGTATGCAGCGGCAGGTTCAGCTCCTGCGCCGGCACATAGCCGGAAATCAGCTTGAGCACCACATCGCCACGGTCTTGCCGGCGCTGACGCACCAGCACCCAGTATTCGCGGTTCTGCCACTGCAGCGTCAGCCGCACCGACACGCCCAGGTTGGCCAGCTCAACCACGAAGCGCTCGCTGTCGGCCACCTGCACCGCCTTGCGTCGTTGCAGGGTCTGGGCGAAGTTCAGCGGCATGCCGATGGTCTGATAACTCAGGCCCTCGGCAGTGGCTTCGACATGCAGCGGCAGCGTTTTGAAGTTGCTCGGGTTCTTGCGGATCAGCGTACGTGCCACGAGGCTCCTCCTTGCGCTTGTGTTGCCGTGCCAGCGGCCTTATTGCTGCCTCAAGATACGGGCAACAGTGGCCACGTTATGGGCCAGATGCAGCGGGTTGATGGTGCCGACGATAGCACTGCTCACGCCAGGGTGGGCAAACAGCAGCTCGAAGCTGGCCTGTACCGCGTCCACCCCCGGCGCCAGGCAGACATGCCCGCTGGCCAGGGCTTTCTTCACCAGAATGGCTTTGCCATGCTCGGCGGCGTAGTCCAGCACCGGGCGTTCGGTTTGCTCGTTGAGGTTGAAGGTAACCATCGCACAGTCACCCTCCTGCAACGCCTTGAGCCCACCTGCCGCGGTCTTGCCAGACAAGCCAAAAGCGAGAATCTTGCCTTCCTGCTTGAGCGCGGCGAGGGTCTGGTAGACCTCTTCCTGCTCGAGGATCGCCAGGTCATTACCATCTGAATGGACCAGCACCAGCTCGATTCGATCCGTTTCAAGACGCTTGAGGCTACGTTCGACCGAGCGCCGGGTGTGCGCGGCGGAGAAGTCGAAGTGCGACTGGCCATCGTTGAACTCTTCACCGACCTTGCTGACGATCACCCACTCGTCACGCTGACCGCGCAGGAGCGGCCCAAGGCGCTCTTCACTGCGACCGTAGGCCGGCGCGGTATCGATCAGGTTGATCCCCAGTTCACGCGCCTGGGCCAGCAGCATGCGTGCCTCGTCGTCGCCTGGGATGGTGAACCCGCTGGGGTATTTGACGCCCTGATCACGGCCCAGCTTGACCGTGCCCAGGCCCAGCGGTGAAACCATCAGGCCAGTGCTGCCCAGCGCTCGGTGCAGGTCATGCAGATCGGGCAGGCTCATGGCAGCAGTTGCTCCCAGGCCGGTACGCCGAGCGCAGGCCGGGGCAGGCCGGACAAGTCAGGCTTGGCTTGAGGGCGAATACCATCGCGTTCGAGCTTGGCCAGCACGTGATCGGCGAAGTCCGGCGCCAGCGCCAGTTTGGTCGGCCAACCGACCAGCAGGCGCTGCTCTTCGGCGAGGAAGGCGTTGTCCGGCCGCACTTGGCCAGACTGCGCTGGCTCGGCTCGATCAACCCGCAGGGTGGCCCAGCGCAGCTGGCTTTGATCTACCCATGGCAACAGGCTGGCGACTTCTTTCTGCGCGGCAGCGATTTGCGCCGCTGGCTCGCGGGCAACGCCATCGGCTTCAGCCAAATCACCACCCAGGTACCAAACCCACTGGCCATCCGCGCCGGGATGAGTGGTGACCGTGATGCGCGGCTTGGGCCCACCGCCGAGGCAGTGCGCGTACAAAGGCTTGAGGTTGGGGCCTTTGGCCAGAACCATGTGCAACGGTCGGCGCTGCATGGCCGGTTGGTCCAGGCCGAGGGCCTGAAGCAGCTCGGCGGTGCCACCACCGGCGCTCAGCACGATGCGCTGGGCGTGAATCTCGCGCCCGTCGACACGCAGGCCGACCAGTTCATCGCCTTCGCGCAACGGCTCGATCTGCTCGCCGGCGAGCAAACTGTCACCGGCCAGCGCAGCAAGGTTGGCGAGCAGGCTGGGCACGTCGATGACCAGCTCGGCGAGGCGATAGACCTTGCCTTTGAAGGCGCGGTCTTGCAGGGCAGGCGGCAGTTGTTCGCCCTTGACCTGATCGACCCGGCCGCGCATGGCCTTGCTGGCAAAAAAGCTGGTGACATTGCCAAACAGGCCGCCCGGCGACCATAGGTAATGTGCATCGGACAACAAGCGTACCTTGTCCAGGTTCAGCTCGCCGCTGCCTGCCAGCGCCTCGCGCCAGCGCCGCGGCATGTCGGCGATCGCCTCGGAGGCGCCGGTCAGGCTGCCGTGCAGAGCGTACTTGATGCCGCCGTGGATGATCCCCTGCGACTTGATGGTCTGCTCGCCGCCCAGGCTTGCGCGTTCCACCAGCACCGTCGAATAGCCCAGGCGCTGCAGCCGGGCATTGAGCCAGAGGCCTGCGACCCCGGCGCCGACGATCAGTACGTCAGTGGAAATGGCAGATGGCATGCGGGCACCTCAAAGACAGGGACAGGCCAGCAGTATACAGGCTGATGTCTTTGCCGTTGACCGCGCAACGCAGCGGTCAGTGCCCGCTGCTGTTGGAAAATACCTGAATGACCACCACGCCGCCGACGATCATGGCCATGCCAAGCACAGCCGGCAGGTCCAGTTTCTGCCCATAGATGAGCCAAGCGGCGATGCTGATCAGGACGATGCCCAGCCCCGACCAGATGGCGTAGGCAATACCTACCGGAATGCTGCGTACCACCAGGGTCAGCATCCAGAACGCCACGGTGTAGCCGGCGATCATCAGCAACAGCGGCAGCGGCGTACTGAGGCCTTTGACCGCCTTCATCGAAGCGGTGGCGACGACCTCGGCGCAAATGGCGATGGCCAGATAAACATATGCGTTCACGCTGCATTCCTCGATTGATTGTCGGCCATTCTAGGCGATCCGCTTGGCAGCTTTCACGCTGTGTCCGCCGCTTTTATGGCTTGGGCGGACATGGGCAGGCCTTTTCAGGCAGTTCCTAGTAAACTGCGCCGCCATGAACAGAACCCTTTATACCCTGCTGTTTCACCTGGGCCTGCCGCTGGTAGCGCTGCGCCTGTTCCTGCGTGCGCGCAAGGCGCCGGCCTACGGCCAACGCGTCGCCGAGCGCTTTGCCATCAAGCTGCCACCGATGCGTCAGGGCGGCATCTGGGTGCATGCAGTGTCTGTCGGCGAGAGCATCGCGGCGGCGCCGATGGTGCGCGCATTGCTCAAGGCCTACCCCGAGCTGCCGATCACTGTGACCTGCATGACCCCTACCGGTTCGGAGCGGATTCGCGCGCTGTTTGCCGATGAGCCACGCATTCAGCATTGCTACCTGCCGTACGACCTGCCCTGGGCGGCGGCGCGCTTTCTCGACCATGTGCGGCCGCGGCTGGGCGTGATCATGGAAACCGAGCTGTGGCCCAACCATATCCACCAGTGCGCCAAGCGCGGCATCCCGGTGGCGCTGGCCAACGCGCGCTTGTCGGCGCGGTCGGCGCGCGGCTATGGCCGCTTCGCCAAACTGACCCGGCCAATGCTCGCCGAGATGAGCCTGATCGCGGCGCAGACCGAAACCGAAGCCGAGCGCTTTCGCAGCCTCGGCGCGCGGCCTGAATGCGTGCAGGTGACCGGCTCGATCAAGTTCGACCTCAAGCTCGACGAACAGCTGCTGCCCCGTGCCCGCCAATTGCGCGAGCAATGGCAGGCCAGCCAACGCCCAGTCTGGATCGCAGCCAGCACCCATGAAGGCGAGGATGCGCAGGTGCTGGAGGCGCACCGCCGCCTGCTCCAGGTGCATGCCGATGCGCTGCTGATTCTGGTGCCGCGTCACCCTGAGCGGTTCAACGCCGTGCATGCGTTGTGTGCTGAACAGTTCGCCACCGTGCGCCGTTCCAGCGCCGAGTTGGTCACCGACGCAACCCAGGTGCTGCTCGGCGATACCATGGGCGAGTTGCTGTTCCTCTATGCGCTGGCCGATATCGCCTTCGTCGGCGGCAGCCTGATGCCAACAGGCGGCCACAACCCGCTGGAGCCGGCTGCGCTGGCCCTGCCGGTGATCAGCGGCCCACACGTGTTCAACTTCCTCGATATCAGCGCAATGCTGAAAGATGCCGGCGCGTTGCAGTCAGTTGACGACAGTCAGGCATTGGCTGCCGCCGTGCAGCGGCTGGTCGAGTTGCCGTTGGACGCGAAGCGCATGGGCGAAGCGGGCAGGGCGGTGATGCAGGCCAATCAGGGCGCGTTGCAGCACTTGCTGGATGGCCTGGCTCGGCTGCTGGGCTAGCGATTGACTGCGGCGCGGGCGAGCCCGGCGCCGCAGTCGCAGATCAAGGCCGGCGTTCGAAGTTCTTCGCCGCCGCTGCTGCCAGATCCGGCGGCAGGAAGTCCTTGTCCGGGTTGTAATCGGCTTTCAGATAACGGCCCAGGTCGGACAGGTCCTGCGGGCTCAAGGTGCCGGCAGCCTGCTTCAGGCGCAGGTTATCCAGAATGTAGTCGTAGCGGCTGTTGTTGTAGTCACGCACGGAGGTGTAAAGCTGGCGCTGCGCATCGAGCACGTCGACGATGTTGCGGGTGCCGACCTGATAACCGATTTCGGTCGCCTCCAGCGCACTCTGGTTGGAGATGATCGACTGCTTGCGCGCCTGCACCTGTTCGACATCGGTGTTCACCGCGCGGTGCAGGTTGCGGGTGTTTTCCACCACCTGGCGGCGCAGGCTTTCGCGCTGCTGCTCGCTCTGGCTCAAGCGCTGATAGGCCTCGCGCACTTGCGAGCTGGTCAGGCCGCCGCTGTACAGCGGGATGTTCAACTGCAGGCCGATGCTGGTCTGTTCGACGTCGCCGCCGTAGCGCACGCCGGGCTGCGGCGCCGGGTTGGAAAAGCCCAGCGCATCGTTGTCACCCTTCTGGTAACGCGCCACCGCATCGACCGTCGGGGCATGGCCGGCCTTGCGCTGGCGCAAGGTTTCTTCGGCGGCATCGACAGCGTAGTTGGTCGCCTGCAGGTTGAGGTTCTGCCGTGCCGCGGTCTCGACCCAGGCCTTGGCATCGTTGGGCATCGGCACCTGGATCGGCAGGCTGTGGACCACGCCCTGCAATGAGCCATAGTCGCGGTTGGTCAGCGTTACCAATGCCTCGAAGGCATCTGCTACCTGGCGTTCGGCGATGATCCGGTTGGCCCGCGCCGTGTCGTAGCTGGCCTGCGACTGGAGCACGTCGGTCTTGTCCGACAGGCCGACGTCAAAGCGCTCGTTGGATTGATCCAGTTGGCGCTTGAAGGCGGCTTCCTCGGCTTTGGTCGAGGCTAGATTGTCTTGCGCCCGCAGTACCGAGAAATAGTTCTCGGCGGTCTGCAGAATCAGGTTCTGCTCGTTGGCCGACAGCTCCAGCGCCGCCTGCTCGTTGACCGCTTCGGCGGCTTGCAACTGGAACCAGCGATCGGCGCGGAAGATCGGCTGCGACAGGGTCGCGCTCCACGAATTGCCGCTGCGATTGGAGGTGATCGCCGGCTCGTCGAGCTTGGTGCGGGTGTTCATCATTTCGGCACCCGCCGACAGGTTCGGCAGCAGCCCGGCGCGGGCCTGCGGCACGATTTCGCGGCGTGCGCCATAGTCGGCGCGGGCAGCGGCAAGGTCGGCGTTGTTGCTGGCCGCTTCCTGATAAACGCTGATCAGGTCGGTCTTCACTGGCGCGGGCAGATCAGCCGCCCAGACCACTCCGTTGGACGCACAAGACACGGCAACCGCCAGTGAAAGTTTGCGCAGCATAGGGCAATCCTTGTACGAGTTTTAATTACTGAACCGTTGAGTATCGGTGCGCCAGTGTAAGGCTGCGCACGGCCGGCAACAATCGCTGATTGGCGCCTTTGATCGCCGCGCTGCAAGCACCCTTGGCTTTGCGCGCAACTCCAGTCTAGACTGCGCATGTTCTTGTCGGGGTGCCTTGATGCAAAGGCTGAGATCGGAAGTTTCCGGATCCCGTTGAACCTGATCAGGTTAGCGCCTGCGTAGGGAACAAGATTTCTCGCTTTCCCGGCGAGTCTCTTGTGTCAGGTCCGGGATTTGTCGAGCAGCGCAGCCGCGCATTGGCATTCCAGGTATCCGGCACTGCATCCATCAAGGGTGTGTCCGCGTCATTCAGGTTCTCCCCGACATTCCGCCGCTAGGAAGCTGTCTGGAGCCTGTGATGAGCAAACAAGAAAAAGCGATCAACCTCAGCGAATCGGCGCAAGTCGATCAGCAGTCTGTGCAACCCTTCACCCGTTCGCGCAAAGTGTATGTCCAGGGTTCGCGCCCGGATATCCGTGTGCCCATGCGCGAAATCAGCCTGGATGACACCCCTACCGACTTTGGCGGCGAAGCCAATGCGCCGGTGCTGGTGTACGACACCTCGGGCCCGTATACCGACCCCGCTGTCAGCATCGATGTGCGCAAAGGCCTGGGCGATGTCCGCTCGGCCTGGATCGACGCGCGGGGCGACACCGAACGCCTGGAGGGTCTGAGCTCGAACTTCGGCCAGCAGCGCCTGAGCGATGCCGAGCTGACCAAGCTGCGCTTTGCCCACGTGCGCAATCCGCGCCGGGCCAAGGCCGGCGCCAACGTCACGCAGATGCACTACGCGCGGCAGGGCATCATTACTGCCGAGATGGAATACGTCGCCATCCGCGAAAACATGAAGCTGCAAGAGGCCCGCGCTGCCGGCCTGCTTGAGCAGCAGCACGCCGGCCACAGCTTCGGCGCGAGTGTGCCCAAGGAAATCACCGCAGAGTTCGTCCGCGACGAAATCGCCCGTGGCCGCGCGATCATCCCGGCCAACATCAACCACACCGAACTCGAACCGATGATCATCGGCCGTAACTTCCTGGTGAAGATCAACGGCAACATCGGCAACAGCGCGCTGGGGTCGTCCATCGAAGAAGAAGTGGCCAAGCTGACCTGGGGCATCCGCTGGGGTTCGGACACGGTCATGGACCTCTCCACCGGCAAGCACATCCATGAAACCCGCGAGTGGATCATCCGCAACTCGCCGGTGCCGATCGGCACCGTGCCGATTTACCAAGCACTGGAAAAGGTCGGCGGCGTTGCCGAAGACCTGACCTGGGAGCTGTTCCGCGACACCTTGATCGAGCAGGCCGAGCAGGGCGTGGACTACTTCACCATCCATGCCGGCGTGCTCCTGCGCTACGTGCCGCTGACCGCCAAACGCGTCACCGGCATTGTCAGCCGTGGTGGTTCGATCATGGCCAAGTGGTGCCTGGCGCATCACCAGGAGAACTTCCTCTACACCCATTTCGATGAAATCTGCGAAATCATGAAGGCTTACGACGTCAGCTTCTCGCTCGGCGACGGCCTGCGTCCGGGCTCGATTGCCGATGCCAACGACGCCGCCCAGTTCGGTGAGCTGGAGACCCTGGGCGAACTGACCAAGATCGCCTGGAAGCACGACGTACAGTGCATGATCGAAGGCCCCGGCCATGTGCCGATGCAGTTGATCAAGGAGAACATGGACAAGCAGCTGGAATGCTGCGACGAGGCGCCGTTCTACACCCTCGGCCCGCTGACCACCGATATCGCGCCGGGCTACGACCACATCACCTCGGGCATCGGTGCGGCGATGATCGGCTGGTTTGGCTGCGCCATGCTCTGCTATGTCACGCCCAAGGAGCACCTCGGCCTGCCGAACAAGGATGACGTCAAGACCGGCATCATCACTTACAAGATCGCCGCACATGCCGCCGACCTTGCCAAGGGCCACCCCGGCGCGCAGATCCGCGACAACGCGCTGTCCAAGGCGCGCTTCGAGTTCCGCTGGCAGGACCAGTTCAACCTTGGCCTGGACCCGGACACCGCCCGTGCCTACCACGACGAGACCCTGCCCAAGGAATCGGCCAAGGTCGCTCACTTCTGCTCGATGTGCGGGCCGAAGTTCTGCTCGATGAAGATCACCCAGGAAGTGCGCGAGTACGCTGCCAATCAGCGTATCGAGGCGGTCGACATGTCGGTCGAGGAGGGCATGCGCGAGCAGTCCGAGCGCTTCCGTCAGACCGGCAGCCAGCTGTATCAGAAGGTGTGATGCAACTGGGGCCGCTTTGCGGCCCCAACTTGAGTACCCAACAATAATTCTTCGCCGAGCGCCAACCATGTCCAGCTCCAGCAACTTTTCTCCCGATCAGCCGATTCCCGCCAGCCAGCGCCTGTTTGGCGGGCGGGACCTGTTTGTCCTGTGGTTCTCCCTTGGCACTGGCTTGATGGTGCTGCAGGTCGGCGCCATGCTCGCGCCCGGTCTGGGTCTGGCCGGCGCGATACTGGCAATCGTGCTCGGCACTGCGGTTGGCGTGCTGCTGCTGGCTGCCGCCGGGGTGATCGGCAGTGACACCGGCCTGTCGGCCATGGGCACCTTGCGCTTGAGCCTTGGCCGGCACGGCGTGCGCCTGCCGGCAGTGCTCAACCTGCTCCAGCTGATTGGCTGGGGCTCGTTTGAAATCATCGTCATGCGCGACGCCGCCAGCCTGCTCGGCGCGCGGGCGTTCGGAGCCGATAGTGCCTGGACCAGCCCGCTGCTGTGGACGCTGTGCTTTGGCGCGTTGGCAACGCTGCTGGCAATCTGCGGCCCGCTGACCTTCGTGCGCAAGATCTTGCGCAAGTGGGGTATCTGGCTATTGATCGGCGCCTGCCTGTGGCTGACCTGGAACCTGTTTGCCAAGGCCGATCTGAGCGCTATCTGGCAGCGTGCGGGCGATGGCTCGATGTCGCTGGCGGTGGGTTTTGACATCGTCATCGCCATGCCGCTGTCGTGGTTGCCGTTGATTGCCGACTATTCGCGCTTCGCCCAGCATGCGGGCCGCGTGTTCAGTGGCACCGTGCTCGGTTATCTGCTTGGTAATGCCTGGCTGATGAGCCTTGGCGTTGCCTACACCCTGGCCTTTGCGCCAAGCGGTGAGGCCAATGCCCTGCTGCTGGCGCTGGCCGGCGCCGGCTTGGGTATTCCGCTGTTGTTGATTCTGCTGGATGAGACCGAGAACGCTTTTGCCGATATCCATTCCGGCGCGGTCTCCACCGGCTTGCTGCTGCCGATCAAGGTCGAACACCTGGCCCTGGCGATCGGCCTGCTGTGCACGCTGATCGCCTGCCTGGCGCCGCTGGCCCAGTACGAGAACTTCCTGCTGTTGATCGGTTCGGTATTCGCGCCGCTGTTCGGCGTGGTGCTGATGGATCACTTCGTGATCCGCCGGCGCCAGCTGCCTACCCGTGTCGAGGGCTTGCACTGGCAGGCGCTGCTGGCCTGGGCGCTGGGCGTCGCGGCCTATCATGGCATTGCCAATCTGGCCCCGCAGTTCGGCGCAACCCTGCCGGCATTGATGCTGGCAGGGCTGCTGTACGGGCTATTGAATGTCAGCCGCGGCCGGGAAACAGCTCAGGCTTGATCACGCCATTCAGGCGCGGGTAGGGGATTTTCAGCTCGATGTGGCCCATGGAGTAGGGCGCGATGGCATACACCTCGTACTTCACCACGACCGCACCGTAGGTCAGGGCGATGTGCGGGGACTTCTTGAACGGCCAGGTCTTGACGAATTCGGCGTCCTTGTCCATGCCGGTGCTGATCATCCAGGCGCGGTGCGACTCTTCGACGGTTTTCCAGAAGGTGTCTTCCTGGCCTGGCACCAGCATGTCCTGCAGGGTCAGGACCTTGTCCTGCTTGCGCGAGTAGTTGATGAACGCGCGGCCGGGCATGCCGTGGGCGCCGCCACTGTCGAGGTAGCTGGACAGCTCGATGATCACCAAGCCGTCATGCTGTTCACGTACCTTGGCTTGCAGGTAGCTGCTGTTGCGCTTGTCGGCGCTGGCCAGGTACTGATCCTCGTAGGCCTTGAGCGAGGTCGGCGCGCTGCTGCGGGCGTTGTCGGTGGTCAGTTGCAGCAGGCGGCTTTCGACGATGGCGTCGAGCTTGGGCAGCGCCGGGAAGTGCACGGTGTCGATGTTCACCAACGGGCAGTCGCTGGCGCTGCAGCCCGGCTTGACGTGCTCCCAGGCATCGCGCTTGACCTCGAGCGGGGCCCGGTAATTGGGCGCGAACAGGCTCTGGCAGGCGCTCAGTGCCACCGCCAGCACAGCCACGGAAGTCAGTTTGACTAGCGTCATGATGATCCTTGCAGAACTTGGATAGTCGGCCTTGGACCGTCGGCAAAGCCGTCGGTTCGCCACTAAGCTAACAGACATGACGCACCCGCTTCCAGCAGCCTGAACGGTCAACGGAAAGGGGTGAAACCCGGTCAAACGCAGAGTAGGATGGCGCGATGCGGTAGTTGAGGTAATGAGGATTTCCATGACAGACACGTCCAATTCGGTGCCCAAGACGGTTGAGATCGTCAAGCGCGAGAACTGCTTCCAGGGCTTTTACAAGCTCGACAAGCTGCACCTGCGCCATGAGCTGTTCGCCGGCGGCATGAGCCGTGAGATCAGCCGCGAGCTGTTCGTGCGCCACGATGCAGTGTGCGTGCTGCCGTACGATCCGCTGCGCGACGAGGTGGTGCTGATCGAGCAGTTCCGCGCTGGCGCCATGGGCAAGGTGGCCAATCCCTGGCTGATTGAAATGGTCGCGGGCCTGATCGACAAGGACGAGCAGCCTGAAGAGGTTGCCCATCGCGAAGCCGAAGAAGAAGCCGGCCTGACCTTCTCGGCCCTGTGGCCGATGACCCGCTACTTCCCATCGCCGGGCGGCAGCGACGAGTTCGTGCATCTGTTTCTCGGCCGCTGCGTCAGCGAAGGTGCCGGCGGCTTGCATGGGCTGGAGGAAGAGGGCGAGGATATCCGCGTGCGCGTCTGGTCGTTCGAGGACGCCCTGCAGGCGGTACGTGACGGGCGCATCTGCAACGCGGCCAGCATCATCGGCCTGCAATGGCTGGCGCTGAACCGCGACGAAGTACGGGGGATGTGGAAGTGAACCTGCTGCGCGAGCGTTATCGGGTCGATCTGGTCGGGCTGCAAAGTGCCTGCGAGGCCAACTACGCTCGCTTGATGCGCCTGTTGCCGGACATGCGTACTACCCAGAGCTCGCGGCGCATCGGTATGACCCAGGGCGACCAGATGCTTGGCGTGCTGGTGCTGGACGTGCTGCTGACGTGCCCATACACCACCACCCTGCGCGTGCGTCAGGAACATAGCCTGCCCTGGCTGCCGGTGCCGCAGTTGGAAGTGCAGGTGTACCACGATGCGCGCATGGCCGAAGTGGTCAGCGCCGAGCATGCACGGCGCTTTCGCAGCATCTACCCGTACCCCAACGAAGCCATGCACCAGCCCGACGAGAAGGCCCAGCTCAACCTGTTTCTCGGCGAATGGCTGAGCCACTGCCTGGCCTGCGGCCATGAATTGGCGGCAGTACGCTGAAAATGTGATGCGAGTCGGCTTCGCCGGCTTGCGTGAAAGCTGTCAGCGGCGATAATCGCGAAGAACTCGCTCGAGGAGACGGCCGTTGCCGCAGCCCAACCATCCCCATGCACCGATCAACGTCGTGCAACTGACCGACGCCCATCTGTTTGCTGATCCGGCGGGCACCCTGCTGGGCCTGAATACCCGCGGCAGTCTGCAGCATGTGATCGACCAGGTGCATCGCGAACAGCCTGCAATCGACTTGCTGCTGTGCACCGGCGACCTGTCGCAGGATGCCAGCGCGACGGCCTATCGCGCCTTTGCCGAGATGACGGCGACGCTGCGCGCGCCAGCCCGCTGGCTGCCGGGCAACCATGATCAGGCGCGAGTGATGGCCGAGGTGGCGCAAGGTACGGATTTATTGCAGTCGGTAACCGATGTGGGCAACTGGCGCATCATCATGCTCGACTCGGCAGTGGTGGGCGCGACCCATGGCCTGCTCGCGCCGGCGCAGCTTGCCGTCCTCGATCAAGCCCTGAACAGTGCCTCCCAGCGCCATAGCCTGATCTGCTGTCACCACCAGCCGGTGGATATCGGCTGCGCCTGGATGGCGCCGATCGGCCTGCGCAACAGCGATGAGTTGCTGCAACGGGTGCAGGCTCACCCGCAGGTGCGCGCGGTGCTCTGGGGGCATGTGCACCAAGCCTTCGAGCAGACGCGTGACGGCGTGCGCTACATGGCCACACCGTCGACCTGCATCCAGTTCGCCCCGGGTAGCGTCGACTTCAAGGTCAGTGAAGAATTGCCGGGATACCGCTGGCTGCGCCTGCATGCAGACGGTCAGCTGGAAACAGGCGTAGAGCGGGCGCTGGATTATGTGCTGCAGCTGGATTTCAACAGCCCCGGTTATTGAGCGCGCAGCCCTCAGCGACTTTGAGCAATTTATTACGAAAATCCCGAAGCAGCGCCAATGCTCGGCGAACACGCTACACTGCGCGTCCCTGCGCCCCAACTGGCGGGCGCGCCGCAGCAGACACCGGGGGCAGCATGTCGGGTTCCATCCTTTATATCCACGGCTTCAACAGCTCGCCGCTGTCGACCAAGGCGCGCCAGCTTGAGGCGGTGATGCAGCAACTGGGCCTGGCTGGCCAGTTGCGCATCCCCGCGCTGCACCATCACCCGCGTGAGGCGATTGGCCAGCTTGAAGCCGCCATTGCCGAGCTGGGCGCGCCCTTGCTGGTAGGCAGTTCGCTGGGCGGCTACTATGCGACCCATCTGGCCGAGCGGCATGGCCTCAAGGCCCTGCTGATCAACCCGGCGGTAGCGCCGCACCGCTTGTTCGACGGCTACCTGGGCACCCAGCGCAACCTGTATACCGATGAGCCTTGGGAGCTGACCCTGGACCACGTGCAGGCGCTGGCCGAGCTCGAAGGGGCGCCGCCAACCGATGCCGCGCGTTACCAGGTGTGGTTGCAGACTGCCGATGAAACCCTCGACTACCGCCACGCCGCTGTCTACTACCAGGCCTGCGCGCTGCGTATCGAAGCCGGTGGCGACCATAGTTTCCAGGGCTTCACCAAGCGCCTGCCGGCGTTGCTGGCTTTTGCCGGCATTGCCCGCGAGCAATATGCGGCGCTCGATTTTTCTGTATTTTGATTTTTTCGCATTCACCAGACTGACGACGAGAACCCATGGCCAACCCCAGCGCTAGCGCCTATAACGCCGACGCCATCGAAGTCCTCTCCGGCCTCGATCCGGTGCGTAAACGGCCCGGTATGTACACCGACACCAGCCGGCCCAACCACCTGGCCCAGGAAGTCATCGACAACAGTGTCGACGAAGCCCTGGCCGGTCACGCCCGCTCGGTGCAGGTCATCCTGCATGCCGACCACTCGCTGGAAGTCAGCGACGATGGCCGCGGCATGCCGGTCGACATCCACCCCGAAGAGGGCGTCTCGGGTGTCGAACTGATCCTCACCAAACTGCACGCCGGCGGCAAGTTCTCGAACAAGAACTACCAGTTCTCCGGTGGTCTGCACGGCGTTGGTATCTCCGTGGTCAATGCCTTGTCGACCCAGGTTCGGGTGCGGGTCAAGCGTGACGGCAACGAATACCAGATGACCTTCGCCGACGGCTACAAGGCCACCGAGCTGGAAGTGATCGGTACGGTCGGCAAGCGCAATACCGGTACCAGCGTGTATTTCAGCCCTGATCCGAAGTACTTCGACTCGCCGAAGTTTTCCATCAGCCGCCTCAAGCATGTGCTCAAGGCCAAGGCCGTGCTCTGCCCTGGTTTGTCGATCAGCTTCGAAGACAAGGCCAGCGGCGAGAAAGTCGAGTGGCACTACGAAGACGGCCTGCGCTCGTACCTGGTCGATTCGGTCAGCGACTTCCTGCGGCTGCCCGACGAGCCGTTCTGCGGCAGCCTGGCCGGTAACAAGGAAGCGGTCGACTGGGCATTGCTATGGCTGCCTGAGGGCGGCGACAGCGTGCAGGAAAGCTACGTCAACCTGATCCCGACGGCGCAAGGGGGTACCCACGTCAACGGCCTGCGCCAAGGTCTGCTGGATGCGATGCGCGAGTTCTGCGAGTTCCGCAACCTGCTGCCGCGTGGGGTCAAGCTGGCCCCGGAAGACATCTGGGAGCGGATCAGCTTCGTCCTGTCGATGAAGATGCAGGAGCCGCAGTTCTCCGGCCAGACCAAAGAGCGCTTGTCCTCGCGCGAGGCAGCGGCGTTCGTCTCCGGCGTGGTCAAGGATGCCTTCAGCCTGTGGCTCAACGCGCACCCTGAACTGGGCATGCAGCTGGCGGAGCTTGCGATCAGCAACGCGGGTCGCCGCCTCAAGGCGAGCAAGAAGGTCGAGCGCAAGCGCATTACCCAGGGCCCGGCACTGCCCGGCAAGCTGGCCGACTGCGCTGGCCAGGACCCGATGCGCTCCGAGCTGTTTCTGGTCGAGGGTGACTCCGCCGGCGGTTCGGCGAAGCAGGCGCGGGACAAGGAATTCCAGGCCATCCTTCCGCTGCGCGGGAAGATCCTCAATACCTGGGAAGTCGACGGCGGCGAAGTGCTGGCCAGCCAGGAAGTGCACAACATCGCCGTGGCCATCGGTGTCGATCCGGGTGCCACCGACCTGTCGCAGCTGCGCTACGGCAAGATCTGCATCCTCGCCGACGCCGACTCCGACGGCCTGCACATCGCCACCTTGCTCTGCGCCTTGTTCGTGCAGCACTTCCGGCCGTTGGTCGAGGCGGGCAACGTCTACGTCGCCATGCCGCCGCTGTACCGCATCGACCTGGGCAAGGAGATCTACTACGCCCTCGATGAAGCGGAGCGTGACGGCATTCTTGACCGTTTGGTCGCCGAGAAAAAACGTGGCAAGCCGCAGGTCACCCGCTTCAAGGGCCTGGGTGAGATGAACCCGCCGCAGTTGCGCGAAACCACCATGGACCCGAACACCCGGCGCCTGGTGCAGTTGACTCTGGATGACGTCGAGGCCACCTGTGAGCTGATGGACAAGCTGCTGGCGAAGAAGCGCGCCGGTGATCGCAAGAGCTGGCTGGAAACCAAAGGCAACCTGGCTGAGGTCATGGTTTGATTGTTCGGTTGCTTGCCGCAGTACTGGCCCTGGTCGCTTTGCCGAGTCTGGCGAGCGACTGGCCGGAGCTGAAGCTGAGCAGCGAGCACGCTATTGACGGCATGCCCAGCGGCAATCTCTCGGGCCTGGCGATGTGCCGTGGCGCGCTGTGGGGTGTATCCGACCGCGATGACGACCGGATCTACCGCTTCGAGCAGCGCGATGGCGCCTGGCAGGCCGAAGCGATGCCCTTCAGCGCGCCGCCGGTGCCTGACAGTGGCTTGCCGTTAGGCTTGAAGGTGCGCAGTTGGGCGGTCGCCGCAGTGCGCGGTGGTGAATTGGACTTTGAAGGTATCAGTTGCGATCAGGCGGGTAACTTCTACTTGGTCAGCGAATCCCATGCGGCGGTGCTGCAGGTGCCGCTGCAAGGTGAGCCGAACTGGTTGAAGATCGACCCGTTGATGGTTGGCCGGGCGCGTGCCAGCGGCATGCTGCTGCGCTTCAATGGCTTGTTCGAGGGATTGGTGATCAACCCGGCGGGCGATCGTCTATGGCTGGCCGCCGAACGGGAACGGCGCGGCCTGGTTGCCTTGCAACGCCAGCAGTCGCTGTGGACCTGCGTGCGCAGCTGTGTGCTGTTCAGCGAGGCCGGGGTCGAGATGCAGCCGCCGCAAGTGGACAAGCCGCGGCCGGTGTCGCGCGATTTTGCTGACCTGGCGCTGTATGCCGGCAAGCTGTTTACCTTGGAGCGTAATGCCTACCGGGTATGCCGGCGCGACGCGGACAGCGGCGCCGTCGAACGCTGCTGGTCGTTTGCCGCCGATGCGCTGACCGAGGCGCGCCGCTATGACCAGCTGTTTGGCGTCGCCGAAGCCTTGATCATCGATGACCAGGGCGCCTGGATTGGCGTGGACAACAACAACGGCGCCCGCGGCGATGGCGAAGTACGGCCGATCGTCTGGCGCTTTGCTGCGCCACAAGGCGGCTGGAGTGGCAAACCATGAGCCAGCCGGCCGGCAAGCGCGCGGGCAGGGTGCTGATGATTCTCGCCTGGGCGGCGGCGATGTTTCTTGCCACGCGTTTTTTTGGCGTCTGGGAGGATCAGCAGCGCAACCCCAATGCGCAACCCGAGTCGGCCCATGGTGATGGTTTCATCGAAGTTCGCTTGCTGAGCAATGGTCAGGGCCACTTCGTCGCCGACGGCGCGATCAACGGCCAGACCGTGCACTTCATGCTCGACACCGGCGCGACCGATGTCGCCATCCCCGAGTCGCTGGCCAAAGGCCTTGAGCTGCAACGCGGTGCGCCTGTGCTGGTGAGTACCGCCAATGGTCGTACTGAAGGCTACCGGACCCGTCTGGACAGCCTGCAACTGGGTGATATCCGCCTGCAGGGCGTGCGCGCCCTGGTGGTGCCCGGCCTTGACGGCACAACCGTGCTGCTCGGCATGAGCGCCCTCAAACAACTTGAATTTACCCAGCGCGGCGGCAGCATGCTGTTGCGCCAGAACCTGAAATGACGAGGCCCGCATGAGCGACTCACTGGAACTCAGTCTCGACGGCGTCGAGCGCCGTTCCCTGGCTGACTTCACCGAACAGGCCTACCTCAACTACTCCATGTACGTGATCATGGACCGCGCTCTGCCGCATATCGGCGACGGGCTCAAGCCTGTGCAGCGGCGCATTGTCTATGCCATGAGCGAGTTGGGCCTGGACGCCGATTCCAAGCACAAGAAGTCAGCGCGTACCGTCGGCGACGTGCTCGGCAAGTTCCACCCCCATGGCGACTCGGCCTGCTATGAAGCCATGGTGCTGATGGCGCAGCCGTTCAGCTACCGCTATACCCTGGTCGACGGCCAGGGCAACTGGGGTGCGCCAGACGATCCGAAGTCGTTCGCGGCCATGCGTTATACCGAGGCGCGCCTGTCGCGCTATTCCGAAGTGCTGCTAGACGAAGTCGGCCAGGGCACGGTCGACTGGGTGCCCAACTTCGACGGCACTCTGCAGGAGCCGTCGGTTCTGCCGGCGCGGCTGCCGAATATCCTCCTCAACGGCACCACCGGTATTGCTGTGGGCATGGCCACCGATGTGCCGCCGCACAACCTGCGCGAAGTCGCCAGCGCCTGTGTGCGCCTGCTCGACGAGCCGAAAGCGACCATCGAGCAGCTGTGCGAGCACATTCAAGGCCCGGACTATCCGACCGAAGCCGAGATCATCACGCCGCGTGCCGACATCTTGAAGATGTACGAGAGCGGCAAAGGCTCGATCCGCATGCGTGCGGTGTACCGCGTCGAGGATGGCGACATTGTCGTCACCGCCTTGCCGCATCAGGTCTCCGGGGCCAAGGTGCTCGAGCAGATCGCTGCGCAGATGCAGGCCAAGAAGCTGCCAATGGTGGCTGACCTGCGCGACGAGTCCGATCATGAGAACCCATGCCGGATCGTGATCATCCCGCGCTCCAATCGGGTCGATGCCGACGAGCTGATGCAGCACCTGTTCGCCACCACTGATCTGGAAAGCAGCTACCGGGTCAACGTCAACATCATCGGCCTCGACGGCCGGCCGCAACTGAAAAACCTGCTGCTGTTGCTGCAGGAATGGTTGCAGTTCCGCGTCGGCACCGTGCGCCGGCGCCTGCAGCACCGCCTGGACAAGGTCGAGCGGCGCCTGCACCTGTTGGACGGCTTGCTCACGGCGTTTCTCAACCTGGATGAAGTTATCCACATCATCCGCACCGAAGAGCACCCTAAGCAGGCGCTGATTGCCCGCTTTGAACTAACCGAGATCCAGGCCGAATACATCCTCGAGACCCGCCTGCGCCAGCTGGCTCGCCTGGAAGAAATGAAAATCCGCGGTGAGCAGGACGAACTGCTCAAAGAGCAGGCCAAGCTGCAAGCCCTGCTGGGTAGCGACGCCAAGCTGAAAAAGCTGGTGCGCAGCGAGCTGATCAAAGATGCCGAGAAGTATGGCGACGACCGTCGCTCGCCGATTGTCGAGCGCAGCGAAGCCAAGGCACTCTCGGAAAACGAGCTGATGCCGACCGAGCCGGTCACCGTGGTGCTTTCGGAAAAAGGCTGGGTGCGTTGCGCCAAGGGCCATGACATCGATGCCACCGGGCTTTCCTACAAGGCCGGTGACGGCTTCAAGGCCGCTGCGGCGGGGCGCTCCAACCAGTTTGCCGTGCTGATCGACTCCACCGGGCGCAGTTATTCGGTGGCCGCGCACACGTTGCCCTCGGCCCGTGGCCAGGGCGAGCCGCTGACCGGGCGGCTGACACCGCCGCCGGGGGCGACCTTCGAGTGCGTGCTGCTGCCCGAGGACGACGCCCTGTATGTGGTGGCCTCCGACGCGGGTTACGGCTTCGTGGTCAAGGGCGAAGACCTGCAGGCCAAGAACAAGGCCGGCAAGGGTTTGCTCAGCCTGCCCAACGGCGCCAAGGTGATCCCGCCGCGGCCGGTGAGCAACCGCGAGCAGGACTGGCTGGCAGCGGTGACCACCGAAGGCCGCTTGCTGGTGTTCAAGGTTGCCGACCTGCCGCAGCTGGGCAAGGGCAAGGGCAACAAGATCATTGGCGTACCGGGCGACCGGGTTGCTAGTCGCGAGGAGTATGTCACCGACCTGGCCGTCATCAGCGAGGGTTCGACCCTTGTATTGCAGGCTGGCAAGCGTACCCTGTCGCTCAAGCCAGATGATCTGGAGCATTACAAGGGCGAACGCGGTCGGCGAGGCAGCAAGCTGCCCCGCGGCTTCCAGCGCGTCGATGGACTGCTGGTGGAAGCTTCGAGCTAACCAGGCGAGTCGTCTGAACCGGCACTTTCGGCGTTGTTCGCGGCGGAACTACTGGAGTCGGACGACCTTTTCGCGGATGATAGGCGCTCGCGGCGCCGGCGTGGCCGAGCGCCCCAAAGACTCTACATGTGTATCACTGCGGTGTGCCGAATGGCTGCCGCCTGGATGGGATGATGAAATTTCCGCGCTTTCCATTTGCGCTGTTGATGACCGGCCTGCTGGGCCTGGGCGGGTGCAGTGTGCACCAGCCGGTAGCCCTGTATCAGCTGGACAGTGGTGAACCTGGCCAGCCTTCGCAGAGTGCCGGTATGGCTGTGGTGCTGGGCCCGGTTTCGGTGGCTGACTACCTGCAGCGCGAGACCTTTTTGCAGCGCCAGGCAGACGGCAGCCTGACTTCGGCGACGGACGGTCGCTGGGCGGGAAGCCTGTCTTCGGATATTGACCAACTGCTGGTGCGCCAGCTGGCCTGGCGCCTGGATAGCCAACGGGTGGTGCTGGCGCCGGCGAGCAGTGGTTTTGCGCCGGATGTGCAGGTGCTGCTGTCGATCACTCGCCTGGATTCGGGCAAGGATCAGCCGGCCATTCTGGATGCACAGTGGCGCCTGCTGGATCGCCGCGGCAACGTGCGTGACAACCGCATAGTGCACCTTGAGCAACCGCATGAGGGCAGCGAGTCTTCCCAGGTGCAGGCGCAAGGGCAGTTGTTGCAGAAGCTGGCCGAGCAGTTGAGCAGCGCGGTCAAGCCGCTGGCCAATCAGCCGGCCCTGGCTGAAGAAACCCGCAAGAAGCCGGCGGCGCCGGTGCAGGTCAAGAAGACCCCAGAGAAGTCGAAGATCCCGATTGCTTCGCCGGTGCGTACCGATATGGAAGTGTTCAGGTTCTGAGTTTGAATTGAGGCGGTTGCAAAGGCCGCCCCTGCAGAGATCTGTGGGGGCGGCCTTTTCGTTTGCGGTGGTCTTGCGCGGGTCGGTGTAGGGGCGGCCTTGTGTCGCGAAAGGGTCGCGGAGCGGCCCCACGGTTTCAGCTTCGCCGCTGACATCGCGGGGCCAGCTACGCTGGCCTTTCGCGACACAAGGCCGCTCCTACACCGGACCGCGCAAGAGCACCCTCAGCGGATCTTCAGACCCGGCGCTCGTGCATGCGCGCCAGCTGCCGCTCCAGCATCGATGGGTACGGCTCCATCAACCGCTCGACACAGCACGCACCCTCAGGGCTGGCAATCGGGCGGATGCGGGCGCGTTGGCGGACCAGCGCATCATCGGTGATCTTGCGCTCGACCAACAGCAGGTTGCGGCTGTGCTGCGACAAGGCCAGGGCATCCTGAGCTTTTTCGGTCATCAGCAGATCGACCTGCTCGAGCCCTTGCAGGTCATCACCCACGGTCAGCCCCAGTTGCAGCTGCAAGGTGATGCCGCTATCGGCCACTTCGATCTGCAGGGCATGGCCCAGGGCGCGCAGCAGCTCGCCGCAGCAGATGGCATTGGTCAGGTAGTCTTCACCCGTCTCGCGGCTGTGGAACAGCAGCAAGGTGCTGCCGTCGGTCAGGGTGAAGGTTTCACCTTCATACAGCGAAGCAGCCTGTTCGAGGCAGTCGCGATAACGCTCGAGCAGCTCGGTCAGGCGTGTGCGCGGCAGGCGGCGCAGTTGCTCCTGGGAACCCAGCTGTACGGCCAGTACGGCGCTGTACTGCGGTTCGGTCGAGACGGGCGCGGCCACAACCGGCTTGGCGCTGCTCTGCTCGACGTCGATCAGACCGGCAAAGGCTTCATCGTCTTCCTCATCCTGCTGGGCAATAGCCCGGCTGCGGGCAGCGACACTGGTGGTTGCCGGGGCGTGATCAAGGTCGGCGAAGTCATGCTCGTCGTCGTGCTCTTCCTCTTCTTCCGGCTCAGGTGGCGGCGGTGGCGCGAGGCGGGCATGCAACTGACGGGCAAGGTCGCCGATCTCGTCCTGACGATCGATGGCCGGGGTGTACGGGTGCGGATCACGCAGCCAGACCCGCAGCTGCAGCAGCGGCGTGGAGATGTAGCGGCCCAGACGCAAGCTCAGGGTCAAAGCCAATACCAGCAGGATCCCCGCCAGAATACCCATGCTCTGCAAGCTGATCAGCATTGGTTGCTGGAACTCGCTCATGTCCAGGCTGATGCGCAGTTGCCCGGCGGTCACGTCCTGGAAGGTTATCTTGGTCTGGTACAGGCCTTCGGCTTCACCCAGCAGGGTGTTTTTCGGGCGCTGACCGGCCTCGGCGAGGATGCGGTTGTCGACGCTGTAGATGGCAGCGTGGGCCACCAGCGGGTTCTTCACCAGATTGCCCAGCAGCACGTTGAGGCTGAGGATGTCGTTGGACACCAGCAGCTCGGTCGCCGAGGTGGCCGTCTGGATGGTCAGGCTCTGCCCCAGGGCGTCCGCCTGCTCATGCATGGCCTGCTTGAACTGCAGGCCCATCACGCAGGCATAGATCACCAGCGCCATGGCCACCAGGAAAATATTGGTGCTGGCGATACGCAATGCCAAGGGTACGCGGCGTTGGCGCAGAGCATGGAACAGCATCAGGAAGAAGTTATCGGATTTAACTGGCGTGGGCCGGTTCACAGAGCGCGGCTCTTTATGACGAGAAAGTGCTGCGCAGTATAGCGACCCGGCATTTGTCGGCAAAGTGCAAGTGGCGCCCGATAGTCACCGAAAGTCGGTAGAATGCGCATTTTTCATCGAAGTCGGAGCCAGGTTGTGCGCGAAATCGTTCTGATCAACATCACCGGTGAAGACCGCCCAGGTCTCACTGCCGCCATCACCGGCGTCCTGCTCCAGGGCGGTGTGAACATTCTCGACATCGGCCTGGCCGTGATGCACGGCACTTTGTCGTTCGGCATCCTCGTCGATATCCCGGATAACGAAGTCGCCACGCAGTTGCTGCACAGCGTGCAGAGCAAGGCCCACGAGCTCAATCTGCAGGCACGCTACACGCCGATTTCCGAGGCTGACTACCAGCACTGGGCCGATAGCCAGGGCGACGCCCGGCAGATTGTCACCTTGCTCAGCCGCAAGGTCACCCCCGAGCAGCTGCAGCGGGTCAGTGCGATCATCAGTCAGTATGGCCTGACCATCGAGCGCATCGAACGCCTGTCGGCGAGGGTGGCGCTGAACGCCGACAGCGAGCATGGCAAAGCGTGTCTGGAGATTTCTGTACGCGGCGAGCCGAGTGATGCTCAGGCCCTGCGTGCCGCGTTCTTCACGTTGTCTGAAGAGCTGGCCGTGGATATCGCCTTCCAGAAGGATGACCTGTTCCGCCGCAACCGCCGGCTGGCGGTGTTCGACATGGATTCGACGCTGATCGAAGCCGAAGTCATCGACGAGCTGGCCAAGGCCGCCGGCGTCGGCGAGCAGGTCTCCGCCATTACCGAGCGGGCCATGCGCGGCGAGCTGGATTTCCGCGCCAGCTTCAAGGAGCGCATGGCATTGCTCAAAGGCCTGGACGTTAAGGTACTGGACGAGATTGGCGCATCGCTGCGTTTGACCGAGGGTGCCGAAAACCTGTTCGCCGAGCTCAAGCGCCTGGGTTACAAGACCGCCATCCTGTCCGGTGGCTTTACCTACTTCGCCAAGCAGGTACAGGCGCGGCTGGGTATCGACTACGTGTTCGCCAACGAGCTGGAAGTGGTCGACGGCAAGGTCACAGGCGTGGCCATCGAGCCAATTGTCGATGCCCAGCGTAAAGCTGACCTGTTGCAGGAGCTGGCCAGCAAGGAAGGCCTGCAACTGGCACAGACCATCGCTGTAGGCGACGGCGCCAACGATCTGCCCATGCTGTCGCTGGCAGGGCTGGGCGTGGCCTTCCGCGCCAAACCACTGGTGCGCCAGTCGGCCAAACAGGCGATCTCGACCCTGGGTCTGGATGGTGTGCTGTATCTGCTCGGCTTGCGCGACCGCGACGCTCGCGGCTGAACTGAGGCCGTAAGGGGCCGCAGAGCGGCCCCGGCAAACGAAAAGGCCCCGCATGGTTTGCGCCATGCGGGGCCTTGTAGTAGGCGGCGGATCAGACTGCGGTCGGCACCGCCAGCAGTTCACCCATGCGCACGGCAGAGCCGGCACCGAGGCTTTCAGCCCACTTCACCTGTTCCGGGCCAAACAGCACGATGGCAGTGGAGCCCAGCTTGAAACGGCCCAGTTCGGCGCCTTTTTCCAGGTGGATCGGTGTGCGGCTGGCTTCGTCGTAGCGGAAGGTCTTCAGCTCACGCTTGGGCGGCGTCACCAGCCCGGCCCAGACGGTTTCGATCGAAGCCACGATCATTGCCCCGACCAGCACCACCGCCATCGGCCCGCGCTCGGTATCGAACAGGCAGACCACGCGCTCGTTGCGGGCAAACAGCTCCGGTACGTTTTCGGCAGTGGTCTGGTTGACCGAGAACAGCCGGCCTGGCACGTAGACCATCTCTCGCAGGGTGCCGGCCAGCGGCATGTGCACGCGGTGGTAGTCCTTCGGCGACAGGTAGATGGTGGCGAACTCGCCGCCCATGAACGGTGCGGCCAGCGCCGGGTCGCCGCCGAGCAGCTCCAGCGCGCTGTAACCATGGCCCTTGGCCTGGAAGATGCGGCCGTGCTCGATCGGCCCGAGTTGGCTGACGGCGCCATCGGCTGGGCACAGAATGGCCCCTGGAGTCTCATCCAGCGGGCGTGCACCTGGCTTCAGGGCGCGGGTGAAGAAGGCGTTGAAGTGCTCGTAGGCGCTGAGGTCTTCGACCAGCGCTTCGGACATGTCGACCTGATAACGCTTGGCGAACCAGGCGGTGAAGGCATTCTTGAACCAGCGCGCGCGGCACTCGGCAACGCAACCGGCCAGGCGTGACAGCAGATGGTGCGGCAGCAGGTACTGACTGATGATGAACAAACGCGATTTCATTGAATTTCCTTAAACCTCTACGGGCGTGTCCGGATGGTTGCCCCATTCGCCCCACGAGCCGGCGTACGCCTTGACCCGGGGGTAGCCGAGGGACTTGGCCACCAGATAGGTAAAGCCTGAACGGTGATGGGTCTGGCAATGGGTGATCACTTCCTTGTCGGGAGTGATACCCAGATTTTGCAGAACTTCGGCCATGTCCTTGCGGATGCGCAGGTGGTCATTCATGTCCATGCCTGCGGTCCACTCGAAGTTGACGGCGCCGGGGATGTGCCCGCCTTTGGCCGCGAGCACTTTCTCGCCCCGGTATTCACCCGGCGCGCGAGCGTCCCAGATGGCCAGGTCGGCAGCGCCGAGGCGGCTCTGCAGGTATTCGCGGGTGGCGGTCGGCTCGTCGTTTATGGTCAGGCTGACCGAGCCGGTGGCGCTGGCGGGCGTCTCGGTCGACAGCTGATCAGCCGGCCAGGCCTGAATACCACCGTTGAGGTAGTGGTACTGCGCATGACCGATGACATCCAGCAGCCAGATGAAACGCCCGGCCCAGCCACCGCCTTCGTCGTCGTAGACCACATAGACGGCATCGTCACGATGGCCGAGTTCGGCGAACAGCTTTTCCAGGTCGGCGCGCGCCGGCAGTAGCCCAGGCGCCGGCGGTTGGCCCAGCTGGGTACGCTTGGGGTCGACGAAGCGCGCACCGGGTACGTGGCCACTGCCATAGCGGTTGGCGCTGGTCAGGTCGACCACGATCAGTGCGGGCGAGCCCAGGCGTGGCAACAGGTCTTGCGCTTCGATAACCAGCGGCAAGCCAGAAAAATCAGTCATCCACAGTCTCCAGGTGGAACGCGAGGGGCGATTGTAGCGTAAGGCTCAGCTACTGCGGGTGGCGAAGGTAGCCAGAGCGCGCTCGATACACTGTGCAGTCTTGCCCAGTGCCTGCACGCTGACGTCGGCCAGCGGGCGGCCCGCCTGATCGGCAAGCAGCAGCATGATTACCTGGCCATTGACCGCCAGCGAGCGCAGCAGCAGGTGCTCGCTGGGGAACATGGCATTGATCGGCGCTGGCAGCAGGGCGGCGAACTGGGCGTGGTTGTCCGGCGTCAGGCGCAGTTGCCCGGCCTGGCTGGTCAAGCGCTGTAACAGTTTGTTCTGCTTGACTGCCAGGTTCAGCGCAGCTGCTTCCTTGGGCAGCCCGGCAGTCTGCTGCACGCGCAAGGCGTCAGTGGCCTTGTCGTAGGTCAGCAGCAGTACCCGCTGCATGCCGCAGGCGAGCAGTGCATCGCGGGCATGAGTGGCCAGGTGCACGGCATTGCTGAAGCGGCTGGGCTGGGCCAGCATTTCGGCGCACAGCGTGCGCCAGCGCTCCAGGTTTTCTGCAGGCGGCGGCGGTGGTGTGAGCATGTCCGGGTGCGGGCGGCGCTGCTGCCATGGCCATATCAACGCTTCGGCCGGGTGGAACAGGGCGTGTCGGGCGTGATGGCGGGCACTCGCGGCGGCTTGCTGGTGAACCTGCTGCTGGACGTCGTCCAGCGAGGTCTGCAAGTACAGCGCGGTCAGCAGTTGCCAGCGCAGCAGGTGCGGGTTGTCCCAGCCGACCTGGGCCGCCAGCGCCAGGCCGTTGGCCAGCAATACGGTGTTGGCCGGTTGGTTGAACCAGCGGCGCAGGCCTGGTTCTTCATCAAGCCGATGCTGCTGCTCGAGGCTGTCCGTCTCGCGGGCAATGTTGAATACCTGAGCCAATTGTTCGCGTTCGCTGGTAAGCAGGCGGTAGCCCTGGGTCACCCACTCCGGCAGGCGCCAGTGCAGGGCGACCGCCTGGCACAGCTCCATCAGGCGTACGCCAAACAGCTCGATCTCGACCTCGGCAGCGTTTTCGCCCTTGTGGATAACCCGCAGCTCCCAGGTGTCGAGCAGCTTGGGGTAGGTCACGGCCATCGGCCACAGCGGCGACAGGAACAGCAGGCTACCCCAGTGAATCTCCTGCCACAGCCGCGCCAGGCGGCTGGCGAACAGGCCACTGGCCTGCTGCGCGGCATGCTGGCTAATCAACAAAAACTGGCGCAGTACCGGCGGAATGTCATCGCCGGGCAAGGCCGGCAGGCGCGCCAGCAGCTGTGCGCTGCGCTCAAGTCCGAGTCGATTGAGGGCAACTTCGAGGCTCTCGGCCGGCTCGGCCTGGCTGGCGTTGGCCGAGTGATTGGCCTCACGCATGACCGACAGCACCAAGGCGGGGCTGTCCTGCATCAGTTCGGCGATGTCGCGCAATGACCGACGGTTGTCATTGATGGCCGCCAGTACCCGGTCGTGGCTTTCCTTGGGCACGGGCAGGCGCACGTCATCCAGCAGTTTTATCCAGCGGTCTAAAGTGCGTGGCGTCTGACTTGGTACCTTGGTTTCAATTGGCATTTTGACATCAGTCCGAACTGGCTTTTCACTTGGAGTGGCTATAGTCTGGCGCAGTTCTGCCGATAAGTAGAAGAAGAGTTTTCAAGCTCCCGTCCCCGACCCTGACCTCGACTTCAAGTGCTTTGAACCTATGGCTAAAATTATCGGCATCATCGTCGTCTTCGCGAGCGTGATCGCAGGCTACGTGCTTTCCCACGGCAAGATTGCGGCGCTGATCCAGCCGTTCGAAGTGCTCATCATTGGCGGGGCTGCGTTTGGCGCGTTCCTGCAGGCCAACCCTGGCTACATGACCATGCACGTGATCAAGAAGTCGATGAAGATGTTCGGCTCACGTTTCACCCATACCTTCTACCTGGAGGTGTTGGGCCTGGTCTACGAGATCCTCAACAAGAGCCGCCGCGAAGGCATGATGGCGATCGAAGGCGATATTGAAGACGCCTCGGCCAGCCCGATCTTCGCCAAGTACCCGGCAGTGCTGGGTGATGAGCGCATGACTGCGTTCATCTGTGACTACCTGCGCATCATGTCCACCGGCAACATGGCTCCGCACGAGCTCGAAGGCCTGTTCGACATGGAGCTGCTGAGCCTCAAGGAAGAACTCGACCACCCTTCGCACGCGGTCACCGGTATCGCCGACGGCATGCCTGGCTTCGGTATCGTTGCGGCGGTACTGGGTATCGTCGTCACCATGGCCTCGTTGGGTGAGGGTGACCAGGCTGCCATCGGCATGCACGTAGGTGCGGCGCTGGTGGGTACCTTCTTCGGTATTCTTGCTGCGTACGGTTTCTTCGGCCCACTGGCCACCTGCCTGGCTCACGATGCCAAGGAAGAGGTCAATCTGTACGAGTCGATCAAGGCGTCGCTGGTGGCTTCGGCCTCGGGCATGCCGCCGTCGCTGGCCGTGGAATTCGGGCGCAAGGTGCTGTACCCCAAGCACCGTCCGAGCTTCGCCGAGCTGGAACAAGCAGTTCGCGGTCGCTGATTCATGGAAAACAATCAGCCGATAATCATCAAGCGCGTCAAGCGCTTTGGCGGCGGTCACCATGGCGGCGCCTGGAAGATCGCTTTTGCCGACTTCGCGACGGCGATGATGGCGTTCTTCCTGGTGCTGTGGCTGATGTCGACGGCCACCCCAGAGCAAAAGATCGCCATCGCCGGCTACTTCAAGGACCCGATCGGCTTCTCCGAAAGCGGTACGCCCTATGTGATTGATCTGGGCGGTTCGCCTGAGCTGGCGCCGGACAAGACCATCAACCCTGAGGTGAAGTCCGATCCGACGCCCGAGACCAGCGTGCAGCTGGACAAGGATCAGGTCGAGACCATGGCCGAGCAGGTTGAAAAGGAACGCCTGAACCTGCTCTTGCAGGAGCTGCAGAACAAGGTCGAAGAAAATCCGCAACTGCAGAAGTTCAAGGATCAGATCCTGTTCGAGATCACCCAGGACGGCCTGCGTATCCAGATCATGGATGCCGAGAACCGGCCGATGTTCGACATCGGCAGCGCGCGTTTGCAGCCGTACTTCGAGGACATCCTGCTGGCCATGGCCGACACCATCAAGGCGGTGCCGAACAAGATCAGCGTCAGCGGCCACACCGATGCCAAGGCCTATGCCGGTAGCGGTGACTACGGCAACTGGGAGCTGTCGGCCAACCGTGCCAACGCCGCGCGACGTGCGCTGGTGGCGGGCGGCTATCCGGATAACCAGGTGGCGCGGGTGGTTGGCTATGCGTCGTCGTCGCTGTTTGACCGCAAGAACCCGTTCAACCCGGTCAACCGGCGCATCGATATCATCGTTCTGACCAAGAAGGCCCAGCGCAATATCGAGGGCGAGCAGGGCACTCCGGATGCACCGCCGGCATCTGACGCACCCGCGGCGCCAGGCTCGGCAGCGCCAGGTGCAGCAGCGCCCGCTGGTGCCGGCGAGGCGCCAATGCAGCCGCGCGAGCTGCGACAGAAGCTCAATCTCTTCGAGGACGGTACCTTGAAGATGGACGAGCCGAAGGAATAACCGCCTGCGGCACAGCAAAAAATGGCCGCAATGCGGTAATGCCGGTCAGTTAGGCCGATTGGGGCTGCAAAGCAGCCCCAACTTGCCTGCACCAGCTGTTAATAGCTGTCTTCGGTCAGGCTGGCGATGATCGAGCGGTAGCTGTGCATACGCTGTGGCTTGATCCGGCCTTCGTCCAGCGCCTTGAGCAAGGCGCAGCCTGGCTCGCGGTCGTGCTTGCAGTCGCGAAAGCGACAGGTGCCGAACAGTTCGCTGAACTCGATGAAGCCGGCTTCGACATCATCGCGGCTGACGTGCACCAGGCCGAATTCACGGATACCGGGGGAGTCGATCAGGTCACCGCCGTTGGGGAAGTGATAAAGCCGCGCCGTGGTGGTGGTATGGGTACCCTGGCCAGACCACTCGGACAGATCACCCACCCGCGTGTGCGCCTGCGGCAGCAGGCTGTTGACCAGCGACGACTTGCCGACACCGGACTGGCCGACAAACACGCTGACGTGGCCATCGAGCATTTTTTGCAGCTGCTGCATGCCGTCGCCGTGGTGCGCCGACACCTCCAGCAGGGGGTAGCCCAGGTCGCGGTAGACCTCGAGCAAGGCATTCAGCGCCGGTGCGTTTTGCTCGTTGATCAGGTCGGCCTTGTTCAGCAACAGCAACGGGCGAATGCCGGCGTGCTCGGCGGCGACCAGGTAGCGGTCGATCAGGTTGGCGTGGGGCTCAGGGGCGGGGGCAAAGACGATCACGATCAGATCGACGTTGGCGGCTACCGGCTTGAGCACGCCCTGGTTGTTGGGGCGGGTCAGCTCGGTCGAGCGCGGTAGTTGCGCGACGATGACGCCGATGCCCTGGTTGCCTGCTCGCCATACCACGCGGTCACCGGTGACCAGTGCAGGCAGGTTGGCGCGCAGGTGGCAGCGGAAGATCTGGCCAACTGTGTCGCCGTCCTGGGCTTCGACTTCGACTTGGACGCCAAAGTGGGCGATGACCAGGCCGAATTGCTCGGGTCCGAGGTCGCCGCCTTCCAGTTCCTGCAAGACGTGCTGCTCGCGTTTGGCGGCGCGGTCGGCGCGTTCGCCCTGGATTTTTTCGATGCGCCAGTTTTGGCGGCGATTGAGCTGGCGTTTGGCCATGAATGTTCCGTGGTGGCTTGCGGTTGGAAAACGGCTGACAGTTTAGCATGCTCCTGTTGTGGGCTATTCGTTAACCTTGGGTGACGCGGTGTCTGTGGGATCGTTGAACAAAGTGAATTAGCGAGCAAAGCCAATTACCCGATCGAGCCACTAAGCTACTATGACGGCCTATCTCAGGAGCCTTTCATGGACAACACACAGAACCTGATCTGGATCGATCTGGAAATGACCGGCCTGGATCCGGACAGCGACGTCATCATCGAGATGGCGACCATCGTCACCGACAGCAACCTCAACACCCTGGCCGAAGGCCCGGTGATTGCCATTCACCACAGCGATGAAGTGCTGGCGCGCATGGATGAGTGGAACACCCGTACCCACGGCGGCTCGGGCTTGACCCAGCGTGTGCGTGACAGCCGTATCAGCATGGCCGAAGCCGAGGCCCAGACCATCGCGTTTCTGCAGCAGTGGGTGCCGAAGGGCAAGTCGCCGATCTGTGGCAACAGCATCTGCCAGGATCGGCGCTTCCTGTACCGCCACATGAAGTCGCTGGAAAGCTACTTCCACTACCGCAACCTCGACGTTTCTACCCTCAAGGAATTGGCTGCACGCTGGGCCCCTGAGGTGCGCGACAGCTTCCAGAAGGGTGGCACCCACCTGGCGCTGGACGATATTCGCGAGTCGATTGCCGAGCTGCGTCACTACCGCGAACACTTCATCAAGTTCTGAGCCTGCTGCGCCGGCTGACGATAGTCGGCGCGCCCCCTTCTGGTGCGGGGTGCAACTGGGTAGACTGCGCGCCTTTCTCGCACGGACTCGCACCATGTTGCTGATGCTCTACCTCGTCGCTATCACCGCCGAAGCCATGACCGGGGCCTTGTCCGCCGGCCGTCGCGGCATGGACTGGTTCGGTGTGGTGCTGATCGCCTGCGTGACGGCTCTGGGTGGTGGCTCGGTGCGCGACGTGTTGCTGGGGCACTATCCGCTGACCTGGGTGAAGCACCCCGAGTACCTGGTGCTGACCAGCTTTGCTGCTCTGCTGACGATCTTTATCGCGCCACTGATGCGCCATCTGCGCTCGCTGTTTCTGGTCCTCGATGCGCTGGGGCTGGTGGCGTTTACCCTGATCGGCTGCATGACTGCGCTGGAAATGGGCCAAGGCCTGCTGGTGGCGTCGATCAGTGGGGTGATCACCGGGGTGTTCGGCGGGATTCTGCGCGATATCTTCTGCAACGACATCCCGCTGGTGTTTCGCCGCGAGCTGTATGCCAGCGTGTCGTTTGCGGCGGCGTGGTTCTATCTGGGCTGCGTGCACTTCAATCTGCCGGCCGAGCAGGCCACGCTGTTGACTCTGTTTGGTGGTTTTCTGGTGCGTTTACTGGCGATCCGTTTCCACTGGGAAATGCCCAAGTTTCACTACAACGACCAGCAGTAGTCACTCAGCTCGCTGGCTGCGCCTGCCGTTCTGCGTGCTGGGCCAGCGCCCACTCGACATGCTCGCGGACCAGTTCGGATGGGTACTCGCGGCGTGCTTGCAGCGCCTCCAGCACCGGAATGGTCGACGGTGCGTTGCCCAGCCCCACCGCCAGGTTGCGTAGCCAGCGTTCGTAGCCGGCGCGGCGCAGCGGCGAGCCTTCGGTATTGCCCAGAAAGGTCGCCTCATCCCACATGAACAGTTCGGCCAGGCCGGCATTGTCCAGGCCGTGACGCGGCTTGAAGTCGTTTTCCTGGGTGGGGCGGGCGAAGCGGTTCCACGGGCAGACAATCTGGCAGTCATCGCAGCCGAACACTCGATTGCCGATCATCGCGCGCAGCTCGACCGGGATCGCCTGCTTCAGCTCGATAGTCAGGTAGGAGATACAGCGCCGAGCGTCGAGTACATACGGGCCGACGAAGGCATTGGTCGGGCACACATCCAGGCACGCCTGGCAGCGGCCGCAGTGCTCGCTGGTCTGGGCTTCATCCACCGGCAGCGGCAGGTCGACGAACAGCTCGGCAAGAAAGAAGTAGCTGCCGGCCTTGCGGTTGAGCAGCAGGGTGTTCTTGCCGATCCAGCCCAGCCCGGCCTCCTGCGCGATGGCTTTTTCCAGCACCGGGGCGCTGTCGACAAAGGCACGAAAGCCGAACGGGCCGATGTCTGCCTGAATGCGGTCGGCCAGGTGCTGCACGCGTTTGCGCACCAGCTTGTGGTAGTCGCGGCCCAGCGCGTAGCGCGACACGTAGGCTTTTTCCGGCTGTGCGAGCACCTGCGCCATGCGCGTATCGCCGGGCAGGTAGTCCATGCGCAGCGAGATCACCCGCAGTGTCCCCGGGATCAACTGCTCGGGGTGGGAACGTTTGCTGCCATGCGCGGCCATATAGTCCAGCTCGCCGTGATAGCCGGCGGCAAGCCAGCGCTCCAGGTGCTGTTCATGCTCGCCCAGGTCTACACCAGCGATACCGACGTGGGCGAAGCCGAGTTCGCGGCCCCAATCCTTGATCGATTGGGCCAGCGCGGCGAGGTCAGGAATACAAACGGACATGGATGGGCAAGGCATTACAGGCTCAGGTGCGTATAATTCTGCCAGACATCGGAGCCTTTGACCCCATGCCCCAGACCAAACACCCCGACAACGCGGTAAAAACCCTCAGCCGAGGCAACCTCGCCCGGCTGCCGGCACGCCGTGCAGACGCGCACAAGACCGACTTCGGCCATGTGCTGGTGGTCGGTGGCGACCTTGGCACCGGCGGCGCCGCGCTGCTCAGTGGCGAGGCCGCGCTGCGCTGTGGTGCTGGCCTGGTCAGCATCGCCACGCGCCCTGAGCATGTTTCAGCGGCGCTGACCCGGCTGCCCGAGGCCATGTGCCTGGGCGTGTCATCGGCCAATCAGCTGATCGAGGTGCTGGCCCGCGCTTGCGTGCTGGTAGTCGGCCCCGGGCTTGGCCAGGCCGCATGGGGGCGCAGCCTGCTGTCGGCTGTGGCCAACAGCGATGTGCCGCAAGTATGGGATGCCGATGCGTTGAACATGCTCGCCAGCAGCCCGTTGGCCGTGCCCGGCGCGAGCATCCTCACCCCGCACCCAGGGGAGGCGGCGCGCTTGTTGGGGATTTCCACCGAGGCGGTGCAGGCTGACCGTGCGGGCGCTGCGCGCAAGCTGGCGCGCAGGTACGCCAGCATCTGCGTGCTTAAAGGCGCGGGTACTCTGGTGGCTGATCCGGACGGGCAGCTGGCCCTGTGCCAGCGAGGCCACCCGGCGATGGCCGGTGCAGGGCTGGGCGATGTGCTCACTGGTGTGCTTGGCGCATTGCTGGCACAGGGGCTGGATGGCTGGTCGGCGGCATGCCTGGGCGTGTGGCTGCATGCCTGCGCTGGCGAGCGCCTGGGCGTGAAGGGCAGGGGCCTGGCAGCCAGTGATCTGCTGCCGGTCATTCGTGAATTATTGGAGGAGCATTCAGCGTGTCAGGTGTAACCCTGTTTCTGCCCGACGAAGAAGCCACTGTGGCCTTCGGCGCGCGACTGGCCGAAGTGACCGGCGGTCATGGCGTGATATTTCTCGAGGGTGACCTCGGCGCCGGCAAGACCACCCTGTCGCGTGGCCTGATCCGTGGCCTGGGCCATACCGGGCCGGTCAAGAGCCCGACCTTTACCGTGGTCGAACCCTACGAAATCGGCGATGTGCGGGCGTTTCACTTCGACCTGTACCGGCTGGTCGATCCGGAAGAGCTGGAGTACCTGGGCATTCGCGATTACTTCGAAGGCGACGCCCTGTGCCTGTTCGAATGGCCCGATAAAGGTGCGGGCGTTTTGCCAAAGCCCGACCTGACCATTACCATAAGCCCGCAAGCGGGCGGACGCTCGCTTAACCTGTTGCCGCAGGGCGCTCGTGGCCAAGCCTGGTGCACCGCGCTGGCCAACAAAATTCAACAGTAAATGGGGTTAGGTATGCGCATACGCGCACTGGTCGCCGTAGTCGGTCTGCTGCTCAGCGCAGTGACTGTCAACGCTCTGGCCGCCACACAAGTAAAAAGCATGCGTCTGTGGCGCGCGCCGGACAACACACGACTGGTCTTCGACCTCTCCGGGCCCGTGCAGCACAGCGTGTTTACGCTTAGCGCACCGGATCGGCTGGTTATCGATATCAATGGTGCCACTCTCGGCGCGCCGCTCAACGTGGCCACCTCCAACACCCCGATCAGCAGTGTCCGCTCGGCGCAACGCACGCCGACCGACCTGCGCGTGGTCATCGACCTGAAAAAGGCCGTCACCCCGAAAAGCTTCATTCTGGCCCCCAACGCCCAGTACGGTAACCGCTTGGTGGTCGACCTGTACGATCAGGAAGCCGACGCCATCGCGGCTACTACGCCGACGCCCCCGCCGACGCCGGTGCAGCCGCCGGCCACCACGCCGGCCATCCCGGTAACGCCGACCCAGCCGGCGATCAAGCTGCCGCCAGCACCAAGCGGCAAGCGCGATATCGTGGTTGCCATCGACGCCGGTCACGGCGGCGAAGACCCGGGCGCTTCCGGCTCGCGCGGTCAGCACGAAAAAACCATCGTGTTGCAGATCGCTCAAGAGTTGCAGCGCCAGATCAACAGCGAGAAAGGCTACCGCGCCGAGCTGACGCGTACCGGCGACTACTTCATCCCGCTGCGCAAACGCACCGAGATCGCCCGCAAAAAAGGTGCAGACCTGTTCGTTTCGATCCATGCCGACGCCGCGCCGTCGAAGGCCGCCTTTGGTGCTTCGGTGTTCGCCTTGTCTGACCGTGGTGCTACCTCGGAAACCGCGCGCTGGCTGGCCGACACGGAAAACCGCTCCGACTTGATCGGCGGTGCCGGTAACGTCAGCCTCGACGACAAGGACCGCATGCTCGCCGGGGTTCTGCTCGACCTGTCGATGACCGCTACGCTCAGCTCCAGTCTGGATGTCGGGCAAAAAGTGCTGGGCAACATGGGCCGCATCACCTCGCTGCACAAGCGCCGAGTCGAGCAAGCGGGCTTCATGGTGTTGAAATCGCCGGATATTCCGTCGATCCTGGTCGAAACCGGGTTTATCTCCAACGCCAACGAAGCCGCCAAGCTGGCTACCAAGAGCCACCAGCAGGCGCTGGCGCGCTCGATCCACACCGGCTTGCGCCAGTACTTCCAACAGAGCCCGCCGCCTGGCACTTACATCGCCTGGCTGCGTGACGCCGGCAAGATTGCCCAAGGCCCGCGTGACCATACCGTGCGTCCGGGTGAAACCCTGGCGATGATCGCCGTGCGTTACCAGGTCAGCGTGGCTGCCCTGCGCAGCAGCAACAGCCTGAAAACCGATGAGCTGAAGGTCGGCCAGCATCTGGATATTCCGGGTACCACCCTGGCGTCGCAGCAATGACCGGTGGTTCGCGGATCGAGCTGCTCAGCCCGCGGCTGGCCAACCAGATTGCCGCCGGCGAAGTAGTCGAGCGACCTGCGTCGGTAGCCAAGGAGCTGCTGGAAAACAGCCTCGACTCCGGTGCCCGGCGCATCGATGTCGAGGTCGAGCTGGGTGGCACCAAGCTGCTGCGTGTGCGTGACGACGGCAGCGGCATCTCCCCGGATGACCTGCCGCTGGCCCTGGCCCGGCACGCCACCAGCAAGATTCGCGAGCTGGAAGACCTTGAAGGCGTACTCAGCCTGGGCTTTCGCGGTGAAGCACTGGCGTCGATCAGTTCGGTTGCACGGCTGACCCTGACCTCGCGCACCGCCGATGCCAGCGAAGCCTGGCAGGTCGAGACCGAAGGCCGCGACATGACCCCGCGGGTACAGCCTGCGGCGCACCCGGTCGGCACCTCGGTAGAAGTGCGCGACCTGTTCTTCAATACCCCGGCCCGGCGCAAGTTCCTCAAAGCCGAGAAAACCGAATTCGATCACCTGCAGGAAGTCATCCGTCGCCTGGCACTGGCACGCTTCGATGTCGGCTTCCACCTGCGTCACAACGGCAAGAGCATCCTCAGCCTGCACGAGGCCGCCGATGATGTGTCGCGGGCGCGCCGAGTCGGCGCCATCTGTGGCCCGGGCTTTCTTGAACAGGCGCTGCCGATCGACGTTGAGCGCAACGGCCTGCGCCTGTGGGGCTGGGTCGGCTTGCCGACCTTCTCGCGCAGCCAGGCTGACCTGCAGTACTTCTTCGTCAACGGCCGGGCGGTGCGCGACAAGCTGGTGGCCCATGCAGTACGCCAGGCGTATCGCGACGTGCTGTTCAACGGCCGCCATCCGACCTTCGTGTTGTTCCTTGAGCTGGAGCCTAACGGCGTCGACGTCAACGTGCACCCGACCAAGCACGAAGTACGCTTCCGTGAGGGGCGTACGGTTCACGATTTTCTCTACGGCACCCTGCATCGCGCGCTGGCCGATGTGCGCCCGGAAGGTCAGGTGGCCGCGCCTGCCGCAGCCGCCGAGCTGGTGCGTGCTGGTGGCCAGCTGGCTGGCGAGTTCGGCCCTCAGGGCGAGATGCGCCTGGCCACGCCTGTGCTCGAACAGCAGCAGCCTGCTCCAGCCGGCTCCGGCGCTGGTGCGGGTTACCAGTACCAGTACACGCCGCGCCCCTCGCAGCCACTGCCGGTGGCCGAAGCGCAGGCCGCTTACCGCGAATTCTATGCGCCGCTGAGCAGCGCCGCGCCGGTCGCGCTGCCCGACGGCCAGGGCGATATACCGCCGCTGGGCTACGCCATGGCGCAGCTCAAGGGCATCTACATCCTTGCCGAAAACGCCCAAGGCCTGGTGCTGGTCGACATGCATGCCGCCCACGAGCGGATCATGTACGAGCGCCTCAAGGTGGCCATGGCCAGCGAAGGCCTCAGTGGCCAGCCGCTGCTGGTGCCGGAAACTCTGGCGATGAGCCAGCGTGAAGCCGATTGCGCCGAAGAGCATGCACAGTGGTTCCAGCGCCTCGGCTTCGAGCTGCAGCGGCTAGGCCCGGAGACGGTCGCGATTCGCCAGATCCCGGCGTTGCTGAAACAGGCCGAAGCCAATCGGCTGGTGCAGGACGTGCTTGCTGACCTGATGGAATACGGCACCAGCGACCGCATCCAGGCGCACCTCAACGAGTTGCTCGGGACCATGGCCTGCCACGGCGCCGTGCGCGCCAATCGGCGCCTGGCCATCCCCGAGATGAACGCCTTGCTTCGCGACATGGAAAACACCGAGCGCAGCGGCCAGTGCAACCACGGCCGACCGACCTGGACCCAGATGGGCCTGGACGATCTGGACAAACTCTTCCTGCGCGGTCGGTGACATGAGCAGCAAACCTCCAGCTATCTTCCTCATGGGCCCGACTGCGGCGGGCAAGACCGATCTCGCCATCGAGTTGAGCAAAGTGCTGCCCTGCGAGCTGGTCAGCGTCGATTCGGCGCTGGTCTATCGCGGCATGGACATTGGCACTGCCAAACCGTCGAAAGACATCCTGGCGGCGTACCCGCACCGCTTGATCGATATCATCGACCCCGCCGAAAGCTACTCCGCAGCGCAGTTTCGCAGCGATGCCCTGGCGGCCATGGCCGAGATCACCGCACGCGGCAAGGTCCCGCTGCTGGTCGGCGGCACCATGCTCTACTACAAGGCTTTGCTTGAAGGCCTGGCCGACATGCCAGCGGCTGACCCGGCCGTGCGCGCCGAGCTGGAAGCCCAGGCCAGCGCACTGGGCCTGGGCGAATTGCACCGGCAGCTGGCCGAGGTCGATCCGGTGTCGGCGGCGCGCATCCACCCCAACGACCCGCAGCGCTTGATTCGTGCGCTGGAGGTGTATCGGGTGAGTGGTGAGAGCATGACTGCCCACCGCCAGCGCCAATCAGCCGAAAGTAGCGGCGCAGACGCAGGCGCGGCCGGCCATTTGCCCTATACTGTGGCCAGTCTGGCGATCGCTCCTGCAGATCGTCACATTCTGCATGAGCGAATTGCGTTACGATTTTCACAGATGCTGGAACAGGGCTTCATCGATGAGGTCCGAGAGCTGCGAGCCAGAAGTGACTTGCACGCCGGGCTGCCGTCTATACGGGCAGTGGGCTATCGGCAGGTCTGGGATTTCCTAGACGGCAAGCTAGATGAGAATGAGATGCGAGAACGCGGTATCATTGCGACTCGCCAGCTGGCCAAGCGGCAGTTCACCTGGTTGCGCGGTTGGTCCGACGTGCACTGGCTGGACAGCCTGGCCTGCGACAATCTGTCCCGCACCTTGAAATACCTTGGGGCCATCTCCATATTGAGCTGAGTCCCTGCTAATTGCCGTCTACTCTTGCGAGTGGGCGGCGTAATCATAGAATTTTCTCGTTTTTTATTATTTATCCTTACAGGAGTGCGGCATATGTCAAAAGGGCATTCGCTACAAGACCCTTACTTGAACACCTTGAGAAAAGAAAAGGTCCCGGTTTCGATCTATCTGGTCAACGGGATCAAGCTGCAGGGCTCGATCGAATCTTTCGACCAGTTTGTAGTTCTACTGAAAAACACCGTCAGCCAAATGGTCTACAAACACGCCATTTCGACTGTCGTACCTGCACGTCCGGTTCGTCTGCCAAGCCCGTCCGATTCCGAGAACGGTGACAGCGAGCCAGGCAACGCCTGATTAGGAGCCTGCATTGTTCTTTGAGCGCCACGGTGGTGGTGAACGAGCGTTGCTCGTTCACTTGGAAGGTCAGAACCCTGAGGCGCGCGAAGACCCGCAGGAGTTCCAGGAGCTGGCCCTGTCGGCCGGTGCTGAAATCGTCTTGCTGTCTACGGTGACACGGCATCAGCCCAGTGCCAAATTCCTGATTGGCAGTGGCAAGGTCGAGGAGTTACGCGATCTGGTCAGTGCCGAGCATGTCGATCTGGTGATTTTCAATCACACCCTCACGCCCAGTCAGGAGCGTAACCTCGAACGTGTGTTCGAGTGTCGCGTGCTTGACCGTACCGGGCTGATCCTCGATATCTTCGCCCAACGGGCGCGTACCCATGAAGGCAAGCTGCAGGTCGAACTGGCCCAGCTTGAGCACATGAGCACGCGGCTGGTGCGCGGCTGGACTCACCTTGAGCGGCAAAAAGGTGGTATCGGCCTGCGCGGTCCGGGGGAGACCCAGCTTGAAACCGACCGGCGCCTGTTGCGGGTCCGCCTGCGGCAGATCAAGGCGCGCCTGGAAAAGGTCCGCAGCCAGCGTGAGCAAGCGCGGCGCGGGCGCAGACGTGCGGACATCCCGTCGGTGTCGCTGGTGGGTTATACCAACGCCGGCAAGTCGACGCTGTTCAACGCCCTGACCCAATCCGACGTGTACGCGGCCGACCAGCTGTTCGCCACCCTCGACCCGACCCTGCGCCGTCTGCAACTCGACGACCTGGGGCCGATCGTGCTCGCCGATACCGTGGGCTTCATTCGCCATCTGCCGCACAAGCTGGTCGAGGCATTTCGGGCTACGCTCGAAGAGTCGAGCAACTCCGACCTGCTACTGCACGTGATCGACGCCCATGAGCCAGAGCGCATGGAGCAGATCGAGCAGGTGCTGGCGGTATTGGGCGAGATCGGCGCAGAAGGCTTGCCGATCCTCGAGGTCTATAACAAACTCGACCTGCTTGAAGATGTCGAGCCACAGATCCAGCGCGATGCCGATGGCAAGCCGGAACGGGTCTGGGTGTCGGCACGTGATGGACGTGGCCTGGAGCTGGTTGGCCAGGCGATTGCCGAGTTGCTGGGGGATGATCTGTTTGTCGCCACCCTGCGCCTTGATCAGCGTTTCGCTCGCTTGCGCGCGCAGCTGTTCGAACTGGGCGCGGTGCAGAGCGAGGAACATGATGAAGAGGGCAGCAGCCTGCTCAGCGTGCGCCTGCCGATGATCGAGCTTAATCGCCTGGTCAGCCGTGCCGGCATCGAGCCGCAGACGTTTATCGCGCAACACACTTTGCAATAAATGCCCGTCGAGGTCGCCGGGCAGCCGTGACAGGCATTCTGTAGCATTGGACGGCGCGCCGTGGGCGCGTCTTTGCTTTATCAGATGGAGAGCGCTATGGCTTGGAATGAGCCGGGTGGCAACTCGAAAGACCAGGATCCCTGGGGCGGTCGCCGTGGCGGCGGCGGCAGTGGTGGCGGTGGCGACAAAAAAGGCCCACCTGATCTCGACGAGGCCTTCCGCAAGCTGCAGGACAGCCTGAACGGCATGTTCGGTGGCGGCAAGAAACGCGGCGGTGGTGACCGCAATATCGGCAAGGGTGGCGGCTACGGCCTGCTGGGCATAGGCCTGGCGGTGTTGGCTGCGATCTGGCTGTACAGTGCCGTGTACGTGGTCGACGAGCAGGAGCAGGCGGTTGTGCTGCGCTTCGGCAAGTACTACGAGACCGTGGGTCCAGGCCTGAATATCTATTTCCCGCCGATCGATCGCAAGTACATGGAAAACGTGACGCGTGAGCGTGCGTACACCAAGCAGGGGCAGATGCTCACTGAAGACGAGAACATCGTCGAAGTGCCGCTGACCGTGCAGTACAAGATCACCAACCTGCAGGACTTCGTGCTCAACGTCGACCAGCCGGAAGTGAGCTTGCAGCATGCGACCGACAGTGCCCTGCGTCACGTGGTCGGCTCGACCTCGATGGACCAGGTGCTGACCGAAGGTCGTGAGCAGATGGCCGTGGATATCCGCGAGCGTCTGCAGCGTTTCCTCGACACTTACCGTACCGGTATCACCGTGACTCAGGTCAACGTACAGAGCGCGGCAGCCCCGCGTGAAGTGCAGGAAGCCTTCGACGACGTGATCCGTGCCCGTGAAGACGAGCAGCGTGCGCGCAACCAGGCCGAGTCCTACGCTAACGGCGTGGTGCCAGAGGCCCGTGGTCAGGCACAGCGCATCATCGAAGACGCCAACGGCTACCGCGATGAAGTGATTGCCCGCGCCAAGGGTGAAGCCGATCGCTTCACCAAGCTGGTCACCGAGTACCGCAAGGCGCCGGACGTAACCCGTCAGCGTCTGTACCTGGAGACCATGCAAGAGGTCTACAGCAATTCGAGCAAGGTCATGGTGGCAACCAAGGACGGGCAGAACAACCTGCTCTACCTGCCGCTGGACAAGATGGTCGAAGGCGGTCGCAACACGTCGGCGTCTGCCGGCAGCAGCGCGTCGCCGTCGGTCAACGACGCAGCTGTGCGCGCAGCGCAGGACCTGCAACAGCAACAACAGGCACTGCGTACTAGGGAGAGCCGCTGATGAGCAATAAATCGCTGATCGCCCTGATCGCCGCAGTCGTGCTGGCTGTCGTGGCCTGGAACAGCTTCTACATCGTGTCCCAGACCGAACGTGCGGTAATGCTGCAATTCGGTCGTGTGGTTCAGGCTGATGTTCAGCCCGGCCTGCATGTGAAGATCCCGTACGTCAACCAGGTGCGCAAGTTCGACGCGCGGCTGATGACCCTGGACGCACCGACGCAACGCTTCCTGACCCTGGAAAAGAAAGCGGTAATGGTCGACGCCTATGCCAAATGGCGGGTGAAAGACTCCGACCGTTTCTACACCGCAACCTCGGGCATGAAGCAGATCGCCGACGAGCGTCTGTCGCGACGTCTGGAAAGCGGCCTGCGTGACCAGTTTGGTAAACGCACCCTGCACGAGGTGGTATCCGGTGAGCGTGATGCACTGATGGCTGACATCACTGCATCGCTGAACCGCATGGCCAACAAGGAGCTGGGTATCGAAGTGGTCGACGTTCGCGTCAAGGCCATCGACCTGCCGAAGGAAGTCAACCGCAGCGTGTTCGATCGTATGAGCACCGAGCGTGAGCGTGAGGCCCGTGAGCATCGCGCCAAAGGTAACGAGCTGGCCGAGGGTATCCGTGCGGATGCCGACCGTCAGCGTCGAGTACTGCTGGCCGAAGCCTATCGTGAATCCGAGGAAACCCGCGGTGATGGTGACGCCCAGGCGGCCGCCATCTACGCTAAGGCCTACAACCAGGATGCGGATTTCTATTCGTTCCACCGTAGCCTGCAAGCGTACCGTGCGAGCTTCTCGAGCAAGAGCGACGTGCTGGTCCTGGATCCGAAGAACGAGTTCTTCCGGTACCTGGACAAGAGCCGGCCGTAAGCGACAAGGCCCCGCCTGGCAGGTAAAACTGCCGGCGGGGTGCATCCCGAAGGAAAAGGGGTGTATGATGAGTCAGCCGGGAAATTTCCCGGCTTTTTTGCGTCTGCAAGGTTGATTGGCTCGCATTGGGTCAGCCCGACGCTAGTAATTCGAGGGTGTTGGTACGGCGGTAGCGCTGGGATTAGTGCTGCCTGTTGTTGTGTGCCAATGCCTGTATTCACGGCTCGCCTATGGGTTGGCCGCTCGGACCAAAGGGGAAAAGGCGTAATGGCAACGGTAGACCGCTGGCTGCTGCCAGATGGCATCGAGGAAGTACTGCCACCTGAAGCTGCGCGCATTGAAGTCGCGCGGCGGCAGGTGTTGGACCTGTTCCAGAGTTGGGGTTACGAACTGGTCGTTACTCCGCATATCGAGTACCTGGAATCGCTGCTCACCGGTGCCAGCCAGGACCTCGACCTGCATACCTTCAAGGTGGTCGACCCGCAGTCCGGTCGACTGATGGGCTTCCGTGCCGACTTCACCCCGCAGGTAGCGCGCATCGACGCCCACACTCTGCGCCGTGAAGGTCCGAGCCGCCTGTGCTACGCCGGTAGCGTGCTGCATGCGCAGCCGCGCCAGCTGTCTACTTCGCGCAGCCCGATCCAGCTCGGCGCCGAGCTGTATGGCGATGCCAGCCCGACCAGCGATGTCGAAGTCATCAGCTTGATGCTGGCCATGCTGCGCCTGGCCGATGTGCCGGACGTGCACATGGATCTCGGCCACGTCGGTATCTACCGTGGTCTGGCGCGTGCTGCCGGGTTGTCCGGCGACGTCGAGCAGCAGCTGTTCGATGCGCTGCAGCGCAAGGCCCGCGATGAAGTGTACGCACTGACCGCTGACCTGCCGCAGGACCTGGGCGGCATGCTGCGTGCCCTGGTTGAGCTGTGCGGTGGCCGTGAAGTGCTGGCTCAGGCGCGTGTGCGTCTTGGCCGTGCCCCGGCCAGCGTCCTGGCTGCACTGGATGACCTGCTGGCGATCGCTGATCGGCTGGCAGCGCGCTTCCCGGAGCTGCCGCTGTACTTCGACCTCGGCGAGCTGCGCGGCTACAACTATCACACCGGTGTGGTGTTCGCGGTGTTCGTCCCTGGGGTCGGTCAGTCGATCGCTCAGGGCGGTCGCTACGATGACATCGGTGCCGACTTTGGCCGGGCGCGTCCGGCCACTGGTTTCTCCACGGATTTGAAGACCCTGGTCACACTGGGGCGAGCGGAGGTCGTATTGCCTTCTGGCGGCATCTGGATGCCCGACAGCGGCGACGCGGCCCTCTGGCAGATGGTCTGCCAGTTGCGCAACGAGGGCCAGCGAGTGGTCCAGGCATTGCCTGGCCAGCCGCTGAGTGCTGCCCTCGAGGCGGATTGTGATCGGCAATTGATTCAGCAAGAAGGGCGTTGGCAGATCCTGCCTCTGACCCATTGAGACAGCTCGCGCGGCCCGCATCAGGGCCGGCAACCAAGTTTGCGTGAATGAGGACAAGTGTTATGGGTAAGAATGTCGTCGTCCTGGGCACCCAATGGGGTGATGAGGGCAAAGGCAAGATCGTTGATCTGCTGACCGAACATGCTGCCGCCGTAGTGCGCTACCAGGGCGGTCACAACGCCGGCCACACGCTGGTGATCAACGGTGAAAAAACCGTGCTGCACCTGATCCCATCGGGCATCCTGCGCGAAGGCGTGCAGTGCCTGATCGGCAACGGTGTAGTGGTTGCACCGGACGCCTTGATGCGGGAAATCACCAAGCTCGAAGAAAAGGGTGTACCGGTCCGTGAGCGCCTGCGCATCAGCCCGGCTGCGCCGCTGATCCTGTCCTACCACGTAGCACTGGACCAGGCTCGCGAGAAGGCCCGTGGCGAAGCCAAGATCGGTACCACTGGTCGTGGTATCGGCCCGGCCTACGAAGACAAGGTCGCTCGTCGTGGCCTGCGCATCGGTGACCTGTTCCACCGTGAGCGCTTCGCTGCCAAGCTCGGTGAGCTGCTGGACTACCACAACTTCCAGCTGGTCAATTACTACAAAGAGCCGGCCATCGATTTCCAGCAGACCTTGGACGAGTGCATGGCCTACGCCGAGCAGCTCAAGCCGATGATGCTCGACGTCACCGCCGAGCTGCACAACCTGCGCCGCGCCGGCAAGGACATCATGTTCGAAGGCGCCCAGGGCTCGTTGCTGGACATCGACCACGGTACCTACCCGTACGTGACCAGTTCCAACACCACCGCCGGCGGCATCTCCACCGGTTCCGGCGTTGGCCCGATGTACCTGGATTACATCCTCGGCATCACCAAGGCGTACACCACCCGTGTCGGTTCCGGTCCGTTCCCGACCGAACTGTTCGATGACACTGGCGCAACCCTGGCCAAGCGTGGCCACGAGTTCGGCTCGACCACCGGCCGTGCCCGTCGTTGCGGCTGGTTCGATGCGGTCATCCTGCGTCGCGCCATCGACGTCAATAGCATTTCGGGCATCTGCCTGACCAAGCTGGACGTGCTCGACGGTCTTGAAACCATCAACATCTGTGTGGGTTACAAGAACGAGAATGGCGCAGTGCTCGAAGCGCCTTCCGACGCCGACAGCTACATCGGCCTGGAGCCGGTGTACGAAGAAATGCCAGGTTGGAGCGAGTCGACCCTGGGCGCCAAGACCCTCGAAGAGCTGCCAGAAGCGGCTCGCGCTTACATCAAGCGCATCGAGGAGCTGACCGGCGCGCCGATCGATATCATTTCGACCGGCCCGGATCGCAACGAGACCATCGTGCTGCGTCATCCGTTTGCCTGATTAGCCTGCCAGGCTGATCCAGCGCCGCGTTCCCGCAAGGGAGCGCGGCGTTTTTTTGCACACGTTGTATCGCCGGTGAATAAACTTGGCGTTTATGCCTGCTGCGACGGCACAACCCTTGCTGTAAGAATGCCCTTGTCGATGCCATCAAAATAGTGGCGCAAGAAACACGAGGGTTCACCGTGTCTGCCATTCTTTCATTGTTACGAAGCCGCCTGTTGCGGCCTGTGTTTGTTGCCTTGGGTATCGCCCTTTTGGTGCAGGTGCTGGTGGCCGTTGCGCTGACCCGGAGCACAGTGACGGCCCTTGAGGCTGATCTTGGCGAGCGTCTGGGCAGCGACAGTCGCAAACTTGCGGGTGAACTGGAATTAGCCGGGCAGGACGTCCGCGCCGGCCTTGAAAGCCTCTCCAGCAGCACTCGGCAGCGTTTGAGCAGCGGTTTGTCGACGCGCCTGCAAAGCGAACAGCAGCAATTGCGCGCCACCCTGGAGAAGAACCTCAAGGACTCGGCCAACGACATGGCCGAGTTGCTCGCCTCGGTTGCCCCGCGAGCGATCTGGGACAACGACGTGCCGGTGCTCTCCGACTTTGCCCGCCGTGCCCAGCGCAATCCCAATGTATTGTTCGTGATCTATGACGATGCTCAGGGCCAGCACCTGACGCGCTACCTCAACCGGCAAAACCCGATCAACCAGGCGCTGATGGACAAGGGCGAAGGTGAGCGGGCGCTGGACAAAGTGCTCAACGCTGCGCGCAAGGACCCTTCGGTGTACTTCGTCGAAGCACCGATCAGCCCCAACGGTGCCGAGATCGGCAAGGTGCTGATGGGCGTTTCCACCGCATCCGTCGAACAGGAATTGAAGGCCCTCGATGAACGCTTCGCGGCATTGATCGGCAGCAGCGAGCAGTTGGTCGGCGACAGCCTCGGGGCGGCCGCCGCAGACAGCGGCAAGGCTCTGCGTGCGCGTCTGGAAGCTGCGCAGAACAGCGCCACTGCGATGCAGGCCAACACCGCCGAAACCGTCCGCGATGCGGCCGCCGAGCTGCGCTGGCGGATTGGCCTGGGCCTGGTACTGGTGGGGCTTGGCGTACTGCTGGTAGTGGCAGTGGTACTCGGCCGGCGCGTGGTCAACAAGCTGCGCCTGCTGATCGCGGCACTCAATGACCTGGCCGCAGGCGACGGTGACCTGACCAAACGGGTCAGTCTCGACAGCCGTGATGAAATCGGCGACATGGCGGCAGCGGTCAACCGCTTTGTCGACAAGCTGCAGCCGATCGTCCGCGAGGCGGGTGAAGTCGCCCAGCGCACCGGCGTCGAAATCGGTGTCATGACCCAGCGCAGCGCCGGTGCCGACGCTGCCGCAGCCTTGCAGCGTGACGCAGTGGCGGCCAGCTTGCGCGACCTGTCCGGCATGGCCGACCAAGCCCAGGCCGAGAGCCATGCGATGCAGGCTGCCTTGCAGCAGGTGGTCGACATCCGCCAGGCCACTGACGAAAACAGCCGCACCTCGACCCAGCTTGCTGGCTTGATCGAAAACCTCGCGGGCCAGGTCGATGCCGGCTCGCAGGTGATCGAGCGGCTGGCCAAGCAGAGCGAGCAGATCGAAGTGGTGCTGACGGTGATCCACGGCATTGCCGAGCAAACCAACCTGCTCGCCCTCAACGCGGCAATCGAAGCCGCCCGCGCCGGTGAGACCGGTCGTGGCTTTGCGGTGGTGGCCGACGAGGTGCGGGCGCTGGCAAGCAAGACCCAGAGTTCGACCGGGGACATTCAGGCGCATATCGTTGCCCTGCAGCAAGGCGCCAAGCAGGCGGTGGCAACCATCAGCCAGGCTGGGCGCCAGGCCAGCGAAGGCTTGCTGGTGCTGCGTGATAGCGAGCGCCGCCAGCAGTCGGTGCAAGCGGCAGTCGAGCAGGTGCATGCAGCGATTGGCCTGGCGACCCGCGCTGCCGAGCAGCAGGCGCACGGTGCGCAAGCGGTGCGCGGCAGGGTCGAGACGATTCATGCCCAGGCCGAGCGCTCGGCCGAGGTGGTGATGCAGACGACCGCCAGCGGCAAGGTGCTGGATGATCTGGCGGCGCAGCTGCGCGCCAGCCTTGGCCAGTTCCGGGCGTGAGGGGGTTATAGGGGAGGGGCTGGGCTGCCTGCGCAGCCCATCCAGGGCTCAGGCCCGGTTCAGGTACATCCGCGTGGTCAGCAGGTACACCGGCAGGCCTGATACTACGATCAACAGCGCGGCATAGGGCGCCGCCGCGGCGAACTCGACGTTGGCCGTGTGCGCCCACACCTCGGTGGCCAGGGTGGTCATCCCGGTCGGGCTGAGCAACAAGGTCGCGGTTAGCTCTTTCATGGCATCCAGGAACACCAGGGCAAAGGCTGCGGCCAGCGCCGGAAAGATGATCGGCAGGGTGACCCGACAAAATGCGCTGAAGCTGCTCGCGCCCAAGGTCCGAGCCGCCTCTTCAAGCGTTGGCGAGGCCTTGTTCAGCGCCGTGCGCACTGGCGCCTGGGCCAGTGGCAGGAACAGCAAGGCATACGCCAGCAGCAACAACGCCGTGGTCTGGTACAGCGCCGGTACGTAGTGCAGGGCAAAGAACACCAGCGTCAGGGCAATCACCAGGCCCGGCAGGGCATGCAGCAGGTACGGTAGGCGCTCGGCCCAGATCGCCAGGCGGCCCTTGTAGCGCACCACCAGGAAACTGATCGGCAGTGCCAGCACGACGCAGAACCCGGCGCCGCCCAGCGACACCGACAGCGAGGTGAGCAGCGCCTGGCTGATCTCGCCCACAGGAAACGCTGCCGACGAGCCGACACTCAGCCAGTAGCCGAGCATCGCCAGTGGAATACCACTACCGAGCACCGCCAACGCCAGGCAGAACAACTGGCCGACAGCCGTGAAGTTACCCAGCTTGATCGGCTGCGCGCGCCGCGCCACACCCTGGCCAATGCGCACATGGCGCGCCTTGCCGCGCACGCGAAGTTCCAGCGTGAGCATGATCAGGCACAGCGCCAGCAGCACTGCCGAGAGCATCGCCGCGTTGGCGTTGCTGAACTCCAGTTCGAACTGCTGATAGATCGCCGTGGTGAAGGTCTGTAGGCCAAGAATCGACAGGGCGCCGAACTCGACCAGCATGTGCAGCGCGATCAGCAAGGCGCCACCGAGCATCGCCGGCCACAGCAGCGGCAGGGTGACCTTGCGATACACCCCCCAGCGGCTGCAGCCGAGGGTCCTCGCCGACTCTTCCAGCGAGCTGTCGACATTGCGCAAGGTCGCCGCGACCGGCAAGAAGATCAGCGGGTACTTGGACAGTGCCATGACCATGATTGCCCCGCCGAGGCCCTCGAAGTCCGAGCTCAGCGATACCCAGGTAAAGCTGCTGACAAACGACGGCACGGCAAACGGCAGGCACAGCACCACGCCCCACATGCGCCGCCCCGGCAGGTCACTGCGCTCAAGCAGCCAGGCCAGCGCCAGGCCGAGCACCATGCACACGGCCGTGACCCCAACCATCAGCAACAGGGTGTTGCGCAGCAAGCCCCAGACGAAAGGCCGCCAAAGCAGATGCAATGCCTCCTGCCAACCGGCTTCCCAGGCTTTCATGGCGACGTACAGCAACGGCAGCAAGCTCATCGCCACCAGAAACAGAACCGGCAGCAGCACCCAGATCGACGGGCGCTTGCGGCGAGGCACGAAACGCGCCTGGGCCGCTTGGGGCAGGGCGGCAGTCATCAGAGCAGACCGACCTCACGTTCCAGCTCCAGCGCTTCCTCGGCATTGCCCAGGTCGGCGGGGGTGATCTGCGGCGGGCGCAGCTCTTCGAACGGCTTCAGGCCGCGGTCCGAGACCATGCCTTTGTGCAGAGGGTATTCGGCGGTGGTCTGGGTGATAACACGCTGGCCTTCTTCGCTGGCCATCCAGTTGAGCAGTGCCTGGGCTTCCTTGGGATGCTTGCTGGCTTTCACCGCGGCAGCGCCCGAAATGGTCACCAGGCCGCCGGCATCGCCATCGGCCAGGTAGTACAGCTTGGAGTCAAGCTTGCCGCGCTCGCGCTCAAGCGCGTACCAGTAGTAGTTGTTGACCAGCACCGCGGCGACTTCGCCTTTTTCCACGGCCTTCAACGCAACCATGTTGTTGGTGTAGGTCTTGCCGAACGCCTTGAGGCCGGTCAGCCATTCTTCGGCCGCTTCACGGCCATGCATTTTCAGGATGGCGACCGCCTGCTCCTGGAACGCGCCGCTGGTAGGCACGAAGCCGATGCGACCATCCCACTCAGGGTCAGCGAAGTCCATGACCGATTGCGGCAGGTCTTTTTCGTCAATTTTCTTCGGGTTGAACACCACCACGCGGGTACGCGCAGTCACGCCCATCCAGGTGCCGTTGCTGGCCACGTATTCCTTGGGCAGCATGTTCAGGGTGGCGTCGTCGATCTTGGCCAGCAGGCCGAGCTCGCCGAGGTTGTTCAGCGGTGGCGACTCTTCGGTATAGATGACATCGGCGGGCGAGCGGTCGCCTTCTTCAATGATCTGGCTGGCCAGCTGGTTGCTGCTGCCCTTGCGTATATTGATATGGATGCCGGTCTTGGCCTCGTAGGCCTTGGCGATGGCTTCGCCGATTTCCTTGTGCTGACCGTTGTACAGGGTCAGGCTGACCGGCGCGTCTGCCATGGCGGCCGGTGCGCCAATCACCAGGCTCAGAACAGCGGCGGCCAGGGTGCGCATCAGCGGTTGCGGACGGATCGTCATGCGGGTACTTCCTCGCTTACGGCTACATATTTGGAAACAATGGTAAACGAAATCGTTTCTCATGTGGCCGCATTACGAGAAATTCATAAGTCAGCTATCGAGCCGCGGAGCAGGGGGAGTGGCGGGGCATACCAAATCGCAGGCAAGAAAAAACCCACTAGCAAGCTAGTGGGTTTTTAATTTGGTGCCCAGGAGAAGACTCGAACTTCCACGACCTTGCGGTCACTGATACCTGAAACCAGCGCGTCTACCAATTCCGCCACCTGGGCAAAGCTTTACATCTACAGCGTACTGCGATGAATCTCTTGCTGAATCACAGACATACCTGCTATCTATGCTTCGAAATATTTGGTGCCCAGGAGAAGACTCGAACTTCCACGACCTTGCGGTCACTGATACCTGAAACCAGCGCGTCTACCAATTCCGCCACCTGGGCACACTGTCAAGATTAAAGGATGCTTTACAACATCGCTTATCTCAACTACAACGGCGGTGTCCGTCGTTGTGGTGCGCACTATACGGACGCCATTGGGGGCTGTAAAGCCCTCGTATCAAAAAAAAAGTAAAAAACTCAACACGTTGATTCTGTTGAGCTTCCCTCGCCAACAAGACTGTCAGACGGGGGCTGTCCAACGACGACATTTCCGGTTTCAATAGGCCTATGCCAAACTTCTACTCTATATATACCAAGGTGAACCCCTCCTGATGGCCGATTGGCAATCCCTCGATCCAGAGGCCGCTCGCGAAGCGGATAAATACGACAACCCTATTCCCAGCCGTGAGCTGATCCTGCAGCGCCTTGCCGATCGTGGCGAGCCAGCCGCGCGCGAGGAGCTGGCCGCAGAGTTCGGCCTGCTCGAAGAAGACCAGATCGAAGCCCTGCGCCGCCGCCTGCGCGCCATGGAACGTGACGGTCAGCTGATCTATACCCGGCGTGGCACATATGCCCCGGTAGACAAACTGGACCTGATCTGCGGCCGCGTGTCTGGCCACCGTGATGGTTTCGGCTTCCTCATCCCGGATGATGGCAGCGCTGACCTGTTCCTCAGCCCGTCGCAGATGCGTCTGGCGTTCGACGGTGACCGTGCCCTGGCACGGGTTTCCGGTACTGACCGTCGTGGTCGCCGCGAAGGTGTGCTGGTCGAGATCATCTCCCGCGCCCATGAGAGCGTGGTTGGCCGTTACTTCGAAGAAGGCGGCATCGGCTACGTAACCCCGGACAACCCGAAGATCCAGCAGGAAGTGCTGGTCACTGCCGGGCGTAACGGTGGCGCCAAGATCGGCCAGTTCGTCGAAATCAAGATCACCCACTGGCCAACGCCGCGGTTCCAGCCGCAGGGTGATGTGGTCGAGGTGATCGGCAACTACATGGCGCCGGGCATGGAAATCGACGTTGCCCTGCGCAGCTACGACATCCCGCACGTGTGGCCGCAGGAAGTGGTCAAGGAAGCGCGCAAGTTCCGCTCCGAAGTCGAAGAAAAGGACAAGGAACGCCGCATCGACCTGCGTCACCTGCCGTTCGTCACTATTGACGGCGAAGACGCCCGTGACTTCGACGACGCCGTCTATTGTGAGCCGCAAGGCAAGCTGCGGCTGTTCTCCGGCGGCTGGCGCCTGTACGTGGCAATTGCTGACGTGTCCAGCTACGTGCGCCTGGGCTCGGCCCTGGATATCGAAGCGCAGCAGCGCGGCAACTCGGTGTATTTCCCTGAGCGGGTGATCCCGATGCTGCCCGAGGAGCTGTCCAACGGCCTGTGCTCGTTGAATCCGCACGTCGATCGCCTGGCCATGGTCTGTGAAATGACCATCAACAAGTCCGGGCAGATGGTCGATTACCAGTTCTGCGAGGCGGTGATCCACTCCCATGCACGGCTGACCTACAACAAGGTCAGCAGCATGCTCGAGCACTCGCGCACCCGTGAAGGCAAGGCCCTGCGCGATGAGTACAGCGAGGTCGTGCCGCACCTGAAGAACCTGCACGCCCTTTACAAGGTCCTGCTGGCGGCGCGCCATACCCGTGGTGCGATCGACTTCGAGACCCAGGAAACCCGGATCATCTTCGGTGATAACCGCAAGATCGAAGAAATTCGCCCGACTGTGCGTAACGAAGCGCACAAGCTGATCGAAGAGTGCATGCTCGCGGCCAACGTTGCGACCGCTGCGTTCATGCAGAAGCACGAAGTGCCGTCGTTGTACCGTGTGCACGACGGCCCGCCACCGGAGCGTCTGGAAAAACTGCGCGCCTTCCTCGGTGAGCTGGGCTTGTCGCTGCACAAGGGCAAGGAGCCTTCGCCGAAGGACTACCAGGCCCTGCTGGCGAGCATCTCCGGGCGTCCGGACTTCCACCTGATCCAGACGGTGATGCTGCGCTCGTTGAGCCAGGCGGTGTACAGCACCGACAACAATGGCCACTTTGGTCTGAACTACGAGGCGTACACCCACTTCACCTCGCCGATCCGCCGTTACCCGGATCTGCTGGTGCACCGCGCCATTCGCAGCGTGATCCGCTCCAAAATCGACACCCCGCACGTCAAGCGTGCCGGTGCCGTGGCCATCCCCAAAGCGCGCATCTACCCATATGACGTTGCCACTCTGGAGCAGATGGGCGAGCAGTGCTCGATGACCGAGCGGCGCGCCGACGAGGCCACTCGCGACGTGGTCAACTGGCTCAAGTGCGAGTACATGAAAGACCGTGTGGGCGAAATCTTCCCGGGCGTGATCACCGCGGTGACCGGTTTTGGTCTGTTCATCGAGCTGACCGACATCTACGTCGAAGGCCTGGTCCACGTCAGCGCGCTGCCGGGCGACTATTACCACTATGACGCCGTGCATCATCGCCTGTCGGGCGAACGCACCGGCCGCAGCTTCCGCCTGGGCGACACGGTTGAAGTCAAGGTCATGCGGGTCGACCTCGACGAGCGCAAGATCGACTTTGAAATGTCCGAAACCACGGTCAATGCGCCGGTTGGCCGCAAGCAGCGAGGCGCCGCCGACACGGCTCCGGCGGGCAAGTCCGCGCCGGCAGGCAAAGGTGCAGGCACCGGCAAGCGTGACGTGAAGCAGGACAGCAAGCGCGAGGCCACGTCGCAAGCCAAGCCAGAAGCCAAGGCCGAGCCAGCACCGCGTCGGCGCAAGAACGAAAGTTCGGATGCCTACTTCCCGAGCGATGCCGTGCAGCGCAACGCCGAAGTACGCAAGAGCCGTGAAGTGAAAAAGGCGCTGATGGGCGAAGCCCGCAATGCGCCGACGGCAAGCAAGTCCGGCAAGAGTTCGAGCAAGTCTGCCAGCGACAAGCCAAGCAAACACCGTAAAGGGCCGCCCAAGTCCGGCGCGCCACGCAAGAGCAAGAACAAGTCATGAGTCAGTTGGAAAAAATCTACGGCGTGCACGCTGTGCAGGCGCTGCTGCAGCACCACCCCAAGCGGGTCAAGCAGATCTGGTTGTCGGAAGGGCGCAGTGAGCCGCGTCTGCAAACCCTGCTGGCTCTGGCCGCAGAAAACCGCGTAGCGGTCGGCCAGGCCGAGCGTCGCGAGATGGACGCCTGGGTTGAAGGCGTGCATCAGGGCGTGGTGGCTGAAGTCAGCCCGGCGCAGGTGTGGGGCGAATTGATGCTCGAGGAGTTGCTCGAGCGCACCGAAACCCCGCCGCTGATTCTCGTGCTCGATGGTGTTACCGACCCGCACAACCTCGGCGCGTGCCTGCGCACCGCCGATGCTGCCGGTGCCATTGCGGTGGTGGTGCCCAAGGACAAGTCGGCGACCCTGACCCCGGCTGTGCGCAAGGTTGCTTGCGGCGCTGCCGAGGTGATACCGCTGGTCGCCGTGACCAACCTGGCGCGTACCCTGGAGAAGCTCCAGCAGCGCGGCCTGTGGGTGGTCGGCACTGCCGGCGAAGCCGACAAGGAGATCTACCAACAGGACCTGACCGGTCCGCTGGTGGTGGTCATGGGTGCTGAAGGCAAGGGCATGCGTCGTCTGACCCGTGACCATTGCGACTTCCTCGTGAAGCTGCCGATGGCTGGCAGCGTCAGCAGCCTGAACGTGTCGGTGGCTACCGGTGTGTGCCTGTTCGAAGCCGTACGTCAGCGCCAACTGAAGCGCTGAGCTGTTGCCTGAGCCGGCCTCTTCGCGGGTTTACCCGCGAAGAGGCCGGCTCAGTTGGCATCTATTACGGATATGTTTCTACCTGTTCAAATAATCGCCAATCACCTTGCTTGTGCGTCCCGCCTTCTCTACAATTGCGCCCCTTGCCCAGCAGGCAGGCGCGCATGTGCCTTCTGCACAAGGCAAGTCATACAGTGTCATTCACTCCTTGTCTGACCAGATTCCCTGGCAGGCTTCTAACCCGTAAGGAGCATTCATGCGTCATTACGAAATCATCTTTCTGGTCCACCCGGATCAGAGCGAGCAAGTCGGCGGCATGGTTGAGCGTTACACCAAGCTGATCGAAGAAGATGGTGGCAAAATCCACCGTCTGGAAGATTGGGGTCGTCGTCAACTGGCCTACGCAATCAACAATGTTCACAAGGCTCACTACGTGATGCTGAACGTTGAGTGCACTGGCAAGGCCCTGGCCGAGCTGGAAGACAACTTCCGTTACAACGATGCCGTGATCCGTAACCTGGTCATCCGTCGCGACGAAGCCGTTACTGGCCCGTCCGAGATGCTCAAGGCCGAAGAGAACCGCAGCGAGCGCCGTGAGCGTCGTGAACGTCCTGAAGCTGATGGCGCCGATGGCGACGACAGCAATGACAGCGACGCCAGCGATAGCGCTGACGAGTAATCCACGGACCTTTTGAGGAGCCTATTACATGGCACGTTTCTTCCGTCGTCGTAAATTCTGCCGCTTCACTGCTGAAGACGTGAAAGAGATCGACTTCAAAGATCTCAACACCCTGAAAGCTTACGTATCCGAAACCGGCAAGATCGTTCCAAGCCGTATCACCGGTACCAAAGCTCGTTATCAGCGTCAGCTGGCTACCGCTATCAAGCGCGCCCGCTTCCTGGCCCTGCTTGCCTACACCGACAGCCACGGCCGCTGAGGCCTGGCTTTCGACAAGTAGCAAGGGATAAGCATGCGGGCGTTAGCTGATTTCATCATGCGCGGTCGCGTGCAGGCCGCTGTAGTAGTGGCCGGTTGTGCGGCATTGCCGCTGTTGTTCTGGTTGTGTGCCGCCGCTGGGAGCCTGGTGTTCCTGCGGCGCGGTTTCAAGGACGCTTCCTCGGTCATCGTCTGGGGCATTTTGCCGGCGTTGGTCTGGTGGGTCTTCGGCGAGCCGCGCACCTTGATGGTGTTGCTGGGTACGCTGGGGCTGGCTGCGCTGTTGCGCGCCGGGCACTCCTGGAACCGGGTGCTGTTGACCAGCATTGCACTGGGCCTGTTGTATGGCCTGATTCTCAGTTCGGTGTTCCGTGAACCGATTGAAGCTCTGGCGCGAGCGCTTGAAAAAGCCCTGCCGCAGATGCTCGACGGTCTCTACCAGCAGTTATCGGTAGAGGAGCAGGCACGCCTTGGGAGTCTTGTCGTACCGGTGCTCAACGGCCTGATTGCGGCGTTGCTGCAGGTTGTCAGTGTGTTGTCCCTGATGTTGGGGCGCTACTGGCAGGCCTCGTTGTACAACCCGGGAGGTTTCGGCCGCGAGTTTCAAGCGGTACGGATTCCCTTGGTGCCAACGCTGGTATTGCTGGGGTGCATGGTGTTGGGTCCGAACCTCGGTTCTGCCCTGGCGCTGCTCACGCCGCTTTGCAGCGTACCGCTCATGTTTGCCGGGCTTGCCCTGCTGCACGGGTTGGTGGCACAGAAACGTCTGGGCAGATTCTGGCTGGTCGGGTTGTACGTGACGCTGGTGCTGTTCATGCAGCTGACTTATCCGCTGCTCGTGGTCCTGGCCATTGTCGATAGCCTGGTTGATTTTCGCGGTCGCAAGTCGCCTCAGGGTGACGATTCCGCGAACGGTGAAGGTTAAAAGTTAAGAGGTTTTACCAAATGGAACTGATCCTGCTGGAAAAAGTCGCTAACCTGGGCAACCTGGGCGACAAAGTTAAAGTTAAAGCCGGTTACGGCCGTAACTTCCTGCTGCCGTTCGGCAAGGCCACTGTTGCCAATGCCGCCAACGTCGCTGCGTTCGAAGAACGTCGCGCCGAGCTGGAAAAAGCTGCAGCCGACAAGAAAACTTCGGCTGAAAGCCGTGCTGCCCAACTGGCCGAGCTGGAAGTGACTATCACTGCCACCGCTGGCGACGAAGGCAAGCTGTTCGGTTCGATCGGCACCCACGACATCGCTGATGCCCTGACCGCCTCCGGCGTTGAAGTGGCTAAAGCTGAAGTTCGTCTGCCGAACGGCACCATCCGTAACGTTGGCGAATACGACGTAGCCGTGCACCTGCACAGCGACGTTGAAGCCACCGTTCGCGTGGTTGTCGTTGCAGCCTAAGCTGTAGCACTCGGCTGGCTCCCTGTGGGCTAGCCGGTTAACATTGGGCGCGGCTCTGCTTTGCAGGCCGTGCCCTTTGTTTTTCTCATCACCCAGAATTCTATTGTGGCCATGAACGAGATCACCCATCCAGAACAGCTCGACCTGCAAACCGCTGCGCTGAAAGTGCCGCCGCATTCCATCGAGGCCGAACAGGCCGTGCTCGGTGGTCTGATGCTGGACAACGAAGCCTGGGAGCGGGTGCTGGATCAGGTTTCGGATGGCGACTTCTATCGGCATGACCACCGCCTGATCTTCCGTGCCATCCACAAGCTGGTTGACCTCAACCAGCCGTTCGACGTGGTCACCCTGCACGAACAGCTAGACCGCGAAGGCCAGTCGAGCCAGGTCGGTGGCCTGGCGTATCTGGCCGAGCTGGCCAAGAACACCCCGTCGGTTGCCAACATCAAGGCCTATGCGGCGATCATTCGTGAGCGCGCCACGCTGCGCCAGCTGATCAGCATCAGCACCGATATCGCCGACAACGCCTTCAACCCGCAAGGGCGCAACGCCGCCGAGATTCTTGACGATGCCGAGCGGCAGATCTTCCAGATCGCCGAGGCGCGGCCCAAGACCGGCGGCCCGGTCGGGGTCAACGACCTGCTGGCCAAGGCCATCGACCGCATCGACACGCTGTTCAACTCCGACAGCGACATCACCGGTATCTCCACCGGCTATACCGACCTGGACGGCAAGACCAGCGGTTTGCAGGCGGCCGACCTGATCATCGTTGCCGGCCGACCGTCGATGGGGAAAACCACCTTCGCCATGAACCTGGTGGAAAACGCCGTGCTGCGCAGCGACAAGGCAGTGCTGGTGTTCTCCCTCGAGATGCCAGGCGAATCGCTGATCATGCGGATGCTCTCGTCACTGGGTCGCATCGACCAGACCAAGGTGCGTTCCGGTCAGCTTGATGATGACGACTGGCCGCGGTTGACCTCGGCGGTCAACTTGCTCAACGACCGCAAGCTGTTCATCGACGATACCGCCGGCATCAGCCCTTCGGAGATGCGCGCGCGGACCCGCCGCCTGGCCCGTGAACACGGCGAGATCGGCATGATCATGGTCGACTACCTGCAGCTGATGCAGATCCCGGGCTCCAGTGGTGACAACCGTACCAACGAGATTTCGGAGATTTCCCGCTCGTTGAAAGCCCTGGCCAAGGAATTCAACTGCCCTGTCATTGCCCTGTCGCAGTTGAACCGCTCGCTGGAACAGCGCCCGAACAAGCGCCCGGTCAACTCCGACTTGCGTGAATCGGGTGCAATCGAGCAGGACGCCGACGTGATCATGTTTGTCTACCGGGATGAGGTCTATCACCCCGAGACCGAGCACAAGGGCGTCGCCGAGATCATCATCGGCAAGCAGCGGAACGGCCCGATCGGCTTTGTCCGCCTGGCGTTCATCGGCAAGTACACCCGCTTCGAGAACCTCGCCCCGGGGGCGTACAACTTCGACGACGACGAGTAACAGCCGGCGGTGCTGCTGCGCCGTCCAAGCCCCTCATCATGAATCCGACCATTACCGTCGGATTTGATCAAAATTTGTGCTATATTCCGCGCCCGCGATTTCCCTGCACACCAAGAACCGGTCACTGACATGCACGCAGCCAAACCACTTTACGACTATCCCAAGTACTGGGCCGAATGCTTCGGGCCAGCGCCTTTCCTGCCGATGAGCAGGGAGGAGATGGATCAGCTCGGCTGGGATTCCTGCGACATCATCATCGTGACCGGTGATGCCTACGTCGACCATCCGTCGTTTGGCATGGCCATCATCGGCCGCCTGCTCGAAGCCCAGGGCTTCCGGGTCGGCATCATTGCCCAGCCGAACTGGCAGTCCAAAGACGACTTCATGAAGCTTGGCGAGCCGAACCTGTTCTTCGGCGTCGCGGCCGGCAACATGGACTCGATGATCAACCGCTACACCGCTGACAAGAAGATGCGCTCCGACGATGCCTATACCCCTGGTGGCCTGGCCGGCAAGCGCCCTGACCGTGCCAGCCTGGTGTACAGCCAGCGCTGCAAGGAAGCCTACAAGAATGTGCCGATCGTGCTCGGCGGCATCGAGGCTTCGCTGCGCCGCATCGCCCACTACGATTACTGGCAGGACAAGGTCCGCCATTCGATCCTGATCGACGCCTGCGCCGACATCCTCCTGTTCGGCAACGCCGAGCGTGCGGTAGTTGAAGTCGCGCAGCGCCTGTCCAACGGCGAAACCATCGAGCAGATCACTGACGTGCGCGGAACCGCTTTCGTACGCCGCGACACCCCGGCTGGCTGGTTCGAAATCGACTCGACGCGCATCGACCGGCCGGGCAAGGTCGACAAGATCATCAATCCGTACGTGAATACTCAAGACACCCAGGCCTGCGCCATCGAGCAAGCCAAGGGCGAGGTCGAAGATCCGAACGAAGCCAAGGTGGTGCAGATCCTCGACAGCCCGGGCATGACCCGCGACAAGACCGTGCTGCGTCTGCCCTCGTTCGAGAAGGTACGCAATGACCCGGTGCTGTACGCCCATGCCAACCGCGTTCTGCACCTTGAAACCAACCCGGGCAACGCCCGTGCGCTGGTGCAGAAGCACGGCGACGTGGATGTCTGGTTCAACCAGCCGCCGATTCCGATGACCACCGAAGAAATGGACTACGTGTTCGGCATGCCGTATGCCCGTGTGCCGCACCCGGCCTACGGCAAGGAGCGCATCCCGGCCTACGAGATGATTCGCTTCTCGGTGAACATCATGCGTGGCTGCTTTGGCGGCTGCACCTTCTGCTCGATCACCGAGCATGAAGGCCGCATCATCCAGAACCGTTCGCACGAGTCGATCCTCAACGAGATCGAGGAGATGCGCGACAAGGTGCCGGGCTTCACCGGCGTGGTCTCCGACCTTGGCGGGCCGACCGCCAACATGTACCGCATCGCCTGCAAAAGCACCGAGATCGAGAAGCACTGCCGCAAGCCGTCGTGCGTGTTCCCGGGCATCTGCGAGAACCTCAATACCGACCACACTTCGCTGATCGAGCTGTACCGCAAGGCCCGAGCCTTGCCGGGGGTGAAGAAGATCCTGATCGCTTCGGGCCTGCGCTACGACCTCGCGGTCGAGTCGCCGGAGTACGTCAAGGAACTGGTCACCCACCACGTCGGCGGTTACCTGAAGATTGCCCCGGAGCATACCGAGCGTGGCCCGCTGGACAAGATGATGAAGCCGGGTATCGGCAGCTACGACCGCTTCAAGCGCATGTTCGAGAAGTACTCGAAAGAAGCGGGCAAAGAGCAGTACCTGATCCCGTACTTCATCGCCGCGCACCCGGGCACAACCGACGAGGACATGATGAACCTCGCCCTGTGGCTCAAGGGCAACGGCTTCCGTGCCGACCAGGTGCAAGCGTTCTACCCGTCGCCAATGGCCTCGGCCACGGCGATGTACCACTCGGGCAAGAACCCGCTGCGCAAGGTTACCTACAAGAGCGAAGGCGTCGAGATCGTCAAGAGCGACGAGCAGCGTCGGCTGCACAAAGCATTCTTGCGCTACCACGACCCGAAAGGCTGGCCGATGCTGCGTGAAGCACTGGAGCGCATGGGCCGCGCCGACCTGATCGGCCCGGGCAAGCACCAGTTGATCCCGCTGCATCAGCCGCAGACCGACGGCTACCAGAGTGCACGGCGCAAGAACTCCACGCCGAGCGGCAGCCACAAGGTCGGCAAAGAGCAGAAGATCCTGACTCAGCACAACGGCCTGCCGCCACGCGCCAGCGATGGCAGCAAGCCCTGGGACAAGCGCGAGAAGGCCAAGGCCGAGGCATTTGCGCGTAACCAGCAGGCCGCCAAAGAGCGCAAGGAAGCGGCCAAAGGCGGCGTCAAGAAGCCGCGTCAGCCAGCTGTACCGCGCTGACCTGGTGAATGGGGCCGCAAAGCGGCCCTAATAAGCACCAAGGTCAATCAGGCGCTTTGTCGACCCACTTCGGCACCACCGGCGCGACGAACTGCTCCATGCCGTCCAGCAGTGCATCGGCCTGCTGCTCGAGCAACAGCATCGCCCGATGCTGTGGGCGGACAAAACCCTCCTCGACGATATGGTCGAGGAAGTCGCCCAGCTTTGTATAAAAGCCGTTCACATCGAGCAGTCCCAGCGGTTTGGCGTGATAGCCCAATTGCCCCCAGGTCCACACCTCGAACAACTCTTCCAGCGTACCCAGGCCACCCGGCAGGGCGATGAAGGCATCGCTGAGCTCGGCCATGCGCGCCTTGCGCGCGTGCATGCCGTCGACCACTTCCAGCCGGCTCAGGCCCTTGTGGCCAACCTCGGCGTCCAGCAGGCTCTGCGGGATGATCCCGACCACCTCACCGCCGGCCGCCATCGCCGCGTCGGCAACCACGCCCATCAGGCCGACCGCGCCGCCGCCGTAGACCAGGCGTAGGCCACGCCGGGCAATCGCTTCGCCGAGGGCAACGGCTGCTGCGCGGTAGGCGGGGTTGGCGCCGATACTGGCGCCGCAGAACACACAAACGGAACGTACAGGCATTGTTTCTCTCCCTTTACAGACGTCCAAGGGTAAAGCGCACGCCTGTCGCTTCCAAGATCGGATTTATTCGGGACGGGAAAACTCGCAGGCCGCGCCAGTGGCGCCATGGGCGTAAGCGGCGAGCAGGCTATTCATCAGGCTACCAAGGGACATGTCGTTTGCTCCTAAATGAGAGGTTGTCCCATCGTCGGTTATGCAGGCATGATGTGCACTTAGATTGGTTGTATACAATCCATAGAACAAATTTACTGGCTGCCGGCCGAACACTGCCTTGATGCATATCAGGCACGCTCGTTCCGCTTTCAGGCAGACTCGCAATTGATAAACCCTGCCAAGGAGATTCACGATGTTTGCGAAAGCTGTAGCGGTATCCCTGCTGACCCTCGCCAGCGCTTCTGTGTTTGCAGCCGAGTGCGCGGTGACCATTGATTCGACTGACCAGATGTCCTACAACAGCAAAGAATTCACCGTCGACAAGAGCTGCAAAGAATTCACCGTGACCCTGACTCACTCCGGCAACCTGCCGAAGAACGTCATGGGCCATAACCTGGTGGTCAGCAAGACTGCCGACATGCAGGCCATTGCCACCGAAGGCATGACCCAAGGCATCGACAAGGGTTACCTGAAGGAAGACAACGCCAATATCATCGCTCACACCGCGATGATCGGTGCGCCAGAGAAAGAAACCAAGGTCACCTTCGACACTTCCAAGCTGGAAGCTGGCGGCGACTACAGCTTCTTCTGCACCTTCCCAGGCCACATCTCGATGATGAAAGGCAAGGTCGTGGTCAAGTAAGCCACGCCACAAAAAAAGCCCGGCCGCGATCAACGTCGCGGTCGGGCTTTTTTTTATCGCCGCCGATTACGGCGCGAACGGCAGCTCGCGCTTGTGCTGAGTCTTGCGGTAGGTGCTGACGATGATATCGAAGGCATGCTGGTCGACAGGCTCACCGTGCAGGAAGGCATCGATCTGCTGATAAGTGATGCCGTGCGCTGCTTCATCTGGCTTGCCTGGCTCAAGGTCTTCGAGGTCCGCAGTCGGTACTTTCTCGACCAGTGACTCAGGCGCACCAAAGGCACGAGCAATGGCACGTACCTGGTTCTTCACCAGGCCGCTGAGCGGCGCCAGATCACAGGCGCCGTCACCGAATTTGGTGAAGAAGCCCATCACCGCTTCGGCCGCATGGTCGGTGCCGATCACCAGGCCGCCACGGGCGCCGGCGACGCTGTACTGGGCCACCATGCGCATGCGCGCCTTGATGTTGCCGACCACGAAATCGACCATGGCCGGTGCGCCGTCCTGCAGCACATCGACCTTGCTCTTGAGCCCAAGCACGGCGGGAGCGATGTCGATGGTGTGCACTTCATCGGCCTTGATCACATCCAGGCAGGCCTGTGCGTCGTGTTCGTCGTGCTGCACGTTGTACGGCAGACGCACGGCGATGAAGCGATAGCCGTCGTCGCCGCTGCTGGCGCGCAGTTCGTTGACGGCGCGCTGGGCGAGCAGGGCGGCGGTCAGCGAGTCGACCCCGCCACTGATGCCTAGCACCAGGGTCTTGAGCCGGGCGTTGGCCAGGCAGTCCTTGATGAAAGCCACACGCCGGGCAACTTCGGCCTCGAGCGCGGCGGCATCGGCGAACGGCGGCTGCACCTTGAGCTGCTGCGCGATCTCTTGCTGAACGGCTTGCATGGATTACTCCTTGTGGGCAACTTTGAATACGTGACGCAGGTAGGCGACGAAGTTTTCATCGCGGCACTGCGTCTTGGCGGCCTCGTCGGAAATCTTCGCTACCGGCGAGCCATTGCAGTCGGTCATTTTAAGCACGATGCTCATTGGCGCTACCCCCGGCAGGTCGCAGGTGAGGTTGGTGCCGATGCCGAAGCTGACATTGATGCGACCACGCAGGGCACGGAATATCTGCAACGAACGCGGCAGGTCGAGACCGTCGGAGAACACCAGGGTCTTGGTCATCGGATCGATGCCCAGTTGCTGGTAATGAGCGATGGCCTTTTCCGCCCAGGCCACCGGCTCGCCGGAGTCGTGGCGCAGGCCGTCGAACAGCTTGGCAAAGTACAGATCGAAATCATTGAGGAAGGCATCCATGGTGATGCAATCGGTCAAGGCGATGCCGAGCAGGCCGCGGTACTCGCGGACCCAGCAGTCGAGCGCGGCGATCTGGCTGTCGATCAGGCGCGGGCCGAGTTGCTGATGGGCCATCAGCCATTCATGGGCCATGGTGCCCAATGGTCTGATATCCAGTTTCCATGCCAGATCGACATTGCTGGTGCCGACGAAGCGCCCGGGGAAGTCATCGCGCAGGACCCGCACGACCTCTTCCTGGACCCGGCTGGAGAAGCGCCGCCGGGTACCGAAGTCGGCTACCTGCAGTTCGGCCAGTTCGTCCTCGCTGGCGTTGGCCCTGAGCCAGTCGAACTTGCGGTAGAGCTGATCGCGGGCAGCCGCCAGCGGCATGTGCGGGTGCAGGTGACGGTTGCGCACCTCGCTGATCAACGCCAGCAGCGGCACCTCGAAGAGGATCACATGCAGCCACGGGCCTTTTAGACGCAAGCACAGCTGATCGTCTTCGATGCCCAGATGGACATAACGCAGGTTGAAGCGGAACAGGCGTAAAAAGCGCAGAAAGTCTGGCTTGAGAAAGCTGATGCGCTCAAGAAACTCCAGCTGGCCGTCGTCCAGGGTCAGCTCGCTGAGCCGCTCGATCTGGCGGCGAATCTCGCCCAGATAAGGGCGCAGGTCTTCGCCGTTGCGGCAGCGAAACTCCCACTCGACATCAGCATCGGGATAGTTGTGCAGCACCGCCTGCATCATCGTCAGCTTGTAAAAATCGGTGTCGAGCAGGTTGTGCACGATGCGCTCAGAGAATGCGCTCTCGCTCATTGAAAGCTCCAGGTCGGCGGCGCTCGCTGAAACGGCGCAAGCGCGCGGGAATGGCGATCATTGTGCCAGCCTTTGCGCTTCACAGGGCACTCACAGTTGACCGCATTACCTTTACCTCGCGCGAGGCCTCTGTGGGATCACCTTGTGTCGCGAAAGGCGCGCGCAGCGGGCCCCGCGATTTTGCGGTGCAGTACAAATGCTGGGGCCGCTACGCGACCCTTTCGCGACACAAGGCCGCTTCCTACACCTGACCGTGTCGCGACTGGTGCGGGCAACCTTCGCGCAGCCCTGTACCGGGGCTGTAACTGCCAAAACCCGGACGTTTTCGCGCGCAGCGACTAGCCTTGAAACAGTGCCCCCGTAGCAGTCACGCACCAGCGGTGTGCACTTCGGTGACGTCGACAGTTACCGGCAGGTTGCACGTTGACACTGGTGCTGGTTGCAATGATGGCACTGCTCGGTTGCGCCTATATTGGAGGAATGGTGGCGCCCGCCTCGGTGTAGACGGTTGCACGCTCAATGAACGATGCCCGGCGCCGGCCTCCAGACGGCCAGCCAGGCGTGTTTGCTCGAAATGCAAAGTCAGTGGCACGGCGCTTGCTCTGATCAGCAAGCAGAACGTTGTAGTGCCAACCAAAAAAAAGACTCTAGGAGCACCACCTCATGTCGCAGACGTTTTACAAGAAAGGCTTCCTGGCTCTGGCCGTGGCAACGGCACTGGGTGTTTCTTCGTATGTTCAGGCCGACATCAAGATCGGCGTCGCGGGGCCAATGACCGGGGCCAACGCAGCGTTTGGCGAGCAGTACATGAAAGGTGCGCAGGCTGCGGCCGACGCGATCAACAAGGCCGGTGGGGTCAACGGCGAGCAGATCAAACTGGTAGCCGGCGATGACGCCTGCGAACCGAAACAGGCCGTAGCGGTAGCCAACAAGCTGGTCGACCAGGAGAAAGTGGTTGGCGTGGTCGGGCACTTCTGCTCGTCCAACACCATCCCAGCCTCCGAGGTGTACGACGAGGCCGGCATCATCGCGATCACCCCAGGCTCGACCAACCCGCAGGTCACCGAGCGGGGCCTGTCGGCCATGTTCCGCATGTGCGGGCGTGACGACCAGCAAGGCATCGTTGCCGGCGACTACATCGTTGATGTGCTCAAGGGCAAAAAGGTCGTGGTGCTGCACGACAAGGACACCTATGGCCAAGGCCTGGCCGATGCGACCAAGGCGCAGCTGGAAAAACGCGGCGTCAAACCGGTGCTGTATGAAGGCCTGACCCGCGGTGAGAAAGACTTCAGCGCGGTGGTCACCAAGATCCGTGGCGCCGGCGCCGATGTCGTCTACTTCGGCGGCCTGCACCCGGAAGCCGGTCCGCTGGTACGGCAGCTGCGTGAAGCGGGCCTGAAAGACGTCAAGTTCATGTCCGATGACGGTATCGTCACCGACGAACTGGTCACCACCGCAGGCGGCGCGCAATACGTCGACGGCGTGTACATGACCTTCGGCGCCGACCCGCGTCTGCTGCCAGACAGCAAGGCGGTAGTGGATCAGTTCCGCAAGAACGGCACCGAGCCTGAAGGCTACACCCTGTATGCCTACGCCTCGGTACAGGCCCTGGCTGCTGCATTCAATGGCGCCAAGTCGAACAAGGGCGAAGACGCCGCCAAGTGGCTCAAGGCCAACCCCGTGCAGACCGTCATGGGCGAGAAGACCTGGGACGCCAAGGGTGACCTGAAGATCTCCGACTACGTGGTCTATCAGTGGGATAAAGACGGCAAATACCACCAGCTGGAAAAACAAAAATAACAACGGCGCAAGGCCCGGGTTCAAGCCCGGGCTGACGCCCAGGCGGTATCTGTCTTTATCCGTAGATCTGCACCTGTGCTGCACCACGCGGGCCGCCTGACGGCAGCCCCGCTGTGGCCAGCGCAGGGGCGATCTCACTCAGCGAGATTGCGTTATGGATGGTATTTTCCTGCAGCAACTGGTCAACGGCCTGACCCTCGGGTCGGTCTACGGCCTGATCGCCATCGGCTACACAATGGTCTATGGCATCATCGGCATGATCAACTTCGCGCACGGCGAGGTGTATATGATTTCCGCCTACCTGGCGGCAATCAGCCTGGCATTGCTGGCTTATTTCGGTGTCGAATCCTTCCCGCTGCTGATGCTCGGCACGCTGCTGTTCACCGTGGTGGTGACCGGTGTGTACGGCTTCACCATCGAACGTATTGCATACAAACCCCTGCGTAACTCCACCCGCCTGGCGCCGCTGATCAGCGCTATCGGTATCTCGTTGATCCTGCAGAACTATGCGCAGATCAGCCAGGGCGCTCGCCAGCAGGGCGTGCCGACCCTGCTCGAAGGCGCGCTGCGGGTCGAGGTTGGTAGCGGCTTCGTGCAACTGACCTACACCAAGATATTCATTCTGATTGCTGCCTTTGCCGGCATGGCCCTGCTCACCTACGTGATCAAGTACACCAAACTTGGGCGGATGTGCCGCGCCACCCAGCAAGACCGCAAGATGGCCTCGATTCTGGGCATCAACACCGACCGAGTGATCTCCTACGTATTCGTCATCGGTGCGGTCATGGCCGCCCTGGCTGGCGTGTTGATCACCATGAACTACGGCACCTTCGACTTCTATGCCGGCTTCATCATCGGCATCAAGGCGTTTACCGCCGCGGTGCTCGGCGGCATCGGTTCGCTGCCTGGAGCCATGTTGGGCGGGATCATCCTGGGCATCTCCGAATCACTCTTCGCCGGCCTGATCAACTCCGACTACAAGGACGTGTTCAGTTTCTCGCTGCTGGTGCTGATCCTTATCTTCCGGCCACAAGGCCTGTTGGGCCGCCCGCTCGTGGCTAAGGTGTGAACATGTCTGCTGCCAATTCTGCTTCTTCCGGTTTTGATATCAAGCGCAGCCTGATCGAGACCATCGTCGCCGGCCTGCTTGCCCTGATCGTGTTCGGCCCGGTGGTCGGCGTGGTGCTCGATGGCTATACCTTCAACGCCGAGCCCGCCCGCGTGGCCTGGCTGGTCGGCGCGGTGATGGTCGGGCGCTTCGTGCTCAGCCTGTTCTTCCAGAGCGGCACCGGCCAGCGCATGCTGCAGGGCTTCGACAGTGGTGGCTCGGGCGTGCATGTGCTGGCGCCGGACTACAAGTCGCGGCTGCGCTACATCATTCCGGCGCTGATCGTGATCGCCATCGTGTTCCCGATCTTCGCCAACAAGTACCTGCTGACGGTGGTGATTCTGGGCCTGATCTACGTGTTGCTGGGCCTTGGCCTGAACATCGTAGTCGGCCTGGCCGGCTTGCTCGACCTTGGCTACGTGGCGTTCTATGCCATCGGCGCCTACGGCCTGGCGCTTGGTTACCAGTACCTCGGCCTGGGCTTTTGGACGGTGTTGCCGCTGGCGGCCCTTGCAGCGGCACTGGCCGGCTGCATATTGGGCTTTCCGGTGTTGCGCATGCACGGCGACTACCTGGCGATCGTGACCCTGGGCTTTGGCGAGATCATCCGGCTGGTGCTGAACAACTGGCTGTCGTTCACCGGCGGGCCGAACGGCATGCCGGCGCCATCACCGACCTTCTTCGGCCTGGAGTTTGGCCGCCGGGCCAAGGACGGCGGGGTGCCGTTCCATGAGTTCTTTGGGCTGGACTACAACCCCAACGTGAAATTCCTGTTCATCTATATCGTGCTGTTCCTGGTCGTGCTGGCGGTGCTGTACATCAAACATCGGCTGACCCGGATGCCGGTTGGCCGCGCCTGGGAAGCGCTGCGCGAAGACGAGATTGCTTGCCGCTCGATGGGTCTGAACCACGTGCTGGTGAAACTCTCGGCATTCACCCTGGGCGCTTCTACTGCGGGCCTGGCGGGGGTGTTCTTTGCCACTTACCAAGGCTTCGTCAACCCGTCCTCGTTCACCTTCTTCGAGTCGGCGTTGATCCTCGCCATCGTGGTGCTGGGCGGCATGGGCTCGACCGTGGGCGTGGTGATTGCGGCCTTCGTGCTGACCGTGGCGCCTGAGCTGCTGCGCAGTTTCTCGGAATACCGCGTGCTGCTGTTCGGGGTACTGATGGTGCTGATGATGATCTGGCGACCGCGTGGGCTGATCCGCATCAGCCGCACCGGGGTAGTCCCGCGTAAAGGAGTGGCGCCATGAGCGACGAAGTCATTCTCTCGGTCGAACACCTGATGATGCAGTTTGGCGGCATCAAGGCATTGAGCGACGTCAGCCTGCAGGTCAGGCGCAACCAGATCTTTGCCTTGATCGGCCCCAACGGCGCCGGCAAGACCACCGTGTTCAACTGCCTGACCGGCTTTTACAAGGCCAGCGGCGGGCACATCCAGCTCAACCTGCGCGGTAACCAGACCGACGTGATCCAGTTGCTGGGCGAGCGCTTCCAGCCCAGCGACTTCGTGTCGCCGGCGCGTTTTGCCAGCCGCGTGTATTACAAGATGTTCGGCGGCACCCACCTGGTCAACCGCGCCGGGCTGGCGCGGACCTTCCAGAACATTCGCCTGTTCAAGGAAATGTCCGTGGTGGAGAACCTGCTGGTGGCGCAGCACATGTGGGTCAACCGCAATCTGCTCGCCGGCGTGCTCAACACCAAGAGCTACCGCAAAGCCGAAAGCGATGCGCTGGACCACGCTTTCTACTGGCTCGAAGTGGTTGATCTGGTCGACTGTGCCAACCGCCTGGCTGGCGAATTGTCGTACGGCCAGCAGCGCCGCCTGGAGATCGCCCGGGCCATGTGTACCCGGCCCAAGATCATCTGTCTGGACGAACCGGCCGCCGGCCTCAACCCGCAGGAAACCGAAGCACTGAGCCGGATGATCCGCGTGTTGCGCGACGAGCACGACATCACCGTCGTACTGATCGAGCATGACATGGGCATGGTCATGAGCATCTCCGACCACATCGTCGTGCTCGATCACGGCACGGTGATCGCGCAAGGCGCGCCGCAGGAAATCCGCCACAACCCGACGGTGATCGCCGCCTACCTGGGTGCAGATGAAGAGGAACTGGTATGAGTGCACCCATTCTCGAGCTGAAGGAGCTGGACGTGTTCTACGGGCCGATCCAGGCCCTGAAAAAGGTCTCGATGCACATCAACGAGGGCGAGACGGTCAGCCTGATCGGCGCCAACGGTGCCGGCAAGTCGACGTTGCTGATGTCGATCTTTGGCCAGCCACGGGCAGCGTCCGGGCAAATCCTTTATCGCGGCACCGACATCACCCGCAAATCGCCGCACTTCATCGCTTCCAACGGCATTGCCCAATCGCCGGAAGGGCGCCGGGTGTTCCCTGACATGACCGTCGAGGAAAACCTGATGATGGGCACCATCCCCATCGGCGACAAGCACGCCAGCGAAGACATGCAGCGTATGTACGAGCTGTTTCCGCGGCTCAAGGAGCGCCGCAGCCAGCGGGCCATGACCATGTCTGGCGGCGAGCAGCAGATGCTGGCAATCGCCCGCGCGCTGATGAGCCGGCCCAAACTGCTGCTGCTTGATGAGCCATCGCTGGGCCTGGCGCCGATCGTGGTCAAGCAGATCTTTGCCACCCTGCGCGAGCTGGCCCAGAGCGGCATGACCATCTTTCTGGTGGAGCAGAATGCCAACCATGCCTTGAAGTTGTCGGACCGGGCCTATGTGATGGTCAACGGCGAGATCCGCATGACCGGCACCGGCCAGGAGCTGTTGGTCAACGAGGATGTGCGCAACGCCTATCTTGGCGGCCATTGATGGTCAGGGGCCGCCATGCGGCCCCTTCTTTCAGCAAATGTGGACAACTTGTCGCACACCGTTGATTTCGCTTCTTCGAATCCCTCGCCAAACCCTTGTTTGCACAGCTAGAAACTTGTCCACGGATCGTGTGGAACTGCCTGTGGACAACATGGTGGCACTCTGTTGCAGGCCTTTGTATTCAAGGCTTGCAGAGGTTTGATCATATTTTGATCAATGCCATTTGAATACCTGTAACGGGGCCCAAATTGGCTCTCCAGAGGAAAGGTTTCGCGCCTGATAACCCTGTGGATAACTCTGTGCAAAAGCCTTGGACAGACTGCTGCAAGGGGCAGCTAGCATGGCTTTGCTCGAAGGGTGCACGCCGCTCCTACAGAGACCGCGTCTAATCTGGTTGCAAGTTGCCCCCAATCGGTGGGGAAAGCCCTGTGGATAACATGCGCATAGCCTGCACCGGACCTTCTGCGGCAAGGCTTTGCGCAACGTGTACGTTTTTTGACCAGTCGCTTAAACGGCTTGCTGGCTGGGCCGGCCACGGGCATGCTTCAAGGCCTGCCGACGACACCCCATTGCGAAGGAGAACAGCATGACGTCTACCGTATTCATCACGGGCGCCACTTCCGGTTTCGGCGAGGCCACCGCCCGCCTGTTTGCCGACGCAGGCTGGAAGCTGGTCCTGACCGGCCGCCGTAAAGAGCGCCTGGATGCGCTGTGCGCCGAGTTGTCGGCCAAGACCGAAGTGCATGGCATCGTGGTCGACGTGCGCGACCGCGCAGCAATGGAGCAGGCCATCGCCAACCTGCCGCCTGCGTTCGACAAGTTGCGCGGGCTGGTCAACAACGCAGGCCTGGCACTGGGTGCAGACCCTGCGCAGAAGTGCGACCTGGACGACTGGGACACCATGGTCGACACCAACATCAAGGGCCTGATGTACACCACCCGCCTACTCCTGCCGCGGCTGATCGCTCATGGTCGTGGCGCGTCGATCCTCAACGTGGGTTCGGTGGCGGGTAACTATCCATACCCTGGCAGTCACGTCTATGGCGGCACCAAGGCGTTTGTCGGTCAGTTCTCGCTGAGCTTGCGCTGCGACCTGCGTGGCACTGGCGTGCGGGTCAGCAACATCGAGCCCGGCCTGTGCGAAAGCGAGTTTTCGCTGGTGCGCTTCGGTGGCGATCAGTCCAAGTACGATGCAACCTACGCTGGCGCCGAAGCGATCCAGCCGCAGGACATCGCCGAGACCATCTTCTGGATTCTCAACCAGCCGGCGCACATCAACATCAACAGCCTTGAGTTGATGCCAGTGAGTCAGGATTGGGCTGGGTTCTCGATCGATCGCTCGCCCAAAGGCTGAGCGCAGTAGCGGGGCCGGCCTGCGGCCCCTTGGTGCGACGCGTAACCGTCAGGACAGCGCGTCCAGCCCTTGCAGGCACGTCGCCAGGTGATAGGGCGTGGTCGACGGCATGTCATGACGGCTAACCGCGCCGGTGGCGTCCAGGCATTCGCGCCAGCCTCCTGCATGCAGGAACTTGTCCTCCAGCGAGCGTAGCTGTTGCAGCAGCTGCTGCTCACTGCCCGGGCGCAATGCCAACGCGCGCAGGTATTCTGCCTTGGCCCAGATACGCTGGGTCGGGTCGAGCACCTCGCCATTGATATCCACGCTGGCGATTACCGCCGCATCGATCACGCCATGGCGCTCGGCGTAGTCAAAGCCATGGGCGATCGACCCATGCAGCGCGCTGCCGTTGAGCAGCGGCGATGTTTCGAGCAGGTAAAACCACTCGAACTGATGCCCAGGCTCGAACCAGTTATCCACAGCACCGCGCGGTTTTTCCAGCATCAGGCCGTGCTCGGGCTCGATGAAGTGCGTTTGCAGCGCCTCGCACAGCTGCAGCAGTGCTTGCTGCACGTCCTGATCGTCGCGTACTGCGAGGGTTTGCAGGAAGGCCTCGGTCAGGTGCATCTGCGGGTTTTGCAGCGGGCCGCTGCTCAGGTCCGACCAGTCTTCACCCAGGCTTGCTTCATACAGGCCATCATCGCGCGCGAAGCGTTCGGCTACCACTTCCAGCGCTGCGTTCAGTGTGGCTTCGACCAGCCCCTCCTGCACCTTGCCCCAGTAATGCGCGCAGGCGAACACGATGAACGCATGGGTGTACAGGTCCTTGCGCCGGTCCAGCGGCTTGCCGGCGGCGTCTACGCTGTAGAACCAGCCGCCGTGCTCGGCATCGTGGAAGTGGCGCTGCAGCGAACGGAACAATGCTGCAGCGCGCTCGGCGGCGCCGGCTTGCTCGATACGGCTGCTGAACAGATACAACTGACGTGCGACGGCCATCGCCCGGTAGCGCTGCACGGGCAGTGGCTGGTGCTGTTCATCGAGGGCTTCGAAAGGCAGAGCCAGTTCGTCGTTCCAGCCTGGGCCTTGCCACAGTGGCACGATGCGTTCAGCGAAGTGCTGACAGAAGCGCTCAAGGCGGGTGCTCAGCTCGGGCAGGGTAGGGCGGGGGTCGGACATGGCAACGCTCGTCGCAATCGGGCAGGGCGCCATGATAGCAGCTAGCGGCCAAGGGTCGTCAGCCAGGGCTGCTCAAACCCTGCCAGTGGCGTGCACCGACAAAGATGAAGCGCAGCTGCTGAGTGATCTTCTCTTGCGCGCTGAGCGGCTGGGCGGTGTGCGGGTCAGGGCTGTCGATCAGCTCGGGCAGGGTGGCGAAGACGGTCTTGACCACCAGGTCGGCCATCACTTCCAAGGCTGCAGCATCAAGGTGCTTCCAGCGCGGCATCAGGCCGAGGTCAGTGGCAAGGTCGGAACTGATGTGCTGGCGCAGGCGAGCGATGGCCTGGCGCACCGGCTGCGAGCCGCCGTATTGCTCGCGGGCGAGAAACAGGAACTGAGTGCGGTGCGCGGCGACCATGTCGAGAAAGATGCGTACCGAGGCATCGGTGATACCCCCCATTTCAAATTCGTTTTGCCGCACCAGGCGGATCGCGTGGCGGAAGGTCGCGTCGACTTCTTCGACCAGGGCCAGCCCGAGTGCGTCCATGTCGGGGAAGTGCCGATAGAAACCGGTGGGCACGATGCCGGCGGTCTTGGCCACTTCACGCAGGCTGATGCTACCAAAGCCACGACCGCTCTCCATCAACTGGCAGGCGGCGTCCAGCAAGGCTTGACGGGTCTGGAGCTTCTGTTCGGCGCGAGGCAGCATGGGGCAGGCTTCTGTGGCTGTACGACGGGGTTATTCTGGATAAAAAAACAAAGCCCGGTCAATGGACCGGGCTTGGAGGGTAGCAGGAGCAGTATCGAGGATCGACCTTTTCTGCCATGGCAATCAGCTCACACGGCTGAGTTCAAGCAGACGATCCGAGCCACCTTCGGCTACTCGGCCACTGCGCTCGATCAGGCGGTCCGAGCCGCCTTCAGCGACGCGGCCAGTGCGCTCGATGAGTCGATCCGAGCCACCTTCGGCGACGCGGCCACTGCGTTCGATCAGGCGATCAGAGCCGCCTTCAGCTACGCGGTCAGTACGTTCGATCAAACGATCCGAGCCACCTTCGGCAAGGGTATTCAGGGCTTGCACGGCGGCCGCGTCGCTGGAGCGCGATTCGGCGGTCAGGTGCTGCTCCTGACCAGGCAAGGCGAAGGCACTGGTGGCCGCGATGGACAGGGCAAGGCTAAGCAATAATTGGCGTTTCATGATCAGGGCGCTCCTCTGGAGGGCTGGAAAGTGGGTACGAAGCCAATGCTACCCGCCGCACCGCCAGAGAAAAGTTCATAAGGATAATGGTAACAATCGACAGGATTGATACTGTTGCAACAGCGGCTCTAGCCCGAGTATTTCGGCGCCGCGCGCATGCCAACGAGCAGCTTGGTAACCAGTCAGTCTCACGGCAAAGCTGATGAGTTCGACAGAAAATTCTTGGCTAGAATGCGCCATGGATTAAACCCAGCGGCTTTTCATCAGTCCACTCGTTAGTGTCACCGTCGTGGCGCCATGAGCCATGCAGTCAGGAGAATCACGCAATGACGCGCCCCGCCAGAATCATCACCTGGACCCTCGCCACACTGATCACCTTGCTGGCGATCCTGGTGGTGGTGATCGCCACCTTCGACTGGAACCGCGCCAAGCCGCTGCTCAACGAGAAAGTCTCGGCCGCCTTGCAGCGACCGTTCGCCATCAACGGCAACCTCGCCGTCAAATGGCGCACCGAGCCTGAAGAAGGCGGCTGGCGCGCCTGGGTGCCGTGGCCGCACTTCATTGCCGAGGACCTGACCCTGGGCAACCCGGAGTGGCTCAAACAGCCGGAGATGGTCGGCCTGGAGAAGGTCGAATTTCGTCTGTCACCGCTGCCGCTGATCTTTCAGCACATTGTCATCCCGCGCATCAACCTGACCAAACCCAATGCCAGCCTGACCCGCCTGGCCGATGGCCGCGCCAACTGGACGTTCGATTTCGGGCCAAAAGATGAAAACGCCGAACCGTCGAAATGGGTGTTGGATATCGGCGCCATCGGTTTTGATCAGGGCAATGTCAGCTACAACGACCAGATCCTCAAGGCCGACATGAAGGTGCAGATCGACCCGCTGGGCAAGCCAATCCCGTTCAGCGAGATCGTCGGCAAGGCCCGCGCCGAGAAGAGCGCCGGCGCCCAGGACTACGCCTTTGGCCTCAAGGCCAGCGGCCGCTACAAGGATCAGCCGGTGTCCGGCACTGGCAAGATCGGTGGCCTGCTGGCGCTGCAGGACGCCAGCCAGCCGTTCCCGTTGCAGGCCGACGTGCGTATTGCCGACACCCATGTGGTGGTCGCCGGCACCCTGACCGACCCGCGTAACCTGGGCGCGCTGGATCTGCGCCTGAAGCTGTCCGGCGCTAGCCTGGGCAACCTCTTTCCGCTGACTGGCGTGACCCTGCCGGACACACCTGCTTACTCCACCGACGGCCATCTGCTGGCCAACCTGCACGCTGCCGAGGGTGCGCGGTTCAGCTATCAAGGCTTCAACGGCAAGATCGGCGACAGCGACATTCATGGCGATCTGGCCTTTGTCGCGAGCAAGCCGCGGCCCAAACTGAACGGCAAGCTGGTCTCCAATCAACTGCTGTTCAAGGACCTTGCGCCGTTGATCGGCGCTGACTCCAACGCCGAGCAAAAGGCCCGTGGTGGTTCCAGTAAGCAGCCAGGCGACAAAGTGCTGCCGGTCGAAGAGTTTCGGACCGAGCGCTGGCGTGCAATGGATGCCGACGTCAGCTTCAGCGGCAAGCGCATCGTGCATAGCTCCAAGCTGCCGTTCAACGACCTGGCCGTGCACTTGATCCTCGATGACGGCCTGTTGCGCCTGCAGCCGCTGCGCTTTGGCGTGGCCGGTGGCAATCTCGCCGCCAACATCCGCCTGGATGGGCGTAACGTGCCGATGCAGGGCCGGGCCCGGCTGACCGCGCGTGGCTTCAAGCTCAAGGAGCTGTTCCCAGGTTTTGCGCCGATGCAGACCAGCTTTGGCCAGCTCAACGGCGATGCCGATATCAGCGGCCGAGGCAATTCGGTCGCGGCGCTGCTCGGCACCGCCAACGGCGACATGCGCATGCTGATCAACGATGGTGCGATCAGCCGCGAGCTGATGGAACTGGCCGGCCTCAACGTCGGTAACTATGTGGTCGGCAAATTGTTCGGCGACAAGGATGTGCAGATCAACTGCGCGGCCGCCGATGTCGGCATCAAGGACGGCCTGGCAAGCACGCGCGTGTTTGTCTTCGATACCGAGAACGCGATCATTTATGTCGATGGCACGGTCAACTTCGCCAGTGAACAGCTCGACCTGAAGATCACCCCGGAGTCCAAGGGCCTGCGCCTGTTCTCGCTGCGCTCGCCGCTGTATGTGCGCGGCAAGTTCGTCAAACCCAGCGCCGGTGTGCAAGCGCTGCCGCTGGCCCTGCGCGGCGCCGGCATGGTTGCCCTGGGCGTTGCGATTGGCCCGGCAGCAGGACTGCTGGCGCTGATTGCACCGGGTGACGGCGAGCAGAACCAATGCACGCCATTGCTCGAGCAAATGAAAGCCGGCAAGGCGCCGGCTGAGGTCAAGACGAAGAAGTAAGGCGGGTTCGTTATCTGTCTCTGCACCGCAGGTTGCGGGCAGAGGCCAGAGGCTAGCGAATCACAGACCCTTGAGCAGATCGGCCATGTCGTCGGCGTGCTCTTCTTCCTGGGCCAGGATGTCTTCGAAGATGCGCCGGGTGGTCGGGTCGCTCTCGCCGATGTACTGGATGATCTCGCGGTAGCTGTCGACCGCGATGCGTTCAGCCACCAGGTCTTCCAGCACCATCTCCTTGAGCGAGTTGCCCGCGACGTACTGCGCGTGGGAGTTCTTGCTCAGGTTGTCCGGGTTGAAGTCCGGCTCGCCGCCCAGCTGGACGATACGCTCGGCCAATTTGTCGGCGTGTTCGGCTTCCTGGGTGGCGTGCTCAAGGAACTCGTCAGCTGCTGCTGCCGCCTTGATCCCGCTGGCCATGAAGTAGTGGCGCTTGTAGCGCAGCACGCAGACCAGCTCGGTTGCCAGCGACTCGTTGAGCAGCTGGATGATCTTCTCGCGGTCGGCGCTATAGCCTTCGGTCACGGCGCCGTCTTCGACATGCTGGCGGGCGCGTTCGCGCAAGGTGTGTTTATCGGTCAGTTCAACGTTGCTCATGCTCATCTCCGAGATATCAGGGTGGTCAGGGCTTCAGGAAGACTCAGGCGCCAGTTGCGGCTTTCTTGTCTTCTTCGCGTTGTTTGCAGGTCTTGAAGCCTTTGGCATCGACATGGCCGGTGGCATCGAAGCGCACGTAGTAGGGCTGCTGATGGCCATCACGGTTGAGGATGTAGTCATTGCAGGTGCCGCCGTTGGGCAAGTCAATGACCATCGACGGGCTGCCACCGATGGCGATTACCTTCTGCATGGTCATGCCGTTCTCGACCTGCTTGACCAGCGGCTCGTCACGGTAGGTAACGTAATCCACCGGGTTTTCCGGACGGCTGCCGCACGCGGCCAGGGTTGCGCTGGCCAGAAGGATTGCCAAAGTCTGTTTGTACATGGTCCCGCTCCGTGCTCAGGGTGTGTGCAGGATTGGAACCACAGCGCGGCTCAGGAGTTCGATTGTGGCCGTCATCTACCTCGCGTTAGTGTTGGCGCACGGCCAAGCCCGAGGAGAACGGCAATGAAACAGGATCTGGCGACGCGATACCCCGTGGTGCTGGTGCCGGGCATGCTCGGTTTTGTCCGGCTGCTGGTTTATCCCTACTGGTTCGGCATCGTGTCGGCGCTGCGCCGCGGCGGTGCCAAGGTCTATCCTGTGCAGGTGTCGCCGCTGCATTCCAGCGAGGTGCGTGGCGAGCAGCTGTTGGCGATCATCGAAGACATCTGCCAGCGCAGCGGCGCCACCAAGGTCAACTTGATCGGCCACAGCCAGGGCGCACTCAGCGCGCGCTATGCCGCTGCCAAGCGGCCAGACCGGGTTGCCTCGGTGACGTCGGTGGCCGGGCCCAATCACGGCTCGGAGTTGGCCGACCACCTCGAACGCAAGGCGCCCGGCCACTCGCGCAAAGGGCGTGTGCTGCGCGCCGTGCTGCACGGCCTGGCGCGATTGATGGGCTGGCTGGAAACGGGCTGGCGCCGTGAGCGGCTGCCGATCGACGTGCACGCGTCGCATCAGTCGCTGACGTGCGCGGGTTTGGCGCTGTTCAACCAGGCTTATCCACAGGGCCTGCCGCAGGAATGGGGCGGCGAGGGCGCCTATGAGGTCAATGGCGTGCGCTATTACTCGTGGTCGGGCACGCTGCAGCCAGGCCTGACCGACCAGGGCCGCAACCGCTTTGACGGCAGCAACCGCTTCTGTCGCCTGTTCGCCCGCAGTTTTGTCCGTGAGAAAGGCCAGTGCGACGGCATGGTCGGGCGCAACAGCTCGCACCTGGGCCAGGTGTTGGGCGATGACCACCCGCTGGATCATCTGGACATCGTCAATCAGTCACTCGGTGCGGTGGGCAAGGGCGCCGAACCGGTGCGGCTGTTTACCGAGCACGCCGCGCGCTTGAAAGCCGCGGGGCTCTGATGGCGCTGGCACGCGGAAATAGTTGGCTACACTCAGGCTTGGATCCGTGCATTGGGCGCGGAACAAGGAGGCCACTCCATGAAGCGACTGCAAGCGCCATTGCTGGTATTGGGGATGTTGATCTGCGCGCAGGGCTTTGCCGCCACCGCCCAGCAGGAAAAGATGAAGAGCTGCAACGCCGATGCCACTGCGCAGACCCTCAAGGGCGATGAGCGCAAGGCATTCATGAGCAAGTGCCTGAAGGTCACCCAGCAGGAGAAAATGACCCGCTGCAACGCCACCGCCACCGAGAAGACCCTCAAGGGTGACGAGCGCAAAGCATTCATGAGTACCTGCCTGAAGAAGAAATGAGCTGTATCTATGTTTGCGCGCCGAACGCTGGCAGACTGCGATTCTTTTCTGCTGTCTGCCCCTGAGGCTGTATGACTTTCACCCCTCGCCAGGTCACCCTGGCCAGCTGGATCATCGTCTTTGCCGGCCTGTTGCTGGCCCTGCCGCTGAAGTTGTTGCCAAGCCTGCTCGCCGGCCTGCTGGTGTTCGAACTGGTCAATATGCTTACCCCACGGCTACAGCCGATCATTGCCGGGCAGCGCGCGCGCTGGCTGGCGGTGGCGTTGCTGGGCACGCTGGTGGTGATCAGCCTGACGTTGCTGATTGCGGGCGCGTTCAGCTTCTTGCTGCATGAAGCGGAGAACCCTGGCGCCTCGCTGGACAAGTTCATGCTGCTGGTGGAGCAGGCGCGCAGCCAGTTGCCGCCGTTCATCGAAAGCTACCTGCCGGCCAGTGCGGCCGAGTTCAAGGTGGCGATTGGCGAATGGCTGAGAAGCCACCTCGGTGAGTTGCAGCTGGTTGGCAAGGGCATGGCGCACATGTTCGTCACCCTGCTGATCGGGATGATCCTCGGTGCCATCGTTGCCTTGCAGCGCATCCCCGATATCTCCCGGCGCAAGCCACTGGCAGCGGCGATGTTTGAACGGCTGGCGCTGCTGGTGCAGGCGTTTCGCAATATCGTTTTCGCCCAGATCAAGATCTCGCTGCTCAACACCTTCTTCACCGGGATCTTCCTCGCAGTGGTGCTGCCGCTGTTCGGCGTACACCTGCCGCTGACCAAGACCTTGATCGTGCTGACCTTCCTGCTCGGCCTGCTGCCGGTGATCGGCAACCTGATGTCGAACACGCTGATCACCATCGTCGGCTTGTCGCTGTCGATCTGGGTGGCGTTGGCGGCGCTGGGCTATCTGATCGTTATCCACAAGGTCGAGTACTTCCTCAACGCGCGGATCGTCGGCGGCCAGATCAGGGCCAAGTCGTGGGAGTTGCTGCTGGCTATGCTGCTGTTCGAGGCCGCGTTCGGCTTGCCGGGTGTGGTGGCCGGGCCGATCTATTATGCGTATCTGAAAAGTGAGCTGCGCCGCGCTGAGTTGGTGTGAGGCAGAGATTTTGGGGGCGCTTTGCGCCCCTTTCGCGACACAAGGCTGCTCTTACGGGAAGTAGGCGGTTTCTGTAGGAGCGGCCTCGTGTCGCGAAAGGGCTGCAAAGCAGCCCCCCAGGCCCTCAAATCAAACGCTAGCAACGGCTCACACCGCGCCATAACGCTTGCGCGCCTCAATCGCCAGGCCGCTGCCGATGCTGCCGAAGATATTGCCTTCGACGTGGCGGGCATTGGGCAGCATCGCTGCGACGCTGTTGCGCAGCGCCGGGATGCCGCTGGAGCCGCCGGTGAAGAACACCGTGTCGACCTGGCTCTCAGTGACGCCAGCCTTGTTCAGCAATTCGCTGACGCTGCCACGGACCCGTTGCAGCAGGCTGCCAATGGCGTCTTCGAACAACGCGCGGGTCAGCTCGACGGTCAGTTCCGGTTCGACCCGGCGCATGTCGATCTGGCGGCTGGGCTGGTCGGTCAGCTCGATCTTGCTGGCCTCGATCTCCATCGCCAGCCAGTGCCCGGCACGCTGCTCGATCAGCTTGAACAGGCGATCGATGCCCAGCGCGTCTTCGATGTCATAGCGCATGTTGCCCAGCGCCAGCTGCGATTTCTGCGAATACACGGCGTTGATGGTGTGCCAGGTGGCCAGGTTCAAGTGGTAGCTGGTCGGCATCAGCGCGCCGCTCTTCATCTTGCTGCCGTAGCCGAACAGCGGCATCACGCCTTGCAGGCTCAACTGCTTGTCGAAGTCGGTACCGCCAATGTGCACACCGCCGGTGGCGAGAATGTCACTCTGGCGCTCGGCCAGATGGTGGCGATCGGGCGACAGGCGGATCAGGGTGAAGTCGGAGGTACCACCGCCGATATCGACGATCAGTACCAGCTCTTCGCGGCTGATGCCGGACTCGTAGTCGAAGGCCGCAGCAATTGGCTCGTACTGGAACGACACGTCCTTGAAACCGATCTTGCGCGCTACGTCGGCGAGGGTGTCTTCGGCTTCCTGGTCGGCCGCCGGGTCATCGTCGACGAAGAACACCGGGCGGCCCAGCACGACTTGCTCGAAGCTGCGGTCGGCGTCAGCTTCGGCGCGTTTTTTCAGCTCGCCGATGAACATCCCGAGCAGGTCCTTGAACGGCAGGGCAGTGCCGAGCACGCTGGTGTCATGCTTGATCAGCTTGGAACCGAGCAGGCTTTTGAGCGAGCGCATCAGGCGCCCTTCGTAACCTTCGAGGTATTCGTGCAGGGCCAGGCGGCCGTACACCGGGCGACGCTCTTCGATATTGAAGAACACCACCGAGGGCAAGGTGATCTTGCCTTGCTCGAGGGCGATCAGCGACTCGGCACCAGGGCGGTGCCAGCCGACCGTGGAGTTGGAGGTGCCAAAATCGATGCCCAGGGCACGGGCCGGGGATACGTCGGACATGGACAATTTACTTCCGGAGGCAAAACGGCCGCGCAGTTTATGCCCTTTGCCAGCAGAATCAAGACCAGTCGTCTGCTCCACGGCAACCCCAAACCGCCCTTGAAAGGCTATGCTTGGTCCCTATCTTCAGATGCAACATGCAAATTCACACTGGTGATCCATAGATGGACTTCAAAGACTATTACAAGATACTCGGCGTAGAGCCCACCGCGGACGACAAGGCGATCAAGGCCGCGTACCGCAAGCTGGCCCGCAAGTATCACCCCGATGTCAGCAAGGAGCGCGACGCCGAGGACAAGTTCAAAGAGGCCAACGAGGCCTACGAAGTGCTTGGTGACGCGCAGAAACGCGCTGAATTCGACGAGATCCGCAAGTATGGCGGCCAGCACGGCCGGCCGTTCCAGGCCCCGCCCGGCTGGCAGGGTCGTGGCGCTGGCGCGGACAATGGTTTCGAAGGCGGCGACTTCTCCGACTTCTTCAGCTCGATCTTTGGCGCACGTGGCGGCAGCCCGTTCGGACGCGGACAGCAGCAACAGCAACGCAGTGCGGGCAGACGAGGGCAAGACGTGGAACTGGAGCTGGCGGTTTTCCTTGAGGAAACCCTGAACAAAGAGTCCAAGCAGATCAGCTTCCAGATCCCGCAGACCAACGCCGCCGGGCAGCGCACCGGGTTCACCACCAAGACCCTCAACGTCAAGATCCCGGCCGGGGTCACCGACGGTGAGCGCATCCGCCTCAAGGGCCAGGGTGCGCCAGGGGTTGGCGGTGGTGCCAATGGCGACCTGTTCCTGACCATTCGCATGGCGCCGCATCCGCTGTTCGATGTCGAAGGCCATGACCTGATCATCACTGTGCCGCTGGCGCCGTGGGAAGCTGCGCTGGGCACCAAGGTCGCGGTACCGACCCTGACCGGCAAGATCAACCTGACCATCCGCCCCGACAGCCAGAGCGGCCAGCGCCTGCGCGTCAAAGGCATGGGCTTGAGCAACAAGCATGGCGAGCGCGGTGATCTGTACGCGCAATTGAAGGTGGTCATGCCGACCCAGTCGGACGACGCCACCCGTGAACTGTGGGCCAAGCTTGCCGAGAAGGCCGCGTTCAACCCGAGGACTCAATGGAGTAGTTGATCATGAGCAGCACCCTGATCGTTCAACTGGACATGCGCACCCTCTGCCAGGAAGCCGATATCACGGCTGACTGGGTGATCGAAATCGTCGAGCACGGCATTGTTGAACCGTCAGGACGAACGCCGGAAGACTGGCTGTTCGACGACCGCGCGCCGGTAACGCTCAAGCGCGCGGTCAAGCTGCATCAGGAACTGGAACTGGAGTGGGAAGGCGTGGCGCTGGCGCTGGAGTTGCTGGAAGAAGTGCAGCACCTGCGCAGCGAGAACACCATGCTGCGCCAGCGCTTGGGGCGGTTTACCCAGATGTGATCCGCCGCAGGACGCCAGGCTGGCGCGAAACCTGTAGCGGCCTTGCCGGTCCGGCGCTCCGGCAAGGCCGCTCCTACGGATGCGCGGGGTCCAGTAGCAATTGCATGAAGGTCAGATCCAGCCAGCGGCCAAACTTGATGCCGACCTGCGGCATCTGCCCGGTCACGACAAACCCCAACCGTTCATGCAGCCGCACCGACGCTGCATTGCCGCTCTCGATCGCGGCCACCATCACATGCTTGCCGCTCTCACGCGCACGCTCGATCAATGCCGCCATCAGCAACGGCCCGAGGCCCTTGCCGCGTTGATCATCGCGCACATACACCGAATGCTCGACGGTGTGCCGAAAACCCTCGAATGGGCGCCAGTCGCCAAACGATGCATAGCCCAGCACGCCGCTGTCATCGGCCACCACCAGGATCGGATAGCCCTGCTCGGCCCGCGCCGCAAACCAGGCCTGGCGGTTGGCCAGGTCCACCGGGGTCTCGTTCCAGATCGCCGTGGTATTGCGCACGGCATCGTTGTAGATGGCGAGAATGCCCGGTACATCAGCAGCCTGGGCATCGCGAATGGGGTAGCTCATGACGACGTCTCGCAGAAGGATTGCCTGCAGATTAAATGGTTACCAACCCGCGCACACCTTCAGCCTGCATGTTTTCGCCACGGCCCTGCTGGATGATCTCGCCGCGGGCCATCACCAGGTACTGGTCGGCAAGCTCCTCGGCAAAGTCATAGAACTGCTCGACCAGCAAAATGGCCATGTCGCCGCGGTCGGCCAGCTTGCGAATCACCGCGCCGATTTCCTTGATCACCGACGGCTGGATGCCTTCGGTAGGCTCGTCGAGGATCAACAAGCGTGGCCGGCTGGCCAGGGCACGACCGATGGCCAGCTGCTGTTGCTGGCCGCCGGACAAGTCACCGCCACGGCGCTGCTTCATCTGCTCAAGTACCGGGAACAGCTCATAGATGAACGCCGGCACTTCCCGCGCCTCACGGGCCGGGAAACGTGACAGGCCCATCAGCAGGTTTTCTTCAACGGTCAGTCGGGCAAAGATCTCCCGCCCCTGTGGCACATAAGCGATGCCGGCATGCACCCGCTGCTGCGGCTTGAGCGTGGTGATCGGCTGGTCTTCCCAGTGCACGCTGCCTTCCCGCGCCGGCACCAGCCCCATCAAACAGCGCAGCAAGGTAGTCTTGCCTACCCCATTGCGCCCGAGCAGACAGGTGACTTCACCGACCTTGGCCTCGAATGACAGGCCACGCAGGATATGGCTTCCGCCGTAGTACTGATGCAGGGTATCGATTTTCAGCATGTGCAAATCCTTGAGCGCAATGGTTGGCGCGGTCTGTTGGCAAACAACGATCAGCGGCCCAGGTAAACCTCGATCACCCGCTCATCCGCCTGCACCTGCTCCAGCGAGCCTTCGGCCAGCACGCTGCCTTGGTGCAGCACGGTGACGTGGTCGGCGATGCTGCCGACAAAACCCATGTCGTGCTCCACCACCATCAGCGAATGGCTGCGCGCGAGGCCCTTGAACAGCTCGGCAGTGAATTCGGTTTCGGCGTCGGTCATGCCTGCCACCGGCTCATCGAGCAGCAACAGTTGCGGCTCCTGCACCAACAGCATGCCGATTTCCAGAAACTGTTTTTGCCCGTGCGACAGCAGCCCGGCCTGGCGCTGGGCCAAGGGCAGCAGGCGCAACTGGGTCAACACTGAGTCGATGCGCTCGCGCTGCTCGGATGACAGCCGCGAGGCCAGGCTAGCCCATACCGACTTGTCGGTCTTGAGCGCCAGTTCGAGGTTTTCATAGACGGTCAGCGCCTCGAACACCGTCGGCTTCTGGAACTTGCGACCTATGCCGGCCTGGGCGATCTGGTATTCGCTCATGCGGGTCAGGTCGAGGGTGTCGCCGAAAAACGCCGTGCCGGTGTCCGGGCGGGTCTTGCCGGTGATCACGTCCATCATGGTGGTCTTGCCGGCACCATTGGGGCCGATGATGCAGCGCAGCTCGCCAACCCCGATGTACAGGTTCAGCGCATTGAGCGCCTTGAAACCATCGAAGCTGACGCTGATGTCTTCCAGGCTCAGCACCGTGCCGTGGCGCACATCCAGGCCTTTGCCGCGGCGCTGGCCGAGACCGATCGCATCGCGCCCGGCGCCGATCTGGTCGAATACCGGTTCGAGCATGAATTCAGGGTGTACCGGTGGGATGCCTCTCATGGCTGGTTCCTTTTCTTCAACAGGCCGACCACGCCTTTGGGCAGGTACAGGGTGACGATGATGAACAGCGCGCCGAGGAAGAACAGCCAGAACTCCGGGAAGGCCACGGTGAACCAGCTCTTCATGCCATTGACCAGGCCCGCTCCGAGCAGTGGCCCGATCAACGTGCCGCGTCCGCCCAGTGCTACCCATACGGCAGCCTCGATGGAGTTGGTCGGCGACATTTCACTGGGGTTGATGATGCCCACCTGCGGTACGTACAACGCCCCGGCCAGGCCGCACAGTACGGCGCTGAGCACCCACACCAGCAGCTTGAAACCGCGCGGGTCATAGCCGCAGAACATCAGCCGGTTTTCCGCATCACGCAGTGCCGTCAGCAGGCGGCCGAACTTGCTCTGGGTCAGCCGCCAGCACAGGTACAGGCTGGCCAGCAGCAGGCCGACGGTGAGCAGGAACAACACCGCCCGGGTGCCTTGCGCGGCGACGTCGAAGCCGGCAATGGTGCGGAAGTTGGTGAAGCCGTTGTTGCCGCCAAAGCCGGTTTCGTTACGGAAGAACAGCAGCATGCCGGCAAACGTCAGTGCCTGGGTCATGATCGAAAAGTACACGCCCTTGATCCGTGAGCGGAAGGCGAACCAACCGAACACCAGCGCGAGCAGGCCCGGCGCCAGCACTACCAGGCACAGTGCCCAGGCGAGATGCTGGGTGCCGGCCCAGAACCATGGCAGCTCGGTCCACGACAGAAAGGTCATGAATGCCGGCAGGCCGTCACCCGCCGCCTGGCGCATCAGGTACATGCCCATGGCGTAGCCGCCGAGGGCGAAGAACAGTCCATGCCCCAGCGAAAGCATGCCGGCGTAGCCCCACACCAGGTCCAGCGCCAGCGCGACAATGGCGTAACAAAGGATCTTGCCGACCAGCGTCAGGGTGTAGGCCGAGACCTGCAACGAGTGCTCTGCGGGTAGCAGCGACAACAGCGGCAAGGCCAGCAAAAGCAGGACAACAATGATGCCGATGGCCAGCGACAGGCGCGGCCCGGCTTTTTGTGCGGCGGTGACAAGCAGTGGCTGGTTCATCAGTCGATTACCCGTCCCTTGAGAGCGAACAAGCCTTGCGGGCGCTTCTGAATGAACAGGATGATCAGCGCAAGGATAAGGATCTTGCCCAGCACCGCACCGATCTGCGGCTCGAGCAGTTTGTTGGCGATGCCCAGGCCAAACGCGGCCCACAGCGTGCCGGCAAGCTGGCCGACGCCACCGAGTACCACCACCAGGAACGAGTCGATGATGTAGCTCTGGCCAAGGTCCGGGCCGACGTTGCCGACCTGGCTCAGGGCCACCCCACCAAGGCCGGCAATGCCCGAGCCCAGGCCGAAGGCGAGCATGTCGACGCGGCCAGTTGAGACCCCGCAGCAGGCAGCCATGTTGCGGTTCTGGGTTACCGCGCGCACGTTCAGGCCCAGCCGGGTGCGGTTGAGCAGCAGCCAGGTGAGCAGCACCACCGCCAGGGCAAAGCCGATGATCACCATGCGGTTATAGGGCAGTACCAGATTCGGCAGCACTTGAATGCCGCCAGACAGCCACGCCGGGTTGGCCACCTCGACGTTCTGCGCGCCGAACAGCAGGCGGATCGCCTGGATCAGGATCAGGCTGATGCCCCAGGTCGCCAGCAGGGTTTCCAGTGGGCGGCCGTACAGATGGCGGATCACCGTGCGTTCCAGCGCCATGCCGATCCCGGCACTGACGGCAAACGCCACCGGCAGGGCGATCAGCGGGTAGAACTCGATGGCGCCGGGCGCATAGCGCTGCAGCAGCACCTGGACCATGTAGGTGCTGTAGGCGCCGAGCATGAGCATCTCGCCGTGGGCCATGTTGATCACCCCAAGCAGGCCGAAGGTGATCGCCAGGCCCAGTGCTGCCAGCAGCAGGATCGAGCCCAGCGACAGGCCGCTGAAGGCCTGCCCGAGCAGTTCACCGATCAGCAGCTTGCGCTTGACCTGGGCCAGGCTGGTTTCGGCGGCGGTGCGTACGCCGGCATCGCTTTCGACGCCGGGCTGCAGCAGGGTTTCGAGACGAGTACGGGCCAGTGGGTCGCCGGTTTCGCCGAGCAGGCGCACGGCCGCGAGGCGTACCGAGGGCTCGCTGGCGACCAGTTGCAGGTTGGCCAGGGCCAACGCCAGGGCGGCCTGCACGGCTGGGTCTGGCTCGTTGGCGAAGCGTCGGTCGAGGAATGCCATCTGTGCCGGCTGGGCGCTGCGTTGCAGTTCGCCCGCTGCGGCCAGGCGTAGCTTGGCGTCGTCGCTCAGCAGTTGATGACTGGCCAGGGCATTGTCGATCAGGCCACGCAGGCGGTTGTTCAGGCGCAGTTTGCGGGTGTCGTCGGCGGCAATCCGGCCTTGTTTCAGCGCGGTCAGCAGCGCCAGCCGCGCAGGCTCTGGCTGGGCTGCCCAGTCCTGTAGCAGGCGGGCCTGGTCTGCAGCCTTGGCAGCGTAGAAGAGGTCGCCCTCGCTGGCCTGGGTTGCCAGCGGCAGCAGCAGGAGCAGGGCGAGCAGGAATCTGAGCATTGGTTGATCCTGTTGTGTCAGGGGGAGGCGAGGGCTGCGCCCTCGATCGCGACACAAGGCCGCTCCTACAGGTACAGCGCAATGCGAGGCCAGCGCGGTCCTTGTCGGAGCGGCCTCGCCGGGGCGCCGGACCGGTCGGAAAGGGCCGCAGAGCGGCCCCCGTCACTTAGTTACCCTTCACCGCATAATCCGGACGCTTGTCGTTGCCAGGAATGAACGGGCTCCACGGCTGCGCAGGCAGGGGCTGCTCAGTCTCCCAGACCACACTGAACTGACCGTCATCCTGGATCTCGCCGATCATTACCGGCTTGTGCAGGTGGTGGTTGGTCTTGTCCATGGCCAGGGTGTAGCCCGACGGCGCGGCAAAGGTCTGCCCGGCCAGCGCTTCGCGGACCTTGTCGACATCGGTGGACTTGGCCTTCTCGACCGCCTGCGCCCACATATTGATACCCACATAGGTGGCTTCCATCGGGTCGTTGGTCACCGCCTTGTCGGCGCCCGGCAGATTTTTTGCCTTGGCGTAGGCCTTCCAGTCCGCGACGAACTTCTGGTTGACCGGGTTATCCACCGACTCGAAGTAGTTCCACGCCGCCAGGTGGCCGACCAGCGGCTTGGTGTCGATACCGCGCAGCTCTTCTTCGCCCACCGAGAACGCCACTACCGGTACGTCGGTGGCCTTCAGGCCCTGGTTGGCCAGTTCTTTGTAGAACGGCACGTTGGAGTCGCCGTTGACGGTGGAGATCACCGCGGTCTTGCCGCCGGCAGAGAACTTCTTGATGTTGGCGACAATGGTCTGGTAATCAGCGTGGCCGAACGGCGTGTACACCTCTTCGATGTCCTTGTCGGCCACACCTTTGCTGTGCAGGAAGGCCCGCAGAATCTTGTTGGTGGTGCGCGGGTAGACATAGTCGGTGCCGAGCAGGAAGAAGCGCTTGGCGCTGCCGCCGTCTTCGCTCATCACGTACTCCACCGCCGGGATCGCTTGCTGGTTAGGCGCCGCGCCGGTGTAGAAGACGTTTGGCGACATCTCTTCACCTTCGTACTGCACCGGGTAGAACAGCAGCCCATTGAGCTCCTCGAACACCGGCAGCACCGACTTGCGCGACACCGACGTCCAGCAGCCGAACACCACCGCGACCTTGTCCTGGGTCAGCAACTGGCGGCTTTTCTCTGCGAACAGCGGCCAGTTCGAGGCCGGGTCGACCACCACCGCTTCGAGCATCTTGCCATTGACCCCGCCCTTGGCGTTGATCTGCTCGATGGTCATCAACGCCATGTCCTTGAGCGAGGTCTCGGAAATGGCCATGGTCCCCGACAGCGAATGCAGGATGCCGACCTTGATGGTCTCGGCGGCCTGGATACTCCAGCTCAGGCCCATCGCCGCAATCGATGCGCTAAGGGTAAAGGCCTTGATCAGACTGCGACGCTTCATGTGCTCTCTCCGCTGAGTTTTATTGTGCTGTTGGCGACACTGCAGGAGACATTGCAAGCGCTGTGCCCGCTTTTTGGACACGGCCAAAGCCCCGGTTTTCGGGGCTTTGCGGGGGAAGGGTGGGGTTGCTGGGTCCAGCTTGGTGCTGGCGCCCGAGGCGTGCACGGTATTGGGGCCGCTGGGCGGCCCCAAGCAGTCAGCGGTCCATTGCAGCCCGCGGCTGGCGCTTGCTGCGCACGAACTGGTAGGTCACTGCCAGCAGCAGGAACCAGATCGGCGTCACTATCAGCGCCGAGCGGGTGTCGGCCTCAAGGCTGAGCAGCACCAGAATGGCGGCGAAGAACACCAGGCACACGTAGCACATGAAGCGCCCGCCGGGCATCTTGTAGATCGAGCTTTGATGCAGCGCCGGGCGCTGGCTGCGGTACTTCAGGTACGACAGCAGGATCAGCGTCCAGACGAACATGAACAGCACCGCCGACACCGTGGTCACCAGGGTGAAGGCTTCGATCACGTTAGGCACCAGGTAGATCAACACCGCGCCCAGCAGCAGGCAGGCGCAGGAGAAGAACAGGCCGTTGGCCGGGACCGCGCGGCGCGAGAGCTTCTCGAAGGCCTTCGGTGCATCGCCTTCCTGGGCCAGACCGAACAGCATGCGGCTGGTGGAGAACACGCCGCTGTTGGCCGACGAGGCGGCCGAGGTCAGCACCACGAAATTGATGATGCTGGCCGCCGCAGGCAGGCCGGCGAGGACGAACAGCTCGACGAACGGGCTCTTGCCCGGGACCACGTCGCGCCACGGCGTGACTGCCATGATCGCGATCAGGGCCAGCACGTAGAAGACGATGATGCGGATCGGGATCGAGTTGATCGCCCGCGGCAGGGTACGCTCCGGGTCTTTCGCTTCGGCGGCGGTGGTGCCGACCAGCTCGATACCGACAAAGGCGAACACGGCGATCTGGAAGCCTGCAAAGAAGCCCATCAGGCCATGGGGGAACATGCCGTCATCGTTCCACAGGTTGGCCAGCTGCGCAGTGCTGCCAGAGGGCGACTGGAAGCCGGTGATGACCATATACAGGCCAGTGGCGACCAGGCCGAGGATGGCGACGATCTTGATCAGGGCGAACCAGAATTCCATCTCGCCGAACATCTTCACCGTCACCAGATTCAGCGACAGCAGCAGCGCCACGCAGCTCAGCGCCGGTATCCACTGCGGCAGGTCAGGGAACCAGAACTGGGTGTAGGCGGCGATCGCGACCACGTCGGCGATACCGGTGACGACCCAGCAGAACCAGTAGGTCCAGCCGGTGAAGTAACCGGCCCAGGGCCCGAGCAGGTCGGCCGAGAAGTCGATGAAGGACTTGTAGTTGAGGTTCGACAGCAGCAGCTCGCCCATCGCCCGCATGACGAAGAACAGCATGAAACCGATGATCATGTAGACGAAGATGATCGACGGGCCAGCAAGGCTGATGGTCTTGCCCGAGCCCATGAACAGGCCGGTGCCGATGGCGCCACCGATGGCGATAAGCTGAATGTGGCGGTTGCTCAGGTTGCGTTGCAGATGCTGATCATCTGGCTCGGGGGTGGAGGTCACGGTCATTGGCTGCATTCCATTATTGGTTCAGTCTTTTTTTGCTAGCCGAGTAGGCTAACACGCCCGTTCCAGATCGGGGCGTGACAGATCGACACGAGTATTGCAGTGCAGGCTGGGGCTGCGCAGCAGCCCCAGCAAATTTCAAACGCTGACCACCGCCCGCCGCCGCACCACGCAGCGATCGACCACCCACATCACCAGCATCGACGCCCCTACCAGCGGAAACGCGACGCCCAACACCAGCATCACCACCGTCGCCGTCTTCCAGCGCGGCAAATCATGGCGCAACGGCGGCACCCCCAGGCCACCCTCGGGCCGGCGCTTCCACCACATCACCAGACCGCTCACCGAGCCGAGCAGAATCATCAGGCACACCAGCAAGATCACGATCTGGTTGAGCGCGCCAAACATCTTGCCTTCATGCAGCATCACGCCCAGTTCAGTAGCACGGGCGACCGGGCTGTAATCCTGCCAGCGCACATCGGCCAGCACCTGGCCGGTGTACTGGTCGACATGCAGGGTGGCGTCGTTGCGGGGATCATCAGCAAACACCGCAATGGTAAACACGCCATCGGCGGTGGTCGGCAGGGTGATGCTGTAGCCGGGCTCGACCTGGCGGCTGCTGGCAATGTCCTCGACCTGCTGCAAGCTGACCTGCGGCGCCGCTGGCTTGCTCGACATCATATGGTGCCCGGCGTGTTCGGCATGGGCGCCCGACTGCGGCATCGGCGTGTTCTCCATCGCCCAGGGCACGGTCTGCCGATGCGCCTGGTTGAGCACCCGCGCCTGCTGGTCCGACTTGGGCACGTCATTCCACATCGCCGCCGGGAAGCGGTTCCACAGATCGGCATACTGCTTGCCCCACATGCCAGTCCAGGTCATGCCGCTGAGCAGCATCAGCAGCAACAGCGCCGATCCCCAGAAGCCGCTGACCGCATGCAGGTCGCGCCACAGCAGCCTGCCGCGCGCGGCAAAGCGCGGCCAGAGCACGCCGGCACTGCTGCGCCCGCGCGGCCACCACAGGTACAGCCCCGACACCACCAGCACAATGCCCCAGCCAGCGGCCAGTTCCACCAGCCGGTCGCCGACGGTGCCGACCATCAACTCGCCATGCAGGGCACGGGCGATGGCCTGCAGGTTCTGCTTGGCGTCCTGCTCGCCGAGCACCTTGGCGTTGTACGGATCGACGAACACGTTCAGCTCACGGCCGCCGTCATGCACCACGAATTGCGCGCTGCGCTCGCTGTTCAGCGGCGGCAGGTACTGGCCGACGTGGCCCTGTGGATAAGCCTGCTGAACCTGCGCCAGAAGCGCGTCGGCGGTTTGGCGATGGTGGCCGGCTTCGACCACCATCAGCTCGCGGTACATCAGCGGGTCGAGCTGTGGCTTGAACAGGTAGATGATCCCGGTGAGCGCCAGCAGAATCATGAATGGCGCAACGAACAGCCCGGCATAGAAGTGCCAGCGCCAGGCCAGGTTGTAGAAGGAAATACGCGGTCCGCCCATGGAACCTCCCATCAGAGGGGCGCGGTCATGGCCGCGCCCGTTGTAATTGTCAGAAGCTGAGATCGACTTTGGTCCAGAAGGTCCGGCCAGGTTCAGGCACCGGCTGCGGATCGTTCGCCGGGTATCCAAAACCGGCGTTGCCGGCCAGGTTCAGGTGCTCGGCGTAAGCCTTGTCGAACAGGTTGTCGACGCCGGCGCTGAGCTTGAAATTGCGCGAGACCTTGTAGGCGCCGTTGAGCGAGAACACGCCAAAGCCTGCGCTTTTTTGATAATCCTTGCCGACCACATTGCCCTGATTTTCAGCGACGCGGTTCTGCGCCGAGACCAACCGCCACAACGCCCCGGTGCTCCAGTTGTCCTGGCTGTAGGTCAGGCCCAGGCGGCTTTCCAGTGGCGGCATCTGCGGCAGTGCCTTGCCGTCGCTGCTGTTTTTGCCCCAAGCGTAAGCCAGGGTCGCATCGGCCTTCCAGTTTTCCGACAGCTTGTACTCCGCGCCCAGCTCGCCGCCCATGATCCGCGCATCGATGTTCTGCGCCTGGGTGGTGCTCATGCCCATCATGCCGGTCTGGTAATCGAACAGGATGTAGTCGCGGATCTGCCCGACATAGCCCGAGGCCCAGGCTTCCAGGCGTTCGTCACGGTACTGGATGCCGAAATCGAGCTGGGTGGTTTTTTCCGGCTTGATCGCGTCGAAGGCGTTGCGTGTGCCGGCCGGGCCGTCGGCCGAGAACAGCTCCCAGTAATCCGGGAAGCGTTGCGCATGGCCAACGCCAATGTAGGTGGTGGCCGACAGCGCGCTGAGGTCATGCTCATAGCGGACAAAGCCGCTGGGCAGGGTATCGGCGCGAGTGTTGCCGGCGGTGGCCTGGTCGCCGCGCAGATCGCGCGCCGAAGCGCGGTCAAGGCGGGCGCCGCTGATCAATCGGTCTTCGCCGCTCGCGTACCAAGTCAACTCGGCGAACGCGCCGTAGTTGTGGAACTCGGCATCCTTGCTCCACGGCTGGCCACGGTGTGCGTCGACGCCCATGCCGCTGCGCTGGCGGTGCTCGCTGCTTTGCGCATCGATACCGCTGATCAACTGCACATCGGCCCAACGCCAGGTGGCCTTGATCCGTGCGCCGAGAGTGCGCCGGTCGACGTTGGCGACCATCGGCATGCCCATCATGCCGCTGCCGGACGGGGTGCGCAGGCTGTAGTTGTCCATCACGTGGTCGGCGTAGTTGTAATAGACCTGCGCTTCGATCTTGTCGAGGACCTCGCCGAGGTCGGATTTTTCGAAGCGCAGGCCCAGGCTTTCGCGCTTGAACTGCGAGCCGTCCATGCCGCGCCCGGCGTAACGGGCTTCGCCGTCACCTTTGCCGGCGGTGAGCTCGAGCAGGGTGTCGGCATCCGGCGTCCAGCCGAGGCTGACGTCGCCGTTCCACTTGTCCCACCGCGACGGCACGCTGTCGCCGTTGCCGTCGCGGTAGTCATCCGAGCGTGACTGGTTGCCGACGAAGCGCGCATACGCCTCGCTATTGCCGGCGGCGACATCGAGCAGCTTGTCGAAGCGGCCATTGGAGCCGGCCAGCAGGCTGGCGTTGACTCGGCTGCCAAGCTCGCCGAACTGCTCCGGCTCGCGTTCGAAGAGGATCGTCCCGGCCGAGCCGCCGGGGCCCCAGATCACACTTTGCGGGCCTTTGATCACGGTAAGGCGATCGTAGGTTTCCGGCGAGATGTACGAGGTTGGCGCGTCCATCCGGTTGGGGCAGGCGCCGAGCATCTGGCCGCCATTGGTGAGGATGTTCAGGCGCGAGCCGAACATGCCGCGCAGCACCGGATCGCCATTGGTGCCGCCAGCGCGGATCGCCGAGAAGCCGGGGATGGTCTTCAGGTAGTCGGCACCATCACTGGCCGGCACTGGTTGGCGCGGGTCCTTGGGGTTGGTGACGATGGTCAGCGGCGAGCTGGGGGCGACGGCGGTGATTACCGTCGGGCTCAGCTCGGCGACGTCGTGGTCGTGGCCAACATGGCCGCTGTCGGCGGCGATAGCCAAGGGGCTCAGCAGCGAGCCGCAGAGCACGGCGATAGTGCCGCGCAGGGAAAGGGTGAAAACGGGGATGCAGCCGGACATAGTGATTCCAGTCGATCAGTCGAATATGAGCGCACAGCCTCCTGGCTGCGTGCGGTCAATGGATGTTCAGACGTAGATAGACTGGGCAGGTGGCGCCCGGCTGCGGGCGCCGGGGAAAATTGCCTGGCGCGCGTGGCCGTGGCGGGTGACGCTTGGCGGGGGCGGGGCAGGTGGAACGCGGCTGGCGTTGAGCGGGCTGAAGCTCTGCGGCAGCGCCGGGCAGTTGAACAGCAGGGTGCAATAGCCGCACTTGGCCCACAGCGCGTGCAGCTCGGCGTCATCGCTGTGGTTGTGGTGTTGCTTGCTGTCGGCGTGGGCATGGCTGGCGGGCATGGGCATGTTCATGGCCATGTCGCTGGACATGCTCATGCTCATGCCCGTGTGGTGCTCCATCGGCATCGACTGAGAAATCAGCGGCCCGATGAAGATCATCCACATGGCAAACAGGCTCAGCCAGCCGCCACCGGCGCGCCTGCGAGCAGGGCGGGTGGTACGGCGGTGGCTGTGTTTGCCCAGCACGTTCACGGCTGCGCCTGTCAGCGGTCAGTGCGCGTGTTGCTGTTCCGGCTGGTCGGCCGGCGGCTGCTTCTGGACAGCCACTTGCACGGTGATGTCCCCGGCTTTTTCGAAGTGCAGGGTCAGCGGGAAGCGCTTGCCGTCGGTGAGCAGGCTGCGGTCGTTGGGCTGCATCAGCATCACGTGGTAGGCGCTCGGGGCGAACAGCAGGTCCTTGCCGGCGGGGATGGTCACGCCGTCGACCTGCTGCATTTTCATCAGGCCTGCTGCGTTCATGGCGTGCTCATGCAGCTGCGCGTCATCACTGATCGGGCTGTCGACGCTGAGCAGGCGGTCGTCGCTGCTGCCACTGTTGTGCACGGTGAAATACGCCGCCACGTTGGGCGCATTGGGCGGCAGCTGCAGTGACCACGGGTGGGCGATGTGCAGGTCACCCTGAGTGTATTCATGGGCATTGGCGAATGCGCCAGGCAGCAACAGGGCGGCCACGACGAGGGCTTGCTTGAGCATGGGTAAATCTCCGATCTGGACAGGTTCAGGACGCGGGGCGGCTGTAACTCAGGTCAGAGGAGAGGCGCGCGGATTGAGCGCAGGCCATAACTGGCGCGGCGTCGGTTGGTAGCTGGCAAGAATGCTCGCAGTGCCGTTGTCCATGGCGACAGGGCTGTGCAACTGCGGCGGATGCCCAGGCAAGGCCAGCAGCGTCAGGCCGCCTGAGCAGCACCAGCAATGCTGCATGCTCGCGTGCTCGTCGCCTTGCGGTCCGAGGTCGATCTTGGCCAGCGCCTGCACTGCCGGCGTGGGCTTGACGCCCATGCTGGAGCAGAACGCCCCCCACAGCAGCTGCTCGGCCGCGCTTTTCGGCGCAGCGGAAGACAGCGGCATGGCCAGCAGATTGAACAGCACTGCAAGGCAGGCGATCCAGGCGATGGGCCGACGTGGGGGCATGGAGAGATCCGGTCAGGAATCGTGGTGGCCATTGTAAGGCGCAGTATAGGTAAAAATACCCCGGTGCGGTGAAGTGCCGCAGCTGCGCCTGTGCAATGGCCGCCCAGCCCTGACCTAAGCGGGGCGGCGGTGTATCAGGCCTTGCGCCCGAGCAGCCCGCGCACTGTTTCTTGCAGGTCGGCCGGTAACACCACGATCTTGGAATTGTTGCTCGCAGCGAGGGTTTCCATCGCACCGATGTAACGCTCGCCAAGCAGGTACATGGCCGGAGTGGTCTCGCTGCCGACCGCCTCGCGCACCAGGGTAATCGCTCGGGCCGAGGCTTCGGCCAGGTTGATCTGCGCTTCTGCGTCGAGCCGAGCCGACTGCAGGCGCGCTTCGGCTTCCAGTACGGCCGCTTGCTTGGCACCCTCGGCGCGGGTCACGTCGGCTTTACGCTCACGCTCTGCGGCGGCCTGACGTTCCATCGCCAGCTGCATGTTCGGCGACGGCTTGATGTCCTGGATTTCTACCGAGCGCACGGTCACGCCCCAGTCTTCGGTTTGCTCGGACATCGCTTCGCGCAGGCGCGCCTTGATCTGCTCGCGGCTGGACAGCGCTTCGTCGAGGTCCATGGCACCGACGATCGCCCGCAGCGAGGTCATGGTCAGGCTGGTTACGGCAAACGAGAAGTTCTGCACGCCGTAGGAGGCCTTCTGCGGGTCGATCACCTTGGCGAAACACAGTGCGTTGGCGACGATGACGGCGTTGTCCTTGGTGATGATTTCCTGTTGCTGGACATCAAGGATGATGTCTTTGGTCGGCAGGCGATAGGCAACCACGTCCATGTACGGGATGAGGATGTTCAGGCCGGGCTTGAGCGTGCTGTGGTAGCGGCCCAGGCGCTCGACGATCCACTCTTCGCCCTGGGGCACGATGCGCACCCCTTTGAATACGGTGATCAGAACAAACAGTGCCAGGCAGGCGACGACGATTAGGCTGGTCATGGTGCAGCGTCCTTTAAGTACGGATTCAGGCCCGGGTGATCCGGGCGGTGTTGCCTTCGATGGCGGTCAGGCGCACGCGCTCGCCGGCGGCGATGTCACTGTCGGCGATGCACACCCATTCCTCGTTGCCGAGGATCGGCTTCTGGAAGCGCACCCGGCCCTTCTGAAACTCCGAGACGGCCACGGTAAGCAGGCCGACCTCGCCGATCACGCTGTCGGCAGTCCAGCGCACGTCGGGTTTTTTTCGGCGAAACAGCTTGAACCAGAGCAGGGTAGTGGCCGACGAGAACAGCACCCACAGCACCACCTGGCTGTCCAGTTGCAGGCTGGGTGCGATCAGGGCGATCAGCGCCACCAGCACGGCGCCGATGCCGAACCAGAGAATGAAGAACGTGGGCAGGACCAGTTCAAGCAGGATCAGGGCAACGCCGAAGACGAGCCAGATCCACCATTGCATTTCCATATGGGTGGCCTTCCAGGAGGGGAATGCGCAGTTTACGGCAGATGGCCGGATGGCGGCCATTAAGCCGGTTCCTAAAGCTGTGCAGGAAATTTCTCTACCAGTCCGCCCGCTGGCGCCAGCAGCGCGATCAAAGCCCCAGCGCGGCCAGCAAGGTGTCTACCTGAGCAAATTCACGATCCACTGTCGGTAGTAGTGGGCGCTTGAGCACCAGCACCGGTATGCCCAGCTCGCGGGCGACCTCAAGCTTGGGCTCGGTGGCGACGCTGCCGCTGTTCTTGCTGATCAGCACGTCGATCTGGCGGCGGGCGAACAATGCGTGCTCATCCGCCAGGGCGAACGGCCCGCGGGCGGCGATGACTTCGCAGCGGTCATTGCCCGGGTAGCTATCGAGGGCACGCAAGGTCCAGAACTGCTGCTCGGGTATTTCGTGCAGATGCGCCAGGGGCTCGCGGCCCAGCGTGAACAGTGGCCGGGCAAACGGCGAGAGGGCCGTGACCAGCTCGGCCCAGTCCGCCACCTCACGCCAGTCATCTCCCGGCTGGGGCTGCCAGGCCGGGCGGCGCAGTGCCCAGCAGGCCACACCGGCACTGCGCGCAGCCTGCGCGGCATTGGCGCTGATTTGCGCCGCGTAGGGATGGGTCGCGTCGATCAGCAAGCTGATGCCGGCTTCGCGCAGGTACTGCGCCAGGCCCTCGGCGCCACCATAGCCGCCGACCCGTAGCCGGCAGGGCAGATCTTGCGGCACGCGGCCGACGCCGGCCAGACTGTAGACATGCTGCGGGCCCAGCCGCCGGGCAATGGCCAAGGCTTCGGTAACACCGCCAAGCAGCAGAATCCGCTCGCTCATTGCACACCCGCCCGGCCGACGATGCCGCCCTGGCGGTCGATGGCAAACACCTCGACCTGCACCTGCGCCGGCACCACGCTGCAGGCAAAGGCGCGGGCATGGGCACACACTGCGTCGCCCAGCGCGATGCCTGCTGCATGCGCCAGGGCCAGCGCCTGCTGGCTGGTATTGGCGGTGATGATCGCCTGCTGCAGCGACTGATCGGCGCCCAGCGCTTGAGCCCAACCGGCCAACTGCGGCAGGTCGATACTGGAATGACGGCTGTGCAGGTCCATGTTGCCTGCAGCCAGCTTGCTGATCTTGCCGAAACCGCCGCACAGGCTCAGGCGCGCCATCGGCACCTTGCGCAGGTGCTTGAGCACCGCACCGACAAAGTCGCCCATCTCGATCAGGGCGATTTCCGGCAGGTTGTAGACCCGGCGCATGGTGTCTTCGCTGGCATTGCCGGTGCAGGCAGCGACATGCGTGTAGCCGTTGCTGTGGGCGACATCGATGCCTTGCTGGATCGAGGCGATGTAGGCCGCGCAGGAGAACGGCCGGACGATACCACTGGTGCCGAGAATCGACAGACCGCCGAGAATGCCCAGGCGTGGGTTCATGGTTTTCAGGGCCAACTGATCACCGTCACGCACGTTCACCGTGACCTCGAAACCGCCGCTGTAGCCACAGTCGTTGGCCAGTTGCTGCAGGTGCTCGCTGATCATCCGTCGCGGTACCGGGTTGATGGCCGGCTCGCCGACCGCCAGCACCAGTCCGGGCCGGGTTACGGTGCCGACACCGACACCCGCGACAAAACGTACGCCGGGCGTGGCGAGCAGGCGCACCTGGCTGTAGAGCAGGGCGCCGTGTGTCACGTCGGGGTCGTCGCCGGCGTCCTTCAAGGTGCCGGCCTCGGCGCAGTCGCCGTTACGCCTGCAGAACTCCAGGCGCATCTGCACCACCTTGCCCTTGGGCAGGGTGATGTGCACCGCGTCGGCGTCGACACCGCTCAGCAGCAGACGTGCGGCGGCGAGGCTGGTTGCCGTGGCGCAGCTGCCGGTGGTCAGGCCGCTGCGTAGGGGCGCGGGTTGTTCGCGGGTTTCCTCACGCATCCAGGGCTTTCACTACGTCGAGCAAGGTGATCGGCAAGGCCTGGCGCCAGGTGTCGAAGTTGCCCAGCGGTTGCGTGTGGGCAATGTGGATGCGGGTCAGCTCGCCGCCGTGCGCTTCGCGAAACTGGGCAAGGGCCATTTCGCTTTGCAGGGTGACGGCATTGGCTACCAGCCGGCCACCGGGGCGCAGGCGCTCCCAGCACAGGGCGAGCATGCCTTCGCCGGTGACGCCGCCACCAATGAAGATCGCGTCGGGCCGCTCCAGTTCGGCCAGCGCCTGCGGGGCCTTGCCGCGGATCAGGCGCAGCCCCGGCACGCCAAGCGCGTCGCGGTTGTGCTCGATCAACGCTTGCCGGCCTGCATCGGCTTCGATCGCCAGGGTGCGGCAGCTGGGGTGGGCGCGCATCCACTCGATGCCGATCGAGCCACACCCAGCGCCGACATCCCACAACAGCGCGCCGGGTTGCGGTGCCAGGCGGGCGAGGGTGATCGCGCGAACATCGCGCTTGGTCAGCTGGCCGTCGTGTTCGAAGGCCGAGTCCGGTAAGCCGGCAGCAGGTGACAAGCGCGGTGTGTCCGCTGCAGCCTGGCATTCGATGGCGACCACATTCAACGCAGCCAGCTGACCGTGTGGCCAGTCTTCGGCCGTGCCTTGCACATGACGTTCCTGCGGCCCTCCAAGGTGCTCGAACACCTGCAAGCGGCTCGGGCCGAAGCCTTTGTCGCGCAGCAGCGCAGCGATCTGTGCCGGGCTGTCGCCATCGTTGCTCAGCACCAGCAGGCGCAAGCCGGTGTAGCAGTAGGCGTTGAGTGCGGCCAGCGGGCGGGCGACCAGCGACACGATCTGCACCTCCTGCAATGGCCAGCCCAGGCGCGCAGCGGCCAGGGCGCAGGACGATGGCGCCGACAGAACCTGCAACTGCTCGGCTGGCACCTGCCGCGCCAGGCTGGCGCCGACGCCGAAGAACATCGGGTCGCCGCTGGCCAGTACGCATACCGGCTCGCCGCGCAGCGCCAGCACCGGTTCCAGGCTGAACGGGCTCGACCAGGGCAGTTGCTCGGCGCTGACACAGTGCGGCAACAGCGCCAGCTGGCGCGGGCTACCGAAGATCCGCGAAGCCGCCAGCAGGGCACGCCGGGCAGGTTTGCCCAGGCCGCTGAAACCGTCTTCACCGATACCTACAACTGTCAGCCAGGGGGCCATCTGCTTCCTCATCAAGCTTGAGTGGGCCACAACGGCCGCAAATTCACACGATCTTCGACCGCCGGTTTTTCATGCCGTCGAGCAAAGCAGGCATAATACCGCGCCTTCTACACTCAAGCGCACTTTGACGATTGCCGGATGCCTTCTTGAACCCGCCCCTAGACCCTGCCGTTTCGCCCCGCCCCTCGGCCTGCCCGGGGTTGTGGCGCATCGTCGCCGCCCGCGATGGCGGCATCTGCCGGATCAAGCTGCCGGGTGGCCTGCTGCTGGCCGATCAGGCCGACGCTGTGGCCGAGGCTGCCGAGCGCTTTGCCGGCGGTGTGATCGAGGCGACCAACCGCGGCAATCTGCAGATTCGCGGGGTGGGCGTGCAGCATGCGGCCCTGATCGAGCATTTGCTGGCGGCTGGCCTTGGCCCGCACCAGGCGGCTGGCGACGATGTCCGCAACCTGATGCTGAGCCCGCTGGCCGGGCGCGACCCGGCCATGCTGCTGGATACCCGGCCGCTGGCCGGGCAGATCCTCGAGATGCTCGAAAGCACGCCGCATCTGCATCAACTTTCGGCCAAGTTTGCCGTGCAGTTGGATGGCGCTGAGCACCTGGCCATGCTCGAACACCCGCATGACCTGTGGCTGTCGCCGCTGCAACTGGAGCAGCAGACCTGGCTGGCCTTCGGGCTGGCCGGTTGCCCAGGCACCGATCAGCCGCTGGGCGCGGTGCCGTTGGCCGCTGGGCTGGCGCTGACCCGGGCGGTGCTGGAGCGTTTTCTCCATTTAGCCAGCTCTGAGCAGTCGCGTATGCGCCAGTTGCTGCAGACCTGCCCGGTCGAGCATTTCGTCGAAGGCCTCGGCATCGAGCTGCGGCGCGACCCGCCAGTGCTCCAATGGCGGCGGGCCAAGGCCTGTACTAACTGGCTCGGGCCGTTGGCGCAAGCCCAGGGCACTGCGCTTGGCGTTGCCCCACCGCTGGGTCGCTTGACCCCGGCGATGCTGCGTGGCGCCGCCCAGGTAGCGCGCGTTTGTGGTGACGGTGAATTGCACTTGAGTCCTTGGCAGAGCCTGGTGTTGAGCAGCATCGCAACAAGTCAATTGCAGGCCGCCCAGGCCCAGTTGCAGGCGCTCGGCCTGGTCTGCTCCAGCCGCGAGCCACTGGCACGAGTGACCGCCTGCAGCGGCGCCAGCGGTTGTGCCAAGGCACTGGCCGAGACCAAGGCCGATGCCGTCCAGCTCGCCGCGCTGATTGCGCCCGGCGCACCGGCCAGCGTGCACCTCAGCGGCTGTCCGCGCTCCTGCGCTGTGGCCCATGTCGCCCCGGCGACCTTGCTGGCCCGTTCGCCGGGCCGCTACGACCTTTATTTGCGTGACGCGCAGCAGCCCGGCTTTGGTGCCCTGCGCGCAACCGACCTTACCTTGAAAGCAGCAGGCGCCATGCTCGACCTGCCCACGGAGCACCTTGATGATTGACTACATTCGCGATGGTCAGGAGATCTATCGCAATTCCTTCCGGATCATCCGCGAGGAGGCCCGCCTGGAGCGGATCCCGGCTGATCTGGAAAAGCTCGCGGTGCGGGTGATTCACGCCTGCGGCATGGTCGAGGCGATCGATGGTCTGCAGTTTTCCGCGGGCGCCGGCACTGCCGGGCGCGAAGCCCTGGCCAAGGGCGCGCCGATTCTGTGTGACGCGCACATGGTTGCCGAGGGCATCACCCGCGCCAGGCTGCCGGCCAACAACCCGGTGATCTGCACCCTGCGCGACCCGCGCGTGCCGGCGATGGCCAAAGAGCAGGGCAATACTCGCTCGGCAGTCGCGCTGGAGCTGTGGCGCGAGCACCTGGAAGGCAGCGTGGTGGTCATCGGTAACGCACCGACGGCGCTGTTCTACCTGCTTGAGATGATCGACGCGGGTGCCCCGAAACCAGCGCTGATTCTTGGCTTCCCGGTAGGCTTCGTCGGCGCTGCCGAGTCCAAGGCGATGCTGGCTGCCGACAGCCGCGGCGTGCCGTTCGTGATCATGCAGGGCCGCCTCGGCGGCAGCGCAATGGCCGCCGCCGCAGTCAACTCGCTGGCCACGGAGGTGGAATGATGAACCCACGCGGACGACTGTTCGGCCTTGGCGTTGGCCCCGGCGACCCGGAGCTGATCACGGTCAAGGCGCTGCGCCTGCTGCGCGAGGCGCCGGTGGTGGCTTACTTCGTCGCCAAGGGCAAACGCGGCAATGCCTTCGGCATCATCGAGGCACACCTGCAGGCGCAGCAGACCTTGCTGCCCTTGGTCTACCCAGTGACTACCGAGGCGCTGCCGGCGCCGCTGTCGTACGAGCAGGTGATCAGCGATTTCTACGATGAAGCGGCCGAGCAGGTGGCTGCGCATCTGGATGCCGGCCGCGATGTGGCAGTTATCTGTGAAGGCGACCCGTTCTTCTACGGCTCGTACATGTACCTGCACGATCGGCTGGCGCAGCGCTTCGAGGCCGAGGTGATCCCCGGTGTCTGCTCGATGCTTGGCGGCGCCTCGGTGCTTGGCGCGCCGCTGGTCTACCGCAACCAGACCCTGACCGTATTGTCCGGTGTGTTGCCTGCCGAAGAGCTCAAGCGGCGGCTGGCCGACGCCGATGCGGCGGTGATCATGAAGCTTGGGCGTAACTTCCCCAAGGTGCGCCAGGTGCTGGCTGAGCTGGGGTTGGATCAGCGTGCGCTGTACGTCGAGCGCGCGACCATGGCCAACCAGAAGATCGTTGCGCTGGACGCGGTCGATCCGCAGTCTTCGCCCTACTTTTCGCTGATCATCGTGCCGGGTGAAAAATGGCAGGGCTGAACCTACGCAAAGCGCCGGCCATCATCATCCTCGGCCAGGCCAGCCTGGCTACTGCGCAGCGCCTCCAGCAACTGTATCCCGAGGCCAGCATCCATGGCCTGAATGGCCGGGTCGCGGGCGCCGACAGTGGCTATGAATCATTTGGCAGCACCTTGCGCGAGCTGTATCTGCAAGACACGCCGATCATTGCCCTGTGTGCTGCCGGCATCGTCATCCGCAGCCTGGCCAGCGTGCTGAGCGACAAGGATGTCGAGCCTCCGGTACTGGTGGTTGCGGAAGATGGCAGTGCCGTAGTGCCGTTGCTCGGCGGCCTCGGCGGGGTCAACGTGATGGCGCGCGAGATCGGCGCGGCGTTGTCGGTCGCTGCCGCGATCACCACGAGTGGTGAACTGCGTTTTGGCACCTGCCTGCTCAATCCGCCGGTTGGCTATGCCTTGGCAGACCTGGAGCAGGGCAAGCGCTTTGTCTCCGACCTGCTGGCCGGTCAGAGCGTGCGTATCGAGGGTGATGCGCCGTGGCTTGCGCAGGCGCAACTGCCCGCCGATGCGGCAGCGCAACGAACCATTCACGTGGGCTGCGAAGCGCGCCCCGCCAGCCGTGACGAACTGCTGATCCATCCACGTTCGGTGCTGGTCGCCGTCAGTGCCGAGTCTGCCGAGCTTGCCGAACACGTGCGCGCGGCTCTGCGCGAGGCCAATATTGCCGAGCCAGCGCTGGCGTGCCTGCTTGCCAGTGACCAGCACATGGCCCTGCCGGGTCTGCACCAGGCGGCGCAGCAACTCGGTGTCGCACTGCGCTTTGCCGCGTCGGCAGTGAGCCTGGCCGAGATGGTCGAACAGAGCGTGCCTGGCGCCCGCTTGAGTGAACACTCGGGGTTGTTGGTGGCAGTTGCCAGCGCGCCCATCGACCCTGCTCAGGTCGGTCGCGGTCGTGGCCGGCTGGCAGTGATCGGCCTCGGCCCCGGCGCGGCCGAACTGATGGTGCCTGCAGTCAAGCGCGAACTGAGCCTGGCCGAGGATGTGCTCGGTTACGAAACCTACGTGCGTATGGCTGGCCCGTTCCGCCCGGATCAGGTGCTGCACAACACCGACAACCGCGAAGAAATGCAGCGCGCCCGGCATGCCTTTGAGCTGGCCGCACAGGGCCGTTCGGTCGTGGTGGTGTCGTCGGGTGATCCCGGCGTGTTCGCCATGGCAGCCGCCGTGCTCGAGGCCTTGCACGAGTCGACCGACCCGGCCTGGCATCAGGTCGATCTGCAGATCCTCCCTGGCGTATCGGCATCGTTGGCTACCGCTGCTCAGGCTGGCGCGCCGCTGGGGCATGACTTCTGCGTGATGTCGCTGTCGGACAACCTCAAACCCTGGTCGATCATCGAGACACGCCTGGACCTTGCCGCCCAGGCTGATCTGGTGCTGGCGTTCTATAACCCGATTTCGAAAGCCAGACCCTGGCAATTGGGTGTAGCGCTGGACGTCGTGCGCCGTCATCGCTCAGGCGCCACGCCGGTAGTCCTTGGTCGCGATATTGGTAGGCCAGGGCAGACGCTGCGCGTAGTCACACTGGCCGAACTGCTGCCAGAAATGGTCGACATGCGCACCATGGTGTTGGTCGGGTCTTCTACAACCTGCACGTTACCGCGTGCTGACGGTGGCACCTGGGTCTACACCCCGCGCTGGTACCCGGCACGGAGCTGATGTCCTGCGGAAATCCTGCAGCGCTGTTTGCCTAGTGGTATCCCCATAGGGTGGTAGCCCCTGAATCGCAGGGGCTACCACTGAGGGTTTTCGCCATGTCTGACATCAACAACATCCAAAGCTCCAATACCGCCATTCTGGTTCAGGATTCGCTGCTCGCCTGCGGTGCCGGGATGTCCTTGCAAAGCCGCAACGATGTCAAAAATGCCTTCCATTTCGCCACCCTGGTGGCCGACAAACGGTATGACCCGCAAGTGCAGAGCAAAGCTTGGTACGACCAGTTTTTGAAGGTCATGCAGGATTGCGGCTTTGTTGCCGCGCGCCGCAGCTTCGAACTGGAAACCGCATCTTCGGTGACCGTCACCGTCGGTGCCGTGGTGTTCCGCATTATGGCCGCTGCCGGTACTGCGGTGCTGGGCGGACCTATCGGTGACGCATTGGGCACACTTGCAAAAAAGGCGATGGAAAAACTCGGCTCCATCGAAGGCGAGAAGCGGGTGTTCATCACCGATCGCAAGAACAAGCAAAGCGGCATGGTCGGACTGGGCGCGTGCATGGAGACGCCGGACGGCGAAGTGGTGCTGGTGATGAGCTGCGTCAACGCCGCCGCGCCAAAGGCCAACACCGATCTGCTTGGCGTGGAGTGGAACATTACTTCCTCGGAGTACTACGCCGGCAGCGCAGTGTTGTCGCTCAACCGAACTATCTACGACCGCGTACGTGATCACGTCGAGAACAAGCTCGGGGTGCGTTCCGTTGAAGACATTCTCGAATACGAGATCTGATTAGGCTGGCGGCGACCTAGGTCGCTGTCACTCCAGCGTCTTGCAGATAGCAGGCATCCCATGCAAACACAAAATCAATCTCTAGTGCTGGTAGCCGGAACAGCTTTGTTGATTGCTCCTCAGATCACTGCTGCGCAACGTCAGGCCGCCATCGATTGCTTGCTCTACGCGCAGTTGATCGCGAACAAGCGTGCAGGCAATCGCTTTGCACAGCCGTCCATCTGGTATCGCGCTTATCGAGCGGTGTATGGCGAGATCAAGTGGCTTGTGACTGGTCAGGCCCATGATACGCAAAACGTCACGGCCATCACTGAGCTGGTAATTTCTGAGCCGCTTCAGGCCTGGCTCGGGCAGGCCGGAATCGACGGCGTTCAGGTCTTGCGCAGGGCTATCGGAGGCCTGCGCCACCATTGCGCAGGGCAGCGACAGCTCGAAGGCTTCATTTGTCCGGTGGATAGATTGCAGCAACCTGTAGTGCTGGAAATCGGGCTGCTGGACGCGCAGGCGCATCTGCATTTGTGCAGCCTGACCTGGCAATGCACGGCCTCTGTCGAGGGGACGATGCAACCCAGCCTGGACGAAATGGCAGCGTTGCCGGCAGAGGTTCAATTGCGCTGTATCTCGCTGGTGTGCGACGTGCAGGCATTCGAACCCATGCGTAGCAAGTTACATACGCTGATAGCCAGTAAACAACAGCAGACCCCATACGTGCTCGACTTGGGAACTACCGCATAGGAGAACATTATGGTGAACAACCAAGCGGCATTGATTGGCTCATCGATCGTGAGTTTTCTGCCTGGCCTTGATCTGCAACAGCGTGATGCGGTGAAGACGGCGGTTGCGTTGGCTGAGCGTGCCACCCTGAGCGTGTTCAATGATGGTCTGATCGAGGACTGGCTGAGCTACTTTCGCAATCAGCTCAAGTTCATGGGCTGGGATGCGGTGTCGGCTGAAGACATTCACTGGCCGTCTGACAAACGGCCGAAACTGGTCGACAAGGCACTGCAGACCATCGCGGTTACGGCAGGTGAACATTTTGCCGAATCGACCAAGTTCGCCTTGAGCCGGCTGATGGCCAATCCGACCACGCTGCGCTCATTCGAGCGAAAAGCCGCAGAGCGTCAGTGCATTCAATTTCTGCCCTGTGCGCCGGCCGGCAACGGTCGGGTCGACATGGTCCTATACTTCGAGAATGACAAGAAGTCGAGCTTCTCGACGGGCTTCATGGATCGCAAGCGTAGCTACCGAAACGTGCGCGCCGAGCTGGTTCGGTTCAATGCTCGTGCGTTCATCAGTACTTACCTGCCCAAGGTTCTGGCTGGCGAGGTGAAGCAAGCGCTGCTGAATATCGAGGACTATCAAACCTAACTCAGCAAGTAGCCCTTGATCCCGGTAAAGATGATCTGCGCAGCCAGGGCACAGACGAACAGCCCCATCAAGCGGCTGACGATCTGCAAGCCCTGGTCACCCAGGATTCGTTCGATACGGTGCGAGAGGTACAGCACCAGGCCGACAGTGAAACTGGCCAGAGCAATACTGACGATTGCCAGTAGCTTGTCATCCCAGTGCGGCTGGCTGACGCCCATCACCAGCAGCGCGCCGATGGTGCCGGGGCCGACGGTCAGCGGGATGGTCAGCGGTACGATGGTTACGTCCTGCTGTACGTTATCGCTCTGCACCGCCGGCTTGCCCTGGGCCATGCCCAGCGCAGAAATGAACAACACACTGCCGGCACCGATACGAAAGGCGTCGGCAGTGATGCCGAACACGCCGAAGATCACCCGGCCAAACAGGTACAACAGCACGCTGGCAATGAGCACGGCAATCGCCACGCGCCAGGCCAGTTGCTTGCGCTCCTTGCTGGAGTGGCCGCGGGTCAGGCTGATGAAGCAGGACAGCACGAAGAACGGGCTGTAGAGCACGAGCATCTTCAGGTAAACGCTGAACAACTCATGAAGCATGGCCAGGATCCATGGCGAAGGGATGGGTGCGGCAAGTGTATCAGCCGCTCAGGCGGTGGGTTTGAGCTTTGCCCGGTTGCACTCAGCGCTGCCGGTCATGATGCATCCACCTCAGCGGCTCTCGCCTCGCGCTGCCCGGCCCAGTACTGGACCAGTTCGCGCAGTTGCGACAGCTCGACCGGCTTGGCCATGTGGCCGTCCATACCAGCCAGGCGTGCACGTTCCTTGTGCTCGCTGAGGATGTGGGCGGTCAGAGCGACAACCGGCGTGCGCTGGCGCTGGTTGGCCGCCTCCCACTCGCGCAGGCGAATGGTTGCTGAGAATCCATCCAGCACGGGCATCTCGCAATCCATCAAGACCAGATCGTAGCGACGAGCCTGCATGGCCTGCAGGGCCTCCTCGCCATTGCTGGCGGTATCAGGTTCGAGGTTGAGCTTGCCGAGCATGCCACGGATGACCTTGGTCGAAATGCTGTTGTCTTCGGCAACCAGCACGTGGAAGTCGGCTGGAACTTCCAGTGTCGCCGGCGGCATGCCCAGCGCGGCCGGCGGCGTGGCCTGCTCACGTCCGCGCTGGGCCAGCTCTTCGGCCAGGGTGGTCTTCAAGGTGTAGCCGGCCACCGGCTTGGCGAGGATGCGCTTGACGCCGGCGTTGCGCGCGATGACCTTGCTCGGGGCGTTGCTGATGCCGGTCAGCATCACCACCAGGATGTCGTGGTTGAGGCTTGGGTCTTCCTTGATCTTGGCTGCCAGTTGCATGCCGGTCATGCCGGGCATGTTCTGGTCGAGCAGGACCGCGTCGAAATAGTCGCGCAGGTGCGCCTTGGTACGCAGCAGGGCGAGCGCTTCCTTGCCCGACGGCACGGCACTGACATTCATCCCCCAGGCGCTGCATTGCTGCACCAGGACCTTGCGACAGGTGTCGTTATCGTCGACCACCAGTACTCGTGCGTCGCGCAGCGGGCCGTCCAGGTCGGCCGGTGGCTGCTCCAGACGTGACGGGTCGAGCGGCAGGGTCAACCACAGGGTGTTGCCCATGTTGCTGCTGCTCTTGATGCCGAATTCGCCCTGCATCAGACCAATCAATTGTTTGGCGATCACCAGCCCCAGATGGCCGCCGAGCTTGTTGCTGGAGAGAAACTGATGGCTGTGCAGCTCGGCCTGCAGCAAGGCTTCGCGCTCGGCCGGTGGCATGGCGCTGCCGCTGTCTTGGACGGCAATGCGCAGGCGAGGCAGCTCGCCGCGTTGATCCAGCGCCACCACCAACAGGATTTCGCCCTGCTCGGTGTTTTTCAGCGCGTTTTCCAGCAGGCTGGAAAGGGCCTGACGCAAGCGCGTCGGGTCGCCGCTGATCACCCGCGGGACTTGCGGTTGGGTAAAGCTGATCAGCTCGATGTTGCGTTGTTCGGCCTTGGCCCGAAAGATATTCAGGCAGTCTTCGATCAAGGCGTTGAGGTCGAACTGCACATCGTCCAGCTCGATCTGCCGCGACTCCAGCTTGGAGATGTCGAGAATCTCGTTGATCAAGGTCAGCAGCTCGTTGCCGGCGCTGTGGATGGTCTGCACGTAGTCGCGCTGCTTGACCGATAGCGGCGTCCCCAGCAACAGCTCGGTCATGCCCAGCACGCCGTTCATCGGGGTGCGGATTTCATGGCTGATCTTGGCCAGGAACTCGGCCTTGGCGTTAAGCTCGGCGTCGCTGGCTGCCAGCGCGCGGCTGGCGCGGAAGCGGTCCTCGTTGATGCGTCGCAAGCGTTCACTCACTGCCAGGTTGAGCAGCAGGCCGCTGCTTACCGCCAGTGCCATCAGAATGCACAGCAACCATGGCGTCGGCGTGCGGGTCAGGCCGAGCAACGCTGGCAGCAACACCAGCCCGCCGAGGTTGTACACCAGCATCGCCAAGGCGAACAAACGTGCCGGGCTGTAGCCCTTGTACCAGTGATAGCTGCTGACCAGCAGCATGCTTGCGCTGCCAATCGCGAGCAGGGCGTAGGTCATCAGGTTTAGCGGCAGGGTGTCGACGAACAGCAGGATCAGGCTGCTGACGCCAACCAACAGCATCTCGCCCTGCAACAGCCGATTCAGCCGCGGCGAATTGCCGGTACTGAAAAAGTGCTGGGTGAAGTACAGACCGGCCAGCCCGGCCATGACCAGGGTCAGGTAGGCGGCAGGCGTCTGTGCACTGTGCCAGACGTGCCACCAGGGGCCGCTGAGGTTGAGCAGGATCAGCGCGCTGAGCAGCATCAGGCCGTGGTAAAGGGCAAGAATCAGGGTGGTGCTCGAGCGCACGTAGAGGAAGCGGATCACGTTGTGCAGGATCAGCATAACCAGACCGCCGAACAACAGGCCGAACAACAGCAGCAAGTGTTGGTCACCCGCAGCCTCGGCAGCAGACAGCAGGCTGATGGCTGGGCGCAATTGGTGTTCCGAGACCAGGTGCAGGTAGACGTCCAGTGGTTGGCTGCTGTTGGGTAAAGTCAGCAAGTGGTCACTGCCGAGCAGGGTCGGCTCGCTGACGGTGTTGGCCTGCGGACCATGGTGGCGCTGGCGCAGCAGTTTGTCACCGTTGAGCACATACAGATCGAGGCGGGACAGGTCGGGAGCGAAGATGCGCAGCAGGCGTTGCTGGTCATTCGGTTCCAGCCGGTAGTGCAGCCAGAGCGCTTGATCAGGCTCGGCAGCCTCCAGCTCGTTGAGCTGGAGCGGACTGAATTGGTTGCGGTAGCGTTCGGAGCGAACGTCGCTCAGTTGCAGGTTGGCCTGTTCATCGAGCAGCAGCGACCAGCCAGCACCTTGCTCGGCCGAGGCCGGCGGCAGGCAGAGCAGGGTCAGCAAGCTGACGAACAGGGCAAGGGCAATCCGAAGCCGACGCAAGACGAGATCCTTTCTTAGCGGGTGTGCCGAAGCACAACTATGCGCGGCGTGTGAAGGCGAAGGCAAGGCCCATCGGCATCCTGTCGACGAGCCGAAGGCCGTGCACCAAAGGGTGTCACGGCCATTCGCCAAAGCGCTGTTACTGCGCCTCACCACGCTCGCGGGCAATGGCCCGGTAGCCGATGTCGGTGCGGTAGAAGCTACCGTCCCAGCTGACTTCCTTGGCCAGGCGGTAAGCCTGTTCCTGGGCCTGAGCGACGGTCTGACCGAGGGCAGTGGCGCACAGCACGCGACCGCCGTTGGTCACGATCTGGCCGTCCTGCAGCGCAGTGCCAGCATGGAAGACCTTGCCTTCCAGCTTGGCCGCAGCGTCGAGGCCATGAATGGTAGCGCCCTTGGCGTAGTCGGCCGGGTAACCGCCGGCAGCCAGCACCACACCCAGGCTTGGCCGCGGGTCCCATTGTGCTTCGACCTTGTTCAAGGCCTTGGCGAAGGCGGCTTCGATCAACAGCACCAGGCTCGACTCCAGGCGCAGCATGACTGGCTGGGTTTCCGGGTCGCCGAAGCGGCAGTTGAACTCGATCACCTTGGGGTTACCGGCCTTGTCGATCATCAACCCGGCGTACAGGAAGCCGGTGTAGACGTTGCCTTCGGCGGCCATGCCGCGCACGGTCGGCCAGATCACCTGGTCCATCACCCGCTGGTGCACTTCGGCGGTAACCACCGGGGCTGGCGAGTAGGCGCCCATGCCGCCGGTGTTCGGCCCGCTGTCGCCGTCGCCGACGCGCTTGTGGTCCTGGCTGGTCGCCATCGGCAGCACGTTTTCACCGTCGACCATGACGATGAAGCTGGCTTCTTCGCCGTCGAGGAACTCTTCGATGACGACCCGCGAACCTGCATCACCAAAGGCGTTACCGGCGAGCATGTCGCGCACGGCGTCCTCGGCTTCCTGCAAGCTCATGGCAACGATCACGCCTTTGCCCGCAGCAAGGCCGTCGGCCTTGATCACGATCGGCGCGCCGACCTTTTGCAGGTAGGCCAGGGCTGGCTCGACTTCGGTGAAGTTCTGGTAATCAGCGGTAGGGATCTGGTGACGGGCCAGGAAGTCCTTGGTGAATGCCTTGGAGCCTTCAAGCTGCGCAGCGCCCTTGGTTGGGCCAAAGCAGTCGAGCTTGCGGCTGCGGAACAGGTCGACGACGCCGGCAACCAGTGGCGCTTCCGGGCCGACGATGGTCAGGTCGACGTTCTGCTCGGCGAAATCGGCCAACTGCTCCAGAGCGGTCACCTGGATGTCGACGTTCTCGCATTTGGCTTCGGTGGCGGTGCCAGCGTTGCCTGGGGCGACGAAGACTTTTTCGACGCGTGGGTCCTGGGCAACTTTCCAGGCCAGGGCGTGTTCACGGCCGCCGTTGCCGATGATCAAAACTTTCATGTCTAAAACCTCGAAAACTGTTTAGCGACGACCCCAGACGCTTTTCTGTAGGAGTGGCCTTGCGTCGCGAAAGGCCGCTCCTACAGGGGTGCGGTGGGGCGGGCGAAATTAGTGGCGGAAGTGGCGCATGCCGGTGAATACCATGGCGATGCCGGCTTCGTCGGCAGCAGCGATCACTTCAGCATCGCGCATCGAACCACCTGGCTGGATCACTGCAGTGATGCCTGCCTTGGCAGCGTTGTCGATGCCGTCGCGGAACGGGAAGAACGCGTCCGAGGCCATGACCGCACCTTGTACTTGCAGGCCAGCATGCTCGGCTTTGATTGCAGCAATGCGTGCCGAGTTGACGCGGCTCATCTGGCCAGCACCGACACCGATGGTCTGGCGCTGCTTGGCGTAGACGATAGCGTTGGACTTAACGAACTTGGCTACTTTCCAGGCGAAGATCAGGTCGTGAATTTCCTGCTCGCTCGGCGCGCGCTGGGTAACGATCTTCAGATCGTCGGCGCTGATCATGCCGATATCGCGGCTCTGCACCAGCAGGCCACCGTTGACCCGCTTGAAGTCCCAGCCAGCGCTGCGCTCGGCTGGCCACTCGCCGCACTCGAGCAGACGCACGTTCTGCTTGGCGGCTACTACGTCACGGGCAGCCTGGGAGATCTTCGGCGCAATGATCACTTCAACGAACTGACGCTCGACGATGGCCTTGGCGGTCTCGCCGTCCAGCTCGCGGTTGAAGGCGATGATGCCGCCGAAGGCCGACTCGGTGTCGGTGGCGTAAGCCAGTTCGTAGGCCTGACGAATGCCGCCTTCGTTTTCCGGAACCACGGCAACGCCGCACGGGTTGGCGTGCTTGACGATCACGCAGGCCGGCTTGACGAAGCTCTTGACGCACTCGAGGGCGGCATCGGTGTCGGCCACGTTGTTGAACGACAGCTCTTTGCCCTGCAGCTGGGTGGCGGTAGAGATGCTCGCTTCGCCCTTGTTCGCTTCAACGTAGAACGCCGCGTTCTGGTGCGGGTTCTCGCCGTAGCGCATTTCCTGGGTTTTGACGAACTGGCTGTTGAAGGTGCGCGGGAACAGGCTGCGGTCGGAAGTCGACAGGGTCTCGGCAGCCTGGTTCACGGTGCCCATGTAGTTGGCGATCATACCGTCGTAGGCGGCGGTGTGCTCGAACGCCTTGAGCATCAGGTCGAAGCGCTGAGCGTAGGTCAGGCCACCGGCCTTGAGGCTTTCGAGGACCTGGCCGTAGTCACCGGCGTTGACCACGATGGCCACGTCCTTGTGGTTCTTGGCTGCCGAGCGAACCATGGTCGGGCCGCCGATATCGATGTTCTCGATTGCGGTCGGCAGGTCGCAGCCAGGCTTGGCGATGGTGGCTTCGAACGGGTACAGGTTGACTGCCACCAGGTCGATTGGCTTGATGCCGTGCTCGTTCATGATCGCGTCGTCGGTGCCACGCCGACCGAGGATGCCACCGTGGATTTTTGGATGCAGGGTCTTCACCCGGCCGTCCATCATTTCAGCGAAGCCGGTGTAGTCGGCCACTTCCACCGCGTCGACGCCATTGTCCTTGAGCAGCTTGTAGGTGCCACCGGTGGACAGGATCTCGACGCCGAGCTGTTGCAGCTCGCGAGCGAATTCGAGGATCCCGGTCTTGTCGGAGACGCTGATCAGGGCGCGGCGGATCGGCAGGCGGGTAGTCTGGTCGGTCATTTCGGATTCCATAACGCGGTGGAGTCAGCAAAAAAGGCGCCTCCTGCGGGAGCCGCCTTTTCTGATTGGGATTCTGGCCTTAGAGCAAATCGTACTGCTTGAGCTTCTTGCGCAGGGTGCCACGGTTGAGTCCGAGCATCTCGCTGGCTTTGGTCTGGTTGCCCTTGACGTAATTCATCACACTTTCGAGCAACGGCGCCTCGACCTCCGAGAGCACCAGGTTGTACACGTCCGTGACGGAGGCGCCTTCGAGGTGGGCGAAGTAGTTGTGCAGCGCCTTCTCGACGCTGTCGCGCAGGGTCTGGCCCTCCTCGCTCGGCGTATTCAGGTGCTGCTTGAGGTTGGCGTTGTCGCTCACGGGCGTTGTTCCACTCACTAAAGTCTCGGTCATCATCGTCATGCGGCCACCCCTTGTTCGTCCTTTGTTTCAAGGCTCTGTCGGCATTCGGAGAAAAACTCGCGAACGTTGGCGCATTGCGCGTGTGTCTCATCCAAAGCGTTGAACCGGGAGCGGAACTCCTTGCCGCCGGGTCGGGTTGCCAGATACCAGCCAACGTGCTTTCGGGCGATACGTACGCCCATTACATCGCCGTAGAAGGCATGCAGCGCGGCCAGGTGCTCCAGCAAAATGCGTTCAACTTCGTCCAGCCCTGGCGCCGGCAAGTATTCACCGGTCTGCAGGTAATGCTCGATCTCGCGGAAGATCCACGGCCGGCCTTGGGCCGCACGGCCAATCAGCAGGCCGTCGGCACCGGTGGCATGCAGCACCGCCCGGGCTTTTTCTGGCGAGGTGATATCGCCATTGGCAAAGACCGGGATCGACACTGCCTGCTTGATCGCAGCAATGGTGTCGTACTCGGCTTCACCGGTGTACAGGTCGGCGCGTGTGCGGCCATGCACCGCAAGCGCCTGGATGCCGGCCTGTTCGGCAATTTTTGCCACGTTCAGGCCGTTCTTGCTCGAACGGTCCCAGCCGGTACGAATCTTCAGGGTCACCGGGACATCCACTGCACCAATGACGGCATCGAGGATCTCGCTGACCAGCACTTCATCTCTCAATAAAGCAGAGCCTGCAGCTTTGTTGCAGACTTTTTTTGCCGGGCAACCCATGTTGATGTCGATGATCTGCGCGCCGGCCTCGACATTGGCCCGGGCCGCCGCCGCCATCATCTGTGCGTCACCCCCGGCGATCTGTACCGAGCGCGGCTCGGGATCACCTTCATGGATGCGACGCAAACGTGACTTGCGGCTGTCCCACAGGCTCATGTCGCTACTGACCATCTCCGACACCACCATGCCTGCGCCCAAGCGCTGGCAAAGCGTGCGGAAAGGCTGGTCCGTAACCCCGGCCATAGGCGCAAGGATCAGGTTGTTGCGAAGCGTATATGGGCCGATGCGTACCGCCGACATAGGTGTTCCCTGTTGTGGGGCCGAATCATTGAGGTCAAAAAGGGTGGGCATAATACCCGCTCTGGATGACTGGATAAAGGTCAATTTGGATAAAATCTGAACAGCTGCGGCCTTATGCCTAGCAGTTCTGGACAAGCTGCAGGCGCCGGTAAACCGGCGTCTGCAGGCAATTGTCACTCCGGCGAGCGGAAGCTCAGGCTGTAGTTGACGGCCTTGGGGCCCGGGTCGAGGATATCCAGGGCGATATGGATAGGCGTCTGGCTGGGCATTTCGCCGCGCCCGGCCAATTCACCGGAGAGGTACTCGCTGGGTTTGAAACGACGACTGGCAATCGACTGGCCGTTGAGGTCGGCAAAGCGCAGTTCCAGCAATGGGAACGGTTGGGCAAACGGCGCGCGGTTGTAGATGATCGCGTCGACGATCAGGGCGCCCTTGAAGTCCGGATGGCTGCGCACCACCAGGTTGCTGCTCTTGATCCGGGCAATGTCGACCCGGGTCGGCACCTTGCAGCCCAGCGTCGGGCACAGTTGCTGGAACCACGGCCGGTACTGGTCCTGGCGGGCCATTTCGTCGAAGTGGAACCACACGTACTGAAAGGCCAGCAAGCCGGCGGCAAGCAGGGTCAGCGTGCCCCACAGCAAGCGCTTGCCCCAGTTGACCTGGGGTTTTTGCCAGTCCAGCTGGAGCGGGTCGTCGACCACATCGATCAGCGGCTCCTTGCGCCGGTTGGCGCGGCTGTTCAGGCCCGGTTCGATACGCTCATCGAGCGGCTGCTCACGTTCATCGTCGTGGGCGTCCAGCGCTGACAGGTTTTCCTTGCGGCGGCCATCATCGAGCGCCGACAGGCCGCTTACAACAGTGTCATGGCCGTCGTCGGCGGCCAGAGACTCGCGGCTCAGCGCTTCGGCTGCGGTCAACGGCGCGCCCAGCGTGGGCTGCTGGCGGCTGGGTTGATCGTCCGGGTCAAGCACCAGGCCAATGCTTGGCTCGGTGCGCTCGCGGGGCGATGGCTCGTGCTCAAAGGCTTCCTGCTCAAACAGCTCTTGCTCAAGCGCTTCGGGCTCGATCAGCGGCGGCTCGAGGACCAGCGGTGAAGGCTCGCTCAGAGGCTCATCGGTGGCGTTACCGAACGGGCGGCCGACGTCTTCGTCCGGGTCGTGCACCTCGCGCACTGCCTGCAGGGCATCGCTGCGCGCCTCGCTGTGGCCTTCGCTGGCCCGATCGCGACGCTCCAGATTGGCTAATGCCTGGTCCAGGTCGATTTCGTCAAAGGCCTGAGCGCTGGCCTGCCAGTCGTCCTGGCTCGGCGCCGGCCCAGCAGGCGCTGGTGCTTCGACCGGGGTAGCCAGCTCCGGCTGCGCAGGCGCCGTCTCGGCAGTGGCTACGCGGTTTTGCTCGAGCAGTTGCTTGGCGGCGTTGAACACTTGCAGACACTGGCCGCAGCGAACCACCCCGCGGGCCACGCTCAATTGATGATGCGTGACGCGAAAGCTGGTCTGGCAATGCGGGCACTGGGTGACGAAACTGTCGGTCATGCGGCGATCCGGGGGGCTGTGCAGGTGATTATTTCAGGCCTGCCGAGCGACGGCGGCCACTGATGCGAACCCAGCCGTCGCGGACGACGATCGGGTCCAGGTCAAAGTCTGCAGCATACGCGGCGGCGACTTCTTCACCCTGTTCGGCGAGGATTCCCGACAACGCCAGCAGGCCGCCCGGTCGTACCAGACCCGACAACTGCGGCGCCAGCGAGACCAGTGGCCCAGCCAGAATGTTGGCCACCAGCACGTCGGCCTGCATCGCCGGCATGTCTTCAGGCAGGTACAGCGGAAAGCGCTCGGCTTCGATACCGTTGCGTCCGGCGTTGTCGCGCGAAGCTTCAAGCGCCTGCACATCGATATCGGTACCGACCGCTTCGCGCGCGCCCAGCAGCAGCGCAGCGATGGCCAGAATGCCCGAGCCACAGCCGAAGTCCAGTACCTGCACGTCAGCCAGTTGCTGGCCGTCGAGCCACTCCAGGCACAGCGCGGTAGTCGGGTGGGTGCCGGTGCCGAACGCCAGGCCCGGGTCGAGCAGCAGGTTGACTGCTTCCGGCTCAGGGGCTGCGTGCCAGCTTGGCACGATCCACAGACGCTGGCCAAAACGCATGGGCTGGAAGTTGTCCATCCAGCTGCGTTCCCAGTCCTGGTCTTCGATGACTTCAGCCTGATGCTCGGGCAGCTCGGCGTTGGTCAGCAGGCGCAGGTGAGCGAATACCTGCTCAGGCTCGGCGTCGGCTTCGAACAGGGCCAGCAGGTGGGTGTGCGACCACAGCGGCGTGGTGTTGAGGTCCGGCTCGAAGATCGGCTGGTCTTCGGCGTCCATGAAGGTTACCGAGACAGCGCCTACTTCGAGCAGGGCATCTTCGTAGGTTTCGGCTTGTTCCGGGCTGATGGCCAGACGTACTTGCAGCCAGGGCATGGCGGGTACCTTAAAAAATCTGTGGGGGCAGCGATTGGGCTGCGCAAAGTAGGGCAGTTTACTTCAGTGTGTGCGGTTTGTGCGCGTGGCGAGGCAAGCGAGGTACGAGCGGCAATAAAAAACCCCGGCACAGGGCCGGGGTTTGTTCAGCGCATCACTTCAAGATCAATCCTGGTTGGCCAGTTTGTGCTCGAGGTAATGGATGTTGACGCCACCTTTGCAGAAACCTTCATCACGCACCAGGTCGCGGTGCAGCGGGATGTTGGTCTTGATACCGTCGACCACGATTTCGTCGAGGGCATTGCGCATGCGCGCCATGGCTTCGTCGCGATCCTTGCCGTAGGTGATCAGCTTGCCGATCAGCGAGTCATAGTTCGGCGGAACCGAATAGCCGCTGTACAGGTGCGAATCGACCCGCACGCCATTGCCGCCTGGGGCATGGAAGTGCTTGACGGTGCCTGGGCTCGGGATGAACTTGCGCGGGTCTTCAGCGTTGATCCGGCATTCCAGCGAGTGGCCGCGGATCACCACGTCATCCTGAGTGAACGACAGCTTGTTGCCAGCGGCGATGCTGAGCATCTCCTTGACGATGTCGATACCAGTGACCATTTCCGAAACCGGGTGCTCGACCTGAACACGGGTGTTCATTTCGATGAAGTAGAAGCGGCCGTTCTCGTAGAGGAACTCGAACGTCCCGGCACCACGGTAACCGATGTCGATGCACGCCTTGACACAGCGGGCGAAGACTTCCTGACGCGCTTGCTCGTCGATGCCCGGAGCCGGTGCTTCTTCGAGAACCTTCTGGTGACGGCGCTGCAGCGAGCAGTCACGGTCGCCGAGATGGATTGCCTGGCCCTGGCCGTCGGACAGCACCTGGACTTCCACGTGACGTGGGTTGGTCAGGAACTTCTCGAGGTAGACCATCGGATTGCCGAACGCAGCACCGGCTTCGGTACGGGTCAGCTTGGCCGAAGCGATCAGGTCTTCTTCCTTGTGCACCACGCGCATGCCGCGACCACCGCCGCCGCCAGCGGCTTTGATGATCACCGGGTAGCCGACTTCACGGCCGATGCGCAGGGCTTCTTCTTCGTCTTCCGGCAGTGGGCCGTCGGAGCCTGGTACGGTCGGTACGCCAGCTTCGATCATGGCTGCCTTGGCCGAAACCTTGTCGCCCATCAGGCGAATGGTGTCGGCTTTCGGGCCGATGAAGGCAAAGCCGGACTTCTCGACCTGCTCGGCGAAGTCAGCGTTCTCGGCGAGGAAGCCGTAGCCTGGGTGGATGGCGGTAGCGCCAGTCACTTCGGCGGCAGCGATGATCGCCGGGATGTGCAGGTAGGAATCCTTGGACGACGCAGGGCCGATGCAGACCGATTCGTCCGCCAGACCCAGGTGCATCAGCTCACGGTCAGCCGTGGAGTGCACAGCGACGGTCTTGATGCCGAGCTCTTTGCAGGCCCGCAGGATACGCAGGGCGATTTCGCCACGGTTGGCGATCAGGACTTTTTCCAGCTTCGCAGACATCGTTGGCTCTCCGAGGATCAAACGACGGTGAACAGCGGCTGGTCGAATTCAACCGGCTGACCGTCTTCCACCAGGATGGCGTCGATTACACCGCCGATTTCGGCTTCGATGTGGTTCATCATCTTCATCGCTTCGACGATGCACAGGGTGTCGCCTTTCTTGATGCTCTGCCCGACTTCAGCGAAGTTCGGCGAGGTCGGCGATGGCTTGCGGTAGAAGGTACCGACCATTGGCGAACGGACCACGGTGCCTTTGAGCACTGGCGCGGCGTCGGCAGCAGGGGCGGCAGCGGCAACCGGAGCAGGCGCAGCTACTGGAGCGGCGGCCATCGGTTGTGGCGCGAAGTACTGCTGAGCAGCTGGGGTCTTGCTGTGACGGCTGATGCGAACGGACTCTTCGCCTTCCTTGATCTCCAGTTCGTCGATGCCGGACTCTTCCAGCAGTTCGATCAGCTTTTTGACTTTACGGATATCCATTAATCAGCAACTCCCAAGGTTCGGTCGGGGACGTAAATTGAAAACGTGTCGAAAACGTTTCTCTATGACCTCGGCCCGGAGGGGCCAAGGCCTTGTTTCATCAGGGCTGTGCGCTTGCAGCCAGCTGTTCCAGAGCAGCTTCCAGGGCCAGTCGATAACCGCTGGCGCCGAGACCGCAGATCACCCCTACCGCAACGTCGGAGAAGTAGGAGTGATGCCGGAACGGTTCACGCTTGTGCACGTTGGACAGGTGCACTTCGATGAATGGGATGCTCACCGCCAGCAATGCGTCACGTAATGCGACGCTGGTGTGGGTGAAAGCAGCCGGATTGATCAGGATGAAATCGACGCCCTCGTTGCGCGCGGCGTGAATCCGATCGATCAGCTCATACTCGGCATTGCTCTGCAGGTACTGCAGATGGTGGCCTGCGGCACGGGCACGCTGCTCCAGATCCTGGTTGATCTGGGCGAGGGTGGCGGCACCGTAATGACCCGGCTCGCGGGTACCGAGCAGGTTGAGGTTGGGGCCGTGCAGCACCAGTAGGGTAGCCATCTGCGGGTTCCTTGGTCTTGTAGGGCAATACGACATGCGCGGCGACTATGCCGCAAAGCGAGTAGGTGTGTCCAGTTCCCGGCAATAGCCAGCACGTTGCCCGAGATTCGCGCAAAGTATGTGACCAGATGTTTAAATTTGGTCACCGCAGGCTGCGCACAGCGCAGTCAGCAGGAAGTTATAGCCCGAGTTGGCCGCGTACGCGGGTGAGGATCTGTGCAAAATCGCCGGCGTTTATTTCACCAACCACGCGATCGCTGCTCATTTCGCTGCCGTTTGCGGCAAAGAACAGCAGTGCCGGCGGGCCGAACAAGCGATAGCGGTCGAGCAGGCTGCGTTGCTCGACATTGCTTTCGGTGATGTCGAAACGCAGCAGCTTGAAGGCGCCCAACTGCGCCTGCACCTGCGGTGCGCTGAGCACCTCATGTTCTATCACCTTGCAGCTGATGCACCAGTCGGCGTACCAGTCGAGCAGCACCGGTTGGCCGGCGGCCGAGGCGGCCGCCAGGGCTGCGTCGAGCGCCGCCGGAGTGGTGATGGTCTGCCAGGCGTCGGCGCTGACTGCGCCTGCAGCAGCGGCTGGAGCCGCGCTGGGCAGTGGCCGCAATGGGTCACCCTGGCCGCTGAGGGCGCCGTACCAGCACGCCAGGGCGTACACCAGCAAGGCTAGGCCGGCCAATTGCGCGAGGCGCTCGCGTGGCGTTTTCACCACCAGCTCAAGGGCGCCGAGGAACAGCGCTACGCCCGCCGCCAGCAGGCCGATCAAGAGCAAGGTCAGCGGCCCGGGCAAAACACGGCTGAGCAGGCCGATAGCCAGACCCAGCAACAGCACGCCGATGGCATTCTTGACGGTGTTCAGCCATGGCCCACTCTTCGGCAGCCAGGCCGCGCCGCCGGTGCCGATCAGCAGCAATGGCGCGCCCATGCCCAGGCCCAGTGCGAACAGTTTCAGCGCGCCGCCCAAAGCGTCACCACTGGCGCTGATGTACAGCAGGGCGCCGGCCAGCGGCGCCGACACACAGGGTGAAACCAGCAGGCTGGAGAGCACGCCGAGCACCGCGGCACCGAGCAGCGAGCCGCCCTGGGTGCGATTGGCCACGCGGTCCAGGCGATTACTCAGGGCTTGTGGGAGCTTCAGCTCGAACAGGCCGAACATGGCCAGGGCAAACAGCACGAAGAACAGCGCAAACGGCACCAGCACCCAGGCCGATTGCAGCCGCGCCTGCAGGTTCAGCCCCGCGCCAAACACGCCCATCAGCGCGCCGAGGGTGGCGAAGCACACCGCCATCGGCAGCACATAGGCCAGCGACAGGCTGAAACCACGCCAGCCGCCGACCTGACCGCGCAAGACCACACCCGACAGGATCGGCAGCATCGGCAGTACGCAGGGGGTGAAGGTCAGGCCGACACCGGCGAGGAAGAACAGCAGCAACGCTTGCCAGTCCCAGCCGGGCGCGCTGCTTGGCGAGCTGGCTGTACCAGCCGCATCGATGGCAATCCTTGCGGTTTCCGGCGGATAGCACAGGCCTTTGTCGGCACAGCCCTGGTAGCCCACCAGCAGGGTAAAGCCGCGGCTGTCAGCGGCAGGTCGCGGCACGACGATATCGAGCACGCCGTGATACACCTCGACATCACCAAAAAACTCGTCGTGCTTGGCCTCGCCGGGCGGAATCTGCGCCGTGCCCAGAGCTACATCGGCAGGCTCGCTGCGGAACTGGAAGCGGTGGCGATAGAGGTAGTAACCGTCGCTGGCGACGAAACGCAGGGTGATGTTCTGCGCATCACTGCTGACCAGGCTCAACTTGAACGCTTCATGCACCGGCAGGAAGTCGCTGTTGTTACTCAGGGCAGAGGCACCGAGCGTGGCACTGGGGCGGTTGTCGAGCAGGCCAGCGGCGAAAGCCGGGCTGGCCAGCAGCAGAAACAGCAGGAAAAACAGGCGGCGCATGGCGGACTCGCGAGGTCGAACGTGGGCGCATGATAGCGGACTTGGCGGGCATTGGGGGCGCCCGCCCGGCCTGCTCAGAGGCGGAATGCAGCCACTGCAGTGTTCAGCTCACCGCCCAGCTTGAGCAATTGCTCGCCTTGTTCACGGCCTTCGCCGATGCGCTGCAGGTTGTCTTCGCCAAGTTGGTGAATGCGCTCGCTGTGGTCGCGGATGTCGCTCACGGCGCCGGTTTGTTGCGCCGTCACATCGGCGATACGCCCAGCGGTGTCGGCGATGGTGCGGATTGCCGTGACGATGTCATCCAGAGCGCCATCTGCCGTCTGCGCCTGGCTGGCAGTGGCCTCGGCATGCTCGAGCTGGGTGCGCATGCCATTCACCGAGTCGCGCGCGGCCAGTTGCAGGCGGTCGATCAGTGCCTGGATTTCGCCGGTAGCGCCAGTTGTGCGTTGCGCCAGCGAGCGCACCTCATCGGCGACCACGGCAAAGCCGCGGCCCATCTCGCCGGCGCGAGCCGCTTCGATTGCGGCGTTGAGCGCCAGCAGGTTGGTCTGTTCGGCAATCGAGCGAATCACCGTGAGCACACCGCCGATGGTCGCCGACTCCTGTGCCAGTTGTTCGATCATCTGCGCATTGCCCTGGACTTCATCAACCAGCGTACGCAGCCCAGACAGGCTCTGGCCGATCACCCGCTGACCGTGCTCGACGGCACTGCCGGCCTCGCGACTGGCCTGGGCCGCAGCGCTGGCATCGCCTGCCACTTGCTGAATGGTCGCTTCCAGCTCGCCCAGGGCATCGCGGATCTGCGCCGTGTCACCGGCCTGGCGTTCGGCGCCTTGGTGCAGGCCGCTGCTCATGCCGGCCAGAGCATGACTGCTGCCGGCAACCTGCTCGGCGTTGGCGCGCAAGGTCGCCACAAGTTGCACCAGATACTGGCGCAGGTGGTTGAGCGAATCTTCGATGTCGTGCAGTTCGCGGTTGGTCTTGCCCAAGGAAATGGGCTGGGCAAAATCGCCCTCGGCCCAGCGTGACAGTGCTGGTGCAAGGCTGCCGAGGGTTCCCGCCAGGCGCCGCTGGAGGCTGTCGATGAGCAGCGCGATGAACAGAATCAAGACGATCATCACGCCCTGAATGATGCGCACCTCGGCGGCGATGCTGGCGTGTTGCGCGCGTACCTGCGGCTCCAGCCCGGCAAGCACTTGCTGCACCGCCTCGAGCCGCTCGCGGGTGCTGTTGGCCAGGGTTGCGCGCTGATCGATCTGTTCGCGCGTGCGCTGCAGTTCGGCGCGATAGCGGCTGAGCAGGCTCTGCAGATCGCGCTTGAGGGCCACGGCGACGTCTTCGCGCTGCTCGCTAGCCTGGCTTTGCAGGCCCATCAGCGCGGCGAAGTCGTCAGCGCCGGACTCGGCCGCGCGGGTCACGCCCAGTAGCGGCAATGCTGCAATCTGCTCGGCCTGAACACGTACCTGCTGCAATTCGCGTTCGACTTCTTCAGCCAGCTCGGCGCGACCACTGCTGACCAGCTTGTCGCGGGCCAGCGATAAACGGCCCAAATGCACCGCTGCGTCCAGCAGGGGCGCCAGGTAGCGCTGGGCCTGCTCGCTGGCGCTACCTTGGGCGTAGCCAGCCAGCTGTTCGAGAGTGCCGCCCAGTTCGCGCTCAGCCTGCAGCAGCAAGGCTTGCGGATCACCCGCCAGCTTGCCGGCGGCCAGTAGCTGATTGCCGGTGAATGCCTGCAACTCGGCGAGGCTGGGGCGCAGTTGCTCGGCCAGAGCTTCGGGCCAGTCAGCAAGCGCTGCCTGCAACTGCTGGTTGCCCTGCACAGCGGCGGCGTGGCGTACGGCGTCGCCGCTGGCCAGGTAGGCCTGGGTATCGCGCTCGATATGGTTCTGAAACTGCTGCGACAAGCCCAGATAGCGTTCCATCAGCAGATAGGGACGCTCCAGTGCTCGTTGTGACCACCACAGGGTTGCGCCCAGGGCAATGCACACGGCAACGAGCAACAGGGTGTTGAAATTGGTCAACCACTTCAGGCGCATGGCGCAGGCTTCCGGCAGCGTGGAGAGAGGTAGGTGCCTGAAGTTATTGCGATTTCATGACGGGGTGATGACGGAGGAGGGTGCTGCGCTGGAGAATTGTGGCCTTTTGCCTTGATCGGGCCTGGCGCCGTTTACGCGGGGTCTACCCGCACCACGCAGTTGCGCCCGGCATGCTTGGCCCGGTACAGCGCTTCGTCAGCGGCACTGGCCATGCTCAGGGCATCGTGCGCTTGATCCAACTGCACCACGCCGGCGCTGAAGGTGCAGTGCAGGTCGTGGGGTTGGGCGGGATAGATGATCTCGGCAAAGCGCCGGCGGATCTCGTCGAGCACCTTGTAGGCCGCGCTCAGCGGCGTATTGGGCAGCACAATGGCGAATTCCTCACCGCCGTAACGGCCGATGTAATCGGTCTTGCGCAGGCGTTGCTTGAGGAACAATGCCAGGCTCTTGATCACCCGGTCGCCCATGGGGTGGCCGTGGCGGTCGTTGATCTTCTTGAAGTGGTCGATGTCGAGCATGGCAAAGCTCAGCGGCTGCTGTTCGCGGCGGGCGCGCAAGCGGCAGTCTTCCAGCAATTGCAGGATATGCGTGTGGTTGTACAGACCGGTCAGGCTGTCGCGGACCATCCTCGCCTTGAGATGACGCGCGCGCACGGCGCGGTTGCGTACCGTGGTCAGCAGCTGGCGTGAACGCACCGGCTTGGTCAGAAAATCATCACCGCCTTCGCTCATGGCATCGAGCTGCTTGTTCAGGTCGTCCTCGGCCGACAGGTAGATGATCGGCACGCTGACATAGCGGTCATTGTGGCGGATCACCTTGGCCAGCTCCGGCCCGGTACAGTCGGGCATATAGAGGTCGAGGATGATCAGGTCGGGCTGGAAGTCAGCCAGCTCGGCCATGGCGCGGATCGGCTCGGTCAGGCTGCGAGTGATCATCCCGGCGCTGTTGAGCACGCGCTCGGTATGCAGTGCCTGGGTGCGCGAGTCATCGATGATCAGTACTCGAAATGGGTCGTACTGAGTGGCGTTGGTCAGCATCTCGACCTTTTCCAGCAGGCTCGATGCTTCCAGCGTACCGGTCATGAACGCCTGGCCACCGGCGCGCACGGCGGCCAGGCGCGTCGGCGTGTCGGTTTCGTGCAGGCTGAAGAACAGCAGCGGCACAGCCTGATCCAGCCCCAGCTGGGCCTGCGCCGCCAGCAGCAGGCCACAGCCCGGGCCGCTGAAGTCGACGTCCATGACTATCGCCGCCGGCAAGCGCTCGCGCATCGCCGCGCAGAACACCTCGGCAGTGGCCAGTGCGTGCACCCCCAGGCCAAAGAATTCCAGCTGCTGCGCCAGGCGTTCGGCGCGGTCATGATCCTGCAGCAGGATATACACCGGTTTGCGCAACGGCGGCAGCGGCACGTCGTCGACGTAATCGCTGCTGCGCTTGGCGCGCTCTTGGCTGGGCTGTGGTGACTGGATCATGGCTGACTACTTATTATGGGGGAATGCAGCTTCGATGATGGCTGTATGCTAGCACCACTTCTGCAAGCTGCGCGTGTACCAGGTCAACATTGCGTCTGGTCCTGTTATTCAGTTGCCGACCACCCGGTCGCTTATGCGCAAGCCGGTGTCTGCTTTATAGTGGGTCGATGTGGGCTTGCCGTGGCACCCTGGCCGTAGCCTGAGGTCCAAGCTCTGAACCGTCGTGACTGATTAAGGACAATGCCATGCTGGACTGGAAAAACCGTGAGGCCACTGCCGAGCCTCGTGAGCGGCCCGACTCCCGTCGCGCCGCCGCCCGTAGCTACCTTGGCGGCCTCTGGAGCCGCGCTCTTGGGGTTGTGATCGGGCTGTACCTGCTGGTCTGTATCGGCCTTGGCTGGTACTGGAGCCAGGAGCCTGACCTGTTCCCGGTGCAGCAGAATGCCCAGGCCAGCGCCGAGCGCAGCGGGCAGAAGATGGTCATTGGTTACACCACCGTCGAGACGCTGAAAACCGTTGCCGCCACCCTGCTCGACAAGCCGGGCGGTTATATTTCCAACGACCGCTTCCCGCCTGGGCTATGGATGGACAACATGCCGAGCTGGGAATATGGCGTGCTGGTGCAGGTGCGCGACTTGTCGCGGGCACTGCGCAAGGACTTCGCCCGTTCGCAGTCGCAGTCGACCGAAGACGCCGACCTGGCCAAGGCCGAGCCGCGCTTCAACTTCGACAACAAGAGCTGGATTCTGCCTTCGAGCGAGTCCGAGTTCTCTGAAGGCATCAAGTCGCTCGAGCGTTATCAGACGCGTCTGGCCGCAGGCGACAAGGGCGCGATCTTCTATACCCGTGCCGATAACCTGAACAACTGGCTGGGTGACGTAGCCACCCGTCTGGGTTCGCTGTCGCAGCGGCTGTCGGCCAGTGTCGGCCGGGTCAAGCTGAACAGCACCTTGAAGACTGAAACCGTGGTGGCTGGCCAGGTGCCGCAGCTTGATGAAGAGCTGGTGGAAACACCATGGATGCAGATCGACAACGTCTTCTATGAAGCACGCGGTCAGGCCTGGGCGCTGTCGCACCTGTTGCGCGCCATTGAAGTGGACTTCGCCGACGTCCTGGCCAAAAAGAACGCCACGGTTAGCGTGCGCCAGATCATTCGTGAGCTGGAAGCTTCGCAGGAAGCGCTGTGGAGCCCAATGGTGCTCAACGGTAGCGGCTTCGGCATGTGGGCCAACCACTCGCTGGTGATGGCCAACTACATCTCCCGCGCCAACGCCGCAGTGATCGACCTGCGTCAGCTGCTGTCGCAAGGCTGAGCATGACCATCACCCCAGCCGAGGCTGTCCACCGGGCGGCCTCGGACCTCGAACTGATCGCCTGGGTCGACGAGCATGATCAACTGCTCGGCGCCATGCCGCGTGCACAGCTGCGTGAGGCAGGGCTGATTGGCCGCTGCACATTCATTCTGCTGTTCAACAGCGCCGGCTTGCTCTGCATCAACCGCCGCTCCCTGAGCAAGGCGGTCTACCCGGGGTACTGGGACGTGGCCGCTGGCGGCATGGTGGCGACCGATGAGAGCTATGCCGAATCGGCGGCCCGCGAGCTGGCCGAGGAACTCGGGGTGACCGGCGTCGAGCTGCGCTTTCATGAGCGGTTCTATTTTGACCAGCCGGGCAATCGGCTCTGGTGCGGCGTGTTTTCGTCGGTCTGGGACGGGCCGCTAAGCTTGCAGCCGGAGGAGGTCAGCGAGGCGCGCTTCGTCAGCCTGGCGCAGGTCGACGATGAGCGTCAGCGCTTGCCTTATTGCCCGGATTCGCTGGTTGCGCTGCAGCGCTATCAGGCAGGCTTGAGCTAGTCAGCGGCCAGGAGTCTGCGTCAGGTCGTAAAACCTGCGCAAAATGGCGCAATCCAGTACTTAGCAAGCGGCGCAATTATCGTTACACTGCGCGCCCTTTTCGGGCTGTCGCAGCTTTTGCGTCAGTAGCGCCGCCCCTGCCAGAGTGGGGCTTCGCGGTCGGCTCCAGGCAACGGAATCGACCAGTTTTTGTCCTCAGCAAGAGGAACAAAAGTGGCCAAGAAAGCTTCTTCCTTTTCCGCCTTGAGCGGTCTCGTTTATTCCACCGATGCCGGTCGGCACTGCCCCGACTGTGGCCAGCCGGCGGACGCCTGTATCTGCAAGCAGCAAGCCATCCCCGAAGGTGACGGTATTGCCCGTGTGCGCCGCGAAAGCAAAGGCCGCGGCGGCAAGACGGTGACCACCATCAGCGGTGTGCCGTTGGCGCTCCAACCCTTGAAAGAGCTGGCTGCCAGCCTCAAGCGGCGTTGTGGCACCGGTGGCGCCTTGAAAGACGGCGTTATCGAGATCCAGGGCGACCACGTCGAGCTGTTGCTGGCAGAGCTGACCAAGCAAGGCTTCAAGGCGAAAAAGTCCGGTGGTTGAATCACCAGGCGATTTTTTCCGCCGAGCTTTCTAAACTCGATTCCGTAACCAGGGTCTACCCCTGGCATGGACGAATCGTCATTTTTCGCTTTTACACTGCCGTCGCCTTGTCGCCAAGGCAGTGTCTTCGACTTATCTACAGGGGACTTGAATGTCCGTACGACGCACACGCAAAGACGATGGTAGCCAGTGGACCGTGGCCGACAGCCGCAGTGTTTATGGCATCCGCCATTGGGGCGCTGGTTATTTCGCCATCAATGAAGCCGGGCGCGTCGAAGTGCGCCCCAACGGCCCCGACAGTGCCCCCATCGACCTCTTCGAACAGGTTGACGAGCTGCGTCAGAGTGGCCTTTCGCTGCCATTGCTGGTGCGTTTCCCGGACATCCTGCAAGACCGCGTCCGCCAGTTGACCGGCGCTTTCGACGCCAACATCGCGCGCCTGGAATACCAGAGCGAGTACACCGCTCTGTACCCGATCAAGGTCAACCAGCAGGAAGCGGTTGTCGAGAACATCATCGCCACCCAGAACGTATCGATCGGCCTTGAAGCCGGCTCCAAGCCAGAGCTGCTGGCGGTGCTGGCGCTGGCGCCGAAGGGCGGCACCATCGTCTGCAACGGCTACAAGGACCGTGAGTTCATCCGCCTCGCGCTGATGGGCCAGAAGCTTGGTCATAACGTATTCATCGTTATCGAAAAGGAGTCCGAGGTCGCGCTGGTGATCGAAGAGGCTGCCGAGCTCAAGGTCAAGCCACAGGTCGGCTTGCGCGTACGCCTGTCGTCGCTGGCATCGAGCAAGTGGGCCGACACCGGCGGTGAGAAGTCCAAGTTCGGTCTGTCGGCGGCGCAGTTGCTGTCAGTGGTCGAGCGCTTCCGCGCTGCCGGACTGGACCAGGGCATCCGCCTGCTGCACTTCCATATGGGTTCGCAGATCGCCAACCTGGCCGACTACCAGCATGGCTTCAAGGAAGCGATCCGTTATTACGGCGAGCTGCGTTCACTGGGCTTGCCGGTCGATCATATCGACGTTGGCGGTGGCCTTGGGGTCGACTACGACGGCACCCACTCGCGCAATGCCAGCTCGATCAACTATGACATCGACGACTACGCCGCCGTCGTGGTGGGAATGCTCAAGGAGTTCTGCGATGCGCAGGGCCTGCCGCATCCGCACATCTTTTCCGAAAGCGGCCGTGCCCTGACCGCGCACCACGCGATGCTGGTGGTGCAGGTGACCGACGTCGAGAAGCACAACGACGAAGTGCCGACCATCGACAACAAGGAAGCCCTGCCCGAGACCGTGCAATGGCTGGTCGACCTGCTCGGCCCAACCGATATCGAGATGGTCACCGAGACCTACTGGCGTGCCACCCACTACATGGGTGACGTGGCGGCGCAGTATGCCGACGGTAAACTCACCCTGTCGGAAAAGGCCCTCGCCGAGCAGTGCTACTTCGCCGTGTGCCGCCGCTTGCACAACTCGCTCAAGGCCCGTCAGCGCTCGCACCGCCAGGTGCTCGACGAACTCAACGACAAGCTCGCCGACAAGTACATCTGCAACTTCTCGGTGTTCCAGAGCCTGCCGGATACCTGGGCGATTGGCCAGGTACTGCCGATCCTGCCGCTGCACCGCCTGGACGAAGAGCCGCTGCGCCGCGCCGTGCTGCAGGACCTGACCTGCGACTCGGACGGCAAGATCAACCAGTACGTCGACGAGCAAAGCATCGAAACCAGCCTGCCGGTGCATGGTATCAACGAGGGTGAGGACTACCTGCTGGGGATCTTCCTGGTCGGTGCCTATCAGGAAATCCTCGGTGACATGCACAACCTGTTCGGTGACACCGACTCGGTGAACATCTACCAGAACGCCGACGGCAGCGCCTACCACGCCGGTATCGAGACCCATGACACCATCGAAGACATGCTGCGCTACGTGCACTTGTCGCCGGAGGAGTTGATGACTCACTACCGCGACAAGGTCGCCAGCGCCAAGATCACCGCCCGCGAACGCACCCAGTACCTGGATGCGCTGCGGTTGGGCTTGACCCGGTCTTCGTACCTGTCGTCGTGATGTGTAAAAGGGGCTGCTAGCAGCCTTTGCTGCACCTGAGACTTTGGGGTCGCAGAGCGGCCCCAGCTTTACTCGGCCAGCGCCCCAGTGGATATGGCCATCCTCGAACTGGCCGTTGAAAAGATCGCCCTAAATCACCCCAACCACCGCCCCTCTCGCTGCATCCGCCAGCCAACCCACCCCAGCGTCACCCCGCGCAACGCCATGAACCCAAGAAACGCCAGCCATAACCCATGATTGCCATACCCGCTGGCCATCCACGCCAACGGCGCCGCCAGCAGCAAGCTCAGCAGCATCGCATTGCGCATCTCACGCGCGCGGGTCGCGCCGATGAACAGGCCGTCGAGCAAGTAGCTCCACACGGCAATCAGCGGCAGCACTGCCAGGTACGGCAGGTACGGATAGGCCGCCTCGCGTACGCTGGCGATGTCGGTTTGCAGGTTGATGAACAAGTGCCCGCCGAGCAGAAACACCCCGGCAAAACCAATACTGACAAGCAGTGACCAGCCACCGGCGACCACCAGCGAGCGCCGCAGGGTCTGCCGGTCGCGGGCGCCGATGGCGTGACCGCACAGCGCTTCAACCGCATGGGCCAGGCCGTCGAGGGCATAGGCAGTCAGCAACAGGCCATTGAGCAGCAGGGCATTGGCCGCCACCGTCGCTTCACCGAGGCGTGCGCCTTGCACCGTAAGCAGCAGGAATACCAACTGCAACGCCAAGCTGCGCAGGAAGATATCGCGGTTGACCGAAAGCAGCGGCCGCCAGGCCTGCCAGCGGCGCAGCGCCGCCCAGGCGAGCTGCCCAGGATAGCGGCGTAACGCCGGTCGGGTCAGAGCCAGGCCGAGCAGGGCGGCGCTCCATTCGGAAATCACCGAAGCCCGCGCCGAGCCAATCACGCCCCAGTCCAGGCCCAGCACGAACCACAGATTGAGCACGATGTTGAGCAGGTTGGTGGTCAGCAGGATCGCCAACGGCGCGCGCGCGTTCTGCGTGCCGAGAAACCAGCCGACCAGGGCGTAACTGGCCAAGGCTGCCGGCAAGCCAAGCAATCGAGTGTGGAAGAAATCTTCGGTGGATTGATGCAGCGCCGCACTTGGGTTGATTACCTGCAACGCCAGTTGGCTGAAGGGCAGTGCCAACACCCCGATCAGCGCGGCAAAACCCAGCGCCAGCAGCAATCCCTGCACCAGCACTTGGCGTAGCGCCGCGCCATCGTTGCGCCCGGCGGCCTGGGCGGCGAAGCCCGTGGAGCCCATGCGCAGGAAGCCCATCAAACCCACCATGAAGGTGAACAAGGTCGCGCCCACGGCCACCGCGCCGAGCTGATGCGCATGCGGCAGGTGGCCAATCACCGTGCTGTCGACCAATGCAACCAACGGCACCGAGATGTTTGAGAGGATCATCGGTGCGGCCAGCGCCCAGACCTTGCGGTGGGTCAGGCGGTGGCGCCAGTCGGCGGACAGCGGGGGCATACGGACTCCTGTTGCGATCAAAGCTGAGATTGGCGTGGCGCCGCCGAGGCTATTCTAGCGAGCTGCCCGGCCGCCCGTGCGAACAAGCTCGCAGTTACCACTCGACAGCAGGTAAGCCGCTGGCCGTTGCGCTATAGTTGCAGCCCTCAAGAACACGCTGCCCAAGAGTCTTCTCTCCATGTTCAACAAAGGATTGTTGCTGGCCTGCGCGCTGGCATTGCTCAGTGCCTGTGATTCCTCGTCGAAGGACACCGCTGCCCCTGTCGAAAAGCCTGCAGCAACTGCCCCGGCCGAAGCCAAGGCCGCCAAACGGGAAGACCCGGCAGTGCTCGCCAAGCGCTACGCAGGCCGCGAGCTGACCGTGCTCGATGTCTCGGAAACCCAGCTCGACGGCGCCAGCGCGCTGTCGATCAGTTTCTCGGCGCCGCTCGATGCCAAGCAGGACTTCGCCAGCAAGGTGCACCTGGTCGACACCGTCAAAGGCAAGGTGGACGGCGCCTGGGAGCTTTCCGACAACCAGATGGAATTGCGCCTGCGCCACCTTGAACCGCAGCGCAAGCTGGTGCTGACCCTGGACAAGGGCCTGCTCGCGGTGAATGGCAACAGCCTCGCGGCCGAGTCGGTCAGCCGCCTGGAAACCCGCGACATGCAGGCCACCATCGGCTTTGCCAGCCGTGGCTCGTTGCTGCCGACGCGCCTGGCCGAAGGCCTGCCGGTGATTGCCTTGAACGTCGACAAGGTCGATGTCGAGTTCTTCCGCATCAAGCCGGAGATGCTCTCGACCTTTTTGGCCAATTGGGGCCGCAACAGCAGCCTGTACTATTACCAGTCCAAAGAAACTCTGGACATGGCCGAGTTGGTCTACGGCGGGCGCTTCGACCTCAACCCTGCCCGCAACACCCGCGAGACGGTGTTGCTGCCGATTGCCGGGATCAAGCCACTGCAGGAGCCAGGCGTATACCTGGCGGTGATGCGTGCATCTGGCACCTATGACTATTCCCAGCCAGCAACCCTGTTCACCCTGAGTGATATCGGCGTCTCGGCGCACCGTTACCGTGACCGCCTGGATGTGTTCGCCCAGGCACTGGAAGGCGGCAAGGCGCTCAGTGGCGTCAACCTCGAACTGCACGACGACAAGGGCAAGCTGCTGGCTCAGGCCAAGACCGACAGTGATGGCCATGCCCAGCTGCCGATCACCGACAAGGCCGATACCCTGATCGCCACCCAGGGCGTGCACACCACTCTATTGCGGCTCAACACCGCCGCCCTCGACCTGGCCGAGTTCGACATCACCGGGCCGCAGGCCAACCCGCTGCAGTTCTTCGTGTTCGGCCCGCGTGACCTCTATCGCCCGGGCGAGACCGTGCTGCTCAATGGCCTGTTGCGTGATCAGGATGGCAAGCCGGTCAAGGCGCAGCCAGTCAGCGTCGAGGTGCGCCGGCCGGATGAGCAGGTCAGCCGCAAGTTCGTCTGGGAGGCCGATGCCAATGGCCTCTATCAATATCAGCTGCAGCTGGCGAGCGAGGCACCGACCGGTCGCTGGCAGTTGCTGCTCGATCTCGGCGGTGGCCGTAAGCAGGTTTTCGAGATCCTCGTCGAAGACTTCCTGCCCGAGCGTCTGGCGCTTGAACTCAAGGGCAGCGCCACGCCGCTGAGCCCTGAGCAGACCGCGCAGATCAAAGTCAATGGCCGCTACCTGTATGGCGCCCCGGCAGCGGGCAACCGCCTCAGTGGCCAGGCCTACGTGCGGCCGCTGCGTGAAGCAGTGCCGGCGTTGCCCGGCTACCAGTTCGGGTCGATCACCGAAACCGAGCTGAGTCAGGATCTGGAGCTGGACGAAGTCACCCTCGACCAGGCCGGCAAGGCCACCATCGACATCGAAAGCCGCTGGAGCGAGGCCCGTTCGCCGCTGCAGTTGAGTGTGCAGGCCAGCCTGCAGGAGTCCGGCGGCCGACCGATTACCCGCCGCCTTGAGCAACCGATCTGGCCGGCCGAGCGCCTGCCTGGCCTGCGCGGTTTGTTCGACGGTGAAGAAACCGATGGCGATGGCCCGGTCGAATTCGAAGTGCTGGTAGCCGACCGCAACGGTGCCAAGCTGGCCGCCGACGACCTCAAGGTGCGGCTGATCCGTGAGCGCCGCGACTACTACTGGAACTACTCGCAGAGCGACGGCTGGAGCTACAACTACAACGAGAAGTACCTGACCCAGAGCGAAGAGACCGTCAGCGTCAAAGCCGGCTCCACCGCCAAGCTGAACTTCCAGGTCGAGTGGGGCCCTTACCGGGTCGAGGTTGAAGACCCGCAGACCGGGCTGGTGTCCAGTGCACGCTTCTGGGCCGGTTACCGCGCTCAGGACAACGCCGAAGGCGGCGCGGTGCGCCCGGATCAGGTCAAACTCGCCCTGGACAAACCGTCCTATGCCGACGGCGCCACGGCCAAGGTGACGGTCACGCCGCCTGCAGCCGGCAGCGGCTACCTAATGATCGAATCCAGCGATGGGCCGCTGTGGTGGCAGGAAATCGACGTGCCCGCCGAAGGCAAGACCTTCGACGTGCAGTTGGACAAGAAGTGGGCGCGGCACGACCTGTACATCAGTGCGCTGGTGATTCGCCCAGGTGAGCGCAAGGCCAACGCCACGCCAAAACGGGCGGTCGGCGTGCTCCATATGCCACTGGATCGGACCGAGCGCAAGCTGGCCCTGACCCTGCAGACGCCTGAGAAGATGCGCCCCAAGCAGCCTTTGACGGTCAAGTTCAAGGCTACCGCTGCCGACGGCAGCGTGCCTAAACAGGTGCATGTGCTGCTCAGCGCAGTGGATGTCGGCATCCTCAATATCACCGACTTCAAGACCCCTGATCCTTTCGCCAGCCTGTTCGGGCGCAAGGCCTATGGCGCTGACCAACTGGATATCTATGGCCAGTTGATCGAAGCCGGGCAGGGCCGTCTGGCCAGCCTGGCCTTTGGTGGTGACGCCGCGCTGGCCAAGGGCGGCAAGCGGCCCAATACCACGGTGACCATCGTTGCCCAGCAGAGCCTGCCGGTGACCCTCAACGACAAGGGCGAGGGCGAAGCAACGGTTGATATCCCCGACTTCAACGGTGAACTGCGGATCATGGCCCAGGCCTGGAGCGACGAGCAGTTCGGCATGGCCGAAGGCAAGACCGTGGTCGCCGCGCCGCTGATCGCCGAGCTGTCGGCACCGCGCTTCCTCGCCGGTGGTGACCGCACCAGCCTGGCGCTGGATCTGGCCAACCTGTCCGGGCGCGCCCAGCAGCTGACGGTCGAACTCAGCGGCGAAGGCCAGTTGAGCCTGGCGGCCGGCAGTCAGCAGAATGTTGCCCTGGCCGAGGGCCAGCGCAAGACTCTGATGATCCCGGTGCAGGCCTTGGGCGGTCTCGGCCAGGGCACCCTGCGCGTGCGCGTCAACGGCCTGCAACTGCCGGGTGAAGCCGCCAGCAGCTTTGAGCGTGAGTGGAAACTGGGCGTGCGTCCGGCTTATCCGGCGATGCTCAAACACTACCGCGTGGCACTCAAGGATCAGCCGTGGAGCCTGCCGGAGAGCGATCTGGCTGAGTTCGAGCCGGCCGGTCTTGAGGCCAGCCTGGCCCTGTCGAGCCGGCCGCCGCTGAACCTGGCCGAGCAGATCCGTGCGCTCGAGGCCTATCCCTATGGTTGCCTGGAACAGACCACCAGCGGCCTGTACCCGTCGCTCTATGCCGATGCCGAAAGTCTCAAGCGCCTCGGCATCAAGGGCGAGCCTGCCGATGTGCGCAAGCGCAAGATCGAGATGGGCATCGAGCATCTGTTGGGCATGCAACGCTACAACGGTGGCTTTGGCCTGTGGAGCTCCGACAGTGAAGAAGAATACTGGCTGACTGCCTACGTCACCGACTTCCTCCTGCGTGCTCGCGAGCAGGGCTATGGCGTGCCGGCCGAAGCGCTGAAAAAGGCCAACGAGCGGCTGCTGCGGTACTTGCAGGAGCGCAATCTGATCGAGGTCAACTACAGCGACAACGCCGAGCACACCCGCTTTGCCGTGCAAGCCTACGCCGCCTTGGTACTGGCGCGCAGTCAGCAGGCGCCGCTGGGTGCCCTGCGCGCAGTGTTCGAGCGCCGGAGCGATGCCCGTTCCGGTCTGCCGCTGGTGCAGTTGGCCGTGGCACTGGACAAGATGGGCGACAAGCCACGTGCTCAGCAAGCGCTGCAAGCGGGCCTGGCGATCAGCCGCGGCAAGGGCTGGATGGCCGACTACGGCAGTGCAGTGCGTGACCAGGCGTTGATCCTCGCCTTGCTCCAGGAAAACAACCTGGCCACCAATCAGGTCGATCAGCGCCTGTTTGCCTTGTCTGACGAACTGGCCGCCAACCGCTGGTTGTCGACCCAGGAGCGCAATGCGCTGTTCCTCGCGGGCCGCGGCCTGCTGGGTAAACCTGAAGGCAAGTGGCAGGCGCGGCTGGACAGCGCCGGCGAGGTGCGCGAGTTCAACAACGTCGAATCGGGGATGAAGCTCGAAGGGCCGTTACTGGCATCGCCGCTGACCTTGCAGAACCAGGGGAGCGACACCCTTTATCAGCAACTGACCCTGTCCGGTTACCCGCGCCAAGCGCCGCCGGCCAGCAGTAACGGTATGGAGATCCGCCGCGAGTACCTGGGCATGAACGGTCAGCCGCTGGATCTGCGCAATCTGCGTAGCGGTGAGCTGGTGCTGGTGCACCTGGCCTTGCGTGCCTCGACCCAAGTGCCGGACGCACTGGTGGTTGACCTGCTGCCGGCGGGGCTTGAGCTGGAAAACCAGAACCTGGCGCAGAGCGCAGCCAGCCTGGACAACGCCAGCAGTGCGGTGAAGGAATGGCGCGAGTCGATGCAGAACGCCAGCGTGGTGCATCAGGAGTACCGTGATGACCGCTATGTCGCTGCCCTGAAACTGGACAGCTACGGCACCACCCACCTGTTGTACCTGGCCCGCGCCGTGACCCCGGGTACCTACCGGGTGCCGCCGCCGCAGGTTGAGTCGATGTATCGACCTAATCTGCAGGCGGTGGGTGAGAGTCAGGGGGATATGACGGTTAAGGGGCGCTGAGGCGGGATTCTTGCCTCGTTCGAGATCGCCGGGGCCGCTGCGCGGCCCTTTCGCGACACAGACCGCGTAACGCCCGAGCGACGCGGTCATCTGTAGGAGCGGCCTTGCGTCGCGAAAGGAGGGCGCAGCCCTCCCGGCAATCTCCAGTCAATGAATGATCCAGCTCATGACCCACAAGCCGAGGATCAGCCAGATGATCCCGGCGATGATCGAGGCGCGCATGAACGCGCGGATTGCCGAGTACAACAGCAGCAAACCGACGATCAAGGCGAGGATGCTGACCAGCGAGGTATCCATGCCCAGCGTGCGCGCCAGCCCGTCGATGAAATTGCCGCCGGCATTGGCCAGCAGATTGAACAGCCCGCTCAAGCCATCGACAATGAAGCGGATCACCGCCCCCAGTGCCTGCCCCAGCCATTCAAAAAAACCTTCTACATGCATAGTCGCGTCCTGATGATCATTCCAAGGCTTTGGCCATTACCTGGCCAGGTCGGTTCCCCATGCCAAGCTTAATACGCCCGCCCCGTCGTGCGCTGCGTGTATTGCAAACCAGTATTGCCGGTGCACTGCTGCTGGTCGGCCTGCTGTGGCTGGCCGATCGCATCTGGCCGCTGCCGATGCCGGCCGACGACCTTGCCCGGGTAGTCCTGGCCGAGGACGGTACGCCGCTCTGGCGCTTTGCCGATGCCGATGGCGTATGGCGTTATCCGGTCAGCCCCGATGAAGTGTCGCCGCTGTACCTGCAAGCGCTGCTGACCTACGAGGACCGCTGGTTCTATAGCCATCCCGGGGTCAACCCGCTGGCCCTGGCGCGGGCTGCCTGGCTCAACCTTAGCGGCGGCCGCGTGGTGTCCGGCGGCAGCACCCTGTCGATGCAGGTAGCGCGCCTGCTCGATCCGCATGAGCGGACCCTGGCCGGCAAGTCGCGGCAACTGTGGCGCACCTTACAGCTGGAATGGCACCTGTCGAAGCAGCAGATCCTGCAGATCTACCTGAACCGTGCGCCCTTTGGCGGCACCCTGCAAGGCGTGGCGGCGGCCAGTTGGGCTTATCTGGGCAAGTCGCCAAAACAGCTCACCCCAGCCGAAGCGGCCTTGCTTGCGGTGCTGCCCCAGGCCCCCAGCCGGCTGCGCCCGGACCGTCATCCGCAGCGTGCGCAGCAGGCCCGCGACAAGGTCTTGCAGCGCCTTGGCGAGTACCAGGTATGGTCAGCCCAGCAAGTCGCCGAGGCCCGTGAGGAGCCGCTGCTGCTCGCCCCGCGCCAGGAGCCGGCACTGGCGCCGCTGCTGGCCCGGAGGCTGAACACGGCGAACAGCCCGCCGCTGATCCGCACCACCCTGGATGCCTCGCTGCAGCGCCGGCTCGAAGACTTGCTGCTGGGCTGGCGCGCACGCCTGCCCGAGCGCACCTCGGCGGCGATCCTGGTGGTCGAGACACAAACCATGGCCACCCGCGCCTACATCGGCTCGATCGACATCGGCGATGCCCGCCGCTTTGGTCATGTCGATATGGTGCACGCCCTGCGCTCGCCCGGCTCGACCCTGAAACCGTTCCTGTATGGCATGGCCCTGGACGACGGCCTGATCCATTCCGAATCCCTTCTGCAGGATGTGCCGCGGCGCTATGGCGACTACAGGCCGGGCAACTTCTCGATGGGTTTCAGCGGCCCGGTGTCAGCCAGCTCGGCGCTGGCGTTGTCGCTCAACCTGCCCGCCGTGCAACTGCTCGAAGCCTACGGCCCCAAACGCTTTGCCGCGCAGATGCGCATGGGCGGTATGCCGTTGATACTGCCGCCACTGGCCGAGCCCAACCTGTCGCTGATCCTCGGTGGCGCCGGCAGCCGGCTGGAAGATCTGGTCGGCGGTTATGCAGCCCTGGCCCGTGCCGGGCAGAGTGCCCAGGTGCGCCTGCAGCCACAGGATCCGCTGCTCGAACGGCGGCTGTTGTCGCCCGGTGCGGCGTGGATCATCCGGCGGATTCTCAGCGGCCAGGCACGGCCCGACCGCGATCCTCACGCCGAACTGGTGCAGCGCCCGCAACTGGCCTGGAAGACCGGCACCAGCTATGGCTTTCGGGATGCCTGGTCGGTCGGGGTCGGCCCGCGCTACCTGATCGGGGTGTGGATAGGCCGCCCGGATGGCACCCCGGTGCCTGGCCAGTTCGGCCTGGCCTCGGCGGCGCCGCTGATGCTGCAAGTGCACGACCTGCTGAGCAACCGCGACAGCCAGCGCGGTATTCGCCCACCGGTGGAGCAGGTGCCGGCGTCGGTCGGGGTAGCCGCGATTTGCTGGCCGCTCGGCCAGCCCATGCCGCGCCAGGACGACAACTGCCGGCGCCAGCGCTTCGCCTGGACCCTCGACGGCACCACGCCGCCGACCTTGCAGGCGGCAGACCAGCCGCTCGGCCTGGGCCTGCGCGACACGGTCTGGCTCAACCCGCAGGGGTTGCGCGTGGATGCCAGTTGCCCAGGTGCCGCGGCGCAACAGATCGCGCTCTGGCCAGCGCCACTGGAACCTTGGCTGGCGCGGGTCGAACGGCGTGCGGCCCGGCTGCCGACAATTGACCCGAGCTGCCCGCCGCAGGTGCCCGCCAGCGCGCCGCCGCTGTCGATCGTCGGGGTGCGCAACGGCGATAACCTGCGCCGCCCAAGGACCAGCAGCGAGCCGTTGCAATTCTATGTCTCGGCGCTGGGCGGTGGTGGCCAACGCTGGTGGTTCCGCAACGGCCAGCCGCTTGGCGAAACTTCCGGTCAGGACAGCCTGCTGGTGCGCTTTGAGCAGGTCGGGCGGGTCGAACTGAGCGTGCTCGATGAAAGCGGCGAGACGGCGCGGGTGGAGTTTCAGGTGGATGCCGGTGGCTGAGGGCTGATCAGCGTGCCGTACGGGTCATCGAAGGTATATCGGTCGCGGCGCTAGCCGACCGACTGCATGCGTGGCTTGGGGAACAGGTTATCCAGAGTTTCCAGCAGGCGGGCGTGATAGATCGGCTTGCGGAACAGGTCCAGCACATGCAGGCGCAGCAGGTCGCTGACATCGTCCATATCGGCATGCCCGGACATCACGATCACTGGCAGGTGCTGGCGGGCCGTGTGATCGCGCAGGCGTTTGATCAAGGCGATGCCGTTCTCCTCGGGCATGCGCAGGTCGGTGATCACCAGGGCCATGTCCGGGTGCTGGGTGAGCAGCACCAGCGCGGCCTTGACCGAATTGGCGGTATGGCAGGTGAACCCCTCGTTCTCGAGCAACTCGGCCAGCTCCAGCAGGGCCTCTTCCTCATCGTCGACCAGAAGAATCTGTTGACGCAAGGAAGAAGTCAGCATGGAACGCTCCTGGTCGCTTGAGAGTGCGCAGCAGAATTGAGGGTTGGGCCACTCAACGGGTAATCGCAGTCTGGATGGTCGTCATCAACGCCGTTACCTGGGTCGATATCGGCGTGACGAACGCCGCCAGCGCTACGGCCACCATCGCCGCGATCACTGCGTACTCGATACCCGAGGCGCCGTCCTTGCTTTCGATAAAGGTTTTGCAGCGGGTATAGATCTTCAACAGCAACATGGCACATCTCCTTGCGCGGTGGGCGCCGGTGGCGGCGCGGCGTGTAGTGATACCCCTTTGCCATCAGAGCATCGTCAAACTGTGCAGACCTGCAAATGTAAGAAGGCGTTAACTACAAAGTATTAGGTTTGAACAGCTGCGCTAAATCCCTGTTTTTGTTCAGCGTCAATTTGTCGGCTGCAAATTTCCCCCCGCATTCATGGCGAAATAGCTGCTCTGCGCTACCGTGCAATAGCGAAATAGTTACTTTTGGCCATCATGGTTTTCCAGGGACAGGGGAGCGTTAATGAGCAGTCGCTTGACCATGATCCTCGCCGGTCTGTTCCTGCTGGCAGCACTGCTCGCCGGCTATTGGGGGCTGATGCTGAGCCGCCCGGCCGAGCCTGTCGCCGCACCGCCAGTGGTCGAGACCAGTGCGCCGCCAGTTGCTGCTCCGGCGCCCGTAGCCGTGCCGGAGCCTACGCGTTTCCCCATCGTGATCATGGCTCGGCAGGTCCCGGCCAATACCCCACTCAGCGCTGAAGATGTGCTGATCGAGCGTTTGCAGGTAGTCCCTGCTGGCGCCTTCAGCCAGCTCGACCAAGTGCTCGGGCGCAGCAGCACGCGACCCTTGCCGCAGGGCTTGTGGCTGGATGAACAAAGCTTTCAGAGCGGTGGCCCGCTGGCGCGGATGATCCGTCGACATGAGCGCGCCGTCGCGTTGGCGGTAGACGATGTGATCGGCGCGGCAGGGCAGTTGCGCCCGGGCGATTACGTCGATGTGCTGCTGTTTCTGCGCGAAGAAAACAACAACCCACAGGCGTCGGCGCAAGTCGTGCTGCCCGCGCTGCGGGTGCTCAGCGTCGGTGACCAGACCGGCCTGGCCAATGACGGCCGACCTGCGCAAAGCGCCGATGAGCAGCAGGCGCGGCGCGATGCGCTGGGCACGGGTGGCACGCGCACCGTGGCCCTGGCCGTGCCCGAGGCGCTGGCCAGTCGGCTGATGCTCGCCGCTCAGGCCGGCACCTTGCGCCTGGCAGTGCGCAGTGCCGATGAGCAGCTGCTGGCCGGCTACTGGGCCGAGCGCCAGGCCGAGTCACAGTTGCAAAGCGCCAACCGCGAGCTGTTCCGGTTCAGTCAGTTGTCGCAGGTGCCGCCAGCCAAGGCCGCGCCCAGCGGCGCTGTGGCCGGCATGCAGATTATTCGTGGTGCCCACAACCAAGCGCCAGCAGACACCCCCTGACCCAGCAAGGATGCAGCCATGCGTAGTTCCTCGCGGTTATTCACTCCGTTGTGCCTGGCGTTGACGCTGCTCGGCGCCGCGCCTTGTGCACAAGCGGCTGACAAAGGCTGTGCCGCGGTGGCCGAGTTGCCCTCGGTGATCGAGATGGACCAAGGCCTGCAGCAGGAGCTGCGTCTGCCGCTGGCCATCAGCCGGGTGGCCGTCGGCGAACCCAAGGTGGCCGACGTGCAGGCCAGCGGCCCGCGCGCGGTATTGCTGACGGCGCTGGCGCCTGGCAGTACCAGCCTGATGCTGTGGACTGCCTGCGCGGCGGCGCCGCACCGAGCGATGTTGTTCGTCAAAGGCAGTGCCTCGGTGGACATGGCGCTGCCCTCGCAGGATGAGCAACTGCCGATCCAGGTACAGGCCGACATCCGCTTTGTCGAAGTGCATCGCAGCAAATACAAGGAAGCCGGTGCGCGGTTGTTCTTCAGTGGATCGAACAACAGCCTGATCGGCTCGCCAGGCAGTGTGCCGGGCGTCAATGTCTCGCCCGGCAACGTGCCGGTGGCGCGGCCGCTGATCCCGCTCAACGACAATGTCTTCAACATCGTCTGGGGTGGCGGCAGCAGCCGCTTTCTGGCAGCCATCAGCGCGCTGGAAAACAGCGGGTTCGCCTACACCCTGGCCCGTCCCAGCCTGACCGTGCTCAGCGGCCTGACCGCAAGTTTTCTCGCCGGTGGCGAAATCCCTATCCCGGTGCCGAGCGCCGGCAGCGACAACGTGTCGATCGAGTACAAGGAGTTCGGCGTGCGTCTGGCGCTGACGCCGACGGTGGTCAGCCGTGATCGCATCACCCTCAAAGTGGCACCCGAGGTCAGCGAGCTGGACTACAACAATGCCGTGAATATCGCTGGTACCTTGGTGCCCGGGCTGAGTGTGCGGCGTACCGACACCAGCATTTCGCTGGCCGATGGCGAGAGCTTCATCATCAGCGGGCTGGTCAGCAGTAATACCCGCTCCTCTGTAGACAAGCTGCCAGGGCTCGGCAACCTGCCTGTGCTTGGTGCGTTCTTTCGTCAGTCGGCACTGGTGCGTGAAGAGACCGAACTGCTGATGATCGTCACCCCCCATCTGGTCCAGCCCCTGGCCGCCAACGCCCGACTGCCGGAGCTGCCCGGCGAAAGTCTGCGCAGTTACGACCCCAGCTGGGGACGCTTGTTTTTCATGGAAAACGGCAACTTCGACGGCCGTAGCGGGTTATCACGATGACTGACAGCCTCAATCAGACCTACCTGGCGATCACCCGCAATGAAGAAGACCTGCACTGGTTGCAGGTCGCCTTGGCACCGCTCGGCCAGGTCATCGGCGCCAGCGGCGGCAGCCTCGATGAACTGCTGGCACTGGTCGACGTGACCTTCAGCAACCTGGTGTTCATCGGCCTGGACCGTGAGCAGTTGGTCAACCAGTGCGCGCTGATCGAAGGCGTACTCGAGGCCAAGCCGATGCTGGCCATCGTTGCCCTTGGCGACGGCATGGACAACCAGCTGGTGTTGCACGCCATGCGCGCCGGGGCGCGCGACTTCGTTGCCTACGGCTCGCGCTCGAGTGAAGTTGCCGGGCTGGTGCGGCGCCTCGGCAAACGTCTGCCGGCGGTGTCCAGCAACCCCAGCCTGGGCGGCCTCACTGTGCTCTATGGTGCTCAGCGTGGAGCGGACGGTGCCTTGCTCACCACCCATCTGGCGCGGGTAGTCCAAGACAGCGGCCAGCAGACCCTGCTGCTCGACCTGGGCCTGCCGCGTGGCGACAGCCTGGCGCTGCTCGGGCTGGAAGCCTCGTTCTTTTTTGGCGACGCCTTGCGCCACCTGCGGCGCCTCGACACCTCATTGATCGACAGCGCGTTTAGCCGTGACAACAGCGGTCTGCGCATTCTGGCCTACGCCGACACCGACGAGCCCTTGCGCAATACCAGCGCCGCCGAGCTGTACATGCTGCTCAGCGCCTTGCGCCAGCACTTTCAGCATATCGTCGTCAACCTGACCGGGCAGGCCGACAGCGAAGCCCTGCGCACCATCATCAGCCACTGCGACAAGCTGATCGTGTATACCGACCAGAACATCCTCGACTGCCGGCGCAACCTGGAAGTGCTCGATCAATGGCGCGACCGCGGCATCAAGCTGGAGCACGCCAGCCTGCTGGTCGACTGCTACCTGCGCAACCTGGCGCCGGATGCCGATGCCCTGGCCAAGCGCTATGGCTTGCCGCTGCTCAAGGTACTGCCGTACAGCCCGGAGCTGCGCCTGAATGCCAAGAATCAGGGCTTGAGCCTGTTCGAGCTGGCCCCGCGCGAGGCCCTCACGCAAGCCTTGCACAGCCTTGGCGAGCGCCTGGCGCATCGCTCCGAGAGCCTTGAGCGACCGTCCCTGACCTGGCTGCGCCGCCTGTGGTGGAGCAAATGAGCGGCGACGAACTGTTCGGCGGGCCACGCCATGCTGCAGCTGAACCGCAGGCGCTCAAGCGCGCACTGCACCGGCATGTGATCGACAGCATCGAAGACAGCGGCCGCAGCCTGCTCGAAGGCGCCCGACCGGCGCTGACCCATTTCGTCTACGAGCAGGTCGGCGACTATGTCGCGCGCCTGCGCCTGGCCCTTTCGCGTTATGAAATGGAGCGCATGGCCGAGGAACTGGTCGATGAGCTGACCGGATATGGCCCGCTGGAGGTACTGCTGCGCGACCCCAGCGTGACCGAAATTCTGGTCAACGGGCCGCACCGGGTATTTGTCGAACGCGCCGGTTTGCTGCAATTGACCGACCTGCGCTTCATCGATGCGCAGCATGTCGAGCGGGTCATGCAGCGCATTCTTGCGCCACTCGGGCGGCGCCTGGATGAATCATCGCCAATGGTTGATGCGCGCCTGCCGGATGGCAGTCGGGTCAACGCGATTATCCCGCCGGTGGCGTTGGACGGGCCGTGCCTGTCGATTCGCAAGTTTCGCAGCGACATGCTCAAGGGCGCCGACCTGCTTGCCACTCGGGCCATTGACCAGGCCATCTTCGACTTCCTCGAACGGGCGGTGGGCCGGCGCTGCAATATCCTCGTCAGCGGCGGTACCGGTACCGGCAAGACCACCCTGCTGAATATCCTCAGCCAGATGATCGCCCCGCAGGAGCGTCTGGTGACCATCGAGGATGTGGCCGAACTGCAATTGCATCACCCCCATGTGGTGCGCCTGGAGACGCGCCCGCCGAATGTCGAAGGGCATGGCGAGATCAAGTCCAGCGAGCTGATCCGCAACGCCCTGCGCATGCGCCCGGACCGCATCCTGCTTGGCGAGATCCGGGGCGGCGAAGTGCTCGACGTGCTGACCGCGATGAACACCGGGCATGACGGCTCGATGAGCACGGTGCACGCCAACACCGCCCAGGACGCCTTGCTGCGGCTGGAGACGCTGGTCGGCCTGAGTGGTCGGCAGATTGCCGAGAAGACCCTGCGCCAGATGATCTGCGCCGCGCTCGACGTGGTCATCCAGCTGACCCGCCTGGCCGATGGCCGGCGCTGTGTCAGCGAGGTGCTGGAAGTGGTCGGGGTGCGCGACGACGTCTACGTCACCAACACCCTGTTCCGCCTCGACCGGCGCGGCGGCGATGTGTTCTTGCGCGATGCGCCGAACCCCGCCGGGGCCAAGCTGCGCAACGACGGTGTGCTGTGAGCGGGGCGCTGCTGCTGGCCCTGTCGCCCCTGCTGCTGGGGGTGGCACTGCTGCTGTTGCGCCAGGGCCTGTACAAGCGCGGCGAAGAGCGCACGTTGCTGCGCCTGGGCCGCGCTTTTAGCCTTGTGCGCAGCGGCAAGGCCCGCCGCGACTGGTTTGATCCGCTGCTGCAACGCGCAGGTTTCGACACCGCGCAGTTCAACCCCAAGCCGTGGCTGCTGGGCTGGCTGGCCGGGGTGATCGTCGCGCAACTGGCAGCGGGCTGGACGGCGGCACTGATGCTTGCGCTGAGTGTGCCTGTGCTGGGTCGGCTGTACCTGAGCTGGCGTTATCGGCGCCGGGTGCGTTTGATCATCGAGCAACTGCCCGGCCTGCTCGACTACAGCGTGCGCAGCCTGAAGGCCGGCCGCACGCTCAATGACGCTGTGCTCGGCGGTATCGATGGTACGCGCGAGCCGTTGCAGTCGGCCATGCAGCGGGTACGCCGCAATGTGCGCCTGGGGGTGAGCCTGGACGTTGCCGTGAGCGAGCTGGCCGAGCTGTACGACCAGGCCGAGCTGCGCCTGTTTGCCATGGGCCTGCGCATCAATCAGCAGTACGGCGGCAATGCCAGCGAGCTGATGGAAAACCTGATCAAGTTGATTCGCGAGCGTGAGCAGGGTGCACGCCAGCTCAAGGCAATGACCGGCGAAACCCGCGTGACGGCATGCATTCTCGGCGCGCTGCCGCTGACCATGGTCGGCTATTTCTTGGTCGGTAATCCCAGTTACCTGCTGGGCATGTGGCGCGACAGTCAGGGCCAGATGCTGTTGTTGCTGGCATTTGCCCTGCAGTTGCTCGGCTGCCTGGTGTTGTGGCGCATGATGAGGAGCCTGTGAGCGCGGCCTGGCTGCTGTGCGCGCTGTGCCTGTTGGCCGGCTGCGGGCTGCTGGCTGCGCAGTTGCTGCGCCGGCTGCGCACGCGCTTGCTGATTGCCCGGCGCTTGCAGGGCCAGTTGGCACGGCAAGAGCGTTTTGGTGACTGGCTGCAATGGCTGGGTAGCACTGGCCTGGGCCGGCGCCTGCAAAAGCTCGATGGCGAAACCCAGACCTTGCTCGATCGCCTGGGCTGGCGCCGCAGCCGCCAGCGCGCACTGTTTGCGGCGGTGCAACTGGGTCTGCCGCTGCTGGCGGTGGTGTTGGCGCTGCTGCTTCAGCATGGCGTGGACGGGGTTTGGGCTGGCCACTGGCTGGTGCTGCCGCTGTGCGCGTTGGGCATGGGTTATCTGCTGCCCAAGCGATTCCTGGCGGTGGCCGCCGCGCGTCGTCAGCAGCGGATCGCCCATGAAATCAGCTTGCTGATCCCGTTGCTGCGCATCCTCTTCGAGACCGGGCTGACCGTCGAGCAGGCGCTACGGGTGTTGAGCCAGGAAGGCCGCACGCTGGTGCCGCAGATCAGCGAAGAGTTGCGCCTGATTCTGCAACGGGTCGACTCCGGCCTGACCTTGGCTGGCGAGCTGGAGAAAACCGCCAACCTGCTGGCTGTCGACGAGTTCAGCGACACCTGCGTGATTCTGCGCCAACTGCTGGTACAGGGCAGCGGTGCGTTGAAGTCACTGCTGGCACTGAAAAACCTGCTCGATGACCGGCGCCTGACACGCCTGCAAGAGCGTGTATCGAAGATGTCGGCGAAGATGTCGGCAGTGATGATGGTGTTTCTGTTCCCGGCCTTGCTGATCGTGCTGGCGGGGCCGGGTTTGACTGCGTTGGCACGGGCATTGGGCTCGTGAGGGGAGGGCTGATGAAGCGATTGATGGTACTGCTGGGCGTGCTCGCCCTGAGTGGTTGCGCCGGACAGGCGCCTGGCAGCTTGGCACAGATGCTCGGCAGCGGCGGTTGCGCCAAGCCGGACGCTGACCAGCAACTGGCGCTCAACCTTGCCGATGAAATGCTCAATGAAGGCCGCCCGCACGCGAGCCTGGCGCACCTGCAGGAGCTGCCTGACAGCTTTGCCCAGGTGCGCCTGCGCAAAGCCAAGGTGTCGCGCCTGCTTGGTCGCAGCGAAGCCGAGCCGTTGTACCACAGCCTGCTCGGCGGCTGCCTGGCGGCCGAGGGCGAACATGGTCTGGGCCAGTTGGCCTCGGCCCGCGGCGATGATGTGCAGGCGCTGCAGAACCTGCAGCGTGCCGTGCGCCTGGCACCGACCGATGAAAAGGTGCGCAATGACCTGGGCGTGGTGCTGATGAGTCTGGGCCGGCATGAACAGGCCCGCTTCGAGTTTCTCACGGCGCTGGAGCTCAAGGACGACAACCAGCTGCCGGCAGTCAACCTGGTGACCTTGTCGCTGCTGCAGGACAACTGGCAGCAGGCGGCTGATCTGGTCGCCCGGTTGCGCCTCAAGCCGCAGCAGTTCGCCGAGGCCCAGGCGCGGGCCAAGCAATTGCAGGCCATTGCGCGGGCGCCAGTCAGCTGATCGCTAACGCCAGCGGCGCTGGCAACCGGCCTATATGGAGACAGTCGTCATGCTCAAATCGTTGATCCTGCTTGCCTGCATCGCCTTCCCAATTGACGCGTTGGCGGCTGAAACCACCTATCCGCCGCCAGCCGAGACTGCCACCGAAGCACTGCTGCGGGTGCAGTCGAGCAATCAGCAGGCCTCGAGCAGGCCCCAGCAGCAGACTGCTCGCGAACGCGACCAGTCCATGCAGCGCTGGCTGGACAGCTACAAGTATCAGATCCCGGACTTCTTCCGCTGGGAGAAGGTCAGCTCCGAGAAAAACTAGTGGGTGGTGAAGCGCTGATGCAGCGGTGATGCCCGCGGCGTCAGCGCCAGGGCCAGTTGGGTACGGTTATGCATGTGGGTCAGGCGCAGCGCCTGCGACACGTACAGTTTTACCGTGTTTTCGGTGATGCCCAGCTCGCAGGCAATCTGGTAATTGGTCTTGCCCTTGCTCACCAGCTTGGCCACTTCAAGCTGGCGCGGCGAGAGCTTGTCGAACACGGCTGGCAGCTCGCTTTCGCCTTCTGGTGCATCGCCGGCGCGGCGGTGAACGCCTTGGCCGCGGGCTTTTTCCAGGTCCTGATAAAGGTCATCGATCGAGTCGGCCAGGTACTGCAGACGCTCATTCAAGGTGCCCAGCTCGCGGAAGTTGCGCCGCCGCTCAAGCAGGGCCTGTTCCTGCCGGCGCACGCCGGCCAGCAGCTCGTTGAGGTCCATGGGTTTTTGGTAGTAGTCGGCAAAGCCTTCGCGCAGGGCGCGGATGACGTCCTGCTTGTCGGCGCGGCCGGTCAGCATGATTGCCTCGAACATACGCTGGCGTCCGGCCAGCTCCTTCAGGGCGCGCATCAGCTCGATACCATCGCGCTCCGGCATGTGCAGGTCGCTGAGGACCAGGCCAATGCCATCGTCGGCCTGAAAGTGCTCCAGCGCCTCCGCCGTCGAGTGGGCGGCAAAACAGGTGTAGCCTTGATTCTCGAGAAACTCACACAGCTCTTCGACGATTACCGGCTGGTCGTCGACTACCAGCACCTTCACCTCGCTTACCGATTTGCTCACGCTCAACTCCCTGTTCAACATTTGCCGCTCCCATGCCAGACATGCTCACGCTATGGACAGTAGTCCGACCTCGTGATTATGTACAAAGCCTGTACAACTTATGCGACAGCAGGTCGCGCTATTGGATCCATACAGATGCCAAGAGGAAGCCGACCAGCACGTAAGGGGCAAATGGCTGCTTGTCGCCAACCTGTTCGGCGAGGGTCTGCAGGCGTTTTTTCACTTTGGGGTTGAGCAGGCTCCACAACCGCCGACGCGTCAGCAGCCAGAACAACACAGCCACGCCGGCGCCGATGAAGGTGCCGAGTACGTAGTAATGACTGGTGGCCAGAGCCAGGGCGCCCATCAGCTTGACGTCGCCCGCGCCGAAGCGCCCGAGCATATAGCCGGGCAAGGTCAACAGCATGACGATGGCCAGGGCCCAGCCGGCTTCACTGGCATCGGCGCCGATCCAGCTCTGGCCGGTGGCGAACAGCCAGGCCAGGGCGCAGGCAGCCACGCCCAGGGTGAGCGTGTTGGAGATCTGCCGTTCACGGACATCCTGTTCAGTACACAAGGCCAGCCACATCAAGACAACTATGCTGTGCATTGGCAAATCGCCATCCCTATTCGTTGAACACTTCTATGCTCAGAGGCAGGTTTCATAGTCAGGGTAGACGCGAACATGCAAGCAGGCCCGGCGGGACGGCAAAAAGGCGCAGCAGCCATCGAATTTGTCGCTGTATTCATGGTGTTTTTTGCAGTGTTCTATGGGCTGGTCAGCTATGCGCTACCGATGCTCATGCTGCAATCGTTCAATCAGGCCAGCAGCGAGGCGGTACGCCGCTGTGTGGCCCTGGACCCCACCAGTGCCTCGTATGCCAGTGATGTGCAAAACGTTGCCCGTCAGGCCATCGACCAGCAACTGGCGTGGATGCCGGCGGCGCTGGGTTTTCGCTCGGCCACCGATGCCCAGGTCAGCCTGGCGGCGAACAAGCTGCTGACGGTGACCATCGACTATCCCCGTGAGCGCCTGACCGCGTTGGTGCCGGTGCTGCGCTTGCCCTTGATCGGCGAGGTGCCGCGCCTGCCGGCGCGGCTCAAGGCCGAAGCGAGCCTGCAATTATGAGCGGCCTGTTCGATCGTTGGCGCACGGCGGCCGAGCCGGCCGCAGACTATCACCCAGCGATGCCGATCGGCTTGCAGGTCTGGCTGGACGATCAAGCGCGGGTATTGCGCCTGGCCGGCCCGCTGCGCAGCGTGCTCGCTTTGCCCGCGCCGGGCGCTGGGCGACTGCACGATTACCTGCAGCGGCGCAGCTGGCTGGCGATCGAAGGGGCGCCGGCCGATTGGCAAGGGCAGCCACTGGACCTGGATTTTCATGGCGTGCTTGGCCAGCCATTGCACACCCGCGGCTGGCTGCTGCGCCAGAGCGAGGGCTGGATGCTGCAGCTGTTCGATATCGGTGACCTGCTGCACGAACACGCCAGCACGCAGCAGCAACAGGTCGAGCAGCAGCTTGCAGCCGACATCAGCCGTGCCCTGCGCGACTGCAGTGAAGCGCATCTGCAGCAAACCGTCAGCGAACAACTGCAGCGCCTGGCCGAGTACTGGCAAGCGGCCTCGCTGCAGTTGTTACTCTGCGACGATCAACAGTGGCGCAGCTACGCCCGCAGTGACGCAACCTGGCCCTGGCCTGACCCCAGCCGTTTGCAGCCGTGGTTGGCGCAGTTGCCCGCGCAGGGCTTGCTCGATGGCCCTGCGTCTGCCGAGTTGCAGGCGCTGTGTGCCGACCCCGGCCTATGCCTGCTGCCTTATCGGCAAGGGCCGCAGGTGCAAGCCTGGCTGCTGTGCGCAGGCGTCGCCACGCCGCTGCACGGCGAGCCAGCACAGGCCTTGATGCAGGCGCTGCTGCAACCGCTGCTGGGCCACCTGCACCAAGCGCGCAGTGTGCATCAGGCGCGGCATCTGCAGCAGTTGCAGCAGCAGTTGGGCGCGGGTTGGTGGGAGTGGTCGCTGCATGGCCCGCTGCAGCTCGACCCAGGCCTTGCCGCCAGCCTTGAGCTGCCTGCGCAAGTGAGCCTGGAGCAATGGTTGGCGCGGCTGCATCCGGCCGACCGCGAACCGGTGCAGTTGGCGCTTGAGCAAGCCTGGGCGGGCCGCGAGCTGAGCGTTAGCCTACGCCTGCTGGGCACTGAAGCACTGCGGTGGTTGCATTGGGCAGGGCAATTGCAGGGCCGCCAGTTGCGCGGCTTCATCCTCGACGTCAGTGCGCTCAAGGCCCAGGAGCTGCAAACCAGCGCCGCGCGGGCCCGGCTGGAAAACCTGATCGCCAGCTCGCCGGCAGTGATCTATGTGCAGCGCTGCAGCGACGGCGCGCTGCACAGTGAATTCTTCAGCGCCAGCTTGCAGCCCATGCTTGGCTGGGCGGCCGACAGCGAGCAGGCGCGCCAGCCTGGCCTGGCCGTGCACCCGGATGATCATGCGCTGTGGTTGCAACGCACCCGCGACCTGCTGCGCGAGGGCCAGGCCCGCTGCCGCGTGCGCCTGCGCGACAGCCGCGGCGGTTATCACTGGATTCTTGATGAAGCGCGCTTGCTGCGTGATGACCTCGGCCAGCCGCTGGAAGTGGTCGGCCTGTGGCTGGATGTCAGCGAGGCCACCGAAGCGGCTGAGCGCGTGCGCCTGAGCGAAGAGCGCTATCGGGTGCTGGTAGAAGACTCGCCTGCGATGATCTGCCGCTACCGGCCTGACCTGAGCCTGATGTTCGGCAACCGGCCACTGGCCGACTACCTGCAATGCACGCCGGAGCAACTGGTAGGGATGGATCTGGGGCAGTGGTTGTCGCCGGCGCAGCGCGCAGCGTTTGTCGAGCGGCTGCGGCAGCTGACCCCGGAGCAGCCGCTGAGCAGCAGCGAAATCTGTCTGCAGCTGCCCGGCCGCGAGCACGCCTGGTGGATCTGGGCCGACCGCGGCCTGTTCGACGAGCACGGCCAATTGCTGGAAATCCAGGCCGTCGGGCGCGACAACACCGAAGTGCGGCGCAGCCAGCTGCAACTGCTGCAAGGGGCCAAGATGGCGACCTTGGGTGAACTGGCGACCGGCCTGCTGCACGAGATCAATCAGCCGCTCAATGTCATCCGGATGGCCACCGTCAACACCATCAAGCGAGTGGAAAACGGCCTGGCCGAGACCGACTATCTGTTGGAGAAGCTGCGCCGAATCGAGGCGCAGACCGATCGCGTGGCGCGGCTGGTTGACCATATGCGCGTGTTCGGCCGGCGCTCGGAAGTAGAGCGCGAGTGGTTCCCGGCCTGGGCCGCAGTGACCGCTGCGGTGGCGTTGCTCGATGAAGGCCTGCGCGGCAAAGGCGTGAGCGTGCAGGTCAGCGTGCCAGATGAGCAGCCGCAAGTGCTTGGCCATCAAGATCAGCTCGAACAGGTGTTGATCAACCTGCTGGTCAACGCCCGCGATGCATTGCTCGGGCTGGGGCGGCGCGACGCGGCGATCAGCCTGCACCAGAGCCTTGAGCCGGGCAGCGTGGTGCTGTGGGTGCAGGATAATGGCGGCGGCATCGATCCCCAGCTGCATGAGCGCATCTTTGAGCCGTTCTTCACCACCAAGCCTGCCGGCGTCGGTACCGGCCTTGGCCTGTCGGTCAGTCATGGCATCGTCAGCGCCATGGGCGGCAGCCTGCAGGTGAGCAACCAGGGCGACGGTGCCTGTTTCTGTATGCGCCTGCCATGTCACAGCATCAGCTGAGCGCGGCCCCCGGCGCAGGTCAGGTTGGCACCTACGGCCGCGTTGTTGAGGTCGATCCCGAGTACCTTCAGCAGGGCGTTGACCAACGGATCAAGGAGGGGGCTGAGCAGGCTTTTGATCACCGGCTCCAGCAGCAGCTTGACGCCGTCGAGCAGGCCGGCGGTCAGCACCAGAATGTCGCCCAGGCCGCTGTTGCTGGTGGGCTTGTAGGCCTCCAGATGAATCCCCATCAGGGTATCGCTGAGGCTGGCGACCACCAAGGTGTCCGCCAGCGGCAGATACGCCGGCGGCAGGCCGATGTTCGGCGGTTCGCTGCTGGCTTTGAACAGCAACGGCAGGTCCAGCGGGCCGCTGCCGAGGACCTTGCTGTTGACCCGCACACCGATGCCGCCACCGGCATACGGCACCCGGGTGCCGCACGAGGGCGGCAGGATCAGCAGGCGGCTGCAATAGTTGGTACCGATGTCGATCAGCGGCAGCGCCTTGACTGCTGTGGTGCCTTGGGTGAAGAAGGTCTCAGGGGTATCGAATTTGCCGACCGCGATTTTTACCGCTGATTTGCGCGACGCTGTTTTCAGGCTCTTGGGTGAGCAACTGAACGCATCCGCCGCAGTGGGCGTGAGCATCGCGCTGGCCTCGGCCACTTCCAGGCCGATGTCGATGTGCAGCTTGTCTTCGAGCAGTTTGATGTCGCTGACCTTGCACGGTATCCCGAGCGCGCAGCCTACCGATTGCAGCGTGCCGGACAGATTGAGGCTGAGCAGATTGTTGAGGATATTGGTCAACGGCGCCGCCAGGTCGAGCACTGCATTGAGCAGCCCGGCGATGCCACCCAGCAGGGGCAGGTCAAGGGAGATCAGTGCCCGGATCTGCGCAGTGTGGACAGCCAGTTGATCCTTGCTCGGGTCGCCGATTGCCGAGATCTGCTGCGGCTCGATCACCTTGATGCGCACGCGGCCGTTGAGCAGCCCCAGCACGCTGAGCGGCAGATCGGCGGTTACCGCGCTGTCCCTGGCGGCCAGCTGGATCACCCCCTGCACCAGTTGCAGCAACTGGACGTTCGCATCCAGGCCGGCTTGGGCGGTGCCGTTCTGAATGTTCAGCAGTTCGCCCAGATTGAGCAGGGTACCGTTGGCGCTGCCGGCCGCCAGATTGCCCAGGTTGGTCACTACATCCGCTGCAGCGCCGCCTTGCTGCAAGACCTTGGCGGCGGCGTTGAGTAACTGGCTCAGGGTGGCGTCTGCGTTGAGCAGTTGCTGATAGTCGCCGGCATTGACCTTGAGGTCGATGGCCAACTGATCGAGGTATTTGAGCAGGTTGATGTCTGTGTCGGCGATACCCTGCCAGCCGACGAGGCTGAGTTGCGTACTACTCCCAAGCGCACTCAACAGGCCATTGAGCAATCCCGACTGGCGCGAATCGAGATTTACCAGGGTCGTGCGAATGCGCAGCATGGCCTGGGCGGGGAGGGGCTTGGCCGCTACGGCGCTGGCGCGCAAGGTCGAGGTGGCTGGCAGCTGGCCGTTGCGCACCAGCGCGAACACGCCGCCGGCAATGCTGGTAGTGACCGTATGGCTGACATCAACCTTGATCACTTCGGCACGGGCATTGTTGCTGGTAAAGGCGCGCACGCTGTGGGCGCCGGTCTGCAGGTAGCCACAAAGCGCCTGCAGCGGATCCTCCGGCAAGTGGCCGTTGCGGGTCGCCGCAGCGCGGGCAATGGCGCTGGCTTGTGGGCCGCTGCCCGTGCACACGGCGGATTGGCCGGCGGCTTCCAGCGCCGCCATGTCGGCAACCCGCTGCGACTTGCGTTGCTCAAGATAGAGCCGGCCGCTGTCGACTAGCAACAATAGAAACAGCAACGCCAGGCCGAGCGTCATCGCCGCCATCAGGCCGATTGCGCCGCGTTGGCGCAGGGCAGAACGCGTACCCACAGGCACTCCTTTGCCGACCTTCAGCCATGCAGCGTGGCGGCGGTGCCAGGAGTGTAGTCAAGATGATGGCGAGTTGCCTTGATGGCAGCGCGTGGTGCGCCACAGGCGAACCTGTGGCGCTCAGGGCTATTTGGCGCGGCCTGGTGGATACTGGCTGAGGACCTGGTCGACGGTCTTCTGAATCGCCTGGTTACGCTCTTGCGGGCTTGGCGGGTAGCGGTTCATGATCTGCTCGGCGCTGCCGCGCCAGACCAGCTTGTCATCGCGGCCGTCGAACATGTCGACCTGAATGGTCGCGACCTTGTAGTCGACATTGCGCGTTTCGTTGTACATCGGCCCGCCCCAATAGCCACCCCAGTAACCGCCCCAGCCGCCGCCATAGTTGGTGGTGATCTGCTGCTGGCGCTGCTCGACGATCAGGTAGGCGCGCACCTTGAGGTCTGCGCGAGCGTTACCCTGGGCCAGGCGCAAGCCGCGTTGATCGAGCTGCTGCTCGACCGCCTGGCGAATCCGCTGTTCAGTAAGGTCGCTCTTGATCCGTGGATCGTCCGGACGGTATTGCAAGGCCGGCTCCTGCCAGGCCCAGGTGCGATAGCCGGCAAAATCGCGACTGGCGTCGAAATCCTGCTGGACGTTATTGCTCGAACAGGCGCCTAGCAGCAACGCCAGGGACAACACAACGAGACTGCGCAGCATGGTGGTTTCTCCGTTAAGCGTTAACTGGGAGGATAGCCGTTGAGTGCCTTGTGCACGGATTCGCGCAGGGCGCTCTCGCGGTCGCGTGGCGAGTCGTTGTCGGCGCCGCTTTCGGCGCTGGCGCTCCACACTGGCTGACCGTCACGGGCATCGAAAAAGGCGATGTGCACCACCATCACCTCAACCTGGTAGGTGCGCACGATCGGCACGCTGCCGTAGGCGCCGTAGCCGTTGCGGTAGCCGCCATAACCGATGCCACCATACGGTGCGCCACCGTAGTAAGGATCGTAGTCGTAATCGCGGACCTGGCGCAGACGTCGCTCCAGGCGAAGGTCAGCGCTGACCAACAGATCCGCCTGGCCATTGTGCGCCGGACGCAGCCCGTGTTGATCGAGCGCGCCGCTGACGGCATCGGCCAGTTGCGCGGGGTCGGCGTTGGCTGTGCCGCTGGGCAACTGACCATTGCGCCAGCCCCAGCTGCGGTAGCGGCCGTAGTCGCGTGGCGCGCTTGGGTAGGCGCTGCGATCAAAGGTAGTCGCGGCACTGGCCGGGGCGGGCGGGATCGGCTTGCCGCTGGCCACATACGGGTTGCTGCCCTGGCACGCTGCCAGAGCGAAGGGAAGCAGGGCCAGGCAGACAAGACGGTTGAGCATGGTTCCTCCTGGCGCGGTGCAGTCAGAGCGGGCGGCAGACCCAATGCAGGTAGCGGCCCAGGCCGGCGAAGCTTGGGTGGCGGCGGTGAGCCAGCTCCATCTCGAGCAGGTCGAGCAGCTCGGCCTTGTCCTGGAAGTCTTTGGGCATGTAGTCGTGGAACACACGGACGCCGCTTTCAGTTTCGACCGCCCACAGGCCTTCAAGTTGCGCTCGCAGTTCGCGCGGATCAAGTGGCTTCTGCGGGGTCAGGCTTTGCTTCTCGCCGGCCAGGTGATTGCTGCGCAGCTTGCGGAAATGGCCCTTGAGCAGGTTGCGGTAAACCAGTGCATCGCGGTTGTAGAATGCCAGCGACAGCCAGCCACCCGGCGCCGTCAGTTGATGCAGCACCGGCAGAATGGTCTCGGGTTCGGCCAGCCACTCGAGCACGGCATGGCACAGCACCAGGTCATAAGGCTCGGTTAACTGGCCCAGCAGATCTTGCCAGGGGGCCTGGATGAAAGTCGCGGTCTGCCCGGCTTCGGCAAAGCGGGCCCTGGCGCCATCGAGCATCGGTGCCGCCGGCTCGGCGAGGGTCACTTGATGCCCGCGCTCGGCCAGCCACAGCGCCATGTGGCCAAGGCCGGCGCCGATGTCGAGAATACGCAGCGGGCGATCGGGCAAGGCTTCGGCGAGGTCGGCTTGTAGCACAGCCAAGCGGATGGCACCTTTGGCACCGCCGTAGATTTTTTCTGCGAAGCGCGTGGCCAGGTGATCGAAATGACGGTCGTTCATCGAGCGAAGCGCCTTTCGCTGTCGGCCAGCTTGGCCCGCACCACCTGCTCCATGTCCAGCCCTAGCTCGCTGCACAGCAACAGCAGATAGAGGACCACGTCGCCGACCTCTTGGCCGGCATGGGCGAGTTGCTCGGGGGCGAGCTGGCGCGACTGGTCTTCGGTCAGCCACTGGAAGATTTCGACCAGCTCGGCCATTTCCACGCTGGCGGCCATGGCCAGGTTTTTCGGACTGTGAAAGCCGCGCCAGTCGTTGTTGTCGCGGATCTGGTGCAGACGTGTGGTCAGTTCTTGCAAGTTCATCGGGGCTCTCCTAATGGCGCATAGCTTCCGGCCAGCCCCGACGTAAAGCAAGTTTGCCGATCAGTTCGGCGCAATCGGCTGCCAGCGGCCCAGCATGTGCAGCAGGTCAGCGTGGCCATCCAGGCGCAGCTCGCCTTGCGCGCCGGCAGCACTGGCGCTGAGCACTACCTCCGACGGCAAGCGCACCGGCTTGAGAAAATCCACTTCGAACACATAGCCGGCCGCCGGCAGGTGCCCGGACAGCGCAGCCATGGCCATGGCCTTGCTCCACATGCCATGGGCGATCGCCTTGGGGAAGCCGAACAGCTTGGCGGTTGGCGCACTCAGGTGGATCGGGTTGTAGTCGCCACAGACCTTGGCGTAGCGCCGGCCGATATCGCTGTCGGCGTACCAGCGGGTGACCTCGGCCAGCTCCCTGGCGGGCTCGGCCTCGACCGGCTCACTGGCCGCTGCTTCAAGCTTGAGGCCGCGCACCAGCATGCGGCTGGTTTCGCGCCAGAGCAGGCCGAGGCCGTCTTCGGCTTCGGTGATCAATTCGAAGGTGCCGCCCTTGGGGTGAGGCTGCAGGTTGTCGGCATAGACCGCGAAGTGCAGCCCGTCGATGCCGCCGAGCGGGCGCTGTACCTGAATGCTGTTGTGCAGGTGAACCAGACCCAGCAGCGGGAAGGGGAAGTCTGCCGCAGTCAGCAGTTGCAGTTGCAGGGTGAAGGCCATTACATGCGGATAGGTGGCCGGCAAACGGCCGTTGTCGGTGAAGTGACACAGCCGGCGATAGGCCGCGAGATTGTCAGGCTGCACCCGCAACCGGCAGCGCAAGCCGCTGGTGGGTAACTGGTCGCCGCTGATCTTGCGTTTGCTCAAGGCCCGCAAGTACAGGCTGGCGCTGGAATCGGGGCTGTGCAGGTCTTGCCATTGGCGCGTCATGCTCATGCTCCCATCAAGGCCTGGCCACATACCCGCAGGGCCTGGCCGGTGACTGCGCCGGAGCCGGGCTGGCTGAGCCAGGCAACCGCTTCGGCAACGTCTTCCGGGCGCCCGCCCTGGCCCAGCGAACTCAGGCGACGGCCAGCCTCGCGCAGGCCCATCGGCATCGATGCGGTCATGTGCGTTTCAATAAACCCAGGTGCTACGGCATTGATGCTGGCGCCGCGGCTGGCCAGGATAGGTGCCCAGGCCTGGGCCAGACCGATCAGGCCGGCCTTGCTGGCGGCGTAGTTGGACTGGCCGCGGTTGCCGGCGATGCCGCTGACCGAGGCGAGCAGGATGATCCGTGCGTTGTCGCCGAGCGCGCCGGCGTCCAGCAGCGCCTGGGTCAGCACCTGCGGGGCCTTGAGGTTGACTGCCATGACTGCGTCCCAGTAATCCGGGGTCATGTTGGCCAGGGTCTTGTCGCGGGTGATGCCAGCGTTGTGCACGACGATGTCGATACCTTCGGGCAAGCCTGCCAGCAGCTGCTCGGCGGCATCACTGGCACAGATATCCAGCGCCAGTGCGCGGCCACCCAGGCGTGCCGCGAGTGCTTCGAGGTCCTGGCGGGCCTGCGGCACGTCGAGCAGGATCACCTCGGCGCCATCTCGAGCGAGGGTTTGCGCAATGGCCGCGCCGATCCCACGGGCAGCGCCGGTGACCAAGGCGCGGCGCCCGGCCAGCGGGCGGGTCCAGTCCTGTACCTGGCTGGCGCAGCCTTGCAGGCGCAACACCTGGCCAGAAATAAAGGCGCTCTTGGGCGACAGAAAGAAGCGCAATGCGCCTTCCAGCTGCTCGTCGGCCTCTTCGCTGACATACAGCAACTGCGCGGTGGCGCCGTTGCGCAGCTCTTTGCCCAGCGAGCGGCTGAAGCCTTCCAGCGCGCGTTGGGCGACGCTGGCCAGCGGATCGCTGAGGCTCTCCGGAGCGCGCCCTAGGATGACGACATGGGCACTTGGCGCCAGGCTGCGCAGCAGCGGCTGGAAAAACTCGCGCAACTGGCAGAGCTGATCGCTGTCGGACAAATGGCTGGCGTCGAACACCACAGCCTTGAGCTTGGGCCCCAGGCCCGCTACCCAAGGCTGCGCTTGCAGCCCATCGCCGGCAAAGCTGTAGAGTTCGTCGGTGAGCCGAGCGGCAATGGTTTCGACCCGATTGGCCAGCGGCCCGCCGCCCAACACCAGCGCGCCCTCGACCGGGCGCAGGCGGCCAGCGCTCCAACGCTCCAGCGGTGCTGGTTGCGGCAGGCCGAGGGCGTCGACCAGGCGACGGCCCAGGTTGGAGTTGGCGAAGCCGAGGTAGCGGTCAGTCATTGCGGGTCTCCCGTAAGGCAAGCATGCAAGTGTGGACCAAGTTTATGTAACGGTCGTTCGACCGGGTTAAAAACACCTAGTCTGTACGGATCAAATTGTTTCAGGAGGAATAACCGCATGCGTTCATCTCGCCGGGTCGCAATTCTGGGCGGCAATCGAATCCCGTTCGCCCGCTCCAATGGCGCCTACGCCAAGGCCAGCAACCAGGCGATGCTAACCGCTGCCCTCGAAGGCCTGCTTGAGCGCTACCGTCTGCACGGGCTGCGCCTGGGTGAAGTAGTCGCCGGGGCGGTGCTCAAGCATTCACGCGACATGAACCTGACCCGCGAATGTGTGCTCGGCTCACGCTTGTCGGCGCAAACTCCGGCCTACGATATTCAGCAGGCCTGTGGTACCGGCCTTGAGGCTGCTTTGTTGGTGGCCAACAAGATTGCCCTTGGGCAGATCGACAGTGGCATTGCCGGTGGCGTCGACACCACCTCGGATGCGCCGATCGCGGTCAGTGAAGGCTTGCGGCGAATTCTCCTGCAGGCCGGGCGTGGCAAAAATCTGGCCGAGCGCCTGAAACCGTTTCTGCAATTGCGCCCGGCCGACCTCAAACCGGCCTTGCCGAGCATTGGCGAGCCGCGTACTGGGTTGTCGATGGGTGAGCATTGCGAGCGCATGGCGCAGACCTGGCAGATCAGCCGCGAGGCCCAGGACGAATTGGCTCTGCACAGCCACCAGAAGCTGGCTGCAGCTTACGCCGAGGGCTGGCACGATGACTTGCTCACGCCCTACCTGGGCTTGAGCCGCGACAACAATCTGCGCCCGGAGCTGAACCTGGACCAGTTGGCCAAATTGAAGCCTGCGTTCGATCGCAGCGGCCTCGGCACGCTCACTGCCGGCAACTCGACGCCGTTGACCGACGGCGCCTCGCTGGTGCTGCTGGGCAGCGAGCAATGGGCAGCCGAGCAAGGCCTGTCGGTGCTGGCCTATGTGGTCGATGGCGAGAGCGCGGCGGTGGACTTCGTCAAAGGTCAGGAAGGCCTGCTGATGGCGCCGGTGTATGCGGTGCCGCGTCTACTGGCGCGCAATGGCCTGAGCTTGCAGGACTTTGACTACTACGAAATCCACGAGGCGTTTGCCGCCCAGGTGCTGTGCACGCTCAAAGCCTGGGAAGATGACGAGTATTGCCGCACGCAGCTGGGGCTGGATGCCGCGCTGGGGCCAATCGACCGCAGCAAGTTGAACGTCAAAGGCAGTTCGCTGGCAGCGGGGCATCCGTTTGCCGCGACCGGCGGCCGGGTGCTGGCCAATATGGCCAAGCTGTTGGCAACGGCCGGCAAGGGCCGCGGCTTGATTTCGATCTGCGCGGCGGGCGGCCAGGGCGTGACCATGATCGTCGAGCGTTGAGCCTGGGCTGGCTGCTCGGGCAAACCTGTTAGGCTTGTCTGATCAGAACAACAAGATCGACGCCATGCCGAGCAACGGACAACTGACTGCCCCGCGCCCCATCCCTACGCTGGAGCGCCTGCCACGCCCCGTCTATGCCCGCGCCGAGAGCCTCGGCGCCGGCTCATGGACCACTCGCCATCGGCATGACTGGGTGCAGTTTTCCTACGCCATCAGTGGAGTCTTGAGCGTCTATACCAGCGACGGCAGCTACTTCGCCCCGCCGCAGTGGGGCGTGTGGATCCCGGCTGACCTCGAGCACGATGTCGCCACCTCGATGCAAGCCGAAATGCGCAGCCTGTATGTGCGCCGCGATGCCTGCCCGTGGGCCAGCGAGCAATGCCGGGTACTTGAGGTCACGCCCCTGGCGCGCGAGCTGATCAAGCAGTTCTGCCTGCTGCCTGCGCATTATCCAGAGGAAGATAGCGCAGAGGCGCGCTTGGTTGCGGTGCTGCTCGATCAGTTACGCGGGCTGCCGGAAGTCGGCTTCAGTTTGCCGCTGCCGCGGCATCCGGGTCTGCTGCGCTTGTGCAACCAGTTGATTGCCGCGCCGGATCAGGCGCAGACCCTGCAAGACTGGGCGCTGCAGTTGGGCTGTTCGGAGAAGACCGTGATGCGCCTGTTGCAGCGCGAGACCGGCCTGAGCTTTCGGATATGGCGTCAGCGCATGCGGCTGCTGTCATCCCTGGCGTTGTTGGAAGCCGGAGAGAGTGTCACCGAAGCGGCGCTGGGCTGTGGCTATGACTCAACCTCAGCTTACATCGCCGCGTTCAAGCAGATGTTCGGCGTGACCCCAGGCGAGCTGCGCCTGCTCTGACGGCGGTTGGCCAAGAGCAGGCGCGGGCCGGCTGATCAGGTACGGAAGCGGCGGACCAGGCTGTCCAGCTCGTTCGACAGGCCGGCCAGGCTCTCCGAGTCCTGCCGCGCGGCCTGGGCCAGTTCTGCCACCAACTGCGCATCACCGTGGATCTGGCTGATGTGCCGGTTGATGTCTTCCGCGACCTGATGCTGCTCTTCGGCGGCGGTGGCGATCTGCGTGTTCATGTCGCGGATCACGTCGACCGACTCACGGATCTGGCCAAAGCTGTCGCGGGCCAGGCCAATCCGGCTGACCGACTGCTGCGAGACATCCAGGCTGGCGTGCATCTGCTGGGCAACTTCAGCGGTGCGACTGGCGAGGTTGCCGAGCAGCCCGTCGATTTCGGCGGTGGAGTCGGCCGTGCGCTTGGCCAGCGCGCGGACTTCGTCGGCTACCACAGCAAAGCCGCGGCCTTGCTCGCCGGCCCGGGCGGCTTCGATGGCAGCGTTGAGGGCGAGCAGGTTGGTCTGCTCGGCAATCGAGCGGATGGTGCCCAGAATCGACTGGATCGCGTTGCTGTCACGCTCCAGTTGCTGGATCGACTGGGCTGATTGCTCGATCTCCTGGCTCAGGCGATCAACGCTCTGCACCGCGGCGTCGATCTGCTGCTGACCTTCGCGCGCCTGCTGCTGGCCGCTGTCGGCCGACTGCGCTGCCTGGCTGCAGGAACGGGCGACTTCGTTGGCGGTGGCGACCATTTCGTGGAAGGCGGTAGACACCATGTCCACTGCTTCGCGCTGACGCCCGGCCGCTTCGGCCATGTCGTTGGAGACGCGCGTCGAGCTGCTGGAGGTGCTGAGAATCTTGCCAGCGGCAGCGCCGATATGCTGGATCAGGCTACGAATCGCGCCGAGGAACTGGTTGAACCAGCCGGCCAGTTGCGCGGTTTCGTCGCGGCCGCGGACTTCCAGGCTGCGGGTCAGGTCGCCTTCGCCTTGGGCGATGTCTTCCAGGCCGCTGCTGACGCTGTTGATCGGGCGCACGATGAGCTTGGCGAACGCGGCACCGACGATTGCGAACAACGCGGCCAGGACCAGCGCAATGGTGCCGATCAGCCAGGTCAGGCGGGTGGTGGTCTGCATCACTTCGCCTTCCTGGATCAGGCCAATGAAGGTCCAACCGAGGGTTTCATCCGGGTAGATGTTGGCCATGTAGCGCTCGCCATTGATCTCGACTTCAACCAAACCCTTGCCGGCCTTGGCCAGCTCGGCGTAGCCGCCGCCAAAGCTGCTCAGTTGCTTGAAGTTGTGGCTGGCGTCGCGTGGGTCGACCATCACGTTTCCGTTGTTTTCCATGAGGATCAGGTAGCCGCTTTCGCCCAGCTTGATCTTCTTGACGATTTCGGTGAGGCCGTTCAGCGAGACGTCGATGTTGACCACACCGCCGGGGTTGCCCAGCTGGTTGGTTACCGTACGCACGGTGCTGACCAGCACGGCATCATCGGCGGCCCAGTAGTAGGCGCCGGTGCGGATGGTCTTGCCGGGGTTGGCCATCGCCAGTTGGTACCAAGGGCGCTGGCGCGGATCGTAATTGACGAACTTCTGCCCGGCCGGCCAGCCGACGTAGCCGCCGTCGGCGACCCCGTAGGAGAGGTAGGCGTAAGCCGGGTGAGCGTCGGCCAGGCGGGTGAAGAAGTCGAGCACCTTGGCGTCTTGCTCGCCCAGGGTGTAGGACGGGTTGGCGCTGGTGTACTTGTTCAGCTCGCTGCCGGTGGCGGCAACCATTGGCTGCGCGGCCATGTAGTTGACGTTCTGGTCGATGCCCTGGAAGAAGATGTTCATCGCATTGCTGACCTGGCGAATCTCTCGGCTGCTGTTGTCGAGAAAATCATCGCGGGCCTCGCCGCGCAGGTTGACCACTACCAGGGTAGCTACGAGGACGATGGGCAAGCCGGCAATCACGGCAAACGCCCAAGTCAGTTTTTGTTTGATGTTCATCCACGCTCCCGGAGTATTTTTTATCGACGCATGAAACAGGCACTTCAGGGCATCGGCAGCGTGGGTGATTTATAGAGGTCAAATCCCTGTATTTATTGGCCGACGTCGCATTTGGCGACGATTCGGTCGTGATTGGGCTAATACGGCATACCAAAACTGGGCAGGGCAGCGTGCTCTTAGCTACAACAGGCTTTGCCGCTGGCCAGATCCTTGAGGATCGGGCAGTCGGGGCGGTCATCGCCGTGGCAATCGGCAACCAGCTGGCTGAGAGTGTCACGCAGGCTGACCAGCTCTTCGATGCGCGTGTTCAGCGCAGCGATGTGCTCGTTGGCCAGGGCTTTGACATCGGCGCTGGCGCGTTCACGGTCTTGCCACAGAGTCAGCAGCCTGGCGACTTCCTCCAGAGAAAAGCCAAGATCGCGTGAGCGCTTGATGAAGGCCAGGCTGTGCAGGTCCTGCTGTTGGTAGAGACGATAGCCGCTGTCGCTGCGTTGCGCCGGTTTGAGTAGGCCGATCGACTCGTAATAACGGATCATCTTGCTGCTCAGCCCGCTGAGGCGGGCAGCCTGGCCGATATTCATGGTGCCTCCTGCTGATCGTTGTCGGGTTTCCAGGTTTTCAGCCACAGCGCATTGCTCACCACGCTGACGCTCGACAGGGCCATGGCCGCGCCTGCCAGAACCGGGTTGAGCAGGCCAAACGCGGCCAACGGGATGCCGACCAGGTTGTAGATGAAGGCCCAGAACAGGTTCTGGCGGATCTTGGCGTAGGTCTTGCGGCTGATTTCCAGGGCTGCCGGCACCAGCCGCGGGTCACCGCGCATCAGAGTAATGCCGGCGGCCTGCATGGCGACATCGGTGCCACCGCCCATGGCGATACCGATGTCGGCCGCGGCCAGGGCCGGGGCGTCGTTGATGCCGTCACCGACCATGGCCACCACGCCGTCGCGTTTGAGCACGGCCACGGTAGCGGCTTTGTCGGCCGGGAGTACTTCGGCGTAGACATCCTCGATGCCCAGCGCGTCGGCAACCACCTTGGCACTGCCGCGGTTGTCGCCGGTCAGCAGGTGGCTGCTGACGCCACGTGCGCGCAGACTGCGCACGGCCTCTGCGGCACCGGGCTTGAGGCTGTCGCCAAAGGCCAGCAGGCCGAGCACCTGCGGCTGCGGCGCCCGTTCGATCAGCCATGACAAGGTGCGGCCTTCGGCTTCCCAAGCGTGCGCTTTGCCTGCAAGCTCGCCGGGTTGCAGCTGGCTGTCTTCAAGCAAACGCCGGTTGCCGAGGGCCAACTGGCGTTGCTCGACCACGCCGGCGATGCCGCGCCCGGTCAGTGACTGGCTGTCGCTGACGGACGGCACGTCCAGGTCGTGTTCGCTGCAGGCGCTGAGTACCGCTTTGGCCAGCGGGTGCTCACTGCCCTGTTGCAGTGCCCCGGCCAGACGCAACAGTTGCGCTTCATCGGCAACTGCGGCCAGGCTGTGAACAATGCGCGGGCTGCCTGAGGTCAGCGTACCGGTCTTGTCGAACACCACGCGGTTGACGGCGTGGGCGCGCTCCAGCGCTTCGGCATCCTTGATCAGAATGCCGTGGCGGGCGGCCACGCCAGTGCCGGCCATGATCGCTGCAGGCGTCGCCAGGCCAAGCGCACATGGGCAGGCAATTACCAGTACGGCGACGGCGTTGATCAAGGCGGTTTCCAGCGGTGCGCCATACCACCACCAGCCGAGCAGGGTAATCAGAGCGATCACCAGCACCGCCGGGACGAACACCTGGCTGACCCGGTCGACCAGTTTCTGAATCGGCGCCTTGGCCGCCTGGGCATCCTCGACCAGGCGAATGATCCTCGCGAGTACCGTTTCGGTGCCGAGTGCCAGGGTGCGCACCAGCAGTTGGCCTTCGCCATTGATGGCGCCGCCGGTGACCGGGTCGCCGGGGTGCTTGGGTACCGGCAGGCTCTCGCCGCTGATCAGCGCCTCGTCGGCGTGGCTGCTGCCTTCGATGACTTCGCCGTCGACCGGGAAGCGCTCGCCGGGTTTGACCCGGACCAGGTCGTGCAGGCGCAGTTGGCTGATCGGCACATCCTCCTCACGCCCATCGAGCACGCGCAGGGCGCGCTCCGGGCGCAGCGCCTCGAGGGCGCGGATGGCGCTGGCGGTCTGGCGTTTGGCGCGGCTTTCGAGGTATTTGCCGAGCAGCACCAGGGCGATGACCACTGCCGAGGCCTCGAAGTACAGGTGCGGCTCTACCCCTAGCGGAGCATTGGCCCATTGATACAGGCTCAGGCCGTAACCGGCACTGGTGCCGAGCGCAACCAGCAGGTCCATGTTGCCGGCGGCTGCGCGCACGGCTTTCCAGGCCGCTCTGTAAAAACGTGCACCGAGGATGAACTGCACCGGCGTAGCCAAGGCAAACTGCGCCCAAGCCGGCAGCATCCAGTGCACGCCGAACGGCTGCAGGAGCATCGGCAACACCAGTGGCAGCGCCAGCAGCACCGCAGCGGTCACGGCCAGGCGCTCATTGCGCAAATGGCGCTGGGCATCATCAGGGTCAGGAGCAGCGGCATCCGGCATGGATGCCTCGTAGCCGGCCTGACGTACAGCCTCGACCAGCGCAGGCAGGGCTTGCGCTGGAGCTTCGACACGGGCGGTCTCGGTTGCCAGGTTGACGCTCACCTGCGCCGCGCCGGGCACCTTGCGCAGGGCGCGCTCGACACGCCCGGCGCAGCTGGCGCAGGTCATGCCGCTGATGGGCAAGTCAAAAACAGTAGATGCAGACATGGCTGGCCTCCTTGGACAGGCCTGCACCATCAACCCTGCCACAGGGGCAAGGTCAATAGTCCAGGCTGGCTCGGGTCAGGTGCAGGCCGCTGTGGTCCATGGCGATGCGATACTTGTTGATCTGTCCGGCCTGCAGGGTCAGGCGCTGATTGTGCTGGTTCTCCAGGCCAGGGTTGCAACCGGGGGCTTGCCCCGGTAACAGGCGCAAGCGGATATCCACCGGGCCGGGCGGCAGGTTGAACGAGGTCGATTGTTCCTGGAACACGCGCCCGGACAGCTGGTCATTGAGGTACACGCCGATCTCGCAGGTGGTCGCCACCTCGAGCCGCTCGCGCGAAATAATCAGCACGCTATAGTCCGAGTTGCCAGCGGCGCTGGCCGCAGGCACCACGGTCAAAGCGGCGAGCAAGCCGACAAGGCTCAGTGCTGGCCTGATCATGAACAATCTCCTGCTTCATAAACCGTCAAAGGCGCAGCTTGGCTGAGCCAGGCGCGGATTGCCAGTCCGGCCGATGACGGCATAACTTGACCTTGACCCGATGGCAAGCTTGAAACTGTGGCAAACCCACGAAGGAGACTGACCAATGCAAGTATTCAATGTACAAGGCATGACCTGTGGCCACTGTGTCAAAGCAGTGACTGCGGCAGTACAGGGGCAGGATGCCAAGGCCGAGGTGAAGGTGGATCTGGCTACCAGGCAAGTGACTGTCGACAGCCAGTTGTCCAGCGAGCAGATCCTTGCCGCCATTCGTGAGGAAGGCTACGAGGCGCAATCGGCCTGACGACGCTGGAGTGTTGCGGTGGCGGTGATCGAGCATGCTGCTGAATGTCACCGGTGCCGCTTCTGGGCAGGGAATTGTCACAAAGGTTTTCGCCAGAATCCGCCTTTGCAGTTAGACTTGGCAGCTTGCTTAGCCTGCTAATGGATTCCTGATGAACCTGCGTTACGTGCTGATTCTCGGCGCCTTGAGTGCGTTCGGGCCGCTGGCGATCGACTTTTACCTGCCAGCATTCCCGGCCATGGCTCAGGCCTTTCTGACCGACGAAAAACACATCCAGACTACCCTGGCTGCGTACTTCCTTGGCCTGTCGCTGGGCCAGTTGGCCTACGGCCCGGTAGCCGATCGCTTTGGTCGGCGCATCCCGCTGCTGTTCGGGGTGACCTTGTTCACCCTGGCCTCACTGGCCTGCGCTTATGCGCCCAATCTGGATACATTGATTGTCGCGCGCTTCGTCCAGGCCTTGGGTGGCTGCGCGGGGATGGTGCTGTCACGGGCGATTGTCAGCGACAAGTGCGACCCGGTTGCCTCGGCCAAGGTCTTCTCGCAATTGATGCTGGTGATGGGCCTGGCGCCGATTCTTGCGCCAATGCTTGGTGGCGTATTGGTCAACCTGGCTGGCTGGCAGTCGATCTTCCTGGCCTTGAGCCTGTTCAGCGCAGGCTGCCTGCTGGCGATCAGCTTCGGCTTGCCCGAGAGCATGCCGGCGGATATGCCGCGCCAGCCTCTGTCAGGGGCGTTTCGCCAATACCTGCGGCTGTTTGCTGACCGAGTGTTTATCGGCCACGCGTTGACTGGCGGCACCGCCATTGCCGGCATGTTTGCCTACATCGCCGGCTCGCCGTTCGTGTTCATCAAGCTGTACGGGGTACCGGCAGAGCATTACGGCTGGCTGTTCGGTGCCAACGCAGCGGGTTTCATTCTGATTGCACAGGTCAATGCACGCTTGTTGGCCAAGCGCGGCCCGGCAGTATTGCTGGGGCGAGCAGTGTGGTTGTACCTGGCGGCGGCGCTGACCCTGCTCGGCGTGACGGCGCTGCGGCCGACGCAATTGTGGCCCCTGTTGTTGCCGTTGTTCGTGTGCATCGCCAGCCTGGGCTGCATCATCCCCAACGCCTCGGCGTTGGCCATGAGCGGTCAGGGCAACCGCGCAGGCAGCGCGTCGGCATTGATGGGCTGCCTGCAGTTCAGCGTTGCCGCTGGCTCGGCGGCGCTGGTCAGCTTGCTGCATGATGGCAGTGCGGTACCAATGGCCATGGTGATCAGCCTGTGCGGGGCTCTGGTGGTCAGTGTCGCGACGCTGACTCGGCGCTTGCAGGCCAGGCGTCAAGGCTGAACGAGTGAGGGGCCTGCAGGCGCTTCTGCAGTGTTGCGACAAAGGCCCGCGCTTCACTCTCACTGCGAAAGCTCACCACGTGCTGGTCGAGCCGAACCTGCCACGGGCAGTTGGGGTGACGGTCAGATCTACTGACGACGATCTTCATCGCATACCTCCACAGAACAGGTGCCGATTCAGTCTAGCGCTACTGCCCCCAGGCGCCACCAATCCTTGGCTCGCTCCGGACTGACGGTAGCCTGTGGACCTTTCCCACAAGCCCTGTCTAGTTGTGCTGAGGCGCAATCCCAGTGGATCCTTCGCTTCTGTTTGCCATATTTGCGGAAAGGCGATGTCGGCAGCGTCTGAGGATATTTCTCTTTTCATCTCGCGTTAAAAGCGCTTGTGGCCTTGGCCAGACAGGCTCGCGCCTGCTGGGTGGTTCTGGCCGGCCAGGTCTGCCCTGCTGGGGAATGCGTCGAGGGTCGCCCCACCCACCGCCTTGTCCCGTCTGTAGAGGAACCGGGAAGCGCTATCGCGGGACTTTGCCCGGCTTATACTGGCCCCAGCAGCCAGCGCCAGCGAGAGGACTTCCCTGCCAGGGAATGCTATGCCAAGACCGTAAGCAGGTCGGCGCGCTGGCGTGTTTGGCCAATGGACCCAGACATGATTCAGCAGGGAGTTACCTTATGAAAGCAGTCAGCAGTATCAGCCAGATCGCCAGCCTGATGGCCGATCCCAAGCGCAGCGCCATGTTGTGGGCGTTGATCGATGGCACGCCCCGCCCTGCCGACGAGCTGGCGGTGATGACCGGCGTGAGTTCGTCTTCAGCGTGTGCGCATTTGTCCCTGCTCTCCTCGGCAGGCTTGCTGCGGCTGGAAGCCCGTGGCCGCAAACGCTATTTCCGTCTGGCGACGCCTGCTGTGGGGGCGGCGATCGAGGCGTTGGCCAGCCTGCATCTGAATGAGTTGCGCCCGCGGGTAACTCAGGTTAAACCGCTGCAGGTGCCGCTGTCGATGCGCCGTGCGCGCCTGTGCAATGGGCATATGGGCGGTGAGCTGGCGGCTGAATTGCTGCAACGAATGGTCACTGCCGGCTGGCTGGAGGGGTACGACGGTGAGCTGCGGGTAAGTTTTGCAGGTCGCACGCAGTTGGCCAATGTCGGCGTATACATCGAGGCCTTGGCACAGCGGCCACTGAGCAACTGTGTGATCTGTCACTGCAATGAGTGGAGCGATCAGGGGCCGCATCTGGGCGGAAGCCTGGGGCAGGCCTTGCTGACGTTGTTCCTGCAGTCGGGCTGGCTGCAGGAACAGGACGGTGCGCGCGGGCTGCAGATATCACCGCTGGGTATCCAGCAGATCAATCGTATCGCTCGCGCAGAGCCGTCCTTGCTGGTGGGTTGAGCTGCCGGCAACCGTTGCCGGTCAGGCCAGGCGAGCGTCCAGGCTGTTCTGCGCCAGGCGCCGAGCTTGATCTTCGGTCATGCCCAGGTGGGTGTGTAGCGCGTGGAAGTTCTCGGTGACATAACCGCCGAAGTAGGCCGGGTCGTCGGAGTTGACCGTGACTTTGACGCCACGCTCGAGCATCTCGAGGATGTTGTGCTGGCCCATGTGTTCGAATACACAGAGTTTGGTATTGGATAGCGGGCACACCGTCAGCGGGATCTGCTCATCGATGATGCGCTGCATCAGCCGCTCATCTTCGATGGCGCGTACACCATGGTCGATGCGCTTGATCTTGAGCAGGTCGAGGGCTTCCCATATGTACTCGGGCGGGCCTTCTTCGCCGGCGTGGGCTACTGCGTCAAAGCCTTCGCTGCGGGCGCGCTCGAATACGCGCTGGAACTTGCTCGGCGGATGGCCTTTCTCCGAGCTGTCGAGGCCCACGGCAATGAATGCATCGCGGAACGGCAGCGCCTGGTCGAGGGTTTTTTGCGCTTCTTCTTCGCTGAGGTGGCGCAGGAAGCTGAGGATCAGCCCGCTGCTGATGCCCAGTTGCTCACGGCCATCCTTTAGTGCTTTGCTCAGGCCGGCCATGACCACTTCGAAGGGGATGCCACGGTCAGTGTGGGTCTGCGGGTCGAAGAACGGTTCGGTGTGAATAACGTTCTGCGCCTTGCAGCGTTGCAGGTAGGCCCAGGTCAGGTCGTAGAAGTCCTGCTCGGTACGCAGGACATCGGCGCCCTGGTAATAGAGGTCGAGAAACTCCTGCAGGTTGTTGAAGGCATAGGCGCCGCGCAGGGTTTCTACATCCGCCCAGGGCAGGGCGATCTTGTTGCGTTCGGCCAGGGCGAACAGCAGCTCGGGCTCGAGCGAGCCTTCCAGGTGCATGTGCAGTTCCGCCTTGGGCAAGGCGTTCAGCCAGTCGTACATGTGTGTGATCTCGATCAGGAACGGTTGTCGCCATTCTACAGGGCCAGGCCGGGCAATGCGCCCGGCCTGGCCTGCGCATATCAACCGGCGATCAGCTGCGCTGCGGCCTGGCGGTGGTCGGCGATCAGGCCTTTGACGTCGAGGCCTTCGATTTGGCCGTCAATCACGCGCCATTTGCCGCCGATCATGACCCGATCGGCACGGTCGGCGCCGCACAGCAGCAGTGCCGACAGCGGATCATGGCTGCCAGAGAAGCGCAGCTCGTCGAGCTTGAACAGGGCCAGGTCAGCCTGTTTGCCAACCGCCAGCTGGCCAATGTCGCTGCGCCCCAGCAAGTGCGCCGAGCCACGGGTGGCCCAGCCCAGGGCGCGCTCCGGGGTGATCTGTTCGGCGCCATACCGCAGCCGTTGCAGATACAGCGCCTGACGCGCTTCGAGGATCATGTTCGAGGCATCGTTGGAGGCCGAACCATCGACGCCGAGGCCAACCGTGGCGCCGGCAGCTTCCAGATCCACCGTGGGTGCAATCCCCGAAGCAAGACGCATATTCGAGCTTGGGCAATGGCAGATGCTGGTACCGGCAGCGCCGAGGCGGGCGATTTCGTCGGGGTTGAAGTGGATGCCGTGCGCCAGCCAGGTGCGCGGGCCCAGCCAGCCGACGCTGTCCAGGTAATCCACGGTACGCAGGCCAAAGCGCTGCAGGCAGAACTCCTCTTCATCAAGGGTTTCGGCCAGGTGGGTGTGCAGGCGCACGTCCAGCTCTGCGGCCAATTCGGCACTGGCGCGCATGATTTCCGGTGTTACCGAGAACGGTGAGCAGGGCGCCAGGGCGATCTGGATCTGCGCGCCTTCGCCACGTTCGTGGTAGCTGTGGATAAGTCGCTGGCTGTCGGCCAGGATCACCTCGCCCTGTTGCACGGTCTGCTGCGGTGGCAGGCCCCCGTCGTCTTCGCCCAGGCTCATCGAGCCGCGGGTCAGCATGGCGCGCATGCCCAGCCCGCGGACTGCTTCGACCTGTACATCAATGGCGTTGTCCAGGCCCTGCGGGAACAGGTAGTGGTGGTCGGCGGCGGTGGTGCAGCCCGACAGCAGCAGCTCGGCCAAGGCCACTTTACTGGCCAGCTCGAGCTTGGCCGGAGTCAGGCGTGCCCAGACCGGATATAAAGTCTTCAGCCAGGGGAACAGCGGCTGATTGACCACCGGCGCCCAGGCGCGGGTCAGGGTTTGATAGAAGTGATGATGGGTGTTGATCAGACCAGGCAGGATCACGTGCTCGCGGGCGTCGAACACCTGTGAGCAAGGGATGCTAGGGCTTTCGCCCAGGGCCAGCAGTTGCACGATTTTGCCGTCTTCGATAACCAGCCCGCCGCGCGCGTCGCTGTCGTTGGCGGTGAAGATGGCAAGGGGGGATTTCAACCAGGTACGGGTCGCAGGCATGGTGCCGGCTCCTCTGAAAGTGGGTTCAGGTAAGCCAGCTCAGTTTTGCCCTGTCTGCTGATCCAGGTTCGCCGCGGGTGCGAGGCGTCGAGTCTACTGCCTCGCCCCGCAGCTTTCAATTCACCAGACCAATGGTTCGCCCTTGTAATTGATGAAGCGCAGGCCGCCATTGCCGCTGTGCGCCTTGATCTGCTTGAGCATGCCGCTGGTACTGGTGAACACGTCGATTTCAGCGTTTTCTCCGCCCATTGCAGTTTTCACCCAGCCCGGGTGCATGGCCAGCACGGCGAGGTCGGGGCGCTGCAGTTCGCCGACGTAGCTGTTGATCATCGAGTTCAAGGCGGCCTTGCTGGCCTTGTACAACGGAATCTCGCCGCCATCAGGGATGCTCACGCTACCCAGTACCGAACTCATGAAGGCCAGCACGCCGCTGCCTTCGCGCAGTTGCCCGGCCAGGCGGCGGGCGATTCGGATCGGCGCCACGGCATTGGTCATGAACAAGGCGCCGATCTGCTCTTCGCTGACCGCTTCCAGATCCTGCGGCAGTGGCCCCATGACGCCAGCGTTGACGAACAGCAGATCCAGCGTCTCGCCGTGCAGGCGCTGCTTGAGGCTGTCGAGTTGGGCGGTGTTGTTGATCTCGAGCGTCTCGATGTGCACGCCGACAATGCTGCCTAGGTCGCCCGGGTTGGCCTTGTCGCGTACGGTGGCGATTACCTTCCAGCCATCTTCGTGCAGGCGCTGCACCAGGCCAAGGCCCAAGCCTCGTGAGGCGCCAATGATCAGGGCGGTCTTGGTTGCGGTCATTCCTGTACTCCTTCAGAGGTAGCGCGTGCCGGGCAGCCATCACCAGAGCTGCCAGCGTAGTCGCTGCAGTTTGCCAGCGTGTGGCAGCCGATGCACGGTTGTGCAAAAAATGATCAGCAGGCTGCGGGCCTTGCGCCGTCAGGGCCGCAGCCAGTGGCTAACGGTTTATCCACAGGCTGCTCCACAGTATTTGTGCGCAAGCGGGCGGGCCAGGTTTTGCCTGCCGGCGGCCGCATTGTGATTGCAGGCTGGGGATAACTTACTGTAATGCGGAGCTTTTCAGCGCTGTGACGAAACTGTGATCAAAATATGATCAATGCTCTACGCGCCTTGCAGTTCGTGGCCTGGGTCGGACTGCCCCAAGCTTATCCACAGGCAGGCGCACAGTAGTTGTGAGTAATGTTTCAGCGTTACGCGCTGAGGACAATTCTGCCGCGGCTCAGGTCGGCCAGTTGCTGCTGCAGTGCCGGCAGATGGCTGGGCCCGATAGCCAGCCGCAGATCTACACCATTGGCAGTGAACTGTTCATCCAGGACCAGCCCGTCAACGTCAGCCAGACGCAGTTTGACCAAGGCCAATTCGCTGAAACTGCAGCTGCAGGTGTATTCGCTGCGCTGCACCAACAGACGCTTGGGCGCCTGTTGCAGGCATTTGTTGGCGCCGCCGCCATAGGCGCGGGCGAGGCCGCCGGTGCCTAACTGGATACCGCCGTACCAGCGGATCACCAGTAGCACCACCTGATCGCAGTCCTGCGCCTCGATCGCGGCGAGGATCGGCCGGCCGGCGGTGCCGCCGGGTTCGCCGTCGTCATTGCTGCGGTATTGCCCGCCGATTTTCCAGGCCCAGCAGTTGTGGGTGGCGGCGAGGTCGCTGTGGCGCTCGATGAAACTCTGCGCTTCGGCAGGGCTGTTGATCGGGCCGGCGAGGGTGATGAAGCGGCTCTTGCGGATCTCTTCGCGAAACTCGCAGAGGTCGAGCAGGGTAGATGGCATAAGTCCGGGTCAGGCGGGCAGTTGGATGCCGCAACCTTTGAGAATGATGTGGATAAGATTGTTACTGGCGTCTTCCATGTCCTGCTTGGTCAGGCGGCTGCGGCCGGTAACCTGGCAGATCTGAGTGGCGAAGTCGGCGTAGTGCTGGGTGCTGCCCCAGAGCAGGAAGATCAAGTGCACCGGGTCGACCGGATCCATCTTGCCGGCGTCGATCCAGGCCTGGAACACAGCGGCACGGCCGCGGAACCACTCACGGTAATCGGCGCTGAAGTATTCGGTCAGACACTGACCACCGCTGATCACTTCCATGGCGAAGATCCGTGAGGCCTGCGGGTTGCGCCGCGAAAACTCCATCTTGGTGCGCAGGTACTGGCTCAGCGCCTGGCCAGGGTCATCATCAACGCTCAGGGCGTTGAAGGTGCTGTCCCACAGCTCGATGATGTTGCTCAGCACGGCGATATACAGGCCGAGCTTGTTGGTGAAGTAGTAGTGCAGGTTGGCCTTGGGCAAGCCGGCCTTGAGCGCGATGGTATTCATGCTGGTGCCCTTGAAACCGTGGCGGGCAAACTCGTCTTCGGCGGCCTGGATGATCGCCTGCTCGTTCTTTTGGCGAATGCGGCCGGCGGGCTTGCCCGAGGCGGAGAGGCGATGCGCTGGGACTTCTAGGGTCATGGACGGTTCCGAACGGGCTGAGGCAACGGGATTGTCCGACAGATTACCTGCCTGTGCCGAAGTGACAAGCCTTTAGCGTGTGGCAGCAAGGCTTTCAAGGAAGCTTTCCAGTACCAGGTTTGGCCGCCGGCCTTTGCGTGTCACCCAATTCAGGCTCAGGTCGTAATGGCGCTGCGCAGGTTTCAGGGCCCGCAGGCGGCCTTGTTGTACCCAGGTGCTGGCGTAATGATCGGGCAGGTAGCCGATGTAACGCCCGGTCAGGATCAAGAACGCCATGCCCTCGCGGTCGGACGCACTCGCCGTGCAGTGCAGCGCCTGATAGTGCGCCTGGATTTCACCGGGCAGGCGGAAGGTCGGCGCGATCGCATCCTGACTGTTGAGCCGCTCATCGTCGATCTTGTGGTCGTCGGCATAGAACAGCGGGTGGCCAACGGCGCAGTAGAGCAACGAACGCTCGCTGTACAGCGGCTGGTACTCCAGGCCCGACAGCGGGCTGGCCTGCGGCACCACGCCAACATGCAGGCTGCCATCGAGCACGCCTTGTTCGACCTGGCTGGGGGCGATCATGCGGATCTGGATGCGCACGTCCGGGCCGCGGTCCTTGAGCTCGGCCAGGGCATGGGTGATGCGCATGTGCGGCAGTGTCACCAGGTTGTCGGTCAGGCCGATATTAAGCTCGCCGCGCAGGTGTTGGTGCAAGCCGTTGACCTCGGTACGAAAGGTCTCGATGGCGCTCAGCAGTTGCAGCGCCGAGTGGTACACGTCGCGGCCTTCTTCGGTCAGCGAAAAACCGGCGCGGCCGCGTTGGCACAGGCGCAGGCCGAGGCGCTGCTCAAGGTCGCTCATTTGCTGGCTGATCGCCGAGCGGCCGATGCCCAGCACGTTCTCCGCTGCCGAAAAACCGCCGCACTCGACCACACTGCGGTAGATCTTGAGCAGGCGGATGTCAAAATCGCTGACTTGCGCGAGTGGATCGGGGCGTCGGCTCATTAGTTTAGTCCACTGCTAACTGAAGATTTGAAAAGTAGGCTTTTCCAGACTTTATCTCCGTGCCAATTTAGCTGCAACAACATCCATCGTTGCCTATTCGTTTGCCGAGGAACCGCCCGATGAACATGCCCGAAACCGCGCCTTCCGGTATCGCTAGCCAGCTCAAGCTGGACGCGCACTGGATGCCGTACACCGCCAACCGTAATTTCCAGCGCGATCCGCGCCTGATCGTTGCCGCCGATGGCAACTATCTGGTCGACGACAAGGGCCGGCGCATCTTCGATGCCCTGTCTGGGCTGTGGACTTGCGGTGCCGGGCATACCCGCAAGGAAATCAGCGAAGCGGTCGCGCGCCAGGTTGGCGTGCTCGACTACTCCCCGGCATTCCAGTACGGCCATCCGCTGTCGTTCCAGCTGGCTGAAAAGATTACCCAGCTGACCCCGGGTGATCTGAATCACGTGTTCTTTACCAACTCCGGCTCCGAGTGCGCCGATACCGCACTGAAAATGGTGCGTGCCTACTGGCGCCTGAAAGGCCAGGCGACCAAGACCAAGATGATCGGTCGCGCCCGTGGCTATCATGGGGTGAACATCGCCGGTACCAGCCTGGGTGGCGTCAACGGCAACCGCAAGATGTTCGGTCAGCTGCTCGATGTCGACCACTTGCCGCACACCGTGCTGCCGGTCAACGCCTTCACCAAGGGCTTGCCGGAAGAGGGCGGGATCGCCCTGGCCGACGAGATGCTCAAGCTGATCGAGCTGCACGATGCCTCCAATATCGCTGCGGTGATCGTCGAGCCGCTGGCTGGCTCGGCGGGTGTATTGCCGCCGCCGAAGGGGTACCTCAAGCGCCTGCGTGAAATCTGCACCCAGCACAATATTCTGCTGATCTTCGACGAAGTGATCACCGGTTTCGGCCGCATGGGCGCCATGACCGGTGCCGAAGCGTTCGGCGTCACCCCGGACTTGATGTGCATCGCCAAGCAAGTCACCAACGGCGCCATCCCGCTCGGTGCAGTGGTTGCCAGCAGCGAGATCTACCACACCTTCATGAATCAGCCGACGCCTGAGTACGCTGTGGAATTCCCCCACGGCTACACCTACTCGGCGCACCCGGTGGCGTGCGCTGCCGGCATCGCGGCGCTGGACCTGCTGCAGAAAGAGAACCTGGTGCAGTCGGCCGCTGAGCTGGCGCCGCACTTCGAGAACCTGCTGCACGGCGTCAAAGGCACCAAGAATATCGTCGACATCCGTAACTACGGCCTGGCCGGCGCGATCCAGATCGCGGCACGTGACGGCGATGCCATCGTGCGTCCTTACGAAGTGGCGATGAAGCTGTGGCAAAAAGGCTTCTACGTGCGCTACGGCGGCGACACCCTGCAGTTCGGCCCGACCTTCAACACCCAGCCGCAGGAACTCGACCGCCTGTTCGACGCGGTGGGCGAGACCCTCAACCAGATCGATTGATCTGCCTGATTTTGACGGCAGGCGTGCACAGGCACGCCTGATCCTTCCTTCCTGTTTCTGGAGTTATGCATGAGCATTGTTCAGCACCTGATCAACGGCGAACTGGTTTCCAAGGGCGAGCGCACCGCC
>NZ_JABWRD020000002.1:402500-655000 GCF_014268785.2 Pseudomonas shirazensis | reverse complement strand
CGTCCGTCGTGAAAAGGGAAACAACCCAGACCGTCAGCTAAGGTCCCAAAGTCATGGTTAAGTGGGAAACGATGTGGGAAGGCTTAGACAGCTAGGAGGTTGGCTTAGAAGCAGCCACCCTTTAAAGAAAGCGTAATAGCTCACTAGTCGAGTCGGCCTGCGCGGAAGATGTAACGGGGCTCAAACCATGCACCGAAGCTACGGGTATCACCTTTTGGTGATGCGGTAGAGGAGCGTTCTGTAAGCCTGTGAAGGTGAGTTGAGAAGCTTGCTGGAGGTATCAGAAGTGCGAATGCTGACATGAGTAACGACAATGCGAGTGAAAAACTTGCACGCCGAAAGACCAAGGTTTCCTGCGCAACGTTAATCGACGCAGGGTTAGTCGGTCCCTAAGGCGAGGCTGAAAAGCGTAGTCGATGGAAAACAGGTTAATATTCCTGTACTTCCGATTGTTGCGATGGAGGGACGGAGAAGGCTAGGCCAGCTTGGCGTTGGTAGTCCAAGTTTAAGGTGGTAGGCTGAGATCTTAGGCAAATCCGGGATCTCAAGGCCGAGAGCTGATGACGAGTTGCCTTTAGGCGACGAAGTGGTTGATGCCATGCTTCCAAGAAAAGCTCCTAAGCTTCAGACAATCGGGAACCGTACCCCAAACCGACACAGGTGGTTAGGTAGAGAATACCAAGGCGCTTGAGAGAACTCGGGTGAAGGAACTAGGCAAAATGGCACCGTAACTTCGGGAGAAGGTGCGCCGGCGAAGGTGAAGGGTTTACCCCGTAAGCTTTTGCCGGTCGAAGATACCAGGCCGCTGCGACTGTTTATTAAAAACACAGCACTCTGCAAACACGAAAGTGGACGTATAGGGTGTGACGCCTGCCCGGTGCCGGAAGGTTAATTGATGGGGTTAGCGCAAGCGAAGCTCTTGATCGAAGCCCCGGTAAACGGCGGCCGTAACTATAACGGTCCTAAGGTAGCGAAATTCCTTGTCGGGTAAGTTCCGACCTGCACGAATGGCGTAACGATGGCGGCGCTGTCTCCACCCGAGACTCAGTGAAATTGAAATCGCTGTGAAGATGCAGTGTATCCGCGGCTAGACGGAAAGACCCCGTGAACCTTTACTATAGCTTTGCACTGGACTTTGAATTTGCTTGTGTAGGATAGGTGGGAGGCTTTGAAGTGGGGACGCCAGTTCTCATGGAGCCACTCTTGAAATACCACCCTGGCAACTTTGAGGTTCTAACTCAGGTCCGTTATCCGGATCGAGGACAGTGTATGGTGGGTAGTTTGACTGGGGCGGTCTCCTCCCAAAGAGTAACGGAGGAGTACGAAGGTGCGCTCAGACCGGTCGGAAATCGGTCGTAGAGTATAAAGGCAAAAGCGCGCTTGACTGCGAGACCCACACGTCGAGCAGGTACGAAAGTAGGTCTTAGTGATCCGGTGGTTCTGTATGGAAGGGCCATCGCTCAACGGATAAAAGGTACTCCGGGGATAACAGGCTGATACCGCCCAAGAGTTCATATCGACGGCGGTGTTTGGCACCTCGATGTCGGCTCATCACATCCTGGGGCTGAAGCCGGTCCCAAGGGTATGGCTGTTCGCCATTTAAAGTGGTACGCGAGCTGGGTTTAGAACGTCGTGAGACAGTTCGGTCCCTATCTGCCGTGGACGTTTGAGATTTGAGAGGGGCTGCTCCTAGTACGAGAGGACCGGAGTGGACGAACCTCTGGTGTTCCGGTTGTCACGCCAGTGGCATTGCCGGGTAGCTATGTTCGGAAGAGATAACCGCTGAAAGCATCTAAGCGGGAAACTTGCCTCAAGATGAGATCTCACTGGGATCTAGAATCCCCTGAAGGGCCGTCGAAGACTACGACGTTGATAGGTTGGGTGTGTAAGCGCTGTGAGGCGTTGAGCTAACCAATACTAATTGCCCGTGAGGCTTGACCATATAACACCCAAGCAATTTGCTCATGCAGGTTGCGGTGGTGAAGACGAAACGCTGAAGATTCGTACACAAACATCACATATCCGAATTTGCTGGGCCGTTCATCTGGACGTTCTGGCTACAGAATTTCTTGACGACAATAGAGCATTGGAACCACCTGATCCCATCCCGAACTCAGTAGTGAAACGATGCATCGCCGATGGTAGTGTGGGGTCTCCCCATGTGAGAGTAGGTCATCGTCAAGATTCATTTCGCAAAACCCCTATCTGCGCGAGCAGGTAGGGGTTTTGTCTTTTCCGGGAGCCACAAAATCCAGAGCTGCTGCCCAGCCTAAAATTGTCGCTCCAGCTTCCATTCCCGGCACTTTTACCCCATCCAGCGCTCATAACGAAGTGCCAGTATGCTTATGCCTCGCATCAGGGCGGCCACGCGTCTCCCACAATGCGAGCCAGAACACTAGAATAGAGCCCACGCTTCCACTCAGACGCCCATATGCCCAACCCTGCCGACCCCGAAGTGCTGGCCAATCTGCCGCTGGACGATCTCATCGCCTGCCATGAGTGTGACCTGCTGCTGCGCAAGCCGCCCCTGCAGCACAATGAGAAGGCGCTGTGCCCACGTTGCGGCTACGAGCTGTACGCCCACCGCCATAACGTGGTCAATCGCAGCCTGGCGCTGGTGCTGGCTGCGCTGCTGCTTTATATCCCCGCCAACTTCTTGCCGATCATGCAGCTGCACCTGCTCGGGCAGACCTCCGACGATACCGTCTGGAGCGGTGTGCTTGGCTTGTACAACTCACAAATGCACCTGATCGCCGTGGTGGTGTTTCTCTGCAGCATGGCCATCCCCTTGCTCAAGCTGCTGTGTCAACTGGCAGTGCTGCTGAGCATCCGTCTGGACATCGGTCGCAGCTACGGCTTGCTGATCTACCGGGTGTACCACCACCTGCGCGAGTGGGGCATGCTCGAGGTGTACTTCATGGGCGTGCTGGTGGCCATGGTCAAGCTGCTCGACCTTGCCCAACTGAATATCGGTATTGGCCTGGTCTGCTTCATCAGCCTGCTGCTGGTGCAAGTCTGGTTGGAAGTGGTGATGTCGCCGCATCAGATCTGGGTGGCGTTGTCCGGGGAGGATCTGCATGCGGGCGATTGATGCCGGGATTCTGGTGTGCAATGAATGCCACGAGCTGAACCGTCAGGAAGGCGATGACGCCGGGCAGACCTGTATCCGCTGCGGTGCCGTCGTCCACCCGCGACGGCCTAACAGCATCGTGCGCACCTGGGCACTGCTGATCACTGCGTTCATCCTGTACATCCCCGCCAACCTGTTGCCGATCATGACGGTCAGCTCGCTGGGCAAGGGCAGCCCCGACACGATCATGTCCGGGGTCATCACGCTGATGCACCACGGCATGCTGCCTATCGCAGCCGTGGTGTTCATTGCCAGTATCCTGGTGCCGACCTTCAAATTAGTCGGCATCGGCCTGCTGCTGTACTCGGTGCAAAGACATCAGCCGCTGTCGGCCCGGCAGCGCATCTGGATGTACCGTTTTATCGAATTCATCGGGCGCTGGTCGATGCTGGACATATTTGTCATTGCCATTTTGGTGGCGGTGGTCAATTTTGGCCGGATTGCCAGCGTCGAAGCTAATCTGGGCGCCATCGCTTTCGCCTGCGTGGTGATCCTGACGATGTTTGCTGCCTTAACTTTCGATCCCCGACTGATCTGGGATAACACGGAGTCGGATGACGACCATGAGTGACGTGCCTACGGCAAAAACCCGCCCTGCCTCGAACTGGTCGGCCATCTGGATTCTGCCCCTGATCGCGTTGATCATCGGCGGCTGGCTGGGCGTTCAGGCCTACCGTTCTGCCGGGGTGGAAATCCAGGTGCGCTTCAAGACTGGTGAAGGGATCGTCGCCAACAAGACCGAGGTGATCTACAAGGGTATGCCAGTCGGCAAGGTTACCGAGCTGGAGCTGGATGCCACCGGCAGCAACACCGGGGTGATCGCCACCATCGAGATGAACAAGGCGGCAGACACCCAGCTGACCACCGGCACGCGCTTCTGGCTGGTCAAGCCGAGCGTTACCCTGGCGGGCATCTCCGGCCTGGAGACACTGGTATCGGGTAACTATATTGCCGTCGACCCGGGCAAAGGCGAGCCGACCAAAAGCTTCAAGGCGCTGGCCTCGGCGCCACCGCTGTCTGACTCCGAGCCCGGCCTGCACCTGACCCTCAAGGCCGATCGACTCGGCTCGCTCAATCGCGACAGCCCGGTGTTCTACAAGCAGATCCAGGTCGGTCGGGTGAAGAGCTACAAGCTGTCCGAGGATCAGGACACCGTTGAGGTGAAGGTGTTCATCCAGCCCGCCTACGCCAGCCTGGTGCGCAAACATACGCGCTTCTGGAATGCCAGCGGCATCAGCATCGATGCTGACCTGTCCGGGGTAAAGGTACGCAGTGAGTCGCTCAGCAGCATCGTTGCCGGCGGTATTGCCTTTGCTACCCCTGAGCACCGCAAAGACAGTCCGCCGACTGATCCAAGCCTGCCATTCCGCCTCTATGAAGACTTTGACGCTGCCCAGGCGGGTATCCGCATCAAGGTCAAACTGACTGATTTTGAAGGCCTGCAGGCAGGGCGTACGCCAGTGTTGTACAAAGGCATTCAGATCGGCTCGCTGAAGACCCTGAAGATCGAAGACGACCTGGCCAGTGCGTCAGCCGAATTGACCCTTGATCCTCTGGCCGAGGATTATCTGGTCGAGGGCACGCAATTCTGGGTGGTCAAGCCGTCCATTTCCCTGGCGGGCATCACTGGCCTGGAGGCGCTGGTGAAGGGTAACTACATTGCCATCCGTCCAGGTGACAAGGGCGCACGGCCGCAGCGCGAATTCGAAGCACGGGCCAAGGCGCCGCCGCTCGATCTGAAGTCGCCAGGCCTGCATATGGTGCTGTTCGCCGACAGCCTCGGCTCGCTTGAGGTCGGCAGCCCGGTGATGTATCGCCAGGTCAAGGTCGGCAACGTGCAGAGCTATCAGTTTGCCCGCAACAGCAAACGCATCCTGATCGGTGTGCACATCGAAAAGGAGTACGCCAACCTGGTCAACGGCTCAACGCGCTTCTGGAATGCCAGTGGTATCACGCTGACTGGCGGCCTGTCCGGGATCAAGGTCAAGAGCGAGTCTTTGCAGACCCTGATGGCGGGCGGCATTGCCTTCGATACGCCGAAGCCGGATGTGCCGCTCAAGCGTCATATCCCGCGCTTCCGTCTGCATGAGAGTGAAGAGGCAGCCAATCGCGCCGGTACCCTGATCACCATCCGTGTCGAGCGCGCTGATGGCCTCAAGCCGGGCACGCCGATCCGCTTCCGCGGCTTGGAGGTGGGCAGTATCGAGAGTACCGATCTGACCGACGATCTGCAGGCGGTACTGCTGCGTGCGCGCATCAACGAAGCTGCCGACCGCATCACCCGTGTCGGTACGCAGTTCTGGGTGGTCAAGCCAGCATTGGGGCTGGTCAAGACCGAGAACCTCGATACGCTGATCGGTGGGCAGTACATCGAGGTGCAGCCAGCCGCCAGGAGCCAAGGCTCACAGCGTGACTTCATCGCTCTGGCCGAGGCGCCAGAGGTGAAAGGCCAGGAGATCGGCTTGCCGATTACCCTGAGTGCTCCGCGACGTGGCTCGATCAAGCCGGGCGTGCCGGTCACCTACCGCGAGGTGGCGGTGGGCAAGGTCACTGGCTTTGAATTGGGACAGAGCGCTGATCGAGTGCTGATCCACATCCTCATCGAACCGCGCTATGCCGGGCTGGTGCGCGGTGGCAGCCGGTTCTGGAACAGCAGCGGCTTTGGCTTCGACTGGGGCTTGTTCAAGGGCGCCACGGTGCGTACCGAGTCGCTGGAGACGCTGATTGACGGTGGCATTGCCTTTGCCACGCCAGAGGGCGAGCAGATGGGTAACCCGGCACGACCGAAGCAGACCTTTGCCTTGTTCGACAAGCCTGATGACGTGTGGCTGCAGTGGGCGCCGAAGATCCAGCTGGGCAAGTAAGCAATCCGCTGCGCCGCATAACCTGTAGGAGCGGCCTTGTGTCGCGAAAGGGGTGCGTAGCGCCCCCAGCAATTCTGCGGCGTTGCCTAAATCGTGGGGCCGCTGCGCGACCCTTTCGCGACACAAGGCCGCTCCTACAGGGACCGCGTCACGGCATAAATCGCAGGCAATAAAAAACCGACCCTAGGGTCGGTTTTTAACAAGCGCGTCGCTTAGGCAGCTGCAGTTTCTTTCAGCGCCTTGATGTGGCCATTCAGACGGCCTTTATGGCGAGCAGCCTTGTTCTTGTGGATGATACCTTTGTCGGCCATACGGTCGAGGACAGGCACAGCCAGGGTGTAAGCGGCTTGCGCTTTTTCGGCGTCTTTTGCGTCAATGGCTTTAACTACATTCTTGATGTAGGTACGAACCATGGAACGCAGGCTGGCGTTGTGGCTGCGACGCTTCTCAGCCTGTTTTGCGCGTTTCTTGGCGGAAGGTGAGTTGGCCACCGTCGAGCTCCTTGAAAGACTTTAGGGAAATAGCAAACAAAATAGGCCGCGAATCATGCCGATGCATACGACAGATGTCAAGGCCACCTGCAAGGTTCCGCCGAGTGGTGGGTCCGCGAGAGGGAAATATTCCTTTCTGCGCCGCGACCTGTAAACTCGGGAATTTTGGCTCCCCTGCGAAGGCGCGGGAGTATCGCACATCTTGGCGGCTTTAGTAGCGTCCTCCGTCCCCAGCGTGAAAATTTTTCGATGAACCTGCTCAAATCCCTGGCTGCAGTCAGCTCCATCACCATGATTTCACGGGTGCTGGGCTTTGTCCGCGACACCATCCTGGCGCGCGTATTCGGTGCCGGCGCGGCAACCGATGCGTTCTTCATCGCCTTCAAACTGCCCAACCTGCTGCGGCGTATCTTCGCTGAGGGCGCATTCTCGCAGGCCTTCGTGCCGATCCTGGCCGAGTACAAGACCCAACAGGGCGAAGAGGCGACGCGCACCTTTATTGCCTACGTCAGTGGCTTGCTGACTCTGGTACTGGCCCTGGTTACTGCGCTGGGCATCTTCGCCGCGCCGTGGATCGTGTGGGTCACGGCGCCGGGCTTCGCCGCCGACGCCGAGCGCTTCGCTCTGACCACCGACCTGCTGCGGGTGACCTTCCCTTATATATTGCTGATCTCGCTGTCATCGCTGGCAGGGGCGATCCTCAATACCTGGAACCGCTTTGCGGTACCGGCGTTTACCCCGACCCTGCTCAACGTGGCGATGATCGCCTTCGCCCTGCTGCTGACGCCGTACTTCGAGCAGCCGATCATGGCCCTGGCCTGGGGTGTGTTGGCGGGCGGCCTGGCGCAGTTGCTGTATCAGCTGCCGGCATTGAAGAAGATCGGCATGCTCGTGCTGCCGCGCCTGAACCTGCGCGACAGCGGTGTATGGCGGGTGCTCAAGCAGATGCTGCCGGCGATTCTCGGCGTGTCGGTCAGCCAGATCTCGCTGATCATCAACACCATCTTCGCTTCCTTTCTGGTGGCCGGATCGGTGTCGTGGATGTACTACGCCGACCGCCTGATGGAGCTGCCCTCAGGCGTGCTCGGGGTAGCTCTCGGCACTATCCTCTTGCCGACCCTGGCAAAGACCTACGCCAATCGTGACCGCCACGAGTACTCGCGGATTCTCGACTGGGGCCTGCGCCTGTGCTTCCTGCTGGTACTGCCATGTACCCTGGCCCTGGCAATTCTGGCCGAGCCGTTGACCGTGGCGCTGTTCCAGTACGGCAAGTTCAGCGCATTCGACGCGGCCATGACCCAGCGCGCCTTGATCGCCTACTCGGTCGGCCTGCTGGCGATCATCCTGATCAAGGTGCTTGCGCCGGGCTTCTATGCCCAGCAGAACATCCGCACGCCGGTAAAGATCGCCATCTTCACCCTGATCTCGACCCAGCTGCTCAACCTGGTACTGGTCGGCCCGCTGGCCCATGCCGGGCTGGCCCTGGCCATCAGCATCGGCGCCTGCCTCAACGCCGGCTTGCTGTACTGGCGCCTGCGCCGCCAGGACCTGTTCCAGCCGCAACCAGGCTGGGCGCGGTTCCTGTTCAAGCTGATCCTTGCGGTCAGCCTGATGTCGGCCGTGTTGCTGCTGGGCATGCATTACATGCCAGCCTGGGAAGAGGGCGGCATGCTCGAGCGCTTCCTGCGCCTGGGTGCCCTGATCGGTGCCGGCGTCGTGACCTATTTCGGTTGCCTGTTCGCCTGCGGCTTGCGCCCCCGGCAGTTTGCCCGCAATGCCTTGCATTAAGCTGCCAGGCGGCCAGGCGTCGGTTTTACACATTAGTCGCCACCCCAGGGCGCTGCTGCCTGTCACCAGCGCCCGGGTGTGGTTATAATCGACCACTTTATGAGCAAGAAGCGCGTTATGCAGCTGGTTCGAGGTCTTCACAACCTGCGCCCCGAGCACCGGGGGTGTGTCGCCACCATTGGCAACTTCGACGGGGTTCACCGTGGCCACCAGGCAATCCTGGCGCGCCTGCGCGACCGCGCCCGGGAGTTAGGCCTGCCCACCTGCGTGGTGATCTTCGAGCCACAGCCGCGCGAGTATTTTGCCCCCGAGACTGCGCCGGCACGCCTGGCGCGGCTGCGCGACAAGGTGCAGCTGCTGGCCGCCGAAGGCATCGACCTGGTCCTGTGCCTGGCCTTCAACCAGCGCCTGAGCCAGCTCAGCGCCGATGAATTCGTCAAGACGATCGTGGTCGATGGCCTCGGCGTGCGCCACCTGGAGGTCGGTGACGACTTCCGCTTTGGCTGCGACCGTGCCGGCGACTTTGATTTTCTGGTCGAGGCCGGCAAAAAGTACGGCTTTACCGTCGAGGCCGCCAACACGGTCGTGCAGGACGGCTTGCGGGTCAGCAGCACCAAGGTGCGTACCGCCCTGGCCAATGCTGACTTTGCCCTGGCCGCACACCTGCTGGGCCGCCCGTACACCATTACCGGGCGCGTCCTGCACGGCCAGAAGCTGGCCCGTCAGCTCGGCACGCCGACCGCCAACATTCAGCTCAAGCGCCGCCGCATCCCACTCAGCGGGGTCTACCTGACCAGTGCCGAGATCGACGGCAAGCGCTGGCCGGGTGTTGCCAATATCGGGGTACGACCCACCGTTGCTGGTGATGGTCGTCCTCACCTGGAGATTCATCTTCTTGATTTTGCCGGCGACCTGTATGGCCGGCGTCTGACGGTGGAGTTCCACCAAAAGCTGCGCGAAGAGCAGCGATTCGCCTCCCTGGAGGCGCTGAAGTCGGCGATCGACGCGGACATCGCCGCCGCACGTGCCCACTGGCACGCTCAACCGCTAACCAAGAGCCTGAAATGACCGACTACAAAGCCACGCTTAATCTTCCGGACACCGCCTTCCCGATGAAGGCCGGCCTGCCCCAGCGCGAACCGCAGATACTGCAGCGCTGGGACAGCATTGGCCTGTACCAGAAGCTTCGCGAAATTGGCAAGGATCGTCCCAAGTTCGTCCTGCACGATGGCCCGCCCTACGCCAACGGCAAGATCCACATCGGTCATGCGCTGAACAAGATTCTCAAGGACATGATTGTCCGCTCCAAGACCCTCTCCGGTTTCGACGCGCCATACGTCCCGGGTTGGGACTGCCACGGCCTGCCGATCGAGCACAAGGTCGAGGTCACCCATGGCAAGCACCTGAGCCCGGACCAGACCCGTGAGCTGTGCCGTGCCTATGCCGCCGAGCAGATCGAAGGGCAGAAGACCGAGTTCATCCGCCTGGGTGTGCTGGGTGACTGGGACAACCCCTACAAGACCATGAACTTCGCCAACGAAGCGGGCGAAATCCGCGCGTTGGCCGAAATCGTCAAGCAAGGCTTCGTGTTCAAGGGCCTCAAGCCTGTGAACTGGTGCTTCGATTGCGGCTCGGCCCTGGCTGAAGCCGAAGTCGAATACGCCGACAAGAAGTCCTCGACCATCGACGTCGCCTTCCCGATCGCCGACGCCGACAAGCTGGCCAGCGCCTTTGGCCTGGCCGCGCTGGCCAAGCCTGCCGCCATCGTCATCTGGACCACCACGCCGTGGACCATACCCGCCAACCAGGCGCTGAACGTCCACCCGGAGTTCACCTACGCCCTGGTCGACACCGGCGAGCGTCTGCTGGTACTGGCCGAAGAGCTGGTCGAAGCCTGCCTCAAGCGCTGGGACCTGCAAGGCTCGGTCATCGCCACCGCGCCAGGTTCGGCGCTGGAGCTGATCAACTTCCGTCACCCGTTTTACGAGCGTATGTCGCCTGTTTACCTGGCTGAATACGTCGAGCTGGGCGCCGGTACCGGTGTTGTCCACTCGGCACCTGCCTACGGCGAAGACGACTTCGTGACCTGCAAGCGCTACGGCATGGTCAACGACGAAATCCTCACCCCGGTGCAGAGCAACGGCGTCTACGTGCCGTCGCTCGAGCTGTTTGGCGGCCAGTTCATCTGGAAGGCCAACCCAGCCATCGTCGACAAGCTGCAGGAAGTCGGTGCGCTGCTGCACACCGAAACCATCAGCCACAGCTACATGCATTGCTGGCGCCACAAGACCCCGCTGATCTACCGCGCTACCGCGCAGTGGTTCATCGGTATGGACCGCCAGCCAGCCAGCGGCGACACCCTGCGCGAGCGTGCGCTCAAAGCCATCGAAGAAACCAAGTTCGTTCCGGCCTGGGGTCAGGCGCGCCTGCACTCGATGATCGCCAACCGCCCTGACTGGTGCATCTCGCGTCAGCGCAACTGGGGTGTGCCGATCCCGTTCTTCCTCGACAAGCAGAGCGGCGAGCTGCACCCGCGCACCGTCGAGCTGATGGAAGAGGTCGCCAAGCGCGTCGAACAAGAGGGCATCGAAGCCTGGTTCAAGCTCGACGCTGCCGAACTGCTCGGTGACGAAGCCGGCCAGTACGACAAGATCACCGACACCCTCGATGTCTGGTTCGACTCCGGCACTACCCACTGGCACGTACTGCGTGGCTCGCATGACATCGGTCACGCCACCGGCCCGCGCGCCGACCTGTACCTGGAAGGCTCCGACCAGCACCGCGGCTGGTTCCACTCGTCGCTGCTGACCGGCTGCGCGATCGACAACCATGCGCCTTACCGCGAGCTGCTCACCCACGGCTTCACCGTCGATGAGAACGGCCGCAAGATGTCCAAGTCGCTGGGTAACACCATCGAGCCGCAGAAGGTCAACGACACCCTCGGCGCCGACATCATGCGCCTGTGGGTTTCGGCCACCGACTATTCCGGTGAAATGGCCGTCTCCGACCAGATCCTCCAGCGTAGCGCCGACGCCTACCGCCGCATCCGCAATACCGCGCGCTTCCTGCTGTCGAACCTGTCCGGCTTCGATCCGGCCCGCGACCTGCTGCCGGCCGAAGACATGCTTGCGCTGGACCGCTGGGCCGTCGACCGCGCGCTGCTGCTGCAACGCGAGCTGGAAGAGCACTACAGCGAGTACCGCTTCTGGAACGTCTACTCCAAGGTGCACAACTTCTGTGTGCAGGAGCTGGGCGGGTTCTACCTCGACATCATCAAGGACCGCCAGTACACCACCGGCGCCAACAGCGTTGCCCGGCGTTCCTGCCAGACCGCGCTGTACCATATCAGCGAAGCGCTGGTGCGCTGGATCGCGCCGATCCTGGCGTTCACCGCCGACGAGCTGTGGCAGTACCTGCCAGGCGAGCGCAACGAGTCGGTGATGCTCAACACCTGGTACCAAGGCCTGACCGAACTGCCAGAAGGCTTCGAACTGGACCGCGCCTACTGGGAGCGAATCATGGCGGTCAAGGCGGCGGTCAACAAGGAACTGGAAAACCAGCGTGCGGCCAAGGCCATCGGTGGCAACCTGCAAGCCGAAGTGACCCTGTTTGCCGAAGAAAGCCTGAGCGCTGACCTGGCCAAGCTTGGCGACGAACTGCGCTTCGTACTGATCACCTCGGCTGCGAGCGTGGTGCCGTTCGTGCAGGCGCCGGCCGATGCCGTGGCCACCGAAGTCGAAGGCCTCAAGCTGAAAGTGGTCAAGTCCGGTCACGCCAAGTGTGGCCGTTGCTGGCACTTCCGCGCCGATGTCGGTGCCAATCCCGAGCATCCGGAAATCTGCGCACGTTGCGTCGACAACCTGAGCGGTGCGGGCGAGGTGCGTCACTATGCCTAATCCTGCAGTGGGGCGCTTCGGGCGCCTCGCCTGGCTGTGGTTGAGCCTGCTGATCGTGGTGGTCGACCAGGTGACCAAGTTGTACTTCAACAGCAACCTGAGCATGTACCAGCAGATCGTGGTCATCCCTGACTACTTCAGCTGGACCCTGGCCTACAACACCGGCGCTGCGTTCAGCTTCCTGGCTGACGGCGCTGGCTGGCAGCGCTGGCTGTTTGCCCTGATCGCGATCGTGGTCAGCGCGGTGCTGGTAATCTGGCTCAAACGCCTTGGCCGTAGCGAAACCTGGCTGGCAGTTGCGCTGGCGCTGGTACTCGGCGGCGCGCTGGGCAACCTGTACGACCGTGTCGTGCTCGGTCATGTGGTCGATTTCATCCTGGTCCACTGGAAGAATACGCATTACTTCCCGGCATTCAACGTTGCCGACAGTGCCATTACCGTTGGCGCTATCATGCTGGCGCTGGATATGTTCAAGAGCAAGAAGTCCGAGGAGCCTGCGCATGACTGAGACCCGTATCGGGCAGAACAGCGAAGTCACTCTGCACTTCGCCCTGCACCTGGAAAACGGCGACACCGTCGACAGCACTTTCGACAAGGCTCCGGCCGTGTTCAAGGTTGGCGACGGCAACCTGCTGCCGGGTTTTGAAGCTGCGCTGTTCGGCTTCAAGGCCGGCGACAAACGCACCGTCAGCGTGCCCCCGGAAAACGCCTTCGGTCAGCCGAACCCGCAGAACGTGCAGATCATGCCGCGTTCGCAGTTCGCTGACATGGAGCTGTCCGAAGGGCTGCTGGTGATCTTCAATGATGCTGCCAACGCCGAGCTGCCTGGAGTGGTCAAAGCCTTTGACGAGCACCAGGTGACGATCGACTTCAACCACCCATTGGCTGGCAAGACCCTGAGCTTCGAGGTGGAGATCCTCGCGGTGAAGGCCCTGTAAGCCTGGAGCCGAGCATGCAAATCAAACTCGCCAACCCTCGCGGCTTTTGTGCGGGGGTCGACCGGGCGATCGAGATCGTCAACCGTGCCCTGGAAGTGTTCGGCCCGCCGATCTACGTGCGTCACGAAGTGGTGCACAACAAGTTCGTGGTCGAAGACCTGCGCAACCGCGGGGCGATCTTCGTTGAAGAGCTCGACCAGGTGCCGGACGACGTCATCGTCATCTTCAGCGCCCACGGCGTCTCCCAGGCCGTGCGCCAGGAAGCCGCAGGCCGTGGCCTGAAGGTGTTCGACGCCACCTGCCCGCTGGTGACCAAGGTCCACATCGAGGTGGCCAAGTACAGCCGCGATGGCCGTGAGTGCATCCTGATCGGCCACGCTGGCCACCCGGAAGTCGAAGGCACAATGGGTCAGTACGACGCCAGCAACGGTGGCTCAATCTACCTCGTCGAAGACGAGAAAGATGTGGCCAATCTGCAGGTGCGCGACCCTGATCACCTGGCCTTCGTTACCCAGACCACCTTGTCGATGGACGACACCAGCCGGGTTATCGACGCCCTGCGCGCGCGCTTCCCCAACATCGGCGGGCCGCGCAAGGACGACATCTGCTACGCCACCCAGAACCGCCAGGACGCGGTCAAGCAATTGGCTGATGAGTGCGATGTGGTGCTGGTGGTCGGCAGCCCGAACAGCTCCAACTCCAACCGCCTGCGCGAGCTGGCCGAGCGTATGGGCACTCCGGCGTACCTGATCGACGGCGCCGAGGACCTGCAGCAAAGCTGGTTCGACGGCATTGGCCGGGTGGGTGTCACTGCCGGTGCTTCGGCACCTGAAGTGCTGGTGCGCGGCGTGCTTGAGCAGCTCACGGCCTGGGGCGCAACCGGTGCCGAAGAGCTCGACGGGCGCCCGGAGAACGTGACCTTCTCGATGCCCAAGGAACTGCGGGTGCGCTCGCTGCTCTGAGCCAGCCCTCAGGGGCCTGCGCACAATGGCTCAACGGCCATGTCCGTGCGCAGGCGCACCCTGCCGCTGGGCGCCAGGACGATCTGGCGTGGTTGCCCGCCTTCTGCGTGTGGGCATATCTGCAAACTCCCGCCGTGAAACCCGCCGCTACCGCGCAACGGTACGCCCTGTGCGCTGAAGCGCACACCGTCGGCCAAGTTGCCAACGATCCGTACCCGCTGCGGTAAACGTTGCTCAACCAGTAACAGCCCGCTATCCGCGTCCACCACGCGCCAACCCAGTCCCCAGCCTGCTTCCAATGGTTCGACCCGCACGGCCTGCTGCTGCAACAAGGCCTGGCTACGTGCCGAGCGCAAGGCCTGGAGCAGCTGTTGCGCCGCTGCCGCCCGTTGCAAGTCCTGGCTGAGCGCGGTGTAGGACGGCGTCGCCAGCTGCGCCAGAACCGCGACCAGCGCGAGCGCCAACATCATTTGTATCAGTGTTGCCCCGTGTTGCCACACCGTGCATTCCTCCCTGGAAGTGCTTCGCTGTAGCTTCAGGCACGGCGGACATGAGGTCCAGTCGGCTACTTGGCTGGCACATTGCGGGAAATTTCCCAAGGAGCGCATGGATGCGTAAAGGACAGCAGGGAATAACGCTGCTCGAGGTCGTGCTAGGCATGCTGGTGCTCGCGCTTGGCCTGTTTGCGGCAGCGGCTTTACAGGTCAAGGCATTGCAGGCTACCGCCAGCGCTCGGCAGCACAGCCAGGCGACCTATCTCGCCCAGAGCCTGCTGGAGCAGGCGAGGGCGGGCGGGTCAGTGGAGGATTCAGGACAATGGCAGGCGCAGATAAGGCTGGCCCTTGGCGCGCAGGCCGAGGGCTGGGTGCAAAGTTCAGGGTCATCGCTGAAGGTCATCGTCGACTGGCCCGATGCGCGTGACCCGGAGCATCAGGGTGTAAGCCTGCAGGGCTGGCCATGAACGGCAGTCAGGCGGGTTTCAGCCTGCTCGAAGGGCTGCTCGCGCTGGCCTTGGGCTTGATGCTGCTGGCCGCAGCGAGCCAGGTGTTTGTCGCTACGGTGCAAGCCTGGCGCTTGCAGGGCGCGCTGGCGCAGCAGCAAGAGGATGCCCGCCTGGCGCTGCAACGGATCGCGCAGGATATCCGCATGACCGGTGTGTTCGGCTGTTTGCGCTTGCACGCCAGCGACTTCGACTCACCCAGCGCAGCGGCCGCCTTTGCCAGGCCTGTGCAAATCAGCCAGGGCGGCGCACAACTGAGTCTGTTGGTGGGGCAGTTGCCCGGCAGCGGTAGCCGGCCTGACTGGACGGTGTTGAGTGATTGCCGCAGTTGGGCTCAGGTCAGGGCCGACGCCCACGAGGGTGACGAGCAGACCCTGGCCTTGCCGGTCAGCCGCATCACCTACGAGCTGCGCGATGGTAGCCTGCGGGTAGTGCGCCGAGGCTCGCCGCAGGCTTTGATCGACAATGTGCGCAGCCTGCACGCTAACTTGGTAACGAACGCGCAGGGCCAGCGGGTCGACCTGCAACTAAGCCTGTTCCACCCAGAGCACGATCTCGAACAGCGGTACGCCATCAGCGTAGCTCTACGCAATCGGCTGCCAGAACAATGAAGCGCCAACGCGGCATGGTGCTGCTGACCGCTCTCATATTGAGCCTGCTGCTCGGTCTGCTCGCCGCCGCCGCCCTGCGCGAAGCATTGCTGCAGACACGCATGGCCGGACTTTTGCTGGCCAGCAGCCAAGCGCTGGAGCAGGCCGAGGCAGTCTTGCTGGAGGGCGCAGCGCGGCTTGCCGTGGCGCCACCCAACGAGTGCCAGCTCTGCTCGCCGCCAGCCGACTCCCATGACGTAAACGCCGCTGGAGGCGACTGGCAGGCAGCCGGTCAGGGCTGGTTCAACCTGCAGAACCTTGGCCAAAGTGACCGCGCTGCGCACCTGCCCGTGGGCACCCAGGCCACCCTCTATCGAGTGACCGCAGTCAGCCAGCGAACCCGCGCGCGGCATGTGCTCGAAGCCGTATACGCGCAGCCCGCCGACCCGTCGCAGGCACTGCAAAGGATCCTCTGGCGGCAAAGAGTGCAGGAGCAATGATATGCAGCAAGGCCTGAGCCTGATCGAGTTGTTGATTGTCGTCGCCGTCAGCGGCATTCTGGCAGCCATTGCCTACCCCGCTTACAACGAACAATTGCGCCGCGCCGCCCGCAGCGAAGCGGTCGGCCTGCTGCACGAGGCTGCGTTGCGCCTGGAGCGCCACCATGCGCGCAGCGGCCAGTACAGCGACACTGACCAGCATCAATTGAGCTTGCCCGCCGACAGCCGCTATTACCGCCTGCAGCTGCAACGCGATGACGCCAGCTTCCGCTTGCAGGCACAGCGCTTGCCGACCGGCTTGATGGCGCAGGATCAGTGCGCTGACTATCAGCTCGATCAGGCGGGTGTGCGCAGCAACCCGGGCAGCCAGGACGCTGCGGATTGCTGGAGCGGTTGACGGGGTAGCTCGGTTTTTTCAGGTATTGGATCGACAGATGAACAAGCAAGTAGTGGTTGTCGGTGGTGGCGTGATCGGCCTGCTGACCGCGCTCAACCTGGCGGCGAAGGTCGAGCGGGTGGTGGTGTGTGATCAAGGCGAAGTCGGCCGCGAGTCGTCGTGGGCCGGTGGCGGCATCGTCTCGCCGCTGTATCCGTGGCGCTACAGCCCGGCAGTCACGGCGTTGGCGCATTGGTCACAGGCGTTTTATCCACAGCTGGGCGAGCGCCTGTTCGCCAGCACCGGCGTCGACCCCGAGGTGCACGTCACCGGCCTGTACTGGCTGGACCTTGAGGACGAAGCCGAGGCGCTGGCGTGGGCGGTGCGCGAGCAGCGGCCGTTGACGGCTGTGGATATCTCGGCGGCATATGACGCCGTGCCGGGCCTCGGCGCCGGCTTCACGCGGGCAATCTTCATGGCTGGAGTGGCCAATGTGCGCAATCCACGGCTGGTCAAGTCGTTGAAAGCAGCGCTGGCGTCACTGCCCAATGTCGAACTGCGCGAGCACTGCCAGATCACCGGCTTCGCTCAGCAAGATGGCCGCATCAGCGGTGTGCACACGGCCGATGGGCGGCTCGAAGCCGATGACGTGGTGCTCAGCGCGGGCGCCTGGAGTGGTGACCTGTTGGCCACACTGGGCCTGACCTTGCCGGTCGAACCGGTCAAGGGCCAGATGATCCTCTACAAGTGCGCCGAAGACTTTTTGCCGAGCATGGTTCTGGCCAAGGGCCGCTATGCCATCCCGCGGCGCGACGGGCATATCCTGATCGGCAGCACACTGGAACATGCTGGCTACGACAAGACCCCGACCGAGCAGGCACTGGAGAGCCTCAAGGCCTCCGCCGTTGAGCTGTTGCCAGGGCTTGCTGACGCCACGCCGGTGGCGCACTGGGCCGGTCTGCGTCCAGGATCACCCGAGGGGGTGCCGTATATCGGCCCGGTGCCTGGGCATGCCGGGCTGTGGCTGAACTGCGGGCATTACCGCAACGGCCTGGTGCTGGCGCCGGCGTCGTGCCAGCTGTTTGTAGATTTGCTGACGGGCGTTGAGCCGATCATTGATCCCACCCCATATGCCCCGGCAGGGCGGCTGGCTTGAGATTTTGGGGCTGCAAAGCAGCCCCTGGCGCCCCTCAGCCGATAAGCGGTGCCTGCAGATGGCGAGTCGGGTAATGCTGCTCGTACACCTTGCACACCCGCAGCACCTGCTCATCGGCAAAGCGCCCGGCCACCACCTGTAGGCCCACCGGCAACCCTTCGCGGGTGAAGCCACACGGCACCGAGGCTGCCGGTTGTTGGGTCAGGTTGAACGGGTAGCTGAACGGCGTCCACTCCATCCACTGCTCCAATCCCGACCCTGGCGGCACGTTGTGCCCGGCGGCAAACGCCACCAGCGGCATCATTGGCGACACCAATACATCGTAGCGTTGATGGAAGGCGTTCATCCGCGCCACCAGCTCAGTCCGAGCTTCCAATGCTGCGGTGTACTGCTCGAGACTGATGGTCGCACCCTGCTCGGCAATCCAGCGCAGGCCCGGATCGAGCAGCTCGCGCTGGGCTGACGTCAACTGGCTGGCCAGCCGCGCCGCGCCGGCGAACCACAAGGTATTGAAGGTTGCCAGCGGGTCGGCAAAACCTGGGTCGAGTTCTTCGACCTGCGCCCCTAATCGCGCCAGGCGCTGCACTGCCTGAGCGGTCAGGGCCTGAATCTGCGGGTCGACGCTGACGTAACCGAAGTCGGCGCTGTAGCCGATGCGCAGCCCGCTCAAGTCCTGCTCTGCGGCCAGCCAGGGTCGCTGGCGCGGTGCTCCGGCGAGGCCGTCGCGCGGATCGGGGCGGGCCACACAGTCAAGCATCAGCACAGCATCGTCGACCGTGCGCGTCATCGGCCCGAGGTGCGAGAGGATGGTCATGGCACTGGCCGGCCACTGCGGCACATAACCAAAAGTTGGTTTGATGCCGAAGGTGCCAGTGAACGCGCAGGGGATGCGGATCGAGCCGCCGGCATCGCTGCCCTGGTGCAATACGCCGAGATTGAGCGCCGCTGCCGCCGCCGCTCCGCCCGATGAGCCGCCGGCAGTCAGGCGCGTATCCCACGGGTTGCGCGTGATGCCATACAGCGGGTTGTCGGTGACACCCTTCCAGCCGAACTCAGGCGTGGTGGTCTTGCCAAGCAGCACCGCGCCGGCTTCGCGCATGAACCCGCTGAACGGTGCGTCGACGTCCCACGGCCCAGCTGCCGAAGACGTCAGCGAGCCCTTGCGGGTGGGCATGCCACGGGTCAGGGTAAGGTCCTTGATCGAGGTCGGCAGCCCATCCAGGCGGCCACACGGCTCGCCGCGCTGCCAGCGCTGTTCGCTGGCGCGGGCGGCGGCGCGGGCGCCTTCGGCATCGACATGGCAGTAGGCGTTGACGGCCGGGTTGTGCTGGTCGATGCGTGCCAGCACGTCATCGACCACCTCGAGCGGAGACAGCTGGCGCCGTTGATACAGGTCGAGCAACTCGACGGCGGTGAACTCGCCGATAGCGGTTTTGCCGGTCATCTCAATGGGCTCCCTGATTGGCGGCCTGGACCATTGCCCGCAGCAGTACATCACAGCCATCGGCCAGGTCCTGCGGCGCAGCGTTTTCGATTTCGTTGTGGCTGATGCCGCCTTCACACGGCACGAAGATCATCCCCGCCGGGCCCAGCTCGGCGACGAAGATCGCATCGTGGCCAGCGCCGCTGACGATATCCAGATGGCTCAGGCCCAGCGCGACTGCGCCCTGGCGCACAGCGTCGACACACTGCTCGGCAAAATACAGCGGCGGGAAGTCAGCGGTTGGCGTCAGCTCGAAGCTCAGGCCATGCTTGGCCGTGGTGGCTTCGATCACCGCGCGCACCTCGGCGACCATCGCATCGAGCTGCTGCGGGTCGAGGTGACGCAGGTCGATGGTCATGTGCACCTGGCCGGGGATCACGTTGCGCGAGCCAGGATGCAGGCTCAGGCAGCCGACCGTGCCGCAGGCATGCGGTTGATGGGCATGGGCGATGCGGTTGACCGCGCTGACTACATCGGCGGCGCCGACGAGCGCATCCTTGCGCAGGTGCATCGGCGTAGGCCCGGCGTGGGCTTCGACGCCGGTCAACACCAGGTCGAACCACTTCTGCCCGAGGCAACCCTGCACCACGCCAATAGTGGTGCGCTGGTCTTCCAGCACCGGGCCTTGTTCGATATGCGCCTCGAAATAGGCGCCGACCGCATGGCCGGTGGGCACACGCGGGCCGGCGTAGCCAATGCGCGCAAGCTCGGCGCCGACCGACAGGCCCTGTTCGTCGCGCTTGGCCAGGGTCTCGTCGAGGTCGAACTTGCCGGCAAATACTCCGGAACCCATCATGCACGGCGGGAAGCGCGAGCCTTCTTCGTTGGTCCACACCACCACTTCCAGCGGTGCTTCGGTTTGCAGGCCGAGGTCGTTGAGGGTGCGGATCACCTCCAGCCCGGCCATCACCCCGTAGCAACCATCGAACTTGCCGCCGGTGGGCTGGGTGTCGATATGGCTGCCGGTCATCACTGGCGCCAGGTCCGGGTTGCGCCCCGGACGGCGGGCGAAGATATTGCCGATGGCATCGACACTGACGCTGCAGCCCGCCTCGGTGCACCATTGTACGAACAGGTCGCGCGCCTGGCGGTCGAGGTCGGTCAGGGCCAGCCGGCACACGCCGCCCTTGGCGGTGGCACCGAGGCGGGCGAGGTCCATCAGCGACTGCCAGAGGCGCTCGCGGCTGATCAAGGCGCCTTGGCCTAGTGTTGCTTGCGTTGGATCGATAGGGCTTTGGCTGTTCATGGTCGGTCTCCTTCAGGCGCTCAAGGCCAGGTAGCGGTTCTTGATGCTCGGGTCGGCGCGGAACTGCTCGGCGCTGCCCTGATAGGCCACGCGGCCTTGTTCCAGCACGTAGTGACGGTCGGCGAGGGCGTCGCAGACCTTGAGGTTCTGCTCGACCAGCAGGATCGACAGGCCTTCGTCCTTGATCCGCCGCAGGATCTTCACCAGTTCGTCGACGATCACCGGGGCCAGGCCTTCGGTCGGCTCGTCGAGGATCAGCAGCTTGGGCCCATTGAGCAGCGCGCGGGCAATCGCCAGCATCTGCTGTTCGCCACCGGACAGGGCAAAGCCGCTGTTGCGGCGACGTTCCTTGAGCCGCGGGAACATCGCGTAAACGTCCTCCAGTTGCCAGCGGCTGTGCTTGCGCGCAGCGATCTTGAGGTTCTCTTCGACGTCCAGCTGGCGGAAGATGCCGCGATGTTCCGGCACCAGCGCGATGCCCTGGCGGGCGATGTCAAAGATCTCGCGACCGACCAGCGGCTGGCCGTTGAAGTGAATCTGGCCCTGGCGCGGGCGGACGATGCCGAGAATGCTGCGCAGGGTGGTGGTCTTGCCGGCGCCGTTACGCCCGAGCAGGGTCACCAGCTCACCGGCCTCGACCTTGAGCGAAACGCCCTCAAGCACATGGCTCTTGTCGTAGTAGGAATGGATCGATTCGACGCTGAGCATCAGGCGGCCTCTCCAAGGTAGGCGGTACGCACGCGTTCGTCGTTGCGCACCTGATCCGGGGTGCCTTCGACCAGGATCTGGCCGTGGCTCATGACGGTAATGCGTTGGCTGATCGACATGACGATGCTCATGTTGTGTTCGATCAGCAGCACGGTGTGGTCGCGGCCCAGGTCGCAGATCAGGTCGGTCATCACCGGGATGTCATCGATGCCCATGCCCGAGGTGGGCTCGTCGAGCATCAGCAAGGTGGGCTTGGCGCAGATCGACATGCCGACTTCCAGCACCCGCTGCTGGCCGTGCGACAGCTCGCCGGCGAGGGTCTCGGCGCGACCGTTGAGCTTGAGCCGTTCGAGCACCTGGTCAGCGGTGTCCCAATGGCTGCGCTTGTGCTCGACGCTGCGCCAGAAGTTGAGCGCGCCAAGGCCATCGCGGCCCTGTGCGGCCAAGCGCAGGTTCTCGCGCACGCTGAGGTTCTGGAACAGGCTGGTGAGCTGGAACGAGCGCGCCATGCCCAGAGCGACGCGGCCGTGAGACGGTTTGCGGACGATGTCCTGGCCGTTGAGGAGGATCTTGCCGGCGGTGGCCTGGCGCTCACCGGTGAGGCAGTGGAACAGGCTGGTCTTGCCGGCGCCGTTGGGCCCGATCACGGTGTGGATGGTGCCGGCACGGACTTTCAGGTCGACGCCATCGACGGCATGGAACGGCCCGTAGGCCAGTTGCAGGTTGTGTGTTTCGAGGAGGAATTCGCTCATTACAGCTGCTCCTTGGTTTTGCCATCGACGGCAGGCGAAGGGCGCAGGCGCTTGGCCAGATCAGCCAGGCCACCCCACAGCCCACCGCGCATGAACACCACCACCAGAATCAGGATCACCCCCAGCAACATCAGCCAGCGCGGCCACAGCTCCGACAGCACGTCCCCGAGCAGCACGATCGCGCCGGCGCCGAGCAACGAGCCGAACAGCGAGCCGGTGCCGCCGACGATGGTCATGATCAGGATGTTTTCACTCATCATCAGGTCGATGTTCGACAGCGGGGCAAAGTGCAGCAGCATCGCGTACAGCGCCCCGGCGATACCGGTGATGGCGCCAGACAACATGAACACCAGGATCTTGAAGTGGCGAATGTCATAGCCGATGGCCGCAGCGCGGGTTTCGTTTTCGCGGATCGCCAGCAAGGTGCTGCCGAACGGTGAGCGGATCACCCGCAGGGCGCCGGCAAAGATCAACAGGAACAGCACCGCGACAAACGCGTAGAAGTGGCGCGGGTCGGCAAGGTCGAGCAACACATGCCCGGCAACCGTGATGTTCGGCCGTGGCACGTCGAGCAGGCCGTTGTCGCCGCCGGTCCAGCCGCTCAGGGTGTAGGCCAGAAAGTACGCCATCTGGCTGAAGGCCAGGGTCAGCATGACGAAGTAAATGCCCTTGCGCCGAATCGCCAGCGCACCGACCAGCAAGGCCAGCAGTGCGCCGAACAGCGCCGCGCCAACCAGCGCGCCGAGCATGCCCCATTGCAGGTGGATCATCAGCAGCGCCGCGCCGTAGGCACCGGCACCAAAGAAGATGCCCTGGCCGAACGAGAGCAGGCCGGTGTAGCCCAGCAGCAGGTTGCAGGCCAGCGCGGCCAGGCCAAAGATCAGGATCTCGGTGGCGAGAGTGGTCGACGGCAGGATCAGCGGCAGGCCGATCAGGGTCACGACCAGCAACAGCAGCAGCGCCGGGCCATGCCCTTTGGCCACGGCCAGTGGATTTTTCTCAGTCATGTTCATGCTCTCCCGAACAGGCCGTAGGGACGAACCAGGATCACCGCCGCCATCGCGCCGTAGATCATCAGGCTGGCGCCTTGCGGCCAGAGGCTGCTCATCATGCTTTGCACCACCCCGACCAGCAGGCCGCCAACCAGCGCACCGCCAAACGAGCCCATGCCGCCGATCACCACCACGACGAAGGCGATGCCGAGAATCTCCGGGCCAACGAACGGCTGTGCCCCGCGCAGTGGCGCAAACAGCACCCCGGCCACGCCCGCCAGGCCTACGCCCAAGGCGAAGGTCAGCGAGAACAGGCGGAAGATGTTTGTGCCCAGCAGCGACACCGTCTCGGTGCTTTCACTGCCGGCCCGCACCAGGGCGCCAAACCGGGTGCGCTCCAGCAGTAGCCACAGGCCAAGGCCGATCAAGGCGGCGAAGCCGATCAGGAACAGGCGGTAGTAGGGGTAGATGAAGTCGCCGATGATCAGCACCCCGCGCAGCTCCGGCGGCACCGCGATGTGCTTGCCGACCGGGCCCCAGATCAGCACCGAGGCTTCCTGGATGATCAGCGCGATACCAAGGGTGACGAGAATCTGGAAGGTGTGCGGCAAGTGGTAGATGCGCTTGATCAGCACCCGCTCGACCATCCAGGCCAGCGCGGCTACCGCCAGCGGCGCGATCAGCAGCGCCAGCCAGAAGTTGCCGGTCAGCGCGACGGCGGTGTAGCACAGGTAGGCACCCAGCAGAAAAAACGCACCGTGGGCGAAGTTGACGAAGTTGAGCAAGCCGAAAATGATTGTCAGGCCCACGGCAATGAGAAAGTAGATCATCCCCAGGCCAAGGCCGTTGAGCAGCTGGAACAGGTACAAATCGAGCATGAACGTGCCCTCTGCAGCGCGCCGCGCGCCTGCAATTTTGTCGAGTGGGAAGGCGTGGCGTCAGGCCAGGGCGCAACCGGTTTGAGAGACCTCGATGAACGAACGGCCGGCGTGCAGCACTTCGGCCAGATCATCGTCATCTTGCATCTGTGCTTGAGGTTTGCCGCGCAACAGGTAGTAGTCCTTGAGCACCTGATGGTCACCCGGGCGGATCAGCTCGTCGCCGGTCGGGCCCTGGAAACTCATGCCCTGGAGGGCTTTGGATACTGCGGCGCCGTCGAGGCTGTTGGCCTTGATGATGGCTTCGAGCATGACCCGGGTGCCGATGTAGTCGGCCGCCAGCGGGTAATTGGGGTTGATGCCGTAGGCCTTGCGCGTGGCCGCGACCAGCTCGCGGTTGAGCGGGGTGTCAACCTGATGCCAGTACTGCGCGCCGAGATACACGCCTTCCAGTACATCGCTGCCCAGCTCCTGGAATTGGTCGAGCCCGGCCGACCACACCAGCAGCACTTTCATCCTGTCCTTGATGCCGAAGTTGACCGCCTGGCGCAGGGCATTGGATGACTGGCTGCCGAAGTTGAGCAGCACCAGTACGTCCGGCTTGGCGGCAATGGCGTTGGTCAGGTAGCCGGAGAACTCCTGCTCCTGCAGCGAGTGGTAGCTGTTGCCGATGTGCTCGATGCCGTGTTCGCTGAAGACCTTGCGTGCGTTGTCCAGCAGGGCATCGCCAAACACGTACTGCGGGGTGATGGTGTACCAGCGCTTGGCCTCGGGCAGCAGCTTGATCAGCGGCACCAGGGTTTCGCGAATGGCGCCGTAGGTCGGCACCGACCAGCGGAAGGTAGAACTGTTGCAGTCCTTGCCGGTGATCTCGTCGGCGCCGACCGGGGTCATGAACACGCCGCCGGCCTTGTTGATTTCCTTCGACACCGCCAGCGCCGAGGACGACAGCGTGCAGCCTTGAAAGAACCGCGCTCCGTCCTGGCCGATGGCTTCCTGGACCTTGCGTACCGCCTTGCCGGCATTGCCCTCGGTATCGATGACCTTGTACTTGAGCGGCTGGCCGAGCAGCTGTGGGTGCTCGGCAATCGCCAGGCGCGAGCCCATGTCGGCGTATTTGCCGTAACTGGCAAACGGCCCGGACATCGACTTGAGGCCATAGAAGGTCAACGGTTGCTCGGCGAACACCCGCGACGCTCCCAACGGGAGGCTGCCGAGGGCGCCGAGGGCAAGGCCTGCTTTGAGCAGGGTACGTCTTTGCATGAGTAACTCCTTGTTTGTGGTTATTAGGCAGGAGTGGCAATGACAAAGCGGGTACGGCCGGGCCTGTGTGCAGGCCTCTGTCCAGGCGAATCAGTGGTTGTGGCTGAACTCCAGGAGGAAATTGCGGGCGACTTCGCCTTCCAGCGCGGTCATGTGGTGTTCGGCGTCGCACATGTGCTCGTGCATCAAGCGGCGCACGGCGGCTTCATCGTTGGCGCGCAGGGCATCGAGCAGCTGCTTGTGATAGTCGATGTTGGCCGCGGCGAACTGCTGGCGCTTGGGCAGGTAGGCTTTTTTCAGCACCACCAGGTCGCGCAGCAGGTCGTTGAGAAACACCGCCATGAAGCTCAGCAGCGGGTTGGCGCAGCGCCCAGCCAGCAGGGTATGAAACTCAAGCTCGGCCAAACGCTGCTCGCGCTGGCCTTCTTCGCTGTCTTCCGGGGTGCTGCAGAAATCGATGTTGGCTTGCAGCGCGGCGTAGTCGGCCTCGCTGAGGCGGCCCATCACTGAAACCGCCAGCTCGACCTCGATGACTTTGCGCAGTTGGTACACCTGCTCGCCATCCAGGTGCTGAAAATGCAGGTAGTTGCGCAGTGCACGGCTGGCCGGTTCGGTGCCGACTTCATTGAGGTAGGCGCCGCCGCTCGGGCCGGTGCGGGTGCTGACCAGGCCCTCGACCTCGAGCGCCTTGAGCGCTTCGCGAGCGGTGCCCTTGGAACATTCGAAGTGCTCCATCAGCTCGCGCTCGGTCGGCAGACGGTCACCGGGGTGCAACGCTTCGGTGACGATCGAGCGCTTGACCGACTCGACGATCATGTCCGACAGCTTCTGACGTTTGCGCTTGGGTTTGAGCATGCGGGCTATTTTTCATATTTATGCGGATAAATAGGATTTAGCGAATTTGCTGACGGTGGGTCAAGAGTTGAGGCGGGGATGGGGTCGTAAATGGAGCAGATGGGTCGGCTACGGGTATGTGTGTTCAGCGGGCGGGCATGAAAAAGCCGCTGTAACCGGGTTACAGCGGCTTCGCCGGAGTAGACCATTGATCAGTCTTTCGGGCCTTGCTCCAGATGGGCAGGGCTGCAGTACCACTGATTGCCACGGTGCAGCGCCCGGTCATTGGGCAGGTGCACGCCGCAGTGCGCGCAGCGCACCATGGTCAGCGGGTCATCCAGGCGCTGCGCGGGGCGCGCCTGCTGGCTGAGCTTGAATTTGCGCCACAGCCAGAACGCGGCGGCGATCAGGGCGATCCAGAAAAGTAGGCGAACCATGGTGTCCAGCTTGGTCGAGAAGATGAGCCGACAGTCTAGGGCGCGGGCAAAAAAAAAGGGAGGCCTTGGGCTTCCCTTTCTTTTTTGACTTGTGATTTTTGGAGCTGCTCTGCGGCCCCAACCATCTCAAATCAATCAAACAGACCGAAGGTCGCGTAGCTGAACCACGAACGGCTCTCTTCGGCTTCTTTCGGACCGGCCGGCAGAATCGGATCACCGTCTTCATCTTTAGGCAGCAAGTCTTGCGGAATCTCCGAGCGGGCATCCTTGAACTGGCGAACCACGTCCTGATTGGCGCGGGTTTCACCCGGCGGCAGCGGCGTGTCGGTCTCGATCAGGCCCAGGGTCGCCTTGGACAGCCACGAACGCTGATCACCATCAGCTTGCTTGGGCTCGAAGCTGCCGTCGACCAGGCTTGGGTGATTTGGGTAGTTGAGCTTGAGGGTTTCCAGGCTGGTATTGGCCAGCTCGTCCAGGTGCAAATGCTGGTAAGCCTCGACCATCACCGCCAGGCCGTCACCGACCGATGGGGTTTCCTGGAAGTTCTCGACCACGTAACGGCCACGGTTGGCCGCAGCGACATAGGCCTGGCGGCTCATGTAGTAGTCGGCAACATGGATTTCGTAGGCGGCCAGCAGGTTGCGCAGGTAGATCATGCGCTGCTTGGCGTCAGGCGCGTAGCGGCTGTTGGGGAAGCGGCTGGTCAGCTGGGCGAACTCGTTATAGGAGTCGCGGGCAGCGCCCGGGTCACGCTTGGTCATGTCCAGCGGCAGGAAGCGCGCCAGCAGGCCACGGTCCTGGTCGAACGAAGTCAGGCCCTTGAGGTAATAGGCGTAGTCGACGTTCGGGTGCTGCGGGTGCAGCCGGATGAAGCGCTCGGCAGCCGACTTGGCAGCCTCTGGCTCGGTGTTCTTGTAGTTGGCGTAGATCAGCTCGAGCTGGGCCTGGTCGGCGTAACGGCCGAACGGGTAGCGCGATTCCAGGGCCTTGAGCTTGTTGACGGCACTGGTGTAGCTCTTGTTGTCCAGGTCGGCCTGCGCCTGCTGGTACAACTCGGCTTCGCTGAGGTTCTCGTCAATCACTTCCTTGTTCGAGGAACAGGCAGCGGTAAGCCCGAGGAGGGCGATCAGCAGCAGGTGTTTCACTTGCATGGCGGCTTGCGTCCTTTGACGGCCGCTGTCTTGGGCGGTGCCGTCCTGTTATGATGAGCGCCCCCGGGTTGACCCCAGGGCAAAAGAAGCCGTATTTAACCACAAGCGCGCAGTTGAAACCAAAGGCTGTGCGCCAGCCGAATCGAGCATGTCCAAGATCATCCAACTTAGCGAAGAGGTCCCGTCCGAAATGGGCGGCCAGCGCCTCGACCAGATCGCCGCCCAACTGTTCGGCGAGTACTCGCGTTCGCGCCTGACCACCTGGATCAAGGACGGCCGTCTGACGGTCGACGGTCAAGTCGTGCGTCCACGCGATCCGGTCTATGGCGGTGCCAAGCTGGTCCTTGAGGCCGAGCAGGAAGCCCAGGGCGAGTGGATCGCCCAGGACATCCCGTTGAACATCGTCTACGAAGACGAGCAGATCCTGGTGATCAACAAGCCTGCCGGGCTGGTTGTTCACCCGGCTGCCGGGCATGCCGATGGCACCCTGCTCAATGCCTTGCTGCACCACGTGCCAGACATCGTCAACGTGCCGCGTGCGGGCATTGTCCACCGCCTGGACAAAGACACCACCGGCCTGATGGTGGTGGCCAAGACCCTGCAGGCGCAGACCAAGCTGGTCGAGCAGATGCAGAGCCGCAGTGTCAGCCGCATCTATGAGTGCATCGTGATTGGCGTGGTCACCTCCGGTGCCACCATCAACGCCCCGATCGGTCGCCACGGCGGCTCGCGTCAGCGCATGGCAGTGACCGAGACCGGCAAGCCTGCCGTCAGCCACTACCGCGTGCTCACCCGCTTCCGTTCGCACACCCATGTGCGGGTCAAGCTGGAGACCGGCCGTACGCACCAGATCCGCGTGCACATGGCCCACGTCGGCTATCCGCTGATTGGTGACCAGACCTACGGCGGTCGCTTCCGCATCCCGCCTGCGGCCGAGCCGGAGATGGTCACTGCGCTGAAGACCTTCCCGCGTCAGGCCCTGCACGCACGCTTCCTCGCCCTCGATCACCCGCTCACGGGTGAGCGGATGCAATGGAAGTCGGCGCTGCCGGAAGACTTCGTCGGCTTGCTGGAGCTGCTCCAGGAAGACCGCGACAGCTTTATCGGATGAACGGTCTGACGCAGCTGCTGCACCCCGATTGGCCGGCCCCGGCCACGGTGCGCGCCTGCGTCACCACCCGTGCGGGTGGCGCCAGCCTGCCGCCGTACGACAGCTTCAACCTGGGCGATCATGTCGGCGACGACCCGGCTGCCGTCAGTGAAAACCGCCGACGCCTCAGTGAGCAATTCGACATTCATCCCGCCTGGCTCAAGCAAGTCCACGGCGTGGTGGTGGCTGACGCTGACCCGGCGCAGGTAATCGAAGCCGATGCGAGCTGGACCGACCAGGCACAAATTGCCTGTACGGTGATGACCGCCGACTGCCTGCCAGTTTTGTTCTGCGATCGCGCCGGTACCCGCGTTGCCGCAGCCCATGCCGGCTGGCGCGGGCTGGCGGGCGGCGTGCTCGAGGCTACCCTCGAGCGCCTGGCAGTGCCGGCCGGTCAGGTGCTGGTCTGGCTCGGCCCGGCCATTGGCCCGAGCGCATTCGAAGTTGGCGAAGAAGTCCGTGACGCCTTCACTGCCGAGCACCCGCAAGCCGCCGAGGCATTCGTGCCGGGTGAACGTCCGGGCAAACTGCTGGCCGACATCTACCAGCTGGCACGCATCCGCCTCGCGGCGCGCGGCATCACAGCTGTTTACGGTGGTGGCCTGTGCACGGTCAGCGACCCACGCTTCTATTCCTATCGGCGCACTCCGCAAGGTGGACGCTTCGCCTCGCTGGTCTGGCTCGATCCGCTCTGCGTCTGATTTGAGAGCGCCCCCAGCATTGCCAGCTCCTCATGCAGTCATCGTTCTTGTAGGACATTCCCGCAACTGATCTCGATCAACCCCGCTAAGCTTGAAACTCCCAGAATAAGCCTTATCTATTAGTCATCTCTGGCAGGTTTCTTCATCAGGTGTGTCCATCGCTCCGGCCTGCCCTTATTTAGGAAGGTATCCCCATGCGAATAGACCGATTAACCAGCAAACTGCAATTAGCGTTATCTGACTCGCAATCTCTGGCGGTGGGCATGGACCACCCGGCCATCGAGCCGTTGCACCTGCTGCAGGCGCTGATCGACCAGCAAGGTGGTTCGATCAAGCCGCTGCTGATGCAGGTCGGCTTTGACGTCAACAGCCTGCGCAAGGCGTTGAGCAAAGAGCTCGACCAACTGCCGAAAATCCAGAACCCGACCGGCGACGTCAACATGTCGCAGGACCTGGCGCGCATGCTCAACCAGGCCGACCGTCTGGCCCAGCAGAAGGGTGACCAGTTCATCTCCAGCGAACTGGTGCTGCTGGCAGCCATGGACGAGAACAGCAAGGTCGGCAAACTGCTGCTCGGCCAGGGCGTGAGCAAGAAAGCCCTGGAAAACGCCATCAATAACCTGCGTGGCGGTGCGGCCGTCAACGACGCCAACGTCGAAGAGTCGCGTCAGGCCCTGGACAAGTACACCGTCGACCTGACCAAGCGTGCCGAAGAAGGCAAGCTTGACCCGGTGATCGGCCGTGACGACGAAATCCGCCGCACCGTGCAGGTATTGCAACGTCGGACCAAGAACAACCCGGTGCTGATCGGCGAGCCTGGCGTGGGTAAAACCGCCATCGCCGAAGGCCTGGCCCAGCGCATCATCAACGGCGAAGTGCCGGACGGCCTCAAAGGCAAGCGCCTGCTCGCCCTGGATATGGGTGCGCTAATTGCTGGCGCCAAGTATCGCGGCGAATTCGAAGAGCGCCTCAAAGGCCTGCTCAACGAGCTGTCCAAGCAGGAAGGGCAGATCATTCTGTTCATCGACGAGCTGCACACCATGGTTGGCGCTGGTAAAGGCGAGGGCGCCATGGACGCCGGTAACATGCTCAAACCTGCACTGGCCCGTGGCGAGCTGCACTGTGTTGGCGCCACCACGCTCAACGAGTACCGCCAGTTCATCGAGAAGGACGCGGCGCTCGAGCGACGCTTCCAGAAGGTGCTGGTCGAGGAGCCGAGCGAGGAAGACACCATCGCCATCCTGCGCGGCCTGAAAGAGCGCTATGAAGTGCACCACAAGGTGGCCATCACCGACGGTGCGATCATTGCCGCGGCCAAGCTCAGCCACCGCTACATCACCGATCGCCAGCTGCCGGACAAGGCCATCGACCTTATCGACGAAGCGGCCAGCCGCATCCGTATGGAGATCGACTCCAAGCCTGAAGTGCTCGACCGTCTCGACCGTCGTCTGATTCAGCTCAAGGTCGAATCCCAGGCGCTGAAAAAAGAAGAAGACGAGGCGGCGAAAAAACGCCTCGAGAAACTTCACGAGGAAATCCAGCGGCTGGAGCGCGAATACTCCGACCTGGAAGAGATCTGGCAGTCGGAAAAAGCCGAAGTACAGGGCTCGGCGCAGATCCAGCAAAAGATCGAGCAAGCCCGTCAGGAGCTTGAAGCTGCCCGCCGCAAAGGCGACCTGAGCCGTATGGCCGAGCTGCAGTACGGGGTGATCCCGGACCTGGAGCGCAGCCTGCAGATGGTCGACCAGCACGGCAAGAGCGAAAACCAGCTGCTGCGCAACAAGGTCACCGAGGAAGAGATCGCCGAAGTGGTCTCGAAGTGGACCGGCATCCCGGTGTCGAAAATGCTCGAAGGCGAGCGCGACAAGTTGCTGAAAATGGAAGCGCTGCTGCACCAGCGGGTGATTGGCCAGCACGAGGCCGTGACCGCCGTGGCCAACGCCGTGCGCCGTTCGCGGGCCGGGTTGTCTGACCCTAACCGGCCAAGTGGTTCGTTCATGTTCCTTGGCCCGACTGGCGTGGGTAAGACCGAGCTGTGCAAGGCCTTGGCCGAGTTCCTGTTCGACACCGAAGAGGCCATGGTGCGTATCGATATGTCCGAGTTCATGGAGAAACATTCCGTGGCTCGCCTGATCGGTGCTCCACCAGGCTATGTAGGTTACGAAGAGGGCGGGTACCTGACCGAAGCCGTGCGCCGCAAGCCGTACACCGTGTTGCTGCTGGACGAGGTCGAGAAGGCCCATCCGGATGTATTCAACGTGCTGCTGCAAGTGCTGGAAGACGGTCGCCTGACCGACAGCCATGGCCGTACGGTGGACTTCCGCAACACGGTCATCGTGATGACCTCCAACCTTGGCTCGGCACAGATCCAGGAGTTGGTCGGCGACCGTGAGGCGCAGCGTGCGGCGGTAATGGATGCGGTGGGTAACCACTTCCGGCCGGAGTTCATCAACCGGATCGACGAGGTGGTGGTGTTCGAGCCGCTGGGCCGTGAGCAGATCGCCGGTATCACCGAGATCCAGCTGGGCCGCCTGCGCAGCCGTCTCGCCGAGCGCGAGCTGTCGCTGGAGCTGAGCCCGCAGGCGGTCGACAAGCTGATCGCGATTGGCTACGACCCGGTGTATGGCGCACGTCCACTGAAGCGCGCGATCCAGCGCTGGATCGAAAACCCGCTGGCGCAGTTGATCCTGGCAGGGCAGTTCATGCCAGGGACGACGATTACCGCCAAGGTCGAAGGCGACGAAATAGTCTTCGAATAAAAAATAATCTTGAGCCCCGCACGTGCGGGGCTTTTTTTTGCGCAGATTGCTCGTTTTTTTAATTCGCCAATGGCCTTCACCGGAAAAAAAAGCCTGCCATGGCGATTATTTTGCGCAGTGAGAAGCCAGATTCAGTGCTCGTTTTTGCCCTCGCGCAGGCTCGCAGAGCGCTCGTAAGCTACTGATAATCCCGGCAAAACCCCCAATTTACGGGGGCTCGCGGCAACCCTGAAAAATTATTGAAATTTATGCTTGCATCTAAAATCGAGTGCTCCTAATATACGCCCCGCTGTCAGCCACTAAGCAGATCGCCAGCGGTAACGACGATCTGAAAACAGTTTGCAAATCAGTAAGTTGAATGCAAATTGGGGGTTGACAAGCAAAACGAAGGATGTAGAATAGCCGGCCTCAGAGACGCAAACGCAGAAATGCAGAGTGTTGAAGAGATCGAAGCTTAAACAGCCTTCGAGATCGGAAGATCGAAGTTTAGTTCCGCGATAGCTCAGTCGGTAGAGCAAATGACTGTTAATCATTGGGTCCCTGGTTCGAGTCCAGGTCGCGGAGCCATTTCGGGGTGTAGCGCAGTCCGGTAGCGCGCCTGCTTTGGGAGCAGGATGTCAGGAGTTCGAATCCCCTCACCCCGACCATTTTCCGGGTCGTTAGCTCAGTTGGTAGAGCAGTTGGCTTTTAACCAATTGGTCGTAGGTTCGAATCCTACACGACCCACCAGTAAGATAAGGGTACCTCGATTGAGGTGCCCTTTTTCTTCGTCTAGCGTTTGCTTTTGTACAGTTTCACTTTCGGGGTGTAGCGCAGTCCGGTAGCGCGCCTGCTTTGGGAGCAGGATGTCAGGAGTTCGAATCCCCTCACCCCGACCATATTCCGGGTCGTTAGCTCAGTTGGTAGAGCAGTTGGCTTTTAACCAATTGGTCGTAGGTTCGAATCCTACACGACCCACCATGTAAGAGAAGGGCACCTCGACTGAGGTGCCCTTTTTCTTTGTCTGGATTTTATCTCTGCAGGTTTTCCCGCCTGCCCCCGCCACGTTGCCGACCTGCCGGCACAGCCTTTCCAGGGCGTGCTCCGACGGCGAGCGCCAGCAAGATCAGCAGCATCGCCGCCAACCCCAATGCACTTGGCCATTGCCCCAGTATTAACATCGAGCTGACGATGCCGAACAGCGGGATCAGCAGCGACAGCGGTGCTACCTGTGATACCGGGTATTCGCGCAGCAGCAGGTTCCACCCCCAGTAGCAAAACAGCGTCGCGCCGTATACCTGAAACGCCAGCGAAAACAAGGTAAACCCGTGCAACTGGGCCGGCAGCGCGGTGAATGGTGCTGAGCCGTGTGCAAGCCAGGTCAGCAGTAATAGCGGGATTGGCGGGAACAGGCTGGCCCAGACCACAAAAGCAAAGATTTCCTGCACCTTCGACTTTTTGATCAGTACATTGCCGATGCTCCAGGCCAGGGCGCTGGCGATTACCAGTGCTAAACCGACCGTGCTGACGGTGCCTGAGCCATCCACCAGCACGACGAACAGGCCAAGAGCCGCCAGGCATATGCCGATCAGTTGTGGCCGATTCAGGCTTTCGCCAAACCACAATACGCCCCAGCCCAAGGTGAAAAACGCACTTAGCTGAATCAGCAGCGAGGCACTGCCAGGTGGTACGCCCAAGGCGATGCCTTGGTTGATAAGCGCCCACATGGCCACGCCGAAGATCAAGCCGTAGCCGGCCAGCCAGCGAAACCTGACCTGCGGCCGCTTGACCACGAATACCCAAGGCAGGGCGGCAAGGCTGAAGCGCAGCGCGGTCAGCAGCAGCGGATCGATCTCGGCCAGGCCGAGCTTGGTGATGGGGAAGTTCAACCCCCAGATGGCCGTGACCATGACGGCCAGGCACAGGTGCTTTTTTTGCATTGTCAGACTTTTCCCGGAACAACGAGCGCACAGGCGCGAGAGCGGGAAATATGCGAGAAATGGCGCTGGCCTGCTTTCAGCTTGAGGCCAACTATCATTAAAATCAGGCCATGGAAGAATCTTTCGGTCTTGATCCTTACCAGAACGTCCCGCGTGATGCGGTGGTGACGGTGCGTGATTACGCCGACGGCCAGGTATTTGCCGCGCACAGCCATCAGCGCGGACAGTTTGCTTATGCCTCATGTGGCGTCATCACCGTGTTTACCGACAGGGGTAATTGGGTAGTGCCGCCCCAGCGGGCTATCTGGGTGCCGGCGCGGCTGGGTCATGCCATGCACATGTGTGGCCCGGTCACCATGCTCAACACCTATATCCGCGAGCCTGCTGCACTGGCTTTGGGCTTGCCGGAGGCGTGCCAGGTGTACGGTGTATCTGCACTGCTACGGCAGTTGCTGGACAAGGCGATTGAGGTCCCTGCGCTTTATTCCGCAGAGGGGCGTGATGGCCACCTGATGGGCCTGTTGTTGCATGAGATAGCGGCCATGCCAGCGCTGTCGCTGAATGCGCCACTGCCACAAGAGCCGCGGCTGGCGCAGGCCTGCCGCGAGTTTCTCGAGCAGCCTTCACTGGAGGTCGGCATTGACGCCATGGCCCAGCGCACGGCCATGAGCCGGCGCACGTTCACCCGCGTGTTCAGGGCGCAGACCGGCATCAGCTTCATCGAATGGCGGCAACAGGCTTGCCTGCACGCGGCGGTGATCAGGTTGGGCAACGGCGAGCCAGTCACGCAGGTGGCAGTAGCGCTTGGCTACAGCAGCTCAAGTGCCTTTGCGACTGTTTTCAAGCGGGTGCTGGGCGAGGTGCCGAGTCGCTATATGGCGGAGTCGGCAGGCGGCAGGAGAGGCGGTTAGCGAGGCGTAGCCACCGGGGCCGCAAGGCTGCGGCCCGGCAGTCTTTACATCAGTGCAGCTTGAGTCGCGGTTCGGTGCCGCGGCCGATCTTGCTGCCGATCATCAGCATCGCCGTGCGGAACGCGCCATACAGCGCCATCTGGTGCATGCGATACAGCGACACATAAAACATCCGCGCCAGCCAGCCTTCCAGCATCACGCTGCCGGTCAGGTTACCCATCAGATTGCCCACTGCCGAGAAGCGCGACAGCGATACCAGCGAGCCGTAATCCTTGTAGGCATAGGTTGGCAGCGGCTTGTTGTCCAGGCGCGCTTTCAGGCTCTTGGCCAGCATCGAGGCCTGCTGATGTGCAGCCTGCGCGCGAGGCGGCACATTGCGGTCGCTGCCCGGTTGTGGGCATGCAGCGCAGTCGCCAAAAGCGAAGATATCGTCATCCAGTGTGGTCTGCAGGGTAGGGCGCACCAGCAGCTGGTTGATTCGGTTGCTTTCCAGGCCGTCAATGTCCTTGAGGAAGCCCGGCGCACGAATACCTGCCGCCCATACTTTGAGGCTGGCCTGGATCACTTCGCCGGAGGCGGTTTTCAGGCCATCTTCGGTCACTTCACTGACCGAGGCGTTGGTCAGCACCGTTACCCCGAGTTTCTCCAGGGTCTTGTGCACTGGCACGCTGATGCGCTCAGGCAATGCCGGCAACACGCGCGGGCCGGCTTCGATCAGTGTGATGTGCATGTCTTGCGGCTGGATCTTGTCCAGGCCGTAGGCTGCCAGCTCGTGCGCGGCGTTGTGCAGCTCAGCGGCCAGCTCGACGCCCGTGGCGCCGGCACCGACGATGGCCACGCTGATTTTTTCGCCCGCTGCATTACCGGCATGGGCGCGCAGGTAGTGATTGAGCAGCTGCTGATGGAAGCGCTCGGCCTGCTTGCGGCTGTCGAGGAACAAGCAGTGCTGCGCCGCGCCCAAGGTGCCGAAATCATTGGTATTGCTGCCAACTGCAATCACCAGCGTGTCGTAGCCTAGTGTGCGCGCCGGGAGCAGTTCGCGACCGTTTTCGTCGAGGGTTGCCGCCAGCTGGATCTGCTTGCTCTCACGCTCTAGACCACTCATGCGGCCGAGCTGGAAGTTGAAGTGGTTCCATTTGGCCTGGGCGACGTAGTTGAGCTCGTCTTCCGAAGAGTTCAGCGAGCCGGCCGCCACTTCGTGCAGCAGCGGTTTCCAGATGTGGGTCAGGTTGGCGTCGACCAGGGTGATTTCGGCCTTTTTGCTCTTGCCCAGGCTTTTACCCAGGCGGGTCGCCAGTTCCAGGCCGCCGGCGCCGCCGCCGACAATCACAATGCGATGTGTCATGGAGATATCTCATAAGGTTAAACGAATGCTTGGCCCTGAGGGCCGGCGTCGTAGCCGAGGGGAGGGCGAGCGCAACGCAGCTCATAGCACCAGTCCACTCAACAAACGACTCAAGAGGCCCAGACCGATGGTCACTGCCACCACTAGCGCCAGGAGCAGCCATGGCCGAAAAGGCCTGCGCTCGACTTGGTGCTGAGGGGCTTTGAGATACTCATCGACGCGACGCTGATCTTCAGGATTCAGGCGGCTGGTCATGGCGGGCCTCGTCAGATAGACGCTTGAGACTGCACGAACGCTACAGGGTTCGCGCACCAGGCAGCAACGAATGATAATACTTTCTGTCTATGCCGCCGAGTGTACGCCGCTGCAAAGACTCTCGGCAGTGGATCAAAGACTGATCCCGACATCGAAAACGATACTGCGTCCCAGGTTGCCGCGCAGAAAATCCGGCGCGTCCGGGTGGGCGAACAGCACCCGGGCAAAGGTTGGTCCGACCAGCGACAACGACCGCCAGCCCTGGCGCAGGTATTCGGTCGGCGGCGGGAAATGGCTGTTCAGGTCGAGCACTTCCCGCTTGAGGCTGGCAAAAGCGATTATATCCAGCTCGTTCAGCTCCAGGCCGCGCTCGCGGTAATTGTGGGCTTTCTTGCGCAAGGTTGGTGCCAGGCGCAGCAGCAGTTCCTGCGCGCTGATGCGTCTGGGCCGGGCTTCGCGCCGTACCAGCTGGCTCAGCGAGAAAGCACTGCGCCGCCGTTGCAGCTCTTCGCGCCACTCGTCATTCAGCCGCCGACCCTCATCGAGCACGAAAAATACCTCGAATGCCGCGTCGCGAAACAGCACGTCCGGCGGCTCCTGCCCGGCCGGGGTGAAGTCTTCGTTGCGGTAGGGAATGTTCAGCCCCTGCAGCAGGCGCTGGCAGACCCAACGCTCGCGTTCCCATTTGCGGGCATTGGACAGAAAGGCATTGGCCTGTTCGGCCTGAATTGTGAGCAGGCGCAGGTAATCTGAGTCATCCATGGCTCAAGCTTAGCCGCTAATCTGTGAAGGTAAGATGTTGTTTAACGATGTAAATCAGCCCACCTCCAGGTCAACGCGGTCCCGTAGGAGCGGCCTTGTGTCGCGAAAGGCCAGCGAAGCTGGCCCGGCGATATCAGCGGCGAAGCTGAAAATGTGGGGCCGCTGCGCAGCCCTTTCGCGACACAAGGCCGCTCCTACGCCGAGCGCGCCAGGTTTGGAAGAATGGATAGTCAACACAGGAGACATCAAACGTGATCAGCGCACAGGTCCTGTCCACCACCAGCCTCACCCTCGGCTGGCTGGCTTACCTGCCACTGCTGCTCTGGGCCATATCCCGCAGCAGCTGGATCGAACTGTGCAGCGACCGCCGCCGCCAACACCTGCTGTTCGGCGCGATATTCGCCTTGTTTGCGCTGTGGCTGGTGCGCCGCGACTTCGACACCGGCGTCTCCTACCACTTCATCGGCATGACTGCCGTAACCTTACTGCTCGACTGGCCGTTGGCAATCGTCGCAGGCTTCATCGCCCAACTCGGCTTGCTGGCGCTGGGCCGACAGGACCTGGCCGCGCTCGGCATCAACGGCCTGCTGATCGTCGGCCTGCCCGTGCTGGTTACCGAAACCTGCGCAATCCTGGTCGAGCGCGCGCAGCCGCGTAACCTGTTTATCTATATCTTTTCAGGCTTTTTCGCCGCTGCGCTGTCAGCCCTGCTGTGCCTGACGGCTGCGCTGGGCCTGCTCTGGGTTGATGGCCTGTTCGCCATGCCCGAGTGGCTAACGGACTTTGTCGGTTACCTGTGGCTGATGATGTTTCCCGAAGCCTTTATCAACGGCATGGTCATCAGCGCACTGGTGGTGTTCTGCCCGGAATGGCTGGAGACCTTCAACCGCACCCGCTACCTGCAGGCGCCGTGGAAGGATGACGAGCACTGAGGCCCATCATCCAGGCGTGGACTCAGTGACGCGGCTCCAGATCAGCCGAATACAACTCATCTTCCGATTCCGGCGCGCTGGCAATCTTGTGTTCCTCGGCCGCCCAGGCGCCAAGGTCGATCAATTTACAGCGATCGGAGCAAAACGGCCGATTGACGCTGGCCTCGGTCCATTCCACAGGTGCGCCACAGGTTGGGCAATCAACGGACAACGGCTGGCTCATGGCTGGCCTCCTCGTAAAGTCAGGTAAAAGTGGTGCAACTGGTCGATCTGCTCGTGCAGCCAAGGCACATCGCGATCATTCACCAGCACATCGTCGGCATGCTGCAAGCGCTCCTCACGAGTCGCCTGCGCCGCCAGAATCGCCTGCACCTGCTCAGGGCTGGTGCCGTCGCGCTGCAATGTACGCTGCACTTGCAGCGCCTGCGGCACATCGATCACCAGCACGCGCTGGGTCTTGCGATACTGCCCCGACTCGATCAACAGCGGCGAAACATACACCGCATAGGGCGACTCGGCCTTGGCCAGATAGCTGAAGATCTCCTGTCCGATCAACGGGTGCAGCAACGCTTCAAGCCAGCGCCGCTGTTCAGGGTCGGCAAAAATCAGCTGGCGCAGTGCCGCTCGATCGAGCTGGCCATCGCCCTGCAGCACGCCTGCGCCAAAGCGCTCGACGATACTGGCCAACGCTGGCCGCCCAGGCTCGACCACCCAGCGCGCAGCCTGATCAGCGTCGACCAGGTGCACACCCAGCTCGACAAAACGCTCGGCCGCAGCACTCTTGCCGCTGCCGATGCCGCCGGTCAGGCCCAGGATCCAAGGGGAAAACGCCGCAGTGGTCATCAGATTCCAAGCAGTTGCAGGTAAGAGGCGTACATTTCATCACCCCAGAGCACAGCAATCCACCCCGCAATTGCCAGATACGGACCAAACGGCATCGCCGTGCCCAGCGAAGCATTACGCCAACGCAGCAAACACAGGCCGATCAGTGCCCCGACCAGCGACGACAACAACAGCGTCAACGGCAGCACCTGCCAGCCGCCCCAGGCGCCGAACATCGCCAGCAGCTTGAAGTCGCCATAGCCCATACCGTCCTTGCCGGTCACCAGTTTGAATAGCCAGAACACCGTCCACAGGCTCAGGTAGCCCATCACCGCGCCCCACAGCGCGTCCGGCAACGGCACGAACATACCCGTGGCATTGAGCATCAAACCGATCCACAGCATCGGCAGCACCAGCACATCGGGCAGCAACTGATGCTCGCTGTCGATCAAGCTCAACGCCAGCAGGCACCAGGTCAGTAACAGCGCAGACAGCGCCTGCAGCCCAGGCCCGTAGTGCCATGCCACCACCAGCGACAGCCCCGCACACGCCAGCTCCACCAGCGGATAACGCACGCTGATCGACCCCTTGCACCCCGCACAACGCCCCCGCAGCAGCAGGTAACTGAGCACAGGAATATTCTCCCAAGCCCGGATCCGATGCCCACAGTGCGGGCAATGCGAAGCCGGCAGCGCCAGATCAAACCGCCCATGTTCGGCGACCGGCAACTCCAGCACTTCCTGCGCTTCACGCTGCCACTGCCGTTCCAGCATGATCGGCAAACGGTGCACCAACACATTGATGAAGCTGCCCACCAGCAAGCCCAGCAGTGTCGCCAAACAGATGAAATAAACCGGCTGTGCGGTCAAAAGCGTCCACAGATTCATATTCAGACCAAACTACCCAACTGGAAAATCGGTAGATACATCGCCACCACCAAACCACCCACCAGTACCCCGAGGATCAGCACGATGGCCGGCTCAAGCAAGCCGGTCAACTGATCCAGCGCCTGGCTCACCTGCTCTTCATAATGACTGGCCGCCTTGCCCAGCATCTGGTCCAGCGTGCCACTGGATTCGCCGATGGCCGCAAGCTGCACCAACAACGGCGGAAACAATCGATCCGCACTCATCGCCTGATGCAACCCCAGCCCATTGGCCATGCCCTGGCGCAAACGCAGGATCGCCTGCTCATGCACCACGCCACCACTCACCGACGCCACCGTCGCCAATGCGTCCAGCAACGGCACCCCCGCCGCGTACGCCGTGCCCAAACTACGCGCAAAGCGCGCCAACGCTGCCTGCGCCAGCAACCGCCCCAGCACCGGCACCTCAAGCACCCGCAGAGATATCCACAAGCGCGCCACAGCGTTGTGCCGATACAGCCAACGCAGCGCCACTGTGGATAACATCATCAATGCCCCCAGCCAAGGCGCATGCCGCGCCAGCCCTGTGGACAAGTCCAGCACCCACTGGGTGAACGCCGGCAAGCTCTTGTCAAAACCGGCAAACAACCCCTGAAAGCGCGGCACCACCTCCAGCAGCAGCAGCGCCGAAACCCCCAGCCCCGTCAGTAACAGCAGCAGCGGATAAATCATCGCCTTACGCACCCGCCGCTGCAGCGCCTGACGCTGCTCAAGCATGTTCGCCAGCTCCTCCAGCTGCCCATCCAGCTTGCCCGACTGCTCACCCACCCGCACCAGGTTGCAGTACAGCCGATCAAACCAAAGCGGCTGGCGCTGTAACGCATCCGCCAATCCCAACCCCGCTGCCACATCCTGCTGCAATTTCACCAGCAACCGCCCCAGACTCTCGTCGCCACCACTGCGCCCCATCACCTCAAACGCTTGCAACAACGGCACCCCCGCCTTCAGCAGCGTCGCCAACTGCCGACTGAACCCCGCCGCATCCGGCTTACCCCGCCGCTGCGGCCAACTCAGCTGCCAGCCACCAACCGGCCGCAGCCGCGCAATACTGATGCCCCGCCGCAACAGCCCAGCCCGCACCCACGCCGGGCTGCGCCCCTCGCACTGGCCGCTGACCCGCGCACCGCTGCGGTCGGTGCCCTCCCAGGTGTAAATACGCGATGTAGTACTCATGCACAGCTCCTTGCGGCTGATGCGACAAGCCCGGTAACAGCTTGCCGCGCCCATCCATGGGCGGGTTGCGAAGATGCTCACTAGAGTAGTTCAGCGAACATGACGTCCTGCCGAGCAGGGGTGACAAAAGGTGTCTGTTGAGGCCTACTGCGCGCCTGCCAGGCTGACGTCCACAGTGGATGAAGGCTCAGCCGAATCAACAAGGAAACGCGTTCATGAAAGCCCAACAAGGCATCACCCTGATCGAACTGATGATCGTCGTCGCAATCATCGGCATCCTCGCCACCATCGCCGTACCGATGTACACCAACCACCAGTCCCGCACCAAAGCCGCAGCCGGGTTGCTGGAGATATCCGCGCTGAAGACCGCGATGGACCTGCGCCTGAACGAAGGCAAGGACGTGCCCGATGTGGCTGCTCTGGGCGGACAGGCGACTACGGCGCATTGTGCGATTGCTGCCAGTGGCGTTGCTGCTAGCGGGGTAGGGAGCATTGCCTGCACGCTGGTGGAAGCGCCGGGGAATGTGGTGGGGAAGGTGATTACCCTGAGCCGGTCGGCGGCGGGGTGGGTTTGTAGTACCAGTATTGAAGAGGATCTGGCTCCTTCGGGGTGTAAGGCGGGATAACGCTTAACTCGGTCACTTGCCCCGGCGGTTGCGATCTTGAGTTACGTCCGCAGGTGCGCGATTGCTGGTAAGCAGGGGTTTGCCTAAGCGTTGCGGCTAGTGGTACGTTCGCGATACGCCGGTGTAGCTCAGTCGGTAGAGCAGCGCACTCGTAACGCGAAGGTCGCAGGTTCGATTCCTGTCTCCGGCACCACATCCAGCTCCACTGCATTCCGCTGAATGCTTTGGAAGCCCTCTAAACCGGCCTTCTGGCCGGTTTTTCGTTTCCACGACCCTCCGTCGGGAACCAACTAGATCCCCAATAACCGGGGGTATTTCTGGGGTACAGCGTCTTTCCTGAATGGAGAACGTACCTCTATGCCACGTCTAGCCATCCCGCTCAGCGACCTCAAATGCCGCACGGCCAAACCGCGTGATCGTGCTTACAAACTGTTCGACGGCGGGGGTATGTACCTGTACGTCGCGCCCAGTGGCTCGAAGACTTGGCGGCTGCGGTATTTCAAACCCAACGGCAAGGAAGGCACGCTGATCATCGGCAAGTACCCAATCGTTTCGTTGGCCGTTGCGAGGACCAAGCGCGATGAGGCCAAGGCTCTGTTGCTCGACAACCTTGATCCGATGGAGGAAAAGCAGAAGGCCAAAATCGCTGCCCAGCGGGCGAGCCTTCTGTTTGAAACCGTCGCCTTGGAGTGGCACGGTGAAATGTCCCGACGCTGGACCGAGGGCCATGCCAAGACGGTGCTGAGCAGGTTGCGTACCCATGTGTTTCCGCTGATTGGTCAGCGGCCTATCGCTGAACTCGACACCCATGATCTCCTTGAGGTCACCCAGCGGATCGAGGATCGCGGCACCATGGATGTAGCGCTGCGTGTGCAGAACTACCTCTCCACGATCATGCGGGGTGCGAAGCGGGCGCGGCAGATCACTCAAAATCCGGCGCTCGATCTGGCCGGCTCGATTCAAGCGCCGCGTACTGTGCACCGTCCAGCACTCTCGCTGAACCGCCTTCCTGAATTGTTGGACCGAATCGACAACTACACCGGTCGCGAGCTGACTCGGCTCGCAGTGCTGTTGACGCTGCATGTGTTCGTGCGCTCCAGCGAACTGCGCTTCGCCCGGTGGGATGAATTCGACCTCCAACGGACGATGTGGGAGATCCCCGATACCCGTGAGCCGATTGAAGGCGTCCGCTATTCCACACGCGGGACCAAGTTGAGTGGGGACATTCAGATAGTGCCGCTGTCGCCTCAAGTCATCGAGATCCTTGAACAGCTGCGCAGTTTGAATCGCTTCTCTGAACTGGTTTTGCCCGGCGACCACAGATATTGGAGGCCCTTGTCGGAGAATACGGTTAACCAGGTGCTGCGCAATATGGGGTACGACACCACCAAGGACGTGGGCGGGCATGGTTTCAGGACCATGGCTTGTAGTGCCTTGCTCGAATCAGGGCTGTGGACGGACGCGGCGATTGAGCGGCAGATGAGCCATCAGGAGCGTAACCGCGTGCGCGGCGCGTACATTCACAAGGCCCAATGTTTGGAGCAGCGTCGGTTGATCATGGCGTGGTGGAGTAACTACATCGATGCCAACAGATCGGGCCACGTCACTCCGCATGAGTTTGCCCATCCGGTAGGCGACAACGTCACCGCCTTGCCAAATGGTCATGGCGCATTCAATCGCGGGTGAGTCTGCAAGATCGGCGCGGGCTGCTCTTTCACGCGGGTCCATCCAAACAGGGCTGGAGAGCCGCCCTGTTTGGATGGATCTCACTTTGAAAAGCTAAAAGCCAAGACGTTGTCCGGGGTTTACCACTGAATTCCAGCGGTGGATAACCGCTTCTCACATGCCCAATATCGCTGAGTTTCGACCCTTGACCGGGTTTATCCGCAGGCGTAGAACTGGCCGTGCAAGCGCTGTCGATGACAGCAACCCAGGTGGCCCAAACCTTGAAGGTCACGCCGCTCCTGCGGTGGCTCTCCCCCAAATGGCGATTCGCGTCCGGCAGCTCGCCCGGTCACCTCCCCGGTGATGGATGCTTACATCAGATCATGGCCCTCGTGCGCCAGACAACACCTCCTACTTCGCTGCCCTGCAGCAACCTATTCGCTTGGCCATTTCACGTGCGCCAACCTGCGCCCGTCTCTTTCACTGGAAAGAGACGGGCGCTCCTGACACTGCTGCAGCCCTGATCGCACATGGCTCAGCGGCAATTTGGGCGCGGTGACCTCGCCGTCAGCACCGCACAAACTCGGCTATCCAGCGTTAACAGGACCATGGCAGCGCTTCGCGGTGATCAGTGCGTGAAGTTCCCTAGTCCGAGCAAGGCGTTGAGTATGGAGCGCAACGGGGTTCGCCAGTCGGTGCCGCAGGGCCAAGATCGCGAACAGGTTAAGCAGATCGTCGATGCGCTTTGCAGCCGTGACCAGAGACGGGCCGCAGCGATTGTCCTGTTGGCGCGAGTCACCGGCATGCGCTTGCGTGAGGCTATCTTGGCTGACCTGCCACGGCTAAGCCGTGAGGCTCACAACCTAGGCAAGATTGGCACCTCGACTCGAAGCAATCGACGCATCGGCTAAAGGGCGGCTATCGGCCAGCAGCGCCAAACGGTGATCACTACCGGCGGTAGTGTTCTAAGCAGATGACGCGAGCTATGGAAGCGACTCTGTCAGGATCGTGGTCAAGGCGGGAGGCCTGATTGTTGAGGAAATGTATGAGCTCCAGGAAGGGTAATGGTCGTTTGACTATGAACAGTTCTTGAGCGGTGGATCTGGGTTCACCGACTTAAAATTTGAGGTCTACTCAAACAAAGCAGCTTTCCCTGATTCAGATCCTCTCTGGGATCTCGGGCTCCCCGTGATGGAGCCGTCGCAGCACGCGGCACCGAGTCTCCTGGCTGCTGGGGGCAGATGAGGTTGTGTTTTCGGAGCCTTGCCCTTACCATGACCCCATGTCAGTGACTAGGGGTATCCTCCGGTCAATAAGCTGACCTCTAGAGGTCTTGATCCATGTTACATTTGTATGGCCTCCCTGCTCTGTAGTCGTTTGAGTGGGGGGCCATGCAGACTGTAAACGCCTCTATAAGTCCTCTCCTCCGCCAGCGGCCTCCCGGCTTCCTCCTCTGATTGCCCCTTACCCCCTTAGCTTGACTCTGAAATTGTAAATCGACCGCGTCCTCGCCCGTCCTTTGACACCTCTCGTAGCACTCATGTTCATTCATTTTGTGTTCTGGTGTGTGCGTGTGCATGAAAATGGACTAGCATAAGTAATTAACAGTTTGTTAGTCTTTATCAGTAGTGATAAAAATCGCTGGCGTTTAATCTACTTAGAGATATATTTTGTGTCTAGTTTAGACTTTGAATCTGCATTCGAAGCCATGTATCACGGAAAGCATGACTTCGAAGATTTCAAATCAGGAGAGATTCTCTCTAAGTATCGCGCACTAGTATTTAAAAAGAAAAAAGTTTACGAGGCTGGTGCGGATCTTAAGGTCTATCATAAGTTTCTAAGTCTATTTGTTTTTCAGTGGTTGGAATTCAATGAGAGATGTGTTTACTCCTATCGCAAGGGGATGAACGTTGTTGATGCTGTTAAAAAGCATGCGAACAGCAAGCATTTTTTTCAGACTGATTTGAATGACTTTTTTGGAAGTATACAAGGCGATCTTGTAAAGCTGTGTATTCGTGGAAGTTTGGATAGAATTCCAATTTCTGATGCCAGTTCGTATATAGATAGAGTGGTTGATCTGGTTACGGTGGAAAATAAGCTTCCAGTAGGTTTTTCCACCTCGCCCTTGATCAGTAATGCGTGTCTGTTGCCGTTCGATAATGCGTTGGAAGCATATTGTAATCACAGCGGGCTTGTATATACGCGCTATTCGGATGATGTGATTATTTCCGGTGGTGATAGTAAGCTCTACGGTATCGAGAAAGTTGTTGAGTATACATTGGCTCAATGCTATGGCGGAGATTTTACTATAAATTCTGCTAAAACAAAATTTAGTTCAGCTGGTAATAAGGTTAAAATTCTTGGAATGATGATTCTGCCTAACGGCACTATCACGATTGACACCAAGTTAAAGTCTGATATTGAGGTCATGCTTCATTTTTTCATAAAGGATAAGCAGCGCTTTATGGATAAGGTAGATGCTGAAGGGACTGCTGCTGCACTTGCTAAGGTGTCCGGCTACTTAAACTATATCAACACTACAGACCCAGCATACTTGAATAAGCTTCGGAAGAAATATGGGGCGTCCGTCGTCGATATGTTTATTCGTGGGTCGGTAAAGTCCCTATGAAAATTAGTATCGAGATTGAGAATATTCAGCATGTATCACTGCTGAAGTTTGATATTGATCTGACTTTAAATAAGCTTACCTGCCTCGTGGGGAAAAATGGCATCGGTAAAACAACCCTGGTTAAAGCGATTCAAAATATTAGATTTGCCGATACATTCGCTCAAACCTCCCAGCCAGGCATTTTTAGCAGCACGAGCCTCATAAAGTATCAAGTAGATGCGGAAAATTATTCTTTTTATTTTGATCCGGATATTCGAACATTAAACTCTAAGAGCATTATTCCAGAGGATATAAAGAATAATATTGACGTAGAGTTGCCAATGCCGTACGGGCAGCGTTTTAAGTTTTTTCAGACACTGTCTCAGGCTGACAAGGATATTCGTAGTAGTATTGTCTTGAGGTCTTATGATGTACCTAATGAACTTATTGAGTTTCTGAACTACATCTATTCGTCGAGAAAGTTTGATCGCCTCATTCAGGTCAAGGTTAAGCGCACAGATTATTATTGCATTTTGTTGGATGATAATAGGTACATTCGCGAAGACTATTTAAGTTCTGGTGAGTATCTGCTGATAAGCGTATATAGAAAGATTGCAAGTGGTTGTCGACTTATAGTGATCGATGAACTGGATATGTCACTTGATGCTGCTGCTCAAACGAGGTTGGCAGCTCGGTTGCGTGAGTTTTGTGTAATATATGGGGTCAATATCTTATTTACGACTCACTCATTGGCGCTGATGAAGACGCTAGAGGATGATGAAATCTTCTATTTGCTTGATGATCCGCGCTGCATTCGCCCCGTCCCAGCATCTTATAGCTATGTAAAAAGCTTGCTGTTCGGTTTCAAGGGGTGGGACAGATACATCCTTACTGAGGATGATGTTCTACAGAAGCTCATTGAGTATGTTCTGAAAAAATACCACGCTGGCGCGCACTTTCAATATAAGGTTATTTATATTGGTGGAGGGAGCGGTGTTGTTGATCTGATGAAGCGAAATGCAAGCGAAGAGTTTTTTGCTGGCCAAGATAAAGTCATATCTATCTTGGATGGTGATCAGGCTCAGTTGAGGTATGTAAGGAATTTTAATAACGTACATTGCATTCCTTTCTTGAGTGTAGAAAAGCAATTTCATGCAGACTATTATGCTGGGTCGGCTTATTTGGGCGCGAAGCTTGGTCAAATTCAACAGCTTGATAATAAATCTTTTTATAAACATGTGCTAAAAAACAACCTCATGAGTGAGACTGAAATTATAGAGTATCTTTGCAGTAACCATGCAGTAGAGACTCAGGCCTTTGCTCAGATTTTTGATACATTCCTGTACCCAGCCCGCTAGCTATACTGATCAATATGGGCTTTCAAACATGGCTCGTTTAAAGTTGCAATGTAACCTATAGAAAAAATACTAAGCGAAATAAATAAGTCGCCCAGATAAAAGAACATATTGAAGTATGCTTCGCTACAAAGTCGCATTCCGCAAATAAATGAATGTGGCAGCTTTCAATGCTCACGTTACTTTAATGGGTTTTATTACAGGTCGGGAAGTGCGATGCCGTAATCATGTCCGACAGGCATGGGCTAATTTAGACATCGCTTAACACAGAGCAAGCTGAAGCGCCCCAGATCAGCGCTTAAATTCTCTCCAGCTGCCATTTGACCTGCCGGCGCGCGGTTGCAATAATGTCTGAGAACAAAAGAAGCTTCACATTGGGTTCGATATACTGCACAGGAAAATCAGTGGATCGCCGACCACCGAGCAACAGGACAATTATCGGCTTTGCTGTGTATTTTGCAAACTCATGCCGATACCTTGTGGCCTGCTGGTAATCCTCATGGTTCAAGCCGTGCGAGGGTCTCTTGAATTCTATAAGTAGGTACTCACCATTCAAATTTTCATTGAGCAGAAGGTCCGGTCGATCTGCACCAGATTTCCCCTGGTACTTCAGACCTAAATACTCCTCGACTTGTTTTTTCAACCCTTCATTTGAGCTGAAAGCAGTGTATTCCGCCCCAAAAATCCAGAGAGCCTTCTCGATAGCGCGGTGAACCGTGACCTCAAGACAGGCCTTGTTTTCTACCAGATTTTCCAACCAGTCCAGGAAAGCCATTCGAGCTTTTGCTTGCTCCACCAGGATTGCCATGTCCGCTAGGCCGAACTGCTCAAGCGCCTCAGCGACTGCTGCTACGTCTGCCTTCTTCGCCTCAGCAAGGTGCTCAATGACGGCTGCGTAATCGGAGCGCTCAATGGCCTGAAGCACCACAAATGCGATTGCCTCCACCTTGTGTTCAGGCTCGTCGTAGTACTTGTCCAGGACCTTCTTGATGGCCTCCTCAGCAAACTGACGCTTGTGCTCAGGGAGCTTCGACATACTCAGGTTCAACGCCTTCTTCAACCTAGCATGCGCAAGCTGCATCTCTTGGGCATGAGTCTGATGAAGCGCCTCCTTCACTGTCTGCTGGACATATTCAGTGACCTGCTGGTAGCTCTCGCTGTTCTCGATCACAGAATCCCAGCCAGCCGTGATGTAGTCCCTCAAGCCATCAGCACTGATCTCACCGTAAAGTTTTCGCAGCAGCTTAGGCGGTACATCGTCACATCCATCCAGCCCAAAGAACCCCGGTTTACCAATGGCCTTACCATCGACGAGCAACGTGATGCCTGGCTCCCGTAAGCCTGCCCTTTTGTTGCTGATGGAAAACTTCAGCGCTACGTCACCCGCAGATGACAACGTCTCGGATTCTTCCTTATAGGTGCCTTCGAGATCATCAATGCCCAGAGGCTTTCCATTGATGATGATGGTGAATCCTGACTGCCGGCCATACTCCTTAATCAGCTCTTGCCTGAGCTGGACAGGATTCGGGTAGCTCAGATCTTGCCGGAGATGCGTCAGGTGGATCGAGGTGCCATGATCGCCCTCTCCACAGATCGACACCGCTATGTCGATGGGAAGGTGCTCAATGTCAGCAGCCTGCTGGAGATTGTCGACGCTCAGCTTAAATGACGCAGACTGGCCACGGGCGCGAGTGCTCAAGGTCATCACCGATGCCGCCATCAGCCCTGCAAATTTACCGATGCCCTTTCGGCCTTTGATAACCCTTTGCTTTCCGAGAGTCCGCTCCCCCCGCCTCAGGCGGCAGTCGGATGCGATCTTCATGTACTGAGATTTCAGCTCAATCACAGTCATGCCATTGCCGTTATCGCTGACGACGATGGGTTTATCGCTCAGTGGTTCTGGTAGGACGATAATGACTTCTTCTGCGTCGGCATCCCACGCATTGTCCACTAGCTCCTTAAGAGCTTTCTCGGTCGACGAGTACCCTTGCCCTAGCAGCGTGGCTAGGCGCGCATCGACCTGGAAATTGGCTTGCTCCATGACTCATCCCTGGATCCAATCAAGGATGGCAATTTAATATCGCAAGGCATGGCGTGTCACTACCCTTCGATCACCTTACGCGTTTATGGCCGATTCCTGCCTTTCGTGAAGGATCGCTATGTGTCGGATTCTGCCGTTCCCTACGTATCATTTGAAGTGGGTGGGAGGAGCCTCCGCAATTCCCGATTCGATTCCACTGAAAGCCATAACTAGCTGATTTTTTTATAGATACCCTATGAGGTACGCCAAAAAATCCACCAAATTTCAGTCCCGCGAAAACCGGGCCTCCACGGCCAATAACCGTCCGTCTGTCTCCGCAGTGTCCCCAGCTGCGGAGTCCGTCCCTATCCCCAGGTCCTTGATAACTTAACAGCTGAGGCGGTTACTGATCTCGTCGCGCTGCCATCCTCCGCCATGGGCGATTGAGAAATTTCCCACAGCTCTGAAACTTGCACCCGGTGGTGTGGACAGCTAGATTAGCCACGTCGCGGCCAATTCCGCGACCGGGTTTGGCGACTCGACCGAAAAGGCGCAATGGCGCCCCTACCACGATTGCTGGCGCTTTTTTTGTGTCTGCAGTTTCGTGTAATGGCGGCTGTGCGTGGGAGACCTCCGGGTCTGCCGGGTTCCTTTTCCTCGGTTCGCCAACCCGCGTACAGCTGCCACCCAACCGTTTGGCGACGGCTGGTGTGGTGCATCAACAGAAAAGGACTCCATGCATGATCACAACCACTCCGTTGCGGATCCCCGCATCCGTTCCCCACCGTACCAATCTTCTGATGTTTTGCACTCAGCCGTTGTGCTGCGTTTCCACGTTGGGCCTGTCCGGCTCAAGGTTGAAGCAGGTGTTCGCATGAATAACCAGGAGCGCCTGTCGACAATCCAGAGCTACGCCTGGACCCTTGAACTGCTCGGTGAGGCACTCGTTCAGCACGACGATGTACTGGAATGCGAACACAACACACAACTGACCTTCCGCAACATGGCGGGCATCCATCAAGCGATGCGCATCATCAGCCGCTTGGCGGCCGAGCAGTGTGGGAAATTGCTTCAGGACAAGGGCTCGGATCCGGCCGACTAACGCTCAGTTTGATTGAGCGAGGTGAGGAGGGCTGCTTGCGTGAGACCGAGCTGTCCGCTTCTGCATGAATATCGCCAAGCGTATGCCGTTGGTTGCCGTGGCTACGACTGGTCCGATGGCCCTCATCGCCAGCAATGGTCAGCTCCGATAAAAAATTCTATCCAATTCAGCGAAATACCTATTGGCTCAACCCCTTGAACCCAAGCCCCATCAGGTCTAGATTCCCCCAAGTCACGAAAAATCCCGTGACCGAGTGTAGGAACCCGCTGGTAAACTTGGCGCACGCGCTAAGCGCCTCCATCACCACTGCTGGCGCTTTTTTTGCGTCTGCTGTTCTGTGTCATGGCGGCTGTGTGTGGGCAGGCTTCGGCCTGGCCGGGTTCCAAGTTTCCCGGTATTCCTACCCCATACACAGCTGCCACCCAATCCCGTAGGAAGGATCGTGGCAGCTCCAGTCCTGAACTTGGAGTTTCATGCATGCCTATCCGCATTCTGAGCAGAATTCTCGCATTCGCTCGCCGCTGTTGCATCCAACAATCAACCACGTCGGTTGTGTCCTATCCGATCCACAGCGGGAGCCGCCTGGCTTCTGGTAAGGGGAGGGTGTCGCCATGACTATCCAAGATCGTCTCGCGACCATCCAAAGCTATGCCTGGACCCTCGAGCTTCTCGGTGAAGCGCTCGTTCAGCACGACGATGCCATCGAGGGCGAGCACAATCCGCACCTGACTTTCCGTAACACGGCGGGGATCCATCAGGCGATGCGTATCATCAGCCGCCTTGCGGCCGAGCAGTGTGGCAAGTTGAAGGGTGACGAAGGCGCCGAGCCGGTCGAGCAAGACTGACCCACGTGAGTTGATTGGTGAGCGGGCGACTTGCGTGAGACCGAGATCGCCTCACTGTCACAACGGAAAGGACGTTGCTACATACCTCTGCGTCTCCACATTGGATATTGTGTTCAATCAGCCGCTCAGTTGCACCAGATGTAGCGCTGACCAGCGCCATGCCGCTTGCGTTATGAAACTCAATTGCTGTGACCACTAAATCGGCATCACAGTGCCGGTTTTTCTCTCCTAAGGCTGTTAATCAGCAGAGCATTGCCGGTTTGTGCCCTGTGCAATATGATAATCAGCATTCAGATGCTGATTAATGGTATGCACATGCCGCTCAGACTCACGATCCAAGCCTTCTCCGATGGTGCATGGAGCGATGCAGCGACGCTCACCGTTGACAACCCCGAGCGTGTTGCCGATGGAGGGTGTCTGGTCGCATACGACAACGACTACATCATCAACCACGTTGATCGCATGGAAGACCGCTGCGAACTGGCCCTGAGCGTTAACCTTCCATTGAACTGGGACCACCACGTCGTCAAAGGGTATCCAGCATTCCTCTACGACATCATTCCCTCTGGTGCGGCAAGGGACTCTCTTGAATCCCGTTACGGGCGTCTTAAGCCCGAAGGCATGGAAATGGGGCTGTACCTTCTAAAAAACTTCACGCCGGCCCCTATTGGGCATTTGCGCATCAAGGAGTCGGTGGAAGGCCTTCAGCCGGATCGGAGCGAGGCTTTCGCCCATGCTGAGGTCGTGGGCAGGACGAACGAGTTTCTTGAGTACGCCTACGAAACCGGCGCTGCATTGGGCGGCGCTACCGGCGCCAACGGTCAAGCGCCCAAGCTGGTCATGACCCAAGCCCACGACGGTGCTCTGTACGCTGATGCGATGCTTCCGGATGACCAAGCGTGCCGTCACTGGCTGATCAAGTTCGCGCGTAATCGAGGCGGCGAGCTCGACAAAGACATCCTGCGAACAGAGTTTCACTACTACAAGGCGGTTGCTGCCCTCGGCCTTGAAACAGTTCCCACCGATGGTTTGGCGCTTGAAGAGGCAGTGAAGCCAAGCCTCTGGATGCCACGATTTGATCGCCGCGTAGTGGATGGCGTGGTAGAGCGGATACCGCTGGAGTCGGTGTACTCGATCTGCGGCATTACCGGCTACGGGCATCCGATGGCACACGCCGAAGTGGTTGAGCGACTGGTGGGTCTATGGATCGATAACGGCCAGCAGGATGAGGTGGACGACCTGGTATTCGAGTACGTGCGGCGCGATCTGCTGAACCGCATTTTGGGGAACACCGACAACCACGGCCGCAACACCTCCATCACCCGTGAGGATGGGAGGTTTCGCTTGGCTCCAATCTATGACCTCGCGCCAATGATCCTGGATGAAGAAGGTATTTCGCGGACGACGAAGTGGGCGGCGGAGCGCAAGGGCTCTTCCAAGTGGAGCGACAACTGCGCTGAGCTTGCTGGGTACACTGATCCCGATGTTCTGCTGCAACGGTTGATGATTGCGGCTGAGGAATTCAGGGCGTTGCCCGATCTGCTGATCGATGCGCCTGAATCGATGCGCAATGCAGCCCCTCTACCTGTGAATAACCTGGATAAGCGACTCGTGGAGTGGGGATTGCGATGAAAAAACTACAGCCTGAAGAGCGCGCTCAGCTCGTCGAGGACATCGTCCAGCGCAACGCGGCGGGGCTCGATCCAATTGGGACATCCATCCGCCGGCTGCGGCTCGAGGTCACCGGGCTTGATCAAGCGACCTTCGCGACCATGTGCAAGATGTCCACGAAAAGCCTGTACGAACTGGAGAACGGCAAGTCGAATCCTAAGCTCAGCACGTTGGAGGCCGTGCTACGTCTGTTTGGCGTGCGGATGGGGATGGTGATGACTGCCAGAGATAAGACTACTGCAGCCGTCGTGGACAACAATATCGGCCAGTTGAAGGCTCACGGCCCAAACGCTGTGTCTACGCGGCCGGTGGCCCATCATTCGCCGCTGGCCAGCGCTGACGTGTTGGCCGGACCGAAACGAGGGAAAAGCCCTGCGGCAGCCAGAGCGAAGAAGGCAGTGTCGAAGCCGGCCTCGCCACGGGCACGGGAAAGCAGTCAGGAAAAGTGAGTAACGCAAGGCCCGTGCGGCGAGCGTGCTCTTATTGATTGCATGCAGTGGATATCCCCGCATGACGTAGCGCCTCGATAATAAACGGTGATTTTTTCTCCAGATACTCAGCCATTCCATCCGTATTGCTCGACTCCAGCTGAAGCTTCAACGCTTCATACTGCTGGCGGATCGAGGCATCGCGCCTAAGCAAATCTCTGAACCCCAACATCTGGGTGATCGCAGGGTGACCACAGGTACACGCGTGAAGCTTGTGCGTACGAATCCCATCCACATTACGCCGATAGAAGTGATGCCCTTGCGTTAGATCACTTCCTCGTACATAGCCTAAACCCACCAACACCTCGTCCCGCGCCGACGCATTGCGGTGATCATGAACCTCGATTAGCACGTCGATCTCGGGCTTGGCTGCGAGGCCTGGAACAGAGGTACTTCCAACATGGTGTATGGCTATCAGCTCATCGCCAAAGGCCAAGGCGATGAGCGACTCGTCCGCTATAAATTGGGTGGGCCAAGTGGGGTTGTACGGGGTTATCTTGCTGGTCAGTGCCATTTCCGTTCCTTGGCGGCGGTACCTAGAGCACCGAATTTTCCCTCAGAAGACGTGCATTCGCTAGCGTCTGATCAAGAACTATCGGGCATGTACCCGACAGGCCTGGACGACGCGATCACCCATGCTCCGCCGCCAACATTGATCTGAACTGAGAAATGCTCTCTGCAGACAGCCCTGCACCTTCAAACACTGCGCAGGTGAAGCTAACGGGGGCGGTGCCTGGAGCAGTAATGATGCGGTCTGCCGTCACCGCTCTTGAGCTGCTTTGGTAAAGCGCGCAGCCTTCGTAACCGACGACAGTCTGCAGGAAATCAGCGCTGTTCGAGGTATGAGCAACCGTGTCCAGAAGCCCGGCTCCTGCAAGTGCCAGCGTTCCTCCACAGATACCGGCAATGATTGCTCCGCTTGAACGGCTGGCATGCAGAAAGTCGCGAATATCGGGGGCTTCTTCACGTTCCCAGACCATCCCTCCAATGACGACGACAACGTCCGGTTTCCAGTCCAGACATTCTTGCAAGCTGCTATCGACCGTTACCGCCAATCCACCCTGCGAACGGAAATGTCCCGTAGTGGGGGAGAAGAACCTGACGTCTATCCCGTAAAACGGGGACGCCGTACCCGCGATGAAGGCATATTCCCAGTCCGCAAAACCGGGGGTCAGTATCAAAGCCACGCGTGCCATCAGACAGAATCCTCCATGAAAGCGCGCAACATATGACGGAAACACAGGAACATCAATGTCTGTCCGCCCCGGCCCAGACGCTGCGCTCCACTCCCACTCAATGCAGCACCTGACTCAAAAACAACCGACTCCGCTCACTCTGCGGATTCTCAAAGAATTCCCCAGGCGTAGCCTCCTCAACAACCTCCCCCTGATCCATGAACACCACCCGATGCGCCACGGTCCGGGCAAAGCCCATTTCATGCGTAACACACACCATGGTCATGCCGTCTTCGGCCAGGTCGACCATGGTCTGCAGCACTTCCTTGACCATCTCCGGATCCAACGCCGAGGTGGGTTCGTCAAACAGCATGATCTTCGGCTTCATGCACAACGCCCGGGCAATCGCGACGCGCTGTTGCTGGCCGCCTGAAAGCTGGCCGGGGTATTTGTGCGCCTGTTCGGGAATGCGCACCCGTTCCAGGTAATGCATCGCCACCGCCTCCGCCTCCTTGCGCGGCATCTTGCGCGCCCACATCGGGGCGAGGGTGCAGTTTTGCAGGATGGTCAGGTGCGGAAACAGGTTGAAGTGCTGGAACACCATGCCGACTTCGCGGCGGATGGTTTCGATCTGTTTGGCGTCGCTAGTCAGCTCGGTGCCGTCGACGACGATGCGGCCGTGCTGGTGTTCTTCGAGGCGGTTGAGGCAGCGAATGGTCGTCGATTTGCCCGAGCCAGATGGGCCGCACAGCACGATGCGTTCACCCTGGCGTACGCTGAGGTTGATGTTCTTCAGTACCTGGAACTCGCCATACCATTTGTTGACGTTCTCCATCTGGATCATGGTCTGTGCGCCCAGTGGATCCAGGGCTTTGCCGGTCGCTTGACTCATTTGAAACTCCTTGCCGGAGCACAGGCGCGCCGTCCCGGTGGAGGCGGGCACGCCGGGTGTGGAAGAGGATGTTGAAGTCAGTGCAGGACGCTTTCCAGGAACTGGCGGGTGCGAGGCTCCTTTGGTGCGCTGAAGATTTCCGATGGCGGGCCCATCTCGATGATCTTGCCGCCGTCGAAGAACACCACGCGGTCGGCCACTTCCCGGGCGAAACCCATCTCGTGGGTGACGACGATCATGGTCATACCTTCGGCCGCGAGGCCTTTCATCACGTTGAGCACGTCGCCGACGGTCTCCGGGTCGAGTGCCGAGGTGGGCTCGTCGAACAGCATCAGCTTGGGTTTCATCGCAAGAGCCCGCACGATCGCCACCCGCTGTTGCTGGCCGCCGGACAGCTCCGCCGGGTAGTGCTCGGCCTTGTGCCGCAGGCCGACGCGGTCGAGCAGGGCGAGGGCGTGAGCCTGGGCTTCTTGCTTGCTCGAGCGCTTGAGCTTGACCGGGGCGAGCATCATGTTCGCCAGCACGCTCATGTGCGGGAACAGGGTGTAGTCCTGAAACACCATGCCCACCTCTTCGCGCAGCCTGGCCAGGGCTTTGCGGTCACCGGCATTGGCCGAGTCGCCATTGGCGATCACCACGGTGCCGAGGGACGGCTCTTCCAGGCTGTTCAGGCAGCGGATGAAGGTCGACTTGCCCGAGCCGCTGGGGCCAATGATGACCACCACTTCGCCTTGTTGAACGTCCATGTCCACGCCCTTGACCACCTCGTGCGCACCGAAGCTTTTGTGCAGGTCGCGAACCGTCAGGATCGTGCTCATACGCCCGCCTGTGCCCGGGTCAGGGTTTGCAGGTTGAGGTCGGCCGCGCTGAGTCGCTCGCGGCGTTGCTGGTTGGCAATGCGCTCGGCGCTCAGGCGCTCGCTGGCACGTGCCAGGCTTGGCTTGAGTGAGCCGAGCGAGGGGCCGCCTGCGGAGCTGCGGCCTTGCACGTTGCTGACCGGGTCGAGGCAATCACGGACTTTCTGCTCGGGCAGATTGAGGGCGTGACCGAGTTGCTCGAGGGCGCAGGCATCGACCATCTGCGTGGTGATCTGGTTGGCCGGCAGGCCCTGGTCCATGGCCATCCGCACCACGCCGCCGACCACATGGTGGGCTTCGCGGAACGACAGGTCGACTTCGCGCACCATCAGGTCGGCAAGGCCGGTGGCGGTGGAGAAGTCTTCACCGGCGCGGCGTACCGCCAGGTCGATGTTGGGCGTTGCGGTGCGCAGCACCAGGTCGAGTAGTTTCAGGCAGCGTAGGGTTTCTTCGGCGGCTTCCCAGAAGCCGCGGGTGCCTTCGCGGTTGCCGTCGCCAGTGTGGGAGAAGTTGGTGCCCTTGATGCTCACGCTGGCGCCCATCAGCAGGCCGACGATGTGCCCGCTGCGGCCCTTGAGGTACTCGAGCACGGTGGGGTTTTTCTTTTGCGGCATGATGCTGGAGGTGGCGGCGACGCTGTCGGGGAAGTCGATGAGGTTGAACTCATGGGTGCTCCAGACAAAGTAGTCCTGCGCGACGCGGCTCCAGAACACCGCCAGGTGGCTCAGGTGCGACAGGCTTTCGAGCAGGAAGTCGCGTGAGCCGATGGCGTCCAGCGCATTGTCCAGGTAGCCGTCGAAGCCGAGCAGCTCCGCGGTGCGTGCGCGGTCGATGTCGAACGGCGTGCCGGCGAAAGCGGCTGCGCCGAGTGGACACTGGTTCATCGACTCCAGAGTCTGGATCAGGCGCTTGCTGTCGCGCTCCAGCGCCTGTTCCACCGCGCTCAGGTAGTAGCCGTAGGTGATCGGTTGCGCCGGCTGCAGGTGGGTGTAGCCGGGCATCACCACTTCAGCGTACATCGCGGCGCAGCGCAGGGCCGTGGCGCGCACGGTCACCAGTTCATCGATCAGGTCCATCAACAGCTCGCGGCAGCGCAGGCGGTCGAGTGTGGCGAGTATGTCGTTGCGGCTGCGACCGGTGTGCAGGCGCCCGCCGATGTCGGCGCCGATCTGCTCGATCAGGTGTGCTTCGTAGTTGAAGTAGGCGTCTTCGCGGGACGGGTCCAGCTCGACCGCATCCGGCCCGGCCTGCTCCATGTCCAGCACACCCTTGGCCAGCGCACTGGCATGTTCGCCGCGAATCAGTCCCTGTTCGGCAAGCATCAGGATGTGCGCCTTGTTGACGTTGCCCAGGTTGGCGAAGCCGCTGGCGAAGCCTTCCAGGCGCGGGCGATAGATGTACTCGTTGACTTCCGGCGCGGTGCTTTCTTTCAGACGCCGACTGACTTTGGATTCTTGCATGTTGGAACCTCTCCAATGGAAGTACGTACCGCCGGGCGACCCAGACGACGTTCGAGATAACGGCTAAGCCAGGTCAGTGCCGAGCAGATGACGAAGTACACCAGCAACACCACGGCGTAGACCGAGAAGGCCGGGCTGACGCCGGTCATTACGGTTTCCCGTTCGATGATGATCTGGCCGACCTTGAGGAATTCGCCTACACCGACCAGGGCACCCAGCGACGTGGCTTGCACGAGGATCGTCAGCAGCCCGGTATAGGCCGGCAGAATGGCTTTCATCGACTGCGGCACGATCACGTGCAGGTAGATCTGCCAGGAGCGCAGGCCCAGCGCCCAGGCGCTTTTCCACTGGTGGCGGGACACCGACTCCAACCCGCCCCGCACGATCTCGATACCGTTGGCGCTGCCCCACAAGGTCAGGCCGACGGTGACCGCGGCAAACGGGCTTAGATCGACGCCGAACATCGGCGCGCCGAAGAAGATGAAGAACACGTTGACGATCAGCGGAATGGAGCGGAACAGCTCCACGTAGACATGAATCGTCCACCACAGCACGCGGTTCTTGACCGTGGCCAGCACGCCGAGCACGGCCGAGATAAGCGTGGTGAACAACAGCACCACCAGCGCAAGTTGCAGGGTCATCAACAACCCTTTTAAAACGAAGCTCCAGTTTTCGAAGATGAAGTTCATGCTCGCCTCACTGCCGGAAAGGGCGTTGTAAGTGGGCGGAAAGGCGCGCAGTCAGCAGCGCGAGCACGCCGACCAGCACCAGGTACATGACGCAGATGGCCGTGAACATCTCGATGGCGCGAAAGTCCGTGGCGATGCGGTCCACCGCGACGAAGGTCAATTCCGCCAGACCGATGGCCTGCAGGTACGAAGAGTTCTTCAGCAGCGAGATCGCGGTGTTGAGCATCGCCGGGAGGCTGGTGCGAAACGCGATCGGCAGGGCGATCAGGGCAAAGTACTGCGCCGGCTTGAGGCTGAGTGCCAGGCTCGCCTCGCGCATGCCGCGCTCCACGGTGGCCAGGCCGCCGCGGATGTTCTCGATCTGGTAGGCCCCAGCCCACAGCGACAGGCACACCACCCCCGACCAGAACAGCGACAACCCTAGGCCAATGGCCGGCAGACCGTAGAAGATGAAGAACAACTGCACCAGGATCGGCGTATTGCGGATCAACTCCACGTACAGCACCACCGCCTGCGACAGCACCGGCACTTTCATCACCCGCACCGCGCCGCCCAGCACACCGATCAGCATTGAAAAGAAGATGGCCAGCGCGGTGATCTTCAGCGTCATCAACACGCCGTCGAGCAGCGCAGGCCACTGCGCTATCAAGTAATGGATGTCGAAATCCATGATCGCGGCCGATCAGAGCGATTCGGCAGGTTTGGCCTGCTCGAACACACTGATGTAATAGCCCTGGATATTCTTCGGTACAAACTGCTCTACCCAGCCGCGGTACAGGTGCTCTTCACGCATGCGCAGCACCGCCGCGCTGAGGAAGTCGCGCCACTGCTCTTCGTTCTTGCGCACACCGATGGCCGCATCGGAGATCTGGAACGGTTCGCCGATCAGGCGCGCGTCCTTGTCGTTGTCGGCGACCACCACCAGCGTTGCGGCGTCGTGGGTGTAGGCATCGGCGCGGCCCTGGCGGAAGGCTTGCAGGGCATCGGCGGCGCTGTTCATGCGCAGGGTTTTCACGTCGGGCATGTGGTCTTCGAACCACTTGGCCTGCACCGAGCCCTTGAGCGTGGCGAGGGTCTTGCCCTTGAGGTCGGCGATCTTCTGCGCCGGGCTGTCCTTCTTCACCACCACGTCACTCGCGCCCCAGCGGTAGGGCGTGGTGAAGTCGATCACGCGCTGACGCTCCGGGGTTACGCCGAGGGTAGCGATGAGGAAGTCGACCTTGCGCCCCAGCAGTTGCGGCACTCGGTTTTCGGCAGTCACGCAGGTAAAGCTGACCTTGTCCTTGGAGCCCAGGGCCCACAGTGACACCTGCTTGGCCATCTCTACTTCGACGCCGGCAAAGTCGCCCTTGTTGTCTTGATAGCCATAAGGCGGCTGGTCGCAACGCACGCCAGCTCGCAGCTGGCCTGCCTCTTTGATAGCTGCAGGAACGGCCGGCAAGTCGACGGCCAGTGCGGTGGACACCGCCGCCATGGACACGCACGAAAGGGCCAGCGCAGCGCTTAGTTTTTTATACGAGAACGACATGATGCCTCCTGATTACCGGGCTGCATCGCCCCACTGGCGTGCGGCGAAACGATGAGTACAAGGGCAGAGCTGAAATGAAGCTTGAGCACCGGTTTTGTTTTTGTTGTTGCGGGTATGCGCTCGGTTGGCATCGCGCTGCATCGGGGCAGACGTCGATGTAGATCTAGTTATAAAATCTTCGGGTCATGCAATCAAATGACAATCCATCAACTAGTCATGCAGAAATGATATGGCCATTAATTTCAAGCAGATCGAAACCTTCCGCGCGGTGATGGTCAGCGGCTCCATGACGGCGGCGGCGCAGGCGTTGCATACCTCGCAGCCGAATGTCAGCCGCCTGATCGCACAACTCGAGCGGGCCAACGGCTTCAAATTGTTTGAGCGGGTGGGCGCGCGATTGGTGCCAACCGATGAAGGCGCGCAGTTTTTCGCCGACGTCGAGCGCGCCTTCATCGGCCTGCATAGCCTGGAAAACTCCGCCCAGCACCTCAAGCGCGGCGGCACCGGGCGCTTGCGCATCGGCGCTGTGCCGTCGCTGACCCACGGCCTGCTGCCGGCGATCATCCAGCGCTTTCGCCAGCAGAACCCACACGTGCATATATCGATCCACACCAATGACTCGCCCAACGTCGCGCACTGGGCGGCCACCCGTTTCTGCGATGTCTGCCTGGTGTCGTATGTGGCCGAGGACATGGCGGGGGTGCAGTCGGAAATCATCTGTGATGTGCCTGGGGTGTGCATTTTTCCCAAAGGGCATCGGCTTGGTGCCTTGGAGGTAGTGACACCGGCAGATTTGAAGGGCGAGGAATTCATCTCGCTGTCGCACACCGACGGCTCCCGCACGCGGCTCGACCGACTGTTTGCCGAAGAAGATCCGCGCGTGCTGAACATGGATGCGACCCATGCTGCCACTGTCTGCTCACTGGTCGGGCTTGGGCTGGGCGTCAGCGTGGTCAGCCCGCTGGTGGCCAACGAGTACCTGCATACCGATATCGACATCCGGCCGTTTGCGCCTGAGTTGCGGTTTTATACGTATTTGCTGTTGTCGTCCGACCGGCCTGAGAACGTGCTGACGCAGAGGTTTCGGGTGTTGGCGGGGGAGATGTTGAGGGAGGCGGCGCGGGGGAGTTTGGAGAGGGAGCGGTAGGCAACGTGACTTCCTGGCCCGCTAGATAAAGCAAGTATTCAGAGTTGCCTTGAGCTATTGTTAGCTGCGCAAAAAATTGCCTGATGCACTTTTTTCAAGGATTGAAATGAAAGCCCTATTGCTTGTGCTATCGACCTTGCTCCTGCTTTCCGGCTGCTCCACGCCGCTCACCGCCACCAAGGCCAGCCCTTCCATCGCCGAAACCAAATCGGTGCAGTTCGGTGGGAAGACGTTTGTCCTCAAGTTCCAGAAGCAGGGCCTGTGGGAATATTTCCCTGAAGATGAAAGCATGGATGCCTGGACCGAGATGGTCGACTTTACTGTCGTGCCTCGCGAGATGAACCGCTTCAAGCCCCTCGACCTGGCCAAACGTGCCATTCAGCTGCATCAGCAGGAAAACCCGAACATGCCGGCAGTTCTGCTGACAAAAAATAGAACCGGGATCGACTACGCGATGATGTACTACCCCGATTCAGTCCGTAAGGACGGGCAGTTTTCGGAGATTAGCTACTTCAAGTACTACACCGATGGCACCACCGGCCAGACGATCATTTTTCACTTCGCCCGGACCATTCCAAAACCGAACGATCCCACCCAGAGCGCAATAGCGATGGGGCAGGAGATCCCGCCGCTGATGGAAGCATTCCCGCTGTACCGGCCGTGACACGGCTGAGTGAACAGTACCTTCGCCAAGGTGGCATTCGTGGTTGCGTTTGCCGAGCGTAAGCAGGGGGACAATCTGATGCTGGTCTGTGAAACGGAGGGAGAAGCAGTAGCCTCAGTGTCAGGCCTGGCGGTGGAAGGGCGCTAATTAAAATCTCATCCCTTTCAAGCAAAATTAATTAAAAATCTCTGTTTTAGGTTAGCCATGAAAAATCTACTGATTGCTTTCATCCTGTTGGGTTCGGCGGTGTCTGTTAAGGTTTTAGCGAACACGCTAGAGGTCGAGCATCATCGGATCGAGCAACGCTGGTATTCGTTCAGCGAAGTAGTAGAGAAAAGAAAGAAATATGACAGGGTGGATATTTCTCGAGGGTATATCGAATACTATTTCGAGGGTGAAAACCATGCCTCCAACGCTCTGGAGGAGCGCCTGTCGCCGCGTGAAAAATTCTACGCCGATCATGCAACCGTTGGCACTTATGCCGTAGCTGATTACGCGACCGCGCTGGACAAGGCGTGCGTAGATGTGGTCTCTGGGTCGCTGGGATCGTTCAGAGGCAGCTATGAAAACGCTAAGAGACCTGACAGGCAACAATATAAGAGAACGGTCGTTGGTATCAGGTCATTAAGCTACAAGGGCCCTGAGTTTAACTTCAAGAGTCCTGCCTCTTGGTCGTCTATAGAGTTGCCGAAGGACAAGAGAAGCCTTCTGTGTGAGATTTATGAAGTCAAGGATGAGGCCAATGACGTGAAATACATTGTCTACGCTGCATCGGTGACAACCGCTATGTTCGACGAAATTCATTCGGCACCACTGCCCGCTAACAAACCGAATAATTAGCTCATTGCGATAATGCTGCGGCACCTAACGCTGTGGCATCAAGCGGATCAGCTTTGAGCCTGGCACGCTCAGTAATTGTCTGCCAACCGACACATTTTGCTGTCGTCCAACGCCACGGGTTTGCCTGGCTCCGATCCATGTGGAAGCTGCCTGACAGCTACCGTACAGTTGGAGTACCCCGACGCGTCAAGTTCGTAGTCTGCCCCCGGTTGCGGTCCGAATGTGAACCTGTTGTAGCAACGATCGCGGTTTTAGACAAACGACACGGGCTCGCCTGCGGGTACCTTGAATTCACTCCGGACTGTGCCAACTGGTTGGCTGTCAGGGGCCGGCATTCCCAGGCTTTCATTAGTCCCCTTTCGCGTGATACTCATTAGGCTCACGCGGTGCTGTGCTGGCTTGACCATCAGATCATTACCAGCGGATACGGGCAATTTCTGCGTCGCTCATCTGGCGCCAATCATCCTTGCTGATCCCGTAATCCTGCTCGGCGGATTCCAGAGCCAGCTCCAGCGTAATCATCAAATGATCGCCTTCAATCTGCTGGCTGGCGTAGTCCACGAAGCGAATCTCCATGTATACCGGCGGCTCGTGCTCACCCGCAACCTCAAGACCAAACAACACGATCGTCGAGACGCTGGGGCGGTAGGCGCAAGGTATTTTCACATCAGCAACCATATGCAGCGGTTGTGGCTTCATATCTGATACCTGAGTCGCTGGGCCTGAGGGGTAGCCGCTATCTGACGTCTGTGCCTGGGTACAGCTCGGGCGGTGGCTGGTAGTCAGGGTTTTCGAATTGACTGTTGGTGTAGAAGGTCTCGGCGGTTGGCCCAGCATTCTTGTAGGTTACATTTTCGTTACGGACCAGATGCCAGCCCGTACCTTCTTTGTCACGCTCGATCAGCGTTGGGGACAGCGTGCATTTTCCACTGGAACCTGAAGTGAGGAGGAACTGATAGTAGCGCCCGGCTTCAGGTGTGAATTGGGTTGTGACAAAGCAGGTCCTGGTACGCGAGCCCTCCCATGTCATATACACAGTTGTTTCCAGGCCCGGCCGAATCGTTGATTCGTAGTAGTCCCAGGTCAGGTCTTGCCCCGCTTTGGGCATGCCAATGTCTTGGGTATGGGTAAAGGGGAGAGGCCCGGTACGCACCACACCGCCGGTCTTCACACCGTTGTCGGTCTGGTAGATTGCCGCATGCTGGGTGAAATTGACGACACGAATCCAGGCTGGATTCGGCTCATTCGCTGGTGCGACAAAGTAATCGGTGTGGGGAAGATACTTGCAACCTGCGAACATCGGCAACAGCACTAAACAGAATCTCAAGCGTGTCGTCATTGACCCATTTCCCTGCAGAATTTCCGCTATGACCGCGTCTGCAGGGGTTTATTCGTCACCCGCGCTGCTTTTCTCGGGGTGGATGGCCATTGGTCTGCGTGCCTTATCACGAACTTCTCGCTCGAGCCAGGCAAGTGAGCCAGGGTGTGACGGTTGGCCAGGCTCAACACACGTGCAAGAACGAGGTCAGAACGATTCGACTGGCTTCTTGGCTTGTTGAGCACTCCTGAACCAGCAGAGTGAATTTCACCAGTTCCTCCATCACATCGACTACCCGGTCGTAGTACGGTGAAGGCTTCTTTCGATCTGCCTCGTCGAACTGCAGATACGCCTTGGGCACAGACGACTGATTCGGGATGGTCAGCATGCGCATCCACCGACCCAGAACCCGCATCTGGTTCACTGCGTTGAAGGACTGCGAGCCGCCGCACGCCTGCATCACCGCAAGAGTTGTACCCTGTGTGGGGCGTACGGCACCCCATGGTCAGATCCAGTCAATCTGCGCTTTGAACACCGCAGACATCGCTCCCTGTCGTTCCGGAGAGCACCACACCTGTCCGTCTATCCATCAGCGACAGATCAAGAGCTGGAAAAGTATTGACAGAGTCCCTATCAAATTCGCTCATCACAGGGCTCCGATCCGATCCAGAGCCTGCTTCAGATCAGCGCCCTGAAGCGTTTTCAGATCCAAGTTGAAGAACGCGGTAAATCGCCTCTTGATACGTTCAACGGTCGCTTCAAATGCGGCCTGAACCTGCTCATCAATGCCGTCGACCTCAGACGGGTCGGACAGCCCCCAGTGGCTTTTGATGGCCGGGCCGAAATACACCGGGCAAGGCTCGCCGCCCGCCTTGTCGCACACGGTGATGACGATATCGGGTGGTGTGTCTACGAAGACTTCCGAGCCTTTGCTGTACAGGCCGGACGTGTCGATTCCCAATCCTTGCAGAGTGCTCAGCGCTCGCGGATTGAGTTTGCCGCTGGGGAAGCTGCCCGAACTTATGGCCGTGATGCCGTCTGGGGCGACATGGTTGAAGAGCCCCTCGGACAGGACGCTACGACAGCTATTGGCCGTACACATGAACAGAATCTTCATAACGCAACTCCTAAGCGCTGATGCTCAAGCGCACGGCAAGTGCTGCCAGTGTCGTAAGCAAAATGGGAAAGGTGAGTACGCAGCCAACCTTGAAGTAGTAACCCCAGGTGATGCGGATGTTTTTCTGGGCCAGGACGTGCAGCCAGAGCAGCGTGGCCAAACTGCCGATGGGGGTGATCTTCGGGCCGAGGTCGCAGCCAATGATGTTGGCGTACACCATGGCCTCGTGTGCGAGTCCCGATACCCCACTGCCCTGGATCGACAAGGCACCGATCAGCACGCTGGGCATATTGTTCATCACGGATGACAGCAGCGCGGCGGTGAAACCGGTACCCAGCGTGGCAGCCCACAGGCCATGGTCGGCGAAGGTGCCAAGCAGCGAGCTGAGTCCTTCAGTCAGCCCGGCATTCTTCAGCCCGTAGATCACCAGATACATGCCAAGCGAAAACAGGACGACTTGCCAGGGGGCGTTGAACATCACTTTGCGTGTCGAGATCACATGCCCCTTTGCGGCAATGATCAGCAGCACCAAGGCGCATGCGGCGGCGACAGCACTGACAGGAATACCAAGCGGCTCAAGGACGAATAACCCCAGCAACAGAAGTACCAGCACCCACCAGCCTGCAAGGAACGTATGACGATCTTTGATGGCTTTTTCTGGCCGCCTTAGTTGCTCCGGCGAGTACTCCAGCGGCACCTCCTTTCGATAAAACAACCAGAGCATGCCCAGGGTCACCACGACGCTGACCAGATTCACCGGCCACATGATTGAGGCGTACCGGGCGAATCCGATATCGAAAAAGTCGGCAGAGACGATGTTCACCAAGTTCGAGACAACCAGCGGCAGGCTGGCAGTGTCGGCAATGAAACCGGCAGCCATCACGAAAGCTAAGGTCGCCGCTGGACTGAAGCGGAGCGCGGTCAGCATCGCGATCACGATGGGAGTCAGTATCAATGCTGCGCCGTCATTGGCAAACAGGGCCGAAACCGCTGCCCCCAAGAGCACCATCAGTGCAAACAGGCGTGCGCCGCTGCCTCTTCCCCAGCGAGCCACATGAAGTGCTGCCCACTCGAAAAAGCCCGCCTCATCCAGCAGAAGGCTGATGATGATCACCGCGATGAACGTTGCCGTGGCATTCCACACTATGTGCCAGACCACTGGGATATCGCTGAGCGTGATGACACCGGTCAACAATGCGAGTACCGCCCCAGCAGACGCGCTCCAGCCAACGCCAAGTCCACGGGGTTGCCAGATCACCAGTACCAGCGTGACCAGAAATATTGAAATTGCCAACAGCATGTCAGTTCTCCAGAAACACTTAGCAACAGGAAGCCTGGCGTACTGGGCGACCTTCCATCGAAGCAAGGCGACCTTGATCATCGCCGAGCCAGGAACGGTTAGCCTCAAGGGTCGTGTGGAGTACCTCCACTGCCCACTGAGGGAGTTCTGGATGAAGGCGGTAATAGATCCATTGGCCCTGACGGCGATCTTCCAGCAGCCCGCAGGTGCGCAACTGAGCAAGGTGTCGGGACACTTTTGGTTGGTGATCGTCGAGCGCCCAGATCAATTCGCAGACACATAGCTCTCCCTCGGCAGCGAGCATCAGCATGATTCGGGCGCGAGTTTCATCACCGAGGCATTTGAAGAACGTGTGGGGCTGAAAGGACATGGCCGACCTGTATATTCGTTTATGCACATATTCGAATTTACAGATATAAATACCTCAGTGGAAGCAGCTTTTTTCTACGCGCGGTGCGTTTTCTTCTCACCTGGTGCCAACATCTGTACGGGTGTTTCATCAGCATGCACAACGTGTTGGGTCAACACTGCTTCGCGCAGCGCATCCACCAAGGGCTGGAGCTGCACGCCGGTTTGCCCTACCCATTGAGCCAGTGTTGAACGCGGGATGGCCAAGCCTGCTCGGCCAAAGATCCTTTCTTGCCGGTACAGCGGCAGATGGTCGGAGAACTTGGCCACCAACACATGTGCAAGCAGCCCGGCAGTGGGGATGCCCTTGTCGATCACTTGGGCGGGCACCGGCGCCTGGGTGAGTGTTTCGCACTGGCGGCAGGCCCACTTGCCTCGCACATGCAGCTCAACTGTGAACACCCCCGGCGTGTAATCCAATTTCTCGCTGACGTCTTCGCCGATGCGTTGGAGTTGGCAGCCGCAGACACATTCGGTGCTTTCCGGCTCGGCACTAATTCCCCTCAACTTCAGGTGGCAGCCAACTGCCTCAACCTGCGACTCAACCCAGGCGTCGTGCCCGTAACTCGCTTGAACGCCCGACTGAAGGCCGCCTGAGACGTATAGCCCAACCGCTGCGCGACCTCTTCAATAGGTACTCTTTCCAGCGTGAGCCACTGGCTGGCAAGCCGCATTCGCACTTCGGTAACGTAGCGCAGTGGGCTCATGCCAATCGTCAGTTGGAAGCGCTCGGCAAAGACCGAGCGGGAGGTATTGCATTGCTCCGCCAACTGCTCGACGGTCCAGTCTCGGCCCGGTTGCTGATGAAGCGCCAGAAGTGCACCTGCCAGCCGAGGATCGCGCAGAGCGGCAACCAGGCCGGAGGCGTTGCCGCAGGCGCACTCGACCCAACCGCGAACGACCATGGCGGCGACCACATCGGCCAATCGCGCGAGGATGCCGGCGAAGCCAACGCGTGCGGCGCTGACCTCGCGCTCCATGGTGGTGAGAATAGGCACCAGCCCGGGGTAACGCTGGCCGCCGGCATCAATAAGCATCAGGCCAGGCATCAGCTTGCCAAGGCCATGGAGGCTGCCCAATTCGAATTCCATGCATCCACTGAACAAAAGCGTGGTCGGCATGGAGCCGGGATCGGTTCCGGTGTCCACCGCGCTTACGGTTTCGCCGAGAGGCTCGCCGTCCAGCAGATCAATGTCCTGCACGGGTACCTGCGTATGCGAGAGCAAGTGATGGGCCGCGCCATGGCAGATGAAAACGGCGTTACCGGCGGACAGCGCATAGGTCGTCCCGTCTTCCATACGTAGCACCGCGTTGCCGACCGCCAGGAAGTGGAACCAAGCATGCCCGGGTTTGGCAGCAAAGGCCAAGCCGAAGGCTGGGCCCGCCTGGATACGGCGGTACTCGACACCGCGCAGGCGCATGCCGCGCAACAGCTCGTTGATGAGGTCGGAAGAAAGGGCAAATTGGTCTGTCGACATCGATCCGGTGTTTTAATCAAAAAGTTGAGTTTTTCGATCATAGATCATCCGGATTCTCGCGCCTAGACTACCGGTCGCAATTGAAGATTGGGAGATCCATGAAGTGACTGACCTTATATGCAATGCCTTACCCGACAGCCGTCGCGGCGCCGCGCCGTATGCAGAACCCATAACTCCAGCGTGGATGGCCGTATTCTCGTTGGCGATGGGCGTGTTTGGCTTGCTGACCGCTGAGTACCTTCCGGCCAGCCTGTTGACGCCGATGGCAACCGAGCTGGGGGTGTCCGAAGCGCTGGCTGGCCAAGCGGTAACGGTGACAGCGGTGGTGGCGCTGTTCGCTGGCCTGTTGGTGCCAGGCCTGACTCGAAGTATCGATCGGCGCTGGGTGTTGCTGGGGTTTTCCACGTTGATGATCGCATCCAACCTGCTGGTCGCCGTTTCCTCCAGTTTCGCGGTGCTGTTGTTGATGCGTATCTTGCTCGGCATCGCGCTTGGTGGGTTTTGGAGCATGGCGGCAGCGGTGGCGATGCGCTTGGTGCCCGTGGCTTTGTTGCCGCGAGCGCTCTCGATCATTTTCAGCGGCATCGCCGTCGGGACGGTGGTCGCGGTCCCGCTGGGTAGTTATCTGGGCGGGCTCTATGGCTGGCGCAGCGCGTTCTTTGCAGCGGCGGCGGTGGGGGTGGTGACCCTGGTTTTCCAGTCGCTTACGCTGCCGAGTCTTGCGCCACGTCAGCCGGCACGCCTGCGTACGGTGCTTGAAGTGTTGCAGCGCCCAGGCATTGCTATGGGGATGTTCGGTTGTGTGCTGGTGCACAGCGGCCACTTCGCGATGTTCACGTATATTCGGCCATTCCTCGAAGATACGACCGGCATTGGCCCGCAGGGCCTGTCGCTGATGTTGCTGGGTTTTGGTGTAGCGAACTTTGTCGGCACGTTGGTGGCCGGGTGGATGCTCACTCGTCACCCATTGGCCACCCTGGTGTTGATGCCAGCGTTGGTAGGCGTTGCGGCACTGGCGCTGGTCTTGTTGCCAGCTTCGGTGCCAGGGCAGGCTGTACTGCTGGCGGTCTGGGGCCTGGCCTTTGGGGGTGTGCCGGTGGCATGGTCGAACTGGGTTGCCAGCGCGGTCCCTGATCAAGCGGAGAGCGCTGGAGGCATGGTGGTAGCGTCTGTGCAGTCGGCCATCGCCACAGGCGCAGCAGCGGGTGGGGCAATGTTCAGCCTCGGTGGCAGCGCAGGCGTATTCGTGGCGGCGGCCGTGCTGATGCTGCTGGCCGCGTTGCTGATTGCACTGCGTGTGCGAGTTCCTGCGGTAGATGGAGCTGTGCTGAAAGGGGTTTTGCCTTGATGGGCATTTTCGTCACAGTGTTATCTCGCTACCTGTACCAGCGGCCACGGCTGGTAAATGGGCTGAACGTGGGCCCAGGCCTCACGTTTGTCGCATCTGGCGTTTCGATTGCGGCATTGAGTCAAAAGCGTACGCCGCTGGAGTGACTCGTCGGCAGCCTCAGTTATCCATCTCAGCAATCTCTATCTTACGCCGTACAGACTCCGAACCAGCAGCCCGCCGCACCGCAGCCACCCCAGCAACCGGCTCAACCTTGACCACCGGCGCCGGTTGAAACCACACCGGCCACGAGCTGCGGTGGCGGTTCTTGACTTCGACGCAAGGGATCAATCGCTCGCGCAGCACATCGGTCTCGCCCACAGTCTTCGCCACGCGGTACTTCACGCCATGCACGCACTCGCGATCACCGAACTCGCAGCGGTTCAGCGAGGTGCCGCCGCAGGGGCCGTTGGCGAGACCTTTGGGGCAGGATTCTGGGCAGATATAAAGCGTGTCTTGCAGGCGACAACTGCCGCAGGTGTCGCAACCCACCAAGGGCCTTTTGACGCCGCGCTCAAGGCCATGCAGCAGGCGTGCGGCGCCAGGTGTCGCCCACAAAGGTCTGGTCACCGCCCAGCCAAACGCACGACTGGCCCAGTTCTCGTGGTCGAACAAAAACCCGTGCATGCCCGACAACAAGCGATAGCGAACCCGCTCCCGCGGGCTGGCGCTGACCCGTGACTGGCCAAGCCTCCAGTCCGCGCCGGGCGGGGTGAAGGTCACTGCGGGCAGGTCCGGCATCTGCCAGCTGGCAGTCCAGGCAGGCGCCCATTGTTCAAGGGTGTAAACACTTGCCAGCACTTGCCCCAGTTCACGCTCGAGCGTTTGCAACTGGGCAAGCTCATGCACTCCGGACAGGTGCACGCCGGCATAGCCCATCAATTTCAAACCGACCACCTGCAACGCCAGCCGCTGAATACTGCGCGCCTGGGCATACGCTTTGGACACTGCCAGCTCAGCCGCGAGCACGTCGCGCATGGACGGAGTGACGACGGCGCCGGCAACGTGTTCGAGCATCTGCGCGCGCCCGTGGGTGAGCGCCATAAGGCAGGCGATCAGCGGTTTCGGTGTGCGCTGACGAGCCATCCACTGCAGCGCTTCCTGATGTTTTTGATCGTCGTAGCCGAGCTGCAGGGTGAGGAAGTCAGCACCGGCACTGAGCTTTTTCTCTGCCTTGAGATACTGCGCAGCGCCTTCTTCTTCACGGTACTTGAACGGGTTCAGGGCTGCACCGAGCAGCCAGTTGGGGCGGGCCTGGCGGGCGATCTGCAGGGCGGGGACGGACTCGAGGTAGCGCACCGGCTGTTGGCCGGGCGTGTGCCCGGGCAAGCGGTCGCCGGTGAGTATCAGCAACTGGTCGAGGCCGGCGGCATCCATGTGTTGCAGCTGGCTGAGCAGGTCATGGCGCTCACGGGCCTTACCGGAGAAATGCAGCAGGGCGGGTACGGGTGTGGCGAGCGAATTGAAGGCGTCCAGCGGTGACATATCTAACGGGCTGCCGACGCGGTCGCCGATGGACACGGTCAGTGGCCAGCCGCACAGCTGTTTGCGGGCCATGATCGCTTCAAGCGCGGCGAAGCGCTCGGCAGAGGGCTTGGGCACGAATTCCATGATGCAGACGAAGGCGTGCTCATGCAGCGCGGTTTTCAGCAGGCTCATGCGGGGCTCGGCAGCGGCAGTGGATCTGGCCGGCATTGTGCGGCAGATGGGTGAGGTTGGCTTGTCTGATTGCGCTGGTGACAGGTGTGGAAAAGACATGCCATGGCGCGGCTGGGCCAATCTCAAGTCGGTGTACGTCAAAGCGCTGTATGAGAATTTCTTGAGATGATCATAAATTATATGAGTTTGTCTCAGCATCGCATCTCCCACAGACTTGCCCCATTGAAATTCAACGGCAAGGAACACCTCTCATGGCACTGGCACACAATCTCGGCTTTCCACGCATCGGCTGCGATCCCGAACTGAAGAAGGCCCAGCAGGCGTTCCTCACGGGCGCGCTGGATGAAGCCGGCCTGCGTGCGGTGGGCCGTGAGTTGCGTGCCAAGCACTGGCAGCTGCAGACAGACGCAGGCATCGAGCTGCTGCCAGTCAGCGACCACGCGCTGGAGCTGACACAGTGGTTCGACCGCAACAGCCACCACCTGGCCCCGCAGCTCAGCGTTGATCAGCAGTTCGCTTTGAACTGGGAGCAACTGCTTGAAGAGGTAAACGAGGCCAAAGCGCTCGGCCATGCGGTCAAGCCAGTCGTGCTCGGCCCGCTGACTTACCTGTGGCTGGGTGAATGCCAAGGTGGCGACTTCGACAAACTGGACTTGCTCGATCGCCTGCTGCCGCTGTACGACCAGATCCTCAACCAGCTGGCTGCGCAAGGTGTGGAGTGGGTACAGATCGACGAACCGATCCTGGCGCTGGAACTGCCACAGTCCTGGAAGAATGCCTACGAGCGGGTTTACAACATCCTTCAGCGTGCGCCGCTGAAAAAGCTGGTCGCGACCTACTTTGGCGGCCTGAACGCCAACCTCGGCCTGGCCGCCAATCTCCCGGTCGACGGCCTGCACATCGACCTGGTGCAGGCCCCTGAACAATTCCCGACCATTCTTGATCGCCTGCCGGCGTACAAGGTGCTTTCGCTGGGCGTAGTCAGTGGCCGCAACAGCGGGCACTGGAACCTGGACGACGCGCTGCACGTACTGCGCCTCGCCGCCGAGCGCCTGGGCGACCGGTTGTGGGTCGCGCCATCGTGCCCACTGCTGCATAGCGCTGACGAGCAAGACGATGCCGAGCGCAACAATGAGCTCGCCCTCGCCGCTGACAAGTGCCAGCAGGTAGCACTGCTGACCAAGGCGCTCAACCAATCGGACTTAGCCCAGGCTCGCGCCGCGTAGCAGGCGAGCCACTGTTCATATCCAGATACAACCTGGCTTTGCCGCACCTGCCGAGTTCTGTTTCGATGCCGCTCGGCCATCCGGCCTACAGGGAGTGTTGGGATGAAAGTTCTGGTGGTGGGTGCCAGCAAAGGGCTGGGCAAGGCATTGATCGACGGGCTGGGAGCAACGGGCGATACGCTGATCGGGGTGTCACGCACGCAGCCTGAACCGTTGCCGGTTCGCGATGGCATTGCAGTGCAGTGGATCGCAGCGGACATGGGCCAGCCCAAGTTGGCGGCGCAGCAGATTGCACATGCAGTAGAGGCGGGCGGTATCGATGCCCTGATCTACAACCTTGGTTTGTGGGAGACGCAGGCGTTCGAAGCCGGCTACAGTTTTTCAAGCGACGATGATGAGCAGCTGGAGCACATGGTCAGCTGCAATATCACCGCGACAATCCTGCTGATCAAACGTCTGCTGCCGGTTCTGTTACGCAGCCAAGCGCCGCGAATCATCCTCACCGGCTCGACCTCCGGCCTGAGTCAGAGCGGTCGCCCTGAAGTTACCTTTGGCGCATCGAAATTCGCCTTGCGCGGTATCGCCGAAGCGCTGCGCGAAGGCTACCGAGATCAACAGCTCGGCGTCACCTGCCTCAATCTTGGCTATCTGAATACCGAAGATGGCCTTGAAGTGCCGTTGGCCGAAGCCGCAGCACGCGGTGCAGGGGAGTTGATTCCGGTGCACGATGTGGTGCTGATGGTGCGCACATTGCTCAGCTTGTCGCCAGCCAGCTACGTACGTGAGCTGACTCTGCCAGCCATCGCTGACGAGCGCTTCTGAACCTTCTTGAGCAGCCAGGCTGCCGGCACACGCCGCCAGCCCGGTTCACACATCGCCAACCTAGCGCTCGATCGCCAGCGCCACGCCCTGACCACCACCGATGCACAGGGTCGCCAGGCCTTTTTTGGCATCACGCTTGATCATCTCGTGCAGCAGGGTTACCAGCACGCGGCAACCGGATGCACCAATCGGGTGACCGAGGGCAATGGCGCCGCCGTTGACGTTGACCTTGTCGGCATCCCATTCCAGCGACTTGCCCACCGCCAGCGCCTGCGCGGCGAAGGCTTCGTTGGCTTCGATCAAGTCCAGATCGGCCAACTGCCAGCCGGCCTTGGCCAGGCAGCGCTGGGTTGCCGACACCGGGCCAATGCCCATGATCGCCGGGTCAACCCCAGCACTGGCGTAGCTGGCAATCCTGGCCAGCACCGGCAGGCCCAGCTCGGTGGCTTTGGCCGCGCTCATCAGCAGTACCGCCGCTGCGCCGTCGTTGAGGCTGGAGGCGTTGCCGGCGGTGACGCTGCCGTCTTTCTTGAACGCCGGGCGCAGTTTGGCCAGTGCTTCGGCGGTGGATTCGGGGCGGGGTTGCTCGTCGCGCTCGACCACCTTTGGCTCGCCCTTTTTCTGCGGCAGCACGATGGGTGTGATCTCGTCCTTGAAACGCCCGGCTTCGATGGCGGCGACGGCCTTGCGCTGGGATTCGGCGGCAAAGGCGTCCTGCTGCTCACGGCTGATGTCGAACTTGTCGACCAGGTTCTCGGCAGTGATGCCCATGTGGTAATCGTTGAAGGCGTCCCACAGGCCGTCGCTGATCATGCTGTCGATCAACTGGCCGTGGCCCATGCGCTGACCGGTGCGGGCCGAGGGCATGACGTAGGGCGCCAGGCTCATGTTCTCCTGGCCGCCGGCGATCACTACTTCGGCATCGCCGCAGCGGATCGCCTGGGTCGCCAGGTGCAGGGCCTTGAGGCCCGAGCCGCAGACTTTGTTCAGGGTCAGCGCCGGCACGCTGAACGGCAGGCCGGCTTTGACCGCAGCCTGACGCGCCGGGTTTTGCCCGGCACCGGCGGTCAGCACCTGGCCAAGGATCACCTCGTCGACTTGTGCTGGGTCGAGCCCGGTCTGTTCGAGCAGGCGCTTGATTACTGCTGCGCCCAGATCGACGGCCGGCACGCTGGCCAGAGCGCCCTGGAAACTGCCGATGGCGGTGCGGGTGGCGGCGACGATGACGACTTCATGCATGTTGTTGTTCTCCGATGAAGGTAGCGCGACGAGGCGACGCAGTGTCACCCAGCATCGGTGCAAACGGTTCATTTGTTAAGTTTGTTTTTCTTTGCCATTGATCTGGAAAGCAAATCAATCACTCCTTCAAACGGCCGGACACTGATGAGTGACGCAGTGAATGCCTCCGCGACCATCGGCAATGGCGTCAATGTTGAGCTGCACGGGGCAAGGGGCTGAACTTCTCTGATCCGGGCTTGCTCCTGGATGCTGCCTGCGAGGGCCTGGGCGTGGCCTTGGTCAGCCAGTTGCTGGCCCAGCGCGCAGCGGTGCAGGGTTTACTGCAGGCGTTGTCGGCGCAGCGGGTCAGGGGCCCGGCGTGGGGCGTGCCTGGTGCACCTCGACAGCCAGGATGACCCGCTGGCGCGGGCGTTCATGCGGTGGCTGCGTGAGCAGCTGGGGCGATCTGCGGTTGGAACCACCCCCCGTCAGCCCGTAATATGTGTCGGATAACTTGCGGGGGTAGTCTCACCCTCAGATCAAACGGAACCGGCCCGCGCGGCGCGGCTCCCTAGCCTAAACCTGACGAGGTACAGACATTGGCCATCATTCATCCCAAGGTTCGCGGTTTCATCTGCACCACGACCCATCCGAAGGGCTGCGAGCTCAACGTCCGTGACCAGATCGAAGCCACCCGCAAGCTGGGCGTGCGCGATGATGGTCCGAAAAAGGTCTTGGTGATCGGTGCTTCCAGCGGCTACGGCCTGGCAGCACGCATCACTGCAGCCTTCGGCTTCAAAGCCGATACCCTCGGCGTGTTCTTCGAAAAGCCAGGCACCGAAACCAAGCCAGGCACCGCCGGCTGGTACAACGCTGCTGCATTCGACAAGTTCGCCAAGGCTGAAGGCCTGTACAGCAAGTCGATCAACGGTGACGCCTTCTCCGATGAAGCCCGCGCCAAGGTCATCGAGCTGATCAAGAACGAAATGGGCGGCAAGGTTGACCTGGTCATCTACTCGCTGGCCTCGCCTGTGCGCAAGCTGCCACAGACTGGCGAAGTGATTCGCTCGTCGCTCAAACCAATCGGCCAGCCGTACAAGTCGACTGCCATCGACACCAACAAAGACGTGATCACCGAAGCCTCGATCGAGCCGGCCACCGAGCAGGAAATCGCCGACACCATCACCGTCATGGGTGGTCAGGACTGGCAGTTGTGGATCGACGCTCTGGCTGATGCCGGCGTGCTGGCCGAGCAGGCGCGTACCGTCGCGTTCAGCTACATCGGCACCGAAATCACCTGGCCGATCTACTGGCACGGTGCACTGGGCAAGGCCAAGCAGGACCTGGACGACACTGCCCTGCGCCTGGACCAGAAGCTCGCCAGCGAGATCAAGGGCGGCGCCAACGTTGCCGTGCTCAAGTCGGTGGTCACCCAGGCCAGCTCGGCGATCCCGGTAATGCCGCTGTACCTGTCGATGGTGTTCAAGATCATGCAGGAAAAGGGTCTGCACGAAGGCACCCAGGACCAGCTCGATCGCATGTTCCGCGACCGCTTGTTCCGAGAAGACGGCGCGCCGGCTGAAGTCGACGAAAAAGGCCGCCTGCGCCTGGACGACTGGGAACTGCGCGACGATGTCCAGGACGCGTGCAAGGCCCTGTGGCCACAAGTGACCACCGAGAACCTGTTCGAAATGACCGACTACGCCGGTTACAAGAAGCAGTTCCTCAACCTGTTCGGCTTCGAGCGCGCTGACGTCGACTACGACGCAGACGTGGCGACCGACGTCCAGTTCGACTGCGTTCAGCTGTAATCTGCAAAGCGTGTGTTTGGTGATGGCGTGGGGCTGAAATTTTGCTAGCGTGAGCGGACCCCAACAAAGAGCCCGCCATGAGCAGCCTGACCCAACCCGCCAGCGCCCTGCGCCACAAAGCCGCCGATGGCTACAGCCTCGGCGGTTTTGTCTGGCGCCATGCTCGACCTGATCCCCAGCGCCCGCTGGTGATCATCAACCCGGCCACTTCGGTGCGCTGCGCTTACTACTCGCGTTTTGCCGACTACCTGTTTGCCCAGGGCTGCGATGTGCTGTGCTTCGATTATCGCGGCATCGGCGAATCACGGCCGCCGTCGTTGCGTGGCTTCACGGCGTCATGGAGCGATTGGGGGCAACTGGATTTCGAGGCAATGCTGCAGTATGCGGCCGAGCACTTCCCCAGGCAGCCAGTGGATGTGGTCGGGCACAGCTTCGGCGGTTGGGCGGTAGGCCTGGCGCCCTCGGCGCAGAAGGTGCGGCGGGTGGTGATGGTCGGTGCGCAGTTTGCCTATTGGCGCGACTATGCCGTGGCGCAGCGCTGGCGCTTGTTGGCTAAATGGCATGTGGCAATGCCGCTGCTGACCAAGGTGATGGGCTATTTCCCGGGCAAGCGCCTGGGTTGGCTGGAAGATACCCCGGCCGGGGTTGTCGCTGACTGGAGTACGCCCACGCCTGCGTACGAACAGCGTCCTAGCGGGCGCTTGCTGGCGGCTAAGCCATTCGCTCAGGTGCGCGCGGCAACATTGGCGATCAGCTTGAGCGATGACCCGTTCGGTACGGTGGCTGCTACCGAGCGTTTACTGGCTTATCTGAGCGAGGCGCAACCCGCGCATCTGCGGATTGCCCCGGCAGACCTACGCGTCGCCGAGATCGGCCACTTTGCCTTCTTTCATGACCGATTCAGGCAGACGCTGTGGCCGATTGCACTGGAATGGTTGCAACACGGCCAGCTGTCACCGAGCACGCCCGGCCAGCGGCTGCGCTGACGCCGCAAGCAAAGGGGCTACGCAGGCAGCCCCATTGTCATCAAGCCAGGCGCTTGAGCGGCTGCTGGGCGAACTTCACCCCAGCCAGGCCATACGCGATCAACGCACGGATATTGCCGTGGTCGCTGCCATCTGGCGTGGCGACCACGCTGCGGTAATGCTCACCAAAGGCCAGCAACGCTTCGCGGTCGCTCAAGCCTTCCAGCGCGGCCATGCCGAGGGTCTTGCACGAGCCTTCGTTCTGCCCGGCGGCGTTTTCCACGTTACCGTTAGTAAACGCCTGCGGCTGATAGCTGTAGTGCTCGGCGATGAAGGCAAGGGTGTCGGCAAAGGCGTGTTCGCCGCTTTCGAGGCTGGCGCGCAGGGTGTTCAAGTCAGTCACGGGGTTTTCCTTGTTCGAACGCCGCTTGCTGTTCGGCGCTGGCTTCTTTCTGGTATTGGGCTTTCCATTCGGCGTAGGGCATGCCGTACACCGCTTCGCGGGCGTCATCCAGGCTGATCTCGACCTGCTGCTCATCGGCAGCCGCCTTGTACCACTTGGACAGGCAGTTGCGGCAGAAACCGGACAGGTTCATCAGGTCGATGTTCTGCACGTCGGTGCGTTTTTGCAGGTGATCGACCAGCCGGCGAAACGCGGCGGCCTCGAGTTCGAGCTGTTGTTGTGGGGTCATGGGCTTCTCTCAGATCATGCGGTTCTTCAGGTGGCGGCCACCGTTGATGACCACCTGGCTGCCGGTGCTGTAGTGGCTGTCGAGCAGGTACTTGACAGCCTCGATCAGCGGCCCGGCGCCGGGTTCGAATTCCAGCAGGGCTTTTTTCAGGGTCTGCTGGCGGTAGGCTTCGTCGCCGCCTTCCTTGAGGATCAACAACCCCGGCAGGATACCGTTGACGCGCACCGTCGGCGCGTACTTTTCGGCAAACGACAACACCATGTTCTGCAGCGCGGCCTTGGTCGCGGCGTAGCCGATATGGCTCTTGCTGCCGCGCGAGGAGGTTTCGTCACAGATGTGGATGATGTCGGCCTTGTCGACCTTGCGCAGCATGTCGCCCAGGGCCAGGTTGAGGTGATAGGGCGCCTCGACGTGCAGGCGGAACATCAGCTCAAGATTGACCAGGTCGTCATCCAGCCACACCGAGGCGTTGTGGATGATCGCCCGCAGGCCGTCGTAGTGGCTGCTCAAGTGATCGATCAGGGCGTCGCGGTCGGCCTGCTGGCACAGATCGGCGCGAAACTGGACGATGTTGGGGTGCGCAGATTGCGCATGGACATGGCGACTGGCAGCGACCACCGTATGGCCGGCCTGTGCCAGTTCAAGTGCCAGAGCCAGCCCTACGCGTTGGCTGGCTCCGGTGATCAGAATGGGGCTGTTCATGTTCAGGGCGGTCTACTTGTGTGCAGGCAGTGATGCCCCAGCATACCCGAACTGCTTCCCTCTGGGGTGCGCCTCAGCGGCTGCGCAGCCCGCGCGTGGGCTCTGCGCTGGCGGCTGGCGCCGGGTGTAGCCAGCTGGCCAGCAGCCGCGTCGACAGCGGGATGAATACATAGACCATGACTGGCGTCAGGCCCAACGTGCTGAGCAGCACCCGTGGCAGCAGGTCGAGTGCGCCGAGCCAGTGGCCGAAGATCAGGTTGAACAATAGCGAGACCGGGAAGAACGCCAGCCAGATTGCCACGGCCTGCTTCCAGCGCGGCGGCTTTTGCACTGTATTGGCGCCGAACCAGTCGTCGATGCCGCTGACGCGCTGCTCCCTGGGGCGTTCGAACAGGCCGTCGCCGCGTTGCAGCCAGGCGCGGCGCGAGGCCGAATGCTCCCAGGCGTGCATGGTCTGCTCGCTGGTGAAACGGAATATGATCTGGAATTCGTCGCCATCACCGGGCGGGGCGAGGATGCCCGAGCCAAGGTAGCCGGTGAAGTCAGTGGCCAGCTGCTCGCCTTCATGCAGCCAGGTCAGCAGGTCCTGGTAGCGGCCATGGGCGGCGCGGCGCGACACCATCAGGGTTACGGGTGGGGTAGACATTGTGTATCTCCTGGCGACAGGGCTGGCGGGTAGCCGGCCCTTAGGCTTGCGCGCCCGGGGTGGTGGGCGACGCAGGCATGCATGCAAGAATCAGGCGCGGATTATCGCGGATAAACTGTGACTCGTCAGTGTCAGCGGGCGAACGGTTGGTTATTTGTTTGCCCGTCCCGGCGTAGAATGTGCTTTGTTTAATCAAATCCGGGTTTTCACCACGCATGAACGAGCAGGCACTCCCTATAGCCGATCTGGACCACCAAGAGCTGTTTCCAATCCGCGAGGTTTCGCGCCTGACCGGGGTCAACCCGGTGACGCTACGTGCCTGGGAGCGTCGTTACGGCCTGATCCAGCCAACTCGCACCGACAGCGGCCACCGCTTGTACTCGCAGGCCGACGTCGACGCGGTACGCAGCATTCTCGGCTGGCTTGAGCGCGGCGTGGCGGTGAGCAAGGTCGGCAGCATTCTCGCCCGTGGCCAGGCGCTGGCGCAGGACAGCAGTGCTGCAAGCAATGCCGATGACCTGGCCAGGTGGCGTACCCAGGTGCGCGAGGCAGTACAGTGCTTTGACGGCGCTGGGCTCGATCGTTTGTTCGATCAGGTATTTGCCAGTACTACCCAGGAGCAGGTCTTCAACGACATATTCATGCCGGTTTGGCACACGCTGCGCGCGGCGCCGCGCGGTTTTGGTCATGCCAGTGAGTGGGGTTTTCTCGACCAGTTCTTGCGCGGGCGGGTGCTGATGCGCCTCCAGCTGGCGCGGGCACCGCGGCGCCAGCGCGTCGTGCTGGCGCCGCTGTCAACCGCGTTGCAGGAGCTGGAGTTGCTGGTGGCCGGGCTGCTGCTCGGCAGCGAAGAAATCGGCGTGGTACTGCTGCCGGCCAGTCAGCCGCTGCAGGAGCTGGCGCTGATCTGTCGGCAGCTGGAGCCGGATGCGGTGGTGCTGTTCTCCAATCAGCGGCCAACTGCCGAGTTGGGTAAGCGCCTGGCACGTTTGGGCTTGGGTTGCCCGTTACTGCTGGCAGGGGAGGCGGCGGAGTTTGCTCACGACACGCTGGCCGGCAGTGCGGTGGTCTGCCTGGGAGCCGAGGTCAGCCTGATGCGCCGACGCTTGCGCCAGTATCTGGCCGGTCAGCTCGATACTTGAAGCTTAAGCGTGCAGTTCGGGATGGGCGCTGCGGTGGGCCTGGAGGATGTATTCGCGCAAGCGCTCGATCTCTTCTGCCGGGCTGCGGCTGAGGTCGTACGCGGCTAGGTTTGCACCGATACGCCGCCGCAGCACGCCGTGCAGGCCGATCGGCGCAATGCCGTCAGGGGCAAAGCTCAGGTCGAAGCGCTTGGGCGCCTGTTTCAGGCCGCGCACTTCAAGCAACACACCCTTGAACGAGATGTCCCGGACCCACAGGTTGCTGCGTTTGTCTTTGCTTTCAAGCAGCGCCGAGGGTTCTTCGAGTGACAAGCGCCACGGGCGTAATTGCGGGCCGTCTTCGTAGATTTCCGGAGAGCCGAGTTGCAGATGCAGGGCGTGGAATTCGTCTTCGACCAGTTGCAGCGGAAAGCTGATCTGCTGGTTGTTGAAATGCGCCTGCAAGGTAACCTGATCACTGGCCGCAAGGCGCGTCAGCAAGGTCTGCAACTGGCGATCGCCGTTGACCAGCAGACCGGACATAGGGTCAGCCAAGTTCAGCTGCGGCGAATGCTGCAAATCTTGGATGAAGCTCATCTCGGCCTGAGTGAGCAGGGTATCTGCTTGCATGGTCGCATCCGAATGTGGCGATTTTTTCAACAGTGACAGGATGGACAGCGGCGGCGGCGGTTGGTTCATTTAAGCAGCTCGGATTTCAGATCGGCGAGCTGCGCCTGGCATTGTTCCAGGCTGCGCTGCAGTTCGACCTGGCGGCTGACGTCCTTCTGGATGCCAATGAAATAGCGGCGCTGGTCGGCTTCGTTGTACACCGGCGTGATAGACAACTCATTCCAGAACCGGCTGCCGTCCTTGCGGTAGTTGAGCAACACTTCGCGGCACGGTTTGCCGTCGAGCATGGCCTTGCGGATGCGTGCGCGGGCCAGTTGGTCGCGGTCATTGCCCTGCAGAAAGCGGCAGTCCTGATAGAGGATTTCGTCGCGACTGAAGCCGGTCAGGCGCTCGAAGGCGGCGTTCACGTAGATTAGGATGGTGTCGTCACCTTCCTGTTCACAGACCACGATGCCGTCATTGGAGGCATCGACCATCGATTGCAGCAGTTGAGCGTTGATCATGTGCGGACCAGAGATTGAATAGCGGCGACTTACGCCTCAAGCGGCCTTTTGCCATTGCAGGATGCTAGTATCCTACGTTTTTACTCAGTTTCGGAATCCTCCCGCAGATGAAAGTCGTCATTATTTCCGGTTCAGTGTACGGCACCGCCGAAGAAGTTGCCCGTCATGCCGAGGCGTTGCTCAAAGCCGCTGGCCTTGAAGCCTGGTACGCGGCGCGGGCCAGCCTGGCCGACATCGAAGGCTTTGCCCCGCAAGCCCTGCTGGCTGTCACCTCGACTACCGGCATGGGTGAGCTGCCGGATAACCTTATGCCGCTGTTCTGCGCTATTCGCGACAGCCTGCCAGCGGCATGGCGCGGCCTGCCCGGCGCGGTGATCGGCCTGGGCGACTCCAGCTACGGCGACACCTACTGCGGCGGCGGCGAGCAGATGCGCGAGCTGTTTACCGAACTGGGTGTGCACGAAGTGCTGCCGATGCTGCGTCTGGATGCCAGCGAAACGGTCACCCCGGAGGCTGACGCCGAGCTGTGGTTGGCCGAGCTGGCCGCCGCACTGAAGGCCTAAGCTTGCTCGCGCAGCAATGCCAGCCAGGCTTGCGCTGCCCGTGACAGATACGCGCCGCGGCGCCAGATAAAGGCAATGTCCCAGCGCAGCGCCTCGGGTGCCAGTAATGGCAGACGGACCACCCCAGGGCGCTCCAGTGCGCGGGCAACCACCCGCGGCAGCAGCACCACGCCTTGGCCTGCTGCCACCAGTGCCGCGAGAAAGTCCGCCTGACCGCTGCGCCCGCCTTCCTTGGGGGTGAAACCCAGCTGCTGGCAGGCGCTGAGCAGGCGGTCGTTGAGGACGAAACTGCGCTGATAGAGCAAGAACGGCGTCTCGGCCAGTTGGCCCAGGTCAACCTCGGTCAAGCCTGCCAGGGCGTGTCCGGCGGGCAGTAGGGCATCCAGCGGCTCGTTGCAGAAGGGCTGAAAGGCGAAGCCATCGTCATTCGGCGTCAGGCTGCCGCCCAGCTCCAGCTCGCCGCTGCGTACCGCCTGCTCAATGGTGCGGCTGCCGCCTTCGAGCAGATGAATGACGATGTTCGGGTGGCGCCGCCGGTACTCGGCGAACAGCCCGGCAAACAGCGCATCACTGCCCAGCAGTGGCAGGCCCAGGCGCAGCTCGCCCCGGTGCATCTGGCTCAAATCATCCAGCTCGCTCAACAGCTCCTGGCGCTGGCGCAGCAGCGCTTCGCCGCGCTCAAGTACGATGCGCCCCGCGGCGGTCAGGTGCATCTGCGAGCCCTGCCGTTCGAGCAGTTGCTGGCCGATGTCATCCTCCAGCTGAGCCACCTGCTTGCTCACCGCTGATTGGCTGATATTCAGCGTCTGCGCGGCCTGGGTAAAACCACCGCGATGAACCACTTCGACAAAGCTGCGTAGCTGCTTGAATTCCATCACCTGAATTCCTTTTTGGAATGGCAGGCAGTCTAACAATTCGCTTCTGGCCTAGGCACGGCAAATTTACAATGGGCACCTGTCGAGGAGCCCATTGATGAACGCTGTATTGCTTAAAAAACTCACTCGGCTGATCTGCGAGCTGGCGGTGCTGTTTGCCTTGTTTCTGTTCGGCAGCCAGCTTGCAGCCTGGTCTGGCTGGCCCATTCCGGGTGGTGTGCTCGGCCTGGCCCTGCTCTTGATGCTGTTCGCCAGCGGCCTGCTGAAACCGGCCATGCTCCAGGCCGGTGCGGGCTGGCTGATGGCCGAAATGCTGTTGTTCTTCATTCCGGCGCTGATGAGCCTGCTCGATTACGGCAGCCTGCTGCGCGATGAAGGCTGGCGCATCCTCCTGGTGATCGCGGTGAGCACGCTGCTGGTAATGGTGGTCACTGCCGTGACGGTCGAGCTGGTGTGCCGCTGGAGCCTGCGACATGAGCCTTGAGCCGATGCCGCTGTTTTGGCTGGCGCTGACACTGGCCGCTTATCTAGGCAGCCGCTGGCTGTACCGGCGCAGCGGGCGTTACCTGCTGTCGCCGCTGATCCTGGTGCCGGCTTTGCTGCTGGCGGTGGCCGTGCCACTGCACACCGCCTATGCCGAGTACGCGCGCAATACCCATTGGCTGATGGCCGTGCTTGGCCCGGTGACGGTGGCCTTCGCCGTGCCCATCTGGCAGCAACGGGCGTTGCTCGCGCGGCATTGGCCGGCGTTGCTGCTGGGCATGCTGGCCGGCAGCTGCGTGTCGATCGGCAGCTCCTGGGGCCTGGCACACCTGTTGGCGCTGGACGAGGCAGTCAGCCTGTCGCTGCTGCCGCGCTCGATCACCACCCCGTTTGCCATGCCGCTGGCCCACGATCTGGGCGGCGTGCCGGAGCTTACTGCGGTGTTCGTGATGTTCACCGGGGTGCTCGGGGCGCTGTTCGGCGGCACCTTGCTGCGATGGTTGCCGTTGCGCACGCCACTGGCCCGTGGCGCGCTGTTTGGCGTCGGCGCACATGGCGCAGGTGTCAGTCGGGCGCAGGAAGTGGGCCGCGAAGAAGGTTCGGTTGCCGGCCTGGTCATGGTCCTGACCGGCTTGCTCAACCTGTTCGCCGCGCCATTGCTGGCGGCGTTGCTGTGACCGTTCGTGCCACTGACCTGTACGGTCATCAAGCTGGCTGCCAAGGCGAGTTCCGCCGATCGAGGCGCTGACTATGCTGTGCAGGACGCAACATAAAGAGCACATGTAAGTGCCAAGGTGACATGCAATGACCGCAGCCTTGCCGTATTCGACCCATGCAGCTTTGATCCAAGCTACTACTCCAGGACAACTCTGATGCCTTTGGCCGAAATTCCATTGTGCGTCTGGCGTACCCGGGGTCAGGATTTCTCATTCCGGGGCCAGAGCATCCGCTACTGGACGGCAGGGCAAGGCGAGCCTCTGCTGCTTCTCCACGGTTTCCCCACGGCCAGTTGGGACTGGCACTATTTATGGGGCCCATTGACCCAGCGCTTTCGCGTAGTGGCCTGCGACATGCTCGGCTTTGGCGACTCTGCCAAGCCGCTCGGCCATCGCTACAGTTTGATAGAGCAGGCCGATCTGCAGCAGGCCTTGCTTGCTCACTTGGGCATCGACGAGCCAGTGCACCTGCTCGCCCACGACTATGGCGGCAGCGTCGCTCAAGAGTTGCTCGCACGGCACTATGAGCAGCGCAGCAACATCGCCAGCTGTGTCTTCCTCAACAGCGCGCTGTTCCCCGAGCGTTGCCCGCTGCTGCTGGTGCAGAAGCTGTTGCTCAGCCCGCTTGGCTGGCTGATCGGCCGCTCGTTCGGCCGGGATGACCTGGTGCGTACCGTCACCCAGATCTATGGGCCCTGCACCCACCCCAGCGAAAGCGCTCTGGACGACAGCTGGAGCCTGATCACCGCCAACCGTGGCACGCATATCCTCCACCGGCTGATCAACTACGTGCATGAACGGCGCCAGCAGCGTGAGCGTTGGGTCGGCGCGCTGCAGGGTGATGGCGTGCGTTTGCGCCTGATCAACGGCTCGGTTGATCCACTGTGCGGTGCCCACATGGTCAACGCCTTCCGCCAGCTCGTCGTGGATGCCGATACGGTGCAGTTGCAGGGCATTGGTCATTACCCGCACATCGAAGCGCCGGTGCAGGTGTTGCGCCATTACCTGAGCTTTCGCGAGCAGCCGTTGAGCTTTGTACCGCAGAAAGTGGCCTGGTGTTGATGGGGCCGCCGGGCTGAAAAACAAAAAACCGATGTCAGCGAACTGACATCGGTTTTTCATGCAGCCTGGTTTTCAAGAACAAAAAGCGACAGGCTGGATCACGCGTGGATCAGTTGCCGTAAACCGGCAGCTTTTTGCAGATGGCCTTGACCTTCTCACGTACCGCGTCGATCACGGCCTGGTTGTTCAGGTCGGCGAGGATGTCGCAGATCCAGCCAGCCAGCTCGCGGCATTCGGTTTCCTTGAAGCCGCGGGTGGTCACAGCCGGGGTGCCGAAGCGCAGGCCCGAGGTGACGAACGGCGAACGTGGATCGTTCGGTACCGAGTTCTTGTTGACGGTGATGAAAGCGTTGCCCAGGGCAGCGTCAGCATCTTTACCGGAGATGTCCTGCTTGATCAGCGAGAGCAGGAACAGGTGGTTTTGAGTACCGCCGGACACCACGTCGAAGCCGCGCTCGATGAACACCTCGGCCATGGCCTGGGCGTTTTTCACCACTTGCTGCTGGTAAGCCTTGAACTCAGGCTGCAGCGCTTCCTTGAAGCAGATCGCCTTGGCGGCGATGACGTGCTCGAGCGGGCCGCCCTGGGCGCCTGGGAACACTGCCGAGTTGAGTTTCTTCTCGATGTCGGCGTTGGCACGGGCCAGGATCAGGCCGCCACGTGGACCGCGCAGCGTCTTGTGGGTGGTGGTGGTGACTACGTCGGCGAACGGCACCGGGTTTGGGTACACGCCAGCGGCAACCAGGCCAGCAACGTGGGCCATGTCGACGAACAGGTAGGCACCGACCTTGTCGGCGATGGCGCGGAAGCGCGGGAAGTCGAGAACCTGCGAGTAGGCCGAGAAGCCGGCTACGATCATTTTCGGCTTGTGTTCAACAGCCAGGCGCTCGACTTCGTCGTAGTCGATCAGGCCATTGCCGTCGATGCCGTACTGCACGGCGTTGTACAGCTTGCCCGACGAGCTGACGCTGGCGCCGTGGGTCAGGTGACCGCCGTGAGCCAGGCTCATGCCCAGGATGGTGTCACCGGCCGACAGCAGGGCCAGGTAGACCGCAGCGTTGGCCTGGGAGCCGGCATGCGGCTGGACGTTGGCGTAATCGGCGCCGAACAGCTCTTTGGCGCGATCGATAGCCAGTTGCTCGACCACGTCGACGTATTCACAGCCGCCGTAGTAGCGCTTGCCTGGGTAGCCTTCGGCGTACTTGTTGGTCAGTACCGAACCTTGGGCTTCCATCACCGCGGGGCTGGTGTAGTTTTCCGAAGCGATCAGCTCGATATGCTCTTCCTGACGCTGAGCTTCTTGCTCCATGGCGGCAAAGAGATCGGCGTCGTACTTGGCAATGGTCAAATCACGGCTGAACATGGCGGTCCTCAAGGATCGGGGCTGAATTGGGTGTGCATTCTAACCGATTGGCCGAGGCGTGGCATATGAACTGGCGTCATGTCGCAGACCAATGCCATTCACGTCGTAAAATGACCGGGCGGACATGCCGCTCGGCTCACTGGAACATGAACAGCGTCTCGTTGCTGAACTGCGCTTCGAACTGCTGCGGCGGCATTGGCCGGCCGAACAGGTAGCCCTGCACTTCGTCGCAGTCGTGCTCGCGCAGAAACTCCAGCTGCTCGTGGGTTTCGACACCCTCGGCGATCACCGCCAGGTTGAGGCTGTGGGCCATGGCGATGATCGCCCTGGCGATCTGCGCGTCTTGCTCGCCGGAGGGCAGGCCGTCGACGAAGGTGCGGTCGATTTTGAGCACATCGATGGGGAACTGCTTTAAGTAGTTGAGCGATGAGTAGCCAGTGCCGAAGTCATCCACGGCGATGCTCAGGCCAAGGTTTTTCAGGCTGTCGAGAATCTGCATGGCCTCATGCACTTCGCGCATCAGGATGCTTTCGGTCAGCTCCAGCTCCAGGCACGCCGGCGGCAGCCCGGTTTCTTCAAGAATGGTCGCGATGCGCGTGCCCAACTGGCCGTCGGAGAACTGCCGCGCCGAGATGTTCACCGACACTTTCGGTACGCGCACCTTGGCCAGATGCCAGGCCTTGAGCTGGCGGCACGACTCGCGCAACACCCAATCACCGACATCCACCACCAGCCCGACCTCTTCCAGCACCGGAATGAAATCGCCCGGCGGCACCAGCCCGCGGCGTGGATGGCGCCAGCGCAGCAGCGCTTCGGCGCCGGTCAGGCGTTTGCCGTCGCCACTGAATTGCGGCTGGTAATAGAGGATGAATTCGTTCTGTTCGAGGGCATGGCGCAAATCGCTTTCCAGTTCCAGGCGCTCGAGGGCACTGGCGTTCATCTCGGTCTGGTAGAACTGGAAGTTGTTCTTGCCGCGCTCCTTGGCATGGTACATGGCGGTGTCGGCGTTTTTCATCAGCTGGCTGAGTTCGCTGCCATCCTGCGGGCTCAGGGCGATGCCGATACTGGCGGTGACGAAGAACTCGCGGTTCTCCAGTACGAACGGCCGCACCAGGCTGCCAAGAATGCTCTCGGCAACATGAATGGCGCGGTTCAGGGCTTGCTCGCGGCTCGCGCGGGGCTGCAGCAGCAGGGTGAATTCGTCGCCGCCCATGCGCGCTACGGTGTCGTCGTCATCGACGCACTCGAGCAGGCGCTGGGCCATGTCCTTGAGCATGCGGTCGCCGGCGGCGTGGCCGAGCGAGTCGTTGATCGGCTTGAAGCGGTCCAGGTCGAGGAACATCAGCACCACCCACGACTTCTGCCGCTCGGCCTGCTGCAGCGCCGTGTACAGGCGGTCCTGGAACAAGGTGCGGTTGGGCAGGTGGGTCAGGGCGTCGTAATAGGCCAGGCGGTGAATGCGCTGTTCGCTGGCCTTGCGCTCACTGATATCGGTGAAGAAGCACACGTAGCTGGCCAGGTCGCCCTCGTCGTCGAGCACCGCGGTGATGCCGACCCAGGCCGGGTAATGCTCGCCGTCACGGCGTTTGAGCCAGACTTCGCCCTCCCAGCTGCCGCGCTGGTTGAGTTGCTTGAGCACGTAACGCAGGTGCGATTCCTGCTGGTCCTCGACGGTGAGCAGGCGTGGCAGTTGGTCGAGCACTTCGCTGACCGCATAACCACTGACCCGGCTGAAGGCGTCGTTGGCCTGAACGATGTAGCCGGCCGGGTCGGTGATCAGAATCGCCGAGGTCGAGTGCTCGAATACCGTTGCCGCCATGCGCAGGTCTTTTTCTGCACGGCGTTGCTGGCTGATGTCGCGGCCGACCCCAAGGATGCCCTCGAAGCGCTCGTGCTCATCCCACACCAGCACCAGGCGCAGCTCAATCGGGATCTTGCGGCCATCGGCGCGCAGGCAGTCGAACAGGAACAGCTGGGTCGGCAGCTCGGTGCGCAGCAGGGCCAGTTGCGCGCGGTCATCGATCGCTTTGCTGACCTGCTCCATCAAACTGTAGACACCGCTCAACTGGGCCGGGTTGGCGACCACCGACTGCCAGCCATTGGCGAATATCCACTCCGCCTCATAGCCGAGCACCGCGCGCACCGACGGGCTGACGTAATTGAGCAGCAAGCGGCTGTCGGTGGAGAAGATCACGTCGCTGATGCTCTCGGCGAGCATGCGGTAGCGTTGCTCGCTGTCACGCAGCGACGCGCTGGCCTCGATCTGTACGGTGACATCCTTGCCGACGCCGACGATGCGCGTGACCTGGCCATCGTTGTCGCGGGTCAGCACCTGCTCGCGGATGTCATAGCAGCGCCAGCCGCCGTCATGGTGGCGGAAGCGCAACTGGCAGTGCAGCGCCTCGCGGTGGCCGCTGTCGCGTTGCAACTGCAGCTGGCTGCGATAGTGCGCGGCGTCTTCGGGGTGCAGCAACAGCTCCCAGAAGCGCTCGCCCATCTGTGCCAGCTCGGCGCGGTCGTAGCCCAGGGTCTGGCCCAGATGCCGGTTGCTGAAGATCATCCGCTGGCTGGCCACGTCCTGCACGTAAAGCTGATCGGGCACGGTACGGACCACGTCCGACCAGAAGCTTTCGCGCTCCAGCAGCGACAACTCGACCTGCTTGCGGCTGGTGATATCACTGATGCTGAGGATCACCGCCTGATAATCGCGGCGTTGCTGTGGCAGACGCACCATCAGCCACAGGTGCAGGTCGCCTCCCAGTGGCGCCGGCAGGCAGACTTCCAGTTCAAGCACGCTGCGCTGCTCGATCAGGGCGTCGATCAACTGCATGCCGACGCTCTCGCGGCCATGCCCGGACGCCTCGATCAGGCGCTGCCAGGCGCCTTCGTGGCATTCGACACTGAGCAACTGGCGCGCCACCTGGTTGATCTCGGTGATTTTCAGCTCCTGCAGCAACGAGCGGCGCAGGTTTGGCTCCAGCGCCAGGCTCTGCCTCAGTGCACCCAGGTTGCGCAGGTGATAGCGATCGAGCTGACCGGGCAGGCTCGACAGGTCGAGCACGCACAGGGCAACCCCGGTGCCTTCGAAAATCTCGTGATAGCGGCGGCGGTCTTCCTGCAGCGCGCGCTGGCGCCGGCGCATGTTGGTCAGTGCCAGCAACGGCAGCAACGCACAGATCACCACCAACAGGCACTTGCCCAGCATTGGCAGCAGCAGTTGCTGGCGAGTCAGGCCTTCGTCATACAGGCCGCGCAGTTGCCAGCTACTGTTATCGAGGAAGGCAAGCATCACGCTTTGTAGCGGTTCACCACTGGAAACGGCGGACTCATGGCGCTCCAGCACCGCACCGTCGCGGCTGCTTTCCAGCAGCCAGAGCGGGTGGCCAGGGCCGTCCAGATGCTCGGTCAGCGCCGGGTAATAGTCAGGGCTCAGACGCAGCAGCCAATAACCGACGCCTTGTTCCGGCGTTTGGCGCAGCAGCAGATAGATCATGCCGTTGTCCGCAGCATTGGCAAAGAAATGGCTGCGGCCGCGATTCAATTGCAGCAACTCGTCAATCAACTGGCGGTCAGGGCTGCCGACCAGGCTGTCGGCCACGACCTGGCCATTCTGGTTCAACCAAGCCACATGGCGCAGGCTAGGCAGGCGCGCCTGCAGGGTTTGCAGCAGCGACGGCAATGCTTCAGGCGTCGGCGCTTTGACGTAGGGCTGGACCAGGTTCAGCGCTTGCTGAGCTTTGAGCGCCAGATTCAGGTTGAGGTTATCGGCCAATTTGGCGCTGGCGACAACCGTGTGTTCGCGCATGTCAGCCTGGGTATGGCGGAACTGCGCAAACAGCTGCCACAACAGCAAACCCAGCAAAACCAGCGCAAGCATGGCCAGCGCGCCTTTGAGCGAGCCGCGCAGGGATACACTACTCGAAGTGGGAGCAGGGCGCAAAACGGGCGGTTGGTTGAGATTGGTCAAGCGATGGTCCTGCAATTGGGCGGCGACGGCAGGGGCGCAACATGCATGGGTCGTGCCTGAGCCTGGGGTGGCGCGCACTTATAGTTGTGGACACATGAAGGCGGCTAGCATGCCTGCAATTGTGGCGAAGTGCCAGCCCTGCTTCCAGCGCATTGCCGACGGGGTGATCGGGTCCGGTTCGGCAACCTCGGGCTGGCTGTGCGAGAATGCCCGCCGCTTGACTGTTTACGCTTCTGGAGATGTACGGTTTTGGTTACCCACTATTCCCTCAACGGCCTTGATTCCGCCTGCGGGCGCAGCAGCCAGACCCTGGTCAGCACCGGTGTGGCCGATGCTGTTTCGTGTAAATCCTGCCAGCGCTCGCTGGTCAAACCTGATGCCGACGCGGCAGTGGTGCGCAAGAGCCCGTCGCTGGCTGAGCTGCGCAAGTCGGCCAAGGCTGCCAGTGAGCCTGATTTTGCGGTCGCCTCGGTGGTATTGCCTGCCTCGGCTCCTTCGGTAGCCACGCCGCAGGTCAACCCTGCGCTGGCGTCTGTGCTCAAGCAGCCAGTGTCGAGCCAGCCAGCGCCTGCGGCCAGCTTCAATGCCAAGGCCGCCTGGGCGGCGCAGCTGGTCAAGCAGGCCGGCAACCGCCCGCCGCGAGGCAAGCAGGCCAAGCAGCGGCGTGGTTGAGCTGCTGGCTTGACAGCTGTGTGATTGGGGCTGCGCGGCGCGGTCCCTGTGGGGGTTCACCCGCGAAGGCCGCACCCCTGACATCTGGCCAACGCCCACAGTTGGCGTAGAATGGTCGCCTTTGTTCACTGACACCCTGTAAGCACATCCCCCTGGCATCAGCCGGGTAGTTCGGATGTCTTCACCTATCTATAGAGGGCTTGGTTTTGGCTCAATACGTCTACACCATGCATCGGCTGAGCAAGGTCGTGCCGCCGAAGCGCGAAATCCTGAAGAACATTTCGCTGTCGTTCTTCCCTGGCGCCAAGATCGGCGTGCTCGGCCTCAACGGTTCGGGCAAATCGACTTTGCTGAAGATCATGGCTGGGGTCGACAAAGAGTTCGACGGTGAAGCCCGTCCGATGCCTGAACTGAACGTCGGCTACCTGCCTCAGGAGCCGCAGCTGGACCCAACCAAGACCGTGCGTGAAGTGGTCGAGGAAGCGGTGAGCGTGATCAAGGACGCCCAGGCGCGCCTGGACGAGGTCTACGCTGCCTACGCCGAACCGGATGCCGACTTCGACAAGCTGGCTGCCGAGCAGGCCAAGCTCGAATCGATCCTGCAGGCCGCCGACGGCCACAACCTCGAGCGTCAGCTCGAAGTCGCCGCCGATGCCCTGCGTCTGCCGGCATGGGATGCGAAGGTCGAGCACCTCTCCGGTGGTGAAAAACGCCGCGTCGCCCTGTGCCGCCTGCTGCTGTCGGCCCCCGACATGCTCCTGCTCGACGAACCAACCAACCACCTGGATGCTGATTCGGTGGCCTGGCTCGAGCGCTTCCTGCACGACTTCCCGGGCACCGTGGTCGCGATTACCCACGACCGGTACTTCCTCGACAACGTTGCCGGCTGGATCCTCGAGCTCGACCGCGGCGCCGGTATCCCGTACGAAGGCAACTATTCGGGCTGGCTGGAAGCCAAGTCGGACCGTCTGGCGCAAGAGTCCAAGCAGCAGAGCGCTCACGAAAAAGCCATGAAGGAAGAACTGGAGTGGGTGCGCAAAGGCGCCAAGGCCCGCCAGTCGAAGTCCAAGGCCCGTCTGGCACGCTTCGAAGAAATGCAATCGCAGGAATTCCAGAAGCGCAGCGAGACCAACGAGATCTATATCCCGGCCGGTCCACGTCTGGGCGACAAGGTCATCGAGTTCAAGAACGTCAGCAAGAGCTATGGCGATCGCGTGCTGATCGAGAACCTCTCATTCGCCATGCCTAAAGGCGCCATCGTTGGCGTGATCGGCGGCAACGGTGCCGGTAAGTCGACCCTGTTCCGCATGCTGATGGGCAAAGAGCAACCGGACTCGGGCACCATCGAGATCGGCGAAACCGTGCAGCTGGCCTGTGTTGACCAGAGCCGCGAGGACCTCGACGGCAGCAAGTCGGTATTCCAGCAGATTTCCGACGGCTCCGACCAGATCCGCATCGGCAACTATGAGATCCCGGCGCGTACCTATGTTGGCCGCTTCAACTTCAAGGGCGGGGATCAGCAGAAGTTCGTCAAGGACCTGTCCGGTGGTGAGCGTGGCCGTCTGCACCTGGCGCTGACCTTGAAAGAAGGCGGCAACGTCCTGCTGCTCGACGAACCGTCCAACGACCTCGACGTCGAAACCCTGCGTTCGCTGGAGGAAGCACTGCTCGACTTCCCAGGCGCAGCCATCGTGATCTCTCACGATCGGTGGTTCCTGGACCGTGTCGCCACGCACATCCTCGCCTACGAAGACGACTCCAACGTGCTGTTCTTCGAAGGTAACTACACCGAGTACGAAGCTGATCGCAAGAAACGCCTCGGCGATGCAGCGGCCCAGCCGCACCGTGTTCGCCACAAGAAGCTGGCGCAGTAACAGCTTCATCCGCTGCACAAGATTGGGGCCCTGTGGGGCCCCTTTTTTGTGCCTGCCTGAGCGCCGGTCAGGCTGCTTTCACGAGCATTCCGTGTGGTCCTTTGTATACATTTATATAAAACGCACCAATTTATTTCAAAAAAACGACATTTCGCCCTGTTGCAGTGCGAGCGGTTCTTGATAGAGTCGGGAAAAAATATAAGTCCAACCCTCTCTTGGTGAGATGTCTAGCATGATCGAATCCGTCGACGATTTCCTCGCGCGCCTGCAGCAACGTGACCCAGGCCAACCCGAATTCCACCAGGCGGTGGAAGAGGTCCTGCGTACGCTTTGGCCCTTCCTCGAGGCCAACCCCCACTACCTGCAAGCCGGCATTCTCGAGCGTATCGTCGAGCCTGAGCGCGCGATTCTGTTCCGTGTCTCCTGGGTCGATGATCAGGGCAAGGTCCAGGTCAACCGCGGCTACCGCATCCAGATGAACAGCGCCATCGGCCCCTACAAAGGCGGCTTGCGCTTCCATCGCTCGGTCAACCTCAGTGTGCTCAAGTTCCTCGCCTTCGAGCAGACCTTCAAGAACTCGCTGACCTCGCTGCCCATGGGCGGCGGCAAGGGCGGCTCGGACTTCGATCCAAAGGGCAAGAGCGACGCTGAAGTGATGCGCTTCTGCCAGGCCTTCATGAGCGAGCTGTACCGCCACATTGGTGCTGATTGCGACGTGCCGGCCGGTGATATCGGCGTTGGTGCACGCGAGATCGGCTTCATGTTCGGCCAGTACAAGCGCCTGGCCAACCAGTTCACCTCGGTACTGACCGGCAAAGGCATGACCTACGGCGGCAGCCTGATCCGCCCGGAAGCGACCGGCTACGGCTGCGTGTACTTCGCTGAAGAAATGCTCAAGCGTCAGGGCCTGCGTATCGACGGTCGCCGGGTGGCCATCTCCGGCTCCGGCAACGTGGCTCAGTATGCAGCGCGCAAGGTCATGGATCTGGGCGGCAAGGTCATCTCGCTGTCCGACTCCGAAGGCACGCTGTACTGCGAAGCCGGCCTGAACGATGCCCAGTGGGATGCATTGATGGAGCTGAAAAACGTCAAGCGTGGGCGTATCAGCGAGCTGGCCAGCCAGTTCGGCCTGGAGTTCCGCAAGGGGCAGACGCCATGGACCCTGGCCTGCGACATCGCCCTGCCATGTGCTACTCAGAATGAGCTGGGCGCCGAAGACGCGCAGACTCTGCTGCGCAACGGCTGTATCTGTGTGGCAGAAGGCGCCAACATGCCGACCACGCTCGAGGCTGTGGATATCTTCATCGACGCGGGCATTCTGTATGCCCCGGGTAAGGCTTCGAACGCCGGCGGCGTTGCCGTCAGCGGCCTGGAAATGTCGCAGAATGCCATGCGCCTGCTTTGGACCGCGGGTGAGGTGGACAGCAAGCTGCACAACATCATGCAATCGATCCACCATGCTTGCGTGTATTACGGCGAAGAAGCCGACGGTAAGGTCAACTACGTCAAAGGCGCCAACATCGCCGGCTTCGTCAAAGTCGCTGACGCGATGCTGGCGCAAGGCGTGGTCTGACATACGCTTGTGTTGGAGCTGCCTTGCCGGGGCGCCGGACCGGTCGGAAAGGCCCGCACAGCGGGCCCAGCAATTCAGCGGCGTTGTGTAGATCCCGGGGCCGCTACGCGACCCTTTCCGACCGGTCCGGCGCCCCGGCAAGGCCGCTCCTACACAGCGTCCGGCGTTATGGCGGTAATAACGATCATCTGGTCCCCGGCCGGGCGCCGCCACAGGACTTCATCCCCCGGCGCCGCGCCCAGTAATGCGCGCCCCAATGGCGAACCCCAGTTGATCAGGCCTTGCCTGGCGTCTGCCTGATCCTCGCCGACCAACTGCACGCTGTGTTCTTGCTCATCCTCATCGATAAACATCACGCAGCTGCCAATCTGCACCTTCTGCTCGGAGGTTGCCGGTGGCACCACTTGTGCGCTCTGCACGCGCGCGGCGAAGTAACGCAGTTCGCTTTCGGTGTTTGCCACCTGCTGCTTGTCGGCACGCTCACCCTCTGCCAGCAGTTGCTCTCGCTGGGCATTCAGCGCGGCCACGCGCTGCTGCAGCAAGCGCAGGCCAGCAGCGGTGACGTAGTTGGGTTGCTCGCTGACCCGCCGTTCAACCGGCTGTTCGGCCTGGGCGGCGGCGTGGTCTTCGTTGACAAATGCTCGGCTCATGCTCGGCCCTCCTCAGGCATGAGACCTCTGCCAAAGGCTGGTCGTTTCAGTGCAAGCCAGTTCGGGGCCTAGTTATGACGGTAGGCCCGCGCGGTGTCGCGATCCTTTTCCTGCTGCCAGTCGCGGTCACGCTCGTTCCAGTAGTGTTCGCGGTAGTCACGCAAATCCTGATTGGCCTGCATGCTCTGGCACTGCCGAAAGCCATCGTCCCAGCCGGCTTCATACTGGCGCTCGGCTAGATAGCGCGGCACGTTCTTGCGAAAGTCCCCGACCATCAAGCCCGCCGCCTGGCGGCCGCTGCTGCAGCCGTCGCCGTAACCATCGGCGTAGGCGGGCGGATAGCCGTGCTCGATCATCTGCTCGTGAGCTGACTGGCAGCCCGTGAGCAACAATGCTATTCCGATTCCAAGCCAGTACCGCGACATGTGCCAGACCTCCACGTTATAGAGAAAGTCTAGGCGCCGGATTGTCGCGCTGATGTCAAAACAATGTTGGATTGCTGTACGGCCAAACCCGGCCTGAACGCAACCCTGTGCGCTCAGACCGGGGCCGGCTGCATCAGTAGTGGTACCACTTCAACTCGAGCATCACCTCGTTTTGCGCAGTGGCCAGGTGACTGTACTCACGCTTGGCGCTCAGGCGCAGGCCCAGGTCCTGGCTGATTTCCCACTGCTGATTGAGGCTGAGGCTGCGGCGCACTTCGCCGTTGGTGAAGTAATCGCCCTTGGCTTCGACGGTCATGTTTCCCAGCCCGTTGCGCCAGAGCAGGCCACCATTGAAGCCTGCAGCCGGGCTGATGAACTCGGCAAAGTCGTTGTGGTGTTCGACCCGTACCGTGCCCAAGGCAAAGCCGAGCAAGCCGTCGGCCAACTGCCAGGTGCCGCCGGCGCCGCCGTTGACGTGGCTGACCAGCACTTCATCGTCATGCTTGCCCGGTACCCGCTCAAGGCCACCGGCAACCTGCCACGACAGCGGTTTGAGCAGCTCGTTGCGCGGCGTCAGGGAGCGGATGGTGGCGAGGTCGAGTTGCTGTACCTGCCAATCGTTGCCTTCGTACTGGCGCAGCTTGAGTTGGAGAATCTCGATCTGCGCGCCGAGCGGGAAGCCGTACGCGTTGTCGTTGAGGTCGTGGTAGGCCATGCGCAGGCCGTACTCGGCAAAGGCACGGTCCTCACGGGTGCCTACGCCAACCTGCCAGGTGCGCGACTGGTGGCCGTTTTCAGGCAGGCCCGGGCGTTCTACTTCGAGTGGCTCAGGTGGATTGCGGTTGATTGCCTGTAGCAGCTCGAAACTGCGCTTGGCCTGAGCCGGGTCGCGTTCCTGGCCGTTGGCGCGATAGCGCTCCAGGCGGTAGGCGGCATCCTGGACCAAGGCCTGACGCGGCTTGGGCAGTGCGTTGAATTCGGCGCTCTGCAGCTGCGCGGTGTTGGCGCTGATGGCCAGCACCTGCTGTTTTTCCTGATGATCGAGCGAATCTGCGCGGGCCAGCAGTTCACGTTCACGCGAGGGCCGGTAGCGAACACTGGAAACCAGACCGGATTGCTTGACTGCCTTGACCGTGTCGGTAGGGATCGCGGTCAGCGGGAACTGCGAGGTCAGATCCAGCCCGGGGCGGGCGACTTGCAGCAGTTCGAGCAGGCGATACGAGCAGTTTTCGTCAAAGAAGAAATAGTCGAACTGGACCTGTTTGAGTTCCCACACGTGTTCGACCATGCGCCCGGTCTCGGTCGGCGTCAGGTCCAGCTGGTACTCCCACAGGTCGCGGTTTTCCAGGCTGCGATACTCGGACAACTTCTCCTGGTACGGCATCAGGGCGAATAACCCGGGGTAGCCGCCTGCCAGGCCTTTCCAGGCATATAGAATGCTGTTGTCACTGCCTTCGATGTAGGCACCGAAGTTGATCGCGTAGCTGAGCAGGGTGGTGTCGTCGTCGCGGGTCTTGGCCTGGTCGATACGCAGCAGGGTATGGCCGAACATCGACGACGGGCTGTTCAGGTAAGCCGCGGGGAATATCAGTACTGCGCTGTGCGGGTCTACCGACTGATACCACTGGCGGAATTCGGCGCAGTCGGGCTGCGGCAGGTCTTGCAGATCGAGTTGCTCGCGCAGCCAGCGGGTGCGCGCGGGGTAGACGCATTGGGCGTGCTTGTCGCCGAGGCTGGCCGGCGCGTACAACGCTTGTACCGTGGCCGCCAGTTCGCGGTCGGGATGGTGCCCGCCGTCTTCGGCGAGGAAGAATTTGGCATCGTCGACATAACTGCGCCAACCGCCCAGTTTGCCGGTCTCGTAGTGGCCGAGGGCAATCCAGTAGGGCGTGGCCGCCAGCTGTTGCAGGCGCGCAGGGTCTACGTGGGGTGCAGCGTTGAGCTGGGCGCTGCCAAGCAGAGCCAGAAGGGCAAGGCGTTTGAGCATGTCGGGCAACTACTTCTTGAAGGATGCCGATGATGATGCCAGTCCCGCCCCGGTGAGGGGCGGGAAGGGCCGGACTCAAGCCTCGGTAGCGTACTTGGCCAGTTGCGGGTCGCTTTTGAGCACCGCGAGGGTGTTGTTGTGCACGGTTTCAGCAGTGGCATCGGCGCTGTTGAAGATCTCGCCGAAGTGCTGGTGGGTAACCGCGGCGAAGTGCGCGCGATCTTCAGGTGCAACGCCGAGAACCACGGCGTAGGTGGTCAGAGCTTCGCCCTGGCCTTGCGCCATGTCTTCGGAAAGCTCGTTCATCATGCCGTTCATGGCGAACCAGGACTTGCCGCCGTAGGTCAGCGAAGCCTTGGTCGAGCAACCGTTGGTGCCCGAGGTCATGCCGAAGGTGGCGTTGCCGGAAGTACCGTTGGTGGTGGAAGCCAGGAAGTGAGCAGGAGTCCCGCGCTGGCCTTCGAACAGCATGTTGCCCCAGCCGCAGTTCGGGCCACCAGGCGCGTCTGCCATGGCGTTGATCGAGATTGCGGTGAACAGAGTACCCAGAAGAATCCGTTTCATAGCTTCGTTCTCTTTCTTAGTAGACTTACCAATGGTCAGGGGTTCTGGCAATTCCTTGCCAGCTCGGAACAGCATAATGCTACCCCGCGCAATGTTGGAGTTTAGGCATGATCCAAAGGTTGCGTGGCTTATTACAAAAAATTGCATGAGTAATTGCCAGAGGTTGGCTGCGACATAAAGTCCCGGTGAGCCTTGCAACGTGCGGTCAGGCAGCGCCAGAATGCTTTCATCGCCCCGCCGAAGTAAGGAAACCCAATGCCCGATCCTGTCGCTGCGCGCCTGCGTCTTGCGCCTGAAGCCCTGACCCGGCGTTTTTCTCCCGAACAGTTTGCTTTCACCAATACTGACGATCTGGAACCGTTTCGCGGCGTTCTGGGCCAGGAACGTGCTGTCGAGGCCCTGCAATTCGGTGTGGCCATGCCGCGCCCTGGTTACAACGTGTTTGTCATGGGCGAGCCGGGTACCGGTCGCTTCTCTTTCGTCAAACGCTACCTGCGCGCTGAGGGCAAGCGCCAGAAGACGCCGGCTGACTGGGTCTACGTCAACAACTTCGAGGACATGCGCGAGCCGCGTGCGCTGGAGCTGCCGTCGGGAACAGCCGGCGAGTTCATCAGTGACATGAACGGTTTGATCGACAACCTGCTGGCGACCTTCCCGGCAGTGTTCGAGCACCCGTCCTACCAGCAGAAAAAAAGCGCCATCGACCGCGCCTTCAACCAGCGCTACGACCGTGCCCTGGACGTTATCGAACGCGCCTCGCTGGAAAAGGACGTGGCCCTGTACCGCGACGCCAGCAACGTTGCCTTCACGCCGATGAGCGACGGCAAGGCGCTGGACGAAGCGGAGTTTGCCCAGTTGCCGGACGAAGTGCGCGAGCGCTTCCACGACGACATCTCGCAGCTTGAAGAGCGTCTCAACGAAGAGCTTGCCAGCCTGCCGCAATGGAAGCGTGAGTCGAACAACCAACTGCGCCAGCTCAACGAAGAAACCATCACCCTAGCACTGCAGCCGCTGTTGGCACCGCTGTCGGAAAAATACGCTGAAAACGCAGCAGTCTGCGCCTATCTGCAGTCGGTGCAGTTGAACCTGCTGCGCACCGTGGTTGAAGAACTGGTCGATGACGCCAAGGCCGACCCGGTCGCGCGCAAGATGCTCGAAGAATATTACGCGCCAAGCCTGATGGTCGGTCACCCCAACAGCGGCGGCGCGCCGGTGGTGTTCGAGCCGCACCCGACCTACGACAACCTGTTCGGTCGCATTGAATACAGCACCGACCAGGGCGCGCTGTACACCTCCTACCGCCAGCTGCGTCCAGGTGCCTTGCACCGGGCCAATGGCGGCTTCCTGATCCTTGAAGCAGAGAAGATGCTCGGCGAGCCGTACGTCTGGGACGGCCTCAAGCGTGCGTTGCAGTCGCGCAAGCTGAAGATGGAATCGCCGCTGGGTGAGCTGGGCCGCGTAGCCACGGTCAGCCTCGCGCCGCAGATGATCCCGCTCAACGTCAAGCTGGTGATCATTGGCTCGCGTCAGCTGTACTACGCGCTGCAAGACCATGATTCGGACTTCCAGGAGATGTTCCGGGTGCTGGTCGATTTCGACGAAGACATGCCCATGGTCGACGAGAACCTTGAGCAGTTCGCCCAGTTGCTGCGTACCCGCACCAACGAAGAGGGCATGGCGCCGTTGACCAGCGACGCAGTTGCGCGTCTGGCCACCTACAGCGCTCGCCTGGCAGAAAACCAGTCACGCCTCTCGGCACGCATCGGCGACCTGTTCCAGTTGGTCAGTGAGGCGGACTTCATCCGTCAGTTGGCCAACGGCGAAATGACTGATGCCGGGCACATCGAACGAGCCCTGAAAGCCAAGGCGACTCGTACCGGGCGCGTCTCGCAGCGGGTGCTTGATGACATGCTGGCCGGGATCATCCTGATCGACACAGAAGGTGCGGCGATCGGCAAGTGCAACGGGCTGACCGTGCTCGAGGTGGGTGATTCGGCGTTCGGTATGCCGGCGCGGATCTCGGCCACGGTGTATCCGGGTGGTAGCGGTATCGTCGACATCGAGCGTGAGGTCAATCTGGGCCAGCCGATCCACTCCAAGGGGGTGATGATCCTAACCGGGTATCTGGGCAGCCGGTACGCCCAGGAATTCCCTCTGGCGATCTCGGCGAGCATCGCCCTTGAGCAGTCCTACGGCTATGTCGATGGCGACAGCGCGTCGCTGGGCGAGGCCTGTACGCTGATCTCGGCGCTGTCGCGCACGCCGCTCAAACAGTGTTTCGCCATCACCGGCTCGATCAACCAGTTTGGCGAGGTGCAGGCGGTTGGCGGGGTCAACGAGAAGATCGAGGGCTTTTTCCGCCTGTGCGAAGCGCGCGGCCTGACCGGCGAGCAAGGGGTGATCATCCCGCGCGCCAACGTCGCCACGTTGATGCTCGATGAGCGTGTGTTGCAGGCAGTGGAGGCGGGTCAGTTCAACGTCTACGCGGTCAGCCAGGCGGACGAAGCGTTGAGCCTGCTGGTCGGCACGGATGCCGGTACGCCAGATGAGAACGGTGAATTCCCCGAGGGCAGTGTCAACGCCCGAGTGGTCGAGCGGCTCAGCGAGATTGCCGAAATGATCAGCGAGGAAGACATCAAAGACGCTGAGAAGGAGCGTATGGAGGAGATGATCGCTCAAGCTAAACCGGCGTAAGTCAAAAAAACGGCGCTGGCGGCAATGTGCTACCGTTCGGCGCCGGTTTTCCATCTTTTTCCGTTGATCTTCTATGCTGGAACTTAGGGAGAGCAACAGCGTTCAGGATGGAAACAGCCTGCAGTGATTGGCTGAAATGGTTACCTCGGAGGGGACGCCGCCATGCGCAACCTCAGTCTCACCCGCCAGTGCCTTGGCCTGGTGACTCGTATTGAATGCAGCATTCGTCCGCTGTCTGGCGACAACGGCATGTGGACGCTGCTGTTTGCGGCCGGCATGGCCGGTGAACAGCCTTCGGCGATCAAGGCCCAGGGGCCGTTTCATGGACCGCTGGTGGCCGAGTCGGTGCTCAACGCGATTGTCGACAGCCTGACCTTGCATGGTTACCACGTCGCTGAAGACCCGCAGATCTGGTGTGTGCACCTGCAAGGGCAACTGCGCAAGATCAACGGTGAACGCTGCCGCAATTTGGGGGACTATCAGTTTCACCCTGAAACCTGACCCGTCCGCTTGAGCGATTTGTACCCTGCGGCAACCGACCGCAGGCTTTTGCTGTAACAGGTGGGTGGCTATACTCGCGATCGCTTTCCGCTCACCTGACGAGTTTGATCCTCCATGGAACGTTTTCTCGAGAACGCGATGTACGCATCGCGTTGGTTGCTTGCCCCGATCTACTTTGGCCTGTCGCTTGGCCTGCTGGCGCTGGCGCTGAAGTTCTTCCAAGAAGTCCTGCATGTGCTGCCCAATGTGTTCGCTCTCAGCGAAGCCGACCTGATCCTGGTCATCCTGTCGCTGATCGACATGTCGCTGGTTGGCGGCCTGCTGGTGATGGTGATGATCTCTGGCTACGAGAACTTCGTCTCGCAGCTGGACATCGACGACAGCAAGGAAAAGCTCAGCTGGCTGGGCAAGATGGACTCGACCTCGCTGAAGATGAAAGTCGCCGCGTCGATCGTGGCAATTTCTTCGATTCATCTGCTGCGGGTGTTCATGGATGCGCAGAACATCTCCACTGACAAGCTGATGTGGTACGTGATCATCCACATGACCTTTGTCATTTCGGCATTTGTCATGGGTTATCTGGACAAGCTGACCAAGCACTAAGCGCTGCTCTGCCGCATTGCCCATGCCGCCCGACCGTTGCCCAACGGCCGGGCGGTTGTGTATCTGCGGTGCGCAGTGGCCCGGTAGCTGATCTGCTGCGCCGCAGTGTGCTAGGCTGCTCGCCCTTTTGATCAAGGGCGCGGCTGCACTGCGCCCTGCTGCGGAGCAAGTCAATGTCCGAACTCATTCTGTCCACCGACGAAACCCGCGTCAGCTACGGCATTGGCCGTCAGCTCGGCGGTCAGCTGCGTGACAACCCACCACCAGGCGTCAGCCTGGAAGCCATCGTCGCCGGCCTGACCGACGCCTTCAATGGCGTTGAAAGCCGCGTCAACGAGGCCGACCTGTCGGCTGCGTTCAAGACCATCCGCGACATCATGCAAGCCGAAGCCGCTGCCAAGGCTGAAGTCGCTGCTGCTGTGGGCGTCGAGTTCCTGGCTGAAAACGCCAAGCGCGAAGGCATCACCACCCTGGCTTCGGGCCTGCAGTTCGAAGTACTGACCGCCGGTGTTGGCGCCAAGCCAAGCCGCGACGACACTGTACGCACCCACTACCATGGCACCCTGATCGACGGCACTGTATTCGACAGCTCCTACGATCGTGGTCAGCCTGCTGAATTCCCGGTTGGTGGCGTGATCGCCGGCTGGACCGAAGCTCTGCAGCTGATGAATGCCGGCAGCAAATGGCGCCTGTACGTGCCCAGCGAGCTGGCTTACGGCGCTCAAGGCGTTGGCAGCATCCCGCCGCACAGCGTTCTGGTGTTCGACGTCGAGCTGCTCGACGTTCTGTAAGACCGTCTGGGCCGCCTGGTGCGGCCCTTTCGCTTGACCTTCAGTTCCAGTCAGTCCCGCCAGGGCGCAATGCCCGTGCATAGCAGAACAGAAACAAATTGCGTACCAGCTCCTTGAGCACCACCGGCTCGCTTGAATTAAGCCCATGCAGGTCCAGGTCACCCTGGTCGCGTAGCTCGTTGAGGGCGTCCTGCTCAAGTACCGCGCACACTTCACCGGTCTCGCGGTGGAGAATTCTCAGGTAGGGATGGGGGCGGTCCAGCCAGGCGTCAATCAGATAAGTCATGGCTACTCTCCTTGGATAGCGGTTTCCAATGAGAATAATTCTTATTATCAAAATAGCAAGTAACTATTGGTTTTTTTCGCCAATGGTCGGTCGATCCTGTTGCAGGATCTGTCGGGGCCACCGAGGGCAGCCCCAGACCAGAGCGAGTCAGACCTTGCGCACGAACTCGGACTTGAGCTTCATCGGGCCGATGCCGTCGATCTTGCAGTCGATGTCATGGTCGCCGTCGCACAGGCGGATGTTCTTGACCTTGGTGCCGACCTTGACCACCAGCGAGGTGCCCTTGACTTTGAGGTCCTTGATCACGGTGATGGTGTCGCCGTCCTGCAGGACGTTACCGACCGAATCCTTCTTCACCACGTCATCGCTGGCTGCTTCGGCATCGTCGCTGGCCGACCACTCGTGGGCGCATTCAGGGCAGATCAGCTGGGTGCCGTCTTCGTAGGTATATTCGGAATTGCATTTGGGGCAGGCAGGCAGAGTGCTCACTACGGGTCCTTTGGCAGGGCTGGAAAAGCCTACATTGTATAAGGTTTTGCCGGTGAACGGGGCGATGAGATTCGCTCTCATCAACCGGAGTTGGTGCAGCTCGTGTAGGAGCGGCCTTGTGTCGCGAAAGGGGCGCGTAGCGGCCCCAGATATCAGCTTCGCCGCCGAAATTGCCGGGCCAGCTATGCTGGCCTTTCGCGACACAAGGCCGCTCCTACACAAAGCAGACCGCGCACGGTATCTAAACCATCGCTGGCCCAGCAGCCCTGCTTAGTGAGTACGGGCTACCGCAAACTCGCTGAGCTCGACCAGTGCATCGCGGTACTCGCTGGCTGGCAGTACTTCCAGGCAGGCGATGGCGCGGGCGACGTAGTCGCGGGCCATCTGCGCGGTGTAGGCGAGGGCGCCTGAGTCCTGCACGGCTGCGCGAATCTGCTCGAGGTCTTCCAGGCCACCCTTCTGGATCGCCTTGCGCACCAGTGCGGCCTGCTCGGGCGAGCCTTCGCGCATGGTGTAGATCAGCGGCAGGGTCGGCTTGCCTTCGGCCAGATCGTCGCCGACGTTCTTGCCCAGGGTCTCCGAGTCGCCCTGATAGTCGAGCAGGTCGTCGACCAGCTGGAAGGCCACGCCAAGGTGATCGCCAAAGGTGCGCAGCGCTTCACGTTGCTCGTCGCTGGCGCCTGCCAGCGCAGCGGCGCTGTGGGTCGAGGCTTCAAAGAGCATCGCGGTTTTGCCGCGGATGACTTCCATGTACACCTCTTCGCTGGTGCTCGCATCACGCACCCGCGACAGCTGCAGCACTTCGCCTTCGGCGATCACGCGAGTGGCCTTGGCGAGGATCTGCATCACCGACATCGAACCCAGTTCGACCATCATTTCGAACGAGCGCGAATAAAGGAAGTCGCCCACCAGCACGCTCGGCGCGTTGCCCCATAGTGCGTTGGCGGTGGAGCGGCCACGGCGCATGCCGGACATGTCGACCACATCGTCGTGCAGCAGGGTAGCGGTGTGGAGGAACTCGATGGTCGCTGCCAGCAGGCGCAGGTCGTCGCTCTCGCGACCCAGCGCTTTGCCGCAGAGCAGTACCAGCAAGGGCCGCAGGCGTTTGCCGCCGGCCGACGTGATATAGTCGCCGATCTTCGATACCAGCGGCACGCGCGAGGTCAGCTGCTTCTTGATGATCTCGTCGACGGCGCTGAAATCATCAGCTACCGCGCGGTAGAAGGTTTGGGGTTGCATCGGCTGCTCCATTGGGGTTGCGCGGCATGCTAGGTCGAGGGTTGCGGTGTGTCAAGGCACGCTGCCTGCCGCGCCGGGGCGGGACTTGCAAGGCCATCCTGGGTTGCGTACAATCGCGCACCCTAACTTTCCTGGGCAGCACCTGCCTTACGCAATTGCGCCGGGCCGTTCCAGCCTTGTGCAGCCATGCCAGCCAATACTCAATATATAAAGAGCTGGGTGAGCAGGATTATCGGAGAAATACCATGTCTTACGCAGTAATTGTTACCGGCGGCAAGCAGTACAAAGTCGCTGAAGGTGAATACCTGAAGATCGAGAAGCTGGAAATCGCCACTGGCGAATCCGTGACCTTCGATCGCGTCCTGCTGGTTGCCAATGGCGACGCAGTCACCATCGGTGCTCCAGTTGTTGCTGGCGCTACCGTGGTTGCCGAGGTCATCTCGCAAGGCCGTCACGACAAGGTTCGCATCATCAAGTTCCGTCGTCGTAAGCACCACATGAAGCGTATGGGCCACCGCCAGTGGTTCACCGAGATCAAAATCACCGGCATCCAGGCTTAATTTCCTAGATCCCCTGAATTTATTTGGAGAATTGAACCATGGCTCACAAGAAGGCTGGTGGTAGTACTCGTAACGGTCGCGACTCAGAATCGAAACGCCTTGGCGTGAAGATGTATGGCGGCCAGGTCATCAAGGCCGGCAACATCATCGTCCGTCAGCGTGGCACCCAGTTCCACGCCGGCTACGGCGTTGGCATGGGCAAGGATCACACCTTGTTCGCCAAGATCGAAGGCGTGATCAAGTTCGAGAAGAAAGGCGAATTCAACCGCCGTTACGTGAGCGTCGTCGCGGGCTAATCGCGCTGTCGCTGGAGAAGCCCCGTCACGCGACGGGGCTTTTTCGTTTGTGGTGAGCCTCTTGCAAAGCTGTTTGTCTGGGCTGCCGGCGTCGGTCTCTGCGTCTCGGGGTCGCCGCGCTCATTTTTGCAAGAGCCTCATGTTTTTGAGTCATTTCAACTCGTCTGCTGACGAGAGGCGGTTTCTATGAAGTTTGTTGACGAAGTATCGATCCGGGTCAAAGCCGGTGATGGCGGTAACGGTTGCATGAGCTTCCGCCGCGAGAAGTTCATCGAGAACGGTGGCCCCAACGGTGGTGATGGCGGCGACGGTGGCTCGGTGTACATGATTGCCGACGAAAACCTCAACACCCTGGTCGACTATCGCTACACCCGTCACTTCGACGCCCAGCGCGGCGCCAACGGTGGCAGTACCGACTGCACCGGCAAGAAGGGCGAAGACATGATCCTGCGGGTGCCGGTTGGCACCACCGTGATCGATGCCTCGACCCAGGAAGTGATCGGCGACCTGGTCAAGGCCGGGCAAAAGCTGATGGTCGCCCAAGGCGGCTGGCACGGCCTGGGCAACACCCGTTTCAAGTCCAGCACCAACCGTGCTCCACGCCAGACCACCCCAGGCAAGCCGGGCGATCAGCGTGACCTGAAACTGGAAATGAAAGTCCTCGCTGACGTCGGCCTGCTCGGCCTGCCCAACGCTGGCAAAAGTACCTTCATCCGCTCGGTATCGGCCGCCAAGCCGAAAGTCGCCGACTACCCGTTCACCACCCTGGTGCCAAACCTGGGCGTGGTCAGCGTCGACCGCTGGAAGAGCTTCGTCATCGCCGACATCCCCGGCCTGATCGAAGGCGCCTCGGAAGGTGCCGGCCTGGGTATCCGCTTCCTCAAGCACCTGGCGCGCACTCGCATCCTGCTGCATCTGGTTGACCTGGCGCCGCTGGACGAGACCAACTCGGCCGACGCTGCCGAAGTCATCGTCAACGAGCTGACCCGCTTCAGCCCGTCGCTGGCCGAGCGTGAGCGCTGGCTGGTGCTGAACAAGTCGGACATGCTGATGGATGACGAGCGTGACGAGCGGGTCAAGGAAGTGGTCGAGCGCCTGCAGTGGAAGGGGCCGGTCTATGTGATCTCGGCAATCTCCAAGCAGGGTACCGAAGCCCTCAGCCGCGACATCATGCGCTACCTCGAAGACCGCGCCGACCGCCTGGCCGCCGACCCGGCCTACGCCGCGCAGCTGGCCAGCCTCGATCAGCGCATCGAAGACGAAGCGCGTGCTCAGTTGCAGGCCCTGGACGATGCCCGTACCTTGCGCCGCACTGGCGTCAAGAGCGTGCACAGCGTCGGCGAAGACGATGTCTGGGATGATGATTTCGAGGACGACGAAGACGGCCCGGAAATCATTTACGTGCGCGACTGATCGCTTGCAGTACACTAAACGCCGCTCTCAGGAGCGGCGTTTTAGTATCTACGAATCGACATGGGTTGGATGAAGATGCGAAGCAAGGTGACGGGCGCGAAGCGCTGGGTCGTGAAGATCGGCAGCGCCCTGCTGACCGCCGATGGCAAGGGCCTGGACCGCGGTGCCATGGGCGTTTGGGTCGAGCAGATGGTGGCCCTGCGTGAAGCAGGGGTGGAGTTGGTGCTGGTCTCTTCCGGGGCCGTAGCAGCGGGCATGAGCCAGCTTGGCTGGAACAAGCGACCGAGTGCCATGAACGAGCTGCAGGCCGCCGCCTCGCTGGGCCAGATGCGCCTGGTGCAGGCGTGGGAGTCGAGCTTTGGTGAGCACGGCAAGCACACCGCGCAGATCCTCCTGACCCACGACGATCTGTCTGACCGCAAGCGTTACCTGAATGCCCGCAGCACCCTGCGCACGCTGGTCGATCTGGGTGTGGTGCCGGTGATCAACGAGAACGACACGGTGGTTACCGACGAGATACGTTTCGGCGACAACGACACCCTTGCAGCGCTGGTGGCCAACTTGGTCGAGGCGGACCTGCTGGTGATTCTCACCGACCGCGACGGTATGTTCGATGCCGACCCACGGCACAACCCCGACGCCCAGCTGATCTTCGAAGCGCGCGCCGATGACCCGGCGCTCGACGCCGTGGCCGGCAGCACCGGCGGTGCGCTGGGGCGCGGCGGCATGCAGACCAAACTGCGTGCGGCGCGTCTGGCCGCGCGTTCCGGCGCGCACACCATCATCATTGGCGGACGCATCGAACGCGTGCTGGATCGGCTCAAGGCCGGTGAGCGCCTCGGCACGCTGCTGTCGCCAGAGCGCGGCATGCTCGCGGCGCGCAAGCAGTGGCTGGCAGGCCACCTGCAGACCCGCGGCACACTGGTGCTCGACGAGGGTGCCGTGCAGGCACTGCGCCAGGCCAACAAGAGCCTGCTGCCGGTTGGGGTCAAGACTGTTCAGGGCAGCTTCCGTCGCGGCGAGATGGTGATCTGCGTCGGCCCGGACGGCCATGAAGTGGCCCGCGGGCTGGCCAATTACAGTGCGTTGGAAGCGCAGAAGATCATCGGCCAACCGTCCGATGCAATCGAGGCGTTGCTTGGCTACAGCGCGGAGCCCGAGCTGGTGCACCGTGATAACCTGGTTCTGGTGTAAGGGGATGACTGTGCTGAAAAAGCTGTTTGCCGTGGCGGTGTTGATGCTGCCGATGGTCGCGGGCGCTGAAGAAATCGGCCAGGTCTCGACCGTGTTCAAGTTTGTCGGGCCGAATGATCGGATCGTCGTCGAAGCCTTCGATGACCCCAAGGTCGAGGGTGTCACCTGCTACCTGTCGCGGGCCAAGACTGGCGGCGTCAAGGGTGGCCTGGGCCTGGCCGAGGACCGTGCAGAAGCGTCGATCGCCTGCCGTCAGGTTGGGCCGATCAACTTCAAGGGTGAACTCAAGGACGGTGACGAGGTGTTCAAGGAGCGCACCTCGCTGGTGTTCAAGACCATGCAGGTGGTGCGTTTTCTCGACAAGAAGCGCAACACCCTGGTGTACCTGGTCTACAGCGATCGCATGATCGAAGGCAGCCCGCAGAACGCGGTGACGGCGATTCCAATCCTGCCTTGGGCGCAGTAGCAGGTAGTACGTATTTTGGGGCTGCTTTGCAGCCCCCGTTACCGCAGATCAGGCCAATTCCTCGGCCACATCCTCACGCACAATCGCCTTCTCTGCATCGATCCGGCTGATGTACTTCCAGTCTGATTCGTCAATGTAGATGCCATTCGGCCCGCTACCACCTTCCAGATCGATCGCCACGTGCGCCGACACCTGTGGCTTGACGCTGGCCAGAATCGGCACGAAGCCCAGCTGCTGGCTGGTCTCGAGCAGCGCCGCCTGGTTGCGTTCGTCGATGTCGGCGGCCTCGTCGAGGTAGTACGGCAAGCGAATGCGTCCGGCCAGGTCGCGGTCCATCAGGTGCAGCAACAAGTACATGTTGGTCAGCGCCTTGATGGTCATGGTGGTGCCGTTGGAGGCAGCGCCATCGATGTCGGCGTGGATCACCGGCTGGCTGTTGATCTTGGTGATCTCGAACGCTAGCTCGAACAAGTCCTTGAGGCCCAGTTGGTTGTGGTTGGCTGCCACCAGCCGGGCCAGGTACTCCTTGGCCTCTTCGTTCTTGTGATCCTGGTCGCTGCTCTGGGTCAGGTCGAACACCGACAGGGTCTCGCCTTCTTCGTACTGGCCAGCGCTGTGGATGATCTGGTCGATGTGCTTGAGCGCTTCCTTGTTCGGCGCCAGCACCACGCGGAAGCTTTCCAGGTTGGACACCTGGCGCTTGTTGATCTCGCGGTTGAACAGCGCTAGCTGGTGCTCAAGGCTGTCGTAGTCGCTGCGGATGTTGCGCAGGGTCCGGGCGATGTCGGTAACCGCCGCACGGCGCGCCTTGGCCAGGGTCAGGGCTTCTTCGGTGCGGTGCGAGTAGGCGTTGATCAGCAGCTGCAGGCGGCGCTCCATGTCGTCTTCGCTGTCGAACTTGGCCACCCCTTTGAGGCGTACCTGGGCGTACAGCGCCTCGATCTGGTTATCTGCCCGCTGCAGCGCCTGCCAGCTGTCCTGGTAGTCGTTGAGCAGCGGCAGCAGGTTGTCCATCGAGTCGTCCACCGCTTCCATGAACGGCGTGCCGAACGGCATGTCGTTGGGTAGCAGCTGACGGCGGCGCAGGGCGTCTTCGAGGGTGCGCTGCTTGGCTTCGAGATCGGCCAACTGACGGCCGACCAGTTGCAGCTTGGCCGACAGTTGCTGGACGCGCTCGGTGAAGGCGTCGCTGGAGCGCTTGAGTTCGTCCTGGGCCGCTTCAAGCTGGGCCAGTTGCTCAAGCTTCTCTGGCTCTTCAGCGGCCAGGGTTTCGCTGCGACGGAAGTCTTCCAGGGCCTTTTGCGCATCCAGTACCTGCTGGTACAGGGCTTCGGTCTGGGCCTTGCTGGCGGTGCGGTCGGCGGCGACCGCCTGCTGGGTCTTGAGCTGCTTGAGTTCGCGGTCGAGGCGGTCTTTCTGGTCGCGCAGGGCCGCGCGGTCAGCCAACGCTTGCAGCGCCGGCGGCTCGATGTGCGAGAGGTCGATGGACAGGCCCGGGGCTTCGAAACGCTCGCCCTTGAAGCTGTCGAGCACCGCTTCCAGTGACTTGACCCAGAGGTCGCTGTCATCCAGCTCGATGCCGCGCTCGCCCAGCGGCAGGCTGAACAGTGCGCCGTTGAACAGGCGCATCAGGCGGTCGACGTCGCCTTGCGAGAACTCTTCGCGCAGGCGTGCGTAGCTGTTGTTGTCGGCATGATCGAGCTGCTGCTTGACCACCTTGACCCGCTTCTCGAGGTCACGCACACGCTCGTCGAGGTCTTCGGCGGAGAACTGCCGCGATTGCGCCAGGGCGCCGGCAAGTTCGTCGTGGGCGTCCTTGGCGGCAAGCAACTGCTGCTCGAGGACGCGTACATCATCGACCAGCGCAAAGCGATTCTTCAGCACCGACAGTTCGCCCAGCCAGCGCTGGATACCGCTGATCTCGCGCTCCAGGCGCATCAGCTCCTGGGTACCGCCGCGTTGGTCGTTCTGCAGGCGGTCCTGCTCGCTGCGGTAATGCTCGGACTGGATCACCAGTTCTTCTTTACGCGCCATGGCATATTCCTGCCAGGTGCCGAGCAGGTTATCCAGCAGCGGCGACAGGCGATGCAGCTTGCCACGCAGGATGTCGCGCTGGGCGACGCCGCCGGCCAGGGCTTCGACCAACGGCCCGGCGGCGACCAGGGCGTTGTAATCGCCTTCCATGCGGCGTACGTCGCGGAAGGCCTCTTCGCAGGCAGCGATGTAGTCGACGCTGCCCGAGCGCAGGCTGTGCTCGAAGGCATCGAGGAACAGCTGCTTGAGCTTGGCTGCAGTGATTTCGCGCATGTGCAGCAGGTTGATGAACAGGGCGCGGAAGGTCTTCAGGCTCTGCTCGCTGGTCGAGCGCAACGGGATCAGGGTCAGGTCCAGTGGCACCGAAGTGTGGCCACCGACCAGCAGACGGCGCAGTTCGTCGGGCTTCAGCTCGTAAGCCTTGAGGCCATTGCGCTCAAGGTTGGTGAACAGCTCCTTCTGGCGCAGGCAGGTGTCGTCTTTCTGGTAGTGAGCCAGGTCCAGCTGGCCTTGGTAGGCAAAGAACTGGTGACCGAAGCCGCCGCCCGGGCCGCGGCCGACTACGCCAATCACGTGCGGGCCATGGGGCAGATCCAGCTCGCAGAGGATGTAGCTGGTGTCGCTGGCGAAGTAGAAGCGGCGCGACTGCTCGAGGCTGTACTTGCCGAAGCTCATGTCCGACATGCGCGCCAGAATCGGGAACTGCAGGGCGTTGATCGACGCCGACTTACCCAGGTTGTTGGCGCCATAGACCGACAGCGGGTGCTCCAGCGGGAACAGGCCGAGGCTGTAGCCGGCGGTGTTGAGCAAGGCGAAGCGGCGGATGCCGTAGCGTTGCTGGCTCATGCGTCAATCTCCTGTTGCTCTTCGCGGATGGCGCGGGCAAGGGCATCTTCTTCGCTCTCGTCGCCGGCAAACGGGCTGAGGTCGAGCGGGTCGTCGGTGCTGTCGAGTTGTTCGGCGCTGTCGTCGTCGGCCAGCACCGGTACCGGCAGTGGCAGGGCGCTGTGCAGGGTCGCGGCCAGGTCGCGGTCCTGCTGCACCGACAGGCACACATCGATGAAGCGGTGCATCGGCGGCAGGAAACGGTAGATGCCGCCTTCTTCATGAGCGAAGCCCAGCTGGGTCATGCGCCGGAGGATCTTTTCTTCAAGCTCGTCGACGGTCTGTACTTCGGCCTGAATGAACAGGTCGCGGTACTTTTCCAGCAGCGACGGCAGCTCATCACGGCCGATGCTGCCGCCATCGAGCACGGCGATCGGGTCGCGGCCCTGGTCAGCCAGGTGTTCAACCAGGATGAAAGTGAACAGCGACAGGCGCTGGGCGGTCTTGTTGACCTGCGCAGCAGCCAGCTCTGGCACGAAGTAATAGAAACCGCGGGTATCGCACACCAGCTCGAAGCCAAGCGCCTTGAACAGGGTGCGGTACTGGTCCTGGAAGTTCGACAGCTGGGCGTACAACTCGGGGTCGCGGCGGCTGACGTGGAAGCCTTTGAACAGCTCGCGGAAGATCGGCGCGAGCTGGGACAGTTCGGAGAGATCAAGATGCATTGGCTGGGCTCGCAGTGGATGCAGGCGATGATTCGGTCAGGGCGAAGGAGCGCAGGCTCACCCGGTGTTCGGCGGTGAGATAGTCGCGCCGTTCGAGGCGCTCGCGGCTGAAGCGCTTCTCGCGCGACAGGCGCGAGAACCAGTACAGCAGCTCGTCGGTGGCGCCTTCGGGCTCCTGCTCCAGCAGCCAGACCATCAGGTCGGGCAGTGGCAGAGCGCTGGCACAGCGTTCGAGCATCTCCTTGACCGTGCGCGGGGCACGTGGCGTCGGGCCCTTGTCGGTGCGGTGGGCCTTGGGGAAGCGCGCCGGCTTGGGCTCGAAGCGGGCCAGCGCGTAAACGTAGGCCTCGACCTGGCTGGCGCTGCCGAGAAAGGTGCTTTGCGGTCGAGTGAACATCGGCATGGCCGCGTGCGGCACGGCATCGATGCCCTTGCGCCGGATCACCGACAGGGCCAGCGCCGCGCCACGGGTCACGGCGTTGTGCCGGCGCGCTTCTTCGCGCAACGGCAGCAGCAGTTCGCGGGCATGGCGCAGGGTCAGCTGGGCGCTGGTCTGCATCTCGAGGATGCGTGCATGGGTGCGCAGGAGCATGTCGTCGTCGACCAGATGGCCGAGCCGCGCCTGCTCGCCGAGCAGGCGCAGCAGCACCGTCTCGACCTTGCGCACGCCTTGCTCGAAGGCACCGTCGGCGTTGACCAGCTGGATCATCGGCTCGACGTACTCGTCCCAGGTTGCCAGTACTTCGGCGTAGCGCTGGCGCAGCGGGATCTGCCGGTTGCTGGTCTTGGCCCGTTCGGCCACGGCCACCAGCGCCTGCTCGTCGTTGTCGAGTTTCTTCAACACGTCGCGCACGCGCATGTCGAGCAAACGCAGCTGGCGCGCCAGATCGTCGCTGTCGCGGTTGTCGAATGCGTCCTGAATATGCCCGGCCAAGCGCTCCAGATGGCGCAGATAGGCTTCGATTTCCAGGCACAGGCCGAGCCGGTGCTCGCGGCGCAGGTAGGCCAGGAAGTCGTGGATCTGCGCATTCAGCTCGAAGCGGTTCGGGCTTTTTGCCACCGGTACCAGAATATCCAGGCGGATCCACACATCGAGCAGCTGAGTGATGTCCTGCGGGGTGCTTTCTACCTGCTGGCGGCCGAGTTGCTGGCGCAGTTCGATCAGGCTCAATGTGCCCTGGTCGAAACGTTCACACAGCGGCTCGATCAATGCCCAGTGTTCGGCGAGGGCGCGCAGGACGCGCTTGGGTTCGATCATTGGCGGGTCGACTCGTTGCCAAATTAAAGCCGGCGATTGTACTGCATCCAGGGGGGAGGAATTCACCCCTTGGTCTGTAATGAGATTGCGTCAGGGATTTACCGGGTTGGCCCAGGGTTTTGCCGGCTGGCAAATTTCCGCCAACCTGTAGCGGCGCGGGGCGGTCAACGGCGTTAGAATGCGCGACTGACTTTTCCCGGATGACCGTGCTGTGCTGATCGAGTCCCGCCGCCGCGCTTACCTGTCTGCCATGCAAGTGGTGCACTGGCTGCCGCGTGCCGAACTGCCGTTCGCCGCGCCGTCGCGCCCCGAGCTGCTGCTGCCGCAGGCGCCGGTCGAGGAAGTCGAGCTCGAAGCCCTGGCGCCAGCGCCCGCCGCCGCACCGGTCGCGCCGCAGGCACGCAGCATCGAACGGCCGAAAATCGAGATTCCGCGCCCAGCCAGCAGCGTCAAGCCAGCGGCCAAGCCGGCCGAGACCGAGGCTGAGCCAGTGGTCCGTGCGGCGCCGGTGCCACCGCCACGGTTTGCCCTGCAGTTACTGCGCGCCGGCGGTTGCCTGGTGCTGGTCGAGCTGGCCACTGGTCAGCCGTTCCAGAGCCGCGACCCATCCTACCTGCTGCTCAAGGACATGCTCCGCGCCGCCGGCCTGCCGGATGCGCCGCAGATCATCGGCGAGCCGATCCGTTGGCCGCTGCTGGTACGCGGCAACATGGACCAAGGCCCCGAGGCTGCGCGTGACTTCGTCCAGGGCTTTATCCAGGCGCGCCTGGAAGAATCACCCTGCACCTGCCTGTGGCTGATCGGCCTGCCGGCGCTGCGCTTTGCCGCCCAGGCCGAGGCACCGGCCTATTACCAAGAGCTGCAGGTCGAAGCGCTGGGCACTGCCTGGGCGCTGCCTGGCCTGGAACTGTTGATGGACGAGCCGCAGCGCAAGGCGGACGTCTGGCAAGCGATGCGCCAGCTGATGGCGCGCTGGAAGAGCGTTGAATGAGTGATTCGATCAGTTTCCGCCCGATGACCGAGGCGGACCTGGATGCGGTGCTGAAGATCGAGTACGCCGCGTTCAGCCATCCCTGGACCCGCGGGATTTTTCTGGATGCGCTCAAGTCATACCAGATCTGGTTGATGTTCGATGGCGCCCAGCAGGTGGGTCATGGTGTGATCAACGTGATCATCGACGAAGCGCACCTGCTCAACATCACCGTAAAACCGGAAAACCAGGGCCGCGGCCTGGGCCTGCGCCTGCTGGAAAAACTCATGGCCGAGGCCTACAAGCTCAATGGCCGCGAGTGCTTCCTCGAGCTGCGCGCGAGCAACCAGTCGGCCTATCGTCTGTATGAACGCTTCGGCTTCAACGAGATTGGCCGGCGCCGCGACTACTATCCAATGGCCGGTGGTCGCGAAGATGCCCTGGTAATGGCCTGCACCCTGTTCGACGAGTGACCTTGCGCCGTCAGGTCCAGTCACACAGGCATAACCTGATGAGGCAAGACCATGCACGACCTGCAGGAACTGATCGACAACAACGAGCGCTGGGCTGACGCGATCACCCAGCGTGACCCGGACTTCTTCGCCAAGCTGGCCCGTCAGCAGACGCCGGAGTTTCTCTGGATCGGCTGCTCCGACGCACGCGTGCCGGCCAACGAGATCGTCGGCATGCTGCCGGGCGATCTGTTCGTCCACCGCAACGTCGCCAACGTGGTGCTGCACACCGACCTTAACTGCCTGTCGGTGATTCAGTACGCGGTCGAAGTGCTCAAGGTCAAACACATCCTGGTCACCGGCCACTATGGCTGCGGCGGCGTGCGCGCGGCCATGCAGGACCGTCAACTCGGACTGATCGACGGCTGGCTGCGCTCGATTCGTGACCTCTACTACGAAAAACGCGGTGAGCTGGCCAAGCTCGACACGGACGAGGCGCGTGTCGACCGCATGTGCGAGCTGAACGTGATCCAGCAGGTGGCCAACGTTGCCCACACCAGCATCATCCAGAACGCCTGGCATCGCGGTCAGGAGCTGTCTATCCATGGTTGCATCTATGGCATCAAGGATGGCCGCTGGAAGAGCCTGGACACCACCATCAGCGGCTTTGCCCAATTGCCGCCGCAATACCGCCTGCGCCCGCAGGAGTAGGCTTAACTCTAAGCCAGTAGCCGCCAACTGGCTGAAGAGGTGAGCAATGAAAACTGCAAGGATGCTGCTCTGTGCAACTGGCTTGAGCATCGCCAGTGTTGCTCAGGCCGACCCGCGCGACCTGTGGATGTTCGCCCAGTGGGCCGGCGACCATCAGACTCGGCCGTTTCGCGAGATGCTGGTCGAGGCGCGGCTGTATGGCGTGGTGCCGATTCATCAATTGCTGCGCTCGGCGTCGGACTGGCGCCAGTGTCGTGCCTCGCCGTTCGCGGTGCCGCCGGCAGCGCAGTGGCCGGCAGTGCGCTCGACGCTGGCGTTGCTGCAAAGGCTGGGTGAGCAGGGTGTTCTGCGCCAGTTCGAGGTGGTCTCGGCGTACCGCGATCCGCAGCTCAACGCCTGTGCTGGCGGTGCGGTGGCGAGCGCTCACACGCGGGCTTTTGCGGTCGATCTGTTACTGCCGGCATGGGCTGACCCCAATCCGTTGTGCCGCTTCTGGCAGCAGCATGGCCAGGCCTGGAGCATGGGCCTGGGCCGCTATCCGTCGGGGCGGATTCATATCGACACCGCCGGTTACCGCACCTGGGGCGGTGATGGCAAAGCCGGCTCGTCGTTCTGTATCAGGCCCAGCTGAGCCAGGCAGGCCTGAGATTGGCAGCGCACCCAGTCGGCAAAGCGCTGGCGCTTGCAGCCGGGCAGAAACGCCTGCGGGCTGAGCAGGTGATACGCCGAGCCATCCGCGATAAACCCGGCGGGCGCGCGCAATTGGCCGCTGGCAGGGAAATTTTCCCCCGAGGAATACGGAGAGAGGTTGCAGGGCGATTCAAGGACAGAACGCCAGAAACAAGAAAGCCCGCACTAGGCGGGCTTCTTGTTAGATCTACAGACCTCGTGAGAAATCTGTAGATCTGAAGGGTGGTGGCTACACAGGGACTTGAACCCCGGACCCCAGCATTATGAATGCTATGCTCTAACCAACTGAGCTATGTAGCCAACTGGCGCGCATTATTCGCTTCAGACGCCCCTCTGTCAACACCCGGATCAAAAAAAATTTACACGGTTTCAACCGCTTAGCCTGCGAGTGCGGTTTCAGCGGGCGATCAGCCACTGGCCGAACAGGCTATACAGCTGCAATTGCTGCTCGGCGGCGAGCTGATCGAGGCTGGCCTGGGCGCGGTCGAGGTTGAAATCACCGCTGACCCGGCGATAAGCGGTTTGCTCATCCATCAGCCAGACGCGCTGCCCTTGATAGCCGGCCAGGCGCTCGAGCACGCTGGCCAGGGGCTGATCCTTGACCTGCAAGTGCCCGCTGCGCCAGGCCTCGACGCGCTCCACGTCGACTTTTTGCACAGGGTCGATGCGCTGTTCGGTGAAGGTTACCCGTTCGCCGGCCGAGAGCAGGCGTTGATCGCCGCCTTGAATGATCATGGCTTTGCCGTTGAGCACGACCAGTTCATCATGTTGGCCGCTGCGGGCGATCATCAGGCGAGTGCCATAGACCTGAATGCGCGCCTGGCCGACCTGCACTTCCAGGGCGCGGCCATCGAGCACCACTTCGAGCGAAACCTGACCTTGCACCAGTTGCAACTGGCGAGTGCGCCCGCGCAGGTCGGCGTTCATCGCGCTGGCGCTGTCCAGGTGCATCGTTGAACCGTCGGCCAGGCGCACACTGCGGCGCTCGCCGCTGGCGGTGTGCAGTTCACTGGCCAGGCGCTGCATCAACGGCCAATACAGATAGGCAAGGGCGGCGAGGATCAACAGAAACAGCGCGGCGAGGGTTTTGCCGAGATAGCTGCGGCGGGTTTGCAACTGACGCGGGCGCGGCCTTGCTGGAGGCGGAGTGAGTTGCTGCCAGTAGGCTTCCAGCTCAGCGTAGGCGCGGGCGTTGGCTGGGTCCTGCTGCTGCCACGTGGCGAACGCCTGCCGCTGCAGCCCATCGCAGCCTGGCTGACGGAGCATGGAAAACCACTCCAGTGCCTCGCGATCGGCGTCGGGCGTGGGCTGCTGGGCGGGCATCGGGTTCATTGATCGGTCGGCTCGCAGGTGAGGCGGAAGCGGCGAAAGGGAGTGGGGCAATGTGCCATGGATGCTAATTATATTGAGAACCATTTGCAAGTGTGTGTCGGACCGATGGTAAAAAAGCTAGCTATGTATCGATTTGTTTCCCGATAATCGGATCCCAAACCCGCGGACGGATGTCGAGCCCATGGCCATCAGCAGTTCTCAAACCACCTCCAGCGCAACTACGGCTTCAGGTACCAACCCTCTGGTGATGCGCATCATCGGCTTCTGTGCGCTGGCGCACCTGATCAACGACCTGATCCAGGCCGTGCTGCCGGCGATCTACCCAATGCTCAAGGCCAATTACAACTTGAGCTTTGCCCAGATCGGCCTGATCACTCTGACGTTCCAGATCACTGCGTCGCTGTTGCAGCCGTGGGTGGGCTTTTTCACCGACAAGCGGCCGACGCCGAATCTGCTACCGCTGGGCACCCTGTGCACCTTGGTCGGGATCGTGTTGCTGGCATTTGTTGGCAGCTTCCCGATGATTCTGGTGGCTTCGGCGCTGGTCGGCATCGGTTCGTCAGCATTCCACCCCGAGACATCGCGGATTGCCCGGTTGGCTTCAGGTGGGCGCTTTGGCCTGGCCCAGTCGACCTTCCAGGTCGGCGGTAATGCCGGCTCGGCGCTGGGCCCGCTGCTGGCAGCAGCGATCGTCATTCCGTTCGGCCAGACCCATGTCGCCTGGTTTGGCCTGGCTGGCTTGTTCTTCTTCGGCGTAACCCTGCTGCTGCGCCGCTGGTACAAGGAGCACCTCAACCAGGCCAAGGCGCGCAAGGCGGTAGAAGCGACCCATGGCCTGTCGCGCCAGCGCGTGATTGGTGCATTGGTGGTGCTGGGCTTGCTGGTGTTTTCCAAGTACTTCTACATGGCCAGCTTCACCAGCTATTTCACCTTCTACCTGATCGAGAAGTTCGACGTTTCGGTGGCCAGCTCGCAGTTGCACCTGTTCCTGTTCCTTGGCGCAGTGGCGGCGGGGACGTTCTTTGGCGGGCCGATTGGCGACCGCTTCGGGCGCAAGGCGGTGATCTGGTTCTCGATTCTCGGTGTGGCGCCGTTCACCCTGGCGCTGCCGTATGCCGATCAGTTCTGGACCACCATCCTCAGTGTGGTGATCGGCTTTATCCTCGCTTCGGCATTCTCGGCCATCGTCGTTTACGCCCAAGAGCTGGTGCCGGGCAATGTTGGCATGATCGCCGGGATTTTCTTCGGCCTGATGTTCGGCTTTGGCGGCATCGGCGCGGCGCTGCTGGGCTATGTGGCCGACCTGCGCGGGATCGAATACGTGTATGCGCTTTGTTCGTATCTGCCGCTGTTTGGCCTGCTGGCAATATTGTTACCGTCTACCGGCAAACGCTGACAAGTGCAGTGGGGTCGCAAATGCGGCCTCACTGCAAGTTAATAAGAGTCATTATCAATCTTATTCCTATAGCGCTCACTTTCCCTTAGAATCCGCCCCGCTGGCCGCAACGAGCATTGGGCCTGCGCAAAACAACAATATCTGGCGTAGTGGAGCGGGTCGTGAATTTCAAGAAGAATACGCTTGCCCTGGCTGTGGGCGCTGCCGCGTGCCTGGCAAATAGCGGCTGGGCCGCTGAAACATCGAACGCTGCATCACCAAACGTGGTCGAGATGGCGCCAATCACGGTGACCGGCGAGAAGATCGACCGCACCCTCGAGCAGACCCAGTCCAGCGTTGTGGTCGTCACCGACCAGCAACTGCGCGACAAGGCCGATCACAGCCTGGTTGATGTGTTTGCGCGAACGCCTGGGGTATACAGCCAGGCCGGCAACGAGAACTGGGGCATCCGTGGTGTGCCGGTGTCCGGTTTCGATGACCAAGGGCCGTCGACCATGAACGGTGCCGTGTCGGTCTATATCGATGGCGCTGTGCAGCCGAACCGGGCACTGACCTTGAGCCCGAACCCGCTGTGGGATACCGAGCAGGTCGAGGTGTTTCTTGGCCCGCAGTCCACCACTCAAGGGCGCAACTCGCTGGCCGGTGCAGTGGTGATCAAGACCAAGGATCCGACCTTCGACCCAAGCTTCTCTGCCCAGACCAACGTTGGCAACTACGGTGAGAAAGGCCTGGCCGTTGCTGGTGGTGGCGCCATTGTCGAGGGCAAGGTCGCCGGGCGTATCGCTGTGGACCGCCAGGACGGCGACGGCTATATCGACAATATCGCGCTGGGCAAGGATGCCAACCCGCATCGCACCAGCAATGCCCGCGGCAAGTTGCTGATCCTGCCCAATGACGACCTCGATGTACTGCTGACTTATGCCCACAGCGAGCACCGTCAGGGCGACAACTCGGTCATGCGCGAGAACGACAAAGTCCGCTACTACAAGGTGTCGTCCAATACCCAGGCCTTTGACAACCTCAAGCAGGATACCGTCAGCGCCAAGGTCGACTATCGCCTGAGTGATGCCTGGTCGCTGACCAGCATGACCGTCAACACCCGCTCCGATTACAGCAACCGCCTGGACTTCGACCAGACCGCCGAGAGCAACGACGTCATCCTCCGTGCACACGATGGCAATTTGTTCAGCCAGGAACTGCGGCTGAACTACAGCTCGGATGACGTGAAGAGTTTCATCGGCGCCTATTACGGCCACAGCACCAACAAATTCCATGACCGCCTGTTGTTCGATGACACCTTGTTCGCCACCGTCAAAGGCGACACGACAATCGATAACAAGGCTGTATTCGGTGAGGTCAACTGGACCTTCGCGCCGCGCTGGACGTTGATCACCGGCCTGCGTTACGACCACGAAACCAATGACACCGACGTCAAGCAGGACGACCTGTCCAGTCCGGGGCAAGTCAGTGAATCGTTCAACGCCCTGTTGCCCAAGCTGGGTCTGAACTATGAACTGGCGGTCAATCAGTTCCTCGGCTTCATGGTGCAGAAAGGCTATCGCGGCGGTGGCGTCAACGTGCGCTCCGGCAGTGGTCACGAGTCGTATGACCCGGAATACACCACCAACTATGAGCTGTCCTATCGCGGGACGTTCATGGAAGGCAGCCTGCGCACTCGCGCCAACCTCTATTACACCGACTGGAAAGACCAGCAGGTCAGCGTACGCCAGGACAACAGCAACGTTATCAATGTGTATAACGCCGGTCGCAGCACCATCAAAGGCCTGGAAGTGTTTGTCGAAAAAGACCTCAGCGAGCAACTGACGCTGACCTTGGGTGGCTCGGTCACCGATGGCAAGTACAAGGACTTCGTTGCCGGCAACGGCCAGGACCGCAGTGGCGAGGCGTTCCTCTATGCGCCCAAGTACAAGATGTCGCTGGGCGCGTTGTATCGGGTCAATGAACGGCTTACCTTCAACACTGACCTGACTTACCAAAGCACGGCGCCGTCGCAATACGACTTCAATACCGCGGGCCAGGTTATTGGTGAGCGCAGAAGCGACAACTACGTGCTGGCCAACTTCAGCAGCGAGTACAAGGTCACCAAGAACATCGCGGTGTCCGGCTTTGTCAAAAACGCCTTCGACAAGGAGTACGTGACCAACAACCGTGGCGGCGACATCATCGATGCCGGTGCACCACGTACCTTTGGCCTGGCGCTGCGTTACGACATGTAAGCCTGGAGGCGGTGAAGCGCACGGTTCGCTTCACCGCCCTTGCATGCCCCCGATTGACGCGCTCGCCAGCCTTGGCCTAGAGTGCCGCTTCCTATTTACCTGCGTAGTCGATGCAATGCGCCGTAGTCAGCGTCTCCTCCAAGCCCTTCAGCCTGCAGCCCAGGCCTGTCGGCGTGCCTGGCCGAGCGACACGGTGCTCAAGCGGCGGCGCAGCGTGCTGTTTGCCTTCACCTTCTCGCCACACCTTGCCCTGAACTGATTCGCGCCGCTGCGACCAGCGCCCTTTGCGCCTGGCCATGGGCGCCTGTGTGCAGTCATTTTTCAGGGTTATCAGCCGACGCGGCCGCAGGTGCCGCCGTGCCGGCATGCAAGGAGTGGGTAATGAACATGCGTTTGCTGGCGGGCCTCCTGTTCGCCGTATCGGTCGTGGGTTTTAGCCTCGGGGCGAGCCTGCCGCTGGTGTCGTTGCGGCTGCAGGACAGCGGTGCCAACACCCTGCAGATCGGCATCATGGCGGCGATACCGGCGGCGGGGATGATGCTCTCGGCGTTTCTGGTCGATGCCTGCTGCCGCTACCTGACCCGACGCACCATCTATTTGCTGTGCTTCAGCTTGTGCGCGCTGTCCATCGGCCTGTTGGAGTGGGCGTTCTCATCGATCTGGCTGCTGGCCTTGTTGCGACTGGGGCTTGGCCTGGGCATGGGGATCGCCATCATTCTGGGTGAATCGTGGGTCAACGAGCTGTGCCCGGAGCACAACCGCGGCAAGATCATGGCGCTGTACGCCACCAGTTTTACCGGCTTCCAGGTGCTTGGCCCGGCGATGCTGGCGCTGGTCGGCGCGCACAGCCCGTGGATCACCGGGGTGGTCACGGCCTGCTATGGCCTGGCCCTGCTGTGCATCGTATTGACCGTACCCAACGACCGTGTCGAACACGCTGAAGAAGACGACAAGAGCTTTACCCTGGCTGGTTTCTTCCGGGTTGCGCCGGCGCTGTGTGTGGCGGTGCTGTTCTTCTCGTTCTTCGATGCGGTGGTGCTGTCGTTGCTGCCGGTGTATGCCACCAGTCATGGCTTTGCCGTGGCCGTGGCGGCGCTGATGGTGACCGTGGTGTTTGCCGGCGACATGCTGTTCCAGCTGCCGCTGGGCTGGTTGGCGGATCGGGTCGAGCGCACCGGCCTGCATTTGCTGTGCGGGGTGCTAGCAATGCTGATCGGCATTGGCCTGCCATGGTTGCTGCAGATGAGCTGGCTGTTATGGCCGATGCTGGTGCTGCTGGGCGCGGTGGCTGGCGGCATCTACACCTTGGCGCTGGTGCTGATCGGCCAGCGCTTCAGGGGTCGCGACCTGGTCACGGCAAATGCCAGCGTCGGCCTGCTGTGGGGCGTCGGCAGCCTGATCGGGCCGCTGCTCAGCGGCGCCGCGATGGGCGCCGCACCGCATGGTCTGCCGATGGCGCTGGCACTGATGGCAGGGCTGTTCGTGTGCTTTGCCCGGCAGTCGTACCGCCGCGCTGGCAAGCTCAAGGCAGCCGCCGAGTAAGCGCTCGGCGAAGGCTCAGAAGCTACCGCGCAGGGTCACCGAGACGTTGCGCGGATCACCCCAGTAATAGCCGGTTGGCGTCGGCGCGACCTGGCGGTAGTACTTCTTGTCGAAGATGTTGTTGGCGTTGAGCTGCAGCGAGTACTGCTGGTTGAAGCGGTAGTTGACCATGCCGTTGTATACCGCATAGCCCGCCTGCGACGCTTCTACCGTGCCATTGCGGTTGTAGATATCGCTCTGCGCCTGCACCCCGCCGCCAATGGTCCACGCCTCCAGCTCGCCCGGCAGGCGGTAGCTGGTGAACAGGCGCAACATACGCTTGGGGTCGGTGGTGCGGATCGGGTTGCCGGTGCTGTTGCTGGTGTCCTTCAGGTACTCGGTGGTGTTGTAGGTGTAGCCACCGCCGACGTTCCAGCCCGGCAGCACTTCACCGGAAATCTCCAGCTCGAAGCCCTGGCTGCGGTTCTTGCCGGCAGCGACCTTGCAGTAGCCGCTGGTGTAGTTGGGCAGGCACGGGTTAGGCCCGCTGATGTCATCCAGGGCGTTGCCGACCTGATAGATGCGGAAGAACGCCAGCGAGGTATTCAACCGCCCTTCGTAGAACTCACCCTTGATCCCGGTCTCGTAGGCTTCACCAGTAGTCGGCTCGAGCACCGCGCCGCTGACCCCGGTGGCGGTCTGCGGGTTGAAGATCTCGGTATAGCTGGCGTAGGTACTGAAGTTGTCGTTGATGTCATAACTCAGCGCGGCATACGGCACGATCTTGTTGTCGACGGCGAACTTGCCGTTGGATTTGACGTTGTTTTCCTGCTCGTAGTCGTACCAGTTGTTGCGCGCGCCGATGATCGCTGTAAGCGGCTCGGCCAGGGAAATGCGCCAGGTGGCATAGGCCGCCTGCTGGGTGGTACGGGTGCGCACCGGGTGCGCGAAGATGGTGATATCCGGCTCCGGCAGGCTGGTCTTCGAGTCCCAGTTGCGCAGATCGAACTGCCCGGAGGCGACGTTGTTGGTTGCCGAAGCGTAGGAGTCGTTGCGGATCCGTTCGACGCCGAGCATCAATTCATGGGTGCGACCGAGCAGCTCGAACGGGCCGTTGAGGGTGGCGCTGAGGTTGTTCTGGATGCTCTCGCCGCCATCTCCTTCGGTGACCTGGTAATTCATCAGGTAGGGATTGCTGGTGCCAGTGGGCCGGCTGAAGTAGGTCTGCTTGAAACCGTGGTCGTCAAGCTCAAAGTGCGTACGCTGGGCCATCAGCTTGAGCTTCCAGTCATTGTCGAAGCGGTGCTCCAGCTCGGCGAAAGTCTGCAGATTGCTGCGGTCCCAGCGGTTCCAGTCCGAACCCAGATAGGTGCTGCGGCCAAACGGCAGCGGCTTGCCGTCGAAGTCGGCGGGCAGGTTGCCCCAGGCGCCGGTGGCGTCGAGCTTGGTCCATTCCAGGCCGGTGGTCAGCGTGGTGCTGTCGCTGAGGTCGAAGGCGAGTACGCCGTACAGCACCTCTTTGCGCTCCATGCGCGAGTTCTGGAAGTGATCCTTGTCGTCGTGCACGGCAATCATCCGCCCACGTACGTTGCCGGTTTCGGTCAGCGGGCCGGACACATCGGCCACATAGCGCTGCGCATCCCAGCTGCCCAGGGTCACGCTGCCTTCACCCTGAAACTCGGCAGTAGGGCGCTTGCGCACCAGGTTGACCGTACCAGACGGGTTGCCGGCACCGCGCAGCATGCCGGTGGCGCCGCGCAGGATCTCGGCGCGGTCGATGATCGCCGAGTCGCTCTGGATGAACGAGCCACCGCCGCTGCCTTGCACCACGGTGGCGCCGTCGTACTGAATTGCGTCGATCGCGTAGCCGCGGGAGTAGTACTGCACGCGCTCGCTGTCGGTCATGTTCACCACCACGCCCGGGGTCTGCTCGAGCAGATTGGTCAGGTTGGTGATGTTCTGGTCGTCGATCCGTTGGCGCGTGACCACCGTGACCGACTGCGGCGTGCGGCGGATGCTCTGGGCGGTTTTGCCGACGGTCACCGCGCCGGTAGTGTAGGAGCCGGAATGCTCGGTAGTTTCGCCCAGACGGTCGCTTGAGATGCTGGTAGCGCCCAACTCGAGCGCGCCGCCGGCGTCGATTGCCGGGATCAGCAGGAAGCTGCTGGCGCTCTCCTGCTGGACCTGCACGTCACTCCCCTGCAGTACGATCGACAAGGCCTGGGCGTTGTCATACCGGCCTTGCACGCCTCGGGTAGTCTTGCCTTGCAGGCTGTTGGCGTCGAACGACAGACTCAGGCCGCCTTGCCGGGCCAACTGGTCCAGTGCGCTGGCCAGCGGGCCGGCGGTGATGTTCCAGTCCCGTTGCTGGTTCTGACTGACGGGGGCGGCCTGGACCAGCACTGGCAGAGCGGCGGCGCTCAGGCCGAGGCCGAGCAGGGCGGCCTGCACGGCATGCCGCAGGCGATCGGGGCGGTGGGGACGGCGGTGAATCATGCAGCGCTCCTGAAGATTATCAAGTCCACTTTTCGGGCTTTGTTCCTTCAGGCCGAGCGAGAATGAGATTCCACCTCATTTATTTTTGGGTTTTTTCAGGCAGCGTCAATGCTGACCCAGTAGCGTGTGCGGTAGTCGACGCGCAGCGGCAGGGTGCGCGCCAGCAGCAGCAGAATTTGTTCGGTATCGGCCAATTGGTAGGTACCGGACACCCTCAACCGAGCAACCTCATCTGCACAGCGCAACAACCCTGGCCGGTAGCGCGACAGCTCGCTGATGAACTCGCCAAGGGGCATCTGCTGCACGCTGAGCACACCGTCGGTCCAGGCCCAGGGATCGCCATGCAGTTGCACCGCTGACGCGGCGCCAGACATCGACAATTGCACGACCTGGCCCGCCTGTACCTGTCGCAACGGGTTGCTCTGCGAGTCAACAGTGACTGAGCCACGACGCACCGCCAGCAACAAGCCGGCGTCGTTTTCGCGCAACAGCAATTGCCCGTTCTGCGTGCTCAGCTGACCCACCCGGGTACTGACGATGAAAGGCCGGTTATCGTCGCCATTGCTGTCCAGTGTCAGCTCGCCACGCAGCAGGCTCAATTGGCGTTGCGCGCTGCTGTAGCGCAGGTCGATGGCGCTGGCGGTGTTGAGCTGGATCATGCTGCCGTCGCTGCCTTGCACCTGGCGTTGCTCGCCGGTGCCGGTACTGCTGTCGGCGAGCAGTGCCTGCAGGCCGAGGGGTTCACGCGCCGCCCAGCCGAGACTGCCGCCAACCGCCAGCACAGCCATCAGCTTGAGCTGATCGCGGCGGCTGATGCGCTGCCGACGGCTGCCATCGAGGGTACGCCGGCTCAAGTCGCTGGGCAGGCCGGCCAGCTCTTCGCTCAGCTCGCTGACCCGTTGCCAGGCCAGGGCATTATGCGGATGGCTGGCAAGCCATTGCTGGAACTGGCGCTGGGTGCGTGCACTTGGCTCGTCGAAACGCAGCTTGACCAGCCAGTCGATGGCCTGATCGACCTGGGCCTGCGCCGGCGTGCGCTCAGAGGTCGGCATAGCGCAACCGGTAGCAGACGCCAAGTGCCTTGGCCAGGTCGCGTTCGATGGTGGCGCGGGAAACCTCCAGGCGCATGGCGATTTGGGTAATGCTCAGGCCATCCAGCTGTGCCAGCAAAAACGCCTGGCGCACCCGCGGCTTGAGTTGCTGCAGGGCGCGATCCAGGCGTTCGAGGGTATCGATAATGATCAGCCGGTACTCTTCGCTGGGCGCTTCGCCCTCGGGCAGGCAGGCCAGGCTGTCCTGAAAGGCTCGCTCCAGCGCACGTCGGCGAAACTGATCGATCATCAGGCCACGGGCGATGCTGCTCAGATAAGCGCGGGGTTCCTTCAGCGGTGATACCTGGCGTGCCCGCAACAGGCGGACGAAGGTGTCCTGAGCCAGGTCGGCAGCGTTTTCCATGCAGCCGACTCTAGTCCGCAGCCAGCCACGCAGCCAGGCATGGTGGGTTTGATAGAGCAGATCGACCTCGGACGGCTTGAGCGTGTCGTTCATCTGCATCGGATCAATGGCCCTGAACTAGAGTTAAATGCGTTTGTTAATGGTTCTCAATTCTATGGGTGAAGTAGGGTTCAGGTAAAGGCCTGGGCTAAGATGGGCGATCAGGCTCAACACAGGTTTTTGCCAATGATTGTGTCCGACCTCAGCGCGGCGGGGCTGCAGCAGGCCAGCGTTCATCTGGCAAGCATTGATCCTGACTGGGCCCGCCATGTTGCGACGATAGGCCCTTGCCTGCATCGCGCTACGCCCGGGCGGGAGCCCTATGAGGCGTTGGTGCGGGCGATTGCCTACCAGCAGTTGCACGCGCGCGCGGCCGAGGCGATCTTGCAGCGGATGCTCGCGTTATACCCGGAAGCGGCGTTTCCCAGCCCTCAGCAGTTGCTGGCGACCACTCCGTTGGCGCTGCGCGGGTGTGGTTTTTCGGCGAACAAGTTGACCACTGTGCAGGGCATCGCCCAGGCCCGCCTCGACGGCCTGGTGCCAAGCCGGGCCGAGGCGCTGGGTATGGCCGATGACGAATTGATCGAGCGGCTGGTGACGTTGCGTGGAGTCGGCCGCTGGACGGTAGAGATGCTGCTGATCTACTGCCTGGAGCGCTCGGATATCCTTCCGGTCGATGATTTTGGTGTGCGCGAGGGTTATCGGCGCATCAAGGGTCTGGACAAGGCGCCGACGCCTGCGCAGATGCGCGCGTTGGCACTACCCTTGAGCCCCTATCGGACGGCTGCGGCGTGGTATCTATGGCGTGCGGTAGGCTGACCAGTGGAACAAGCGCAAGAATCGGAGTGATCGCTGGCAGAGGCTCTGCCACGCTTTGCCCATCCCAGCCAGGAGACTGCGACATGCACCCTGTCGACACTACCAGCGCCCGGCGTACCGCATTGATTGCGCGCGCCTGCCGCCTGATCGAAACCAGTGACACCCTGCCCAGCCTCGACCAACTGGCGGTCGAGCTCGCGGTCAGCCGGTTTCATCTGCACCGCCTGTTCAAAGCCGAGACCGGCCTTACCCCCAAGGCCTATGCTTCTGCGTTTCGCGCGCAGCGCCTGCGCGAGCGCTTGCAAGGCGAGGCAGTGACCGTGACCGAAGCGCTGTTCGATGCCGGCTACAACTCCAACAGCCGCTTTTACGAAGGCGCCGGCCAACGCCTGGGCATGTTGCCCAAGCAGTACCGCGCACGTGGTGCAGGCGCGACCATCTACTTTGCCGTTGGTCAGTGCGCGCTGGGGGCCATTTTGGTGGCGCAGAGTGCGCGTGGTGTCTGCGCGATATTTCTTGGCGATGACCCTGCGCAGTTGCTCAATGATCTGCAGGATCAGTTCGCCAACGCCGAACTGATCGGTGCAGACAACCGCTTCGAGCAGTTGATCGCGCAGGTAGTGGGCTTTGTTGAACAACCCGCACTGGGCCTTAACCTGCCGCTGGATGTGCAGGGCACGGCGTTTCAGGAGCGGGTCTGGCAGGCCTTGCGTGAAGTCCCGGCAGGCCAGCGCGTCAGCTATACCGACATCGCCGAGCGCATCGGTGCGCCAAAAGCCGTGCGGGCGGTAGCACTCGCTTGTGCAGCCAACCGCATCGCCGTGGCCATCCCCTGTCACCGGGTCGTTCGCCGTGACGGTGATCTGAGCGGCTACCGCTGGGGAGTTGAGCGTAAACGGCAGTTGCTGGAGCGAGAAACGGCACTTCCCTAAGCCGGCAAGCGGCGTAGAATTCGCCGCCAGCAGAGTCTGTCTATAGGTGATTTCGATGAGCCGTGTAAGCCTTGACCGTTTGTGTGTGGGGTTACTGGCCCTGCTTATGTGGGTGGCGACCCCAGCCTGGTCGGCAGGCGCTACGCCGGTATCGCAACTGCTGGCCGGTGAGATGCCGGCGCTGGAGGAAAACGCCAGCCTGGAGCAGTTGACCGATCGGCTCGACCAGATCCGCCAGGGGGTCACCAGCAATGCCAACGACGACCAGCTGTCGCAGCTGCGTCAGGCAGCCATGCAGGTGCAGCGCCAGGCCGATGCGCTGACCACCATACGCACCACCGACATCAGCCGCCTGGATGATCAGCTCAAGGTGCTTGGCGATGTGCTGCCCGACGAGGGCGAAAGCATCACCCGCCAGCGTCAGCAGCTCACCAGTGACAAGAAGAAGCTACTGGCCGAGCAGAAGAACGCCACCCAACTGACCCAGTCAGCGCGTGACTTGTCGACCCAGATCGTCAATCTGCGCCGCAGCCAGTTCAACTCGCAGGTCACCAGCCGCGCCGCCAGCCCGCTGAGCCCGGCGTTCTGGTCGAGCATGATTCGCCCGACCGACGATGACGTCGCCCGCTTGCAGGCCTTGAAGACCGAGGCCAGTGATGCCCTGGCCAGCGCGCTCAGCCCTGAACACCGCTGGCTGTTCATCGCCAGCCTGGTCGCCGCGCTGCTGGTATGGACATTGGCGCGTTTGCTGGTCGAGCGTCTGCTGGCCGATGCGATGGTCCGTTGGTTGCCTGAAGGCCGCCTGCGCCGCAGCGCCCTGGCGCTGGGCGTCAGCCTGGCCACGCTGGCGACCATTGCGGGTTCGGTGTCGCTGGTGCGCTGGGGGCTGGAGACCAGCGCCGAGCTGGGCGCCGATATCGCCAGCCTGATCAACCACGTGCTGACGCTGGTGGTGTTCAGTGCCTTCATCACCGGCCTGGGCCGGGCCATGCTGATGCTGCAGCGGCCGTCCTGGCGGCTGCCGCCGATCCCCGACGAAGTGGCCAGCGCGCTGGGCTGGTTTCCCAAGGTGCTGGCCGTAGCGCTGATGGTGCTGTTGACCCAGGAGCGGATCAACAGTGTGATTGGCACCAGCCTGGCGTTGACCGTTGCCACCAATGGTCTGACCGCTCTGGTGGTGTCACTGGTGTTCTTCGCCGCCTTGGTGCGCTACCGCCGCACCCGACGCAAGCACCAGATCGAGCGACCAACCGGCCTCGCCGGGCTGATCCCGTTCGTGATCGTGGTCTGGGTGTTGCTGATCCTGCTGGCATTGCTGGCGGGCTACCTGACCTTGGCGTACTTCCTCGCGGCGAAAATGCTCTGGATCAGCGTGGTCGTCACCTGCGCCTACCTGCTGGTGACGGTATTCGGCGACCTCTGCGAAACCCTGCTCTCGCCACGCCAGCCTGGTGGCCTGGCGTTGGCTTCGACGCTCGGCTTGAAGCCGCGTCATCAGGCCCAGGCCAGCACTGTTCTGGCTGGCATCGGCCGCACCCTGCTGCTGTTCCTCGCGGCGCTGCTGGCGCTGATGCCGTCCGGCACCAGCCCCAGCGAGCTGCTGATGAGCCTGGCTGATTGGGACGGCAGCGGCGGCAAGGTGCTCGGCAATCTGAACATCGTGCCGCAAGATATTTTCATCGCCGTGGCGATGTTCCTCGGTGGGCTGTTCGCCATTCGAGTGGTCAAGCGCTGGCTGAGCGAGCGGCTGCTGCCCGAGACCGACATGGACGCCGGCATGCGTGCCTCGCTGGTGACCCTTGTCGGCTACCTGGGCTTCCTGTTCCTGGCGATGCTGGTGATGACGACCCTGCGCATCAACCTGACCAGCCTGACCTGGGTGGTCAGTGCGTTGTCGGTGGGTATCGGTTTCGGTCTGCAGCAGATCGTTCAGAACTTCATCTCCGGCCTTATCCTGCTCACCGAGCGCCCGGTCAAGGTGGGCGACTGGGTCAGCCTGGCTGGCGTCGAAGGCGATATCCGCCGGATCAACGTGCGCGCCACCGAGATCCAGATGTCCGACCGTTCGACGGTGATCGTGCCGAATTCGCAGTTCATCTCGCAGAACGTGCGCAACGTGACCATGGGCAATGCGCTGGGGGTGGTGGGTATCACCCTGACCCTGCCGCTGGAAACCGACCCTGATCAGGTGCGTGACCTGCTGATGGCGGCGTACCACGAGCACGAGGCGATTCTGGATGCGCCGGCACCCTCGGTGACGTTCAAGGACCTTACCGCCAGCGGCATGACGCTGAGCATCAGCGGCTATGTGGCCAGCCCGCGGCAGGTCTCCGGCACCCGCAGCGACCTGCTGTTCACCGTGCTCGGCCGGTTGCGCGATGCCGACATTCCGCTGTCTTCGCCGCAGAGCATGGTGCTGGTGCAGGAAGCGCCCAAGCCCGCCGACGAACCCGCCTGATCGTGGTAGCGGCGCGCCCCTTGCCGGCCAAGGGGCGCGTCGGCTAGCCCAGGCAGCGGGTCACATGCTTGACTGCCTGATAGGCCGACAACCCCCATGGCCCCAGCTCGCGGCCAATGCCGCTGGCCTTCGTACCGCCCCAGGACGTTTCGACGAATACCGCTTGCACCGAGTTGATCCAGACATGGCCGACTTCAAGGCTGTCGGCGACCCGCTCGGCGCGCTGCAGGTCGTTGGAGCATACGGTAGCCACCAAGCCGAAGCGGCTGTCATTGGCATGCTCGATTGCCTGCTGTTCGGTGCTGAACCGCTGCGCGCAGAGCACCGGCCCGAAGATCTCTTCCTGCCACAGGCGGCTGCTCGCGGGCACATCGACATACAGCGTCGGGCTGACAAACCAGCCATCACGATCCACTGCCTTGCCGCCGGCCATACAGCGCAAACCTTCATCGCGGGCACTGGCAAAGTAACCCGCCACCTTCAGCCACTGCGCCTGGCTGGTCAGCGGGCCCATGTCGACCTCTTCGCGTGATGGATTACCCACCCGCAGTTGCGTCAGGGCGCTCTGCAGCTGGCTTAGCAGCGCGTCGGCGATGCCTTCCTGCACCAACAGACGTGAGGTCGCCGAGCACATCTGGCCGGCGTTCCAGGTGATGCCGGCGATGATCCAGTCAACCGCCTGCTGCACGTCGCAGTCGTCGAACACGATGATTGCCGACTTGCCGCCCAGCTCCAGTGTCAGCGGCCGGCAGTGCGCCGCCGAGGCACGCATGACCTGGCTGCCGACGCCATTGCTGCCGGTGAATGACAGCTTGTCCAGGCCGGGGTGGCCGCTGAGCGCGGCGCCAGTTTCGGCTTTGCCGTTGACGATGTTCAGCACGCCTGCGGGCAGGCCGATCTGACTGGCGATTTCGCCGTAGGCCAGCTCCGCCAGTGGCGTGACTTCGGAGGGCTTGAGCACCACCGTGCAGCCTGCCGCCAGGGCAGGGGCGAGCTTCCAGGCGCTGGTGACCAGCGGGAAGTTCCACGGCACGATCAAGCCGACCACACCGATCGGTTCCAGCCGCGTACGCGAGGTGAAGCCTGGCACTGCCAAGGGTACTTCGCGGTTGCTCGCCGGGGATTGCTCGGCCAGCGCTGCGTAATAGGTGAAGGTCGCAACGGCGTCATCGAGGTCGACTTCAGCCTCGTGGCGGGGTTTGCCGTTGTTGCACATCTGCAGGGCGATCAACGCTTCACGACGCGCCGTCAGCTGCTCGGCGAAGCCGTGCAAGAGGCGGGCACGTTCACTTGCCGGGGTGGCTTTCCAGGCCGGCAGCGCCTGTCGCGCGGCGGTAACCGCTAGGTCAACCTGGGCCGTGCTGGCGGCCATCAGCTCGGCGAACGGCACGCCCAGCGCGGGGTCGTGGACGGTGATGCAGTCAATGCCTTGGCCTTCGACCCAGCAGCCATCGATGTAGTTGAACGTGTTCATGGGCAGATTCCAGTCAGGCCATTTCGGCGGCAGAAGTTACCGGTTGTGGCGCGCTGTTTCTGCAGCGCACCCAGCGCGGGCCGTTCGGCCCATACACGCCAGCGGGTTCGGGGAACAGTCTGAGCAGGCTCAGGTAGAGCAGGGCGGCGATGCCGAGAGTTACCGGCAGGCTCACGTCGATACCGCCGGCCAGTTCACCCAACGGCCCAACGAACTGCCCTGGCAGGTTGACGAAGCACAGGCCCAGCGCTGCGCTGGGCAGCCAGGCGCCCATGCCGCGCCAGTTCCAGCCATGCAGAAACCAGTAGTGGCCGCCGCGCTGGCCGCGGGTGAACACTTGCAGGTCATCGGCGTGGTAGAAGCCACGACGGGTAATCAGGCCGAGGATCATGATCACCATCCACGGGCTGGTGCAGGTGATGATCAGCACGGCGAAGGTCGACACGCTCTGCACCAGGTTGAAGGTAAAGCGGCCAAGGAAGATGAAGCCGATTGCTGCCACGCCAATCAGCAAGGTGGCTGCGGCGCGGCTGAGCAGCCGCGGGAACACGCTGGACATGTCCAGCCCGGTGCCATACAGCGCGGTGGTACCGGTCGACATGCCGCCGATTACCGCAATCAGGCACACCGGCAAGAAGAACCAGCTCGGCGAAATCGCCAGCAGGCCGCCAACATAGTTGTTGGCAGCGATGTAGTCAGGCGCCTGGCTGGCGACCAGTGTGGCCGTGCACAGGCCGAACAGAAACGGGATCAAGGTGGCGGCCTGGGCGCAAATCACGGCCAGCATGATCCGCGCTTTTGGCGTTTCGCGCGGAATGTAGCGTGACCAGTCGCCGAGAAACGCGCCGAACGACACCGGGTTGCTCATGGCCAGGATCGCCGCGCCGACAAACGCCGCCCAAAAGCCTGCCTGGCCGACATTGACGCTACCCGCGTAGCCCGCATCGAAGGGCCCGGCGAAGGCGAAGATGCCCAGCAGAAACAGCAGACTCGATGCCCACACGGCGATCTTGTTGACCCACAGCATGAAGCGAAAGCCGTAGATGCACACCACCAGCACCAGCACCGCGAACAGGCCGTAGGCCAGGCCCAGTGTCACGTCGGTTTCCGGCAATCCGACCAGGCGCTTGGCGCCGCCGACCAATGCATCGCCGGAACTCCACACCGACAGTGAAAAGAACGCCACGGCGGTCAGCAGTGACAGCAACGAGCCGACGATGCGCCCGTGCACGCCGAAGTGCGCGCCGGAGGAGACTGCATTGTTGGTGCCGTTCAGCGCACCGAACAGGCCCATCGGGGCAAGAATCAAGGCGCCGACACCAACACCCAGCAAAATCGCCCAGAACCCGGCCTGGAACGACAGGCCGAACAGCACCGGGAAGCTGCCGAGCACGGCAGTGGCAAAGGTATTGGCGCCGCCGAAAATCAGGCGAAACAGATCCAGCGGGGTGGCATGGCGTTGCGCGTCGGGGATTTGCTCGACGCCATTGCTCTCGATACCGGTCGAGTGGCTCATGTTGATGCTCCAGCGCGGTTGTTGTGGTCGGCGCAAGGCGCGGACGCTTTTATGGGTGCGTTGGCAGGTGCGGCAGGGCCGCAAGGGTTACCGCTGGCTCAGGCTGGCGAAACCACCGAAAGGTGTTCATGGCACGCGAGCCAGCGGGTGTTGTGGCGGCGGAACAGGATGGTCTCGCGCTCGGCCAGTTGTTGTTCTTCACCGTTGATAGTGATGCGGGTGGCGACGCTGTGGATGAAGATTGCCAGGTCGCCCTGCAGGGAGATGGTGGCGTTGCTCGATTGGCAATCGAGCACTTTGAAGCCTTCCTCTTGCCACTGTTGCCAAAGGGCTTGGTAGGCCTGGCGCGAGCGCAGCGGCTGGGGGAGGGTATGGAAGACGAAGGTTGCATCTTCGCTGAAACAGGCGAAGTAGCGCTCGGTGTCGTTGCTGGCGAAGGCGGCTACCAGCTCGGCGGCGGCCTGGCTTATCTGGAGGGTCTGGTCCACTGCGGTGGTCTCACGGTTATTGTGATTATGGTGGTGGGAGTTTGCGCAGGGTTGGAGGGGGGAAGAATCTGCGGGGTGAAATAATTAGTTCAGGGATTTGTGAAGTGATTTTGGGGGATGGGGGTTGTGTGTTGTACCGTGAGGGTAGGCGCCGGTTGGCTTGCGAGTATCTTACTGTTGCAATGGGCTTATCGGTGTTTGTGGTGGTAGGGCCAATAGGTCACCGAGCGGGATAGCCGGGGCCGCTTTGCGGGAGAGTGTCAGATTTTTTGTGTGCGGGCCGGTAATGGCCTGCCGCTGGGCAGGCCGGGCTTTTACCAGGTCGGCCTGATAAATCGGTCGCCGTACAGAATCGCAAATTGATTCATCGCATTTTTCCAATCATGCGCCGCCGAGCCCCAGTTTGCCGTAATGTTGCGAAGCCCAAGCCAGATCAGCTTGGTCGCTGCGTCATCAGTCGGGAAGTGGCCTCGCGTTTTGATGATCTTGCGTAGCTGGGCGTTGATGCTTTCGATAGCGTTGGTCGTATAGATCACTTTTCGAATGGCAGGTGGGAAGACAAAAAATGGGATCACTCGATCCCAAGCTCGTCTCCAGGCCGCCACGACCGCTGGGTACTGCTTTCCCCAAGGGCCATTTTCAAAGGCACCCAGTGCTTCCTCAGCCGCTTCTGCGGTGATGGCCTGATAGACCGGTTTAAGCGCCTTGGCCAGCTCACGGCGCTTATCCCACGCCGCATAATCGAGGCTGTTGCGGATCAAGTGGACGATGCAGGTTTGCAGCGTTGTCGCCGGAAACACTGCACTTAGCGCCTCTGGCATGCCTTTGAGACCGTCGGTAACGGCTATCAGCACGTCTTCTACGCCGCGGGTCTTGAGGTCGTTGAATACCTTCATCCAAAACTTCGCACCCTCAGTGTTTTCGATCCAGATGCCAAGAATATCGCGCGTTCCATCGGGTAAAACACCCAGCGCTAAGTAAATCGCCTTGTTGCGGACAAGGCCTTCTTCGCGGATCTTGACCCGCAGCGCATCGAAGAAAATGACTGGGTACATCGGCTCAAGCGGTCGCTGTTGCCACGCACCAATTTCCTCCATCACCTCGTCAGTGACTGAGCTGATGAAGTCATGGGAAACGTCCGTCCCGTATTGCTCAGAGAGGAAAGCGCGGATTTCTCGAACGGTCATGCCTCGGGCATACATGGCGATGATCTTGTCATCAAAACCGGTGTAACGCCGCTCATGCTTGGGGATCAGAATGGGGGCAAAACTGCCATCCCGATCACGGGGAATCTCCAGCCGCAGCGGGCCATCCCCTGTCAAAACCGTCTTGCCCGTTTTGCCGTTGCGCTGGTTGGTTTCATCCTCTGGGCGCTGCGCGCCCGGCGGATACCCCAGGTGGTGACCGAGCTCAGCACTCAATGCTCGCTCAATCAAAGCCTTCTTGAAGGCCGCAGAAGCGTCTTCGATAGCCTCTGCGGTCATCAGCCCTTCACCGAACTGCTCGAGCAGCTCCTTGGGGATTTTTGGTAGGTCACGCAGGGGTTTCTTTTTGGTTGGCATACATGCACCTCTTACTCATGTTATGCCCGAACACAAAATTTCTGACACCCCCCTTTGCGGCCCTTTCGCGACACAAGGCCGCTCCCACAGGTCATTGATCACTGGCCATGGCGGCCTTGCAGGCGCAAACCACTCAGCTACGCCGATACACCACAGCACTCCAATACCCACTATCACCGGACGCCTGCCGCACCCAGCCTGCAGCCCGCAACCGCTTGCCAATAAACCGATTCATGATCCCGTGCCCAACCAACAACACCGGCCCACCCTCAGCCATCGACTGCAACCGCCGAGCCCCGTCATCCGCCCGCGCACCGGCCGCCTTGGCCGACTCAACCCCAGCCGAATAGCCGCACAACCAGAGCACCCGCAGCACAGCCGCCCAGATAAACGGCGAAAGCTTCGCCAACCGCCCACGGCCACCGGGCAACTGCGCCTCGCAGAACACCGCATCAACCACAGCAGGCTCGACCCCAAGCGCCTGCGCTGAGCTCAGCGCTCGCGGCGCGCTGCTGCAGACAACTACCTGCGACCCGGTCGCCAACTGCACGCTGGCAGCAGGTGCCGGATCCTGGGTGATGAGTGAACGATCATAGTCTTCGATCCAACTCCGCATATCACCGAGGGCAACTCGACCGGTCACAGCCAGTTGCGGCTGGCCATGACGCATAAGAATAATCTGCTGTTCCATGCTGCTCTGCTTCCTTGTTGAATTCGCCACAAAAAAAATCCGACGCCAAGGCATCGGATTTTTCACATCAACCTGAAACCAATCAGACGTTGAAGCGGAAGTGCATCACATCGCCGTCTTTGACGATGTAATCCTTACCTTCCAGGCGCCACTTGCCTGCTTCCTTGGCGCCGCTCTCACCTTTGAACTGGATGAAGTCGTCATAGGCGACTACTTCAGCACGGATGAAGCCTTTCTCGAAGTCGGTGTGGATCACGCCAGCCGCCTGCGGTGCGGTAGCACCGATGCGCACGGTCCAGGCGCGCACTTCCTGCACGCCGGCGGTGAAGTAGGTCTGCAGGTTGAGCAGCTCGTAACCGGCGCGAATCACCCGGTTCAGGCCAGGCTCTTCCAGGCCCAGGGCTTCGAGGAACATGTCCTTCTCTTCGCCGTCATCGAGCTCGGCAATCTCGGCCTCGATCTTGTTGCATACCGGCACCACCACTGCGCCTTCTTCTTCAGCAATCGCGCGCACTACATCAAGGTGCGGGTTGTTGTCGAAGCCGTCTTCAGCAACGTTGGCGATGTACATCACCGGCTTGCTGGTCAGCAGATGGAAGCCACGGATCACGGCCTTCTCGTCGTCAGCCATGGTCTTCATCAGGCTGCGCGCTGGTTTGCCTTCAGTGAAGTGCGGGATCAGCTTCTCGAGGATGGCCTTCTGCGCGAGGGCCTCCTTGTCACCGCCCTTGGCATTGCGGGTGACTTTCTGCAGTTGCTTCTCGCAGCTGTCGAGGTCGGCGAAGATCAGCTCGAGGTCGATGATCTCGATGTCACGCTTGGGGTCGACGCTGTTGGAGACGTGAATCACGTTCTCGTCTTCGAAGCAGCGCACCACGTGGGCGATGGCGTCGGTCTCGCGGATGTTGGCGAGGAACTTGTTGCCCAGGCCTTCACCTTTGGAGGCACCAGCAACCAGGCCGGCGATGTCGACGAACTCCATGGTGGTCGGCAGGATGCGGTTCGGCTTAACGATTTCAGCCAGAGCCGCGAGGCGCGCATCCGGCATCGGCACGATACCGCTGTTCGGCTCGATGGTGCAGAAGGGGAAGTTCTCAGCCGCGATGCCGGACTTGGTCAGCGCGTTGAACAGGGTGGACTTGCCGACGTTGGGCAGGCCGACGATGCCGCAATTGAAACCCATGGAAATTCCCCTCTTGGTGAGATCAGGCCTTCTGGCTGTGCAGCTCGCGCATGGCCTTGGCGAAGTCGCCGGCGAGCACGTCCGGCAGCACGCCGAGGGCAAAGTCGATGCTGGCGTCGAGCTTGTCCTGTTCGGCGCGCGGTGCGCGGCCAAGGACGAAGTTGGAGACCAGCTTGGCGTCACCTGGGTGGCCGATGCCAAGCCGCAGGCGATGGAAGTCGTTCTGGTTGCCGAGTTGCGCGATGATGTCGCGCAGCCCGTTGTGCCCACCGTGGCCGCCACCTCGTTTAAGTTTGGCGACGCCCGGGGGCAGGTCGAGTTCGTCGTGAGCCACCAGAATGGCCTCCGGTTTGATCCGGAAGAAATTGGCCAAGGCCGCCACGGACTGGCCGCTGCGGTTCATGTAGGTGGTGGGGATCAACAGACGAACGTCGTTGCCCTGATGGCTGAATTTTGCCGTCAGGCCGAAATATTTGCGATCAGCAGTGAGTGAAACCCGCTGGGCGCTGGCAATGCGTTCAACGAAAAGAGCCCCTGCGTTATGCCGGGTCTGTTCGTATTCGGGGCCGGGGTTACCCAGGCCGACGATCAACTGGATGGCGGTCACGTAGGGGCTCTTCCTTGGAGTTGGTGGGTCACAGTGCTGGGCACTGTAACCCGGTCAACACCGGCGCGCCGAGTAGATTACTCAGCAGCGCCTTCTTCAGCGTCAGCAACAACGCGCGGAGCGTGAACGTTGGCAACAGCTTTGTCATCACCGTGGGCCAGAGCAACGAACTCTACGCCTTTAGGAGCTTTCAGGTCCGACAGGTGGATGATGGTGCCGATTTCAGCGTTAGCCAGGTCAACTTCGATGAACTCTGGCAGGTCTTTGGCTTCGCAGGAAACTTCGATCTGAGCTTCAACGTGCGAGATCTCGCCGCCTTTCTTGATCGGTGCTTCTTCGTTGATGAAGTGCACTGGAACCTGAGCGGTCAGTTTCTGGCCAGCGACAACACGGATGAAGTCGGCGTGCATGATGAACTGCTTGACCGGGTGACGCTGCAGAGCCTTGACGATGACGTTCTGCTTGGCGCCGTCAACGTTCAGCTCGATCACGTGGCTGAAGGCAGCTTCGTTTTCGAACAGCTTGGCGATTTCCTTCAGAACGAAGGTCACGGACTCAGCTTCTTTGTTGCCACCGTAGATGACGGCAGGGATGCTCTGCGTGTGACGCAGGCGGCGGCTCGCACCTTTCCCCAGGTCAGTACGCTTGATTGCGTTCAGGGTAAAATCAGTCATTTTGTTTCTCCAAAATAGCCAGCACCCGCAGGCGTTTGCGACCAGCGCCAAACGGGGTGGGCAAAAAAGCCCCGCCCCGACATAAGGGTCGGGGCGGGGCGCTTTTCGTCAACGGGGTTCCGCTTAGCGGAACATCGCGCTGATCGATTCTTCGTTGCTGATGCGGCGAACCGCTTCAGCGACAACCGGTGCAATATCCAACTGGCGGATACGGTCACAGGCTTGAGCAGCGGCCGACAGCGGAATGGTGTTGGTCACCACCAGCTCGTCGAGTACCGACTTCTCGATGTTCTCGATCGCTCGGCCCGACAGAACCGGGTGCGTGCAATAGGCGTAAACCTTGGCAGCGCCGTGTTCTTTCAGAGCCTTGGCCGCGTGGCACAGTGTGCCGGCGGTGTCGACCATGTCGTCTACCAGGATGCAAGTGCGCCCTTCGACGTCGCCGATGATGTGCATCACTTCGGAGTGATTGGCCTTTTCACGGCGTTTGTCGATGATACCCAGATCGACACCCAGCGACTTGGCTACAGCCCGTGCACGCACGACGCCACCGATGTCTGGGGAGACGATCATCAGGTTCTCGAAACGCTGGTCTTCGATATCGTCGACCAATACGGGCGAGCCGTAGATGTTGTCGACCGGGATATCGAAGAAACCCTGGATCTGGTCAGCGTGCAGGTCGACAGTGAGAACACGGTCGATACCCACGACAGTGAGCATGTCAGCGACAACCTTGGCGCTGATGGCTACACGTGCCGAACGCGGACGGCGGTCCTGGCGGGCGTATCCGAAGTAAGGAATCACGGCGGTGATTCGGGAGGCTGAGGAGCGGCGGAAGGCGTCGGCCATCACTACCAGTTCCATCAGATTATCGTTGGTCGGAGCGCAAGTCGGCTGAATGATGAAGACGTCTTTACCGCGGACGTTTTCATTGATCTCAGTGCTGATCTCACCGTCGGAGAACTTACCGACAGAAACATCACCAAGTGGGATATGCAGCTGACGTACGACACGTCGAGCCAGATCGGGGTTAGCGTTCCCCGTAAAGACCATCATCTTGGACACGCGCAGTACCTGAAGGCTGAGGGTATACCTGGATGAGTATAGGAAAATGGCAGGGGCGGCTGGATTCGAACCAACGCATGGCAGGATCAAAACCTGCTGCCTTACCGCTTGGCGACGCCCCTGTATCTGTTGCTGCGAGTACTGTGTACTCGACTTCTAGAGCAGACTCTGTAGCTTGCGATGCAACATCGAAACGTTGCTTCCTTTTGCCACAAACCCTGTTTGAGTCTCTGAAAGAAGGGCCAGAACTTTATCAGCTTCGGCTTTGCTTGGGAAGGCCCCAAACACGCAACTTCCAGTACCGGTTAATCGAGCTTCAGTATATTTACCAAGAAGATTCAGCGCATTGCGAACTTCCGGGTAACTTTGCTCTACCACCGGTTGGCAGTCATTTCGACTGTTTCCCTCGGGAACGGGGCGCATCTTAAGGGGGAGGGAATCACGTGTCAACTGCGGATGTGAAAAAATTTCCGCTGTGCTGACAGACACTTGCGGCACCAGCACGACATACCACGGCTCGACCGGATCGACCGGGGTGAGCTGCTCGCCAACCCCTTGGGCGAAGGCTGCATGGCCGCGCACGAACACCGGTACATCGGCGCCCAGGCTCAGTCCCAGCGCAGCCAGGCGATCAAGGTCCCAGCCCAGTTGCCACAGATGGTTGAGGCCGAGCAGGGTGGTCGCGGCGTCGGAGCTGCCGCCGCCAATGCCGCCGCCCATGGGCAGAAGCTTCTCCAGCCAGATATCCACACCTTGAATGCAGCCTGACTGCTGCTGCAATTGGCGCGCAGCGCGCACGATCAGGTTGCTGTCGTGGTCGACTCCGGGGACGTCCGTCTGCAGGCGCACCTGATCGTCGTCGCGCAGGGCAAAGCGCAACTGGTCAGCGTGGTCAAGAAACTGAAACACGGTTTCCAGCTCATGGTAACCGTCATCGCGGCGGCCAATGATATGCAGCCACAGGTTCAGCTTGGCCGGTGCCGGCAGGCTCAGCGTGGTCATCGATCAATGCCCCAGTTGCCGCGGTTGCCAGTCCTTGACCACCAGGGTGACGTCGATGTCCTTGCCATGCAGCTTGATTCGCTCTGGCAGCCAGTAGCCATTCTGCTCGGTGTAGCTCAGGTACTGCACTTGCCAGCCATCCTGGTTCAGGCTGGCCAGGCGGCTGTCCTGGTCAAGAGTCAGTTGGCTCTTGCTGTCGGGGGCGGGCAGGCCGCGCACCCACCAGACCAGATGCGACACCGGCAATTCCCAGCCAAGCTGTTCGGCGAGAAGGGCTTCCGGGCTTGGCGCTTCATAGCGGCCCTGGTTTGCTACCTCCAGCACCACGCCGCCGGGGCGACCGGTCAGACGCGCCGCACCGCGGCCGAGCGGACCAGCCAGGCGGATGTCGTAGTAATCCTGGCGCTGCAGCCAGAACAAGGTGCCGCTACCGGAGTCCTTGGGCGCGCGGATGCCGACCTTGCCGTTGATCTGCCAGCCGTCGAGGCTGCTCAGCTGTTGTTTGTGTTGACGCCACAGTTGTGGGTCGCCCTGGCCCTGTACGGCTTCACGACGACCAAAGCTGCTGCAGCCAGCGAGCACGGCGATCAGGGTAAAGGTAAGGCAATGACGCAAAAACATGGCTTAGAGAGTCTCTGATCCGGTCAGGCGCAAGACGGTCTTGCGCAGGACACTGCTGTCGGGTTGGGTTTCGAAGGCTTTGGCCCAGACCTGGCGCGCTTCGCGGCGCTTGCCATTGGCCCAGAGCACTTCGCCCAGGTGGGCTGCCACTTCGTGATCGGGGAAGCGCACCAACGCCTGGCGCAGGTAGCGCTCGGCCTCATCCAGATTGCCCAGGCGATAGTTCACCCAGCCAAGGCTGTCGAGCACGGCAGGGTCGTCCGGGGTCAGTTGGTGGGCTTTTTCGATCAGGGCTTTGGCTTCGGCATAGCGCGTGGTGCGGTCGGCCAGGGTGTAGCCGAGAGCATTCAGGGCCATGGCGTTTTCCGGCTCGCGGGTGATGATTGCGCGCAGGTCCTTTTCCATCTGGCCGAGGTCGTCACGCTTTTCGGCGAGCATGGCGCGGGTATATAGCAGGTTGATGTCGTCCGGGTAGCGCTTGATAGCTTGCTGCAGTACTTGGTCGGCCTGCGCCGGCTTGTCGTTGTTGCCGTAGCTTTCGGCCTCGATCAGGTACAGCTGGATGGCGTAGTCGGGCTGCGCTTCGCGGGCTTCGGCGAGCAGGCGCGAGGCCTCGCGGCCGCGGCCGTTGGCGATGAGGATGTCGGCCTGGCGCAGTTGCGCCGGCAAGTAGTCAGCACCTGGGCCCACCAGTGCGTATTCGCGCAGCGCCGCTTGCGGGTCGTTGCGCTGCTCGCGGATCCGGCCCAGGTTGAGGTGCGCGGCATCGACGTTGCTGTCGCGTTCGACCAGCTCTTGCAGATAGCCTTCGGCCTCGTCCCAGTCCTTGTTTTCCAGGCATACCAGCGCCAGGGAATAGCGCAGTTCGTCATCCTCCGGGTACTGCTGGAGCATGCTTTCGAACTCGGCCTTGGCGTCGCCGATGCGGTCCTGTTCGACCAAGGTGCGCGCGTAGGTCAGGCGCAAGCGCTTGTCTTCCGGGTTGTCGCGGATTGCTCGGCGCAGCAGTGGCAGTGCTTCAGGGCCGCGGTCGAGGGCTTGCAGCAAGCGTGCACGGAGCAGGATCGGAGCGATTTCGCCATTTTGCGGTGGGTGCTGCTCCAGCAGAGCCAGCGCTTGCTCCGGTTTGTCGTCCTGATTGAGCAGCAGCGCCTTGCCGAAGATCAGCTGGCCGTTCTCGGGGTACTTCACCAGCAGGCGCTCGAAGCTCTGCATCAAGCCGTCCCGGGTGCTTTGATCGGTCTCGGCGGCAGACAGCGCGAGGAAGTCGAAATGGGTATCGCCCTTACCTTGCAGGACCTTTTCCATGAACACCATCGACTCGTCGTAGCGCCCGCCACGCGCCAGCTGGATCGCGGCGGCGCGTTGGGCGTCGAGGTTGTCCGGGTCGTTGCGGGCCCAGATCAGCGCGGTATCCAGCGCCGGTTCGTCGGCACCAAGGTACTCGGCAATGCGGAAGGCCCGCTCGGAGACGCCTGGGTCCTGGGTTTTCTCGGCCTGGTCCACGTAGTTGGCCAGGGCGATATCGAAACGGTTGCGCTGGCCGGCCAACTCGGCGACGAGCAGGCTGTAGAGGGTTTCCGGCTTGAACGATCCGTACACCACGGGCTTTTCCTGCGCAGCCTTGGCGGCCTCTGCAGCAGGCGGCTCGGCGGCGTTCTGCGGGGCCAGGCTTTGGCAGCCCTGCAGCAGGGCGAAGGTGAGCAGCAGTGCGTGGGATCTATTCATAGATAAGGTATAAAAGTGCTATCCGGCGGTCGCAGCATGATGACACAAGCGCAGTGGCAAACCCACCTGCGAAGCCATACCGCGTGATTAAGAATCAGGCGCGTGTAGTGGCCATCATGGCCACGATCTATTACGACAATAGTGAACGGTGGTTGTTCTGGAACCTGCGAAGTAGGACAATTATCGGCTTCACGTCACAACCAGCGACCTTGCATGGCCTTTCTTGCACTTGGTATCAACCATAAGACTGCCTCGGTAGACGTACGCGAGCGCGTGGCGTTTACGCCCGAGCAACTGGTCGACGCCCTGCAGCAGCTCTGCCGACTGACCGCCAGCCGCGAGGCAGCGATCCTGTCGACCTGCAACCGCAGCGAGCTTTACATAGAGCAGGACCAGTTGACCGCCGACGCGGTGCTGCAATGGCTGGCCGACTACCACCAGCTCAGCGTAGATGAACTGCGCGCAAGCGCCTACGTGCATGAGGAACATGACGCCGTGCGGCACATGATGCGGGTCGCCTCCGGGCTGGACTCGCTGGTGCTGGGCGAGCCGCAGATCCTCGGCCAGATGAAGTCGGCCTACGCCGTGGCGCGTGAGGCTGGCACCATCGGGCCGCTGCTGGGGCGCCTGTTCCAGGCCACCTTCAGCGCCGCCAAGCAGGTACGGACCGACACCGCGATCGGCGAAAACCCGGTGTCGGTGGCGTTTGCCGCGGTCAGCCTGGCCAAGCAGATCTTCAGTGACCTGGGCCGTAGCCAGGCGCTGCTGATCGGTGCTGGCGAAACCATCACCCTGGTTGCCCGCCATCTGCATGAGCAGGGCGTGCGCCGTATCGTCGTGGCCAACCGTACCCTGGAGCGGGCAAGCATGCTCGCCGAGCAGTTCGGCGCCCATGCCGTGCTGCTGGCGGACATCCCCCAGGAGCTGGCGCACAGCGACATTGTTATCAGTTCCACCGCCAGCCAGTTGCCGATCCTGGGCAAGGGCGCGGTCGAAAGCGCGCTGAAGCAACGCCGGCACAAGCCGATCTTCATGGTCGACATTGCCGTGCCGCGCGACATCGAAGCGCAGGTCGGCGAGCTGGATGACGTCTATCTGTATACCGTTGATGACCTGCACGATGTCGTCGCCGAGAACCTCAAAAGTCGCCAGGGCGCGGCGCAGGCTGCCGAAGAGCTGGTTGCGGCCGGCGCCGGCGACTTCATGGTTCGCCTGCGCGAGCTGGCTGCGGTCGACGTGCTCAAGGCCTACCGCCAGCAGAGTGAACGGCTGCGCGATGAAGAGCTGCAGAAGGCCCAGCGGCTGCTGGCCAACGGCGGCAACCCGGAGGACGTGCTGGCCCAGCTGGCCCGAGGGCTGACCAACAAATTGCTGCACGCACCCAGCGTGCAGCTGAAAAAGCTCTCGGCCGAGGGCCGCGTCGATGCGCTGGCCATGGCCCAGGAACTCTTTGCCCTCAACGAGGGCTCCACGGACAAACCCCCGCAATGAAAGCGTCGCTGCTGAATAAACTGGATATCCTCCAGGACCGCTTCGAGGAACTGACTGCCCTGCTCGGTGATGGCGAGGTCATTGCCGACCAGACGCGCTTCCGGGCCTATTCCAGGGAATACGCCGAAGTCGAGCCGGTGATGAGCGCCTACCAGGAATGGCGCAAGGTCCAGGCTGACCTCGAGGGCGCGCAGGCGCTGCTCAAGGACAGCGACCCGGACATGCGCGAGATGGCCGTCGAGGAAGTCCGCGAAGCCAAGGAGCAGTTGGTCGAGCTGGAGTCGCAGCTGCAGCGCATGCTGCTGCCCAAGGACCCCAACGACGGTCGCAACGTGTTCCTTGAAATCCGTGCTGGCACCGGCGGCGACGAGGCGGCGATTTTCTCCGGCGACCTGTTTCGCATGTACTCGCGTTACGCCGAGAAGCGTGGTTGGCGCCTGGAAATTCTGTCCGAGAACGTCGGCGAGCACGGCGGCTATAAAGAGATCATCGCGCGCATCGAAGGTGATAACGTCTACGCCAAGCTCAAATTCGAGTCCGGCGCGCACCGTGTGCAGCGGGTGCCGGAGACCGAATCGCAAGGGCGTATCCATACCTCCGCCTGCACCGTGGCAGTGCTGCCCGAGCCCGACGAGCAGGTCGCGATCGAGATCAATCCGGCTGACCTGCGTGTAGACACCTACCGGGCCTCCGGTGCTGGCGGTCAGCACATCAACAAGACCGACTCGGCGATCCGCATCACCCACTTGCCGACCGGCATCGTGGTCGAGTGCCAGGAAGAGCGTTCCCAGCACAAGAACCGCGCCCGCGCCATGTCCTGGCTGTCGGCCAAGCTCAACGACATCCAGACCAGCGCTGCACAGAACGCCATTGCCAGCGAGCGCAAGCTGTTGGTCGGCTCGGGTGACCGCTCCGAGCGCATTCGCACCTATAACTATCCGCAGGGACGGGTGACCGATCACCGCGTCAACCTGACCCTGTACTCCCTGGATGACATCCTCGCCGGCGGCGTCGATGCCGTGATCGAACCGTTGCTGGCCGAATACCAGGCCGATCAATTGGCTGCCCTGGGGGACTGATGACCATTATTGCCAGCCTGCTGCGCAACGCACAGTTGCCAGATTCGCCGACCGAGCGGCTCGATGCCGAGTTGCTGCTGGCGGCTGCCCTAGGCAAGTCGCGCAGTTTTCTCCACACCTGGCCTGAGCGCATCGTCAGCAGTGAGGCCGCGCAGGTGTTTGCCGACTATCTCGCGCGCCGCCGTGACGGCGAGCCGGTGGCTTATATTCTCGGTCAGCAGGGGTTCTGGAAGCTCGACCTCGAGGTTGCGCCAGACACCCTGATCCCGCGGCCCGATACCGAGCTGCTGGTTGAAACCGCCCTCGAGCTGCAAGCCGGCGGCCCGGCGCGGTTGCTCGATCTGGGCACTGGAACCGGCGCGATCGCCTTGGCCCTGGCCAGCGAACGCCCGGTTTGGCAGGTGGTTGCAGTAGACCGGATCGACGCCGCCGTGGCGCTGGCCGAGCGTAATCGTCAGCGCTTGCAGTTGAGCAACGTCGAGGTGCGCAAGAGCCACTGGTTCGACGCCCTGGCTGGCGAGCGCTTCGCGATGATTCTGAGCAACCCGCCGTATATCCGTGCTGCCGACCCGCATCTGGTCGCTGGCGATGTGCGCTTCGAGCCGAGCAGTGCCCTGGTGGCAGGTGACGATGGCCTGGATGACCTGCGCGTGATCATTGCCCAGGCGCCTGAGCACCTCGTCGAAGGCGGCTGGTTGTTGCTCGAGCACGGCTACGATCAGGCTGATGCTGTGCGTGAACTGCTCAGCCAACAGGGCTTCACCGAGGTCGCCAGCCGGCGTGACCTGGGCGGCCACGAACGCATCTCGCTGGGGCGCCTGCCATGCTGAGTGATCAGGAACTGCTGCGCTACAGTCGGCAGGTCCTGCTGGCTCAAGTGGATATCGACGGCCAGTTGCGGCTCAAGCAGAGCAAGGCGCTGGTGGTCGGCGTCGGCGGCCTCGGCTCGCCGGTGGCGTTGTACCTGGCAGCGGCGGGGGTTGGCGAGCTGCACCTGGCCGACTTCGACACGGTCGACCTGACCAACTTGCAGCGGCAGATCATCCACGACACCGACAGTGTCGGCATGGGCAAGGTCGACTCGGCGATCAGGCGCCTGCAGGCGATCAACCCGGAGATCAAGCTGGTTGCGCACCGCTTGGCGCTGGACGAGGATTCCCTGGCAGCGGTTGTGTCAGCGGTCGATGTGGTGCTGGATTGCTCGGATAACTTCACCACCCGCGAGGCGGTCAATGCCGCGTGCGTAGCTGCGGCCAGGCCTCTGGTCAGCGGCGCGGCGATTCGCCTCGAAGGCCAGCTGTCGGTGTTCGACACACGGCGCGACACCAGCCCTTGCTACCACTGCCTGTACGGTCACGGCAGCGAGGCCGAACTGACCTGCAGCGAAGCCGGCGTGATCGGTCCGTTGGTGGGCCTGGTCGGTAGCCTGCAGGCACTCGAAGCACTCAAGCTGCTGGCCGAGTTCGGCGAGCCGCTGGTTGGCCGCCTGTTGCTGATCGATGCGCTGACTACGCGCATGCGCGAGCTGCGGGTCAAGCGTGACCCTGCCTGCGCCGTGTGCGCTCAGCGCCATGGCTGAGCGCTCGGCGCCGGTCGGCGTGATGGACTCGGGGGTCGGCGGCTTGTCGGTGCTCGCCGAGATCCAGCGCCGGCTACCGAACGAATCACTGCTATACGTGGCCGACAGTGGTCACGTTCCCTACGGCGAAAAATCCCCTGACTACATCCGCCAGCGCTTGCGCCATATCGCTGAGTTTTTTCAGCAGCAAGGTGCCAAGGCAATGGTGCTGGCCTGTAATACCGCGACCGTGGCCGCCGTAGCCGATCTACGCGAGCAGTACCCGCAGTGGCCGTTGGTGGGGATGGAACCTGCGGTCAAACCGGCGGCGGCGGCGACTCGTTCAGGCGTAGTGGGAGTGCTGGCTACCACCGGTACTCTGCAAAGTGCCAAATTTGCCGCCTTGCTCGACCGCTTCGCCAGCGACGTCCGCGTCATCACCCAGCCCTGTCCGGGGTTGGTCGAGCGGATCGAGGCGGGCGACCTGATCAGCGCCGAGTTGCGCCGGTTGCTCGCAGGCTATGTTCAACCGCTGCTGCAGGCGGGTTGTGACACGCTGATTCTGGGCTGTACGCATTATCCCTTCTTGCGTCCGCTACTGGCCGAACTGGTTCCGGCAGATGTAGCGATCATCGATACCGGGGCTGCGGTGGCCCGGCAACTTCAGCGTTTGCTCGGCGAACGTGACCTGTTGGCAGAGGGGCCGGCGCAGCAGACCGCCTTCTGGACCAGCAGTGATCCGGACAATTTAAGAAAAATCCTACCTTTGTTGTGGAGAAAGTCCGACAGTGTGCGAAGCTTCCCATTGTAAAAAAAAAGTGAAAAGCCACCTAGAAAGCTGAACTATCGTACAAGCTTTGATTTCTATTAGGTGCCGATGGGGCATAACACTTAAAACAGCAAAGGAAAGGGATGTTTCTCATGAAGAAACTGCTTGGTTTAGCGGCGGCTGCCGCTTTGGCAATGGGGCAAATGTCTGCGGCACAGGCGGCGGACGTTTCGCTTTCGGTAGGGCAGACCGGCGACTCCACCATGGTCTATCGCCTGGGCCTGCAATCGAACTGGGATGCCAGCTGGTGGCAAACCAGTGTTGGTCGGGTAACCGGCTACTGGGATGGCGCCTACACCTTCTGGGACGGCGACACCACTGCCAGCAACCACAGCCTGTCGTTCGCGCCGGTATTCGTCTATGAATTCGCCGGTGACAGCGTCAAACCGTACATCGAAGCCGGTATTGGTGTCGCTGCGTTCTCGCGCACCAAGCTGGAAAGCAATGACCTGGGCTCGTCGTTCCAGTTCGAAGACCGTATCGGCTTCGGCCTGCGCTTTGCCGGCGGCCACGAGATCGGCGTGCGCGCGATCCACTACTCCAATGCCGGGATCAAGCAGCCCAACGATGGCGTAGAGAGCTACTCACTGCATTACCGTATGGCGCTGTAAGCGCGCCGTCAGGTAGCCGGGGCCGCCAGGCGGCCCCGGAACCGCTCTAGCGCGGTAACGGCCACAGGCTGCTCAGGCTCCACACTTCCAACACCAGTTCCGACTCCCGTTCACGCAGGCTGCTGACCAGCACTTGCGCTGCGGTTTCGGCTGTCCATTGTTCGGGGATGGCATGCGCGGCTGTGACCGGCGCCTGCAGCGATTGTGGTGCGACCACGGTCAAACCGATGCCGTGCGCCTGCAGTGCCTGGCGCTGCTCGCGGAACCAGTGCGTCAAGCTGTTGCTGGCGTTGAGCGGCTGATTGGGATGGTGCAGTTGCATCGCAGAATAGCGGCTGAGAATGGCCATGACCTGTGGCGAGCTGCCGTTGGCCAACAGAGGCGCAGCTGCCATCAGGCAATTGCTGCTGGCTTGCCGATTGCTGGTGACGATCGCCTCCAGCACTTTGTCATCAGGAAGCTCGGGCGCGAGGTAATCACAGGTCCCAGCATTGATGATCAACCCATCCAACGAGCCCCATACGGCCTGCACCTGCGCAGCGGCCTCGGTAGCCCTAGCATAGTCATGCAGCTGCCACGGCAGCGGCAAAAAGCGCTCACCCTGATCCTCGCTCAGCGTATCCAGCAGATGGCTGTCGTTGCAGCTGGCTGCAACCCGATGGCCTTGCTTGAGCAACTCAATCACCAGTGCCAGACCAAGCCCATTGGTAGCACCGGTGATCCAAAAACTGCTTGTGTGAGTCACACATTGCCCTCTAATCCTGCCGAGCGGCCCTTGAAGGCTTCCAATGCGCGCTGGCGACTGCTTGCGAGATCCACAATTGGACTCTGATAAGAGGTTGTAGCAAAAAGATCAGCAGATTTCACGGGCAAATGAATGGATTTATCGTCGCGGGCCTTCAATTGGGGGAGCCACTGACGAATAAAGCGCCCTTTGGGATCAAAACGTTGCGATTGCGTCACCGGATTGAAGATGCGGAAGTACGGTACCGAGTCGGTGCCGGTCGATGAGCTCCACTGCCAGCCACCGTTGTTGGCGGCAAGGTCGCCGTCGATCAGATGACGCATGAAGTGCCGCTCTCCGTGGCGCCAGTCGATCAGCAGGTTCTTGCTCAGAAACATCGCGACGATCATGCGCAGGCGGTTATGCATCCAGCCAGTTGCCAGCAGTTGCTGCATCGCTGCGTCGATGATGGGGAAGCCGGTGCGGCCTTGTTCCCAGGCCTTCAAATCTTCCGGTGCATCGCGCCAGGGCAGGGCAGCGGTGTGCGCGCGGAATGGTTGGTGGCGCGAGACCTGTGGATAACCGACCAGGATGTGTTTGTAGAATTCACGCCAGAGCAGTTCGTTGATCCAGGTCTGCACGCCGGCACTGCCGCTGTCGAACTCGCCGCGATTGGCCGACAACGCCGCATGCAGGCACTGCCGAGGGGAAATGACCCCCGCTGCCAGGTATGCGGACAACTGGCTGGTGCCGGGTTCGGCCGGTAAATCGCGCAGTTGCAGGTAATCATCGATGCTGTGTTCGGCAAACTCGGCGAGGCGCCGCTGCGCTTCTTTTTCACCGGCGGGCCACAACTCCCGCAACGCCTGAGTGGGCTCGGCAAATCCGTCGAAGCCAGATGGAATCCGGTCGCTGGCGATCTTCGTCGCAGCTTGTTTCGCAACTCTGCTGGCCATGGCAGGCATGCCATGCTGCAGACGCTCGAGGCAGGCACGCTTGAACTGGCCGAACACTTGAAAATACTGGCCGGCCTTGGTCAGCACGGTGCCGGGGCTGAGCAGCAACTGATCAAGGTAACGATGCACGCTGATGTCGCTGCTGCGCAGCAGGGCCTCTGCGCACTCATCGCGTAGTTGCTCGTTGACGCCATACTCGTCATTCCAGTGCACTGCTTCCACCGCGTGCTCCCGGCAGATATCGAGCAGCACTTGCGGCACCTGAGCCCAGTCGTCGGTGTGGCGAATCAGCAGCGGGATGTTCAGTTGCTGCAGTGATTGGCTCAATTCGCGCAGGTTGCGCAACCAGAAGTCGACCTTGCACGGGGCATCGTCATGGCTCAACCATTGCGCGGGGCTGGCTATCCACACAGCCACGGTGGGGCCGCGTTCACAGGCAGCGCTGAGGGCGCTGTTGTCATCGATGCGCAGGTCGCTGCGCAGCCACATCAATTGCATGAAGAAGTCGTCTTTGGCGGGGTGAGCGCAGGTTGCTGAAGCAGGCGCAGCGCGGCCTGCGGTGTGTCGAACAGGGACAGGCCGGGTTGCTGCATGGCTTCCAGTTGGGTCTGGTGCAGGGCAATTGTTTCGCCACCCAGTAGTTTTACCGCATCGATGCCATGCAGCGCGCGCTCAAGGGCGGCATAGTCAACGCGCGGGCCGAGCAGCAGTACCAGCACCTGCGCTTGTAGCTCGCTCACGGCGCGTTGCAGCTGCGCGCCGGCGACCTCGAACTCGAGCACCTCGACGGCGCGGCCACTGCTGGTAAACAGCCAGGCGCACAGCCACAGATGCGCGTCGAAACCGCGATCGCTGTCGACCACCAACAGCACCGGCGGCCCTGTAAGCTGCTGATTGTCGTGATACACCCGTGCGCCGAACTTGCTGCGCAGCCAGGTGTGAAAAAACGCCTGCTCGAGGCGGGCGTTGAAATGCGTCTGCCAGCGCCGGGCGAGGCTGTGCAGCAACGGCAGCAGCAGCTGTTCACAGAGCGTGACGGCCGGGTACAGCGCCATGGCCTGATTGAGCTGCTGGTCGAGGGTGCGCTGGGACAAGTTGCCCACCGCTTCGATCAACGCCTGCTCGCGCAACTGCCAGTCCCCTTGTGGGGCAACGCTTGGGGCGTGTTCAAGCAGCTCACGGACCTGGCCGACCGAAGCACCACGCTCGAGCCAGCGCAGGATCGCCTGCACCTGCTCGACTTGATCGGAGCCATACAAGCGATGCCCCTTGGCCGTGCGTTGTGGCTTGAGCAAACCGTAGCGACGCTCCCAGGCGCGCAAGGTGACCGGGTTGACCCCGGTGCGGCGGGCAAGCTCGCCAATGGGCATCAAATCTTCAGACTGCATTGCGTAGACCTAGACTCTCGGGGTGGGGCTGCAGATAGGCCTGCTGGCTGAGGTAGGGGTCTGGATGTACCCGCAGGTGGTGTTTGAGCAGGGTCATCGGTACTACCAATGGCACGATTCCTTGCTGATATTGGCCGATTACCTGCTGCAGCTCGGCGCGGTCACCCTGATCCAGCGCATCGCGCAGATAACCGCTCAGGTGCAGCAGCACGTTGCAATGGGTGCCGCGGTTGGCCGGGCGGCGCAGTGCCTGCATCAGGAGGCTGAAGTACTGCGCGCCGACCTGCTGCGGGTCGTCATCCTTGCGCATGCTGCCCAACAGCCGGCCAAGCTCGCGATAGGCTTTGGGATTGTTGGCCATCAGCAGGTATTTGTACCGCGAATGGAAACTCACCAACGCACCCCGGCTCAGCCCCACAGCCAGTTGCTGCTGCCAGTCGGCGTAGGCATACACGCGGCTGATGAAGTTCTCCCGCAGCACCGGATCATGCAGGCGGCCCTCCTCTTCGACCGGCAGATCGGGGCGGCGCGCGCAGAAAGCGTCGGCGTAGGCACCGCGGCCACCTTTGAGCGCAGGGTGGCCGTTGTCCTGATAGACCTTGACCCGCTCCAAGCCGCATGAGGGCGACTTCTGCATGAAGATATAACCGCAGACATCGCCGATCTCATCAGCCATCTGCTCGCCATAGGCGCGCAGTGGGGCAGAGTAGTTGGCGCCGGGGTTGCGCGTGGCAACCACTTCGGGGTGTTGCGGATCACCTACCAGGCGGATCGGATCGCGCGGAATACCCAGACCGATGGCGACCTCAGGGCACAACGGTGCCCAGTCGAAGTGCGCTTCGAAAGCACTCAAGCAGAGTTCGGAAGCCTTGTGCCCGCCGTTGTAGCGCACGTTCTCGCCGAGCAGGCAGGCACTGATGCCAATGCGGGGTTTCGCCAACGCGTTCATCGCTGCCTCCAGAATACCTGTACAAGGTTGCTCCTTGTGTACAAGTCTATTCCAGCACAGCCACGCATTTATGCAAATAGTTTTTTCTGTACAGGTTTACAGCCAGATCTATTCCAGATGCTCGAGCAAGCGTCTTGCCGCTTCCTGGCCACTCAACCAAGCACCTTCGACCCGGCCAGACAAGCACCAGTCGCCACAGGCGTACAAGCCCAGGTCAGCATCCGCGAGCGCCCCCCATTCATGGCCAGCGGCGGGGCGGGCATACAACCAACGGTGGGCCAGGGCAAAGGTTGGGGCCGGCACCGCGCAGCCAATCAGCTCGGCAAACTCGCCGCTCAACTGCTCGATCACCAGCTCTTTGCTCAGGTCGATGTGCTGCTTGCTCCAGTCTGACGTGGCATGCAGCACCCAGGTGTCGAGCTGCTCGTCGCGCCCTGGTTTGCTGCGGTTGCGCGCCAGCCAGTCAAGTGGGTTGTCCTGCACGAAGCAACCTTGCATGGGCGTTTGTAGTGGCGTCTCGAAGGCCAGGGCGATGGCCCAGGTGGGTTCCATCTGCACGCCGGCGGCGACCGCTGCCAATTTTGGGGTTGCTGCCAGCAGTGGCGTGGCTTGCGGTGCGGGCACGGCAATCACGACCCGGCTGAAGGGGCCGTGGCTGCAGCCTTCAGTATCCTGCAGGTGCCAGTACTGCTTGCCGCGAAACACCTCGGCGATGCGGCAGCCGAAATTGACTGTAACGTCGTTGAGTAGGCCGCGAGTGATGGCGCTCATGCGCGGCACGCCGACCCAGCGCACTTGCTCGTCTGGGGAAGGGCTGAGGACGCCATCGCGATAGTTGTACAGCTGCGGCTTCCATTGCGCGGCATGGCCAGCGGCTTCCCACTGTTGCACCTGCTCGACGAAGCGCCGGTCGCGGGCAGTGAAGTACTGCGCGCCCAGGTCGAGCGCACCGGCATCGCTGCGCTTGCTGGCCATCCGCCCACCACTGCCGTGGCCTTTGTCGAACAAGTGCACAGTCTGCCCGGCGGCCTGCAGGGCCTGGGCTGCGGAAAGGCCGGCAATGCCGGCACCAATGATGGCAATAGGTACTGTCATGATGGCCTCTTCTAACCTTGCTTGAAACAGATTACGCGGTCTTGCAAACCTGTACAATGCGCAAAGTTTGTATAAGGTTATTCCGCTCTACAGGCCAGCTTGGCCTATGTTTATCCGAGAGCGTGCGGTCAAGAAAGTGCCTTGTTGTTAAAAATAGACCACCCCGACGATCTGCGAGGACACAGCCATGCATATATTGCTGACAGGCGGTACCGGTTTGCTCGGCAGGCATCTTTGCCGTCTGTGGACTGGCCAGGGCCATCGGTTGACGGTCTGGAGCCGGCGCCCGGAACAGGTGCCGATGCTTTGTGGCAGCGGCGTACGCGGTATCGCCCAGCTGGATGATCTGGCTGCCGATGACCCGATCGACGCAGTGATCAATCTGGCCGGCGCACCGATTGCCGACCGGCACTGGACCGCAGCGCGGCGCAACCTGCTTTGGGCCAGCCGCATTACTTTGACCGAGCAGTTGCTGGCGTGGCTGCAAAAGCGCGAGCAGCGCCCTGAGGTGCTGGTGTCAGGCTCAGCAGTGGGCTGGTATGGCGATGGCGGTGAGCGCGAGCTGACCGAGGCTTCGCAACCGGTCAAGGAGGACTTCGCCAGCCAGCTGTGCATCGCCTGGGAAGAGACCGCGCAGCGTGCTCAAGCGCTTGGCATACGCGTGGTGCTGGTGCGGACCGGGTTGGTGCTGGCCAGCGATGGCGGCTTTTTGTCGCGCCTGCGCCTGCCGTTCAAACTCGGCCTGGGCGGGCCGCTGGGCAGTGGTCGGCAGTGGATGCCGTGGATCCATATAGATGATCAGGTCGCCCTGATAGATTTTCTCATGCGCCACAACGACGCCAGCGGTCCTTATAATGCCTGCGCGCCCGAGCCTGTGCGCAACCGTACCTTTGCCAAATGCCTGGGCAAGGCGCTGCATCGACCGGCGTTGTTGCCCGTGCCGGCGCTGGTGTTGAAGGCCGGGCTGGGCGAGCTGTCTACTTTGCTTCTCGGTGGCCAGCGTGCGCGCCCGACCCGCTTGCTGGCGGCTGGCTTCACCTTCCGTTTCAACGATCTGCAATCGGCGCTGGACAACCTGTCCGGGCGCCTCTGACATAGGACGCTGCATGACCGATCATGCCCTGCTGCTGGTCAACCTGGGTTCGCCAGCCTCCACTTCGGTAGCCGACGTGCGCCGTTACCTCAACCAGTTTCTGATGGACCCGTACGTGATCGACCTGCCGTGGCCGGTGCGGCGCTTGCTGGTGTCGCTGATCCTGATCAAGCGCCCTGAGCAGTCGGCTCATGCCTACGCGTCGATCTGGTGGGATGAGGGCTCGCCGCTGGTGGTGCTGACCCGTCGTCTGCAAGCCGCCATGCATGCGCATTGGCCGCATGGCCCGGTGGAAGTAGCCATGCGCTATGGCCAGCCGGCGCTGCCGGAGGTGCTCAAGCGCCTGGCTGCGCAGGGCGTACGCAAGGTGACATTGGCGCCGCTCTATCCGCAGTTCGCTGACAGTACGGTAACCACCGTGATCGAGTTGGCGACGCAGACCATTGCACAGAACCGGTTGCCGCTGGAGATGCGGGTGTTGCAGCCGTTCTATGATCAGCCGAGCTATATCGATGCGTTGGTGGCCAGTGCGCGGCCGTATCTGCAGGATGACTATGACCATCTGTTGTTGAGCTTCCATGGGCTGCCTGAGCGGCATCTGAAGAAGCTTGATCCGACCGGCAATCATTGCTTCCAGAGTGCCGATTGCTGCCAGCAGGCGTGTGCCAATGTGCGGGCGGTGTGCTATCGCTCGCAGTGCCTGGCCAGTGCGGCGGCGTTTGCCAAGGCGATGGGCATTGCGGATGGCAAGTGGTCGGCTTCGTTCCAGTCGCGGTTGGGGCGGGCCAAGTGGATCGAGCCTTATACCGAGACGCGGCTTGATGAGTTGGCCAAGGCTGGGGTGAAGCGGTTGCTGGTGATGTGCCCGGCGTTTGTTGCTGACTGTATCGAGACGCTCGAGGAGATCGGGGATCGGGGGCGGGAGCAGTTTATCGAGGCTGGGGGGGAGGAGTTGGTGCTTGTGCCTTGTTTGAATGATCATCCGCAGTGGGCTCGGACGTTGGCTCGGCTTTGTGAAGAGGGCTGATGTATGGGGGGCGGTTTTCTTTGCACTATCCAATTGATTTAGGGGCTGTTATGGCCCCTTTCGCCCTTACGGCGAGTCACTTTTGGCAAACGCCCGGCGTTTGCCAAAAAAGTGACTCGCTGTAAGGGCGAAAGGGGCCCTAACTATTCACACAAATACCGGATAAACCCCAACAAAGCAGGGTCACCCAATCACCTCTCAGGGCAACTGATCATCCAGCTTGTTGTTCTTCCACCCATCATTCCCAGGCAGCAACAGATTCAACACAATCGCCACAATGGCACACAGCGCAATGCCCTTCAGGCCCCAGTCATCCGGCCCATCACCGCTGCCAATCAGTACCCCGCCAATCCCGAACACCAAGGTCACCGAAACGATCACCAGGTTACGCGCCTCGCTCAGGTCGATCTTGTGGCGGATCATGGTGTTCATCCCCACCGCTGCAATCGAACCAAACAGCAAACACAGGATGCCACCCATGACCGGTACCGGAATGCTCTGCAGCAGCGCGCCGAACTTGCCGACAAACGCCAGGGTTATGGCAAACACCGCCGCCCAGGTCATGATCTTCGGGTTGTAGTTCTTGGTCAGCATCACCGCACCGGTCACTTCCGCGTAGGTCGTGTTGGGCGGCCCGCCGAACAGGCCGGCAGCAGTAGTGGCCAGGCCATCGCCCAGCAGCGTGCGATGCAGGCCGGGCTTTTTCAGGTAGTCGCGTCCAGTCACGCTGCCGACAGCAATCACTCCACCGATATGCTCGATTGCCGGCGCCAAGGCCACCGGCACGATGAACAGAATCGCCTGCCAGTTGAACGCTGGCGCGGTGAAATGGGGAATCGCCAGCCAGGGCGCCGCAGCGATCTTGGCAGTGTCGACCACGCCAAAGGCAAAGGCCATGGCAAAACCGACCAGAACCCCGGCAATGATCGGCACCAGGCGGAAGATGCCCTTGCCGAACACGGCCACGATCAAGGTCGTCAGCAGGGCCGGCATGGAAATCAGCATCGCGGTCTGATACGGAATCAGCACAGCGCCATCGCCGCCCTTGCCCATGGCCATGTTGGCGGCAATCGGCGCCATCGCCAGGCCGATTGAAATGATCACCGGGCCGATCACCACCGGCGGCAGCATGCGGTCGATGAAACCGGTGCCTTTGATCTTCACCATCATGCCCATGAAGGTGTAGACGAAGCCTGCCGCCATCACTCCGCCCATGGTCTCGGCCAGGCCGAACTGACCTTTGGCGAGGATGATCGGGGTGATGAAGGCGAAGCTCGAGGCGAGAAACACCGGTACCTGACGGCCCGTTACCAGCTGGAACAGCAAGGTGCCGATGCCGGCGGTGAACAGCGCCACGTTAGGGTCGAGGCCGGTGATCAGCGGCATCAGCACCAGCGCGCCAAATGCCACGAAGAGCATCTGCGCGCCCGAGACGACCTGGCGCCAGAGCGGGTCGTTGAAGCCGTCCTGCATGATCAGGCGTCCTTCTGCTTGGTGCCGAAGATCTTGTCACCGGCATCGCCCAGGCCTGGGATGATGTAGCCGTGCTGGTTGAGGCGCTCGTCGATCGAGGCGGTGTAAATGCTCACATCCGGGTGGGCCTTCTCGACTGTGGCGATACCCTCGGGGGCCGCCACCAGCACCATGGCGCGGATCTCCTTGCAGCCGGCTTTTTTCAGCAGGTCGATGGTTGCGACCATCGACGCACCGGTGGCCAGCATCGGGTCGATGATCAGTGCCAGGCGCTGATTGATGTCCGGTGCCAGCTTCTCAAGGTAGGTGTGCGCTTCGAGGGTTTCTTCGTTGCGGGCGACGCCCACGGCGCTGACCTTGGCGCCCGGGATCAGGCTGAGCACGCCGTCGAGCATGCCGATGCCGGCACGCAGGATCGGTACTACAGTGATCTTCTTGCCGGCGATTTTCTCGACCTGGACTTTACCGCTCCAGCCGTCGATTTCGTAGGATTCCAGTGGCAGGTCCTGGGTGGCCTCATAAGTCAGCAGGGCGCCCACTTCCTGGGCGAGTTCGCGAAAGTTCTTGGTGCTGATATCGGCACGGCGCATAAGGCCGAGCTTGTGGCGGATCAGCGGATGGCGGATCTCACGAGTAGGCATGGGGGAGGGCTCCGGAAGGCGGGCAAAAAAACCGCGCTAGATTAATCTATTCAGCCTGAGCTGTCGCTTTGTCATTGTGCACGTTAGTCCATAAACGCTTGATCTGAGGCCAGCGGATGCGTACCTTTGCCCGCTTTTCCGATTCCGACCCCTGGGGAGCGCCATGTCCGCCGATCTCGAGCACATCCGCCAAGTCATGCGCGAAGCTGACTGCCTGTACAACGAAGCCGAGGTCGAAGCGGCCATCGCCAAGGTAGGCGAGCACATCAGCCGCGAGCTGCATGAGAAGAACCCGGTCGTGTTCTGCGTCATGAACGGTGGCCTGATTTTCGCCGGCAAGCTGCTTACCCATCTGCAGTTCCCGCTCGAAGCGTCCTACCTGCACGCCACTCGCTACCGCAACCAGACCAGCGGCGGTGAGCTGTTCTGGAAGGCCAAGCCGGAAGTATCGTTCATTGACCGCGATGTGCTGATCGTCGATGACATTCTCGACGAGGGCCACACCCTCAGCGCGATCATCGAGTTCTGCAAGCATGCCGGCGCCCGTGAGGTGTACACCGCAGTGCTGATCGACAAGGAGCATGACCGTAAGGCCAGTCCGGACCTGAAAGCCAACTTCGTCGGTTTGCCGTGCATCGACCGCTACATCTTCGGCTATGGCATGGACTACAAAGGCTACTGGCGCAACGCCAACGGCATCTTCGCCGTAAAGGGCCTGTAAGCCATGCGCGCGCCGGCATTCATCGACCAGTCCTTGTTTGCCGGCCTGGCCGAGCAGGCTGCGGCCAACCCGCGCGGGCGTCAGCACCATAACTTTCATGCCATGGCCGAACCGTGCCACCGCATGGCGGTTGGCTTGCAGCCTGACACCTACATCCCGCCGCATCGCCACCTGAGCGAAGACAAAGCCGAGGCCTTGCTGGTGCTCAAAGGGCGCCTTGGCCTGCTGCTGTTCGACGAGAAGGGCGGGGTTATCGAAAAACGCCTGCTCGAGGCCGGTGGCGAGTGCCTCGGTGTCGACCTGCCACCGGGTGTCTATCACGCGCTGGTGGTGCTCGCCGCCGACAGCATTCTGTTCGAGTGCAAGGCCGGCCCTTATCGCCCGGTGGGTGAGGGTGAGCTGGCGCCATGGGCGCCGCGTGAGGGTGAGCCAGGGGTTGCCGCATACCAGGTGTGGATGCGCGCGCAGTTCGCCTGAGCGGGCATGCTAGAGTGCGGCTTCATGCCAAGGAGCCTCACATGCGTGCGTTCATTCCCTTGCTGTTGGCGCTGAGCCTGCCATTGTCTGCGGCGCCCCTGCACAGCCAGTTTCTGCCACCTGATGACCAGTCGCTGCGCCAAGAGGCGCCGACCAGTCAACAGTTGCTGCAAGTCACCGACTACTCGGTGGTGGTTGGCACCCAGCGTCAGTCTGACCAACAACCGATCCCGATCACCGCCTCGCTGCAGATGCGCCTGAAAGGCAAGCCGCTGAGCAAGGGCGCGACGATTACCCAAGTATTGCTCAGCTTCGATGGTGAAGGTGGCAAGAGCCTGAAGAAGCCAGTCTACGACGACAAGACCCGCACCCTGAGCCTGAATTACCCGATGGCCGACTACCGGGTGATCATCGACCTGCTGCGCAACGAGACCCTCTACGTGCAGTTTCTGACTTACGCCAACGGCCATGTCTGGGCGGATCTGCATACCGGCACCGTACGTACGCGTTGAGGCCTGCGCATTGGCGGGGGTACACTGCCGCCCTGCGAAATTTGGTGATGGCTTAGGTGGAGTCGGCAATGCGTAAAGACAAGAAGCAAGTGATTGGTGACGAGATCAGTGACGACTACATCAAGTCGTTTCTGCAGTACGACCCGGCCGACGGCGTGACATCGCCGTCCGCGCACAAGCTGGTCAAAGCCTATCGTGGCCTGCGCATCGATGACTTCGAGCGGTTTGTCGGGTTCTTCGTCGAGGCGGGTTATGAGCTGGACGGCAAGGACGAGCACGGTCAAACTTTCGTCGAGCAGATCGCTGATCAGCGTAATGCGGCGGAGTACATCGAGATCATCAACGCCCGTGGTTGAGTGATCTGAGTCTGGGGTGATTTGGGGCCGCAGAGCGGCCCCTAGACCGGTCAGGCGTAATGCTGAGCCGGGCTGCTTTCAACCATCTGCAATACCTGGTCGTTATGCTCGCTGACCTTGCGGTACAGCGCTGCATCGCTGGCCAGGACACTTTCCCGAGCAGGGAAGATCTCGTGCAGCTTGCTCGCCCAGGCACCCTTGGCTTGCTCAGGGAAGCAGCGTTCGATCAGATCAAGCATGATCGACACCGTCACCGAGGCACCAGGGGATGCGCCCAGCAGGGCCGCCAGGCTGCCGTCGGCCGCCGCAACCAGCTCGGTGCCAAATTGCAGCACGCCGCCTTTTTTCGGGTCTTTCTTGATGATCTGCACGCGCTGGCCGGCCACTTCCAGACGCCAGTCTTCGGCTTTGGCTTCTGGGTAGAAGCGGCGCAGCGAGTCCAGGCGTTGCTCCATCGACTGCATCACTTCACTGACCAGGTACTTGGTCAGGTCCATGTTGTCGCGCGCGACTGCCAGCATCGGACCGAGGTTGCCCAGGCGTACCGACAGTGGCAGGTCGAGCAGCGAACCGTGCTTGAGGAACTTGGTGGTGAAGCCGGCGTAGGGGCCGAACAGCAGCGAGGTTTTGCCGTCGACGACACGGGTATCCAGGTGCGGCACCGACATCGGCGGAGCGCCCACGGCAGCCTGGCTGTAGACCTTGGCCTGGTGCTGCTTGACGATTTCCGGGTTGTCGCAGCGTAGCCACTGGCCGCTCACCGGGAAGCCGCCAAAGCCTTTGCTCTCGGGAATGCCCGAAGCCTGCAGCAATGGCAATGCCGCGCCACCAGCGCCGAGAAAGACAAAGCGTGCATCGACTTCACGGCTACCGCCGCTGTTGACGTCCTTGATGCTGACGGTCCAGCCGGCGCCGTTACGGCGCAGGCCGACGACCTTCTTGCTGTACTTGACCTGGCTGTCCGCGGTGTTGCCGAGGATTTTCAGCAGCTTGTTGGTCAAGGCACCGAAGTTGACGTCGGTGCCTTTCATCACGCGGGTTGCGGCGATGTGCTGGTCGGCCGGGCGGCCGGGCATCATCAACGGCATCCAGTCGCGCATCACCGCCTTGTCTTCGGTGTACTCCATCTCGCTGAAGGCGTGGTGCTGCTTGAGCAGCTCGAAACGCTTCTTGAGGAAGGACACGCCCTTGTCACCTTCGACGTAGCTCAGGTGTGGCACGGGATTGATGAAGTCACGCGGCGCGCCGAGGCCACCCTTGTTGATCAGGTAAGCCCAGAACTGCCGTGACACCTCGAACTGAGTGTTGATGTGCACGGCCTTCTTGATGTCGATGCTGCCATCGGCGGCCTGCGGCGTGTAGTTCAGCTCGCACAGGCCGGCATGGCCGGTCCCGGCGTTGTTCCAAGGGTTCGAGCTTTCTGCAGCCCCGGAGTCCATCGCCTCGACGACCTCCAGTTTGAGGGCCGGGTCGAGCTCCTTGAGCAGTACGGCCAGGGTGGCACTCATGATGCCCGCGCCTACCAGTACTACATCAACCGATTCGTTCTGCGCCATTAACGCGTCTCCACAATCTACAGCACCTAATTGACAGCATAGGATCCCTGGGGTTGCCAGGCTCGCCATGTCCGACTCTTCGCAGTTCTTGCAACTTCGCGAACACCGCCAATCAGTCTCAGGGTTCAGCTATTGAACGCTGATTGCCACGGCTGCGGCAATTCGACTTATGGTCAAGGTGTCCGACGTGCGTTATGGACCGGCCTCAGTGACTCATCATGGATGAGCGCCAATACCGGCCATCAGGGGCTGTTGGGGACACATCTGCTGCTGTTGCACATGCCAGACTGTTCATTTGCTCGCCACACTCTTGTGAAGTTGTGAAAACCTGGTTTTTTCCACGCTCTTTTGGAGACGTGAACCTCAAAAAGGGACTGCGCGATGGCAACCCACAGGTTCATGCAGTGCAGAAGGCCAGAAAAAGCAGGCGCAACAGCCGGATGCAAGACCTGAAGTGGAAGGCTCTCTGTGGGCGAGGCGGTGAAGGTGCCGGGGTCAATCGGCAGGTGCGGGGCCCGATCAGGAGACGTCCTTATAATCGGGGGGAGATTATAGCGATGTCGCGGGCAGAAAGGTCGTTAATCGCGGTTTTTATTGCAGCATTTGTCAGGCGGGCAGGCTGCGTTGCTGCCAACGACGGCTTGCACTGACGCAAACCCGGGCGCTAGCAGGCAAGGTCCGGCCCAGCCAGGCAAGCTGCATGTCACTGACCTGAACCCAGCCGCTACCGCTGGGCGGCAGGCTGCACTGCTTGAAACCCAGGCAGCAACCGGTGCTGTCGAGGCGAGCATAGATAAGCTGGGGCGAGCGCTTGAACAGCAGGTTCCAGAGCGAGGCCATGGCGGCGAATCCTTTATGGAGTGGGCTGGGCCAAGGATAACGGCGCGGCCATGAAAGCATTATGACAAGCGGATATAGCCGATAGCTGGCGTTCAAGCGGCTGGGTATACTGTGGGCCTTTGCCGCATTTTCTGGAGAAACGCGCATGTTGCAACGTCTGCTGTTCGGTTTGCTCGCGGTGGCCAGCCTGAGCCTGGTCGGTTGTGCCCACAGCCCGCAACAACTCAGCCCGCAACCCAAGCTGACCACTCAGCTCAACCCGGTCGGTCGCGGCCAGCCTGTCGTGGTGCGGGTGGTCGATGGTCGTCCTTCGCAGTCGCTCGGCACCCGTGGCGGCATGTACCCGGAAACCAGCACCATCAGCGTCAACGGCAACGATGTCGTGCCCAAGCTGCAGGCTCAGGCCGAAGCTGCGGTGCGTCTGCTCGGTTTCACCCCGACCCAGGGCGGCTCCAATGCGCCGCAGTTGACCGTGACCCTGGCCGAACTGAAGTACCAGTCGCCCAAGGACAAAATGTATGTGACCGAGGCGACCATCGGCGCGACCTTCCGTGCTGACGTAGCCAATGCCAACCGCCGTTACAGCGGCCGTTACGGCGCTTCGCTGGATCAGCGCTTCGGCATGGCGCCGAACCAGGAAACCAACACCAAGCTGGTCAGTGATGTGCTCAGCGATGCCTTGACCCGTCTGTTCAAGGACCCGACCATCGGTCAGGTGCTCGGCGAGTAAGCGTTCGTCACAGCCAGGTCATAAAAAAACCGCTGCCTGAATCTCAGGCGGCGGTTTTTTTTCCTTCAGGAATAGGCAATAGCGCAGCGCAGAGAACAAAGTCTATGGCAGATGAAATCCGTCGGCAGTTGGTCGTAAAGCCGCAGCCAACGCGCCCGGCTTGGGTAGAATGCTCGGCTTTGCTGTCGCGACTGCGAGGTCTGTAATGTCTGTGCAAGTACTCTGGGGGCTGCTGGCGGCCCATCCGGCCAAGCTGATCAACCTGCTGGCACTGCTGATTACCTGCCCTGGCGGCCTGCTGCTGCAAAGCGCCCGGCGCCGGGCGGCGCTGACGCGGCGCAGCCTGGCGGTCGACGAAGGCCTGGTCGACGCCTTTGATCGGCGCGTGCCGCGTTACTACTACACCCTCGGCTCGGCGTGCCTGGCGCTGGCGCTGCTGTTGTCCTGGTTGAGTACCTGGATCTGACGGCGGGGCTGCTGCCAGCCCCACCGCGGTTCAGGCAACCTGGCTCTGGACCTTGACCTGATACTGATTGCGTACCGGCGTTGCGTACTGCAGCACCAGGTAAGGCTGCTGTTCGACCGGGCAGGCGTCGAGGCGGCGTTGCCATTCCTGCTTGGCTTTGGCCAACTCGTCAGCCTGGAACAGCTTCTCGGCAGGCGGCACGGCCAGTGCCGGGTCGGCATCCTGCCACATTGCGTAGGCCAGGTAATGCACCGGGAACAAGCGGTAACCACCCAGGATCTGCCGGTCAACTTCCTGCGCCAACAGCTTGGTATCGGCAAAGAACTCCCTGACCGGTGCAGCGAAGTGGATATGCACGCGGCCTTTATAGCCGGTGATGCCCGTAGCGATGCTCTTGTCGTCTTCGCCGGGGGCCTTGGTATAGCTGCCGGTGGTGGCGCGGATGTACAGCTCCCGCGCCTTGGCCTGATCGCACGGGTCATACTCGTAGCTGATCGATACCGGCGTCAGGTTCAGGTCCTGGATCACCGCGCCGAATGGCTCGTCCTTGCGGCTCATGTGGAACATCTTGAGGATCGCCGAATCGGTACGGTCATCGCCGTCCTTGGCCCGGCCTTCAGCCTGGGCGATCCAGATCGACGCGCCATCGGTGCGGATCGAATGATTGATGTAGGCCGAGAGCAACTGATAAGCCGCCAGCTTCTCGCGCCGCCCGGTCAATGAGCGGTGCACGATGAAGCTCTTGTTCAGCCGCATCATGTCACTGACAAAGGGCTTTTGCAGGAGGTTGTCGCCAATGGCGATGCGCGGCGTCGGCAGGCCGGCGTGGTACACCGCATAGTTGACGAAGGCCGGATCCATGACAATGTCACGGTGGTTGGCCAAAAACAGGTAAGCCGTACCTGCCTTGAGCTGTTCGACACCTGAGTAGGTGACGCCGTCGGTGGCGCGATCGATGGTCTGGTCGACGTAATACTCGACTTTGTCCTGCAGGGTCGCGACGCAACTGACGCCGGCGAACTCTTTGCGTAGGCGGCGCGCGATCAGTGGCTTGAGCAGCCAGCCGAAGGCACCGGCCGCCCGAGGGAAGCGGAAGTGGGTGAGGATATCGAGGAATGCCGGGTCGCTGAACAGGCGCGCCAGCACCGCCGGCACCTCAGCATCGTCATACGGTCGGATGGCATCGAATTCGCCCATCATGCTCTCTTGTTGGAAACGACTAGGGTAATAGATAGGGGGCGGCTCCGAAAAACGGCTCGGACGCGCGCAGGTCCCGTAAATAGACCGACAATTATACGCATAAGTCACCCTGGAGGCCGCGATGCTGGAAACTGCATTCTACGATTGCCCTTATTGTGGAGAGGGGGTGGAGACCACGGTTGATCTGTCCGGCGGTGATCAGCGCTATATCGAAGACTGTCAGGTCTGCTGCCGGCCGATCGTGTTCGACCTGCAGGTGCACGGCGACGAGTGGATGCTCGATGTGAAAAGCGAGGATGACGCCTGATGCGACGGATCTACGAGCCAGAGAGCTTGCTGGAGGCCGAGCTGCTGGTGGCGGTGCTGGCCAGCGAGGGCATCGAGGTGCACCTGGTCGGCCGCGACCTGGTCGGCGCCGCCGGTGAGCTGCCCTTGCACGGTTTGCTCGGCCTAGCGGTGGCCGATGAGCAGGCCGGCTACGCACGCGAGCTGATCGATGCGTACAATGTTGCCCTGCCAGTTGCTGGCGACGAACCGGAGAGTTATCCCGGGACACTGATTTGCTAGGTTGTATATCGCATGTGTGGACGCTACGCCCTGTTTCGCTGGACCCCGGCCTTTGCCGGACTGCCGGGCTACCCCGCCGACCAACAGGCGCAATGGAACATCGCGCCCGGCGCCTCGGTGCTGATCCAGCGCCAGCTTGACGGCCAGCTACAGGTGGCCAGAGCGCGCTGGGGGCTGACCCCGCCGTGGCTGACCGACTTGTCCAAGACGCCGGCACAAGCGCGGGCCGAGACCCTCGCCGAACAACCGATGTTTCGCCAGGCGTTTACCGAGCGCCGTTGCCTGATGCCGGCCAACGGTTTTTACGAATGGCGTGGCAGTGTGCGCAAGCGGCCTTACTGGCTGACGCCGGGCGAGGGCGCGGCGCTGTTCTTTGCAGCGATATGGGAGGCATATCCGGTGCAGGAGCAAGTCTGGCTAAGCTGCGCAGTGGTCACCCAGGCGGTGGTCAATCAGCGCCGGCCACTGATCCTCGACGAAGCCGGGCAGGCTGCCTGGCTTGATCCGCAGACGCCTCTGGCGCGTTTGCATGAGTTGCTTGCTGGCCCACCGGCTGCGCTACGCGAGCGGGCGCTGGCCAATTTCGTCAATGATCCCAAGCTGGATGCACCGGAGTGTCTGACGCCGGCTTGAACTGGTGCAGAAAAACCTCGGGTTAAATCTTCCCTATGGCTCTGGCGGCGCCGGGCGTCTGCGCCTAGGATACGCGGCACGTACCCAGGGAGTGTTTTATGCGTAAGTCATTTGTTCTCAGCCTGCTCGCTGCCGGCGTCCTGCTGAGCGGCTGCCAGGCGGTGAATACCACCAGTGGCGGCGCCGTCGGCGTTGAGCGCAAGCAGTACATGTTCAGCATGCTGTCGACCGACGAGGTCAACAACATGTATGCCCAGTCCTATCAGCAGACCTTGAGCGAAGCCTCGAGCAAGGGCGTGCTGGATAAAAGCAGCGCCGAAGCCAGGCGCGTGCAGGCCATCGCCGATCGTCTGATCGCCCAGGCGCCGCAGTTTCGCCCGGATTCTGCGCAGTGGAAGTGGGAAGTCAACGTCATCAAGAGTGACGAACTCAACGCGAACTGCGGCCCTGGCGGCAAGATCATCGTCTACACCGGCCTGATCGATCAGCTCAAGCTGACCGACGCTGAAATCGCCGCCGTGATGGGCCATGAGATCGCCCATGCCCTGCGTGAGCATGGTCGTGAAGCGATGTCCAAGGCCTATGGGATCGAGATGGCCCGCTCCGGTGCTGGCGCCCTGCTGGGCCTGGGCCAGGACAGCATGGCCCTCGCCGACACCGTGGTGAACTACTCGATGACCCTGCCCAACAGCCGCGCCAACGAGAACGAGGCGGATCTGATCGGTCTTGAGCTGTCGGCCCGTGCCGGCTACGACCCGAACGCCGCGATCACCTTGTGGAACAAGATGAGCAAGGCGTCCGAGGGCGCCCCGCCTGAGTTCATGAGCACTCACCCGGCTTCGTCCAGCCGGATCGCCTCGTTGCAGGCTGCCATCCCCAAGGTGATGCCGTTGTATCAGGCTGCCAAGAAGTAAGCGGTATTGGGGCTGCGAAGCAGCCCCAAAATCCCTGCTGAATCAACCAATCCAGCCACTGCTCTTCATCGCCGAATACACCGCGACGATCGCCAGCACCACAAACGCCGTGGCAGCCAGGCGCCGAATCAGTGTCAGCGGCAACTTCTCCGCCGCAAAGTTACCCGCCAATACCACCGGTACGTTGGCAATCAACATGCCCAGGGTGGTACCGATAATCACCATGATCAGGTGCGGATACTGCGCCGCCAGCATCACGGTGGCGACCTGAGTCTTGTCGCCGATCTCGGCCAGGAAGAACGCAATCAAGGTCGTCACGAACGGCCCGAAGCGTCGTGCTGCGCTGCTTTCGTCGTCGTCCATCTTGTCCGGCACCAGAGTCCACAACGCGGTTGCGACAAAGCTTGCGGCCAGCACCCAGTGCAACACCGACTCGCTGAAGAACCCACTTACCCACGCCCCTACTGCACCTGCCGCAGCGTGGTTGGCGAGGGTGGCGACAACGATACCGGCGATGATCGGCCAGGGTTTTCGAAAGCGGGCAGCAAGGATGAGCGCGAGCAGTTGCGTCTTGTCGCCGATTTCGGCGAGCGCAACGATGGCGGTTGGTACGAGAAGGGATTCCAGCATCAGGGTTCCTACGGGGGCGGGTCGACACGGCTATGACACGTACAGCCTTCCCGCCCCGGGTAAGGTGTGCGTGTCATAGGTCTTGTCAAACCCTGGGTCCGTCTGTGCGGACCGTAGGTCGTACGCGCCATGGTCTGAGGACCAAGTATGTTGACGCGTACCGGGCAAGCTTGAGTGCTTGCGGGAGACTACTCCCCTAGGACGGAGCGGATTCTGCCTAGGCAAATCCGTTTGGGCAAGCGCTATTTCCTATCCGCGTTTTGCCTGGTAAATCCTGAAACCCTGCTCTTCGATCAGCGTCTTGCAGTTGCCCAAGGCCTGCTGGATGTACGGTTGATAGCGCAGAAAGGTATTCGCAACAAGGCGAAGTTCGCCACCTGATCGCAGATGTTCAGCCGATTTTTTCAGCAGTGTTTCCGAGGCGTTATAGTCAGTGTGGACGCCGGTATGGAACGGCGGATTGCTCAGGATTACCTGCAGATCACGCGGTGCAGCATCGATCCCATCGCCACTGATGACTTCAGCTTGCAAGCCGTTGGCGGCAAGGGTGAGGCGGCTGCTGGCCACCGCGAAGGCATCGACGTCGAGCATGGTTACCTGGCTGTCCGGATAACGGCGCTTGACGATCGAGCCAATTACGCCCGCGCCGCAGCCGAAGTCGAGTACCTGGCCAACCGCCAGGCCGTCCAGATGTTCAAGCAACAGGGCGGTGCCGCGGTCCAGCCGGCCATGGCTGAACACCCCGGGCAGGCTGACGATCTGCAGCGGACCATCGGCCAGCGGCAGTTCGAAGCGTTCAGCCAGGCTTTCCAGTGGGGTGGCGGCCGGGGCGTTGTCGACGGTTACCTGCCACAGCTGGCAGTGGCGCGCACTGTCGAGCTTGCGCGGCTTACCGAAGGCTTGCAGCAGCTTGGCGCCGCCTTCGATCCCGCCGCGCTTTTCACCGACCAGATACAGCTCACGGCCAGCCAGGCGCGAAGCCAGGGCGTTGAGCAGGTAGGCGGCCAGTTCGCGCGACTTCGGCATAAACACTACCGCGGCATCGAACGGCACCTGCGGCGGCTCGACGCCATGCTGGTTGCGCCCGGCAAAGCGCGCTTCGAGCAGGGCCTGGTCGCCGGCGTGCCAGGTCCAGCCGTGGGCTTGCGGCAGTTGGCCGAGCAGATCGTCGGCGGGCAGGCCGGCAAGCAGCACCGAACCCTGGAACAACTCCGCCTGACGGAGCAACACTTCACTGCGCGGGTCCATGGACGACGCCTCCTGAAAAAAGTCGCGCAGTGTAGCAGAGGCGGGCTTGGCTCAGCTGACCACGCGGCGCGGCGTGCCGGCGAAGAACGCCTGGGCGTTTTCGCTGAGCTGCCCAACGATGCGCTGCCGTGCCTCGACCGCGCCCCAGGCACTGTGCGGAGTAACGATCAGGCGTGGCACGTCCGCCTCCAGCAGCGGGTTGCCGTTGACCGGTGGCTCGACGCTGAGCACGTCGCTCGCCGCGCCGCCCAGATGGCCACTGCGCAGGGCGTCGGCCAAGGCCTGTTCATCGATCAGGCCGCCGCGGGCGGTGTTGACCACCAACGCGCCGGGCTTGAGCAGGGCCAGTTCACGGTGGCTGATCATGTGCCGGGTGTGTTCATTGAGCGGGCAATGCAGGGTCAACGCATCGACCTGCGGCAGCAGTTCGTCCAGCGGCAGGCGCTCGGCACGTGCAGGGCGACCGGGGATCTGCCCGCTCAGAACGCGCATGCCAAAGGCCTCGGCCAGGCGTGCCACCGCGCCGCCCAGCTCGCCGTGGCCGAGCAGGCCGAGGGTCTTGCCTTCAAGTTCGACGATAGGGAAGTCGAGCAGGCAGAACTGGCTGGCCTTGGCCCATTGACCGTCGGCGACCGCGCGCTGGTAGTCGCACAGGCGGGTCGCCAGCGCCAGCAGCAAGGCCAGGGTGTGCTGCGCCACCGAGGGAGTGCCGTAGCCCTGGCAGTTGCACACGATAATGCCCTGGGCACGCGCGGCATTCAGGTCGACGTTGTTGGTGCCGGTTGCAGCCACCAGGATCAGTTGCAACTGCGGGTTGGCCGCCAGTACGTCTGCATCCAGCAGCACCTTGTTGCTGATTGCCACAGTAGCGCCCTGCAGGCGTTCGGCAACCTGCTCCGGCGCGGTCGCGCCGTGTAGCGTAAGAGTGCCGAAGCAGGCCCTGAGCGCGCTTAGGTCGAGGTCGCCGAGGTCCAGTGAGTCATGGTCGAGAAATACAGCAGTGTGGCTGGAGGTCATGGTTTGTCCTGTGCTCTGGCAGCGTGCGCGAAGGGGAGGGTAATAGACCCTACAGAATCAGGTGAAAAAACGCATGTCGACTAATTGAACTCTGTCATGCGACCTTGGCCGCTGCCCCGATCTCTGGCTGCAGCGTGCAGAGGGCGTCAGCAGTTTCGTGCTCGAATGCTTCCAGCGCCGCGTGCAGCCCCTGCAAGGAGGTGATCTGTGCGCGAACTGCAGCTTTCTTGTCGGCGAGCGCCTTCTGCACCTGCAGCCAGGGAATCTGACCCTCTGGGTAAGGCTTCAGGATGGCCTGCATCTCTTTCAGCTTGAATCCAAGTTGCTGCGCGCATTTGATCAGGCGCAGGCGATCTACGCTCTGTTCGCTGTAGATCCGGTAGTTGCCTGCGCGTTGCGGCTCGGGCAGCAGGCCGAGCTTCTCGTAGTGACGGATCGATTTGACGCTGGTGCCCGCAAGTTGGGCTGCTTTTCCGATGTACATGGGGGGCTTCCTTGCGTGATCGATGCGCCAGCCTGGGCTGGCGATTCATCTTACACAAGCAGCTGAACGCGTCTACGTGGCTAGCTGGCGGCCAGCTTGCGGGCCTGCAGCAACCAACGCTCGCGCTGGCTGGTACTGGAGCCGAGTAGCGGCCCGAACGTCAGGGTGCGGGTCGGCTTGATGCCGCAGAAGGCCAGGGTGGTCTTACGCATCTGATGCAGGCCAGGCATGCGATAGACCCAACGGTAGTACCAGGGCGGCGTGTCCATTGTCACCAGCAAATGGGCGGTGCGGCCTTTGAGCAGTTGCTCAGGGAATGGCGAGTCTTCGCGGTACTTGAAGGCAAAACCAGGCAGGAAAGTACGGTCGAAAAAGCCCTTGAGCAACGCCGGGGTAGCGCCCCACCAGATCGGAAAGACAAATACTAGTTGTTCGGCCCAGAGGATGTCCTCCTGGGCCTGGCGCAAGTCCGGTTCCAGCGGCTGGATCTGCCGATAGCCGTGGTGCAGTACCGGGTCGAAGGTCGCCTTCGGCAGGTCAAGAATACGCACGGCATGCCCGGCCTCGCCGGCGGCGAGGATGTAGGCCTGGCCCAATGCGGCGCAAAAGCTGTCCGCGGCGGGGTGGCCGAGGATCACCAGAATACGTTTGCTCATGTCAGCTCCACTCAATCAAGCCAACGAGGCTAAGGCCTGCCCCTAGCGGTAGAGTCAACAGCGGCACTCATACCCGCGCCGCGCAAATCATTCCTTCGGCTGATTTGGCTGTCACATCTGCGCTCTAGAGTAACCGCCTGACCTCGCCCGACTCGAAAAAGGGATAACCATGCTGCAGACGCGCATCATCCAACCCGCTGAAGGTGCTTACCAATTCCCGCTGCTGATCAAGCGCCTGCTGTTGTCTGGCAGCCGCTACGAGCGCACCCGCGAGATCGTCTACCGTGACCAGTTGCGCCTGACCTATCCACAACTGGTCGAGCGCATTGCGCGCTTGGCCAATGTGCTTAGCGAGGCCGGGGTCAAGCCGGGCGATACCGTCGCCGTGATGGACTGGGACAGCCATCGTTACCTGGAATGCATGTTTGCCATACCAATGATCGGCGCGGTGGTGCACACCATCAATGTGCGCCTGTCACCCGAGCAGATCCTCTACACCATGAACCACGCCGAGGACCGACTGGTGTTGGTCAACAGCGATTTCATCGGCCTGTACCAAGGCATCGCCGGGCAGCTGACCACGGTTGAAAAGACCCTGCTGCTGACCGACGGCCCGGACAAGCGCGCCGAACTGCCGAACCTGGTCGGCGAGTACGAACAACTGCTGGCCGCCGCCAGCCCGCAGTACGTCTTCCCTGATTTCGACGAAAACTCGGTGGCGACCATGTTTTACACCACCGGCACCACCGGCAACCCTAAGGGCGTGTACTTCACCCATCGGCAACTGGTGCTGCATACCCTGGCGGAAACTTCGGTACTGGGCAGCATCGACAGCGTGCGCCTGCTCGGCAGCGATGACGTGTACATGCCGATCACGCCGATGTTCCACGTTCACGCCTGGGGTATCCCGTACGCAGCCACGCTGATGGGCATGAAGCAGGTCTACCCTGGCCGATACGAGCCGGACATGCTGGTCAAGCTCTGGCGTGAAGAGAAGGTCACCTTCTCCCACTGCGTACCGACCATCCTGCAGATGCTGCTCAATTGCCCGGCGTCCCAGGGCCAGGACTTCGGCGGCTGGAAGATCATCATTGGCGGCAGTGCGCTCAATCGTGCGCTGTATCAAGACGCGCTGGCCCGTGGTATTCAGCTCACTGCAGCCTACGGCATGTCCGAAACCTGCCCGCTGATCTCCGCTGCGCACATCAACGAAGAGCTGCAGGCCGGCGGCGATGACGAGCGGGTCAGCTATCGGATCAAGGCCGGGGTACCGGTGCCGCTGGTGGAAACCGCGATTGTCGACTGCGATGGCAATTTTCTCCCGGCCGATGGTGAGACCCAGGGCGAACTGGTGCTGCGGGCGCCGTGGCTGTCGATGGGGTATTTCAAGGAGCCGGAAAAAAGCACCGAGCTGTGGGCTGGCGGCTGGCTGCATACCGGAGACGTCGCCACCCTAGACGGCATGGGCTATATCGACATCCGCGACCGCATCAAGGATGTGATCAAGACCGGCGGTGAATGGATTTCCTCGCTCGACCTTGAAGACTTGATCAGCCGCCATCCGGCGGTGCGTGAAGTGGCAGTGGTCGGTGTCGCCGATCCACAGTGGGGCGAGCGTCCGTTTGCCCTGCTGGTTGTTCGCGACGGGCAGAGCCTTGAAGCCCGTGCGCTCAAAGAACATCTCAAACCGTTCGTCGAGCAAGGTCATATCAACAAGTGGGCGATTCCCAGCCAGATTGCCGTTGTTACGGAAATTCCCAAGACCAGCGTCGGCAAGCTGGACAAGAAGCGCATCCGCCTCGACATCGTCGAATGGCAGGCCAGCAACAGCGCGTTCCTGTCGACCCTGTGAAGCGCAGCGGGTCATCGGCGAATTAGGCGCGACCCGCATTGCAGAGAGGATGGCGCCTTGTCAAATGGGAAAATTGCGCCATGCTAGAGCACTGTCAGCTCGCACACCGGACCAGATCGGGGCGAGCGACGGGCACGGAACGCAAATCACACTTTAGAGGGATCTAGCGTCCGAGCCTGCTGGCTATAGTCGGGGCCAGGGGTTTTCAGAAACGGAGGGGGAGCGCTGCGTGCAACTCGCAGCGTCGCAGGTGCAAGCCTGCCTACCGGTCAGCCGGACCGTTTCTGCAAGGACTCACTGCCATAACAAAAAAGAACATGGAGTAGCGTCGATGAAATCTGCACACCCGTTCTGGCGTCGGGCAAGACTGCCCTTTGCCGTCAGCCTCGCTTCTACGCTCGCAAGCCCTGCATTCGCTGTCAGTTTCAACATCGGTGAAATCGAAGGCCAGTTCGATTCGTCGCTGTCGGTCGGCGCCAGTTGGTCGACAGCCAGCCCGAACAAAAACCTGATCGGCGTCAACAATGGCGGCAAAGGGCTTTCGCAGACCTCCGACGATGGCCACCTGAACTTCAAGCGCGGTGAGACCTTCTCGAAAATCTTCAAGGGCATCCATGACCTCGAACTGAAGTACGGCGACACCGGCATCTTCGTCCGGGGCAAGTACTGGTATGACTTCGAGCTCAAGGATGAACACCGCGAGTTCAAGGACATCAGCGATTCCAACCGCAAGGAAGGCGCCAAGTCCTCTGGGGCCGAGCTGCTCGATGCGTTTGTCTATCACAACTACTCGATTGCCGACCAACCCGGTTCGGTGCGTTTCGGCAAGCAGGTAGTCAGCTGGGGTGAAAGCACCTTCATTGGCGGTGGCATCAACTCGATCAACCCGATTGACGTGGCTGCCTTCCGCCGTCCTGGCGCCGAGATCAAAGAAGGCCTGATCCCGGTCAACATGTTCTATATCTCGCAGAGCCTGACCGACAACCTCTCGGCCGAGGCCTTCTACCAGCTGGAATGGGACCAGACGGTTGTCGATAACTGCGGCACCTTCTTCTCTCAGCCGGACATTATTGCCGACGGCTGTACCGACAATCTGCGGGTGCTCAGCAGTGGGCGAACTTTGAGCGGGCTGCCACCTATAGCGCAGGGCATCCTGGCCGGGAGCGGGGTGAACTACAACGACGAAGGCGTGCTTGTGCGGCGCAGTGCTGACCGCGATGCCCGTGACAGTGGCCAGTTCGGGGTCGCGCTGCGCTACATGTTCGAGCCGCTGGACACCGAGTTCGGCGCCTACTTCATGAATTATCACAGCCGTGCGCCGATCTTCAGTGCCACCGGTGCCGATCCATCGGTGTTCGCTGGCCTCGCCGGTTTGCCGCCACCGCTGCAGGGTCTGGCGCCGCTGATCGTTGCGGGCAACTCGAAATACTTCGTCGAGTACCCGGAAGACATCCGCCTGTACGGTTTGAGCTTCTCCACCACGCTGCCAACCGGTACCGCCTGGAGCGGTGAAGTCAGCTATCGGCCAAACGCGCCTGTGCAGCTCAACACTACCGATATCTTGTTCTCCGGCGTACGTCCGATCGGCGGCGCGTTGGCCAACGCATCGTTGCTCAATGGCACCCCTGGCCAGGACTTGCACGGCTACCGCCGCAAGGAAATCACCCAGTTCCAGACCACTCTGACGCACTTCTTCGATCAAGTGATGGGCGCGAGCCGCATGACTGTGGTCGGCGAAGTCGGCGTGACTCACGTTGGCGGCCTGGAGAACGCCCGCGAAATCCGCTATGGCCGTGACCCGGTCTATGGCCCGGGGCCGCTGCCAGCGACCGGTGGCGCGGATACCTGTGTGGCACTCAATAACAGCACAATCGGTGGCGCCGGGGCGGGCGCATCCACCGCCAACCTCAGCCGCAAGTGCGAAAACGATGGCTATACCACCAGTACTTCGTGGGGCTACCGGGGCCGCGTGATCTGGGACTACAACGATGTCTTCGCTGGAGTCAACCTCAAGCCAAGCGTGGCCTGGTCGCACGACGTGTCCGGCTATTCTCCTGGCCCGGGCGCCAACTTCGAAGAAGGGCGCAAGGCCGTAAGCCTGGGCCTCGATGCCGAATACCAGAACACCTACACAGCGAGCCTGTCGTACACCAACTTCTTTGACGGCAAGTACACCACCGTGGATGACCGCGACTTCGTTGCGCTCAGCTTCGGCGTGAACTTCTAAGCCCATTGATCCAGGACGACCAACCAATGAACAAGACCAGAAGTCTGCTGAAGGCCGGTGTACTGGGCATGTCCCTGCTGGCAACCAGCGTAATGGCTGCGGTTTCCGCTGACGAGGCGGCCAAACTCGGCAGCACCCTGACGCCGATGGGTGCGGAAAAAGCCGGTAACGCCGACGGTTCCATCACGGCCTGGCAACCGCTGTCGAAAACGGCTGGCAGCGTCGATGCCAAGGGGTTCCTGTCTGACCCGTATGGCAGCGAGAAGCCCAAATTCACCATCACCGCGCAGAACGTCGAGCAGTACAAGGACAAGCTTTCGCCTGGCCAGTACGCGATGTTCAAGCGCTACCCGCAGACCTACAAGATTCCGGTCTACCCGACCCATCGCGGCTCGACCGTGCCGGATGAAGTGTTTGCCGCGATCAAGCGCAACGCCACCAAGACCAATCTGGTGGCGGGCGGCAACGGCCTGGAGAACTTCGAGACGGCTATCCCGTTCCCGATTCCCAAGAGCGGCGTGGAGGTGATCTGGAACCATATCACCCGCTATCGCGGTGGCAGCGTGACGCGCCTGGTTACCCAGGTCACGCCGCAACCCAACGGCTCCTACAGCCCGGTATCGTTCTCGGACCAGTTTGTGTTCCGCGACAAGCTGAAAGATTACGACCCAGCCAACCCGGGCAACGTGCTGTTCTACTTCAAACAGAAGGTCACCGCGCCTTCGCGCCTGGCGGGCACCGTACTGCTGGTGCACGAGACCCTTGACCAAGTCAAGGAGCCGCGCAAGGCCTGGGTCTACAACGCCGGCCAACGCCGCGTGCGCCAGGCACCGCAGGTGTCCTACGATGGTCCGGGTACTGCGGCGGACGGGCTGCGTACCTCCGATAACCTCGACATGTTCAACGGCGCGCCAGATCGCTACGACTGGAAGCTTGAAGGCAAGAAGGAGATGTACATCGCCTCCAACACCTACAAGCTCGATTCGCCAAGCCTGAAATACGCCGACATCGTCAAGCCCGGCCACATCAACCAGGACCTTAGCCGCTATGAGCTGCGCCGGGTCTGGCATGTGGTCGCGACCTTGAAGCCGGGCCAGCGGCATATCTATGCCAAGCGCGACTTCTATATCGATGAGGATACCTGGCAAGCCTCGGTGATCGACCAATACGACGGTCGCAACCAGTTGTGGCGCGTGTCCGAAGCGCATGCTCAGGACTATTACAACAACCAGGTACCGTGGTACACCCTCGAGACGATCTATGACCTGCAGTCGGGTCGCTACCTGGCCCTGGGTCTGAAAAACGAAGAAAAACGTGCCTATGACTTTGGCTTCACCGCCAGCAAGGCCGACTTCCAGCCAGCAGCGTTGCGCCAGGACGGTATTCGTTAATCGACGCAGCTAAAACTCCGCGTGACTCCCAGAACGCCCCGGCCCGCCGGGGCGTTTTGATTTCAGGTGCGCACTGATGGGTTGCCGTAAATCAGCTCTGTCGCTTTTTGTCGTAGTCTTTTACCGGATAAACACACCCATCATCTTCAAATAGGCTGCGATACCCGCTAGTCTCGCAACAACCTGCTGTGCTGATGTCTCCCTCATAACGAGCCGGCCATGACTGATCTGTCCCGTACGCATGGATACACCAGCCAGGCCCTTGGCCTGCTGGACGGGCGTTTTTTCCGGCCACCGTTGCCCGATGGCCACGTGCCCCGTGGGCGCTTGTGCCAGCGTCTGCATGCGGGGCTGTCTGGCAGGCTGTTGCTGATCAACGCGCCAGCCGGCTTCGGCAAAAGCTCACTGGCGATTGAGTTCTGCGAGTCCTTGCCTGATCACTGGCGCAGCCTGTGGCTGGGGTTGAGCCAAAGGGATGCCGACCCTGGGCGCTTCCTCGAGCGGCTGCTGGAAGGTTTGCAGCAGTACTGCCCGGCCTTGGGCGGGCAGGCCATGGGCCTGTTGAAGATGCGCCAGCGTCATCAGCCGTTCGCCTTCGAAGAGTGGCTCGACGGCCTGCTCGACGAGCTGGCGCTTTACCTGCAAAGCGATAGCCCGATCCTGCTGGTGCTTGACGACTACCATCTGGCGCAGGGGGCGGTGCTCGACCGGTGTTTGCAGTTCTTCCTCAATCACCTGCCAAACGGCCTGGTGCTGATGATTACCAGCCGCCAGCGCCCCGATTGGCACCTGGCCCGTCTGCGCCTGTCGCGCCAACTCAGCGAACTCAACGAGCAGGACCTGCGCCTTACTGCCGACGAAGCGCTGGCGGTGCTCGGCCGACAGCCCACCGGCTTGCGCGGACAGGCACTGGACAACCTGATCCAGCGCAGCGATGGCTGGGTAGCGGGGCTGCGCTTCTGGCAGCTGGCAGCCAGCGAGTCGGGCGACGAACATGCCTTGCCGCAGGCATTGCATGGCGGCGAAGGGCTGATCCGTGACTACCTGCTCGAAGAAGTGATCGATATCCTGCCGGCCGACGTGCAGGCGTTTTTGTACGAAACCGCCTGCCAGGAGCGCTTCTGCGCCGAGCTGTGCGACGCCCTGCGCGCACGTCAGGACAGCGCCGGCATCCTGCGCTACCTGCAAGCGCATCAGGTGTTTCTGGTGCCGCTGGATGAACACGGCCATTGGTATCGCTACCATCATCTGTTCTCTGATTTGCTGCGCAGCCGCCAGCACAGCGCGCCGCTGGCTGATCTCCACCTGCGCGCCTGCCGCTGGTTTCAGGCCCAGGGCCTGCTTGACGAAGCGGTCGAGCAGGCCCTGCGCGCCGGCCATCTGGATGTGGCGGCGGACCTGGTGCAGAGCCTGTCCGAGGAGCAACTGCTGGCCGAGCAGAACGTCGGCATGCTCCTGCGCTGGAAGATGGACCTGCCCGACAGCCTGTTGATCAGCACGCCGCGGCTGATCGTGCTGTACAGCTGGGCGTTGGGCCTGGCCTGCCAATTGGATGCTGCCGAAGAACTGGCGGCGCACCTCAGCCGGTTTTTACCGGCGCCCTCGGCCACCGCCCAGCGCTCGATGCTGGCGCAGTGGCTGGCGCTCAGTGGCGTGATCGCTCGCGGCCGCGGCGATCGTGAACGCACCTTGAGCTATTGCAGCGAAGCGCTGCAGAGCCTGCCCAACAAACGCTACGGCCAACGTCTGGTGTGCCTGTCGACGCTGTCCAACCTGGCCATTGCCGACGCCGACTTCTGGCGCGCGCGTGGCTGGAACCGCGAAGCGCTGGAGTTGGCCCAGCGGATCGGCAACCCGTTGTTCGAGGCACTCGCCCATTACGATCGGGCGCGGGTGCTGCACGCCCGTGGGGAAATCCGCCGGGCGCTGGATGAAGTGCGTCAGGGCTTGTTGCGCCTGCAGGATCTGTCAGCGCAGCGGCTGTACGCGGTGCGCGCCAGGCTGACCTTGTACGAGGGCCATTTGCTCGCGGCGCACCTGCAACCGGCCCAGGGCCGCGCGCGCTTGCGCGCGGGCCTCAGTGAGGCCCGCGCCTGTCGCGATATCAGCGTGCTGATCGGGCACTGCGTGATTGCCTCGCTGGATGGCCGCGAAGGGCAGTATGCCGAAGCCTTCGCCGAACTGGCCGAAGCCGAGCGCTTGATGCATATCTGGGATGTACCGCCAATCTTCTACCTGGCGATGATCACCCTGGTGAAGTGCGAGCTGTGGCTGGCCCAAGGCCGTACCGATCTGGCCGAATCATGGCTGCTGCGGCTCGGTCAGACCTATGGCGGCGAGCAGCCCGCTGCAGCACCGGAGTTTCACCCATTACTGCCATTGCACATCGAACTGCAACAGGCGCTGCTGGAGCGCGTCCAGGGCCGTTCGGCGCAGGCTGTCGAGCGCCTGCAGAGGCTGGTCGAGCGCGGCCAGGGCAGTGGCGGTCAGTTGCTGGCGGCCAGCGCCTTATGCCAGCTGATTGCCCTACATCTGACCGAGGGCCGCGAGCAGTCCGCTGCCAGCCTGTTGCCGCAAGCGCTATTGGCCGCCCAGGGTGGCGCCTTGCAAGCGTTTCAACGGTTGCTGGAAGAACAGCCGCTGTGGCTGCGCGAGCAGCTGTCGACGCGCCCCGCCTGCAGCGTCCAGCTCGACCTGCTGGCGCGCCTGCCGCAGCCGCAGGTGGTTGCCAGTGGCACCGGCGAAGCCCTGAGCGGGCGGGAGCTGGCGGTGCTTGAGTTGATCGCCCAAGGCTGCTCGAACCAGCAGATCAGCGAGCGCCTGTTCATCTCGCTGCACACCGTCAAGACCCACGCCAGCCACATCAACAGCAAGCTTGGCGTGGAGCGCCGCACCCAGGCGGTAGCCAAGGCCAAGGCGCTAGGGCTGCTGCCCTGAGCCTGCCCCACGGCCTGCGAATTCGCCCTCAGCTTTCTCTACCTGCTGCCGATAAACAGATCGGCGACACGCATCGCCTCGGGTCATTTTCCATCTTCTGCCATGACAGGTCGTGTTGATGCTGCAGTACGGGCAAAAAAGCTTTCTGATCGTCGACGACTTCACCGACTTTCGCACCTCGGCCCGCTCCATGCTCCGCGAGCTGGGCGCGCGCGATGTGGACACCGCTGACAGCGGCGAACAGGCGCTGCGCATGTGCGCGCAGAAACGCTATGACTTCATCCTGCAGGACTTTCACCTGGGCGATGGCAAGAAGAACGGTCAGCAGGTACTCGAGGACCTGATCCTCGACAAGTTGATCAGCCACGAGTGCGGGTTCCTCATGGTCACCGCCGAGAGCAGCCAGGCCATCGTTCTCAGCACCCTCGAGCACGAGCCGGATGCCTACCTGACCAAGCCGTTCAACCGTGTCGGTCTGGCCCAGCGCCTGGAAAAACTGCTGCAGCGTAAAACCCTGCTCAAGCCGATTCTGCAGGCACTTGATCGCGGTCGCCCGGCCGAAGTGATGGCCGCCTGTGCTGCCCTGTGCAAGCAGGACCCGCGCTTTGCCCCGCTGTGCCTGCGCTACCGCGCCGATGCCCTGCGCGATCTCGGCCGCTTCGAAGAGCTGGAGAAGTTTCTCTCGTCGATCCTCGCCAGCAGACCGCAGCCGTGGGTCTACTCGATGCTCGGCAGCGTGCTGCACAAACGCGGCCAGAACGATCAGGCCAAGGGCGTGTACGAGCAGGCGCTGAAAGCCTTCCCGATCATGCCAGGGCTGTATGACGGCATGGCCGATGTGCTGGTCGCCCAGGGCGATAACAAGCGTGCCCAGCACATGCTCGAGGAGGCCGTGCGCCTGTCGCCACTGGCAGTACGCCGGCAGGCCGCGCTGGGTAAGCTGGCGATGGGCAACGACGATTTCGAAAGCGCGTCCAAGGCCTTCCGTCATGCTGTCAGCCAGGGCCAGAGCTCGCGCTACAAGGACGCCGAAACCAACCTTGGCCTGGCTCAGGCGCTGATGAGCAAGAACGCAGGTTTTGGCCTCGACGCACGCACCCGGGTCGAGATCAACACCGTGCTCAGCGAGGTGGCCAAGGAGAACGGCGAGGACCAGGGCCTGCAAGTGCGCGCCCGGTTGATGAAGGCGGCCAGCCTGCAACAGGCCGGCGACCCTGAAACCGCCGCCAAGTTGACCGAGCAGGCCATGCAGCGGCTGGACAACATGGACCAGTTCTTCTCGGTCGACGCCGCCCTGACCGTGGCCAAGCAGCTCCAGCAACTGGGCCAGGAGGCAGCCGGCACCAGCATCCTCAAGGGCTGCGTGGAAACCTACGGCGATGACCCCAAGGTCATGCAGAGCGTAGCCAAGATGACCGACGACCCAACGGTGCTGGGCGCCGTGACCGAAGCGGTCGATCTCAACCGCCAAGGGGTTCGCTGCTATCAGGCCGGCCAGCTCGACGAGGCCTTGGGGATGTTCCGCCGAGCGCTGTCGCTACAGCCAAAAAACATCAGTATCGCCCTGAACACGGCTCAGGCCCTGTTGCGTATCGCCGGCGAGTCGCCTTCGCCCGAATACATGCTGGAGTGTCGCAGCTGCCTGCAAAGCGTGGCCGGCATCCCCGCCAGCGACAGCCGCTACGAGCGTTATCGAAAACTGCATATGCGGGTGTTTGGCGCATGAACCAGGAAAACTCGGGGCTGGATTTCTCGACAGTGATCGCCTCAACTGTCCACGACATGAAAAACTCGCTGTCAGCGTTGATCCAGGCGCATAACCAGTGGCTGGCGCGGCTGCCCGAAGCGCAGCGGCAAGGCACCGAGCAGGGCGTCATAGAGCATGAATTCGGCCACCTTAACGGCATGCTGGTGCAGATGCTCGGGCTGTACAAGCTGGGCGTCAATCAGCTGCCGATCTGCCCTGGCTACCACGAGCTGGAAGATTTCATCGAGGCGCAGTTGGCGGCGCATCAGGAGATCCTCAAGCACCGCGATATCCTCGCCACCTGGCGTATCGAAAGCGCCAGCCCGCTGGGCTTCTTCGACCGCGAGCTGGTGGCTTCGGTGATCTCCAACGTGCTCACCAACGCCATTCGCTATGCCGGCCACGCCTTGCTGATCGGTATTGAAGAAGAAGGCGAGCAGTTGATCATCAGCGTCAACGACGACGGCCCGGGTTATCCCGAGCGCATGCTCGAGCGGCAGCAGGATTACATTCAGGGCCTCGACGCCAGCACCGGCAGCACTGGCCTGGGCCTGTACTTCGCGGCACGGATTGCGGCCCTGCATGAGCGCAATGGCGTTACCGGCCGAATCGAAATCAGCAACGGTGGCGCCCTCGGTGGCGGTTTGTTCAGGCTCTATCTGCCCTGAGTCGAGGTATCATGTTCAGCATTCTTCAGCTGAGCAGAACCCCCATGACCAGCGCCGCCCCAAGCCTTATCCGCGAAACCTTCCCGGTCGGGCCGTTGCAGTGTAACTGCACCCTGATCGGTGATCCGCTGAGCAAGAAAGCCATCGTCGTCGACCCAGGCGGTGATCCAGAGAAGATCGTCGCCCGCTTGCAGGCCCACGGCCTGACGCTGGTCAGCATCATCCACACCCATGCCCACCTTGATCACTTTCTCGCCTCTGGCCGGCTCAAGGAGCTGACCGGCGCGACCTTGCACCTGCACAAGGACGACCAGCCGCTGTGGGATAACCTGGAGATGCAGTGCCAGATGTTCGGCGTGCCGTATACCCCCGCACCACCACCGGATCGCTGGCTCGCCGATGAAGAGGAGCTGGCCTGCGGCTGTGGCGTTGCCCTGCACACGCCTGGGCATAGCCCGGGCTCGATGAGCTTCTGGTTTGCCGATGCCAAGCTGCTGATTGCCGGCGACACCTTGTTCCGCCGCGGGATTGGCCGCACCGATTTGTGGGGTGGCGACCAGCGCACTATCGTTCGTTCGATCAAGGACCGTTTATACCGGCTGGATGAAGACGCGGTGGTGGTGGCCGGGCATGGCCCAGATACGCGCCTGGGCGATGAGATGCGCGAGAATCCTTTCGTACGCGCTTGAATATTCATGGAATTATTCAGCCCGGTAATGATCCAACCCCGGCAGGGGTCAACGTACGATCACTGCACACTTGAATTTCTGTAGGAGCTTTCCATGATGCGTCGTCTGATTATCGTCGCTACTGCCGCTGCCCTGATGGCAGGTTGTGCTGGCCAGAACCCTTATGACAACCAAGGCCAGGGTTCTGGCGGCATGAGCAAGACTGCCAAGTACGGCGGCCTGGGTGCTCTGGCCGGTGCTGTAGCCGGCGCTGCGATCGACCACAACAACCGCGGCAAGGGCGCGCTGATCGGCGCGGCTGCGGTAGGTGCTGCCGCTGCCGGTTACGGTTACTACGCCGACAAGCAGGAAGCTGCACTGCGCGAGAGCATGGCCAACACCGGCGTTGAAGTGCAGCGTGAAGGTGACCAGATCAAGCTGATCATGCCAGGCAACATCACCTTTGCCACCGACTCGGCGAACATCTCGCCAAGCTTCTACACCCCGCTGAACAACCTTGCCGGCTCGTTCAAGCAGTTCAACCAAAACACCATTGAAGTGGTCGGGTTCACCGACAGCACCGGTAGCCGCCAGCACAACATGGACTTGTCGCAGCGTCGCGCGCAGGCGGTCAGCACTTACCTGACCTCGCAGGGCGTGGATGCTTCGCGGGTGTCGGTACGTGGCCTTGGCCCGGATCAGCCGATTGCGAGCAACGCCGATGCCAACGGGCGTGCGCAGAATCGCCGGGTTGAAGTCAACCTGAAGCCGATTCCTGGGCAGCAGTATCAGCAGTAATCTGCGCCGGGGTTGAGATTGCTGGGGCCGCTGTGCGGCCCTTTCGCGACACAAGGCCGCTCCTACAGGTACCGTGTAGGAGCGGCCTTGTGTCGCGAAAGGGCTGCAAAGCAGCCCCAATACCCACTCAAATATTCCTGCTGGCCTGAATCGCCGTCAGCGCAATGGTATGCACAATGTCGTCCACCTGCGCCCCGCGCGGCAGGTCGTTCACAGGCTTACGCAAACCCTGCAGCATCGGCCCCAGGCTGACCCCGTCAGTGCTGCGCTGCACCGCCTTGTGGGTGGTATTGCCAGTATTCAGGTCAGGGAACACGAACACCGTCGCGCGCCCAGCCACCGGGCTTTGCGGCGCGACTTGGCGGGCGATCTCCGGGTTGGCGGCCGCGTCATACTGCAACGGCCCATCGATGACCAGGCGTTGTTCGGCCTGCTGCGCCAGACGCGTTGCCTCACGCACCTTGTCGACTTCCTCGTCACTGGCCGAATCACTCGAATAGCTGATCATCGCCACCCGCGGCGCAATGCCGAAGGCCTCGGCTGACTGCGCGCTCTGCTGGGCGATCTCGGCCAGCTCGGCGGCGCTTGGGTGCGGGTTCATCACGCAGTCGCCATACACCAGTACCTGCTCCGGAAACAGCATGAAGAACACCGACGACACCAGGCTGCTGCCGGGCGCGGTCTTGATCAGCTGCAGGGCCGGACGAATGGTGTTGGCGGTCGAATGCACCAAGCCAGAGACCAAACCGTCGACTTCATCCAGCGCCAGCATCATGGTGCCGATCACCACCGGATCTTCCAGCTGCTGTTCGGCCATCGGTGCATTGAGGTTCTTGCTCTTGCGCAAGTCGACCATCGGCTCGACGTAACGCCCACGGATCAAATCAGGGTCGAGAATTTCCAGATCCGGCGGCAGGGTAATGCCCTGCGCGCGTGCCACCGCCTGTACTTCTTCGGGCTTGGCCAGCAGCACGCAGCGGGCAATCCCACGCGCCTGGCAAATCGCGGCCGCTTGTACCAGCAGCGGTTCGGCGCCCTCGGGCAGGACGATGCGCTTGTTGGCCTGCTGGGCGCGCTGGATCAGCTGATAGCGGAACACCGCCGGCGACAGGCGCAGTTCACGCGGCGTGCCGCAGCGCTGGTGCAGCCAGGCGGCATCGATCTGGCCGGCGACAAAGTCGGTGATGAATTCGGCGCGCTCGCGGTCGTCGACCGGGATCTCGCGGTTGAGCGAGTTGAGCCGGTTGGCGGTGTCGTAGGAGCCGGTGCTCACCGACAGGATCGGCAGGCCGGCCTGCAGTGCGCCGCGGCACAGTTCGAGAATGCGCGGGTCAGGCTTGCTGTCGCTGGTCAGCAACAGGCCCGCCAGCGGCACGCCGTTGATTGCCGCCAGACTTACGGCAAGGATGATGTCGTCGCGATCGCCAGGGGTCACCACCAGCGTGCCGGGCTTGAGCAGCGGTACTGTGTTGGCCACGGTTCGGGCGCAGATGATGATGGTGTTCATCCGCCGTTGCTCGTAGTCACCTGCGTTCACTACCTGAGCGCCGAGCAGATCGGCCACATCGCGGGTGCGTGGCGCGTTCAGCTCGGGTTGGTAGGGGATGCAGCCGAGCAGGCGGAAGTCATTGCCGCGCAGCAGCGGCGAATGCTCACGCAGGCGGCTGGCGAACTCGCTCATGCTCTCTTCGGTGCGGACCTTGTTGAGGATCACCCCGAGTACCTTCGGATCACGCGGGCCGCCAAACAACTGCGCCTGCAGCTCGACACGGCCGGACAGTTCGCTGAGCACTTCGTTTTCCGGCGCCGACACCAGAATCACCTCGGCATCCAGGCTTTTCGCCAGATGCAGGTTGACCCGCGCGGCGTAGCTGGCATGCCGGGTCGGCACCATGCCTTCGACCACCACCACGTCCTTGCCGACGCAGGCCTGTTGGTACAGGCGAATGATTTCTTCGAGCAGTTCGTCGAGCTGGCCGTCGCCGAGCATGCGCTCGACCTGGCCCAGGCTCAGCGGCGTCGGCGGCTTCAGGCCGTGGGTGCGCGCCATCAGCTCGGTCGAGCGCTCCGGGCCGGTGTCACCCGGATGGGGCTGGGCAATGGGCTTGAAGAAGCCGACCTTGAGACCGCCGCGCTCGAGCGCGCGGACCAGGCCGAGGCTGATGGAGGTCAGGCCGACACCGAAGTCGGTCGGTGCGATGAAAAATGTCTGCATGCGTGCTTCTCGAAATAAGCGGTGCAAAGAACCAATCGCCAAGGGTATCGCTAATCGGCACCTTGTGCGCACCATCCACACGCGAATGTCTGGCCGATGCGCTGTTCGCGCTCGGCGGCCTCGAGCACCCACGGGCGTGCTTGCCAGGGCGGTTGATGGCGCAGATGCTGGGTATGCCCGCACGTCAGCTCGACCACCCAGTGGCCCTGTTCATCCTGATGAAAACCGCTGACCCGACTGACGGGGCGGGCATCGCCTGCAGTGCGTTCGCAATCGGGCGATGCGTTGGTTACACTTGTCCGCTCTACATTCTTTTGCAAAAGGTCTCGCCCCCATGCCGATCGCCGCCAACAAGGCCGTCTCCATCGACTATACCCTGACCAACGACGCCGGGGAGGTGATTGACAGCTCCTCTGGCGGCGCGCCGCTGGTTTACCTGCACGGTTCCGGCAACATCATCCCAGGCCTGGAAAAAGCCCTGGAAGGTAAAGATGTCGGCGAAGAACTGAACGTTACCATCGAGCCGGAAGACGCCTACGGCGAATACCTGGCCGAGCTGGTCAGCACCCTCAACCGCAGCATGTTCGAAGGTGTCGACGTGCTCGAAGTCGGCATGCAGTTCCACGCTTCGGCGCCGGACGGCCAGATGCAGATCGTTACCATCCGTGACCTGGACGGCGACGACGTAACTGTCGATGGCAACCACCCACTGGCCGGTCAGCGCCTGACCTTCCAGGTCAAGGTCGTTGCGGTCCGTGATGCCAGCGAAGAAGAAGTTGCCCATGGCCACGTCCATGGCGAAGGCGGCCATCAGCACTGATATCTGCGCTAAGCTCAGACAGTCGCCAGGCGCTCGGGCAAGCCGTACTTGCCCTCCATGGGAGGGTTGACGGTTGGCCCGCGCGCCTTTTTAGTGGGCGCCGTTTGCTCCAGCGACAATCAGAACGTAGGAAGGGGGAGTCATCATGAGTGCATTTCACGAGCTGACGTTGCATGCGTTGGATGGCGAGGATCTACCCCTTGCGCCGTTCAAGGGCCAGGTGGTGCTGGTGGTCAATGTGGCCTCCAAGTGTGGCCTGACCCCGCAGTACGCCTCGCTTGAATCGTTGCACCAGCTGTACAAGGCCAAGGGTTTCAGCGTGCTTGGCTTGCCATGCAACCAGTTCGCCGGCCAGGAGCCGGGCAGCGAGCGTGAAATTCAGGAATTCTGCAGCCTCAACTATGGGGTGAGTTTTCCGCTGAGCAGCAAGCTTGAAGTCAATGGTCCTCAGCGCCACTCGTTGTATCGGCTGCTGGCGGGCGAGGGTGCCGAGTATCCGGGCGATATCAGCTGGAATTTCGAAAAGTTTCTGGTGGGCAAGGACGGCCGCGTGCTGGCTCGCTTCGCCCCGCGCACTACACCTGATGACCCTGCACTGGTGCAGGCGATCGAAAAAGCCTTGGCTTAACGGTGCTGTTGCGAGCGGCCGGGGCTGGCTAACCGGCCCATCGCGGGCAACGGCAGCGGCGCTCTGGCGCTGGTTGCGTCGCAGGCCTGCTGCCAGGCATCGCACAAATACCCTTCGAACTGCTCGACGATGGCTGGCCAACCTTGGCGGCTGGCATGCTGCCGCGCATTCAGGCGAACCCGGCGCAGGGTTTCGCTTTCCTCAAGTAACCAGCACGCTGCATCGATGAACCCGATCTGATCCCCGGGCATAGCCACGGCCCCGCTGTGCCCGTGACGCACGTGCTGAGCCGCTGCGGCTTGGTCATAAGCGACCACGGCCAGGCCTGAGGCCATGGCCTCGAGGACGACGTTGCCAAACGTCTCGGTCAAACTTGGGAACAGGAACACATCGCCGCTGGCGTAGTGCTCGGCAAGGTGTTGGCCACGCTGCGCGCCGCAGAACACCGCGTCTGGCAGTTGCTGCTCGAGGCTGGCCCGCTGTGGGCCGTCGCCGACCATGATCAGGCGCAGGCGCTGTTGTGGATAACGCTGCTGGAGGGCTTGCAGGCAAGGCTTGAGCAGGTTCAGGTTTTTTTCCGCAGCCAGCCGGCCGACATACATTATCGCCAGGTCTTGCTCGGCCAAGCCCCATGCTTCACGCAGCATCTGGCTGCGGCGGGCGGGATTGAACAGGCAGGCATCGACTCCGCGTGCGAGCATGGCCAGTTGGGTAAAACCGCGTCGTTCGAGGTCCACCCGTTGGCTGATGCTTGGTACCAGCGTCACCGCGCTGCGCCGGTGGAACCAGCGCAGGTAGTGGGTCAGCAGCCGGGCCAGCAGGCCAAGCCCGTACTGGCCTGCATACTGCGGAAAATTGGTGTGAAAGCCGCTGACCACGGCAATCTTCAAACGGCGTGCGGCGCGCAGCGCACTCAGCCCCAACGGGCCCTCGGTGGCGATATAGATCACATCTGGCCGCTGCCTGCGCCAGCGCCGCAGCAGCTTGTGCAGGGAAATGCCGCCCCATTGCAGGTCGGGGTAACCTGGCAGCGGCCAGCCTTTGCACAGTAGCAGGTCAGCGTCGTCAAGGCGCAGTGGATCGTGGGCCTGGCGCGGGCGCACCAGCTCAACGCTGTGGCCGCGCTCGCGCAGACCGTCACTCAACCGGCCGAGGGTATTGGCCACGCCATTGACTTCAGGGGCAAATGTCTCGCTGACGAAGGTGATGCGCAGGCTTGGAGTGTTCATGACAGAAGTTTCCGCCTGCCCGATTGCGTTCCCATGACCACTTTATGACCGGCAAGTGACGTCTGGTTGCGGAATGCCTAGTGCGCGGAATATTTCCCAGCAGGCCGCTCAAGAACGTTCATATATCTGCCGATGCAGATGGATTCGGATGGCCGGTGCGCTCCAGGAGTGCGGTAATGTTCAACAGCAAGCTCAAAAAAGAAAACCAGCGACTGCGCGAGGACTTGATGTCCATGGAGCAGGTCAAGGACAGCCTCGACAGCGAAATGCTGGTGCTGCAGCTGGACCCGCAGGGGCGCATCGAAACGGTCAACGCCAACTTTGAGCGTGAAATGTTCTATCGCGCTGACCAGTTGCTCGGCCGTAGCCTTGAAGAGATCGTTCCGGCGCACGTCAAGAAACTCGATTTCTATGAGCGCATGAAAGCCGCCATCAGCACCGGCGCCCACCTCAATGGCGCTTTCCGCCTACTGCGTGGCAATGGCGAAGAGGCGTGGCTGCGCTCGATACTGCAGCCGGTGCGGGATTTCCAGGGCCGCATCAAGTACTTCACGCTGCACTCCAGCGACCTGACCCGGACCATTGCCAGTTCGCGTGAGCACGAGAGCCTGATCAATGCACTGATGCGCTCCACGGCTGTCATCGAATTCAGCCTCGATGGCCATGTACTGACCGCCAACGAGCGCTTCCTGCAGACCATGGGTTATCGCCTGGAGCAGGTCAAAGGCAAGCATCACCGTCAGTTCTGCGAGCCTGAAGAAGCCAACTCAGCCGGTTACCAGGTGTTCTGGGACAAGCTGCGCCGTGGCGAGTTTGTCGCTGACCGGTTCAAACGGGTTGATGCCAATGGCCGCGTGGTGTGGCTGGAAGCGTCCTACAACCCAATCATCGACGCCCACGACGTGCTCTACAAAGTGGTCAAGTTCGCCACAGTGATTACCGACCAGGTCAACCAGGAGCAGGCTGTCGCCCAGGCTGCCGATATCGCCTACAGCACCTCGCTTGGTACCGATGCCAGCGCCTGCAAGGCCAATGATGTGGTGACTCAGACCGTCAGCGTGATGCGCGGCCTGGAAGCCTCGATGCAGCAGGCTGCAGAAGGTATTCAGGCGCTGGATACCCAGTCACGGGTGATTGGCTCGATTATCAAGACCATCAGCGATATTGCCGGGCAGACCAACCTGCTGGCGCTCAATGCCGCCATCGAAGCGGCCCGCGCCGGTGAGCAGGGCAGGGGCTTTGCTGTGGTCGCCGATGAAGTACGCCAGTTGGCCTCGCGCACCAGCACCGCCACCGAAGAGATCGCCCGGGTCGTGCAGCAGAACGAGCAGTTGGCGTTAGCCGCGGTGGCTATCATCGACACCAGCAAGCGTCAGGCCGAGCAGGGCCTGAGCCTGGCCGGCGAGACTGGCGCGGTGATCACCGAGATTCAGGATGGCGCCAAGCGCGTGGTCGAAGTGGTGGGGCAGTTCTCCAGCCAATTGGGCTCTTGAGCCTGGCTCTGGGGCCGTGCACCGGCCCCAGAGCCAATCAGCTGCGTTCGCGCACCCAGAACAACGTCGCCCCGGCCACCGCTGCCGGCATCATCACGATGTTGACGAACGGGATCATCAGCGCCAGGTAGGTGATGCCGCCAAAGCCCATGCTCTGCCAGCGCTTCTGGCGCAGCCAGGCGAGCATGTCCTGCCAGCTCATCTTGTTGTTGTCGGCCGGATAGTCGATGTACTGGATGGCCATCATCCACACGCCGAAAATCAGCCACAGTGGTGCGGCAATGACGTTTACCACCGGGATGAACGAGAGAATGAACAGCGCCAGTGCGCGCGGCAAGAAGTAGCCCAGCTTGCGCATTTCGCGGCTCAAGGTGCGCGGCACCATGGCGATCAGCTCGCCCCAGCTGAACGGCGGGAAGGTGTCCTGGCCGCGCACCACCACTTCGACCTTTTCTGCCAGAAAGCCGTTGAAGGGCGCCGCGACAATGTTGGCCACCAGGGTGAAGGTGAAGAACACCATCAGCACCACCAGCGCCACGAACAGCGGCCAGATGATGTAGGTGAGAAAGCTCAGCCACTCCGGCAGAGTTGGCATCAGCGTGTCGACCCACAGGCTGAACTGATGCGCGGCCAGGTACACCAGGCCACCGAACAGCAGCAGGTTGATCGCCAGCGGCAGCAGCACGAACAAGCGCAGGCCAGGGGTCAGGATCAGCTTGAGGCCTTCACGCAGGTATTGCGGGCCGGATAGAACAGGGGCTTGCATGGAGACGCTCCGCAGAAGGTAAACGCGCTGACCTTACCGAGTTTGCTGGCGTGACGGAAGCCGGCCGAGCAGCGCGCAACCGGCTGTAACAAAACCTCGCGGGACCTCTCTATCGATTTTGCTGGTGGATAGAGCGTGTCTATAAGGTGGATTGTCTGAGGATATTTCCTTAATCTCTGCGACCTCGCTACAGTGCGTTCAACTTTTAGAGGTTTCGGACTTGCGCGTTTTAGCCTTCCCCAAGTGCTGCGTGGGTCCATTTTTATTTCCAGCCGCCGCCGGCGCTTTGCAGCCGACCCCGTGCGGCCCGCTCGACAGGAGTTCGACATGTCTGAAGTACGTCATTCGCGGGTGATCATTCTCGGTTCCGGCCCTGCCGGCTACAGCGCTGCGGTCTACGCTGCGCGTGCCAACCTCAAGCCCCTGTTGATTACCGGCATGCAGGCCGGTGGCCAGCTGACCACCACCACCGAAGTCGACAACTGGCCGGGCGACCCCCATGGCCTGACCGGCCCAGCGCTGATGCAGCGTATGCAAGAGCACGCCGAGCGCTTCGAGACCGAGATCGTCTTCGACCACATCAACGCGGTTGACCTGGCCAACAAGCCGTTCACCCTGCAAGGCGACAGCGGCACCTACACCTGCGACGCGCTGATCGTCGCCACCGGTGCCAGTGCGCGTTACCTGGGCCTGCCGTCGGAAGAAGCGTTCATGGGCAAGGGCGTGTCTGCCTGCGCAACCTGCGACGGTTTCTTCTACCGCAACAAGCCGGTAGCGGTCGTCGGCGGCGGCAACACTGCCGTTGAAGAGGCGCTGTACCTGGCCAACATCGCCAGCAAGGTGACCCTGGTGCACCGTCGCGAAACCTTCCGCGCCGAGAAGATCCTGGTCGACAAGCTCAACGCGCGGGTTGCCGAAGGCAAGATTGAGCTCAAGCTCAACGCCACCCTCGACGAAGTGCTGGGCGACAACATGGGCGTGACCGGTGCGCGCCTGAAAAACAACGACGGCAGCAGCGACCAAATCACTGTTGACGGCGTGTTCATCGCGATCGGCCACACCCCGAACACATCGCTGTTCGAAGGCCAGCTGACCTTGAAGGACGGCTACCTGGTAGTCAGCGGCAGCCGCGAAGGCAACGCCACTGCAACCAACGTCGAAGGCGTGTTCGCAGCCGGCGACGTGGCCGACCACGTCTACCGTCAGGCGATCACCTCGGCAGGTGCTGGCTGCATGGCTGCACTGGACGTCGAGCGGTACCTGGACGGCTTGGCCAACGCTTCGTTCTAAGCCGCCAGCGTCAAAACGCGGGGCAATGGGCACGGTTCGCAACCAGCGCCCATTGCCCCGCGTTGCGTTTACAGGCTCAAGCGCATCGACAGGTCGACCGCTTTGACGTCCTTGGTCATTGCGCCGATCGAGATGTAGTCGACCCCGGTCTCGGCGATCACCCGCAGGGTGCTTTCATTGACACCGCCGCTGGCCTCGAGCTTGGCCTTGCCGGCATTGATCCGCACCGCTTCGCGCATTTCATCCAGGCTCAGCTCGTCGAGCATGACGATATCGGCTCCGGCCGCCAGCGCCTGGCGCAGTTCATCCAGACTCTCCACTTCGATCTCGACCGGCTTGCCTGGCGCGATGCGGTGCGCCGCAGCTACTGCTTCGGCAACGCCACCGCTGGCGGCGATGTGGTTTTCCTTGATCAGGAACGCGTCATACAGGCCGATGCGGTGGTTGTGGCATCCGCCACAGGTCACCGCGTACTTCTGCGCCAGGCGCAGGCCGGGTAGGGTCTTGCGGGTATCGAGCAAGCGCACCTGGGTGCCTTCGACCAGGTCCGCGAGGAACCGCGCCCGGGTGGCCACGCCTGACAGCAGCTGGAGGAAGTTAAGCGCTGAACGTTCGCCGGTCAGCAGCGAGCGGGCTGGGCCTTCGAGGTGAAACAGCGGCTGGTTGGCCTTGGCCAGGTCGCCATCGACCACTTGCCAATGCACCGCGACCCGCGGATCGAGCTGGCGAAACACCGCATCGACCCAGGCACTGCCGGCCACCACGCAGTCTTCGCGGGTGATGATGGTGGCCTTGGCCAGGCGCTCGGCCGGGATCAGTTGTGCGGTGATATCGCCATTGCCGACGTCCTCGAGCAACGCGCGGCGCACGTTGGCTTCGATTTCGGCAGTCAGGTCGGCGAGGCGTAGGTTCGGCATGGTCGGCTCCACAAGCTAGATGCCGGCGATTATAGGGCAGGGGGGCGGTGTGTACAGTCATGCCGCTGATGACCTTTGGTCAGAACAGGGGAGCATTTCGTCTGATTAGTGGTCTTTTCACCGGGGCATGCACTACGTGGTGGCAGCTGTAAGACTTTTTGTCGATAATAGCGTCCAGTATTTGGCGTCATGGCTTTGACGATTTCCTGCAAGGAGTTAGGGATGCATACAGAAGGCAAGGTGGTGCCCTTGGTGGCGGCCGCCGACAGAGGTGCGCGCGTGCCCTCGCTGAGCCTTCCGATCGTGCTCCTGCAGGTACGGGACAAGGCTGTTCTGCAATTGCGCCAAGGCCTGCAGGCCCTGTTCGACAATGCTGACGACAGGCTGTTCGAGATGGCGGACCGGACCGGTGAGCGGGTCGATCAGAACCTCTACTTCGAAGCGATGCGCGACCTGCGGCTGAAGCGCAAGAGTATCGAGCGGGAGTTTCTCGATGCGTTCTATGACGCCTTCGCCCGTATCGGCCAGGCCGAGCGCGTACCTTATCTGGCGATTACCGAATCGCTGCGCAACGCTGCTCAACCGGAGCGGGCGGCGGCCATCGAGGGCATGCTGGCGCGGGTGTTGTCGCGTGATGGCTTTGCCCTTGATCAGCTCGGCTTGCGCTTCCAGGCGCTGCTGGAGATGCCCCTTGAACTGCGCCGCAATCCGTTGGGCCCGGAGTGCCTGTGTGGGTTCTTTCTGGATGCCGGGCGCAGCCTGGGGGTTGGCCCGCAGGTCAAGCTGATCCTGCTCAAGCTGTTCGAACGCTATGTGCTGCGTGATCTTGATCTATTGTACGGCGAAGCCAATCAACTGCTCGCTGCAGCCGGCATCCTGCCCGAACTGATGCCCGCGCCGCGGCGCCGCGCCGAAGACCGGCCGCTGACCCACCTGCACAGCGCTGACTGTCACGCCCAGGCCGATCCGGCCGACGGCGACAGTACTGGCCAGGACTTCTTCGCCAGCCTGCAACCGCTGCTGGCGCCTGCTCGCGGGCGTTTCGCGCCGCGCCTGCAGAGCGTGGCAACCGCCGAGCCAATCAATACCGCCGATCTGCTGCGGCTACTGTCGCATTTGCAGCACTACGTGCCCGGCGTGGCTGATGCCGACGACTTCAACCTGAGCCAGCAGCTGGAACAGTTGCTGCTGCGGGTCGGCGTACGCAGCGGCAACCGCCGGCGGATCGGCAACTACGACGAAGATGTGATCAACCTGGTCGGCTTGCTCTTCGACTTTATCCAGACTGACGACAACCTGCCGAGCAACCTGCGCGAACTGCTCGCGCGTCTGCATATTCCGCTGCTGAAAGTGGCCTTGCTCGACAGGGGCCTGTTCAGCCGCGCCAACCACCCGGCGCGGCGCTTGCTCGACGAGATCGCCGCCGCAGCGCTGGGCTGGGAGGCTGACGAACAGGTGCCGCGTGGCGGGCCGCAGCAGCGAGTCGAGCGCATCGTCCAGCGTTTGCTTAACGATTACGCTGAAGATCCGCAGTTGTTCGCCGAGCTGCTCGAGGATTTTCTCGCCTTCAATCAGGATGAGCGCCGCCGCAACGAACTGCTCGAGCAGCGCACCCGCGATGCCGAGGAGGGTCGGGCGCGCACCGTGCAGGCGCGACAGCGCGTGCAGCAGGAACTGAACCTGCGCCTGCACGGGCGGATGCTGCCGCAGACGCTGGTGCAGATGCTGGTGCAGTCCTGGAGCCAGGTGCTGTTGCTGGCATGGCTCAAGCATGGCGAAGCCTCACCGGCCTGGCGCCAGGGCCTGGCGACCATGGATAGCTTGCTTGCCAGCATCAGTGCGCACCGCAGTGCCGAGGCTTGTGCGCAGTTGCTCGAACAAGTGCCGGGGCTGCTCAAGGCGTTGCGTGATGGGTTGGCCAGTGTCGCCCAGGACTCGACCGCGGCTCGGGAGTTCTTCGCCGAGCTTGAGCAGTTGCACCTGCGGGCGTGTGGTGGTGTGAGCCAACTTGATCAAGGGGCGCTGATCAGTGAGGTGTTGGTGGCTGATGAGATTGTCCTCGCCGTCGCTGACGAGACTACCTGTGATGCGCCTTTTGACGACAGCAGCGAATATGCTCGGCAAGTTCGCCAGTTGCGTGTTGGTAGCTGGTTGGAAGTGCTTGAAGAAGCCGGCCCGCTGCGCTGCAAGCTGGTGGTCAGGATCGATAGCTGCGACCGGTTGGTGTTTACCAGTCGGACCGGGATCAAGGTGCGTGAATGGAGTCGCGGTGGGTTGGCTTTGGCGCTGGCCAATGGGGAGGTGCGGGTGCTTGATGATGGGCCTCTGTTTGAACGTGCGCTTGATGCGGCGTTGCAGCAGTTGCGTGGGTCGCTTACGCACAGTCATTGAGCAAGGCCGCACAGCGGCCCTGGCTATCTTGAGTGCCGGTTTTCATGGCTGGCTCATTCATCGGATAAAGCCCCGGATGCGCAAGACGAAGCAAATTGGCTAGATAACCGAATCACCCTGCCGGACCACTAGGGCATACTGAACGCCCCTGGTTGATGATATTCAGGATCTGCCCGATGCAACTGGACCCTGCGACCGGCTGGTTTGCCGGCGTCACTCACTGCCCTTCGCCAAACTTCAACGAGCGCCCTGCGGGCGAGGCAATCTCGTTGCTGGTGATCCACAACATCAGCTTGCCGCCGGCGTGCTTCGGCACCGGCAAGGTGCAGCAGTTCTTCCAAAATCAGCTCGACCCGGCCGAGCATCCTTACTTTCAAGACATTTGCCATCTGACCGTTTCCGCTCACCTTTTCGTCGAGCGTGACGGTGGCGTTACCCAGTTCGTTTCGTTGCTTGACCGTGCCTGGCATGCTGGCGTGTCGCGCTTCGATGGGCGGGAAGGCTGCAATGACTTTTCCATCGGCATCGAACTGGAAGGCACCGACGAAATGCCTTACAGCGATGCTCAGTACGCGACCCTGGCGCGCCTTACGCAACAGATATGTGCGGCCTGGCCAGCGATCGATGTGCAGCGCATTCGCGGGCATGACGAGATCGCCCCGGGGCGCAAGACCGACCCCGGCGCCGCATTTGACTGGCCGCGTTATCGCGCCGACTTGCTGAACAATGAGGTACAACCATGAGTTTTCTGGTGTTGGTGCTGGTGCTGTGGGTGGAGAAGTTTTCGGCTCTGCGTCAGCGGTTGCAACGTGATGGCTTTTTTCTAGGCGAGTTGGCCCGGCTTGAGCGCCGTGGCAACGTACAGCCCTGGTGGCAACTGGCGGTTCTGGTCTTGGCGCCGGTCGCGCTGCTTGTTTTGCTGCTGCATGTGCTCGAGCCGGTGGCGTACGGACTGCTGGCACTGCCGGTGCACTTGCTGGTGTTGATCTACAGCCTTGGTCGCGGTGATGCCAAGGCGGCGTTGGGGCCATTGCGTGATGCCTGGCACAGGGGGGATGAGCAGGCGGCGCTGCATGTCGCTGAGCGTGATCTGGGCATGCAGGCCGATGATGCGCCGAGTTTGCTGGTGAAGGTGCAGGGGTATCTGTTGTGGCACGCCTACCAGAGTTTCTTTGCGGTGATCTTCTGGTACTTCCTGCTCGGGCCTGGCGCGGCATTGGCCTATCGGCTGCTGGTGCTGTGCAGCGAGTACAGCGGACAGCCCGCGCTTAAAGCCAGGGCCGAGCAGCTGCGGCATATCATGGATTGGCTGCCAGTGCGGGTGCTGACCCTGAGCTTTGCCCTGGTCGGCAACTTTGTCGCGGTGATGCGGATAATGCTGCACGAGTTGCTCAATTGGCGTATCAGCGCTGCGCTGTTGGTAACCCGAGTTGGGCGGGCCGCTGACGACATCCCCGAACAGGAAGACAGCCAGTTGGGCCTGGCCCGTCTGGACAGCTTGTGGGAGTTGCTGTTGCGCTCGGCAGTGCTGTGGTATGCGGCCTTTGCTCTGTGGACGGTGTTGCTGTAGAGGAGGGGCTACCAGCCAAACAGCTCGCAGGCTGTGCGGCTGGACGCGGCCGCCAGCTGCTCCGGCGCGACGCCCATCAACTCGGCCAGCACCTGAGCGATCTGCGGTAAGTGCTCGGGGCTGTTACGCAGGCCTGGGTACATTGCCGGCGCCATGTCCGGCGCGTCGGTCTCCAGTACCACGCTTTCCAGCGGTAAGCGTGCCACGGTCTTGCGCAGGCGTAGCGCTTGCGGCCAGGTCGCCGCGCCGCCCAAGCCCAGCTTGAAGCCGAGCTTGATGTATTCGCGGGCCTCTTCGAAGCTGCCGGCAAAGGCGTGGATGATGCCAGCCCGTTGCAAGCGATAACGCTTGAGCGTGGCGATCACCTGGGCATGGCTGCGGCGTACGTGCAGAAGCGCCGGTAGGTCGAAGTCGCAGGCGATCTGCAATTGCGCTTCAAACAAAGCCTGTTGTTCGGCAGGGTCGAGCTCCGGCAGGTAGTAGTCCAGGCCGATCTCGCCCACCGCACATAGGCGCGGGTCGCCGCGCAGGCGCTCGAACCAGTTGCGCAGTTCCAGCAGATGTTCAAGCCGATGCTGGGCCAGAAACACCGGATGCAGACCGAGCGCGGCATACACGCGCGAGTCGCTACAGGCCAGTTGCCAGACCCGCTGCAGGTTATCTGCCGTCACCCCCAGTACCACCACCCGTTCCACGCCGCTCGCTGCGGCATTACCCAAAACATGCTCGCGGTCGGCGTCGAACTCTGGGAAGTCCAGATGGCTGTGGGTATCGATCAGGCGCATGGTCAGGTCGGCTGAATACGTTGCTTGAAGGTTCGCGGTACCGCGTGCACACCCGGTTGGTAGCGCTTCTGTTCGATGGCTGCAAGGGCCAGCTCCAGCGCGGTGGCGGCGATCAGCCCGTGCTGCTGGGCCATGGCATTGACTGGCAGCGGCAGGAAATCGAGCAATTGGTTGTCACCGAAGGTGCCCAACTGCAGCTGGCGTGATTCGGCCGGGCGGGCCTGTAGGGCGTCGAACACCCCTTGCAGCAGTACATAGGAGGTGGTCACCAGCGCATCCGGCAAGCCGCCATGCTCGGCAATCAATTGCTCCATCAAGCGCTGGCCGCACTCGCGGCTGAACGCTTCGCCCTCGTAGCGGCGGATCTCCCCGGCAAACTGCTGCAGAGCTTGATCGAAGCCGCCGGCACGGGCCTGGCTGACCGACAGTTCTGGGCGTGCACCGATCAGGGCAATGCTGCGCGGGGCGGTTGCCAGCAGGCTGCGGGCGAGTTGCTGGCTGGCATCGCGATCATCGCTGATGACCGAGCAGAAGTGCGTAGGGTCAAGGCCACGGTCGATGGCAATTACCGGCAGGCCTTTATCTTGCAGGGCGCGGTAGCTGTCATCTTCGCTGGGCAGGCAACTGGCGACGAACAGTGCATCGCAGCGCCGGGCCCGGAACAGCTGCTGCAGTTGCCGCTCGATGTCCGGCTGGTCGTCGCTGCTGGCGATCAGCAGTTGGTAGCCACGTGCGCGGGCCGCCTGTTCGAGTTGCTTGGCAATGCGTGCATAGCTGGGGTTCTCCAGATCCGGGAGAATGAAGCCCAACGTGCGCGTGTGCCGGCTGCGCAGGCCCGCCGCCTGAGGGTTTGGCGTAAAGCCATGGGCGTCGACAACCGCCTGCACACGCTCGACGGTGGCGCTGCTGATGCGCTGCTGTTCGGCCTTGCCGTTGATGACATAGCTGGCGGTGGTGACTGACACACCTGCCAGACGGGCGATATCACTGAGTTTCACCGAATTTTCCTTGTTATTTCCGGGACTGGCTGTGGCACCTGATTGGGTAGTTTGACCCAGCCTCAAGCCTGCGCGCCGGCGACCATTGTGGCAATTGTCCGACGGGATGGGGCTTTTTCGTCGCAAGATTATCGAGTAACGTGGCCGCCTGGTCAGATTAAACGTTTCAGCCGACAATTATCAGCGGGCACTGCCGCCTGCGTCGGCTGTTGAGCTGGTTGTTTTGCTGAATTTCACAACAATACCTCAGTACCCGCTGCGGGACTGTAAAAGGAGAAGGTCATGCTCGAGCTCGCCAAAGAGCAGATAGCCATGGGTCAGTCTGCCGCCGACAAAGGCCAGGCTCTGCGCCTGCTGGCTGACTGCCTGGTTGCCGATGGGCTGGTTGCCGAGGGCTACCTGCAAGGTTTGCAGGACCGCGAGGAGCAAGGCTCGACCTTCCTCGGTCAGGGCATTGCCATTCCCCACGGCACGCCGCAGACGCGTGATCAGGTGTTTGCCACCGGCGTGCGCTTGATGCAGTTCCCCGAGGGCGTGGACTGGGGTGATGGGCAGATGGTCTACCTGGCGATTGCCATCGCCGCCCGCTCCGACGAACACCTGCGCCTGCTGCAACTGCTGACCCGCGCCCTCGGTGAGACCGACCTGGCCCAGGCACTGCGCCGGGCCAGTTCGGCCGAGGCGCTGCTGAAACTGTTGCAGGGCGCACCGCAGGCGCTGGCGCTGGATGCGCAGTTGGTCAGCCTGAACCTGCCGGCTGACGACTTCGAAGAGCTGGCCTGGCGCGGCGCTCGTTTGCTGCAACGCGCCGGCTGCGTCGACAGCGGCTTTGCCGCCATGCTGCAGCAGGCCGAGCCGCTGCCGCTGGGCGAAGGCCTGTGGTGGCTGCACAGCGAGCGGCAGGTACGCCAGCCGGGGCTGGCTTTTATCACCCCGCAGCAGCCGCTGCGTTATCGCGATCAGCCGCTCAATGGTCTGTTCTGCCTGGCCAGCCTAGGTGCTGCCCATCAGGCGTTGCTCGAGCGCCTGTGCGAAGTGCTGATTGAAGGCCGTGGGCAGATGCTCTATCAGGCCACCAGCAGCCGCACCGTGCTTGAAGTGCTCGGCGGTGAAGTTCCGGCCGACTGGCCCAGTGCACGGATTGTGCTGGCCAATGCCCACGGCCTGCATGCACGCCCGGCCAAGGTGCTGGCGCAACTGGCCAAAGGCTTCGAGGGTGAAATCCGTATTCGTCTGCTCGACGACAGCCAGCCGGCGGTATCGGTGAAGAGCCTGAGCAAGCTGCTCGGCCTCGGCGCCCGCCGTGGTCAGACGCTGGAATTGATTGCCGAGCCGAACATTGCCAACGATGCCCTGCCGGTGTTGCTGGCGGCCATCGCCGACGGCCTTGGTGAAACAGTTGAAGCATTGCCCGAAGCCAGCACCGAAGAGGTCTTAGTAGTTGCCGAACCGCTCTCGGCACCTGTGCCTGGCAGCCTGATTCAAGGCGTCCCAGCGGCCCCGGGCATTGCCTGCGGGCCGGCGCATATCTGCGTCGAGCGTGACATCGACTATCCGCTGCGCGGTGTCTCGCCCAGCCAGGAGCGAGAGCAATTGCGCGCTGCGCTGGAAACCGTCAATGCAGAGTTGCAGGCACTGGTGCAGCGCAGCGACAAGGCCATCGGCGAGATCTTCATCACCCATCAGGAAATGCTCGCCGACCCGGCCCTGATGGACGAAGTCGAGCAACGCCTGGGCCAGGGCGAAAGCGCTGCCGCCGCCTGGATGAGCGTTATCGAGGCCGCCGCGCGCCAGCAGGAAGCCCTGCACGACGCACTGCTCGCGGAGCGCGCCGCCGATCTGCGTGACATTGGTCGGCGCGTGCTGGCGCAACTGTGCGGCGTCATCGATACCCCTGAGCCTGCAGAGCCGTATGTGCTGGTGATGACCGAAGTCGGCCCGTCCGACGTCGCCCGGCTCGATCCGCAGCGGGTCGCCGGCATCGTCACCGCCCAAGGTGGCGCTACTGCCCATAGCGCCATCGTTGCGCGTGCGTTGGGCATCCCGGCGGTAGTCGGCGCAGGCGCGGCGATGCTGTTGCTGGCCCCCGGCACGCCGCTGCTGCTCGACGGCCAGCGCGGCCGGGTCAGCGTGGCGCCGGCCGCCGATGAGCTGCAACGCGCGTTGACCGAACGCGACCAGCGTGAACAGCGCCTGCAGCAAGCCTGGGCCAGCCGCCATCAACCCGCCGTCACCCGCGACGGCCATGCCATCGAAGTTTTTGCCAACATCGGCGGCAGCCAAGGCATCGACAAAGTGGTCGAGCAGGGCGCCGAAGGGGTTGGCCTGCTGCGCACCGAGCTGATCTTCATGGCCCACCCGCAGGCGCCCGACGTGGCAACCCAGGAAGCAGAATACCGGCGCGTACTCGATGGCCTGGACGGGCGGCCGCTGGTAGTGCGCACGCTGGATGTCGGCGGCGACAAACCGCTGCCGTACTGGCCGATCGCAAGCGAAGACAACCCGTTCCTTGGCGTACGCGGTGTGCGCCTGACCTTGCAGCGCCCGCAGATCATGCGCGACCAGTTGCGCGCATTGTTGCAGGCCGCCGACGGCCGCCCCCTGCGGATCATGTTCCCAATGGTCGGGCAGATCCACGAGTGGCGCGAAGCCAAGGCCATGGTCGAGCAATTGCGCGAGGAGATCCCGGTCGCCGACCTGCAACTGGGGATCATGGTCGAGGTGCCTTCCGCGGCCTTGCTGGCGCCACAGCTGGCGCGCGAGGTGGACTTCTTCAGCATCGGCACCAACGACCTGACCCAGTACACCCTGGCCATCGACCGCGGCCACCCGAGCCTGTCGGCCCAGGCCGATGGCCTGCACCCGGCAGTGCTGCGCCTGATCGACATGACCGTGCGCGCCGCCCATGCCGAAGGCAAGTGGGTGGGGGTCTGTGGCGAGCTGGCCGCCGACCCGCAAGCGGTGGCCATATTGCTTGGGCTTGAGGTCGACGAGCTCAGCGTGGCCTCGCGCAGCGTCGCCGAAGTCAAGGCGCTGGTGCGCCAGCGTGATTACCAGACGGCCCGTGCGCTTGCGCTCGAGGCCCTGCAACAAGACAGCGCCGCCGCCGTGCGCGCGTTGGTGGAGCACTACTGATGGCCAAGATCCTCACCCTGACCCTGAACCCGGCGCTGGATATCACCGTCAGCCTCGACAGCTTGCGCGCAGGCCAGGTCAACCGCAGCCAGGCGCAGCACACCCACGCCGCCGGCAAGGGCCTGAATGTCGCCCAGGTGCTGGCCGACCTTGGCCACAGCGTGACCGTCGGCGGGTTTCTTGGCCGCGACAACCTGCAGCCGTTCGAAGCGCTGATCGAGTGGCGCGGCTTTGCCGACTGCTTTGTCCGCGTGGCCGGCGAGACGCGCAGCAACATCAAGCTGGTCGAGGCCAACGGCTGCGTGACCGATATCAACGGCCAGGGCCCGGAGGTCGATGCCGCTTCACGCAGCGCGCTGATGCGCAAGCTGCTGCAGATTGCGCCAGGCCATGACGCGGTGGTGGTCGCCGGCAGTCTGCCGCGCGGCATCGACCCGCAGTGGTTTGCCGAGCTGCTCGGGCAGCTCAAGGCGCAAGGCTTGAAGATTGCTCTGGACAGCAGCGGCGAGGCCTTGCGCGCCGGCCTTCAGGCGGCGCCCTGGCTGGTCAAGCCGAACACCGATGAGCTTGCTGAGGTACTCGGCCACAGCGTCACCGGCCGGGCCGAACAGCAGCAGGCTGCCAGCCAACTACTGGCAAGCGGCATCGAGCACGTAGTGGTGTCGCAAGGCGAGCACGGCGTCAGCTGGTACCGCGCAGGTGCCGTGCTGCACGCACAACCGCCGCAGGTACGCGTGGCGAGCACGGTCGGTGCCGGCGACTCGCTGGTGGCCGGCATGGTCCATGGCCTGTTGCAGGGCGAGGCGCCAGCACAGACGCTGCGCCGCGCCACCGCAATCGCCGCCCAGGCGGTGACGCAGGTCGGCTTTGGTATCCGCGACAGCGCGCAGCTGGAGCAACTGCAAGCAGGCGTACACATTACAGAACAACAAGAGGCTTGCCGATGAACATTGCCATTGTCACCGCCTGCCCCAACGGCCAGGTCTCCAGCGTACTCAGCGCGCGTCTGCTGGCGGCTGCAGCGCAGCGCCGCGGCTGGAGCACCAGCGTCGAGGTGCAGGATGCCGAGCACCCCGAGCGTAATTTGAGCGCCACGCAGATCGCCGACGCCGACTGGGTGCTGGTGATCAGTACCGGCGCGGTCGATCTGTCGCGCTTCGTTGGCAAACGCTTGTACCAGAGCACACCGGCTCAGGCGTTGGCCGATCGCGAGAGTTTTCTCGATGAGGCAGCTGCCCAGGCGCAGGTCCACAGCGCCAGCGCCGTGGTCGATGCACCGGCCGCGCTGGGGCCGCCGAAGATAGTCGCGGTCACGGCCTGTCCAACCGGCGTTGCCCACACTTTCATGGCTGCCGAAGCCTTGCAGCAGGCGGCGCAGCAACTGGGCTACCAGCTCACGGTGGAAACTCAGGGGTCGGTCGGTGCGCGCAATCCGCTGTCGGCGCAGGCCATTGCCGAGGCCGATGTGGTGCTGCTGGCGGCCGACATCGAAGTGCCCACTGCGCGCTTTGCCGGCAAGCGGGTATATCGTTGCGGCACCGGCATTGCCCTCAAGCAAGCCAAGGCCATCCTCGACAAGGCCCTGCTCGAAGCCAAGCAGGAAAGCGCTGCCGATGCCGCCGCAGGGGCCACGGCCAGCAGCGAAAAAAGCGGCGTGTACAAGCACCTGCTGACCGGTGTGTCGTTTATGCTGCCCATGGTGGTAGCTGGCGGTTTGCTGATCGCCTTGTCCTTCGTGTTCGGCATCAATGCCCACGAAGTGCCCGGCACCCTGCCGGCGGCGTTAATGCAGATCGGCGCTGAGGCAGCCTTCAAACTGATGGTGCCGCTGCTGGCCGGTTACATCGCCTGGTCGATTGCCGACCGCCCTGGCCTTGCGCCGGGGATGATCGGCGGGATGCTGGCGACTATTCTTGGTGCGGGCTTTATCGGCGGTATCGTTGCCGGTTTTCTGGCCGGCTACAGCGCCAAGGCGATCAGCCGCTGGGTGCGCTTGCCGAGCAGTCTCGAGGCGCTCAAGCCGATCCTGATCATCCCGCTGCTGGCCAGCCTGTTCACTGGCCTGGTGATGATCTATGTGGTGGGCCAACCGGTCGCCTCGATGCTTGCGGGCCTGACCCAGTTCCTCGACAACATGGGCACCACCAATGCCATTCTGCTCGGGCTGCTGCTGGGCGGGATGATGTGTGTGGACCTTGGCGGGCCGATCAACAAGGCGGCCTATGCGTTCTCGGTCGGCCTGCTGTCGAACCAGAGCTTTGCACCGATGGCCGCGACCATGGCTGCCGGCATGGTGCCGCCGATCGGCCTGGGAATCGCCAGCCTGATCGCCCGCAGCAAGTTCGCCCAGAGTGAGCGCGAGGCAGGCAAGGCAGCCTTGGCATTAGGCCTGTGCTTTATCTCCGAAGGGGCGATCCCGTTTGCTGCCAAGGACCCGTTGCGGGTGATTCCAGCAAGCGTCGTCGGTGGCGCGTTGACCGGGGCGCTGTCGATGTACTTTGGCTGCAAGCTGATGGCGCCGCATGGTGGCCTGTTTGTGCTGTTGATCCCTAACGCGATCAACCATGCGCTACTGTATTTGCTGGCCATTGCCGCCGGCAGCCTGGTCACGGCGCTGATCTATGCCGTGCTCAAGCGTAAAGAGCAGGTCGAGCTGGCGATAGCGCCGGTCAAGGCCTGAGACCTGAGCGCCAGGCCCCTTCGGGTGAAGGGGCCTGGCGTTTGTGCTTGTGCCGCAATGGCACCAACAGTTCACCCAGCCCGTTGTGATCAATCTCATGCATCAAAGCCAGCAGCGCCCCTAGCTCACCTGGCGGAAAGCCCTTGCGCGCAAACCAGCCAAGGTAATCGCCAGGCAGATCGGCCAACAGCCGGCCCTGGTATTTGCCGAATGGCATGCTACGGGTCACCAGCAGTTGCAGGTATTCAGGTTTCATCGCCAGCTGCCTCCGGATAAAGCGCCGACGATACTGCAATCTGCACGAGGGCCCAAGCCGTGATCATGCAGAACGCCGTTTACAAGGGTTACGCATCAATCCGTAACCTAATGATTTATAAGTACTTTTTGTTGATCAATAAATTGGCACGAAGCCTGCTCTGTATATAACCACTTCCCACTGCCAAGGAGTTTGAGCAATGAGCAATCCAAACAAAGATGTAATCGACGTCCTCAACGACCTGATCGAATACAGCAAGGATGGCGAGAAAGGCTTCAAGACCTCTGCCGAGGACGTGAAGAATCCTGAGCTGAAAGCGTTCTTCGTCAAGCGCGCTGCTGGCTGCGCTACTTCGGCTGCCGAGCTGCAGAGCGAAGTGCGTCGTCTGGGCGGCGATCCAGAAACCACTACCAGCGTCAGTGGTGATCTGCACCGCGGTTGGGTCAATCTGAAGTCGCTGGTGACCGGCAAAGACGACGAAGCGATCCTCAATGAAGTCGAGCGCGGTGAAGACCACGCCCTCAAGGCTTACAAAGAGGCCCGCGAGAAGCTGGTCAAACTCGGCCGTACTGCTACCGATAGCAGCTACAACCTGGTCGAAACTCAGCTGCAAGGCGTACAGCGCAATCATGATGAAGTGAAAGCTCTGCGCGACGCAGCACGCGCCCGCTCTTAATCGAGCGGTCCCTCTACCCGGTTACGGCCTTTGGCCTTGGCCCGGTAGAGGGCCTCGTCCGCGGTGCTCAGCAGACTGGTCAAGTCTTGCTGGGTACCGGGGATGTACAGGCCGATGCCGATGCTCACCGTCACCGAGTGGGTATCTGCGCCAAATGGCGACAAGCCCTCCACCCCCCGCTTGATCCGCTGCGCCAGCAGCAGTGCGCCAGCCTGTTCGGTTTCCGGCAACACGATCTGAAATTCCTCGCCGCCATAGCGCGCGGCCATGTCTGAAGGCCTGCGAATACAGCCTTCTATGGTTTTCGCGACTTCCCGCAATGCATGGTCACCACCGGCATGCCCGTGGCGTTGATTGAACGCCTTGAAATGATCGATATCGACCATCAGGATCGCCAACGGCCTGCGGTTGCGCTGTGCCCGTGCCCATTCCAGACGCAGCACCTGATCCAGCCGCCGGCGGTTGGCAAGGCCGGTCAAGCTGTCGGTTGCCGCCAGTTTTTCCAGGCCTAGTTCGAGCTCCTGACGACGGCGCAGCTCGCGTCCGAGCAGCACCGTCAGCCACAGGATGGCGATGCACAGCACGCCCGTGGCGATGCTCACCATGGCGGCGGTACGGCGCCATGACTGGAATACTTCATCGCTCGAGTGCGCTACCACCACAACGAGTGGCTGGCCAGCAACCTGGGCGAAGGTGTACAGGCGCTCGACCCCGGAAGCACTGGACTTGGAAGTAAAGCTCCCACTGCGTTGGCTGAGGATGCGCTGGAAGTTGGGCCGGCTGCTGAAGTTGCTGCCGATCAGCCTACTTGGTGCCGCACTGGGATGGCGCGCCAGCAACTGACCTTCGGTGTTGAACAGGCTGATGCTGCTGTCGACACCGATATCCAGGCGCTGGAACAGCTCGCTGACGTAACCCAGGCGCAGTGCGCCGGCAGCAATACCTGCGAACTCACCATTCAGCCCGTTGATACGCCGGCTGAAACTGATGCACCAGTCCAGGTCGCCAAGCCTGGCCTTGAACGGTGGGCTGATCAACATGCCCATGCTGGAGTCGGCCTGATGGGCCTTGAATACCTTTGTGTCGGCGAAGTTAGCCTTGCGCGGGACAGCGCTGGTTGAGTCGCCAATCACGTTCCCCTGCGCATCGATCCACAGCACGTCACCGCGCCGGCGGTCGACGAAGGCTTCGTTGAACAGCAGCCGCTGGCGCAGCTCGCTCGGCACGCCAGTCAATTCCTTGCGCCCGACTACCCAGATCAGCCCTTGCAGGGACTGGTCGTACAGCTCGATGTTGCGTAGCACATCGCTCTCGATCAGCTGGACGATGTTGCTCGACGAGCGGATTGCCGACTGCTCGACACTGTCGCGTTCGCGGGCGAGCAAGAACACCACTATCGCCAAAATCGCGAGCACAGCCAGGCAGCTGCCTAGATTGAGCAACAGTTCGGGGTGCGACTTGAGCGGGGCATTCCCCGGTGATCGATTGGGCAACATGAGGCTCGCAACTGCGTAAGTCCCTCGTGTCCTTGAGGGGAGGGCCAGGGCGGGGCGGCGGTAGTGTAGGGAAGCGTTGATTGTCGGACAAGAAGTTATCTGGCCATCCGACGAGTGCGAGCAGCGCTGGCGGGGCTGATACGGGGCGCTCGGCAGCGGCAAAGCCGCATTGCTGAGTGCCCCGTGCTTGCAGGCCGCGATCAGAACAGGTTAAGCGGATAATCCACGATCAGGCGGATTTCATCGTTGTCCTGCTCGGCAGCGTAGGCCTGGTTGGCGCGGTGGCTGGCATAACGCAGCAGTACCAACAGGTCTTTGAAGTTGCCCTGCTGGAATACGTACTTGATGTCCAGGTCGCGTTCCCAATGGGTGGCGTGCTTGCCGTCGGCATTGTAGTAGTCGTAGTAGGCGTTGTTTTGCGCTGCCTTGGTCAGGTCAGCTTCACCGCGTGAGTACGACAGCTCAGTGCTCAGGCCATCGACGCCGAGGCCGGCAAAATCATAACCGTAGGCCAGCTTCCACGAGCGCTCGTTCGGTGCGTTGAAGTCCGAGTACATCCGCGAGTTGTCGAGGAACACGCTGTCACCCAGATTGATGTAGTCGAACGGCGTGTTGCCGTTGACCCGCTGATAGGCGGCGGTAACGCTGTGATGACCGGCGTTGACCGTGAAGTGCAGGCTGAACGTGTTGTTGTCGATGTCGCCCAGCAGCGCCTGGCCGGTGTCCTGGGTGTGATAGAAGTGCAAACCCGGGTTGAGGCTGACCAGGTCGTTGACTGCATAGGTGTAGTCAAAGTCGAAGTAGTACTGGTTCCAGATGTCCTTCAGCTCGGCTGCATAGAGGTTGCTGGTAATCGCTTCGCTGCCGCTCCAGGAGGCGCCAGCCCAGCTCAGGTGCTGACTGTCGCGGTTGTCCTGCAAGGCGCCGTAGTAAGTGTCGATGCGGCGGTGGCCGCTCTGATTGTACGGCTTGGTGAAGCTGACCTGGCCGCCTTCGAGGAGTAAGCCGGCGATGCTGTTGTTGCTCAGGCTGACGCCGCGAAAGGTCTGCGGCAGCATGCGCGTTTCGCCGCCGGCGATGACCGGGTTGCTGAGGAACAAGTCACCGGCCTTGAGCTCGGTGTCGAACGCCTTGAGCTTGAGCGCGGCACCGGCAGTGGAGAAGGCGTGCGGCGCAGCGCCCAGCTCGCCGTTGGCCTTGGTGTGTTCAGGCAGGATGCTGGTGCCGGCATAGCCGCCACCGCCATCGAGCTTGAGCCCGAGCATGGCGTGCGCATCCACGCCGAAGCCGACCGTGCCCGGGGTGTAGCCGGACTCGAAGCGGGCGACGAAACCCTGGCCCCATTCACGGTTGTCACGCACGCCGCTATTGAGGTTGTTGCGGTTGAAATAGGCGTTGCGCAGATGCAGGTTGAACGAGGAACCTGCAACAAAACCTTCAGCGGCTTCGTCGGCGTGGGCAACGGTTGGCATCGTTGCGGCGAATGCAATGAACAGCGGGGTGAAACGGAAAGCGGAAGACACCGGTTAGAGCTCCTTTGGTCTGACGGTGGGGCAATTTTTATTGTCGAAAAACGCAGTGACTGCCGTGAGTCGAGGTATCTGCGTGGTGCAAATTTTGGACATAAAAAAAGCCGCTGATCAGCAGCGGCTTGAAGAGGCTAACATATCGGCGCGCAGGGCGCCCATGTGCAGGCCTTGGGAAGAGGGGCAGTTGCAGGCAGCTCGATCAGCTGTCGCTGGCAGCATCCTGGTCAGTCTTGGCAGCTGTCTGCTGCGCATCTTTGCTGGCCTCAGCCGATTGCGCGGCATAGCCTTCGCGGGCTTCTTGATGGGCCGCGGCAAGGGCTGCGTTACGGGCGACGAAGGCCGGCGATTCTTCCGCCATGGCCAGCGGTGACAACAACAGGGAAGAGACAACGAACAGGCTCGCGATACCCATACTGTTGGACATTTGAAACAACCTTCTTGCGCTGCAAGTGTGAGTGAGGACAGGCGCCAAATTAGTCCTGTTCAGCCCGCAGAAACAGCATCCGCTTGGAGATGCACTGTTGCGGAAAAAGTAATTATAACTGGCGAAACCATTAGCTATCAGCGGCAAACCCGCCGGCTTGAGCGCTCGGCAGGCGTATGCCGAAGGTGTTGCTGCCGTGGTTGCTGCGCACAAATACTTCACCGCCGTGCATCAGCGCGATTGCCTTGACGATCGCCAGGCCCAGGCCATGATTGCCAGCGCCGTTGTTGCTGCGCGCGGCATCGACCCGGTAGAAACGCTCGAACAACAGTTGCAGGTGCTCGTCGGCGATGGCCGGGCCGGGGTTGCTTACAGCAATGCTGACCTGCTCAGGCTGCGCATCGATGCGCACGGTGATCACCTGATGGGCCTGGGTGTGCTGCACGGCGTTGTGCAACAGGTTGATCAACGCTCGGCGCAACTGCGCGGTTTCGATCGGCGCGATGGCATCGCCGCTGACCCTGACCTGCACCTGGGCGTCTTCGAGGATGTAATCCAGGTAGTCGAGGGTGGTGGCTACTTCAGCGGCCAGCGACGCCTGGGTCAGCGCGGTGGCCTTGCTGCCCTGATCGGCGCTGGCCAGGAACAGCATGTCGTTGATGATGCTGCGCAGCCGTTCCAGCTCTTCAAGGTTCGATTGCAGTACGTCAAGGTAGTGCTCGGCGCTGCGTCCGCGGGTCAGTGCCACCTGGGTCTGGCCGATCAGGTTGGTCAGCGGCGAGCGCAGTTCGTGGGCGACATCGGCGTTGAACGCCTCGAGTCGCGAGTAGGCGAGGGTGACCCGCTCCAGGGTGGCGTTGAAGGCGCCGGCAAACTGCGCCAGCTCAGGGGCCAGTTGCTCGGTCGGCAGCCGCCCGTCCAGGCGCGGCACGGCCAGCGCCTGGGCTTTACTGGACAGCGCTGACAGCGGCCGTAAACCGATGCGTGCCACCCAGTAGCCCAGCAGGGCGGCCAGCAGCACGCCCAGCGCGGCCAGGCTGACGATGGCCACCAGCAAGCTGTGCTGCGCCTGCCAGAAGGTTTCGGTGTTGATGCCGATCATGAAGCGCAGCGCCGGCCGCTGTGCCAAGGGCGGCAGCTCACTGACCAACATCTTGTACGGGTAGGGGCTGCCGTTCAGGCGCAGGTCGCGCATGCCCTCGGCGCCTTCGGCGAAGGCGCGGATCTGTTCGCTGGGTTTGCCGTACTCGAACTGCGGATCGCTACTGACCGCCCAGAAGCGGATGCGCCGATCTTCTTCACTGAGCAGGTTGAGCTTGTTGCTGACCTTGAGCCAATGCTCGTGGGTGCCGAAGCGCTTCAAGGTCGACTCGAGCACGCTGTAGCGGGCGTCCAGCTCGGCCGCGGGCAGCAGGTCGAGGCTGCGGTCGACCTGGCGATACAGCGCAGCGCCGATCAGCAGGAACACCGCCAGCGCCACCAGCATGAACAACCCGGCCAAGCGCAGCGCGATGGAATTAACCGGCACGGTTTTCCAGGACATAACCCATGCCTCTGATGGTATGCAGCAGCTTGTTGGCGAACGGCCCGTCGAGTTTGGCCCGCAGGCGCTTGATCGCCACCTCGACGACATTCGCGTCGCTGTCGAAGTTGATGTCCCACACCAGCTCGGCAATGGCGGTCTTGGAGAGGATTTCGCCCTGGCGTCGGGCCAGTACGCTGAGCAGCGAAAACTCCTTGGCGGTCAACTCCAGACGCTGGCCAGCGCGGCTGGCCTTGCGGCTGATCAGGTCGATGGAAAGGTCTGCGACCTGCACCTGCAGCGGCTCATGATTGCTGCTGCGACGGGTCAGCGCCTGCAGGCGGGCGACCAGTTCGAGAAACGAAAACGGTTTGCCAAGGTAGTCGTCAGCGCCCTCGCGCAGGCCATGGATACGGTCTTCGACACGCTCGCGGGCAGTCAGCATGATCACCGGCGTCTGCTTGCGTGCGCGCAGGCCACGCAGCACGCCGTAGCCATCCAGGCCGGGGAGCATGACGTCGAGCACGATCACGTCATAGTCGCTGTGCAAGGCCAGGTGCAGGCCGTCGGTGCCATCGCGGGCGACGTCAACAGTGAAGCCTTGTTCGCTCAGGCCACGATGCAGGTAGTCGGCGGTTTTTTCTTCGTCTTCGACGATCAGTACTCGCATGGTCTGCTCTCAGCTGATACGTGGCGCGGCGGCGTCGGTGCGGTGGCGGCGATGGAACAGGCGCTCCAGCGCCAGGTAGATCACCGGCGTGGTAAACAGGGTCAGCGCCTGGCTGACCAGCAAACCGCCGACCACGGCGATGCCCAGCGGCTGGCGCAGTTCGGCGCCGGTGCCAAAGCCGAACATCAATGGCACCGCGCCCAGCAGCGCGGCCAGGGTGGTCATGATGATCGGCCGAAAGCGCGTCAGGCACGCCTGGTGAATGGCCTGCTCCGGGCTCATGCCATGTTTGCGCTGAGCCTCCAGGGCAAAGTCGATCAGCAGGATACCGTTCTTCTTGACGATGCCAATCAGCAGCACCACGCCGATCAGGCCCATGATGCTGAAGTCCTGCCCCATCGCCCAGAGCAGAATCAGCGCACCGAGGCCGGCTGAGGGCAGGGTCGAAATGATCGTCAACGGGTGGACGAAGCTCTCGTAGAGCACGCCGAGGATGATGTACACCGCCACCAGCGCAGCGAGGATCAGCCACGGCTGGCTCGACAACGAACTCTGAAAGGCCTGCGCCGCGCCCTGGAAGTTGCCGCTGATCGAATCGGGCATGCCCAGCTCGCGCTGGGTCTGCTCGAGGATGCGCACGGCATCGCCAAGGGCCACTCCCGGCGCCAGGTTGAATGACAGGTTGGCGGCCGGGAACAGACCGTCATGGGCGATCGACAGCGGCCCTGTACTCGGCGCAGCGACATGCGCCACCGCTGCCAGTGGCACCATTTCGCCGGTCAGCGGCGAGCGCAGATAGAAGTAGTTGAGGCTTTCGGCCTTGCCACGCTGGCGCGCGTCCAGTTCGAGGATCACCTTGTACTGGTTGGTCTCGGTCTGGAATTCGCTGATCTGCCGCTGGCCGAAGGCGTCGTACAGTGCCTGGTCGATATCGGTGGTGGTCAGGCCGAAGCGTGCCGCCGCCTGACGGTCGATGTCGATGCGGGTGACGCTGGCGCCCAGCTGCAGGTCATTGGACAGGTCACGCAGGGCCGGCACCTCGCGCAGGCGCTCGGTCAGGCGTTGGGTCCAGAGGTTCAGGGCAACGCCGTCGTTGCTCTTGAGCACGTATTGATACTGCGTGCGCGACGGCCCGGAGCTGAGGTTGATGTCCTGGCCGGCGCGCATGTACAGCACCACCCCAGGCACCTTGGCCAGTTGCGGGCGCAGCCGGTCGATCAGTTCGCTGGCGGTGACGTCGCGCTCGCCTCGGGGTTTCAGGGCAATCCAGAAACGGCCGTTGGCGATCGTCTGGTTGTTGCCGGTCACGCCCACTGCGTGGGAGAACGCGCGCACGGCCGGGTCAGCCTCGATGATCTTCGCCAACGCCTCGTGCTTGGCGACCATCGCCGGGTACGACACATCTGCCGCCGCTTCGCTGGTGCCAAGGATGAAACCGGTGTCTTGCAGCGGGAAGAAGCCCTTAGGGATGGCCACGTAACCGACTACCGCCAGCGCCAGGGTCAGGCCGAACACGCCGAGGGTAAGCCGCTGGTGGGCGAGGGCGCGATTCAGGCTCTTTTCGTACCAGCGCAGCAAGCGCTCACCGAAACCGCCCTGCTGCTCGGCACTCGGCCTGCGCATGAACAGGGCGCTGAGCGTGGGTGCCAGGGTCAGCGAGACCAGCACCGAAATCAGGATGGTCGCGGTGGCGGTCAGGGCAAATTCCTTGAACAGCCGGCCGACCACACCGCCCATGAACAGCAGCGGGATAAACGCGGCAATCAACGAGAAGCTGATCGAAATCACCGTGAAGCCGATCTCGCCAGCGCCTTTGATCGCCGCTGTACGGCTGTCATCACCGGCTTCAAGGTGACGGTGGATGTTCTCGACCACGACGATGGCGTCGTCGACCACAAAGCCGACCGAAATCACGATCGCGACCAGGGTCAGGTTGTTCAGGCTGAAGCCCATCACGTACATCAGTGCGCAGCTGGCAATCAGCGATACGCCGAGCACGCTGGACACCACCAGGGTCGCCGACCACTGGCGCAAGAACAACGCCATCACTCCGATCACCAGCACCACCGCAATCAGCAAGGTCAGCTCGACCTCGTGCAACGAGGCGCGGATGGTCTGGGTGCGGTCCTGCAGTACCGACACTTCGACCGAGGCCGGCAGCATTTCCTGCAAGCGCGGCAGCGCCGCCAGCACGCGGTCGACGGTGTCGACGATATTCGCCCCCGGCTGGCGGAACACCACCAGGTTCAACCCCAACTGATCGCCGGCCCAGGATTTGACGTAAGCGTTCTCGGCGCCCTCGATGACCTTGGCGACATCGCTCAGGTAGACCGGTGCGCCAGCGCGATAGGACACGATCAGCCGGGCGTAATCCTCGGGATGAAACAGCTGATCGTTGGCGCTGATGGTCGACACGCTGTGCTCACCGTACAGCGCGCCCTTGGCCAGGTTGAGGCTGGTCTGCTGGATGGCCAGGCGGATGTCGGCCAGGGTCAGGCCGATGACGGCGAGTTTCTCGGGCTGCGCCTGGACCCGGATGGCCGGGCGCAGCTGGCCGGAAATATTGATCAGGCCGACCCCGTCGATCTGGCTCAGCTGGCGCGCGAGCAAGGTCTCGACGTAGTCGCTCAGTTCGTTGCCGGGCATTTGCGCCGAGCTGACGGTAAGCACCAGCACCGGGCTGTCGGCCGGGTTGACCTTGCGCCAGGTCGGCGGGTTGGGCAGGTCCTGCGGCAGTTTCGAGGTGGCCGTGTTGATCGCCGCCTGGACTTCCTGGGCGGCGGTGTCGATGTTCTTGTCGAGGCTGAACTGCAGGATCAGGTTGGTCGAACCCAGTGCGCTGCTGCTGGTCATCTGGGCCAGGCCGGGGATGGCGCTGAACTGCACCTCCAGAGGCGTGGCTACCGATGAAGCCATGGTTTCAGGGCTGGCCCCGGGCAGTTGGGTGGTGACCTGAATGGTCGGAAAATCCGCCTCCGGCAGTGGCGCCACTGGCAATCTGGGGAAGGCAATGGCGCCGAGCAGGATCAGCGCGAAGGTCAGCAGCAGGGTTGCCACCGGGTGATCGATGCACCAGGCCGAGAGGCCGTTACGGCTGTTCATGGCTGTAGCCTGCGCTCGGCCAGCTCAGTACTGGCGGGTAGATCGCCGAGCACTTCGACGCGCGCGCCAGGTTTGAGCCGCGACTGGCCATCGACTACCAACTGGTCGCCGGCGGCTACCCCGCTGATGATGGTCAGGTCGCTGTCTTGAAACAGCACCTTGACCGGCACGCTGGTGACCTTGTCGCCGTCCAGGCGGTAGACGTAGTGGCCATCGATGCCGCGTTGCACCACCGGCGGTGGCACCACCAGCGCGCCGCGATCAAGCCCTGTGCGCAGTTTGACCGTGACCAGTTGGCCGGGCCAGAGCAGGCCGTCCTTGTTATCGAACTCGGCCTTGATGCGCAGGGTGCCGGTGTTGGCTGAAATCTGGTTGTCGATCAAGGCCAGGCCGCCTTCACCGAGCAGCGTGCGCTGATGGTCGGCATCCATGAACGCTTGCACCAGTGCCGGCTCGGGTGCCTTGAGCAACTGCTGCAGGGTGGGCAGCAGTTGTTGCGGCAGGGCAAACTCGACTGCAATCGGATCGATCTGGGTCACGCTGAACAGGCTCTGGGTATCGCTGCTGCGCACCAGATTGCCGGGGTCGACATTGCGGATACCGACCCGCCCGGTCACCGGCGAGCGGATCTGCGTGTACGACAGCTGCACCTGCGCGTTGACGATGGCCGCCTGATTGCCTTTGGCGGTTGCCTGCAGCTGCTTGACCAGCGCTTGTTGCTGGTCAAAGGTCTGCTTCGATACGCCGTCATCGCTGCTGAGCAAGCGATAGCGTTTGAGATCGACCGCAGCCACCTGCAACTGCGCCTGGCTCTGCTCGAGCAAGGCGCGGGCCTGATCGATGCTGGCGCGGATGGCCCGATCGTCAATGACCGCGAGCAGATCGCCCTGCTTGACCCACTGACCTTCCTTGACCAGCACCTGGGTGAGAATGCCGTCGACCTGCGGGCGGATCTGCACGTTGTGCAGCGACAGCACGCTGCCGATCGCCGTGGCGAAGCGCGGCACGTCCTGCTGCGCCACCTTGATCACCCGCACCGGCACTGCGCTGGGCGCGTGATTCTGCGGTGCTGCCTGGCGCTGGCTGAACCACCAGGCAAGCGCGAGCAGGACGATCAGCGCAACACACAGCACAATCACAGAGCGGGACGGACGTCGCATCGGGTCGGGCACCGTAGCCGAAGGGAAGGGAGAAACGCTTTGGTCTACTCACAGCTTATAGCCCGGCAACCGGGTCGCCAGGGTGACAGCCAGCTGTCAGCGCTGACAGTTTGCCCTGCAAAGCGGCGCGCTCAATGCCTGCGCCGCACTGCAGTGTCGTTCAGAAACCGATGAAGGCGTAGTACTGCGGCGTCTCGGCGGTCGTGCGCAGGCCATGTTCGAGCAGCTCGGCGCTCAGCGCCGGGTCGACCACATGCACGCTCCAGGCGGCACGCTCAGCGCTGGCGACCTGCTCCAGCGCTGTGCTGAATGCGCCCATGTCCGGCAGGTACGCAGTGAAGCCGTTGCCTTTCAGGGCACTGGTGTTCATCCCCAGCGCTTCGCAGATGGCCACCTTGGTGGCGATGTCGTCGCGGTCGGCCTGGCGTGACGCGGCGATCAGTGCGACCAGCTGCGGATCGGCCAGCATCTGCCCATGGATCAACTCAGGGCCTTGTTGCCATGCCTCGGGCGGGCAGTCCTTGTTCTCCGGCCGCAGCGGCAGATGCGGATTGATCTCGGCGGGATAGATCCGGCACACCAGCGGCCGTGTTTCATAGATCCGGCACAGGTCGTGTTCATCGAGGTTGCGGCAGCGGCCAGGGTTGAACGCGGCAAATGTCACCGACACGCGCAGCTCGGCCGCGCCGCAACTGACCGGATATGAACGCCCCAGCACATGTTCGCGCTGGTCCACCGGCATGCCTGGGCCATCGCTGACGAAGCCTTCGATCAACACCACTACCTGCCCCTCTGTGGCCGCCCATTGGCGGGCCTCGGCGAGGGTCAGTGGCACATGGTGGCCAGTGCAGCATTTGCCACAGCCGGTGCAGGCAAAACGAATGGGTGGATTCACTTGGCGCTGGGGTTCCACTCGCTGACGTAGGCCTGCTTGTGCGCACGGTCATACAGGCACAGCTCGGTGCCGGTGCGCTTTTTCATGTGCTTTTGCGGGTAGATGCCTTCGATCAGCAGGGCGCTGTAGCCGACCCGATCATCGAACTCGGTGGGTTTGCCGCGGGCGTGGGCGTCTTTCAGTTGGCTGGCGGCCAGGCAGTCCTTGAGCATCTGCTGGCGATATTCGTTCCAGGCTTCACTGCTGGAAGCCTGGGCGACACCGCTGCTCAGGGCGCAGACAGCGAGGAGGTAGCGCAAACACTTCATACAGGGTACCGGTAACAATTGCCCAGGGAGCGCCGATTATGCCTGACTCGTCACCCGCTGGGCATGCAGCTGGCGCTGTGCGCCGGGCAAATGGCAACCAGGTGTTACCGTTCGGCGAACACCACCGTGCGCGCTGCGGTCACCAGGCACTCGGTGAGGTCGGGCGAGGAGAACTTGGTGAGAATCGCATTGGCGCCAGCGTTTTTCGCCTTCTCGCTGCTCATGGCGCTGTCCAGCGAGGTGTGCAGGAGGATGTACAGGTGCTGGAAGTCGGGCGTCTCGCGCAGGGTACGGGTGAAGGCATAGCCGTCCATCTCGGACATCTCGATATCCGAGACGATGATGTTGATCTCGCGTTCGGTGCCTTGCAGCTCGAGCAGGACGTTGATCGCATCCTTGGCACTGCGCGCGGTGTGGCACTCGATACCGAGGCCGCGCAGGGTGTGCACCGACTGCTGCAGGGCAACCTGGCTGTCATCGACCACCAGGATGTTGGCGGCCGCGAGCAGGCTGGCGTCTTCCTCGCCGAGTTCGCCCGGCAGTGGCTCGGCTGGCGCCGGGGCGATGGCGTGGATGACCTTTTCGATATCCAGTACCTGCACCAGGGTGTTGTCGACCCGGGTCACGCCGGTGATGAACGAGCGGTTGCCCGAGCCGAATGGCGGCGGTTTGATGTCGGTGCTCAGGCAGTGCACGATGCGGCTTACGGCCTGTACATGCAGGCCTTGGCGCGAGCGGCTGATCTCGGTGACGATCAGGCAGCCGCCATCGGGGTCGGCCAGCGGCCGTTCGCCGATGGCCAGCGACAGGTCGATCACCGACAGCGAGTTGCCGCGCAGAGTGGCCACGCCTTTGACGTGCGGGTGCGACTCGGGCAGCTTGGTCAGCTGTGGACAGGTGATGATTTCGCTGACCTTGAGCAGGTTGATCGCCATCAGCTTGCCGCTGCGCAGGGTGAACAGCAGCAGCGACAACGAGTCCGCGCGGGCATTTTGGGTGGCCATGGGCAACCTTCGGCTAAGTCAGAATAGGGAGGATGCCGGGTTATCGGCCTGCCCGGCCCAGGCTTTAGCCCTTCAACGTTCGCGCAGGGCCTCCTTGGCTCGATTGAGTGGCTTGATCAGGTAATCGAGGATGGTTTTTTCGCCGCTGCGGATATCCACCGTGGCGATCATGCCCGGGACAATGGCGAAATGTTTGCCGGCCTTGTTCTGCAGGCTGTCCTGTTCGGTGCGGATGAACACCCGGTAGTAATAGATCTCGGGTTTGAATTCGTCCTGCAGGGTATCTGGCGAGATACCCACCACCTTGCCTTCGAGGCCGCCATAGATTGAGTAGTCGTAGGCGCTGATCTTGACCTTGGCCGCCTGATCGGGGTGGATGAAGGCGATATCGCGCGGGGCAATGCGTGTTTCGATTAGCAGGCGCTCGTCCATCGGTACGATTTTCATCACCTGGCCGCCTGGCTGGACCACCCCGCCAAGGGTATTCACTTCGATATCCTTGACGATGCCGCGTACCGGCGAGCGCAGGGTCAGGCGAGACAGCGAGTCGTTGCGGCCGCGGATCACCTGCTCGAGGCTGTCGGCTTCGGCGCTGGCCCTGGCCAGGTCTTCGCGGGCGCGCACCAGATAGTCCGAGCGCGCTTCGTTGGCCTTGAGTTCGAGCTCCGAGCGCTGGCGGTTGAGGCGGATCACTTCGACCCGGCTGGAGGCGCCCATCTTGGCCAGGTTTTCGGTGATTTTCAGTTCGCTGCGCACCAGCCGCAGCGAGTCCTCGATGCCGGCCAGGGTCTGCTCGAGGCCGCGGCGGCGGGTCTGGTACAGCGCGGTTTCGGTCTCGATCAGCTCCGGCGACTTGCTCAGGCTGGGCGGGAAGTTCAGCGGCTTGCCGGTGACCTCAGCGCGCAACCGGGCGACGCTGGCCAGCGCTGCCCAGTACTTGGCCTCGCTCTCGCCGACGCTGGATGAGGTCTTGGTGGGATCGAGCTGGGCCAGCACCTGGTCGCGCTCGACCAGATCGCCTTCGGCGACGTTCATCTGCGCAACGATGCCGCCTTCGAACGACTGGATCACCTGCTCGCGTGAGCTGGGGATGACCTTGCCGGTGCCGGTCGACACCTCGACCACCTCGAACCACGCCGCCCAGGCCAGAAACGCCGCCAGCATCAAGGCGCAGACCATAATGATGCGCCCGGCGCGCAGCACGGCGTGGTCGTCTTCTCCATCCAGGTATGATGCCGGAAGTTCGTGGCTGCTCATGCTTTGCCTCCCTGGCTTGGCTGACCGCCCTGGCTCAAACGTGACAGGGCAGCGTCACGTTTGTCGTCGATGATAATCCGCCCGCCATCGAGCACCAGCACCCGATCTACCCGTTGCAGGACGCTCATGCGGTGGGTGGCGATGATCAGCGTGCGGCCCTGGCAGAAACGCTCGAGGTTATCCAGCAGGCGCCGTTCGCTGATGTCATCCAGCGATGCGGTCGGCTCATCGAGCAGCAGCACCTGTGGCTGGCGCACCAGCAGCCGCGCCAGGACCAGTGCCTGGCGTTGCCCACCGGACAAGCCTGCGCCGCCTTCGAGCACCAGGTGGTCCATGCCCTTGGGCAATTGCCGGACGAATTCCAGCGCGCCACTGGCAGCCAGGGCGGCGAGCAGTTCCTGGTCGCTGGCCTGGCCGGCGCCGAGGGTGAGGTTTTCCCGCAGGGTGCCGTGGAACAGCCGCGAGTACTGCGCCAGCAGGCCGACGTCGCGGCGCAGGTCGGCCGGGTCGAGGTGGGCCATGGCGATGCCATCGAGCGTGACCTCGCCCTCGACCAGATCCATCGCCCCGCCCAGGGCCTGCAGCAGGGTCGACTTGCCAGCGCCATTGCGGCCCAGAATCGCGATGCGTTCGCCAGGCTGAATGTTCAGTTGGTTGATGCTCAGGGCCGGCGGTGCTTCAGGGCTGTAGCGGAAAGTGGCCTGGCGCAGCTGATATTCGCCACGAATTGCCGGCAGGTGCACGCGTGCTTCGCCTTCGGGGTGATCGACTGGTGACTGCATCAATTTGTCCAGCCCTTGCAGGGCGACCTTGGCCTGTTGCCAGCGGGTCAGCACGTGGGTCAGTTGGGCCATGGGCGCCATCATCCGCGACGACAGCATGGATGCCGCGACCAGGCTGCCGGTGGTCAGATCACCCGCAATCACCATCGGCGCGCCGACCACGATGACCACGGCAAACACCGCGCCCTGGACGTTCTGGGTCCAGGTCACCAGGCCATTGGTCAGCGTGCGCAGGCGCAGGTTGCTGTGGGCGCAGGCGGCGTTGTATTGGTTCCATTGGCGCTCGAAGCGGGCCTCGGCCTGCAGCGCCTTGATCTCGTCCATGCCCTGGATGCTCTCGACCAGCATGGCGTTGCGCAGCGCCGACTCACGCATCGACGCATTCGCCAGGCGTGCCAGCCGCCGTTGCGCGAGCAGGCCGGGCAGGAGCATGGCCACCAGCGCTGCCAACGGGATCACCACCAGCACGCCGCCGATCAGCCAGAACACCAGCAAGAATAACAGGAAGAACGGCAAATCGGCCAGCGCCGTGGCAGTGCTCGAGGTGATCAGGTCGCGGATCTGTTCCAGTTCGCGCAACTGTGAGATGAACGAGCCGGTAGATTTTGGCCGCACCGAGTTGCGCAGGCGCAGGGCATGGCCGAAGACCAGGTCGGAGATGCGCAGGTCGGCGCGCTTGCCGAGCAGGTCGGTGACCTTCAGGCGCAGCAGGCGCATGCTGAAGTCGAACACCAGCGCCAGCACTACGCCGCCGAACAACACGTACAGGGTCGGCAGCGACTCGGCCGGGATCACCCTGTCGTATACCTGCATCGAGAACAGCACCCCGGCCAATGCCAGCACGTTGGCCACCAGTGAGGCGAGCATGACCTGGCCATACGGGCGCAGGTCGCGCAGGACGATGCGGGCGAACCAGTGGCGGTCATACGGCGCGGTGTAGTCGTCGGTGCGCACATCGCGCAACGGCCGCGCCGGGCGCAGCAGGGCCACTCGCACGATGCGGCCGGTCAGCGCCTCACGGGGCAGCCGTGAGGTCAGCCCCTGATCACCGGCGAACACTACCGCCAGGTCGTTTTCTTCGGTAACCGCCTCGACCGTGGCCAACTGGCCGTCGTCGAGTTCCAGCACCATCGGCGTGCGCCACTGGCGCAGGCCTTTGGCATCGAAGCGCACGAAGCGAAGGGTCAGCCCGGCCTGCCGCGCCATGTGCCGCAGGATCTCGTCCAGCGGCCGCGCATCCTCGATGGCGGCCAAGCGGATGCGCTGCGGCGAGACGTCCAGGCGGTAATGGTGGGCGACCTGCAGCATCACCTCCAGCCACGGTCCGAGGTCAGCCCGGGGCGGTGCGTCCGGCGCGGGCGCGGCCTGTTGCGTCTGCTGCAGATCAAGGTTGACGGTGTCGGTCATGGTTGAATCTCCACGCCTTGCAGGCTGCGGCCTTCAAGGGCAAAGGCCGAGCGCAGCGCACTGCTGTTGTAGAGGCAGTCGATATCCAGCCGGAGTAGGTCCGAGCGGGTGCCGGCCAGTTCGAAGCGTGACTGGTAGATCTCCTGCTCGGCGTTGAGCAGGTCGAGCAGCGGTCGCGTGCCGAGGTCCAGGTACTGCCGGCCATAGAGCATGCGCGCCTCCTGAATGCTGACTTGACGCGCTTCCAGCGAGCGCAGCCGCCGCGCCAGGCCGGCGGTCTGCGCCTGCGCCTCAGCCAGGCCGCGGCGGGCCTGCAGGCGGGCGGCGTCTTCGGCAGCGTCGGCCGAGGTCAGCGCATATCCCGCGGCGCGGCTGCGGGCACTGACGGCTCCGCCTTGATAAATGGGCACTTCGAGGTTGAGGTAGATCCCGGCCTGGGTGCGGTCGAGGCGCGAGTTGTCGCGGTCGTATTCGTTGTCCAGGTAGTGATTGACCTGCGGCTGCAACGACAGGGTCGGGTAGGCTTCGGCCTTGGCCTGGGCCAACTCGGCCTGAGACTGCGCACGCAAGGCCAGGGCCATCAGCACCGCTGGCAAACGCTCGTCGCCGCCTTGGGTGCGGCTGCAGGCACCCTCGAGTTGGCGCGGTGACTCCTCGGCCAGCGCCGGTGGCGAGATGCGCCCGAGCAGCGCCGCCAGGGTCGAGCGCCAGCGTTGGTGCTGCGCTTGATATTCAGCGAAGGTGGCCCGCGCGCTTTCGACCCGTGACTCGGCCTGCACCGTGTCGGAACGGGCGCTGGCGCCCATGTCGCTGCGTTGCCGGGCGAGCTCGACGATGTCGCCGACGCCGCGGATCTGCTCGCGGGCAATCAGCGTCAGTTGCTCGTAGCGGCGGGTTTCGATCCAGGCATAGGCGGTGTCGCGGGCAAGGTCATCGAGCACCAGCAGGATGTTGGCCTGGGCCCGGGCGGCTGCGGCGCGGGCGGCGCTGACGGCGTTGTCGACCTTGCCGAAGTCATACAGCATCTGCTTGAGCGACAGATTCAGTGCCTGGCTGCTGCGGTCGGCGCCGTTGCCGGTGTCGTAGCCGCCGCGCAGGCCGCCGGAAATCTGCGGGTAATAACCGGCGCGGGCGACGTTGATGCCTTCGCCCTGCTTGTACAGGTTGCCCACCGCCTCGGCGATGCTGGGGTGCCACTGCGCGGCTATCAGCACCGCCTCGTCGATGCCGAGGCGGTCGCCAGCTATTGCCGACTGGCCGACCGGCGCGCGCGCCGGCACGGCATCCGGCGCATCGCGCAACAACGACGGGCCGATCTGGCGCAGTTGCGGGTCTATGTCATCGGCCGCCATGGCGACCGGGTAAAGGTTGCACGCGAGGAGCCCGAGGGCTCCCAGTAACAGCGGTGACAGCTGACAGCCTCGCTTCACAGGTTTCCCTTACTGCTGGTCGTCCTTGCCGCCGGTTGCCCGGCGGGGTTCATCAGCTTCAAACAACGTGGATGCCGTTCTGTACCCACAAGTGGTGGCTTGGATCCTCCTGGGCGGTGTATTGGGTATAGTCGATACCGTCGGCATTCTGCTGGCCGGTCAGGGTCCAGTTGTCGCTGAGCTGCACGGTATCGTTGCTGTCACCCTTGATCAGCAGGGTGTCGTTGGCGCTTTCGGTCACCGCTACCACGTCGGCCAGGCTCAGACTCAAGGTCACCGAACTGCTGTCGTTGAGGTCGATCACCTCGATGTCGTGCAGGCGCCCAACCAGGTTGCCGAGGTCGATACTGGCATCGCCGCCGGCCCACAACAGGGTGTCGGTACCGCTGCCGCCGTCGACGTTGGTGAACTGCTGATCGACGATCACCAGGGTGTCGTCACCAGCGCCGCCGGTCAGGCTGATTGCTCCACCATGACTACCGTCGAGGTGGTCGTTGCCATCGCCGCCGTGCAGCCCTTCGACCGCAGTGCTGGCAGCCACACTGAACAGCGCGCCAGCGTCATCGTCGCCGCCGGCCAGCAGCGCCGAGGTAGCGGTGAAGGCTGCTGCGTTGTTCAGGCCAATGGTCAGGGTGGCGGTGTCGGTGGTGCCGTTGGGGTGGGTCAATTCGTAGGTGAAGGTGTCCTGCTGGCCAATCACGGCTGCGCTCAGGCCAGGCTTGAGGGTATAGCTGTAGCTGCCATCTGCCTGCACCAGCAGCGTGCCGTAGGTGCCGGTAACACTGATGCCGTTGTAGCCGGGGATGGCATAGGTGTTGGCCGCCACCAGCACGCTGAGCACGGTCAGGCTGGAGCCGAGGGTATCGCTGCCGGTACCGGTGGTGTCGTTGAGCAGGTTGCCGCTGACCGGGGTGTAGCCACTGACTACGAATTCCTTGGTGTAGGTCGTGGTGGTGTTGATAGTGGTGGCAATCGAAGCGGCCAGGCCAATGCCGCCGGCGCTGACGCGAATCTGATACGAACCTGGCCCCTTGTCCTGGAAGGTGTACGCTGCGCCGCCGCCGAGCAGGCTGACCAGTGAGCCGCCGGTAACGGTTTGCTCAACTACATACAGACCTGTTGCCGGGTTGAGCTTGAGCAGCTCGATCTTGGTGCCGCTGAGCAGCCCGAGCAGATTGCTCGAGTTGAGCACTACCTGCAGGTCGGCAGTGGTATCGACCGCAACCGTATTGGTTGCCGACGTCACCGAGCGGTTGCCAATCAGCGGCAAGCTCAGGTTAGCCAGGTTGGCGCTGCCGCTGGTTTCACGGTTGACCAGACTGATACCGGTGCTGTCGAGGTCGTTGACCGCGTCGACCACGGCGGCCGGCGCGCTGTAGTTGTTGTCGTTCCAGATCTCGGTGGCTTGTGGGCTGTCGATGCGCACGTAGAGATTGGCGGTGTCTTTGAGGCCGTTGGCATGCAGCAACTGATAGCTGAACACATCGACCTTGCCCACACTCGACGGGCTGCCGTTGGGGGTATAGCTGTAGCTGCCATCGGCGCGGATCAGCAAGGTGCCGTACAGACCCTGCACTTCGGTGGCGGCGCCGGCGGAGACGTAGCTGCCGTTTTTCAGTACCTGCACCACCGCGCCGTTGTCCGGGCCGGTCTGGTCGACGCTGCCATCGGTGCCAGGGTCGCTGAGGACGTTGCCGGTGGTCGGCGTGCCGGTGCCGGTGAACTGGGTCAGGCTGGTGGACTGCACGTCAAGGCTGGTGGTGACTGTGGTCAGCAGACCGATACCGGTACTGTTGACCGTTAGCCGGTAGTCACCCGCCAGCAGTTCACCGATATTGACCCGCACACCCTGGCCCAGCGGCAGCAGGATCAGGTCGAGCAGCCCCTGGCTGTTGCCGGTGGCGAGGGTGACCCAGGCGCCAGCAGCATTCTTGACCTGCAGGGTGTAGGTCGCGCCGTCGAGCAAGGCCAGGGCGCTGCTGGTGCTGAGGGTCAGGGTCGGGTCGGCAGTAGTGCCGGCGGCGACCGTCCAGGTGAAGGTTTTCGAGAAGCCGGACAACAGCGTACTGAAGCTGTCGGTGAAGGTCTTGGTGGTGATGACCGGGGCCAGGTTCACCGTGGCTACCGCCAGATTGTCGCTGGCCGAGACTGGCGCGTTGGCGTCGACGTCCGGCGCGATCAGCGCAACCCCGGCGGAGACGTTGTTGCGCGGGTCGGTAAGGGTGATCGAAAGGGCCTGGCCGTTATCCTGGGCAGGGCTCAGGGTGACCGTGAAGGTGCCGTCCGGATTGACCGTAGCGGGCTGCGAAACGACCCCGCTGGGACCGCGCACCGTCACCGTCGCGCCAGGCTCGCCGCGCCCGGTGATGACGCTGCCATCGGCATTGATCACCAAATTGCTGGCGATGGCGGGTGGCGTGATGTCCGGAGCAGTCAGGGCCACCCCGGAGGTATTGCCCGCGGCATCGCTCTGGTTGACCGTCAAGGCCTGGTTGTCGACCTGCGCCGCCAGCAAGCTGACCACGAACAGGCCGTTGGCGCCGACGATGGCGCTGCCCAGCACTACGCCGCCGCCGCCGAGCACGGTGATCTTGTTGCCAGCGATGCCGGCGCCGCTGACCAAGGTGCCAGCGGCATTGATGGTGGCGGTGGGGGCGGGCGGTGGCGTGGTGTCCGGCGCGCCGATGGTGGTGGTGCCGGAGATATTGCCAGCGGCGTCGGCCTGGCGCACGGTCAGCACTTGGCCGTCGTTCTGGGTAGCGGTGAGATTGACGGTAAATTGCCCGTTGGGGCCGACCACGGCGGTGCCCAGCGGTGTGCCTGTAGCCGAGAACACGCTAACGGTGGCACCGATTTCGCCCGTGCCACTTAGCTGGGTGCCCAAGCCATTGACCAGCAAGTTGCCTGGCGGGTTGGGCGCCTGCACGTCAGGAGCGTTGAAGCCGATGTTGTCGGACAGATTGAGGGCAGCGTCGCGCTGGCTGACCTCAAGGATCTGGCCATTGAGCTGCGGCGCGTTGAGATTGATGCTGAAGGCGCCGCCGGCGTTGACCTGGCCACTGCCGAGCAGATTGCCCTGTGTATCCCGTACGAACACGGTGGCTCCCGCCTCACCGGTGCCGGTCAGGACCAGACCGTTGCTGGACAGTGCGCTGACTACCGGTATCGCAGGTGGAGTGGTATCACCAGCCTGGACAATGACCGGGGCCGATTCGCCGGCGTCGGCTGCGTCGGCGGTTACCGATAGCAGCTCGCCATTGCGTTGCGCCGGGTTCAGGGTCACGGTGAAGCTGCCGTCCAGCTGAGTGACGATGGTCGAGCCAATGGGCTGACCGGCAGCGTTGGACACGGTGATGATGGCGCCGAGAGAAGAGGTGCCGGTCAGCGTCAGGCCATCACCGGCCAGTACGACATTGAGCGGGGCCTCTGTGAGCGGGATCAGCGGCGGGGTGTAGTCGGCCGGGGCCGACGGATTACCGGCGGCATCGGTCTGCACCACGCTTACTAGCAGACCTGGCTGCGCCGGGGTATCGAGCGCAAACTGGAACGTGCCATTGGCGAGCACGGTGCCTTCGCCTATCTTCGCGCCGTTCTGCGTGACAATCACACTGGCGCCCGCCTCACCGCGTCCGCTGATCACGCTGTAGGTCGCGTCGATCACCAGGTTGCTCACCGGCGCCGGTGGGCTGTTGTCTTCAGCGGTGACAGGGACCGCTGGCGCGGCATTGCCAGAGGCGTCAGTGGCAACCACTTGGAGAACCTGGCCGTCGTTCTGCGCCGGGTCGAGCGCCACGTTGAAGCTCCCGCCCGCAGGCACCTCGATAGTACCGACCACGGTGTTGTCCGGGGCGCGTACGGTGATAAAGCTGCCGACCTCGCCAGTCCCGCTGAGCAGCGTGCCATCAGCGCTGACACTGAGGCCTGTGGGTTGCGCCGGCGGGGTCAGGTCAGGTGCGGTGACGGCGAAGGCCGGCGATGGATTGCCGGTCGCGTCCTGAGCAACGATGCTCAGCACCTGGCCGTTCAGTTGCGCCGGTGACAGGTTCAGCACAAAGCTGCCGTCGGCGCCGATGTTGCCCTGGCCGACCAGATCGCCCTTGTCGTTGAGCACGGTCAGCCGCGCGCCGGCCTCACCGGTGCCGTTCAACTGGGTGCCGCTGGCGTTGATGGTAGCGTTGACTGCAGGCGGTGGGGTGGTGTCCGGAGCGGTCGCCGGGGTGCTTGGCGACAAGTTGCCCTTGGCATCCTCGAGGGTCACCTGGAGCTGCTGGCCATTATTTTGCGACGGGCTCAAAGCCACCACGAACCGGCCATCGTCGCCAACCTGCACGGTGCCGATTTCAGTACTGCCGAGGTATACCCTGGCGGTACTGCCTGGCTCACCGACGCCGCTGAGCTCGCTGCCATCAGCATTCAGCTGCAGTTGCACAGGTGCCGCAGGCGGGGTCAGGTCAGGTGCCTCGACGCTGACCGGCTGGCTGACGTTGCCGGGCGGATCGGCCTGTTGCACCGCGAGCACTTGCTGGTTGATCTGCGCGGGCGTGAGCATGATCTCGAAGCTGCCGTCGGCAAGCACTTTGGTGGTGCCCAGCAACGAGCCGTTGGCATCGGTCACGGTGACGGTTGCGCCGGCTTCACCGCGGCCCGCGATCATGCTGCCGTCGGTACTGATAGTCACCGCAGTGAGCTGCGCCGGCGGGGTGAAGTCAGGGGTATTGAGAGTTGCTGGCGCAGAGACGTTGCCGGCCAGGTCGGTCTGGGTCAGGCTGAGCCGTTCGGCATTGCCCAGGGTAGGGTTGAGGGTCAGGGTAAAGAAGCCGTTGGCATCGACCAGTGCTTCGCCCAGCGGCGCGCCATCCGGGCCGCTGACCCTGACCGTAGCCCCGGCCTCGCCGCGACCAGTCAGGGTCGCGCCGTCGCTGGCAATCGCCAGCGCCGTCAGCGCATCCGGTGCGGTGATATCGGCCGCGGTGGTGCTGGCCGCCGGCGATTGGTTGCCGGCGTTGTCGGTAAGCACGACCTGCAGGCTTTGGCCGTTGGCCTGGATCGGATTGAGCGAGACCTGGAAGCTGCCGTCGTCACGCACGATGCCGCTGCCGAGGACGCTGCCGTCAGCGGCCAGTACAGTGACTTTGCTGCCAGCCTCGCCGGTGCCGCCGAGCAGCGTGCCGCCGCCAGTGACGGCGAGGTTGCCCGGTGCGTTCGGGGCAAGCAGATCGGGTGCGGTCAGGTTGACGCTGTTGGATTCGTTGCCGGCGGCATCGGTCTGGCTGGCGCTGAGCGCCTCGCCATTGCGCTGCGGAGCAGTCAGTTGCAGGCTGAACCGGCCATCGGCGCCGACCACCCCTTCGCCCAGATCCAATCCGCCAGGGCCGCTGATGCTGACCCGCGCGCCGGGCTCGCCACGTCCGGTGAGGGTCAGCCCATCACTGGCCAGTTGCAGTTCGCTGAGTGGCTGCGGCGCAGTGGTATCCGGCGCCTGCAGGGTGGCCGGCAGCGAAGCGCTGCCGTCGGTGCCGACTGCGCTGACCTGCAGGGTTTCACCGTTGGCCTGGACGCTGTTGAGCGCCACCGTGAAGGTGCCGCCTGCCGCTACCACCGCAGTGCCAAGCACTGCGCCGCCTGGGCCGTACACCGTGACCGTGCTGTCGGGAGTGCCGCTGCCGGTCACGCTGAGGCCATCTGCCGCCAGCAGCAAATTACCGGGGATATCCGGCGCCAGGCTGCCTGGTGCAGTGACGGTTTCGGCGGGCGAGGCGTTGCCGCTGGCGTCGCTCTGTACCACGCTGAGATTGCTGCCGACGATTGCCGCCGGGCTCAGGTTGACCGTGAAACGGCCGTCCGCAGCCACTGTGCCGGTCCCCAGCAAGGTGCCATCGGCTGCCCGCACTGCCACCGTTGCGCCAGCTTCGCCGGTGCCGGCCAGGCTGGCGCCATTGGCGGCCACGGCCAGGTTGGCGACGGCGGCGGGCGGGGTAGTGTCAGGCGCGGTGAAGCTGCCGGGTTGGGACACGTTGCCAGCGGCGTCGGTGGCGGTCACTTGCAAGGTCTGACCGTTGGCCTGGACGCTGTTGAGCGTGACCTGGAAGGTGCCATTGCTGGCTGCAACCACGCTACCGAGAACATTGCCGGCACTGTCGCGGACGGTGACCGTACTGCCCGCCTCGGCGGTGCCGCTCAGTTGCACGCCGTTACTGGCCAACAGCAGATTGGCAGGCTCTGCGGGAGGGGTCAGGTCCGGAGCTGTCACGGCCACAGGCGCTGAGGTGTTGTTGCTGGCGTCGCTCTGGGTAACGCTCAGGCGCTGGGCGTTGAGTTGTGCGTTATCCAGGGTCAGGGTAAAGCTGCCGTTGGCGGCGACGTTGCCGCTGCCGATGATGGTGCCATCCGGTCCGCGCACCGTGACGCTGGCGCCGGGTTCGCCGAGGCCGGTCAAGGTCAGGCCATTGTTGTTGAGCATCAAGTTGGTCAGCGGTGCCGGTGGAGTCAGGTCAGGCGTGTTGACCGAGGTCGCGGGTGAGGTATTGCCCGCGGCGTCGTGCTGGGTCACGCCGATCGGCTGGCCGCTGGCCTGTGGGGTGCTGAAGAGCACGCTGAAGCGTCCATCGGCACCTACTGTGGCGGTACCGAGCAAGGCCCCGGCGCTGTTGCGCACCTCGACACTGGCACCGGCTTCGCCCAGACCGGAAAGCTGACGGCCGTCGGCGCTGAGCACGGTTTGGGTAACCGCCGCAGGTGGCGTGCGATCCGGTGTGGCCAGGCTGGCGGGGGCAGAAACATTACCAGCCGCATCGCTCAGGGTGACCTGCAGGGGTGCGCCGCTGGTTTGCGCTGCCGGCAGGGTGATCTGGAACTGGCCGGCCGGGTTGACGGTACCGGTAGCCAGCACAGCGCCACTGGCGTCGCGCACGGTGACGATGGCCCCGACTTCGCCCTGGCCGCTGACCACGGTAGCTGCGCTATTGAGGCTGACGCCGCTGGCCGCCAGGGGCGCTTGCAGGTCTGGCGCAGTGGTCGTCGCTGCCAGCGAAACGTTGTTGCTGGCGTCGCTCTGGGTGACGGTCAACAACTGCGCATTGGCTTGTGGCGGAGTGAGGCTGATGCTGAACAGGCCGGTGCTGGCGACCGTCGCCGAACCGAGCAAGGTGCCATTGGCATCCACTACCGAAACGGTCGCGCCGACCTCGCCGCTACCTGTCAGCAGGCTGCCGCTGCGGTCAATCGCCAGTTGTGTTGGCGCTTCAGGCGCCGTGGTGTCCTCAGCCGTGACGATAGCCGGTACCGAAGGTTTGCCTGCGCCAAAGCGCGCGTTGACCTGCAGAGTCTGGGCGTTGAGTTGAGCGTTGCTGAAGAACACCCGGAAGATACCATCGCTGCCCACCGTCGCAGTACCCAGGGTGTCGCCGGCGGAGGTCACAGTGATCAGTGCACCGACTGTGCCCATGCCGGTCAGGACAAAGCCGTCGGCGCTGAGGTCGAGGTCGGTCGGTGTTGCGACTTCGCTGCCATCCGGGCCGGCCAGCGGTGTGCTGGCTTCGCCGCCCGGGTCCTTGACCACTACAGAGGCGCTGTCGCCGCTGGCCAGCGGCGGTTTGATCGGCACCACGAAGCTGCCGTCCGGGCCTGCCACCACGCTACCTATGTCCTTGCCGTCGGCGTCACGCACGACCACCGTGCTGCCGGGCTCGGCGTTGCCGCCGACGCTGGTACCATCAGGGCTGACGCTGATATCGGTCGCTTCTGCGGGTACGGTGGTGTCAGGGGCGGTGATCGGCAGCACCGGGCTGGTGTTGGTTGCCGCATCGACAGCCTCCAACAGCAGCGGTTGACCGTTGTTCTGGCTGCCTGGCAGCTGCACGCTGAAGCTACCGTCTGCCTCGACAGCCCCTCTGATCAACTCGATGCCGTTGGCATCGCGAATGATCACCTCGGTGGCACCTGGAGCGGTGCCGGAGACCTTGCCGTCATTGGCCACGCTGACGCCGATGGGCAGGGCTGGCGGGGTCAGGTCGGGCGCGGTGACTGGCACCACAGCGGATTCATTGCGGCCATCGGTGGCGACCACGCTCAAGCCCTGGCCGTCTTTCTGCGCTGGGTCGAGAATGACGCTGAAATCGCCGCTTTGTGGCACGGTGGTGCTGCCGATCACAGTGCCGGCAGCGTCACGTACTTCGACCGTGCTGCCCGCTTCGCCCCTGCCACTGACCTGGGTGCCATCGGCGTTGACCTGCACGCCGGTTGGCAGGGTCGGGGCAGTAGTGTCGATGGCGTTGATCGGCACGCTCGGGGAGGTCTGCCCTTGCAGGTCGGTGACAGTTACCGACAATTGCTCGCCCGCGACCGGCACGGGGTTGAGCTGGAGGCTGAAGCTGCCGTTGTCAGGCACCACCACACTGCCGATGAGGTCCCCGTTCGGGTCGCGCACCTGAACCGTCGTGCCGGGTTCGGCCTGACCGCTGATCAGGTTGCCGCCCGCATTGAGTTGCACCCCTTGAGCAGCTTCAGGGGCTTGCAGGTCTGGCGCGGTCAGGGTGTCCGGCTCGGAGATGTTGCCAGCCTGGTCCTTTTGCGTGGCGGTCAGAGTCTGGCCGTTGAGCTGGACGGGGTTGAGGGCGATCTGGAAGCTGCCATCGCCCTGTACGGTTGCGCTGCCAAGGATGACGCCGCCAGTGCCGGTCACGGTGACGACGCTGCCGGGTTCACCGCGTCCACTGAGCACACTGCCGTCCGCCGCCAATACCAGGCCGGTGGGCGCATCGGGGGCCTGGCCGTCAGGGGCGGTGACGGGCACTGTGGTGGAGATATTGCCCGCCGGATCGCGCTGCTCGACGGTCAGTGCCTGGCCGTTGTTCAGGGCTGGGCTGAGGGGAATCGTGAAGCCGCCGTTGGCTTGCACTACCGCGCTGCCGAGCACTGTACCGTCAGCGGCGCGTACGGTTACGGTAGCGCCAGGTTCGCCAAGGCCCGTGATCTGGCTACCGGTGCCATTGATCGCCTCATTGCTGATCGGCTCCGGTGCCTGAGTGTCGGGCGCAGTGAAGTCGACCGGACCGGCGCTGTTGCCGCGGCTGTCGGTGGCTTCGACGGTCAGTTTCTCGCCGTTGCGCTGGGGCTGGTTGAGGGTCACGCTGAAGTTGCCGTCGGCGCCTACCGTGCTACTGCCCAGCACGGTACCGTCGGCAGCCCGCACGGTGACCAGCGAGCCGGCCTGACCGACACCGGTCAGTTGGGTGCCGGCGATATCCAGTGCCATCTGCGCCGGTTGCAACGGGCCGTCGAGGTCCGGCGCAGTTGCGCTGGCGCTGGACTCGTTGCCCGCCGCATCGCGCAGCTCGACGTCGAGCACCTGGCCATCGGTCTGGGCGGGGGCGAGGGTGACGGTGAATATGCCATTGGCGCCTACCAGCGCAGTGCCCAGCAAATTGCCCTGAGCGTTGCGCACTTCTACTGTGGTGCCGGCTTCGCCGCGGCCGGTCAGGATCACGCCGTTGGCGCTGATCTGCAGGTCACTGGCTTCGCCTGGCGGGGTGATATCCGGGGCAGTGATCTGCGCTGGCAGTGAACTGCTGGCGCCATCCACCGCAACCACGTCAAGCAATTCGCCGTTGGCTTGCGCCGGGTTCAGCGGCAGGGTGAAGGTACCGCCCGCGCCGACCACCGTGCTCGCCAGGACATTGCCTTGGGCATCACGAACGTCAATCCGCGTACCCGGGGTAGCACTGCCGCTGATCGAGCTGCCGTCCGCGGCCAGGCTGAGATTGCTCGGGGTCGCTGGGATGGGCGTATTGGGTACGGTCAGGTCGAGTTCCGGCGAGGTGTTGCCGGCGGCATCCTTCTGCACCAGGCTGATGGCCTGGCCCGCAGCGGCGGGGGTATCCAGATCGAACAGGAAGGTGCCGTTGGCGCCGACTGTGCCAGTGCCGAGCAGGGCGCCATTGGCATCCCGCACCTCGACGATGGCACCTGCTTCACCACGACCGGCAATGGTCAGACCGCCATTGCCCACGGTCACGCCGCTGATGATCGTTGGCGCAGTGATGTCCGGGGCGTCGTAAGCCAGCGGCGTCGATGCGTTGCCGGCCAGGTCGATGACGCGGATATCGAGCACTTCACCATTGGCCTGAGGTGGGTTGAGGGTCAGGGTGAAGGTGCCGTTGGCAGCCACGATGGCGCTGCCGAGCAAATCGCCATTGGCGGCGCGGACCTCGACCCGGGCGCCTGGCTCGGCGCTGCCGCTGAGGGTCTCGCCAGCGCTCAGGCTGAGGTTGGTGGGCTGGGCGGGGGCCTGCAGGTCAGGGCTGAGCAGCGTAGCTGGGGCCGAGGCATTGCCTGCGGCATCGGTCAGGGTGACTTGCAGGCTTGAGCCGTCGGTAACGGCGGCAGGCAGTTGCAGGTTGAAGCTGCCGTCGGCCAGGACGGTGCCGATCGCGAGCAGATTGCCTTGAGCGTCGAGCACCTTGACGGTGCTGCCAGGCTCGCCGCGACCCGATACCGTACGCCCGTCTCCGCTGATAGCGAGTCCGCTGGCCGGGTTTGGTGAAGTAGTGTCGGGGCTGTCCAGGTCGGGTGCGCTGACACTGCCGGGCGCAGAGAGATTGCCCTTGGCATCGGTGGCGGTAACCTGCAGTGCTTCGCCGTCTACCTGGGCCGGATTCAGGGCGATGGTGAACACGCCGGTTGGGCCGACCACAGCTGTGCCGAGTTCAACGCCATTGGCGCCCACCACTCGCACCGTGCTGCCAGGCTCGGCGCGGCCGCTGAGCTGGCTGCCATCAGCGCTGACCACAAGCTGGCTGGGGGCAGCGGGCGCGGTGATATCCGGTGCGCTGATCTGCACCGGCAGCGACACGCCGCCGTTGCCATCAAGGGCAACTACGTCGAGTAACTGACCGTTGGCCTGCGCTGGATTGAGCACCACGATAAAGGTGCCTTCGGCGCCGACCACGACGCTGCCGATCACGTTGCCATTGGCATCACGCACCTGAATGCGGCTGCCAGGCGGGGCACTGCCGCTGAGCGAACTGCCGTTGGCAGCGATGCTCAGGTCACTCGGGCTTAGCGGGGTGGCGGTAAGGGGCACATCGAACGGCAGCGGCGCTGACGCATTGCCACTGGCGTCGGTCTGCACCACGTTCAGGCGCTCGCCTGGCTGCACGGCGCCGTTGAGTTCGATCAGGAAGGTACCGTTGGCAGCTACTGTGCCGCTGCCGAGCAGCAGGCCATTGCTGTCGCGTACTTCGACCGTGGCACCGGGCTCACCGCGGCCGCCCAATACTTGCCGATCCGGACCGACAACCAGGCCACTGACTGCGGCTGGGGCGGTGGTGTCGGGGGCATTGAACTGGAGTGGCGCCGAGGTGTTCTGGGCGGCGTCGACCAGGCGCACGTCCAGCGCTTCACCGTTGGCCTGGGGCGGATTCAACGTCAGGCTGAAACTGCCGTCGGCAGCCACAACGCCGCTGCCGATCAGGGCGCCTGAGGCGTCGCGGACCTGCACCGTGGTGCCTGGCTCGCCTTTACCGGTCAGGGTGGCTCCGTTGCTCAGCTGCAGGTCGGTGGGCTGCGCAGGTGCAAGCAGGTCGCGCGACACCACGCTGCCGGCGGCGGAGACGTTGCCGGCCGCATCGGTGAGGGTGACCTGCAACGTGCTGCCGTCGAGCACGGCAGGGTCGAGGGTAATCTGGAAGGTGCCGTCGGCGCCGACGGTGCCGCTGCCCAGCAGGTTGCCGTCAGCATCGCGCACCTGCACGGTGGTACCCACTTCGCCGCGACCGCTCAGTTGTTTGCCGGTGCCGGCGATGACCAGATCGGTTGGCGCATTCGGCGCAGTGGTGTCGACCGGCGGCGTATCGATGTCCGGGGCTGTGGTGTTGCCAGGCGCTGAGGTGTTGCCGGCAGCATCTGTAAGGGTCACCTCGAGCGCCTGGCCGTTGGTTTGTGGCGGGCTCAGGGTGACATCGAAACGGCCGTCGGCACCGACTGTGCCGGTGCCGATCAAGTTGCCCGCCGCGTCACGGATGTTGACCGTGGTGCCGGCTTCGCCCCGGCCGCTCAGGCGCAGGCCATCAGGCGAGACCAATAGATCGATCGGGCTGGCCGGGGCGGTGGTGTCGCCTGGGTTCGGTGAGCTGCCACCGCTGCTGCCACCGCCACCGCCACCGCCGCCGCCACCGCCGACTGCCGCCGCAGCGCCGCCGGCGCCCAGCAAGCCCAGGGCCGCGATGGCAAAGGTGTTGGTCCCGCTGCCGGCAACGCCGACCCCGGCCATCAGCTCATCCAGCGAGGCGATGTCCTCGAAGGTGAAACCGGTAAAGGCCTCTGCGTTGTACTGGGCGTGCCAGAGCGTGCCGTCTTCGCCGACGAAGACCATGTCGCTCTGCTCGCCCGCCGCGTCGACTACAAAGAAGTTGCCGATGGTGACCTTTTCGCCCGACTTGAGCGTGACGATCAGGTCCTGGCCGCTGCGAGTGACGGTGGCCACTTCGCCTGGCGGCACTGGCATCTGCACCAGGCCCGGCCCTTTCAGGCTCAGATTGCCCCAAGCGTTCTGGGTAACGGCGGCGGTTTGCTTGTCGGCAACGACGATGTTGTCCATAGGTGCTCCCTGCTGATGGCCCGGCGGTGAACACAGACCAGAGGGCCGGCGCAGACGTGCGCAGCGGCCGTCCAGAGCGGTCCTTGTTCACCGGTAGTAAGGGAGATATAGCAGCCGTGCGGGAGCCAACCAGAGGCTTTCTGGGTTAATCCTTTTGTGCAGTCGTCCTCATTTGAGGCCTAGCCGACGACATAAACGGCTGAGGTTTGCCCGGTCCAGACCGAGCTCGCGAGCCGCGCTCGCCCAGTTGTTCTGGTGCCTTTGCAGGCAGGCCTCAATTAGCTGGCGTTGATAAGTATCGACGGCCGTACGCAGGTCGCCGTTCGTCGTCTGAATCGCATCTGCGGGCAGCGGCAGAGCCGCGGCTGGCATGGGCGCTACGCTGCGCAGGTCGAGGTCAGCGGCCTGCAGGGTGAGAATGCGCGGGCGCTGTGCTTGCTGGCCAAGCGCCTTGAGCGCTGAACGGCCAATGAGGTGTTCCAGCTCGCGCACGTTGCCTGGCCAGTCGTACGCCAGCAGTGCGGCCTGGGCTTCGCTGCTCAGACGCAGGCTGTTCAAGCCCAGGCGCGAGCGGTTTTGTTCGAGGAAGTAACCGGCCAGCAGCAGCACGTCGCGGCCGCGCTCGCGCAGCGGCGGCACCTGCAAGGGGTACACACTCAAGCGATGATAGAAGTCGGCGCGGTAACGGCCGTTGCGCACTTCGTCGGCGAGGTCGCGGTTGGTCGCGGCGATCAAGCGCACGTCGACATGGTGCTCGCGGTCCGAGCCGAGCCGTTGCAATTGGCCGCTTTGCAGCACTCGCAGCAGCTTGGCCTGGACCGTCAGCGACAGCTCGCCGACCTCATCCAGGAACAAGGTACCGCCGTTGGCCAGTTCGAACTTGCCGCGACGCTCGCCATGGGCGCCGGTGAAGGCGCCGCGGACATGGCCGAACAGCTCGCTCTCGACCAGGGTATCCGGCAGCGCTGCGCAGTTGAGGCTGATCAGCGGCTTGTTGGCGCGGCCGCTGGCCTGGTGCAGGGCCTGGGCGACCAGCTCCTTGCCGACGCCGGTTTCGCCGGTGATCAACACGGTCAGGTCGCTGCTGCCGACCAGGCGGATTTCTTCGAGCAGATGGGTGTGGGCCTTGCTCTGGCCGATCAGCTCCTTGTCCTGGCCACTGGCCTGACGATAGACCTCGGCTCGCTGGTGCTCGTCCTCGGCGCGCAGGGCCAGGTGCTGAATCCGCTCGGCGACGGTGACCGTGGCAGCGGCGAGGCTGGCGAAGGCCTGCAACGCTTCCAGTTCCAGGCTCTGAAACTGCCCCGGGGTCAGTGCATCGAGGGTCAGCAGACCCCACGGCTGCTCGTCGACCAGCAACGGGCAGCCCATGCAGTCGTGTACCTCCAGGTTGGCGTCAGGAGCGTTGACCAGGCCGTCGTAGGGGTCGGGCAGGTCGCTGTCACTGGCGAAGCGGGTCGGTTCGCTGTGGCTGAGCAGAATCTTGAAGCGCGGATGCTCGCTGACCCGAAAGCGCCGGCCAAGGGTGTCCGGGGCAAGCCCGTCGACCGCCAGCGGCACCAGCCATTCGCCATCCAACCGGAGCAACGCAGCCGCGTCGCAAGGCAGCAGGCTGCGCATGGCTTGCAGCAAGCGCCGGTAGCGTTCCTGGTCGGGCAGATCGCGGGACAGGTCGCTGACCAGCGGGAGAAGGGCGGTGAGCAGTGGCTTTGTGGTCATAAAGACTCCTTTTGGTCTTTATGACTATAGTCCGGGATTGGTCATTTTGACACTGCCTGGTTGAATGTCCCGGTTTTGCTGGGGCGAATAGTTGGCATGATTGCTGTAACAGCAGATGCATCCATTCGAAGCCTCATGCTCAGGAGTTGCTGCAATGCTCAATGCCGACCAACGTGCAATCGTCAAAGCCACCGTACCGTTGCTGGAAAGCGGAGGGGAAGCGCTGACCACCCATTTCTATAAAATGATGCTCAGTGAATACCCAGAGGTACGTCCGCTGTTCAACCAGGCTCACCAGGCCAGCGGCGATCAACCGCGGGCGCTGGCCAATGGCGTACTGATGTATGCCCGCCATATCGACCAGCTCGAGCAACTGGGCGGTTTGGTCGGTCAGATCATCAACAAGCATGTCGCCTTGCAGATCCTGCCTGAGCACTACCCGATCGTCGGTCGTTGCTTGCTGCGCGCCATCGAGGAAGTATTGGGCAAGGACATCGCCACACCTGCGGTGATCGAAGCCTGGGCCGGCGCCTACGGCCAGCTGGCCGACATCCTCATCGGCGCTGAAGAAGGCCTGTATCAGCAGAAGGAGCAGGCCACTGGCGGCTGGCGTGGCGCGCGTAAGTTTCGCTTGGTACGCCGCGAACAGGAAAGCAGCGAGATCGTCTCGTTCTATTTTGCCGCGCAGGACGGCCAGCCGGTGCTCAAGGCCGAGCCTGGTCAGTACATCGGCCTGCAACTGTTCATCGATGGCATCGAGCAGCGCCGCAACTATTCACTGTCGGCATTGAGCGATGGCCAGCAGTACCGCATCAGCGTCAAGCGGGAGGCGGGCGGCAAGGTCTCCAACTATCTGCATGAGCAGCTGATGGTGGGCGATACGCTCAATCTGTTCCCACCGTCAGGCGACTTCACCCTGGCGGCGAGTGACAAGCCGTTGGTACTCATCAGCGGTGGGGTCGGCATCACACCGACCTTGGCCATGCTCGAGGCTGCCCTGACGACGCAGCGTCCGGTACATTTCATTCATTGCGCGCGTAATGGCGCAGTGCATGCCTTCCGCGACTGGGTCGACGCGCTGGCTGAGCGTCATCCGCAGCTCAAACGCTTTTATTGCTACGCCGAAGCGGGGCAGGGCGCAGACGCCGTGGGCCTGTTGAGCGAGCAGCAATTGGCCGCATGGCTGCCGCAGGAGCGGGATGTCGATGCTTACTTCCTGGGGCCGAAGGCATTCATGGCGGCGGTCAAACGCCAGCTCAAAGGGTTGGGTGTGCCCGAAGCGCAGAGCCGTTACGAATTCTTCGGGCCGGCGGCTGCGCTGGAGTAAACCCGTTGTTACAGCCGGCTCGCGCGATCACGGGCCGGCTGCGGCTTAATCTCGCTTTAATCCCGCTATCCTTCACTTGCGTGTGTCGAGGCGCCTGCGCCTGCCCGGCATTCGCCCGCCTATATACAGGGCCGTCGTTGAACTGAAGAGGTTTGGCTCGGTCCTAGTGTCTCCGGAGAGTGGCGCTTGCCGTTGCCTCGACGCATCCACGCTCATGGCCAGCGTGTAAACTGCCCAGCGGCTGGCCTGCGTGCTGTCACTCTCCCTCGAAGGAATCGGCAATGAACGAACAACTCTCGCGCCTGAACCGTGAACGGCGCTTTCTGGCCCTGCTGGGCCTGATCTGCCTGGCGCTGATTGGCGGCGCGCTGTATATGCAGATTGTCCTCGGCGAGGCGCCATGCCCGCTGTGCATCCTGCAACGCTATGCATTGCTGCTGATCGCGCTGTTTGCCTTCATCGGCGCGGCAATGCCCAACCGCCGGGGCCTGACCCTGTTCGAAGGGCTGGTGGTACTCAGTGCCATTGGTGGAATCGTTGCGGCTGGGCGCCATGTGTATATACTCGCCAACCCTGCGGTCAGTTGCGGTATCGACACCCTGCAACCGATCGTCGATGACTTGCCACTGGCCAAGGTCTGGCCACTGGCGTTCCAGGTCGAGGGTTTCTGCAGCACGCCATACCCTCCGCTGCTGGGTCTGTCGCTGGCGCAATGGGCGCTGCTGGCGTTCGTGCTGACCGCGATTCTGGTGCCGGTAGGCATCTATCGCAACCGCAAACGGGCTTAGACCAAAGTACCGCTTGAGCGCAAGTCTGTTGCACGGCGAGAGAAGCCCCTTTTCTCGCCATTCGCTTGATCCAGATCAATGACTAAGCCTTGCAGAATCAGCGTTTCAGGCCTGTAGGACGGGGTGCGACAAACTGTCGCGAACCTGATTTTCCCTACTCCATTGTTACCGAATCTGCAAAAGACTGTTGCTCAATAAGTCATAGTCAAGGGTGGGCGACCTATCTACAATCGCCCCCAATTTCCGTTCGGCACTGCTTGCGAGTCGCAGGATTTGAAGGAAGCCACGGCCTCCTTTTTGCTGACTTCGTCAAGTTTCGCCCAACGGCGATACCGGGCGGACACCCCTCCGCGTTAACCCGCACCAAATGGACTTGGTACAGCTGTACGGGCCGTTTGCCTACACCATAAATACCGTTAAGCCCGCTAACCGCCCAGGTCCACGTTGAGGACCCCAGGCAGGAGCGAATTCGAGCCAAAATTGCTGACGCTTGGCAGGACGAAGTGTTGGTGACCAAAACACAAATTGCATTGAAGCAAGCTGATCTAGAGGTCGTGAGATGAGTAAAAAGCGTTACCCCAGACTGTTTGGCATATTGCCCTTTTTAGGCATGCTTTTACTCAGTGGGTGCAACTGGACCCTGCTCGACCCGAAGGGTCAGGTCGGCATTGAGCAAAAGAACCTTATCCTGATCGCTACCGGTCTGATGCTGCTGGTGGTTGTGCCGGTCATCATCATGACTTTGGCATTTGCCTGGAAGTATCGTGCTTCCAACAAGGCAGCCACCTACACTCCAGACTGGTCGCACTCGACCAAGATCGAACTGGCCGTGTGGATCATCCCGGTCATCATCATCGTTGCCCTGGGCTACGTGACCTACGTGTCCACGCACAAGCTGGATCCGTATCGTCCGCTGGATTCCGACGTGAAGCCGGTGCAGGTCGATGTGGTCGCGCTGGACTGGAAATGGCTGTTCATCTATCCGGAACAGGGCATTGCCACCGTCAACACGCTGGTCTTCCCGGCCAACACGCCGGTGAACTTCCGTGTGACCTCGGACGCTGTGATGAACTCGTTCTTCATCCCGGGTCTTGGTGGCCAGATCTACGCGATGGCGGGCATGACCACCAAACTGCACCTGATCGCCAACGAGAACGGTGTGTTTGACGGTATCAGCGCCAACTACAGCGGTGCTGGTTTCACCGGCATGAAGTTCAAGGCTACTGCCACTTCCCAGGCCGACTTCGAGAAGTGGGTTGCTGAAGTCAAGCAGTCGCCAAAAACGCTGAGCAAGGCTGAATACGAAGCTTTGGCCAAACCAAGCGAAAACCACCCAGTCACGCTGTACAGCGTGGCCTCGCCTGACCAGTTCCAGACCATCGTCGACAAGTACGAAGGCATGAACCGCGGTCGGCCGAACCACGAAGAACAAGGCAGCAAAGACCTGGCCACAACCCAGGGTGTGGAGTCGAGTAAGCAACCAGCTGCCGGGGCAGAGGAGTAAGAGATGTTCGGTAAATTAAGTCTGGAGGCGATCCCGTATCACGAGCCGATAGTCATGGTGACACTTGCCATGATCGCGCTGGGTGGTATCGCTGTAGTAGGTCTGATCACCTACTTCCGCAAGTGGACCTACTTGTGGACCGAGTGGCTGACGACTGTCGACCACAAGAAAATCGGCGTGATGTACATCATCGTCGCCATGATCATGCTGATCCGCGGCTTTGCCGACGCCATCATGATGCGTACCCAGCTGGCCGTGGCCACGGGTGGCGAGACCGGCTATCTGCCGCCTGAACACTATGACCAGATCTTCACCGCGCACGGTGTGATCATGATCATCTTCATGGCGATGCCGTTCTTCACTGGTCTGATGAACCTTGCGGTTCCGCTGCAGATCGGTGCACGTGACGTGGCCTTCCCGTTCCTCAACTCCCTGAGCTTCTACCTGCTGCTGGCAGGCGTGCTGCTGGTCAACATCTCCCTGGGTGTTGGTGAGTTCGCCAAGACTGGCTGGGTTGCGTATCCGCCGCTTGCGGGTATTCAGTACAGTCCGGGCGTGGGTGTGGACTACTACATCTGGGCACTGCAGCTATCGGGTCTGGGGACAACGCTGACCGGCGTCAACTTCCTCGTCACCGTGATGAAAATGCGCGCGCCTGGCATGAAGCTGATGGACATGCCGATCTTCACCTGGACCTGCACCTGGGCCAACGTGCTGATCGTGGCTTCGTTCCCGATCCTGACCGCTGCACTCGCTCTGCTGACTGTTGACCGTTATCTGGACTTCCATATCTTCACCAACGAGCTTGGTGGGAACCCGATGATGTACGTCAACCTGTTCTGGGCGTGGGGTCACCCTGAGGTTTACATTCTGATTCTGCCGGCCTTCGGCGTGTTCTCGGAAGTTACCTCGACGTTCTCTGGCAAACGCCTGTTCGGCCACCACTCGATGATTTATGCATCGGGCGCGATCGCCATTCTCGGCTTTGCAGTTTGGCTGCACCACTTCTTCACCATGGGTGCCGGCGCGAGCGTCAACACCTTCTTCGGCCTGGCGACGATGTTGATCTCCATCCCGACCGGTGTGAAGTTGTTCAACTGGCTGTTCACCATGTATCAAGGCCGCGTGCGCTTCACCGCGCCGATGCTGTGGACCCTGGGCTTCATGGTCACCTTCTCGATCGGTGGCATGACTGGCGTTCTGCTGGCTGTTCCAGGTGCTGACTTCGTGCTGCACAACAGCCTGTTCGTTATCGCTCACTTCCACAACGTGATCATCGGTGGTGCGGTATTCGGCTACATTGCCGGCTTCGCCTTCTGGTTCCCGAAAGCCTTTGGTTTCACCCTGAACGAGAAGTGGGGCAAAGCTGCCTTCTGGTTCTGGATCTCGGGCTTCTACGTTGCGTTCATGCCGCTGTACGCCCTGGGCTTCATGGGCATGACCCGTCGTCTGAACCACACCGAAAACCCACTGTGGGAACCCTACCTGTGGGTAGCGGTAGTCGGCGCCGTGCTGATCCTGTTCGGTATCGCTTGCCAGCTGATCCAGCTGTTCGTGTCGATCCGCGATCGCAACCAGAACCTGGACGTCACTGGCGATCCATGGGGTGGCCGTACGCTGGAGTGGTCGACTTCTTCGCCGCCGCCGTTCTACAACTTCGCTCACATGCCTGAGAAAGTTGGTCTGGACGCCTGGCACGAAGCCAAGGAAGCCGAAGTTGCGTACAAGGTTCCGGCCAAGTACGAAGCGATCCACATGCCAAGCAACACCTCTACCGGTCTGTTCATGGGCATGTTGTTGACCGTCTTCGGCTTTGCCTTCATCTGGCATATCTGGTGGCTGGTTGGCGCAAGCCTGGTAGCAACCATCGCAGTCTTCGTTCGCCACGCTGCACGTGACGACCAGGGCTACATGGTGCCGGCTGAAGAAGTGGCGCGCATCGAAGGCGAGCGCATGCAAGCGTTGGCCAAAGCAGGTGCTCTGCCTGCCGGCGCACGTGTCGAATCGTTTGAACGGGTGTAATCAATGTCCAGTCAAGTAATCCACGGTGACGCTCATGGTCATGACCATGGGCACGACGATCACCACCACGACTCGGGCCAGATGACCGTACTTGGTTTCTGGCTGTACCTGATGACCGACTGCATCCTGTTTGCGTCGCTCTTCGCCACCTACGCGGTGCTGTCCGGCGGTTTCGCCGGCGGCCCGTCGGGTCACGACATCTTCCAGCTCGACTTCGTGCTGGTTGAAACCGCGTTCCTGCTGCTGTCCTCGATCACCTTCGGCTTCGCCATGCTGAAGATGTTCGACGGCAACAAGGCAGGTGTACTGGGCTGGTTGGCTGTGACCTTCCTGTTCGGTGCTGGCTTCATCGCGATGGAAATCTATGAATTCCATCACCTGATCGCCGAGGGTTACGGCCCGCAGCGCAGTGGTTTCCTGTCGGCGTTCTTCGCGCTGGTCGGTACCCACGGTCTGCACGTGACTGCCGGTCTGATCTGGATGGCGATCATGATGTATCAGATCAACAAGCACGGCATCACGCCGACTGCCAAGACCCGCATGAGCTGCCTGAGCCTGTTCTGGCACTTCCTCGACGTGGTCTGGATCTGCGTATTCACCGTCGTTTACCTGTTGGGGGTTCTGTAATGGCTAACGCACACGACACTCATCACGAAGGTAGCCACGGCAGCGTCAAGTCGTACATGGTCGGTTTCGTACTGTCGATCATCCTGACTGCGATCCCGTTCGGCCTGGTCATGTTCCCGACTTTTCCGAAGAACCTGACCGTCCTGATCGTGGTGGCCATGGCCGTCATTCAGGTAGTGGTACACCTGGTGTACTTCCTGCACATGGACCGCTCGAAAGAGCAGCGTTCCAATGTGTCGACGTTCCTGTTCACCGTTCTGGTAATCGCGCTGCTGGTCGGCCTGTCGCTGTGGATCATGTTCAGCATCCACTCTGAAATGATGGCCAAGTGAGGTAAGACTGCATGTCACTGAAGCACTTTATCCAAATCACCAAACCGGGGATCATTTTCGGTAACGTGCTTTCCGTGGCAGGCGGTTTCTTCCTTGCCTCCAGCGGGCATGTGGATTTCGCCCTGTTCCTGGCGGTGGTTCTCGGTACCTCGATGGTGGTGGCGTCCGGTTGCGTGTTCAACAACTGCATCGACCGTGACATCGACATCAAGATGGAGCGCACCAAGAACCGCGTGATGGTCCAGGGCGGCATGTCGCTGCCGCTGGCGCTGATTTACGCCACCCTGCTTGGGCTGGGTGGTTTCAGCTTGCTGTACGTGCAGGCCAACCCGTTGGCGGCGTACTGCGCCCTGATCGGGTTCGTCGTCTACGTCGGTTTCTACAGCCTCTGGCTGAAGCGCAAATCGGTGCACGGCACCTTGGTTGGCAGCCTGTCCGGTGCCATGCCTCCGGTGATCGGCTACTGCGCCGTGAGCAACAGCTTCGACCTGGCTGCAGTGACCCTGTTGGTGATGTTCAGCCTGTGGCAGATGCCGCACAGCTTTGCCATCGCGATCTTCCGCTTCAAGGATTACAGCGCTGCCAATATTCCGGTTCTGCCGGTGGCGCGCGGTATCCTCGCGGCGAAAAAGCAGATCGTGCTGTACGTGCTGGCATTCGTCCTCGCTACCCTGATGCTGACCCTCGGCGGTTACGCCGGGCTCGGCTACATGGCGGTTGCCGCCGGTATGGGCCTGTACTGGTTGTACATGGCCTGGGGCGGCTACAAGGCTGAAGATGACAGCAAGTGGGCGCGCAAGGTATTTGGCTTCTCCATCCTCACCGTCACTGCCTTGAGCGTGATGATGTCGGTAGACAGCCAGACTGCCGCTGACGTGCTCATGACCTACGCACGCTGATAGTCGCTGTTAGGAAAAACCCTGGCACCAAGGCCAGGGTTTTTTTTGCCTGCTTGGCAGGCCTTCCTGCTTATCCGGTCCGCTATCGAACCCTTAAGTTGCACGCTCCAATCATGAGGATGTGCAGCTATGGGTGTTTTTACAGTTTACTTTTGTGGAACCGGCTCTACTGCAGGTGACGTTACCAATCGGGATTACTGGAATGGCGAGCTGGTGTCCAGCCTCGCCTTCAAAGACCAGGGGCGTGAGTTTGCCGACAAGATCGTGGTGGACGGTCCGGGCAGCGGCAATCTGCAGGATGACAACCTGTTCGTCGATGACCGCGATCACGGCGCCGCCATGGGGGCTTTGCTGGGCAAAGGTTGGGAGGAGAATGTCGCCCATGCCCTGCAAGTCATCAAGGGCAATAGTATCTGGCAGCGTGGCAAGCGTACTCAGGCTGAGTACCAGAACCTGAAGAACGCCGGCGTACCCATCCCTGATGCCGGCAGCACCGGCAAGTGGTTCCGAGATCGCTACGACTACGGTGATCGTCCGACCACTCCGCAAGAGCTGCAAGAGCGGATCATCCAGCAGTTTCGCAAGCCATTGATCCCGACAGTGGTCAACCTGGTTGGCTGGAGCCGCGGTGGCATCAGCTGCCACATGCTGGCCAACGCAATGGCGGCAGACCCTGAGCTTGAGCACATACCCGTGAATATCCTGGCGCTGGACCCGGTGCCCGGCATTCTCAATATCCAGGCACCACGAGTGAAGCTGGCGGCCAACGTCAAAGAGTACGTTGGGTTTTACGCGCGGGACGAACGCTCCAAGGGCTTTGCCTGTGTGGTTCCCGAGGTGCAGCCCGGTACCCGTATGAGTATCTTCCCCATACCAGGCCGACACGCAACTCTGGTGGGCAACGCATCTGCGACCGGGGAGGGCGGCGGTGATGCATTGAAGGAGCCGGGGCTGATCGTTCGCCACTTTGCCGATAGTTGCTTGACTCGATGGGGAGTGCAGTTGGAAAAAGGCATGGCGTTGAGCGACAGCCAACTGAGAGCCTGCCTAGAGGCGCTGGAGCAGGACGATGCGCAGTATCTGGCGATGCGCAAAAAATCCTACACCTTCATTACCGAAAGCGACGGCGCTGAACGCTTTGTGCATCACGGTAGCGTGGGCAAGGCGTTCAGCTTCGTACGTGGTGAGCACCTTGACCCAAGCGATGGCCTGAGCGTAACGCGCTTGGAGCTCAACAGCTACAAGGCACTGCGCTGATGGCATAGCCGTCTGCGGTCTGACCGAGCACGGGGTCGGTCACGGCATAAGTCTGAAAATCACAACAAAAACAGGAAAATATACTTTACAGGTGTCTGTTTTCGGCATTATCTTCTGATTCGGCCGCTGCGGCGGCCAGCGTCGCTCGGACGGTTCCGGGCGCTTACGTCTTCAGAGGTAGTTATGGCCAACGCAGGTTCGCCGCGCCGCTTTGCGCGTATTGATCGTCTCCCCCCCTATGTTTTCAACATCACTGCTGAGCTGAAAATGGCGGCCCGTCGTCGTGGTGAGGACATCATCGACTTGAGCATGGGCAATCCCGACGGGGCTACTCCACCGCACATCGTCGAGAAGCTGGTGCAGGTCGCCCAACGTGACGACACCCATGGTTACTCCACCTCACGCGGCATTCCGCGCCTGCGTCGGGCCATTTCACGCTGGTATCAGGACCGTTACCAGGTCGATATCGATCCTGAAAGCGAAGCCATCGTTACCATAGGCTCGAAAGAGGGGCTGGCGCATCTGATGCTGGCCACCCTTGACCACGGCGATACCGTGCTGGTGCCCAACCCCAGCTACCCGATCCATATCTACGGCGCGGTGATTGCTGGTGCACAAGTGCGCTCGGTGCCACTTGTGCCGGGAGTGGATTTCTTCACCGAACTTGAGCGGGCGATCCGCGAGTCGATCCCCAAGCCGAAAATGATGATCCTGGGCTTCCCGTCCAACCCGACTGCGCAATGTGTCGAGCTGGATTTCTTCGAGCGTGTGGTAGCGCTGGCCAAGCAATACGACGTGCTGGTCATCCACGATCTGGCCTATGCCGACATTGTCTACGACGGCTGGAAGGCCCCTTCGATCATGCAAGTGCCCGGTGCCAAGGACATCGCGGTGGAGTTCTTCACGCTGTCCAAAAGCTACAACATGGCCGGCTGGCGGATTGGTTTCATGGTCGGCAATCCAGAGCTGGTCAGCGCCCTTGGACGGATCAAGAGCTATCACGATTACGGCACCTTCACCCCGCTGCAGGTTGCAGCCATTGCCGCCCTTGAGGGTGATCAGCAATGCGTGCGCGACATCGCCGAGCAATACCGCCAGCGCCGCAACCTGCTGGTCAAGGGCTTGCACGAGCTGGGCTGGATGGTCGAGAACCCCAAGGCCTCGATGTACATCTGGGCGAAGATACCCGAGGCGTACGCACACCTGGGCTCGCTGGAGTTCGCGAAGAAGCTGCTGGCCGAGGCCAAGGTCTGCGTATCGCCAGGGATCGGCTTCGGCGATTACGGCGATGACCATGTGCGCTTTGCCCTGATCGAAAACCAGGACCGCATCCGTCAGGCGATTCGTGGCATTCGCCAGATGTTCCGGGCGGATGGGCTGACCACCAAGTAACCTCTTCGCACGCTTAACAGCCAACCGACATGCCGCCGATCAGCGGCATGTTTTTTTTCATATACCCTCTTCTCAGCCACCCCCGGTTGGATCAACAATGGCGCCGCGGGCTCAGCCCCGATAACAACAACTCTCCCTCCCTGGCGATCATGTCCGAATATAACCCTTGCCTTGACTGCGGCGCGTGCTGCGGGTACTTCCGTGTGTCCTTCTTCTGGGGCGAATGCCAGTCATCGGGCGGTGTTGTGCCGGACGATCTGGTGGTGCAGATCACCCCGAGCCGGGTCGCCATGATCGGCACCGACGCCAAGCCTTGCCGCTGCATCAGCCTCGATGGCGAGATTGGTAAGCAGGTGGGGTGCAGCATCTACGCCAACCGTTCCACGCCCTGCCGCGAGTTCGAGGCGTCCTGGGTGGATGGCGTGCACAACCCCAGTTGCGACGCAGCCCGTGCTGCATACGGGTTACCGCCGCTGGAGGCCAACGAGCCGCACTGGCCAGATGAAGGCGCCGAGGTGGCGTGATTGCATTGGGTTGAAAATGCCCGGTGACCCTGGGGTCCGACTGACGCTAGACTGTCATCTTTCCAGCGATGGACAGGAGGTCCGGCGTGACCCAGCCCCGCAGTTTCCCCTCTGACTTGCTCCTTGAAAGCCCGCGCCTGCAACTGCGCCCGATGCGTCATGCCGACGCCGCGCAGTGGTTGGAGATGATGGCCGACCCGCAGGTCATGCGTTACTGGCACCACGCCCCGTGGCAGGACCTGGCCGAGGCGCAAAGCGCGCTGGCGGCAGATCGCGAAGCGTATGCCAAGGGCGAGCAACTCAAGCTTGGCATGTACCGGCGCGACACCGGGGCGCTGATCGGCATGGTCCAGCTGTTCAACATCGACGACGTATCCCGCCGTGGCGAAATCGGCTATTGCCTGGCCAGCAGCGTGCAGGGCCGCGGCTACATGGACGAAGCACTGACCTGCTTCATCGATTACCTTGCGCACACGCTGCACCTGCGTCGCCTGGAAGGTGAAATCGACCCGCGCAATCAGGGCTCGGCACGTACTCTTGAGCGTCAGGGCTTTGTCCTTGAAGGCACCCTGCGGGCCCGCTGGTGCGTGGCCGGGGAGTTGTCTGATTCGGGTATCTACGGCCTGTTGCTGGAGCCACCGGTTGCCTGATATGACGGTGAATGACGGTCGGGTGAGCGCCGGTCGCCGCTGGGTCCTGCAGTTGCCCACGTTCTATATCGCCCTGAGCCTGTTGCTGTTCCTCTGCAGTCTGGCGTTTGACGGTGTCTACCTGAGCGCGGGGCGGCATATGCCCGCCTTGCAGATCCTGCTGTACGGGCCTTGGGGGATTCCGTTCGAGCACTACCAGTGGTTTGCCAATCCTTTGTTGGCACTGGCCGTGCTCAGCCACCGGCGCTTTCGCCGGCTGGCACTGGTGCTGGGCCTCGCCGCGCTGTTTCTGGCGGCGAGCAGCCTGGGCATCGATCGCCTGCCGGACAACCGCAGCTATGCCTTCCAGGACCTGATTGGTTTTGGCGCGGGCTTTTACCTGTGGCTGGCGGCAATCGCGTTATTCTGCGTGGGGCAGGCCTGGTGGTGCTGGAAGGCCCGCAGTGCTGCGCAAATGCCAGGATGGCGCTGGCTCGACGTGGCCTTGATCGCCGCGTTGGGGGTGACGGTGTACGTTGCCACCGAAATGCCCTCGCTGCGCTTTCAAGTGGAAAGAGTGCTGGACCCGCCCATTCAACCGCAGACCTTCTGACCGGTCTGCTGTCAGCGCGCAGTGCCCCACTGCACCAGCAGCATGCCTAGCACGATCATGCCCACGCCAGCCAGCCTGAGGCTGTTGACAGGTTTTTCTGGCAGGCCCATCAAGCCCCATTGATCGATCAGCAATGAGGACAGTACCTGCCCGGCGATCACGCAGACGATAAACCCGGCCGCACCCAGGCGCGGTGTGAGAATCAGCGCGGCAGTGATGTATAACACGCCTGCCAATCCTCCCAGCCAGGCCCACCACGGCGCCTGGGTCAGATTCTGCAGCTGCGGCAGCGGGGCCCGCAGCACCAGCAATGCCGGTATCAGCAACATCAGGCTGACCAATAACGAAACACCCGCGGCCCATAACGGATGCCCCAGCAGTCGGCCGAGGGCGGCGTTGCTGCCTGCCTGGAACGGCACAGCTGCGCCGGCCAGCAGGGCGATCAGCATGGGAAGCAGGACAGACAAGGCAAGTGCATGCGGCATTGGGATGCTCCTGAATAAATGACTGGCTGCAGTCTGTGTTATCCATTTCAATGATGGAAATTCGAACTCCGCACAGTTGGTATTCGCTACATGGATGATCTGCGCCGCATCGACCTCAATCTGCTGCTGACCCTAAACGCGCTGCTCAGTGAGCAGCACGTGTCCCGCGCCGCGTTGCGTCTGCATCGCAGTCAGCCTGCGGTGAGCCATGCGCTGGCTCAGTTGCGAGAGATCTTTGCCGATCCGCTGTTGGTGCGGCGTGGTGGCAGGCTGCAGCTGAGCCCTCGTGCGCAATCCCTGCGCGAGCCTTTGCAGCATGCGTTGCAGCAGTTGGACGGTCTGCTTGGTAGTCCTGGCTTTGAAGCCGGCAAATCGCGTCGTACTTTTCGCCTGTCGATGTCGGACTATGGCGGCAGGGTGTTGCTGCCCGGCCTGTTACGGCAGGTCCGCGAAGAGGCGCCCGGGGTCGACCTGGTGGTCTCGCAGGGCAGCCGAGAGGCCATGCTGGGGCAGTTGATCGACGGAGAAGTGGATCTGGCGCTCGGCGTGTTCCCCGATTGGCCGGCTGAAGTGCAGCGCCAGGTGCTGTTCGAAGAAAGTTTTATCTGTGTGGCCGACCGCAGGAACCTGCCGCAGCGCGCAGGGCTTAGCTTGAGTCAGTGGTTGCAACGCCCCCACGTGCTGGTTGCGGTGCGGCCGGGCATCGACAATGAGATCGATCGCGCCCTGCAGCAGGTGGGCGAGCAACGGCGGATTGCCTTGACGCTGCCGCACTGGGGCGTAGCGCAGACACTGTTGGTTGGCACCGATCTGATACTTACGGTGGCGCGGCGAAGCCTCAGCGGGGCTCGTCTGGACCCGGCGCTGCGTACCTTCGCCCCGCCATTGGCGATCGCACCTTTTGCTTTTGCCCAGGCGTGGCATGTGCGCCGGGAAGGCGACGCCGGCCATGCCTGGTTGCGTGCGCGGGTGGCGAGCATCTGTCAGAACACAGAGTGAGCCGAGTGGGTTTGGTCTGATTATTGCCGTTGGTAGCCGGCCTGGGGTGGGGAAGTGCTAGGCTGGTCGCCGTCACTCATCCGCGAGACTTGCTCATGCGTAACCGCACTACTATCGCCATGACCTTGATCCTGGGTTGCTCGAGCGCAGCCGCCAGCGCCGACGACTTTTCCACCCGTTATACCGAGTGTATGGACAAGGCCTCCAGTACCGTTGCCATGAGCAGCTGTATCCAAAGCGAGACCAGCCTGCAGGATCAGCGTCTGAACCGTGTCTACAAGCAGTTGCAGGCCAAGCTTGCAGGCGATGCGCAGAAGGCCTTGCGCACGGCGCAGCGCAGCTGGATCAAATATCGCGATGACAACTGCGCCCTCCATAGCCAGGCCAGCGGCGGCACCCTGCGCCAGATCGAGGCCGGCACATGTGTGATGGGCATGACCCGCGACCGTGCCGCGGAGCTTGAGCGGATACTCAGCCCGGGGCAATGACTGGCTGGCCTTGGATGATTAGTCCGTGGTTACCTGGCCGCACTGGGCTTCGCGCTGCATCGACTCCAGATTGCGCTCGATGGTTTCGCAGATGGTGTCCATCTGGATCTGATGCTCGCTGAAGCGGAACGGGCTCTGCAGGTCGGAGCCGATCCGCTCGATCGCCAGCAGCATGAAGCCCACCACGGTCGAGGCCAGTGGGGTGAACCAGCCCAGCGACTCGACCAGGCCGATCGGCACGATCAGGCAGAACAGCGAAATGAACAACCGCGGGAAGTACACATAAGGGTAGGGCAATGGCGTGTTGGCGATCCGCTCCATCCCGCCTTGCGCGTTGGACAGGTCAACCAGGGTCGACTCCAGCCGGGCAAGGCGAATGCTGTCCAGCCGGCCGGCCTTGTATTCGCGGGCGAGCAAGGCGGCCGAGCCGCTGAGGATGTCATTGGCGAAGTTGTTCGAGCGATTACGCCGCTCGAATTCCTTGGGTCGGATAAACGCCATCAGCTCGTCTGGGCATGCTTCCCCCTTCAAGTGCGCCGCCAGGCAATTCACGTAGGCGACATGCCGGCGCAACAAGGTAGCCTTGATCGGGTTCAAGCCCTCATCGTCGTCATCAATCAGGGTCAGCACCTGGCGCGCGAAACTGCGCGAGCTGTTGACCAGCGCGCCCCACAGGGTGCGTGCCTCCCACCAGCGGTTATAGGCACTGCTGTTACGGAAGCTGACCAGCACCACCAGAGCAGAGCCGAGCAACGTCAGTGGCATCAGCGGCAAGGTGAACTTGCTGTTGAAGAACAGCATGAAATCGATTGTGACCAGGACATCCCAGATCAACAGCCAGAACAGCGACCAACCGATATAGCCGAAGGTCTTCGCCACCAGGCGCAGCTTGCGGGCGATGAGTTGTTTCACGCGGTAGACCTCGAACGGAGCGGATGCAGATCCGACGCCGGACGAGGTCCAAGGTTCGCGGCTGTTGGTCGGGGCGCTGTAACCAAACGTTTTCAGGCCCTTGGTTCATCGTGCTGTGGCAGTAACTACCATGCCTCTGACCGGCGTCACTGGCAGTTGCGGCTTGCCCTTCTTGGCCAGCAGATGCTGATAACGCCGCCATTCCTTGTCGATCTCGCTGTAGGACATGAACACACTGATGCGCTCGCTGCTGGCCAGGTCGGCGCGGTCATGCGCCTGCACTTCGTCCCTGGACAGATAAGCGATATTGATACCCAGCACCTTGCCGTCGTCGGCAAACACCGGGCCGCCCG
>NZ_JABWRD020000002.1:0-400000 GCF_014268785.2 Pseudomonas shirazensis | reverse complement strand
ACCACGGTGTGATTCATGACTGGGGTGAAGTCGTAACAAGGTAGCCGTAGGGGAACCTGCGGCTGGATCACCTCCTTAATCGAAGACATCAGCCTGCTGATGAGCTCCCACACGAATTGCTTGATTCACTTGTATAAAGACGATGCTGTAACGTGACCCTGTTATAGGTCTGTAGCTCAGTTGGTTAGAGCGCACCCCTGATAAGGGTGAGGTCGGCAGTTCAAATCTGCCCAGACCTACCATTGCAGATACACGGGGCCATAGCTCAGCTGGGAGAGCGCCTGCCTTGCACGCAGGAGGTCAGCGGTTCGATCCCGCTTGGCTCCACCATTTTGCTTCACGCAGCACAGCGCGTCAGAACTTAGAAATGAACATTCGTTGATGAATGTTGATTTCTGACTTTTGTCAGATCGTTCTTTAAAAATTCGGATATGTGATAGAAATAGACTGACATGCACTTTCACTGGTGTGTGATCAGGCTAAGGTAAAATTTGTGAATGCTCGAAAGGGCAGTACGAATTTTCGGCGAATGTCGTCTTCACAGTATAACCAGATTGCTTGGGGTTATATGGTCAAGTGAAGAAGCGCATACGGTGGATGCCTTGGCAGTCAGAGGCGATGAAAGACGTGGTAGCCTGCGATAAGCTTTGGGGAGTCGGCAAACAGACTGTGATCCAGAGATCTCTGAATGGGGGAACCCACTCAGCATAAGCTGAGTATCTTGTACTGAATACATAGGTGCAAGAGGCGAACCAGGGGAACTGAAACATCTAAGTACCCTGAGGAAAAGAAATCAACCGAGATTCCCTTAGTAGTGGCGAGCGAACGGGGACCAGCCCTTAAGTTGGTTTGAGATTAGTGGAACGCTCTGGAAAGTGCGGCCGTAGTGGGTGATAGCCCCGTACACGAAAATCTCTTATCAATGAAATCGAGTAGGACGGAGCACGAGAAACTTTGTCTGAACATGGGGGGACCATCCTCCAAGGCTAAATACTACTGACTGACCGATAGTGAACCAGTACCGTGAGGGAAAGGCGAAAAGAACCCCGGAGAGGGGAGTGAAATAGATCCTGAAACCGTATGCGTACAAGCAGTGGGAGCCTACTTGTTAGGTGACTGCGTACCTTTTGTATAATGGGTCAGCGACTTATATTCAGTGGCGAGCTTAACCGAATAGGGGAGGCGTAGCGAAAGCGAGTCTTAATAGGGCGTTTAGTCGCTGGGTATAGACCCGAAACCGGGCGATCTATCCATGGGCAGGTTGAAGGTTGGGTAACACTAACTGGAGGACCGAACCGACTACCGTTGAAAAGTTAGCGGATGACCTGTGGATCGGAGTGAAAGGCTAATCAAGCTCGGAGATAGCTGGTTCTCCTCGAAAGCTATTTAGGTAGCGCCTCATGTATCACTGTAGGGGGTAGAGCACTGTTTCGGCTAGGGGGTCATCCCGACTTACCAAACCGATGCAAACTCCGAATACCTACAAGTGCCGAGCATGGGAGACACACGGCGGGTGCTAACGTCCGTCGTGAAAAGGGAAACAACCCAGACCGTCAGCTAAGGTCCCAAAGTCATGGTTAAGTGGGAAACGATGTGGGAAGGCTTAGACAGCTAGGAGGTTGGCTTAGAAGCAGCCACCCTTTAAAGAAAGCGTAATAGCTCACTAGTCGAGTCGGCCTGCGCGGAAGATGTAACGGGGCTCAAACCATGCACCGAAGCTACGGGTATCACCTTTTGGTGATGCGGTAGAGGAGCGTTCTGTAAGCCTGTGAAGGTGAGTTGAGAAGCTTGCTGGAGGTATCAGAAGTGCGAATGCTGACATGAGTAACGACAATGCGAGTGAAAAACTTGCACGCCGAAAGACCAAGGTTTCCTGCGCAACGTTAATCGACGCAGGGTTAGTCGGTCCCTAAGGCGAGGCTGAAAAGCGTAGTCGATGGAAAACAGGTTAATATTCCTGTACTTCCGATTGTTGCGATGGAGGGACGGAGAAGGCTAGGCCAGCTTGGCGTTGGTAGTCCAAGTTTAAGGTGGTAGGCTGAGATCTTAGGCAAATCCGGGATCTCAAGGCCGAGAGCTGATGACGAGTTGCCTTTAGGCGACGAAGTGGTTGATGCCATGCTTCCAAGAAAAGCTCCTAAGCTTCAGACAATCGGGAACCGTACCCCAAACCGACACAGGTGGTTAGGTAGAGAATACCAAGGCGCTTGAGAGAACTCGGGTGAAGGAACTAGGCAAAATGGCACCGTAACTTCGGGAGAAGGTGCGCCGGCGAAGGTGAAGGGTTTACCCCGTAAGCTTTTGCCGGTCGAAGATACCAGGCCGCTGCGACTGTTTATTAAAAACACAGCACTCTGCAAACACGAAAGTGGACGTATAGGGTGTGACGCCTGCCCGGTGCCGGAAGGTTAATTGATGGGGTTAGCGCAAGCGAAGCTCTTGATCGAAGCCCCGGTAAACGGCGGCCGTAACTATAACGGTCCTAAGGTAGCGAAATTCCTTGTCGGGTAAGTTCCGACCTGCACGAATGGCGTAACGATGGCGGCGCTGTCTCCACCCGAGACTCAGTGAAATTGAAATCGCTGTGAAGATGCAGTGTATCCGCGGCTAGACGGAAAGACCCCGTGAACCTTTACTATAGCTTTGCACTGGACTTTGAATTTGCTTGTGTAGGATAGGTGGGAGGCTTTGAAGTGGGGACGCCAGTTCTCATGGAGCCACTCTTGAAATACCACCCTGGCAACTTTGAGGTTCTAACTCAGGTCCGTTATCCGGATCGAGGACAGTGTATGGTGGGTAGTTTGACTGGGGCGGTCTCCTCCCAAAGAGTAACGGAGGAGTACGAAGGTGCGCTCAGACCGGTCGGAAATCGGTCGTAGAGTATAAAGGCAAAAGCGCGCTTGACTGCGAGACCCACACGTCGAGCAGGTACGAAAGTAGGTCTTAGTGATCCGGTGGTTCTGTATGGAAGGGCCATCGCTCAACGGATAAAAGGTACTCCGGGGATAACAGGCTGATACCGCCCAAGAGTTCATATCGACGGCGGTGTTTGGCACCTCGATGTCGGCTCATCACATCCTGGGGCTGAAGCCGGTCCCAAGGGTATGGCTGTTCGCCATTTAAAGTGGTACGCGAGCTGGGTTTAGAACGTCGTGAGACAGTTCGGTCCCTATCTGCCGTGGACGTTTGAGATTTGAGAGGGGCTGCTCCTAGTACGAGAGGACCGGAGTGGACGAACCTCTGGTGTTCCGGTTGTCACGCCAGTGGCATTGCCGGGTAGCTATGTTCGGAAGAGATAACCGCTGAAAGCATCTAAGCGGGAAACTTGCCTCAAGATGAGATCTCACTGGGATCTAGAATCCCCTGAAGGGCCGTCGAAGACTACGACGTTGATAGGTTGGGTGTGTAAGCGCTGTGAGGCGTTGAGCTAACCAATACTAATTGCCCGTGAGGCTTGACCATATAACACCCAAGCAATTTGCTCATGCAGGTTGCGGTGGTGAAGACGAAACGCTGAAGATTCGTACACAAACATCACATATCCGAATTTGCTGGGCCGTTCATCTGGACGTTCTGGCTACAGAATTTCTTGACGACAATAGAGCATTGGAACCACCTGATCCCATCCCGAACTCAGTAGTGAAACGATGCATCGCCGATGGTAGTGTGGGGTCTCCCCATGTGAGAGTAGGTCATCGTCAAGATTCATTTCGCAAAACCCCTATCTGCGCGAGCAGGTAGGGGTTTTGTCTTTTCCGGGATCCGGAAATCTGCGGCTACATAGCGGCCCCAATCAAGGCAGCTTCAGTCCCGAGCCAACTCCGCAAGGTGCGCAATCACCTGCTCGGTCTTCAGTACCAATACAACATTTCTTCCCGGCCGGTTGGAGCTGGCGCGGGTGCAGTTCGAAAACCGCAAGGATCGCGAGGCGGTGCAGGCATTTCAGCAGATCAGCACCGGCCTCAGCCCGTCAGACGCGTAGGCCATGGGTGTGGGGCAAGACCGTCGACAGTTTCATCCAGGCCCTTGATCACCGCGAAGACTGGCAAGGCTCGCTGGCCATCGGTCCGACCTGGAGTGACAACCTCAACCAATCTTCCGGAAGTGTTGTCACCTACCGCTACGTCACAGCTGAAGAGACCATTGTGGTCAAGCGCGCGCTGCCCAAGGCAGTGTCTGCCCACGGCCAGGATTTCGAAGCCACGCTGAACAAACGCATGGCCATCAGCGGTCATCACGGCATGTTCGTACGCTCACTGCTGTACGGCCAGGCCTACGAAAAAGAGAGCATGTACAACGAGAGCACGCTGATCAGCAACGCTGGCTATAGCTATCACGACGCCAGCAATCAGTATGCGATTGGGCCTTCATACGAGTTCAGCACCATTGGCAGCGACGCCATGTACAGCGCTTGGGGCCTGCGTGGCGAGTGGCTGCATACCCCAGCTTGTAGTCATTCAGACAGGGGCTGTGCTGACGACCGCTCCAGTCTTCGCCGCTTCGGCAATGGCCTCAGTGATGATCAGATTCCTCAGGCCATCGCGCACCGTGACCAGCGGCGCTTCAAGTCCTTGAATAATCCGGCAGAAATGCTCGAGCTGAAGCTCCAGTGGATCCCGACGTTCAACACCGGCGGTCGCCGTTTGAAAAGGCTTGAACCATGAGCGCTCTTCAGTGCGAGCATAGTATTTGAGGCGCATTGTGGGCACCGCAAGCGACCCGTTCTTGCCGCTGATTACATAGCAGTCTTCATCGGCGTAGGCGGCATAGCTCGCATTCTCCTGTGACGTCTGCTCCCAACTGCGGGCACACCCCGCAGAGTCCGATAGCAGAAACGAGCCCAGGGCCCCGTTGGCAAAGCGCAGGCCGATACACACCGTGTCTTCGACCGGAAAGTTACGCGCGGTACTCGACTGCATGGCCTGGACGGCAACGATCTCTCCGCACAGCGAGCGCAAGTTGCCGATCTCGTGAATCATGTTGATCAGGATCGGGCCGCCACCTTCCTGGCGCCGCCACACGGCCGCGTCGAAGTAATCATCCGGTTTGTAGAACAGCGCGCTGCCCTGCACGGCAACAATGTCGCCGAGCACGCCTTCGCCGATGATCTCCCGTGCCTTGGCCAGCACAGGGCTGTGTGCTCGATGGTGCCCGACCAGTAAGCGCGCACCCTTTGCGGTTGCCGCAGCGAGCAGACGCTGACCTTCTGCAACGCTGTGGGCGACGGGTTTTTCGATCAAGGCGGCAACCCCCGCGTCGACGCATTGCAACGCCTGCGCAACATGCAGGGCATTGGGCGTGGCAAGGATCACGCCGTCCGGTTTGACGTTGTCGAACAAGGCCGCCAGATCAGCATATTGAGGAACGCCCAGAGCGGTCAGGTAATCTTCCGGGATCCTCACCGGATCAACAACGGCAACCAGTTCACAAGACAGGCTCGCTTGGACAAGTTCGATATGGCGGCGACCGATCATGCCGACGCCGGCCACCGCAATTCTGATTCTGGACATGATTGATCTTCACAGTTGTTTTTGTGTGCCTGAGGAGCAGCGCAGGCTCATCAGGTGCTGTTAGGATCCAGCCTACTATCGCCGGCGAAGGTCATAATGGGCTCAGATGGAATATCAGAATTCTCAATTACTGAACAATGACCCGTTTCTGCGTGACCTTTTGCTCTTCACTGCGATCGCCCGCTGTTCGAGCTTCGTCAGCGCAGGGGCTGAGTTGGGTATCTCGCCAGCGCACGTCAGCAAGCGCATCGCGACACTTGAGCAAAGCCTCAACTGCAAGCTGTTCAACCGTACGACGCGCCGCGTCACCATCACCCGTGAAGGCGAGGCGATGCTGGTCTGGGCCAAACAGATTCTGGAAAACGTCCACGGCATGCTGGAGACGTCCCATGGAGACCGGGTAGAGCCCAAAGGCCTGCTGCGGATCAGCACCAGTCAACGACTGGGCCGTTTCCACGTGGCACCCATTCTCGGCCTGCTGCGCAAGCGCTACCCAAAACTCGAGGTCTGGATCGAGTTGATGGACAGGCGCACGGACCTGATCGGTGAACAGTTCGATGTCGATATTCGAGTAGGGGAGGTGACCGAGCAGCATCTTATTGCCCACAAGATCGCCAGCAGCCAGAGGATTCTGTGCGCCGCCCCGAGCTATGTCGCGGAGCGAGGCCATCCCGCTTCGCTGGCTGATCTGGCACAGCACGACTGCCTGCTGCTGCGCGACAGGGACAGTAGCTTTGGTTTGTGGCGTCTAGAGGGGCCAGGTGGCATGGAGACCGTCAAGGTGACCGGGCCCATGGCATCGAACAACAGCGACATCGTGCGCGAGTGGGCGCATGAAGGGCTGGGCATCATCATGGCCTCCTCCTGGGACGTCGCCCCCAGTTTTGCGCAGGGCAAGCTCATGCGACTGCTGCCTGCTTGGCATCAGGTTGCGGATATTTCCGCGGTCACCACGGTCCGTGCTTCGCAGTCGGAAAAAATCAAAGTGTGCCTTGAGTTTCTGACTGAGCAGTTGACGGCTGGTGCTTATGCGCTTGAGGGCATAACTGGCTGAGCAACACATCAAAGAGCGCTGCTTTGCTGGAGAAAACGTTCAAATTGTAGAAACTAAAAAGCCCGCAATCAGCGGGCTTTTGGGATGTTGCGTAGACGCTGGTAAGGCGTCTATGTGTTGCGTTTGGTGCCCCGAGGGAGACTCGAACTCCCACTCCTTTCGAAAACGGATTTTGAATCCGCCGCGTCTACCAATTCCGCCATCAGGGCTTGTGGGGCGGCAGTATAGAGAGGCTCCGCGGGTCGGTCAATCGGCTTTCATGGAGAATTTTCACAGCTTGGGCTAAACTTCGCGGCCCTGTCGAACCGAACACAATCATGCGCGTCGCCGATTTTTCCTTCGAACTCCCCGATTCCCTGATCGCCCGCCACCCACTGGCCGAGCGCCATGGCAGCCGACTGCTGGTTCTTGATGGACCGAGCGGCGCGCTGGCTCATCAGCAATTCACCGATCTGCTCGAACACCTGCGCCCGGGTGACCTGATGGTGTTCAACAACACTCGGGTGATCCCGGCGCGGTTGTTTGGCCAAAAAGCCTCGGGCGGCAAGCTCGAAGTGCTGGTCGAGCGCGTGCTCGACAGCCACCGGGTGCTGGCCCATGTGCGTGCAAGCAAGGCGCCCAAGGTCGGTACACAGTTGCTCATCGACGGCGGCGGCGAGGCCGAGATGGTCGCCCGCCATGACACGCTGTTCGAGCTGCGCTTCAACGAAGAGGTGCTGCCGCTGCTCGATCGCGTCGGCCATATGCCGCTGCCGCCGTATATCGATCGCCCGGACGAGGGCGCCGACCGCGAGCGCTATCAGACTGTTTATGCCGAGCGCGCAGGTGCCGTCGCCGCGCCAACCGCAGGCCTGCACTTCGACCAGCCGCTGCTCGAGAAAATCGCAGCCAAGGGCGTCGAGAGTGCGTTCGTTACCTTGCATGTGGGTGCCGGCACCTTCCAGCCGGTGCGGGTCGACAAGATCGAAGACCACCATATGCACAAGGAATGGCTCGAAGTCAGCCAGGAGGTAGTCGATGCCGTGGCCGCGTGCCGTGCGCGTGGCGGCCGAGTGGTTGCCGTCGGCACCACCAGCGTGCGCTCGCTGGAGAGTGCCGCACGTGATGGCCAGCTCAAGGCGTTCAGCGGCGACACCGATATCTTTATCTACCCGGGCCGGCCGTTCCATGTGGTCGATGCCCTGGTCACCAACTTCCACCTGCCGGAGTCCACGCTGCTGATGCTGGTCTCGGCCTTCGCCGGTTACCCCGAAACCATGGCGGCCTATGCCGCTGCGGTCGAGCATGGCTACCGCTTCTTCAGTTACGGTGATGCGATGTTCATCACCCGCAATCCGGCGCCGCGCGGCCCCGAGGATCAAGCATGAGTCGCACCTGTCGTATGTCCTTCGAACTGCTGGCCACCGACGGCAAGGCCCGTCGTGGCCGCCTGACCTTCCCCCGAGGCACGGTCGAGACCCCGGCGTTCATGCCGGTGGGCACCTATGGCACGGTCAAAGGCATGCTGCCGCGTGACATCGAGGCCACCGGCGCCGAGATCATTCTTGGCAACACCTTCCACCTGTGGCTGCGCCCGGGCACCGAGGTGATCAAGAAGCACAACGGCCTGCACGATTTCATGCAGTGGAAAGGCCCGATTCTGACCGACTCCGGTGGCTTCCAGGTGTTCAGCCTTGGCGCCATGCGCAAGATCAAGGAAGAGGGCGTGACCTTCGCCTCGCCAGTCGATGGCTCCAAGGTGTTCATGGGCCCGGAAGAGTCGATGCAGGTCCAGCGTGATCTGGGCTCGGACATCGTGATGATCTTCGACGAATGCACGCCGTACCCGGCCGAGCATGACGTCGCGCGCACCTCGATGGAGCTGTCGCTGCGCTGGGCGCAGCGCTCCAAGGACGCCCACGCCGACAACACTGCGGCGCTGTTCGGCATCGTTCAGGGCGGCATGTATCAAGACTTGCGGGAACGCTCGCTGGAGGCGCTGGTCAACATCGACTTCGACGGCCTGGCGATCGGCGGCTTGTCGGTCGGTGAGCCGAAGCACGAGATGATCAAAGTGCTCGATTACCTGCCGGCGATGATGCCCGCTGACAAACCTCGTTACCTTATGGGGGTAGGCAAACCCGAGGATCTTGTGGAGGGTGTGCGCCGCGGCGTCGACATGTTCGACTGCGTGATGCCGACGCGCAATGCGCGCAACGGCCATCTGTTCATCGACACCGGGGTGATCAAGATCCGCAACGCGTTTCATCGCCATGATGATTCGCCGCTGGATCCGACCTGCGATTGCTATACCTGCAGCAACTTCTCGCGCGCCTATCTGCACCACCTGGACAAGTGCGGCGAAATGTTGAGCAGCATGTTGAATACAATCCATAACTTGCGTCATTACCAGCGCCTGATGGCCGGTTTACGCGAGGCTATTCAACAAGGTAAATTGGCCGCCTTTGTCGACGCCTTCTATGCCAAACGCGGGCTTGCCGTGCCGCCTTTGGACTGACTGACTGTAACCGTTTGCCAACCCAACACGTTGCAACATAACAACTGGAGTGTCACATGAGCTTTTTGATCCCCGCCGCCTACGCGGACGCCGCAGCCCCTGCCGCCGGCCCTATGGGTGGTGGTTTCGAGTGGATTTTCCTGGTCGGCTTCCTGGTCATCTTCTACCTGATGATCTGGCGTCCACAGGCCAAGCGCGCCAAAGAGCAGAAGAACCTGCTGGGCAACTTGCAGAAAGGTGACGAAGTTGTCACCAACGGCGGCATCGCCGGCAAGATCGTCAAGGTTTCCGATGACTTCGTGGTACTGGAAGTGTCCGACACCGTCGAGATGAAGTTCCAGAAGGGCGCCGTGGCTGCGACCCTGCCTAAAGGTACGCTCAAGGCTATCTGAGGTACCGGTTTTACTTTTTCCAGTCGGGGCGCGCAAAGCGCCCCGCGTCTTGAACGGGCGGCGTGATGCTGAACAAATATCCTCTGTGGAAATACGCACTGATCGTGCTGGTACTGGCGATCGGTTTCATTTATTCCGCTCCCAACCTCTATCCGGATGATCCGGCTGTACAGATCAGTGGTGCCAGTTCGGCGCTGCAGGTCAACCAGGCCGACCTCGATCGCGTCAACAAGGCGCTGACCGAAGCGGGTATCACCGTGAAGGGCACTAGCCTGGGCGAGAAGGGCAGTGGCTTGGTACGCCTGGCCGACCAGGAAGACCAACTGCCAGCCAAGGATGTGGTGCGCAAGGCCCTGGGCGATGATTACGTCGTGGCCCTGAACCTGGCTCAGACCACTCCGCAGTGGCTGCGTAACCTGGGTGCAAGCCCGATGAAGCTCGGTCTGGACCTGTCCGGTGGTGTGCACTTCCTGCTCGAAGTGGACATGGATAAGGCCATGAGCGCGCGCATGAAGGTCTACGAAGGCGAAGTGAAGACCCTGTTGCGCAAAGAGCGCATCCGCTACCGCAGCCTGCCTCAGCAGGATGGCGGCATCGTGCTGGGCTTCTCTGACGACGCCACCCGCGAACAGGCCCGTGCCCTGATTCGCAAGAGCTTCACCGATTTCGACCTGACCACCACCGAGCGCAACGAGCTCGCTGTGCTGCGTCTGGCGCTGACCCCGGCCAAGGTTGCCGAGATCCGCGAATACTCGATCAAGCAAAACCTGACCACCGTGCGCAACCGGGTCAATGAACTGGGTGTGGCCGAGCCGCTGGTGCAGCGTCAGGGCGCCAACCGTATCGTAGTCGAGCTGCCAGGCGTGCAGGACACTGCCGAAGCCAAGCGCATCCTCGGCAAGACCGCCAACCTCGAGTTCCGCTTCGGTGCCGAACCAGGTGCCTCCAAGGCCACCACCGAGGTCTTCGAATTCCGTGACGGCGGCCGTTCGGCGCCGGTCGAGCGTGGTTTGATCATCACCGGTGACCAGGTCACCGACGCCCAAGCCAGCTTCGACGAGCAAGGCCGGCCACAGGTCAACATCCGCCTCGATGGCCATGGCGGCGAGTTGATGAGCCGCGCGACCCGCAGCAACGTCGGCCGCAGCATGGCAGTAATCTTCATCGAGCAGAAGCCGATCACCCGCTACGTCAAGCAGACCGTCGATGGCGTCGAGAAGGAAGTTGCCGTACAGAGCTTCCAGGAAGAGAAAAAGATCATCAGCCTGGCGACCATTCAATCGCCACTGGGCAGCCAGTTCCGCATCACCGGCCTCAATGGCCAGGGTGAATCGTCCGAACTGGCCCTGCTGCTGCGTGCCGGTGGTCTGGCTGCGCCGATGTACTTCGCTGAAGAGCGCACCATTGGTCCAAGCCTGGGGGCCGACAACATCACCAAAGGTGTCGAAGCATCGCTGTGGGGCATGCTGTTCGTGTCCATCTTCATCATCGCCATCTACCGTGGTTTTGGCGTGATCGCGACCGTTGCCCTGACCGGCAACATGATCCTGCTGCTGGCCTTGATGTCCCTGCTGGGTGCCACCCTGACCCTGCCAGGCATCGCCGGTATCGTGCTGACCATGGGTATGGCGGTCGACGCCAACGTGCTGATCTTCTCGCGGATTCGCGAGGAGCTGAAAAACGGCATGTCGGTGCAGCGCGCCATCCACGAAGGCTTCAGCCGTGCCTACACCGCGATCATCGACGCCAACCTGACCAGTCTGCTGGTCGGCGGTATCCTCTTCGCGATGGGCACCGGGCCGGTCAAAGGCTTCGCGGTAACCATGTCCCTCGGGATTTTCACCTCGATGTTCACCGCCGTCATGGTGACCCGCGCAATGGTCAACCTGACCTGCGGCGGGCGTGACATCAAGAAGCTGTGGGTTTGAGGGAATAACCATGAAAACCATCAACTTCATGGGCGTGCGCAACGTTGCGTTCGCCGTCACTGTCCTGCTGACCATCCTGGCGTTGTTCAGCTGGTGGCAGAAGGGTTTGAACTTCGGTCTGGACTTCACCGGCGGTACGCTCATCGAGCTGACCTACGAGCGTCCGGCAGACCTCAAGCTGGTCCGCGCCGAGCTCGCTCAGTCGGGCTTCGAGGATGCCATCGTGCAGAGCTTCGGTGCGACTACCGACCTGCTGGTGCGCATGCCGGGCGACGACCCGCAACTGGGCAGCAAGGTTGCTGCAGCGCTGCAGAAAGTCGGCGGTGACAACCCGGCAACCCTCAAGCGGGTCGAGTTCGTCGGCCCGCAGGTAGGTGAAGAACTGCGTGACCAGGGCGGACTGGGCATGCTGCTGGCGCTGGGCGGGGTACTCATCTACCTAGCCTTCCGCTTCCAGTGGAAATTCGCCGTCGGCGCGATCATCTCGCTGATCCACGACGTGGTCGTGACCGTGGGTATCCTGTCGTTCTTCCAGATCACCTTCGATTTGACGGTGCTGGCGGCAGTGCTGGCCATCATCGGTTACTCGCTGAACGACACCATTGTGGTATTCGACCGCGTGCGGGAAAACTTCCGCGTGATGCGCAAGGCCTCGCTGATCGAGAACATCAACGTCTCGACCACGCAGACCCTGCTGCGCACTGTCGCCACTTCGGTTTCGACCTTGCTGGCGATCGCCGCCCTGTTGATCTTCGGGGGTGACAACCTGTTCGGCTTCTCCCTGGCTCTGTTCATCGGGGTCATGGCCGGTACCTACTCGTCGATCTACATCGCCAACGTGGTATTGATCTGGCTGAACCTGAACAGCGAAGACCTGATTCCACCGGTCAAGGCCGAGGGTGTGGACGAGCGTCCATAACCGCAAGCCGTCGCCGTTTGGCGCCAAGAGAGCCGCGAATGTTGAACTCGCGGCTTTTTTTTTGCTCCAAGGCTGGGACAAGCGCGGGTTATGGCCCGCTGGTACGATCAGGAGGTTCACGTGAATAAATCAATGCTGGTGGGTGCGGTGCTCGGTGCCGTCGGTGTAACTGCCGCAGGCGCAATGGCGACCTACAGCTTGGTGAACAAAGGCCCAGAGGTCGCCGAGGTGACCGACGTGCAGCCGATCAAGCAGCAGGTCAAGACTCCACGTGAAGTGTGCAAGGACGTGACCGTGACGCGCCAGGCGCCGGTCAAGGATCAACATCAGATCGCCGGTACCGTGGTCGGTGCATTGGCGGGTGGCTTGCTCGGCAACCAGATCGGTGGCGGCACCGGCAAGAAGATTGCCACCGTGGCCGGTGCGGTCGGCGGCGGCTACGCCGGTAACAAGGTGCAGGAAGGCATGCAAGAGCGTGACACCTACACTACCACCCAGACCCGCTGTAACACCGTGCATGACCTGAGCGAGAAAGTGGTTGGCTACAACGTCACCTATTCGATTGGCGACAAGGTCGGCAAAGTGAAGATGGACCACGAGCCAGGTTCGACCATTCCGCTGGACGAGAATGGCAAGCTGGTGCTGAGTCAGGCCCAGAACGGGCAGTAAGCCTGCGCAGGATCACTGGCCCCTGTAGGAGCGGCGCGGTTCTTGCGGACACAAAAAAGCACCCCGGGGGGTGCTTTTTTGTGGCTGACCGGCGCTTAGCGCTTCAGCGATTGTGGCACGTGCGGCTGGATGGCAGTCAGCACGGCTTTGAAGCACTTGATGTTGCCAGCAACGATGTGGCCTTTCTCGAGGAATTCGTGGCCACCGTTGAAGTCGCTGACCAGACCGCCAGCCTCCTGCACCAGCAGTACGCCTGCAGCCATGTCCCACTCGGACAGGCCCGACTCCCAGAACGCATCGAAACGACCGGCCGCTACATAGGCCAGGTCAAGGCTGGCAGAGCCGGCGCGGCGGATGCCGGCAGTCTGGCCAGTCAGGGCGCGGATCATGCCCAGGTAATTGTCGAGGTCGGCCATCTGGTTGTCGCGGAACGGGAAGCCGGTACCCAGCAGGGCGCCTTCAAGGCTGGTACGCGAGCTGACGCGTAGGCGGCGACCGTTGATCTGGGCGCCACGGCCACGGCTGGCGGTGAACTCTTCCTGGCGAACCGGATCCAGTACCACTGCGTGCTCCAGGCGGCCGCGGTATTTGCAGGCGATGCTCACTGCAAAGTGCGGAATGCCACGCAGGAAGTTGGTGGTGCCATCGAGCGGGTCGATGATCCACAGGTAGTCTTTGCCTTCTTCACCTGAGCCAGCGTGGAAGCCGGTCTCTTCACCCTGGATCGAGTGGTTCGGGTAGGCCTTGCGCAGAGCATCGACGATTTTCTGCTCGGCAGCGCGGTCAACCTCGGACACGTAGTCCTTGGCGTCCTTTTCGTCCACCTTGATGGTGTCCAGGCGTTCGATGGAGCGGAAAATCAGTTCACTGGCGCTGCGAGCAGCGCGCAGGGCGATAGTCAGCATAGGCTGCATGGGCGGTTCACCTGGAGATGTTAAAGAAGAAAGCCGGCCATTTTAGCAGAGTTTTTTGACAACGGCAGCGCCGCATTTGCTTTCATGGCGTAACGTCCGTCGGTTCTGTAAGATCGACCGCCCTGATATCTGCCTTTGAGAGCACCCACCGTGCTGCAAAATATTCGTGTTGTTCTGGTCAATACCAGCCACCCCGGCAACATCGGCGGCGCTGCGCGTGCCATGAAAAACATGGGCTTGTCGCGCCTGGTGCTGGTCCAGCCGCAGGAGTTTCCGGCAGCTGACGCCAGCGCCCGAGCTTCTGGCGCAGACGACGTGCTCAGTGGCGCGCTGGTGGTCGACTCGCTGGAAGAGGCGCTGGTTGGCTGCAGTCTCGCGATCGGCACCAGTGCCCGCGACCGCAGCCTGCCGTGGCCGATGCTGGATCCGCGCGAGTGCGGCGCCAAGTCGGTCGAGCGTGCCACCATGGGTGACGAAATCGCCCTGGTGTTCGGTCGCGAGCATGCCGGGCTGACCAACGACGAATTGCAGCGATGTCACTTCCATGTGCACATTCCCTCGAACCCTGACTTCAGCTCGCTCAATCTGGCCGCCGCCGTGCAGGTGCTTGGCTATGAGGTGCGGATGGCCTGGCTGGCCGCGCAGGGCGAGCCGTCGATCAATGACAAGGCCGATGCCGTCGAACTGGCGACCCTGGACGAGATGGAGCGTTTCTACGACCACCTGGAGAAAACCCTGGTGGACATCGCCTTCCTCGATCCGGACAAACCCAAGCACCTGATGGCGCGCCTGCGTCGTCTGTACGGTCGCAGTTCGGTAGAGCGTACGGAAATGAGCATTTTACGCGGCATCCTCACCGAGACTCAGAAGGTTGCTCGGGGTGAGTCGCATAAGCGGAAGGATTGAGCAATGTTCGAACGTCTGCGTGAAGATATCCAAAGCGTATTCCATCGTGACCCTGCGGCGCGTAACGCTTTTGAAGTACTGACCTGCTATCCCGGCATGCACGCGATCTGGCTGCACCGCCTTGGCCACGCCCTCTGGACGCGTGATCTGAAGTGGCTGGCGCGGCTGGTGTCGAACTTCGGCCGCTGGATGACTGGCATCGAAATCCACCCGGGCGCGACCATCGGTCGACGCTTCTTCATTGATCACGGCATGGGGATCGTCATTGGTGAGACCGCCGAGATCGGTGACGACGTCACCCTCTACCAGGGCGTGACCCTCGGTGGTACCAGCTGGAACGCCGGCAAGCGCCACCCGACCCTGGGCAATGGCGTGGTGGTCGGTGCCGGCGCCAAGGTGCTCGGCCCATTCACTGTCGGCGCCGGAGCCAAAATCGGCTCCAATGCTGTGGTCACCAAGGAGGTTCCGCCAGGCGCCACCGCAGTGGGTATCCCCGGTCGCATTATCGTCAAGGCGCAGGAAGACTCCGAAGTCGAAGCCAAGCGCAAGGCCATGGCCGAGAAGATCGGTTTCGATGCCTATGGCGTCAGTGGCGACATGCCTGACCCGGTCGCCCGCGCCATTGGCCAGATGCTCGACCACCTGCAAGCGGTCGACGAGCGTCTGCAGGGCATGTGCGGCGCGTTGACCAAGCTGGGTAGCGACTATCACGGCAAGGCGCTGCCGGCACTGCCCGAAGAAGATTTCGTTGAAGTCGCTCCGGTCGAGGCAAGGCAGCAGGCGCAGAGCGACACCCAGCCACATTGACAGCGACGATGGCACTAGCCGTGGGCGTGTGCTCGCGGCCAGTGTCTGCTACACTCGCGCCCGCCCTTCGAGTGCAAACCCGACTAAAGCAGTAGGTCTAATAGTTGACTTAAATGCTCGGGAATCGCATACTTGCTCACATTCTGTAACTCCCGTGGTACCCATACGCCATGCGACTGACTACCAAAGGCCGATACGCAGTGACCGCCATGCTTGACCTGGCGTTGCACGCGCAGCATGGGCCGGTGTCACTGGCCGATATTTCCGAGCGCCAGGGCATCTCCCTCTCTTATCTGGAGCAGCTGTTCGCCAAGCTGCGCCGCAGCAGCCTGGTTTCCAGCGTGCGCGGTCCAGGCGGCGGCTATCAGCTGTCGCGCGGCATGGAAACCATCCAGGTTGCCCAGGTCGTCGACGCGGTCAACGAATCGGTCGACGCTACCCGTTGCCAGGGCCTGGGTGACTGCCATGCCGGTGATACCTGCCTGACCCACCACCTGTGGTGTGACCTCAGTCAGCAGATCCATGAATTCCTCAGTGGCATCAGCCTGGCCGACCTCGTCAAGCGCCGTGAGGTGCAAGAAGTCGCTCATCGCCAGGACCTGCGCCGTGTTGCAGGTCGATCCGCCCAGCTGGACAAGATTGAGACGTCCGCCGTCGACTGACATTGGTCACGAGCGACGCCACCGCCTGATAGGAGATATTCAATGAAGTTGCCGATCTACCTCGATTACTCCGCGACCACGCCGGTCGACCCACGCGTTGCCCAGAAGATGGCCGAATGCCTGCTGGTCGACGGCAACTTTGGTAACCCGGCGTCGCGCTCCCACGTGTTTGGCTGGCGCGCTGAAGAAGCGGTCGAAAACGGCCGTCGCCAGGTGGCTGAGCTGATCAACGCCGATCCGCGTGAAATTGTCTGGACCAGCGGTGCCACCGAGTCCGACAACCTCGCGATCAAAGGCGTTGCGCACTTCTATCAGACCAAGGGTAAGCACATCATCACCTCCAAAATCGAGCACAAAGCCGTGCTCGATACCGCTCGTCAGCTCGAGCGTGAAGGCTTTGAAGTGACCTATCTCGAGCCAGGCGAAGACGGCATCGTTACCCCGGGCATGGTTGAAGCGGTGCTGCGCGATGACACCGTTCTGGTCTCGCTGATGCACGTCAACAACGAAGTTGGCTCGATTAACGACATCGCTGCAATCGGTGAACTGACCCGTGCCCGCGGCGTGCTGTTCCATGTTGACGCTGCACAATCGGCCGGCAAGGTCGAGATCGACGTGCAGAAGCTCAAGGTCGACCTGATGTCGTTCTCCGCGCACAAGGCCTACGGCCCTAAAGGTATCGGCGCGCTGTACGTCAGCCGCAAGCCGCGCGTGCGTCTGGAGGCAATCATTCACGGCGGTGGTCACGAGCGCGGCATGCGTTCCGGCACACTGCCTACGCACCAGATCGTCGGCATGGGTGAGGCATTTGCCATCGCCAAGCAGGAGATGGCCAGCGAGAACGCCCGCATCAAGGCACTGAGCGATCGCTTCTTCAAGCAGGTTTCCAACCTCGAAGAGCTGTACGTCAACGGCAGCCAGACTGCGCGCGTGCCGCACAATCTGAACCTGAGCTTCAACTACGTTGAAGGCGAGTCGCTACTGATGGCCCTCAAGGACATCGCGGTATCGTCCGGTTCGGCCTGCACCTCCGCTTCGCTCGAACCGTCGTACGTACTGCGCGCCCTGGGCCGCAACGACGAGCTGGCACACAGTTCGATCCGCTTCTCCTTCGGCCGCTTCACCAGCGAAGAAGAAGTCGACTACGCCGCGCAGGAAGTCTGCAAGGCTGTCACCAAGCTGCGCGAACTTTCGCCGCTGTGGGACATGTACAAAGACGGCGTCGATATCTCCAAGATCGAGTGGGCCGCCCACTAAGCAGTCGCCGGCAAGAGCGGCTACCTGATGAGGAAGGAATTGCACCATGGCATACAGTGAAAAAGTCATCGACCACTACGAAAACCCGCGCAACGTCGGCAAGATGGACGCTGAAGACCCGGACGTCGGTACCGGCATGGTCGGCGCGCCGGCCTGCGGTGACGTGATGCGTCTGCAGATCAAGGTCAACGAGCAGGGCGTTATCGAAGACGCCAAGTTCAAGACCTATGGCTGCGGTTCGGCTATCGCTTCCAGCTCCCTCGCCACCGAGTGGATGAAGGGCAAGACCCTGGACGAAGCCGAGACCATCAAGAACACCCAGCTGGCTGAAGAGCTGGCGCTGCCACCGGTCAAGATCCACTGCTCGGTACTCGCCGAGGACGCCATCAAGGCGGCCGTACGCGATTACAAGCAGAAAAAAGGCTTGATCTGAGTCGTTTGACTGGACGCTAAGGAGTTCCGATGGCTATCAGCATGACAGAAGCCGCCGCCAACCACGTGCGGCGCTCCCTCGACGGGCGTGGCAAGGGTGAAGGCATTCGCCTGGCCGTGCGCACCACCGGTTGCTCGGGCCTGGCCTACGTGCTGGAGTTCGTCGACGAAGTGGCAGGCGAAGACGAGGTCTTCGAGAACCACGGCGTGAAGGTCATCATTGACCCGAAAAGCCTGGTTTACCTCGACGGCACCGAGCTCGATTTCGTCAAGGAAGGGTTGAACGAAGGCTTCAAGTTCAACAACCCCAACGTGCGCGGTGAATGTGGCTGCGGCGAAAGCTTCAATGTTTGAGGCTTGATGTGGGTACTCCTTGTCATTTTGCCCTGTTCAATCTGCAGCCGGGCTTTCGCCTGGACCTCGAGCAACTGGCCGTTCGTTACCGCGAACTTGCCCGTGAGGTCCATCCCGACCGCTTCGCCGATGCTTCCGAGCGCGAGCAGCGTGTCGCCCTGGAAAACTCGGCAGCGTTGAACGACGCCTATCAGACCTTGCGCAGCGCCCCCCGTCGGGCGCGCTATCTGCTGGCCATCAGTGGCCACGAAGTGCCGCAGGAAGTCACCGTACATGATCCGGCCTTCCTGTTGCAGCAGATGGAGCTGCGTGAAGAACTTGAAGAGCTGACCGACCTCGACGGTGTCGCGGTATTCAAGAAGCGCCTCAAGCTCGCGCAAGATACGCTGTTCGAGGAATTCGCCGCCTGCTGGGATGATGCTGCGCAGCGTGAACAGGCCGAGCGCCTGATGCGCCGCATGCAGTTTCTCGACAAGCTCGCCCAGGAAGTGCGCCAGCTCGAAGAGCGCCTCGACGATTAACCCGGTGTTGCCGTGACAACGCCTAAGGTAGCTAGATAAGCATGGCCCTACTGCAGATCGCCGAACCCGGTCAAAGCCCCCAGCCGCACCAGCGCCGCCTGGCGGTAGGGATTGACCTGGGTACTACCAATTCTCTGGTTGCTGCCGTGCGCAGCGGCCGCAGCGAACCGCTGCCCGATGCCGAGGGGCAGGTCATCCTGCCATCGGCTGTGCGCTACCTGGAGGCGGCTGTCGAAGTCGGCCAGGCTGCGCGCGAAGCAGCGCCAAGCGACCCGTTCAACAGCATCCTTTCGGTCAAGCGTCTGATGGGACGCGGCCTGGCCGACGTCAAGCAGCTCGGCGAGCAACTGCCATACCGTTTTGTCGGTGGCGAGTCGCACATGCCGTTCATCGAAACCGTACAAGGCCCGAAAAGCCCGGTCGAAGTGTCTGCCGACATCCTCAAGGTGCTGCGTCAGCGCGCCGAGGAAACCCTTGGCGGCGACCTGGTAGGTGCGGTCATCACGGTCCCGGCCTACTTCGACGATGCTCAGCGCCAGGCGACCAAAGACGCCGCCAAGCTTGCCGGGCTGAACGTGTTGCGCCTGCTCAACGAGCCGACTGCTGCGGCCGTGGCCTATGGCCTGGACCAGAACGCTGAAGGCCTGGTGGCGATCTTCGACCTGGGCGGCGGTACCTTCGATATCTCCATCCTGCGCCTGACTGCGGGCGTCTTCGAAGTGCTGGCCACCGGTGGCGATACCGCCCTGGGTGGTGACGACTTCGATCACGCGATTGCCAGCTGGATCATTGAGCAGGCCGGTTTGTCGGCTGATCTGGATCCAGCGACTCAGCGTCAACTGCTGCAGACCGCTTGCGCGGCCAAGGAAGCCCTGACCGATGCCGCCAGCGTGCGCGTTGCCCACGGTGACTGGCAGGGTGAGTTGAGCCGGGCAGACTTCGAAGCGATGATCGAGCCGATGATCGCCCGTAGCCTCAAGGCCTGCCGCCGCGCCGTGCGTGACAGTGGGGTCGAGCTCGAAGAAGTGGTTGCAGTGGTAATGGTCGGTGGTTCGACTCGCGTACCGCGTGTGCGTGAAGCCGTCGGTGGCCTCTTCGGCCGTGCTCCGCTGACCTCGATCGACCCTGATCAGGTAGTCGCCATTGGCGCCGCGATCCAGGCCGATACCCTCGCTGGCAACCGCCGCGAAGGTGGCGAGTTGCTGTTGCTCGACGTGATCCCGCTGTCGCTCGGTCTGGAGACCATGGGCGGCCTGATGGAAAAGGTGATCCCGCGCAACACCACGATCCCGGTGGCCCGCGCTCAGGAATTCACCACCTACAAAGATGGCCAGACGGCCATGATGATCCACGTCCTGCAGGGTGAGCGCGAACTTATCAGCGACTGCCGCTCGCTGGCGCGCTTCGAACTGCGTGGGATTCCGCCGATGGTCGCCGGCTCGGCGAAGATCCGCGTGACCTTCCAGGTCGACGCCGATGGCCTGCTCAGCGTCGCTGCGCGCGAACTGGGCTCGGGCGTGGAAGCAAGCATTCAGGTCAAGCCGTCGTACGGCCTGACCGACGGTGAAATCGCCCGCATGCTCAAGGATTCGTTCGAGCACGCCGGCACCGACAAGCATGCCCGCCAGTTGCGCGAGCACCAGGTCGACGGCGAACGCCTGCTCGAAGCGGTGCAGGGTGCGCTTGACGCCGACGGCGAGCGCCTGCTGAGCGCCGAAGAGCGCGAAGCCATTGGCTTCCAGATGCAACAACTACGTGATTTGCTGGCCGGCACCGATGGCCCTGCCATCGAGCAACAGACCAAGCGTCTGTCGCAGGTGACCGATGCATTTGCCGCCCGTCGCCTTGATTCGACGGTCAAAGCCGCACTGGCCGGGCGCAACCTGAATGAGATCGAGGAGTAATCGATGCCGCTGGTGACATTCCTGCCGCATGAGAAGTTTTGCCCCGAAGGGCTGACCGTGGAAGTCGCAACCGGGACCAACATCCTGGAGCTGGCCCACGACCATCACATCGAGATGGAAAGCGCCTGCGGCGGGGTCAAGGCCTGCACCACCTGCCACTGCATCGTGCGCAAGGGCTTTGACTCGCTCGACGAAGCCGACGAGCTCGAAGAAGACATGCTGGACAAGGCCTGGGGCCTGGAAGCGCAGTCCCGGTTGGGTTGCCAGGTGGTCGTCGGTGATACCGACCTGACCATCGAAATCCCCAAGTATTCGCTCAACCACGCCGCCGAAGCGCCGCACTGAAGCCTGGAGGCTGGCATGAGTCTGAAATGGGTTGATGTACTTGAGATCGCCATCCAGCTTGCAGAAAGCAAGCCGGAGGTCGATCCTCGTTATGTGAATTTCCTCGATCTGCACCGCTGGGTAGTGGCTCTGCCAGAGTTCAGCGACGATCCGACACGCGGCGGAGAGAAGGTGCTTGAGGCGATCCAGGGGGCCTGGATCGAAGAAGCCGACTGAGCGTCACCTGCAGGTTAGGCATTCCCCTGGAACCCGCGTATAATTCGCGGGTTTAATTTTTCGTAATACTCAATTTTCTGGAGTTACCATGGCTGTTCAACGTACTTTCTCGATCATCAAGCCTGACGCAGTTGCTAAAAACGTCATCGGCAAGATCACTTCGCGCTTCGAAGAAGCTGGTCTGAAAATCGTCGCTTCGAAACTCAAGCAACTGTCCAAAGCCGAAGCCGAAGGCTTCTACGCTGAGCACAGCGAGCGCGGTTTCTTCGGTGATCTGGTTGCCTTCATGATCTCCGGCCCAGTTGTTGTTCAGGTTCTGGAAGGCGAAAACGCCATCGCTCTGAACCGTGAGCTGATGGGCGCTACCAACCCTAAAGAAGCTGCTGCCGGCACCATCCGTGCTGACTTCGCTGAATCGATCGACGCCAACGCCGTTCACGGTTCGGACTCCGAAGCTGCTGCCGCTCGCGAAATCGCTTACTTCTTCGCAGCTACCGAGGTAACCGCTCGCTAAGCGAAAGCTTACGGGTGAGGGTGAATCCATGACGACATCTACTGGCAAAATCAACCTGTTGGGTCTGACCCAGCCGGAAATGGAACAATTCTTCGACTCCATTGGCGAGAAGCGCTTCCGTGCCGGTCAAGTAATGAAATGGATTCACCATTTTGGTGTCGATGATTTCGCCGCCATGACCAATGTCGGCAAGGTCTTGCGCGAAAAGCTCGAGGCTGTTGCCGAGATTCGGCCACCGGAAGTGGTCAGTGAAGACATTTCCGCCGACGGCACCCGCAAATGGGTGATCCGCGTTGCCTCCGGCAGCTGCGTCGAAACCGTCTACATCCCGACCGACGACCGTGGCACCTTGTGTGTATCGTCGCAGGCGGGCTGCGCCCTGGACTGCAGTTTCTGCTCCACAGGCAAGCAAGGCTTCAACAGCAACCTCACCGCCGCCGAAGTCATCGGTCAGGTGTGGCTTGCGAACAAATCCTTCGGCACCATCCCGGCCAAAGTCGACCGCGCGATTACCAACGTGGTGATGATGGGCATGGGCGAGCCGTTGCTCAATTTCGATAATGTCATTGCCGCCATGAAGATCATGATGGACGATCTGGGCTATGGCATTTCCAAGCGTCGCGTCACCCTGTCGACCTCAGGCGTAGTGCCGATGATCGACGAGCTGGCCAAGCACATCGACGTTTCCCTGGCACTGTCGCTGCACGCGCCGAACGACGAGCTGCGTAACAAGCTGGTGCCAATCAACAAGAAGTACCCGCTCAAGGTGCTGCTCGAGTCGTGCATGGGCTACATGGCCACCCTCGGTGGCAAGCGTGTACTGACCGTCGAATACACCCTGCTCAAGGACGTCAACGATCAGCCCGAGCATGCCACGCAGATGATCGACCTGCTGCGCGATATCCCGTGCAAGATCAACCTGATCCCGTTCAATCCGTTCCCGCACTCCGGTTACGAGCGGCCGAGCAACAATGCAATCCGCCGCTTCCAGGACCTGCTCCACCACGGTGGTTACAATGTCACCACCCGTACCACCCGTGGTGAGGATATCGACGCCGCTTGTGGGCAGCTGGTTGGTCAGGTCATGGACCGTACCCGCCGCAGCGAGCGTTACATCGCTGTGCGTCAGCTCAATGACGACGTGCAGATCGCCGACAACGCTGCGCGTCACTGAGCGGGCCGGCAGCGATGATCCTGCGCGCAGCGCTGTCGCTGCTGACCCTGTTGCTGCTGGCCGGCTGCGTTTCGGGCGGCAGCAATGACCCGTTGGCCACCCAACAGGGGCGGGCCGAGGCGGGCAGGGCGTATGTGCAGTTGGGACTGGGCTATTTGCAGCAAGGTCTGACCGAGCAGGCCAAGGCGCCGCTGGTCAAGGCACTTGCCCTGAACAGCCGTGATGCCGATGCGCATGCCGCGCTCGCGCTGGTGTTCCAGGCCGAGGGCGAGCCGACGCTGGCCACCGAGCATTTCCACAAGGCGCTGGCGCAAAGTCCGGATGACACCCGGATTCGCAACAACTATGGCAGTTTCCTATATGCTCAGGAACGTTTTGCCGAAGCCGAGTCAGTGTTTCGCCTGGCTGCTGCCGATACCCTGTATCCTGAGCGCTCGCGCGTCTTTGAAAACCTTGGCCTGACGGTTCTCAGGCAAGGTCGCCGCGATGATGCCCAGGCGCATCTACACAAGGCTTTGCAGCTGAACCCACGACAACCGCGAGCGTTGTTCGAAATGGCTGAGTTGTCCTACGAAAACAGGCATTATGTGCCAGCCCGGGATTACTACGATCGTTTCAGCCAACTGAGCGCCCCGGATGCTCGCAGCCTGCTGATGGGCAGCCGCCTGGCGCGGGTGTTCGAGCAACCGGCAACGGTGGCCGAACTGGGCCAGCAATTACAACGACTTTATCCCGGTACGCCGGAATATCAGCAATACCTGTCGGAGCAATGATGAAAGCCGCGCATCCCGAAGTAGCAGCAGCGACTCACCAGCACCCCGGTGAGACCTTGCGCCAGGCCCGCGAAAACCGCGACTGGACGCAGGCCGAGGTAGCCCGCAAGCTCAACCTGACCCTGAGCTCGCTGAACAATCTCGAATCCGGCGCCTTCGACAAGCTGCCAGGGCACACCTTTGCCCGTGGTTACATCCGTGCCTATGCCAAGCTGATGGACATGGACCAGGCGCCTCTGGTCGCCGCCTTTGACCAGGTCACCGGCACCCACGCGCAAGGCAGCCAGGTGCACTCGCTGGGACGAATCGAAGAACCGGTGCGCCTGTCGCACAACGTCATGCGCGTTGTCAGCCTGGTTCTGCTGGTAACAGTAGTAGGTGGCGGCTTCTTCCTCTGGAAGGACCAAAGCAGCCTGCGCAACAGCGACCTTGGCAAAATCGCCCTGGAGCACGTCGAAGTCGAGAGCGCCGACGGCACCACCCAGATTCACCCGCTGGATGAGCCAGAAGACCAGGCTGTCAGCGAAGCCCAGCAAGGCCAGAGTGCGCCGCTGCCATTGGAGCAGGCTACTACTGGCGAGAGCAGTGGCTCAGCCAACGAAGAAGCCATTCCGGCAAGCCCGGCGGTCGCCGAGAGCACTGCCGCCGCCCCGGTGACCCCGGCCGCGATCAATAATCCCGCCACCGCACCGACTGCACCTGCGCCAGCTGCGCCGGTCAGCGCACCAGCCGTTGCCGCCACAGCCCCCAGCGCACCTGCAGCAGCAGCGCCAGTCCCCGCCGGCAGTGGCCGTGTCGCGATCCAGTTCTCGGCAGACTGCTGGACTCAGGTCACCGATGCCAACGGCAAGCTGCTGGTCAACGCCACCAAGCGCAAGGGCGACAGCCTGGAAGTCACCGGCACACCACCGTTCGCGGTACGCCTGGGCTTCGCCCGTGGCGCTCAGATCAGCTACAACGGCCAGGCCGTTGATGTTGCACCGTTCACCAGTGGCGAAACCGCTCGCCTGAAGTTGGGGCAGTAACTCATGCACGGCGAATCTCCAATCAAGCGTCGCGAAACCCGCAAGATCTGGGTTGGCAATGTGCCGGTGGGCGGTGATGCGCCTATCGCGGTGCAGAGCATGACCAATACCGACACCAATGATGTCGCAGCCACGGTCGGGCAGATCCAGCGCCTGGTCGATGCCGGTGTCGACATTGTCCGTGTATCGGTCCCGGATATGGACGCCGCCGAGGCTTTCGGCCGGATCAAGCAGCAAGTCAGCGTGCCGCTGGTGGCCGACATCCATTTCGACTACAAGATCGCCCTGCGCGTGGCTGAGCTGGGCGTTGATTGCCTGCGCATCAACCCAGGCAACATCGGCCGTGAAGACCGCGTGCGCGCGGTGGTCGATGCTGCGCGCGATCGTGGTATTCCGATCCGCATCGGGGTCAATGCCGGCTCGCTGGAAAAAGACCTGCAGAAGAAGTACGGCGAACCGACCCCAGCAGCGCTGGTCGAGTCGGCCCTGCGCCATGTCGAGCACCTCGATCGCCTGGATTTCCAGGACTTCAAGGTCAGCGTCAAGGCGTCCGACGTGTTCATGGCCGTTGAAGCCTATCGTCTGCTTTCCAAGCAGATCATCCAGCCGCTGCACCTGGGCATCACCGAAGCCGGTGGTTTGCGTTCGGGGACGGTGAAATCTGCGGTCGGCCTCGGTATGCTGCTGGCCGAAGGCATCGGCGACACGATCCGGATCTCTCTCGCCGCCGACCCGGTCGAAGAAGTCAAAGTCGGCTACGACATCCTCAAGTCGCTGCGCCTGCGCTCGCGTGGGATCAACTTCATCGCCTGCCCGAGCTGTTCGCGGCAGAACTTCGATGTGGTCAAGACCATGAACGAACTCGAAGGGCGCCTCGAAGACCTGCTGGTCCCGCTGGACGTCGCCGTGATCGGTTGTGTGGTCAACGGCCCGGGTGAAGCCAAGGAAGCCCATGTTGGCTTGACGGGCGGCACGCCGAACCTGATCTACATCGACGGCAAGCCTGCGCAGAAACTGAACAACGACAACCTGGTCGAGGAGCTGGAAAAGCTCATTCGCCAGAAAGCGGCCGAAAAGGTCGAAGCCGACGCGGCGCTGATCGCCCGCGGCTGATACACAGATTCGAAAGGACTTTTCGTGAGCAAATCGCTGCAAGCCATTCGTGGCATGAACGACATCCTGCCTGACCAGTCGCCACTGTGGCGTTACTTCGAAGGCACGGTCGCCAGTCTGCTGGACGGCTACGGTTACAGCCAGATCCGCACGCCGATCGTCGAATTCACCGAGCTGTTCAAACGCTCGATCGGTGAAGTTACCGACATCGTCGAAAAAGAGATGTACACCTTCGAGGACCGCAACGGCGATTCGCTGACGCTGCGTCCCGAGGGTACCGCTGCCTGCGTGCGCGCCGTGCTCGAGCATGGCATCACCGGCAACGGCCAAGTGCAGAAACTCTGGTACATCGGGCAGATGTTCCGCCACGAGCGCCCACAAAAAGGCCGCTATCGCCAGTTCCACCAGATCGGCGTCGAGGTGTTTAACCTGGATGGCCCGGACATTGATGCCGAGCTGATCATGCTGACCTGGCGCCTGTGGGGCCAGTTGGGCATTCAGGACGCGGTCAAGCTCGAGCTGAATAGCCTTGGCACCAGCGAAGCCCGTGCACGCTATCGCGACGCGCTGGTCGAGTTTCTCTCGGCGCGCCTTGAGCAGCTTGATGAAGACAGCCAGCGTCGGCTCAAGAGCAACCCGCTGCGCATTCTCGACAGCAAGGATCAGGGCACCCAGGCCGTGCTGGTCGGCGCGCCGAAGCTGGAAGATTATCTGGACGAAGAATCCCGTGTGCACTTCGAGGGCCTCAAGGCTCGCCTGAACGCTGCCGGCATTCCCTTCGTGATCAACACCAAGTTGGTGCGTGGCCTCGACTACTACAGCAAGACCGTGTTCGAGTGGGTCACCGACAAGCTCGGCGCCCAAGGCACCGTATGTGCTGGTGGTCGTTACGACGGTCTGGTCGAGCAGATGGGCGGCAAGCCGACTACTGGCGTTGGCTTTGCCATGGGCATCGAGCGGTTGATATTGCTGCTGGACACCCTGGGCAAGGTCCCGGAGTCGATCAGTCGCCAGATCGACGTTTACCTGTGCGCCTTTGGCGAGCAGGCCGAGCTGGCCGGTCTGGGCCTGTCCGAGCGGTTGCGTGACCAGGTACCGGGCCTGCGCCTGGCGGTCAACGCCGGTGGCGGCAGTTTCAAGAGCCAGTTCAAGAAGGCCGACAAGAGCGGGGCGTTGTTTGCCCTGATCATGGGGGACGACGAACTGGCGCAACAAGTGGTAGGTTTCAAACCCCTGCGTGGCCAGGGCGAACAACAGAACATAGCCTGGGATGCTCTGGCCGAGCACCTGCAAGCTGCCCTCGCGAACGCGTGAAGCAGTCAACAGCCGAATTTGCTGAATAGGAGTATTGGGGTGTCGAGTACCGATGATGATGGCCTGAGCGCGGCCAAGGACTGGTGGGATCGCAACGGCAAGCCGCTGCTGACCGGCGCCCTGTTGGCTGCTGCTTTGGTAGCTGGCTGGCAGACCTGGCACAAGTACCAGAGCAATCAGTCACAAGGCGCTTCGGTGCTGTACCAGAACCTGCTGGAAACGGCCCTGACGCCGACCGGCGAGCCTGATGCAAGCAAGGTTGCCGAGTTGGCTGGCAAGCTCAAGAGCGAGTTTGGCGGCACCGCCTACGCCCAGTACGGCAGCCTGTTCGTGGCCAAGGTCGCGGTTGACAGCGGCAAGCTGGACGACGCAGCCAGCGAACTCAACAGCGTGCTGGCAAAACCTGCCGATGCCACCCTGGGCGAGATCGCACGCCAGCGTCTGGCCCGTGTGTTGGCTGCTCAGGACAAGGCTGACGAAGCACTGAAGCTGCTCAATGGCGACGCTGACAAGGCGTTCCAGGCCAGCCGCGAAGAGCTCAAGGGCGATCTGCTGGTACAGTTGGGCCGCGCTGGCGATGCCCATAGCGCATACGAAAAAGCCAAGGCCGCGTTGTCTGATGAAGCAGCGGTCGGTGGCCTGCAACTGAAGCTGGATGACCTGGCCAAAGGGGACGCTTGACGTGATCGGTTGGAAACAAGCAGCAGTGCTGAGCCTGGCCGTACTGGTCGTGGGTTGCAGCAGCAACAGCAAGAAGGAACTGCCTCCGGCCGAGCTGACCAAGTTCACCGAAGAAGTCGTGCTGAAAAAGCAGTGGAGCCGTTCGATCGGTGACGGTCAGGGTGAGACCTACAACACCCTGGTGCCGGCCATCGAAAACGACCGCATCTACGCTTCCGACGTCAACGGCGAAGTCTTCGCGCTCGATCGCAACACCGGCGACATCGTCTGGAAACAGGACCTCGACCTGCCGGTCTCCGGCGCAGTCGGCGTCGGCTATGGCCTGGTCATGCTCGGCACCCTCAAGGGTGAAGTGATCGCCCTGGACAGCAGCACCGGTGAGGAGCGCTGGCGCTCCCGCGTGACCAGCGAAGTGCTGGCGCCGCCGGCCAACAACGGTGACGTGGTGGTGGTGCAGACTCAGGACGATCGTCTGATTGGTCTGGACGCCGCGACCGGCGACCGTCGCTGGATCTACGAAAGCACTCCAGCGGTACTGACTCTGCGTGGCACTGGCGCACCGATCGTGACCAACCGCATGGCCGTTGCCGGCCTGTCGACCGGCAAGGTTGTTGCTGTCGACATCCAGAACGGCGTCCCGGTCTGGGAAAGCCGCGTCGCGATCCCGAAAGGTCGCTCCGAACTCGAACGCGTCGTCGATATCGACGGCGGTTTGCTGCTGTCTGGTGGTACCCTGTACGTCGGTACCTATCAGGGCCGGGTTGCCGGTCTGGACCTGGAAAGCGGCCGCGTGCTGTGGCAGCGTGATGCGTCCAGCTACGTCGGTGTCGCCCAGGGCTTTGGCAACGTCTACGTCAGCGAAGCTTCCGGCACCGTTGAAGGCGTCGATGAGCGTTCGTCGAGCGCACTGTGGAGCAACGATTCCATGGCGCGCCGTCAGCTGAGCGCCCCTGAAGTGTTCTCCAGCTACGTCGCAGTCGGTGACTTCGAAGGCTACCTGCACCTGCTGAGCCAGGTCGATGGTCGCTTCGTTGGCCGTGAGCGTATTGACAGTGATGGCCTGCGCGCCCGCCCCTTGGTGGTCGGCGACACCATTTATGTCTTCGGCAACAGCGGCAAGCTCGAGGCATTGACCATCCGCTGAGGCTAAGCTTGAAGCCGTGAGGCTTCGAGCAGCGGCGCATGATGCGCCGCGCGAACTCCGGCCGCTGCTCTGCAGCGGCCTTTGCATTTTCAAGAATTCAAGAGTGGAGAGCCGTATGGTTCCCGTAATCGCCCTGGTGGGGCGGCCGAACGTCGGCAAGTCCACCATGTTCAACCGCTTGACCAAAACCCGCGACGCCATTGTCGGCGACCTCTCGGGCCTGACCCGTGACCGCCAGTACGGCGATGCCATGTGGCAGGGCCGTTCGTACATCCTGATCGACACCGGCGGTATCACCGGTGACGAAGTGGGCATGGACGAGAAGATGGCCGAGCAGTCGCTGATGGCCATCGAAGAGGCCGACTACGTGCTGTTCCTGGTGGATGCCCGCGCCGGCATGACCGCTGCTGACCAGATGATCGCTGACCACCTGCGCAAGCGGAACAAGTCTGCGGTGCTGGTCGCCAACAAGATCGACCACATCGATCCTGACCTGGCACGTGCGGAGTTCTCGCCGCTGGGCATGGGCAACGCGATTCCGGTCGCCGGCTCCCAGGGCCGCGGTATCAACGCGCTGATGGAAGAGCTGCTCGGGCACATCCCGCGCGATCAGGAAGAAGACGCGCTCGACCAGGAAGTTGCCGAAGGCGAAGAGGCCGTTCGGATTCCAGGCCCGAGCGAAAAAGACGGCATCAAGATCGCCATCATCGGCCGCCCCAACGTGGGCAAGTCGACACTGGTCAACCGCATGCTCGGTGAAGAGCGCGTGGTGGTCTATGACGAGCCAGGCACCACTCGCGACAGTATCTACATCCCGTTCGAGCGTGATGGTGACAAGTACACCTTCATCGACACCGCCGGGGTGCGCAAGCGCGGCAAGATCCACGAGGAAGTCGAAAAGTTCTCGGTGGTGAAAACCCTGCAGGCGATCAAAGACGCCAACGTGGTGATCTTTGTCATGGACGCCCGCGAAGGTGTGGTCGACCACGACCTCAACCTGCTCGGCTTTGCCCTTGAGGCCGGCCGCGCCATCGTCATCGCCCTGAACAAGTGGGACGGCATGCAGCCGGGCGAGCGCGACTACGTCAAGACCGAGCTCGAGCGCCGGTTGTTCTTCGTCGACTTCGCCGACATTCACTTCATCTCGGCGCTGCACGGCACCGGCGTGGGCAACCTGTACAAGTCGGTGCAGGCCGCGTTCAAGTCGGCGGTCACCCGCTGGCCGACCAGCCGCCTGACGCAGATTCTGGAAGACGCTATCGGCGACCACCAGCCGCCGCTGGTCAATGGCCGCCGGATCAAGCTGCGTTACGCTCACCTGGGTGGCGCCAACCCGCCAATCATCGTGATCCACGGTAACCAGACCGAGAAGATTCCACGCTCGTACTCGCGCTACCTGGAGAACACTTACCGTCGCGTGCTCAAGCTGGTCGGTACGCCGATCCGCATCGAGTACAAAGGCGGCGAGAACCCGTACGAGGGTAACAAGAACACCCTCACCGACCGCCAGGTCAACAAGAAGCGACGCTTGATGTCTCACCACAAGAAGGCCGAGAAGAAGCGCAAAGACAAGCGCTGATTCTGGCCTGACCCTGCACCGGGGCTGCTGCGCGGCCCCTGTTGCATCAGTGCATTGTTTCAACCTTTTTCCTGATTGCTCAATCCGCTATGCTCGGACTCCAGTCCGTGCCGGATACCCCCAGGAAAGAGGGCTTCATGATCCGCAGCAAACTGCCGAACGTCGGCACGACCATCTTTACCACCATGTCGCAGCTGGCCGTGCAAACCGGCGCGCTCAACCTGTCCCAAGGCTTCCCTGACTTCAACGGCCCGCGGGCGCTGTTGGATGCCGTAGGCCGGCACGTGGCCGCCGGGCACAATCAATACGCGCCCATGACCGGTCTGCCGGCCCTGCGCCAGCAAGTGGCTGCGAAGGTGGCTCGGCTGTATGGCGTTAGCGTGGATGTCGAGCAGGAAATCACCATCACCCCAGGCGCCACCGAGGCGATCTTCTGCGCGATCCAGGCAGTGATCAATCCGGGCGACGAGGTAATCGTTTTCGACCCGTGCTACGACAGCTACGAGCCTTCGGTAGAGTTGGCCGGCGGGCGCTGCGTGCATGTGCCGCTGAGCAACGACGATTTTGCCATCGACTGGCAACGCTTCAGCGATGCCCTCACGCCGCGCACGCGCATGGTCGTGCTCAATTCGCCGCACAACCCCAGCGGAGCATTGATCAGCCGTGCCGATCTCGACCAGCTGGCGGCATTGATTGCCGACCGCGATATCTACCTGGTCAGCGATGAAGTGTACGAACACCTGATATACGACGGCGTGGCGCATGCCAGCGTGCTGGCTCATGAACAGCTCTATCAGCGCGCCTTCGTCATCAGCTCGTTCGGTAAGACCTACCACGTCACTGGTTGGAAGACCGGCTACGTGATCGCGCCGCCACAATTGAGCGCCGAGCTGCGCAAGGTACACCAGTACGTCAACTTCTGCGCAGTGACGCCGTTGCAGTGCGCGCTGGCAGACTTCATGGCCGAACACCCTGAGCACATCGAGCAATTGCCGGGCTTCTATCAGGCCAAGCGCGATCTGTTCTGCGATCTGTTGCAAGGCTCACGCTTCAGCTTCAAGCGTACCCCAGGCACCTACTTCCAGTTGGTCGACTACAGCGCCATCCGCCCTGATCTGAACGATCTCGACATGGCCCTGTGGCTGACCCGCGAGCATGGCGTGGCGAGTATTCCGGTGTCGGTGTTCTACCAGACGCCAGTCCCGCAGCAACGCTTGATCCGCCTGTGCTTTGCTAAACGAGAGGAGACGCTGCAGCAGGCAGCGGAGAAACTATGCGCGATCTGACCGCACTGCCCAACCTGAAAATTGCCATGGTGCAGACCACGCTGGCCTGGCATGACCGCGAGGCCAACTACGCTCATTTCGAAGAGTTGCTCAAGCAAGTTGGCAGCCCTGACCTGGTGATTTTGCCAGAGATGTTCACCACCGGTTTTTCGATGGAGTCCGAGCGCCTCGCCGAGCCCGAGAACGGCCCGACCGCCAAGTGGCTCAAGGCCCAGGCGAAGAAGCTCAACGCAGTGATCACCGGCAGCGTGATCATCCAGGCTGCTGACGGCAGCCACCGTAACCGGCTGCTGTGGGCGCGCCCGGACGGTGAAATCCTGCACTACGACAAGCGCCACCTGTTCCGTATGGCCGGCGAGCACAAGCACTACACCCCTGGCGAGCGCCAGGTGCAGTTCGAGCTGAAGGGTTGGCGGATCCGCCCATTGATCTGCTACGACCTGCGCTTCCCGGTATGGAGCCGCGATGCCCATGACACTGACCTGCTGCTGTACACCGCCAACTGGCCGGCAGCGCGGCGGCTGCACTGGAACCGGCTGTTGCCGGCGCGGGCGATCGAGAACCTGTGCTTCGTTGCGGCGGTCAACCGGGTCGGCACCGACGGCAAAGGCTTTGCCTACTCAGGCGACAGCCAGGTGCTGGATTTCCAGGGCGAGAGCCTGCTCAGTGCCGGCGAAGCGGATGGCGTATTCACCGCCGAGCTGCGCGCGGCGGAACTGGCGGCGTACCGCAGCCGTTTCCCGGCCAACCTGGATGCCGATACCTTCGACCTGCATTGAGCGTTGCCGGCCGGGGCATAGCGCCCCGGCCGTTCGACCGACTCAGTACACGTCGCGTCGGTAGCGACCGTCTTCGACCAGCTGTTGCAGCATGGCCTCGCCGAGGATGCCCCTGAGCGCCGCGTCGGCTGCCGCGGCCATGCCCTGCAGGCTGCCGCAAACATAGATGCAGGCGCCGTCGGCGACCCAGCGGCGCACCTCGTCGGCCTGCGCCAGCAGCAAGTCCTGGACATAGACTTTTTCAGCCTGATCACGCGAGAACGCCAGGTCCAGCTTGCGCAGCTCACCGCGCGCCAGCCAGCCTTGCAGTTCATCGGCGCAGAGCAGATCGCTGGCGCGATTGCGCTCACCGAACAGTAGCCAGTTGCGCTGTTCACCTTCGCTGATGCGTGCCTTGAGCAAGCTGCGCAGCCCGGCCAGCCCGGTGCCGTTGCCGATCAGCAGCATCGGTGCTGGGGCCACTGGCAGGTGGAAGCTGCTGTTGCGGCGCAGGCGCAGGCTCGGCGAGCCTTGCAGAGGCAGCACCTCAGTAAGCCAGCCTGAGCCCAGGCCAAGGCTGCCGTCAGTGTGCCGATGCTGGCGGACGATCAGCTGCAGCACGCCATCGCTGGCAATCGATGCGATCGAGTATTCACGCGTGCCGATCGGCACCAGCGCATCGATAACCGCCTGCGCGTGCAGGCCGACCAGATGCTCACGGCTGACCGGCAGTTGCCGACTGCCCAGTGCCTGTCCCAGGGTTTCGCGCGAACCTTCAAGTTGCACTGGGGTATCCAGACTCAGGCCCAGGCCTTGGATAAACGCTTGAACCTGGGCGGGGGCGTTGCGCGGCAGTACCTCCACCAGATCACCCGCGTCCCAGCGCACAGCCTGTTCGGATTGCAGGTCAAGCAGGTACACCGGCTGGCCTTGGCTGCCGGGGTTGAGCAGCGTACGCGCGGTCAGGGTCCAGTTGCTGAAAGCGGCCGGTTGCCAGGCGCTGACGACGCTGGCGCCGGTCAACTGCGCGAGTTGCTGCTGCCAGTGCTGGAGCGCGGCTGGGTCGGCGTTGTCAACTTCGATCGGGCTGAATGCAGTGCTGGCGCCGCGCTCGGCAAGCCATGCCTGCAAGCGCCGGGCAAAGCCACAGAAATGCTGATACTGGCGGTCACCCAAGGCGAGCAGGGCATAGTCCAGATGCTCCAGCGGCCATGCCTGGCCGAGTATCTTGCGCTCGAAACCACGGGCGCTGTCGGGTGCCTCGCCGTCGCCAAAGGTGCTGACTACAAACAGCGCCCGGCGTGCCTGGCGCAGGTCATCTTCACCCAGCTCGGCCAAGGTGCGTACTTGCACCGACAGGCCTGCCGCCTGGAGCTGGCCGGCGCTCTGCCAGGCCAATTGCTCGGCAAGGCCGCTCTGGCTGGCAAAACCAATCAACCAGCTGTCACCTGCCGACGTGGTGCTGTCGACACTGCCACGGGCCGCGCGGATCTGGCGTTTCTTGCGCCGGCGGTCGAGGTACAGCAGCCAGCCGGTGATGAAGAACAGCGGCATGCACAGGCTGGCGATGGTAACGATGATCCGCCCGGGCAAGCCGAAATAGCTACCCACGTGCAGGGCATAGATGCTTTGCAGCAGCTGAGCACTGAGCGACTTGTCTGCATAACGCTCGATGCGCGTGAACGTGCCGGTAGCCGGGTCGAGGGTGACGGTGTCAAAGGCGCGTTCGTGATCGGCATCGTCCAGCAGATAGAACAGCGTCGCCGGCTGCCCGCCAACCGGCGGCAGGCGCAGGTTGTAGCCAGCCAGGCCGGGCCCGGCCGCAGCCTGCAGGTTGCTCCAGATGGCGTCGTAGTCGACCCGCAGCGGCGGGGCCTTTTGGTTGACCGACTGCGGGTTACGGCGGCCACCGCCTTCGCCACGCTTGTGCTGCTGGCCCGCAGCCGGGGCGTCGCCGAGCAGCTTGTTCAGCCCTCGGCTGTACCATTCGTACGACCATGACAGACCGGTCAAGGCAAACAGCAGATAGAACAGCAGGCACCAGGTGCCGAACACGGCGTGCAGGTCCCAATTGAACGCACGGCCCTTCTTCGCCCAGTCCAGGGTCAGCCAGGTGCGCCAGTTCAGCGCTTTGCGGGGCCAGCGTAGATACAGGCCTGACAGGCAGAAGAAGATCAGCATCAGGGTGCAGGCACCGGTGATCTGCCGGCCGCTTTCGCCCATGGCGAGAAACCGGTGCAGGCTGAGCATCAGGTCGAAGAAGCCTTGGCCGGCGACCTCGCCCTTGATCTCGCCGGTGTAAGGGTCGGCATAGCGCATCTCACCGCGGCGCTGACCGGGTGGTGCGGTGAAGAAGATCCGTGCGGCATTGCCCTCGCGGGTGTCGACCCGCAGCATCGCGACCTTGTCGCCGTGCGCCGCTTCGACCCGCCGCACCAGCTCTGCCGGTGGCAGCACGCCTTCGGCGCGCACCTGCACCTTGAGCACATCGGCATTGAACAGGCGCAGCAGTTCTTCCTGAAACGACCAGATCGCCCCGGTGGTACCCATCAATGCCAAGACCAGCCCGGCCGTGATGCCAAACAACCAGTGCAATTGAAACAGCGACTTTTTCAGCACGTCGATCACCTTGTCTTGCCGCGCAAACTCAACCGGCGGGCATTATGCCTTGCTACGCGAAAGCCCCGCTCACTGGCGTGAGCGGGGCTTGGCGATTGCTGCGTCAGAAATGGAAGCTGGTGGTCAGCAACGCTGTGCGTCCGGCTGCCTGGTTGGCGAAGTGAGTAGAAAACGCCTTGTCGTAGTACACCTCGTTGGTGAGGTTTTGTACGTTCAACTGCAGATCGACGTTCTTGCTCAGCTTGTACGCAGCCATCGCGTCATAGCGCACATAACTGTCGACCATGGTGGTGTTGGCGATGTTGCCGTATACCTCATCCATGTAGAAGGCGCCGCCACCCACCGTCAGCTTTGGCGTAAGGGCATAGGTGGTCCACAGGCTGGCACTGTTGTTCGGCGTGTTCGGCAATTGATTGCCGTCGTTGACCGCACCCAGCGCACCGCCGTCGATCTGGCGGGCCTGCATGTAGGTGTAACCGGCGAACACCTGCCATTTGTCGGTGAGCTTGCCACTGGCCGATAGTTCGACGCCCTGCACGCGGGTCTCGCCGATGTTTTCGTAGGTGGTGGTGTTGACCTGAACGCGGGCGTTTTCCTTCTCGGTGCGGAATACAGCGGCGGTCAGCGACAGGCGCTCGTCGAGCAGATCCCACTTGGTACCGAGTTCGTAGTTGGTGGTTTCTTCCGGCTCCATGTCGCTGGCCAACAGGTTGCCGGCGCGGTCGGTGGTGTTGCCCAGCGGGTTGCCTTCGGAGCCTTCGCCCAACTGCGCGCCGGGTGGGGTTGCCGAGGTGGCGTAGGAAACGTAGATGCTGCCGTTCTCGGCGGGCTTCCACACCAGGCCCAGTTGGCCAGTGATGAACTCGCTGGTGTCACTGCCCTTGGATGCAACTCCCTTGCTGTTGACGGCGGTAGCGCCAGAGGCGGTATAGCCGCGGTACTGGGTGTCGAAGTGGTCATAGCGCAGGCCCATGTTGAGCAGCCACTCTGGCGTCAGCTCAAGCGTGTCGAACACATACAGCGCGCGGGTGTTGCTCTTGGTGTCAGTGCCAGCATAGTTGCGCGCGATGGCGCCGTTCCACGGATCGTCCGGGTTGGGATTGCTCAGTGAGGTGCAGTTGTAGCCGCTGTTAGGGCCGATCAGGCCCGGGGTGCAGGTAGATGCTGTTGCGCCGCCGGTGTTGGTATTGACGTCGTAAGATGAACGCTGGCTTTCTTCCCGGCTCAGCTCAATGCCGGTGGAGAAGCTGTTCTTCATGCCGCCCAGGTAAAACTCGCCAAACAGATCGGTTTGGTTGGTTGTGGTAGCGGTGTTGCCAACTCGGGTGTTGGCGCGGCGCCAGACGCTGCCGTTGTTGACGTTGCCCTTGCTGTCGTCGGGCTGCGTGAGGATGTAGTCCTGCATGCTGTTGCCATGACGCAGGGTGTTCTTGATGGTCAGCGCGTCGGTCAGGTCATGCTCGATCGCGAAGGTGGCGATGTCGACCCGGCTCTTGCGAAAATCACGCCCGGTCAGGCCGTAGAAGTTGTCGCTGTCGCCACCGTCATCCGGTTTGCTCGGGTGGGCCGAGGTGCGCGCGCTGCTGCCCGCGGTCGGGATCGAATAGGGGATCCCCGAGTCCGGCAGGTCGTCGCTTTCCAGGTGGTAGTAGTCAAGGTTGACCCGGGTTGGCGTGCCCAGGCCAAACGCCAGCGACGGGGCAATCCCCCAGCGGTCGTAATTGACCTTGTCGCGTCCGGCGACGTTGCTCTCGTGAGTCATCAGGTTGAGCCGCCCGGCGACACTGTCGCTGAATTGGTAGTTGCCATCCAGGGTGTAGCGCTGGGTCTGGTCACTGCCCCAGGTCCAGGCACCGTCCAGCGAGTTGCCCAGGTGCGCGCGCTTGCTCACCAGGTTGATGGTGCCGCCGGCGGCGCCACGCCCGCCAACAGCCGAGTTCGGCCCTTTGGCCACTTCCACCGATTCAACAGCGAAGATTTCCCGGGTTTGCGCGCCAGTGTCGCGCACGCCGTCCAGGTAGGTATCACCCTGGGCATCGAAGCCGCGGATGAACGGCCGGTCGCCTTGGGGGTTGCCGCCTTCGCCGGCACCGAAGGTAATCCCTGGGACGGTGCGCAGGGCGTCTTGCAAGCTCAGCGCGTTGGTTTCCTTGATCACCTGCTGCGGGATCACGGTTACCGAGCGCGGGGTGTCCACCAGCGGCGCGGTGTACTTGGGCGACGAGGCTTTGTCGACCTTGTACTCGGTTGCGGCCTGTTCTGCCTTGCCGTTGACGCTGGTCGCGTCGAGCGTGATGGCTGCGGGCTCTGCGGCATAGGCAGACGAAGCACTGATGGCAACGCCAATGGCTGAGGCGAGCAGGCGTGGTGAACTTACAGCAGACGGCACGTGGCGCATTTTTTATGACCTTCCCCAAGGTGTGAAGGCCGCGAAGAGTAATGTAAGCAATTGTAAGTCACAATTGAGAAATATTACCATTCGGTACAAATTTACATTCTTTACAATTTAACCCTGCATTTTCTCCGGTCTCATTCGTTGTGGCCTGGCGAAAGGGCTTGCCGTGAGTAAAAGGGAATCAATATCATTGGCGCCCTAGTCCCGACCCGGTCCATTTCCATGCTGCTGCACATCCCTAGCCTGTTCGCCGCCGATGAACTCTTGCGGATCCGTGAAGCGCTGGCGCAGGCAGATTGGGCCGATGGCAAGGTCACCGCAGGCCACCAATCGGCCAAGGCCAAACACAACCTGCAGCTACCAGAGGCGCATCCATTGGCCAAGGAAATCGGCAGCGCCCTCATCGAGCGTCTTTGGCAGACCCCGCAGTTCATGTCAGCGGCCCTGCCACACAAGGTGTTCCCGCCGTTGATCAACTGTTATCGCGAGGGTGGCAATTTCGGCTTCCACATCGACAATGCCCTGCGCCAGCCCAAGGGTAGCGCCGAGCGAGTGCGCACCGACCTGTCAGCGACGCTGTTTCTCAGCGATCCGGACAGCTATGACGGCGGCGAACTGGTGATTCAGGACACCTATGGCCCGCAGCAGATCAAGCTGGCCGCAGGCCACATGGTGCTGTACCCCGGCACCAGTCTGCACAAGGTCAACCCGGTCACTCGCGGTGAGCGCTACGCGGCGTTCTTCTGGACTCAGAGCCTGGTCCGTGAAGACAGCCAGCGGGCGCTGCTGTTCGAGATGGACAATGCCATTCAGCAGCTCAGTGCTGACCTGCCCGATCACCCTTCACTGCTGCAACTGACTGGCACCTATCACAACTTGCTGCGGCGCTGGGCAGAGGTCTGAACATGTCCTATCCGTTACGCCGCGATGAGATCGTGGATGTCACAGCGCTGCGAGCCATGCTCGAAGCCAGCCCCGGTAAGGCCGCCCAAGCGATCCTGGCAGCGGCCGGGCAGGGCGTCAGTGAGGCGCAGTTGTTGCTGGGCCAGATCCTGCTCGATGGCCGCGGCATCGAGCGTGATCCGCAGCTGGCGCGGCGATGGTTCAGCATTGCCACCCGCGCCGGCAGCGGCATGGCGCACAACATGCTTGGGCGCTGCCTGGAGCACGCCTGGGGCGGGCCGGCCGACCTGCCTGGCGCAGCAGTGCAGTACCAGCGCGCAGCCGCGCAGGGACTGGACTGGGGCTGGTACAACCTGGGCAACCTGCTGGCCACCGGGCGCGGTGTCGAGCTTGACCAGAAGCTGGCGCTGGCCTGCTACGAGAAGGCTGCACATCTGGGCCACGCCAAATCGATGAACCTCTATGGGCGTTACCTGGAACAAGGCATCGCCGGCCCTGCCAGCCCGGCGCGGGCGTTTCGCTGGTATCGGCGCTCGGCCGAGGGTGGTGATTTTCGCGGCATGTTCAGCCTGGCCATGGTGCTGATCGAGCGTGGCCAGTTGGGCGAGGCGCGGCCTTGGCTGGCGCATGCGCGGGTGCAAGGCAACGTCAACTTCCTGCGCAGTGCAGTGCTGACCCTGCAAGGTGCTGGACGGTTGCTGGCTGAGGAGGCGGCAGAGTTTGCGCAGGAGCTGCGCCAGCGTGAGCGGGGCTAGCGAAGCGCTGCGTTTACATACATAAACGGGGCCTTGCGGCCCCGTTTATGATTTACAGGTAGTAAGCTTTCAACGGCGGGAAACCATTGAACTCCACTGCGCTGTAGCTGGTGGTGTAGGCGCCGGTGGACAGCCAGTACAGGCGGTCACCGATGGCCAGGTTCAGCGGCAGGCCGTACTTGTAGTGCTCGTACATGATGTCGGCGCTGTCGCAGGTAGGGCCTGCGATCACCACTTCTTCCATCTCGCCTTTCTTCTCGGTCCAGATCGGGAACTTGATCGACTCGTCCATGGTTTCGATCAGGCCGGAGAACTTGCCCACGTCGGTGTACACCCAACGCTCGACCGCGGTACGCGACTTGCGTGCAACCAACACCACTTCGCTGACCAGAATACCGGCGTTGGCAATCAGCGAACGGCCCGGCTCGAGGATGATTTCCGGCAGGTCGTCGCCGAAATCTTCCTTGAGGAAGCGGATGATTTCTTCAGCGTAGGTCTCCAGGCTGTTGGTCCGGGTGATGTAGTTGGCCGGGAAGCCGCCACCCATGTTGATCAGCTTGAGAACGATGCCGTCTTCTTCCTTCAGGCGCTCGAAGATCACTTTGACCTTGGCGATGGCGGCGTCCCAGACGCTGATATCGCGCTGCTGCGAGCCGACGTGGAAGGAGATGCCGTAAGGCACCAGGCCCAGGTCACGGGCAAGGATCAGCAGGTCCATGGCCATGTCGGTCTGGCAGCCGAACTTGCGCGACAGCGGCCAGTCGGCAGTGGTCGAGCCTTCGGTGAGAATGCGCACGTAGACCTTGGAACCCGGCGCAGCCTTGGCGATGTTGCGCAGGTCGGCCTCGGAGTCGGTCGCGTACAGGCGCACGCCCTTGTCGAAGAAGTAGCGGATGTCCTTGGACTTCTTGATGGTGTTGCCGTAGCTGATGCGGTCCGGGCTGACGCCCTGGTTCATGACCTTGTCCAGCTCGTAGATCGAGGCGATGTCGAAGTTCGAGCCTTTGTCCTTGAGCAGGTCGATGATCTCGACCGCTGGGTTGGCCTTGACTGCGTAGTAGACCTTGGCGAACTCGAAACCGGCGCGCAGGTCGTCATAGGCCTTGCTGATCATCTGCGTATCGATGACCACAAACGGGGTTTCCTGCTTGTCGGCGAACGCCTTCATCTTCTGGAAGGTGTCACGTGCGAAATAATCTTCGACTTGGATCGACATGCTCAAGGACTCCATGGGCAAACTGAAAAAGAAAGTGGCTGCAAACTGAACGCCCTCCGTATCCCCACTTTGGTTCGCCTACTTCCCAAGGCATGTCGCCGAAAGCAAAAAGGCCAACCGTATGGTTGCGCCTGCTGTCTCGTCGTCAGTACTTGAGCCGGATGGATCGTTTCCAGCATGGACGTTCGGCGCGCACTTTAGGGCGTGAACCAGGCAAGATCAACAGGCAATCCCCACCTGTTCGTCGCGGATCGACGAGCAGTTACTGGAATAACCGACTCGTATTACCGACAGATGTTCCTGAGCAGGCTCAAACGTAAATAATTGTGGAACAGGCAGGGATCTGGCGGCGAACCCCTGAAAAGCTGTGTTCATTGCAGGTCGGTGATATTTCACTGCAAGAACCCGCAAGTAAGCTCTGTGGACCGTTGATCAGTGGTTCGCTGGATCACCCGTCGAGGCAGGGAGTGTTCACATTTATGGCCACACAGTCAGCGCCTGCGAGTGGCCAAAAAAAGCATAAATTTTTTGTTACTACAGCGGGGGCGCCCGCTCACAGACGCCCCCGTTGATTCAGGAGGCCACCGTCTCGGCCGGGGAGACGATGCTGGTCTTGGCACCGCGAGAGCGCCCCGAACTCAGGTAGGCGGCAATTGACTCCTGGGTAACCTCGCCAAGGAACACCTGCTCGGCGTCCAGCACCGGCAACCACGCCCGGTTGAACTCGTACATCCGCGACAACAGGATGCGCAGGTGCTCATCGTGCGAAGCGGTGGCGTTGAACTGACGCAGGAAGTCAGCACACGTGCCCTGTTGCCGATGCATGTCGCGGCGGCGCACATAGCCCAGCGCCTTGTTCGCCGCGTCGGTCACCACCACGTAGCGGCGGTCGTGCTCGTCGAGCAGCTCCAGCGCATCGGCCACTGGTGTTTCCGGGCTGACCGACGGCGCGTTGTCGGCGGCGTCCTCGGCGCGCACCAGCAGCAGCCGCTTGAGGGTGCTGTCCTGGCCGACGAAGTTGCTGACGAAGTCGTCCACCGGGTGCGCCAGCAGGGTATCCGGATGATCCAGCTGGAGGAGCTTGCCCGCGCGGAAGATAGCGATCTTGTCACCCAGCTTGATCGCTTCGTCGATGTCGTGGCTGACCATGATCACGGTCTTGTTCAGCGCCCGCTGCATCTCGAAGAACTCGTTCTGGATCATCTCGCGGTTGATCGGGTCAACCGCGCCGAACGGTTCATCCATCAGCAGCACCGGCGCATCGGCGGCCAGTGCGCGGATCACGCCGATGCGCTGTTGCTGGCCACCGGACAACTCGCGGGGGTAACGCTGCAAGTACTGCTTGGGTTCAAGCTTGATCATGCTCATCAGTTCGCGCGCGCGGTCGTGGCAGCGCTGCTTGTCCCAGCCGAGCAGGCGCGGCACTACGGTGATGTTCTCTTCGATGGTCATGTTGGGGAACAGACCGATCTGCTGAATCACATAGCCGATACTGCGGCGCAGGCTGACTTCGTCCAGCCCGGTGGTGTCCTCGCCGTTGATGAACACCTGGCCTGAGGTCGGTGTGATCAGGCGGTTGATCATCTTCAAGGTGGTGCTCTTGCCGCAGCCCGACGGGCCGAGGAACACGCAGATTTCGCCTTCGTTGACGGTCAGGTTGACCGAGTCGACGGCTTTGACGTCCTTGCCGTTGGCATGGAAGGTCTTGCTGAGGTTCTTCAATTCGATCATGAGCGCAGTCCTCGTGGAGTCAGGGCACGTTGCAGGGCTTGCAGGAGCAGGTCGGCGACAATCGCCAGCAGGCTCACCAGCACCGCGCCGACCAGCAGCATCGACATGTCGCTGCGGCTGATGGAAGTCAGAATAAGTACACCCAGGCCACCGGCGCCGATGGTCGCGGCGATGGTCATTACGCCGATGTTCATCACCACGGCGGTGCGCACCCCGGCGAGGATCACCGGCACGGCGATCGGCAGCTCGACCATGCGCAGGCGCTGGCCGAAGGTCATGCCGATACCGCGGGCGGCTTCACGGATGCCCGGTTCGACGTTGGTCAGGGCCAGGTAGGTGTTGCGCAGGATCGGCAGCAGTGAATAAAGGAACACCGCCGTGATCGCCGGCAATGGGCCCAGGCCCTGGCCGAACTTGGAGTAGAACGGCAGCAGCAGGCCGAACAAGGCAATCGAGGGAATGGTCAGCAGCACCGTGGCGCTGGCCTGCAGCGGGCCGGCCAGGACCGGGAAGCGTGTCATCAGAATGCCCAGCGGCACGCCGAAGACAATCGCCAGGCTGACCGCGATGCCGACCAGGGTGATGTGCTGCCAGGTCAGCTGCAGCACCAGCGCCCAGTCGAGGTGGGCAAAGGTATCGAACAGGCTCATGGCTGTACCTCTTTGTCGGCAGTGCCGGGCAGCGGATGCTCACGCAGGAATGCAGCGGCAACCACCGACGGGCTCTGGTGTTCGACGTCGACCTTGGCATTGAGCTGGCGCATGGTCTCGTCGTCCAGTTGCTCGGCCAGCGGCTTAAGCAGGGTGGCCAATTGCGGGTTGGCGTCGAGCACCGCTTTACGTACCACCGGCGCAGCGGTGTAGTCGGGGAAATAGTGCTTGTCGTCTTCCAGCAAGGTCAGATTGAACGCGTTGAGGCGACCATCTGTGGTGTACACCAGGCCGGCAAACACCTGATCGTTGCGCAGCGCGGTATAGACCAGGCCGGCGTCCATCTGGCGGATGTTGGCGCGGCCGACCTGCAGGTCGTACAGCTCTTTCAGGCCCACCAGGCCATCCGGGCGATTGGCGAACTCGGTGTCCAGCGCGACCAGATGCTTGCGCTTGTGCTCATCACGCAGCACCTGATTGAGCTGGCTGATGTTGCGCACCTGCGGATACTCTTCGGCGACCTTGCTGGGCAGGGCCAGGGCGTAGGTATTGCTGAACCGCGACGGGGTCAGCCAGATCAGGTCCTTTTTCGCGTCCAGCTGTTTGACCTTGGCGTAGGTCGCTTCGGCACTGGGCATGCGCTCGTCGATATGGTTGTACGAGACCAGCGACACACCGGTGTATTCCCACATCAAATCGAGCTGGCCGGTCTCTTGCGCCTGGCGCGCCAGGCTGCTGCCCAGGCCGCCGGTCACGCGCACGGCAAAGCCATTGGCGCGCAGGTATTGCGCGGTGATTTCGGCGAGTACCGTCTGCTCGGTGAACACCCGGGCACCGATGCGAATCAGCGGTTTTTCCGCCGCTTGGGCAAATCCTGCCAACAGCAGGCCCGCGCCAAGCAACAAGGCGATGGTTTTTCTCATGGGTTCCCTCTACTTATTGAGCCAGGCCGCGTTCCAGCCAGCGCTTGCTGGAGAAACTCACCAGCACATCCAGCAACAACGCCAACGCCGCCGTGCAGGCCGCGCCGAGCAGTAGCTGTGGCTGATTGTTCAAGGCAATGGCAGGAAAGATCAGGCTGCCAAGGCTGTTGGCGCCGATCAGAAACGCCAGCGGCGCGGTGCCGACATTCAGTGCCAGAGCAACCCGCACGCCGCCGACAATGATCGGCACGGCGTTGGGCAGTTCGACTTGCCAGAGTTGCTGGCGCGGAGTCATGCCGATGCCGGTAGCGGCTTCCTTGAGTGAGGCGGGGACGTTTTTCAGGCCTTCGTAGGTGTTGCGCACGATCGGCAGCAGGGAGGCGAGAAACAGCGCGAAGATCGCCGGGCCTGCGCCGATGCCCAGAACACTCAGGGCGATGGCCAGTACGGCCAGGGGAGGGATGGTGTTGCCTACGTTGAAGAACTGCATGAAGCGCTCGGCTTTGTCGACCCGGTGCGGTCGACTCAAGGCAATCCCGGCGGGGATGCCCACGGCCAACGCCGCCGCCATCGAAGCCAGCACCAGCACAAGGTGCGCTTGCAGGTAAAACCACAGATCGTCGCGATAACGCGCGATCGTGTCGAGGCCGATCCAGTGGATCAGCAGGGCCAGGATGACAAGCGCGGTGGCCCATCCCATCAGCCCTTTTCCGTAGCGTCTAGCCACAGGTGGACTCCTTTTCTTGTCGTCGGCGAACAGTGCTGCGCAGCGCGGCCAGTGCAGGCGGCGGGCAGAGTGATCGCGAGTAGCAGCGTGGCGCTCAGCGAAGCTGCGCGGACATGCCATGAGCCAAGCCCCGTCGGGCTCGAAAATGCAGGTATTACCAGCCCCAAACTGCAATGGTCAGCGGGGGGTGGACGTCTCCGGGGACGCAAAGGTTCCCATCTGAGGCGGCATTTGGCCAGCCAATTATTCTTCGCAAGCCCTTGTTTCCAGATGCACTTTTGCTCTGTAGCCCTATTGAATCAAGGCGCGCGGCCAACTCCGACGAGCGGTCGTGCACTCATGCAAATTACCAATAAGGCGGCTTTTATCATGTTGAATCACAGCTACGATCGGTCATTTATCGCCACCATCCAGTGCGTCACGCCTGGGCGTGAAGGCTATTTTGATTGCGCCAAACTGGCAGAGCGCGAAGGGCAGGCTGCCCGCGCTGCGGATGACTGGATGATCGTCACGTCCTTGACGTTACGCGAGCCGCATCTGTTCTGGTTCCGATGCCTGTTTGACGAGTCCAGGGGACGGCCATACTACGATATCCAGTCCTGGAGCCGGCGCACCGGCCGCGACTTCCAATCCAGCAATCGTCACCTGGACTTCAATCACAACGGTTATCCAGGCTTGTACCCACAGGTGCCTGAAGATGCCAGGTTGTGGAAGTTCATCACTCGGCAAGAGGACGGTAACCAGGCCAGCATGACCTCGATTGTCGAGGCAGGCCAGCAGCTCGACGGGCAGATCTGGACCCGCTCCAATCTTGCTCTGCGCGCCATGGAGCCCGAGCATGTCGCCGATCACTGGTTTGCCTATGTGAATACCAGCAAAGGTGAGGTGCTGGATGTACGGCTTGAAGTGCTGCATATCGGCGAGGAGTTGATGGACGATCAGTAAAGGCTCCGCGGCGCTTTGGCTGACAGGGCGCAGCCCTCGCTTAGTAGGTAGCGATAGATCGGCATGCTTTGGGCGGGTTCGCTCTCGTCAGCAGGCCTTTTGGCTTGGCCGCCAAGTTCAGGTACAATATCGCCCCTTTTTCGATCCCCATTCAGGCGATTTCCCATGACCAACCAGGCCGCCGAAGTCGCGAAGCGCCGCACTTTCGCAATCATTTCCCACCCCGACGCCGGTAAGACCACCATCACCGAGAAACTCTTGCTGATGGGCAAGGCCATTGCCGTCGCCGGTACCGTGAAGTCGCGCAAGTCCGACCGCCACGCCACCTCCGACTGGATGGAAATGGAGAAGCAACGCGGTATCTCCATCACCACCTCGGTCATGCAGTTCCCTTACCGCGAACACATGATCAACCTGCTCGACACCCCGGGCCACGAAGACTTCTCGGAAGACACCTACCGCACCCTGACCGCAGTCGACTCGGCCCTGATGGTGCTCGACGGTGGTAAAGGCGTCGAGCCACGCACCATCGCCCTGATGGACGTCTGCCGTCTGCGTGACACGCCAATCGTCAGCTTCATCAACAAACTCGACCGCGATATCCGCGACCCTATCGAGCTGCTCGACGAGATCGAAGCGGTACTCAAGATCAAGGCCGCGCCAATCACCTGGCCGATCGGTTGCTATCGCGACTTCAAGGGCGTTTACCATCTGGCCGGCGACTACATCATCGTCTACACCCCAGGCCATGGTCACGAGCGCACCGAGGTCAAGATCATCGAGAAACTCGACTCCGATGAAGCCCGCGCGCACCTGGGTGACGAGTACGATCGCTTCCTTGAGCAACTGGAGCTGGTACAAGGCGCCTGCCACGAGTTCAACCAGGAAGAGTTCCTCAACGGCCAACTGACCCCGGTGTTCTTCGGTACCGCGCTGGGCAACTTCGGTGTCGACCATGTGCTCGATGCTGTGGTCGACTGGGCGCCACGCCCGCTGGCGCGCGTAGCCAACGAGCGGACCGTCGAGCCGGTCGAAGAGAAATTCACCGGCTTCGTGTTCAAGATCCAGGCCAACATGGACCCGAAACACCGCGACCGCATCGCCTTCATGCGCATCTGTTCGGGCAAGTACGAAAAGGGCATGAAGATGCGTCACGTGCGCACCGGCAAGGACGTACGCATCGGCGACGCCCTGACCTTCTTCTCCTCCGAGCGTGAGCAACTGGAAGAAGCCTTTGCCGGCGACATCATCGGCCTGCACAACCACGGCACCATCCAGATCGGCGACACCTTCAGCGAAGGCGAAAGCCTAGGCTTCACCGGCATCCCGCACTTCGCCCCGGAATTGTTCCGCCGCGTGCGGCTGAAAGACCCGCTCAAGTCCAAGCAGCTGCGCCAGGGCCTGCAGCAGCTCGCCGAAGAAGGCGCGACCCAGGTGTTCTTTCCGCTGCGCAGCAACGACATCATCCTCGGTGCGGTCGGTGTGCTGCAGTTCGACGTGGTCGCCAGCCGCTTGAAGGAAGAGTACAAGGTCGAGTGCGGCTACGAGCCGATCACGGTCTGGTCGGCGCGCTGGATCAGCTGCGACGACAAGAAGAAGCTCGAGGAATTCGAGACCAAGGCTGTGGAGAACCTTGCCGTCGATGGCGGCGGTCACCTGACCTACCTCGCCCCGACTCGGGTCAACCTGGCGCTGATGGAAGAGCGCTGGCCGGACGTGAAATTCCGCGCCACGCGGGAACATCACTGATCTGATTATTGGGGCCGCATCTGCGGCCCCAATGCTGTTCAGTTACCGGCTTTGATACTGGTCCACAGGCGAGTGCGAATGCGGTCGATCTTGGCGGGCATCGCCTCCAGTGCGTACAGCTTGCCCATCACATCGTCACTCGGGTAGATCATCGTGTTGCTTTTAAGTGCAGGGTCGACCAGCGTGTCGGCCTTGAGGTTGCCATTGGCGTACTGCACATGGTTACTGATGTTGGCCATCACCTCAGGCTGCAACAGGTAGTTCATGTAGGCGTAGGCCTGCTTCTCGTCGGGCGCATCGGCTGGCATGGCGACCATGTCGAACCACATCGGCGCACCTTCCTTGGGGATCGAATAGCCAACCCTGACGCCGTTCTTGGCTTCTTCGGCGCGGTTCTTCGCCTGCAGCACATCGCCGGAGAAGCCGACCACCACGCACACGTCGCCATTGGCCAGGTCGCCGGTGTACTTGGATGAGTGGAAGTAGCTGATGTACGGGCGCACCTTCATCAGCAGTTCTTTGGCTTTCTCGTAGTCCTTCGGATCCTGGCTGTGGTGCGGCAGGCCGAGGTAGTGCAGGGCAATCGGCAGCAGCTCGGGGCCGTTGTCGAGCACCGCCACACCGCAGCTCTTGAGCTTGCTCATGTACTCGGGCTTGAAGATCAGGTCCCAGGAATCGACCGGCGCGTTGTCGCCGAGCACCGCCTTGACCTTGTCGATGTTGTAGCCGATGCCGGTGCTGCCCCACAGGTAGGGGAAGCCATACTGGTTGCCCGGATCGTTGACCTCCAGCGCCTTGAGCAGCACCGGATTGAGGTTCTGCCAGTTGGGCAGTTGGCTCTTGTCGAGCTTCTTCAGGGCCTTGCCCTGGATCTGCCGGGCCATGAAGTGGTTCGACGGGAACACCACGTCATAGCCGGAGTTGCCGGTCATCAGCTTGCCGTCGAGGGTCTCGTTGCTGTCGAACACGTCATAGGTCGGGACGATGCCGCTGGCCTGCTGGAAGTTCTTCAGGGTATCGGGGGCGATGTAGCTCGACCAGTTGTAGATCTTTACCGACTCGGCGGCGTTGCTGACACAAGCGGCGAGCATCAGGGGAGCGATTAGAAGCGTGCGCATGTCCGGGGTACCTTGCTTTGTGTGTTGTTATCGAAGGACGGCAGAGGCGATCAGCGATCAGAAAATCAATACATAGGTCTTGCGCACGGTTTCTTCGATGTCCCAGATTCCGGTGCTGTTGGCCGGTAGCATCAGTGCGTCTCCGGCTTCTATGAGTAGCGGTTCGCCTCCATCAGGGGTGAAGGTGCAGCGGCCCTTGATGAAGTGGCAGAACTCCTGCTGCACGATCTGCCGGCGCCAGCGCCCTGGGGTGCACTCCCAGATACCGGTTTCGACCCCATCGCTGCGTTCGACGCTGGTCACCGACGTCACGGCGACTGGCTCACCGAGCGGCACGGCGACCGGGTTGGATTCCTCGAGTACGGCGCTGTCGGTGTGTTTGAACTGGGTGATGCTCATGACCAGTGAATCCTGTGTTGAGAAAAGGGCAAGTCAGTGCATGAAGCCTTCCATGAAGTCGGCCACACCGCTGGCCAGGCGCCGGCGCCAGGGGGCGCTGGCGGGGTTGGCGAGGGTGCGGTCTTCATGGACGAAGCTGCGGATGATCGCGTTGTAGCCCAGCCAGCGGCAGGGCTCGGGCGGCCAGCTCGCCAGGCTCGTCAGCGGGCAGTTGTCGTGTACCCAGGGCTGTGCGGTCAGCTGGTTGTGCTGGCCAAGAATCAGCGCCGCCAGGGTGCGCCCGCCCAGGTTGGTCGCGCCTACACCTTCGCCGCCGTAGCCGCCGGCGAGGGCGATGCCGCGCTGACGATCACACAGCATGTGCGGGCGGAAGCGCCTGGCCATGCCCAGGTTGCCGCCCCAGGAATGGGTAATACGGGCGTTTTTCAGCTGCGGGAACAGCTCGCCTAACAGATAGCGGCGCAGCTCGATCTCGTGGTCCTTGAGGTTGAAGTCTTCGCGCAGGCGGCCGCCAAAGCGATAGCCACCACGCGCACCGAACACCAGGCGGTTGTCGGCGGTGCGCTGGCCGTAGGTGACCTGGCGGCTGTTCTCGCTGAAGGCCTGCCCCTGGTTCAGGCCGATCTGCTCCCAGGTCGACTCCGGCAACGGCTCGGTGGCGACCAGCAGGCTCTGCACCGGCAATTGGTGCTTGCCTAGCGGCGGCAGGCTGGCTGCGTAACCCTCCACGGCCGGCACCAGCCAATGAGCGCGAACGTTGGCATGGGGCGTGCGCACCATGCCAGGCTGCAGATCAAGCGCAGGGCTGTTCTCGTAAATGGTCACGCCCATGCGCTCGACCGCTCGGGCCAGGCCGCGCACCAGTTTGGCCGGCTGGATGGTGGCGGTGTGCGGGCTGAAGATCGCCCCGTAAGGGCTGCTAACGCGCAGCTGTGCATCCAGTTGTTCAGGACGCAGCCAGCGGTAGTCGTCTTCGTTCATGCCCTGGCGGTAGAGGTCGTCGAGGTGGGCACGCAGGCTGCGCTCCTGCTCCGGATACCGCGCTGCGCAGTACAGTACGCCGCCTTTGCGGTAGTCGCAGTCGATGCCCTCATGCTGCAGCACGTTGTGCACTTCGTCAGGGATGCCATGCAGCAAGTCGATACTGGCGCGGCGCAACTGCGGCGACAGGGTAGCGAGCAGGCGGTCTTCGCCCAGCAGGTTGCCCATCAGCCAGCCGCCGTTGCGCCCGGAGGCACCGAAGCCGGCGATGTTGGCTTCGACAATGGCAATGCTCAACTGCGGCGCCTGCTGTTTCAGGTAATAAGCGGTCCACAGGCCGGTGTAGCCAGCGCCGATGATGCACACGTCGACATCGAGGTCCTTGGCCAGGGCCGGGCGGGCGTCGAGGGGCTCGTCGAGCTGGTCCATCCAAAGGCTGATCGTGCGCCAGGGTTGCATCAGGTGCAGCTCCACATCGGTAAGGTCTGTGGCTGATCCTAGGTTGCGCTGGCGGCGGCTGTCTTACGTGCGTGCACGCAGCGAAAGTTGTTTTACGTAAGCCTTGGGCGACAGCCCGGTGTGCTCGCGAAACGCCTTGTAGAACGCCGACAGTGAGTTGAAACCGGCGCCGAACGCCAGCGCATCCATGGTGGCACCGCCGCTGCTGCCGTCGAGCCCGGCCAGCAGGTGCTGCAGACGCGCCTGGTTGACGTAGCGATAGAAGCTCTGGCCGAGCACCTGATTAAGCAGGTAGGAAATCTGATTGCGGCTGTAGCCGCTGTCCTTGGCCACTTGTTGCAAGTCCAGCTCAGGGTCCAGGTAGGGCCGCTGGCGCTGAAAGTAATGCTCAAGATCCTGAGCCATGGTGCTCAGCTGACGCGGTGACAGGCCCAGCCGGCTGGTGGCAGGGCGCAGGCCGCCGTTGCTGATGCTCTTGCTGCCCTGACGGACCAGTGTGGCGTATTCGTTGACCCGCCAGATCAAGCCGTCCTTGACGGTGATCGCCTCACTGGAGTGAAACGCAGTCAGGCCATCGCCGCCCTGCACCGTGACCTCGTACTGGATGAAGGCGGTGCAGCCGTCGACCCTGATGCGGTCACTGTGAATGATGTCTTCGCCTGCTTCACGGGGCAGGCAGACGCGTACGTATTCGCGCAGCTCGGCATGGCCCATTACACGGTTCTGAAAGAAGTCGTGGTACTCGACGTCGGAGTGATAGAGGGCCATCACCCCATCGAGGTCGCGGTGTTTCCAGCATAGGTGATAGCGCAGCACGGTGTCGGCTGTAACGGGCGTCTGGGCGGGGCCGTCGGGCAGGGTAATCGATGTCATGGGGTGATGGTGCCGGGCCGCTCAGCGCCGGGCAAGTGCGCGTTGCCGAGGCCCCATTGCAGAAACCCTGAGCGGTATATGGTCATTCGGGTTTTATGCACGATCCTCCCTATACGTTTTTTTGTAACTCTTTGATTTATATAAATGTAATTTTTTGTCGCAATTGGCACAGTGTCTGCACCAGTGCAAGTGCAAGCAAACGGAACCGTTGCTAACTACAAAAGGCGCTGCCACATGATTACCACTGCCGAGCTATCACCCACTGTCGCCGATGCCTCGAACCATTCGGGCGTGTCCTGGGCGGCGATCTTCGCCGGTGCCGCTGCTGCTGCGGCCCTTTCATTGATCCTGATGATCCTGGGCGCGGGCCTGGGCTTCGCTGCAACTTCGCCATGGGCTCATGAGGGCGCCAGTGCCAAGGCGCTGGGTATCTCGACCATCATCTGGCTGCTGCTGACGCAGATTATTGCTTCGGGCGCCGGTGGCTATATTGCCGGTCGCCTGCGGGTAAAGTGGGCCAATCTGCATGCTGATGAAGTGTACTTCCGCGACACCGCGCATGGCTTCCTGGCCTGGGCTGTGGCGACTCTGGTAACCGCAGTGCTGATCGTCAGCATGCTCGGCAACGTCCTCAGCGCTGGCGCGCAGGCCGGTGCAGCTGCAGTGGGCGGCGCCGCTACCGCTGCGACCGCAGTAGTTGGCAAGACCGATGCTGACCCAATGGGCTATTACATCGACAACCTGTTCCGCAGCGAAGGCCCAGCGCCTGTAACAGACGACGCTGCCACCGCAGTTGCCGGTCGCATCGTTGCCCGTGCCGTAGCCAACGATGGTGCTCTGTCTGCTGATGACCGTACCTACCTGGCGCAATTGGTCGCTCAGCGTACTCGCCTGACTCAGGCCGAGGCCGAAGCTCGCGTCGACCAGATCTATACCGAAGTGCAGCAGGATGCACAGAAAGCCAAGGTAGCTGCTCAAGAAGCCGCTGATACCGCCGCCAAGGTCGCTGCCTGGACCGCTCTGTGGACCTTCATCGGCCTGCTTTGCGGCGCGTTCTTCGCTTGCCTTGCTGCCCTGTTTGGTGGCCGTCAGCGTGATCAGGCTCGCTGGATCGACGTCGACGACGCGGCTTATGTCGGTCGCCGTACCGTTCACACCAACAGCGCGCCGATTCGCTAATCAACTGAACTGACCAGGAGAACTACCATGCGCTCGATTCTGCTTTGGATGATTGGGGTACCGATCCCTGTGATCATTTTGATCGCGATCTTCATGCACTGATAAAACCGGGGCCGCTTTGCGGCCCTTTCGCGACACTAGGCCGCACCTACACCGACCGCGCCATCCTCAGGATATGCGCGGTCCCTGTAGAGCGGCCTTGTGTCGCGATGGGCTGCGAAGCAGCCCCCAGCTATCTAAAGAAACTGCTCCGCGTAATGACACGCCACCTGCCGCGTCCCCACCTGCCGGAACGCCGGCACTTCCTTGCTGCACCGCTCCGTGGCATACGGGCAACGCTTGTGAAAGGCACAGCCATCTGGCGGATTCAACGGATTGGGCAGCTCCCCCACAATGCGAATCTTCGGCTTCAACGGGTCTGGATGAATCGCCGGCGTCGCTGACAACAACGCCTGGGTATAAGGGTGCAGCGGCTTGTCATAGATATCCGCCTTCGGCCCCATCTCCGCAGGCCTGCCCAGATACATCACCAACACCTGATCAGCCACATGCCGCACCACCGCCAGGTTGTGCGAGATGAATACGTAAGCGGTGTTGAATTCCTTCTGCAGGTCCATGAACAGGTTCAGCACCTGGGCCTGGATTGACACATCCAGCGCCGATGTTGGTTCATCCGCCACCAGCACCTTGGGCTGCAGCATCATCGCCCGGGCCAAGGCAATGCGCTGGCGCTGGCCACCCGAGAACATATGCGGATAACGCTGATAATGCTCCGGTCGCAAACCCACCTGCTGCATCATTGCCTGGACCCTCTCACGGCGTTCCTGCTTGCTCAGGGAGGTGTTGATCAGCAATGGCTCGGCCAACTGGTCACCAATCTTCTGCCGCGGATTGAGCGAGGCATATGGGCTCTGGAACACCATCTGCACATCACGGCGCAGTTGCTTGCGCTGCTCCTTGCTGGCGCCAGTGACTTCGGTGCCGGCGATCTGCAGCGAGCCGGCCGTGGGTTCTTCGATCAAGGTCAGGGCGCGGGCCAGGGTCGACTTGCCGCAACCCGACTCGCCGACCACCGCGAGGGTTTGGCCCGCTTCGAGCTCGAACGACACGCCATTGAGTGCCCGCACCAGGGCATGGCCCTTGAACAGGCCGCGAGAAACCTGGTAATGGCGGGTAAGGTCACGTGCGCTGAGTACGGCAGTCATCACGCCACCTCCTGGTTCAATGGATAGAAGCAGCGTGCCAGGCTCTGGCTCTTGGGCTCGAGCGCTGGTCGCTGCGTGCGGCAGTTGTCGCGCACATACGGGCAGCGCGGCGACAACAGGCAGCCCTGCGGCCGGTCATAGCGGCCGGGGACGATGCCGGGCAGGGTGGCCAAGCGTTCGGCACCGATGCTGTGCTCGGGGATAGCCGCCAGCAAGGCTTCGCTGTAGGGATGCGCGGGCACGTCGAACAGTTCGGGCACCTGACCAACTTCAACGGCCTGGCCGGCATACATCACGCAGACCCGCTTGGCGGTTTCGGCCACCACGGCGAGGTCATGGGTGATCAGGATCAGCGCCATGTTGCGCTCCTGCTGCAGGTTGACCAGCAGCTCCATGATCTGCGCCTGAATGGTCACATCCAGCGCCGTGGTCGGCTCGTCGGCAATCAGCAGCTTGGGCTCACCGGCGATGGCCATGGCGATCGCCACACGTTGGCTCATGCCGCCGGAAAGTTGGTGTGGGTAGGCCTGCAAGCGGCTTTCGGCAGCCGGAATCTCGACTTTTTCAAGCAGCTCCAGGGCCCGTTGTCGGGCCGCTTTGCCTTTCAGTCCAAGGTGCTGGCGCAGTACTTCTTCGATCTGGAAGCCGACCGTGTAGCTGGGATTGAGCGCGGTCATCGGGTCCTGAAAGATCATCGCGATATCCTTGCCGACGATCTTGCGCCGCTGCCGGCCACTGAGCTTGAGCATGTCGGTGCCGGCGAAGCTCATGGTGTCTGCGGTGATCCAGCCGGGGGCGTCGATCAAGCCCATCAGGGCCATCATGGTCACCGACTTGCCCGAACCGGACTCGCCGACGATGGCGACGATCTCGCCGGCATCGACCGCCAGGTCCAGGCCATCCACCACCGGCACTGCCGAGGCATCGCCGAAGCGCACATTGAGGTTGTTGATCTGCAATAGTGACATGGCGTGGTCCTCAGGCGGCGTTCTTGAGTTTCGGGTCCAGCGCATCGCGCAGTCCGTCGCCCATCAGGTTGATTGCCAGCACACTGAGCAATATGGTCAAACCGGGCAGGCTCACCACCCACCAGGCGCGTTCGATGTAGTCGCGGGCCGAGGCCAGCATGGTGCCCCACTCAGGCGTTGGCGGTTGCACACCCAAGCCAAGAAAGCCCAGTGCTGCGGCATCGAGGATGGCTGAGGAAAAGCTCAAGGTCGCCTGCACGATCAGCGGCGCCATGCAGTTCGGCAGCACGGTGACGAACATCAGCCGCGGCAGGCTGGCGCCGGCCAGGCGGGCAGCGGTGACGTAGTCGCGGTTGAGTTCGCCCATCACCGCGGCGCGGGTAAGGCGCACGTAGGCCGGCAGCGAAACGATGGCGATGGCGATCACGGTATTGATCAGGCCAGGGCCGAGGATCGCGACGATGGCCACTGCCAGCAGCAGCGAAGGCAGGGCCAGCATCACGTCCATCAGGCGCATGATCGACGGCCCGAGAATCCGCGGGAAGAACCCGGCCAAAAGGCCGAACAGCACGCCCGGGATCAGCGAAATCACCACCGACGACAGGCCGATCAGCAGCGACAGGCGCGCGCCCTGGATCAGCCGCGACAGCAGGTCACGGCCAAGCTCGTCGGTGCCGAGGATGAACTGCCAGGTACCGCCTTCGAGCCACACCGGCGGGGTCAGCAGGAAGTCGCGGTACTGCTCGCTCGGGCTGTGCGGTGCAACCCATGGCGCGAACAGCGCGCAAAACACCACCAGGGTCATGAATGCCAGGCCTGCGACCGCGCCCTTGTTGCGCGCGAACGCTTGCCAGAATTCCTTGTACGGTGACGGGTACAGCAGGCTTTGATCGACCGGGCTGGGCGCGGTCACGGTGTTGCGTGTATTACTGCTCATGACGGGGCCTCAGCGCTGGTGACGGATACGTGGATTGGCCAGGCCGTAGAGAATGTCCACGACGAAATTGACCAGAATGACCAGGCAGGCGATCAGCAGGATGCCGTTCTGGACCACGGGATAGTCACGGGCGCCGATGGCTTCGATCAGCCATTTGCCGATGCCCGGCCAGGAAAAGATGGTTTCGGTCAGGACCGCGCCTGCCAGCAACGCGCCGACCTGCAGGCCGAACACCGTCAGCACTGGGATCAGCGCATTGCGCAGGCCATGCACGAACACCACCCGCGCTGGCGACAGGCCCTTGGCGCGGGCGGTACGGATGTAGTCCTCGCGCAGCACTTCGAGCATCGACGAGCGGGTCATGCGGGCGATTACCGCCAGTGGAATGGTGCCAAGCACGATGGCCGGCAGGATCAGGTGCATGAGCGCATCCTTGAACGCGCCTTCTTCGTCACTGAGCAGGCTATCTATGAGCATGAAGCCGGTCCGCGGCTCAATATCCAGCAAGGGGTCGATGCGCCCGGATACCGGCGTCCAGCCAAGGCTCACCGAGAACAACATGATCAGGATCAGGCCCCACCAGAAGATCGGCATCGAGTAGCCGGCCAGAGAAAGCCCCATCACCCCGTGATCGAACAGCGAACCGCGCTTGAGGGCGGCGATCACCCCGGCGAGCAAACCGACGACGCCGGCGAAGAACAGCGCCGCCAGGGCCAGTTCGAGGGTCGCCGGGAACAGCGTGGTGAACTCGCTCCAGACGCTTTCGCGAGAACGCAGCGATTCACCCAGGTCGCCCTGGGCGAGCTGGCCGATGTAGTCCAGGTACTGCACCGGCAGCGGCTTGTTCAGGCCCAGGCGCTCCATGGCCTGGGCGTGCATTTCAGGGTCGACCCGGCGTTCGCCCATCATCACTTCGACCGGGTCGCCGGGGATCAGCCGAATCAGGGCAAAGGTCAGCAGGGTGATACCGAAGAACGTCGGAATCAGCAGGCCCAGACGTCGGGCAATAAAACTCAACATGCTTGGTGTACCTCATCAGCCGGCCAGCCCGTCATCGGGGCGGCTGGTCCGGATTGCGCCGCCGGCTCCCGTGCAGGCTGCCAGCGGTCATTGTTGTCGTGCTACTCCACCCGGGTTGTGGCGAAGTTATTGTTGGTCAGAGGGTTGAGCTGGTAACCCTCCACATTCGCACGCATGGCCGTGAACATTTTCGGATGGGCCATGCTGATCCAGGGTTGGTCGTCATCGTACACCGCCAAGGCCTTGAAATAGAGGTTTGCCCGTTGATCTTCGTCGATCACGGTGCGCGCCTGGCTGATCAGTGCCTGAAACTCAGAGTTGCACCAGCGGGCATAGTTCTCGCCGCTTTTGGCCGCATCGCAACTGAGCAGCGGAGTGAGGAAGTTGTCCGGGTCGCCGTTGTCGCCACCCCAGCCTGCAGAGACCAGATCGGCCTCGCCGTTTTTCGCCCGGCGCAGCATCTCGGCCCACTCCATCACACGGATCTCCAGCTTGATGCCGATCTGGGCGAGGTCGGCCTGGAGCATCTCGGCAGACAAGCGCGGGTTGGGGTTGGTCGGGCCGCCGCCGTTGCGCGTGAACAGGGTGAGCACGGTGCCGGGCGGCACACCTGCCTCTGCCAGCAACGCGCGGGCCTTGTCCAGATCGCGGGGTGGGTTGTGGTTGTCGGTATTGAAGCCGGGCATGCTTGGCGGATAAGGGTTGACCGCCATAAGCGCGTTGCCTTTGCCGAACAGCTGGTCAACATGCGCCTGGCGGTCGAAGGCCAGATTTATCGCGCGGCGCACGCGCACATCGCTGAGGTATTTGCGCTGGGTATTCATGGCAATGTAGCCGGTGACCAGCGCTTCCAGCTCTGCCACCTTCAGGCGTTTGTCCTGCTTGATCAAAGGCACATCATCAGGCTTGGGATACAGCGCGACCTGGCATTCGTTGGCGCGCAGTTTCTGTATCCGCACATTGTTATCAGTGGCGATCACGAAGATCAGCGGGTCGGCCGGCGGCTTGCCACGAAAATACTCCGGGTTAGCCTTGTAGCGCACCTGAGCATCCTTGCGATAACGCTGGAAGATGAACGGCCCGGTGCCGATCGGCCTGCTGTTGAGCAGGTTGGGGGTGCCGGCCTTGAGCAGTTGATCGCCATATTCGGCGGAGTAGATCGAGGTGAAGGCCATGGCCATGTCACGCAGGAACGGCGCTTCCGGCCGATTGAGGGTAAAGACCACGGTGAGCTGATCGGTCTTCTCGACCGACTTGATCAGTTTGCTGAACGCCATGCTTTCGAAGTACGGATAACCGACACTGGTCTTGTTGTGCCAGGGATGGTTCGGATCGAGTTGGCGGCGAAAACTCCAGAGCACGTCATCGGCGTTGAAGTCGCGGGTCGGCGTGAAGTAATCGGTGCTGTGGAATTTGACTCCTGGGCGCAAGTGGAAGGTGTAGGTCAGGGCGTCGGCACTGATCTCCCAACGCTCGGCCAGCGCTGGCTGGATATCGGTGGTGCCGGGTTTGAAATCGACCAGGCGGTTGAACACGGTCTCGGCCGAAGCGTCGGCAGTCACTGCGGTGGTGTACTGGACGATGTCGAAGCCTTCCGGGCTGGCCTCGGTGCACACCACCAGCGGCTTGGCCGCCACGTTTGCCGCTGCGGCGAGGGTCAACAGGGCTGCCAGGGCAGCGCGTAGGGATAGAGATGTCATGCAACCTCCCTGCTATGAATGATCCAGCGTAGCCGCCACGGCCGGCCTCAGCGAGCCGCGGCGGCAACGGTCAAAGGATGTTGAAAGGGATGGTGGTGACGATGCGCAGTTCATCCAGGCTGCCGTCGGACTGCGCCTTGCTGGCCCGGTGGGTGGTATAGGTAGCGCGGATGCTGGTGTCTTTCAATGGGCCGCTCTGCAGCACATAGCTGCTGCCGACACCCCACTCGTAGTGGGTCTCGCCGTCCAGACCGCGCACGTCATAGGCCGTACCGCGGTAGTGGGTGCCGTCGATGCCCCAGCCGCGGGCGTTGTACAGGTTGAACTTGAGTCCGGGCACGCCGTAATAAGCCATGTTCAGGACATAGGCCAGCTGCAGCGATTTCTCGTTGGGGCCGTTGAAGTCCGAAAGTAATGAGTTGGCCAGGTAGATGCCGTTGGTTTCATGCAGGTAGTCGAAATACTCGTTGCCCATGACCTGCTGCCAGGACGCCGTCAGGCTGTGCGCCTGATGAGTCAGGCCCAGCGACAGGCTGTAGGTGTCGTTATCGATTTTACCGAGCTTCTTGCGGCCTTCGTCCTCTGTTTTGTAGTAGTGCAGGGCGCTGGTCAGGCTCAGGCTTGCGCTGTCTCCCAGCACATGGTTGGCGCCGAAGTAGTACTGGTTCCAGAAGTCATCCACCTTGGCCGCGTACAGGCTGGCGCTCAGGTTGGGCAGCGGCTGATAGTTGAGGCCGACGGTTCTGGCGCGGTCGGTTTCCAGGCCAGCAGCGCCATACTCGCTGCGGAACTTGCTCAAGCTTTGTTCGGTACGTGGTGAGACTCGGTCGAAGCTGGCGAAGTCGAACGAGAGCTTGTCGAATTCGGCGCTGTGCAGGCTGACGCCTTGAAAACTCGAGGGCAGAGCACGGTTGCCGATGCTGGCCAGCATCGGTGTGTCGAGCGACTGGCGGCCCGCGGTCAGGGTGGTGTTGGAAATGCGCGCCTTGATATTGGCCAGGCCGGCTTTGCTCCACTGGTCGAGCGGGTCGCCATTGCTGTGGGTCAGGGTACGGTTGTTGGGGCCGGCCACCGAGCGGCGGTCGCGCTCCAGGGCTACAGCGTTGTAGGCCGCCACTTCTGCGGCGAAGCCGACAGTGCCTTGGGTGAAGCCTGAGCTGTAGTTGAGGATGCTGCCCTGCAGCCAGTTGCTGCGGCTATGCGTGTCGTGGCGGCTGCCGTCGCTTTTGCTGTACTTCCACAACGGCGCGCGTGCTGCGCGTTCGCGGGCATACCAGTTGCGGGTGCTGCCGGTGACGCTTTGGCCGTCGAAAAAGCCGCTGGCCTCGGCTTGGGCACTGGGCCTGAGCTTCAGGGTGAAGAACTCATCGCCGAGCGTGTCGGCCTGGGCGGCCGTGCAGAACGCACCTAGCGACAGTGCCAGTGCAGTGGTTACGGGTAGTTTCATGGCTACAGCTCCATTGTATTTTTTTAGTTATCGCCGCGCCTTGTGAGCGCGGGTGGTTGCGGTGTTGCCGGAGGACGCGGGGTGTCCGCGAAGAGGGCGGGCGCAGCGGCTCAGTCGACGCTGACGCCAGTGAAGTCATTGCGGCCAAATGGGCTGACCTTGAAGCCCTGGACCCGAGTGCTGAGCGGCTGATTGACCGTCGAATGGGCTACCGGGGTAATTGGTACCTGCTGCTTGAGGCGCTGCTGGGCCTGTTGATACAGCGCGCTGCGCTGGGCGGGGTCGGTGACCTGTTTGGCCTGCTGGACCAGTTGGTCGTACTCGCGATCGCACCAGCGCGAGTAGTTGTTGCTGCCGATGGCGGCGCAGCTGTAAAGCGTGCCCAGCCAGTTATCGGGGTCGCCGTTATCGCCGGTCCAACCGATCAGGGCGACGTCATGCTCGCCACTTTTCATCCGCTTGACGTATTCACCCCACTCGTAGCTGACGATGCGCACCTTGAAGCCGAGCTTGTTCCAGTCGGCCTGGAGCATCTCTGCCATCAACTTGGCGTTGGGGTTGTAAGGGCGCTGCACGGGCATGGCCCAGAGGGTGATTTCGGTGCCGGGCTTGACCCCAGCCTCGTCTAGTAGGCGCTTGGCCTTGGCCGGGTCGTAGAGTGCGTCCTTGATGCTGGTGTCGTAGGACCATTGCGTCGGCGGCATGGCATTGACGGCCAGTTGCCCGGCGTCCTGGTAAACCGCCTGCAGGATCGCCTGCTTGTTGACCGCCATGTCCATGGCCTGGCGCACCTGCAACTGGTCAAACGGCGCGTGCTGGGTGTTGTAGGCGATATAGCCGAGGTTGAAGCCCGGCATGCTCAACACCTGCAGGTTGTCGTCAGTGCTGAGCATCGGCAGGTCGGCAGGCCTTGGATTCAGGGTCACCTGGCATTCGTTACGCCGCAGCTTTTGCATTCGCACCGACGGGTCGACGTTGATCGAAAAGATCAGGTTGTCCAGCTGCACTTGCTCAGGCGCCCAGTATCGCGCGTTGCGCTTGTAGCGGATCTGCGAGTCTTTCTGATACTTGCTGAACACAAACGGCCCGGTGCCGATGGGCTTGCGGTTGATGTCGGTCGGGCGGCCTGTGGCGAGCAGCTGCTCGGCATACTCGGCGGAGAGGATCGAGGCGAAGCTCATGGCGATGTTCTGGATGAACGCTGCATCGACGCTATTCAGGGTGAAGCTGACGCTCAGCGGATCGTTGCTTTCGATCCTGGCGATGTTCTTGTCCAGGCCCATGCTGACGAAGTAGGGAAACTCGCTGGGGTACGCCAGGCGGAAGCGGTGCTGACGGTCGAGCATGCGCTGGAAGGTGAACAGCACGTCATCGGCGTTGAAGTCGCGGCTTGGCTTGAAGGTTGAGCTGCTGTGGAATTTCACCCCCGCACGCAACTTGAAGGAGTAATGCAGGCCGTCGTCGCTGACCTGCCAGCTTTCGGCCAGCGCTGGTTGCACTGCGGTGCCGCCGCGCTCGAACTCGACCAGGCGGTTGTAGATCGGTTCGGCGGCGTCATTGTCGGTGGCGCTGGTGTACTGGGCGGTGTCAAAGCCGGCCGGGCTGCCCTCGGAACAGAACACCAGGCTGTTGCCATGGCTGAGCGATGCCTGGGTCAGCAGGCCCAGGCCTAAGACAACCGAATACAGCGGAATATGGCGCATGGCAGATCCTTCTCCTCATCCAATGTCAGCCGCAGCGGGGGCGCTGGAACGGCAGCAATTGCTCGTTCCTGACGTTACGTCGGGAGGGAAGGGGGCGACAGGTTGTGATTTCCCCAAAGGCTGTAGGGATTTTCCGACGGAGGTGGGGGATCCGTCCGATGGCCTGATTACAGCGCCCACTGCCAAGGGCTGGCAGTGGGCCTGGCGGGGTTATTTGGCGACGCTGACGCCGTAGAAGGAGTTGAGGCCGAACGGGCTGATCTTGAAGTCCTGCACCGTGCTGCGCATCGGCTGGTACACCGTCGAGTGAGCGATCGGGGTAATCGGCACCTGCTGTTTGAGGATGTGCTGCGCCTGTTGGTACAGCTCGCTGCGCTTGGCTTGGTCAGGGGTGGCCTTGGCCTGCTTGATCAGGTCGTCATAGGGCTTGTAGCACCACTTGGAGAAGTTGTTGCCGTCGACCGCATCGCAGCCGTACAAGGTGCCCAGCCAGTTGTCCGGGTCGCCATTGTCACCGCTCCAGCCGATCAGCATGGCGCCCTGTTCGCCGCCTTTGGAGCGCTTGATGTACTCACCCCATTCATAGCTGACGATCTTGGCTTTGATGCCAACCTTGGCCCAGTCGGCCTGGAGCATCTCGGCCATCAGCTTGGCGTTGGGGTTGTATGGGCGCTGCACGGGCATGGCCCACAAGGTGATCTCGGTGCCTTCCTTGATGCCGGCCTCCTTGAGCAGCTGCTTGGCTTTTTCCGGGTCGTAGGGGGCGTCCTTGATGCTGCTGTCGTAAGACCACTGGGTCGGCGGTAGGGCATTGACTGCTAGCTGGCCGGCGCCCTGGTACACCGATTCAATGATCTGCGGCTTGTTCACCGCCATGTCCAGGGCCTGGCGAACCTTGAGCTGGGCCAGCGGGTTGGGCTGGTTGCTGCCTTTGATCTGGTCCATCACGTTGTAGGCGATATAGCCCAGGTTGAAGCCAGCCTGGTCAGGCATCTTAAGGTCTTTGTCGGCCTTGAGCGGCTGGATGTCGGCCGGTCGCGGGAACAGCGTCACCTGGCACTCGTTACGCTTGAGCTTCTGCATGCGCACCGAGGCGTCGGTGGTGATGGCGAAGATCAGGTTGTCGAGCTTGACCTCACCGGCTTGCCAATACTGCTTGTTGCCCTTGAAACGGATCAGCGCGTCCTTTTGATACTTGTTGAAAACGAACGGGCCGGTGCCGATCGGCTTCTGGTTGATGTCGGCCGGCTTGCCCTGCTTTAGCAGTTGATCGGCGTATTCCGCTGACTGGATCGAGGCAAAGCTCATCGCCATGTTCTGGATGAACGCTGCATCTACCTCATTGAGGGTAAAGCGCACGCTGTGCTCATCGATTTTTTCGACGCTGGCGATGTTGCGGTCCATGCCCATGTCGGTGAAATAAGGGAATTCGCTGGGGTAGGCCTTACGGAACGGGTGGTTCTTGTCGAGCATGCGCTGGAAGGTGAACAGCACGTCATCGGCATTGAAGTCGCGGCTCGGTTTGAAGTACGGCGTGGTGTGGAACTTGACCCCTTCGCGCAGGTGGAAGGTCCAGGTCTTGCCGTCGTCGGAGACGTCCCAACTGGTCGCCAGACCCGGAATCACCTTGGTGCTGCCGCGCTCGAACTGGCTGAGGCGATTGAAGATGGTCTCGGCTGAAGCGTCGAAATCGGTGCCAGTGGTGTACTGACCAGGATCGAAGCCTGCCGGGCTGCCCTCCGAACAAAACACTAGGTTGCTCGCGGCAAAGGCCGCCGGCGCCACGGCGAGCAAGCCTGCGCCGAATAAAAGCGGAATGACTGCATGTTTGAGCATGATGGCCTCATTGTTGTCATTTTTAGCTGAGATGGCCTTGTGAGCCGACCCATCGATCTTTATGCGCGGCAGATTGGCAATGCAACAGTGTGGGGGAGGGCTGGCAGGCGGAATGTGGAACGATCGTACGATAATGTCGCCTGGGTGTAAGTGATGGCGAAGTTGACCGTTTGCGCGGCGAAGATGGCGGCTTTTTGCCACATGTTGCGCAGCGGGATGTCAAGGAGAAAGCGCCGCATTGGGGCGTAGGAAAGGGCTTAAAGCGATGTAAGAAGGGGCCGCAAAGCGGCCCCTTCCGGTATAACGTGCAGATCAATCGATCAAGGCATCAGTACTTCAATCAAACCGTCAGCATTCATGCTGACTTCACTGGTGCCCGCTTCGATTTCAGGCGCCACCGCCGCCTCATCAGCCCCCATGGCTTTCATCGCCATTGGCGCGCTGCGCATATAAGGGCGCGGATAGCCGCTGCTGTTCAGGTTCAGGTTGACCACCTTGTAACCCTTGCCGCCGAGGGCCTCGGTCGCCAGCTGAGCGCGAGCCTTGAAGGCATTTACCGCATCCTTGAGCAACTCGTCTTCGCTGGTCTTGCGCGTAGTCTGGGCAATGGAGAAGTCCATGCCGCCCATCTTCAGGTCCTGCAGCAGCTCGCCGGTGAGTTTGGACAGGGTCGGGAAGTCGGCGCTCTCGAGGCGCAGCTCGGCACGCTCGCGCCAGGCGGTGATCTTCTGGCCCTTGGCGTCGTAGACCGGGTAGCTGTTGCGGCTGCCCTGGCTGATTTTCACTTCCTTGACCTGACGCGCCTGCTGCATGGCCTTGTTCATGGTCTCGGTAATGTCCTTGGCCAGCTTGCCCGGATCGCTGTTCTGGGCTTCGCTGTAAAGGGTCACGACCATCAGGTCGCGGGGCACTTCCTTGCTGACTTCGGCGCGCAGCGAGACCTGGTTGTAACGCGGCTCTTCAGCCAGCGCCGGGAGGCTGGCCAACAGGCCGCAGGAAAGCAGCAGGGCAGTGCTGCGACGAGACATATGCATAGGTGACTCCTTGGCGAAGAATAGGCGTGGCGAGTAATTGTCCATGCCACGCATGGCCCATAAGACCGGTTTCAGTGTAGTGGGTTCAAAAGTGCCATCATCAAGCTGTGACAAAGTGTGGCGCTTTGCCGCAGCGCTGCAGTGCAAGGCCAGGCTTGGGTATACTCCCGCCGATGTCCCTGGAGCACTCATCAGGAGAGCTCATGCTCGCTGCCGCCCAACCGTTGTCTGCAACTCGCCAGAACCTCTGGCGCCTGACCGTGATTCGGGTCCTGGTGCTGGCCGCCCAAGCCGGCTCGGTCGGCGTTGCCTACTGGACCGAACTGCTGCCGCTGCCGTGGCTGTCGTTGGCGGCAACCCTGGCGCTGTCATCGCTGCTGTGCGCCTTCACCGCCTTGCGCCTGCGCCTTTCGCTGCCGGTTACCGAACTGGAGTACGCCTTCCAGCTGGCCTGTGACCTGCTGATTCACAGCGCCTTGCTCTACTACTCCGGTGGCTCGACCAACCCGTTCGTCTCCTATTACCTGGTGCCGCTGGCGATTGCTGCGGTGACCTTGCCGTGGATCTACTCGCTGGTGCTCTCGGGCCTGGCCCTGGTCGCCTACAGCCTGTTGCTGGTGCAGTTCTATCCGCTGGAAACGCTGCCGCTGGCGCGCGACACCATGCAGGTCTACGGCATGTGGCTGAGTATTGCTCTGGCTGCGGCGGTGATTACCTTCTTTGCCGCACGCATGGCCGAAGAGTTGCGCCGCCAGGAGCAATGGCGTGGCGAGCGCCGCGAAGAGAGTCTGCGCGATGAGCAATTGCTGGCCGTCGCCACGCAAGCCGCCGGTGCCGCGCATGAGCTGGGCACGCCGCTGTCGACCATGAGCGTGCTGATCAACGAGATGCGCCAGGACCATCACGACCCGCAGTTGCAGGAGGACCTGGCGATCCTGCAAGACCAGGTCAAGCTGTGCAAACAGACCCTGCAGCAACTGGTGCGCGCCGCCGAGGCTAACCGGCGCATGGCCATCGTCGAGCAGGACGTTACCGCCTGGCTCGACGAAGCACTCAACCGCTGGCACCTGATGCGCCCCGAAGCCAGTTACCGCTTCCAGCGCCTGCGCGATGGCGAGGTGCCGCAACTGACCCCACCGCCCGACCTGACCCAAGCGCTGCTGAACCTGCTTAACAATGCTGCCGATGCCTGCCCGGATGACCTTGAAGTGCGCCTCGACTGGAACGCCGAGGACATCATCATCAGTATCCGCGACCATGGCCCGGGCATTCCTCCGGCCATTGCCGAGGCCATCGGCAAACCCTTCTTTACCACCAAGGGCAAAGGCTTCGGTCTTGGCCTGTTTCTGAGCAAGGCCAGCGTTACGCGTGCGGGCGGCTCGGTGAAACTCTATAGTCATGAGCAGGGCGGCACGCTTACCGAGCTGCGCCTGCCCCGTGGCAAGCGAGGAGATGAATGATGACTGATGAAACCCAGATCGACGGCGAAGAGCTGCCGCACCTGTTGCTGGTAGACGACGATGCCACCTTCACCCGGGTCATGTCCCGGGCCATGAGCCGCCGCGGTTTCCGCGTAAGCACCGCGTCGTCGGCCGAGGAAGGTCTGATCCTGGCCCAGAACGATTTGCCCGACTATGCCGCGCTGGACCTGAAAATGGAGGGTGATTCGGGCCTGGTGCTGCTACCCAAGCTGCTCGAGATGGACCCGGAAATGCGCGTGGTGATCCTCACCGGTTACTCAAGCATTGCCACTGCGGTCGAGGCGATCAAGCGTGGCGCCTGCAATTACCTGTGCAAACCGGCCGATGCCGATGACGTGCTGGCCGCGCTGCTGTCCGAGCACGCTGATCTGGATTCGCTGGTGCCGGAAAACCCCATGTCGGTAGACCGCCTGCAGTGGGAACACATCCAGCGCGTGCTCGGCGAGCACGAAGGCAATATCTCCGCCACGGCGCGGGCGCTGGGCATGCACCGGCGCACCTTGCAGCGCAAGCTGCAGAAGCGCCCTGTACGCCGCTGAAGTGAGCGCTGCCGGCTGGGTCGAGTGACGATCCAGCCGGCAGCGTGTACTTCACACGCGCGTTACTTCCGCCTCCCGTGCCACGGTCTTGTGCGCTAGCAGCGTGTAGATGCATGGCAGCACAAACAGCGTGAACAAGGTCCCGATCGACATCCCGGTGGCAATCACCATACCGATGTCAAAGCGGCTGACCGCCCCAGCGCCGGTCGCCAGAATCAACGGCACCATGCCGAACACCATCGCCGCGGTCGTCATCAGCACTGGCCGCAAGCGGATCGCCGCCGCCTCTTCGATGGCTTCGCGCACATCCAGCCCCTTGTCCTTGCGCAGCTGATTGGCGAATTCGACGATCAGAATGCCGTGCTTGGTAATCAGCCCGATCAACGTCACCAGGCCGACCTGGGTGTAGATGTTCATGCTCGACAGGCCCAGGAACAACGGCAGCAAGGCCCCGCAGATCGACAACGGCACCGTCACCAGAATCACCAGCGGGTCACGGAAGCTCTCGAACTGCGCCGCCAGCACCAGGAAGATGATCGCCAGCGCCAGGCCGAAAGTTACCCACAGCGCGCTGCCTTCCTGGACGAACTGCCGCGATACCCCGGCGTAGTCGAACGAGAAGCCTTCTGGCGCTTCTTCACCGGCGATCTGCCGCACCGTCGCCAGCGCTTCGTCCATGCTCACCAGTGGCACGCCCTGAATGATCGCCGAGTTCAGCTGCTGGAACTGGTTGAGCTGGCGCGGTCGAGCACGGTCGCTCAGGGTGATCAGGGTCGACAACGGCAGCAGTTGGCCCTGGTTGTTCTTCACGTAGTAGCTGTTGAGCCAGTGGGGGTTGTCGCGATAGGCGCGTTCGACCTGGGCGATGACCTTGTAGCTGCGCCCTTCGAGGGTGAAGCGGTTGATCTCGCCTTCGCCGAGCAGGGTGGCCAGGGTGCCGCCGAGCACGTCCATCGACACGCCCATCTGCGCCGCCTTGGCCCGGTCGATGTCGACCACCACCTCGGGCTTGTCGAACGCTAGGTCGATGTCGAGGAAGGCGAACTTGCCGGACGCCTGCGCGCGCTCCTTGACCCGCTGGGCGACCTCGAGCAGCGCCGGGTAATCACCGGCGGTATTGATCACGAACTGGAACGGCAAACCTTCGCCAGTGCCGGGCAGCGCCGGCAGGTTGAAGCCGAAGATCTGCAGGCCGGCGATTTCGGCAAGCTTGGCCTGGACCAGTGGCAGCAGCTCCATCTGGCTGCGCTCGCGCTCGTTCCACGGCTTGAGCAGAAAGCCACCGATGCCGCTCTGCACACCATTGAAGCCGTTGATCTGGAACGACGAGTAATACTCCGGGAAGCCCTTGAAGATCCCGGTGTACTGATTGGTATAGGTGTTCAGGTAATCAAGGTTGGTCGGCTGCGGCGCACTGCTGATCATGAAGATCACGCCCTGATCCTCGTCGGGCGCCAGCTCGTTCTGGGTGAACTTGAGCAGCACCGGGATCAGGCACAGGATGATCACGGCAAACACCACCACGACCGGCCTGCTGTCGAGGGTGCCGTGCAGCAGCCGTTGATAACGCACCTTGAGGCCGTCGAAGATCCGGTCGAGGCGATGCGCCAGGCCACTGGCGTTCTGCTCGCGGCGCAGCAGCAACGCGCACATCATCGGCGACAGGGTCAGGGCGACGATGCCGGAGATCACCACTGCACCTGCCAGGGTCAGGGCAAACTCCTTGAACAGCGCACCGGTAAGGCCTTCGAGAAAACCAATCGGCGCATACACCGCAGCCAGGGTGATGGTCATCGACACTACCGGTATCGCAATTTCGCGGGCGCCTTGCAGCGCCGCATCGAACGGCGTCTTGCCTTCGTCGATATGGCGATGGATGTTTTCCACCACCACGATCGCATCGTCCACCACCAAGCCGATCGCCAGCACCATCGCCAGCAAGGTCAGCAGGTTCAGCGAGTAGCCCATGGTCTGCATAAAGAACAGCACGCCGATCATCGACAGCGGGATGGTGACTACCGGGATCAGCACCGAGCGCAGCGCGCCGAGGAAAAGGAACACCACGACGATGACGATCAGCACCGCTTCGCCGAGGGTCTTGATCACTTCGTCGATGGAGGCCTGGATGAACAGCGTGGCGTCGTAGGCAATCGACACCTTGAGCCCGGCCGGTAGTTGACCTTCCAGCTCCGGCATGACCCGCCGCACTTCCTTTATTACCTCGAGCGGGTTGGCCGACGGCGTGGCCTTGATGCCGATGTACACCGAGGGCGTACCGTCGAACGAGCTGACCGTGTCGTAGTTTTCGGCCCCCATCTCGACCCGGGCGACATCGCCGAGCAGCACCCTAGTGTCGCCAGCCGTCTTCAGCGGCAATGCAGCAAACGCCTCCGGTGATTTCAATTCGGTGGTGGCGTTGATGCTGGTGACCACGTACTCGCCCTTGACCTCGCCTGCGGCCGAGAGGAAGTTGTAGCGGCGCACGGCATCGGTGACGTCATTGGCGGTCAGGCCAAAGCCGGCCAATTTGACCGGGTCGATCCAGATACGCATGGCAAACACCTGGTTGCCGAGGATCTCGGCCTCGGCCATGCCAGGCAGGGTCGCCAGCTTGGGCTGGATCACCCGCGACAGGTAGTCGGTGATCTGCGGGTTGCTCATCTGCTCGCTGTAGAAGCTGATGTACATCAGCGCCGAGGCGTCTGCCGCTTCCTTGCTCAACACCGGTGCCTCGGACTGCTGCGGCAGCTTGTTGCGCACTTCGTTGGCCTTGGCCAGCAGCTCGGTGAACAACCGGTCGCTGTTGGCGCCAACCCGCGCGTAGATCGAGATGATGGAGAAGTTCTGCCGGCTCACCGAGGTCATGTAGTCGATGCCTTCGGCACTGGCCAGGCTCTGCTGCAGCGGCTGGGTGATGTAGCCCTGGATGGTCTCGGCGTTGGCCCCGGGGTAGGCGGTGGTCACCGTGATCAGGGCGTTTTCCATTTGTGGGTACTGGCGGATCTGTAGTTTGCTCCAGGCCTGAAAGCCGAGCAGCAGGATCAGCAGGCTGACCACACTGGCCAGCACCGGGCGGCGGATGAACGGGTCTGTGAACGCCATGTCAGCCTCCTGCTCAGTTGCCGCGCGGAGCGCTGGCTGGGGTGGTCGACGCTTGCTCGGTGATCTGGATGGCCGCGCCCGGAGTCAGCTTCAGTTGCCCGGCACTGACCACCCGTTCTCCCGCCTTGAGCCCCTCACTGACCACCACCACACCGTCACGGCGCTCGCCGGTGCGGATGGTGCGTTGTTCGGCAATCAGCTGCGGCTGGCCGTCTGCGTTCTGTTTCGGGCTGACCACGTACACCGAGTTGCCATACAGGGTGTAGGTGATGGCGCTCTCCGGCACTACCACCTGTGGCTGAGGATCGGGGAGCAGCACCAGCAGGCTGGCAAACATCCCCGGCAGCAACTTGCCGTCGGGGTTGGCCAGGCTGGCGCGGACCAGCAGGTTGCGGGTGTTTTCGTCGACCTTGGGGTTGATCGCGCTAAGCGTGGCATTGAAGGTCTGGCCAGGGAAGGCCGCCACCTGCAGCAGCACTTTTTGGCCAAGGGCCAGTTGCGGCAGGCTCTGCTCCGGCATGTTGAAGTCGACGTACAGGCTGGACAGGTCCTGCAGGGTGGCGATTACCGTGCCGCTGGCAAGAAAGTCGCCGATGTCGACCTGACGGATACCAATGGTGCCGCTGAACGGCGCCTTGATGCTCTTCTTCTCCAGCGAGGCCTTGAGCTGATCGACCACCGCCTGGTTACGCCGGTACTGCGCAGTCAATCGGTCGAACTCGCCACGAGAGATAGCCTGGTCACCAACCAGCTGGCTACCACGGCCGTAGTCCACCTTGGCCAGGCCCAGATCAGCCTGGGCGGTGCCGAGCAGGGCGGCTTCCTGATCGCTGTCCAGTTGCAGCAACAACTGGCCTTGCTTGACCTGCTGGCCAGACTCGAAGTGCAGCGACTTCACCGTCCCGGCCTGCTCCAGGCTCAGCTCGACGCCCTGCAACGCCTTGAGGCTACCGACCGCCGGCAGGCGCTGCTGCCATGGGCGCTGTTCAGCCGTTGCGGCGGCAACGCTGACCGGAGGTTTCGGTGCGGTAAATATCTGGATCTGCTGATAGATCGAAAAGGCCTTGTAGCCCCCCAGAATCAACACGATCAACAGCACGATGGCCAACATGATCAGCATGCGCCGGCGCAGCATAGGTCCACTTCCCTGGAGGTAGTCATTGTTATGGCTGAGGCACGACCACGGGCGTTCCTGCCCACGTGCGAATGCACTGAGTATCGCCGGTTTTGCGCAACTAGGGGAGGGGCTATGCAGGCATTGATCTGACCTGCTCGTACAGGCAGCGAGCAGGCCAGATCAAGTGCCGGAAACGGGTCAAACCAGGTGCAGGTGGTTATCCCAGAAGCCGGAGGGCAGCTCCAGGGGCTGGCCCACAAGCTGCTGTTTGCGGCAGTCGTAGAAGCGGCAACGGCCTTGCCCGGAGGTGACCACAAAACCGTCCTTCACCGCACCCACGCCGGCGCAGTCGGGCATCGGTGCGTCGAGCTTGACCGCTGCCGTGTCCAGGTCCCAGATGAACAGCCGGTTGGCCCGCGGCGCAGTCAGGGCGACCAGCCGCAACTCGTTGTGGATGGCCACACTGGCGGTGTACTGAGCCATCGACTGCAATTGCCGCTCCGGCACCGGGAAGGCCTGGAATGGTTCGCCCGGGCGCTTGATCGCCAGCAGCTCGGCGGTCTCATCTGATGCGCCCATGAATTGCTGGCAAGCGACCAGGGTGCCGTCGTTGCCGATGGCCAGGTGGCGCACGCTGTTCATCTGCTGGCCGAGGGTTTCCTTGGACAGCAGGGTGCCATCGCGCTGCATCATCACCAGGCTTGGTTGCATGGCGTTGAGGTTCATCTCCACCCGGCTTTCGGCTTCGGTGCGAATGCCGCCGTTGGCCACTACCAAGGTTTCGCCGTCGGGCATCCACGCCAGCTCGTGCGGGCCGATGCCGTGGGTCGAGATCTCGCCGCTGTGCACCAGGCGTTCACCGTCGAAGCGATACACCCCGAGTACGCCACGGCCCGGATCGGTGGTGTCGTTCTCGGTGGCGTACAGCCACTCGCCGTCCTTGTGCATCACCGCATGGCCATAGAAATGCCGGTTGGGCTGCGCCGTCAGGGTTTGCAGCAAACGCCCATCACGCAGGTCGACCAGATAGCTTTCGGTGCCGGGGCGACGCGCCACGAACAGCGCAATCGGCTGTTGCGGGTGATGAATGATGGCATGGCAACGCTGGCCCACTTCGGTGGCGAACACCTGGTTGCCGTCGAGGCGATAGCCGACGGCGTAGTGCTTGCCGTCGGCATCGTCGCGGGCCGACAGCAGCAGTGGCTCGCTGCCTTTGTTGCGCAGCAGGCTCCAGCCGCCCAGGGTCAGGGCGCTAAGGGCGATACTGGCAAGTTTCAGGGCCTGGCGTCGCAGCATGTCAGTCACCGTCGTTGGCATTGAAGCCCAGCTGGATGTTCAACGCTTTGGCCAGGTCGCCTTCGTGCAGGCGGTGGACCACGTTGAGGCTGTCGTAGATATCGTTCAAGGTCTGCTTGCCAGCGTCGTCCGCGAGCAGCTCGCCAAGGGGCTTGTCGTTGGCGGCCAGCAGCTTCAGGGCGTTGGCATAGGCGGCGTCGATCTTGTCGGCGAGGGCGCTCTGGTCCTTGCCGAGCAGCCCGCGCAAGCCGCGGTTGTCGACCCCGACCCAGACCGCCTGGGCGGCTTTCAGGCTGGCTTCCAGGCTCTTCATCGAAGAGTGGCTGCGCCAGGCTTCGGCCTGCAGCGGCTGGGCGATGCCCTTGCTCTGGCGGCCCATCGGTGCGCCGAGCTTTTTCTTCAGGGTGTCCAGTGCGGTGACCTGGGCGCGGAGCAGATCGGCGATCGCCTCGTGCGAGTCAGCATAGCGCTGGTTGGGGAACTTGGTCATCTGCGAAAGCATGCCGTCGGTGCTGTTCCAGCCCTTGAGGATTTCTTCGGCGAGGGCCTTCTGGTGTTCGCTGATGGCCACCAGCAGTGGGCAGTAGCGGGCCTTCTGCTCAGGTGTGGCGATGTCTGGCTTGCTGTCGAAGAGGATGTACTCGTAGGCAGACAGACCGCGCACGACGACGCTGGACTTGCCCAGGGTCTCGTTGTCGATCGGCTTGTCGCCGTTGACCAGTTGCTCGACCTGACGGCCGACCAGGTTTTTCTTGTCGGGCCAGAACTGTACCTGCCACGGGCGGTTGCCTTCGGCCAGCGGGCCGACCAGCAGAGGCTGCAGCTCGGCCCAGGCTTTTTGCGCGTTGAGGAAGTCGGCGCGGGCGGCGTCCAGGGTGGTTTTGCCTTCACAGTAGGACAGGGCGCTGGCGGCCAGCTGGCGGTCAGCTTCGACCCAGCGGCTGTAGGTCGGCAAGATCACCTGCTTGGCGATTGCCGCCGAGGTGACGGCCTGCGGGTCTTGCGGCGAGCAAGCACCGAGGGCGATTGCGGCGAGGCTGGTGAACAACAGTTTGGGTCGGAACATGCCCGGCTCCTTGCGCGTTAAAGTGAATTCAGAAAAGCCAGCAACGCGGCGCGTTGCTCGGCATTGAAGGTCAAGACCTGGTCGCGCGCCGCCTGCGCTTCGCCGCCATGCCAGAGCACGGCTTCGAGCAGGTTGCGGGCGCGGCCATCGTGCAGAAACTGAGTGTGGCCGCTGACCGTTTCGGTCAGGCCCAGGCCCCACAGCGGCGCTGTGCGCCAGTCCTGTCCACCGGCGGCGAACTCGCTGCGCTGGTCGGCCAGGCCGGGGCCCATGTCATGCAACAGCAGGTCGCTGTAGGGGCGAATCAGCTGGTTGGCCAGCTCCGGCTCGACGCCTGCGCTGGCCGTGGTGAACTGCGGCGTATGGCAGCCCTGGCAGCCGGCCTGGAAAAACAGGTTCTTGCCAGTCAGCACCTGTGGTGCGTCGACGTTGCGGCGGGCCGGCACGGCCAGGTTGCGGGTATAGAAGGTGACCAGGCGCAGGATATTGTCGCTGACCTCTTTCTCGCCGTCGGCGCCGTCACCGTTGGGCGCGGCCAGGCAATCGGTCTGGGCCGGGGTGCAGTCGTCATGGGGCTTGAGCGTGCTGGTCAGGCCCATGTCGCCGGCAAAGGCATGCACGTTCTGCTGGTTGACGTTGGGCTGCCCGGCTTTCCAGCCGAAGCGACCGAGCACGGTCTTGCCCTGGGCGTCATCCCAGACCTGATTGGCGCGCCCGCGGATGCCGTCGCCATTGCGATCGTCCGGGTCGGCGTTGGCCAGAATCGCCGCTTCGGGGATTGCCTCGAGCAAACCCAGACCGATCATCGGCGGCGCGATCCGCGCCGAGAAACGCGTGTCGGGGTGCATCGGGCCGTAGCCGAGCTGGGTGATCTGCAATTGCGGGCGGCGCAATTCCACCGCGTGGCCGTCGGCGAAGCGTACGGTCTCGCTGCTGTAGCTGACGCGGACCTTGCCCTCGGGTTTGATGCCGGGGATGGCCATGTCCTGCAACTGAGTGCCGTAGACCGGCTCCGGAACCACGCCCAGGCGTTCGATTTCCTTGGCGTAGGCGGGCTGGTCGGGGATCGACAGCCTTACCAGCATCGACACTGCGTTGCTGTCGTCGAGTTCCGGCGGGTGCCCGCGGCCGTCGCGGACGTGGCAGTTCTGACAGGCGTTGGTGTTGAACAACGGGCCGAGCCCGTCACGCGCGGTGGTGGTCGCCGGAGCGATTACCCACGGGTTGCGGAAAAAGCTGTTGCCCACGGCAAAGTCCAGCCGCCGTTCGGGGCTGAGGTTGGCAGAGGGGAGGGAGAAGGCCTGGCGATCGCTGCGCAGGACGGTTGCCTTGCCACCGGACAGGGCCTCGCCTGGTTCGGCCTGAGTGAAACGCGGGGCGTCGTCACAGGCGACCAGAACAGCGGCCAGCAGCAGGGGGCTTAGGCGGAGCAAGGACATCAACAATCCTGGGCTTGGGCAAAAAACCGGCGTGCAAGCTTAGCAGGACGGGATTGTTTGAATAAGAGCAATTTGCAATTACTGGATGAAATCGTTGTCAGGTTGCTGCTGCAATTGGGGCCGCAAAGCGGCCCCAATCAAGTAGGTTTACAGCCCGAATCAGAACTCGTGATCAGCAGTATCCGGATTCAGGTTGGCAATCCCCAACTTGCCCGCAGCCTGCTCGATCGCACCGGTCTGTTTGACCAGCGAAGCAATCGCATCACGCACGATCTGGTTGCCGGCAGCATTGTCGGCGGCGATCAGCTGATCGTAGTGCTCACCCTTGAGGGCATGATCGACGATCACCTGGATCTTGGCCTCGGTGGCCTCCAGGTCAGCTTTCAGGGTGGCGTCGGTAGCCGGGTCAACCTTGGCCACCAGCGACGACAGGCTTGGGCCGGTCAGCTTGCTGCCGTCGGCGCGGGTGTACTCGCCCAGGTAGACGTTACGAATACCCTTGGCATCGTAGAAGTGCGAGTAGTGGGTGTTGTCGCTGAAGCAGTCGTGCTCGTCTTCCGGCGAGTTGGCTTCCAGCGAAACCTTCATGCGCTCGCCCGCCAGTTCACCCAGCGACAGGCTGCCCATGCCGAACAGCATCTTGCGCACGCCGTCGTTGACCGGCTCCGCTTCCAGCGTGGCGCGGTAGTTGTCGGCGACGTTTGGTGCCCAGTTGCCGACCATCTCTTCGAGGTCTTTGACCAGCAGGTCGGTGACCGCCTTGAGATAGGCACGGCGACGGTCGTTGTGGCCACCGGTGGCGCCAGCGCCTTCCAGGTAGTCAGACGCCGGACGATTGCCCGCACCTGGGCCGGTGCCGTTCAGGTCCTGGCCCCAGAGCAGGAATTCGATTGCGTGGTAACCGGTCGCGACGTTGGCCTCGGAACCGCCCAGCTCATTCAGACTGGCGAGTTTCTCCGGGGTCAGGTCCTTGACGTCGATCTTGTCTTCGCCAACCTGGATTTCGGTGTTGGCAATAATGTTGGCGCTGGCGGCAGGGTTGCCCAGCGCGTGCTCGTAGCTCTTGTCGACGTAGTCGATCAGGCCTTCGTCCAGTGGCCAGGCGTTAACCTGACCTTCCCAGTCATCGATGATGGTGTTGCCGAAGCGGAACACTTCGCTCTGCAGGTACGGCACGCGGGCAGCGACCCAGGCATCCTTGGCGGCTTGCAGGGTTTCGTCGTTCGGCGTGGCGAGGAACGCGTCGATGGCGCTTTGCAGGGTCTTGGCGGTGCTCAGCGAGTCGCTGTAGACGGCCGAGACGAGCTCTGCGTAGTGCTTGACCACGGCCTTGCCAGCCGCCTCGTCGATCGCCCCGGCGGTCGCGGCGGTGGTGCTGGCGGCAGCAGGTGCCTGGGCTTGCGGAGCGGCGGCCTTGTCATTTTTACCTTCGCCACAACCGGCGAGGGCGATAGCGATGGCCAGCAGACTGGCGGAGGCCAGAGGCATACGAATCATTGTTGGTTTCCTGCGTGGTGGGTTTGGACGTGTGCCGTGGCACGCGAAACCGTCACATCATGCGAAAGATTTGCATTTGCTGTAAAGGGGTGGGCAGTGAATTCATGAAAATGCCCGCTGGTGGGGCATTTTCCTGTTCTGGCGGGGTTTACAGCACTGAGACCTGATTGCGCTGCGCCTGCTTGAGGTAGGCAGTCAGCTCGCGCGCCGACAGCGGCTTGCTGTAGTGATAGCCCTGCCCCTCATGGCAGCCCTGGGCAATGATGTAGGTCTCCTGCTCGGCGGTTTCCACGCCTTCGGCGATGACCTGCATGCCAAGGCTCTTGCCGAGCTGGATGATGGCGCGAACGATGGTGGCGTCATCGTCGTCATCGAGCAGGTCCTGAACAAAGCTCTTGTCGATCTTGATCTTGTCCAGCGGCAGCGACTTCAGGTAGCTGAGCGAAGAATAACCAGTGCCGAAGTCATCAATCGCAATCAGCGCACCTGAGCGACGCAGGCTCAGCAGGTGCTGGGCGGCGGTGCTGATGTCTTCCATCAGGCCGGTTTCGGTGACTTCCAGCTCAAGGCTGCGAGGCGGCAGGCGATAGGCCTGCAGCAGGTTGTTGACCACCCGCGGCAGCTCGTTGTGGTGCAGTTGCACGGTCGACAGGTTGACCGCCATGCGCAGCTCGCCAAAGCCCTGGTCGTGCCATTCGCGCAGTTGCCGGCAGGCCTGGTCGAGGACCCATTCGCCGATGGGGATGATGTGGCCATTCTGCTCGGCCAGCGGGATGAACTGGTCGGGCGGGACCATACCCAGCTGCGGATGCTGCCAGCGCAGCAGGGCTTCGACGCCGACTACGCTGTGGTCGCGGTAGCTGATCTGCGGCTGATAAACCAGGTACAGCTGGTTGCGCGGCAGGGCTTCGCGCAGGTCCTTTTCCAGTTCGCGGCGTCGGCGCATTTCGCTGTCGACGCTGGCGATGTAGAACTGGTAGCGATTGCGCGAGCGCGCCTTGGCCAGAGTCATGGTCTGCTCGGCCTTTTGCAGGAGCTTTTCGGTGCTGTCGCCGTCCTCCGGGAACAGGGTGATGCCGATGGTCGCGCGCAGGCGGATTTCCTGCTGCTCGAGGGCAAACGGCGCCTCCAGGTCGTCGAGGATGCTCTGTGCCAGCTCGGCCGCCTCGTAAGGCTGCTCGATGTCGGCCTGGACTAGCGCAAACTGGTCGCCGCCCAGCCGGGCCAGGGCGCCGAGGCGGCCACTGTGCGCGCGCAGACGGTCGGCCAGGGCCAGCAGCAACTGGTCACCGACCTGATAACCGAATTGTTCGTTGATGCCTTTGAAGTCATCCAGACCTACGCACAGCACCGCCACTCGGCGCTGCAGGCGGCCGCCATCGACGAGGATCTTGTCCAGTTGCTGCTGCAATTGCTGGCGGTTGGGCAAGCCGGTCAGAAAGTCATACTGAGCCATACGTTGCAGGCTGTTCTCGGCTTCATGGCGCAGATGGGTATTGCGCTCGATCGAGGCCAGCAGCTGGTTGGCGGTGTTGACCCACAAACCCAGTTCATTTTTTTCGTGGCCTTTGACCAGCGGAATCTGATGCTGGCTGGGCCGATCAGGGTTGATCTGGGTAAGGTGCTCGATGATCTTCGACAGCGGCTTGGTCAGCAGCCAGTGGTAGACCAGGTACAGCACCAGGCCCATGGCCAGCGCCCGTAGTACGCCGGAGATGAAGATGATCACGGCGTTGATCAGGAATTCTTTGCCATAGGCGGCAGTGTCGAGGGTAATGCTGAGGTCGCCGTAGTACTCGCTGTAGGGGCCGCGGCCGACCAGTTGCGTGGTGTAGGTGCGTTCCTGGCCGAGCAAAAGATCGGTCAGCCAGCGCATCGACATGTCGCGCAGCGGTCGCGATTTCTCTGCGAGCATGGTTTCGTTGGGGTGGCCGATCGAGGCCATGCGCACCGAGTCATCCTGGAACAGGCCTTCCATGACCTGCATGCCCATTTCCCGGTCGAGGCTGTACACCGCCTGCGTCGACGGGTCACGGAACATGTCGAGGATGCGCTGGGCATCGCTGTTCACCGCCTGACGCGTCTTGTAGGTGTCGTAGACGATCTGCGCACAGCTAAGGACGACGCCAACCGCGAGCGCCGACAGCAGCACTACCCTGAGCAACTTGACCGATAAGCTGTTCCGCAATTGCAGCTTCAATGGGGATTCCTTAATCCATGCGCATGCCATTATTTTGCCAGTAGTTGTGGCAAGACACTATCGACCCTTTGTTGCATTGCTACTGTATCGGTTGCGCAGGCTTGCTACTTTAGTGCTATGCGCCAACTTTCCCAGAGTTTTGATGTTAGCGCGCTATGCGGGCGGATCAAGCTGGATTTACAGCGGTGCGAGCAGCCATAAAAAAACCCGGCGAGTGCCGGGTTTTTTCTGTGCCAAAAGCGAAGTCGATCAGGCCTTGAAGGTCTGGCCTTCGAACTGCTCGGCAACGAACTTCCAGTTGACCAGGTTCCAGAACGCCTCGACATACTTTGGACGGACGTTGCGGTAGTCGATGTAGTAAGCGTGCTCCCAGACGTCGCAGGTCAGCAGCGGGGTGTCGCCGTTGGTCAGCGGGTTGCCGGCGCCGATGGTGCTGGCCAGTGCCAGGGAACCGTCAGCTTTCTTCACCAGCCAGCCCCAACCGGAACCGAAGGTGCCGACCGAAGTCTTGGTGAACTCTTCCTTGAACTTGTCGAACGAACCGAAGGCAGCGTTGATGGCCTCGGCCAGTGCGCCAGTCGGTTGGCCGCCGGCGTTTGGTGCCAGGCAGTTCCAGTAGAAGGTGTGGTTCCAGACCTGAGCGGCGTTGTTGAAGATGCCACCCGAAGAGGTCTTGACGATCTCTTCCAGGGTCTTGCCTTCGAATTCGGTGCCTGGGACCAGATTGTTCAGGTTCACGACATAGGTGTTGTGGTGCTTGTCGTGGTGATACTCCAGGGTTTCCTTGGAGATGTGCGGCTGCAGGGCATCATGGGCGTACGGCAGCGGCGGCAATTCAAAAGCCATGGTGGATCTCCTGATTCAGGTCTAATTCGCGGTTTGCGCAAGGCCGATCACGGGCGGCCCGAGGTACGTCGGCGAGTTTGTACTCTTTGCGACGCAAGCCTTGGATCATATCACCAGCCCCCGCGCATAACCACGCAACAACTATAGGGACAAATAGTTGCAGCGCCGGCGCCAATGGCATTCAGCCCAGAATCAGCTGCGCTGCCACCGCGAACATCATCACTGCCACCATCAGGTCGAGCAGGCGCCAGGTCGCCGGCCGTGCCAGCCACGGTGCCAGCCAGGCTGCGCCGAGGGCGAGGGTGAAGAACCACACCAGTGAGGCGCTGGCCGCACCCGCTACGTAAGCGCTGGGCACGCTTTGCTGGGCGCCCAGCGAGCCGATCAGCAGCACAGTATCCAGATACACATGGGGGTTGAGCAGGGTCACTGCCAAGGCGCTGAGCAGCACCGCCCGGCGCGAGCGGGAGCCCTGGCCTTGCTCCTGCTCCAGGCTTTGCTTGGAACAGGCCCGTTGCAAGGCCTTGGCCCCGTACCAGATCAAGAACGCCGCGCCGCCCCAGCGCGCAGCAGCCAGCAACGTCGGGTTCTGTGCCAGCACCGTGGCCAGTCCGAACACTCCGGCGGCAACCAGCAGGGCGTCGCAGACCACGCAGAGGACGGCCACCGGCAGATGGTGTTCACGGCGCAGGCTCTGCGCCAGGACAAACGCGTTTTGCGTGCCGATGGCCATGATCAGGCCAAAGGCAACCAGCATGCCGTTCATATAACTTTGCCACATAGCGCAGACACTCCACTGCCACCAACCGATTGGCTGGCGCTGATTGCTTGATCGAATGCTGGCCATTGTGCCGAGTGGCGTTGTATAAGAAAAACCAATAAAGCTGATCAGGCATTAGAGAAATCGATGTTCGACTACAAGCTCCTGGCGGCCCTGGCGGCGGTCATCGAACAAGGCGGTTTCGAGCGGGCAGCACAAGTGCTTGGCCTGTCGCAATCGGCCGTGTCGCAGCGGATCAAGCTGCTCGAAGCGCGGGTCGGCCAGCCGGTGCTGGTGCGCGCCATGCCGCCGAGCCCGACCGAAGTCGGCCGGCAACTGCTCAACCATGTGCAGCAGGTGCGCCTGCTCGAGCGTGACCTGCAGCGCCAGGTGCCGGCGCTGGACGAAGGCGGCATGCCCGAGCGTCTGCGCATTGCGCTTAATGCCGATAGCCTGGCGACCTGGTGGGCCGGTGCGGTGGGCGCGTTTTGCGCCGAACAGCCGGTGTTGCTGGACCTGGTAGTCGAGGATCAGGACGTCGGCCTCAAGCGCATGCGCGCCGGTGAGGTTGCGGCCTGCCTGTGTGGCAGCGAACGCCCGGTGGCCGGCGCGCGCAGCCAGCCACTGGGCGCCATGCGCTATCGCGCCTTGGCAAGCCCGGCATTCATGGCCCGGCATTTCCCGCAGGGCTTCGACGCCAGCCGGCTGGCGCGGACCCCGGCGATCGTGTTCGGCCCGGACGATTTCCTCCAGCACCGTTATCTCGCATCGCTAGGCATTGCCGATGGATTTTTGCATCACCTGTGCCCGTCCTCGGAGGGCTTTCTGCGCATGACCGAAGCCGGCCTGGGCTGGGGCCTGGTGCCGGAGCGGCAGGTGACTGCGCAGCTGCAGTGTGGCGAACTGGTGGAAATCTGCGCCGATACTCCCATCGATGTGCCGCTGTACTGGCATCATTGGCGCAATGGCGGGCAACTGCTCGCCCAATTGACCGAGCACCTGCGCCAGACGGCGCCAGGTTGGCTAGTGCCGTTGTAGCCGGCAGCGACGTCAACTGCATCTGAAATCTGGCAAGGCGGAGTGTTACATGCGAATTCTGGTCACCGGCGCGAGCGGCTTCATCGGCGGGCGCTTTGCGCGTTTTGCCCTGGAGCAGGGCCTTGAGGTCCGGGTCAACGGGCGGCGTGCCGAAGGCGTGGAGCATTTGGTCAAGCGCGGCGCGCAGTTCATCCCAGGTGACCTCGGTGATGCCGAACTGGCCCGGCGTCTGTGCCAGGGCGTCGATGCCGTGGTGCATTGCGCGGGCATGACCGGCGCTTGGGGACGCTACCAGGATTTCCATCAGGGCAATGTGGTGGTCACCGAAAACATCGTTGAAGGCTGCCTCAAGGAGCATGTGCGCCGGCTGGTACACCTGTCGTCGCCGTCGATCTACTTCAATGGCCGCTCACGCCTGAATGTGCAGGAACAGCAGCTGCCGCGGCGCATGCACGATCATTACGCCACGACCAAATTTCTCGCCGAGCAGAAGGTCTTCGGCGCGCAGGAGTTCGGCCTCGAAGTGCTCGCCCTGCGCCCACGGCTGGTCACCGGGGCCGGCGATGCGAACATTTTCCCGCGCTTGCTGCAGATGCAGCGCAAGCGCCGCCTGGCAATCATCGGCAACGGCCTGAACATGGCCGACTTCACCAGTGTGCACAACCTCAACGAAGCGTTGCTCAGCGCACTCTTTGCAGATGATGAGGCGCTCGGCCAGGCCTACAACATCAGTAACGGCCAGCCGCTGCCGCTGTGGGATGTGGTGAATTACGTCATGCGTCAGATGCAGTTGCCGCAGGTCACCCGCTACCGCTCCTACGGCCTGGGTTACAGCCTGGCAGCACTCAACGAAGCGGCGTGCATGCTCTGGCCTGGCCGCCCGCAGCCAACTTTGTCACGCCTGGGTATGCAGGTCATGAGCAAGGACTTCACCCTCGACATCAGTCGGGCCCGGCAGCATCTGGATTACCGGCCTCAGGTCAGCCTGTGGAGCGCGCTCGACGAGTTCTGCGGCTGGTGGAAGAACGTCCCGCACAACCGCTGAAGCGCGCGCCTTGATGATGGTCATCAACGTAACGCGCTGGCGGTTTATACTGTGTCTCTTTGCTATGACTGTGGTTGAAAGCCCCCATGCGTAACGACCTTCGCGACGACTTCGACGACGTGCCAACATTGCGTGCCGGCACCCGAGATGACGATGAACTGCTCCCCGAGCACGTGGCGCGCAGCCGCCAGAAAGCCGCACGGCCGACCAACACCGCGCCGCTCTGGGCTTTGCTGGTTGCCTCGTTCATCGCCCTGGCCGGGCTCGGCTGGTGGAGCTTCCAGCAGATTTCGCTGATGGAGCAGCAACTGGTCGCGACCCAGGAGAGCTTTGCCCGCATCAGCGAGGAAGCCGCCGGCCGGCTGCAAGCGATCAGCGGCAAGGTCGAAGCCAGCGATGCCAGCGTCAGCACCGGCAGCGAAGCCTTGAAACTGCAGATTCGCCAGTTGCAGGCCAGCCTTGCCGAGCAGGGCAAGCAGCAGCAGGGCGTGGCCGGTCAGGCCGGCGACCTTGGCAAGCGCCTGGAACAGGTACTGGCCGATACCCGCGAGCAGCAAAAAGCTGTAACTGAATTGCAGGCCCAATTGCAGGCGCAGTTGAAGGCGGTGAATGCCGAGTTGGCGGCGCTGAAGGCGGGCCAGCTGGATGGCGGCAAGCTCGACAACGAGCTCAAGAGCCTGAACAGCGAGATTGCCGCGCTGAAGAAGCAGGGCAACCCGAGCGCGGCGATCAACAGTCTGGAGCAGGATGTGCTGGTGCTGAAGAGCCAGATCGACAATCGCCCCGCAGCAGCGGCCAGCAGCGGCGCCTCGGTGCAGGAATTCGACGCTTTCAGGGGGCAGACCACGCGCAGCCTGAACACCCTGCAGAACCAGGTGCAGAACCTGCAACAGCAGATCAACGCCCGGCCATAGTGGTAATGCTGATGGGGCCGCGCAAGGCCGCCCCATTCATCTGCTTACAGCCGTGGATAGTCGATATAGCCCACGGCGCCACCGCCATAGAACCTCTCCGGCCGCGCCTCGTTCAACGGCGCATCGGCGGCCAAACGTGCTGGCAGGTCCGGGTTGGCAATGAACGGCACGCCAAACGCCACAGCATCGGCCAGGCCGCTGGCAAGGGCGGCGTTGGCGCTGGCCTTGTCGAAGCGTTCGTTGACGATGTACGGCCCACCGAATGCTTGCTTGATCTGCGCGCCGAGGCTGTCGTCGGCGAGTTTTTCCCGCGAGCAGATAAACGCGATACCGCGTTTGCCCAGTTCGCGGGCGACGTAGGTGAAGGTCTCGGCGCGGTCAGCATCGCCCATGTCATGAGCATCGGCGCGTGGCGCCAGGTGCATGCCGACGCGCTGGGCGCCCCACACTTCGATCACCGCATCGGTCACTTCCAACAACAGCCGGGCACGGTTCTCCAGTGAACCGCCGTAGTTGTCGTTGCGCTGGTTGGTGCTGCTTTGCAGAAACTGATCGAGCAGGTAGCCGTTGGCGCCATGAATCTCGACGCCATCAAAGCCCGCCGCCTTGGCGTTTTCGGCACCGATCCGATAGGCCTCGACAATGTCAGCGATCTCTTCGCTTTCCAGTGCCCGCGGGGTTGGGTAGTCGGCCAGCGGACGCACCAGGCTGACATGGCCCTTGGGCTGGATCGCGCTGGGTGCAACCGGCAGCTCACCGTTGAGGTAGCTGGGGTGGGAGATGCGCCCGACGTGCCACAGCTGCAGGAAGATCCGCCCGCCGGCAGCATGCACTGCCTTGGTCAGGCTGTGCCAGCCGCGCACCTGGTCGTTGGACCAGATACCGGGGGTGTCCGGGTAGCCAACGCCCATTGGCGTCACCGAAGTCGCTTCACTGAGAATCAGCCCGGCGCTGGCGCGCTGCACGTAGTACTCGGTCATCAGCGCATTGGGCACGCGGCCTTCGTCGGCGCGGCAGCGGGTCAGCGGCGCCATGATGATGCGGTTGGGCAACTGCAGGTCACCCAGCAGCAGTGGATCGAATAGCGTAGTCATCGGTTCAGCCTCGCAAAGGTTCAGTTGCCAGCGGTGGCCAGCTCGGCATCGTTGCCGCGCTGGTTGAAAGTGATGAGGGTGACGATCAGGGCCAACAGCGCCAGGGCTGCGGCGGCCAGCGGTACGCGGGTCAGGCCCAGGCCGTGAGCGATCACGCTACCGCCGACCCAGGCGCCGAGGGCGTTGCCCAGGTTGAAGGCGCCGATGTTCAAGGTCGATACCAGGTTCGGTGCAGCCTTGCCGTAGGTGACCACGTTGACCTGTAGTGCCGGCACGGCGGCAAAGGCAGCTGTGGCCCACAGGAACAGGGTGATTTCAGCGGGGATCACGGCGCTGCTGGTCCAGCTGAACACCGTCGAGATCACCGCCATGGCCACAAACACGCCAATCAGAGTTGCGCCCAGACGGCGGTCGGCGAGCTTGCCGCCGATGATGTTGCCCAGAGTCAGGCCAAGGCCGATCAGCAGCAAGGTCCAGGTCACGCCGCTGGGCGAAACCCCGGTGACATCACCCAACAGCGGCGCGACATAAGTGAACAAAGCGAACATCGAAGCCGAGAACAGCACAGTCATGCTCAGCGACAACCAGATACCGGCCCCTTTCAGCGCGGCCAGTTCAGCGCGCATGTCGACCGCCTCTTCGTCACGTTGCAGCGGCAGGTAGCGGATCAGGCCGATCAGCGCGATCACACCGATCACGGTCACTGCCCAGAAGGTCGAACGCCAGCCGGCGACCTGGCCCAGCGCGGTCCCCAGCGGCACGCCGAGCACGTTGGCCAGGGTCAGGCCGGTGAACATCAGGGCTACGGCGGAGGCGCGGCGATTGGCCGGTACCAGGCTGGCGGCGACCACTGAACCGATGCCGAAGAAGGCCCCATGGCACAGCGCGGTGACTACACGGGCGAACATCAACAGGTTGTAGTCAGCGGCGACGGCGCACAACAGGTTGCCGACGATGAACACGCCCATCAGCGTGACCAGCGCGGCTTTGCGTGGCAGGCGGGCGGTGGCCAGGGCCATGAACGGTGCGCCGATGGCGACGCCCAGGGCATAGCCGGTAACCAGCCAGCCGGCACCGGGGATGGACACGCCAAGGTCGCTCGCCACTTCGGGCAGCAGGCCCATGATGACGAATTCGGTGGTGCCGATGGCGAAAGCGCTCAGCGCCAGCATCAAGAGTGGAAGGGGCATTGCTGAATCCTCGTCAGAGCGTTTCGCTCAGTTGCTTGAGAAACGCCTGGATCGCGTCCTCGTTGCGTTTGAAAAAATGCCACTGGCCGATTTTCTGGCTGCTGATCAGGCCTGCGCGTTGCAGGGTGGCCAGGTGGGCCGACACGGTGGATTGCGAGAGGCCGCAGCGTTGGTCGATCTGGCCGGCGCAGACACCGTGCTCGATGCTGTGCTGTTGATCGGGGAACTGGCTGGCCGGGTCTTTGAGCCAGCCGAGGATTTCGCGGCGGACTGGGTGGGACAGGGCTTTGATGGTTTCGTCGAGGTCCAGGGGCATGGGGAGGCTCTTGGGTAGGGCGCTATATCGCGATGGGGCGAAATATAAATCGGTATTTCGCGATATACAAATATGATGTTGGTCTTAGCTCGGGTCGAATCGCTATATCGGGTTATAACGATATTGGGGGCCAGCAAAACCACCACAAAAACCAGATAAGCCCGCAGCCAGCTATCCATCATCCCAAGCCGACCAACCCGCAGAAACCCTATACTGTCCCCATGAACTACCTAGCCCACCTGCACCTAGGCGGCCAACAGCCGCAACAACTACTCGGCAGCCTATACGGCGATTTCGTCAAAGGCACCCTGCACGGCCGCTTCCCACCCACCCTGGAAGCCGCCATCCAGCTACACCGTTCGATCGACAGCTACACCGACAGCCACCCCATAGTGCTAGCCGCACTGGCGCGTTTCCCGCGGGAGCGGCGGCGCTACGCCGGAATCGTGCTCGATGTGTTCTTCGACCACTGCCTGGCGCACCACTGGCACGACTACGCCGTCCAGCCGCTGACTGAGTTTACCCAGCGCTTTTACCAGGTCCTGCTCGCCGAGCCCGAGCTGCCAGGCCGGCTTGCGCATATCGCCCCGATGATGGCCGCGGACGACTGGCTGGCCGCGTACGGCGATTTTGCCACGCTGGAGTACGTGTTCCGTGGGATAGGCCGGCGCCTGTCGCGCCCCGAAGGCTTGGCGGGAGTAATGCCCGAACTGGAGGTGCTGTACCAGCCGTTGCTGGAAGACTTCAGAGAGTTTTATCCACAGCTGCAGGCGTTCGCCAGCGCCCGCTGGCCCTGCTGATCAAGCCGCTCGCGCTAGCCGGCGCCGGGCCAACTCGACTTGCTCGTGGCCGAACAGGGCGCCATGAATGGCTTGTTGTGCCTGAAACGCCAGCTGAGCGCGCTCCTTGCCGACGCTGCTGATCGGTGCCAGCAACTGAATGCGTACCTGCCCACGCGGTTGGGCAAACAAGCGCAGCAGGTGCGAAACCAGGTCGTCATCGCCAACGAAAGGTGCAATTGGATCAACCTCACCACTGCGCCAGTACTGAATCGCCACCGGTTGCAGTGGGGTAGCGCCATCGATGGCGCCGGCCAGCAGGCGGCCGTGGAAGGTGCGCAGGCTGCGGCCATCGGTAGTGGTGCCTTCCGGGAAGATCAACAGCGGCAGGGCATCGCCCAATTGCTGGCTGATCTGCTCGCGCAGGCCTTGGGCGTCACTGCCACCGCGGCGGATGAACAGCGTCCCGGCCTGCTCGGCAAGCCAGCCGGCCAGCGGCCAGTGACGGACTTCGGCCTTGGACAGAAACGATAACGGGGTGAGCATGCCGAGCAGCGGAATGTCGGTCCATGACACGTGATTGCCGACCCACAGCATCGGCCGCTGGGGCAGCTCGCCGAGCACCTCGACCTGAAATGGCAGCGCGCCGACCAGGCGCTGCATGTACCAGCGGCTCCAGCGCTGGCGCAGAGCCAGCGACACCGGCACACGCAGACGCTGGCCAAGCGCAGTAACGCTGGCCATGGCCATGCCGATCAGCAGCACCCACAGCAAACGTGCCAGGCGGGCGGCGACCCGCAGCCTCAGCATCACACCGCTGCCTTGAAGTGGCGGGCGTAGCGCGGGCATAGGTCGTCGCGTTTGAGCAGGATGAACACGTCGGCGACCTGAAAGTCCTCGTCCCAGCACGGTTCGCCGCAGATCTTCGCGCCCAGGCGCATGTAGGCCTTGAGCAGCGGGGGCATTTCGGCAATCACGTTGTTCGGCAGGGCCAGAGTCGGCAGCGGTTTTTTCGGCTCGGCGCGCAGGTTTTCGGTGCACAGGTAGCGTTCACGCAGGCGTTGCATGATCGCGTGGGCCTGCACGCCGCCATCCTGCATGGGGATGCTCGCGCAGCCCATCAGGTAGCTGTAGCTGCCTTCGTTGAGCACCTCGGCCAACTCGCCCCAGAGCACGGCGATGGTGCCGCCGTTGCGATAGGCCGGGTCGACGCAGGTGCGGCCCAGTTCAAGGATCGGCCCCTGCAATTGCAGCAGGCCGTGCAGGCTGAACTCTTCTTCGCTGTAGAAACGCCCGAGGCTGCTCGCGGCCTGGTGGTCGAGCAAGCGGGTGGTGGCAACCAGGCGGCCAGTACTCAGGTCACGCACGCCGATATGGCGGCAGTGGATATCGAAATCGTCCATGTCCAGGCCCTGTTCGGCGCCCTTGAGCTTGGCCATGAGTTCACCGCTGAACACCTTGAAACGCAGGGCCTGGGCTTCTTGCAGGGCCGCAGCGCCTAGCAGGCGCTCGGCTTGCAGACGGCGTTCAGTGCTGGTGTCGCCTGAGCGAGCGATCCGGGTCATTGCGAGTCTCCATTGGCCAACCATGTGCGGGGCTGCCGGTCGGCTTTGTTGTGCAAGGTCAGCCTAGGTAGGGGGGGTGTCACCTCGGTGAATCTTTGGTGATGCTTGCGTGACAGCCACCGCTGGCCGTACCTGAGGGGCTGCGAGACTGCTGCTTGCTGCACCGAAGGCGGGCGGGTAATGTTCACGGCTTTGTTTCACGGAATTCCCCATGCCCATGCTTGCCCGTCTGCTTCCCGCCCTGTTCCTGGCGTTGTGCCTGCCCGCTCATGCCAATTGGCACCTGGACGGTGAGTCTTCGCGCTTGTCGTTCGTCACCGGCAAAAACGGCGAGACCACCGAAGTGCATCGCTTTCTGGTGCTGCACGGCAGCGTCGATCGCAAGGGCGCAGCCGGCCTGCGGATCGAGATGGATTCGGTCAGTAGTGGTATCCCGCTGCGTGACGAGCGCATGCGCGATGGCCTGTTCGAGGTCGACCAGTTCCCCGAAGCGAAGGTCAAGGCGCAGATCGACCTGCGCCCGATCGACAACCTCGCCAACGGCGCGCAGATCGAACTGCGCCTGCCGCTGACCGTCACCCTGCACGGCCACTCGCATAGCTACAACGCATTGCTGATGGCCACGCGCCTGGACGAGCGGCGCTTTCAGGTGGTGACCCTTGAACCGTTGATCCTGCGCGCTGCTGACTATGGCCTGCTGCCCGGGCTCGAGAGCCTGCGCAAGTTCGCCAAGCTGAAGTCCATCAACCCCTCGGTACCGGTCAATGCGGTGCTGATCTTCAACGCCCGCTGATATGCCGGGGCCGGTCTTTCCCTGGCGCGACGGTAATCAGTTCGAGCTGCTGATCGACGGCCCCGAGTTCTTCCCGCGGATGTTGCAACTGATTGCCGAGGCCGAGCGCCAGGTCGATCTGGAACTGTATCTGGTCGAGGCCGGCACGTGCGCCGAGGCAGTGGTCACAGTGCTGGAGCAGGCCGCCCGGCGCGGCGTGCAGGTGCGTTGCCTGTTTGATGACTACGGCTCGCTGGCCTTCACCACGGCGCTGCGCCAGCGCTTGCTTGGCGCCGGTGTGCAGTTGAGCTGGTACAACCGCCTGCACTGGCGCCGCGGCGTGCGCAATCTGTACCGCGATCACCGCAAGATCCTCTTGGTCGACAGCCGCTGGGCGGTAGTCGGCGGCACGGGGGTCACCGATGAGTTCTGGCAGCCGCAGGCCGAGCGCAGCGAATGGCATGAAGTGATGGTGCAGATCCAGGGGCCGGTGGTCAGCGACTGGCAGCTGTTGTTCGATCGCCAATGGCATGCCAATGACCGCCGCACTGCCTGGCGCCCGCCAGCAGGTTTCGGTCTGCCACGCCTGCCCAAAGTGCCGGTACAAGGGCAGGGCCTGGGTCGGGTGGCTTACGCCGATGCCCGACAACACCGCGACATTCTGCATTCGCTGGTGCGTGCCCTGAACAGCGGGCAGCAGCGCATCTGGCTGGCGACGCCGTATTTTTTGCCGACCTGGAGCGTGCGCCGTTCTCTGCGCCGGGCTGCTTCGCGCGGCATCGACGTGCGCCTGCTGCTGACCGGCCCGCGCACCGACCACCCCTCGGTGCGCTACGCCGGGCACCGTTACTACCCGCGACTGCTGCGCGCCGGCGTACGCATCTTCGAATACCAGCCGTGCTTCCTGCACCTGAAGATGGTCGTGGTCGATGACTGGGTCAGCGTCGGTTCGTGCAACTTCGACCACTGGAACCTGCGCTTCAACCTGGAGGCCAACATCGAGGCGCTCGACCCCGCCCTGACCGCAGCCGTCAGCGCCAGCTTCAAACGTGACTTTGCCCTCAGCGAGGAGGTCGATCTGGCCCACTGGAACGCGCGACCGTTGTGGCGGCGAGTCAAGCAACGGATCTGGGGCTGGATGGACCGGCTGGTGGCCAACCTGCTGGATCGGCGCAATTGAGATGAACGCGCATATCGGTAAGCGCCGAAGCGGTCTATCGTGCTCAGATTGATCCCAGGCTAGGCAAGGAGCGGTGGCGATGACAGGCAAGAAGATTCTCATGCTGGTGGGCGACTATGTCGAAGACTACGAAGCGATGGTGCCGTTCCAGGCGCTGAGCATGGTCGGCCACACCGTGCATGCGGTGTGCCCGGAGAAAATCGCGGGGCAGACGGTGCGTACCGCTATCCACGACTTCGAAGGCGAGCAGACCTACAGCGAAAAGCCCGGGCACAACTTTGCCCTCAACTTCGACTTCGTCCAGGCCCGCGCCGAAAGCTACGACGCCTTGCTGATCCCGGGCGGCCGCGCACCTGAATACCTGCGCCTGAACGAGCAGGTGCTGGCGCTGGTGCGGGCTTTCGACGAGGCGCGCAAGCCGATTGCCGCGGTGTGCCATGGCGCCCAGTTGCTGGCAGCGGCAGGCGTGCTGCATGGCCGCGAGTGCAGCGCTTACCCTGCCTGCGCGCCGGAAGTGCGCCTGGCTGGAGGCACCTTCATCGACATCGCAGTGGATCAGGCCCACGTCGAGGGCAATCTAGTTACCGCGCCAGCATGGCCGGCGCATCCCGCCTGGCTGGCAGCGTTCCTGAAAGTGCTGGGCACTCGGATTTCTTGAATCGGCCGCTGTGCAGGGGGCGAGGCTGACAGCAAAAAGCGCCAGTTGTGTAGGAAATATCCTTTTAGCAGTGGCTATTGTCCGCAAAACCCAGCGCCTGGCGTATCATTAGCCCCCTAACGGCAACCCCAAAACCAGGACCGCTCGCGCATGCTCGCCCTTCTTATCCAGACGCTGAACATCACTGCACCGGTGTTCGCCATGCTGTTCATGGGCGTATTGCTCAAACGTTTGCACCTGATCGACGACAACTTCACCAAGGTTGCCTCGACGCTGGTGTTCAACGTGTGCATGCCGGCGCTGCTGTTTCTTGGCATCTACCATGCCGATCTGGATGCAGCGATCAAACCCGGTGTGCTGGTCTACTTCACCGCAATTACCCTGATCGGCTTCGCCTTGTCCTGGGGCCTGGCGATCTGGCGCGCGCCGCTGGCCGAGCGCGGCATCTACACCCAGGGGGCTTTTCGCGGCAACAACGGCGTTATCGGCCTGGCCCTGGCGGCCAGCCTGTACGGTGATTACGGCATCTCGCTGGGCGCGGTGCTCGCCGGCCTGGTGATCCTCCTGTACAACTCGCTGTCGGCGGTGGTGCTGGCGGTATACAGCCCGGACCTCAAGTCCGATCCGTGGAGCATCTGCAAAAGTGTTTTCAGTAACCCGCTGATCATCAGCGTGCTGCTCGCCACACCCATGGCCTACGCCCAGGTGCCGCTGCCGAACTGGCTGCTGACCTCGGGCGACTATCTGGCGCAAATGACCCTGCCACTGGCGTTGATCTGCATTGGTGGCACCTTGTCGCTGGCGGCGCTGCGCGACAGCGGCAAGCTGGCGGTGGATGTCAGCCTGGTGAAGATGGTCTGGTTGCCGCTGATCGGCACCCTCGGCGCCTGGCTGTGTGGTTTCCGCGGTGCCGAGCTGGGCATCCTGTTCCTGTACATCGGCAGCCCTACCGCTGCCGCCAGCTATGTCATGGCCCGTGCGGCCAATGCCAATCATCAGTTAGCGGCGGCGATCATCGTCATTACTACCCTGATGGCGGCAATTACCACCAATATCGGCATCTTCATCTTGCAGTGGGGCGGCTGGATCTAGATCCTTGCCGCCTGAACAGAACAACAACAGCAACAACGCTGCCACCTGACCTAAGGACACTCCATGCAAGACCAGAACTCGCCCGAGCGGTTACAGCGCGGCCTGAAAAATCGCCATATCCAGTTGATCGCGCTGGGCGGGGCCATCGGCACCGGGCTGTTCCTGGGCATTGCCCAGACCATCCAGATGGCCGGCCCCTCGGTGTTGCTGGGTTATGCCATTGCCGGCCTGATGGCCTTCCTGATCATGCGCCAGCTTGGCGAAATGGTGGTGGAAGAGCCGGTTGCCGGCAGCTTCAGCCACTTCGCCCATAAATACTGGAGCGAGTTCGCCGGCTTTGTCTCGGGCTGGAACTACTGGGTGGTCTATGTGCTGGTAGGCATGGCCGAGCTGACCGCAGTTGGCATCTATGTGCAGTACTGGTGGCCGGACTTCCCGACCTGGGCCACGGCAGCAATCTTCTTTGTGGTGATCAACCTGATCAACCTGACTCAGGTCAAGGTCTACGGCGAGATGGAGTTCTGGTTCGCTCTGGTCAAAGTAGTGGCGATTGTCAGCATGATCGGCTTTGGCGCCTGGTTGCTCACCAGCGGCCAGGGTGGCCCGGATGCCAGCGTCGCCAACCTGTGGCAATACGGCGGCTTCTTCCCCAATGGCGTCGGCGGCTTGATCATGGCTCTGGCGGTGATCATGTTCTCGTTCGGCGGCCTGGAGCTGGTCGGTATCACTGCCGCCGAGGCGGAAAACCCGCGGGTGAGCATTCCCAAGGCGACCAACCAGGTGGTGTACCGCATCCTGATCTTCTACATCGGTGCGCTGGCGATCTTGCTGTCGCTGTACCCGTGGCAAAAGGTGGTGCAGGGCGGCAGCCCGTTCGTGATGATCTTCCATGAACTGGACAGCAACCTGGTCGCGACCATTCTCAACGTGGTGGTACTGACGGCGGCGCTGTCGGTGTACAACAGCTGCGTGTACGCCAACAGCCGTATGCTGTTCGGCCTGGCCAGCCAGGGCGATGCACCGCATCAATTGCTCAAGGTCAGCCGTCGCGGCGTGCCGCTGACCGCGCTGGGTGTGTCGGCAGCGGCCACCGGTTTGTGCGTGGTGATCAACTACCTGATGCCGGGCGAAGCCTTCGGCCTGTTGATGGCGCTGGCGGTATCAGCGCTGGTTATCAACTGGGCAAGCATCAGCATCACCCACCTGAAATTCCGCAAGGCCAAGATCGCTGCCGGCGATACGCCGTTCTACCGCAGCTGGGGCCACCCGATTACCAATTACATGTGCCTGGCCTTCATCGTGTTGATCCTGGTGGTGATGTACCTGACTCCGCCGATCCGCATCTCGGTGATGCTGATCCCGCTGTGGATTGCCGCACTGGGCATTGCGTTCAAGCTCAAGAAGCAGCGCCAGGCCAAGCGCTGAGGTGTTTGCTGCAAGGCCTGCGCGGCTAAACCTGCGCAGGCCTCAGTGCTGGCGCCGCCAGGCGCGCACGGTGGTGTACAGCAGCGTCAGAGCAAGCAGCGGCAGCACGTAGAACAGCATCAGTTTCTCCAGCTTGCCCGCCAACGGCATGCCGGTGGTGAAGGTCACCACATGCAGGCCGTAGGCCAGGTACAGGCAGAGAAACACCAGCCCCTCGGCGCGGGTGACGCGGTAGCCGGAGTAGAACACCGGCAGGCTCAGGCAGGCGACGCCGAGCATCACCGGCAAGTCAAAGGCCAGTGCATTTGGTGAAATCGACAGCGGGGCAGGGGTGACCAGCGCGGTCGCGCCCAGCACTGCCAGCAAGTTGAACAGGTTGCTGCCGATCACTGTACCTACCGCTACTTCGCGCTCACCGCGCAGCGCCGCAACCAGCGCAGCGGCAAGTTCCGGCAGCGAGGTGCAGACGGCGACTACGGTCAGCCCAATGATCCGTTCCGACAGGCCAAGGTCAGTGGCCACTTCCACTGCGGCTTCCAGCAGCAGATGGCCGCCAATGCTGAGCAATACCAGGCCCAACGCGATCTGCCCCACAGCACCGCTCCAGAAGCGCAGGCGGCTGACCTCCAGGGCATTCGGTGCCGGATAAGTACGCGCGTAGTGGCGCGATTGGTGCCAGAGGATCAACAGATAACCGAGCAGCCCGAGCAGTAACAGCGCGCCTTCGAAGCGGCCCAGCTGGCCGTTGGCCGCGAGCAGGTAGACCAAGGCGCTGGCGGCCACCATCAACGGGATGTCCAGACGCACCAGTTGGCGCGACACGCGCAGCGGGATGATCAGCGCGGTAAAGCCGAGAATCACCAGCACATTGAAGATGTTGCTGCCGATCACGCTGCCGACAGCGACGTCAGGCGCACCTTGATAGGCCGCTTGCAGGCTGACAGTCAATTGCGGCGCGGTACTGCCGAAGGCAACCAGGCTCAAACCGATGATCAGCGGCCGCACATGCAGACGCGTAGCCAGGCGCAGGGCGGCGCGCACCAGCAGTTCGGCGCCGAGCACCAGCAGGACAAGGCCCACAGCCAATTGTAGGAGGCTGAAGGTGGGTAGGGTGGCGAGGTCGAAAATGGTCAGGCTCCCGTTGGCTCAGTCGCTCAGACCTTGTACCCGCACTCGCGCGGTTCCGCTACGGATCATGCCGATTTTTTCTGCGGCCGCGCGGGACAGATCGATCAAACGGCCACGGCTGTGTGGTCCGCGGTCATTGATGCGCACCACGACGCTGCGCTGGTTGGCCAGGTTGGTGACCAGCACTCGGCTGCCAAAAGCGAGGCTGCGGTGGGCGGCGGTAAGGCCGTGCTGGTTGAAGGGCTCGCCACTGGCGGTCCGTTTGCCATGATGGCGCGAACCGTAATAGGAGGCGGTGCCGGTCTTGTCGTAACCGCTAGGGTCGATATCGTGACTGGCGCAGCCGGCCAGCAGGGAGAAAAGCGCAAGTGCGCCAAGGGTATGCCGCATGCTCGCGTACGCTCCGCAAAGAATGAGTTGCCGGTGCACGGTCGTGGCTGACCGTGCACCGCGCAGGGCTTAGCCTTCGAGCTTGGCCTTGAGCAGTTGGTTCACCTGCCCCGGGTTGGCCTTGCCTTTGGAGGCTTTCATCGCCTGGCCGACGAAGAAGCCGAACATCTTGCCGCGCTTGGCTTCATCGGCGGCGCGGTACTGTTCGACCTGCTCGGCATTGGCTGCCAGCATTTCGTCGAGCATGGTCTCGATTGCACCACTGTCGGTGACCTGCTTGAGGCCCTTGCTGTCGATGATGCTGTCGGCGTCGCCTTCGCCTGCGGCCATCGCTTCGAACACGGTCTTGGCAATCTTGCCGCTGATGGTGTTGTCGCGAATACGCAGGAGCATGCCGCCCAGTTGCTCGGCGCTGACCGGCGCCTGGTCGATCTCGACACCGAGCTTGTTGAGCAGGCTGCCCAGCTCGACCATGACCCAGTTGGCGGCGAGCTTGGCGTCGCCACCAATGCGCACCACGGCCTCGAAGTAGTCGGCCTGTTCGCGGCTGGCGGCCAGCACGTTGGCGTCGTAGGCCGACAGGCCGTACTGGCTCTGGAAGCGTTCGACCTTTTGCGGTGGCAGCTCTGGCAGGCTGGCGCGGATGCTCTCGAGCAGGCTGCTCTCGATCACCACCGGCAGCAGGTCAGGGTCGGGGAAGTAACGGTAGTCGTTGGCTTCCTCCTTGCTGCGCATGGAGCGGGTCTCGTCCTTGTTCGGGTCGTACAGGCGGGTTTCCTGGATGACCCGGCCGCCGTCTTCGATCAGCTCGATCTGGCGCTGGATTTCGCTGTTGATGGCGCGCTCGATGAAGCGGAACGAGTTGACGTTCTTGATCTCGCAGCGAGTGCCGAACTCGACCTGACCCTTCGGCCGGATCGATACGTTGCAGTCGCAACGCAGCGAACCTTCGGCCATGTTGCCGTCGCAGATGCCCAGGTAACGCACCAGCGCGTGGATCGCCTTGACGTAAGCCACGGCTTCCTTGGCGCTGCGCATGTCCGGCTCGGAGACGATCTCCAGCAGCGGCGTGCCGGCCCGGTTGAGGTCTATGCCGCTGGCGCCATTGAAGTCTTCGTGCAGGCTTTTACCGGCGTCTTCTTCAAGGTGCGCACGGGTGATGCCGACGCGCTTGATGGTGCCATCTTCAAGGGCGATGTCGAGGTGCCCCTTGCCGACGATCGGCAGGTCCATCTGGCTGATCTGATAGCCCTTGGGCAGGTCAGGGTAGAAGTAGTTCTTGCGCGCGAACACGTTGCGCGGGCCGATCTCGGCTTCGATGGCCAGGCCGAACATGCACGCCATGCGCACGGCTTCCTGGTTGAGCACCGGCAGTACGCCAGGCATGCCCAGGTCGATCAGGCTGGCCTGGGTGTTCGGCTCGGAGCCGAAGGTGGTAGCGCTGCCGGAGAAAATCTTCGACTGGGTGGCGAGCTGGGTATGAATCTCCAGCCCGATCACAACTTCCCATTGCATGTGTGAATTCCTCAGAAGCCGGTAGGGGCGCGGGTGTGCCAGTCGGTGACTTGCTGGTAGCGGTGCGCGACGTTGAGCAGGCGGCCTTCCTGGAAGTACGGCGCCAGCAGTTGCACGCCGACGGGCAGGCCGTCGACGAAACCGGCCGGCATCGACAAGCCGGGCAGGCCGGCCAGGTTGGCGGTGATCGTGTAGACGTCTTCCAGGTAGGCGGAGACCGGGTCGTTGCTCTTGGCGCCAAGCTTCCAGGCCGGGTTGGGCGTGGTTGGGCCGAGAATCAGGTCGACGTCTTCGAAGGCTGCCATGAAGTCGTTCTTGATCAGGCGGCGAATCTTCTGCGCCTGCAGGTAGTAGGCGTCGTAGTAACCAGCCGACAGCGCGTAGGCGCCAACCATGATCCGGCGCTGTACTTCAACGCCGAAACCTTCACCGCGCGAGCGCTTGTAGAGGTCGGTGAGATCCTTCGGATCTTCGCAGCGATAGCCAAAGCGCACGCCATCAAAGCGCGACAGGTTGGACGAGGCTTCGGCGGGGGCGATCACGTAGTACGCCGGGATGGCGTGTTGCATGTTCGGCAGGCTGATCTGCTTGACCACCGCGCCGAGCTGCTCCAGCTCCTTGACGCTGGCATGCACCAGGTCGGCGATGCGCGAGTCCAGGCCGGCACCGAAGTACTCCTTCGGCAGGCCGATGCGCAGGCCTTGCAGCGGCGCGTTGAGGTTGGCGCTGTAATCAGGCACTGGCTCGTCGATGCAGGTCGAGTCCTTGGTGTCGAAGCCGGCCATGCCTTGCAGGAGCAGGGCGCAGTCTTCGGCAGTACGCGCCATCGGGCCGCCCTGATCGAGGCTCGATGCATAGGCGATCATGCCCCAGCGCGAAACGCGACCGTAGGTCGGTTTCAGGCCGGTCAGGTTGGTCAGTGCCGCCGGCTGGCGAATCGAGCCGCCGGTATCGGTGCCGGTTGCCACCGGTAGCAGGCGTGCCGCCACGGCTGCCGCCGAACCACCGGACGAACCGCCCGGCACGTGCTCGAGGTTCCACGGGTTCTTCACCGGGCCGTAGTGGCTGGATTCGTTGGCCGAACCCATGGCGAATTCGTCCATGTTGGTCTTGCCCAGAGTCACCATGCCGGCGTCGGCCAGCTTGCTGACCACGGTGGCGTCATACGGCGCGGTGAAGTTGTCGAGCATCTTCGAGCCGCAGCTGGTGCGTACGCCCTGGGTGCAGAACAGGTCCTTGTGGGCGATCGGCGCGCCCAGCAGAGGGCCGGTTTCGCCAGCGGCGCGACGGGCGTCGGCAGCGCGCGCCTGATCCAGCGCGCGTTCTTCGGTGACGCTGATGAAGCTGTTCAGTTGCGGGTCGAGTTGCTTGATCCGGCCCAGCAGGCTCTGGGTCAGCTCCTCGGATGAAAACGACTTGTCGGCGAGTCCGCGGGCGATCTCGGCCAGGGTCAATTGATGCATGGCAGGTGCTTTCCCTTACTCGATGACTTTTGGAACCAGGTACAGACCGTTCTCGGTCGACGGGGCGATGGCTTGATACGCGTCGCGCTGGTTGCTTTCGGTAACCTGGTCGGGGCGCAGACGTTGGCTGGCCTCCAGGGGGTGGGCGAGCGGTTCGATACCGCTGGTGTCGACAGCTTGCATCTGGTCGACCAACCCGAGGATGCTGTTCAAGGCATCGGTGATGCGCGGCAGTTCGCCTTCATTCAGCCCCAGTCGGGCCAGATGGGCGATCTTTTCCACGTCGGAGCGTTGCAGCGCCATGGGAAATCTCCAGAAAAACCAAACGGAATAAGTTCCGCGATGAGGAACATGCCGGCAGTTTGGCGGTCATACAGCCGCGATCATCTGCAGGCTTGCTCGGAAAAACTGCCAATTTAACATATTGGCTCCTTGCCCAAAATCCCTGCCATTGTTAGAGTTTGCCGCACTTTTTTACCCACGCTTTCCCCAGGGTCACTTTCCCATGTTCAAGAAACTGCGTGGCATGTTTTCCAGCGATCTGTCTATCGACCTGGGTACTGCCAACACCCTTATTTACGTGCGTGAGCGCGGTATCGTCCTGAATGAGCCCTCGGTTGTTGCCATCCGTACCCACGGCAACCAGAAAAGCGTCGTCGCCGTCGGGACTGAAGCCAAACGTATGCTGGGCCGTACGCCCGGCAACATTGCAGCCATTCGTCCGATGAAAGACGGCGTCATCGCCGACTTCAGCGTTTGTGAAAAAATGTTGCAGTACTTCATCAACAAGGTTCACGAAAATAGCTTCCTGCAGCCCAGCCCACGTGTGCTGATCTGCGTGCCGTGCAAATCGACCCAGGTCGAGCGCCGCGCCATCCGTGAATCGGCGCTGGGCGCCGGTGCACGTGAAGTATTCCTGATCGAGGAGCCAATGGCTGCGGCCATCGGTGCCGGCCTGCCGGTCGAAGAAGCGCGTGGCTCGATGGTCGTCGATATCGGTGGTGGTACCACTGAAATCGCGCTGATCTCGCTCAACGGTGTGGTCTACGCCGAATCGGTACGGGTTGGCGGTGATCGCTTCGACGAAGCCATCGTTACCTACGTGCGCCGCAACTACGGCAGCCTGATCGGTGAGTCCACCGCCGAGCGCATCAAACAGGAAATCGGCACCGCCTACCCAGGTGGTGAAGTACGTGAAGTCGACGTACGTGGCCGTAACCTGGCCGAGGGCGTGCCGCGTGCCTTTACCCTGAACTCCAACGAAGTGCTCGAAGCGCTGCAGGAATCCCTGGCGACCATCGTCCAGGCGGTCAAGAGCGCCCTTGAGCAGTCGCCGCCGGAACTGGCTTCGGACATCGCCGAGCGCGGTCTGGTGCTGACCGGTGGTGGCGCGCTGCTGCGCGACCTCGACAAGCTCCTGGCACAGGAAACCGGCCTGCCGGTGATCGTCGCGGAAGACCCGCTGACCTGTGTGGCTCGTGGCGGTGGTCGTGCGTTGGAAATGATGGACAAACACGCAATGGATCTGCTCTCGAGCGAGTGATTCACGGCGCTGTTCAACGTCCGGTAATGATCGCCTGGTTTACAGGTAGCACTCGCAGTGCTACCTGTATGCGCTGGGTTGGCGTCCGTGGGGCGCTGTTTCCGTCAATTCGCAGCAGGCCGGTGCTCCGCTTCATGCCCAGTCACCTCCTGAATCGTCGTCCACGAGGAACGGCCCATTAAACCGCTTTTCTCCAAGGGCCCTTCGCTGGGCGTTCGTCTGCTGGTACTGGTGGTGCTCTCGGTTGCCTTGATGGTGGTCGACTCGCGCTTCGCCCTGCTCAAGCCAGTGCGTAGCCAGATGGGCCTGGTGCTGATGGAGTCGTATTGGCTCACAGACCTCCCGCAGCGCGTATTCCAGGGGGTCGCCAGCCAGTTCGGCAGCCGCACCGAGCTTGCCGCCGAGAACGAAAAACTCAAGACCGAAGCCCTGCTGTTGCAGGGGCGCCTGCAGAAGCTGGCGGCCCTGACCGAGCAGAACGTGCGCCTGCGCGAGTTGCTCAACTCGTCGGCGCTGGTCAATGAGAAGGTTGAAGTGGCCGAGCTGATCGGCGTCGACCCCAATCCGTTCACCCACCGTATCCTGATCAACAAGGGCGAGCGCGACGGCGTCTTCCTCGGCCAGCCGGTGCTCGATGCCCGCGGCCTGATGGGCCAGGTGGTCGAGCTGATGCCTTACACCTCGCGGGTACTGCTGCTCACCGACTCCACCCACAGCATTCCGGTGCAGGTCAACCGCAACGGCTTGCGCGCCATCGCCAGTGGTACCGGTAACCCGGAGCGGCTTGAGCTGCGCCATGTTGCCGACACTGCCGATGTCAAAGAGGGCGACTTGCTGGTGAGCTCGGGCATGGGCCAGCGCTTCCCGGCCGGTTACCCGGTGGCCACGGTCAACGAAGTGATCCACGACTCCGGTCAGCCGTTCGCGATCGTGCGCGCCATTCCTACTGCGGCGCTCAACCGCAGCCGCTATATGCTGCTTGTGTTCAGCGACCGGCGCACCCCGGAGCAGCGTGCGACCGAGGCAGCCATGGCCCAGGAAGAAGCTGATCGGCAGGGTACGGCGCAGCCGCCAGCCGCAGCTGCTACCGAGCAAGCCACACCTGCTGCCAGTGCGCCAGCAAGCACTGCGCCCGCCACCCCGGCTGCCCCTGCGGCAACGCCCGCGGTACCCGTCAATCCGGCTGCGACGCCTGCGTCGCCCAGCCAACCGCGGAGGCAATGATGGCCAGTTCGCGCAGTAGAAACGGTTGGGTCATCTGGCTCAGCTTCGCCATCGGCCTGTTGCTCAGCGTCTCGCCGATGCCGCAGTTCATGGAAGTATTCCGGCCGATGTGGCTGGCCCTGCTGGTGTCATTCTGGGTACTCAACGTGCCGAACAAGGTCGGCATGACCACCGCCTTCGTGCTGGGCCTGGCAGAGGATGTGCTGTACGGCACCTTGCTGGGGCAGAACGCGCTGATCCTGACCCTGATCGCCTTCCTGGTGCTGTCGTTGCAGCAGCGCCTGCGCATGTTCCCGCTGTGGCAGCAGAGCCTGGTGATCCTGGTGATCTTCGGCATCGCCCAGTTGATCCAGTTGTGGCTCAGTGCCCTGACCGGCAATCGCCTGCCGACCCTGGCGCTGGTGTGGTCGGCAGTCATCAGTGCGCTGCTCTGGCCGTGGATCAGCTTTGCCTTGCGCGACCTGCGCCGCCGCCTGCACATCAACTGACCGGCATTGCCGCGCCTGACAGGGATATGTCCACATGAAGCCGCTCTATCTCGCCTCTGGCTCGCCGCGTCGTCGTGAACTGTTGACCCAGATTGGCGTGCCGTTCACCACCGTCAGCGCACCCATCGATGAAACCCCGCTTGCCGAGGAAAACGCCGAGGTTTATGTCGAGCGCCTGGCTCGCGCCAAGGCAGCTGCCGGACTGGCCCATATCACGGGTGCTGGTGTGGTACTCGGCGCCGATACTGCGGTGGTGCTGGATGGGCGCATTCTCGGCAAGCCTGAAAGCCGCGAACACGGCCTGGCTATGCTCGCTGAGCTGGCTGGGCGCGAGCATCAGGTACTTACCGCAGTTGCTCTGGATGATGGCCAGCAGGTCCGCAGCCTGTGCGTCGCCAGCACCGTACGTTTTCGCTCGATCAGCCCTGACGAGGCCAGCCGCTATTGGGCCAGCGGCGAGCCGCTGGACAAAGCCGGCGGCTATGCCATCCAGGGTTTGGCCGCGATTTTTGTCACCGCACTGAGCGGCAGCTATTCGGCCGTGGTCGGCCTGCCGCTCAGCGAAACCGCCGACTTGCTCGGCCAGTTCGGCATTCCCTGCTGGCAAATGCCAGCAGCTCAGGCAGAGGGTTGAACGCAGCGCTAGCCAGGGATCGGTCAGCGATCCATCATTACCCCAGACCTTTGATGAGAACCTGCCATGAGTGAAGAGATCCTGATCAACATCACGCCGATGGAATCGCGCGTGGCAGTGGTTGAAAACGGTGTTCTGCAGGAGGTGCATGTCGAGCGCACCCTGCGCCGCGGTATCGTCGGCAATATCTACAAAGGCAAGGTGGTGCGGGTTCTGCCGGGCATGCAGGCCGCCTTCGTCGATATCGGCCTGGACCGCGCGGCGTTCATTCATGCCTCGGAGATTTCCCAGCGCGAAGGCTCGGCGGTCGAGACCATCACTGCGCTGGTGCATGAAGGCCAGTCACTGGTGGTGCAGGTCACCAAGGATCCGATCGGCACCAAGGGCGCGCGGCTGACTACTCAGCTGTCGATTCCGTCGCGCTATCTGGTGTACATGCCGCGTAGCAGTCACGTCGGTATTTCGCTGAAGATCGAGGACGAAGCCGAACGCGAGCGCCTCAAGCAGGTGGTCAACAGCTGCATCGAGCAGGAAAACGTCAAGGACGCCGGCGGCTTCATCCTGCGTACCGCTGCCGAAGGCGCTCGCCAGGACGACATCCTTCAGGACATCCGCTACCTGCGCCGGCTGTGGGAGCAGATCGCCAGCCAGATCCAGACCTGCGGTGCACCGACGGTCATTTACGAAGACCTCGGCCTGGCGCTGCGGACCTTGCGTGACTTGGTCAACCACAAGATTGAGAAAATCCGCATCGACTCGCGGGAAACCTTCCAGAAAACCACGCAGTTCGTCGCTGAATTGATGCCGGAGATTGCCGATCGCCTCGAACACTATCCGGGCGAGCGTCCGATCTTCGACCTGTATGGCGTCGAAGACGAAATCCAGCGTGCCCTCGAGCGCAAGGTGCCGCTCAAGTCTGGTGGCTACCTGGTGGTCGATCCGGCCGAGGCGATGACCACCATCGACGTCAATACTGGCGCCTTCGTCGGCCATCGCAACCTCGAAGAAACCATCTTCAAGACCAACCTCGAGGCGGCCACGGCGATCGCCCGCCAGCTGCGCCTGCGCAACATCGGCGGGATCATCATCATCGACTTCATCGACATGGAAGATCAGGAGCACCAACGCCAGGTGCTGCGCACCCTGGAAAAACAGCTCGAACGTGATCACGCCAAGACCAACATCATCGGTATCACCGAGCTGGGTCTGGTGCAGATGACCCGCAAGCGCACCCGCGAGAGCCTTGAGCAAGTCTTGTGCGAGCCGTGCGCGGGCTGCCAGGGCCGCGGCAAGCTGAAAACCGCCGAAACCATCTGCTACGAAATCTTCCGCGAGATCCTCCGTGAAGCGCGGGCTTATCAGGCCGAGGGCTACCGTGTGCTGGCCAACCAGAAGGTGGTCGATCGTCTGCTCGATGAAGAGTCCGGCAACGTTGCTGAGCTGGAAGCGTTCATCGGTCGCACCATCCGCTTCCAGGTCGAGACCATGTACTCCCAGGAACAATACGATGTGGTGCTCCTCTGACGCGTCCTGAAAACCATCGCCGGTTGGCGAAAGTCGCGCTTGCAGCCATAGTTAAGGCACGTTTTGGAGGGCCATGGCCATGGAGCGTCTGACCCGCGTTCTGAGCGCCTTGACCCGTTGGGGGCTGGGCTTGTGTGCCTTGCTGGCGGTGCTGGTGGCGCTGTATGTGAGCATCGGCCGGCAACTGGTGCCGCTGGTGGCAGAGTATCGCGCCGACGTTGAGAGCAAGGCTGAGCAGGCCCTCGGCATGCCGGTACATATCGGCGCACTGGAAGGCCGCTGGAGTGGCCTGGCACCGGTGCTGCGTGTGCGTGATCTGCAGCTGGGCGAGGGCGCCGATGCGCTGCGCCTGGATGACGTCAAGGCCGTGCCTGATCTGTGGGCCAGCCTCAAGGCCCGCGAAGTGCGCCTGGCGCGCATCCAGCTGGGCGGCCTGCAGTTGATTCTGCGCGAGGATGAGCAGGGCTCCTGGGCGCTGGAAGGCCTGCCCAAGCAAGACGACGCCCCGCTCGACCCTGCGCAGTTGCTGCAGCGCTTGCAGCAGCTGGGGCGCATCGATGTATTCGATAGCCAGGTCACACTGCACCCCTGGCAGCGCGATCCACTGACCCTCACTTACGTCAGCGTTGGCTTGCAGGCCGGCGCCTCGCGCCAGGCGCTGGATGCACGGGCGACCCTGCCCGATGGGCAGCCACTGGCGCTCAATCTGCGTAGCCGTGCCACGGCTGATAACTGGCGCGATGGCTCCCTGGACGGCTACCTGAGCCTGCCGCAAAGCGACTGGTCGCACTGGCTGCCACCCAAGCTGCTTGGCCAGTGGCGCGCCGAAGCGCTGCGCGCGGGCGGCGAATTCTGGGTAGGTGTGCGCAAGGGCCAGTTGCAGCACGCAAGTGTGCGCCTCAACGCGCCGCACCTGCGCGGTGCCTACAGCAGCCGCAAGCCCGTCAGCCTGGATGACCTTGCCTTGTCCGCCTGGTTGCAGCGTGGTGAGGACGGTTACCAGCTAGTGCTCGACTCGCTGGCGGCTAGCATCGGCAAGCAGCGTTGGGAAACCCACCTGCAAGCCCGACAGCACAGCGCTTCGACACCCGTCGAAGAATCCTGGCAGGTCCAGGCCGACACCCTCGACCTGACCCCTCTGACCCCCTTGATCAATGCTTTGGCGCCGTTGCCGGACAACCTCATGGCGGTGGTCGACGGGCTCAAGGTGACCGGCGCGCTGCATAACGTGAAGCTGGATATCCGACCCAAGGCCGAAGGTGATCAGCGCCTGCAGTTTGCCGCCAACCTGGACCGTATCGGCTTCAACGCCTACCACGCTGCACCGGCGGCGGGAAACGTCAGCGGCAGCATCAGCGGCGACCTCGGTCATGGCGAACTGCGCCTGGATACCGACGCGTTCATGCTGCATCTGTATCCGGTCTTCGCCAAACCCTGGCATTACCAGAAAGCCAATGCTTTGCTCACCTGGCGCCTGGATCAGGAGGGCTTCACCCTGATCGCACCGTACCTCAAGGTACTTGGCGAAGAAGGCAAGATCGCCGGCGACTTTCTGATCCGCCTGCTGTTCGAGGAAGGCCGCGAAGACTACATGGACCTGCGCGTCGGCCTGACCGAAGGCGATGGCCGCTACACCGCCAAATATCTGCCCGAAGTCCTTAGCCCGGCCCTCGATGAATGGCTGCGCAGTGCCATCGTCAAAGGCACTGTGGATGAGGGCTACTTCCAGTACCAAGGTTCGCTGAACCGCGATGCCACCCCCGAAGCGCGCAGTATCAGCCTGTTCTTCAAGGTGCGTGACGCGGCGCTGGACTTCCAGCCCGGCTGGCCTCAGGTGCAGCAGGTGGCCGGCGATGTGCTGATTGAAGACAGCGGCGTGCGCATCAAGGCCCGGCAAGGCCTGTTGCTCGACACCAAGGTCAGCGATGTCACGGTGAACATCCCCCACGTTGACGCTGGCCAAGACAGCCATCTGTACCTGACCGGCAACTTCGCCGGCCCGCTCAGCGATGGCCTGAAGATCCTCCAGGAGGCGCCTATCGGCACTGCTGATATTTTCGCTGGCTGGGAAGGTGAAGGCCCGCTCAAGGGCAAGCTCAACCTCGATATCCCAATGGCACACGGCAAGCTACCCAAGATCAAGGTCGACTTCAGCACCGCTGATGCGCGCCTCAAGGTCGCGCCGCCGGAGCTGCAACTGAGCAAGCTCAAGGGCGATTTAACCTTCGACCTGGACAAGGGCCTGAGCGGCAACAACATCAGCCTGCAGGCCTTTGGCAAACCGGTCACGGCGCAAATTGTCGCCGAGGGCCAGCCCGGTCAGATGCAGACCCGCATCAATGCCTCTGGCCAGGTCGCGTTGAAGACCTTGACCGACTGGCTGCAGGTCAAGCAGGCCTTGCCTGCCAGCGGCGAGATTCCCTATCAGCTGCAGCTGAGCCTGGGCAGCCGGGACAATCGCTTGACCGTCGATTCTTCGCTCAAAGGCCTCAGCATCGACTTGCCGGCGCCCTTTGCCAAGGCTGCCCAGGATACCCGTGACAGCCGCTTCAGCATGACCTTGCAAGGTAACGAGCGACGCTTCGATGCCCGTTATGGGGACAGCACACGCTTCGCCTACGCAGCGCCCGGCGGCAAGCTTGACCAAGGCCGCGGCGAGCTGCTGCTGGGCGCGGGCGAGCCACAACTGCCTGGTGGCAAGGGCCTGCGCGTGCGTGGACGGCTCGACACACTCGATCTTGACGCGTGGCAGCAGCAGGCACAGCGCCTGGCCGGCGATGACCCCGGTGGCAGTGCCCGGCAGACCCTGCAAAGCGTCGATCTGAGCATCGGCCAGATACAAGCTTTCGGCACCCAGCTGAACCAGGCCGTGGTACGCCTGGCCCGTGTCGCCAGTGCCTGGGACCTGCGCCTGGACAGCCGCGAGGTGATCGGCAACGCACGCATTCCGGATGCCAAGGCGCAGCCCATGGTGGTCAAACTGCACAGCCTGCGCCTGCCACCGGCCGATCCAGCGCAAGCGCAGGACGACAATGCCCCCGACCCGCTGGCCAGTTTCGACCCGCGCAAGGTCCCCGCGCTGGACCTGTGCATCGACAAGCTGTATCGCGGTGATGACCTGTTCGGTTCGGTGGCGCTGAAATTGCGACCGACCCCGCGCGGCGTGTCTTTCAATGGCGTCGACCTGCTGATCAAGGGCCTGCACATCGATGGTAATGGCGCCTGGGAAGGTCTGCCGGGCAGCACTGCGAGCTGGTACAAGGGCCGCCTGGATGGCAAGAACCTGGCCGATGTGCTGCAGGGCTTTGGCTTTGCGCCAACGGTAACCAGCCGCGACTTCCATCTGGATGTCGATGGCCGCTGGCCTGGCTCGCCGGCCTGGATCGACACCAAACGCTTTTCCGGCAGCCTCGATGCGTCGTTGCGCAGTGGTCAGTTCGTCGAGGTCGAGGGCGGCGCCCAGGCGTTGCGCGTGTTCGGCCTGCTCAACTTCAACTCAATCGGCCGGCGCCTGCGCCTGGACTTCTCCGACCTGTTCGAGAAGGGCCTTGGCTATGACCGGGTCAAGGGCCTGCTGGTGGCTAGTGAAGGCGTTTACGTGACCCGTGAGCCGATCACTGTCACCGGGCCGTCCAGCAACTTCGAGCTCGATGGCACCATGGACATGGTGCGTGATCGCATCGCTGCCAACCTCCAGGTCACCCTGCCGGTCACCAACAACCTGCCGTTGGCAGCGTTGATCGTCGGCGCGCCGGCCATTGGTGGTGCGCTGTTTCTGGTCGATCAATTGATTGGTGATCGAATTTCGCGCTTTGCCAGCGTGCGCTATCGCGTCGATGGCTCGTGGAAAGAGCCTAAGATCACCTTTGTGAAACCTTTCGAAAAGTCTCGCTAGGAGTGCCGATGAAAGCAGCGGTGGTTCAGATGGTCAGCCAGGACGATGTGATGGCCAACCTGCAGCGGGCCGGTGTATTGCTCGAGCAAGCCGCTGCCGCCGGCGCGCGGCTCGCGGTGCTGCCGGAAAACTTCGCTGCCATGGGCCGGCGCGATGCCGCTGCGATCGGCCTGGCCGAGGCGCGTGGCGAAGGGCCGATCCTGCCATGGTTGAAACGCACCGCTCGCGCCCTCAAGTTATGGATAGTTGCCGGCACCTTGCCGTTGCCCCCGCTCGGCCAGCCGGACGCCAAGGCGCATGCTTGTTCGCTGCTGATCGACGAGCATGGTGAGGTGGTCGCACGCTACGACAAGCTGCACCTGTTCGATGTCGATGTGGCCGACAACCGCGGTCGTTACCGTGAGTCGGATGACTATGCCCACGGCAGCCAGGTGGTGGTGGCCGACACGCCGCTGGGCAAGGTAGGCCTGTCGGTCTGTTATGACCTGCGCTTCCCTGAGCTGTACAGTGCACTGAGGGCGGCCGGCGCGGAGCTGATCACGGCCCCCGCAGCATTTACTGCGGTGACCGGTGCGGCGCATTGGGAGGTACTGATTCGCGCCCGGGCCATCGAAACCCAATGCTATCTGTTGGCGGCGGCCCAGGGCGGAATCCACCCCGGCCCCCGCGAAACCCACGGTCAGGCGGCGATCGTCGACCCCTGGGGGCGCATCATCGCCCAGCAGGCTCGCGGTGAAGCGGTGCTGCTGGCCGAGCGCGACATAGATCAACAAGCGTCCATCCGGGCGCGGATGCCGGTGATCACGCACCGGCGCTTTTTCTCGCAGGACGCCTTGCGGCCTGCGCACACCTCGGAGTGACTATGAGCCAGATGTTAACCACCGTCAGCGACCAGCTGCTTGCCCCGGGCGGACTGACCCTGGACAGCCTGCAGGCTGTACTGGGCGAGTTGGCCGGGCCCGGCATCGATGCTGCCGATCTGTACTTCCAGGGCCAGATTTCTGAAACCTGGGCGCTGGAAGACGGCATCGTCAAAGAAGGCAGCTTCAACCTCGACCAAGGCGTTGGCGTGCGCGCCCTGTCTGGTGAGAAAACCGGCTTCGCCTACAGCAATGCGATCAACCTCGAAGCCCTCACCTCGGCCGCGCGCGCCGCCCGGTCGATCTCGCGTGCCGGCCAGAACGGCACGGTGCAGGCGTTTCGCAGCCAGGATGTGACCCAGCTGTACACCCCGGACAACCCGCTGGATGTGCTCAGCCGTGCCGACAAGGTCGAACTGCTCAAGCGCGTCGACGTCGCCACGCGGGCGCTTGACCCGCGCATCCAGCAGGTCAGCGTGAGCATGGCCGGGGTCTGGGAGCGGATTCTGGTGGCCGCTGCCGATGGCGGCCTGGCTGCCGACGTGCGTCCGCTGGTGCGCTTCAATGTCAGTGTGATCGTCGAGAAGGACGGCCGCCGGGAACGTGGCGGGCAGGGCGGTGGTGGGCGGACCGACTACCGCTTCTTCACCGAAGAGCGGGTCATGGGCTACGCCCGTGAAGCCCTGCGCCAGGCGCTGGTCAACCTTGAGGCCAAGCCGGCGCCGGCCGGCACCTTGCCAGTGGTGCTTGGCCCGGGCTGGTCCGGCGTGCTTCTGCACGAGGCGGTCGGCCATGGCCTGGAAGGCGATTTCAACCGCAAGGGCAGTTCCGCCTACAGCGGGCAGATCGGCCAGAAGGTTGCCTCCAGCCTGTGCACCATCGTCGATGACGGCACTCTGCAGGATCGTCGCGGTTCGCTCAGCGTCGACGACGAAGGGACGCCAACCGAGTGCACCACGCTGATCGAGAACGGCATCCTCAAAGGCTACATGCAGGACAAGCTCAACGCGCGCCTGATGGGCATGGCAGTGACCGGTAACGGCCGCCGCGAATCCTATGCGCACCTGCCGATGCCGCGTATGACCAACACCTACATGCGCGCAGGCGAGAGCGATCCCGAAGAGATCATCGCTTCGGTCAAGAAGGGTATCTACTGCGCCAACCTGGGCGGTGGCCAGGTCGATATCACCAGCGGCAAGTTCGTCTTCTCCACCAGTGAGGCGTATCTGATCGAAGACGGCAAGATCACCGCGCCGGTCAAGGGTGCGACGTTGATTGGCAATGGGCCGGAGGCGATGAGCCGGGTATCGATGGTCGGTAACGACCTGGCGCTGGACAGCGGCGTCGGTACCTGTGGCAAGGATGGTCAGTCGGTGCCGGTGGGCGTTGGCCAGCCGACTCTGAAGCTGGATGCGATCACCGTCGGCGGTACCGGCGGATGAGCGTAGTGCGCAGCAAGCGCGCCTCCACCGGGGTGGGGGCGGGCTTGCTGCGCACGAGGCATTACCTAGCGCAGGCCGCGCTGAGCTTCGTCAAGTTCGCGGATGTACTTGAACACCTTGCGCGCAGCAGCCGGCGGCTTGTCCCGGGCTTTTTCGTGCTGGGCATGGCGGATCAACGAGCGCAGTTGCTGACGGTCGGTTTCAGGGTATTCCTGAACAAACCGCTCAAGGTCCTCGTCGTTGCCGTCGACCAGCCGATCGCGCCAGCGCTCAAGGCCGTGAAAGCGTTCGTTGTACTGGCGGGTAGAGCTGTCGAGTTGCTCGATCACCGCAAGAATTGCGTCGGTGTCCTGGTCGCGCATCAGCTTGCCGACAAACGACATATGGCGTTTGCGGGCGATGTGCGCGGTGTGCTTGCTGGCATCGGCCAAGGCCTTGCGCAGCGGGTCGGTCAAGGGCAGGCGTGCCAGGGTGTCAGGCTTGAGCGTCGTCAGGCGCTCGCCGAGTTCAACCAGTGCATGTAGCTCACGCTTGATCTGGGTTTTGCTTTTTTCGCCATCGAAGGCGTCGTCGTATGAATCAACCATGGTGGCCGTCCGCTAGAAATCGTCGCCATGATAACCAGTCGGGGGCCAATTGTCCGGCCCGGTCGTAGAATGACCCTAGCCGTAAGCAGAATTTGAGTGGAGAAGACCATGAGTGCAGTCCAGAGCATAGGCCCGAAGGACCTGCCGGCCTTGCAGGAGCAAGTCGAGGCGATCGTTGCCGAAGCGCGCCGCCAGGGTGCCAGCGCCTGCGAGGTGGCGGTGTCGCTGGAGCAGGGTTTGTCGACCACGGTGCGTCAGCGCGAGGTCGAGACGGTCGAGTTCAACCGTGACCAGGGCTTTGGCATCACCCTCTATGTCGGCCAGCGCAAGGGCTCGGCGAGTACCTCGGCTAGCGGCCCGGAGGCCATTCGCGAAACCGTTGCTGCAGCCCTGGCGATTGCCAAGCACACCTCGGAAGACGAATGCGCCGGGCTGGCCGATGCCGCCCTGATGGCCCGCGATATCCCTGAGCTTGACCTGTACCACGATTGGGACATCAGCCCCGAGCAGGCCATCGAGCAGGCACTGGCCTGTGAGGCCGCTGCTTTTGATGCCGATCCGCGGATCAAGAATGCCGACGGCACTACCCTCAACACCCATCAGGGCTGCCGTGTTTACGGTAACAGCCATGGCTTTACCGGCGGCTATGCCTCGACCCGGCACAGCCTCAGTTGCGTGATGATTGCCGAAGCCGACGGGCAGATGCAGCGCGACTACTGGTATGACGTCAACCGCCAGGGCGATCTGCTGGCCGACCCGCGCAGTATTGGCCTGCATGCAGCGCAACGTGCTGCAAGCCGCCTGGGTGCGCGCCCGGTGCCGACCTGCGAAGTGCCGGTGCTGTTCTCTGCCGAGCTTGCCGGTGGCCTGTTCGGCAGCTTTCTTGGGGCGATCTCGGGCGGCAACCTGTACCGCAAGTCGTCGTTCCTCGAAGGCTCGCTGGGGCAACGCCTGTTCCCCAGCTGGCTGACCCTGGATGAACGCCCGCACCTGCCGCGGGCGCTGGGCAGTGCGGGGTTCGACGGCGATGGCCTGGCCACCTACGCCAAGCCGTTCGTCGAAAACGGCGAGCTGGTGTCGTACCTGCTCGGTACCTATTCGGGGCGCAAGCTGGGCTTGCCAAGCACCGCCAACTCGGGGGGCGTGCACAACCTGTTCGTCACCCATGGCGTCGAAGATCAAGCTGCATTGATTCGGCGCATGGGCCGTGGCCTGTTGGTCACCGAGCTGATGGGGCATGGTCTGAACATGGTCACGGGTGATTACTCGCGTGGCGCAGCGGGCTACTGGGTCGAGAACGGCGAGATTCAGTTCGCTGTGCAGGAAGTGACCATTGCCGGCAATATGAAAGACATGTTCCAGCAGATTGTGGCGATTGGCAGCGATCTGGAAACCCGCAGCAATATCCACAGCGGCTCTGTGCTGATCGAGCGCATGACGGTCGCGGGTAGCTAAAACCCTCCGCTGTGCCAGTTGCACATCCCGGACCCGGCCATCGCGCCGGGTCTTTTGTTTTTGCCTTCGGGGTTGAAGTGATTCTATTTATCACTTAATAATGAATATCATTACACCGTCCAGCAGTGATGATATTCATGAATACCGTACTCCATGAGTTGCCCTACCTGGAAAACTGGCGTTGGCTGAGCCGGCGCATTCGCTGCGCGCTCGACCCCGACGAGCCGCGACTGATCGAGCATTACCTGGCCGAAGGTCGCTACCTGGTGTGCTGCACCGCGACCTCGCCATGGACCGTCGCCCTGACTTCCCTGCGCCTGCTGCTGGATACCGCCAGCGACCGCATGCTGCCCTGGCACTGGCGCGCGCAGTGCCTGGACCAGGCCTGGCGGCCGCTGTTGGACCTGCGCAGCCTCGATCGCCTCGAGCAAAACCAGCGCTGGCAGCCCTATGCCATGCAGCTCGCCAATTGCGTGCTGCTGCCTTCGATTTCCCCCGACGAACTGTTGCAAGGAATTGACCATGAGTAATACCCGTATCGAGCGTGACAGCATGGGTGAGCTGCAGGTGCCGGCCCAGGCCCTGTATGGCGCTCAGACCCAGCGCGCGGTCGATAACTTCCCGATCAGCGGCCAGCGCATGCCGGTGCAGTTCATCCGTGCATTGTTGCTGGCCAAGGCGGCAGCGGCCAACGCCAACGTCGAACTCGAGCAGATTTCGCCGGCGCAGGGCCAGGCCATCGTCCAGGCGGTCGAGCAGTTGCTGGCCGAGGATTTCATTCAGCACTTCCCGGTCGACGTTTATCAGACGGGTTCTGGTACCAGCTCGAACATGAACGCCAACGAGGTGATTGCCACCTTGGCCAGCCGCGTCCAGGGCGAGCCAGTCAACGCTAATGACCACGTCAACTGTGGCCAGAGCAGCAACGACATCATCCCCACTACCATCCATGTCAGCGCTGCGCTGGCCATGCACGAGCAGTTGCTGCCGGCGCTGCGCCACCTGGTGCAGGTGATCGATGCCAAGGCCGTCGAGGTGCATCACTACGTCAAGACTGGCCGCACTCACCTGATGGATGCCATGCCGGTGCGCATGAGCCAGGTACTGGCTGGCTGGGCGGCACAGATCCGCGCTGCCTTGAGCCATCTTGAAGCGACCCTGCCGAGCCTGCAGGCGCTGGCCCAGGGCGGCACTGCGGTAGGTACCGGGATCAACGCTCACCCGCAGTTCGCCGCCGGTTTCGCCCGCCAGCTGAGCGGCCTGACCGCGATCGAATTCACTCCCGGTGACAACCTGTTTGCCCTGATCGGTTCGCAGGACACTGCCGTGGCGCTGTCTGGCCAGCTGAAAACCACCGCCGTTGCCCTGACCAAGATCGCCAACGACCTGCGCTGGATGAACTCCGGCCCGCTGGCGGGCCTGGGCGAGATCGAACTGCAGGCCCTGCAGCCTGGCTCTTCGATAATGCCGGGCAAGGTCAACCCGGTGATTCCCGAGGCGACCGCCATGGTGGCTGCACAAGTCATCGGCAATGACGCCACCATCGCCGTGGCCGGGCAGTCGGGCAACTTCGAACTCAACGTGATGCTGCCGGTAATCGCTCGCAACCTGCTGGAGAGCATCGAGCTGATGGCCAACGCCAGCCGCTTGCTGGCCGACAAGGCCATCGCGACCTTCAAGGTCAATGAAAGCAAGCTCAAGGAAGCCCTGGCGCGCAACCCGATTCTGGTCACCGCGCTGAACCCGATCATCGGCTACCTGAAGGCCGCCGAGATCGCCAAGACCGCCTACAAGCAAGGCCGGCCGATCATCGACGTGGCGTTGGAGCACACCGACCTCTCGCGTGACCAGCTTGAAGCCTTGCTTGACCCGGAAAAACTCACCGCTGGCGGTATCTGACCGTCCAGGAGGCACGTCATGCAGCACTGGAAACGCACCACCGATCACGCCAACCGGCTGTTTGCCCAAGGCGACTGGGTCGACGCTCGGGAGCATTACCTGCAAGCGCTGGCCCTGGCCCAGGTGCTGCTCGAGCGCTGGCATGACGTTGACGAGGCGGTTGCCGCACTGGTAATCGCCCATCACAACCTGGCCGATCTGCACCTGCGCCTGAACCAACCCCACGAAAGCGCGGATTACCTCTGCGCTGCCCACCAGCGCCTGCTGCAGGCCAGCCACGAGCCACGACTGCCGCAGCCGCTACGCGAGGCGGCACTGCGCCACAGCGCACGTACCTACACCGAGCTGCTCAATTTCATTGCCGAGTACGGCCAGTACCCGCGCACCGCGCGCTTGCTCAACCGCCAGGCTGGCGTGGCGAGCGAGCTGATTGCTGCGCCGGAAGTTGCACCTCACTCACTTAATTACGGAATCCACTGATATGCCGCATACCTTGCCTGCACTGCCGTACGCCTACGATGCGCTGGAGCCGCACATCGACGCCCAGACCATGGAAATCCACCACAGCAAGCATCACCAGACCTACATCAACAACCTCAACGCGGCCATCGAGGGCACCGAGTGGGCTGAGTGGCCGGTGGAAAAACTGGTTGGCGCGGTCAAGCAATTGCCTGAAAAGTTGCAGGCAGCGGTGATCAACCAGGGCGGTGGCCACGCCAACCACACCTTGTTCTGGACTGTTATGGCGCCCAATGGCGGCGGCGTGCCGCAAGGCGAGGTGGCCAAGGCCATCGAGCAGCAATTAGGTGGCTTTGATGCTTTCAAGGAGGCTTTCACCAAGGCTGCGCTGAGCCGCTTCGGCAGTGGCTGGGCCTGGCTCAGCGTTACCCCGACCAAGCAACTGGTGGTCGAGAGCAGCGGCAACCAGGACAGCCCGCTGATGCACGGCAACACGCCGATCCTCGGCCTGGACGTGTGGGAGCACGCCTATTACCTGAAGTACCAGAACCGCCGGCCTGAATACATTGGCGCGTTCTACAACGTGGTCGATTGGGCCGAAGTGGAACGCCGCTATCAGCAAGCCTTGAAGTGAGCCTAACCGGTATGCGCTCGCAGGTGATGTCTGTCAGCAGTGTGCGCCTGTTTCGTCTGGCGCTGGGGACTTTGCTGTTGCTGGTCGGGACTGCGCTGTTAGTGGCACGCGGGATCGATTGGCTGGGCCTGGAGCCGCGCATACTGCGGGCTCTGGAGGGCGGTGCACTGTGCGCTCTGGGCACTGCGCTGGGCGCGGTGCCGGTGTTGGTGATCCGCAATATGCCGGTAGCGGTGGCTGACACCTTGCTCGGTTTCGGCGCTGGAGTGATGCTGGCAGCGACTGCGTTCTCGCTGATCATGCCGGGCCTGACCGCTGCACAGGCGATCGGTTTCAGCCCATGGGGCGCCGGTGGGCTGATCAGTTTCGGCCTGCTGTTAGGCGCGCTTTGCCTGTTTCTGGTCGACTTCAAGGTCTCGGGTGCTTCACCCGAAGCCTTGGTCGGTAACGGCAATCAGCCGGTTATCGCAGCGCGGATCTGGCTGTTCGTGATTGCCATCATTGCCCATAACATTCCTGAAGGGATGGCCATTGGCGTATCGGCCGGTGGCGGCATGCCGGACGCCGACAGCCTGGCCATGGGCATCGCCCTGCAGGATGTGCCGGAAGGTCTGGTGATCGCATTGGTGCTGGCCGGAGCGGGGATGTCGCGTTTCAAGGCTTTCTTGATCGGCGCGGCCTCGGGCCTGGTCGAGCCGCTGGCAGCAGTGATCTGCGCATGGCTAGTGAATGTTGCCGAACTGCTGCTACCGCTGGGCCTGGCCTGCGCGGCGGGAGCGATGTTGCTGGTGGTGACGCAGGAGATCATTCCGGAATCACGCAGCAACGGCAACTATCGCCTGGCAAGCCTGGGGCTGTGCGTGGGCTTCTGCCTGATGATGGTGATGGACACGGCCATGTCGTGACCGCTTGCTGGTCCAGCGCTGCGGCAGCGCTGGGCCTGGCAGCGGCGGGGCGTTATTCGCCTTCGTCGAAGTAGTTGTTGATCAAATCCACCACGGCCTGGAGTGCCTCGTCTTCCTGCTCGCCCTCGGTGAACAGGTGCACCTGAGTGCCCTTGCCCGCTGCGAGCATCATCACCGCCATGATGCTTTTGCCATCGACCAGCTTGTCTGGCGCCCGGCCGACCCTCACCTGGCAAGGAAAGCGCCCGGCCACGCCGACGAACTTGGCGGCCGCTCGGGCGTGCAGGCCCAGCTTGTTGATGATGGTGATTTCGCGGGCGGGCATGTTCGGGTAAATCCTGTGGGCTAGAGGTCGCGGTGGCGGACTTGGACGTTTTTCAAGGATTGCTGCAGAACCTGGCCGAGGCGCTCGGTCAGGTACACCGAGCGATGGTGGCCGCCGGTGCAGCCGATGGCGATGGTGACATAGGCACGGTTGCTGGCGGCGAAGCGCGGCAGCCATTTGAGCAGATAGCTGGAGATATCCTGGAACATCTCTTCGACATCCGGCTGCGCAGCCAGGTAATCGATGACCGGCTGATCCAGGCCTGAGTGTTCGCGGATTTCCGGCTTCCAGTACGGGTTGGGCAGGCAGCGCACGTCGAACACCAGGTCGGCGTCTACCGGCATACCCCGCTTGAAGCCAAACGACTCAACCAGAAACGCCGTACCCGGCTCGGGTTGGTTGAGCAGGCGCAGCTTGATCGAATCGCGTAGCTGGTAGAGGTTGAGGTTGGTGGTATCGATCTTCAGGTCGGCAAGGTCGGCAATCGGCCCGAGCATATCGCTCTCGACCCGAATGGCTTCGGCCAGCGAGCGATTGGCGTTGGTCAGTGGGTGACGCCGGCGCGTTTCGGAGAAGCGCTTGAGCAGGGTGTCTTCGTCAGCATCCAGGTACAGCACATCGCACTGGATGTGCCGTGCGCGGGCATCCTCGAGCAGCTCGGGGAAGCGTGACAGATGGCCTGGCAGGTTGCGCGCATCAATCGAGACGGCAACCTTGGGCTGCATCAGCTCGGTATTGATCAACGCGTTTTCAGCCAGTTGCGGCAACAACCCGGCGGGCAGGTTGTCGATGCAGTAGAAGCCATTGTCTTCCAGCACGGCAAGTGCAGTGCTCTTGCCGGAGCCAGAGCGGCCGCTGACGATGATCAGGCGCATGCTCAGCTCCCGTTTTGCACGTCCAGGACGACCTGGTACAAGGCCTCGTTGTTGCTCGCAGCGCGCAGACGCTTACGCACGTCTTCGCGATCGAGCATGCTGGCAATCTGGCGCAACAGCTCAAGGTGAGCATCGGTGGCAGCTTCGGGCACCAGCAGGACGAACAGCAGGTCCACCGGGGCGCCATCGATGGCATCGAAGTCGATTGGATGATCCAGGTGGAGCAGGGCGCTGACCGGATTGGCGCAGCCCTTGAGGCGGCAGTGCGGAATGGCGATGCCATTGCCAAACCCGGTGGAGCCCAGTTTTTCGCGGGCGATCAGCTTCTCGAAGACTTCTTGCTGGTCGAGCTCGCTGACTTCGCTGGCTACGACCTTGGCGATTTCTTCGAGGGCGCGTTTCTTACTGCTGACGCCCGGCACGTTCACCAAGGAACGGCCGGGGGTCAGAATGGTTTCAAGTCGGATCATGGATGAGGGGGATCAGCGAGCAGCTGCACCTTGCAGGAGACTTTGCTGTTTTTCCTTGTGTTTTTTCAGTTGGCGGTCGAGCTTGTCAGCCAAATTGTCGATGGCTGCATACATGTCTAGATCTTCGGCATTGGCAACCACTTCGCCGCCCGGAATCTGCAGAGTCGCTTCGATCTTCTGCTGCAGTTTCTCGACTTTCATGATCACCGTGACGTTGGTGATCTTGTCAAAGTGCCCTGCGAGTCTCTTCAGCTTCTGCTCGACGTAGTCGCGCAGTGGTGGGGTTACTTCTACATGGTGTCCACTGATGTTGACTTGCATACAGCTTCTCCTTTGTTGCCCGTGCATAAAGAGGCAGGTCTTGCACCTGCCACAAAAACGCTGTGGCACATCCTGGGGCTACATCAGTCGCTTGCGTTCACTCGACGGTGCTATGCCGAGCGACTCGCGGTACTTGGCGACGGTGCGACGGGCTACCTGGATGCCTTGTGCCTCCAGTAAACCAGCGATCTTGCTGTCACTCAATGGCTTTTTCTGATTTTCCGCTGCAACCAGTTTCTTGATGATCGCGCGGATCGCCGTGGACGAGCATTCACCGCCTTCGGAGGTGCTGACGTGGCTCGAGAAAAAGTATTTCAACTCAAAGATGCCACGCGGAGTGTGCATGTACTTCTGGGTGGTGACGCGGGAGATGGTCGACTCATGCATGCCCACTGCTTCGGCGATGTCATGCAGCACCAACGGTTTCATCGCCTCGTCGCCGTACTCGAGAAAATCGCGCTGGTGCTCGACGATCTGCGTGGCGACCTTCATCAAGGTCTCGTTGCGGCTCTGCAGGCTCTTGATGAACCAGCGCGCTTCCTGCAACTGGTTGCGCATGAAGGTGTTGTCGGCGCTGGTATCGGCGCGGCGGACAAAGCCTGCATATTGCGGGTTGACCCGCAGGCGCGGCATGGCTTCCTGGTTCAGCTCGACCAGCCAGCGGTCGGTGTCCTTGCGCACGATCACGTCAGGCACCACGTACTCCGGCTCGCTCGACTCGATCTGCGAGCCAGGCCGCGGATTGAGGCTCTGCACCAGCTCGATGACCTGCCGCAGTTCGTCTTCCTTGAGCTTCATACGGCGCATCAGCTGGCTGTAGTCGCGACTGCCGAGCATATCAATGAAGTCGCTGACCAGGCGCTTGGCTTCGGTCAACCAAGGCGTATTGGCCGGCAACTGACGCAGCTGCAGCAGCAGGCACTCGCTCAGGTTGCGTGCGGCAACGCCGGCGGGTTCGAACTGTTGAATACGGTGCAGCACGGCCTCGACTTCATCGAGCTCGATGTCGAGCTCCGGGTCAAAGCCTGCGCAGATTTCTTCGAGGGTGTCTTCCAGATAGCCTTGCTGGTTGATGCTGTCGATCAGCGTTACTGCAATCAGGCGATCGGTATCGGACATCGGCGCCAGGTTCAGCTGCCACAGCAGGTGGCTTTGCAGGCTCTCGCCGGCAGAGGTGCGGGTGGTGAAGTCCCACTCGTCATCGTCGTTGCTGGGCAGGCTGCTGGCGCTGGTCTGGTAGACATCTTCCCAGGCTGTGTCGACCGGCAGTTCGTTGGGAATGCGCTCGTTCCAGTCGCCTTCTTCAAGGTTCTGACTGGCGGCGCTGCCTTCCTGCAGGCTGCCATCCTGAAAACCGCTGTCCTGGAAGCTGTTGTCCAGGTTTTCGGCGCTTGGCTTGCTTTCGGCACTGTCGGCCAGCGGGTCGCTGTTGTCGAAGTCTTCGCCGTCTTCCTGGCGTTCGAGCATCGGGTTGGATTCCAGCGCTTCCTGAATTTCCTGTTGGAGGTCCAGGGTCGAGAGCTGAAGCAGACGAATGGCCTGTTGCAACTGCGGGGTCATCGTCAGTTGCTGGCCCATTTTTAGGACGAGCGATGGTTTCATAGCTTGGGCTTAATACCTTGTCCGCCGGCGCATCTGCGCCATCCACTACACGAAGGGCGCCGCGGCGCCAATTTCAAGCAAGTTATATGCCTTAATTTGTAGCGTTTGCCTAGAGCACTGTAACACTTAAGCTGTTTTAGCTTGCTGCTGCCAGTGCTCAGGCAAGGGCCTCAGAGCCGGAACTCGTGGCCCAGGTAGACTTCCTTGACCAGATCGTTGGCCAGAATGGTCTCGGCATCGCCTTCGGCGATCAGTTGACCATCGTTGACGATGTAGGCTGTCTCACAGATATCCAGCGTCTCGCGGACGTTGTGGTCGGTGATCAACACACCGATACCCTTGGCCTTGAGGTGATGAATGATCTGCTTGATGTCACCTACCGAGATCGGGTCGACGCCAGCGAACGGTTCATCCAGGAGGATGAACTTGGGTGCCGTGGCCAGGGCGCGGGCAATCTCGACACGGCGGCGTTCGCCACCGGAAAGGCTCATGCCGAGGTTGTCGCGGATGTGGCTGATATGGAATTCCTGCAGCAGGCTTTCCAGCTCCTTGCGACGGCCGTCACGGTCGAGTTCCTTGCGCGTTTCGAGGATCGCCATGATGTTGTCGGCAACCGACAGCTTGCGGAAGATCGACGCTTCCTGCGGCAGGTAGCCAATCCCGGCACGGGCGCGGCCGTGCATGGGTTGGTGGCTGACGTCATTGTTGTCGATCAGCACGCGGCCCTGATCGGCCTGAACCAGGCCTACGATCATGTAGAAGCAGGTGGTCTTGCCGGCACCGTTGGGGCCGAGCAAGCCGACGATCTGGCCGCTGTCGATCGACAGGCTGACGTCGCGAACCACCTGGCGGCCCTTGTAGCTCTTGGCCAGATGCTGGGCTTTGAGAGTCGCCATTTACTCGGCCTTCTTCTTCGGCTGGATCACCATGTCGATGCGCGGACGCTTGGTCGTGGCGGCGCCACCGGCATTGCCTGCGGTTGCCACCTGCGACTTGGTGTTGTAGACGATCTTCTCGCCTTCGGTGGTGTTGCTTTCATTCTCGACCTTGGCGCGGTCGGTCAGAATCACCGTGTCTTTTTGCGCCTGGTATTGAATCGTCACGGCCCAGCCTTTCATCTTGTCGGGCTTGGCGGCGTCCTGCTGTTGCTCGAAGTAGGCCAGGTTGCCCACCGAAGTCACCACGTCGATGTCGCCATTGGCGGCACGGGTCATGGTCACGGTGTTGCCTTTGATCATCATCGAACCTTGGGTGATGATCACGTCGCCGCGGTAGGTAGCTACGCCTTGTTTGTCATCCAGGTGAGCGTCGTCGGCCTGGATACGAATTGGCTGGTCACGATCGTTCGGCAGGGCCAAGGCGCTCGCGCTTCCCAGTGCTGCGCTCAGGCTGAGCAAAAAAGGGAGGGTTTTAACGAGCCTCATACTGTCCTCTTACGTTGGACAGCAGGTCCATCCTGCCGTCTTTCAAATACGCTTTCATGCCAACGCCGGTGGTGGTGCCGCCGGCGCCGTCGATTCTAACGGCTTGCTCGGTCTGCGCATATTGCTTCTGCGGGAACACCGTCATGCGCGTGCTGGTAATGATGGTTTCGCGTTGTTTTTCGTCGGTGCGAGCAACCCGTACCTTGTCGATCAGCTCGACCTCGGTGCCATCCGGGTTGACCTCTGCACGCACGCTCTGGACATGCCAGGGATACGCGGTGCCGCGATACATGTGCAGGTCTGGCGTGGTCAGCAGTGTGACTTCGCTGGCCTTGAGGTGCTCGACCTTGTCGGCGGTCATTTCATATTGCATCTTGCCGTCAGGCAAGAACTGCACGCTGTGGGCATTGATCGCATAGTAGTCGATGGCGCTTTCGTCGACCTGCGCCTGTGGCTTGTCGAGGAAGCTCTCGGGGCTGACGTTCCAGTAGCCGACCGCTACCAGCAGGGCAGCGATCAGCCCCAGCAGCGCGATGTTTTTAGCTTTTTTGCTCAACATGTGCGGCCTTACAGGTAGTTGGCGTTGGCAGCGTCCAGGGTACCCTGGGCCTGCATGATCAGTTCACAGAACTCGCGGGCAGCACCTTCGCCGCCGCAGGCCTGGGTTACCCCGTGGGCGTTCTCGCGGACGAACACGGCAGCGTTGGCTACGGCCATGCCCAGGCCGACCCGGCGAATCACCGGCAGGTCGGGCAGGTCGTCGCCCAGGTAGGCGACCTGCTCATAGCTTAGGCCCAGTTCAGCGAGCAGGCCGTCCAGAACCACCAGTTTATCCTCGCGGCCCTGAAACAGGTGCGGGATGCCGAGGTTCTTCGCCCGACGCTCGACCACCGGGGTCTTGCGCCCGCTGATGATTGCCGTAGTCACACCCGAGGCCATGAGCATCTTGATGCCCTGGCCGTCGAGGGTATTGAAGGTCTTGAATTCGCTGCCGTCTTCAAGGAAGTACAGGCGGCCGTCGGTGAGTACACCGTCGACGTCGAAAACGGCCAGCTTGATAGCTTTGCCGCGTTGCAGGATGTCTTCGCTCATGGCATCTCCGTTCATCACATGACTCCGGCGCGGAGCAGGTCGTGCATGTTCAGCGCGCCGGTCGGGCGATCGTGCTGATCGACCACGACGAGGGCGCCGATCTTGTGGTCTTCCATGATCTTCAAGGCTTCAGCGGCGAGCATCTCGGCGCGGGCAGTCTTGCCGTGCACGGTCATCACCTCATCGATCAGGGTGGTGTGTACATCGATATTGCGGTCCAGGCTGCGGCGCAGGTCGCCGTCAGTGAACACGCCAGCCAGGGTACCGTCGTTTTCCAGGACGACGGTCATGCCCAAACCTTTACGGGACATTTCCAGCAGCGCTTCCTTGAGCAGGGTGCCACGTCGCACCTGCGGCAGCTCGTCGCCCGAGTGCATGACGTTTTCGACCTTGAGCAGCAAACGTCGGCCAAGGGCGCCGCCGGGGTGCGAGAAGGCGAAATCCTCGGCCGAGAAGCCGCGGGCCTCAAGCAGGGCGATCGCCAGGGCGTCGCCGAGCACCAGCGCTGCGGTGGTCGAGGAAGTTGGTGCCAGGTTCAGCGGGCAGGCTTCCTGCGCCACGCGCGCATCGAGGTTGGCCTCGGCCGCTTGCGCCAGCTGTGAATCGGGGTTGCCGGTGAGGCTGATCAGCTGAATGCCAAGGCGCTTGATCAATGGCAGCAGGGTGACGATCTCGGCAGTGCTGCCGGAGTTGGACAGCGCCAGGATTACGTCATCACGGGTGATCATGCCCATGTCACCGTGGCTGGCTTCGGCCGGATGGACAAAAAATGACGGCGTACCGGTACTGGCCAGGGTCGCCGCGATCTTGTTGCCGATATGCCCGGACTTGCCCATGCCAACCACGACCACACGGCCTTTGCTGGCCAGAATCAGTTCGCAGGCCTTGACGAAATTGTCGTCGATACGCGGCAACAGGCCCTCAACAGCCTCGAGTTCCAGGCGCAAAGTGCGCTGGGCAGATTGGATCAGCTCGCTGGATTGGCTCATGTCGAAAAGCAATGCCTGATGAAAAGGCGCCGATTATAGCCGCAATGTGCGAAAGGCTCATCACTGGATTGTCATAAGCCTGTTGCGGCCGCCTGTCATTCGCCTGAATGACGCTGCGATAGCCTTGGGGCGGGCCCGCCTGCGGTGCTATAGTTCGCCGCTGATCCGGCCCGGGTGGGGCGTGTGTGCCTTCACGATGAGGGCAGGCGTCCATTGGACGAGGCTGTATTGCAAGGAGTCTAGATGAGTGTGGATAGCGCCTACGCGGTCGAGTTGAAGGGGGTTACCTTCAAGCGCGGTTCGCGCAGCATTTTCAGTAATGTCGACATCCGCATCCCGCGCGGAAAGGTCACTGGCATCATGGGGCCATCGGGGTGCGGCAAGACCACCCTGTTGCGCCTGATGGGCGCCCAGCTGCGCCCCGCCAGCGGCGAAGTGTGGGTGGCCGGGCAGAATTTGCCGACGCTGTCGCGCAGTGATCTGTTCGACGCACGCAAGCAGATGGGCGTGCTGTTTCAGAGCGGTGCATTGTTCACCGACCTCGACGTGTTCGAGAACGTTGCCTTCCCGCTGCGGGTGCACACCGAGCTGTCGGAAGAGATGATCCGCGACATCGTCCTGATGAAACTGCAGGCCGTTGGCCTGCGCGGCGCCATCGATCTGATGCCCGACGAACTCTCCGGCGGCATGAAGCGGCGGGTGGCGTTGGCGCGGGCGATTGCCCTGGACCCGCAGATCCTCATGTACGACGAGCCATTCGTCGGCCAGGACCCTATCGCGATGGGTGTTCTGGTGCGTTTGATCCGTCTGCTCAACGATGCCTTGGGCATTACCAGTATCGTCGTGTCGCACGACCTGGCGGAAACCGCGAGCATCGCCGACTACATCTATGTAGTGGGTGATGGCCAGGTGCTGGGTCAGGGCACTCCGGACGAGCTGATGGGCTCGGACAATCCGCGCATCCGCCAATTCATGAAGGGCGATCCGGACGGACCGGTACCTTTCCATTTTCCTGCGCCTGACTACCGCGCCGATCTGCTGGGGACGCGTTGATGCGCCGAAGATCCTTACTTGAACGCGTACGCCTGCTCGGTCGCTCGGCCATCGATGTAGTGGCAGTACTGGGTCGTTCGTGCCTGTTCCTGGGCCACGCCCTGGTCGGCCGCGGCGGGCTTGGCGGTGGCTTCCAGTTGCTGGTCAAGCAGCTTTATTCGGTCGGCGTACTGTCGCTGGCGATCATTGTCGTCTCCGGCATGTTCATCGGCATGGTGCTGGCCCTGCAGGGCTACAGCATCCTCACCAAATACGGCTCCGAGCAAGCGGTCGGGCAGATGGTTGCCCTGACGCTGTTGCGCGAACTCGGCCCGGTCGTCACCGCGCTGCTGTTTGCCGGTCGCGCGGGCTCTGCGTTGACTGCCGAAATCGGCAACATGAAGTCCACCGAGCAGTTGTCGAGCCTGGAAATGATCGGCGTCGACCCACTCAAGTACATCGTTGCACCGCGGCTGTGGGCCGGCTTCATTTCGCTGCCGCTGCTGGCGCTGATGTTCAGCGTGGTGGGGATCTGGGGTGGCTCGTGGGTGGCAGTCGACTGGCTGGGTGTCTACGAAGGCTCGTTCTGGGCCAACATGCAGAACAGTGTTTCATTCACCGATGACGTGCTCAACGGCCTGGTCAAAAGCCTGGTGTTTGCCTTCGTCGTGACCTGGATTGCCGTTTTCCAGGGGTATGACTGTGAGCCCACTTCAGAGGGGATCAGCCGTGCCACCACCAAGACCGTGGTCTATGCCTCGTTGGCAGTGCTGGGTCTGGACTTTATTCTGACCGCCTTGATGTTTGGAGATTTCTGATGCAAAACCGCACCCTGGAAATCGGTGTCGGCCTGTTCCTCCTGGCCGGGATCCTGGCGTTGCTGCTGCTGGCCCTGCGTGTCAGCGGGCTATCGGCCAGCCCGACCAGCGATACCTATAAAGTTTACGCGTACTTCGACAATATCGCCGGTTTGACGGTCAGAGCTAAAGTGACCATGGCCGGTGTGACCATCGGCAAGGTCACGGCCATCGATCTGGATCGCGATTCCTACACCGGTCGGGTCACGCTGCAACTGGACAAGAACGTCGATAATCTGCCGGTCGACTCCACTGCATCGATCTTGACCGCCGGGTTGCTCGGCGAGAAGTACATCGGTATCAGCGTGGGTGGTGAGGATCAGGTGCTCAAAGATGACAGCACCATCCATGACACCCAGTCTGCCCTGGTACTGGAAGATCTGATTGGCAAGTTCCTGCTCAATACTGTTGGCAAAGAACCGAAAGAAGCCAACCCAGCTAATTAAGGAGTTTCCATGATCTCGATCCTGCGACGCGGTTTGCTGGTCCTGCTGGCGGCTTTCCCCCTGCTGACCACCGCTGCACCTGGGCAAACCGCCCGGGAAGTGATTCAGACCACTACCAATCAGTTGCTCAGCGACCTCAAGGCCAACAAGCAGCAATACAAGGCTGACCCGCAGGCGTTCTACGATGCTCTCAACAGCAACCTCGGCCCGGTGGTCGACGCTGATGGCATCTCCAAGAGCATCATGACCGTCAAGTATTCGCGCAAGGCTACGCCTGCGCAGATGCAGCGCTTCCAGGAGAACTTCAAGCGCAGCTTGATGCAGTTCTATGGCAATGCCTTGCTCGAGTACAACAACCAGGGCATCACCCTCGACCCTGCCAAGAGCGATGAAGGTGATCGCACCAGCGTGGGCATGAAGGTCACCGGTACCAATGGTTCGGTTTACCCGGTGCAATACACCATGGTCAAACTGGACGGCGAGTGGAAGGTGCGTAACGTCATCGTCAACGGCATCAACATCGGCAAGCTGTTCCGTGACCAGTTCGCCGACGCCATGTCGCGCAATGGCAATAACCTGGACAAGACCATCGACGGCTGGGCAGGTGAAGTGGCCAAGGCCAAGCAAACCGCCGACAGCTCGCCGGAGAAGGCAGTCAAATGAGTGAAACCAGCGTAAGCATGGCCGAGCCGGGCGTGCTGCGTCTGGCCGGCGTGCTGGACTTTCGCACGGGCCCAGCCCTGCGCAAGCAGGGCAAGGCACTGATTGCCGCCTGTGGTAAGCAGCAGGTAATGCTGGACTGCTCGGCGGTAGTCAAGTCGAGCAGTGTCGGCTTGTCGCTGCTGCTGGCGTTCATGCGTGATGCGCAGGCCGCAGGCAAGTCCTGGGCACTGCGTGGCATGCCTGACGACATGCGTGAAATCGCCGAGGTCTATGACCTCGATGAAGTGTTGGCGGGCTGATTGCCCGGCAAGGTGAAAAGGCCCCTCGGTCAGCGTGTCCATTCATGGGCTTCGCAGGCGAGGGGCTTTTTTGTATGATGGCCGACCCGCGCGCACAGGGCGCCGATTGAGGTTGAGCATGCAGGCCGTAGAAGTTAAGAGCTTCCTTGAAGCGAAATTGCCCGGAACCCGGGTCGAAGTTGAAGGCGAAGGCTGCAACTTCCAGTTGAACGTGATCAGCGACGAGCTGGCGGGGCAGAGCCCGGTAAAGCGTCAACAGGCGATCTATGCTCACCTGAATCCGTGGATTGCCGATGGCAGTATCCACGCGGTAACCATGAAATTTTTCAGCAGCGCAGCCTGGGCTGAGCGCACCTGAGCCAACTTGGCGGCGAGATCCTAATGGACAAACTGATTATTACTGGCGGCCCTCGTCTCGATGGCGAGATCCGCATTTCCGGGGCAAAGAACGCTGCCCTGCCGATCCTTGCAGCAACGCTGCTGTGCGATGGTCCAGTGACCGTCGGCAACCTGCCGCACCTGCACGACATCACCACCATGATCGAGCTGTTCGGGCGCATGGGCATCGAGCCTGTGATCGACGAGAAGCTGGCAGTCGAAATCGATCCGCGTGCAATCAAGACACTGGTTGCGCCGTACGAGCTGGTCAAGACCATGCGCGCCTCGATTCTGGTACTGGGGCCGATGGTCGCCCGCTTCGGCGAGGCTGAAGTTGCCCTGCCTGGCGGTTGCGCGATCGGTTCGCGTCCGGTTGACCTGCACATCCGCGGCCTGGAGGCCATGGGTGCAACAATCGAAGTCGAAGGCGGCTACATCAAGGCCAAGGCGCCTGAAGGCGGCCTGCGCGGTGCGCACTTCTTCTTCGACACGGTGAGCGTGACCGGCACCGAAAACATCATGATGGCTGCTGCTCTGGCCCGCGGCCGCAGCGTTCTGCAGAACGCTGCACGCGAACCTGAAGTGGTCGACCTGGCCAACTTCCTGATCGCCATGGGCGCCAACGTCCAGGGCGCAGGCACCGACACCATCACCATCGATGGCGTCGAGCGTCTGCACTCGGCTCACTACCGGGTCATGCCTGACCGTATCGAAACCGGCACTTACCTGGTGGCAGCTGCTGTCACTGGCGGTCGGGTCAAGGTCAAGGACACCGATCCGACCATCCTTGAAGCAGTCCTCGAGAAGCTCAAGGAAGCCGGCGCCGATATCACGACCGGCGAAGACTGGATCGAGCTGAACATGCATGGCAAGCGGCCCAAAGCCGTCAACCTGCGCACCGCTCCGTATCCGGCGTTCCCGACCGACATGCAGGCGCAGTTCATCTCGCTCAACGCCATTGCCGAAGGCACTGGTGCAGTGATCGAGACGATCTTCGAAAACCGCTTCATGCATGTTTACGAAATGCACCGCATGGGCGCGCACATCCAGGTCGAAGGCAACACTGCCATCGTTACCGGGGTCAAGACCCTCAAGGGCGCGCCAGTGATGGCCACCGACCTGCGTGCCTCGGCCAGCCTGGTGTTGTCGGCTCTGGTTGCCGAGGGCGACACCCTGATCGACCGCATCTACCACATCGACCGTGGTTACGAGTGCATCGAAGAGAAGCTGCAAATGCTCGGCGCGAAGATCCGCCGCGTACCGGGCTAACCTGCCCAGGCGCAAGGACGCGCCAACGAATTCAATGCAGCCGGGCTTTGCTCCCGGCTGCTGTAGCCGCTTAAGGACCGACGTTTGCCATGTTGACCATCGCGCTATCCAAAGGCCGCATTCTCGACGATACCCTGCCGTTGCTGGCCGAAGCCGGTATCGTGCCCACCGAGAACCCGGACAAGAGCCGCAAGCTGATCATCCCCACGACTCAGGATGACGTGCGCCTGCTGATCGTGCGCGCCACCGACGTGCCGACCTATGTCGAGCATGGGGCGGCCGACCTCGGTGTGGCTGGCAAGGACGTGCTCATGGAGTACGGCGGCCAGGGCCTGTATGAGCCGCTGGACCTGCAGATCGCCTGCTGCAAGCTGATGACCGCCGGTGTTGTCGGCGCACCCGAGCCTAAGGGCCGTCTGCGTGTGGCCACCAAGTTCGTCAATGTTGCCAAGCGTTACTATGCCGAACAGGGCCGTCAGGTCGACATCATCAAGCTGTACGGCTCGATGGAACTGGCACCGCTGATCAACCTCGCCGACAAGATCATCGACGTGGTCGACACCGGCAATACCCTGCGTGCCAACGGCCTCGAGCCGCAAGAGCTGATCGCCATGGTCAGCTCGCGTCTGGTAGTGAACAAGGCTTCGATGAAGATGCAGCATGCGCGCATCCAGAGCCTGATCGACACCCTGCGCCAAGCGGTCGAGTCGCGACACCGCGGTTGACTCCTGCGCACGACCTTCGCTGTCGTGCCCGTCTATCCGCGCCATAGCCAATTTTCTCAGGTGCCCGCGCGGATCGACTGGTAGCCTAGGGCGCCTGAGCATTCGCTACTATTCGAGGCCCTCGCCATGACCGTGTCCACTGCAATTGCCCGTCTCAACGCCGCTGATCCGGATTTCGCCCGACATCTGGATCATCTGCTGAGCTGGGAGAGTGTGTCCGATGACGCGGTCAACCAGCGCGTGCTCGACATCATCAAAGCCGTCCGTGAGCGCGGTGATGCCGCCTTGGTCGAGTTCACCCAGCGTTTCGATGGCGTGCAGGCGACCTCCATCAACGATCTGATTCTTGACCGTGACCGGCTGGAGCTTGCGCTTACGCGGATTACCGCGAGCCAGCGTGAAGCCCTGGAAAAAGCCGCCGAGCGCGTGCGCAGCTACCACGAGCGGCAGAAGCAGGACTCCTGGCAGTACACTGAAGCAGACGGCACCGTGCTTGGCCAGAAGGTCACGCCACTGGACCGCGCTGGCTTGTACGTTCCCGGCGGCAAAGCGTCCTATCCGTCGTCGGTGTTGATGAACGCGATTCCGGCCAAGGTTGCCGGGGTTGGCGAAGTAGTCATGGTGGTGCCGACGCCGCGTGGCGAGCTCAACGAGCTGGTGCTCGCGGCGGCCTGCATCGCCGGGGTTGACCGGGTGTTCACGGTCGGCGGCGCTCAGGCCGTGGCTGCGCTTGCCTACGGCACCGAGAGCGTGCCGCAGGTCGACAAGATCGTCGGCCCGGGCAATATCTATGTGGCCACCGCCAAGCGCCATGTGTTCGGTCAGGTCGGCATCGACATGATCGCCGGCCCGTCGGAAATCCTGGTGGTCTGCGACGGCCAGACCGATCCGGACTGGATCGCCATGGACCTGTTCTCCCAGGCCGAGCACGATGAAGATGCCCAAGCCATTCTGGTCAGCCCGGATGCGGAGTTTCTGGATCGGGTGGCGGCCAGCATCGACAAGCTGATGCCGACCCTGGAGCGCGCCGAGATCATCGAAAAGTCGATCAATGGCCGTGGTGCACTGATCCACGTGCGCGACATGCAGCAGGCCATCGAAGTGGCCAACCGGATCGCTCCGGAGCACCTTGAGCTGTCGGTTGCCGACCCGCAGGCCTGGCTGCCGCAGATCCGCCACGCCGGTGCGATCTTCATGGGCCGCCACACCAGCGAGGCGCTGGGCGATTACTGCGCAGGCCCCAACCACGTCCTGCCAACCTCCGGCACTGCGCGCTTCTCGTCGCCGCTGGGCGTGTATGACTTCCAGAAACGCTCGTCGATCATCTTCTGTTCCGAGCAGGGCGCCTCCGAGCTCGGCCACACCGCATCGGTGCTGGCCCGTGGCGAATCGCTGACGGCCCACGCCCGCAGCGCCGAATACCGTATCCGCACCACTGCCGAGGGCAACTGAACATGAGTCGATTCTGGAGCCCATTCGTCAAGGACCTGGTGCCTTACGTACCCGGTGAGCAGCCCAAGCTGACCCGCCTGATCAAGCTCAACACCAATGAAAACCCCTATGGCCCGTCGCCCAAGGCACTGGAGGCCATGCGTGGGGAGCTGAACGACAACCTGCGGCTGTACCCGGACCCTAACAGTGACCGGCTCAAGCAGGCCGTTGCCGAGTATTACGGGGTGAGCAGCGGCCAGGTGTTTGTCGGCAATGGCTCGGACGAGGTACTTGCGCACATTTTCCATGGCCTGTTCCAGCACGGCGCGCCGCTGCTGTTCCCTGATGTGAGCTACAGCTTCTATCCGGTGTACTGCGGCCTGTACGGCATTGCGTTCGAGCAGATCGCCCTGGACGAGCAGTTCCAGATCCGCGTCGAAGATTATGCCAAGCCCAACGGCGGCATCATCTTCCCCAACCCGAACGCGCCTACGGGTTGCCTGTTGGCGCTGGAGGCGATCGAGCAGTTGCTGCAGGCCAACCCTGACTCGGTGGTGGTGGTAGACGAAGCCTACATCGACTTCGGCGGCCAGACGGCGATCAGCCTGGTCGACCGTTACGACAACCTGCTGGTCACCCAGACCTTGTCCAAGTCGCGCTCGCTGGCCGGCCTGCGGGTAGGCTTGGCGGTCGGCCACCCGGACCTGATCGATGCGCTGGAGCGGATCAAGAACAGCTTCAACTCGTATCCGCTCGACCGCATGGCGATCGTCGGCGCCGCTGTAGCGTTCGAGGACCGCGAGTACTTCGACGAGACCTGTCGCCAGGTCATCGACAGCCGCGAGGCCTTGGTCGCGCAGCTGCAGGCCAAGGGTTTCGAGGTGCTGCCGTCAGCGGCCAACTTCATCTTTGCCCGCCACCCGCAGCACGATGCTGCCGAGCTTGCGGCGCGCCTGCGCGAGCAAGGGGTGATCGTGCGTCACTTCAAACAAGCGCGAGTTGCCCAGTTCCTGCGCATCACCATCGGTACGCCGCAGATGAACCAGGCGCTGGTCGATGCCCTGGGCTGAGTAAGCCAGGCGGCCCGGCCCTCACTTGCGAGGGCCGGCTTTGCTCATCGGACTTGATGACAATCTCCAACAGCAACAGCGTCAGTACCACCAGCCCGATGACGATACCCATGGCTATGTGATTACGCATTCACGTCCAGCCCTGTAAAAAAGCGCTACAGCCTCCCAAAGCCGCACCGCAGCCGCAACTGACAAAAATGCCAAGTGGCGGCAGGCCAGCTTTCAGTTACAATCCGATAATTCATAGGATGATTGGTTGAGTTGGCTGTGACATGGGAAACGAACTGATCAAGCGTTCGCTGGTTGAGCTGGCGGTCGAGCAATTGCGTCGGCGTATCGTCGAGGGCAGTTGGAAAGTAGGTGAGCGCCTGCCGACCGAGCCAGAGCTGGCCGCCGAGCTGGGCATCAGCCGCAATACCGTACGCGAGGCCATGCGCGTGCTTGCTTTCAGCGGCCTGGTCGAAGTCCGCCAGGGTGATGGCAGCTACCTACGTACCGCGCAGGATCCGCTCCACGCGATACAGGCCATGGCCCGCTGCACGCCCGAACAGGCGCGCGAGACCCGCCACATTCTCGAGGCTGAAGCGATTGGTCTGGCAGCCCTGCGGCGCACCGAGCAGGACCTGCTGGAGCTGCGCGCAGCCCTTGCCGGCAGCGCCGAGCACTATCACGCCGACCTCGATACCTATGTGCACTGCGATCTGCTGTTCCACCAGCGCCTGGTCGATGCCGCGCACAATCCTGCCTTGAGCGAGCTGTACCGATACTTCTCCGGTGTGGTGGCCGCTGCCCTGGAACGCAACATGAGCGCGCTGCCGCGCTGCCAGGCGGTGTTCGATCTGCACGGAGAGATTCTCGATGCGGTTGAACAGCGCGATCCGGAACGGGCCAAGCGTCTGTGCCGGGCCCTTATCGAATCCTGACTGCGAGACCATCATGGCTGACCAACTGACCCGCTCTGCGCCTGTGCGTGAGACCGAACTGGATGAACTGCTGATCGATGCCGAGGCCGATGACGAACAGGTGCAGCAGCCGCCAGCCATTCACCGGCCCTGGCTGTTGCTGTTGGGGCTGGTGCTGGTTGCGCTGAATCTGCGGCCGGCCTTGTCGAGCATGGCGCCAGTACTCGGCCAGGTTGCCGAGAGCCTGGGCCTGAGTGCTGCGCAGTCGGGCCTGCTGACGACCTTGCCGGTGCTGTGCCTGGGTTTGTTTGCGCCACTGGCGCCGTTGCTGGCACGCCGCTTCGGCAGTGAGCGGGTGGTATTGGGCATTCTCTTCACGTTGGCCCTGGGGATTGTCCTGCGCAGTACGTTCGGCGCGACCGGCGTATTTCTCGGCAGCCTGCTGGCGGGGGCGAGTATCGGCGTCATTGGTGTGCTCTTGCCCGGTATCGTCAAGCGCGACTTTCCCAAGCATGCCGGGACTTTGACCGGTGTCTACACCATGGCCTTGTGCCTGGGTGCAGCGCTGGCCGCTGGCGCCACCGTGCCGCTGAGCCACGCCTTGGGCGACAGCTGGTCGCTCGGTCTGGGCTTCTGGATGCTGCCGGCTCTGCTGGCGATGCTGGTGTGGTTGCCGCAGGCGAAGCAGCGGCATGCGGGGCACAAAGTCGCTTATCGCGTGCGTGGCCTGTGGCGTGACCCGCTGGCGTGGCAAGTGACGCTGTACATGGGCTTGCAGTCGTCGCTGGCGTATATCGTGTTTGGCTGGCTGCCGTCGATTCTGATCGGCCGTGGCCTGAGCCCCACCGAAGCAGGGCTGGTGTTGTCCGGTTCGGTCATCGTGCAGCTGATCAGCGCGCTGAGTGCGCCGTGGCTGGCGACCCGCGGCAAGGATCAGCGGCTGGCGATTGTGCTGGTCATGCTGGTAACACTGGTGGGTTTGTTTGGCTGCTTGTACGCGCCGTTGGGTGGGCTGTGGGGCTGGGCGGTATTGCTTGGGCTGGGGCAGGGCGGCACTTTCGCCCTGGCGCTGACCCTGATCGTGCTGCGCTCCAAAGATGCCCACGTGGCCGCCAATCTGTCGAGCATGGCTCAAGGCGTCGGTTACACCCTGGCGTCGATGGGACCCTTTGCCGTTGGCGTGGTGCATGATCTGACGGGCGGCTGGGCTGCCTTGGGGTGGATCTTTGCCGTGATCGGTGGCGGTGCCATCCTGTTTGGCCTCAAGGCCGGCCGGGCGCTGCATGTACAGGTGACCTGTGAGCGTATCCAAGGCTGAGCAGGGCCTGGCATTCACCTGGCAAATGAGCGTGGCAATCCCTGGCGTCTGGCTTTATCGTGCCGCTGTTGACCCAGACCATGGATGCCACGCATGAGCGACACCTCACACGCCCTGATTACCCGCTTCTACCAGGCGTTCCAGCGTCTGGATGCCGAGGCCATGATCGCCTGTTACAGCGCGGACATCGTCTTCACTGACCCGGTCTTCGGTACCTTGCGCGATCAGGAGGCGGGCGACATGTGGCGCATGCTCACCTCGCGCGCGCAAAACTTCAGCCTGACCTTCGATCAAGTGCGTGCCGAGCCAGGCGGCGCCAGCGCGCGTTGGGTGGCAACCTATCTGTTCAGCCAGACCGGGCGTACCGTGATCAACGATATCCGCGCACGGTTCGTGATCGAGGACGGTCTGATAACCGAACACCATGACAACTTCGACCTGTGGCGCTGGTCGCGCCAGGCATTGGGCATGCCTGGCGTGCTGCTGGGTTGGACGCCGCTGCTGCAGAACAAGGTGCGTCAGCAAGCGCGCAAGGGCTTGCAGGCGTTTACCGGAGCCCGTTGAGCTGGTCTAGTCTGCACCAACCGCCTGTTCCTCCGGGTGGTAGCTGAATCGAGCAGTGGCCGCGCTGGCGAGGTCCAGGCGAATGATTGGAATCACCGAGCCATTGGTACGTTGCCAGTCGCTCTGGTCTGCTTGCGCCTGCTGCAGTGCGTTGTACTTGCCGTCGATGTAGAAAAAAGCCTTGATCGGCAGTCGGTGCGACTCGGCCTCATCCCACGCTGCGATGATCACCTCGTTCCAAGGAAACGGCAGCTCGGCGGCGTAGTCGCGTTGGGTGACGATGGCCTGGTAGAAAGCATCGGCGCGCTCGGGAATGCGCTGGTCGCGCACATCGAAGGCGCACTGACGTTTGTAATCGCTACTGCTGCGGTAGTTCTCGATCCAGTCGGCGGCGGTGAGGACGCCTTGTTTGTGGCAGGCCATCTCGGTCTGCGCAGTCTGCGCGTTATCGCCGCAACCTTGCTCGTTACGCTCCCAGGAATCGCCGTCGGTTGGCCAGGCGCAGAGCACCTGATAGCGCAGTGATAGGCCCGGGCGCTGCATCAATGGGTACAGGATCAGCCCGCTGCGGGCATCTTCGGCGAGGTTTGAGGTGGTAATGTCGGCGCGCAGGTACGAGAACGAAACGCCTCCCTTGGCCTTGCTGTTCTGGCTATGATCCCAGGTGTGATAATCCGGCGAAGGCCGGGTCGGGCGCAGCAGCACGCCGGAGCAGGCGTGCGCAGGCTCGGCGCTGCCACCGCAGTTGCTGACGACATTGTCGTAGTTGTCCTGCAGGCGTTGTGCGGTCTGCGGGCCGATATCAGCGTGAGCTACCTTGGCGCCCACGCCGAAGGTAGCGAGCAGCGCTGCGGCGAAGATTTTCTTGGACATGATGAAGCCCTGTTGATGTGGGGCTCATCAAGCTAATGCCGGGCAGGAGCAAAGTCGTGAGTGAACAAGTTCCGCCTCGGGCGGAAAAACCCTGGTACGTATACCTGGTGCGCGCGCTGAATGGCTCGCTGTACTGCGGTATCAGTGATGATCCGCAGCGCCGCTTCAAGGTGCACCAGCAGGGGCGTGGTGCGCGCTATTTCAAGACCAGCCCGGCGCAGGCGCTGGTCTATGTCGAAGCCTGGCCAGACCGCTCCGAGGCGTTGCGTCAGGAGCGGCTGGTGAAGAAGCTGCGCAAGTCGGCCAAGGAAGCCTTGGTCGCTTCCTGGTCTGGTTTTACTCAGCCCGACGCTTGAGCTGATCGATCAGCTGGGTTGGCAGGCCCTTGATGATCAAGGTGCCGGCTTCTTCGTCATACTCCACTTTTGACCCGAGCAAGTGCGCCTCGAAGCTGATCGACAAGCCTTCGGCACGGCCGGTGAAGCGGCGGAACTGGTTCAGCGTGCGTTTGTCCGCCGGGATTTCTGGCGAGAGGCCGTAGTCCTTGTTGCGGATGTGATCGTAGAACGCCTTGGGCCGCTCTTCGTCGATCAGGCTGGAGAGCTCTTCAAGGCCGACCGGCTCGCCCATCTTGGTCTGGCTGGTGGCGTAGTCGACAAGCGTCTGGGTCTTCTCGCGCGCGGACTCTTCCGGCAGGTCTTCGCTCTCGACGAAATCACTGAACGCCTTGAGCAGGGTGCGTGTTTCGCCGGGGCCGTCGACGCCTTCCTGGCAGCCGATGAAGTCGCGGAAATACTCCGAGACCTTCTTGCCGTTCTTGCCCTTGATGAACGAGATGTACTGTTTAGAGTTGAGGTTGTTCTTCCACTCCGACAGGTTGATCCGTGCGGCCAGGTGCAACTGCCCCAGGTCTAGGTGGCGCGAGGGCGTTACGTCGAGCTCGGCGTTCACGGCCACGCCGTCACTGTGGTGAAGCAGGGCAATCGCCAGGTACTCGGTCATGCCTTGCTGGTAATGGGCGAACAGCACGTGGCCGCCGGTGGAGAGGTTTGACTCTTCCATCAGCTTTTGCAGGTGCTCGACGGCGGTGCGACTGAAGGCGGTGAAGCCTTGCTCGTCGTTCAGGTACTGCTTGAGCCAGCCACTGAACGGGTAGGCACCGGACTCACCATGGAAGTACCCCCAGGCCTTGCCCTGCTTGGCGTTGTAGTTGTCGTTGAGGTCGGCCAGGAGGTTTTCGATGGCGTCCGATGCGGCCAGCTCGTTGTCCCGTGCGTGGAGCACGGCGGGGCTGCCATCGGGCTTCTTGTCGATCAGGTGGACGATGCAATGACGGATAGGCATGGAAAATCTCGGCAGTAGCTGGAGCGCGGTTTGCGAGTACTCGCGGGGCGCTGGGCAAAGTGGCTAAGTTTAACCCAGACCACCAGAGATGCACTGGCCAGAAGTTGGCACAAATAGCGGTTGCTGGTTTTTTGTTCAATTTTTGCCAATTTATGTGAAAAGCCCCGAATTACCTGCATTAAATCGGCCCCGACAGCGGATATTTATCCGGTCCTGTGATACTTTTCGCGGTCTTGCGCTGCATCAATGGCGCATCGCTGGCAGATCACTTGCGTTATGTCGAACCAAACGCCGATTTGTGTATCTACATACGCAATTGGCGCGGCCCGCCGGAATTACCGGGCTGGCCCGATACCGACGTAGCATGCTGCATAACCTCTGAATTTTTTAGGGAAGGAACACCACCATGGCATTGACCAAAGACCAACTGATTGCCGACATCGCCGAAGCAATCGACGCGCCAAAAACCACCGCTCGTAACGCCCTGGAGCAACTTGGCCAGATCGTTGCCGACCAACTGGAAAACGGCGCCGAAATCACTCTGCCAGGCATCGGCAAGCTGAAAGTCTCGGAGCGTCCTGCCCGTACCGGCCGCAACCCTTCGACTGGCGCTGCCATCGAAATCGCTGCCAAGAAAGTCGTCAAGTTCGTACCTGCGAAAGTGCTGACCGACGCCGTCAACAAGTAATTGTCGACGCTTCGATAAACCGCGCCCGGCTTGCCGGGCGCGGTTTTTTTACGCCTGCGATTTGCCCTGGCGCTGCGCATGCCAGGCTTTGCGCGCAGCTGCGTCGTGGAAGCTCCAGGCAACCACGCGGCTCTGTTTCTGCCCTTGGCCCATTGCCAGCGTCTGTACTGCTACGGCGCCAGCCTTTTTCAGTGCGGCTTCGATCACCGGCAGGTTACTCGCCTTGGATACCAGGCTGGTGAACCACAGCACCTGCGGCGCGCAGGCGACGCTCTCGCTGATCAGCTGGCTGACGAAGCGGATTTCGCCGCCTTCACACCACAGCTCATTGTTTTGCCCGCCGAAGTTCAACACCGGCAGCTTGCGCTTGGGGTCTTGCTTGCCGAGGTTTTTCCATTTGCGCTGGCTGCCACGGGTAGCCTCGTCGCGCGAGCTGTGGAAGGGGGGGTTGCTCAGCGTCACATCGAATCGCTCGTCGGGCTGTAGCAGGCCGCTGAGGATGTGCTTGCTGTTGCTTTGCTGGCGCAGGGCAACGGCCTTGTTGAGGCCATTGGCCTGTACGATGGCTTTGGCCGAAGCCAGCGCCACCGGGTCGATATCCGAGCCGAGGAAGCTCCAGCGGTAGTCGCTGTGGCCGAGCAGGGGATAGATGCAATTGGCGCCGACGCCGACGTCCAGCGCGCGTACCTGAGGGCCGCGGGGGATTTCACCGCCGTTATCGGCAGCCAGCAGATCGGCGAGGACGTGCAGGTAATCGGCGCGGCCAGGGATCGGCGGGCACAGGTAGTCGGCCGGAATATCCCAGTGCTGGATACCGTACTGAGCCTTGAGCAGTGCGCGGTTGAACACGCGCACGGCTTCGGGGTTGGCGAAGTCGATGCTGGGGTTGCCGTAGGGGTTGGTGATGGTGAAACGGCCAAGGTCAGGGTGGGCCTTGATCAGGGCGGGGAAGTCGTAACGGCCCTGGTGGCGGTTTCTTGGGTGCAGGTTGGGTTTTGCGGTCATGGTCGGATCCGGTGTTGCAAGCCTTGGGGCCGCTTTGCGGCCCTTTCGCGACACAAGGCCGCTCCTACAGTAACCGCGTCAGTCTAGGTGAGCGCGGTCGGTGTAGGAGCGGCCTTGTGTCGCGAAACGAGGGCAAAGCCCTCGCCGCTCAGGTCAGCAATGTCGAGTTACAGCGCTGCAATCCGCGCATGCTGCTCGGTAAAGTTGGCCAGTGCCTGTTCGGCTTCGGCCAGCTTGGCGCGTTCCTTGTCGATCACCGCAGGCGGTGCCTTGTCGACAAAGGCAGCATTCGACAGTTTGCCGCCGACGCGCTGGACTTCGCCCTGCAGACGCTGGATTTCCTTGTTCAGGCGCGCCAACTCGGCATCCTTGTCGATCAGCCCAGCCATCGGCACGAGCACCTGCAGATCACCCACCAGTGCGGTCGCCGACAACGGCGCTTCGTCGGCTTCACCGAGCACGGTGAACGACTCGACCTTGGCCAGCTTCTTCAGCAATGGTTCGTTTTCCCGCAGGCGGCGCTGGTCTTCGCCACCGGCGTTCTTGAGGAACAGCGGCAGCGGTTTGCCCGGGCCGATGTTCATCTCGGCGCGGATGTTGCGCAGGCCGTTCATCAGCTGTTGCAGCCATTCGATATCGCCTTCGGCAACGGTATCGATACGGCTCTCGTTGGCCACCGGCCACGGTTGCAGCATGATCGTCTTGCCGCTGACGCCGGCCAGCGGCGCGATGCGCTGCCAGATCTCTTCGGTGATGAAGGGCATGAACGGATGCGCCAGGCGCAGTGCCACTTCAAGTACCCGCACCAGCGTGCGACGCGTGCCACGGGCGCGCTCGATCGGGGCGTTTTCGTCCCACAGGACCGGCTTGGACAGCTCCAGGTACCAGTCGCAATACTGGTTCCAGATGAACTCGTAGAGTGCCTGGCTGGCCAGGTCGAAGCGGAACTGCTCCAGCTGACGGGTCACTTCGGCTTCGGTGCGCTGCAGCTGCGAGATGATCCAGCGATCAGCCAGAGACAGCTCGTAGGCTTCGCCGTTCTGGCCGCAGTCTTCGCCCTTGTCCAGCACGTAGCGCGCGGCGTTCCAGATCTTGTTGCAGAAGTTGCGATAGCCTTCGACGCGGCCCATGTCGAACTTGATGTCGCGACCGGTCGACGCCAGCGAGCAGAAGGTGAAGCGCAAGGCATCGGTGCCGTAGCTGGCGATGCCTTCCGGGAACTCGGCCTTGGTCTGCTTGGCGATCTTCTCGGCGAGTTTTGGCTGCATCATGCCGCTGGTGCGTTTTTCCAGCAGGGCATCGAGGGTGATACCGTCGACGATGTCCAGCGGGTCAAGCACGTTGCCCTTGGACTTGGACATCTTCTGGCCTTGGCCATCACGCACCAGGCCGTGCACATAGACAGTCTTGAACGGTACCTGCGGGGTGCCGTCCTCGTTCTTCACCAGGTGCATGGTCAGCATGATCATCCGGGCAACCCAGAAGAAGATGATGTCGAAACCGGTGACCAGCACGTCGGTGGAGTGGAATTTCTTCAGGAACTCGGTTTGCTCTGGCCAGCCGAGAGTGGAGAAGGTCCACAGCCCCGAGCTGAACCAGGTGTCCAGCACGTCGTCGTCCTGACGCAGCACCACGTCGCTGCCCAGCTGATGCTTGGCGCGGACTTCGGCTTCGTTGCGGCCAACGTAGACCTGGCCGGCTTCGTCGTACCAGGCCGGGATGCGGTGGCCCCACCACAGCTGACGGCTGATGCACCAGTCCTGGATGTCGCGCATCCACGAGAAGTACATGTTTTCGTACTGCTTGGGCACGAACTGGATACGGCCGTCTTCAACGGCCGCAATCGCAGGCTCGGCCAGCGGCTTGGTCGACACGTACCACTGGTCGGTCAGCCACGGCTCGATGATGGTCCCGGAGCGGTCGCCCTTGGGCACCTTCAGGGCGTGGTCATCGACGCTGACCAGCAAGCCCTGGGCATCCAGGTCGGCAACGATCTGCTTGCGCGCGACAAAGCGGTCGAGGCCGGCGTATTGCGCAGGCAGGCTGGCGTCGAGCTGATCGTTGAGGCTGCCGTCGAGGTTGAACGCCTGGGCGTTGGCCAGCACCAGCGCATTCTTGTCGAAGATGTTCAGCAGCGGCAGGTTGTGACGCTTGCCGACTTCATAGTCGTTGAAGTCGTGGGCCGGGGTGATCTTCACGCAGCCGGTGCCGAACTCGGGATCGCAGTAGTCGTCGGCGATGATCGGGATAAGACGCCCGACCAGCGGCAGTTTGACGAACTTGCCGATCAGCGCCTGATAGCGCTCATCGCTCGGGTTGACCGCAACCGCCGCGTCACCCAGCAGGGTTTCCGGGCGAGTGGTGGCAACTACCAGGTAGTCCTTGCCATCAGCGGTGGTGGCGCCATCGGCCAGCGGGTAGCGCAGGTTCCACAAGTGGCCCTTCTCGTCGTGGTTTTCCACTTCAAGGTCGGAGATCGCCGTGTGCAGCTTGGTGTCCCAGTTGACCAAGCGTTTGCCGCGGTAGATCAGGCCGTCTTCATGCAGGCGCACGAAGGCTTCCTTGACCGCATCGGACAAGCCGTCATCCATGGTGAAGCGCTCGCGGCTCCAGTCGACCGACGAGCCCAGACGGCGGATCTGCCGGCTGATGTTGCCGCCGGACTGTTCCTTCCATTCCCAGACCTTGTCGAGGAACTGTTCGCGGCCCAGATCGTGGCGGCTCTGGCCTTTGGCCTCGAGCTGACGCTCTACCAGCATCTGCGTGGCGATACCGGCGTGGTCGGTGCCCGGCTGCCACAGGGTGTCGCGACCCTGCATGCGGCGGAAGCGGATCAGGGCATCCATGATCGCATTGTTGAAACCATGGCCCATGTGCAGGCTGCCGGTCACGTTTGGCGGCGGGATCATGATGGTGTAGGACTCGCCTGCACCTTGTGGGGCGAAGTAGTTCTCGGACTCCCAGGTGTTGTACCAGGAAGTTTCAATGGCGTGCGGCTGGTAGGTCTTATCCATGCGCGGCGGGACCCTTAGGCATTAATTCGGGAAAGCCGAGCAGTATAACGGAGCGGCTGGTTGCACGCGACAGGCGCCTGAGTCGATCGCGGCGAGTGCTGCGTGCAGACTTCGTCAGCCGCCGCTACGCGGCACTGCGGGCTGTGCGGTTACTCGGGGCGCTTGAGCAGGCGCTCCATTCGGGCATCGAGACGGCGTTTGATTTCGGTCTCGATGTGCGGGGTGTAGTCGTTGATGACGTCCTGCATGATCAACTGCGCAGCAGCGCGCAGCTCGGCGTCCAGCCGCAGCAAGGTGTCCTGGCGGCGCGCCTGGGCAGCGTCGTCGTCCTCGGCTTCGATTTCGGCCACGGGCGTCGGCGCTCGGTTGCCTTGCGGCTCGTCGAGCACCAGCGGGATTTGCTCGACGGTATCGGTCAGCAGCGGCGGTTGCAGGTTGTCGTCGCCCAGCAGCACCCGAATCGACTCGAGATCATCCAGCAGGTGGGCGGAGGTAGGCAGAGAAGAAGGCTTGTCCATCGTCGTTAAAGTCGCTGTAGGCGGTGATTGTGCAGAGCATAGCCCTGTTCCCGGTAGAAACGGAACCGTTCTCGGGCCGCCTCGCGAATCGCTGGCGCCTCGACGACGATTTCCGCTACACGCTGGAAGTTGCCGACAAAGCCTGGCACTTCGCCGCCAAGGTTGATCAGCAGGTCGGCATGGCTGCCGGCATCGTTGCCCAGACCCAGCACCACCACGGCGTTGGCATCGACCTCGGCCAGATCGTGGGGCACAAAGGCTTCGCCCTTGAACTGCCACAGGCGTTGGTCGAGCTGAGCGCGCTGGTCGGCATCCTCGCAATGCAGGTACACCTGATGGCCCAGCCGCCAGGCTTTCTCGCACAGCTTGCAGGCAAAATCCAACCGTGCGTCGAGGGCGTCGGTGGGCAGCACATAGAAGTCTACTTGGCTCATGATTCAGTCCGTTGGCGGCAGCCCCTGCGGGCTGCCGCCCTGCCCGGTCAGGCGTTGGCGCGGTCGAGCAGATACTGGGTCAGCATCGGTACCGGGCGGCCAGTGGCGCCCTTATCCTTGCCGCCGCTGATCCAGGCGGTGCCGGCGATGTCCAGGTGGGCCCAGTTGTAGGCCTTGGCAAAGCGCGACAGGAAGCAGGCAGCGGTGATGGTGCCGGCCTTTGGCCCGCCGATGTTGGCGACGTCGGCGAACGGGCTGTCGAGCTGCTCCTGATACTCATCGAACAGTGGCAGCTGCCAGGCGCGGTCGTCGGCGCGCTTGCCGGCGTCGAGCAGTTGCCCGAGCAGTTCGTCGTTGTTGCCGAGCATGCCCGTGGTGTGGCTGCCTAGAGCGACGATGCAGGCGCCGGTGAGGGTGGCGATGTCGATCACCGCCTGCGGCTTGAAGCGCTCGGCGTAGGTCAGGGCGTCACACAGCACCAGACGGCCTTCAGCGTCGGTGTTGAGGATTTCGACGGTTTGCCCGCTCATGGTGGTGACGATGTCGCCCGGGCGTGTGGCATTGCCGCTCGGCATGTTCTCGGCACAGGCGAGGATGCACACCAGGTTGATCGGCAACTTCAGTTCAAGCACGGCGCGCAGGGTGCCGAACACGCTGGCGGCGCCACACATGTCGTACTTCATTTCATCCATGCCGGCGCCCGGCTTGAGGCTGATGCCGCCGGTGTCGAAGGTGATGCCTTTACCGACCAGGACATAGGGTTTTTCGCTTTTTTTGCCGCCCTGGTACTGCATGACGATCAAGCGTGGCGGCTGCTCGCTGCCCTGGCCGACCGCATAGAAGGCACCCATGCCCAGTTCTTTGATTTTTTTCTCGTCGAACACTTCGACCTTGAGGCCCTTATGCGTCTTGCCCAGCTCCTTGGCCTGTTCAGCCAGGAACACCGGGTGGCACAGGTTAGGCGGCAGGTTGCCGAGGTCGCGAGTGAAGGCCATGCCGCTGGCAATCGCGGTAGCGTGCTGCACGGCGCGTTCGACTTCGGCCAAGCCAGCCTTGTCGGCCAGCAGGGTAATTTTCTTCAGGGCGCGCGGCTCGGCTTTCTGGCTCTTGAAGCGGTCGAACACGTACTCGCCATCGAGCAGGCTTTCAGCCAGCAGGCGGTATTTGCCGTAATGACCTTCGCGACCGGTGATGGCGATATCGTCCAGCGCCAGCACGGCATCGCTGCCACCGAGGTTTTTCAGCACGCCGGCGACAGCGTTGGCCACCTTGCGCCAGCTGCGGTCGCCAAGGTCATCCTTGCCGCTGCCGACCAGCAGCACGCGCTCGGCCTTCAAGCCGGCTACACCGTGCAGGAGCAGGGTCTGGCCCGGCTTGCCGGCCAGGTCGCCGCGCTTGAGCACGGCGCTGATGGCGCCGTTGCTGGCTTCGTCGACAGCCTTGGCGATTTCACCGAGCTTGCGCCCTTCGCCAACGGCCAGTACCAAAGTTGCGGTTTTCACCGATGCAGCAGCTACGCTCTTTACAACCAGTTCCATGTACGGGTCCCCGAATGGTCAGTCAGATAGCGCATGGGCTTTCGTCAGCCCTGGATACGCTCGATGCGAGCCTGGCCGCGTACTCGCGTGCCAGCAGGAAAGCTGCCAGTTTGAGCCTCGCGCAAGCGTGCTGACAACCCCGATGTCTGCGCTGATGCGTAGCCAAGTGACAGGCGAGGGCAATCACAGGATAATGCGCGCACTTTACATGGAGGTTCGCCCCTGGCGAACCGGCATTGGTCTTGGCTGTCTGAAGCCATTGTTTGGCGTCCGCCCCTGACAACCCAGGAGTGTCTGGTTTGATCGTCTTTCGTTATTTGTCCCGCGAGGTCCTGCTGACCTTGAGCGCCGTCAGCGCTGTGCTGCTGGTGATCATCATGAGCGGGCGTTTCATCAAATACCTGGCGCAGGCCGCACAGGGGGTTCTTGACCCGAGCGTGCTGTTCCTGATCATGGGCTTCCGGCTGCCGGGTTTCCTGCAGTTGATCCTGCCATTGGGGCTGTTCCTGGGTATCTTGCTGGCTTATGGCCGGCTGTACCTGGAAAGCGAAATGACCGTGCTGTCTGCCACCGGCATGAGCCAGCAGCGTCTGCTCGCCATGACCTTGGCACCGGCTGCGCTGGTGGCACTGCTGGTGGCCTGGCTGAGCCTGAGCCTGGCCCCGCAGGGCGTCGCGCAGGTGCAGCAGATCATCTCTCAGCAGGATGCGCTGACCGAGTTCGATACCTTGGTGCCTGGGCGTTTCCAGACCTTGCGTGACGGCTCGCGGGTGACCTACACCGAGCAACTGTCGGACGACCGCGTCAACCTCAGTGGCGTGTTCATCTCCGAGAAGCGCTTCAACCAGGACAAGACCAAGGACCGCGCGCCTTCGGTACTGGTGGCTGAAAAGGGCCACCAGGAAGTACAGGCCGACGGCAACCGCTATCTGGTGCTGGAAAACGGCTACCGCTACGACGGTAACCCCGGCCAGGCCGATTACCGTGCGATCAAGTACGACACTTATGGCGTCTTGCTGCCCAAGCCTGAAGTCAGCGAAGAAGTCACCGAGCGTGAAGCCATCCCGACTTCCGAGCTGTTCGGCCAGACGGGCCTGCGTGAGCGCGCCGAGCTGCAATGGCGCTTGTCGCTGCCGCTGCTGGTATTCATCGTGACCTTGATGGCGGTGCCGCTGTCGCGGGTCAACCCACGCCAAGGGCGCTTCCTCAAGCTGTTGCCGGCGATTCTTCTCTACATGGCTTACCTGACAATGCTGATTTCCGTACGCGGCGCCCTCGAGAAGGGCAAGCTGCCAATCGCCCTGGGCATGTGGTGGGTGCATGGGTTGTTCCTGCTCATCGGCCTGGGCCTGATGTACTGGGAACCGATGCGCCTGAAACAGGCTGCACGGCGCGCGGAGGTGACCCGTGGCCAAGCTTGATCGTTATATCGGCATGAGCGTGCTGGTGGCCATTCTGGCGGTCCTCGGCATCATTCTCGGGCTGGCTTCGCTGTTTGCCTTCATCGATGAGATGGGTGACCTGAGCGACACCTACAGCGTGCTCGACGCCAGTTACTTCGTGTTACTGACCGCGCCGCGGCGGCTATACGAGATGCTGCCGATGGCGGCCTTGATCGGCTGTCTGATTGGTCTTGGCAGCCTGGCCAGCAGCAGCGAGCTGACCATCATGCGTGCGGCGGGCGTGTCCATCGGCCGCATCGTCTGGGCAGTGATGAAACCGATGCTGGTACTGATGCTGGTTGGTCTGTTGATCGGCGAATACATCGCGCCGGTGACGGAGAACAAGGGGCAGGCCGAGCGGTCGCTTGCTCAGGGTGGCGGTGAGGCGCAGAGCTCCAAGCGCGGTATGTGGCACCGGCAGGGTGATGAGTATGTGCACATCAACTCGGTGCAGCCCAATGGCTTGTTGTTGGGTGTGACCCGTTATCGCTTTGATGCCGAGCGCAAGATCATCACCTCGAGCTTTGCTCGTCGTGCTACCTACAGCACTGATCATTGGCAGCTGAATGACGTCACTACTACGCACTTTCGCGGGGATCACACTGAGGTGATCAAGGCGCCGGAAGAGCGTTGGGATGTGTCGGTTACGCCTGAGCTGCTCAATACCGTGGTGTTGGCGCCTGAGTCGCTGTCGATTACCGGGTTGTGGGATTACATCCATTACCTGGCTGATCAGGGGCTGAACAATGCGCGTTACTGGTTGGCGTTCTGGGGCAAGGTGCTGCAACCGGTGGTGACGGCGGCGCTGGTGTTGATGGCGATCTCGTTTATCTTTGGGCCGTTGCGGTCGGTGACCTTGGGGCAGCGGGTGTTTACCGGTGTGCTGGTTGGGTTTACCTTCAAGATTGCTCAGGATTTGCTGGGGCCTTCTAGTCAGGTGTTTGGCTTCCCGCCGTTGTTGGCGGTGCTGTTGCCGGCGGGGATTTGTGCGTTGGCTGGGGTTTGGTTGCTGCGTCGGGCGGGGTGACCGGGGCGGTCCGGGCTATATTTGGGCTGTTCGCGCTCAATGGGAGCTTCTCCGGAGTTTTTGGTGGCTGATCGGGCCCCTTTCGCCTTTACGGCGAGTTACTTTTTTGGCAAACGCCGCGCCCCAAAAAAGTAACCAAAAAAGGGCTTGGCTCCACATCCGGCCCCTTCGCTGCGCTGCGGGGTTCCCTCGCTCCGGTCTTGCTCCCGGGAGGACCGCGCTGTACGGCCCATCCTGGGCCGCAGCGCTTGCCGGCCATCCATGGCCGGCACCTCCCTCCGCAAGACCTGCGCTCGGCCTCCTGAGTCGCCGGTAGATCAAGATCAAAAGCAGATCAAGATCAAGGGCACGCCTCGCTGCGCTGGCGCAGAGCTTGAGCGGCTTGGCTGCTATGTTCTCAACGGCTCAGAATCACTTCTTCTGCTTTGGCACGCGCACCAACTCCGTCTGCGAATAGATGTCATGCCAGCAGCGTTTGCGTTTGTCGAACAGTGCCCAGACAAAGCCCAGGCCCAGGCATAGCCATGACGCAATCGACACGACAAAACGCAACAGCGCCTGCCACAGGCTGATGGCGCTGCCGTCGGCGTTCTGTACTCGTACGCCCCATACCTGCATGCCCAGGGTCTGGCCGCCGTGGGTCCAGAATTTGGCGAAGAAACCGAACAGCGCGAACAGCAGTACCGTCGACAGCAGCGGGTCGCCATCCAGCGCGCCGGCGTCGGTGAGGGTGCGCATGCGCTCCTGGCCAATGATCGACATCTGGATCAGCTTGTACGCCCCGGCGGTGACGATCAGCAGTGCCGTGCACAGCAGAAAGTCGTAGAACATCGCCGCCAGTCGGCGCCCGAGGCCGGCGGGTGGGAACTCGCCTTGGGGGTGCAGGGTGTGTTTGGGCATGCAGGCAACTCGTCAGGCCAAAAGCGCATTCTATGAAATTGCAGGCGTAAAAAAGCCCCCGCATGTCAATGCGGGGGCTTTTTTATATCAGTTGTCAGGCGATTACTTGCACTTCATCAGCCTGCAGGCCTTTTTGACCCTGAGTTGCCACGAAGCTGACCTTCTGGCCTTCTTTCAAGGTCTTGAAGCCGTCGCCCTGGATTGCGCGAAAGTGCACGAACAAGTCCGCGCCGCTTTCCGGGGTGATGAAGCCGTAGCCTTTTTCATCGTTGAACCATTTGACGGTACCGTTCTGACGCTGAGCCATTGTCTTGTTTCCCATGAATCTTCTAGAGGGTGATAACCGCGCACTGCTGTTGCAGGCAGTCGGCAAAATTACGCTGTAGTGCAGGAAACCAAGCGTCGTCGAACGGGTTGTAGCGGACCGCGGCTACTGGCCCAAGTCACGATCAATTGCGACCCATGCAAACACAGTGGGCTGAATGTACGCCAACTTTTGCGACCATGACAAGCCCTCGCATAACACCCAATAACAGGATCTCAGGCGCACTGTTTAATAGTGCTCCAGATACCATGGCGCCTGGGCTGGCGCCATTTTCAAAAAGTTATCGAACAGGTTCGAAATCGAATAAGCAGGCCGGCTTAGCCGCGGTAGTAACGTGGCGCAACAAAAGGCATCTTGCTCACTTTCAACGGCACGTTCTTACCCCGCACTACCGCATTCAGGGGAGTGTCGAGTGCGGTGTGGGCGAGGTCCACGTAGCCCATCGCAAGCGGTGCTCCCAGGGTCGGACCGAAGCCGCCGCTGCAGACCTTGCCGACTACCTTGCCGGAGGCATCGACAATCTCGGCGCCCTCACGCACCGGAGTCCGTTCCTGCGGCAGCAAACCGACCCGTTTACGCGCCACGCCCTGGTGCTGTTGGGCGAAGATCTGCTCGGCACCGGGGAAGCCACCGGCACGTTCGCCGTCGGCGCGGCGTACCTTGGATATGGCCCAGAGCAGGCTGGCCTCGATCGGTGTGGTCGTGCTGTCCATGTCATGCCCATACAGGCACAGGCCGGCTTCCAGGCGCAGCGAGTCCCGCGCGCCAAGGCCGATGGCCTGCACTTCAGGCTCTTGCAGCAGGCGCCGGGCCAGCAGCTCTGCACCTTCGGCCGGTACCGAAATCTCGTAACCATCTTCGCCGGTGTAACCCGAGCGGCTGACGTAGCAGTCCAGACCGAGCAACTTGACTGCACGGAACTGCATGAAGGTCATGCTCGCTACCTCTGGCGTCAGGCGCGCCAGCACCGTTACCGCGGCCGGGCCTTGCAGGGCTAGGAGCGCACGCTCGGTAAACAGCGGCTGGATCTCGCACTGGCCTTCGAGGTGTTGGCGCAGGTGCGCCAGGTCCTGCTCCTTGCAGGCAGCATTGACCACCAGCAGCAACTCATCGTTGCCCAGGTTGGCCACCATCAAGTCATCCAGAATGCCGCCAGCGTCGTTGGTGAACATCGCATAACGCTGCATGCCGACTGGTAGGTCGATGATGTCGACCGGTACCAGGGTTTCCAGCGCCTGCGCCGCAGCGCTGCCGCTGAGGCGGATCTGGCCCATGTGCGAGACGTCGAACAAACCGGCCTGGGCGCGGGTGTGCTGGTGTTCTTTGAGCACGCCGAGCGGGTACTGCACCGGCATGTCATAACCGGCGAACGGCACCATGCGCGCGCCCAGTTCCAGGTGCAGCGCGTGCAGCGGGGTCTTGTGCAGCTGTACTTCGGACATCGGTGACTCCTTGAGAGTGGTTCAGATCAACATTCGATGATGTTGACGGCCAGACCGCCGCGGGCGGTCTCCTTGTATTTGCTTTTCATGTCGGCGCCGGTCTGGCGCATGGTGCGGATCACCTTGTCGAGCGAGACGAAGTGCTGGCCATCGCCGCGCAAGGCCATGCGCACGGCATTGATCGCCTTGACCGAGCCCATCGCGTTGCGCTCGATGCACGGCACCTGGACCAGCCCGCCAATCGGGTCGCAGGTCAGCCCGAGGTTGTGCTCCATGCCGATTTCGGCGGCGTTCTCGACTTGCTGGGCAGTGCCGCCCATGACCTCGCACAGCGCCCCGGCAGCCATCGAACAGGCTACGCCGACCTCGCCCTGACAGCCGACTTCGGCGCCGGAAATCGACGCGTTTTCCTTGTACAGAATGCCGATCGCTGCGGCGGTCAGCAGGAATCGCACCACGCCGTCCTCGTTGGCACCGGGCACAAAGCGCATGTAGTAGTGCAGCACGGCCGGGATGATCCCGGCGGCACCGTTGGTGGGCGCTGTGACCACGCGCCCGCCGTTGGCGTTTTCTTCGTTGACCGCCAGTGCATACAGGTTGACCCAGTCGAGCACCGACAAGGCATCGCGCAGGCTGGCTTCCGGGTGCTGGCTGAGCTGTCGGTACAGCGCCGGCGCACGGCGTTTGACCTTGAGTCCTCCAGGCAAGATGCCTTCGTGCTGGCAGCCGGCACTGACGCAGTCCTGCATGACCTGCCAGATCCGCAGCAGGCCGTCCCGGGTTTCCTGTTCCGGTCGCCAGGCCGCTTCGTTGGCCAGCATCACCTGGCTGAACGAAAGCTGCTGCGCGCTGCAATGGCCGAGCAACTGTTTGCCGGTGGTGAACGGGTAGGCCAGGACGGTGCGGTCTTCGACGATGCGATCGTGTCCGGCCGCTTCTTCATCGACCACGAAGCCGCCGCCGACCGAGTAATACTCGCGGCTGCGCAACTGCAAACCGGCCTCGTCGAAGGCGCGAAAGATCATGCCGTTGGGGTGATAGTCGAGCGGCTTGCGGATCATCGCCAGGTGCTGCTTTTCGTTGAAGGCGATTTCGTGCTCACCGAGCAGGCACAGCCGGCCACTGCTGCGAATAGCCTGCAGGCGCGGGGCGATGCTGTCGGTATCGACGCTGTCGGGCTGGGCGCCTTCAAGGCCGAGCAGCACCGCCTTGTCGCTGCCGTGGCCCTTGCCGGTGGCACCGAGCGAGCCATACAGCTCGGCCTTGACGCTGGCCGTCTGGCTCAGCAGGCCGTCGCGGCGCAGGCCTTCGGCGAAGCGCGCGGCCGCGCGCATCGGCCCAACCGTGTGTGAGCTGGAGGGGCCGATGCCAATTTTGAACAGGTCGAACACGCTCAGGGACATGGATTGCTCCTCGGAACAGGCCTGGCTGTCGGGTGCGCCCGCCTCCAGTGGAGGCGGGCGAGGCGGCTATCAGACGTCCTGATAGCTCTCGATCGACGGGCAGGCGCAGATCAGGTTGCGATCACCAAACACGTTGTCGACCCGACCCACTGGTGGCCAGTACTTGGCTTCAACCAGGCTTGGCAGCGGATACACCGCCTGCTCGCGGCTGTAGCCGTGGGCCCATTCCCCGACCAGCTCGGCAGCGGTGTGCGGGGCGTTCTTCAGCGGGTTGTCATCCTTGTCCAGATAGCCGTTTTCGACGGCGCGGATCTCTTCGCGAATCTTGATCATGGCATCGCAGAAGCGGTCCAGTTCTTCCCGCGATTCACTCTCGGTCGGCTCGATCATCAACGTGCCGGCCACCGGGAACGACATGGTCGGGGCGTGGAAGCCGTAGTCGATCAGGCGCTTGGCCACGTCATCGACGCTGATGCCGCTGCTGTCCTTGAGCGGGCGCAGGTCAAGAATGCACTCGTGCGCCACCAGGCCATTGCTGCCGGTGTACAACACAGGATAGTGCTCTTCCAGGCGGCGGGCGATGTAGTTGGCGTTGAGGATGGCCATCTGCGAGGCGCGGGTCAGGCCAGCGCCACCCATCATGCGGATGTACATCCAGGTGATCGGCAGGATGCTGGCGCTGCCGAACGGCGCGGCGCAGACCGCACCGGTGGTGTTTTCCAGCGCCGCGTGGCCGGGCAGGAACGGCGCCAGGTGTGATTTGACGCCAATCGGGCCGACACCCGGGCCGCCACCGCCGTGGGGGATGCAGAAGGTCTTGTGCAGGTTCAGGTGCGAGACGTCGCCACCGAACTTGCCCGGCGCGCACAGGCCGACCATGGCGTTCATGTTGGCGCCGTCGATGTACACCTGGCCGCCGTTGTCATGGATGATCGCGCAGATTTCGCCGATGGCTTCCTCGAACACGCCATGGGTGGACGGGTAGGTGATCATGATCGCTGCCAGCTGCTCGCGGTGCTCGACGGCCTTGGCGCGCAGGTCGGCGATGTCGACGTTGCCGCGCGCATCGCAGGCGGTCACTACCACACGCATACCTGCCATGTGCGCGGTAGCCGGGTTGGTGCCGTGTGCCGACGACGGGATCAGGCAGATATTGCGGTGCGCGTCACCACGGCTGCGGTGGTAGGCACGGATCGCCAGCAAGCCGGCGTACTCGCCCTGGGAGCCGGCGTTGGGTTGCAGCGACACCGCGTCATAGCCGGTGGCAGCGCAGAGCATCGCCTCCAGCTCGTTGGTCATCTGCAGGTAGCCCTGGCTTTGCTCGGCGGGGGCGAACGGGTGCAGGTTGCCGAATTCGGCCCAGGTTACCGGGATCATTTCGCTGGCGGCGTTGAGCTTCATGGTGCAGGAGCCCAGCGGGATCATGCTGCGGTCCAGCGCCAGGTCCTTGTCCGCCAGCTTGCGCAGGTAGCGCATCAGCTCGGTTTCGCTGTGGTAGCGGTTGAACACCGGGTGTTCGAGGATCGCCGACTGCCGACGCAGCGCTGCTGGCAGGTGAGACTCATCAGCCGCAGCCAGGGCGGCGAAGTCGGGCAGCGACTGCTCGCCGGCAAATAGCTGCCAGAGCGCTTCGACGTCAGCCTGGGTGCTGGTTTCATCAAGCGACAGGCCCAGCTGCTCGGCGTCGATCTGGCGCAGGTTGATGCGCTGCTCGCGGGCCTTGTGGTGCAGGGCGGCGGTGGTTGCGCCTGTGGCCAGGGTCAGCGTGTCGAAATACGCCTGGGTCTGCAGGGTGACGCCCAGTTGCTCCAGGCCAGCGGCGAGAATTGCGGTGAGCGCGTGAGTACGCTCGGCGATGCGCTTGAGGCCAGCCGGGCCGTGGTAAACGGCGTACATGCCGGCGATGTTGGCCAGCAGGACCTGCGCGGTGCAGATGTTGCTGGTGGCCTTCTCGCGGCGGATATGTTGCTCGCGGGTCTGCATGGCCAGGCGCAGGGCGGTCTTGCCGAAGCGGTCAATCGACACGCCGACCAGGCGGCCTGGCATATCGCGTTTGAATGCATCGCGGGTGGCGAAGTAGGCCGCATGCGGGCCGCCGAAGCCCAGCGGCACGCCGAAGCGCTGCGCGCTGCCGATGGCCACGTCGGCTTCGAATTCACCGGGTGGGGTCAGCAAGGTCAGCGCCAGCAGGTCAGCAGCCACCGCGACCAGGGCGTTGCCGGCGTGCAGGCGCTGGACCAGTTCGCGGTAGTCGAACACATCGCCATTGCTGGCCGGGTATTGCAGCAGTGCGCCGAAGAAGCGGCTGGTGTCATCCAGCGTGCGCTCGTCACCGATCACCACTTCGATGCCCAACGGCTCGGCACGGGTGCGCAGTACGTCGAGGGTCTGCGGGTGGCAATGCTGCGAAGCGAAGAAGCTGTGGCTGGCCTTGTTTTTCGACAGGCGCTTGCAGAAGGTCATGGCTTCGGCGGCAGCGGTGGCTTCGTCGAGCAGCGAGGCGTTGGCGATCGGCAGTCCGGTCAGGTCACTGATCATGGTCTGGAAGTTCAGCAGGGCTTCCAGGCGACCTTGGGAGATCTCTGGCTGGTAAGGCGTGTAGGCGGTGTACCAGGCCGGGTTTTCCAGCAGGTTGCGCAGGATCGGGGCAGGCGTGTGGGTGTTGTAGTAGCCCTGGCCGATCAGGCTTTTGAACAGCTGGTTCTTGCCAGCGATGGCTTTCAGCGCGGCAAGCGCCTCGGCTTCACTCTGGCCGTCGCTGCTGCCGAGCACGCTGGTGCCCTTGATGCTGTCGGGGATCACCGCGGCGCTCATGGCGTCGAGGCTGTCAAAACCCAACTTGGCGAGCATGCTCTGCTCGTCAGCGGTGCGCGGGCCGATATGGCGGGCGATGAATTCGTTGGCAGTGCCGAGGTTACTGGTCATGGTCGGTCCTCAAGCGTCAGCGTTGGCTTTGATCAGGCGGTCGTAGGCATCCTGGTCAAGCAGTTTAGCCACGGCGTCGGCATCGGCCGGCTGGAAGCGGAAAAACCAGCCTGCGCCCAACGGGTCTTCGTTGACCAGTTCAGGGTTTTCAGCCAGTTGCTGATTGACCTCGAGCACTTCACCGGTCAGCGGCATGTACACGCCACTGGCGGCTTTCACTGATTCCACGGTGGAGGCTTCTGCGCCTTGCTCGTAGTGCTGCAGCTCAGGCAGTTGCACGTACACCACGTCACCCAAGGCGTTCTGGGCAAAGGCGGTGATGCCTACGGTGACGCTGCCGTCGGCTTCGCTGCGCAGCCATTCGTGATCTTCAGTGAAACGCAATTCGCTCATGGGGATTCCTCAAAGAAACAGGGCGTTGGCGCGGTCGTCCGCGCTCTTGGTAGAGGATTGGTTAGCAATAACGTTGCCAGTTATAAAATTACTAGTTAATTCAGTGGCTTATGTTTATTTCGGAACAGCGAGTGATGAACATTGTAATGATTTCGATACGGGTGAAGCGGTGTAAAAATGCTTAGGTGTATCAAACCCTTGCATAGGGAGGGCTTTCGCAGGCTGGAATGTATTCGATACGATGTATCGAAATCGCTACGTGAGTTTTGCTTGTTGCCCGACCACGTCAACGGGACTCGCTGGAAAGTCACGCCGCATTCACTTCCTTGCAAAATTGTAATGTTGCCGCCACCGCGCTGATAGCTGCCGTTCATTAGCGTGCCTGCACTTGATTCAACAGGGCTTGGCGGCGGCCGCAGGGTGCTTGCCAGGTTTCAGTGAAATGTGTGCAGAGGACCCTTACCGTGCCCCGGTTCAACCGTTCCACCTTGATCAGCAAGCCAGCCTGGGCGTGCCGGCTGCTGGCTGTCTGCGCCCTGCTCGGCGCCGGCCTGGCCGCGCCGGCACTGGCCCAGGGCCTGAGTTTGACCCAGGCCCTGGCCCAGGCCATGGCGGCCAACCCGCAGTTGGCAGCTGCCCGGCAGGAAATCGGGATCGCTCAAAGTGCGCGTGACCAGGCTGGGGTCATGCCCAACCCTGAGCTGTCTTACGAGGTTGAAGACACTGACCGCAACAGCAGCACGACCACGATCACGCTCAGCCAGGCGCTGGAGCTGGGTGGCAAGCGTGGTGCGCGCATCGAAGCTGCCAGCTACGGCCAGAGCGTCGCCCAGCTGGAGCTGGCGCGTCAGGTCAACAGTCTGCGCGCCGATGTTGTGCAGGCCTTTCATGCCGCGCTGCGCGCGCAGGTCGGGGTCGATCTGGCGCGCCAGTCGCAGCAGCTCGGCGAACGCGGCCTGAAGGTTGTCGATGGCCGGGTGCGGGCGGGCAAGTCGTCGCCGGTCGAGGCGACCCGCGCCCAGGTCGAGCTGGCCGAAGCGCGCCTGCAGTTGCGCCGTGCTGAAACCGAACAGGCCATGGCTTACCAGAACCTGGCCCTGATCAGCGGCAGCGCCACTGCCGATGTTCAGCGGCTGGATGCGCCGAGCCTGTCGCCTGGCTTGCCGCCATCCTCCGTCGACCTGCTGGCCCGGCTCGAGCAGACCGCCGAGATGCGCCACGCGTTGGCCGTGATCGACCAGAGCGATGCCGCGCTTGGCTCGGAAAAGGCCCTGCGCGTACCTAACCTCACCGTCAGTGTCGGCAGCCAATACGACCGCGCCGTGCGCGAGCGGGTCAACGTGGTCGGCCTGTCGATGCCGTTGCCGCTGTTCGATCGCAACCAGGGTAACGTGCTCTCGGCGGCGCGCCGCGCCGATCAGGCGCGCGACCAACGCAACGCGGTCGAGCAGCGCCTGCGCAGTGAAACCCAGACCGCGCTGCTGCAATGGACCCGCGCAATGCACGAGGTCGAGACCTACGAGCAGACCATTCTACCGGCAGCCCAGCAGGCGCTCGACAGCGCCACTCGCGGTTTCGAAATGGGCAAGTTCGGCTTTATCGAAGTGCTCGATGCCCAGCGCACCTTGATCACCGCACGCGGCCAGTACCTCGACTCGCTGGGCGCCGCCAGTGCTGCCCGGGCGCAAGTGGAACGGATCTACGGCGACCTTGATGGTGCCGTTGCCGCGCGTTGAGCGGCCAGACGCTTTATTCGGTACCTGGCGGCTGAGCCCGTCACTGCCCACGATCAGCAGGAGTAGCAATGAACAACACACGCAAGATCGCCCTCGCGGTGGCCGCCGTGGCCGCCCTCGGCCTGGGCAGCCTGCTCTGGAGCTCGAATGCCGAGCAGCACGCCGATGCCCATGGCAAGGATGACGATCATGGCCATGCCGAGACGCAGGCGACGCCAGCCAAAAACTCAGGCGAGGATGATCACGACCACCTAGAGGGCGCTGAAGACGAGCACACCGAAGCAGGCCATGGAGAAGAGGAGGGCAAGCTGACTCTCAGTGCCGAGCAGATCAAGGCGGCGGGCATCGTCCTCGCCCTTGCGGGGCCACGCCAGCTCGGCACCGTGGTGAGCTTCCCTGGGGAGATTCGCTTTGACGAAGACCGCACCGCGCACGTGGTGCCACGGGTGCCTGGCGTGGTCGAAAGCGTGCACGCCAATCTCGGCCAGGCGGTGCGCAAGGGCCAGGTGCTGGCGGTGATCGCCAGCCAGCAGATCTCCGACCTGCGCAGCGAACAGCAGGCCGCCCAGCGCCGGCTCGAGCTGGCCCGGCTGACCTTCACCCGCGAACAACAGTTGTGGCAGGACAAGATTTCTGCCGAGCAGGACTACCTGCAGGCCCGCCAGGCCCTGCAAGAGGCTGAGATTGCCCAGGCCAATGCCCGCCAGAAAATCGCCGCAATCGGCTCTGCCATCGGGGCCGCCGGCGGCAACCGCTACGAACTGCGAGCACCGTTCGATGCAGTAGTGGTGGAGAAGCACCTGAGCGTCGGCGAAGTGGTCAGCGAGGCCACCAACGCGTTCATTCTGTCGGACCTCAGCCAGGTCTGGGCGACGTTTGCGGTGCCGCCCAGTGACTTGAACAAGGTCACCACCGGCCGCGCGGTCAAAGTGTCCTCGCCAGACATGAATGCCGAAGTCGACGGCAAGGTCGGCTATGTCGGCAGCCTGCTCGGTGAGCAGAACCGCGCGGCAACCGTGCGCGTCACCCTGACCAATCCCGAGGGGGCCTGGCGCCCAGGCCTGTTCGTAAATATCGCGGTGACGGCGCAGTCGGCCCAGGTCGCCGTGGCCGTGCCCGAGTCGGCTGTACAAACCCTCGAAGCACAGCCTGCGGTATTCGTGCGCAGCGTCGACGGCTTCGAGGCGCACCCGGTCAGCCTTGGTCGGCGTGACGGCGGTTACGTGGAGATAACCACGGGCCTGCAAGCCGGTGTCCAGGTCGCTGCCAGTGGCAGTTTCACGCTCAAGTCGGAGCTGGGCAAGGCCACTGCCGAGCACAGCCACTGATGCGCCGCGAAAGGAAGATTGCCCATGTTTGAACGTCTTATCAGATTCGCCATCGAGCAGCGCATCGTGGTCATGATCGCAGTGCTGATCATGGCTGCGGTCGGGGTCTACAGCTACCAGAAACTGCCCATCGATGCGGTCCCGGACATCACCAACGTCCAGGTCCAGATCAACACTGCCGCGCCAGGTTATTCACCGCTGGAAACCGAACAGCGCATCACCTTTGCCGTGGAAACGGCCATGGCCGGCCTGCCGGGGCTGCTGCAGACCCGCTCGCTGTCGCGCTCGGGCCTGTCGCAGGTCACGGTGATTTTCAAGGACGGCACCGACATCTTCTTCGCCAGGCAGTTGGTCAACGAGCGTCTGCAGGTGGCCAAGGCGCAATTGCCGCAAGGCGTCGAGGCGATCATGGGCCCGGTATCGACCGGGCTCGGCGAGATTTTCCTGTGGACCGTCGAGACCGAGCCTGGCGCGCTGAAGGAAGACGGTACGCCCTACACCCCGACCGACCTGCGGGTGATCCAGGACTGGATCATCAAGCCGCAGTTGCGCAACGTGCCCGGGGTTGCCGAAATCAACACCATTGGCGGCTACGCCAAGCAGTACCAGATTGCGCCCGATCCCAAGCGCCTGGCTGCCTACAAGCTGACCTTGAATGATTTGCTGACTGCCCTGGAAAGCAACAACGGCAACGTTGGCGCCGGCTACATCGAGCGCAGTGGCGAGCAATTGCTGATCCGCGCACCTGGCCAGGTGGGCACTGTCGATGACATCGCCAACATCGTCATCAGCAGCGTTGGCGGCGCACCGATCCGCGTCAGCAATGTCGCCGAAGTCAGCATCGGCAAGGAGCTGCGCTCCGGCGCTGCCACCGAGAACGGCCGTGAGGTGGTGCTCGGCACCGTGTTCATGCTGATCAACGAGAACAGCCGCAGTGTGTCGCAAGCGGTTGCCAGCAAGCTCGCCGAGATCAACCGCACGCTGCCCAAGGGCGTGGTGGCGGTCACCGTCTATGACCGCACCAATCTGGTCGAAAAAGCCATTGCCACGGTCAAGAAGAACCTGATCGAAGGGGCGATTCTGGTCATCGTGATTCTGTTCCTGTTCCTCGGCAATATCCGCGCGGCGTTGATCACGGCGATGGTGATCCCGCTGTCGATGCTGTTCACCTTCACCGGCATGTTCAACAACAAGGTCAGCGCCAACCTGATGAGCCTGGGCGCGCTGGACTTCGGCATCATTGTCGACGGCGCGGTGGTGATCGTGGAAAACGCCATCCGGCGTCTGGCCCATGCCCAGCACAAGCACGGGCGCATGCTGAGCAAGACCGAGCGTTTCCATGAGGTGTTCGCGGCGGCCCGCGAGGCGCGCCGGCCGTTGATCTTCGGTCAGTTGATCATCATGGTGGTGTACCTGCCGATCTTTGCCCTCACCGGGGTCGAGGGCAAGATGTTCCACCCGATGGCGTTCACCGTGGTGCTGGCGCTGCTCGGCGCGATGATCCTGTCGGTGACGTTCGTGCCTGCCGCAATTGCCATGTTCGTCACCGGCAAGGTCAAGGAAGAGGAAGGCGTGGTCATGCGCACCGCGCGCCAGGGCTACCAGCCGGTGCTGCGCTGGGTGCTGGAGCATCGCCGGTTTGCCTTCGCCGGGGCATTCATCTTGGTACTGCTCAGCGGCGTGCTGGCGACGCGCATGGGCAGCGAGTTCATCCCCAGCCTGAGCGAGGGCGATCTGGCCTTGCAGGCGTTGCGGGTGCCGGGCACCAGCCTGACCCAGTCGGTCGACATGCAGCAGCGTCTGGAAAAAGCCATCATCGAGCAGGTCCCAGAGGTGGAACGGATATTTGCCCGTACCGGCACCGCCGAAATCGCCTCCGACCCGATGCCACCGAACATCTCCGATGCCTACATCATGCTCAAGCCGCAGAGTCAGTGGCCCGACCCGAGCCTGTCGCGGGAGGCATTGATCGCCCAGGTGCAGAAGGCAGCCGCCAGCGTGCCGGGCAGCAACTATGAGCTATCGCAGCCGATTCAGTTGCGTTTCAACGAGCTGATCTCCGGTGTTCGCAGTGATGTTGCGGTCAAGGTTTTCGGCGATGACATGGATGTGCTCAACCGCACTGCGGCCAAGATCGCCACGGCGTTGCAGGGCGTGCCAGGTGCGTCCGAGGTCAAGGTCGAACAGACCACCGGCTTGCCGGTACTGACCATCAATATCGACCGTGACAAGGCCGCACGTTATGGCCTGAGCATGGGCGCTGTGCAGGATGCCATCGCCATCGCGGTAGGTGGCCGTGAGGCTGGCACCTTGTATGAAGGCGACCGCCGTTTCGACATGGTGGTGCGCCTCTCGGAGACCTTGCGCACCGACGTTGCCGGGCTGTCCAGCCTGTTGATCCCGGTGCCGGCAAGCGCCGCCAGCGGGGCCCAGCAGATTGGCTTCATCGCCTTGTCGCAGGTGGCCAGCCTGGACCTGCAGTTGGGGCCCAACCAGATCAGCCGCGAGAACGGCAAGCGCCTGGTGGTGGTCAGCGCCAACGTGCGCGGGCGTGACCTTGGCTCGTTCGTTGCGCAGGCCAGCGAGACCCTGGCCAGCACGGTCGCCATCCCGGCAGGTTACTGGACCAGCTGGGGCGGCCAGTTCGAGCAGTTGCAGTCGGCGGCCAAGCGGCTGCAGATCGTGGTGCCGGTGGCTTTGCTGTTGGTCATGACCTTGCTGTTCTTGATGTTCAACAACCTCAAGGACGGCTTGCTGGTGTTCACCGGGATTCCCTTTGCCCTGACCGGCGGGGTGGTGGCACTGTGGCTGCGTGATATCCCGCTGTCGATCTCGGCTGGGGTGGGCTTTATTGCCTTGTCCGGGGTCGCGGTGCTCAACGGGCTGGTGATGATCGCGTTCATCCGTGGGCTGCGCGAGGAGGGTTGCAGTGTCAGGCTGGCCGTGGATGAAGGTGCGCTGACCCGGTTGCGACCGGTGTTGATGACGGCGCTGGTGGCGTCGCTCGGCTTCATCCCGATGGCCTTGGCCACCGGCACCGGCGCTGAGGTGCAACGGCCGTTGGCGACCGTGGTGATTGGCGGGATTCTGTCGTCTACGGCGTTGACGCTGCTGGTGTTGCCGGCGCTGTATCACTGGGTGCATCGGCGTGATGATGAGGCAGAGAAGACTTGAGGTAGTTACCTACAACAAAAAACCCACAATGCATATTGTGGGTTTTTTATTGAAGATTGAATAGAGCGGGGCCGCGCAGCGGCCCCGTTATTTGTATCACTACTTACTTTCAATGCGCGGCTGTTTCGGCTGTTGCGCAACTTGCTCTTTGTCATCCTGGCGCAACGACTTGCTGTCCCACAGTCGTGCCTGCTCAGTACGAAAATCCTGATTGAATTGCTTGACGCGCTCATGCCCGCCTTCAGCATATGCGGTGCCGGCCATTCCAATCAGCAAACTGGCCATGGCCATGCACTTCAGCAGTTTCATAATTAACCTCGCTATCGTCAACCTGCCGGGAACGGCGGTTTCTCTCGCATGCAGATTAACCAGGCGAAGTTAACGCGAGGGTGAGTTGGCCATTACAGTCTGGTTAGGTTGGCGCGCTCATAACGGCACCGGGTAATCGGCGCGCTAACGATTAGTGCAGCGTTAGTTGAATTCAATTTTTGAACTTTCATTACCTGACCATTCGTCTTGCTTTGATAAAAATACGGGCACGATCTTTAACCGATTTTCTCCCAATAGGTAGGTGACGCTGTGCTGCGGTATCGCCCAGCGTCTGACAAAGCCTGACCTAAGCCTGAGGACTGTGTTCGGCGTGGGCAGTTTGCTGCCCAATGACATGCCGCGCAGTCAGGCGTTGCCAACCGCAGACGTCGCGGTAGGGCAAACCGTCCACTGATGAACAACGCGCTGAGCGCAATCACTCAATCCATTGCAACGGGAGTCGAAGCTTATGTCCGCTGACCTACTCACGTACTTCTGGATTGCCGTAGCGGCAATCATCCTGCTGCTTGACCTGTGGGCCATCGTCAGTGTGTTTCGCAGTGACAAGGCTGACGCCACCAAGATCATGTGGGCGTTGCTGCTGGTCGTCCTGCCGGTAATTGGCCTGGCTATTTGGGGCATTGCCGGGCCACGTGGGATCAAGCGCGGCACGGGCCCCTCATCACCCGACCACAGCAAAGGCTAGGAGAAAAAAGTATGCGCAACCCCGCCGATAAACAACACCAGCAACAAACACCGAGCAAGCCCGCAGGAGAGGCCGAGCGCGACAACGATGCACGCCGGCCAGACGGCTCGACGGGCACTGAGCATGACTCGACCGCGCAGAAAACAGCACGCCAGGAAGACCAGCAGCGCAAATAAAAATGAAAAAGCGGCGCGCATCTCTCGGGATGCGCGCCGCTTTTTTTGCGGGGTTTACAGGATGGGCTTACCGCCGGTCACGCCATAGCGCGAACCGGAAATGTAGCTGGCCTCATCCGAGCCCAGCAGCACATAGATCGGGGCGACTTCGACCGGCTGGCCAGGGCGGCCCATCGGCGTTTGCGTACCGAATTCGCTGACCTGTTCGAGCGGCATGGTCGCCGGGATCAATGGTGTCCAGATCGGGCCAGGTGCGACGCTGTTTACGCGAATGCCCTTGCTGCCCAGCATCTGCGCCAGGCCTGCGGTGAAGTTGGCGATCGCGCCTTTGGTGGTGGCGTAGGGCAGCAGGGTAGGCTTGGGTGAGTCGGAATTGATCGAACTGGTATTGATGATCGAACTGCCCTTGGCCATCGACGGCAGCGCGCGCTGGCAGATGCGGAACATGGCCGTGATGTTCACGTCGAAGGTCATCACCCACTCGTCATCGGTGATGTCTTCAAGGTTTTCGTGGGACATCTGGAACGCGGCATTGTTGATCAGGATGTCGATGCGGCCAAACTTCTCCACCGTCTTGTCGACAATTTCGTAGCACACCGCCTTGTGCGCCAGATCGCCTGGCAGCAGCAGGCACTGGCGGCCAGCCTGTTCGACCCAGCGGGCAGTTTCCTGGGCGTCTTCGTGTTCATTCAGATAAGCGATGGCAACGTCGGCGCCTTCACGGGCATAGGCAATCGCCACGGCGCGGCCGATGCCGCTGTCGCCGCCTGTAATCAGGGCGATCTTGCCCTGCAGGCGGCCACTGCCTTTGTAGCTGTGCTCACCGCTATCAGGGGCCGGTTGCATCTTCTGTTGCTCGCCGGGGACGGCCTGCGGTTGTGTCGGGAACGGCGGGGTCGGGTAATCGCGCATGGTCAGTACTCCTGTTGAGATTGAAGACTCCTGATATTGGAAGGAGCCCATCCGCGGGAGTTGGAGTGCATGCGCGATCAACGCGACCAGTGGTCGAACGCTAGGGTTTGCCTGGAATCCCGTACTTGCGCAGGCGCTGGGCAATCGCGGTGTGCGAGGTGTTCAGGCGTGCCGCGAGCTGCCTGGTCGAGGGATAGCTGGGGTACAGGCGCTGCAACAGTTCACGCTCGAAATCGCCGACTGCCTGCTCAAGGCTGGCTACCTCGGTGTCCTGGCCGCGGCGCACCGCGGTGCCGGCGATGTCCAGGTCGCCAATGTCGACCAGGTCGCTGTCGCAGATGGCCGCAGCGCGGAAGATCACGTTCTGTAATTGGCGCACGTTGCCCGGCCACGGGTTGGCCAGCAACGCTGCATGGGTGCCTGGGGCGAGCTGGCAGGTCGGGCGCTGGATCTGCGTGCAGGCCTGCTGCATGAAATAGTGCGCCAGCAGCAGAATATCCTGGCCGCGCTCGCGCAGCGGCGGCACTTGCAGGTTGAGCACGTTGAGGCGGTAGAACAGGTCCTCGCGAAAGCTGCCCTCGCTGACCATGCGTTCGAGGTCACGGTGGGTGGCGCTGATGATGCGTACATCGACCTTGACCTCGCGATCGCCACCGACCCGGCGAAAACTGCCGTCGTTGAGAAAACGCAGCAGCTTGGCCTGCAGGTACGGCGACATTTCGCCGATCTCGTCGAGAAACACCGTACCCTGGTTGGCCAGCTCCATCAGCCCCGGCTTGCCACCGCGCTGCGCGCCGGTAAACGCGCCCGGGGCATAGCCGAACAGTTCGCTCTCGGCCAGGCTCTCGGGCAGCGCGGCGCAGTTGAGAGCCAGAAAGGGCGCGCCCTGACGGCTGCTCAGGGCGTGGCTGGCGCGGGCCACCAGCTCTTTGCCGGTGCCGGTTTCGCCATGCACCAGTAACGGCGCATCCAGCGCCGCTACGCGCAGGGCACGGGCCTTGAGGGTGCGAATGGCCGGCGAGTCGCCGAGCAGCGCATCGAAGCCTTCGGCGTGATCATGGTGCAGCGCCGACAAGCGCTCACCCATACGCTTGGGCGGGTACAGCGTCAGCAGGCCACCGGCATGGGTGATCGGTGTGGCATCCAGGAGCAGGCTGTGGCCGTCGAACTGCATCTCGCGCATCGGCAGGTGGAAGTTGTTGTCCAGCAGCGCCTGCAGCAGGGCCGGGTCCTTGAACAGCTCGCCAACCGAACGCCCGGCCGACTCGCGCCCGCACAGGGCGATCAGCGCCGGGTTGGCCAGCAACACCTTGCCGGCGCTGTCGACGGCCAGCACCGGGTCGCTCATGGCTGCCAGCAAGGCATCCAGCTGCAGGTGGCGGCGCTGGCCGGGGAGGATGTCGACCACTTCCACCGATTGCACGCCGTGCACTTCCAGCAGGGCATCGTGCAGTTCTTCGAGCACGGCCGGGCTGAGAGTCGGGGCGTCGATGTAGACGTTGGGCGGGACCATCTCCACGGCGTCCAGGTTGAGATGGCGGGCACCGAGCAGGGCCAGGACTTCCTGGGTGATGCCGACGCGGTCGATGAAGCTGACGTGAATGCGCATGGGGAGCGTACAAGGCTGTGGCCGCAGAGGCGCTCAGTATGCCGCGCCCGCCTCAGGCTTCAAGCCTTGTGCATCAACAAAACTGCCGGCGGTACTGTCGCCGTAAAGGCTATTCCAGGTGCTCAGGCTTGACGCAGTCGCCGGATTTGACCGCAAGCTTCTGGCGGATGTCTTCAAACATCAGGTCATAGATTTTGTGCGACGAGCCCATGCTCTCGAATTTTTTCGGCTGCGGCATGTAGCTCTGGGCCTTGCGCGTGGCGATGCTGAGAAAGCTCGGCAGGACCTGATCCTTGGCCAGAAAGAACGTCTCCTCGACCGGCTTGCCTTCGATGCTGCCGTGCATATGAAACTGGATGCCGGCGCCGTCCTTGGGGTCCGTGGCCACTTCGTAGTTGATGTTGAGGTCGTAGCTGTGATCCTGGTTGTGCAGCGCCATGCGCTCGATATGCACGTGACCTGGCTCGAACTTGGCCATGATAGCTCCTCGCAAAGGTGTGAAAACGGCGGGCGACCGGCACCCGCCAACTGCAATCAACGGTAGCTTATTCCAGGCTTGGCGGTGGACACTCGGGTGCCGGCACTGCCTTTGACGATCTCTTCGATGTCGGCCAGCGAACCAATCACCGCGACCTTGCCGGTGTTGCGGGCGAAGTCGCAGGCAGCCTGCACCTTGGGTCCCATCGAGCCTGCGGCAAAGCCAAGCCGCTCCAGTTCATCCGGGTGAGCCTGGGCAATCGCCTTCTGCGTGGGCTTGTTGAAGTCGACATACGCGGCGTTGACGTCGGTGGCGATGACCAGCAGGTCAGCGTCCAGCTGTTCAGCCAGCAGGGCCGAACACAGGTCCTTGTCTATCACCGCTTCGATGCCTTTGAGCTTGCGGTTGTCATCGTACATGGTGGGGATGCCGCCGCCACCGGCGCAGATCACGATGCTGCGTTTTTCCAGCAACCATTTGATCGGACGGATTTCGAAGATGCGCTTGGGTTTCGGGCTGGCGACTACCCGGCGGAATTTGTCGCCGTCAGGCTTGACCACCCATCCCTTGTCCTTGGCCAGACGCTCGGCGTCCTCCTTGCTGTAGACCGGGCCGATGAACTTGGTCGGGTCCTTGAAGGCCGGGTCGTTGGCGTCGACTTCGACCTGGGTGAGCAGGGTGGCGAACGGCACTTCGAAGTCGAGCAGGTTGCCCAGCTCCTGTTCGATCATGTAGCCGATCATGCCTTCGGTTTCAGCGCCAAGCACGTCCAGCGGGTAGGCTTCGTCCGGCTTGTAGGCCTGGGCCTGCAGCGACAGCAAACCGACCTGTGGGCCGTTGCCGTGGGCGATGACCAGTTCATTGCCGGGGTGGATCTTGGCGATCTGTTCGGTGGCGGTGCGGATGTTGCTTCGCTGATTGTCAGCGGTCAGAGGCTCGCCTCGGCGGAGCAGGGCGTTGCCGCCCAGTGCAACAACGATACGCATGGTCAAGTGTCCTTTGGCAGAGAGGAGCAGACGGCTTGGCCGCTGCGGGTGAACGTGGAAAAGCAGCAATTCACCTCGCAACGGCCACGCCAGCCCAGCGGGTCGGTCAGAGATCAGCCAGGGTCGAGACCAGGATCGCCTTGATCGTGTGCATGCGGTTTTCCGCCTGCTCGAAGGCAATGCAGGCCGGCGACTCGAATACGTCGTCGGTCACTTCGATACCGTTGGCCAGGTGCGGGTACTGCTCGGCGATCTGCTTGCCGACTTTAGTGTCGGAGTTGTGGAACGCCGGCAGGCAGTGCATGAACTTGGCCCGCGGGTTGCCGGTGGCCTTCATCAGCTCGGCGTTGACCTGGTACGGCAGCAGTTGCTGAATGCGTTCGCCCCAGGCTTCGACTGGCTCGCCCATCGATACCCAAACGTCGGTATGGACGAAATCGACGCCTTTTACCGCCGCTTTCGGGTCTTCGGTGAGGGTGATGCGCGCGCCGCTTTCTTCGGCGTATTTGTGGCAGCGTTCGACCAGATCATCGTGCGGCCACAGCGCCTTGGGCGCGGCAATGCGCACGTCCATGCCGAGCTTGGCGCCGATCAGCAGCAGCGAGTTGCCCATGTTGTTGCGGGCGTCGCCCAGGTAGGCGTAGCTGATGTCGTGGATCGGCTTGTCGCTGTTTTCGCGCATGGTCAGCACGTCGGCGATCATCTGGGTAGGGTGGTATTCATCGGTCAGGCCGTTGAACACCGGTACCCCGGCAAACTTGGCCAGCTCTTCGACGATCTCCTGCTTGAAACCGCGGTACTCGATGGCGTCGTACATGCGCCCGAGCACCCGTGCGGTGTCCTTCATGCTTTCCTTGTGGCCGATCTGCGACGAATTGGGGTCGATGTAGGTGACATTGGCGCCTTGGTCGTAGGCGGCCACTTCGAACGCGCAGCGGGTGCGGGTCGAGGTCTTTTCGAAGATCAGGGCAATGTTGTTGCCCTTCAGGTGCTGCTGCTCGGTGCCGGTGTACTTGGCGCGCTTGAGGTCGCGGGACAGGTCGAGCAGGTAGCGCAGCTCGCGCGTGGTGTGATGTTCCAGGCTGAGCAGGTTGCGGTTGTGGATGTTGAACGCCATGACAGTTCTCCTTGGATTCGGTGAGGTACCCGGCCGGCGCCTGGTGAGCGCGGCCGGGGTGCTGGCTATTTCAGTAATCGATAGGGTCGCGGATGATCGGGCAGGTCATGCAGTGGCCGCCGCCACGGCCACGGCCGAGTTCGCCGGCACTGATGGTGATGACCTCCACTCCAGCCTTGCGCAGCAGGGTATTGGTATAGGTATTGCGGTCGTAGCCGATGACCACACCAGGCTCGAGCGCGACCACGTTGTTGCCGTCATCCCACTGCTCGCGCTCGGCGGCAAAGGCGTTGCCGCCGGTTTCCACCACGCGCAGCTCTTTCAGATTGAGCGACTCGGCGACCACTTCGATGAAGCTCTTGTGCTCGCGGCGCACGTCCAGGCCATACGGCTTGCTGCTGTCCTGACGGATCACGAACGGCACAATCTCTTTGACTACTTCCGGGAAGACCGTGACCAGGTCGCGGTCGCAGAAGCTGAACACGGTGTCCAGGTGCATCGCCGCGCGAGATTTGGGCAGGCCGGCGACCACTACTTTTTCTACCGCGCCCTTGGCGAACAGCGACTGCGCCAGTTGGCCGATGGCCTGGCGCGAAGTGCGCTCACCCATGCCGATCAAGACCACGCCGTTGCCGATCGGCATGACGTCGCCGCCTTCCAGGGTGGACTTGCCATGGTCCTGGTCAGGGTCGCCGTACCAGATTTCGAAGTCGGCGCTGGTGAACTGTGGGTGGAACTTGTAGATGGCGGTGGTCAGCAGGGTTTCCTGACGGCGCGCTGGCCAATACATCGGGTTCAGCGTGACGCCGCCGTAGATCCAGCAGGTGGTGTCGCGGGTGAACTGGGTGTTGGGCAGCGGGTCGAGGAGGAAGCTGGAGTGACCGAGGTAGTCGCGGTACATCTTGATCACGCTGGCGCCTTCGCTTTCGGGCAGGTCTTCGCCGGCCACGCCGCCAATCAGAAACTCGGCCAGACGGCGCGGCTCCATGCCTTCGAGCCAGCTGCGCACTTCGTTGGTCAGGCCCAGGCCGACGGTGTCGGCGGTGATCTTGCGGTCGAGGATCCACTTCAGGGCTTCGGGGATTTGCACGGTCTCGGTAAGCAGGTTGTGCATTTCCAGCACTTCGATGCCGCGCTCGCGCATCTTGGTGACAAAGTCGAAGTGGTCGCGCTTGGCCTGGTTGACCCAGATAACATCGTCAAACAGCAGCTCGTCGCAGTTGCTTGGAGTCAGCCGCTGATGCGCCAGGCCTGGTGAGCAGACCATCACTTTGCGCAGTTTGCCGGCTTCGGAATGGACGCCGTACTTGAGGTTTTCGGTGGACATGGTGATTGCCTCCATAATGCAGATTCGGTGATTAAAGGGTCAGGAAACCGTCATACAGGCCGTAGGCCGCCACCAGCGCGCCGACGACTACCGCGGCGAAGATCAGCTTCTCCATGCTGGTGAAGATCGGTTGCCCCAGTTCACGCTTGGCCTTGGCGAACAGGATCGCCCCAGGCGCATACAGCAGCGCCGACAGCAGCAGGTACTTCATGCCACCGGCATACAGCAGCCAGATCGCGTAGATCAGGGCGATGGCGCCGATCAACAGGTCCTTGCGCCGCTCACCGGGTGCTTGTTCGTAGGTTTCGCCGCGCAGCGCCATGAGAAAGCCGTAGGCCGCCGACCATAGGTAGGGCACCAGGATCATCGAGGTGGCGAGGTAGATCAGCGACAGGTAGGTGCTGGCCGAGAACAGGGTGATGATCAGGAACACCTGCACCATCGCGTTGGTCAGCCAAAGGGCGTTGGTCGGGACATGGTTGGCGTTTTCGCGGCGGAGAAACTCCGGCATGGTGTGGTCCTTGGCCGCCGCGAACATGATCTCGGCGCACAGCAGCACCCACGACAGCAACGCCCCGAGCAGCGAGATGATCAGGCCGACGCTGATCAGCACCGCGCCCCAGTGGCCGACCACATGCTCAAGCACTGCCGCCATCGACGGGTTCTGCAGCTTGGCCAGTTCCGGTTGGGTCATCACGCCCATCGACAGCACGTTGATCAGCACCAGGAACAGCAGCACGGTGATAAAGCCGATTACCGTGGCCTTGCCGACGTCGGCGCGTTTTTCTGCACGCGAGGAGAAGATGCTCGCGCCCTCGATGCCGATGAACACCCACACGGTGACCAGCATCATGTTGCGCACCTGGTTCATCACGCTGCCCAGGTCCGGCGAGCCGACCGCCCAGATGTCGGCGGTGATCACGTCGAGCTTGAACGCGAACAGGCAGATCAGCGCGAACAAGGCCAGCGGCACCACCTTGGCGATGGTCGTCACCAGGTTGATGAAGGCGGCTTCCTTGATCCCGCGCAGCACCAGAAAATGCACGGCCCAGAGCAGGATCGAGGCGCCGATCACCGCCGCCGGCGTGTTGCCTTCGCCAAATACCGGGAAGAAATAACCGAGCGTGCTGAACAACAGCACGAAGTAACCGACGTTGCCCAGCCAGGCACTGATCCAGTAACCCCAGGCTGAGGAAAAGCCCATGTAGTCACCAAATCCAGCCTTGGCGTAGGCATATACCCCACCGTCCAGATCGGGCTTGCGATTGGCCAGGGTCTGGAATACGAACGCCAGGGTCAACATGCCCACTGCGGTAATTGCCCAGCCAATCAATACCGCGCCAACACCGGCACTGGCGGCCATGTTTTGCGGGAGGGAAAATATCCCGCCACCAATCATCGAGCCGACCACAAGTGCGACCAGTGCGCCGAGTTTAAGTTTTTCGGGAGAATCAGACATTTAACGACTCCGTACCAGGAGAAAGTTGACGTCATGGTAAACCTGACGCCGCCGGCATTCGCTGATGTAGATCAGTTCATGGCAACGTAAGGCCAAGGCCCAACGTGTCTCCTGGAGTGTGCCGACCGCTCTGCTGCAGGCCTTTGCACCGGCAACTCCATGTCAATGTAGAGTAAACACTCTGTTCTGCCTGCGATGTTTCAAACTAGCCGCTTTTACCGGATAGGCAAATTTTCAGCGTAAATAAAAATTATTACTGCAGCAGGCTATAGTTGCCCGGCAGCCTCCCATTGGCGCACAGGATCGCCTATAGACAGTGTTGCTATTAGTGCTATAGCGTTTAATGGCGACAGCGCATATGCAGCGCTATTTATATGGACTCAAAATTGTTGCGTGCAGATGACATCAACCAACGGTGGGCGCCCAATGAGCGAGCCTGGAAATAAACTGCGACTCGGTGCATTGATTGCGCTGGTAGTGGGTTCGATGATTGGTGGCGGGATCTTTTCGCTGCCGCAGAACATGGCCGCCCGCGCCGACGCCGGCGCTGTGTTGATCGGCTGGGGCATCACCGCCGTAGGCATGCTGGCGCTGGCGTTCGTGTTCCAGACCCTGGCCAACCGCAAACCCGAACTCGACTCGGGGGTGTATGCCTACGCCAAGGCCGGCTTTGGCGACTACATGGGTTTCTCTTCGGCGTGGGGCTACTGGATCAGCGCCTGGCTGGGCAACGTCGGCTACTTCGTACTGCTGTTCAGCACCCTGGGGTTTTATTTTCCAATGTTCGGCGAGGGCAATACGCCGGTGGCGATCGGCTGCGCCTCGGTGTTGCTCTGGTGCGTGCACTTTGTGGTGCTGCGTGGGATCAAGGAAGCCGCGTTCATCAACCTGATCACTACCGTGGCCAAGGTAGTGCCACTGCTGATTTTCATCGTGATTGCCGCCGTGGCGTTTCGTGCCGAAGTCTTCACCCGCGACCTCTGGGGCGCTAGCAACCCGCAGTTCGGCAGCGTAATGGAGCAGGTCCGCAACATGATGCTGGTGACCGTGTTCGTGTTTATCGGCATCGAGGGCGCGAGCGTGTACTCGGCGCGGGCCCAGCGCCGTTCAGACGTGGGCAAGGCGACTGTGATCGGCTTTCTCGGCGTGCTCGCCTTGCTGGTGCTGGTCAACGTGCTGTCGCTTGGGGTGATGACCCAGCCGCAGCTGGCGGGGTTGCAGAACCCCTCGCTGGCAGCGGTGCTGGAGCATATCGTCGGCCCATGGGGCGCGCTGCTGATCAGCCTGGGCCTGGCGGTGTCACTGCTGGGCGCGCTGCTGTCGTGGGCGCTGTTGTGTGCAGAGATCCTCTACGCCACGGCCAAGGACAAGACCATGCCGCGTTTTCTCACCGTCGAGAACGCCAATCACGTGCCGGCCAACGCGCTGTGGCTGACCAACTGCATGATCCAGGGCTTTTTGCTGATCACGCTGTTTTCGGCAGGTACCTACACCAGTCTGATCTATCTGGCGTCGTCGATGATTCTGGTGCCGTACCTGTGGTCGGCGGCCTATGCTGTGCTGCTGGCGCTGCGCGGTGAAGGCTATGCCGAGCAAGCCGGGCTGCGCCGCAAGGACCTGATGGTGGCCGGCCTGGCGCTGGTCTACGCGATCTGGCTGTTGTACGCCGGCGGGCTCAAGTACCTGCTGCTGTCGGCGTTGCTGTATGCGCCAGGGGTGATTCTGTTTGCAAGGGCCAAGCACGAGCAGGGCCAGGCGCTCTTCACCGGCTGGGAAAAGCTGATTTTCGCTGCGGTGCTGGCAGGTGCAGGCGTGGCCGCGTATGCGCTGTACGCGGGGTTGTTGACGCTCTAGCTCAGCCGGCATTGCAGTTGGAGGCTGCGGGCTGAACGCGCTCCGGGCGTGACCATATCCACAGGTTGCCCAGGCTCATGCCGGCGATGGCCAGAAACACCGGCCAACGGTGCTCTAGAAAGGTCAGCATCAGGCAGGCGCAAATCAGCATGCTCACGGTGGCGCTGATTTTCGCCCGGCGCTGGATCACCCGGCCGTTGCGCCAGTTGTGCAGGATCGGCCCGAACAGCCGATGGTTCTCCAGCCAGGCGCTCAGGCGCGGCGAGCTGCGCGTCGCGGCCCAGGCTGCAAGCAGAATGAACTCGGTGGTCGGCAGGCCCGGAATGACAATCGCCACCAAGCCGATACCCAGGCTCACATAAGCCAGGATCGCGTACAGCAGGCGGGTCAGTTTCGAGCGGGCAAGTTGGGTCATGGTCTCACTGCAAAAACGGCCGGTCACCACCGCGGTGACCGGCTAAAGCGTATCAGGCCGGCGCGACTTCTGCCGCGTAGGCATGCTTGAGCAACTCGGTGAAGCGCTCGAAGGCGGCGACTGCAGCACGCTCGGCGGCTGCGTCTTCTTCAGCGGACAGCTCCAGGCCATCGAGGATGCGCGTGAACTGTTTCCAGCCTTCGGCGCGGCCACCGGCCGGCTCACCCAGGTGACGTGCGCCAAAGCTGTCGGACAGCTCCAGTGCCACTGCACGCTTGATCAAAAAAGCGGCGCCCAGTTTGGATCCTTCGGAGACGAAGATCCAGCCTAGTGCCTCGCCCAGGCTCGGCGCCTGCAACGCGCCAGCCACGGGTGCCGGCACTTCGGTATTGAGGTCGACGAGGTCCATGCGAGCCTGATCGGCGCGGCAGCGGGCGGCCAGGTCGGGCACGATGAGGGTCAGCTGCGGATCGTTGTACAGCCCCTGCAGCTCGGACTGAAACAGGTACTGGGCAACCACGAAGCGGGCAAAGTTGTCACGGTTGGCAAACGGCGCGTGGGCTTTGACCAGTGCGTCGAGCTCGGTGTGTGGAGCGTTGGTCGCCTGATTCAGGCGTTGCGAGCGCAGCTGCGGGCGCTCGGCGTTGGCAGCGTTGGTCATGGTGGGTCCTTGGAAAATGGGCGGTCTAGTTACGAGACGAACAAGCGGGCTGAACACAGTAAAAATTCATGCTCAATAATCCTGGCAGCGCAGGTCGATGTAGGAGCGGCCTCGTGTCGCGAAAGGCCCGCAAAGCGGGCCCAGCAATTCTGCGGTGCTGCACAAATCCTGGGGCCGCTACGCAGCCCTTTCCGACCGGTCCGGCGCCCCGGCAAGGCCGCTACAGGGGGCCGCGTAAGCAGGTAATGCGCAGGTCAGATATCCCAGATCACGTTCACGGCAAAATTGCGCCCGGGCATGGTCAGGCGGTCGAGGTTGGCTGGCTGGGTCACCGCCGCTTCGCCCTGGCCGTCGTAGCCACGCACCGAATCCCACTGCCAGTACTTCTTGTTGGTCAGGTTGTACACGCCGGCGTTGACGGTGACGTCGTCGGTGACCTTGTAGAAACCGCTCAAGTCGAGCACGCCGTAGCCCGGGCTGCGGAACTGGGTGCTGGCGCCGTCCGGAGCGAAGAAGGCGCTGTCGTCGACGCGGGTCTTGCGTTTGACCAAAGTCCAGCTGAGCAGGGCGCCATAGTCGGCCTGGTCATAACCGAGACCAAACACGCCGGTCAGCGGGTTGACGCTGTTGATCGGCTGGCCATTGTCATCGTTGCGACCGTGGGCATAGGCAATCGAGGTCTGGCCATACAGGCCCTGCGATGCGCCAAAGTGATCGAGGTTCAAGCGGCCTTTGAACTCGGCGCCCTTGATGGTGGCGTGCTTGATGTTGCTGGCCTGGAAGGTGGTGCCGAGGTTGGCCGACTGCACGGCGTCTTCGTTGATGAAATCCCGGTACTTGTTGTAGAACACCGCGACATCGAAGTTACCCGCGGCAAAGTTGCCGCGCAGGCCGGTTTCATAGCTCTTGCTTTTTTCCGGCTCCAGGCCCGGATTGCCCTCTACCCGGTAGCCCACAATCGGGTTGTCGAAGCGCCCGTACATCGACTTGGCCGTCGGCGTGCGGAAGCCTTCGGCGTACTGGCCGTACCAGGTGTAGTTGTCGTCAAAGGCGTAGGTTACGCCAAGCTTGGGCGACAGGCGATGCCACTTCTTGTCCGAGTCGTCGACCGCAGTCGGAGCAACGCCGGTGCCCTGAATGCCACGCAGGAAGGCGTCGGTCATCTCCGGTCGCATGCGCGTGTAGTCGTAGCGCGCGCCAGGCAGGAAGGTCCAGCTGTTCCAGCGAATCTCGTCCTGGGCGAACAGACTGTAAGTGTCGACGGTCGGGTCCGGGAAGTCGCTGACCAGCGCCTGGCCATCGCGGGCGCTGTCCTGGCCTACCGCTGTGCAGCTGCCGCCGACGTTCAGGCAGGTGCCGCTGCCGCTGCGCGTACCGGTGACTTCTTCATGCTTGAGGGTGGTGCCGTAGGTCAGCAGATGGTCGGTCTGGCCGATGCTGAAGGACTTGTCCAACTGCCCGTCGAATACCCATTGGCGGTCCTTGTAAGTGGTCTTGCGGTCACGTGCTACCTGGCGACCCGAGGCGACATACAGCTCTTCGGTACGCTGATCGGTCTTGGCGATCTGGTAGTTCAGGCTCCACTTGGCGCGGTCGGCGAACAGGCTGTCGAGGCCGAATTCATGGTTGATGCCAAACCGCTCGCGAGTGACCGTGTCATTGCCCTGGCGCGCGCGGTATGAATTCATCGCGCCAAAGCCTGGTATGAACGGCCCGCCTACGGCGCTGAGGATGTTCTGATCGCGATCATCCTTGTAGGTTTCGTAGGTAAAGCCCAGCCGCGCATCGTCGGCGTAGTTCCAGCCGGCCTTGGCCAGCACGTTGGTAGTGCGCACGTCTTCAGGGTTGGCCGCGGTGCGATCGAGCCCGGTGCCGTTGTGCTCGCCATAGGACTGGGTCTCATGGCCGTTACGCTGGCTCAAGTGCAGCAGGCCATCGACATCGCCCTGGCGGCCGGCGATTGTGGCCGAGGTCAGCCAGCTTTCGTCAGCCGAGCTGTAACCGGTCTTCAAGCGTGCGCCGATGTCCTTGCCCGGTTTGATGATGTCGTCCGCGTCGAGGGTGAAGTAGCTGACCGCGCCACCGATGGCGTTGCTGCCGTACAGCACCGAAGCCGGGCCGCGCAGTATCTCTACGCGCTTGACGATTTCCGGGTCGACATAGTTGCGTTGGGTCTGCGCATAGGGGCCGTAGAAGAAACTGTCGGGGATCGACACTCCGTCGATCTGGGTCAGGATCCGTTCACCGTCGATGCCGCGGATGTTGTAGCCGTTGAGGCCGCTGCGCTGGCCGGTGCCGCCAACCGAAACACCCGGCTCGTAACGCACCAATTGCTGGATATCGTTGACGTTCTGTCGATCCAGCTGCTCGCGGGTCTGCACAGTGACGGTGCTCGGCACCTGGCTGACATCCTGGGCGCTGCGGGTGGCGCTGACGGTCAGTTGCTGCAGGGCAATCACACTGCTGGCCGACTGGCGTTCAAGCACCACGTTGCCGTTACCGATCTTGCGGTAGCTCAGCCCGGTGCCTTGCAGCAAACGCTGCAGCGCAGGCTCGGCTGGCAGCGAGCCCTGGACGCCGGGCGATGAGATACCCTCGGCGACCTCGGCGCTGAAGCCGACCTGCCAGCCGGTAACCTGGCTGAAGGCGTTGATGGCCGCAACCAGTGGCTGTTGGCTAATGCTGAAGCGGTAATCGCCCATGCGCGGGCTGTTGGCCTGGGCCGGCTCTGCGGCCAGGGCCGGCAGGCTGACGGTGCCACTGGCGATCAGGGCCAAGGTCAGCAGAGACAGCTGTCCCAGGCGGCGGGGTGACGGGCGGAGTTGAGCTGTGGACATCGAAAACGCTCCCAGACGCGCGAACTGTTATAGGTGATGCTTGTTCCTGTTTAAAAACAAGAATCAGTTGCATTGGCTATAACGAGACGTGTTGTGGGTAGCGATCGCGTAAAAATAATCAAGGCGGCAGTCAGCGATTCAGTTGAGGATCACCAGCGCCGGGTATTCATGCAGCCTGGCTGAGGTGATCTGGGCCAGCGCGCGCAAGGTTTCCAGCGGTTGGTCGAGGCGGTAGTTACCGGTCACGGCAACCTGCTCGAGCGCGCCGTTGCGGCTGATGATCCAGCCCGGATAGTAACGGCGCACCTCGGCCAATACTTCGCTCAGCGGGCAGTTCTCGAACACCAGGCGGCCCTCGACCCAGGCCAGATCCTGGCGCATATCAGGGCGGCTGGGCTGGCCAAAACCCTGCGGGCCAACGCTGATGCTGTCGCCGGCGCGCAGGCGAATGTGCTGATCACTGGCGGCGTGCAGGTCGACATCGCCGCGCTGCACGCGGACCTGCGCCTGGCCATCCAGGTAGCGCACGGCAAAGTCGGTGTCGCGGACCTGCGCACGTATCGGCCCGGCCTGCACCTCAAGCGCCTGCTCACCGGCACGGCGTACCTGAAAGTACGCCTCGCCTTGTAGCAGGCGGGCCACTGGCTGGCCGTCGCGCACATCGCTGGCAAACGCCGAGTCGGTGTTGAGCAGGACCTTGGTGCCGTCGTCCAGCTGCAGCCGCTGGCGCTCGCCGACCACGGTCAGGTGATCGGCCTGCAGCCGCACCGGCAGGTTGCCGAAGGTGAACAGGCCGACCAGCAGCACGGCTGCGCTGGCCAGTGGCTTCCAGTGGCGGCGCAGGCGAGCGGCTGGAGCGTTGCGCTGGGCCTGGTGGATCTGGCCGGCGGCCTGACGCAGGGGCACACCGTTCCAAACCGCTTCGGCCTCGACATAGGCCTCGGCGTTTTCCGGCGCAGCGCTCAGCCAGGCCTCGAAGGCTGCGGTGTCTGCTGCGCTGGCGCATTGCAGGCGCAGCAGCCAGTCCAGTGCCTCGTCCATGGCACGCGCGCGGGCATCGGGCCCGGCAGGTGTCGGGCGGGGGCTGGGGCTGTCGGTCACGAAGGGTCCTTGCTTGGGGGATTTTGCCGAATGATCGGGGCTGCAACGGGCCAAGGCAAGCGCTTTACCGATCCTGGCGGGCCAGCGGTCGGCTTACTTGAGCCGCTCGGCCACACCCATGCAGATGGCCATGATCAGTTTCAGTTCCTTTTGCACGGTGCTCGCCGAAACCTGCAACTGCTCGGCAATCTCCAGGTAGCTGGCGCCGTGCAGGCGGCTGAGGATGAAGATGCGCTGCTGGCGCGTGCTCAGTTGGCCAAGGCTGACACTTAGGTGCTTGAGCAACTGCTCGGCGTGGGCGGCGTCCTCGCTGCTGCTGGTGGGGGCGGCGACGTTGTGCAGGATCTGCTCGGGCACATCCTCGACCAGCGTGCGCGCTTGTACGCGGCGGGCGCGCAGGTGATCCAGGGCCAGGTTGCGGGCAGTCTGGAACACGAACGGCTCGAGGTGTTCGACCGGCCGTTCGCCCAGGGCGCGGGTTACCCGCAGGTAGGTTTCCTGGAGCAGGTCTTCAGCGGTACTGGGGTTGCCCACCATGCCTTGCAGCGTGCGCAGCAGGCTGAGGCGTTGGGTTAGGAAGACGATATTGAAGCGTGACTGACTCACGGGGCGACCTGGCCGATACGGAGGTTAATGATAATGCTTATCATCACCCATATTGGTCAAGCGTTAAAACTGATCCCTTGCGAGGCTTATGTCCGGCCCCAGCAGGCAGCGCAATGTCTGCGCTGCCTGCTGGGCGAGCCACCTTACTGCGCGTTGTGCAGCGCCAGGCAGTTGTCGAGCATGCGGTTGGAGAAGCCCCACTCGTTGTCATACCAGGCCAGCACCTTGAGCATGCGACCGTTACTGCGGGTGTGATTGGCATCGAAGATCGACGACAACGGGTTGTGGTTGAAGTCGCACGACACCAGCGGCAGGGCGTTGTAACCCAGTACCCGCGAGTGGCGGCTGGCTTCGAGGAACAGCTGGTTGACCTGCTCGGCGCTGGCTTCGCGCTTGAGATTGACGGTCAGATCCACCAGCGACACATTGATCACCGGCACGCGCACGGCCATGCCGGTCAGCTTGCCCGCCAGTTCTGGCAGCACCAGGCCGACCGCTTCGGCGGCGCCGGTCTTGCTCGGGATCATCGACTGGGTGGCTGAACGCGCCCGGTATGGGTCGCTGTGGTACACGTCGGTCAGGACCTGGTCGTTGGTGTAGGCGTGAATGGTAGTCATCAAACCCTGCTCGATGCCGAACTCGCGGTGCAGCACCTGGGCAATCGGCGCCAGGCAGTTGGTGGTGCAGGAGGCGCTGGAGATGATCTGGTGCGAGGCACGCAGCACATCATGGTTGACCCCGTAGACGATGGTGGCGTCAACGCCCTTGCCTGGCGCCGAAATGATTACCTTGCCGGCGCCGGCGCTCAAATGTGCTGCAGCCTTGGCGCGGTCGGTGAACAGCCCGGTGCATTCGAATACGACGTCGATGGCTTCGGCCTTCCACGGCAGCTCGGCCGGATTACGGATGGCGCTGACCGCGATGCGGTCGCCGTTGACGGTCAGGCTTTCATGATCGGCCTCGACCTGTGCATCGAAAATGCCGTGGACGCTGTCGTACTTGAGCAGGTGGGCGTTCATCGCGCTGTCGCCCAGATCGTTGATGGCGACGACCTGCAGGTCTTGCCGGTAGCCTTGGGTATACAGTGCGCGCAGGACGTTGCGCCCGATACGGCCGAATCCGTTGATGGCGATGCGTAGGGTCATGGTAATACCTCTGGCAGTCGGGTGAAGGCTGTGGCACAAGGTCTGTTGCCGTGGAGCACGCATTCACTGAAACGATTTTGTTATTGGAATTACAAGATTATGCGTTATGGGATAGAAAACAAGCCCTTTTGATGGCAGTATTTTGTGTAAACATACAACGAGTGGTCGGGCGAGCTGCTTCCACGGTGCACCAGGCAGGTTTCACTTGAGCCTAGGTCGCAATCGGGGGGAGGGGAAATCCCGCTTCAGATCACCCTTACCGTCAGCCTGGAGTTCAGTACATGCACCCGCGCATCCTAGAGGTCACCCAACGGCTGATCGAACGTAGCCGTCCTACCCGTGAACGTTATCTGCAACTGATTCGCGGTGCGGCCAGTGACGGCCCGATGCGCGCCAGCCTGCAGTGCGCCAACTTCGCCCACGGCGTGGCCGGCTGCGGTAGCGAAGACAAACACAGTCTGCGCATGATGAATGCCGCCAACGTGGCAATTGTTTCGGCTTATAACGACATGCTTTCGGCGCATCAGCCTTACCAGCATTTCCCCGAGCAGATCAAACAGGCGCTGCGCGAGATCGGCTCGGTCGGCCAGTTTGCCGGCGGTGTGCCGGCCATGTGCGATGGCGTCACCCAGGGTGAGCCGGGCATGGAGCTGGCCATCGCCAGCCGCGAAGTGATCGCGATGTCCACCGCCATTGCCCTGTCGCACAACATGTTCGACGCCGCCTTGATGCTCGGCATCTGCGACAAGATCGTCCCTGGCCTGATGATGGGCGCGTTGCGCTTCGGCCATCTGCCGACCATCTTCGTCCCTGGCGGACCAATGCCGTCGGGCATTTCCAACAAGCAAAAGGCCGATGTGCGCCAGCGCTATGCCGAAGGCAAGGCCAGCCGCGAAGAGCTGCTCGAGTCGGAAATGAACTCCTACCATAGCCCCGGCACCTGCACCTTCTACGGCACCGCCAACACCAACCAGCTGGTGATGGAAGTGATGGGCCTGCACCTGCCCGGCGCCTCGTTCGTCAATCCTTACACGCCGTTGCGTGATGCCCTCACCGCCGAAGCTGCGCAGCAGGTCACGCGCATGACCAAAGCCAGCGGCAGCTTCATGCCGCTGGGCGAAATCGTCGATGAAAAGGCCCTGGTCAACTCGATCGTCGCCCTGCATGCCACCGGCGGCTCGACCAACCACACCCTGCACATCCCGGCGATTGCCCAGGCTGCCGGCATCCAGTTGACCTGGCAGGACATGGCTGACCTGTCCGAGGTCGTGCCAACCCTGTCCAACGTCTACCCCAATGGCAAAGCCGACATCAACCACTTCCAGGCCGCCGGCGGCATGTCGTTCCTGATTCGCGAGCTGCTCGATGCCGGCCTGCTGCACGACGACGTCAACACCGTGGCCGGGCATGGCCTGCGCCGTTACACCCAGGAGCCGTTCCTGGAAGATGGCCGGCTGGTCTGGCGCGAAGGCCCGTTGCAAAGCCTGGACGAGAACATCCTGCGCCCGGCTTCGCGGCCATTCTCCAGCGAGGGCGGCCTACGGGTGATGGAAGGCAACCTCGGCCGCGGCGTGATGAAAGTCTCCGCCGTGGCGCCCGAGCACCGCGTGGTCGAAGCGCCGGCGCGAGTGTTCGAAGATCAGCAGGCATTGGCCGATGCGTTCAAGGCCGGTGAGCTGGAGTGCGATTTCGTCGCGGTGATGCGCTTCCAGGGCCCGCGCTGCAACGGCATGCCCGAGCTGCACAAGATGACGCCGTTTCTCGGCGTGCTGCAGGACCGCGGCTTCAAGGTCGCGCTGGTCACCGATGGGCGTATGTCTGGCGCCTCGGGCAAGATCCCGGCGGCGATCCACGTCTGCCCGGAAGCGTTCGACGGCGGCCCGCTGGCACGTGTGCGCGATGGTGATATGGTGCGCGTTGATGGTGTCGAAGGCACCTTGCGGGTGATGGTCTCGGCCGAAGAGCTGGCCAGCCGCGATCTGCCGCCTGCACCCCAGGGCAATGACCTGGGCTGCGGACGCGAACTGTTTGGTTTCATGCGCATGGCGTTCAGTTCAGCGGAACAGGGCGCCAGCGCCTTTACCTCTGGCCTGGAGAATCTCAAGTGAATGAGTTGCTGGTTGGCGACATCGGTGGCACCAACGCACGTTTTGCCCTTTGGCGCGACAACCAGCTGCACGCCGTGCGGGTGTTGCCGACGGCTGACTACACCAGCCTGGAGCAGGCGATCCAGGCGTACCTGCAGGAGCAGGGCATCGCACGCGGTGAGCTCGCGGCGATATGCCTGGCGGTTGCCGGGCCGGTGGATGGCGATGAGTTCCAGTTCACCAACAACCACTGGCGGCTGAGCCGCCGGGCGTTCTGCGACATGCTTCAGGTCAAGCAGCTGCTGTTGCTCAACGACTTCTCGGCGATGGCGCTGGGCATGACCCGTTTGCTGCCAGGTGAATTCCAGGCGGTATGCGCCGGTGACGCCGACCCAGCCCGTCCGGCGCTGGTGATCGGCCCTGGCACCGGGCTGGGCGTCGGCAGCTTGTTGCACCTCAACCAGCAACAGTGGATGGCGGTGCCGGGCGAGGGCGGCCATGTCGACCTGCCCGTCGGTAACGCGCGTGAAGCGGCGATCCATCAGCAGATGCAGAGCCAGATTGGCCATGTCAGTGCCGAAACCGTGCTCAGCGGCGGCGGCCTGGTGCGCTTGTATCAGGCGATGTGCGCGCTGGATGGTGTTCAGCCAGTTCACCTGAGCCCAGCTGAAGTCACCGAGGCTGCGCTGGCTGGTGAGCCGCAGGCATTGGCCGTGATCGAACAGTTTTGCTGCTTCCTTGGCCGGGTTGCCGGCAACAACGTACTCACCCTCGGCGCGCGCGGCGGGGTGTATATCGTCGGTGGCGTGATCCCGCGGTTTGCCGAGCTGTTCCTGCGCAGCGGTTTTGCTGCCAGCTTTGCCGACAAGGGCTGCATGAGCGGCTATTTTGCCGGGATCCCGGTATGGTTGGTCACCGCTGAGTTTTCCGGCTTGCTGGGTGCCGGTGTGGCGCTGCAGCAGACGATGAGTTTGCCCCGCAACTGACCACCGCCCCAGGCAAGACGACCTCAATAACAGCGGGCAGCTAGACCCGCGTGCACCAGAGGAAGGTATTTTAGTGAGCACTGCCGCCCGATCGATCCTGATGGTCGATGACGACCATGACATCCGCGAACTCCTGCAGACCTACCTGAGCCGTTCGGGGTTTCAGGTGCGCGCCGAGGCCGATGGCCAGGGTTTTCGCCAGGCGCTGGACAGCACGACGTGTGACCTGGTGATTCTCGACGTGATGCTGCCCGACGAAGACGGCTTCAGCTTATGCCGTTGGGTGCGCCAGCACCCGCGCCAGTCGCGGGTGCCGATCATCATGCTCACCGCCAGTTCCGACGAGGCCGATCGGGTCATCGGCCTGGAGCTGGGCGCCGATGACTACCTCGGCAAACCGTTCAGCCCACGGGAGTTGCAAGCACGGATCAAGGCCTTGCTGCGCCGTGCTGAGTTTGGCCAGGTAGCGCCCGCCAGTGCCGTGCTGGCGTTTGACGAATGGCAGCTGGACACCGTCAGCCATCGACTGTTCCACCGCGACGGTGAAGAGGTGATTCTATCGGGCGCCGACTTCGCTTTGCTCAAACTGTTTCTCGACCACCCGCAGCAGATCCTCGACCGCGACACCATTGGCAATGCTACCCGTGGCCGCGAGCCGATGCCGCTCGACCGTATCGTCGACATGGCCGTCAGCCGCCTGCGTTCACGCCTGCGCGATACCGACAAACCGCCACGGCTGATCCGCACCGTGCGCGGCAGTGGCTACCTGCTGGCGGCACATGTCAACCGCAGCCACTGAGCGTCGCTGGCGCCTGCTGCCGCGCTCTCTGCTGGGGCGCATGCTGCTGTTGACCCTGCTGGTGGTATTGCTGGCGCAGGGCCTGTCGAGCTTGATCTGGGTGGCGCAGTTGCGCGCCAGCCAGTTGCAGGGCCTGCGCGCCAGCGCGCAGAGCCTGGCCCACTCGATGAGCGCCAGTGTCAGTTACTTCCGCTCGTTGCCGGTGGCCTATCGGCCAATGGTCCTCGACCAATTGCGCAGCATGGGCGGCACGCGCTTTTTCGTATCGCTCAACGACAAGCCGCTGGACATGGCCACGCTGCCGATCACTCCGCGCAAGCAGGCAGTCATCGACGTGTTCCAGCAAGTGCTGCACGAGCGCCTCGGCCAGCAGGTGGAAGTCTCGGTCGAGTTCGTCAGCCCCGATCAGCTGCGCATCTTCAACAGCGGCCTCAAGCTCGATGAGCTGCCGCGCTCGTGGGCGCATTATTCGCTGACCCTGGAACCGCTCAACCCGCCGGTGCTGGTCAACCAGATCCGCCTGGCCGAAGGTGAGTGGCTGTACATCGCCTCGCTGCTGCCGGAGCCCTACACCAGCCTTGAGGCCGAGCGCCTGCCGCGTCAGCAGATCGGCTTCATTGCCCTGACCACGGCCATGTTGCTGCTGTTCATCGGCCTGTTGGTGCACTGGCAAAGTCGACCGTTGAAGCGTCTGGCCCGCGCGGCCCGCGATCTGTCGCTGGGCGCCGAGGTGGTGCCGGTGACCGAGGGTGGCGGCAGCGAAGTGGTCGAGGTAGGTCGCGCCTTCAACAGTATGCGCGAGCGCATCAGCCGTTACCTGACCGAGCGCAGCCAGCTATTCAGCGCGATCTCGCACGACTTGCGCACGCCGATCACGCGCCTGCGCCTGCGCGTCGAGCTGCTTGAAGACGAACGCCTGCAAGCGCAGTTCAGCCGTGATTTGGACGAGTTGGAGCTGTTGGTCAAAGGCGCACTGCAGTGCGTCAAAGACACGGATATCCACGAGAACATCGAGCCGATCGATCTCAACCAGCTGCTGGAAATTCTCGCTGAACCGTACCTGCGTGACGGCCGTATCACTGTCGAGGGGCGGGCGTTGGCGCCGTATCCGGGCAAGGCCTTGGCCCTGCGCCGCTGCATCGGCAACCTGGTCGACAACGCGATCAAGTACGGCGAGCGCGCGCACCTGCGCATCATCGATGGCCCGGAGGGCTTTGTGCTGCAGGTCGATGACCACGGTCCGGGTGTGCCGCAGCAGCAAATGGAGCAGGTGTTCGAGCCGCATTTTCGTTTGGCCGGGCAGCAGCAAGGCTATGGCCTGGGCCTGGGCATCGCGCGCAATATTGCCCACAGTCATGGCGGTGAAGTCAGTTTGCTCAACCTGCGCGAGGGCGGCCTGCGGGTTACCCTGTGCCTGCCGCGCAGCGCCGAGTGAGCAACGCTTGGTCACCGGCCAGTGACACCAATGGCGGCCTTTGTGACCTATTGGCCGTAGCACTCTGGCTAGACTTGACCGCCACGACAGGCGCCGTGCCTGTTCTCGACAAGGATGCAGCAGGCCGATGAATGATGCTCAATCGCCGTTGATCGACGGGCCGCACAGTGCCTGGCTGGATGCCGAAGGGCAGCGTTTGCTGGTCTTCGCCAGAGCCTCACAGCTGGAACTCGGCTTCGGCAATCTCGACAGCTACGGCCACCTCGCCGCCGACGCAATTGCCGACACCATTACCACCGCGCGGATGACCCACAGCTTCGCCTTGGCTCATCTACAAGGCAGGCCCGGTTGTCTGGAGCTGGTTGAGCTCGGCGTCGCCGCCTTGGCCGGCACGCTGCGCGATGTCGAGCATGGCGGCTGGCACGCCAGCGCCGCTCCCGCTGGCGACAGCATCAAAGCCGCTTACCTGCACGCCTTCGTTGCCCTCGCTGCGAGTTCTGCGCAGGTGGCCGGCAGCGCTGCTGCGCCGGCCTTGCTGGCGCAAGCCATCGAGATCATCGAGGCGCATTTCTGGAGTGAAAGCGAGGGTGCCCTGCGCGAAAGCTTCAGTCGCGACTGGCAGCAGCAGGAGGCCTATCGCGGGGCCAACAGCAACATGCATGGCACCGAAGCGTTTTTGGCCCTTGCCGACGTGACTGGCGAGCCGATCTGGTTGCAGCGTGCGCTGCGCATCGTCGAGCGGGTGATCCACGGCCATGCGCGTGCCAATGGCTTCAGTGTGATCGAGCACTTCGACCTGCACTGGCAGCCGCTCACCGATTACAACAGCGACAACCGCGCCGATGGCTACCGACCCTACGGCGTTACTCCCGGCCACGGCTTCGAGTGGGCGCGGCTGCTGCTGCACCTTGAAGCTGCGCTGCAATTGGCCGATCTACCGACACCCGACTGGCTACTGGCCGACGCACGCGGCCTGTTTGCCAGCGCCTGTGAGCACGCCTGGCACACCGACGGCGCCCCCGGAATCGTCTACACCCTCGACTGGCAACAACGCCCGGTAGTACGCCAGCGCCTGCACTGGGTGCATGCCGAGGCCAGCGCCGCTGCCGCTGCGTTGTGGCAGCGCACGGGGGAGGCGCAATACCAGTGCTGGTACGGGCGTTTCTGGGCGTTCATCCAGGCCCATCTGATCGATAACGACGCCGGCAGCTGGCACCACGAACTGAGCCCGGACAACCTCCCCAGTGCGACGATATGGGCGGGCAAACCGGACCTCTATCACGCTTATCAGGCTGTGCTGTTGCCCACCCTGGCACTGGCGCCAAGCCTTGCCACGGGCCTCGCCCGGCGAATGTAACCAACTGATGACAATCGCGCAGCGCTTCGTTACCTGAGGGGCCTTGCCGGGTTATTACACTCCTGTGCAATGCAAGCGACAGTCTTGCCCTGCATAACAACAAGAAAGGTATTGCGATGAACTCCACTCTGCGTCTCGCCGCCGCGATTTCCCTCGCCTCCCTGCTGCCCCTGAGCGCGTCTGCCGCCGATGCCAAAGGCTCGGTCGAAGTGGTGCACTGGTGGACCTCTGGTGGTGAAAAGGCTGCTGTCGATGTACTCAAGGCTCAAATCGAAAAAGACGGCTTCATCTGGAAAGATGGCGCTGTTGCCGGGGGCGGCGGTGCCACCGCAATGACCGTACTGAAGAGCCGAGCCGTGGCCGGCAATCCGCCAGGCGTGGCCCAGATCAAGGGCCCGGACATCCAGGAGTGGGCCTCCACCGGCCTGCTCGACAGTGACGTGCTCAAGGACGTGGCCAAAGAGCAGAACTGGGACGGCCTGCTGGAGAAGAAAGTCGCCGACACCGTCAAGTACGAGGGCGACTATGTCGCTGTGCCGGTCAACATCCACCGCGTCAACTGGCTGTGGATCAACCCCGAAGTATTCAAGAAGGCCGGCATCGATAAGGCGCCGACCACCCTCGACGAGTTCTACGCCGCAGCCGAAAAACTCAAGGCAGCCGGCTTCATCCCGCTCGCCCACGGCGGCCAGCCATGGCAGGACAGCACCGTATTCGAAGCGGTGGTGCTGTCGGTAATGGGCGCCGACGGTTACAAGCAGGCGCTGGTTGATCTTGACCAAAAGGTGCTGACCGGACCGGGCATGGTCAAGGCGCTGACCGAACTCAAGCGCGTCGCTACCTACATGGACGCTGACGGCAAAGGCCAGGACTGGAACCTGGAAGCCGCCAAGGTCATCAACGGCAAGGCCGGCATGCAGGTCATGGGCGACTGGGTCAAGAGCGAGTGGACCCTGGCCAACAAGGTCGCCGGCAAGGATTACCAGTGCGTGCCGTTCCCGGGTACCGACAAGGCCTTCACCTACAACATCGACTCGCTGGTGGTGTTCAAGCAGAAGGACGTCGGCACTTCGGCTGGCCAGCAGGACATCGCCAAAGTGGTGATGAGCGAGGACTTCCAGAAGCTGTTCAGCACCAACAAGGGCTCGATCCCGGTCCGTAAGGACATGCTCGTCGAGATGGCCAAGCATGGCTTCGATGCCTGCGCGCAGACCTCGGCCAAGGACTTCCTTGCCGACGCCCAGACCGGCGGCCTGCAACCAAGCATGGCGCACAACATGGCGACCAACCTGGCAGTGCAGGGCGCGTTCTTCGATGTGGTCACCAACTACATCAACGACCCCAAGGCCGACCCGACCGATGCCGCGAAAAAGCTCGGCGCGGCGATCAAGTCCGCCCAGTAACGGCTGGTCCGGCGCAGCCGTCCTCGCGGCGGCTGCACGCCACCCTCAGTTAACGTTCTGTACTGACAGGTATCGCTGCCATGACTACTGCGACCGCGCAACTGCGGGCCTCACCCCTGGACGCCGTGCAGCGCTGGTTACCTAAACTGGTACTGGCGCCGACCATGGTCATCATCCTGGTGGGCTTCTACGGTTATATCCTGTGGACCTTTGTCCTCTCGTTCACCACCTCGACCTTTTTGCCCAATTACAAATGGGCAGGGCTGGCGCAATACGCACGCCTGCTCGACAACGACCGCTGGTGGGTGGCGAGCAAGAACCTGCTGGTGTTCGGCAGCCTGTTCATCGGCATCAGCCTGGTCATCGGAGTACTGCTGGCGATCCTGCTGGACCAGCGTATCCGCCGCGAAGGGTTTATCCGCACCATCTACCTGTACCCGATGGCGCTGTCGATGATCGTCACCGGCACGGCCTGGAAGTGGCTGCTCAACCCCGGTATGGGCCTGGACAAGCTGATGCGCGACTGGGGCTGGGAGGGCTTTCGCCTGGACTGGCTGATCGATCCCGACCGGGTCGTGTACTGCCTGGTGATCGCTGCCGTTTGGCAAGCTTCCGGCTTCATCATGGCGATGTTTCTGGCCGGCCTGCGCGGGGTCGATCAGTCGATCATCCGCGCTGCGCAGATCGACGGTGCGAGCTTGCCGCGGATCTATTGGCAGGTGGTTCTGCCCAGCCTGCGCCCGGTATTTTTCAGTGCGGTGATGATCCTCTCGCACATCGCCATCAAGAGCTTTGACCTGGTGGCGGCGATGACCGCTGGCGGCCCGGGTTACTCGTCCGACCTGCCGGCCATGTTCATGTATTCGTTCACCTTCAGCCGTGGCCAGATGGGCATGGGTTCGGCCAGCGCGATCCTCATGCTGGGCGCGATCCTGGCGATTCTGGTGCCTTACTTGTACTCGGAGCTGAGGAACAAACGCCATGACTAGCCGCCTCGACAAACCGGCCATCAGCCTCAGTCGGCTGGCCATTCATGCGGTATTACTGTTTGCCGTGCTGCTGTACCTGGTGCCGCTGGTGGTGATGCTGCTGACCAGCGTCAAGACCCCGGAAGACATCGGCAGCGGCAACCTGCTCAGCTGGCCGGCGGTGGTCACCAGCATCGGCTGGGCCAAGGCCTGGGCCACGGTCAGTGGCTATTTCTGGAACTCGATCATGATCACCGTACCGGCGGTGCTGATCTCTACCGCGCTCGGCGCACTCAATGGCTACGTCCTGGCGATGTGGCGTTTCCGTGGCTCGCAGGTGTTCTTCGGCCTGCTGCTGTTTGGCTGCTTCCTGCCGTTCCAGACCGTGCTGCTGCCAGCCTCGTTCACCCTCGGCAAGCTCGGCCTGGCCAACACCACGGCTGGCCTGGTGCTGGTGCATGTGGTGTATGGCCTGGCGTTCACCACGCTGTTTTTCCGCAACTACTACGTGACCATCCCCGATGCGTTGGTGAAGGCAGCGCGGCTGGATGGTGCCGGGTTTTTCACCATCTTCGGGCGGATCATTCTGCCGATGTCGACGCCGATCATCATGGTCTGCCTGATCTGGCAGTTCACCCAGATCTGGAACGATTTTCTGTTCGGCGTGGTGTTCTCCAGCGGCGACTCGCAACCGATCACCGTGGCCCTCAACAACCTGGTCAACACCAGCACCGGGGCCAAGGAATACAACGTCGACATGGCCGCGGCAATGATCGCCGGCCTGCCAACCCTGCTGGTCTATGTGGTCGCAGGCAAGTATTTCGTGCGTGGCCTGAGCGCCGGCGCAGTCAAGGGGTAAGTCATGGCCACACTCGAACTTCGCAACGTCAACAAGACCTACGGCACTGGTGTGCCAGACACACTCAAAGACATCCAGCTGGCGATCAAGGACGGTGAGTTTCTGATCCTGGTCGGCCCTTCCGGCTGCGGCAAGTCGACCTTGATGAACTGCATCGCTGGCCTGGAGAGCATCAGCGGCGGGGCGATCCTGATCGATGGCGACGACGTCAGCGGCATGAGCCCGAAGGATCGCGACATCGCCATGGTGTTCCAGTCGTATGCGCTGTACCCGACCATGAGCGTGCGCGACAACATCGCCTTCGGCCTGAAGATCCGCAAGCTGCCCCAGGCAGCCATCGACGAAGAAGTGGCGCGGGTAGCCAAGCTGCTGCAGATCGAACACCTGCTCACGCGCAAGCCGGGCCAGCTCTCCGGCGGCCAGCAGCAGCGCGTGGCGATGGGCCGGGCGCTGGCACGGCGGCCGAAGATCTACCTGTTCGACGAGCCGCTGTCCAACCTCGACGCCAAGCTGCGGGTCGAGATGCGCACCGAAATCAAGCTGATGCATCAACGGCTGAAAACCACCACGGTGTACGTCACCCATGACCAGATCGAGGCGATGACCCTGGGCGACAAAGTGGCGGTGATGAAGGACGGCATCATCCAGCAGTTCGGCACCCCGCAGCAGATCTACAACGACCCGGCCAACCAGTTTGTCGCCAGCTTCATCGGCTCGCCGCCGATGAACTTCGTGCCGGTGCGCCTGCGCGAGCAGGGCGGCCGTGTGCTGGCGCTGCTCGACAGTGGCCAGGCGCGCTGCGAGCTGGCGCTGGGCGCGGCCAGCCAAGGCTTCGATGGCCGTGAAGTGATTCTCGGCATTCGTCCCGAGCAGATCAGCCTCGGTGCAGGGGGGGGCGACGGCCTGTCGCTGTTGCGCGCCGAAGTCCAGATCACCGAGCCGACCGGGCCGGACCTGCTGGTCTTCGTCACCGTCAACCAGACCAAGCTGTGCTGCCGGCTGGCGCCGGATATCAGCTGCCAGGTCGGCGACACCCTCAACCTGCAGCTGGACCCGGCACGGGTGCTGCTGTTCGACGCGCAAACCGGTGAGCGCCTGCACCTGGCTCGCCACGCCGCACCCTTGCAAGATAACGTTGCCCACATCGCGGGCCGTTGATTGGACCCTTCATAACAAGAAAAGAGGACGCACAGGGATGGAACATCGCAATCGCATCAGCACGTTGGGTTCGCTGGCCTTGCTGGCCGTGGTCGGCAGCAGCGTACAGGCCGCCGAGGCCTTCTCCAGCGAATCGAAATGGATGAGTGGCGACTGGGGCGGCACCCGCACCGAGCTGCTCGACAAGGGCTACGACTTCACCCTCGACTACGTAGGTGAGGTCGCCGGCAACCTCAATGGCGGTTACAACGACGACAAGACTGCGCGCTACAGCGACCAGTTCGCCCTCGGCATGCACCTGGATCTGGAGAAGATCCTCGGCTGGCACGACACCGAGTTCAAGCTGGCGGTCACCGAGCGCAGCGGCCGCAACCTGTCCAACGACCGCATCAGCGACCCGCGCGCCGGTCAGTTCAGTTCGGTGCAGGAAGTCTGGGGCCGCGGCCAGACCTGGCGGCTGACCCAGATGTGGATCAAGCAGAAGTATTTCGATGGCGCGCTGGACGTCAAATTCGGCCGCTACGGCCCGGGCGAGGACTTCAACAGCTTCCCTTGCGACTTCCAGAACCTGGCGTTCTGCGGCTCGCAGGTGGGTAACTGGGTCGGCGGCATCTGGTACAACTGGCCCGTCAGCCAGTGGGCATTGCGGGTCAAGTACAACATCACCCCGGAAGTCTTCGTGCAGGTCGGTGCGTTCGAGCAGAACCCGTCCAACCTCGAAACCGGCAACGGCTTCAAGCTCAGCGGCAGTGGCACCAAAGGCGCGATCATTCCGGTCGAGGCGGTCTGGCAGCCCAAGGTCAATGGCCTGCCGGGTGAATACCGCCTGGGTTATTACTACAGCACGGCCTCGGCCGATGACGTCTACAAGGATGTCAACGGCAATGCCCAGGGCATCAGCGGCGCCGGCTTCAAGTCGCACTCGAGCAAGCACGGCTGGTGGGTGGTGGCCCAGCAGCAAGTCACCGCACATGCCGGTGACGTCAATCGTGGCCTGAGCCTGTTCGCCAACTTCACCGTGCACGACAAGGCCACCAACGTGGTCGACAACTACCAGCAAGTCGGCATGGTCTACAAAGGTGCTTTCGATTCACGGCCCAAGGATGACATCGGCTTCGGCATCGCCCGGATCCACGTCAACGATGACGTGAAAAAGCGCGCCGAGCAGCTCAACGCACAGAGCGGTATCAGTGATTACAACGACATGGGCTTTGTGCCGCTGCAGCGCACCGAGTACAACGCCGAGCTGTACTACGGCTTCCACGTCACCAACTGGCTGACCGTGCGGCCCAACCTGCAGTACATCAAAAGCCCAGGTGGGGTTGATGAAGTCGACAACGCGCTGGTCGCAGGGCTGAAGATTCAGTCGTCATTCTGAGGCTAAATGTTGTAAATTTACGCCATCGTAGCGACCGCACTGCGGTCGCTTGTCGCCCAGCCGTTGTCACGCAGGCTGTTTCAGCAGTGCGTGGCGACGCGTTTGGCCGGCAACCGCGGCCCTAATGACAACAAGAGTTACCAGCCATGCCCGAACATCCGCTCCACTGCTTGTTCACCCCGCAGCGGCCCAGGCCCGTCTTCGAGTGGGAGCGTCATCAACAGCGCGATGTCCTTATCATCGATCACCCGCACTGCCAGGCGGTGTTCAGCCGTCAGGGTGCGCAACTGCTGCACTTTCAGCCGAGCGGCGAACGGCCGTGGTTGTGGTGTGCCGGGCAATGGCCGCAAGTTGGCGCGATCCGCGGGGGAGTGCCGGTGTGCTGGCCCTGGTACGGGCGCCACCCCAGCGAAGACCTGTGGCCTACCCATGGCTGGGCCCGGCTACTGGACTGGAAGCTGCTGAGCAGCACATCCGACGATGACGGTGTGACCCTGGTGTGGCAGTTGCAGCTGTGTGAGTGGCAGGTCGACCTGCACGCGCGGCTCGGCAAGAACATGGAGCTCAAGCTCAGCACCGTGCATCAGGACAGCGAAACCTGCCAATTGAGTCATGCTCTGCTGGCTTACTGGCGTATTAGTGACGTTGCCAAGATAGCGCTGTCTGGGCTCGAAAACATTGAAGGTTATGACCAGCTGAGCCGGCAGAGCTGCCGGCAGAAGGGCGCCTTGAAGGTCGGTGGCGGCTGCCAGCGAGTGTATCCAGGCACCTCATCGGTGCAGTTGCACGACCCGACCTGGGACCGCGAGCTGTGTATCGATACCGGCGACAGCGACGACACCGTGGTCTGGCACCCCGGCAGCCGCCCGCTGATGGGCGTCAGTGGCCGCGAGAGTCAGCGCTTCGTCTGTGTCGAAGCCGCCAGCGGCAGCACCGCTGGCCTGAGCCTGGCGCCGGGCGAGCAGGCGCACCTGAGCCTGCAGGCGCACCGGCTCAATTGAGCTCGTCGTCCTCGATCGGGTAGCGGCTGGCGTTGAGGCTCTCCTTGATCTTGCGCAGGTGCGGCTGGAAGTCGACGCCGCGGCGCAGGGTCATGCCGGTGGCCAGGACGTCGAGCACGGTCAGTTGGATGATCCGGGAAGTCATCGGCATGTAGATGTCGGTGTCTTCCGGCAGCGGGATATGCAGGCTCATGCTGCAGGCATTGGCCAGCGGCGAGCCGGCGGCGGTCAGGCCGAGCACCGAGGCGCCGTTTTCGCGAGCTACGCGGGCAACCTCGACCAGCTCACGGGTGCGCCCGGTGTAGGAGATGATCACGAACAGGTCGCCGGTGTGTGCTACCGAGGCGAGCATGCGCTGCATCAGCACGTCGGCGTGGGCCGACACGGCCAGGTTGAAGCGGAAGAACTTGTGCTGGGCGTCCAGTGCCACCGGGGCCGATGCGCCGAGGCCGAAGAAGTGGATCTGGCGGGCCTGGATCATCATGTCGACGGCGCGGCTGACCTGCTGCGGGTCGAGCTGCTGGCAGGCGCTGTCGAGCGAGGCGATGGCGCTGCCGAAGATCTTCTGGGTGTAGGCGGCCGGATCATCATCAGCCTCGACCGCACGGCTGACGTAGGCGGCGCCGCTGGCCAGGCTCTGCGCCAGCTGCAGCTTGAGTTCCGGGTAGCCGCTGACGCCGAACGAGCGGCAGAAGCGGTTGACGGTCGGCTCGCTGACCTTGGCCGCCTGGGCCAGTGCGGCGATGCTGAAACGGGTGGCCTGTTGCGGGTTGAGCAGGATGACTTCGGCGACTTTGCGTTCGGCCTTGTTCAGCTCATCGAGGCGTCCCTGGATCTGTTCCAGGAGGTTGCGCACGCGGTCCATGGTATGTCCTTGGGTCGAGAAGACAGCCGGCTGGCGTTACAGCAGGCTTTTTGCAGGGTTGTCTATCGTACTGTCGGTAGGGGTTGATCTACCACTTGTCTGTAACACTTGTCGGCAATGTTGTGGTTTTTACTACATTACCTCTTGAAAAGTGCGGTTGAAAACGATATTCCTAGGTCAACTTTAGGAAAGAACCAACATCATGGCTGCGATCAGTGTTGAACCTTGCACCTTTGCCTTGTTTGGCGCCTTGGGCGACCTGGCACTGCGCAAGCTGTTCCCCGCGCTTTATCAGCTCGACCGTGCCGGCCTCCTGCACGCCGATTCGCGCTTGCTGGCGCTGGCCCGCGAGGCCGGTGACAGCCAGCAGCACCTGGCCAACATCGAAGCGCACTTGCGCCGGTTTGTGCCCGATGCCGATATCGAAGCGGCTACGCTTGGGCGCTTTCTGGCCCGGCTGAGCTACCTGCATCTGGATTTCCTCCAACCCGAGGGCTATCAGACCCTGGCTGAACAGGCCGCCCCTGGCGTGCCTCTGATCGCCTACTTTGCCACCCCGGCGGCGGTATACGGCGCGATTTGCGAGAACCTCGACAAGGCCGGCCTGGTCGAGCGCACCCGGGTGGTGCTGGAAAAGCCCATCGGGCACGATCTTGAGTCATCGCGGCGGGTCAACGACGCGGTGGCGCGGTTCTTCCCCGAGAGCCGGGTCTATCGCATCGACCACTACCTGGGCAAGGAGACGGTGCAGAACCTGATCGCCCTGCGCTTCGCCAACAGCCTGTTCGAGACTCAGTGGAACCAGAATTCGATCTCCCATGTGGAGATCACCGTGGCCGAAAAGGTCGGTATCGAAGGCCGTTGGGGCTACTTCGACAAGGCCGGCCAGCTGCGCGACATGATCCAGAACCACTTGCTGCAGCTGCTCTGCCTGATTGCCATGGACCCGCCCAGCGACCTCTCGGCCGACAGTATCCGCGACGAGAAGGTCAAGGTGCTCAAGGCTCTGGCGCCGATCACCGGCGAGGCCCTCAGCACCGCCGTGGTCCGCGGTCAGTACATCGCCGGTTACAGCGATGGCAAGCCAGTGCCGGGCTACCTCGAAGAAGACAATGCCAACGCCCAGAGCGACACCGAAACCTTCGTCGCCCTGCGTGCCGATATCCGCAACTGGCGCTGGTCGGGGGTGCCGTTCTACCTGCGCACCGGCAAGCGCATGCCCGGCAAGCTGTCGCAGATCGTCATCCACTTCAAGGAAACCCCGCATTATATCTTCGCTCCGGAACAGCGCTTGCAGATCGGCAACAAGCTGATCATCCGCCTGCAGCCGGATGAAGGTATTTCGCTGCGGGTGATGACCAAGGAGCAGGGCCTGGACAAGGGCATGCAACTGCGCAGCGGCCCGCTGCAACTGAATTTTTCCGATACCTGGCGCAGTGCGCGGATTCCGGATGCCTACGAGCGCTTGCTGCTGGAAGTGATGCGCGGCAACCAGAACCTGTTCGTGCGCAAGGACGAAATCGAATATGCCTGGAAGTGGTGTGATCAGCTGATCGCTGGCTGGAAAAACGCCGGCGACGCGCCCAAGCCTTATGCGGCCGGTTCATGGGGGCCGATGAGCTCGATTGCACTGATCACACGTGATGGGAGGTCATGGTATGGCGATATCTGAACTGCAACTGCCAAGCGTCGTCACGACGCACCAACTGGCTGATGCCAAGGCGTTGGCTGCACGCCTGGCGGCGGATGTCGCCGAGCGTCTGCGCCAAGCCATTGCCAACAAAGGCCGGGCTTGCCTGGTGTTGTCTGGCGGGCGTAGCCCGGTGCCGTTTCTCGAACAGCTGGCCAGCGCCGAGCTGGACTGGACCAAGGTCACCGTCAGCCTCGCCGACGAGCGCTGGGTGCCGGTCGAGCATGCCGACAGCAATGCTGGCCTGTTGGCCAGGCACCTGTTCAAAGGCCCGGCGGCCAAGGCCCGTTTCATCGGCCTGTATCAAAACGCCGGCAACCTTGAGGCCGCCGCCGAGCAGGCCGATCAAACCCTCGCCGAGTTGCCGCCGATCGACGTACTGGTGCTGGGCATGGGTGACGATGGCCATACCGCCTCGCTGTTCCCGGCCAGCCCGTTGTTGCGCCAGGGCCTGGCCAAGGTCGGCGAGCAGCGGGTGTTGCCGATGCTTGCGCCAAGCGTGCCGCATCAGCGCCTGAGCATGACCCGCGCCTTGCTGGCCAGCGCTGCCTTTACTGCTTTGTCTGTGCAGGGGGCCGGCAAGCTGGCGACCCTGCGCGCCGCGCTGGCGGGCGATGACCCCAGCGAAATGCCGATTCGCGCCTTTCTTCACGACCCCCTGAGCATCTACTGGTGCCCATGAGCCAAGGATCCACTGTCATGACCACCCTTGAACGCCCCCAGCCTTTGCTGTCGATGGCCGAAAAAACCGCGCGGATCGATGCGATCTGCGCCGCTGCACGGATCCTGCCGGTGATTACCATCGCCCGTGAGCAGGACATCCTGCCGCTGGCCGATGCTCTGGCCGCTGGCGGCATTCGCACGCTGGAAGTAACCCTGCGCTCGCAGCATGGCTTGAAGGCCATTGAAGTGCTGCGCGAGCAGCGCCCGGAACTGTGCATCGGCGCCGGCACTGTGCTCGATCGCGGCATGTTCAATGCTGTCCAGGCCGCAGGCGCACAGTTTGTGGTGACCCCGGGGATCACTGCCGACATTCTCGCTGCTGGTGTAGAGAGTGACATTCCGCTGTTGCCAGGCATCAGCACACCGTCGGAGATCATGCAGGGCTACGCCCTCGGTTACCGCCGCTTCAAACTGTTCCCGGCCGAAATCAGCGGTGGCGTGGCAGCGATCAAGGCCTTTGGCGGGCCGTTTGGCGATATCCGCTTCTGCCCAACCGGCGGCGTCAATCCAGGCAATGTGCGCAACTACATGGCGCTGAACAACGTGATGTGCGTGGGTGGCACCTGGATGCTCGATAGCAGCTGGATCAAGAACGGCGACTGGAACCGCATTACCGAATGCAGCGCCGAGGCGCTGGCATTGTTCGACTGATTGAATTCGTTGTGTGCTGCACGGCTTATGGGGCGCTTGGTCAGCGCCCCTTTTTTTGCCTTGGATAAAGCTGCTGGCAGTCAGGCCAGGCGGAAGCGGCTGACCAGTTGCTGCTGATGCTCGGCCAGGCGCGCCAGTTCCTGGCTGGTGACGGCGGTCTGCTGGGCGCCGGCGCTGACCTGGATAACCAGGTCGTTGATCTCGTTGACGTTGCGGCTGATGTCTTCCGAGACCGCACTCTGCTCTTCAGCGGCCGAGGCGATCTGGATAGTGCGGTCGTTGATGGTGGCTACGCCTTCGGCAATATTGCCGAGCAATTCGCCGGCCCGACCGATACGTTCGGCGCCTGACTGCGCCTTGCCCAGGGTCTCCAGCATCGAGGCGTTGGCGCGGTCCGAGCCTGCCTGCAGATTGCTGATCATCTGCTGGATATTGCCGGTCGACTCCTGAGTGCGCTGAGCCAGCGTGCGCACTTCCGAGGCGACGACAGCAAAGCCACGGCCATGGTCGCCGGCGCGGGCGGCCTCGATAGCGGCGTTGAGGGCGAGCAGGTTGGTTTGCTCGGCGATACCGCGAATCACGTCCAGCACCGAGGTGATGGCATCGCTCTCGTCCTTAAGCTCATCGATGATGGTGGCGGTCTGCTGGGCCTGGCTGGACAACTCGCGGATCAGCATGATGGTGGTTTCGATCTCCTCGCGGCCCACCACGGTGCTGCCATGGATCTGCTGGGAGAGGTTGGCTGCATCGCTGGTGCTCTGGGCCACGTCGCGTACGGTGGCGCTCATTTCATTGATCGCGGTGGCGACCAGTTCGGTGCTCTGGCGTTGCTGTTCGACGCTGCGGCTGGTTTGCAGGGTGACGGTCGACGACTCTTCGGCAGCCGTGGCCACCTGAGCAGTCGCGCTGCCGATCTCCTGGACGATCTCGGTGATCTCCTGGGCCATGCGGTTGAGGTTGGCGGCGATCTGGCCAAATTCGTCCTGGCTGCGATAGTGGGTGCGTGCGGTCAGATCGCGACCGGCCAGGGCATTCAGGGTAGCGTTGATGTCATGCACCGCCCGGCCCATGCTGCGGATGATCAGCGATGCCAGCAGAGCCACGCAGAGCAGCGCCAGCGCTGCACCGATAGCGGTCAGCCAGAGCGCGCGGGCGGCGCCGCTGCGGGCCTGCTCGGCAAGTTGGCCGACGGTCTGCGCCAGGCTGGTTTCGACGTCGCTCATTTGGTCGATGCGTTGGGTCGCCAGCTCGAACCAGGCTTCAGGCTTGGTATTCAGGGGCTGACCCAATGGCACGTCGAAACCGAGCTTGTGCAGTTTTGCCACTTCCAGCGCCGCTGGACTCTGAAGAACGTTCTGGTATTGGCTCAGTACACTGGCGGGTGCCTTGCGCATAAAGCCTTCGCTATAAGCGGTGAATTCACCCAGGTTACGACTAAAGCGCGATAACAGTGCCGCATCGAAGTGATCCTGATTGAATGCCAGGCCGAGGATAACGCGCTCACGGCCCGCGCGCTCCTTGAGTTCGATAAATTGATTGAGCGCGCTGAGTGCTTGCACCACTAATGTATCGGTGACGCGGTTTTCCAATGAATGGGTATAGCCGATCAGCTTTTGAATAAGTTCGGTATAACGCAGGCTCGATTGCGTGCTGTCGATGCTCAAACCGTCGACCTGGCCACGCAGCGCTGAAAGTTGCTCGAGGCTGCTTAGTGTCTGGCTCAACTCAGCGGATTTTTCCGGCAGGTTGCGCAGTGTTTCCAGTGCAGCGCTGCTGTCCTGGCGAAACTGACCAAGGCGATCGCCCATGTTCTTGCCCTGGCTACCGATGAACACACCGCTGGCGCCACGCTCGCGTTGCAGGCGGGTAACCAGCTGGCTGATCGACTGGGCGGTGCCGCTCGCGCTGACGGTGGCCTGCATGTCCCGCAGGGTGCGCAGGTTGTCGTTCAGAAACAGGCCGGCGAGTACTAGAAAGCCGAGCAGGGGGAACAGCAATATCAGCAGCAGTTTCTGGCGTAGCGGTGCGTTGGTCAACATTGGCTTTGGCCTCGATATCCTTGTGAGCAGAATTAACTATGGCGAGTGCCGAAGCTGTTGTTGTCATTGGTGGCACGCAGCCACTATGTTAAATGTTTAATCAAATAAAACGAAGGTAATAAGCGACGTATTTCGTCGGAGAATTTGCTGCCCAACGTTAGTGCAATAAACAAAGTGTTGAGCCATGTCAGTGCATGATCAATTAATTGCTACATAAAAAATAATTGGTTCGATCATCAAACTTTGCTTTCGCCATACGCGCATCCCTGTAGGAGCGGCCTTGTGTCGCGAAAGGCCCGCAAAGCGGGCCCGGCGATGTCCGGGGCGAAGCTGAAATGTTGGGGCGCTTCGCACCCCTTTCGCGACACAAGGCCGCTCCTACGGACGGCGCTGAACTGCTGGCCAAAAAAAACCGCATCCTAGGATGCGGTTTCTCTGTAACCCGACGGTGTTTTATGCCGCCTTGGCCTCTTCCTGACTCAGCGAACGGTTCAGGGCACTGAACAGCGCCTTGAAGCTTGCAGTAGTGATGTTTTCATCGATACCTACACCATGCACCGGGCGGCCACCGGCAACGCGCAGCTCGATGTAGGCGGCCGCCTTGGCATTGGTGCCGGCACCGATGGCGTGCTCGTTGTAGTCCATGATTTCCACCGCGACCGGGATGCAGGCAGCCAGCGCTTCCAGCGCGCCGTTGCCCTTGCCGTGCCAGTGCAGGTTGGTTTCGCCTTCACCGGCTACCTCCACTTCGACCTTGCTGCTGCCGTTCTCTTCCTGCAGGCGGTGGCTGACCAGCGCGTACGGGGCGTTGGCCTGGAGGTATTCCTTGTGCAGCAGCTTGTAGATCTGCTGGGCGGTCATTTCCAGGCCCAGGCGGTCGGTTTCACCCTGTACGACCTGGCTGAACTCGATCTGCATGCGGCGCGGCAGGCTGATGCCGTATTCCTGTTCAAGCAAGTAGGTGATGCCGCCTTTGCCCGACTGGCTGTTGACGCGGATCACCGCTTCGTAGCTGCGGCCGATGTCGGCCGGGTCGATCGGCAAGTACGGCACTTCCCACAGCTCGCCTTCCTGCTGCTTGCTGAAGCCTTTGCGAATAGCGTCCTGGTGCGAGCCGGAGAACGCAGTGTGAACCAGGTCGCCGACGTACGGGTGCCGCGGATGCACTGGCAGCTGGTTGCATTCCTCGACGACCTTGCGCACGCCGTCGATGTCGGAGAAGTCCAGCTGTGGGTCGATGCCCTGGGTGTAGAGGTTCAGCGCCAGGGTCACCAGGTCGACGTTGCCGGTGCGCTCGCCGTTGCCGAACAGGCAGCCTTCGGCGCGGTCGGCACCGGCCATCAGGCCCAGTTCGGTGGCAGCAATGCCAGTGCCACGGTCGTTGTGGCAGTGCAGGCTGATGATCACGCTGTCGCGGCGATTGACGTTGCGGCAGAACCACTCGATCTGGTCGGCGTAGATATTCGGCGTGGCCACTTCAACGGTAGCTGGCAGGTTGAAGATGATCTTGTGCTCAGGCGTCGGGTTCCACACCTCGGTCACGGCGTCGCAGACTTCCTTGGCGAACTCAAGCTCGGTGGCGCTGAAGGTCTCTGGCGAGTACTCGAATGTCCAGTGCGTCTCAGGCTGCTGCGCTGCGTATTTGACGAACAACTTGGCGGCATTCACGGCGATGTCCTTGACGCCTTGCTTGTCCTGGTTGAAGACAATGCGGCGGAACGACGGGCTGGTCGCGTTGTACAGATGGACAATGGCCTTTTTCGCCCCACGCAGCGACTCGAAGGTGCGTGCGATCAGGTCTTCGCGCGCCTGAGTCAGTACCTGGATGGTGGTGTCATCCGGGATGTGGCCGCCTTCGATCAAGGTGCGCACGAAGTCGAAATCGGTCTGCGAGGCAGACGGGAACGACGCTTCGATTTCTTTCACGCCAACCTGCACCAGCGTCTTCCAGAAACGCAGCTTCTTCTCCGCGTCCATCGGCTCGATCAGCGACTGGTTGCCATCACGCAGGTCCGAGCTGCACCAGATCGGCGCTTCGGTGATGGTCTTGGACGGCCAGGTGCGGTCGGGCAAATCGATGGTGGGGAAGGCGCGATATTTCTTCGACGGGTCTTTGAGCATGGTCATGCGAATAATCCTTTTGGGTGCGGCCGAGATCGGGCCTGCCGGACGATAACGAGATGAATAGGCGAGGCGACGCGATTCACCCTGGTAGTCGGGCACTGACCAGGCAGAGGCTGCGGTGTTGGCGAAGCAAAATGAGGGTGCTAGAGGTTTTCATGGCTTCAACCCTAACCACAGCTGTGAGGGTTGGCAAGCCTTGAAAAAAAATTGAGATAAATGCTTAAAAAGTGCTTGCTAGCGAGATTTTATGGCTGTTACTGCTTGAGTGCTTCATATTTGTTGCGCAGTATTTTTCCATTACGCAACTCGCTCAAACTGGTCGCCCGTTTGAAACGCATCCTCTGAGCGGCCTTGCCGGAGCGCCGGACCGGTCGGAAAGGGCCGCGAAGCGACCCCAGGACTTATGCAGCACAGCAAGATTGCTGGGCCCGCTTTGCGGGCCTTTCGCGTGACACAAGGCCGCTCCTACGCCCACGCACAGCACCGCGTTGAACCTCTCAGGGTTGGAATGCCCCGATGAAAATCGCCGGATCGACCCGCGCATCGTTCAGGCTGACGTTCCAGTGCATGTGCGGGCCGGTGGCGCGACCGGTCGCGCCGACCCGGCCAACCACGGCACCACGGCGCAGCTGCTGGCCATTTTTCACATCGATTTTCGACATGTGGCAGAACATGCTGATAAAGCCCTGGCCGTGGTCGACGAACACGGTCTGGCCATTGAAGAAGTAATTACCGATCAGGATCACCGTACCGTTGGCCGGGGTCTTGATCGGCGTCCCGGCGGGAACGGCGAAGTCCAGCCCGGCGTGCGGGTTGCGCTCTTCGCCGTTGAAGAAGCGGCGCACGCCAAACTTGCTCGACAGCGGCCCGTTGACCGGTTTGTCGAGGATCAGGTTGCTCGGCAGGGCCGGGCTGAAGCTGCGGTAGGCCTTGATCTGCTCGGCCAGCTCGCGGTCGATGCGCTTGAGGTCGGCCGGGTCTGGGTTGACCTGACGCTTGTTTTTCAGGGTGATGTGCTGCTCGGGGTACTTCTTGCTGCCGACGGTGAACGGCAGGCTGCGGTTGCCCTGGCTGAGGGAGGCAGTGCCGGGTTTCTGTGTCAGCGGGATGCCGACGATCGCCAGCCAGTTGTCCTGCTCCTTGACCACCAGCACCGGCTTGCCGTCAAAGCGCGCCTGTGGGGCACTGGCAGCAGGGCCCAGGTCAACCACGGCGACGCCGCCCGGCACTGGCTTGTTGAGGGTGCGGGTGATGTAGCTGGCCTGGGCCGCAGTGGTCAGCAGCAGCAAGGACAGAGCAAGCAGCGGGGCGAGCAAACGGGGCATGTGTCAATCCAATAGCGAAAGGGTGACCGGAGTCTGGTGGTTGTCTTCGACCCGCACCTGCAGCTCGCCTTCGTTGAGGCGAGCGGTCAGGCGTTGACCGTTACGCGTCTGCGCCGCGCTGCGAATGGCCTGGCCGCGCTCATCCAGGAGGATGCTGTAGCCACGCGCCAGGGTCGCCAGCGGGCTGACCACCTGCAAGGTCTGCAACTGGGCCTGGAAGCGTTGCCGGCGATCCTTGAGGGTTTCGCGCATGGCCCGCGGCAGGCGCTCGGCGAGGCTGTCCAGGCGCTGGCCGAGTAACTTCAGCATGCGCCCCGGATGCTGCGCGGCCAGGCGCGTGTCGAGGCGGCCGACGCGCTCCTGGCGTGCGCGCATGTTCAGCGCAAAGGCGCGGCGCAGGCGCATGTCCAGATCGTCCAGACGCTGCGCCTGTTGGCGCAGGCGTTCGCCGGGATGACGCAGGCGGCGGGCCAGGCCTTCGACGCGCAGGCGGTCATGGCTCAGGCGATTCTGCATCCGTAGCAACAGCCGCCGTTGCAGGCTCTCAAGGCGCAGTTGCAAACCGCTGCTGTCCGGGGCCAGCAGCTCGGCGGCAGCAGATGGCGTGGGTGCACGCACGTCGGCGACGAAGTCACTGATCGAAACGTCGGTTTCATGGCCTACAGCACTGACGATGGGCGTCACGCAGGCGGCAATGGCTCGTGCTACCGCTTCTTCGTTGAAGCACCAGAGGTCTTCCAGAGAACCGCCGCCACGGGCCAGGATCAGGGCGTCGAAGCCGCGACTGTCGGCCAGGCGCAGGGCGCGCACGATCTGGTTGATCGCTTCGCGGCCCTGCACGGCAGTCGGGATCAGGTTCAGCTCGACCTGCGGCGCGCGCCGGCCAAACACGCTGATGATGTCGCGGATCACCGCGCCGGTCGGCGAGGTGATGATACCGATGCGTTGTGGGTGCGCCGGTAGTGGCTGCTTGCGCTCGGTGCTGAACAGGCCTTCGGCGCTGAGTTTCTCTTTCAGCGCTTCGAAGGCCAGACGCAGGGCGCCGTCACCAGCCGGTTCGACCGTGTCGAGGATCAGCTGATAGTCGCCACGCCCCTCGAACAGCGAGACCTTGCCGCGCACCCGCACTGCCAGGCCATCGCGCAGTGCCTGACGCACGCGCGTGGCGTTCTGCCGGAACAGCGCACAGCGCACCTGCGCGCCGCTGTCCTTGAGGGTGAAGTAGATGTGGCCAGAGGCGGGCCGGGCCAGGTTGGAAATCTCGCCTTCAACCCAGACGTTGCGGAACACGTCCTCGAGCAGCACGCGAGCGCGGCCGTTGAGTTGGCTGACGGTGAGGACCTCGCGGTCGAGGCCGAGTCGTTCGAAAGGGTCTTTGATCATGTTCGGCATCATAAAGGACAAGGCCGGCTTGTGCATCGCCCTCTGCACCGAGCATGCGCTGGAGTGCTACCTTTGCGCATTGCCCAGGGAGGGACTTGCATGCTCGCTCAATTGCCGTTTACCGGCCTTGACTGGATTCCTGTGTTACTCGCGGTCAGCGCGGCTTACATCGTGTTCGGCATTGCCGGCTTTGGTACGGCGTTGATTGCAGCGCCGGTGTTGATTCATTTCATGCCGCTGTCCAAGGTGGTGCCGCTGCTGGTGCTGCTCGATTTCATCGCGGCGTTTGGCAACCTGCTGCCTTCGCGCAAGGACGTCGCCCGCGCCGAGTTGCTGCGGCTGCTGCCGTTCATGGCCATCGGTTGCATTTTGGGCGTGGTGTTTTTATTGCAGCTGAAATCAGACCTGCTGTTGCTGCTGATGGGCGTGTTTGTTACCGCCTATGCCATTTATGGCCTGGCGATCAAAACCCGGCCGACACGTCTGAACCCGCTCTGGGCGGTGCCCATGGGAACCGTCGGCGGGCTGTTCGGCGCCATGTTCGGCAGTGGTGGTTTCCTTTATGCGATCTACCTGAATGCACGGCTGGATTCCAAGGATGAGGCCCGCGCGACGCAGTGCGCGCTGATCAGCTGCAGCACCATCGTGCGCCTGTCGTTGTTCGTTATCGCCGGGGTGTATGCCGACATAAGCCTGCTGTTGCTGGCGGCGTGCTTGCTGCCAGTGATGTTTCTGGGCACCTGGATTGGCCGTCGGTTGAGCTTCAAACTCTCCCGCGAAGCCTTCGTGCGGCTGGTGACCTGGCTGGTACTGGCCAGCGGTGTGGCCTTGATTGTTCGCTACCTGACGAGCTGAACAGGGGGTAGAATTGGCCGATTATTGAAGTCCCGGGCCTGCCTTGTTCATGAACACCCAGAGCATCATCGTCCCCAAACTGTCCACCGTCCCGGTGCACGAGGCCCGCGCGAGGGCGATCCTGCGCTGGCTGGTCAGGGAGAAAATAGTCGAGGAGCAGTTGAGCACCTGTGGGCGCAGCGGCAACCGCATGGCCTACGCGCTGGCGCCAGGCGCGCGCAAGATCGCCCTGCGGCCTGAGCTGCTGCCGTTCGATCAGCCGGTCAATGGCCTGGAAGTGATGCTCAAACGCTGCATCTACACGCCGACCGAAGGCTTTCTTGAAGAAGCCGGCTGCCCGGAGTGCCGGCGCGAAGTCGGCGAACCGCTGTTCGACCGCCTGGAAGAGTGGATGCCTGGGGTGAGCGACAACTTCACCTGCCCGCTGTGCGCCTTCGAAGACGACATCAATGGCTTTCTGTTCCTGCAGCCATGTGCCTTTTCCAACCTGGGGTTCATCTTCAACAACTGGGGCGAGGCCGGTTTTACCTCGACCTTCCTCGCCGCGTTTGCCGACTGGCTCGACCATCCGGTAGCCGTGGTGCAGGTAAAACTGCCACAGGCCTGACCGAAGGCCCTTATTTTGCATTGAGCGGCGCGCCGTGGATGAGTATAATGGCGCGCTTCCAATTTTCCCGCCCGGGAGCCCCCGCGATGCTGCGTATCAGCCAAGAAGCACTGACCTTCGACGACATTCTCCTTGTACCTGGTTATTCCGAGGTACTGCCCAATGAAGTCAGTCTCAAGACCCGTTTGACCCGTGGCATCGAGCTGAACATTCCGCTGGTATCCGCTGCCATGGACACCGTTACCGAAGCCCGCCTGGCCATCGCCATGGCGCAGGAAGGCGGTATCGGCATCATCCACAAGAACATGACCATCGAACAACAGGCCAGCGAAGTGCGCAAGGTCAAGAAGTTCGAGGCTGGCGTGGTCAAGGACCCGATCACCATCGAGGCCGACGCCACCGTGCGTGACCTGTTCGACCTGACCCGCCTGAACAACATCTCTGGTGTTCCGGTGCTGGCCAACGGCGACCTGGTCGGTATCGTCACTTCCCGTGACGTGCGCTTCGAGACCCGTCTGGACGCCAAGGTGCGTGATGTGATGACGCCAAAAGAGCGTCTGGTCACCGTCCGCGAAGGCGCCGACAAGAACGAAGTCCGCGAGCTGCTGCACAAGCACCGCCTGGAAAAAGTTCTGATCGTTGACGGCAACTTCAGCCTTAAGGGCATGATGACCGTCAAGGACATCGAAAAGGCCAAGGCCTACCCGCTGGCGAGCAAGGACGACCAGGGTCGTCTGCGCGTCGGCGCTGCGGTCGGCACCGGCAAGGACACCGGCGAGCGCGTTGCTGCGCTGGTTGCTGCCGGCGTTGACGTGGTGGTGGTCGACACCGCCCACGGTCACTCCAAAGGCGTGATCGACCGCGTTCGCTGGGTCAAGGAAACCTATCCACACGTGCAGGTGATCGGCGGCAACATCGCCACCGGCGCTGCCGCCAAGGCCCTGGCTGACGCCGGCGCTGACGCAGTCAAGGTCGGTATCGGCCCAGGCTCGATCTGCACCACGCGTATCGTCGCTGGTGTCGGCGTGCCGCAGATCAGCGCCATCGCCAACGTTGCCGCTGCCCTTGAAGGCACCGGCGTACCACTGATCGCCGACGGCGGCATCCGCTTCTCCGGTGACCTGTCCAAGGCCATCGTCGCTGGCGCCTCGTGCGTGATGATGGGTTCGATGTTTGCCGGTACTGAAGAAGCACCAGGCGAAGTCGAGCTGTTCCAGGGGCGTTCCTACAAGGCTTACCGCGGCATGGGTTCGCTGGGTGCAATGGCTCAGGCGCAAGGTTCGTCCGACCGTTACTTCCAGGATTCCTCGGCCGGCGCCGAGAAGCTGGTCCCGGAAGGCATCGAAGGCCGCGTACCGTACAAGGGCGCACTGGCTGCAATCATTCACCAGCTGATGGGCGGCCTGCGTTCGTCCATGGGCTACACCGGCAGTGCCTCCATCGAAGAGATGCGCACCAAGCCTGAGTTTGTACGCATCACCGGTGCCGGCATGGCCGAGTCCCACGTGCATGACGTGCAGATCACCAAGGAAGCGCCAAACTACCGCGTAGGCTGAGGCTTCCAGCATCATTAGCAAGCGGGGCTGTTACGACAGCCCCGTGTTGTTTCCGATTTCCACTGACGAGATTGAGTCATGGCCCTCGACATTCACGCTCACCGCATCCTGATCCTCGACTTCGGTTCCCAGTACACCCAGCTGATCGCCCGCCGCGTGCGCGAGATCGGTGTCTACTGCGAGCTGCACCCGTTCGACATGGACGATGAAGCGATCCGCGAATTCAACCCGCGCGGCATCATCCTCGCTGGCGGCCCAGAGTCGGTCCACGAAGCCAACAGCCCACGTGCGCCGCAAGCGGTGTTCGACCTCAACGTACCGGTGCTGGGCATCTGCTACGGCATGCAGACCATGGCCGAGCAGATGGGCGGCAAGGTTGAAGGCTCCGAGCTGCGCGAATTCGGCTACGCCCGCGTTGACGTGGTCGGCAAGAGCCGCCTGCTCGACGGCATCGAAGACCATGTAGACGCCGACGGCGTATTCGGTCTCGATGTCTGGATGAGCCACGGTGACAAGGTCACCCGCATGCCAGAGAACTTCCACGTTCTGGCCAGCACCCCAAGCTGCCCGATCGCCGGCATGTTCGACGACAGCCGCGGCTACTACGGCGTGCAGTTCCACCCTGAAGTGACCCACACCAAGCAGGGCGGACGCATCCTGTCGCGCTTCATCCTCGACATCTGCGGCTGCGAAGCGCTGTGGACCTCGTCCAACATCGTTGAAGATGCCATCGCTCAGGTTCGCGCCCAGGTCGGCACTGCCAACGTTCTGCTCGGCCTGTCCGGCGGCGTCGACTCGTCGGTGGTTGCTGCGCTGCTGCACCGCGCCATTGGCGACCAGTTGACCTGTGTATTCGTCGACAACGGTCTGCTGCGCCTGCACGAAGGTGAGCAAGTGATGGCCATGTTCGCCGAGAACATGGGCGTCAAGGTGATCCGCGCCAACGCCGAAGCTCAGTTCCTGGGCAACCTGGAAGGCGAAGCCGACCCGGAGAAAAAGCGCAAAATTATCGGCCGCACCTTCATCGACGTATTCGATGCCGAAGCCAGCAAACTGGAAAACATCCAGTTCCTCGCCCAAGGCACCATCTACCCCGACGTGATTGAATCGGCTGGCGCCAAGAGCGGCAAGGCCCACGTGATCAAGTCGCACCACAACGTCGGCGGCCTGCCAGAGGAAATGAACCTCAAGCTGGTCGAGCCACTGCGTGAGCTGTTCAAGGACGAAGTGCGCAAACTCGGCCTGGAACTCGGCCTGCCGTACGACATGGTCTACCGCCACCCGTTCCCAGGCCCGGGCCTGGGCGTACGCATCCTTGGTGAAGTGAAAAAGGAATACGCCGACATCCTCCGTCGTGCTGACCACATCTTCATCGAAGAACTGCGCAAAGCCGACTGGTATCACAAGACCAGCCAGGCCTTCGTAGTGTTCCAGCCGGTCAAGTCGGTTGGTGTGGTCGGTGACGGCCGTCGCTACGCCTGGGTCGTCGCCCTGCGCGCCGTCGAGACCGTGGACTTCATGACCGCACGTTGGGCGCACCTGCCTTACGAGCTGCTGGAAACGGTCAGCGGCCGGATCATCAACGAGATCGAGGGCATCTCGCGCGTTACTTATGACGTGTCGAGCAAGCCGCCGGCGACGATTGAGTGGGAATGATCTGCTAGCGCAGCGATTGAGAAACCGGCTTAGGCCGGTTTTTCTCTACCTACAGCATGGTGCACCAACCGCACGGAGGCCGCGCAGCAGGCGCTTGATTTCGCTATAATCGCCTCTCATTCCCCGGCCAGAGGCTCTGAACTGTGAAAGACATCAGCTTGGAAACCAAGAAAGCAGTGTGGAAAAAGAATCGCCGCTCAAATTACGCAGCCAGTTTGCGGCTTGAAGGGTTCGATGTCTCGCCGGACCACGCCGAGCGTAAGCTTCTTTCCCGGGAAGAGTTGCTGCGCCAGTACTCCAAGCAGGCCTGAACCTTGGATAAGTATGGCGTCGGACAGGACGTTTACTGCTATCCAGGTACGGCGGTTCTGCGCAATTTGTTGAATCTTCGCAACGATGTAGAGCTTGCAAAGGCCGAGCGAGACTTCTCTGAACTTGCGGCCAGTCAGATTTCTTTCGAACTCCCTCCGTATGATCTCCCTTACCTCCAAGCGCTTCATCGCTCGCTTTTCCGGGAGCTGTATGCGTGGGCAGGGGAAATCCGTACGCTGGATGTCTCCAAAGGCGATACCCGGTTCTGCAATGTGAGCCGTATTGAGCCCGAAGCTATAAAGATATTTGCCAGTATGGCGGAGCAGGGCTGGTACGAGAGTTATTTGCGTGCACCATTGATAGAGGCGGTGGCGGAGAGCTTTGGCGACTTGAACATGATTCATCCGTTCCGCGAGGGGAATGGGCGGGCTCAGCGGATTCTTTACGAGCATGTGATTCTGAATGCTGGTTTTGAAGTCAACTGGTGGTCGGTCGGGCCTGACGAGTGGGTGGCAGCGAACATCGCTGCAGTCAATTGTGACTATTCGCCTTTGCAGGTCGTTTTCGACAGATGCATCGGCCAGACCGCTATCGGCTAAGCACGATCACCGGGCGGTAAGCGAGGGCTACGAAGCAGCCCTGGCGTCCTCAAGTCAACCACAGCCTGAAACGACAAAGCCCGCATTCGCGGGCTTTGTCGTTTCAGGCGCAGGCCTCTATCAGAAGTCGTAACGCACGTTTGCGGTAAAGGTATCCGCGTCGAACCCACTGCTGGTCAGGTAGCTGTAGTTACCGCCCACGCTCCACGCGCCGACGCGGTAGTTGGCGCCCAGGCCCAGCTCGTAGCTATCACGCGCAGGTGTCGCACCGGTGGTGGTGAACGGCGTACCGCCGAGGACGAAGGTGGACGTGGTGGCGGTCTTGTCGCCGATAAAGTCGTGCCAGGCCATCAGCTTGGCTTCTGGTTCCAGCGTACCCACACCTACATCGAAGGCTGCTGCCAGGCGAGCGCCGAGGCCCATTTCGCCGATTTCGTAGCGTTGGCTGCCGACGTTGAGGGCGGCCGAGCTGCCTTTTTCACGGTACGAATCAATCGACACGTTTGCATAGCGTGCACCGACCTGAGGTTCCAGCAGCCATTGTTTGTCGAGCTGGAAGGTGTAGCCGGCCAGGGCGTTTACGCCGAAGATCTCACTGTCGAAGCTGGCCTTGGCGCGGGTGCCGGCAATGTATCGTTTGGACTCGTTGTCGTTCCAGCCATACATCAGCGAGGTGTCGACGAAGAAGTTGTCGTGGGTCCAGTTGCCGTACAAGGTCAGTGCATGGCCTTCGACATCGGTTTTGCTGCCCAGGTCGGATTTGACGTCGCTGGTCAGGTAGCTGTAGGCCAGGCCCACGGTGGTGTCGGCGTTGAGCTTGCCGTCGGCACCCACGGCGATGCCGTTGGTGTTGGCGTCGTAGCCGTCGATACCGTGGCGGCGGTCCTGGTTGGCATCGCTGGTCAGCGCTTGCAGCCATACGCCTTGCTCGGTCAGCACGTCACCGGAGGACAGACCGCTACGCGCCTTGCTGGCACGGCGGTTGATGGCACCGGCGACCAGGTTCTGGCTGTTGGTGGCGGCGTGGATTGCGCCACCGCTGACGTCTGGGGTCAGGGTTTCGGCCAGTTTGGCCAGCTCTTCACTGGTGGCGGCGTTGGCGAAACGCTGGAACACCGGGTCGCTTTCGTCCAGTTGGCCCATGACGGTGTTCTTGAACGGCTTGATGGCGTTCACTGCGTTGCGCGAACCACGCGCTTCGAGCAGGTTTTCCGTGATCACCTCATCGCTGCGGGTGGCAACCAGGGCTTTCACATCCTGGCCTTCGATGCCGAAGTTCTTCACTTCAAGCAGCGCCGAGGAGGAGACCACCGAGAGGTTCTCTGGGTCTTCCCAGGTACCGGAGTTGAGCAGGGTGTAGCGGGTGCCCTGGGCTGAGGTGCGGAAGTCGTCGGAGCGCGCCTGCAGTTCGATCTGGCTGCCGGCGGAGAAGAAGGTATTGCCGGTGACAGTCAGGATCGGCCTGTTCGGCAGTGTGTCGTTGTCCAGCAGCAGGCGCAGGCGGGCGGTGTCGCTGTCCATGTCGAGGTCGCCGTCAATCGTCGTCTGCGGGCGCAGCAGGGTCAGGCGGCCGCCGTCGATATCGACGAAGCCGGCGCGGATGGTCGAGCCATCGAACATCGCCTCGCCTTGTACCAGCACGCCACTCAAGCCCAGTACATCACCCTTTACCTGGCCGCCTTGCCAGTAAAAATACGATGGAGCTGCATCGTCATTGGCCTTGATTGCAGCCTCGCCGCCTTCGATCAGGCCAGCTGTCTGGGTGATGGCGAAGGTGTCGAAACCGGCAGCGGGATCCAGGCCGACGAAGTGAATGCCGAAGCCTTCGCCGGAGATGGTTCCGCTGTTGTTGAGGTCGGTCTGAAACCTGTCGGTGATCTGACCGGTGAACTGAGCGTGGTCGATCTCGATACCGGCGGAGTCGAGGCCGCGCGCGGTAATGATGCCGGTGTTGTTGATGCGTGCCTGGGTCGAGGTGATCATCATGCCGTTGGCGTTTTCACCCGTGACGCTGATGTTGCCGCTGTTGTTCACTTCACCGGCGATGACCGCTCCGTACAGATCCAAGCCCATCGCGCCGGGACCGTCCACCGTGATGTTGCCCTGGTTTACCACGTCACCAGCGACGGTGGAACTCAGGGTCATGGAGATACCGCCCGCGTAGTCGGTCAGGCTCTTGGTTGTCAGGTTGATATTGCCCTGATTGACCAGATTGCCACCCAGGGTCACGTCTTGCAGGTAGACACCCGCGCCCGTCGACGTTCCGGTGAAAGTGGCGTTGCCAAAGGTCTCATCGATGCTGATGAACTGGCCGGTGCTCAGGTCGTAATTGACGTCGGCCATGGGAGCGGCATTGGCTGCGGTAGTAGTGGTAGCCGCAATGGCGAGCGCGAGCAATGAGCGACGCATAGGAGAAATGTTCAAGGCAGTATCCTTACAGGGCGGAAACTGACATGGGAGGACCTACGCGTCAGCGTCTGTTTCAGGCATCCCTGCCAGCTTGTCAGTGAAGTGCTGAGTCAAGCGCGAGCGAATTTACACCAAACCATTAGAATGATTCATCCTTGATCGGATTTTTTAAGGGGAAAAATCCAATAAATGCGACCAGATAGCTATTTTCTAGAGAAATAAAGGATTAGTTAGCAATAAGCGGAACTTTGCCGTTCGTGCGATGGTCAACAGTGGTCTTTTTTTGCCAAGCCTCATTTGTCAGCGGAGTTTCAAGCCACTCAGACCATGCCGCTTCCCAGCCCTGGTCATGGCTGGCGCCGTCAATGCGGACCGTGTGGGAGAGGTAGGAATCAAGCGCTTGTTGGTATTTGTCAGCCAGAGTCGCTGGAATGATCTGGTCTGCTGTTCCAACCAGATGCCGCTGTGGAACAGAGGCGAGCTGAGACCGGTAGTCCAGTGGCTCCAGCGAACCGTCGAGTGGCGACAGGTTTTTCATTGCGGCCCACAAGCGCGGGCTGAGATTGCCAGCCAGTGTCTGCACCTGGGTCACATCAGTCCGCTGAGCTGCCAACAGCAAGGCAAGCGCGGCGCCACCTGAATACCCCACCAGTTCGAATTCCTGGTTGCCATAGCGCTGTTTCAATTGGTCCAGCGCCTGGCTGAGGCGAGTGACCACGACCTGAGAAAACCGTCTGTTGGTCCACAGTTCTGGGCGGCACGCCGCGCTCATGACGAACTGGCAAGGGCGTGCCAGGTAGGCGTTTGGTGCCGGGTCGGCCAGCGCCAGCCGGGCCACCAACAGATTGTGCGGGCTCGGATCCAGGCTGGGTTGGCTGGCCGTGGCCCAGGCATGGCCGTCGCCTTCGAGGTAGACGCGCAGGCGAGTCTGGTTGCCTGCAGCGTGCGGTGTCAGTATCAGCAGCGGGAAGGCGCGTCCCGGCAGCACCTCAACCTGGCGACCCTGTGCGTCAGCTAGGTGCTGCAACGCCTCGCGCGGCGATTGGCAGGCCACAAGCAGCGCGCTTATGACCACCAGCCAGGCTTTACCGATGTGGACCAGTGCCTGAGAGTAGGGGGCGTATCTATTGCTCATCGGTTGTGGATTACCATGGCTGATATTGGATAAAGGATTGAAGGGAAGCATGGCCAAGTTCGACAAGGTACTTCTATGGTTGCTTGGAGTGGCAGTCTGGTTCGGTTGGTGCAAGTTGCGCGACGTCTTCCGATACTACAGAGCCAGATGATCCCTGGCACGCCAACACGCCCCGCTCAGGATTGAAATAAACAGCCCGCCACGGGCTTCAGGCTTGCTGGGAACGGTCGATAGCCTGACGATGCGCCCGCCGCGGCGATCGCAGCTCGTTCTCCCCCGTGCAGGTCCGTATATGAACTGGTTCCACGACGCCAAGATTTCAACCAAGTTGTATGTTGCATTCGCGCTATGCGCTTCCATCACGTTGATCGTTGGGATTATCGGTAGCCAGGGAATTGGCTCGTTGTCTACAAACTTGCAATCGGTCTTCAACAACAACCTGGTTTCTGTGTCCAAGACCGCAGAGGCGCGGTCCGATGCCATTGCCCAAAACCGCGATTTGTATCGTCTGCTGGCAGCTTCCATCGCAGGCAGCGACGCCGCTGAACGCAGCGCCATTGTTGCTTCCATGAATGAAAACCGCCAAACCAGCGAGCGTGCCTTCGCCGTTTACCGCGCCACAACGCTGGCGGATGACGAGCGTGCCGCGGGCGATCGCATGGAAAAGGACTGGCCAGCGTATCAGGCCATCATTGATCGTGTGGTGGCGACCATCGAGCGTGGTGATCTGGCCGCAGCCAAGCAGCTGATGGCTGGAGAATTGCACCAGGCGTATCGCACCGTGATGGACGAGATGGGGATCATCGTCAAGTCCAACAACCGCCAGATCGGCGAAGGTGCCCAGGATGCTCGCGACAGTGAAGCTGCTGCCAAGCTCAACCTTTACCTTGGCGTCGGCGCCGCCTTTGTCGCTGCGCTGCTGCTGGGTATTTTCATCAGCCGGGTGATCAGTGCGCCGATCGCATTGGCGGTCGGCAACGCACAGCGAATCGCCGGTGGCGATCTGAGCAAAACCATTGAAAGCGGCCATCGCGACGAAGGCGGCCAGTTGCTCGCGGCGTTAGGGGCGATGCAAAGCGGGCTCAAGGGCACTATCCAGCAGATTGCCAGCGCGGCAGATCAACTGGCTTCGGCAGCCGAAGAACTCAACGCGGTAACCGAAGAGAGCAGCCGCGGCCTGGTCCGTCAAAATGACGAAATCCAGCTGGCGGCTACCGCCGTCACCGAAATGAGCGCTGCAGTCGACGAAGTGGCGCGCAACGCCACCTCGACCTCCGAGGCTTCCCGCCACACCAGCAATGAAGCAGCCAGCGGCCGCGATCAGGCGCGAGAGGCGGTCAAGGCGATCACCAGTGTGAATGCCGAGATCGGCCAGTCGACTGTGATTGTCGATGAGTTGGCAGGCAGCGTGCGCGATATCGCCAAAGTCCTCGACGTCATTCGTGGTATCGCCGAGCAGACCAACCTGCTCGCGCTCAATGCGGCGATCGAGGCGGCGAGAGCAGGTGAGCAGGGCCGCGGTTTTGCTGTGGTGGCGGACGAAGTCAGAGCCCTGGCCGCGCGCACCCAAGCCTCCACCGGCGAGATCGAAGCGATGATCGTCAGTGTGCAATCGCGCGCCGACGACGCGGTCAAGGCCATGGGCAACAGCCGTGCCCTGGCCAGCAATACTCAGGAACTGGCCAAGGCCACTGGCGAATCGCTTGAGCGTATCGCTCAGAACATCGCTGGCATCAACGACCGCAACATGCTGATCGCTACCGCGTCCGAAGAGCAGGCCAACGTCGCGCGGGAAGTGGATCGTAACCTGGTCAACATTCAGGATCTTTCCACCCAGACCGCAGCAGGCGCCAACCAGACCAGCGCATCCAGCCAGGAGCTGTCGCGACTGGCGGTATCGTTCAATCAGCTGGTCAGCACCTTCAAGCTGTAAGCCGTGAACACTAGGGCTTGAACTTTGCCAGTCACTTGCATGGAGGTATGCAGGTGACTGGCAAGCGCTTGTCGGCAGCGTTTTCAATTAAGCTTGAGCCGTCACTCCCTACCGGAACCCTTGCAATGACGCTGACTATCCGCCCTGCCGCGCGCGCTGACGCTGCGCTGATCCTGCGTTTTATCACTGAACTGGCGATCTATGAAAAGGCCGAACACGAGGTCAAGACCGACGTCGCCGGGATCGAGAGCAGCCTGTTCGGCGAGCACAGTACGACCCATGGCCTGATCTGCGAGCTGGACGGCGAGCCGATTGGTTTTGCCGTGTATTTCTTCAATTACTCGACCTGGCTGGGCAAGCACGGCTTGTATCTGGAGGACCTGTACGTGTCGCCGCAACAGCGTGGTGCAGGCGCGGGCAAAGCATTGCTGCGCCATCTGGCGAAGATGGCAGTGGCACGCGGGTGCGGACGCTTTGAGTGGTCGGTGCTGGATTGGAATACCCCTGCGATCGAGTTCTACGAGTCGATTGGCGCCAAGGCGCAGGATGAGTGGATTGGCTATCGCCTGAGCGGGGCGGCGTTGATCGCGTTTGCCAACGGCTGATCAGGCGCCACGCGGCCGCTCCTACGCAGGGCGCGGTATCCCTGAGTGAAAAGTTCTTGTGGATTGTTATGTTATAACAACCGTAGAATCGCTCCTCGTCTTTGGCCACGCTCGCCCTCGATCAGGAGTAGTAATGAGAACCGCCCCGCTATCACTCGCCGCGCTGACCGCGCTGGTCATGACCGACCTTCATGCCAATCAAACCGGTAGCTCGGTTATTACCCTGGGCGAGATCAAGGTCTCGCAGGCAGCCGGCACGGCGCTGCGCACCGAGAACGTGCTGACCTCGGTCGATGTGCTGGGCGGCGATCAGGTCGAAGACAAGAACGTAATGAACAGCTGGCAGTTGCTCGGGCAGATGCCGGGCATCCAGTTGACTGAGACAGGGCAGGGCGCCGAGTCGGGCAAAGCGACCTTCCGCGCCTTCAACGGTGAGGGTTACATCAACGGCATCAAGATGCTCATCGATGGCATCCCGAGCAACGTCAACAGCGGCAACCAGCGTTTTGTCGACATGGTGTTCCCGCTCGACATCAGCTACATCGAAGTGGTCCGCGGCACCAACGACCCGCGCTACGGCCTGCACAACATCGGCGGCAACATCAACTACGTCACCCGCCAGGGTGGCAACTACATTGACAGCCGAGTCACTTACGGCAGTTTCGATACCCGTGAAGTACAGCTGGCGATCGGCCGTGAAGAAGGCAACTTCGCCCAGAACTACATTCTCGCCAAGCAGGACTCGGACGGCTTTCGCGACAACAGCAACTCCAATAAATACGCCCTCGGCGGCAAGTGGTTCGTCACCGATGACGAGCAGACCCTGCGCGTTGGCCTGATCGCCCGGTTGTATCACCACCAGGCCGAGGAAAGCGGCTTTCTCACCCGTGATGAACTGCGCGCCAGCCGTACCCAATCTCCGGCCAAGAACGCCAACGACGGTGATGACCGCGACATGAAGCAGCTGAGCCTGCACATGGACTGGCAACTCAACGATCAGCTGAGCATGAGCAACAAGCTCTACTACAACAGTTACAACGATGACCGCACCATTACCTTCACCGATTACCCGTTGGGCAATGCCCCGCGCCAGCGGCGGATGTGGGACGAGCAGCAGACTGGCCTGCTGAGCACGCTGACCTGGCGCGCCAACGACCTGTTGACCCTGGACGGCGGTATTAACGTAGAAGAGCAGGACAACACTTATCGCCGGCAACGCTACAGCTTTGGCGTGCCGACCGATTTCGATGCCGCCCCCGCGCGCATTCAGGACGACGACCACTACACCTTGCGCAACCTCGGTGGCTATGTGCAGGCGATCATCCAGCCGACCGAGTCACTGAAGATCATTCCGGCCATGCGTGTCGACAAGTTCGACGGCAATACCACCACCCTCGGCGGCCAGAAGGCCTCGTTGCAGGATTACGGCTGGATCCAGCAGCCGAAGCTGAGCGTGGTCTACAGCGTCAGCGAAAGCGTCGACGTCTACGCCAACTGGGGCCGCACGTTCCAGATTCTTACCGGTAGCAGTTTCCCGGCCTACTTGAGCGCGGGCCAGGCCAGCTATGATCCGTCGATCAATACCGGCAAAGAACTGGGGGTCAAGTTCCGCCCGTTCGACGGCGCTGAGGCGCGCGTTTCCGTGTGGCAGCAGGATGCTACCGATGAAGTGGCCAATATGCCGGCCACCGGCACCTCGGTGGGGCTTGGCGAAACCCGTCGGCGCGGCATCGACCTGCAGCTCAACGCGCAATTGAACGAACAGTGGACGCTGTGGGGCTCGCACTCGATTCAGGAGGCCAAGGTGGTCAAGGCCTTCGCCGCCACTGGCGAGTCGCTGGCGGGCAAGGAGGTATTTTCGACGCCGCGTTACATCAGCAACCTCGGCGCCGACTACCAGTACAACGATGACTGGCGCTTTGGCCTGCAGGCCCGGGCCCAGGGCGACTACTACATCGATGCGCAGAATCAGCAAGGCAAGTACGGTGGCTTTGCCGTGCTGGATGCCAGCGTGCGCTACCGTATCTCCAGCGCGACCAGTGTCGACCTGCAACTGAAGAACCTAACTGATCGCGAGTACGAATACGTCTGGTACGACAACTTCTTCTGGGGCGGCGACGATCAGCCGATGTTTTCGCCAGCACCGGGCCGCTCGGCGTTTGTCTCGCTCAACATGAAGTTGTAAAGCCTGACCAGCTGGGGTTCGAAGGTGAAGACCAGCAACACTTCACTTAATCTTTCGCATTTGCAGGTGTATCGTATTCGCCCTTCATTGCCCGCCCCGTGCTGGCAGACTGATCGCGTATAACGAGGTACCTCCACCGATGTCCTTTACCCGTCGACAAATGCTCAAGGGCCTGACTGGCCTGGTCGTGGTTGGCCTGGGCGCTGGAGGCGCAGCGCGCTACTGGCTGGGCAAGGTCGAGGACGACAACGCCGGACATGACTACGAGCTGATCGCCGCGCCGCTTGAAGTCGAGCTGGTAGCGGGATTCAAGACCGAGGCCTGGGCCTTTGGCCCATCGGCGCCGGGCACCGAGCTGCGGGTCCGCCAGGGCACCTGGCTGCGGGTGCGCTTCATCAACCACCTGCCGGTCGAAACCACAATCCATTGGCACGGTATCCGCCTGCCGCTGGAAATGGACGGCGTGCCCTATGTCTCGCAACTGCCGGTCAAGCCCGGCGAGTACTTCGACTACAAGTTCCGCGTGCCGGACGCCGGCAGCTACTGGTATCACCCGCACGTGAGCAGCTCCGAGGAGCTTGGTCGAGGCCTGGTCGGCCCACTGATCGTCGAAGAGCGCGAGCCCACCGGCTTCAAGCATGAGCGCACGCTGAGCCTGAAAAACTGGCACGTCGACGAGCAGGGCGGGTGGCTGCCGTTCAGCATCCCCCGTGAAGCTGCGCGCAATGGCACCGCTGGGCGCTTGATCACCATCAACGGCCAGGCCGACTCGGTCACCGAGCTGCCGGCCGGGCAGGTCGTGCGCGTGCGCCTGCTCAACCTCGACAATACCTGGACCTACCGCATCAACCTGCGTGGCAACTGCGAGGCGATGATCTACGCCCTCGATGGCAACCCGGTCACGCCGCGGCCACTGGACGATGACTATTGGCTGGGCCCTGGCATGCGCATCTGCCTGGCGATCCGCATCCCTGAAGCCGGTGAGGAGATCTCCCTGCGCGACGGCTTTGTGCGCCTCGGCACCCTGCGCTCGGTTGCCAGCAGCGACGCCCCCGGCGAATGGCCGCCGGCATTACCGGCCAACCCGATCGCCGAACCAGACCTGGCCAACGCCGAGAAGATCAACTTCAATTTCGAGTGGGTCGGCAAGGTCTCGGTCGATACCGACAGCGGCCGCCCGCCTAGCCTTTGGCAGATCAACGGCAAGGCCTGGGACATCACCGACAAGACCTGCGCCGACCGCCCGATCGCCACATTGGAAAAGGGCAAGAGCTACATCTTCGAGCTGAAGAACATGACCCAGTACCAGCACCCGATTCACTTGCATGGGATGAGCTTCAAGGTGCTCAGCTCCAACCGGCACAAAATCACCGAGCCGTGGTTCACCGATACCTACCTGCTGGGCAAGAACGAGCGCGCCCAGGTGGCCCTGGTGGCTGATAACCCGGGTACCTGGATGTTCCATTGCCACGTCATCGACCACATGGAAACCGGCCTGATGGCCGCGATTGCGGTGGTCTGATGCGCGCGCAGATTATCGATCGCAGCCGTGATCAGGCCTTTATGCAGATGGCCCTGGAGCTGGCTGCACAAGGTGCGGCGTTGGGCGAAGTGCCGGTTGGCGCGGTGCTGGTGCAGGGTGGCGAAGTGATCGGCAGCGGCTTCAACCGACCGATCACCGACAGCGACCCCAGCGCCCACGCCGAGATGGTCGCCATTCGCGCCGCAGCGCAGGCGGCCAGCAACTACCGGCTGCCCGGCAGCACGCTGTACGTGACCCTGGAGCCGTGCAGTATGTGCGCAGGTTTGATCGTTCATTCGCGGGTGGCGCGGGTGGTGTATGGGGCGCTGGAACCGAAAGCGGGGATCGTGCAGAGCCAGGGGCAGTTCTTTACCCAGGGCTTTCTCAACCATCGGGTGCTGTTCGAAGGTGGGGTGCTGGCGCAGGAATGCGGGCAGATACTCAGCGATTTCTTCAAGGCGCGGCGGGCAAAAGCTTCGAGCTGAGCCGGTTACATCGGCGGTGACTGTTCCGCCGGCTTGTCCTTGTTGACCCCTGGCACATGCAGGTTGCCCTCGGCGACCTGGCCTTCGAGTTGCGGCTGGGTCACCCAGGTCAGGATGTCGTAGTAACGGCGGATGTTGGCGACAAAATGCACCGGCTCGCCGCCGCGGGCGTAGCCATAGCGGGTCTTGCTGTACCACTGCTTCTGCGACAGGCGCGGCAGCATCTTCTTCACGTCCAGCCATTTGTTCGGGTTCAGCCCTTCGCGCTTGGCCAGGGTGCGGGCGTCTTCCAGGTGGCCGCTGCCGACGTTGTAGCCGGCCAGGGCGAACCAGGTACGGTCCGGCTCCTTGATGCTGTCGTCGAGCTGTTCCTTGACCAGCATGAAGTACTTGGCGCCGCCGGTGATGCTCTGCTTGGGATCCAGCCGGTTGGACACGCCCATCGCCTGCGCGGTGCGCTGGGTCAGCATCATCAGCCCGCGCACGCCGGTCTTGGAGGTCACCTCAGGCTGCCACATCGACTCCTGATAGCCGATTGCCGCAAGCAGGCGCCAATCGACCTGCTCGACCTTGGCCGAGGCCTTGAAGTGCTTTTCATACTTGGGCAGGCGCTGTTGCAAATGCTGGGCGAAGGTGTAGGCGCCGACGTAACCGAGGACGTCGACGTGGCCGTAGTAACGATCCTTGAGGCGCTGCAGGGTGCCGTTTTTTTGTGCTTTGTCGAGGAACTCGTTGACCTCGTTGAGCAGGCTGTTGTCTTCGCCCGCGGCGACTGCCCAGCGCTGATCACGACTGTCGCCCAGGTCAAAGGCAACCCGTACATTGGGGAAGTACACCTGGTTCATCGCCAGCTCGTTGGAGTCGACCAGAGTCAGGTCGATCTGGCCTTCATCGACCATGCGCAGCAGGTCGACTACTTCAACGGCGTCGGATTCTTCGTATTCCAGGGTCGGGAACTGTTTTTTCAGCGCTGCCAGTTGCTCGGCGTGGCTGCTGCCCTTGAGCACCATGATCTTCTTGCCGATGAGGCCCTTGGCCTGGGTTGGCCGCGAGCGGCCATTGCGGTAGATGACCTGCGGGGTGACTTCGAGGTACGGATGCGAAAATTTTGCCTGGATGTTGCGCTTTTCGCTGCTGACCAGGCCCGCCGCTGCCAGTACCGGGCCGGACGGTTTGCCAAGTTGATCGAACATTTCGTCGATATTGTCGGCGGTTTCGATCTCCAGCTTCACCCCTAGGTCATCGGCAAAACGCTTGACCAGCTCGTATTCGAAGCCGGTTTCTCCGTTGCGGTCCTGGAAGTAAGTGGCCGGGCTGTTGCGGGTAATCACGCGCAGCACGCCGTCTTCCTTGACGCGCTCGAGAGTGCTGGGTTTTTCAACACAGGCACCGAGCATCAGGAAGAGGCCGGTTGCGAAGAGCCATTGGGCGCAACGCTTGCGCAAAGCAGTGGGGGCGAACATAGCTTGCAGTATACGCAAAGGGCCGCAACTGCCATATCTCGACAACGTTGGGCAGGTCTGCTAGCAGATTGGCCAGGGATTTATTGATGGCCGAGCAAAACCGGCAAAAAGCCCCGACTTTTCTGACCCCGGAGTCCGGTTCAGCCGCCCGGCAGCATTGCCTTGCAGCGGGTGCCCAATCGCGCGAATTACGCTAGAATGCACGGCCTCTAAGCACACCCCTTCCTGAGGCTGTCCCGACGATGTTGATCCTGCGCGGCGCTCCTGCCCTTTCTGCCTTTCGCCACGGTAAGCTACTCGAGCAACTGAGCCAGAAAGTCCCCGCTGTTACCGGCTTGTATGCCGAATTTGCCCACTTCGCCGACGTCGATGGTGAGTTGACCGCCGACCAGCAGCAAGTGTTGGCCCGTCTGCTCAAGTACGGGCCGAGCGTGCCGGTACAAGAGCCGACTGGTCGCCTGTTCCTGGTAGTGCCGCGCCTGGGCACGATTTCGCCCTGGGCCAGCAAGGCCAGTGACATCGCCCATAACTGCGGCCTGCAGAGCATTCAGCGCCTGGAGCGCGGCATTGCCTTCTACGTGGCCGGCGACCTCAGCGAGGCCGACGCGCAAGAAGTTGCCGCCGCGCTGCATGACCGCATGACCCAGCGCGTGCTGACCCAGCTGGAGCAGGCAGGCGATCTGTTCAGCCATGCCCAGCCCAAGCCGATGACCTCGGTCGACGTGCTCGGCGGTGGCCGTGCAGCTCTGGCACAGGCCAACATCGACCTCGGTCTGGCCCTGGCCGAAGACGAGATCGATTACCTGGTCAACGCCTTCCAGGGGCTCAAGCGCAACCCGAACGACATCGAACTGATGATGTTCGCCCAGGCCAACTCCGAGCATTGCCGACACAAGATCTTCAATGCCACCTGGGACATTGACGGCCAGGCGCAGGACAAGAGCCTGTTCGGCATGATCAAGAACACCTACCAGATGCACAGCGAAGGCGTGTTGTCGGCTTACAAGGACAACGCCTCGGTGATCGTCGGCAGCGTGGCCGGGCGCTTCTTCCCGAACCCTGAAACCCGCCAGTACGGCGCGGTGCAGGAGCCGGTGCACATCCTCATGAAGGTCGAGACGCACAACCACCCGACCGCCATTTCGCCATTCTCCGGCGCGTCCACCGGTTCTGGTGGCGAGATCCGTGACGAAGGTGCGACCGGTCGCGGCGCCAAGCCCAAGGCTGGCCTGACCGGCTTTACCGTGTCCAACCTGCGTATCCCAGGCTTCGAACAGCCGTGGGAGAAGCCATACGGCAAGCCAGAGCGCATCGTCAACGCCCTCGACATCATGGTCGAAGGCCCGCTCGGCGGCGCCGCGTTCAACAATGAATTCGGCCGTCCGGCCCTGACCGGCTATTTCCGTACTTTCGAGCAGTCGATCCAGACCCCTCACGGCGAAGAAGTGCGCGGCTACCACAAGCCGATCATGCTGGCCGGCGGCCTGGGCAACATTCGTGAAGATCACGTGCAAAAGGCCGAGATCACCGTGGGCGCCAAGCTGATCGTGCTCGGCGGCCCAGCCATGCTGATCGGCCTCGGTGGCGGCGCGGCGTCGTCGGTTGCCACCGGCGCCAGCTCGGCTGACCTCGACTTCGCTTCCGTTCAACGGGAAAACCCGGAAATGGAGCGCCGCTGCCAGGAAGTCATCGACCGCTGCTGGCAGCTGGGCGACGACAACCCGATCGCCTTCATCCATGACGTCGGCGCGGGCGGCATTTCCAACGCCTTCCCGGAACTGGTCAACGACGGTGGTCGTGGTGGCCGCTTCGAACTGCGCAACGTGCCCAACGACGAGCCGGGCATGGCCCCGCACGAAATCTGGAGCAACGAATCGCAAGAGCGTTACGTGATGGCGGTCGATGCGGCCAACTTCGAGCGTTTCAAGGCCATCTGCGAACGTGAGCGCTGCCCGTTTGCGGTGGTCGGCGAAGCCACTGCCGAACCGCACCTGACTGTTACCGACAGCCACTTTGGCAACACCCCGGTCGACATGCCGCTCGACGTCCTGCTCGGCAAGCCGCCGCGCATGCACCGTTCGGTCACTCGCGAAGAAGAGCTTGGCGATGAGTTCGACCCAAGCACGCTGGACCTGGCCGACTCGGTTGAGCGCGTGCTGCACCACCCGGCGGTGGCCAGCAAGAGCTTCCTGATCACCATCGGCGACCGCACCATCACCGGCCTGGTTGCACGCGACCAGATGGTCGGCCCATGGCAGGTTCCGGTAGCGGATTGCGCCGTAACCGCGACCAGCTTCGACGTCTACACCGGCGAAGCCATGGCGATGGGCGAGCGTACCCCGCTGGCCCTGCTGGATGCCCCGGCCTCCGGCCGCATGGCGGTCGGTGAGGCGCTGACCAACCTGGCTGCTGCACGCATCGACAAGCTGTCCGACATCAAACTGTCGGCCAACTGGATGTCGGCTGCCGGCCACCCGGGTGAAGATGCCCGCCTGTTCGACGCCGTCCGTGCCGTCGGCATGGAACTGTGCCCTGAGCTGGGTCTGACCATTCCAGTGGGCAAGGACTCCATGTCGATGAAGACCCAGTGGAGCGAGCAGGGCGCGCAAAAAAGCGTGACCTCGCCGATGTCGCTGATCATCAGCGGCTTCGCCCCGGTGGTCGACGTACGCCAGACCCTGACCCCGCAATTGCGCATGGACAAGGGCGAAACCGACCTGATCCTGATCGACCTGGGCCGCGGCAAAAACCGCATGGGCGCGTCGATCCTGGCGCAGACCCACGGCAAGCTGGCTGCGCAAGCACCGGACGTCGACGACGCTGAAGACCTCAAGGCCTTCTTCGCCGTGATCCAGGGCCTCAACGCCGATGGTCACCTGCTGGCCTACCACGACCGTTCCGACGGCGGCCTGCTGACCACCGTGCTGGAAATGGCCTTCGCCGGCCATTGCGGTCTGGACCTTGAACTCGACACCCTGACCAGCAAGCGCGAAAAAGTCGCGGCGATTCTCTTCAACGAAGAGCTCGGCGCGGTCATCCAGGTTCGCCAGGATGCCACCCCGGACGTGCTGGCGCAGTTCAGCGCTGCTGGCCTGGGCGAGGATTGCGTGGCCGTGATCGGTCAGCCGATCAACAACAGCGAAGTGCTGATCAAGCTCGCCGGCGAAGCGGTATTCACCGGTGATCGCGGCCAGCTGCAGCGCGAGTGGGCCAAGACCAGCTATCAGATCCAGCGCCTGCGTGACAACGTCGACTGCGCTGATCAGGAATACGCCGGCCTGCTGGTTGAAGACAACCCAGGCCTGAACGTCAAGCTTGGTTTCGACGTCAACCATGACATCGCGGCGCCGTACATCAAAAAAGGCATCCGCCCGCAAGTGGCAGTCCTGCGTGAGCAGGGCGTCAATGGCCAGGTTGAGATGGCTGCGGCGTTCGACCGTGCCGGCTTCAACGCCGTCGACGTGCACATGAGCGATATTCTCGCCGGTCGTGTTGACCTGGAAGCGTTCAAAGGCCTGGTTGCCTGCGGCGGTTTCTCTTACGGCGACGTGCTCGGTGCCGGTGAGGGCTGGGCCAAGTCGGCGCTGTTCAACAGCCGCGCGCGGGATGCCTTCCAGGCATTCTTCGAGCGTGACGACAGCTTCACCCTGGGGGTGTGCAACGGTTGCCAGATGATGTCCAACCTGCACGAGCTGATCCCGGGCAGCGAGCTGTGGCCGCACTTCGTGCGTAACCGCTCCGAGCAGTTCGAAGCCCGTGTGGCGATGGTCGAGGTGCAGAAGTCCAACTCGATCTTCCTGCAGGGCATGGCCGGTTCGCATATGCCGATAGCCATCGCCCACGGTGAAGGCCACGCCGAGTTCGCCGACCCGGCCGCGCTGCTTGCAGCCGACCAGTCTGGCTGCGTGGCGCTGCGCTTTGTCGACAACCACGGCAAGGTCACCGAAGCCTACCCGGCCAACCCGAACGGCTCACCGCGTGGCATCACCGGTCTCACCAGCCGCGATGGCCGCGTGACGATCATGATGCCGCACCCTGAGCGGGTATTCCGCGCAGTGCAGAACTCGTGGCGTCCAGACGACTGGCAGGAAGATGCGGCGTGGATGCGCATGTTCCGCAACGCGCGGGTTTGGGTGAACTAAGCGGTGTACAAGCTCGCCTTCTTCGTCCCGGCCAGCCATGTCGAAGTGGTCAAGGCCGCCGTGTTTGCCGCCGGTGGCGGCCGTATCGGTGGCTATGAGCACTGCGCCTGGCAGACCCTTGGCCAAGGCCAGTTCCGGCCGATGGCCGGCAGCCAGCCGTTTCTCGGGCAGGCTGGCGAGGTCGAGCAGGTCGAGGAGTGGAAGGTCGAGCTGGTGGTGGCCGACGAGCTGATTCAGCAGGTTGTCACTGCCTTGAAGCACAGCCACCCGTACGAAACGCCTGCTTATGAGGTTTGGCCATTGGCTGACTTCTGAGCTGTCGTTGTCGTACCAATGAAAAGCCCTGGCGGGCAACTGCCAGGGCTTTTCACGTTCAGGCACATTCATTCACCGTAGCCGGGTTTGCCGCGATCCCGCTTTGCAGGCCAGGAAAGTGGCGCAGCGCTAGCATGTGAGCCCTCGCCGGGTACTGGGAGCAGGCAACCTGTCCTGCCGTAAGCGCCTCAGTCCCCTCAGTCGCGGCTGCGTGACTTGGGTAGAGAAGTGCAGGCCAACAGCCCGACTTCAAACAGGATCCACATCGGCACCGCCAGCATCGTCTGTGAGAACACATCCGGCGGCGTCAGGATCATCCCCACCACAAAGCAGCCGACGATCACGTAGGGCCGACTCTTGCGTAGCGTCGCCACATCGGTCAAACCGGCCCAGACCACGATGAAGGTCGCCACCGGGATCTCGAACGCCAGGCCAAACGCCAGGAACAGCGCCATGATGAAATCCAGATACAGGCTGATGTCGGTCATCATCGCCACGCCATCAGGCGTCACGCTGGCGAAAAAGCCGAACATCATCGGAAATACCAGAAAGAACGCGAAGGCCATGCCGCTGTAGAACAGGACGATGCTCGACAGCAGCAGTGGCAGGGCGATGCGCCGCTCGCGCTGGTACAGGCCGGGCGCTATGAAGCCCCAGGCCTGATGCAGCAGCAATGGCATGGCCACGAACAGCGCGCACATCGCGGTCAGCTTGAACGGCGTCAGAAACGGCGAGGTGACGCTGGTGGCAATCATGCTGGTGCCTTCCGGCAGGTACCTGCGCAGCGGTTCGGAAATCAGCGTGTACAGCGTCTGCGCGAACGGGAACAGCGCGGCGAACAGCAGGCCGATCATCAGCAGGGCGCGCAGCAGGCGTTTGCGCAGTTCGCGCAGATGCTCGGTGATCGGCATGCGAGGCTGCTCAGGCACAGCAATGCTCATGATGCATTCTCCTTGGCGATGACCGGCGCAGCGGCATCATTGGCCGGCTGCGTGTCGAGGCGGATACCCTGGCGCAGATCCTGTTCCAGGCGTTGCAGCGGCGCGCTGTCCAGTGCCGGCAGGTCGATCTCGCGTTCGACCTGGGTGCGCAGCGTGTGCATCGCGCGACGGGCCTGGCCCAGCACGCGGCCGACCGCGCGCGCCGCCACCGGCAGGCGCTCGGGGCCGAGCACCAGCAGGGCGACGATGCCGACCAGCATCAGCTCGGTGAAGCCGATCTCGAACATCAGGCCTGACGGTCCGTGTGCGCCTGCGGCACGCTCTGCCCGTTCAGCGTTGGCGCCTGCTCGGCCTGAACATTGGCAGCGTTGTTGGCATTGGTATCGCCGCCCATGGATTTGCGAAAGCCCTGAATCGCCTCGCCGACATCGCTGCCCAGGCCCTTGAGGCGCTTGGTGCCAAACAGCAGAAACACGATCAACAGCACGATCACCAGTTGCCAGATTCCAATACCACCCATGTCAGCGCACTCCTGTAAGGCCATGAAAAGAGAAGCAATCCTGCCTGTCCTAGATGACGCCTGGATGACGGTGGAACGGCTGCCATCTGCCTGCAACACGCACGGTGTTGACTGGCGGCTTTCGGTGATGAAAAGGCAGGCGGCAATGGGCGGTAAGCAACAGCAGGGTGCGGCACTGTTGATGGTCATGGTGGCGCTGGCGATGCTGGCTGCGGGCTTGACCTGGCTGGTCGAAGGTGGCCGTCGTCAGGTCGATGAAGTGCGCCTGCTGCAGCAGCGGGTGCAGGCGCGGGCGATGCAACAGGCCGGTCTGGCCTATGCCAAACAAGCCCTGCGCGATCCCGCTTGGCGGCTCAGCCCGCTGTTCTGGCAGGCCCTGCGCGGGCAGCCACTGAATTACGATTTTGCCGGCGGCACGGCGCAGTTGCGGGTACGCGATCAGCACACCTGTTTCAACGTCAATGCCCTGCTTGGCAACGACGCCGCGCGCGCCGAGCGCCAGCTGCGCTACTTGCTGGGCGACAACATGGCGGCCGAACGGCTGGTGCACGGCCTGGCGGACTGGCTCGACAGTGACAGCGATGCCCTCCTGCAAGGCGCCGAAAGTGCCCAGTATCTGCGCCAGCAGCCACCGCGGCTGGCGGCCAATCAGCCGATGCTCGACAGCAGCGAACTGAACCTGCTGCTGGAGCCGGACGCGACCCGCCAGCGCCGCTATCCGATGTTGTGTGCGATCGCGCAGACCAGCGGCTGGCGCTTGAACGCCAACGCCTTGGGCCTGGAACACCTGGAGCTGCTCGATGCGTTGTACGAAGGCAAGTATCCGCGTTCACTGCTCAGCCGCATTGTCAGTGGCCGGCCTGCGACCGGTTATGCCGATGCAGCGGATCTGCGCCAGGGGCTGGGTGCGGTCGATGATGAAACGTTCGAGCGCTTGAGTGAGGGCTTGCTGCTCAACAGCGGCCATTACCTGTTGCAGCTGTCGTTCGAGGAAGAGGGGTTGAGCTTGCGCAGTCAGTTGCAGATCGAGGCTCTGGGTGTGGTGCAGTGGCATGCGCGGGTGCCGGCGCAGCAGGTGCGCGTCAAGGCGCGCGAACCGTTGTTGTGAGCCCACAATCGAGAACGCCCCGGTCGCAGTGCCAGGGCGGCGCTGCAACCGGGGCGTTGCTCAGGTTCGATCAGGCAGTGCCGATCTCGCCGCCATCATTACGCTGAATGACTACCGTCGAAGCTCGCGGGCGCACCGTGGCACCTGCCGGAGTGGCGTCGGTAGCGACATCGTTGTACGGCCAGTTGCCCGGATGCTGGATGTTGACGAACATCGACTTGTTGTCTGGGGCAAAGGCAATCCCGGTCACTTCACAGCCGTTCGGGCCAACGAAGAAACGGCGCAGGGCTGACTGGTTCTGCGCGTTCACCGGGATCTGCTTGCCAGCAGCATCGACCAGATCGGTCGGGATCACCGCCAGCAACTGGTCGTTGGTGTAGTCGGTGAGGGTCGACTCGCCGTTGTCGGTTTCGATCCAGAGTACGCCGCGGCTGTCGAAGCTCATGCCATCGGGGCTGGCGAACTGGTTCAGTTCGGTCAAGCCGGAGCGGTTGATATCGGCAGTGCCGGCAGCGTTGGCGCCAAACACGAAGATGTCCCAGTTGAAGCTCAACTGGTCGTCGCTGTCGTGCCAGCGGATCACGTGGCCATGACGGTTCGGCCCGCGTGGGTTGGCGGCATCGACCTTGTCCGCAGTGCGCGCGCTATTGTTGGTGAGGGTCAGGTAGACGTCACCGTTGACCGGGTGTACCGCGGTCCACTCAGGGCGGTCCATCGGCGTTGCACCAACAGCATCGGCGGCGCCGCGGGTATTGATGATGATCCCCGGCAGGTCCCCGAACAGCGCACCCAGGGTGCTGCCGCCGGTGGTGGCGGTGGCGACGTCGAGCAGCAGCCAGTTGCCGCTGCCGTCGGCATTGAAGCGGGCCACGTACAGCTTGCCTTGGTCCATGTACTTGGCACCGGTAGCCAGGCGATCGGCCGGGGTGGCGTCCGCCGGGTCCCAGACCGCGTCGGAGACGAACTTGTACAGGTATTCGTTGTTGGAGTCGTCGCCGGTGTACCAGACCAGCGGCTTGCCCGCGACCGGCAGGCCCGGGCAGCAGCCCTCGTGGCGGAAGCGGCCCAATGCGGTGCGCTTCACTGCCAGGGTGCTGGCGTTGTATGGGTCGATCTCGACGATGTAGCCGTAGGTGCTGGCTTCGTTGCGGTAGTCGTCAGTGGCGCTGGCGCCGCTTGGGGTGATGTTGAAACGGCCGAATTCATCGTCCACTTCGCTGGCATCACCGGCACAGGTTTCCCAGCGGTACTGGCCACGGGTGGCGCTGACGCCGATGCGCACCTGATCCGCCGGGCGGGTCGCAGTGTTGACGAAGATGCCTGGCCAGTTTTCTTCGCAGGTCAGGTAGGTGCCCCACGGCGTGTAGCCATTGCCGCAGTTGTTGTTGGTGCCGCGGCACTGGGTACCGGCTGGGGAGAATTTGGTCTTGACGTGGTCGCTGCCGCGCAGTGGTCCGGCGATATCCATCAGCGACACCGTGGTGAAGCGGCGGTTGAGCGGGTCGTTGTCGACCACCTGCCAGCGCCCGCTGACCTTGCTCAGGCGGACCACGCCGGCGCCGTGGGCGTTGATTTCCTTGCGTGCTTCTTCCACCGGGCGCTTGCCGCTGCCGTCGGTGGTGGGGCCGGCCGGGTGCAGTGCGGCGGCATCGATGTACTCGAAGTTGATCGCCAGCAGGCCGTCATCCGAGCTGCCGTTGATAGGGAAGAAGTGCATGCCGTCGTGGTGCATGCCCATCGCGTTGGCCTGGTCGGTAGAGGTGTTGCTGCCATCGGACTTCCACGGATTGGCGTTGCTGTTCAGCGGAGTGCCCCAGGGCGCCAGCACGTATGCGCTGTAACCGGCAGCGACGACGCAGGCATCGGTGCGCGAGCCGGCGATGGAGTCGAAACCGAGCTTGAGCTTGACCGGCTCCGGGGTCGACGGCGAGTCGTTGTCGGAACCGCCACCACTGTCGAAACAGCCTGTCAGACCGGTGCCGGCGATCATTGCGATGGCTGCGCCAAGGCTGCCGCGCATCACGGTGCGACGGCTCAGGTAAGTGTCCATGACGCTGGCCATCGGCAGGTTGCCGCTTTGGTTGCGGTCCAGGTTGTCGCCGGTGTCTCGACTCATCAGGGTGTCCTTATAGTGGCTGAGTTGGAGGAAACCGCGACTGTAGTGCTCAAGTGTGATGATTCCTTGGCAGAAATATTAAGGTCTGCTTAAAACTAGCAGTTCTTACCAGTACGTCTTTACAGATCAATCGGCGATTACTGTCGGATATCTGCCATGAAACTGTCATCTGGGCGCCGCAATATCCGAACCCCAACGTGAACTCGGAAAAGGATGCGGGCTTGATGGTTAGCAGTGTGGGCAGACGCGAGGTAATCAGCTGGATGGGTGTCGCGGCGTTGACGCCGTTGCTTGGCGCCTGCTCGGCGCTGCCCGGCCAGCGTGGCGGCGGCGCGCCGCTGGACCTGCTGTATCTCGCCGACACCCTGGATGCCCGTCAACCCGGCCAGGCGGTGGTGCCGGCGACGCGCCTGGGGCCGGTCAGCCACCTCGGCCGCGCGCCGTGGATGACCGGCGCCAGCGCCAGTGCCGCATCCCCGGAACTTGCGCCTTTGCTGGATGCCAGCCAGAGCAGCCGTGCACAGCTGGGTGGGTACCCGGTGCTGGCCGCGTTGCTCGAGCAACTGCGCAACGAAGCCGGCGCAGACAACTGCCTGACCCTGGAGAACGGCCAGGGCTGGAATGGCAGCGGCCTGGCTTATCTAAGCCAGGGCGAAAGCGGCGTGCAGGGCAGCCAGCTACTGGGCAGCGATGTCCGCGTCAGCAGCGATGAACGTGTGCTCTGGCCACAGCGCTGTGCGGCGCTGTATCAGCAGTCTGCCGCGGCGACACTGGGCGCAGGCCTGTCTGTGGAGCAGAGCAAGGCGCTGGGCATCGACAGCCTGCGGGTGTTCCAGCGCGCAGGTGTGCGGATTGCGGTGGTCGGCGTGACCGACCCTTATGCGCAGGATCAAAAAGCCTCTCTGAAGCAGTGGTATCAGTCACTGCAGGCGGTCTTTCAGCAGGCGCGGCGCGAGGCTGATCTGGTCGTCGCGCTGGCCGATGTCGGCACCGGCCCGGGCCTGTGGCTGGCCGAGCGCGTGCCTGAAATCGACGTGCTGCTGTGCGCCCGTGGCCTGGACTTGTGGCCGGCGCCAGTGCTGGCCAGCCAGGCCAGCGGCCGGCAGGTGCCGGTGCTGTTCGCCGGTTGCCGTGGCAGCGGCGCGTTCCGTTTGCGTTGCCAGCAGGTGGCGGGTCAATGGCAGTTTCAGGCGCGTTTCTTTCCCGCCTTCGAGCAGCAGTTGACGCTCGCTGCTCAGGCGCGCGCCGCACAACTGCGCAGTGTGGTGCGGGCGCAGCGTGCCGGCCATGCCGCTTGGCTCGATCTACCGTTGGCGCGAGCGCCGCAAGCCCTGTGGCGGCGCGATACGCGCGGCGGCAGTTGGGATGCCTTGCTCCAGCAAGCGTTGTCTGACAGCAGCGCCATGCCGGTGTTGTTGCCGGGGCTGCGCTACGACTATCCGTTGGCAGGCGGTGAAATGATTACCCGCGAGCACCTGATAAGCCTTACCGGTGGCTACCCGGCGCCCGTGGTCGAGGCGCCGGCACGGCAGGTTGAACAGGTGCTGGAAAACGCCGCCGAGCAGTTGTTCGGCGACCCGCTGCTGCTCGACAACAGCCAGGATCTACCACGTTGGCAAGGCCAGGCCTGGCGCGTCAGTTACAGCCCGCAAGGCAAACGTATCGTTGACTTTGCGACCGTGCAGGGCCAGTGCCGCACCTTCGGCCTGCAGTTCGCCGCCGATGCCGGTGAGCCGCTGTGGCAAACCCTCGAAGCCTGGTTGCGTCGTCAGCCCAGCGACTGGCGCCTGGCGCCGCTGCAGTTGCCTGAGGTGCGCTATGTACAGGGGCATCCCGGCTGGCATCCACGGCAGGCCATGACGTGAGCTGGAGCAGTCGCCTCGGCGCGTTTTTGCTGTTGACCCTCGCCGGCTGGCTGGCGGCGCAATGTGTGCTGCAGCTTAGCCGTCAGCCGCTGCCGGCCACGACGGCGCAGCCTGAACACGCGGCCATTCCAGGACTGATGGCGGGGCACTGGCAAGCCCCGCTCGACACAGGCGAGATCCCTCTGACCCGGCTGCCGTTGCAGTACCTCGGCGGGCTGCGTGCCCAGCCGCTGTCGGCGACGGTGGTGGTGCTGCGCTTCGGCGAGCAGATTCGCACCTTGGGCCGCGGTCAGCGGCTCGCGCCGGGGATCGTGCTGCAGGACATCGATGGCGCAGGCCTGATTATCGACAACCAGGGGCGGCGCGAACGCCTGCCCTGGCCGCCACGGCCCGCCGTGACCGGCTTCAAGCGGCAAGGATGAGTTGATGTTTGCTAGATACTGCGCAGCGGCTGCATTGAGCCTGAGCCTGAGCTTGTCATTGGCCTGGGCCGAAGAGCCCGAGGTGCTCGACGAAGGCGGCACGCCGATGTACGAAGTGAATTTCGTCGACACTGACCTGGTCGAGTTCATCGACAGCGTGTCGCGGATCACCGGCACCACGTTCATCGTCGACCCGCGGGTCAAAGGCAAGGTCACCGTGCGCACGGTCGACCGGCATGACGCTGACGCCATCTACGATATCTTCCTCGCCCAGTTGCGCGCGCAGGGTTACGCCGCAGTCGACCTGCCCAATGGCAGCGTCAAGATCGTCCCCGATCAAGCCGCGCGGCTCGAGCCGGTGCCGGTCGAGAACGCCGCCAGCAAGAATACCGGCAGCGATGGTGTCGCCACCCGCGTGTTCAATGTGCGCAATGCGGGCAGCGAGCAGATACTAGGCATCATCAAGCCGCTGATCGATCCCCGGGTGGGCGTGATCACGCCGTACCCTGCGGCCAATCTGCTGGTGGTGACCGACTGGCGCAGCAACCTCGAACGCATCGACAGCCTGCTGCGCGAACTCGACCAGGTCAGCGAAGAGCCACTGCAGGTGATGAAACTGCAGCACGCCAGCGCTGCCGATACCGCCCAGTTGGTCACGCGGCTGCTGGCCAGTGAACAGGCCACCGACCGTGCCCAGGTGGTGGCCGACCCGCGCAGCAATGCCTTGCTGGTGCGCGGCAGCGCCGACAGCCGTGAGCGCGTGCGCGCCTTGTTGGCGCAGCTGGATCGGCCCGGTGACAACCTGCACAGCAGCAATACCCAGGTGATCTACCTGCGCCACGCCAATGCCAGCGAAGTGGTCAAGGTCTTGCGCGGCCTGAGCCAGACCGGCGCGGTGCCGGCCGAAGGGCAGGGCGAGGGCAAGGATCAGCCTGTGGCGATGGCCAGTGACTCTGGTATTCGCCTGGAATACGAGGAGGGCACCAACGCTGTGGTGATGGTCGGCCCGGACAGCGAGCTGGCGGCCTATCGCAACATCGTCGAGCAGCTGGACATCCGCCGTGCGCAGGTGGTGGTCGAGGCGATCATTGCCGAGGTCTCGGACATTCAGGCCCAAGAGCTGGGCGTGCAGTGGCTATTCGCCGACGAGAAGTTTGGCGCTGGCGTGGTCAACTTTGGCAGCAACGGAGTGAACATCGCTGGTATTGCCGGCGCGGCCGCCGAGGGCGATACCAGTGCGCTGGGCAAGCTGCTGTCGGCCACCACCGGGGTGACTGCCGGCATCGGCAACTTCGGCGGCGGCTTCAACTTCGCCATGTTGGTCAACGCACTCAAGGGCAAGAGCGGCTTCAATCTGCTGTCGACGCCAACCCTGTTGACCCTGGACAACGCCGAGGCGTCGATCCTGGTCGGTCAGGAGGTGCCGTTCGTGACCGGCTCGGTAACCCAGAACAACGCCAACCCGTACCAGACCATCGAGCGCAAGGAGGTCGGGGTCAAGCTGCGGATCAAACCGCAGGTCAACGTTGACAACAGCGTGCGCCTGGATATCGTCCAGGAAGTTTCGTCGATTGCCGACAGCAGCAGCGCCAGTGACGTCATTACCAACAAGCGCGAGATCAAGACCAAGGTCATGGTCGAGGACAACGGCCTGGTGATTCTCGGTGGCCTGATCAGCGATGAATTGAGCACCAGCAACCAGCGTGTGCCGCTGCTTGGGGATGTCCCGGTGCTGGGCCGCTTGTTCCGCTCCGATGCCAGCCGCAATACCAAGCAGAACCTGATGGTGTTCATCCGCCCGCGCATCCTGCGTGACGGCCCAAGCCTCGCCGGTCTGAGCCAGGACAAGTACCGCAGCCTGCAGCAGAGCACGCCGCTGCAATTGCCAGCGTTGGCCGAAGGCTCGCAGTTGTTGCAGGTGTTTCCGGCCAGCCGCGCGCGGCTCGAAGGCGGTAACTGGTGATGCTGCCCTATCGCCTGGCGCGCCAGTCCGGCCTGGCCCTGGCGCCACTCGCCGAAGGTTGGCAGCTGTGGCTGCGGGCCGACGCCGACAGCGCGCAGTTGCAGGAACTGCTGCGCGTGCACGGCCAGCCGGTAGCGGTCGAGTACCTGCCGGCGGCAGACTTCGATCAACGCCTCGGCCAGCTTTATCAAGCTGGCAGCGCGGCCAACCAGGCGTTGATCGAAGGCATCGGCGAGCAGGTCGATCTCGACAGCCTGATGAGCGAAATGCCACGCATCGAAGACCTGCTCGAAAGCGATGACGAAGCGCCGGTGATCCGCCTGATCAACGGCCTGTTCGGCCAGGCCATGCGCCTGCGTGCATCGGACATCCACATCGAAACCTTCGAGCAAAGCCTGGTGGTACGCCTGCGCGTCGACGGCCACCTGCGCGAAGTGCTGCGCCCACCGCGGGCACTGTCGGCGATGCTGGTGTCGCGGATCAAGGTCATGGCCCGCCTCGATATCGCCGAAAAACGCCAGCCACAGGACGGCCGGATCACCCTGCGTGCAGCTGGTCGCGAGATCGATGTGCGGGTCTCGACCTTGCCCGGCATCCACGGTGAGCGGGTGGTGATGCGCGTGCTCGACAAGCAGGCCAGCCTGCTGGCGCTGGACAACCTGGGCATGCCCGCCGCCGTGTTGCAGGGCTTGCGCAATTGCCTGGCGCGGCCCAATGGCATTGTCCTCAGTACCGGCCCGACCGGCTCGGGCAAGACCACCACCCTGTACGCCAGCCTCAACAGCCTCAACGACGGCAGCCGCAACATCCTCACCGTGGAAGACCCGGTCGAATACGCCATCGCCGGCATTGGCCAGACCGCGATCAACCCACGCGCCGGGCTGACCTTTGCCGCCGGCCTGCGGGCGATTCTGCGTCAGGACCCGGACGTGATCATGCTCGGCGAAATCCGCGACCAGGAGACTGCACAGATTGCCGTGCAGGCCAGCCTCACCGGCCACCTGGTGCTGTCGACCCTGCATACCAACAGCGCCGTGGGCGCCGTTACCCGTCTGCGCGACATGGGCATCGAGCCGTTTCTGATTGCCTCATGCCTGCGCGGCGTATTGGCTCAGCGGCTGGTCCGGCAACTGTGCAGCTGTGCTGTCGCGCAGCCGCTGCAGGCCGCAGAAAAACAACTGTTCCCCGAACTGGGCGCGTTGCGCGAGACCTTTCACGCGGTCGGCTGCGAAGCCTGCCAGGGCAGCGGCTATGCCGGGCGGATGGGCCTGTACGAATTCGTTGAACTGGATGCCGGGCTGATTGCCTTGCTGTACGAGGGCGCCAGCGAAGTGGCCATGCACGCCTACCTGAGCGACCGTCGGCGCAGCCTGGTGAGCATGGCCAGTGACTGCCTGCAGCTTGGCCAGACCAGCCTTGCCGAAGTGTTGCGCGTGGTCCAGGGCTAACCTATGCCGACCTATCGCTACCAGGCCGTCGACCTTGCCGGCAAACGCCACGCCGCCACTTTGCAGGCCGACAGCGAGCGCCATGCACGGCAGTTGTTGCGCGAGCAGGGGCTGTTCGCCAAAGACCTCAAGCGCCACGACAACGCGACCGGACGCTCCCGTCGCCAGCGCCTCAGCCGGGCGCAGCTGTGCGAGCTGACCCGCCAACTGGCAACCCTGACTGGCGCCGGTATCCCTTTGGTCGATGCGCTCGCCACGCTGGAGCGGCAGTTGCGCCAGCCGGCGCTGCAAACGGTACTGGTCGGTGTGCGCGGGGCGTTGGCCGAGGGCCTTGGACTGGCTCGGAGTTTGGCAAGGCAGGGCGCGCCGTTCACTGGGCTCTACTGCGCGCTGGTCGAAGCCGGTGAGCGTTCCGGACGGCTGGCGCAGGTGCTGACGCGGCTGGCAGATCACCTTGAGCAAGTTCAGCGTCAGCAACACAAGGCGCGTACGGCGTTGATCTATCCGGCGGTGCTGATGGGTGTATCGCTGGCCGTAGTGGTCGGCCTGATGACCTTCGTGGTGCCAAAACTCACCGAACAATTTGCCCATTCCGGACAGAGCCTGCCGCTGGTGACCTCGATCCTCATCGGCCTCAGCCAGGGCCTGGTCAGCGCCGGGCCCTGGCTGTTGGCGGCGGTCGTGCTATTCAGCGTGATCAGCCGCTGGCTGCTGCGCAAAGCGCACTGGTGCCTGCGCCGCGATCAATGGCTGTTGCGCCTGCCGCGCATCGGCGGCTTGCTGCAGGTGCTGGAAAGCGCGCGGCTGGCACGCAGCCTGGCGATTCTCAGCAGCAGTGGTGTGGCCCTGCTCGAAGCGCTGCAGGTGGCCACCGAAACGGTTGGCAACCGGCGCATTCGCCAGGCCATGGAACAGGTCCGCCAGCAGGTCGAGGGCGGCACCAGCCTGCACCGGGCACTGGACGCCAGCCAACAGTTTCCGCCACTGCTGGTGAACATGGTCGGCAGCGGCGAGGCCAGCGGCACCCTGGCCGACATGCTCGAGCGCGTGGCCGACGATCAGGAGCGTGGCTTTGCCCGTCAGGTCGATACCGCGATGGCGCTGTTTGAACCTTTGATGATTCTGGTGATGGGCGGCGTGGTGCTGTTCATCGTGCTGGCGGTCTTGCTGCCGATCATGCAACTCAACCAGGGCCTGCAACTGTGACAAGGAGAACCGGCAATGCAGCATCGACGTAAGCGCCAACAAGGCTTCACCCTGATGGAAATCATGGTGGTGATTTTCATCATCGGCCTGCTCATCGCCGTGGTCGCACCGAGCGTGCTGGGCAATCAGGACAAGGCCATGCGCCAGAAGGTCATGGCCGACCTGGCAACGCTCGAGCAGGCGCTTGACATGTATCGGCTCGACAACCTGCGCTTTCCCAGCAGCGAGCAGGGCTTGGCGGCGCTGGTTACAAAACCGGCCGCCGAACCCGTCCCGCGGGCCTGGCGCAGCGACGGTTATATCCGCCGCTTGCCAGAAGACCCTTGGGGTACTCCGTACCAGTACCGCATGCCCGGCGAGCATGGTCGGGTCGACGTGTATTCGCTGGGTGCCGATGGCGTAGCGGGCGGTGAAGACCTGGATGCCGACTTGGGCAACTGGGCGCTGTGACCGATGCTCGCCCAGCGTGGCTTCAGCCTGATCGAACTGCTCGTGGTGCTGGCGATTGCCGGCTTGATGAGCGGCCTCAGTGTGGCCTGGCTCGACAGTGGCAGCAGCAACGTCAGCCAGACGCTCGAGCGGCTGGCTGCACAGACCCGCGAGCAAGCTGCGCTGGCGCGCCATGCCGGGCAATTGCGCGGGCTGCGTTGGAACGGCCAGCAGCCCGAGTTTGTCCGCCGCGAGGGCGACGCCTGGGTGGTCGAACCGGTGCGCCTCGGCCAGTGGCCAAAGACGCTACGCCCGGACTGGCCCGCCAGTGCTACGCCGCAATTGCTGTTCACTCCCGAGGGCTGGGCACAACCCGGCACGCTGCTGTGGCGCTGGCCGCAAGGCAGCCAGCGCTGGCAGTGGGGGCGCGACGGTCGCTTGCTGACCCAGGCCGGGCCATGAAATCGCGCCAGGCGGGGTTCACCTTGCTTGAGGTCGTGGTGGCGCTGGCCATCGCCTCGGTGCTGGCGGTGATCGCCAGTCAGGTCCTGCGCCAGCGCCTGGCGGTGCAGGAGACCGTCCAGCAGCATCGCCTCGGGCTGCTCTGCGCGCGTGAATTGCAGGCGCGCTTTGTCGTCGAGCAGTACTGGCCTGCGGCCAATCAGGGCAGCGGAGAATTGCAGCAGGGCGGGCAGATCTGCCATTGGCAACTGCGATTGCGCAGCACAGGTGTGCGTGACCTGCGCCGTGGCGAGCTGCAGTTGTTCGCAGACCGCGAGCAGCGCCTGCCGCTGGGTTTGTACAGCGTGTTTCTGGAGCGGCCATGAAGCGTCGCCAGGCAGGCTTGACCCTGATCGAGCTGATGGTCGCGCTGGCCCTGACCGCCGTGCTCGGGGTCATGCTCTCCGCGCTGGTCAACGGCTGGCTCAAAGTTCGCGAACGTCTCGACAGCACCAGCAACGAACGCGGTGTGCTGGAGTTTTGCCTGGCCCTGGAGCGGCGTTTCGACAGCCCGGTGCTGCGCCGTCTCTACGAGCAGCGCTTGCCCTTGGCCGTGCGCTGGCTCGATTGGCAACCGCAGGCGCAGCAGTTGCTCTGGGTGGCTGCCGCCGCCTGGCCGCAGGCCGAGGGCGGCTCGCGACTGCAACGTCAGCGCCTGCGCTTCGATCCGCGCGAGCAGCAGTTGCTGTTGGAAAGCTCGGCAGACCTGTACGCCGTCGGCATGCCGCATTGGGTCGTGCGCGAGCGGTTGCAGCGGGTCAGCAGTTGGAGCGTTGTCTATTACCAGGGCGGCCGCTGGTTGGCCTGGCCTTCCGATCAACCGGCACACCCCGGCGCCGGTGTGCGGCTGCAACTGCAGCGTGATGGAGCACCTTATGTCTGCACGTTCGCTTTGCCCCATGGGCTGTCCTGAAGGTGGCGCTGATGATTGTTGATTGGCGTCGCAAGCGCAGCGCCCGGCCTTGGTTGCTGTTGCGTCCGGGCAATGTTGATCAGCCGTGGGACTGGCTGCTGGTGCAGGGTAACCAGCCGTCGCGCCACGGCAAAGGCCAGCCCCCGACCGATCTTGAGGCTCGGGTTGCGCTGATCATTCCTGCCGCGTCTTGCAGCCATTTTCACATGTCCGCGCCACCCGGCTTGAAGCGCGACGAATGGCCGCTGCTGCTTGAAGACCGACTGTTGCAGGCAGCTGATGACGTGTTGTGTGCCTGCCTCGGGCGTTCGCCAGGACAGTTGCGCCTGGCAGTGGTTGCGCGGGCGCAGTTGCAAGTCTGGCGCGAGCAATGCGCGGGGTGGGCGTTGAACATCGAACGCTGCTGGACGGAGATGCAATTGCTGCCTGCGCCTGCTGTCGGCAGCGGCTGGCGCTGGCAACGTGGCAATGGCCTCGAGCTGCTGCGTGCCACTACCGCCGATGGCCTTGAACACTGGCTGTGTTGGCCGCAGCGCTTGGGCCAGGAACCGTCCAGGCCGTGGGCCGAACTGCAGCTCAATTCAGTGCAAGGTAGTTGGCCGACCCAACTGCAATGCCTCGATAGCTTGCCCGATCTGTTCGCCGCGCCGCGTCAGCGTCAGCCGCTCAAGCTGCCACGTGGCCCGTTGCGCCTGGCCGTTGGCTGTCTCGCCATGGCCACGCTGTGGGCCGGCATCTGGGTGAGCCAGCAGTGGCGCCAGGCTGAGGTGTATCGCCAGCAGGTGCTGGCCGTAACCGGTGAGCAGGCCACGCTGCACCAGGCGAGTGTGGCACTCAAGCGCCTGGGCGAGGTGCACAGCGAGCGTCAGTTGCGCCTGCGCAAGCTGCAGGACTTGCAGGCGCAGCTGGACCTTTGGCTGGGTAAGAATTCCGGTTGGCGCCTGCAAGCGGTGCGCTTCGATGGCCAGCGCTGGCAACTGCGCCTGGACGGGGAGGGCAGGGCCCCGGACTGGCAGGCGCTGGCCAAATCCGTCGGCGCCAGCGTCGAAGTCGGCGCTGCAGGGCAGTGGCCGGTGGTGTTCGATCTGGGAGCCGCATGATGGACCGTCAATGGTTGCACCGAAACCGTATGCCGCTGGCTTGCGGCCTGATCGCGCTGTTGCTGCTGGCGCTTGCGAGCCGTACCGCGCTGGCGCACTGGGGGGAGATGCGCCAATGGCAAGCCTTGGCTGAGTCGGCGGCCAGCTTGCAGCAAGGTGCGCCGGTGAGTCTTGAGCGCCTGCGCCAATCAGCGCAGGTGCGGCAGGTCAAGCTGCTCGATGTCGAGCCGCGCGATGGCCTCTGGCAGTTGCGCGGCCAGGTGGCTGATGAGCAGCATCTGCAACAGTGGCTGGCGGCCTTGCAGGCCGATGGCGTGCAGTTGCTGCAATGGGGTCTGGAGCGAGACCCAAGCGGGCTGCGTTTCGAGCTGCAGGTGCAGCCATGAGCAAGCGCGCTGGGCTGTGGCTGGTGTTGGTGTTCTGCGTGAGTGTGCTGGCGCAACTGCCCGCCAGCTGGATCGTCAGCGGCCTGGGCCTGCCCGCAACGGGGGTTGTCGGCAGCCTCTGGCAGGGCCAGGCGACGCAGTGGGGGCAGCTTGGGTTGGTACGTTGGCACTTGCAGCCGTGGCGCATCAGCGGGCAGGTGCAGGCGGGCTTTCAAGGCCAGGACTGGCAGGCACAGGTGTCCGGCTGGCCCTGGGCGTGGCGGGCAGAACTGGCCGCGCTTGGCGCGCAGGCACGGGTGCCGGTCGGCTTCCGCCTGGCCGGGCAATGGCAGGGCGCGATAAGCATGCAGGGCTCTGGCTGGGGCTGCAGCGCGGCGCAAGGGCAACTTCAGGCGCACGACTTGGCACTGGTCGAGCCATGGTCGCTGGGGCTGGGCCGGGCGACGCTGCAGATGGACTGCAGTGACGGCTGGAATCTATCGGGAACACTGCAGGCAGACGGGCAGCACCACGGCCGTGTGGACGCTGACCTGTTGCGCCGGCAAGCTAAGATCAACCTCGCGCTGGAGCCTGACACTGGCCTGGTGCCGATCTTGCGGGGGGCGCAGTTGCTGGGCATGCAGGCATTACAGATGCAGCGCCGTGTCAGCTGGTAGCAACCCACCCGCGCAGGCCCGCACGTTCTGAACCGAACAGGCCAGCGCAGCCCTCACTCACTCACGTGGCGTGCGTGGGTCTTGAATACTCGATGCGAATACCTCGCTTCGATCATGCCCGCTGGTGCGCAACAAACCCAGGTTCAAGGCATTCTCACCATCAGCGCGCATGCTGTTCTTGATCACGTCAACCAATGCCGTGCCCAGATCGACCGGCGAATTTGACGCACTCACAGCCACATCGCGGCGGTAGTCGCGGCCATATAGGGTCTGCTCGGTGACGGATGCAGCCTGCACCTCCACCTGGCCTTTGCCTGACTGCAGCTTGGCACCTTCCAGTTTCAGATTGCCGCCGACGTTGAGCTGGACTTCATCGCGTCCACTCAAACTCGCTTGCTCGCTGACGGTATCGCGCTGAACCTGCGACACGTCCAGTTTCAGCGTAGGCGACAGGTTTGGGTCGACCTTGCTGACCTGTTTGCCGAACTTGCCGGTGAGCTTGTCGCCTGCGGGACCTGCCAACGCAGCCAGGGCATTGTTGAAGCCCTGCGGATTGCGCTCGCGGCTCAAGCGCGCATCAACATCGACGCTGAGGTTGTTGACCTGATCTTTGCGGCTGGCGACCAATAGATCGCCACCGATGTCGGCGTCGATGCGTCCCGCATCCAGGCGCGCGCTCAGCAAGCGACCGTCGCCGCTGCTGGTCAGGACGATGTGGTCGGCGCGCAGGTTGCTGGTGTTCCAGGTCTGGTTGTCGCGTTGGTCGAGGTTGACCTTGACCCGGCCGTGCAGGCCTTGGCTGTCGAGGCTGCCGCTGGATTGGGCAAAGCCGGCGCCGGCAGTGATGGCGAGGTTGTCGCGCCGCTCGCTGTTCGATGAGCCTTCCAGCAGCAGGCCGCCGTTGTCTGCGGTGATCGCGATCTGCCCCGCCGTCGCCTGCAGCCCTTGCAGGTGCACGGCAGTTTCTTCGCGTGCGCTGCTGGCCAGGGCCAGCTTGCCGGTGGTGTCGATCTGCGCATCCACTGCCTGGCGCAAGGACTCATCCACGCGACCACTGTTGAAGTGGCCGCCGACTGCGCCACCGCGGCTATCGCCTTGCTTGAGGGCCAATTCCAGGCCGCCGCCGAGGGCGTTGCCGTGGGCCTGGTGACTTGAGGTGGCGGCCTTGACCTGCAACAGCCCGGCGCTGTTTATATCGACGTTGGCGACCTTGGCCGCACGGCTGCCGATACGTGTGCCTTCCAGCAACAGGTCGCCAGCACTGCTCAGGCTGACATCGCCCTTGGCGTCGATCTGGGCTACCTGCGCAGTCGAATCGTCGAGCGAGCGTTGCTCGCCCTTGAGATAGCCGCGCACTTCACCCCCCGTGCTGCCGGGGCGGTTGCCGCCTTTGGCCCAGGCGTTGCCCTCGATGGCATTGATCTGCTCGCTGTGCCGATCAGTGACCTGCACAAGGCTCAGTTGCCCGCCGCTGTGCAGGCTTACCCCCGCATCGCCACCGTCGAAGCGGCTGCCCTCATAGCGGCCTTCGCTGCCCAACTGAACCTGAATGCCTTGCTTGCCGTAGAGGCTGACTGGGCGGGCCGTGTCCTTGCTGACAAGACTTGCCAGTGAATCGCCCTTGGCCGAGGCGCGCACATTGATGTCTTCGCCAGTGCTGGTATCGACCCGCAGGTCGCCGCCATAGGCCAGGCGGTCGACCTTGCTCTGCTGCTGATCAACCGCCGCCGCCATGTGATGACGGTCGGCATCGATCTGCAGGGTGCCGGTATTGGCTCGCCATGCCGTACCTTGATCATCGATGCGATCTGCCTTGACCACCACCGAGCCGCCACTCAGCTCGCTGACCTGCGCATAGCCGCGGCGCTGGTTTTCCAGGCGTTTGAGGTGCTCCACAGTCATGTCGGCGCCGGCACTCGGGGCGACCAGCGCCTCCTCCACAGAGGTCTGCTGGAAGCGCTGACCCTCGCCTCCTGCGATCAGTTGCTCGATCGGCCGGGTGAGCCCGCGGTATTCCAGGCTGCCACCCAGGCTGGCGCTCCAGTCGTTACGGTTGTGCTCGCGCACTTCAGTGTCATGCACTGCCCGATTGTCGATGTGCTCGGCATCGATTTGCAGAGTATCGCCGGCAGTCACCCTTGCGGCTTCGGTGACCAGTTGCTTGCTGTTGATATGAAGCTTGCCTGTGGCCGAGAGTTCGCTGCGCTGCACCTTGCTGTCCTTTTGCTGTTGCGTATCGCGGTTGTGGTGGCCTTCGAAGGCCGCACCGAGCTTGTCGATGCCGCCGCTCAACAGCAGGCCGCCGCCGCTCTGACGGGAGCTGTCGAGCGACTCGTGCTGATTGTGGGTGGCGCCCAGGGTGGTTTGCTGTGCGCTGATGTTCAGGTCGCCGTGGGTGGCCTTGACCTGTGAGCCGTTGAGTTGCAGGTGGGCATCGCTGCGCAGGTCGACGCTGCCGGCATGCAGCTCACTGCCCAGCTGAGTGGTGTCTTGCTGCTCATGCTGGCTATTGACTACCTGATAGCCCAAGCCCGCCTGATACTGGTGCGAAGCAGGCTTGCCGTCCTCAGACTCCTGGGTCTGCTTGGCAGATGCGGTGAGGCCGCGTTGATGAGTCGAAGTCTGCTGCTGGGATCGAGACTGGGCACTGTCAATCAGCAGGTCGCCCTTGGCCTCGACCTTCAGCTGCTGGCCAGCCTTGAGCCTGGAGCCGTGAATGCGCATCTGCTCGGCACTGGCCAGGTACAGGTTGCTCTGCGCTTGCACCTCGCTGCCCTGGGCTTGTTCATGTTGCTCGGCGTCGTCCTTGCTCGTGCTTATGAGGCCGAACAACTTGCTATCGCGGCTGTGCGAGTGGGAGCTTGACTGGGTCTGCCCGCTTGTGACTTGGAGGCTGCCCTGATCACTTTGCAGGAGCGCATCGTTCTGGCTGTGCACCTCACTGCCGCGAATCGTGATCGCGCCGCTGGCACTGGCGCTGACCTGGCCAGCCTGAAGGCGGCTGCCGCGAGCGGTTTCCTGGTAGTCATCGCTGTCACTGTCGCCATTCCACAGGTGCTTGCGATGGCGGATGCTCTGTTCGACCCGCTTGCTGTCGACACCGGCATCGATGTCCAGTTTGCCGCCGCTGACGAGGTTGATCTGGCCCGCGCTGGTCAGCGTCGCGGCGACCATGCGCAGGTCGCCGCCCGACTGCAATTGGACCGCTTCGTCAGCCTGCAAGGTGGTGCCTTGCAAGGTGCGCTCGGTACTGGTGCGGTCGCGGTTGTAGGTTTCGGTGGTGACGAACCACCAGCCCTTGTCCCAGTTCTCCTGCTCGCGGGCGATGGTTTCGCGGGTAGTGGTATCCAGGGTCAGCTGTTGCCCGGCCTTGGCTTCGATACGCTTGGCCTGGCCATCAACAGCGCGCAGGGTCAAGATGTCCATGGCCTGCAGCGCCAACAGCCCCTGCTCGCTGCGTAACGTGGCGGCCTGGCCGGGTTCACCGCTGATGAACAGATCGCCTGCCGAACCGATGCTGACGCCGTTGCGGCCGTTGACCTGTACCGCGCCAACGCGCACGCCGGCACCTTCGCCAGTACTGACTACCCGAATACGCCCTGCGTGCATCGCACCGAACAGCTGGGCGTCGATGCTCGAAGGCGTCGCAGCCAGGTGTTCGACGACGTTACCGGTCACCGCATCGATACGATTGTGGCCAACGGTGATGTTGAGGTCGTCCTTGGCACTGAGCTCGCCCGTGCTGTGAATCTGCGGTGCGATCAGGTCCAGCGCACCGCCGTCGTTGCGCTGGCCGCCGCTCAGCACCTGCAGCGAACCGCTCGCCTGCAAGGTATCGAGCAGCTTCAACTGCTGGTCCTGGACCTCTGCAGTACCGACCGCGAAGCCGGCCCGGGTGGTGTTGATGAAGCTGCCGCCGTTGAGGGTGATGCCGTTGGGGTTGGCGAGGATGTAGTTGGCCGCGCGACCGAAGATTTCCTGCGGGCCTTCGATCAGCGAGGCGTTGCGGCTGACCACCTCATTGAGGATGGTCGAAGCGGCCTGACCGTGAAACTGAGGGTTGGCCGCCAGGGCGCCGGCCAGCTGCGACTGGCCCGACTGCAGCGAGTTGTTGAGCACCAGCCCGGGCTTGCCGACGTTGTAGTCAATGAACTGGTTGTGCGACAGGCCACTGGCATTTGGCGGGACGATTTCGATCACCGGCACGCCATGGGTCGGGTTGATCACGGGCGTTCCACCGGGGCCGCTGCTGGGCTGCAATGCGGGTTGGGCAAGGGCTGCGCCCGTGCAGAACAGGCCGACAAACACCGCCCAACGTAGTGTGTCTGGTTGGACCAGGGGGAGTTGCGCAAGGTTTTTCATTATTGTTTTTCTCGTGGTGGTGGGTGAATTACAGGGACAGGCTCCAGTCCAGCACCCAGAAACCCGGCTCGAGTGCCTGTCGAGAGCGGTCACTGGCGTACAGCGGATATTGGTAATCGAGGCGCAGGCGGCTGCCCGGCAGGCTGACCTCGACGCCAGCGGCGGCGCCGGCCAGTCGTTGCCAGGGGCTGTCGCTGGCGAGGCGAGCCCAACCCAGGTCTAGGCTGAGTTGTGGGCGCAGCTGCAGGTTGAAGGGGAGGGGTACGGCCAAGGGTTGGCTAACGCTGTTGCGCCAGACCGCGCCGCTGGCGCCGGCGACGCTGTAGGCGCGAAAACCGCGTACCGCCGAGTCGTCGCTGAGCAGCAACTGTTCGATGGCCGGCAGCACATCGCGGCTGTACTGCAGATTGAGTTCGCTCTGCCAGCGCCAGGGGCTTTGCGCTGGCCCCTGACGCAGATGCAGCAGATTTGCCCGGTACTTGAGAAACTGCGCTTGTGGATGCGCGGCTGCGCTAGCCGGTGGGTCTGCGCCCAACCAGGCCAAGCCGCGGGCAATGCCGAGGTAACCGTGCCACAGGCCTGCGTCCAGCCACAGCAGATTGACCCCGGACTCCAGCGTGGTCAGGGTCGGGCTCTGTAGTTGCAACAGGCTGTCGTCGAGGCGATTTTGCAGTTGCTTGCGGTCAAGCCGCGCGCTGGCGCTGAGCATGCCGTGCTGACCGCGCCAGAGCACGCGCTCGACGCTCACGCCCTGAAAGCTGCTGGTGCCGTTACTGGTGTAGCTGGCACCCGGGATCGGCGCTCGGTAGCTGAGCTGGCTGGCGTTGACGGTGAACGTCCACGGGCCATAGGGCACGCTGTAGTAAAGGCTGGCACCCTGGCTCTGCCCTGGGGCATCGAATACGGCGGCGTTGAGGGTCAGGCGCAGGTCGTCGTTGACCTGCAGCGGGCTGTCGACGCCGAGGCCGAGGCTCAACCGGTGGCGACCGGTAAGGGGGCTGCCGCGGTTGTCCAGGCGGCTGTCCAGGTGCCAGCGCGAACCCACTGCGCGCGGCTCGATGAGTATCTGCGTGCCGCCCTGCAGGGTGCCCGGCAGCAGCGCGGCAGTCAGGTCGTAGGCGCGCAGCCGATTGAGTTGGTCGAGGCCTTGCTCCAGATCAGGCAAGTACAACGGCCGGCCCAGCAGGTTGGGAAAGGCGCCGCGTAAGGACAATGGCAGGTCGGGATCGGCGAGCCTGATCGACTCGACAAAGCCTTCGATGATGACCACCTCGAGTGGCTTGCCAGTCGCTGGTTGCCGGGCCAGGTACGGTCGACTGGCCGGATAACCGGCGCGTACATAGAGTTCGGTAATGGCTTTGAGTAGACGATTGAGATCGGCCACGCCCGTGCAGGATGGCAGCAGCGGCCGCAGATGTTGTTCAAGGTCGGCGCTGGAGATCTGTTTGTTGCCGGTGATGCGCACACCGGAGATTTCCCAACACAGGTGATCAGCCGGGGCTGAGGTGGTCGACTCGACACTGCTGTCGGCCCGCCCCCGGCGCTGCCACTGCTGCAAACGCTGATGCTGCTCGATTTGCTGCAGCGCCCGTTGTTGATCACGTATCTGCTGGCTGGCGGGGTCGCTGGCGAGCGCCTCTACTGTGCCCAATAGGCCCAGCAAGAGGGCGTAAAGGACTAGTCGAGCTACACGGGGCAGGCAAGTAGGCATGGTGAATTTCCGCAACTAGGGCACGCTTTGCGTGCTTCTTTGCGGAAATTCTAAGAAGTTAGCTATTGGAAAATATGCCGTACCGTGCCGACCGGAGCGTCAGACAAATGTGCGAATTGTGTAGGAAATTTCTTGCCAGGAGCCGTCCGCTTCAAGGTCGAATCTCGATCATGGTGCCGTCCTTGACCATGCTCCATACCTCACGCATATCGGCATTGCGCATGGCGATACAGCCCTCGGTCCAGTCCAGGGTATGGAAATACCACTCCGGGTATTCCTCATCCAGCGGCGTGCCGTGGATCATGATCATGCTGCCGGCGGGTACGCCTGCGCGGCGGGCTTTGGCGGCGTCGGTGATGTTCGGGTAGGAGATGTGCATGGCCAGGTTGTAGCGGTCGCTGGCCTTGCGCCAATCGAGCCAGTAGAAACCTTCCGGGGTGCGTTTGTCGCCTTCGCGCTCCTTGGCGCCCTTGGGCTGCTTGCCCAGCGAGATGCGGTAGGTCTTGAGCGGCTCGCCGCGGCTGATCAGTTGCAGGCGGCGTTCGGACTTGAGCACCAGCACCTTGTCGATCAGCGGTTGCTGCGTCTGCTGCTGTTGCGCGGGCGCCTGGGTTTGCACCTGGCCCTGGGGCTTGCGAATGATGACTTCGGTGAACGCCGCTTGCGACACCGAAGCGACACCACAGCAGATAAGGGCTAGCAACCAACGCATGAAACGGTATCCCTGCAGACTAGGTAATGGGCGGCGCAACGGTCATCGGCGCCACGTATTCATGGCCTATGGGGAAGTGCTGCTCGATGCGGTCGCGATAATAGCATTCTAGTGTGCGTGCGACTGTGCGAAAAGCCAGATGGTCCCACGGGATCTCATGCTCCTCGAACAAACGCACCTCCAGGCTTTCGACGCCGACGGCATAGTCCAGATCGGCCAGCTCGGCGCGGAAGAACAGGTGTACCTGATTGATATGCGGCAGGTCGAACAGCTGATACAGCCGCATTTCGCCGACCCTGGCGCAGGCTTCTTCGACGGTTTCGCGACGAGCGGCCTGATCGATGGTCTCGCCGTTCTCCATAAAGCCTGCGGGCAGAGTCCAGAAGCCGCGGCGCGGCTCGATAGCGCGGCGGCACAGCAGCACCTGACTGCCATGGGTCGGTAGCACCCCGGCGACGATGTTGGGGTTTTGGTAATGGATGGTCTGGCAATGATCGCAGACGTAGCGCAGGCGGCTGTCGCCGTCGGGGATGCGCTGGATGACCGGCTTGCCGCACGCGCTGCAGAAATTCATGCTTTGCTCCCTTTATATGCGCCTATCTTGGCGCGCCTTGCCGTCGCCCAGCAAGTGCCCGTCGGCCAGGGCTTGGGTGGCCCGCAGCTTTTGGTGCATCATGCACGGCAGGCCTTGCAATCGAGAGTGCGTATGCTGGACGAGCTGTTGCGCCGAATGAGCAACCATACCCCCGCGGCCATGGCGGGTGACCGTCGTTTTCCGGAAGCGGCGGTGCTGCTGCCCATCACCCGCAGCGACGAGCCCGAGCTGGTCTTGACCCTGCGCGCCAAGGGCCTGTCGACCCATGGCGGCGAAGTGGCGTTTCCCGGTGGACGGCGTGACCCGGAAGATCCGGATCTGGTGTTCACCGCGCTGCGCGAAGCCCATGAAGAGATCGGCCTGCCGCCGGGCCTGGTGGAAGTGATCGGGCCGCTCAGCCCGCTGATTTCGCTGCATGGCCTTAAGGTGACGCCGTTCGTCGGTTTGATCCCTGACTACGTCGAGTACCGGCCCAACGACGCCGAGATTGCCGCGGTGTTCAGCGTGCCGCTGGAGTTCTTCCGTCAGGACCCGCGCGACCACACCCACCGCATCGATTATCAAGGCCGCAGTTGGTATGTGCCCAGCTATCGCTATGAGGGCTACAAGATCTGGGGGTTGTCGGCGATCATGATCGTCGAACTGGTCAACCTGTTGTATGACGCAGGTATCAGCCTGCATCAGCCGCCTGAGCGTTTCATCAATATCTGAGTGGGGTCGACCCCACCAAGCCGCCGACCGTGAGGAGCCAACCATGAAGTACCGCCTGGGAGACATGCACGTAGAGACTCATCCCACCAGCTGGACGGCACCGACCGCCACGCTGATCGGCAAGGTCCGCCTGCAGGCCGGGGCCAGCGTGTGGTTTGGCGCGGTGCTGCGCGGCGACAACGAGCTGATCGACATCGGCGAGGGCAGTAATGTCCAGGACGGCACCGTGATGCACACTGATATGGGCTCGCCGCTGACCATCGGCAAGGGCGTGACCATTGGCCACAACGCCATGCTGCATGGCTGCACGGTTGGCGACCACAGCCTGATCGGCATCAACGCGGTGGTGCTCAACGGCGCGCGTATCGGCAAGCACTGCATCATCGGCGCCAATGCGCTGATTGCCGAAGGCAAGGAAATCCCTGACGGCTCGTTGGTGATGGGCTCGCCGGGCAAGGTCGTGCGCGAGCTGACCGATGCGCAGAAAGCCATGCTCGAAGCCAGCGCCGCTCACTACGTGCACAACGCCGAGCGCTATGCCCGCGACCTGGCTGTGCAGGAAGATTGACATGAGCGAAGTCGAACGTCCGGTCAGCTCGCCCTGCGTGAACATCTGCGCGCTGGATGAGCAGGATATCTGCACCGGTTGCCAGCGCAGCGTGGCCGAGATCAGCCGTTGGGGGCGGATGGATAACGACGAACGCCGCCAGGTACTCAGGCTGTGCCATGAGCGGGCGCTGGCGTCCGGGATGATTGTTGGCCTGTGAGGCTGGCGTTGACTTGAAAATCAAGTAATCTGTGCGGCTTGCCCGAAGGTCGCCCACCATGTTCTATCTGCTCGCCTATATCAGCAGCGTAGTGCTGATCAACTACGCGTTTTCCAGCGCTCCGCATCTGGACGTGATCTGGTCCGCCTGGGGCGGGCTGGTGTTCATTCTCCGTGACATGGTGCAAACCCGCTTTGGCCACGGCGCGCTGGTGGCGATGCTGGCCGCGCTGGTGCTGTCTTACATCACCTCGGAACCGGCCATCGCCCTGGCCAGCGCCACCGCGTTCTTTGTCTCCGAACTGATCGACTGGCTGGTATTCAGCATCACCAAGCGGCCGCTGCGCGATCGCCTGTGGCTGAGCTCGGCGCTGAGCATTCCGGTCGACACCTTTATCTTCTTCGGCATGATCGGCGCGTTGACGCCGCTTGTGGTCGGCACCGCCATGGCCTCCAAGTTTGCCGGCGTCAGCGCCGTGTGGTTGGCGATGACCTGGCGCGCACGCAAGGCAGCGCTGCTGCGCTGAGCGCCGCGCCTGTTGTAGAATACCGGTCCTTTTTCAGCGGGTAGCGCTCAGCCTGACGCCGCCCCGCACGCCCACGAGGACCTGAAATGACCCGTATCGGAACTCCACTGTCGCCGACCGCGACCCGTGTACTGCTGTGCGGCTGCGGCGAGCTGGGCAAAGAAGTGGTGATCGAGTTGCAGCGCCTGGGCGTCGAAGTGATCGCCGTCGACCGCTACGCCAACGCGCCGGCCATGCAGGTCGCGCACCGCAGCCACGTCATCAACATGCTCGATGGGGTTGCGCTGCGGGCAGTGATCGAGGCAGAAAAACCGCATTACATCGTCCCTGAAATCGAAGCCATCGCCACCGCGACCCTGGTCGAGCTGGAAAACGAAGGCTTCAACGTGGTGCCAACCGCACGCGCGACTCAGCTGACCATGAACCGCGAAGGCATTCGTCGCCTGGCCGCTGAAGAGCTGGACCTGCCGACCTCGCCGTACCACTTCGCCGACACCTTCGAAGACTACGCCAGCGCCGTCAACGACCTCGGCTACCCGTGTGTGGTCAAGCCGGTGATGAGTTCGTCGGGCAAGGGCCAGAGCCTGCTGCGCAGCGCCGATGACCTGCAACAGGCCTGGGACTACGCCCAGGAAGGCGGCCGCGCCGGCAAGGGTCGGGTAATCGTCGAAGGCTTTATCGACTTTGAATACGAGATCACCCTGCTGACCGTGCGCCACGTCGGTGGCACCACCTTCCTTGCGCCAGTCGGCCATCGTCAGGAGAAGGGTGACTATCAAGAGTCTTGGCAGCCACAGGCGATGAGCGCCAAGGCTTTGGCCGAGTCGCAGCGCGTCGCCCAGGCAGTCACCGATGCCCTCGGCGGGCTTGGCCTGTTTGGCGTCGAACTGTTCGTCAAAGGCGATCAGGTGTGGTTCAGCGAAGTCTCGCCGCGCCCGCACGATACCGGCCTGGTCACCTTGATTTCCCAGGACCTGTCGCAGTTTGCCCTGCACGCACGGGCGATCCTCGGTCTGCCGATTCCACTGGTGCGTCAGTTTGGTCCGTCGGCGTCGGCGGTGATCCTGCCGCAAGGCAAGTCGCAGCAGACCAGCTTCGCCAACCTTGGCGCTGCCCTGAGCGAGCCTGACACGGCGATCCGCCTGTTCGGCAAGCCCGAAATCGACGGCCAGCGCCGCATGGGCGTGTGCCTGGCGCGTGACGAGTCGATCGAGGCCGCACGGGCCAAGGCGACCCGTTCAGCGCAGGCGGTCAAGGTCGAGTTCTGATTCAGCAATGGGGCTGCCTTGCAGCCCCAACTTCTATCAGAGGCGCGCGTTGCGCGTCTCCTTCAGGCACAGCACAGCCAGCAGGCTGATCAGCCCTGCCGCCGACACATACCCGCCTACCCAGCTCAAACCGCCCATGCTCACCAGCTTCTGGACAAAGAACGGTGCCGCCGAGGCGCCGACAATACCGCCCAGGTTATACGCCGCCGACGCGCCGGTATAACGCACCTGAGTCGGGAACAGCTCGGGCAGCAGTGCGCCCATCGGCGCGAAGGTCACGCCCATCAAGAACAGTTCGATCGCCAGAAACAGCGCGACGCCCGCGGTCGAACCTGAGGTCAGCAGTGGCTCCATGGTAAAGCCCGACGCAATTGCCAGCAGTGCGCCGACGATCAGCACCGGTTTACGCCCGTAGCGGTCGCTGAGCCAGGCCGACAGCGGCGTGGCCAGGGCCATGAACACCACCGCAAAGCACAGCAGGCCGAGGAAGGTCTCGCGGCTGTAGCCAAGGGTGCTCACGCCATAGCTGAGCGAGAATACCGTCGAGATGTAGAACAGCGCATAACACACGACCATGGCCGCAGCGCCGAGCAGGGTTGGCCGCCAGTGTTTGGCAAAGACATCCACTACCGGCATCTTCACCCGCTGATTGTCGGCAATGGCCTTGGCGAACACCGGGCTCTCTTCAAGCTTGAGGCGCACATACAGGCCGACCAGCACCAGTGCGGCGCTGAGCAGGAATGGGATGCGCCAGCCCCACGCGCGGAACTGCTCGTCACTCAGGCCCAGAGCGAGGCCGAGGAACAGCCCGTTGGCCGCCAGAAAACCAATCGACGGGCCAAGTTGCGGGAACATGCCAAACCAGGCGCGCTTGCCTGGCGGGGCGTTCTCTGTGGCCAGCAGTGCTGCGCCGCCCCATTCACCACCCAGGCCCAGACCTTGGCCAAAGCGCAGGATGCAGAGGATGATGGGTGCCCACACGCCAATGCTGTCGTAGCCCGGCAGCACGCCGATCAGCGTGGTCGACACGCCCATCAGCAGCAGCGAGGCAACCAGAGTCGATTTACGGCCGATCCGGTCGCCAAAATGGCCGAACAGGGCGGAACCCAACGGCCGCGCCATGAAGGCGATGCCGAAGGTCAGAAACGCCGCGAGCATCTGCGCGGTGCCCGAGCCGGACGGGAAGAACACCGGGCCGATCACCAGCGCGGCGGCGGTGGCGTAGACATAGAAGTCGTAGAACTCGATCGCGGTGCCGATAAAGCTGGCGGTAGCCACCCGCGCTGGCGAGTTGACCGGTGCTGCCGGGGTCAATTCGGAATAGGTACTGCTGGTGGTCATTTGCGTAGATCCCTGACAGTCGAAGCTCCATGGCCGGCGCAGGCCAGCCAGGCAAATGCGCGCGCACAGGCGCTGGAGCGAATGGTTGTGGGTCGCTCGACTGATCAAAGCCCTGGGGGTAGGCGAGGGGAGCGAGCACTGTTCAGGATGGGAGGCAGGCGCGCGGGGTACATCAGTGGAGCGGACTGGCCGTGTGGCGCCAAATGCGGATAGCGGGCGCGACGGCAGGGCTGGGTAAGCGTGACCCGAGTATAGCTAGCGGGTCACGGTCCAGACCAGTACCTTGCTCGCACAATTGTCTTCGGTTTCAAGGATTTCCAGCCGGTAGCGGCCAATCTTCAGGCACACGGCACTGGCCGGGATGCTTTCCAGTGCCTCGGTGACCAACCCGTTGAGGGTCTTCGGCCCGCCGTCACAGGGCAGATGCCAGCCCAGGCTGCGGTTGACCTCGCGCAGCGAGGCGGCGCCTTCGATGACGAAGCGGCCGTCGGCCTGCGGATGAATGTGCGGGTTCTGCGGGCTTTGCTCGTCCTCGAACTCGCCGACGATTTCTTCGAGGATGTCTTCCAGAGTGACGATGCCCAGCACTTCGCCGTACTCATCGACCACCACGCCAAGGCGCCGTTGCTGCTTGTGGAAGTTCAGCAACTGCATCTGCAGTGGCGTGCTTTCGGGCACGAAGTACGGCTCATAGCAGGCGGCGGCAATCGCCTCCAGGGTCAGCTCGGCGTGTGGCAGCAGATGGCTGATCAGCTTGGTGTTGAGGATTGCCTCGACCTGGTTGATGTCGTTGTGAAACACCGGCAAGCGGGTATGCCGGCTGACGATCAGTTGTTCGATGATGCGTTCGATAGGGTCGTCGAGGTTGATCCCGTCGACTTCGTTGCGTGGCACCAGAATGTCGTTGACGGTGATCTCGTCAAGTGAACGCAAACCATCGAGCAGGCCGTGGCGCTGGGCTTCGAACTCGTCCTGATCGTCATCGTCGTTATTCTGTGGGTGCAGCGCAACCGCAGTCGGCGCCGGGCGGAACGGGCGCAGGATGAGCTTGGCGATGCCGTCGAGCAGGCACGCCAGCGGTTGCAGCAGGGTCAGCGGCAACTTCAGCAGGTTGGCGCCAAGGCTGACGAACGCTTCCGGATTACGCCGTACCATTCGCCGCGGCAGGTATTCGGCCAGTACCAACACCAATACCGCAGCCATCAAACCGCCCAGCCAAAAACCGTGCTCGCCGCTGTAGCGCTGGCCCAGCAGGCAGCCCAGGCCAAACACCAGCAGCTTGCCCAGGCTGGCGCCGAACACCAGCGCCTGAGCCGGCAAGGCGGGTGCTGCAGGCTCTGTGCCACGTGGTTGCGCGTTGAGTTGTTGGCGGGCGCTATCGACCGCAGTGAACAATGCCGCCCACAGTAGCGCCAGGGCCAGGCAACCCAGCAGTGGCGCGTGCAACTGGACGAACAGTGGCAGACTATCCATGGACCACCGTCAGATATGCAGGATGAATTCGCGTACCAGCTTGCTGCCGAAATAGGCCAGCATCAGCAGGCAGAAACCGGCCAGGGTCCAGCGGATCGCCTTGTGCCCGCGCCAGCCCAGGCGGGTGCGGCCCCACAGCAGCACGCTGAACACCACCCACGCCACGCAGGCGAGCAATGTCTTGTGCACCAGGTGCTGGGCAAACAGGTTGTCGAGGAACAGCCAGCCCGAGATCAGTGACAGCGACAGCAATGCCCAGCCGGCCCAGAGGAAGCCGAACAGCAGGCTTTCCATGGTTTGCAGCGGCGGGAAGTTGCGGATCAGCCCGGAGGGGTGCTTGTGCTTGAGCTGGTAGTCCTGCAGCAACAGCAGCAGCGCCTGGAACACGGCGATGGTGAACAGCCCGTATGCCAGGATCGACAGCAGGATATGGGCAAGGATGCCCGCTTCTTCGTTGACCAGCGGCACTGTACCTGCGGGGGCGAACTGCGCCAGCAAGGCGGTGATCGCGCCGAGCGGGAACAGCAGGACCAGCAGGTTCTCCACTGGAATGCGCAGGCACGCCAGCAGGGTCAGGGCGATCACTGCGACGGCGATCAGGCTCGAGGCACTGAAGAAGTCCAGGCTCAGCCCCAACGGGGTGATCAACTGGAAGAACAGCGCGCCGGCCTGGGCGATGACCGCGATCGTGCCGAGCAGACCGAGCAGGCGCTTGTCGGCACGCGTGCCCTTGGCCAGGCGCATGCTGTGGTAGATCGCAGCGGCAATATAAAGGCCGGCGGCGAGCAGATTGGGGATGAGGCTGGGTGAAGAGAGCATAAGTCCTGATAGGCAAGCCCGGGAAGACCGCGAGTTTGGCATAGAACGCGGGTGCCAAGGAAGGCCGACGCACGGCTCTGGCGTTGATCCAGCGCAGACCTCACGCTGCGGGTGATTGGGCCGATGGTCCTGTACATGGTGTGCGCGGCGTCAAGTCTCCGCTATAATCGCCGGCTTGCTGTTCCCCGTGCGTGTCGATTACCGCCGGGGCGCCTGACAAATCGCGGCTTTGCCAAGCCTGAAAGGATCACCATGTTCGAAAACCTGACCGACCGCCTGTCACAGACGCTGCGCCATGTCACCGGCAAGGCCAAGCTGACCGAAGACAACATCAAGGACACGCTGCGCGAAGTGCGCATGGCGTTGCTCGAAGCCGACGTTGCGCTGCCGGTGGTCAAGGATTTCGTCAACAGCATCAAGGAACGCGCAATCGGCACCGAGGTGTCGCGCAGCCTGAGCCCGGGCCAGGCGTTCGTGAAGATCGTCCAGGCCGAACTCGAAAGCCTGATGGGCGCAGCCAACGAAGACCTTGCCCTGAACGCCGCCCCGCCCGCCGTGGTGCTGATGGCCGGCCTGCAGGGTGCGGGCAAGACCACCACCGCCGGCAAGCTGGCGCGCTTCCTTAAAGAGCGCAAGAAGAAGTCGGTAATGGTGGTGTCTGCCGACGTCTACCGTCCGGCGGCGATCAAACAGCTGGAAACCCTGGCAGGCGAAGTCGGCGTGACTTTCTTCCCGTCCGATATCAGCCAGAAGCCTGTGGCAATCGCTGAAGCGGCGATCCGCGAGGCCAAGCTCAAGTTCATCGACGTGGTCATCCTCGACACCGCCGGTCGTCTGCACATCGACAGCGACATGATGGACGAGATCAAGGCGCTGCACGCCGCGGTCAAGCCGGTCGAGACCCTGTTCGTGGTCGACGCCATGACCGGTCAGGATGCCGCCAATACCGCCAAGGCGTTTGGTGATGCGCTGCCGCTGACCGGCGTAGTGCTGACCAAAGTCGACGGTGACGCTCGTGGCGGTGCCGCGCTGTCGGTACGCTCGATCACTGGCAAGCCGATCAAGTTCATCGGTATGGGCGAGAAGAGCGACGCGCTCGAGCCGTTCCACCCTGACCGTATCGCCTCCCGCATCCTCGGCATGGGCGACGTGCTCAGCCTGATCGAGCAGGCCGAGCAGACCATCGACAAGGCCAAGGCCGACAAGCTGGCCAAGAAGCTGAAGAAGGGCAAGGGCTTCGACCTCGAAGACTTCCGCGACCAGCTGCAACAGATGAAGAACATGGGCGGCCTCGGCGGCCTGATGGACAAGCTGCCGAGCATCGGCGGGGTCAACCTGTCGCAGATGGGCAATGCCCAGGGCGCGGCCGAGAAGCAGTTCAAGCAGATGGAAGCGATGATCAACTCGATGACCCCGGCCGAGCGCCGCGATCCCGATTTGATCAGCGGTTCGCGCAAGCGCCGCATCGCCCTCGGCTCCGGCACCCAGGTGCAGGACGTCGGCCGGTTGATCAAGCAGCACAAGCAAATGCAGAAGATGATGAAGAAATTTTCCACCAAGGGCGGCATGTCGAAGATGATGCGCGGCCTTGGCGGCATGATGCCAGGTGGCGGCATGCCCAAGATGTAACCCTACTCAGGCCAGTGGCGCGAAGGCGCGGCTGGCCGGGATCCCGCTTCGGCGGGGACACCGCTGCCTTGCGAGGCAGCTTTATCGCAGATCGGCAGGCGGGTCTTTTTTCAGGGTGAACAACCCGGTGAAAAAAGGCATTTGCAAATGTCCGGATATTCCTTGAGAATATGCGGCCTTTCGGGCACCCGTGTGCCCGCTGTGCATCATGATTTGCAGCACCGACTACAGGAACGATGTTCAATGCTTACCATTCGTCTTGCCCGTGGCGGCTCCAAAAAGCGCCCGTTCTACCAACTGACCGTAACCGACTCGCGTAACCCGCGTGACGGCTCCCACATCGAACAGGTTGGTTTCTTCAACCCAGTCGCTCGTGGTCAGGAAGTTCGTCTGTCCGTTAAACAAGACCGCGTTGCTCACTGGTTGAGCGTTGGCGCACAGCCGTCTGAGCGTGTTGCTCAGCTGCTGAAGGAAGCTGCCAAGGCTGCTGCCTGAACAGTATGAACGCGACGCCAGAAAAGGCTGACGACCTCATCGTCGTTGGCAAGATTTTTTCGGTACACGGCGTTCGCGGCGAGGTGAAGGTTTATTCCTTTACCGATCCGATTGAAAACCTGTTGGATTACCAGAACTGGACGCTTCGGCGCGAAGGGACGGTCAAACAGGTCGAGCTGGTCAGTGGCCGTTCCAATAAAAAGGAGCTGGTCGCCAAGCTCAAGGGCCTCGACGATCGTGACGAAGCACGTCTTCTGAGCGGTTACGAGATTTGCATCTCGCGAAGCCTTTTGCCCAACCTGACTGACGACGAGTACTACTGGTACCAGTTGCAAGGTCTGAAAGTCATCAACCAGGACGAGCATCTGTTCGGCACGGTTGATCACCTGTTGGAGACCGGCGCGAACGATGTAATGGTGGTCAAGCCTTGTGCAGGCAGCCTGGATGACCGTGAGCGTCTGTTGCCCTATACGGCGCAATGCGTGCTTGCAGTCGACCTTGAAGCCGGCGTGATGCGGGTCGAATGGGACGCGGATTTCTAACTGATGGGTAACCTTCGCGTAGAAGTCATCACGTTGTTCCCCGAGATGTTCTCGGCCATTACTGAGTACGGCATTACCAGCCGCGCGGTGAAGCAGGGCTTGTTGCAAGTCACTTGCTGGAATCCGCGGGACTACACCACAGATCGTCACCATACGGTGGATGATCGGCCGTTTGGCGGTGGTCCGGGGATGGTAATGAAGATCAAGCCTCTGGAAGATGCACTGGCTAGCGCCAGGCAAGCGACCGGAGCAACGGCGAAGGTGATCTACCTCTCGCCACAGGGCCGCAAGCTGGATCAGCAGGCGGTTCAAGGCTTGGCCGAACAGGAATCTTTGATCCTGATCGCCGGCCGATACGAAGGCATTGACGAGCGCTTTATTGAGGCTCATGTCGATGAAGAGTGGTCGATTGGTGACTATGTACTTTCCGGTGGCGAGCTGCCGGCCATGGTACTGATCGATGCGGTTACGCGGCTGCTGCCCGGAGCTTTAGGGCATGTAGGCTCGGCGGAGGAAGATTCCTTCACCGATGGCTTGCTGGATTGCCCGCACTACACCCGACCTGAGGTGTATGCGGATCAGCGTGTACCCGACGTGTTGCTAAGTGGCAACCATGCACATATCCGGCGATGGCGGATGAAGCAGTCCCTTGGTAGGACCTTCGAACGTCGCGCTGATCTTCTGGAAAGTCGCTCACTTTCTGGAGAAGAGAAAAAGCTGCTCGAGGAATACCTCCGCGAGCGGAACGATAGTTAACGTATCGATGGTGGATCACGTTTTCCACCTTAGGAGCACAGCATGACTAACAAAATCATCCAGCAGCTCGAAGCAGAGCAGATGAGCAAGGAAATCCCTACCTTCGCACCAGGCGACACCATTGTCGTCCAGGTTAAAGTGAAGGAAGGTGATCGTTCCCGTCTGCAGGCATTCGAAGGCGTTGTTATCGCCAAGCGTAACCGCGGTCTGAACAGCGCCTTCACCGTGCGCAAGATCTCCAGCGGCGTTGGCGTTGAGCGTACCTTCCAGACCTACAGCCCGCAGATCGACAGCCTGGCCGTGAAACGTCGTGGTGACGTGCGTAAAGCCAAGCTGTACTACCTGCGTGACCTGTCCGGCAAAGCCGCTCGCATCAAAGAAAAACTGTCCTGAGTACAGTTTGACTGGCGGCTGCGGCCGCCATGCGAGAAAAAAAGCAGCCTTCGGGCTGCTTTTTTGCTTTCTGCAACCTTGCCTTAGTGATGTGACATAACCATGACCAATACCCGCGAGCAGGAAATCCAGCGCCGCACCGAACTTTCGGTAACCCGCGTGACCAAGGCGGTGTTCCCCAACACCACCAACCACCACAACACCTTGTTTGGCGGCACCGCGCTGGCCTGGATGGATGAAGTGTCGTTCATCGCCGCAACGCGCTTTTGCCGCTTGCCGTTGGTGACCGTGTCGACCGACCGCATCGACTTCAAGCACCCGATCCCGGCGGGAACCATCGTCGAGCTGGTCGGCACTGTGATCAAGGTGGGCAATACCAGTCTGCAGGTGCAGGTCGATGTGTTCGTCGAGAACATGTATCTGGATGGCCGCGAGCGCGCCATTCATGGGGTCTTCAGCTTTGTCGCCATCGACGAGGACAAACGCCCGGTGCCGGTGCTGGCCGGGTTCTGACTGTTGTCTGGTCGAGCGCCGATGACAGCCCCTCGGCGGCTGTGAAACACTCAGCTCATCTTCCCTGGATAGCGACTGTGCATGCCCGCCCTTGACCACCCTTTGATCGACCAGTTTCTCGATGCGCTATGGCTTGAGAAAGGCCTGTCCGACAACACCCGCGTGTCCTACCGCAGTGACCTTGCGCTGTTCAACGGCTGGCTGCAGGAGCATGGCGTTGCGCTGCCAGATGCTGGTCGTACGTTGATTCTCGATCACCTGGCCTGGCGCCTCGATCAGGGTTACAAGCCGCGCTCGACGGCGCGTTTCATCTCCGGCCTGCGTGGCTTCTTTCGCTACCTGCTGCGGGAGAAGCTGATCGCCGTCGATCCCACCCTGCAGATCGACATGCCGCAACTGGGCAAGCCACTGCCCAAGTCGCTGTCGGAGGCTGACGTCGAGGCGTTGCTGCAGGCGCCGGATCTCAGCGAGGCTATCGGTCAGCGTGATCGGGCCATGCTTGAGGTGTTGTATGCCTGTGGTTTGCGCGTTACCGAACTGATCAGTCTGACCCTTGATCAGGTCAATCTGCGCCAGGGCGTGGTGCGGGTAATGGGCAAGGGTAGCAAGGAGCGGCTGGTGCCAATGGGTGAGGAAGCTGTGCTGTGGCTGGAGCGCTATGTGCGTCATGGCCGCCCTGAGCTGCTCAACGAGCGCCCCAGCGACGTGCTGTTCCCCAGCCTGCGCGGCGAGCAGATGACCCGGCAGACCTTCTGGCACCGGATCAAGCACCAGGCCAAGGTTGCCGGAATCGACAAGGCCCTGTCGCCGCACACCCTGCGTCATGCCTTTGCCACGCACCTGCTCAATCACGGTGCAGACCTGCGCGTGGTGCAGATGCTGCTGGGCCACAGTGACCTGTCGACCACGCAGATCTACACCCATGTAGCCAAGGCCCGGCTGCAGCAGCTGCACGCACAGCACCATCCGCGTGGATGAAGCAAATTCATGTTGCGCTGAGCGGTCGCTGAGGGCTCATTCAGCACAGCCTGATGTGGTAGGCTTGGTCGGTTTGCACCAAGGGCCGCACGGTCGCCGCGGTTTTTTACCCGCAGGTGACGTCTTGGGCCCGGTCCGTCTTCAGGAGTACCCCATGCGCGTTACCCGTATCATTGCCGCCGCCGCCTTGGCGCTGGCCAGTACCTTTGCTGTGGCTGCAACCAGCGAAACCAACAATGGCGCCGAGCAGGCAATCCGCAAGAGCCTGCAGACCCTCGAGCTGGAAGTGCCGATCGAGAGCGTCGCCAGCAGCCCGCTCAATGGCCTCTATGAAGTCAAGCTGCAGGGCGGCCGCGTGCTCTACGCCAGCGCCGACGGCCAGTTCGTCATGCAGGGTTATCTGTTCCAGATCGCCGACGGCAAGCCGGTCAACCTGACCGAGAAGACCGAGCGCCAGGGTATCGCCAAGCTCATCAACGGCATTCCAGCTGCCGAGATGGTGGTTTATCCTGCCAAGGGCGAGACCAAGTCGCACATCACCGTGTTCACCGACACCACCTGCCCGTACTGCCACAAGCTGCACGCCGAAGTCCCCGAGCTCAACCGTCGCGGTATCGAAGTGCGCTATGTCGCCTTCCCGCGCCAGGGCCTGGGTTCGACCGGTGACGAGCAGTTGCAGGCCGTCTGGTGCTCCAGCGACCGCCGCGCGGCGATGGACAAGATGGCCGATGGCAAGGACGTCAAAGCGGCCAAGTGCGTCAACCCGGTGGGCAAACAGTTCCAGTTGGGCCAGTCGATCGGTGTCAACGGTACGCCAGCCATCGTGCTCGAAAGCGGGCAGGTGATTCCTGGTTACCAGCCAGCCCCGCAAGTGGCCAAGCTGGCCCTGGCTGCCGGCAGCAAGTAATTCAATTCAGTGCGCCGTCGCCATGCGGCGGCGGTAGTTTTCACGGTCGGCCGAGTGCCGGCCGTTCTATGGGGAGTTCACAGTGAAACCGGTCAAAGTAGGCATCTGTGGGTTGGGGACCGTCGGTGGCGGTACCTTCAATGTACTTCAACGCAACGCCGAGGAGATTGCCCGTCGTGCCGGGCGCGGTATTGAAGTTGCTCAGATTGCCATGCGCTCGCAGAACCCGAACTGTCAGATTACCGGTACCCCCATTACCGCTGACGTGTTCGAGGTTGCCAGCAACCCGGAAATCGACGTCGTCATCGAACTGATCGGCGGCTACACCATTGCCCGTGACCTGGTCCTCAAGGCCATCGAAAACGGCAAGCATGTAGTTACCGCGAACAAGGCGCTGATCGCCGTGCATGGCAATGAGATCTTTGCCAAGGCGCGCGAGAAGGGCGTTATCGTTGCTTTCGAAGCCGCCGTTGCCGGTGGTATTCCGGTGATCAAGGCGATCCGTGAAGGGCTTTCGGCCAACCGCATCAACTGGCTGGCCGGGATCATCAACGGCACCGGTAACTTCATCCTCACCGAAATGCGCGAAAAAGGCCGGGCGTTCCCCGATGTGCTGGCCGAAGCGCAGGCGCTGGGTTATGCCGAAGCCGATCCGACTTTCGACGTCGAAGGCATCGATGCCGCGCACAAGCTGACCATCCTGGCCTCGATTGCCTTTGGTATCCCGCTGCAGTTCGACAAGGCCTACACCGAAGGCATCACTCAGCTGACCACTGCTGACGTCAACTATGCCGAAGCACTGGGCTATCGCATCAAGCACCTGGGCGTGGCCCGTAGCACCGAGGCCGGTATCGAGCTGCGCGTGCACCCGACGCTGATCCCGAGCGACCGCCTGATCGCCAACGTCAATGGCGTAATGAACGCGGTCATGGTCAATGGCGATGCCGCGGGTTCCACGCTGTACTACGGCGCTGGCGCCGGCATGGAGCCGACAGCTTCGTCGGTGATCGCCGACCTTGTCGACGTGGTACGGGCGATGACCTCCGACCCGGAAAACCGCGTGCCGCACCTGGCCTTCCAGCCGGATTCGCTGTCGGCCCACCCGATCCTGCCGATCGAAGCCTGCCAGAGCGCCTACTACCTGCGCATCCAGGCCAAGGATCACCCCGGTGTGCTGGCTCAGGTCGCGAGCATCCTCTCCGAGCGCGGGATCAACATCGAGTCGATCATGCAGAAGGAAGCTGAGGAGCAGGACGGCTTGGTGCCGATGATCCTGGTCACTCACCGCGTGGTCGAGGAGCACATCAACGACGCGATCCTGGCTCTGGAGAGCCTGCAGGATGTAGTCGGCAAGGTCGTGCGCATCCGCGTCGAGCAGCTCAACTAATTTCGCCGTCGGGCCGCGTCTGCGGCCCGGGCCCCAGCATTGAAGGTTTGCACCATGCGCTATATCAGCACTCGCGGCCAGGCACCGGCCCTGAATTTCGAAGACGTCCTGCTTGCCGGTCTCGCCAGCGATGGCGGCCTGTATGTGCCGGAGAACCTGCCGCGCTTTACCCAGGAAGAAATCGCCTCGTGGGCCGGCCTGCCGTACCACGAGCTGGCCTTCCGGGTGATGCGCCCGTTCGTGGCCGGCAGCATTGCCGACGCCGACTTCAAGAAGATCCTCGAAGAAACCTACGGCGCCTTCGCCCATGCGGCAGTGGCGCCGCTGCGCCAGCTTGGCTCCAATGAATGGGTACTGGAGCTGTTCCACGGCCCGACCCTGGCGTTCAAGGACTTTGCCCTGCAACTGCTCGGCCGCCTGCTCGATCACGTATTGGCCAAGCGCAACGAGCGCGTGGTGATCGTCGGTGCTACCAGCGGCGACACCGGCTCGGCAGCTATCGAAGGCTGCCGCCGTTGCGACAACGTCGACATCTTCATCCTGCACCCACACCAGCGCGTGTCGGAAGTGCAGCGCCGGCAGATGACCACCATCTTTGGCGAGAATATCCACAACATCGCCATCGAAGGCAACTTCGACGATTGCCAGGAAATGGTCAAGGCCAGCTTCGCCGACCAGTCGTTCCTCAAAGGCACGCGCCTGGTGGCAGTCAACTCGATCAACTGGGCGCGGATCATGGCCCAGATCGTCTACTACTTCCACGCGGCCCTGCAGTTGGGCGGGCCGGCGCGTTCGGTGGCGTTCTCGGTGCCGACCGGCAACTTCGGCGACATCTTCGCCGGTTACCTGGCGCGCAACATGGGCCTGCCGATCAGCCAGCTGATCGTCGCGACCAACCGTAACGACATCCTGCACCGCTTCATGAGCGGCAATCAGTACGTCAAGGAAACCCTGCACGCGACCCTGTCGCCGTCGATGGACATCATGGTTTCGTCCAACTTCGAGCGGCTGCTATTCGACCTGCACGGGCGCAACGGTGCGGCGATTGCCGAGTTGATGGCCAACTTCAAGCAGGGTGGTGGTTTCAGCGTCGAGCAAGACCGCTGGACCGAGGCGCGCAAGCTGTTCGATTCTCTGGCGGTCAGTGACGAGCAGACCTGCACGACCATTGCCGAGGTGTTTGCCAGCACGGGTGAAGTGCTGGATCCGCACACGGCGATTGGCGTGCATGCTGCGCGTGAGTGCCGGCGCAGTCTGGATACGCCGATGGTGGTGTTGGGAACGGCGCATCCGGTCAAGTTCCCCGAGGCAGTAGAGAAGGCTGGGGTGGGCAAGGCGTTGGAATTGCCGGCGCACCTGACTGACCTGTTTGAGCGGGAAGAGCGGTGTACGGTGTTGGCCAATGACCTGAAAGTGGTGCAGGGGTTTGTTAGCCAGCATGGGAATCGCGGTAAGCCTTTGTGATGGGGTAGATGGGGGACGCTTCTACATATGGTTTGCCTAGTGCGATCTCTGTAGGAGCGGCCTCGTGTCGCGATTGGGTCGCGCAGCGGCCCCCGCGATCTCCGGTTCGTTCACCATTGCTGTGGACTTATCCGTTTCCGATGGTGGTTATGCAGGCCCCTTTCGCCCTTACGGCGAGTCACTTTTGTGGGGGCGGGTTCACCCGTGAAGGTCTGCGAGCAGACCCCATTCATGGATTGTCCTGCCCCGCACATTCAGCCTTTTCCTATATCCCTCGCACTTGACCCTTTCTACAGTTGGCGCTACTTCAATCCGGGCGCGCGGCGCTCAGGAGCGCCCTATGTACCGGCTCAACGTCGTCATCTATCAAACTCGTCCTGCCCAGCAGATCAGCTTGCATCAGGCCTGCAATGCTCAGGGTATTTTCAATGTGCGCATCGCCGACAACCTGGCTATCGCTACAATCTTGCTGGCCAGCCGGCGTGCACCTGATCTGCTGATCCTCGATCACGCCATGCCCAGTGCCGACGGCATTCAGTTGCTGCAGCAACTGAGTGTCACCTGTCCATCGACCGCGTTGCTGTTGATCGGTCAGCCGCGTCCCTCTCAGGTTGATATTGCTCAGCAGGCCCGGCAAAAAGGCTTGTGGGTGGTCAACGAACTGGCCTGGCCTTTGTCGATGCCAGCACTGCAACGGACGCTGCAGCGGGTGGGTGGCAGCCGCTATAAACCTGCTGGGAGCGATTTTCAAACTGTCATGATGCGCGCGCATGCTCACTGAGTCCCGCAGCAACGAACTTTCTGCGGCCGCCAAGGGTCAGTACCCATATAGCCAAAAAACAAGTGAGTGCGCCGGATGGAAAGAATTTGCAGACTGCTCAATGATGCTCTGACCCCTTACCAAGCTCACCTTGCCGCCGCCGATGCCGATGGCAATCGTCAACTGGTTCTGCGTGACCCTCAAGGCAATGTCACCCTGCAACGGGCTGTCAGTTCGCGACAATTGCAAGAACAGAGCCTGCTGATAGATCTGGTCGATGGCCTGCATCGGGATGTGCAGATTGCTGAAGGACGCCTGCAGCCTTGTGTGATCGCTGCGCTGCAGCAGCGCCAACCGATTCACGGAACCTTTGCCAGCTGACTGCGTCTTATTTGCTAATGGCAGCCCAGCGGCGCTTTGCTCCGGTGACGTTGCGCTGCCACGGAAAGTCCAGATGACTTTCGCTTGACCCCGGTCGTTTTCCCCAGCGACCGGGGTTTCTTTTTTCTGGCTCAGGGCGTGGCGTAGGCCTGATCGTCGGCCAGCTCTGCGGCTCGCTGCATATACGCTTCGCGCTGCTCTTGATCTAGCCAGTGGGCATACAGATCCGGCAAGGTGTCACGGCGCAGCGCCGGCAACAGTTTGTCGATATGGCCGATCGCCTCACGCCCGAGCGGTGTGTCGGAGCAGGCGACATGCAGTAGCTGGTAGGGCTGCACGCTCTGGATCGGATAAAAATGGTAACTGTGCGTATCCGCGCCTTGCTGATTGAGCAGGTAGCGCACCTCTGGCCAGTAACCCAGCACCAATTGCAAACGGCCCAACTGCTGCATCTGCAGCAAGCTGGCGGTCGCTTCGGTGCCGTAGTGACGGTTGAATGCGCTGTCGGGCAGTTGCCTGAGCATCTCATCGACCGAGGCGCTGTAACTGCGTTCGGCAACGATCCCGAGCTTCAACGTGCTCTGGGTCAGTAGGCGTTTGAGGTCGACGCTGCCGCCTTGCACGTAAGGTTCGATCAGCGCCTGGTCCTCGTTGCGCACCAACAGGCCGCTGCTCAACGTGGCCATGGTCGGGCTGGAGAAATAAGCGTACTTGGCCCGCTCCGGAGTCCACAGCAGGGTAGGATCGCAGGTGAAGGAAGGCTCTTGCAGCATCTGGATGCCGCGGGCGCGGTTGACCCGGACGATGCTGTGCTCGTACTCGGGCATCTGCGCGATCAGCAGCGGCAGCATGCGGTCGAGCACGCCTTGGCCTTGTTCAGGCCCTTCAAAGATCGTGAAGGGCGGCAGATCGCGGATCAGCCACAGCAGCGTTTCCTTGGCCATGGCTACGCCGGGCAGCAGCGCGCAGATAAGTGCAAGCGTCAGCAGCCAGCCTAACTTGAGTCTGAACACCACGGCGGCGCGGTTCAGACCGCGCCATCCTTGCGCAGCCGGGCAATGGCTGCAGCGTCGTAGCCAAGGCCGCTGAGCAGCGCCGTGGTGTGTTCGCCCAGCGCCGGGCCAACCCATTCAGTCGAGCCTGGCGTGTCGGACAGCTTCGGCACGATGCCGGGCATCTTGAACGTTTTGCCATCGGGCAAGCGGCCCTGCAGGAACATCTCGCGGGCCAGAAACTGCGGGTCGCTGAACATGTCTTCTGCCGAATAGATCCGGCTGGCCGGCACCTGTGCGGTGTTCAAAACCTCCAGTACCTGTTCCAGCGGCAAGCCATTGACCCAGCGATCGATCACGCCGTACAGCTCGTCACGGCGCAGGTCGCGGCCGTCGTTGCTGGCCAGGGTTGGGTCATCGGCCAGGTCGTCGCGGCCGATTGCCTGCATGAAGCGCTTGAAGATCGCATCGCCGTTGGCGCCGATCTGCACATGCTTGCCGTCGGCGCTGGTGTGGATGCACGAGGGAGTGATGCCGGGCATGATGTTGCCGGTGCGCTCGCGGATAAAACCGAACACGTCGAATTCCGGCACCATGCTTTCCATCATCGCGAAGATCGCTTCATACAGTGCCACATCGACCACTTGCCCGGCACCGCCATTGACCTCGCGGTGACGCAGCGCCATCAATGCACCGATCACGCCCCACAGGGCGGCAATCGAGTCGCCGATAGAGATACCGGTACGCACGGGCGGACGGTCATCGAAGCCGGTGATGTAACGCAGGCCACCCATCGATTCGCCGACTGCACCGAAGCCCGGCTGGTCTTTCATCGGCCCGGTCTGGCCGAAGCCCGACAGGCGCACCATGACCAGGCGCGGGTTGAGCGCATGCAGCACGTCCCAGCCCAGGCCGAGTTTTTCCAGCACGCCGGGGCGGAAATTCTCGATCAGGATGTCGGCTTCGGCCAGCAGCCGCTTGAGGATCTCGCGACCTTCCTCATGCTTGAGGTTAAGCGTCAGCGACTGTTTGTTGCGCGCCTGGACGAACCACCACAACGACGTGCCTTCATACAGCTTGCGCCATTTGCGCAGCGGATCACCGCCGTCGGGCGATTCGACCTTGATCACCTCGGCACCGAATTCGGCGCAGATACGCGACGCAAAAGGGCCGGCGATCAGGGTCCCGAGCTCGATGACTTTAAGGCCGGCGAGGGGTTTGCTGGGCGTGGGCATGGGGGCATCCGTGGCGGCAGAAACAAAGCGCTGGTTTTATCACAGCTCGCCTGCGGCAGATACTGTCGCGACGCAAGCAGGGCAGGATCAGTTAGACTAGCCGACTTTCTCCAGCTAGAAGCCCGTCACCCATGGCCCAGCCGTCCACCACCTACAAGTTCGAACTGAACCTGACTGACCTCGACCGCAACGTCTACGAAAGCGTCAAACAGACCATCGCCCGCCACCCTTCGGAAACCGAAGAGCGCATGGCCGTGCGTCTGCTCGCCTACGCGCTCTGGTACAACGAGCAACTGTCGTTCGGCCGTGGTCTGTCGGACGTCGACGAGCCTGCGCTGTGGGAAAAGAGCCTGGATGATCGGGTCCTGCACTGGATCGAAGTCGGCCAGCCCGACGCTGATCGGCTGACCTGGTGCTCGCGTCGCACCGAGCGCACCAGCCTGCTCGCCTATGGCAGCCTGCGCGTGTGGGAAACCAAGGTGCTCGGCGCGATCAAGAACCTGAAAAACGTCAACATCGCCGCCGTCCCGCAAGACGTGCTGGAAGTCATCGCCAAGGACATGCCGCGGGTGATCAAGTGGGATGTGATGATCAGCGAAGGCACGGTGTTCGTCACCGACGACCGCGGCCAGCACGAAGTGCAGCTGCAGTGGCTGCTCGGCGAGCGCGGCTGATTTCAACCTTTATAGACTGCTGAAGACCCCATGCGTATCGAACCCCGCCCGTTGCCGCCCACCCTGCCTTTTCTGGGTGCCTTGCCGCCGTTGCTGACCCGCCTGTACGCCGCTCGCGGCGTGCAATCGGAGGCTGAGCTGGACAAGAGCCTCGCCCGTCTGCTGCCGTATCAGCAGCTCAAGGGCATCGACGCGGCGGTCGATCTGCTGGTCGAGGCGCTGGACCAGCGCCAGCGCATCCTCATCGTCGGCGACTTCGATGCCGATGGCGCCACCGCCAGCACCGTTGGCGTGCTGGGCCTGCGGCTGCTGGGCGCGGCGCATGTCGACTACCTGGTGCCAAACCGCTTTGAGTACGGCTATGGCCTGACCCCGGAAATCGTCGAAGTCGCGCTGCAGCGCCAGCCGCAACTGCTGGTCACCGTCGACAACGGCATCTCCAGTGTCGAGGGCGTTGCCGCCGCCAAGGCCGCTGGGCTTAAGGTGCTGGTGACCGACCACCACTTGCCCGGCCAGCACTTGCCGGACGCCGACGCCATCGTCAACCCGAACCAGCCAGGCTGCGAGTTCCCCAGCAAGTCGCTGGCAGGGGTAGGGGTGATCTTCTACGTGCTGATGGCCTTGCGCGCGCGTTTGCGCAGCCTTGGCCGTTACCAGACCCAGGCACAACCGAACATCGGTGAGCTGCTCGACCTGGTCGCGCTGGGCAGTGTCGCCGACGTGGTGCCGCTGGATGCCAATAACCGCATCCTGGTCCATCAGGGCCTCGAGCGAATTCGCGCTGGTCGCGCCCGCGCCGGCTTGAAGGCGATCCTCGAAGTCGCTCGCCGTGACTACCAGCGCATCACCTCGACCGATCTGGGCTTTATCCTCGGTCCGCGCCTGAACGCCGCAGGCCGGCTGGACGACATGAGCCTGGGCATCGAATGCCTGCTCTGTGACGACCCGGCGCTGGCCCGTGACATGGCCGAGCAGTTGGACGGCCTCAACCAGGACCGCAAGTCGATCGAGCAGGGCATGCAGCGCGAAGCGCTGGCCCAGCTCAAGGAGTTGCCGCTGGAGTCGATGCCGTATGGCCTGTGCCTGTTCGATGCCCAGTGGCACCAGGGCGTGATCGGTATCCTCGCCTCGCGCCTGAAAGAACGTTACCACCGCCCGACCATCGCCTTTGCCGATGCCGGTGAGGGTGTGCTCAAGGGTTCGGCGCGGTCGGTGCCAGGCTTTCATATCCGCGACGCGCTGGACGCCGTGGCTGCGCGCCACCCGCAGTTGATCAGCAAGTTCGGTGGCCACGCGATGGCCGCCGGTTTGTCGCTGCCGGCAGATAATTTCCCGGCCTTTGCCGCCGCGTTCGACGAAGAAACCCGGCGTCAGCTCAATGAAGACGACCTGACCGGGCGTTTGTTGACCGACGGTACCCTGGCGGTTGAAGAATTCCACTTGGACTTGGCCCGCGCCCTGCGCAACGCCGGCCCGTGGGGCCAGCATTTTCCCGAGCCGCTGTTCCATGGTGTGTTCCAGCTGGTTGAGCAGCGTGTGGTCGGTGAGCGGCATCTCAAAGTGGTGCTCAAAAGCGAGTGCGGTGCGGTCAAACTCGACGGTATTGCCTTCGGTATCGACCGCGAAGTCTGGCCCAACCCCACCGTGCGTTGGGTCGAGCTGGCCTACAAGCTGGACGTCAACGAGTTTCGCGGCAACGAAAGCGTGCAACTGATGATCGCGCACATCGAACCACGCTAACCGGCTGCTGCGGGATACTCCTGCGACCGGGCTGAACCCAGGTCGCAACAAACTGGTCTAGGCTCAAGAGAACCGGTACCAGGCCACGGCTGCACATCAGTGCCCGGGCCGGTCACCCATTTGGAGTCCCAGGGAGATCCCCCATGAGCCTGCTGTTAGAGCCCTACACCCTCCGCCAGTTGACCCTGCCCAACCGCATCGCCGTGTCGCCGATGTGCCAGTATTCGGCCGCCGATGGCTTGGCCAATGACTGGCATCTAGTGCACTTGGGCAGCCGTGCCATAGGCGGGGCCGGGCTGGTCTTCACCGAAGCCGTGGCGGTCACCGCCGATGGTCGGATTACCGCTGAAGACCTCGGTCTGTGGGACGACCAGCAGATTGCGCCGCTGCAGCGCATCACTCGCTTTATCACTGCCCAGGGTTCAGTGCCCGCCATTCAGTTGGCCCATGCCGGGCGCAAGGCCAGCACTCATCGGCCCTGGCTGGGCAAGCACGGCAGCGTCAAGCCGGAGGACGGCGGCTGGCAGCCGGTCGGTCCGTCGAAAATCGCCTTTGACCCGGAGCACACTGCACCGCGTGAGCTGAGTGCCAGCGAGATCCAGGAAATCATCGACGCCTTCGTCAAAGCCGCTGGGCGCGCGCTCACTGCGGGTTTCAAGGTGGTCGAACTGCACGCTGCCCATGGCTACCTGCTGCATCAGTTTCTCTCGCCGCTGAGCAACCAGCGCCGCGATGAATACGGCAGCAGCTTCGAAAACCGCATTCGCTTTACCCTTCAGATTACCGAGGCTGTGCGTGCGGTATGGCCCAAAGAGCTGCCGCTGTTCGTCCGGGTATCGGCCACCGACTGGGTCGAAGACGGCTGGAACCCTGACGAAACCGTCGAGCTGGCGCGCCGCCTGCGCGCGTTGGGCGTCGACCTGATCGACGTGTCGTCGGGCGGCACTTCGGTCAACGCCGAGATTCCCACCGGCCCGGGCTATCAAACGCGCTTTGCCGAGCGCGTGCGCAAAGAGGCGGAGATCGCCACCGGCACCGTCGGCATGATCACCGAACCCGCCCAGGCCGAGCACATTCTGCGCACGGGACAGGCTGACCTGATCTTCCTCGCCCGCGAACTGCTGCGTGATCCGTACTGGCCGCTGCATGCCGACGATGATCTGGGTGGCAACAAGGCCACTTGGCCAGCGCAATACCAACGGGCAACCCACCGCGCCAACCCGATTCACGAGTCCGACCTGCGCGACGCCTGACGTTGATGTGGCTGCCTTGTCGTCGACAGAAGACGGCGACAAGGCAGCCAATACGGCTAGTGCTTGAACATCACATGGCGGACACAGGAGTAGTCCTCCAGCCCATACATCGACATATCCTTGCCGTAGCCCGATTGCTTCTGCCCGCCGTGGGGCATCTCGCTGATCAGCATGAAGTGCGTGTTGATCCAGGTGCAGCCGTATTGCAGGCGTGCGGCAAGGCGGTGCGCGCGGCCCACGTCAGTGGTCCACACCGATGAGGCAAGGCCGTACTCGGAGTCGTTGGCCCACTCCAGCGCCTGGGCTTCGTCGGCAAAGCGAGTGACGGTGACCACCGGGCCGAACACCTCATGACGGGCGATCTCGTCGTCCTGCAGCACGTCGGCCAGCAGGGTCGGCGTGTAGAAGAAGCCTGCACCCTCCAACACTTTACCGCCAGTGACCAGGCGGACATGCGGCTGGTCGAGGGCGCGTTGAACCATGCCCGCTACCTTGTCGCGGTGTTGCGCACTGATCAGTGGGCCGAGTTCGGTGTCGGCCGCACCCTGAGGTCCCGGCTTGATGCTGGCGACAGCCTGGCCCAGGCGCTCGACAAATTCATCGTAGATGGCGTCCTGTACATACAGCCGGCACGCGGCGGTGCAGTCCTGGCCGGCATTGTAGAAACCAAAGCTGCGAATGCCATCGACGGCCGCATCGAGATCGGCGTCATCGAAGATCAGCACTGGCGCCTTGCCGCCCAACTCCATGTGCATGCGCTTCACGCTGGCGGCAGTGGCGCCGATGATGTTCGCCCCAGTCGGGATCGAGCCGGTCAGCGATACCATGCGCACGCGCGGATGAGTGACCAGCGGCGTGCCCACAGTCGCGCCACGGCCAAACAGAATATTCAGCACACCCGCCGGGAAGATCTCGCGGGCCAGCTCGGCCAGGCGCAGCGCTGTCAGCGGGGTCAGCTCGGAGGGCTTGAGCACCACGGTGTTACCTGCGGCCAGTGCCGGCGCGATCTTCCACGCGAGCATCATCAGCGGGTAGTTCCACGGTGCAATCGAGGCGACCACGCCCAGCGGGTCACGCCGCACCATCGAAGTGTGCCCCGGCAGGTACTCGCCTGCCGCCGAACCGCCCAGGCAGCGCGCCGCCCCGGCGAAATAGCGAAACACGTCGACAATGGCCGGGATCTCGTCATTGAGGGCGGCGGCGAGGGGCTTGCCGCAGTTCTGCGATTCGAGGCTGGCCAGTTCTTCGCCGTGTTGTTCAATGGCATCGGCCAGCGCCAGCAGGGCCAGCGAGCGGTCTTTCGGGCTGGTCTGCGACCAACTGGCAAAGGCGCTGTCGGCGGCGCGCACGGCGCTGTCGACCTGCGCCTCGCTGGCCTCGCTGATCTGCGCCAGGGCAGTGCCTGCGGCTGGGTCGAGTACGGTCCAGGCCGGGCCTTCACCGGCCACCAGTTGGCCGTTGATCAGCATCTGGGTGTGCATGGGGCAATCCTCCGAGGCATTTGCGATGGTCGATAGCGTAGACCACTCACTGCAGCTCATTGGCTACCCGGCTGGTGACCTCGACGACCTGGCGTGCGCCGCGGCTGATTTCGTTCATCGCGTTGCCGGCCTGGCTGGCCAAGTCCTGCACAGCGCAGGCATGCTCGCGGCTGTTCTGAATGCCATTGAAGGCGCCATCGGCCAGTTCCCGGTTCAGACGCACTACCTCGAAAATGTCCCGGGTGGCCTCGGTAGTGCGCGCGGCCAGGCGCCTGACTTCATCGGCAACCACAGCAAAGCCACGGCCCTGATCGCCGGCACGAGCGGCCTCGATGGCCGCATTGAGTGCCAGCAGGTTGGTCTGCGCCGCAATCCCGCCGATGATCTCGACGATCGCACCAATGTTCAGGGACTGCGCCTGCAGCGCTTGCATGTCCTGGCCAACGCTGGCCATTTCCCCGGCGATGGATTGCATGGCCGACGCGGCCTGCATGACTACTGTCAGGCCTTGCTGTGCGCTGTGCTCGGTGGTCAGCGAAACATCATGGGCGAGTTCGGCAGCGCCGCGCACGAGGTCGGCTTTTTCCACCTGTTCGGTTACCACATTGGCGAACTTGGCCACCTTGTAGAGGCGACCGTGCTGGTCCTTGATCGGGTTGTAGGTCGCTTCAAGCCATACGGTATTGCCGCGGGCGTCGATACGACGAAAGCGCCCCGCCACGAACTGCCCGCGATTGAGCGCTTGCCAGAACTGGGTGTAGTCGGCGCAGGCGGCGTCCTCGGCAGAGCAGAACATGCGGTGGTGCTTGCCGAGAATCTGCGTCAGGCCATAGCCCATGGCGTTGAGAAAGGCTTTGTTGGCGTCGAGCACCATGCCGTTGAGGTTGAACTGGATGATGGCGGTGGAATGGTCAAGGGCGTTGTATAACTCCAGCCCGTCCCGGTCACGGCGGCTGGTGCCGGGGCTGGCGCAGCCGTAACCACGATGTTGGCCCAGCACGTCGCGCAACCAGCATAGCTGAAGGAGCACCGGGCGGCCGTCGGCGCCCCGGCAATTGAGCGACGGCGAGCCTGTCAGTGGTGCCGGCAAGCTGCAGCCTGGTTCAAGCAGGGCTTCGAGCTTGACCCCGAGCAGTTGCGCGGCGGAAAAGCCAAGCGCGTTGGCGAACGGCGCATTGACCTCGGTGAAGCAGCCGTTGGCATCGAGGCGAGCGCTGAGCAGTTGCTGTTCCAGTTGGGCGAGCACAGCTTGCAGGCTGTCCAGTTGTTGTTGGCAAGCGAGCAGTGCCTGCGTGCAGCGGCGGTTGAACACGGCGAACTCCGGTAATTGTCAGGATAAATGCTCGCCTACACCGAAATGCACCCGGTCTTTGCCGGCGCGTTTGGCCTTGTACAGGCAGCGGTCGGCGTGGATAAGGATGTCGGCTAGGGCTTGATCATGGCTGAAGGGCACCAGCCCAGCGCTGAAGGTGAAGCGGGCGGGAGCTTCGCGGCTGTTGCGTACCGCCTCCAGCAGGCGCTCGGCGATGGCCAGGGCGATGGCTGGGCTCAGGGTGTCGATGATGACGCCGAATTCCTCACCACCTAGCCGCCCGGCACAGTGGCTGCCGGCCATGTTGCGCAGGCGTGCAGCGAGCACGCGCAGCACTTGATCGCCGGCGGCGTGACCAAGTTGGTCGTTGATCCGCTTGAAGTCGTCGATATCGATCATCATGAAGAAACCGCCACCGTGGCTTTCGATGAAGCGCTCGAAGCGGTCCATCAGTGCACGTCGGTTGTACAGCGAAGTCAGGTAGTCGGTTTCCGACAGAGTACGATAGTGCTGCTCGATCTGCAGTGTGATGCTCAGTGCGCGCAGGTAGGTGCGGCTGTTGATCCAGCCCAGGCTGATCGAGAAGGCAAAAAAAATAGCCAGATACCAGCGGTAGTCGCTCACGTCATCGTGACCGATGTGGGGCATCACCAGCACCCAGCTCAACACGGCGACCAGCAGATAATCCATTGGCCCACGGATCAGCAGCGATGCGCCGACCACCGCCAGTACGGTCATGGCCAGAGAGAACTGGCGATGCAATAGCGGGTATTCGAGAAAGATCAACTTGAAGCCGAGCACCACCGTCAACATGAACAGCAAGCCCGAATACCGCCATACATTGTCCGAGTTTGTCCGTGTCTGGATGGTGAACAGAGCTACCATCATCAATAGCGGTCCCCAGGCGCCGAGGGTGGCGATGCGTTCGTCAAGCACCAGGTGAACGGCAAGCCAGCTGGCGATAACCAACAGTTGCACGGCAATGATGCCCTCGCGCAGCAGCAGCCTGATGCGCGGGCGATGATCAGCCGAGACATCCAGCTCCAGGCTGGGGTATTTCCGATTCGAGGGCATAACTACCAAGCTCCATGCTGACCCGCGTAACGGCGAAGTAGATCGCCATGGTGTGCCTGACCAGCTCGGCGAATGCCGGGCGCATCTCGACCAGTGTTCCCTGGGTGCGGAAGTAGCCTTTGCTTTCGCCTTCCTTGACCAGCCGTGCCACGTGCATGGTGGACACCCCGAGCCGGGAGGACAGCTCGGCATAGCTGGAGACCTTGTAGCCGCCGTCGTTTGAGTGAAAGCCCCGGGCATCGAGGTACAGGCTCAGCATCGGCAGATGACCACCGTCACGGTTCATGATCCACTTGGCCCCCGGCAGCAGCCCGTCCAGCAGCACGTCGGCATCCAGCAGATGAGCGAATCCGCTAAAGTATTGACGCAGGAACGCAGTTGGCTCGGTGCGCTGCGCAGGCTGTGCATCGGGGATCAGTTGCTGGGCCGGTATGAGGTATGCGCTGATCAGTTGCGTGGCCAGATCGATAGCTGTTTTGCTGGGCCTGTAGATGCGTTGCCGAGCATCATCCGGGTGGGGCGATACGTGCATATAGCCCGATATCAGGAAGAACGAGAAGTACGACTCCAGGGTGTTGCGCGTCAGGTAGCCACGCCGCTCGCAAAATGCCTTGACCCGGGATAAAGGCGTCATTGGGTCGTGGAAATAAAAGGCGAGCAGCGACAGCACGACCATTAACCGGTCGTATTGAGCAAGCTCTTGAAGAAGAATGGTTTGCGCCGATATTGCTCAAGCATCAACTGCAGGTGTTTGTCCAGCGCGGCATCGGAATCAAGGCGGTAGAAGTTGCTGATCGTCAGATGCAGGTAGTCCAGCAGTTCGGCTCGTTTCATGGCTAGCAACATCACCTAATTTCAATGGCCGCACATGGCCATTATCGTTTCAGCGCCGATTATGCGGTTTCGCAGAGCAAATTCAGGATGGCCCCAAAAATGTTGCAAGGTTGACCGCTGAGCAAGGTTTGGCCATGCATGGTCGATGGAGCTGGACCCTTGGCGGGTATTCGATGATCAGGCCGAGCGTGCCGCCTTGCCAGCGCACTTGGTCGGCTTGTGCAACATCCCGAAGCAAATACTTCCATGGCGAACCACAGGCCAAGCCTTACTCTGGGTTTTCCTTTCTGTAGTTTGGAGACGTGCGCATGAACACCCGAGGTTTGCTCGATCAACTGTTCAAGACCGGCCAGGAAATGCTCAGCAAACAAACCGGTAAAAGTGCTGGCGGCAAGCCGTCACTCGGTGGAGGCGGGCTCGGTGGGCTGCTCTCCGGCATGGGCGGCGGCGCCCTGGCAAGTGGCGCCATGGGCTTGCTGCTGGGTAACAAGAGCGCGCGCAAGTTCGGCGGCAAGGCGCTGACCTACGGCGGCCTGGCTGCGCTGGGGGTGATCGCCTACAAGGCCTTCAACAACTGGCAGGCGCAGCAGGCCACCGGCCAGGTGCGCGAGCCGCAGACGCTCGACCGGCTGCCACCGGCTGAAGCCGAGCAGCACAGCCAGGCCGTGCTGCGTGCGCTGGTCGCGGCAGCCAAGTCCGATGGCCATATCGATGAGCGTGAGCGTGAACTGATCGAAGGCGAATTCACCCGTCTGGACAGCGATCGTGAACTGCAGCAATGGCTGCACGCCGAGCTGAACAAACCGCTCGACCCGGCAGAAGTTGCCCGCGCCGCGCAAACCCCGGAAATGGCCGGCGAGATGTACCTGGCGAGCCTGATGATGGTCGATCAGGAAAACTTCATGGAGCGCGCCTACCTCGATGAGCTATCGCGCCAGCTGCGCCTAGATCCGGCACTGCGCCAGGAGCTCGAAGCCCAAGCCAGGCTTGCCGCCGGTCAGTAATCTGGCTATTTGCCACCTTTGCCGGCAGGGATGCCGCGAACGCCGCTCATTCAGCTGAGAAACCCGGATCATGCCTGGGCTATACTCGAGCGATTTCCCCGCTCGTACTGAATTCTTGAGGGCTGATTTTGAAAAACTGGACCATGCGCCAACGGATCCTGGCAAGTTTTGCCGTGATCATCGCCATCATGTTGTTGATGATCGTTGCAGCCTACTCAAGGTTGGTCGCCATTTCCGCGAGCGAGGAAGCGGTCGGTTCCGATGCCATCCCCGGCGTCTACTACAGCTCGATGATCCGCAGCGCCTGGGTCGACAGCTACGTCACCAGCCAGCAGTTGGTCGGCCTGAGCAAGCATCGCGATATCGCCTCTGCGGATATCGAACTGTTCAAGAGCTTTGACGAGCGCCTGCGCCAGCATATGGCCAGTTATCAGGCAACCATTCGTACTACGGAAGACCAGACCAGCTTCGACGCCTTCGTTGACATGGAAAAACGTTACATCGCCGACATCGAACTGGTACTCGAGGCCTACCGGCAGAAGAACTACGCCGAAGCCGAGCGCTTGATCACCGACGTGCTGACGCCCGCCTGGGTCGAAGGGCGCAAGCACCTCAACACCGTGATCGAACGCAATCGCGAAGCGGCCGACGTAGCCACCAAAGATATCGTCAGCGCCGTGGCCACCGCCAAGGGCAGCATGATCGTTTCGCTGATCCTGGCCATCATCGCTGCCGGCATTTGCGGGCTGTTGTTGATGCGTGCGATCACCACGCCCATGCAACGCATCGTCCATGCCCTCGATAAGCTGCGCTCGGGCGACTTGAGCATGCGCCTGGACCTGGACCGCAAGGACGAGTTCGGCGCCATCGAAACCGGCTTCAACGAAATGGCCGAATCCCTTGCCAGCCTGGTCGCCCAGGCCCAGCGCTCGTCGGTGCAGGTGACCACCTCGGTTACCGAAATTGCCGCCACCTCCAAGCAGCAGCAAGCCACGGCCACCGAAACCGCAGCCACTACCACCGAAATCGGCGCCACCTCGCGGGAGATCGCCGCCACGTCGCGTGATCTGGTGCGGACCATGACCGAGGTCACCTCGGCTGCTGACCAGGCCTCGATCCTCGCCGGCTCCGGCCAGCAAGGCCTGGCACGCATGGAAGAAACCATGCACCAGGTGATGGGCGCGGCCGATCTGGTCAACGCCAAGCTGAGCATCCTCAACGAGAAGGCCAGCAACATCAATCAGGTGGTGGTGACCATCGTCAAGGTTGCCGACCAGACCAACCTGCTGTCGCTGAACGCTGCGATCGAGGCCGAGAAGGCCGGCGAATACGGCCGCGGCTTCGCCGTGGTGGCCACTGAAGTGCGCCGCCTGGCCGACCAGACCGCCGTGGCGACCTACGACATCGAGCAGATGGTGCGCGAGATCCAGTCGTCGGTTTCGGCCGGGGTGATGGGCATGGACAAGTTTTCCGAAGAGGTCCGCCGCGGCATGTTCGAAGTGCAGCAGGTTGGCGAGCAACTCAGCCAGATCATCCATCAGGTCCAGGCGCTGGCGCCGCGGGTATTGATGGTCAATGACGGTATGCAGGCCCAGGCTACCGGTGCCGAGCAGATCAACCAGGCGCTGTCTCAGCTCAGCGACGCCAGCACCCAGACCGTCGAATCGCTGCGCCAGGCCAGTTTCGCCATCGATGAGCTGAGCCAGGTCGCGGCTGGCCTGCGTGGCGGTGTCTCGCGTTTCAAAGTCTGATGACAATCAAGGATCTGCCTCAGCGCGAACCCACAGCCGGCACCGGCAAAGGTGTGCTGTACCTGCAGTTTCGCCTCAATGACCAGCGCTTCGCTCTGGATGTGCGTGAGGTGGTGGAAGTGCTGGCACTGCGTACGCTCAAGCCTATCGCTCAGGCGCCGGGGTGGGTGCGCGGGATTCTCAGCCATCGTGGTGCGCTGATCCCGGTGATCGACCTGGCCGCGCTGAGCTTTGCCAGGCCGGCCGCAGCACGCACCAGCACGCGGCTGGTGGTGGTGCGTTATCACCCGGCTGCCAGCGCTACAACGCTGCGCCTGGGGTTGATCCTCGAGCAGGCCACCGAGACCCTGCGCTGCCAGCCTGACGAGTTCCAGCCGTATGGCCTGGACAACGTCGAGGCGCCCTATCTGGGCCCGGTGCGCCAGGATGCCCAGGGCATGTTGCAGCGCATCGAGATCGACCAGTTGCTCAGTGACGAGGTCCGTCGCTTGTTGTTCGCGGATCCGCCAGCGCAGGTGCCGGTATGATCGAACAGCAGTTTTTTCGATTCTTGCAAGAGCGCATCGGCCTGGATGTCGAGTCGGTCGGTGCGCCCATGGTCGAGCGTGCCCTGCGTCAGCGCAGTGCTGCGCTGGCAGCCCACGACTTGAACGATTACTGGCTGCTGCTGCAGCAATCGGCGGCTGAACAGCAAGCGCTGATCGAGGCGGTGATCGTCCCGGAAACGTGGTTTTTCCGTTATCCCGAGTCGTTTGCCGCGTTGGCCAGCCTCGCGCACAAGCGCCTGGCCGAACTGGCCGGTGTGCGGCCGCTACGCATTCTCAGCCTGCCGTGCTCGACCGGCGAAGAGCCCTATTCGATAGCCATGGCGTTGCTCGACAGCGGCATGAGCGCCGCCGCGTTCAGTGTCGATGGGCTGGACATCAGCCCCAACTCGGTCGACCGTGGACGCCAGGCGCTGTACGGGCGCAATTCGTTTCGTGGCAGTGATGTGGCCTTTCGCGAGCGGCACTTCAGCGATACCGGTGAGGGCCATCAGTTGCACGAGCGAGTCTGCCACCAGGTCGATCTGCAGGTCGGCAACGTGCTTGATCCAGCCCTGGCTAGTCGCAACGGGCATTATGACTTCGTCTTCTGTCGCAACCTGCTGATCTACTTCGACGTGCCCACCCAGCGCCGGGTGTTTGCGGTGCTCAAGCAATTGCTGCATGCCCAGGGTGTGCTGTTCATTGGCCCCGCCGAAGGCAGCCTGTTGGCGCGCCTGGGCATGCGGCCATTGGGCATCCCGCAGTCGTTCGCCTATGTGCGCCAGCCGGAACAAGCCGTGCCCGTAGTTACCCCGACGCCTGCACGGCCGGCCCTGGTGTCTGCGCCATGGAGCCAGCCGCCTGTGCCGCGTAGCTTGCCGCCAGCGCCGCGGCACGTGCGCTCAGCGCCCGCCCCGTCGATGGTGGCCATTGCCGGGCAGGCCGGCGAGAGCGAGCTGCTGGCGCAAATCGCCCGCCAGGCCAACGCTGGTGACAGCCAGGCCGCGCTGGCCAGTTGCGAGCGCTACCTGCGCCAGTTCGAACCCAAGGCGCAGGTGTACTACTGGCTGGGCTTGCTCAGCGACACCGCAGGCGACAGCCACAACGCCATTATTCATTACCGCAAGGCCGTGTACCTTGAGCCGCAGCACCCCGAGGCGCTGCTGCAGCTGGCCACGCTGCTCGCCGCACAAGGCGATGAGGCCGGTGCGCGGCGTCTGCAGGAACGCGCCGCGCGGGCCGGTCGGGAGCCGCAACGATGAGCGAGATGCATGAGCTGCTGCTGGTCAGCGAAGACCACGCGCCGATCGACGACTGCTGGAATCGCATCGGCGTGCATGGCAACAAGCAATGCCCTTTGCTTGAACAGCATATTCACTGCCGCAACTGCGAAGTGCATGCCGCAGCTGCCACGCGCCTGCTCGATCGCTACGCCCTGCAGCAGGACGTAGCGCCTGTCGCAGCCGCGCCGCTGACCGAATGCACCGGGCGTTCGATGCTGGTGTTCCGCCTGGGTGAAGAATGGCTGGCGCTGGCGACTGCCAGCCTCGCCGAGATCGCTCCGGTGCAATCCGTGCATTCCCTGCCGCATCAGCGCTCGCGGGTACTGCAAGGTGTGGCCAATGTGCGCGGCGCCCTGGTGCCGTGCCTGTCACTGACCGCGCTGCTGGGAGCCGACAGCCTGCCGGCCAGCCCCATCAATGGTCGGGTAATGCCACGCATGCTGATTCTGGCCGCCGAAGGCGGGCCGGTAGTTGCTCCAGTGGATGAAGTCGATGGCATCCATCGGCTTGATATCGATGCCTGTGAAGACGGCCAGGACACTGCGCGCTTCACTGCCGCGGTGCTGCAGTGGCGCGGGCGCAGCGTGCGCGTACTGGATTCGACCCACTTGCTGTCTGCTGTCAAGCGGAGCCTGTCATGACCCCTGAGCAAATGCGTGATGCGTCTTTGCTGGAGCTGTTCAGCCTGGAGGCCGAAGCCCAGACCCAGGTGCTCAACACTGGCCTGATTGCGCTCGAGCGCAACCCGACCCAGGCCGATCAGCTCGAAGCCTGCATGCGTGCCGCGCACTCGCTCAAAGGCGCGGCGCGGATCGTCGGCGTCGATGCCGGGGTGAGCGTTGCCCACGTCATGGAAGACTGCCTGGTCGCGGCCCAGGAAGGCCGGCTGCGTTTGCGTGGCGAACACATCGATGCCTTGCTGCAAGGCACCGACCTGCTGATGCGCATCGCCACGCCGGGCGATGCCGCCGGTGAGCTGGCAGTGCCGGGCTTTGTCGCACAGATGGCGGCGTTGCTCGACCCCGCTGCTGCGTTCAGCGCGGCGCCACAGGTGGTTACCCCCGGAATGAGCGAACCGCTGTTGGCCGCGCCGTCAGTGGCTAGCGCCGATGTGCTCGTCCTGGCAGCCGAGGCGCAAGCCGATGTCGAGCCTGCACCGCGGCCAGGCAAACGCAGCAGCCAGACCGGCGAGCGAGTATTGCGGGTGACCGCGGATCGCTTGAACAGCCTGCTCGACCAGTCCAGCAAGTCGCTGGTGGAAACCCAGCGGCTCAAGCCCTACCTGGCCAGCCTGCAGCGGCTCAAGCGCATGCACGGGCAGGGCATGCGTGCCCTCGACGGGCTGAAGAGCCAGCTTGAGAGCAGCGGCCAGAGCCCTGAAGTACTCGATGCGCTGGCCCAGACCCAACGCCTGCTCGGCGAAACCCAGGCCATCCTGCAACAGCAAGCAGCCGAGCTCGACGAGTTCGGCTGGCAAGCCAGCCAGCGCGCGCAAAACTTGTATGACACGGCGCTGGCCTGCCGCATGCGGCCGTTCGCCGATGTGCTTACCGGGCAGAGCCGGATGGTCCGCGATCTGGGCCGCTCACTGGGCAAACAGGTGCAATTGCAGATCGAGGGCGAGAAAACCCAGGTCGATCGCGATGTCCTGGAAAAACTCGAAGCGCCGCTGATTCACCTGCTGCGCAACGCCGTCGACCATGGCATCGAACTGCCCGAACGACGCCTGTTGGCGGGCAAGCCCAGCGATGGCGTGATCCGCCTGCGTGCATCCCACCAGGCTGGGATGCTGATTGTCGAGCTGAGTGACGATGGCGCCGGCATCGACCTTGAGCGGCTGCGCTGCAGTATTGCCGAACGGGCCTTGTCACCGGCCGAGACCGTGGCGCAGATGAGCGAAGCCGAGCTGCTGACGTTCCTGTTCCTGCCCGGTTTCAGCATGCGCGATCGGGTCACCGAGGTGTCCGGTCGCGGGGTGGGGTTGGACGCAGTGCAGCATATGGTGCGCGAGCTACGCGGCTCGATCGAGCTGACCCAGGTTGCTGGCCAAGGCTGTTGCTTCCAACTGCAGGTGCCGCTGACCTTGTCGGTGGTGCGCAGCCTGGTGGTTGAGGTCGGCGGCGAGGCGTATGCCTTTCCGCTGGCGCATATCGAGCGCACCCTCGACGTGCCCGCCGAGGCCATCGTCCAGATCGAAGGGCGTCAACACTTCTGGCACGAGCAGCGCCATATCGGCCTGGTCTCGGCCAATCAGTTGCTCAATCGCCCGCAAGGGCAGGGCGATGAGCGCAGCCTGCGGGTTGTGGTCATTCGCGAGCGCGATCAGTTATACGGGATTGCCGTCGAGCGCCTGATCGGCGAGCGCGTACTGGTGGTGATGCCGCTCGATGCGCGCCTGGGCAAGGTTCAGGATATTTCTGCCGGAGCGTTGCTCGACGATGGCTCGGTGGTACTGATCGTCGACGTCGAAGACCTGCTGCGCTCGGTGGAAAAGCTGCTGACTACCGGCCGCCTGGAGCGCATCGAACGCAACGGCGCCAGTGCCAAGGGCGTCAGCCGCAAGCGCGTGCTGGTGGTGGACGACTCGCTGACGGTGCGTGAGCTGCAACGCAAGCTGCTAAGCAATCGCGGCTACGACGTGGCCGTGGCGGTGGACGGTATGGATGGCTGGAACGCCCTGCGCGGCGATGACTTCGACCTGCTGATAACCGATATCGACATGCCGCGCATGGATGGCATCGAACTGGTCACCCTGGTGCGCCGCGACCAGCGCCTGCAAGGCTTGCCGGTGATGGTGGTGTCGTACAAGGACCGTGAAGAAGACCGCCGGCGTGGCCTGGATGCCGGCGCCGACTACTATTTGGCAAAGGCCAGCTTCCACGATGACGCGTTGCTGGATGCAGTGGTCGAGTTGATCGGAGGTGCACAAGGATGAAAATTGCCATCGTCAACGACATGCCCCTGGCCGTCGAGGCGCTGCGCCGGGCGCTTGCGCTGGAGCCAGCGCATGAGCTGATCTGGGTCGCCGGCAATGGCCAGGAGGCGGTCGAGCGCTGCGCCGAACAGACTCCTGACTTGATTTTGATGGACCTGATCATGCCGGTGATGGACGGCGTCGAGGCAACCCGGCGAATCATGGCGGCAACGCCCTGCGCTATCGTCATCGTCACGGTCGACCGCAAGCAGAACGTGCACCGCGTGTTCGAGGCCATGGGCCACGGCGCGCTGGATGTAGTCGATACGCCGGCGCTGGGCGCGGGTGATCCGCGCGAAGCGGCCGCGCCATTGTTGCGCAAGATCCTCAATATCGGCTGGCTGATCGGCCAACAGCGCACTTCGGCGCCAAGCAACGTGCCCACCGCTGTGCGCGAAGTCTCGCAGCGTACCGGCCTGGTGGCGATTGGTTCGTCTGCTGGCGGCCCGGCCGCGCTTGAAGTTTTGCTCAAGGGCCTGCCCAAGCAGTTTCCGGCGGCCATCGTGCTGGTGCAGCATGTGGACCAAGTGTTTGCCGCAGGTATGGCCGACTGGCTCAGCAGTACCTGCGGCCAGGTCGTACGGCTTGCCCGCGAAGGCGAGCCGCCGCAGGCCGGGCAGGTATTGCTGGCAGGCACCAACCACCATATCCGCTTGCTGAAAAACGGCCAGCTCGCCTACACCGCCGAGCCGGTCAATGAAATCTACCGGCCCTCGATCGATGTGTTTTTCGAGAGCGTGGCCCGCTATTGGAATGCGCCCGGCGTGGGCGTTCTGCTCACCGGGATGGGCCGCGATGGCGCCCAGGGTTTGAAGATGATGCGCCAGCAGGGCTTTCTGACCATTGCCCAGGACCAACAGAGCAGTGCTGTATATGGTATGCCCAAGGCCGCTGCGGCGATTGATGCAGCGATGGAGATCCGCCCGCTCGAGCGCATTGCCGGGCGATTGACGGAGTTTTTTACCAAATGACATCAGCAATTGAGTCACACCGCCTGGACGGTCGTGATCAGGTGAACAGGCATGATTGATCTACCAAGCGCAGGTCTTGTGACCGCCAACGAAAATTCGGCGATGGTGCTGCTGGTGGACGATCAGGCAATGATCGGCGAAGCGGTGCGGCGTGGGCTGGCCCATGAAGAGAATATCGACTTCCACTTCTGTGCCGATCCGCATCAGGCCATCGCCCAGGCCATGCGCATCAAGCCGACGGTGATCCTCCAGGACCTCATCATGCCGGGCCTGGATGGCCTCACCCTGGTGCGCGAATACCGCAACCACCCGGCCACTCAGGACATCCCGATCATCGTCCTGTCGACCAAGGAGGACCCGTTGGTCAAGAGCGCCGCCTTTGCCGCCGGGGCCAATGATTATCTGGTCAAACTGCCGGATACCATCGAGCTGGTGGCGCGGATTCGTTACCACTCGCGCTCCTACATGACCCTGTTGCAGCGCGACGAGGCGTATCGCGCACTGCGCGTCAGCCAGCAGCAACTGCTCGACACCAATTTGATGCTGCAGAGCCTGATGAACTCCGATGGCTTGACCGGTTTGTCCAACCGCCGCCACTTCGACGAGTACCTGGAACTGGAGTGGCGCCGGGCCATGCGTGAGCAGCAGCAACTGTCGCTGTTGATGATCGACGTCGACTACTTCAAGGCCTTCAACGACAGCTTCGGCCATCTTGCCGGCGACGAGGCGTTGCGCCAGGTGGCTGCGGCGATTCGCAGTTCATGCTCACGGCCAAGCGACCTGCCGGCGCGCTACGGCGGCGAAGAGTTCGCCCTGGTGCTGCCTAACACCTCGCCGGGCGGCGCCCGCCTGATTGCCGAAAAACTGCGCCAGACGGTCTACGGCCTGGGCATCGCCCACACCGCACCCGAGGCCGATGCGCGGCTGACCGTGAGCCTGGGCATCGCCACCCTGACCCCGGCTATCGGTAGCCATTGCCGGCAACTGATCTCGGCCGCCGACAAAGGGCTGTACCTGGCCAAGAACAATGGGCGCAATCAGGCCGGTATTGCCTGATAAGCGCCTTGCGCCTGCCCGGCGGGTCTGCCGTCGTGGCTCGGACTGGTTTATACTCACCGGCTTTTCACCGAATTCGCGCGAGTAGCCTGCCCAATGGAAATCCAACCGATCCTCAACACCATCAAAGACCTCACCGAACGTTCCGAATCGATTCGGGGGTATCTTTGACTACGATCTGAAAGCTGAGCGCCTGATCGAAGTCAACCGCGAGCTGGAAGACCCGGCCGTGTGGAACAAACCCGAGTACGCCCAGGAGCTGGGCCGCGAGCGCGCCATGCTGGCGCAGATCGTCGGCACCCTGGACGAGATGTCCAGTGGCCTGGCCGATTCGCGCGAGCTGCTCGACATGGCCGTCGAAGAAAACGACGAAGCGGCGGTCAACGACGTTGTCGAAGTGCTCGAAGGTCTCGAAGAGTCCCTGGCCAAGCTCGAATTCCGTCGCATGTTCAGCGGCGAGATGGACATGAACAACGCCTACCTAGATATCCAGGCCGGTTCCGGCGGTACCGAAGCACAGGACTGGGCCAACATCCTCCTGCGCATGTACCTGCGCTGGGCCTCCAAGCGTGGCTTCGACGCCACCATCATGGAGCTGTCCGAAGGTGAAGTCGCCGGCATCAAAGGCGCCACCGTGCACATCAAGGGCGAGTACGCGTTTGGCTGGTTGCGTACCGAGATTGGCGTTCATCGCCTGGTGCGCAAAAGCCCGTTCGACTCCGGCGCGCGTCGCCACACCTCGTTCTCGGCAGTGTTCGTCTCGCCCGAGATCGACGACAAGGTCGAGATCGACATCAACCCGTCCGACCTGCGTATCGACACCTACCGCTCCTCGGGTGCCGGTGGTCAGCACGTCAACACCACCGACTCGGCGGTCCGGATCACTCACGTGCCGACCAACACCGTGGTCAGCTGCCAGAACGAACGTTCCCAGCACGCCAACAAGGACACCGCCATGAAAATGTTGCGGGCCAAGTTGTACGAGCTGGAGATGCAAAAGCGCAGCGCAGCCTCGCAGGCTCTGGAAGACAGCAAGTCGGACATCGGCTGGGGTCACCAGATTCGCTCGTACGTGCTCGACGCGTCGCGAATCAAAGACCTGCGCACCAACATCGAACGCAGCGACTGCGACAAGGTGCTGGACGGCGATATCGACGAATACCTCGAAGCGAGCCTCAAGCAAGGCCTGTAACTTCTCGGCTGCTGAGCTGGCGCAAGACCCTCGCCTGCGGGCGAGGGCAATGAATCCTTGATGGAAAATCTGACGACATGAGCGATCTCAAACTCGACCCGCAAGACCTGCAACAGGAAGAAAACACCCTGATCGCGCTGCGCAAGGAAAAACTTGCCGCCGAGCGTGCCAAGGGCCAGGCCTTCCCCAACGACTTCCGTCGCGACAGCTACTGCAGCGACCTGCAGAAGCAGTATGTCGACAAGACCAAGGAAGAGCTGGAAGCTGCAGCGATCCCGGTCAAGGTTGCCGGTCGTATCATGCTCAACCGTGGCTCGTTCATGGTTATCCAGGACATGACCGGGCGCATCCAGGTCTACGTCAACCGCAAGACCCTGCCGGAAGAGACCCTGGCTGCGGTCAAGACCTGGGACCTGGGCGACATCATTGCCGCCGAAGGCACCCTGGCGCGTTCCGGCAAGGGCGACCTGTACGTCGAAATGACCAGCGTGCGTCTGCTGACCAAATCGCTGCGTCCGTTGCCGGACAAGCATCACGGCCTGACCGACACCGAGCAGCGCTATCGCCAGCGCTACGTCGACCTGATGGTCAACGAAGAGACCCGCCACACCTTCCGTGTGCGTTCGCAGGTGATCTCGCACATCCGCAGCTTCCTTGCCAAGCGCGATTTCCTCGAAGTGGAAACGCCGATGCTGCAGACCATCCCAGGCGGTGCGGCAGCCAAGCCCTTCGAAACCCACCACAACGCGCTGGACATGCAGATGTTCCTGCGGATCGCGCCTGAGCTGTACCTCAAGCGTCTGGTCGTGGGTGGCTTCGAGAAGGTCTTCGAGATCAACCGCAACTTCCGTAACGAAGGTGTTTCGACCCGGCACAACCCCGAGTTCACCATGCTCGAGTTCTACCAGGCCTACGCCGACTACGAAGACAACATGGACCTCACCGAAGAGCTGTTCCGCGAGCTGGCGCAGCTGGTGCTGGGCAGCACCGACGTGCCTTACGGCGACAAGGTGTTCCACTTCGGCGAGCCGTTCGTGCGCCTGTCGGTGTTCGACTCGATCCTCAAGTACAACCCCGAGCTGACCGCCGCCGACCTGCAGGACGTCGACAAGGCCCGCGCGATTGCCAAGCAGGCAGGTGCCAAGGTGCTCGGCCACGAAGGCCTGGGCAAGCTGCAGGTGATGATTTTCGAAGAGCTGGTCGAGCACAAGCTGGAGCAGCCGCACTTCATTACCGAGTACCCGTTCGAAGTGTCGCCGCTGGCCCGCCGCAACGACGCCAACCCGAACGTCACCGACCGCTTCGAGCTGTTCATCGGTGGCCGCGAAATCGCCAACGCCTACTCCGAGCTCAATGATGCCGAAGACCAGGCCGAGCGCTTCCTGGCCCAGGTGGCAGAGAAGGATGCCGGTGATGACGAAGCCATGCACTACGACGCCGACTTCGTCCGTGCGCTGGAATACGGCATGCCGCCGACTGCCGGTGAAGGCATCGGTATCGACCGCCTGGTGATGTTGCTGACCAACTCGCCGTCGATCCGTGATGTGATCCTGTTCCCGCATATGCGCCCACAGGGCTGAACGGGTTTACACTTCTGGATTGCAGGGGCTGCTACGCAGCCCTTTCGCGACACAAGGCCGCTCCTACATCGATCGCGCAAGCATTCAAGCCATGCGCGGGCCCTGTAGGAGCGGCCTTGTGTCGCGAAAGGGCCGCGTAGCGGCCCCGTGCTGATCGCGCCAGGCTCATATGAGCCGCACACTTCCCTCATGAGGTATTCAGCGTGAACCCAGCAATCGCCGAACAAGGCGCAGCCGGCGTAGCCAGCGCCGTTGCTGAAAGCGTGCAGTACCAAGGGCGCAAGACCAGCCGCCAGGGCAGTGAACAACGCCGCCAGCTGATTCTCGACGCAGCGATGCGCATTGTCGTCCGCGATGGCGTGCGCGGCGTGCGCCACCGCGCCGTGGCTGCCGAGGCCGGTGTGCCGCTGTCGGCCACCACCTACTACTTCAAGGACATCGAAGACCTGCTCACCGACACCTTTGCCCAGTACGTCGAGCGCAGCGCCGACTACATGGCCAAGCTGTGGGCGACCAGTGAAGGGGTGTTGCGCCAGTTGCTCGCGCAGGACGATGGCAGCGCCGCATCACGGACGCGGCTGGTCGATGAAATCGCGCGGATGACCGCCGACTACGTCAGCCGGCAACTGAGCAATCGGCGTGACTTTCTCATGGCCGAGCAGGCTTTCCGCCAGGAGGCCTTGCTCTGCCCGCGGCTGGCCGAGCTTGTGCGCGCGCACGAACGGATCCTCGCGCAAGGCGCGCGGCAGATGCTCCAGGTAATCGGCTCGCATCATCCCGAGCAGGACGCACAGATGTTGACGGCGATTATCGAGCAGATGGAATATCAAGGCCTGCTTGAACAAACGAACAGGCAGGCCGATGGGCAGATGCTCGCTATTCTTACCCGCTACCTGCACCTGGTGCTGGCATCGGTCTGAGCTGCGAGCGGTTTGCGCTGTCACTGATCTATCTAGGAGAGCCTGATGAAAGCCTGGCGTATGGTGTTGTTGACGTTGTCATTCCTGATGCTGGGCGGTTGTCTGGTGACCTTTGGCGACCCGCTGCCGGCCAACCAGACCGCACCCAAGGCGTTACTGGGCAAGTGGAGCAGCAAGGATGCCTGGGGCGAGCCGCTCACGCTGAGCATCAGCCGCGCGGCTGGCAACAGCTACAAGGCGTTTGCCACAGCCAAAGGCAAGCCGGCTGAAGAATACGTGTTTACCGTGGCCCGTCATGGCAGCCGCTGGTACCTGTCGGCCGGGGTGCCCAAGCGCCTGGGCGGCAACTTCCTGATTGGCGGCTTCGAGGTCAGCGCCGACGGCAAGGAACTGGTGGTGTACAACCTGGACGTCGATCAGGTGCACGAGGCGCTCACGCGCAAGGAACTCAGCGGGCGCAGTATCGAGGTGCCGGAAGACAACGGTCCGGGCGTGTTGATCGACAGCCCGACCGAGCGAGTGCTGGCCTACCTGGATGACCCGGCCAACTCTGACCTGTTCGTCGAAGTGGCGCGCTTCCAGCGCGTCGGCAAGTAATAGCCGCTACAAGGAATTAGCCGTGGACGAGTATCAGCAGACCATTCGCGCGTTGTCCGACCGCATTGTCGTGGCGCAGACGCCGATCCGCGTGCTCGATGCGGTGAAGTGGGGCGACAACATCCGCCAGGCCTTCATCAACGGCAAGGGCAAAGAGCCGCCTGCCGTGGACCGCGCCTATTACCAGTCGCGCCCCCTGGGCTTCGATTCGAGTGCATTGAAGGCCGAGTTTCAGAGCATCGAGCGCGACATCACTCGCCAGCTGGGCCAGTTCAACCCGGTCGGGCAGATCATGCGGCGCATGTGCCGCGAGTACCGCATGGTGGTGCGCATGCTGGAAGCGCGCGGCACCGAGGACTTCGGCCTGATTTCGCAGGAGCTGTATGGTGCAGCTTCCGATGCGTTTCATGCCGGCGACCCGACCCTGGCCGACCTTGGCTTGATGCTTTCTGATTACCTGAACAACATCGATGGCCGCGGCGATCTCAAGGACGAGCCGAAGAACCTTACGGCCAAGCAAGCGGTGGATATCCTCCAGCGCCGGCTGAATACGGTGTTCGGTGAGGCCGAAGGCACCATCCGCGTGTTCGAGTCCGACGGTATCGTCGCCGATGCAGCGGCGGGCGCCGACTACATCAAGGTGCGTGCCGATGCCATGTTCAACAGCCGTGATGTGCGTGCGCTGGAGGTTCATGAAGGACTGGTGCATGTTGGTACCACGCTCAACGGGCTTAACCAGCCGATCTGCACCTTCCTCGCCAAGGGACCGCCGTCGTCGACTGTGACTCAGGAAGGCCTGGCCATCCTTATGGAAGTGATCGCCTTTGCCTCGTACCCGAGTCGCCTGCGCAAGCTGACCAACCGCACTCGTGCCATTCACATGGTCGAGCAGGGCGCCGACTTCATGCAGGTGTATGAGTTCTTCCGTGGCCAGGGCTTCGAGATCGGCCAGAGTTACAGCAACGCCAGCCGAGTGTTCCGCGGCTCGGTGCCGAACGGCTTGCCATTCACCAAGGACTTGTCCTACCTCAAGGGCTTCATCATGGTTTACAACTACATTCAGTTGGCCGTGAAGAAGGGCAAGCTTGAGCAGATCCCGTTGTTGTTCTGCGGCAAGACCACTCTGGAGGACATGCGTACGTTGCGCCAGCTGGTCGAGGAAGGCCTGGTCGAACCGCCCAAGTACCTGCCCGAGCAGTTCCGCGACCTGAATGCGCTGTCTGCCTGGATGTGCTTCTCCAACTTCCTCAACCACCTGAGCCTTGATCGCATTGAAGCCGACTACGCGAACATTCTGTAAAGGCTTGGCCCTGACCCTGGCCCTGACCCTCGGCGGCTGCAGCAGCCTGCTGTTCTATCCCGAGCCGGGCCAGGCATTCACCCCCGAGCGGGCCAAGCTGGCCTATCGCGATGTGACCCTGACCACTAGCGATGGCATGCGCCTGCACGGTTGGTGGCTGCCGGCCAAGGATGGCGTCGAGGTCAAGGGTACGGTGCTGCACCTGCACGGCAACGGCGGCAACCTGCCTGGGCACCTCGGCGGCAGCTACTGGCTGCCGGAGCAGGGCTTCCAGGTGTTGATGATCGACTATCGCGGTTATGGCCTGTCCGAAGGCAAGCCAAGCCTGCCTGAGGTGTACGAAGACATAGCTGCGGCCATGAGCTGGCTTGAACGGGCGCCTGAGGTGCAGGGCAAACCACTGGTGCTGCTGGGGCAGAGCCTGGGCGGAGCGATGGCGATTCATTACCTGGCGGGCCACCCTGAGCAGCGTCAGCGCTTCAGTGCGCTGGTGTTCGATGGTGTGCCGGCCAGTTATCGCTCGGTCGGGCGATACGCGCTGGGTACCGGTTGGCTGACCTGGCCGCTGCAGGTGCCGCTGTCATGGCTGGTGCCCGACGGCGACAGCGCGATCCGTTCGATCGAGCGCCTGGACAGCCCGCCGAAGTTGTTTTTCCACAGCATCGACGATGCCCTGGTGCCGCTGGAAAACGGTCTGGATTTGTACCGTCATGCGCCACCACCACGGGTGTTGCAACTGACCCGCGGCGGCCACGTGCAGACCTTTGCCGACCCGACCTGGCGCCAGGTGATGATCCGCTTCCTGGATGATCCGACCCATTTCAACGGCCTGCGGCGCTTGGCCGAAGTGCCTAATTTCCCTGATGAGAAGAACAAGCAATGAGTGAAGAACGCAACGCCATCCCGCTGATTCTGACCGGCGTCGGTAGCATCATCGTGACGGTAGGGGCCCTCTGGTATTACGGCTACCTGCATTTTGCCAAGCCTGAGGATGCCCTGTTGCTGCAGGACTTCACCATGCTCAAGACGGTGCCGGGCGAGGATTACAAGGTCTCGCTGGAGCCTGCGGCGCAGGTGGCGCAGTGCATGGATGGGGTGTTGGTATTGATCGATATGCAGCAGAAGGGCCTGACCGGTGTGCTGGTCGACAACCGCAAGCGTGCGGTGCGCTGTGTTGGCGAGGAGACGCCGCAGCAAGTGCAGTGAATCGCATTGGGGCCGCTGCTCGGCCCCAGCAACTCTGTCCCCGCCAAAGCAGGGCACAAAAAAACCGCGTGAGCCCAAAGGCTTCACGCGGTTTTTGTTTGTCGCGACGGGGCTGACACGCAGCCCCGCTCACAACCCTTACTGGTTGGCAGCAGTACGCGGCGCAACCGGCTGGTTGTCGTTGGAAATGGTTACTTCCACACGACGGTTCTGGGCACGGCCGGAGTTGCTGGTGTTGTCAGCAACCGGGTATTCCTTGCCATAGCCCTGCGAGACGATACGCGCTGGATCTACACCGGCACGTACCAGGGCCATGCGCACAGCGCCAGCACGACGCTCGGACAGGCTCTGGTTGTAGCTGGCCGAACCGACGCTGTCGGTGTAGCCCTCGACAATCACTTTACGCTCTGGGTTTTCAGCCAGGAACTGCGCCAGCTTGGTCACGTTCGGCAGGGCGCTGCTCTTCAGTTCAGCCTTGTTGAAGTCAAACAGCACGTCGCCGAAGGTCACCAGGGTGCCACGGTCGGTCTGTTTGGCGTTGAGGCTGTCCTGCAGCTTCTTGATCTGGGCGTCACGGGCATCCAGGCGAGCCTGGGCACGTTGCGCCGAAGCGTTTTTCAGCTCGCCTTCAGCAGCGCGCAGGGCGATGGTCTGCTTGGCGACTTCAACGCGCTGGCTGGTCAGGTAGGCCAGCTGGTCGACTTTCTTGGTGTCTTCGCGATCCATGTAGGCCTTGTCGGCCTTGTTCAGCCAATCCTGCGCGTCCTTGGTCTCAAGGGCGGCCAGTTTGGTCGACTGTGGATCGCTCTGCAGCGCCGAGAAGCTGGTGCGAGCAGACTCGAGGTTGGCGTTTGGATCATGCGAGCAAGCAGCAAGGCCAACACTCAGGGCCAGCAGGGCGGGGATCATGACGTAGTTGCGCATAGTGTTCTTCCTTTAATCAGTAACGAAGGCTGGGGGAGGCGGGCAGGCTTATTCAGCGCTGCGCAGGCCTTCCTCACGCAGTTCCTGGACGCCTTGGCGGGAGTCCTGCACGGCTTTTTGCGCTTTGGCAGCCTGTGCCTTGCGCTCTGCTACGCGGGCGTCCCACTCAGCCTGCTCGGCGAGCACCTTGGCTTCTTCGTACTTTTTGTCGTGCATGGCAATTTCAGCTTTCTTGAACTTGTCCTGCGCCGCTTTCATTTCCACTGCAGCGAACTCGGTACCGCCGGAGCTCACCGCCGCGTTGACCGCAGATTGGGTCACGGCGTACTGCTCGGTTGGCGGCTTGCCGGCGCAACCAGCGAGGACAAACGTGCTGCCCAGGGCCAGCGCGGCCAGTTTCAGGCCATGCATGCGGGTGAAGGATGTTGGCATAGTGCGGCTCTTCATGTTGGTCAGCTCCATTGGATCACTCCTGATGACAATGTCCGTGGCAGTCCATCGCTCGTTCCCTGACAGTGCGCGCTTCAGCTGAACTGTGCACTACCACTGTGTGCAGGGTTTTAGCGTGATGGCTATTGGCTCGGACTGGAGTGTTTTTCGAATAGTTCCGAAAAAAATAGCAAGCCGTTACAAGTATTTTCTGACTGAACGGTCAGCGAGAAACTGCGGAACTTTCAGCTCGCGAAGGGGTAGGGCAGGGTAACTGCGGCGGGGCGCACGGGCCCCCCCGCGGTCGTCAGCGCGTTATTTGGCAGGGTCTTGATCGGTGCTTGCGAGCGTCTGCAGATGCTGCCGCGACAGGGCCAGAAAGCGCGGCGTAGAGCCTACGTCTTCATACATGGGGTCGCCTTGCTCATCGGTGGCAATGACCTGCCGGCCCTGCACATAGGGAAAGCTCGCTTCAAGCTCTTCAAGGGCCGAGGCGACCAGTTCGCCGAGCAGTTCTTCGGCGGTGCGTTTGGGGAACATATCGATCAGCGCGGCCAGGCGCGCCTCCGATTCCAGGTCCAGATGCAGGATGTGGCTGGTTGGGCTCAGGCTGCCTGCGGCGTTCTGTTCCCAGTGTTGGGCGAGTTCGCGGATTTTCATGTTGACCTCTGTGCAGCTTGGATAGGGCGTGATGCCATGCACTGATTGGGAGTGACACTGCTCAACTTTAGTTGCTTTGGCTGTGCCAGGCTTGCCTTGAGCGCGCGGCTGTGGGCACTCTTGGGGCTGCTGGTTCCTGAATGGATGCGCGGAAGAGCCGCGCTGGAGAAAGGCCTGATGACCGATATCGATGTACGCTTGCGTGAGGATGTCCATCTGTTGGGGGAACTGCTGGGTGAAACCATTCGCCAGCAGCATGGCGATGCGTTTTTGCAGAAGATCGAAGCCATCCGCCACAGCGCCAAGGCTGACCGCCGCGGCGCGGCCGAGCAGCTCAGCTCGACCCTCGACGACCTCGCCGATGACGAGCTGTTGCCGGTGGCGCGGGCATTCAACCAGTTTCTCAACCTGGCCAACATCGCCGAGCAGTATCAGCTCATCCACCGCCGCGCTGCCGACCAGCCCGAGCCGTTCGAGAGCCGGGTTTTGCCCGAGCTGCTGGCCCGCCTGAAGCAGGAAGGGCACAGCGACGATGCCCTCGCCCGGCAATTGGCCAAGCTCGATATCCAACTGGTGCTGACCGCGCACCCAACCGAGGTCGCGCGGCGCACCCTGATCCAGAAATACGACGCCATCGCCGCGCAATTGGCCGTGCAGGATCACCGCGACCTGACCCCCGCCGAGCGCGAGCAGGTGCGCGACAAGCTGCGCCGATTGATCGCCGAGGCCTGGCACACCGAGGAAATCCGCCGCACCCGGCCGACCCCGGTGGACGAAGCCAAATGGGGCTTCGCAGTCATCGAACATTCACTGTGGCAGGCCGTGCCCAGCCATCTGCGCAAAGTCGACAAGGCGCTGTTTGAGGCAACCGGACTGCGCCTGCCGCTGGAGTCGGCGCCGGTCCGTTTCGCCTCGTGGATGGGCGGTGATCGTGATGGCAACCCCAACGTCACCGCCGCCGTGACCCGCGAGGTGCTGCTGCTGGCGCGCTGGATGGCAGCGGACCTGTTCCTGCGTGATATCGACAGCCTGGCCGCTGAACTGTCGATGCAGCAGGCCAGTGCTGAACTGCTCGAACAGGCAGGCGAGGGCGCTGAACCCTATCGCAGTGTTCTCAAGCAGCTACGCGAGCGCCTGCGTGCGACTCGCAGCTGGGCCCAGGCCGCACTGACCAGCAACCAACCACCTGGTGCCCAGGTGCTCAGCGACAACCGCCAACTGCTCGACCCGCTCGAGCTGTGCTACCGCTCGCTGCACGAGTGCGGCATGGGTGTGATTGCCGATGGCCCGCTGCTCGACTGCCTGCGCCGCGCCGTCACCTTTGGCTTGTTCCTGGTGCGCCTGGACGTGCGCCAGGACGCCGCTCGCCATCGCGATGCGATGAGCGAGATCACCGACTACCTCGGCCTTGGCCGTTATGCCGACTGGGATGAAGAGCAGCGCATCGAATTCCTCCAGGCTGAACTGAAAAATCGCCGGCCGTTGCTCCCGGCCCATTTCAAGCCCCAGGCCGAGACCGCCGAGGTCCTCGATACCTGCCGCGAGGTGGCCGCCGCGCCGGCTGCGTCACTTGGCTCTTACGTCATTTCCATGGCCGGCGCGGCGTCTGATGTGCTGGCCGTGCAACTGCTGCTCAAGGAAGCCGGCCTGACCCGGCCAATGCGCGTGGTGCCGTTGTTCGAGACCCTGGCCGACCTGGACAACGCCGGGCCGGTCATGCAGCGCCTGCTCGGCCTGCCGGGTTACCGCAGCGGCCTGCGCGGCCCTCAGGAAGTGATGATCGGTTACTCCGACTCGGCCAAGGACGCAGGCACCACGGCCGCGGCCTGGGCGCAGTATCGCGCCCAGGAAACCCTGGTGCAGATCTGCCGCGAGCATCAGGTCGAACTGCTGCTGTTCCACGGCCGAGGCGGCACCGTCGGCCGCGGCGGTGGCCCGGCCCATGCGGCGATCCTGTCGCAGCCACCCGGCTCGGTCGCCGGGCGCTTCCGTACCACTGAGCAGGGCGAGATGATCCGCTTCAAGTTCGGCTTGCCGGGCATCGCCGAGCAGAACCTCAACCTGTACCTGGCCGCCGTGCTCGAAGCCACCCTGCTGCCGCCACCGCCGCCTGAGCCGGCCTGGCGCGAGGTGATGGACCAACTCGCCGCCGATGGCGTCAAGGCCTACCGCGGGGTGGTGCGCGAGAACCCTGACTTCGTCGAGTACTTTCGCCAGTCGACTCCCGAGCAGGAGCTGGGCCGTCTGCCGCTGGGCAGTCGCCCGGCCAAGCGCCGCGCGGGCGGTATCGAAAGTCTACGGGCAATCCCATGGATCTTCGGTTGGACGCAGACACGGCTGATGCTGCCGGCCTGGCTCGGTTGGGAAAGCGCCCTGAACAACGCCTTGGCGCGCGGCCAGGGTGAGCTATTGGCGCAGATGCGCGAGCAGTGGCCGTTCTTCCGCACCCGTATCGACATGCTCGAGATGGTCCTGGCCAAGGCCGACGCGCAAATTGCCGAGGCCTACGACCAACGTCTAGTGCAACCCGAGCTGCTGCCATTGGGTGCGCACCTGCGCGACCTATTGTCGCAGTCATGCCAGGTGGTATTGGGCCTGACCGGGCAGCCGGTGCTACTCGCACACAGCCCTGAGACCCTCGAGTTCATTAGCCTGCGCAACACCTATCTGGACCCGCTGCATCGCCTTCAGGCCGAGCTGCTGGCGCGCTCACGCAGCCGTGAAGCCGCTCTGGACAGCCCGCTGGAGCAGGCGCTGCTGGTCACTGTGGCAGGGATTGCCGCCGGCCTGCGCAACACCGGTTAGGGCGCCACCAAAGGAGGCTCAGGTGGGCGGGGGCGGGCTATGATAGTGCACGGCGGAACAGGGTTGCACCGAGGGCAACCCTTGCCACGGCAGGTCGCAAGTGGCGGTTTATCGCAACTTTGGGACGCTTGTCTGGTCGCCGGGCGCTGTGTATCTTGATCAGCCTTTTGACCGATTTTCTGGTCGACACCTGATTTTCCGGACTTGGCCCTGACGCCGACTCCGTTGATTTGCATAAAAAAATATGAGGAGCACAAGATGCGCGTAATTCTGCTGGGAGCTCCCGGGGCCGGTAAAGGTACTCAGGCAAAATTCATCACCGAAAAGTTCTCGATCCCACAGATCTCCACCGGCGACATGTTGCGTGCCGCAGTGAAGGCTGGCACCCCTCTGGGCATCGAAGCCAAGGCGATCATGGACGCTGGCAAGCTGGTCTCCGACGAGCTGATCATCAACCTGGTCAAGGACCGTATCGCCCAGCCAGACTGCGCCAACGGTTTCCTCTTCGACGGCTTCCCGCGCACCATCCCGCAGGCTGAAGCGCTGGTCACTGCCGGCGTCGAGCTGGACGCTGTGGTCGAGATCGCCGTGGAAGACGAAGAGATCGTTCAGCGCATTGCTGGCCGTCGCGTCCATGAGGGCTCGGGTCGCGTCTACCACGTGGTCTACAACCCGCCGAAGGTTGCCGGCAAAGACGACGTGACTGGCGAAGATCTGGTCCAGCGTAAAGACGACACCGAAGAAACCGTGCGTCATCGCCTGTCGGTCTACCACGACCAGACCAAGCCATTGGTCAACTTCTACCAGAAGCTTGGTGCTGCCAATGGCAAGCCGAAGTACAGCCACATCGAAGGTGTCGGCTCGGTTGAAGCAATCACTGCCAAGGTCCTCGCAGCCCTGAGCTGATCGTTACCTTGCATAAGACAACGGCCCGCTTGCGGGCCGTTGTCGTTTATACTGGCGCTCTTTTTCTTGCGTCTGGAAACCCGTTCGATGACCACCTTGCTGGCCCTGGATACCGCCACCGAAGCCTGTTCCGTTGCATTGCTGCATGACGGCAAGGTCACCAGCCACTATGAGGTCATCCCGCGTCTGCACGCGCAAAAGCTGCTGCCGATGATCAAGCAGTTGCTGGCCGACGCGGGCGTGGCGCTGAGCGCTGTCGACGCCATCGCCTTCGGTCGCGGCCCTGGCGCCTTCACCGGCGTGCGCATTGCCATTGGCGTTGTCCAGGGCCTGGCCTTCGCTCTGGAGCGGCCGGTGCTGCCGGTTTCCAACCTCGCCGCGCTGGCCCAAGGCGTGTTGCGTGAGCGTGGCATCGCCCAGGTTGCCGCAGCGATCGATGCGCGCATGGATGAAGTCTACTGGGGCTGCTATCAGGCCACTGCTGGCGAGATGCGCCTGGTTGGCCGCGAAGCGGTGCTGCCGCCGGAGCGTGTAGCGCTGCCGGATGGCAGCAGCGGCGACTGGTTCGGCGCCGGCACTGGCTGGGCTTACCACGAGCGCCTGGCGGTACCGGTCAGCGCCATGGACACCAGCCTGCTGCCCAGCGCGCTCGATGTGCTGAGCCTGGCCGGATTTGCCTGGGCCCGCGGTGAAGCGGTCGCCGCCGACCAGGCGCAACCGGTTTATCTGCGCGATAACGTGGCCACGCCCAAGGCGGTTTAAGCGGCTGTTCGTCGGCTGCTTGCTTCTGCGCTAAACCTTTGGTGAGAACTGTGGTCCAGTTATCACAAGGGCATTAGCGATGGATCTCTGATGCTGCTAAATTGCCATCATTGATCCTGAGTGTTCATTTCATGCGTATCGACGGCTTTTCACCGCAGTCCTATCCGATCAAGCGCGCACCGCGCAAGGCACCGGTGCGTGACGAAGCAGTCGAAGATGCCGAGCTGATCGAAGAGTCCGAGGTCGCGCAGGAAACCCGCACTCGCCGCAGCGCGGGTGGCTTGCCCGCCCGCCAGCAGGACATGGTCTTCCCCCGCGCCCGCGACCGGCGCACTGCAACCGCTCTGGCCAGCTACATGGCGACTGCAGGATTCACCGATTGGGATATGGAAGTGTTGGGGCTTGATCTGTACATTTGATGGATGAAGCGATCGCCCCTACCGTACTTTCTTGGTTGCCCGTCCTGGAGCGAAAGCGCCTGGCGCGACTATCTCTACCCCGCCGATGCCCGCGTTACTGATTACCTCGCGCTGTACAGCCAGGTCTTCAACGCCGTCGAAGGCAATACCACCTTTTATGCCAGCCCGGCACTGTCCACGGTAGAACGCTGGGCGCAGATCATGCCGCCCGGCTTTCGCTTCACCGCCAAATTCCCGCGTGAAGTCAGCCATGGCGGTGATCTGCGTGAGCAACTTGAGGCAGCGTTGGCCTTTACTCGGCTGATGGCGCCGCTGGGTGGGCGGGTCGCGCCGTACTGGCTGCAGTTGCCGGCCACGTTTGGCCCTTCGCGGTTGCCCGAGCTTGCGTACTTTCTGCAAGAGATCGGCGTGCCGGTTGCAGTCGAGGTGCGTAACGACGCCTTTTTCGCTCGCGGCGAAGAGGAGCGGTCGCTCAATCGTCTGCTGCATGGCATGGGTGTCGAGCGCATTTGCCTGGACTCGCGTGCGTTGTTCAGCTGCGCCTCACGCGCGCCTGCCGTGTTGCATGCGCAGAGCAAGAAGCCTCGCGTACCGGCGCGTCCGGCTGCTTTCAGCCAGCACCCACAGGTGCGCTTCATCGGCCAGCCTGAAGTGATTGGCAACGAGCCGTTCCTGACGCCATGGGTGAGCAAGGTCGCCGAGTGGATCGAAGCCGGCCTGAGCCCTTATGTGTTTCTGCATACCTCCGACAACCAGCAGGCGGCGGCCTTGGCTCAGCATTTTCACCAGCGCTTGAGCGAGCGTCTGCCGGGGTTGCCAGCACTGGCGGAATTGCCACGAGCGCCTGAGGTCGAACAGCTGGGTCTACTCTGACCACTCGTCAATCTGCCGGAGCCTGTGATCATGGATGTACAAACCCTGCGAGCTGAGGCCTTCAAGGCGCTGCATGAGCGTGACGGTGCCTTTATCATGGCCAATCCCTGGGACGCCGGCTCGGCCAAACTCCTGGCCAGCATGGGCTTCGAAGCGCTGGCGAGCACCAGTGCCGGCCTTGCCTTCAGCCTCGGCCGCGCCGATGCCGAGGGTGCGCTGAGCCTGGACGATACCTTGCATAACGCCCGCGCCATCGTCGATGCGACCGCCTTGCCAGTCGCCGCCGACCTGGAAAACGGCTTTGGCGACTTGCCTGAAGACTGCGCCCAGGCGATCCTGCGCGCGGCCGAGGCGGGCCTGGTGGGCGGCTCGATCGAAGACGCCACTACCCGCAGCGATGCCCCCATCTATGACATGGGCCTGGCCGTGGAGCGGATCCGTGCCGCCGCCCAGGCCGCGCGTAGCCTGCCGTTCACCTTCACCCTGTGCGCCCGCGCGGAAAACCTGCTGCATGAGCGGATGGACCTCGACGACACCATCCTGCGCTTGCAGGCCTACGCCGAAGCGGGGGCCGATGTGCTCTACGCACCAGGCCTGCGCAGCGCCGACGAAGTGCGCGCGGTGGTGCAGGCGCTGGCACCCAAGCCGGTCAACGTGCTGATGGGCCTGGCTGGCGTGCCATTGAGCGTCAACCAGCTGCAGGACCTCGGCGTGCGCCGCATCAGCGTCGGCTCGTCACTGGCCCGCGCGGCCTTTGGCGCGCTGCAGCGGGCAGCGCTGGAAATCCGCGAGCAGGGCACCTTCAGCTACGCCGAGCAGAGCATGCCGTTTGCTCAGCTCAACGATCTGTTCCGTCGCTAAGTCTTGATGCGCTGGCTCGGTTGGCTGCTGTTCATCCTCTCTCTGGCGGCGGCGCAAGCCTGGTACCTGGGCTGGCGCCCGCCTGCCGCCTGGAACCCATGGGCAGCGCTCGACGTACGCCAGCCGCCGAACTGGTTGACCGCATACAAGCTGTCGCGGCTGCGCCAGGATCCAGTCCTGTGCGAACAAGCCCTGCAAAGCTCCGGCCTGCGTTATCGCGCCCAGGCCGACAGCCCAGCCAGCGCGCGCTGCCCGTTGAGCAATGTGTGGCGGGTTGAGGCAGGCCAGGCCCGCCTGAGTAGCAGTTTCCTCGCCACCTGCCCGCTGGCGGTGGCCTATGCCTTGTTCGAGACCCATGGCTTGCAGCCGGCCGCGCAGCGCGTGTTTGGCCAGCCGGTGACAAGGGTCGAGCACCTTGGCAGCTTTGCCTGTCGCAATGTGTACAACCGCAAGGAAGGGCGCCTGAGCCAGCATGCGACGGCCAACGCCCTCGATATCAGCGCTTTTCAGCTCAAGGATGGCCAGCGCATCGTGCTGGCGCAGGACTGGCAGGTTGGCGGGCAAAAGGCTGAGTTTCTGCGCGAGGTGCGCAAGGCTGCATGTGCCAGCTTCAGTACGGTACTAGGGCCGGATTACAACGCCGCTCACCACAATCACTTCCACTTTGATATGGGCGTCTGGCAGGTCTGCCGTTAGGCGTGTACGCGCACGTTGTTCAGCACCACCGGGCGTGCCCAGTGCATGTCGAACTCAAGGTCGTGCTGCTGCAGTGTCAGGGTCGGCTGATCGAACGGCTCCGGCGCCGGGTCGAGCAAGTCCATGTCGAATTCGGCAATCGGCAGGTACAGCGGGCGCGGCGCGGGTGCAGCGCCAGGCGTTGGCAGCAGCTGGCCCTGGTGCATGACGACCGGGCGTAACCAGCTGTTGTTGAGGTCCAGATCGCGCTGCTGCTCGATCATCTCAGCGGCGCTGAAAGGCTCGGGCGCAGGTTCGAGCAGTGCGGCTTCAAGCTCCGCCTTGGGCAGAAACAGCGGCTCGGGTGGCTTGACCTCGGTGTCGCTGACCTGACAGCTACGCTGTAGGTCGATCAATGCCAGGGCGCGGGCGCCGCCGGTGGGCTCACCACTGACTTGGTCATGCTGCTGCAACGCCTGGCTGACCGGGTCCACTTCGACAGCACTTTGGTCGGCCATCGCTCGGGCGAAGAAATCCTGCCACAGATGGCTGACGCCACCGAGTGCCTGGGTATTCTGCCGACCGTAGTTGCCGACAGGCGACAGGTAGGTCAAGCCGATGGGAAGAGTGTCTGTCATGGCAGTCGCGGCGGTTCAGCTCTGGCACAATAGCGGATACTGCGTGTATCGGCCGTGGCCGGGGTTTCATTAATTTTTTCGGGTGCAGGATCGGATGGTAGAGCAAGAGCAGGGCACGGGCATCACAGTCGAGGCGTTGGCGCCCGAGTACCAGGCCCAGGCGCAGCAGTGGGCTGCGCAACTGGGATTGCCGCTGAACGATGACAGCGCCGCGGTGGCGCTGCAGATCGGCGCCGGCGGCCTGCAACTGCAGCAGCTCGGGGCGCAGGCGCCAGGGCCGGTACGGGTCGACTTCGTCGAAGGTCAAGCCGCGCACCGGCGCCTGTTTGGCGGCGGCAGCGGGCAGATGATCGCCAAGGCGGTCGGAGTGGCCCAGGGCGTGCGCCCGCAGGTACTGGATGCCACTGCCGGCCTGGGCAAGGACGCCTTCGTGCTCGCCAGCCTCGGTTGCCAGCTGACCCTGATCGAGCGCCAGCCGCTGGTAGCCGCGTTGCTCGCCGACGGCCTGCAGCGCGCCCGCGACGACCATGAGGTCGGGCCCATCGTCGAGCGCATGCGCTTGCTGGTCGGCAACGCCATCGACACCATGCACGCCTGGCAAGGGGAGCCACCCCAGGTGATCTACCTCGACCCGATGTTTCCCCATCGAGAGAAGACCGCGCTGGTGAAAAAAGAGATGCGTGTGTTCCGCCCGCTGGTGGGCGACGACCTCGATGCTCCGGCGTTATTGGCTGCCGCGCTGGCACTGGCCAGCCATCGCGTAGTGGTCAAGCGCCCGCGCAAGGCGCCGATCATTGACGGGCCCAAGCCCAGCCACAGCCTGGAAGGCAAATCGAGCCGCTACGACATCTACCCGAAAAAAGCCCTCAAGGCCTAAGGCGCGTACGCCCGCACAAACAGCTCGACTACCTCGCGCACGTGCGCCTCGGCCTCTGCGCCTACCAACGGCGGCGCGCAACCGAGCAGCAAGCGGTAATCCGGCGCGCCCTTGATCAGGCAGAAGAAGTGCTCGGCGGCCCGCAACGGGCTGCCGATCGCGAGCAGGCCGCGCTCGGCGGCATTGCGCAGCAGCGCTTCCATCTCGGCAAGGATCAACTTCGGCCCGGCTTCATAGAAGTACTGGCCAAAGCCTGGGTCCTGGCTGCCCAGCGCCATGATCAGGCGGCTCAGCTTGACCGACTCGTCACTGCTGATCAGCGCATGGAAGTTACGCGCGATATTCAGCAGCACCTGGTCAATCGGCACTCCGGCGGGCAACTCGAAGATAAGCTCTGGCAGTTGGCTTTGGCAGGTCGCCATCACCGCCGAACCGAACAGGGTCTGCTTGTCGGTGAAATGGCTGTAGACCGTCAGTTTTGAAACACCTGCCGCCGTGGCGACCGCATCCATGCTGGTGTTGGCGTAGCCAAGGCTCAGGAATAGCGCTTTGGCAGCTTCAAGGATGGCCTCGCGTTTGGCCAGGTCCTTCGGCCGGCCAGGGCCGATGGGTGCGTCGTTTGGCATCAGGGTCTGCATCTTGGTGAACAGGAAGCCATCTTACCGGTTCAAAGGCGCTACGGCTGTAGCGGGCGATTAATCGTTGCTGGCCGAGCAAGCTCCGTTCGTCGATTCCATTGACCGACGCACAGATGAAGGTCTCTGAACAGATACCCATCGCTGGGAGCGAGGTACTGGTCCGGTCTGCCAATCCTGACGCCGAAGCCAAGCGCTAGGGTGCAGCGCCGCGCCGGTTCAACACCGGCGCGGGGCACAGTTCGGCTTTGGATTGGCGCATGACTGCCCGTTGTTCTGTAGGCGGCGCTCAAGTCACGCGCGATGAGGTGTACCGCAAGTCAAAGGGGGTTGGGATGGCGCGGCTGCCGATAATCGGGGTGACTGCCTGTAGCTACACAGTCGGCCCACATGCGGTGCAACTGAATGATGACAAAAATGCCCGTGCAGTGATAACAGCTGCCCAGGGGCTGCCGTTGATCCTGCCAATGTTTCCGGAGCTGCTGAACATCCCGGATATTCTCGATGCTGTGGATGGTCTGCTCTTTACCGGCTCACCGTCCAACATCGAACCCCATCATTATGACGGCCCCCCATGCCCACCCGGCACTCAGCTTGATGCTGCGCGCGACCATCTGACCCTGCGACTCTGGCCCGCCGCAGTCGAGGCAGGGGTGCCTGTGCTCGGCGTGTGTAGAGGGTTCCAGGAAATGAACGTGGCTTATGGCGGCACACTTGTTCAACAACTTCATCAGCCTGGTGTGGAGCACGAACCGCCGAGCAACGAACCGATCGAAAACCAGTATGCGCCGGCCCATCAGCTTACGGTAAGGCCGGGAGGTTTGCTGGAGGGGTTGGGATTCCCCGAAGTGATCGAGGTCAATTCGGTGCACGGACAGGGTATCGAGAGGGTCGGTAATGGACTGCGTATCGAAGCCGTGGCCAGAGATGGTCTGGTGGAGGCGTTGTCAGTACAGGGCAGTCGTTCGTTTGCTCTCGGCGTGCAGTGGCACCCAGAATGGCAGGTCATGTTCTATCCGCACTATCTTGCAATTTTCAAGGCATTCGGTATGGCCTGCCAGGCTCGCGTGGCACAACGACTCCGGCGATCGTAGTCGACCGTTTTTCGCTTTCGATCAATTTACCTACCGAACAGAGTTGAACAACGATGAATCGGCCGCTTGAAGCGTCGTCCAGGAGCAAGGGCTGCGCACGCAGCTATATACGCAAAGCCTGCTATCTGGGTGGCCCGGGTGAAGATTACGTCTGTGTGCGGTGCGGTGAGAGCCGACCAGTAGCTGATTGGCCAGACTTCTGGAAACGAAGCGCGCCCAGACTGACATCGCTCTGAACCTCGACGGTTGGCTATCGGTCACAGCGCCATGGCTATTCGGCACCTGGAGTAAGACATCATCGCAAGCGAATCCTCCTCACTCAAGCGAGTCATCAGCACACGGTTGTTGGTGTTTTTCATCCTCGGCGATGTGCTGGGGGCTGGCGTGTATGCACTTGCAGGCGCGATTGCTGACAGAGCCGGGGGAGCCATCTGGGCACCGCTGGGCATGGCGCTGTTTTTTGCCCTGCTAACGGCCGCGTCCTATGCCGAACTGGTCAGTAAATATCCTCGCGCTGGCGGTGCGGCTCTGTTCGCGCGGCAGGCGTTCGGATCACCGTTGCTGGCCTTTCTGGTCGGCTTCGCCATGCTGGCCGCCGGGGTCACCAGCGCTGCGGGCCTGGCGCTGGCGTTTGCTGGAGAGTACCTGCGGGTGTTCATAGACTGGCCAGCAGCAGTGCTTGCGCCCTTGTTTTTGTTGCTGATTGGGGTGCTGAACGCACGCGGTATCAAGGAGTCGCTGGGGGCCAACCTGGTCATGACCGTGGTTGAACTGAGTGGCCTTGTGCTGGTGATCGTTGCCGTCGCAGTGCTGGCCGGTCGGGGGCAGAGCGAGCCGGCCCGGTTGATCGATTTCGGCGGTAATGGGCCAGCGGGTGCGGTGCTGGGCGGAGCGTTGCTGGCGTTCTATTCCTATGTTGGTTTCGAAACGTCTGCCAACCTTGCTGAAGAGATCAAGGACGTAAGGCGCACGTATCCACGTGCCTTGTTCGCCGCACTGTTATTGGCCGGCGTGATTTATCTGGCCATCGGCGCCGGCGCTGCGCTGGTGATGCCGGTTCAGCAGCTGGTCGCGGCCAGCACGCCGTTGCTGGACATCGTTCACAGTGCCGAGCTGGGCGTGCCCGATGGGGTCTTCGCCCTGATAGCATTGGTGGCAGTGGCCAATGGCGCCTTGCTGACGATGATCATGGCCAGCCGACTGACCTTGGGCATGGCGCGTGATGGTTTGATACCGGGCCTGTTCGGCCGTGTACTGCACCGTCGCCGTACGCCGGGATATGCGATTGCGGCGACTACCGGACTGGCCGTCCTGCTGACGTTCACGGGTTCGCTGCAGGTCCTGGCGGAAACGGTCGTACTGTTGCTGTTGCTGGTGTTTCTGAGCACCAACGTGGCGGTTCTGGTGCTGAAGAAAGACAAAGTCGATGCGGAGCATTACGCGGTGCAACCGCTTGTGCCCGTACTGGCTATATTTTCTTGCTTGCTGCTGATGAGTCAGCAGCCTTGGCAGAACTGGCTCCGGGCAGGTGCATTGTTGGCGCTCGGTGCTGTGCTGTATGGCTTGACGAGTTTTGTGCGGCAGGCAGGTCGCGCGCGCATAGACGATCCAGAGGGCGGAATGCGGTGACCGACCAGCTTCCTTCGCACCGGTCTTGCTCCCGGAGGACCGCGCTGTACGGCCCATTCTGGGCCGCAGCTGCTGCCGCCCATCCAAGGCCGTCACCTCCCTTCGCAAGACCTGCGTTCGGCTCCTGAGTCGCCGGCGGATCAAGATCAAGAGTGGGGCCGCTATGCGGCCCCTGCTTTTGACTTTCGCTTTCGATCTTGATCTGCCTGCGTTCAGGGGCAAGACCGGAGTGAGGGACCCCCGTAGCGCAGCGAAGGGCCCGGAACCATCTACAAATAAACCGGCCAAGATCACCCTCTCCTGGTCGCAGACACGCGCTCCACCACAACAACTTTCTACCTTTCCCCGACTTCCCGCCATCGCACAGCTGATTTAATATACTCGCCAGTATAAATATTAGAAGCGCCTTACACGGACGGTCCCCCATCATGTTGCGTCATGCCTGGTCAATTGCTTTGCCCGCCGCTGCAGCCTTGCTGCTGGCCGCCTGTGGTCAGGAGACCGCGCCGCCTGCCGCGCCGCGTCCGGCCCTGGTGGTGCAGCCGCAGCCCGCCAGCGCTGTCGCCGACAGCTACCCTGGGGAAGTGCGCGCCCGCTTCGAGCCTGAGCTGGCCTTCCGCATTGGCGGCAAAGTCAGCAAGCGCCTGGTGGAAGAGGGCCAGCGGGTCAAGGCCGATCAGCCACTGGCCGAGCTCGACCCACAGGATGTACGCCTGCAATTGCAAGCCAACCGTGCCCAGCTTGCCGCCGCGCAGGCCAACCTGGCGCTGGTGCAGACCGAACGTGAGCGTTATCAGAAATTGCTCGACCGGCAGATGGTTAGCCGCTCGCAGTTCGACAACGCCGAAAACCTCTACCGCGCAGGCCTTGCCCGCCTCAAGCAGGCTCAGGCCGAAGCTGATGTGGCCGGCAACCAGGCCGACTATGCAGTGCTGCGTGCGCCGCAGGCGGGAGTGATTTCCAAGCGTCAGGTCGAGGTCGGCCAGGTCGTTGCAGCAGGGCAGACGGTGTTTACCCTGGCAGCAGATGGCGAACGTGAAGTGGTCATCGGCCTGCCTGAGCAGCAGTTCGCGCGCTTTGCCGTCGGCCAGCCCGTCAGTGTCGAACTGTGGTCGCAGCCCAATCAGCGTTACCCCGCGCGCATCCGCGAACTGTCCCCGGCAGCCGACCCGCGCTCGCGGACCTTTGCCGCACGCATCGCTTTTGGCTCGAGCAAGGCGCCGGCTGAGCTGGGCCAAAGCGCCCGAGTGTTCGTCGCCCATGAAGGCCAGCCGGCATTGGCGCTGCCGTTGTCGGCGGTGACCGCCGAGCAGGGCCAGGCCTACGTGTGGCGAGTTGACAAGGACAAACGCCTGCAGCGCGTTGCGGTGCGCCTGGGTGCCTATGGCGCCGACAGCGTGCCGGTGCTTGACGGGTTGGTCCCGGGCGACTGGATCGTCGCTGCCGGTGGTCATGTATTGCGCGAGGGCCAGCAGGTGCGGCCGGTCGACCGCAGTAATCGTGATGTGGATCTGGCGGCCAAGGAGTAAGTCCCGATGGGTTTCAACCTTTCCGCCTGGGCGCTGCGCAATCGCCAGATCGTACTGTTCCTGATGATCCTGCTGGCCGCGATTGGTGCGATGTCCTACACCAAGCTGGGGCAGAGCGAGGATCCGCCGTTTACCTTCAAGGCCATGGTCATCCGTACCATCTGGCCGGGTGCGAGCGCCGAAGAGGTGTCGCGCCAGGTTACCGAGCGCATCGAAAAGAAGCTGATGGAAACTGGCGAGTACGAAAAGATCGTGTCGTTCTCGCGCCCAGGCGAGTCGCAGGTCACCTTCATGGCGCGCGACTCGTTGCACTCCAAGGACATCCCCGAGCTGTGGTACCAGATCCGCAAGAAGGTCGCGGATATCCGCCATACCTTGCCGCCGGAGATCCAGGGGCCTTTCTTCAATGACGAGTTCGGTACAACCTTCGGCAATATCTATGCGTTGTCTGGCGAAGGCTTTGACTACGCCGTGCTCAAGGATTACGCCGACCGCATCCAGATCCAGCTGCAACGGGTCAAGGATGTGGGCAAGGTCGAGCTGATCGGTCTGCAGGATGAAAAGATCTGGATCGAGCTGTCCAACCTCAAGCTGGCTACCCTTGGCGTGCCGCTGGCCGCCGTGCAGCAGGCGCTGCAAGAGCAGAATGCGGTGAGCAGCGCGGGCTTCTTCGAGACCCCGAGCGAGCGCCTGCAACTGCGCGTCAGTGGCCGCTTCGACAGTGTCGAGCAGATCCGCCAATTCCCGATCCGGGTCGGCGAGCGCACCTTCCGTATCGGCGATGTCGCCGAGGTGCACCGTGGCTTCAATGACCCACCGGCGCCGCGCATGCGCTTCATGGGTGAAGACGCCATCGGCCTGGCCGTGGCGATGAAGGACGGCGGCGATATCCTGGTGCTGGGCAAGGCGCTGGAGGTCGAGTTCGCTCGGCTGGCGCACAACCTGCCGGCCGGCATGGAGCTGCGCAAGGTGTCCGACCAGCCGGCGGCGGTCAAGGCCGGGGTCGGCGAGTTCGTGCAAGTGCTGGTCGAAGCGTTGGTGATCGTGCTGCTGGTGAGCTTCTTCTCGCTCGGCCTGCGTACCGGGCTGGTGGTGGCGCTGGCGATTCCGCTGGTGCTGGCGATGACTTTTGCTGCCATGCACTACTTCGGCATCGGCTTGCACAAGATTTCCCTCGGCGCGCTGGTATTGGCCCTGGGTCTGTTGGTCGACGACGCGATCATTGCCGTGGAGATGATGGCGATCAAGATGGAGCAGGGCTACGACCGGCTCAAGGCGGCCAGTTACGCCTGGACCAGCACGGCGTTCCCAATGCTCACAGGCACCCTGATTACCGCGGCGGGCTTTTTGCCAATTGCCACCGCGGCCTCCAGTACAGGCGAATACACTCGCTCGATTTTCCAGGTGGTGACCATTGCCCTGCTGACCTCCTGGGTAGCAGCGGTACTGTTCGTGCCGTACCTGGGCGAGCGCTTGCTGCCAGATCTGGCCAAGCTGCATGCCGCTCGCGGCCACACTGACCCCTATGCGACGCCTTTTTACCAACGTGTGCGGCGAGTGGTGGAATGGTGCGTGCGCCGGCGCAAGACGGTGATCCTGCTGACCATCGCCGCGTTCGTCGGCAGCATCCTGCTGTTCCGTTTCGTGCCGCAGCAGTTCTTCCCGGCCTCGGGTCGGCCGGAGCTGATGATTGACCTCAAGCTGGCCGAAGGCGCCTCGCTGAGTAATTCCGCCGAACAGGTCAAGCGCCTCGAAGGCCTGCTCAAGAACCAGGACGGCATCGACAACTATGTGGCCTACATCGGCACCGGCTCGCCGCGCTTCTACCTGCCGCTGGACCAGCAGTTGCCGGCGGCCAGTTTTGCCCAGTTCGTGGTGCTGGCCAAATCCCTGGAAGATCGCGAGGCGCTGCGTAGCTGGTTGATCGCGACCCTGGATGAGCAGTTCCCGCAATTGCGCTCCCGCGTCACGCGCCTGGAAAACGGCCCGCCGGTAGGTTACCCGGTGCAGTTCCGGGTCACCGGCGAGCACATCGAGAAGGTCCGTGCGCTGGCTCGGGAAGTGGCGAGCAAGGTGCTGGAGAACCCGCACGTGGTCAACGTGCACCTGGACTGGGAAGAGCCGAGCAAGGCGGTGTTTCTGCAAATCGACCAGGAACGTGCGCGGGCGCTGGGGGTGAGCACTGCCCAGTTGGCGAGCTTCCTGCGCAGCTCGCTGACCGGCAGCTCGGTCAGCCAGTTCCGCGAAGACAACGAGCTGATCGAGATTCTGGTGCGGGGCACGGCCGAGGCGCGTGGCGACCTGGGTAACCTGGCAAGCCTCGCAGTGCCGACCGATAACGGCCAGAGCGTGGCGCTGTCGCAGGTGGCGACTCTTGAGTACGGCTTCGAGGAAGGCATTATCTGGCATCGCAATCGCCTGCCAACGGTAACCGTGCGCGCCGATATCTACGACAAGCAGCAGCCGGCGACGCTGGTCAAGCAGATCGAGCCATCGTTGCAGCAGCTGCGTGCCAGCTTGCCGGACGGCTATCTGCTTGAGGTCGGCGGCACTGTCGAGGACTCCGAGCGCGGGCAGAAGTCGGTCAATGCCGGCATGCCGCTGTTCATCGTGGTGGTGTTGAGCCTGTTGATGATCCAGCTGCGCAGCTTCTCGCGCACGGTGATGGTGTTCCTCACCGCACCGCTGGGGTTGATCGGGGTGACGTTGTTCCTGCTGATCTTCCGCCAGCCGTTCGGCTTCGTGGCCATGCTCGGCACCATTGCCCTGGCCGGGATGATCATGCGCAATTCGGTGATCCTGATCGATCAGATCGAGCAGGACATCGCCGCGGGCATGCAGCGCTGGCAAGCAATTATCGAGGCCACGGTGCGGCGCTTCCGGCCAATCGTTCTGACTGCACTGGCCGCCGTGCTGGCGATGATTCCGCTGTCACGCAGCGTGTTCTACGGGCCGATGGCGGTGGCGATCATGGGCGGTCTGATCGTCGCCACGGTGCTGACGCTGCTGTTCCTGCCGGCGCTATATGCGGCATGGTTCAAGGTCAGGAAGGAAGCGTAAGGGGCGCTGGGCGCACCTGCTGCCAATCTGCAGCAGGCGCGCCAGCGATGGGCCTCAGAGGGCGCCGAAGACCTTTTTGGCCAGGCTGGTAGCAGCCTGCGCCGGATTCTGGCGAATGCTCTGCTCTTGCTTGGCAATCATTTCGAACAGGCCATCAAGGGCCTTCTCGGTGACGTAGCTTTCGACGTTGGCGCTCTTGCTGCTGCCAAGGCCCAGGGCCGAGGCTTGACCGGCGAAGCTGTTGTACTGCTGGACCACGCCGACCTTGTCGGTGGCGGCCTTGACGATCGGCAGGAACTTGGCGCGGATCTGCTCGCGGCTGCTCTTGTTCAGGTACTGCGTGGCGGAGTCTTCACCGCCACTGAGGATGCCCTTGGCATCGGTGACGGTCATCTTCTTCACTGCATCGACGAGGATCGCCTGAGCCTGCGGCACGGCGGCTTCGGCGGCCTTGTTCATGCTGTCTTCCAGCGCTTGCACCTGGTCGCCCTTGCCAAACATCTTCATCGCCTTGGCGGCTTTGCCGAGGTTGCCTGGCAGCTCGATGCGCACGTCGGGATTGTTGCTGAAGCCACCGGGGGTGCCGAGTTGCTTGATCGCCACTTGGGCGCCTTGGGTGAGGGCGTCTTTCAGGCCGCCGGCAGCGTCCTGCTGGCTGAGGTCGCCGAGCGACAGGGCCAGCGCACTGGCGGACAACAGCAGGCCAGCGCAGAGGCCGCCGAAGCGCAGGGAGGAGCGAATCATGGATTATTCCTTATGACAGTGAATAGGTGCAGGGCTCAGCGAGCCGGGTCGACTTTGATCCGCAGCGGCTGCTGGTCGCTGCCGTCGAGCGCGACGCTGTGCTGTTCGGTGCTGATGAACAATAGTTGGCCTTGATACTCGATGCGGGCACTGACCGCGTAGCGGTGTCCCGGTTTGACCTGAGCCGGGTCGTAGCTCAGGTGGAACGGCAGCGGCACGTTGCCTTTGATCGGGCCGGCCTGGCTGGCCAGGGTCACGGCTGGGGCGTCCATCAGCGACACATCCTGCAAGCTGACGCTGAGAGTAGCGGCTGGCGGCAGGGCAATGCGCTGCAGGTACAACACTTCGCCATCAAGGCTGGCCTGTGGTGCCGGGCTGTTGCTGGAGCAGGCTGCAAGCAGAGAGGCGCAGCACAGCATAAAGAGCTTTTTCATGGATTCTCCGTAGTCCTGGGGTCGGCTTGTGACCAACCCCGGGGACTGTAGCGGATTTTCCTGCCAAGGTCGCGGCAGTCGCGGCCAAGAGTTTGCACTCAGGTGGGGATTTGCTCCACACCTTCTATTTCGCGGTGCAGCGCCACCTGGCGAATCGACAGGCGCAGCTCGGCCGACAGCACGCGCTTGGCCACACCCTCGGCCAGTTCGCCGAGCTTGTCGTGATGGCTGAGCTTGCCGTTGCCGGCGGGCCGCAGCACGCCTTGCTGGAGCAAGGTCTGGATGAAGTGGCGGAACAGGCTCTTGTCGAAGAACTCCGGTGCATTCAGGCCATGCAGGATCGACAGCCGCTGGGCCATTATCACACAGAGGTCTTCCAGTTCCTCGGCGGTCAGGGTCTGCTGGCCATTGTTGACCAAGAGCGAGGTCGCCATGTAATAGCGCTGCAGGGCCTGGGTGATGGTTCGCGAAAGCAGCGTCAGCAATACGAACGCACGCGAACTCGGTGCCGGGCGCAGGTAGACGCCGTTTTCCACCCGCAGCAGGCCTTGGGCAACCAGCGCGTCGAGCCAGTGATCGATGGTTTCGTCGAGTTGCTCGGGCGTCCAGCGCAGGAACAGCTCAGCTTGCAGGTACGGATACAGCGCCTTGACGTACTGGCCGATCAGCTCGCGGCTGATCCGTGAGCTGCTCTGGAAGAAGCTCGCCAGCAGCGCCGGCAGGGCAAAGATGTGCAGTACGTTGTTGCGGTAATAGGTCATCAGCACCGCGTTGGCTTCATCCAGATAGAGGATGCGGCCCATGGCATCGTTCTGCTCGGACAGCAGGTTCATGCCTTTGACGTGGCTGATCAAGGCCATGCCATCGCCCTCAGGCAGGGTGGTATGCGCCGAATAGGGCACTTCACGCAGCAAGCTCAGGTACAGGTCGAGCACCCGCACCAGCGCGCTTTCGTCGAGCGCGTGACGGCTGGTCGAGAGCAATGCCAGCGCGACCAGGTTGACCGGATTGACCGCCGCGGCTTCGTTGAGGTGGCGGGCCACGGTTTCGCCCAGGCGGTGGGTGGTGTCGTTCAACCAGGCCGGACGAAACTGCTCGCCGTGATCCTCTTCGCGCCAGCCTGGGCGCTGCTCATCGAGGAAGCCGGCCAGGCGGATCGGCTCGCCGAAGTTAACCGACACCTGGCCGTAGCGCTGCTTGAGCGCGCCGATGACCTTGAAGATGTCGAAGATGGATTCTTTTTTCTTGCTCGCCCCACGCAGCTCGCCCAGGTAGGTGCGGCCTTCAAGCACCCGCTCATAGCCGATGTACACCGGCACGAACACGATCGGTGTGCGCGACGAGCGCAGGAAACTGCGCAGAGTAATCGCCAGCATGCCGGTGCGTGGCTGCAGCATGCGCCCGGTGCGCGAGCGGCCGCCTTCGACGAAGTATTCGACCGGGAAGCCCTTGCTGAACAGTGTGTGCAAGTATTCGTTGAACACCGCGGTGTACAGCGGGTTGCCCTTGAACGTACGGCGCATGAAGAACGCCCCGCCACGGCGCAGCAGGCTGCCGATGACCGGCATGTTGAGGTTGATGCCCGCGGCTACGTGGGGTGGCGTCAGGCCGTTGCGAAACAGCAGGTAGGACAGCAGCAGGTAGTCGATGTGGCTGCGGTGGCAGGGCACATAGATCACCTCGTGGCCGGGAGCGATGCCTTGCACCTGCTCGATGTTGTTGACCTTGATGCCGTCGTAGATCTTGTTCCAGAACCAGCTCAGCACCACTTCAAGAAAGCGGATCGCGGTGTAGGTGTAGTCCGAGGCAATTTCGTTGCCGTAGCGCAGCGCTCGCGCCTCGGCTTTCGCCAGCGGAATCTGCTCGCGTTCTGCCTCCTCGGCGATGGCTTGACGCACCTGCTGGTCGTGGATCAGGCCTTTGACCAGGTTGCGCCGGTGCGAAATGTCCGGGCCGATGACCGCGCTCTTGAGGTTGCGAAAGTGCACGCGCATCAGGCGCTGGGCCATGCGTACGGTACGCGCATGGCCCTTGTTGTGCTCGACCAGCTCGCGCAGGTGGATCGGCGCCGAGAACTGCACGCGGGTCTTGCGCCCGAGCATGATGATAGTGAGCAAGCGACGCAGGCGTCCGGTTACCGCCCAGCTGTCGGCAAACAGCAGCTTCCATGGGCTCGATTCACTGGCCGGGGTCTGCCCCCAGAACACGCTGACCGGGATGATCTGTGCGTCTTCTTCGGCATGCTGGCTGACTGCTTCGACCAGCCGCTCCAGGGTCGGTGGCGCGCCGCGTTTGTCGTGGCGGCCGAGCCAGTCCGGCTCAGGGGTCAGATAGAAAAACGCCGCAGGCTCGTGCAGCGGGCCAACCACAACGGGCAACACTGGTCGCGGCAGCCCCGCTTTGGTGCATTCGCGGTCGAGCACCGCTAGGTCGGTCAGCGACGGCGAGGGCAGGGCATAGAACACCGGGCGGCTGCGGTCGAGCTTTAGGGTCAGCGATGACTGATTGATGGTCTCGGAGCGTACCCACAGGTAAAGCACGCGGCGCAGGGCGCCGAAGATCAGGCGGCGCAGGGGGGAACGGGTCATGTGATGTGTGGGCCCTGGGAAGAATTTCGGATCGATTTGCAGTCAGTGAGTCTGCCGTATCTGCGCAAGTTCAGCAAAAAACCGCATTCAACAGGCCTGTCATGAATTTTCTTTGTTCTCTGTCATATACTCGGTCCGCCCCTTGCAGGATATTTCAGCAAGCGGCGTCGGCACGGGGAAAACCCAGTGCCTGCAAGGCGATCTTCACAATAAAAAAACTGGAGTAGTTCAGATGTCGTCTCGTGAGACTGGGAATGTAAAGTGGTTCAACGATGCCAAGGGTTATGGCTTCATTCAGCGCGAAGATGGGGCCGATGTATTCGTCCACTATCGGGCGATTCGTGGTGAAGGGCATCGCTCGCTGGTCGAAGGGCAACAGGTTGAATACAACCTCACCCAAGGCCAGAAAGGTCTCCAGGCCGAGGATGTAGTGGGCCTGTAAGCGCTGGTTGGCAAGCCTCAAGCTGCAAGTTGACCGTGGAACTTGCAGCCTGATGCGATTGCTCCTGTTACATCCCTCTCGCAGTATTACTGCGTGCGCCAGGTGATTTCCTCTTCACCATCGGCGCTGATGCGGACCCAACGGTCGGCATCCTCTTCCCCGTGTTCTTCGCTCCAGCTGCCCGGTGCACAACGCACTTCGACGTTGAGTGCGGCAAAGGCTGCGCGTGCGCAGGCAATGTCGTCTTCCCACGGGGTCTGGTCGCTTTCCAGGTAGAGGCTGTTCCATTTCCCTACAGCCTTCGGTAACCAGGTCACCGGGATGTTACCGGCCTGGCATTTCCAGGTCAGGCCTTTCTGGGTCCATTCGGTGCACGGGCCCAAGGCCTCGACCAACCACTGGGCAATCTGCTTGTGGTCGACGTCGGTGTCCTTCAGGTAGATCTCGATATCAGGTTGACGCATAAAGGGCTCCGGTGTGCTCAGGATTGGCGCAGGAAATAGTCATAACGCATGGAAACGGTCACCTCGAACGGCGCGGCCTGGTCGATCACCAGCGCGCGCTTTTCAGCGCTTGCTCGCCAGCCGTGCGGGGTCATCGCCAGCAGGTCGGCGCGAGCCTTGGGTGCGGCCAGGCTGAGGCGAAACTCGAGGGTTTCGCTGTGAGCATGGACCATTCCCGCTGGCACCAGTGCCAGGTGTTTGTCGTCAGCATACGGACGCACTTCATCGTAAAGCACCTCGCGCAGTTCCATCAGGTGACCGCTGGTCGGGCCGACCCGCATCAGGCCGCCGCCGGGGCTGAGCAGGCGCAAGGCCTCCTGCCAGTCGAGCGGGCTGAAAACGCTGGCGATGAACTGGCAGCTGGCATCGGCCAGGGGTACGCGGGCCATGCTGGCGACCATCCAGGTCACCTGCGGCGCGCGCTTGCAGGCGCGTTTAACCGCTTCACGGGAAATATCCAGGGCGTAACCCTGGGCCGCCGGCAGGGCATTGGCGAGCTGCGCGGTGTAATAGCCTTCGCCGCAGCCGATATCCAGCCAGGCGCCGGGCTGGCGCTCGGCAGCCAGCTGCGCCAGGCGCTCGGCGACCGGTGCATAGTGGCCACCGTCGAGAAAGTCACGGCGGGCCTCGACCATCGCCTGATTGTCACCTGGATCACGGCTGTTCTTGTGCTGCACCGGCAACAGGTTCAGATAACCCTGGCGAGCACGGTCGAAGCGATGGCCGGCGCTGCACGCGACACCGTTTTCCAGCGCTGCCAGGGCCGCCTGGCAAAGAGGGCAGATGAGCATCAGGCGAGCAACCGCACCAGGGTCTGGTAGTAGATCTCGGTCAGCAGGTCGAGATCGCTGGCCAGGATGCGCTCGTCGACCTGGTGGATAGTGGCGTTGACCGGGCCGAGCTCGACCACCTGAGTACCCATGGTGGCGATGAAGCGGCCGTCGGAGGTGCCGCCGCTGGTCGATGGCTGGGTGTCGCGGTCGGTGACGGCCTTGATGCTGGCCGCTACCGCGTCGAGCAGTTCACCCGGCTCGGTGAGGAACGGCAGGCCCGACAGCGCCCAATCGATCGACCAGTCCAGCTGGTGCTTGTCGAGAATCGCCGCCACCCGCGCCTGCAGGCGTTCGACGGTCGACTCGGTGGAGAAACGGAAGTTGAACAGCGCAGTCAGGTCGCCAGGCACGACGTTGGTCGCGCCGGTGCCGGAATTGAGGTTGGAGATCTGGAAGCTGGTCGGCGGGAAGAACGCATTGCCTTCGTCCCAATGCTCTGCTGCCAGTTCGGCCAGCGCTGGCGCCGCCAGGTGGATCGGGTTGCGCGCCAGGTGCGGATAGGCAACGTGGCCCTGCTTGCCGCGTACGGTCAGCTTGGCACCGAGCGAGCCGCGGCGGCCGTTCTTGACCACGTCACCGAGCAAATTGGTGCTCGATGGCTCGCCGACGATGCACCAGTCGAGGCGCTCGTTGCGTGCGACCAGGCGCTCGACGACGGCTTTGGTGCCGTGATGGGCGGGGCCTTCTTCGTCGCTGGTGATGAGAAAGGCGACCTTGCCGCGGTGGTTGGGGTAGTCGTGCACAAAACGCTCGCTGGCCACCACCATCGATGCCAGGCTGCCCTTCATGTCGGCAGCGCCGCGGCCGCAGAGCATGCCGTCGGCATCGATCAGTGCCTGGAACGGCTCATGTTGCCACTGCTGCACCGGGCCGGTCGGGACCACGTCGGTGTGGCCGGCAAAACACAACACCGGGCCGTCCTTACTGCCATGGGTGGCCCAGAAGTTGTCGACGTCTTCGATGCGCATCGGTTCAAGCTGGAAGCCGACAGCGCCCAGGCGGTTCATCATCTGGGTCTGGCAGTCGGCATCGACCGGGGTCACCGAGGGACGACGGATCAGGTCGCAGGCCAGTTGAAGGGTAGGCGAGAGCTCGGCGGGGGCCGTCATGGGGAACTCCGGGGGCAAGGCAAGGACGAAAAAACAGGCGCGTTATCTTATATCAAATGCGCCCGCCGGGCACCTTCAGGGTGCCGGCGGGTGGCCTTTGTGGTCAGGCAGTCGAGGCTTGTGCGGCATTGCTTGCCGGTTTGGGCAGCGACGACAGGAAGGCCATGATCAGCGCGGCCAGATACGGCAGCGATTGCACCAGCAGCATGGCCACCCAGAAGCGCATGTCCGAACTCGGCAAGCCCTGCACCAGGTAGATGCCACCGGCAGCGCCCCACAGCAAGAGCATGATGAACAGCTCTTCGCGCGCCTCGGAAATCGCCACCAGCAAACCATGGCTGTCGGCGTTCTTCGGCGTGCGGAAGAACGGCATGCTGCTGGTGAAGAAACCGTACAGCACGGCCTTGGCAATCGTATGCGACAGCGCCAGCCCGGCCAGGGCAGCAGCGAAGGCGTCCTTGAGGTTAACGCCCACCGCACGACGGTAGAGGAACAGGATCTTGCCGACCTTGAAGAAGAACAGCGCCAGCGGCGGGATGGCAAAGATCATCAGCGGTGGATCGACCCGGTGCGGGACGATGATCATTGCTGCCGACCACAGCAGCGCACCGACGGTGAAGAAGATGTTCATGCCATCGGCGACCCACGGCAACCAGCCGGCGAGGAAGTGATAGCGCTGGCCGCGGGTCAGTTCACTGCCCTTGCCCTGCAGCAGGGCGCGGGCGTGGTGCTTGATGATCTGGATCGCGCCGTAGGCCCAGCGGAAGCGCTGCTTCTTGAAGTCGATGAAGGTGTCGGGCATCAGGCCCTTGCCGTAGCTGTTGTGCGCGTAGGCGGCAGACAAGCCTTTTTCGAACACGCGCAAGCCCAGCTCGGCGTCTTCGCAGATGCACCAGTCGGCCCAGCCGAGTTCTTCCAGCACCGAACGCCGGGTCATGGTCATGGTGCCGTGCTGGATGATCGCGTCACGGTCGTTGCGGGTGACCATGCCGATGTGGAAGAAGCCTTTGTATTCGCTGTAGCAGAGCTTCTTGAAGGCGCTTTCGTGCTGGTCGCGGTAGTCCTGCGGCGACTGCACCACGGCGATCTTCGGGTCGGCGAAGTGCGGCACCATGTGCTTGAGCCAGTTGCGGTCGACGCAGTAGTCCGAGTCGATCACGGCGATCACTTCGGCGTCCTTGGCCGTGTGCGGCAGCAGGTAGTTCAGCGCGCCGCCCTTGAAGCCGGCCAGCGGCGCAACGTGGAAGAACTTGAAGCGCTCACCGAGCAGTTCGCAGTGGGCCTTGAGCGGCTCCCACACGGCCGGGTCCTTTGTGTTGTTGTCGATCACCAGCACTTCATAGTCGGGGTAGTCGAGCGCGGCGAGGGCGTCGAGGGTCTGTTTGACCATCTCCGGTGGCTCGTTATAGCAGGGCACGTGCACCGACACTTTCGGCCGGTAGGCGCTGTCGCCCTGCACCGGCAGGAATTCGCGACGGCGCTTGGCCGTCCACACCGTTTCGGCCAGTTCATGGGCTTCGGTCATCAACACGATGAACACACCAATCGCCCCCAGCGCCAGCAGGAAACCGACGATCAGGCTGAACCAGGTGCTGTATTGCTGGCTGTAGTCGTAGGCGATCCACACCAGCACCGAGCCACAGAGGAAGGTAATGAAGGTGAGGAAGGTGCGCCCGCGTTGGCGTAGCGCCGAGCCATCGATCAGCAGGATGGTCAGGGCGAGCATCGCCAGCACCACCGAAGCGACCGCAAGGGCACGCCACTGCGGAATCGCCACCACCGGCCCTTCGAAGTTGAATTTCTGCTGGCGCTCGGCGTTGAACACGCCCCAGTAGGCGCCCACCGAGCCTTCATCGCTGGCCTTCCACGGTTGGTCGTAGGCTTCGATGACGAAGTAGTTGTAACCACGCCGGTTTAGGGTGTTGACCAGCGTGCGCAGGTAGATGGCCTGGTCGGCCTGGGTAGCATCGGCGCCGCCGCGCATGCGGCCGTTGCTCGGCCAGCCAACCTCCGACAGCAGCAGCGGTTTGCGCGGGAACTGCTGCTTGAGCTCACGGGCGCGATCAAGCACGAACTCGACCGAATCCTGCATTGGCACAAACTCCCAGTACGGCAGGATGTGCGCGGCGATCAGGTCGACGTGGGGTGCAAGCTCCGGGTTTTCTTTCCAGATATGCCACTGCTCACTGGTGGTCACCGGCACCTTGACCGCCGCGCGGACCCGATCCAGGTACTGAATCAGCGCCTCGGGGGTGACCTCCTTGCGGAACAGCGCCTCGTTGCCAACCACCACCCGCACCACGCTGCGCGAGCTGTTGGCCAGCTCGATGGCCTTGCTGATCTCGCGCTCGTTGCGCTCAAGGTCCGGACTGATCCAGATACCCAGGGTGACGCGCAGGCCGAATTCCTCAGCCAGCCGCGGGACTTCGGCCTGGGTGCCTTCGACGGTATAGATACGGATACTGTCGGTCAGTTTGCTCAACTGCTCGAGGTCCTGGCGCATCTCCTGCTCGCTCGGGTACTGGCCCTTTTGCGGGCTTTCACCCAGGCGAAACGGCGAGTAGGAGAAGCCGGAAATCTGCTCCGGCCAGGCCGGCGCGGACACCGGGCGGTTGATCAGCGCCCAGAACCCGGTGAACAGCGCGGCGATGACCAGCACCACTACCAGGTTGAGGCCGAATTTGCGTGATGACATAAGCGATTGTAGGTTCCGAAGAGGGGAGTGGGCGGGTGCCAGCTGGTGCTGCGTTCTACGCTTGGACAAGAAAGCAGCAGTGCCATTCGGCGCAGAGGATGTAGCTCTGGTCCCACTCGGTTGTCGTCCAAGTCTGACTCTCTGATCGGACATTAAAGCAGGATTGGCAGGTTTTTTACCAACTAACAGCGCCGTGCGGCCCGGCAACCCGCCAGCTGGCATATAATGCGCGCCGGTTTTTTGCGGATAGCGAGCATGAGCACAGAAGATCCACGCTTCGCCGGCGTTGCCCGTTTGTACGGCGACCAAGGCCTGCAACGCCTGCGCGACGCCCATGTGGCGGTGGTCGGCATCGGCGGGGTCGGCTCATGGGTGGCAGAGGCGCTGGCGCGCAGCGGTGTTGGCGAAATCAGCCTGTTTGACCTTGATGATGTCTGCGTGAGCAACACCAACCGCCAGGCGCATGCGCTGGAAGGCCAGGTAGGGCGGGCTAAAGTCGAGGTCATGGCCGAGCGTCTGCGGGCAATCAACCCGGCCTGCACAGTCCATGCAGTGGCAGACTTCGTCACCCGTGACAGCATGGTTGAGCACATCACCGAGCAGATGGACTGCGTCATCGATTGCATCGACAGCGTGATGGCCAAGGCGGCGTTGATTGCCTGGTGCCGGCGGCGCAAGATCGCCGTGGTCACCACCGGTGGCGCCGGCGGCCAGATTGACCCCACGCAGATCCAGATCGGCGACCTGAACAAGACCTTCAACGACCCGTTGGCCTCACGCGTGCGCTCGACCCTGCGCCGCGACTACAACTTCTCGCGCAACACCTCGCGCAATTACGGCGTGCCGTGCGTGTTCTCCAGCGAGCAGCTGCGTTATCCCAAGGGTGACGGCAGCGTTTGCCTGCAAAAGAGCTTTGTCGGTGAGGGCGTGCGCCTGGATTGTTCCGGCGGCTTTGGCGCGGTGATGATGGTCACCGCCACGTTCGGCATGGTGGCGGCGAGCAAAGCCATCGAAAAACTGGTGGCCGGTGCGCGCCGGCCGTCGGAGCGGGTGGTCGCGCCGGCGGCTGATCTGTAAGTAGCGGTCAGCGCTTCAGGCTTCGCTGGCGAGCTGCGCCATACGCTGCAGTACCGCATGCAGACCGTTGCTGCGCGACGGCGACAACTGGCGCTCAAGCCCCAGCTCGCTGAACCAGCCGCGTAGGTCGAGCTGGGCCAGCTCGGCGCTGGCCAGCCCTTGTACCCGCACCAGCAACAACGCCAGCAAACCGCGTAACAGACGCGCATCGCTAGTGGCCTTGAAACGCCATTGGCCGTCATCGACTACGGCCACCAACCAGACCAGGCTTTCACAGCCGTGGACACGGTTGCTTTCGGTTTTCTCGGCGTCATCCAGTGGCGCCAGGCGCTCCCCCCACTGCATCAGCAAGCGTGCGCGCTGTTCCCAGCCACGGGCTTCGGTGAAACACGCCAATGCCTCGCGGGCTTGTTCGGGCAGGCTCATCGCAGCAGCTCCAGGCCTTGATCCAGCGCTTCGAACAGGCGCGCCAGATCGTCACTGTCGTTATACAGCCCCAGCGACACGCGGATCGCGCCCTCAAGGCCGAGGCCTTTGAGCAGGGGCATTGCACAGTGATGACCGGCGCGCACGGCGATGCCTTGCTCGGTCAGCACATGGGCGATGTCGGCATTGTGTACGCCGTCGACGACAAAGCTGACCAGCGCGGTCTGTGGTGCGCCCAGTACGCGAACGCCCTCGCGCTCGGCCAGACCGCGCAGCAGGTGCTGGTGCAGGCTGGCTTCGTGGCGCTCGACTGCGTTGGCATCAAGGCTGGCCAGATAGTCCAGCGTGGCGCCCAGGCCAATCACGCCGGCAATCGGCGGCGTGCCGGCTTCGAAGCCGAGCGGCGCAGGACGAAAACTGGCGCTGTGGTAATCCGCCAGTTGGACCATCTCGCCGCCAAACTGCCAATGGCGCAACTGCTGCAGCGCGCGATGGCGGCCGTAGAGCACGCCGACGCCTTCCGGGCCGTACAGCTTGTGGCTGGAGAACACGTAGAAGTCGCAGCCCAGTTGTTGCACGTCGTGGCGTCCATGCACCACGCCCTGGGCGCCATCGACCACGGTCAACGCGCCTTGGGCGCGGGCATGGGCGAGCAGGGCTGGCAGCGGTTGCCAGGTGCCGAGCACATTCGACAGCTGGCTGACCGCCAGCAAGCGTGTACGCGGGCCGATCAGCTGCAGTGCCTGGTCAAGGTCAATCTGGCCTTGCGAGTTCACCGGCAATATCACCAGGCGCAGATTGCGCCGCTGCGCCAGCTGCTGCCAGGGCAACAGGTTGGCGTGGTGCTCCAGAGTACTGATGGCGATCTCGTCGCCGGCATTGAAGCCGTGCTCAAGGCCATAGGCGAGCAGGTTCAGCGCTGAGGTCGCGCCGTGGGTGAAAATGATCTGTTGCGCATCAGCGGCATTCAGCCAGGCAGCCACCTTGTCACGGCTGGCCTCGAACGCTTGTGTGGCCAACGCGCCCGGCAGGTGTTGCGCGCGGTGCACATTGGCGGCGCCATGGCCGTAGTAATGGCTCAAGGCATCCAGCAGGGCCTGCGGCTTTTGGGTGGTGGCGGCGCTGTCCAGGTAGGTCTGGTGCTGGCGTTGCAACGCGGCGATCGCGGGGAAGTCGGCGCGCCAGGGGGAGGGCTGAAACATGTTTGCGGGACCTGCAATGAAAATCGGGCCTGGCTTTACGCCAGACCCGATCTTATCACTTCGAACCTGATGGTTCTCAGTTGTGCGCGTGCAGCGCCTCGTTCAGCTCGATTGCCGACTTGTGCGTCTTGCACTCGACTGCGCCGTTGAGCGAGTTGCGACGGAACAGCAGGTCGGTCTGGCCGGCCAGATCACGGGCCTTGACAACCTTGACCAGTTCGTTGTTCTCGTCGAGCAGGTTCACCTTGGTGCCGGCCGTGATGTACAGGCCAGCTTCAACGGTGTTGCGGTCGCCCAGCGGGATACCGATACCGGCGTTGGCGCCGATCAAGCAGCCTTCGCCGACCTTGATGACGATGTTGCCGCCACCGGACAAGGTGCCCATGGTCGAGCAACCGCCGCCCAGGTCCGAACCCTTGCCGACGAAGACGCCCGCCGAGACGCGGCCTTCGATCATGCCCGGGCCTTCGGTGCCGGCGTTAAAGTTGACGAAGCCTTCGTGCATGATGGTGGTGCTTTCGCCAACATAGGCGCCCAGACGCACGCGCGCCGCATCGGCGATACGCACGCCGGCCGGGACCACGTAGTCGGTCATTTTCGGGAACTTGTCGACCGAGAACACTTCCAGCAGCTCGCCCTTCAGGCGTGCTTCCAGTTGCAGTTCGGCAAGCTCTGCCAGGTCGACCGCGCCACGGTTGGTCCAGGCTACGTTCGGCAGCAGCGGGAAAATGCCGGCCAGGCTCAGGCCGTGCGGCTTGACCAGGCGATGCGAGAGCAGGTGCAGCTTGAGGTAGGCCTCAGGCGTCGAGGTCAGTGCGCTGTCTTCGGCCAACAGGGTGGCGACCAGCGGCTTGTGGCTTTCTGCCAGGCGGGTCAGCAGCGCGTACTGGGTAGCGTCGACCGACTTGACCGCATCGGCCAGCTGGCCGGCCTGGGCATTGCTGAACGTGATGGCCTGGTTGCCGCCTTCATAGCCCAGCACCGGGGCGATGGCAGCGATCAGTTCGGCGCTCGGGTTGAGCAGTGGTTGTGCGTAGAACACTTCCAGCCAGGTGCCCTGACGGTTTTGGGTGCCGACACCGAAGGCCAGGCTGAACAAAGTAGTGGACATGCGATTACCTCTTGCGAATAGGTGGTGGCAGCGCTGTTGGGCTCAGCCCAGCGCAGCGGCGTACAGATCCGGCTTGAAGCCGACCAGGGTGCGTTCGCCAAGGTCGAGCACCGGGCGCTTGATCATCGACGGCTGGGCCAGCATCAATTCGACGGCCTTGGCCTGGTCAATGTCGGCTTTGCTGGCATCGTCGAGTTTGCGGAACGTGGTGCCGGCGCGGTTGAGCACAACCTGCCAGCCGTGCTCGTTGCACCAGCGGATCAGGCTGTCACGGTCGATGCCTTGGCTTTTATAGTCATGAAAGGCGTAGTCGATGGCGTGTTCTTCAAGCCAGCTACGGGCCTTTTTCATGGTGTCGCAGGCCTTGATGCCGTAGAGAGTGTAAGCCATTGAATTCAAAGGGTCCGGCGGGTTCACCCAAAACCTCCCCAATATCTCCCGTTGTTTAGTCGGCGGATTATGCGACATCGCTGGGGCTGGCGCCACGGCTGGCTGCCGAATGCCTGCGGTTAAGCGCGTTGAGTAGCATGCTGTTACATATTCTGCGGCAGCCTGCGACTATTGTGCAGCGGCAGATGGCCTTAACTCCCCGCTAACATATTGTTTCAATTGCGGTCCTAGCGCTGTGAGCGTTTCTCCAATTTGACAGGATTTTTTACCGATGCAGTCAGCCTATACCGTCCTCATCCTGCTGACGCTGGTAAGCGTGTCCAAGCTGGTCGGGCGCTTGATCCCGCTGCCGTTGCCGTTGGTACAGATCGCAGCAGGCGCATTATTGGCGTGGCCCAGCCTGGGCTTGCATGTGGCATTGGAGCCGGAGCTGTTCCTGTTTCTGTTCCTGCCGCCGCTGCTGTTCGCCGATGGCTGGCGTATCCCCAAGCGGGAGCTGTGGCGCATGCGCGGCCCGGTCATCGCCCTGGCCGTGGGGCTGGTGCTGTTTACCGTGGTCGGCGCCGGTTACTTCATTCATTGGCTGCTGCCGAGCATTCCGCTGCCGGTGGCGTTTGCCCTCGCCGCCGTGCTGTCGCCGACCGATGCAGTGGCCGTCTCGGCCATTGCCCAGGACCGACTGCCGACGCCGTTGATGCACATGCTTCAGGGCGAAGCCTTGCTCAATGATGCCTCGGGCCTGGTGACCTTCAAGTTCGCCCTGGCAGCGGCCATTACCGGGGTGTTTTCGCTCACCGACGCGAGCTTGTCGTTCGTACTGGTGGCCTTGGGAGGGCTGGCCGTTGGCGTGGCGTTGAGCTGGCTGGTCGGGCGGCTACGCGCGTGGATGATCACCCGCGGCTGGGATGATCCGGCTACCCATGTGGTGTTCATGCTGTTGCTGCCGTTCGCGGCCTATGTGCTGGCCGAGCGTCTTGGTGTGTCGGGCATCCTTTCGGCGGTAGCCGCAGGCATGATGCAGAGCTGGCTGGATCTGCTGCCGCGCCAGACCAGCACTCGGCTACTCAATCGCAGCGTCTGGTCTTTGCTTGAGTTCGCCTTCAACGGTTTGATCTTCTTGCTGCTGGGCCTGCAGTTGCCGGACATCATCAAGGCAGTGGTCAGCCACGAAACATCGCTGTGGCCGGCGCTCGCCTTCCGCTGCCTGGAAGTGCTGGCGATCTTTGCGGCGCTGATCGTGCTCCGGTTCATCTGGGTACAGAGCATCTGGCGGGCGATTGGCGTGGTACGCCGCTGGCGCGGCAAGCCTGAACTGGTGTTGCTGCCGACTGCACGTTCCTGCTGGCTGTTGACCTTGGGCGGCGTGCGCGGTGCGGTGACCTTGGCGGGCGTGATGTCGGTGCCGTTGTTGATCGGTGCCGGGGAGGCGTTCCCGCAACGCGACTTGCTGATCTTTATTGCCGCCGGGGTGATTCTGTTGTCGTTGCTCAGTGCATGCATTGCTTTGCCGCTGCTCTTGCGCGGCATTACCCAGAGCCCGGATGAGCGCTTGCAGCAGGAAGTGCGGGAGGCGTGGCGGCTTACCGCAGAGGCAGCGATCCATGCCCTCGAAGCCGAGGAGGTGGTCGATGCCAACGCTGCTCAGGATGCGGCTCAGGCAACCTTGGCGGTCGAGCTCAAGGCGCGGCTGATGGCCGAGTATCGCGATGAACTGGCCAGCTACAATGACAGCGCCGAAGCCCGTGAGCTGGCGCACCAGATGGACTTGCTCGAGCGGCGCCTGCGTTTGCGTGCGCTGCGTGCCCAGCGCCTGGAACTCTATAGCCTGCATCGCCAGCACCTGGTAGGTGATGAGGTCGTGCGCCAGGTGCTGGGCGATCTGGACATGAGCGAGGCCAACCTTGGACAGGTTCGCTAGGTTCAGTCGTGCGGGTAGGCCAGGCGCATCAGCTCAAGGTCCTTTTCGCTGAGCTGGTGGTTGCGTGCGATTTCAAAATCGCCAATGGTCTGCCATTGCGCGACGGCATAATGCATGATCGACAACGGGTCGTAAGCGGTTTTTATCATGGCTGTATCAGTCTGCACCTCCAGATACTGCTGGTACACATCCTGTGCAGTCCAGCCAGCGCCTTGGAGCGTGGCGATGAGCGCCTGTTCGTTCCACGGGATATTGGCATCAGGGTGGGTGTGTTCGTGCTGTAGTCCGAGGGCGTGGCCGAACTCATGCAGCACTGTACATTCAAACCACTCTTCGCCGGGAGCGACGTTCAGGCACATGGTCTCATCGGTATGGGCCAGCGCATCGGTGCCGAAGTCTGATTCATTGTGCAGGACATCCTTGCCGGTCAGAACCCTGATCTGGGCATTGGCATCGTTGTCTTCGGCCAGATCCAATTCCAGATTCGCCTCGGACAGGTCAGTCCACTGGCTCGCCAGCTCGAAAATTGCCATTTTCAGGCTTCGATCAGGTGAGCCCATGAAAGAGATCCACAGCGTGCGGCCCGGCTCCCACAAGTGCGTGTGTTTGACGAGGCCGCGTTTGTGTCGCCCGCCACTACTTACGCCTCTGTTGCGTGGGTTTTCGGCGATCGCCAGGTCGTAGGAGAGCTGCTCTGGGATGCGGTTGCGGCAACAAGGCCGGGAATCGATGATCATCGGGAAAGCTCCTGGTCAATTGATGGACCACGAGCTTCGCCGATCGGCTATGCAGCTGTGCCTTACATATATCAGCTTGTAACTGGCTCAGCGGCGTTCAAGGAAGCGCTGGATACGCGACGCCGCCTCGATGCACTCATCCAATGGTGCGACCAAGGCCATGCGCACACGGCCTGCGCCTGGGTTGACGCCGTCGACTTCGCGGGACAGGTATGAACCCGGCACCACGGTGACATGTTCAGCTTCGAACAGATCGCGTGTGAAGTCAGCATCGCAACCCGGCACCTTGGCCCACAGGTAGAAGCTGCCGTCGGGCCGCTGCACGTTCATAACGGGCTGGAGAATCTCCAGCACGGCGTCGTACTTGGCCCGGTACTGGTCGCGGTTGGCCCGCACGTGGGTTTCGTCCTGCCAGGCGGCCACGCTGGCCAGCTGGGTTTGTACGGGCATGGCGCAGCCGTGATAGGTGCGGTACAGCAAAAACGGCTTGATGATCTGCGCATCGCCCGCGACAAAGCCTGAGCGCAGGCCGGGCAGGTTGGAGCGCTTGGACAGGCTGTGGAACACCACGCAGCGCTTGAAGTCGCTGCGACCCAGCTCGGCGCAGGCGGTGAGCAGGCCCGGCGGCGGGTTTTCTTCGTCGAAGTACAGCTCGCTGTAGCATTCGTCGGAGGCAATCACGAAGTCATGCTCGTCGGCCAGGGCGATCAGCTTTTTCAGCGTGTCCAGCGGCACCAGCGCGCCGGTCGGGTTGCCTGGCGAGCACAGGAACAGGATCTGGCAGCGTTGCCAGGTCTCGGCCGACACTGCGTCGAAGTCAGGGTTGAAACCGTTGTCTTCCAGGCACGGCAGGTAGTGCGGGGTGGCACCGGCCAGCAGCGCTGCACCTTCGTAGATCTGGTAGAACGGGTTGGGGCTGATCACCAGGCCATCGTCGGCGCGGTTGACCACCGCCTGGGTGAATGCAAACAGGGCCTCGCGGGTACCGTTGACCGGCAGGATGTGACGGTCAGCGTCAAGCCAGCCGCCGGGCACATTGAAGCGGCGCTGGCACCACTGGCCAATCGCCTGGCGCAGGGCCGGCAAGCCCAGCGTGCTTGGATACACCGCCAGCTTGTCAAGGTTGTCTGCCAGGGCCTTGGCTACAAAGGCCGGCGACTCGTGCTTGGGTTCGCCGATCGACAGGGCAATGGCACGTTTGTCAGCGGCGGGCTGCACGCTGCCGAGCAGGGCGCGCAGCTTCTCGAACGGGTAGGGCTGCAGCTGGGTCATGGCTTGGTTCATCGGCACGAGGTCTCGTCAATCATCTAGATAGTCAGGCGGGCAGGGCTGTTGTCGCTGCCTTGGCTGGGCTGCAACTGCTGGACCAGCGCTTCTTGCAGGCGGCTGCACAGTTGCGGGTCGGACAGCGGCTGGTTGTTGGCGTCGGTAATGAAGAACACGTCTTCGACCCGCTCGCCGAGAGTGGCGATCTTGGCGTTTTGCAGCGACAGGTCGAACTCGAGGAAGATCCGCCCGATCCGTGCCAGCAGGCCAGGCCGGTCGGGAGCCGTGATCTCGAGAATGGTCACCGCGCGCTGGGCATCATTGAGGATGGTCACCTGCGGCGCAAAGGTGAAGTGCTTGAGCTGACGCGGGACTCGCCGCTGGATGATGGTCGGGTAGTCTTCCGGGTTGCGCAAGGCTTCGGTCAAACCGTCGCGAATCTGCTTGACCCGCTGCGGATTGTCGCCGATCGAGCCGCCGTCGTTGTCCAGCACGATGTAGGTGTCGAGGGTGAACTGGCTGCTCGAAGTGATGATGCGCGCGTCGTGGATGTTCAGGTTCAGCTGCGACATCGCCGCCACTGTCACGGCAAAGAAGTCGTGCTGGTCGGGCGCATAGATGAAGATCTGCGTGCCACCTTCGAATTCGCGCTGGGTGGTTTCCTTGATCAGCACCAGCGGGCCGCCGTCAGCCGGCTGCTGCAGGATTGCATCGCTGTGCCAGGCGACGTCGGCGGCGGTGTGCTTGAGGAAGTAGTCGTCACCCAGTTGCGACCAGAGCTGCTCGACGTCGTCCGGGTCGGTGCCTTCGCGGATCAGGATGTCCAGCGCAGCGCTTTGTGTCTGGCGGATCTGCTCTTCGCGGTCTAGCGGGTTTTCCAGGCCGCGGCGCAGGGCACGCTTGGTCTCGCTGTAAAGCTGGCGCAGCAGGCTGGCGCGCCAGGAGTTCCACAGCGTCGGGTTGGTCGCGTTGATGTCGGCAACGGTCAGTACGTAGAGATAGTCGAGGCGCGTTTCATCGCCGACGTGCAGGGCAAAATCATTGATCACCTGCGGGTCGGAGAGGTCCTTGCGCTGGGCCGTGGTCGACATCATCAGGTGGTTGCGCACCAGCCAGACGATCAGCCGAGTGTCCCAGGTTGGCAGCTGGTGGCGTTCGCCGAACGCCTGCGCATCGACTGCGCCGAGCTCGGAGTGGTCGCCCTGACGGCCCTTGCCGATGTCGTGATAGAGCCCGGCCAGGTAGATCAGCTCGGGTTTGGGCAGACGGCCCATGAGCTTGCTGGCCAGCGGGAATTTCTCTGATACCGGGGTGTACTGCAATTTGCGCAGGTGCTTGATTAGGTTGAGCGTATGCGCATCGACCGTATAGATGTGGAACAGGTCATGCTGCATCTGCCCGACGATCAGGCCGAACTCGGGCAGGTAACGGCCAAGAATGCCGTAGCGGTTCATCCGGCGCAGGTTTCTGTGGATGCCGATCTCGCACTTGAACAGCTCGATGAACAGGCTGGTGTTGCGGATATCGTTGCGAAAGTCATCGTCGATCAAGTGCCGATGGGCGCGCAGCATGCGCACGGTATCGGCGCGCACGCCCTTGATTTCGGGGTGCTGGGCCATCAGCACGAACATCTCGAGCATGGCAAACGGGGTGCGCTTGAACACGTTCTGATGGGCGGCCTCGATGTAGCCATCATGCAGCCGGAAGCGGGCGTTGAGCGGCTGGGTGGTGCCGCTGTCTTCGTCCGCCAGAATCACTTCTTCGAAATGCTGGATGATCAGGTCGCAGAGCTGGCTGATGCTCATCACCACCCGATAGTACTGCTGCATGAACTGCTCGATGGCACGCTTGGGATTTTCGTCGCTGAAGCCGAGCAAGGCGGCGATGCTGCGCTGGTGATCGAACAGCAGGCGGTCTTCGGCGCGGCCGGCGAGCATGTGCAGGGCATAGCGCACCCGCCAGACAAAGGCCTGGGACGATGCCAACAGTTCGTTTTCGCTCTCCAGCAAAAAGCCTTCGCCGGCCAGGGCGTGCAGGTTCAAGGTGCCGTACTGGCGGCGCGCGACCCAAAGCACGGTCTGGATATCACGCAGGCCGCCGGGCGATCCCTTGACGTTGGGTTCGAGGTTGTATTCGGTGTCGTTGTACTTGTGGTGGCGGGCCTTGAGTTCGGCGCGCTTGGCCAGGAAGAACTCCTTGCTCGGCCACAAGTGCGAGGTACTGGTGGCCTCGAGCATGCGCTGACGCAGGGCTTCGGGGCCGCAAATGGTGCGGCTTTCCATCAGGTTGGTGATCACCGTCAGGTCGGCGCGGGCCTGCTCGACGCACTCGTCGACACTGCGCACGCTCTGGCCGACTTCAAGGCCGATGTCCCAGAGCAGGGTCAGTAGCTGTTCGATGGCGTCGCGATACTGCTCGTGCTGGGCGCCGTCGAGCAGAATCAGCAGGTCGATGTCCGAGTACGGGTGCAGTTCGCCGCGGCCATAGCCGCCCACTGCGATCAGGGCGATCGTTTCGGGTGGTTGCCAGTCGAACTGGCTCCAGGCCTGTTGCAGGATGTTGTCGACGAACCAGGCGCGATCTTCGATCAGCCGGCGGATGTCACGGCCTTCGCGAAAGCGCCGATCGAGTACCTCGCGGGCCAGGCGGATAGCCTTCTTGAAGGCTGCGATGGGGCTTGCCTTGAGCGCCAGTTCCGCCTGGAACTGGCCGCGGTCGAACAGCTCGGGATCCACCTGGGGCATCGAGTCGCTTTCCTGAAAGTGTTAGGCCGACGTGCGGGGGATGGTGTCGTCTTTGCGCAGGGTGAAGATCTCGTAACCGGTCGCGGTAACCACCAGGGTGTGCTCCCACTGCGCCGACAGCTTGCGGTCCTTGGTGATGGCCGTCCAGCCGTCGCCCAGTACCTTGGTGTCGGCCTTGCCCTGGTTGATCATCGGCTCGATGGTGAAGGTCATGCCTTCCTTGAGCTCCATGCCAGTGCCGGCTCGGCCGTAGTGCAGGATCTGCGGTTCTTCATGGAAAACCTTGCCGATGCCGTGACCGCAGAACTCGCGCACCACCGAAAAACCGTTCTTCTCGGCGTGCTTCTGGATCACTTCGCCGATGTCGCCCAGGCGGCAGCCCGGCTTGACCAGCTCGATTGCCTTGTACATGCATTCCTGGGTGACCTTGGACAGGCGCTCGGCCCACACCGGCACGGTGCCGACATGGAACATGCGGCTGGTATCGCCATGGTAGCCGTCCTTGATCACGGTCACGTCGATGTTCAGCGTGTCGCCATCCTTCAATGGCTTGTCGTTGGGGATGCCATGGCAGACCACGTGATTGATCGAGGTGCAGATCGACTTCGGGTAGCCTTTATAGTTGAGCGGGGCCGGGATGGCCTGCTGAATGTTGACGATGTAGTCGTGGCACAGGCGGTCGAGCGCTTCGGTGGTAACGCCGGGCTTGACGTGTGGCTCGATCATCTCCAGTACTTCAGCGGCCAGGCGGCCGGCGATGCGCATCTTTTCGATGTCTTCTGCAGTCTTGATGGTAACGGTCATTGACAGGCTCTCTACGGCGCCGTGCAGGGCGCGAACAAACGGGAAAGGCCGGATTCTACCAGAGCGAGGCGCCCATCTGTCGGCAGAAAGGCCCGCTGGCGGCTCTCTATATGAGGCATTTTGGCGCGATTGCGGGCCCGCTGCAAAAAGCACTGACGGACGCGATAGGATTGCAGTTCCGTCAGCGCCGAGTCTGTGGTATAAAGTGCGCCGCTTTCGGGGACGACCTCGACTGCCTTAACCCACACACGTGTCGACACGATGACCTGGGTGCCCCGACCGCTTCGGCGACGTGGGTTGGTCATTGGGATACGTGGAGGCCCAACCCGACTTATCAAGGAACAATCATGTCCCAAGTCAATATGCGCGATATGCTGAAGGCCGGTGTGCACTTCGGTCACCAGACCCGTTACTGGAACCCGAAAATGGGTAAATACATTTTCGGCGCGCGTAACAAGATTCACATCATCAACCTGGAAAAAACCCTGCCGATGTTCAACGACGCTCTGTCGTTCGTCGAGCGCCTGGCCCAGGGCAAAAACAAGATCCTGTTCGTCGGCACCAAGCGTTCCGCCGGCAAACTGGTCGCCGAGCACGCTGCTCGCAGTGGTTCGCCATACGTCGACCACCGCTGGTTGGGCGGCATGCTGACCAACTACAAGACCATCCGCGCTTCGATCAAGCGTCTGCGTGATCTTGAAGTCCAGGCTGAAGACGGTACCTTCGCCAAGCTGACCAAGAAAGAAGCTCTGATGCGTTCGCGCGATCTGGAGAAACTGGACCGCAGCCTGGGTGGTATCAAGGACATGGGCGGTCTGCCTGACGCACTGTTCGTCATCGACGTTGATCACGAGCGCATCGCGATCACCGAAGCCAACAAGCTGGGCATCCCGGTTATCGGCGTTGTCGATACCAACAGCAGCCCGGAAGGTGTTGATTACATCATCCCAGGCAACGATGACGCCATCCGCGCAATCGAGCTGTACATGGCTTCGATGGCTGACGCTATCATCCGCGGCCGCAACCATGTTGCTGGCGGCACCGAAGTCTATGTTGAAGAAGCGGCGGCACCAGCTGCTGAGTAATTGACGCCTGGCGTCTACTTGGCACGCGAAAAGGGGGCTTGGCCCCCTTTTTGCCACCTGAAATCCTCCTGTCAGCAATACCGCCGCATGATGACCTCCTGCTGGCAACAAGACAGTGGATTAGCAGAATTGAACGCCCGTGAAGAGCGGGTGGAATGGTTGAAAAACTTTCCAAGAGGATTTTGAAATGGCAGCAATTACTGCAGCGCTGGTCAAAGAACTGCGCGAGCGTACCGGCGAAGGCATGATGGATTGCAAGAAAGCCCTGGAAAAGGCTGACGGCGATATCGAAAAAGCCATTGACGACATGCGTGCCTCCGGCGCCATCAAGGCCGCCAAAAAGGCTGGCAACGTTGCCGCTGAAGGCGCTATCGCCATCAAGGCCGACGACAAGTCCGCCGTCCTGCTGGAAGTGAACTCGCAGACCGACTTCCTGGCTCTGCAAGATGACTTCAAAAACTTCGTTGCTGAAAGCGTGGAACAGGCTTTCAACGACAAGCTGACCGACGCTGCCCCGCTGATCGCTGCGCGCGAATCGGCGCGTGAAGCACTGGTCGCCAAGGTTGGTGAGAACGTCAACATCCGTCGCCTGGTGCGCGTTGAGGGTGACGTTGTTGGTGCCTACCTGCACGGCAACAAGATCGGTGTTGCGGTTGTTCTGAAGGGCGGCGATGTTCAGCTGGCCAAAGAAATCGCCATGCACGTTGCTGCGTCGAACCCTGAGTTCCTCGATTCGTCGGAAATCTCCGCCGAGGCCATCGAGCGCGAGAAGGCTGTCTTCCTGCAGCTGAACGCTGACAAGATCGCCGGCAAGCCGGAAAACATCGTTGAGAACATGATCAACGGTCGTATCACCAAGTTCAAAGCCGAAGCCTCGCTGAAAGAGCAAGCTTTCGTCATGAACCCGGAGATCAAAGTCGGCGAACTGGCCAAGAAGGCCGGTGCTGAAATCGTTTCCTTCACCTACTTCAAAGTAGGCGAAGGCATCGAGAAGCCGGTCGACAACTTCGCTGAAGAAGTTGCCGCCCAGCTGGCTGCTGCCAAGCAGTAAGACAGCCTCGTCTGTCGCCCCAAAGAGGCTGCCCGCTCACGCGCGCAGCCTCTTTGTCAAACCGGCACCAGGTTTATCCGGCCTGGTACCGCTGGCGCTGAAGCAGCGCCACGCTACAGTTAGCTGGCTGTAACCCAGCCCGCGCAGAATTTTCTTAAAAACGCCGCAGGAGAGACTCGCAATGGCTCAGCAGGTGAGTGGTCGCCAACCTCGCTATAAACGCATTTTGCTCAAACTTAGCGGCGAGGCCCTGATGGGCTCGGAAGAGTTCGGGATCGACCCGAAAGTGTTGGACCGCATGGCCCTCGAAGTGGGTCAGCTGGTCGGCATCGGTGTCCAGGTGGGTCTGGTCATCGGCGGCGGCAACCTGTTCCGCGGTGCAGCGCTCAGCGCCGCCGGCATGGATCGGGTTACCGGCGACCACATGGGCATGCTCGCCACGGTGATGAATGGCCTGGCCATGCGCGACGCCCTTGAGCGTTCGAACATCCCGGCACTGGTCATGTCGGCCATCTCCATGGTCGGCGTCACCGACCATTACGATCGTCGCAAAGCTATTCGCCACCTCAACTCCGGGGATGTGGTAATTTTCTCCGCCGGTACCGGCAACCCGTTCTTCACCACCGACTCCGCAGCCTGCCTGCGCGGCATCGAAATCGATGCAGATGTGGTGCTGAAGGCGACCAAGGTCGACGGTGTGTACACTGCCGATCCATTCAAGGACCCGCACGCCGAGAAGTTCGATCGCCTCACCTATGATGAGGTTCTGGATCGCAAGCTGGGTGTGATGGACCTGACCGCAATCTGTCTGTGCCGCGACCACAAGATGCCATTGCGTGTATTCAACATGAACAAGCCTGGCGCCCTGCTGAATATCGTGGTGGGTGGCGCTGAAGGTACTTTGATCGAGGAAGGCCAAGCATGATCAACGAAATCAAGAAAGATGCTCAGGAACGTATGACCAAGTCGCTGGAATCGCTCCAGCATGCGTTCAGCCGCATCCGCACCGGTGTTGCTCACCCAAGCATTCTCGAAGGCGTGATGGTGCCGTACTACGGCGCGGATACGCCGATCAAGCAAGTGGCCAGCATCACAGTCAAGGATTCGCGCACCCTGCAGGTCGTTGCTTTCGAGCGCAACATGCTCAGCGCGGTCGACAAGGCTATCGGTAGCGCAGGCCTCAACCTGAACCCGACCAACCTGGGCGAGCTGCTGCTGATCACCATGCCAGCGCTTACCGAAGAAACCCGCAAGGGCTTCACCAAGCAGGCCCGTGAAGCTGCTGAAGATGGCCGTGTCGCCGTGCGCAACATCCGTCGTGATGCGCTCAGCCAGCTCAAGGACCTGGTCAAAGAAAAGGAAATCAGCGAAGACGAAGAGCGTCGTGCGGCTGATGACATCCAGAAGCTGACCGACAAGTTCGTCGCGGATATCGAAACTGCCGTGAAGGCGAAGGAAAAGGACCTGATGGCCGTCTGAGGCCAGGTTTCTCTTCATGGAAAAGACCAAGCAAGCGGCGCCGTCAGGGGTGCCGCGCCACGTCGCGATCATCATGGACGGCAACAATCGCTGGGCGAAGAAGCGTCTGCTGCCCGGTGTTGCCGGGCATAAAGCTGGCGTGGATGCTGTGCGCGCGGTGATTGAGGTATGTGCCGAGGCGGGTGTCGAAGTCCTGACCCTGTTCGCATTCTCCAGTGAAAACTGGCAGCGCCCGGCCGATGAGGTCGGCGCGTTGATGGAGTTGTTTTTCACAGCCTTGCGCCGCGAGGCCCGGCGCCTCAATGACAATAACATCAGCCTGCGCATCATCGGTGATCGCAGCCGCTTTCATCCGGAGCTGCAGGCCGCCATGCGCGAGGCCGAAGCGGCAACCGCCGGCAGCAATCGCTTCATCCTGCAGGTCGCTGCCAATTATGGTGGTCAGTGGGATATCGCCCAGGCAGCGCAACGGCTGGCCCGTGAGGTTCAGGCTGGGCATCTGCGCCCGGACGACATCACTCCGGGGTTGCTGCAGGCCTGTCTGTCGACCGGCGACCTGCCGCTGCCTGACTTGTGTATTCGTACCGGCGGCGAGCATCGCATCAGCAACTTCCTGCTGTGGCAGCTGGCTTACGCCGAGCTGTATTTCTCCGACCTGTTCTGGCCGGACTTCAAACACGAGGCCATGCGTACCGCGCTGGCCGATTTCGCTTCGCGCCAACGCCGCTTTGGGAAAACCAGCGAGCAGGTCGAGGCTGGAGCTCGTGCTTAATGCTTAAACAACGCATCATTACTGCGCTGATCCTGCTGCCGATTGCACTGGCTGGATTCTTTCTTCTGCAGGGCGGCGACTTCGCCCTGTTCATCGGCTGTGTGGTCACCTTGGGCGCCTGGGAATGGGCGCGTCTGGCCGGCTTGATGGCTCAATCAATGCGCATCGCTTATGCCGCTGTGGTGGCTGCGGCGTTGATGCTGCTGTACCTGTTGCCCGAACTGGCGCCTTGGGTGCTCGGCGCAGCGGTGATCTGGTGGGGGTTGGCGACCTGGCTGGTGCTGACCTACCCGCGCAGTAGCGAACTGTGGTCGAGTGCCGCCTGCCGCCTGCTGATCGGCTTGCTGGTGCTGCTGCCGGCCTGGCAAGGCCTGGTGTTGCTCAAGCACTGGCCGCTGGGTAACTTCCTGATTCTCTCGGTGATGGTGCTGGTGTGGTCTGCCGACATCGGTGCGTACTTCTCCGGTCGCGCGTTCGGCAAGCGCAAGCTGGCCCCTCACGTCAGCCCCGGCAAGAGCTGGGAAGGCGTGTATGGCGGCCTTGGCGTCAGCCTGCTGATCGCCTTGGGCGTAGGCCTGGTGCGTGACTGGAGCATCGGCCAACTGCTGCTGGGCCTGCTGGGTGCGGTAGTGGTGGTGATGGCTTCGGTGGTGGGTGACCTCACTGAAAGCATGTTCAAACGCCGCGAAGGCATCAAGGACAGCAGCAACCTGCTGCCGGGCCATGGCGGTGTGCTTGACCGCATCGACAGCCTGACCGCTGCCATCCCGATGTTCGCCGTGCTGCTGTGGGCCGCTGAATGGGGTGTCATGTGAGCCGTAGGCAACGGATCACGGTGCTTGGCGCTACCGGTTCGATTGGTCTGAGCACGCTTGACGTGATTGGCCGTCACCCAGAGCGCTACCAAGTATTTGCTCTCAGCGGTTATTCCCAGGTCGAGCAGCTGCTGGCGCTGTGTTTGCGCCATAGCCCAGCGTTTGCTGTGGTACCAAGCGCTGACGCTGCGCTGCGCCTGCGTGCGGATCTGGCGGCGGCGGGCAGTGCTACCGAGGTGCTCGAAGGCGAGGCCGGCCTTTGTCAGGTGGCTGCAGCCAGCGAAGTCGACGCGGTAATGGCTGCGATCGTCGGTGCTGCTGGCTTGCGTCCAACCCTGGCGGCGGTTGAGGCCGGCAAGAAGGTTCTGCTCGCCAACAAGGAAGCGCTGGTTATGTCCGGCGCGTTGTTCATGGACGCAGTACGGCGCAGTGGCGCGGTGTTGCTGCCGATCGACAGCGAGCACAATGCCATTTTCCAATGTTTGCCCGGCGATTATGCGCGTGGTCTGGGTGCAGTTGGCGTGCGCCGCATCTTGCTGACGGCCTCCGGCGGGCCGTTCCGCGAAACGCCATCGGCGCAGCTTGAAGCAGTCACGCCCGAGCAGGCCTGTGCCCATCCCAACTGGTCGATGGGGCGCAAGATTTCGGTCGACTCGGCGAGCATGATGAACAAGGGCCTCGAGCTGATCGAGGCTTGCTGGCTGTTCGATGCTGCTCCAGCTCAGGTCGAAGTCGTGGTGCATCCGCAAAGCGTGATCCACTCATTGGTGGATTACGTCGATGGTTCGGTGCTCGCCCAATTGGGTAATCCGGACATGCGCACGCCGATTGCCAATGCGCTGGCCTGGCCAGAGCGGATCGACTCCGGCGTTGCCCCGCTTGACCTGTTTGCCATCGCCCGGCTGGATTTTCAGGCGCCCGATCCGCAACGCTTCCCCTGCCTGCGTCTGGCGCGTCAGGCGGCAGAAGCCGGCCACAGCGCACCTGCGGTACTCAATGCGGCCAATGAAGTGGCAGTTGAGGCATTCTTGCAGCGGCGTATCCGCTTCCCGGAGATCGCGGGTATGATCGAGCAGGTGCTCGAACAGGAGCCAGTTGTGCCACTGACGTCGCTGGATGCGGTGTTTGCTGCCGACCAGCGCGCGCGGGAGCTGTCCCGGGAATGGCTGCGGCGGAACGGCCGCTGATGCGTGCTCGCTCCAGGGTTGTCCTGAACGTCTTTCGGAGATGGATATGACTGCGCTCTACATGATCATCGGTACCCTGGTTGCGTTGGGCGTGCTGGTCACCTTCCACGAATTTGGTCATTTCTGGGTTGCGCGCCGTTGCGGGGTCAAGGTGCTGCGTTTCTCGGTAGGCTTCGGCACCCCGCTGCTGCGCTGGCACGACCGGCATGGCACGGAATTCGTGGTTGCGGCCATTCCGCTGGGCGGTTACGTGAAGATGCTCGACGAACGCGAGGGCGAAGTGCCGCCGGCGCTGATCGAGCAGTCGTTCAATCGCAAGCCGGTCGGCCAGCGCATCGCCATTGTCGCCGCGGGGCCGATCGCCAACTTCCTCCTGGCAATCGTGTTCTTCTGGCTGCTGGCCATGCTTGGCACCCAGCAGGTACGGCCGGTCATCGGTGCGGTCGAGGCGGGTAGCCTGGCCGCCAGTGCCGGCCTCGCTGCTGGCCAGGAAATCGTCTCGGTGGACGGCAAGGCGACCAATGGCTGGTCTGCGGTCAACCTGCAACTGGTGCGCCGCCTTGGCGAGAGCGGCACCCTGCGCGTGGGTGTGCTGGCCGAGGGCAGCACTGCCGAGAGGCAACACGAGATCAACTTGAACCAGTGGCTGCGCGGGGCGGATGAACCCGACCCGATCCAGTCGCTGGGTCTGCGCCCGTGGCGCCCGGTGATTGCCCCGGTACTGGCCGAAATCGACCCGAACGGGCCGGCGGCGGCAGCGGGGCTGAAAACCGGTGACAAGCTGCTGAGCCTGGATGGCATTGCCCTCAACGACTGGCAACAAGTGGTCGATAGCGTGCGTGCCCGCCCAGAGGCCAAGGTGCAGCTGCGGATCGAGCGCGATGCTGCAGTGCTGGATGTTGCGGTAACCCTGGCGCGCAAAGGCGAAGGCCAGGCCTCCGGTGGTTACCTCGGGGCAGGGGTCAAAGGTGGCGAATGGCCGGCGACGATGCTGCGCGAAGTCAGCTATGGGCCGCTGGCCGCGATGGGCGAAGGCCTGACGCGGACCTGGAACATGAGCATTCTGACCCTTGAGTCGTTGAAGAAAATGCTGTTCGGCGAGCTCTCGGTAAAAAACTTGAGCGGACCGATAACCATTGCTAAAGTGGCGGGCGCTTCAGCCCAGTCGGGCGTTGGGGATTTCCTGAATTTCCTGGCCTACCTGAGCATAAGCCTGGGGGTTCTGAACCTGCTGCCCATTCCAGTACTGGATGGGGGGCATCTGTTGTTCTACCTGATCGAGTTGGCACGCGGCCGTCCGCTGTCGGATCGGGTGCAAGGTTGGGGGGTCCAGATCGGTATAAGTTTGGTCATAGGGGTGATGTTGCTCGCCCTGATCAACGATCTGGGTCGACTATAAAGCTTCGCTCAATTGCAAACCTGCCGCCTTTTTGCGGCGGGTTGTTTATTGCCAGTTGGAATAAAAGGACTTCATGAAACGTCTGCTGCTAACTGCGGTCCTCTCCGCACTGATGATCGCTGAAGTTCACGCTGAGTCCTTCACCATCTCCGATATCCGCGTCAACGGCCTGCAGCGGGTTTCCGCCGGCAGCGTGTTCGGCGCACTGCCTCTGAACGTGGGCGATCAGGCTGACGACCGTCGCCTGGTGGATTCCACCCGCTCGCTGTTCAAGACTGGCTTCTTCCAGGATATCCAGCTGAGCCGCGACGGCAACGTCTTGATCATCAATGTGGTCGAGCGTCCGTCGGTAGCCAGCATCGAGATCGAAGGCAACAAGGCGATCAGCACTGAAGACCTGATGAAAGGTCTAAAGCAGTCTGGTCTGGCCGAAGGCGAGATCTTCCAGCGCGCCACCCTCGAGGGTGTGCGTAACGAACTGCAACGTCAGTACGTGGCCCAGGGCCGCTACTCGGCCGAGGTCGAAGCTGAAGTCGTGCCACAGCCGCGTAACCGGGTTGGCCTGAAGATCAACATCAACGAAGGCACGGTTGCCGCGATCCAGCACATCAACGTGGTGGGCAACACCGTGTTCGATGATGACGAGCTCGGCCAGCTGTTCGAGCTGAAAACCACCAACTGGTTGTCGTTCTTCAAGAACGACGACAAGTATGCCCGCGAAAAACTCTCCGGTGACCTCGAGCGTCTGCGCTCCTACTACCTGGACCGCGGCTACATCAACATGGACATCGCTTCTACCCAGGTGTCGATCACCCCGGACAAGAAGCACGTCTACATCACCGTCAACATCAATGAAGGTGAGAAGTACACCGTTCGTGACGTGAAGCTGTCCGGTGACCTCAAGGTTCCGGAAGACCAGGTCCAGTCGCTGCTGCTGGTGCAGCCAGGCCAGGTCTTCTCGCGCAAAGTGATGACCACCACGTCCGACCTGATCACCCGTCGTCTGGGTAACGAAGGCTATACCTTCGCCAACGTCAACGGCGTGCCGCAGGCGCACGATGAAGACCACACCGTCGACATCATGTTCGTGGTCGATCCGGGCAAGCGTGCCTACGTCAACCGCATCAACTACCGCGGCAACACCAAGACCGAAGATGAAGTGCTGCGTCGCGAAATGCGCCAGATGGAAGGCGGCTGGGCTTCGACCTACCTGATCGACCAGTCCAAGACTCGCCTTGAGCGTCTGGGCTTCTTCAAGGAAGTCAACGTCGAGACCCCGCCTGTGCCGGGTACCGATGACCAGGTCGACGTCAACTACAGCGTTGAAGAGCAGGCCTCCGGTTCGATCACCGCCAGCGTCGGTTTCGCCCAGAGCGCCGGCCTGATCCTCGGTGGTTCGATCAGCCAGACCAACTTCCTCGGTACCGGTAACAAGGTTTCGATCGGCCTGACCCGCAGCGAATACCAGACCCGCTACAACTTTGGCTTCGTTGACCCCTACTGGACTGCCGATGGCGTCAGCCTGGGTTACAACGCCTTCTACCGCAGCACCGACTACGACGACCTCGACGTCGACGTGGCCAGCTATGCAGTAGACAGCCTGGGTGCCGGTGTCAGCGTCGGTTACCCGATCAGCGAGACATCGCGTCTGACCTACGGCCTGAGCGTGCAGCAGGACAAGCTGAAGACCGGTCGCTACACCGTTGACGAGATCTTCGACTTCGTCGACAAAGAGGGCGACAACTTCCTTAACTTCAAGGCGTCTGTCGGCTGGTCCGAATCGACCCTGAACAAAGGTGTACTGGCTACCCGTGGTCATTCCCAGAGCCTGACCCTGGAAAGCACCGTGCCGGGCAGCGACCTGTCGTTCTACAAACTGGACTACCGTGGCCAGCTGTTCAAGCCGCTGTCCAACGATTACACCCTGCGTCTGCACACTGAGCTGGGTTACGGTGACGGTTATGGCAGCACCTCTGGTCTGCCGTTCTACGAGAACTACTACGCCGGTGGTTTCAACTCGGTACGTGGCTTCAAGGACAACACCCTCGGCCCGCGCAGTACGCCGAGCAAGGGTAACCGTCCGGGTACCGCGGCTGACCCCGATCAGGATCCGTTGGCCTTCGGTGGCAACGTGCTGGTGCAGGGTGGTGTCGAGTTGCTGTTCCCGCTGCCGTTCGTCAAGGACCAGCGCTCGCTGCGCACCTCCGTGTTCTGGGACGTGGGTAACGTGTTCGACACCAACTGCGGTTCCAAGCCTGATTGCACCAAGGTCGGCTTCTCGGACATGGCCAGTTCGGTTGGCCTGGGCGTAACCTGGATCACTGCGCTGGGCCCGTTGAGCTTCAGTTTGGCAATGCCGATCAAGAAGCCGGCAGAAGCCGAAACCCAGGTGTTCCAATTCTCTCTGGGGCAGACCTTCTAAGGTCGGCCCCGTGCTAAACGACAACGGATTCTCCAGGAGTGCATCGTGCGTAAGTTGACCCAACTGGCCTTCGTGGCTGCGGCGCTGGTCGCCACCCCCGCTTTCGCCGAAATGAAAGTGGCTGTGCTGAACTATCAGATGGCACTGCTCGAGTCGGACGCCGCCAAGCGTTACGCCGTCGATGCCGAGAAGAAGTTCGGCCCGCAACTGACCAAGCTCAAGGGCCTGGAAAGCAGCGCCAAAGGCATCCAGGACCGTCTGCTCAAAGGCGGCGACAAGATGCAGCAGCAAGAGCGTGAGCGTCTTGAGCTCGAGTTCAAGCAAAAAGCCCGTGACTTCCAGTTCCAGTCCAAGGAACTCAACGAAGCCAAGGCCGTTGCCGACCGTGACATGCTCAAGCAGCTCAAGCCGAAGCTGGACGGTGCTGTTGAAGAAGTGATCAAGAAAGGCGGCTTTGACCTGGTGCTCGAGCGCGGCGCAGTGATCGATGTCAAACCGCAGTACGACATCACTCGCCAAGTCATCGAGCGCATGAACCAAGCCCGTTGATATGACCGTGACCATGACGCTCGGCCAATTGGCCGAGGCGCTCGGCGCTACCCTCAAGGGGCCCGAGGCGCTGCAGATTACCGGGCTGGCCACCTTGCAGGAGGCCGGTCCCGGGCAATTGAGCTTTCTCGCCAACCCGCAGTACCGCAAGTACCTGGACAATTCCCAGGCTTCTGCGGTTCTGCTCAAGGCAGCAGACGCCGAAGGCTTCGCCGGCAACGCCCTGATCGTCGCCGACCCGTATCTGGCTTACGCGCGCATCTCTCACCTGTTTGATCCAAAGCCCAAGGCTGTAGCGGGGATTCACCCCAGCGCCGTGGTTGCTGATGACGCTCAGGTCGATGCCGATGCCAGCATTGGGCCGTTTGCGGTGATCGAGAGCGGTGCGCGCATCGCTGCCAATGTCACCGTGGGTGCGCACTGCTTCATTGGTGCGCGCTGTGTGATTGGCGAAGGCGGCTGGCTGGCCCCGCGGGTCACGCTGTATCACGACGTGACCATTGGTGCGCGGGTGACGATTCAGTCCGGTGCGGTAATCGGCGGCGAGGGCTTCGGCTTTGCCAACGAGAAGGGCGTCTGGCGCAAGATTGCCCAGATCGGCGGTGTGAGCATCGGTGATGATGTCGAGATCGGCGTCAATACTGCGGTAGACCGCGGTGCATTGGCGGATACCCAGATCGGCAACGGGGTCAAGCTCGACAACCAGATCCAGATCGCGCACAACGTGCAGATTGGCGATCACACGGCTATGGCCGCGTGTGTCGGCATCTCTGGCAGCACCCGCATTGGCAAGCATTGCACCATTGCTGGCGGTGTCGGCATGGTTGGCCATATCGATGTCTGCGACAACGTGTTCGTCTCCGGCATGACCATGGTTACCCGTTCGATCACCGAGCCGGGTGCCTATTCTTCCGGCACGGCCATGCAGCCGCTGGGCGATTGGCGCAAAAGTGCGGCGCGGATTCGCCAGCTCGACGATATGGCCAAGCGCCTGCAGCAGATGGAAAAACGCTTCGAGACCGTGACCTCAGGTGGCCAGCCGACATCAGAAGGCTGATACCATTTCCTGAGCCAAGAGTGATCCGTTGCTAGCTGGCTCCTCTATTGGATTGCTAAAGGAGCGTGTGGTCAGCACCTGCGCTCCCTATTCTTACTACAGGCTTCCCCCCGAAATGATGGACATCAACGAGATTCGCGAATACCTGCCTCACCGTTACCCGTTCCTGCTGGTGGACCGGGTCACGGAGCTGGACTTCGAGGCCCAGAGCATTCGTGCCTACAAGAATGTCAGCATCAACGAGCCGTTCTTCAATGGCCACTTCCCGGCCCACCCGATCATGCCAGGCGTGCTGATCATCGAAGCCATGGCCCAGGCGGCCGGGATTCTCGGGTTCAAGATGCTCGATGCCAAGCCGGCAGACGGCACGCTGTACTACTTTGTTGGCTCCGACAAGCTACGCTTCCGTCAGCCAGTGTTGCCAGGCGACCAGTTGGTCCTCGAAGCCAAGTTCCTCAGCCGCAAGAGCATGATCTGGAAGTTTGAGTGCCGTGCCCTGGTTGACGGCAAGCCGGTATGCTCGGCGCAGATTACCTGTGCGGAACGCTCCCTATGAATTCAATTGATCCGCGGGCTATCGTCGATCCTTCTGCCAGACTGGCGGACGGTGTCGAGGTGGGCCCCTGGTCGATCATTGGTCCCGATGTCGAAATCGGGGAGGGCACAGTAATCGGCCCACATGTGGTACTCAAAGGGCCGACCCGGATCGGCAAGAACAACCGTATCTACCAGTTTTCCTCGATTGGCGAAGACACCCCTGACCTCAAGTACAAGGGTGAAGCGACGCGTCTGGTGATCGGCGACCACAACGTGATCCGCGAAGGCGTGACCATTCACCGCGGGACCGTTCAGGACCGTGCCGAAACCACCCTCGGCGATCACAATTTGATCATGGCCTATGCCCACATTGGCCATGACAGCGTGATCGGCAACAATTGCATTCTGGTCAACAACACTGCGCTGGCTGGCCATGTGCATGTGGGCGACTGGGCAATTCTGTCTGGTTACACCCTGGTTCATCAGTACTGCCATATCGGCGCTCACGCGTTTTCGGGCATGGGCACCGCGATCGGCAAGGATGTACCCGCGTTTGTCACTGTATTTGGCAGCCCGGCCGAAGCCCGCAGCATGAACTTCGAAGGCATGCGTCGGCGTGGATTCAGCGATGAAGTCATCCTCGCGCTGCGCAAGGCCTACAAAATGGTCTATCGCCAGGGCCTGACGGCTGACGAGGCTATTAACGAGTTGCAGGAGTTAGCTGCATTGCACCCTGAGGTCGAGCTGTTCCGTGCCTCCATCCAGAGCTCCGCTCGCGGCATCACCCGCTGATATGAGTGAGCTTTGTGTAGCGTTGGTCGCAGGTGAGGCCAGCGGCGATATCCTTGGCTCCGGTTTGATGCGCGCACTCAAGGCGCGCCATCCCGGTGTGCGCTTTATCGGTGTCGGCGGCCCGTTGATGGAGGCTGAGGGCATGCAGTCCTACTTCCCTATGGAGCGCCTGGCAGTGATGGGTCTGGTTGAGGTGCTCGGGCGTCTGCGTGAGCTGCTCAAGCGACGCAAACTGCTGATCGAGACCCTGCTTGACGAGAAGCCCGATGTGTTCATCGGCATCGATGCACCCGACTTCACCCTCAATATCGAACTGAAACTGCGCCAGCACGGCATCAAGACCGTGCACTACGTCAGCCCGTCGGTCTGGGCCTGGCGGCAGAAGCGGGTGCTGAAGATCCGCGAAGGCTGCGACCTGATGCTGACCCTGCTGCCATTCGAGGCGCGCTTCTATGAAGAGCAGGGTGTACCGGTGCGCTTTGTCGGCCATCCGCTGGCCGATACGATTCCGCTGGAGGCTGACCGTCAAGCCGCTCGTGCCGAGCTGGGCCTGCCCGCCGGGCCGCTGGTGGCATTGATGCCCGGCAGCCGCGGCGGCGAAGTCGGCCGGCTGGGTGCGCTGTTCCTGGAGGCCGCCGAGCGTTTGCAGCAGTTGATCCCGGGTGTGCGGTTCGTCTTGCCTTGCGCCAACCAGACCCGCCGTGAGCAGATCGAGCAGATGCTGGCAGGTCGCGACCTGCCGCTGACTCTGCTCGATGGTCAGTCGCATCAGGCACTGGCCGCCTGCGATGCAGTGCTGATTGCGTCGGGTACCGCTACGCTGGAAGCGATGCTGTACAAGCGGCCAATGGTTGTCGCCTATCGCCTGGCGCCGCTGACCTACTGGATTCTCAAGCGCATGGTCAAAAGCCCCTACGTGTCGCTGCCCAATCTGTTGGCGCAGCGCATGTTGGTGCCGGAACTGCTGCAGGACGCCGCCACCAGCGAGGCCCTGGCGCAGACCCTGGCACCGTTGCTTGCCGATGGCCAGCATCAGACTGACAGCTTTGATCAGATTCACCGCACCCTCCGTCGTGACGCCTCGAACCAGGCAGCGGACGCAGTGCTGGCCTTGTTGGAGCAACGCTAGATGCAGCTGGGACTGGATTTCAACTTGGTCGAAGAACTCGTCGCAGGCGTCGATGAAGTTGGCCGCGGGCCACTCTGCGGTGCGGTGGTCACGGCAGCGGTGATCCTCGATCCACGGCGGCCGATCCTCGGCTTGAACGACTCCAAGAAGCTCACCGAAGCCAGGCGCGAAGCGTTGTTCGACGAAATCTGCGAAAAAGCCCTGAGCTTTTGCATTGCGCGAGCTGAGGTTGATGAAATCGACCGGTTGAACATTCTCCATGCCACCATGCTGGCCATGCAGCGCGCGGTCGAGGGCTTGAGCATCACGCCCAAGCTTGCCTTGATCGACGGCAATCGCTGCCCGGTGCTGGCTGTACCATCCGCCCCAGTGGTGCAGGGCGACGCCAAGGTGCCTGCGATCGCTGCCGCGTCGATCCTGGCCAAGGTCACCCGCGACCGCGAGATGAGCGCCTTCGAGTTGATCTACCCCGGCTACGGCATGGGTGGTCACAAAGGCTATCCGACCCCCGTGCACCTTGAGGCACTTGCCCGGCTTGGGCCTACGCCGATCCACCGGCGCTCCTTCGCGCCGGTGCGGGTGGCCTGGGAAGCCCGCGCGGGCGTGCCTACCTCACTGATCTGATCGCCTGCGCGGGTCGCGCTGCGACCCTGCAGGCCGTCACGTGGCGCCGCAGCCGTTCACATTTGCGGTACAATCCCGCGCTTGTCCGCTGCTCTGCTATAGGCCCTTACATGTCGGTTTCTTTCGTTCACCTTCGTGTGCACTCCGAATTCTCCCTGGTCGATGGCCTGGTGCGGATCAAGCCGCTGGCCAAGGCCTTGGCCGGACTGAACATGCCGGCAGTGGCGATTACCGACCAGAGCAACATGTGCTCGTTGGTGAAGTTCTACAAGAACGCGATGGGCAACGGCATCAAGCCGATTTGCGGCGCCGATTTGTGGCTGGCCGGGGCTGATCCGGAAGCGCCATTGTCGCGTATCTGCTTCCTGGCGATGAACCCCAAGGGTTATCGCAACCTCACCGAATTGATTTCGCGCGGCTGGGTCGACGGCCAGCGCAATGGCTTGGTGGTCATCCAGCGCGACTGGATAGCCCCGGCCAGCGAAGGCTTGATCGCGCTGTCTGCCGCCCGCGAAGGGGATATCGGCATGGCCCTGCTCAGCGGCCGCAGCGCAGAGGCCGAAGCCTTGCTGCGCGACTGGCTGGGCATGTTCCCCGGGCGCTTCTACGTCGAGCTGCAGCGCACCAATCGCCCTGGCGATGAAGACTACCTGCACGCCGCTGTAGCCCTGGCTGACCGGGTTGGCGCGCCGCTGGTCGCGACCAACGATGTGCGCTTCATCAAGCAGACCGATTTTGACGCCCACGAAACCCGCGTCTGCATCGGTGAGGGCTGGACCCTCGACGACCCGCGCCGACCGCGCCTGTACAGTGATCAGCAATACCTGAAAAGCCAGGAAGAGATGGTCGAGCTGTTCAGCGACCTGCCCGACGCCGTGGCCAACACGGTGGAAATCGCCAAGCGCTGCAACATCGAGGTGCAACTGGGCAAGCACTTCCTGCCCGACTTCCCGACGCCCAATGGCATGGGCATCGATGACTACCTGCGCCACGTTTCCCACGAGGGCCTGGAAGAACGCCTGACGGTGATCCTGCCCAAGGACACTACCGAGGACTACGAGGCCAAGCGTCAGGTCTATCTGGACCGGCTCAAGTTCGAGCTGGATATCATTATCCAAATGGGCTTCCCCGGTTACTTCCTGATCGTTATGGACTTCATCAAGTGGGCCAAGAACAACGGCGTACCGGTCGGCCCTGGCCGTGGTTCGGGTGCCGGTTCGCTGGTCGCCTACGTGTTGAAGATCACCGACCTGGACCCGCTGGCCTACGACCTGCTGTTCGAGCGCTTCCTCAACCCTGAGCGGGTATCGATGCCCGACTTCGACGTCGACTTCTGCATGGATGGCCGCGATCGAGTCATCGAGTACGTCGCCGACGCCTACGGGCGTAACGCGGTAAGCCAGATCATCACCTTTGGCACCATGGCTGCGAAAGCGGTGGTGCGCGATGTGGCGCGGGTGCAGGGCAAGTCCTACGGGCTGGCTGATCGTCTGTCTAAGATGATCCCGTTCGAAGTCGGCATGACCCTGGAAAAGGCCTACGAGCAGGAGGAGGTGCTGCGCGACTTCCTCAAGAGCGATGAGGATGGCCGCGAGATCTGGGACATGGCCCTCAAGCTCGAGGGCGTCTGTCGCGGTACCGGCAAGCACGCGGGTGGTGTGGTTATCGCACCGACCAAGCTCACCGACTTTTCGCCGATCGCCTGTGACGAAGAGGGCGGCGGCCTGGTAACCCAGTTCGACAAGGACGACGTCGAGGCGGCGGGGCTGGTCAAGTTCGACTTCCTCGGCCTGCGCACCCTGACCATCATCAAGTGGGCGATGGAGACCATCAACCGCGAGCAGGCCAAGGAAGGCTTGCCCGATCTGAACATCGACTTCATCCCGCTGGACGACAAGAAAACCTACGAGCTGCTGCAGAAGGCCGAGACCACTGCGGTATTCCAGCTCGAGTCGCGCGGTATGAAAGAGCTGATCAAAAAGCTCAAGCCCGACTGCCTGGAAGACCTTATCGCATTGGTGGCGTTGTTCCGCCCAGGCCCACTGCAGTCGGGCATGGTTGATGACTTCATCAACCGTAAACACGGCCGCGCCGAGCTGGCCTACCCACACCCGGACTACCAGTACGAAGGCCTGCAGCCTGTATTGGCACCGACCTACGGCATCATCCTGTATCAGGAACAGGTGATGCAGATCGCCCAGGTCATGGCCGGCTACACCCTCGGCGGTGCTGACATGCTGCGCCGGGCGATGGGTAAGAAAAAGCCCGAAGAGATGGCCAAGCAGCGTGGCGGCTTCATCGAGGGGTGTGCCAACAACGGCATCAGTGCGGATCTGGCCGGTAACATCTTCGACCTGGTAGAAAAATTCGCCGGCTACGGCTTCAACAAGTCGCACTCGGCCGCCTACGGCCTGGTTTCTTATCAGACCGCCTGGCTCAAGACGCACTACCCGGCGCCGTTCATGGCGGCGGTGCTTTCTGCGGATATGCACAACACCGACAAGGTGGTGGTGCTCATCGAAGAAGTGCGCACCATGAAACTGCGCCTTGACGCCCCGGATGTGAACGCCTCCGAGTTCAAGTTCACAGTCGACGACGATGGCCGCATCATTTATGGCCTGGGCGCGATCAAAGGTGTAGGTGAAGGGCCAGTGGAGGCCATTGTCGAGGCGCGCAGTGCCGGTGGGCCGTTCAAGGATCTGTTCGACTTCTGTGAGCGCATCGACCTCAAGCGGGTCAACAAGCGTACTCTCGATGCACTGATCCGCAGCGGTGCGCTGGATCGCCTCGGGCCGCACTTTCACGACGAGATCAAGGCCTACCAGGCCAACATCGACCGCAACCGGGCAGCGCTGATGTCGGCGCTCGAAGAGGCAGTGAAGTCGGCCGAGCAGACCGCGCGGACCGCCGATAGCGGCCACATCGACCTGTTTGGCGGGCTGTTCGTCGAAGCGGATGTCGACGTTTATGCCAACCACCGCAAGGCGCGCGAGCTGACCCTCAAAGAGCGCTTGAAAGGTGAAAAGGACACGCTGGGGCTGTACCTGACCGGCCACCCGATCGACGAGTACGAAGGCGAAATCCGCCGCTTCGCCCGCCAGCGGATCATCGACCTGAAACCGTCGCGCGAAGTGCAGACGGTGGCCGGGATGATCATTGCCTTGCGCGTGATGAAGAACAAGAAGGGTGACAAGATGGGCTTCGTCACCCTCGATGACCGCTCCGGACGCATCGAAGCCTCGCTGTTCGCAGACTCGTTCATGGCCGCCCAGGCACTGTTGCAGAACGATGCCATGGTCGTGGTCGAGGGCGAGGTCAGTAACGATGATTTCTCTGGCGGTCTGCGCCTGCGCGTCAAGCAGGTGATGACCATGGAAGATGCGCGCACGCGGCTGGCCGAGAGTCTGCGCCTGAAGGTCGCCCATGATGCACTCAAGGGTGACCGCCTGCGCTGGCTGGGTGAGCTGATCACCCGCCACCGTGGCGGGTGCCCGATCACCCTTGAATACACCGGTAACGACGCCAAGGCCATGCTGCAGTTTGGTAATGACTGGGCGATCGACCCGGCGGACGGGCTGATTCAAGCCCTGCGTGACCAGTTCGGGCGTGAGAACGTCTTCCTGCAATACCGCTAATGCGATGAATTTTTAATCTCGACCTGAATGCGCCTGATCCTTTAAGGTAGGGCGCCAAACGGATCAACCGGCCGGCCGCCTGGCCGTAGACCCAAGACGGATGCCTATGAACCCGAATTTCCTCGATTTCGAACAGCCGATTGCCGACCTGCAAGCCAAGATTGAAGAGCTGCGTCTGGTTGGCAATGACAACTCGCTGAACATCAGCGATGAGATTGCCCGTCTGCAAGACAAGAGCAGCACCCTCACCGAAAGCATCTTCAGCAATCTGACCAGCTGGCAGATCGCGCGTCTGGCACGTCACCCGCGCCGGCCGTACACATTGGACTACCTGCAGCACATCTTCACCGAGTTCGAAGAGCTGCACGGCGACCGCCACTTCTCCGACGACGCCGCCATTGTTGGCGGTACTGCGCGTCTGGACGGCAAGCCAGTGATGGTCATCGGTCACCAGAAAGGCCGCGAAGTGCGCGAGAAGGTGCGTCGCAACTTCGGCATGCCGCGTCCGGAAGGCTACCGCAAGGCCTGCCGTCTGATGGAAATGGCCGAGCGCTTCAAGATGCCGATCCTGACCTTCATCGATACCCCGGGTGCCTACCCAGGCATCGACGCCGAAGAGCGCAACCAGAGCGAGGCTATTGCCTGGAACCTGCGTGTCATGGCGCGGCTGAAAACCCCGATCATCGCCACCGTGATTGGCGAAGGTGGTTCGGGCGGCGCGCTGGCCATTGGTGTCTGTGACCAGTTGAACATGCTGCAGTACTCGACCTATGCGGTGATCTCGCCGGAAGGTTGTGCTTCGATCCTGTGGAAAACCGCCGACAAGGCTGCCGATGCAGCCGAAGCGATGGGCATCACTGCCGAGCGCCTGAAGAGCCTGAATATCGTCGACAAAGTGATCGAGGAGCCGCTGGGCGGCGCCCATCGTGATCCAGTCAAGGTTTCGCAAACCATTCGTGGCGAGCTGATTCAGCAGCTGGATATGCTCAGTGGACTGGACCATGACACACTGCTCAAGCGTCGTTATGACCGCCTGATGAGCTACGGTCTCTGATCTGAGTTGATGCCGTCGGGGTCGCGTAGCGACCCCAGCTTCTCAGTGAGGCATACATGATCGACCTCACCCACAGCCTTTCCCCCTGGCAGCACGCTCCCGTGTGGTATGTCGCCCTCTCCGGCGGCCTCGACTCCAGCGTCCTCCTGCACCTTCTCGCTGACTACACTCGCCACCACCACACGCCCCCCCTGCGTGCCATCCACATCCACCACGGCCTGCAAGCCGCCGCCGACAGCTGGCCAGCCCATTGCCAATCCCTGTGCGACAAGCTCGCCATCGAACTGCAGGTCATCCACGTCACGGTCGCGCCCGGCGCCAGCCTCGAGCAAGCCGCGCGCAATGCTCGCTATCACGCCTTTGCCGACATTCTGCGCCCCGGTGAGGTCCTGTTCACCGGACAGCACCGCGACGATCAGGCTGAAACCCTTCTGTTCAGGCTATTGCGCGGCGCCGGCTTGCGTGGCCTGGCGGCAATGCCAGCAGCCAGGCCGCTTGGCCAGGGGCAGCTGGTCAGGCCATTGCTGGCCCTGTCGCGGCAACAATTGCACAGCTATGCCGAGCAGTCCCAACTGCGCTGGATAGAAGACCCGAGCAATGCCGACACCCACTACGCCCGTAATTTTCTGCGCGGCGAGGTTTTTCCGCTGCTGCACCAGCGCTGGCCGCAAGCCAGCCAAAGCCTGGCGCGCAGTGCCGATCATCTGGGCGAAGCGCTGAGCCTGCTCAACGAGCTGGCCGCTGACGACCTGGCGCTGGCAGGGCAGGGCGCTCCAAGCCAATGGGCCGGGCTGGACTCACTCGCTCTGGAAGCGCTCAAGGCACTCTCGCCCGCCCGTCAGCGCAATGCTTTGCAGTACTGGTTAAGCACTCGCACGCGGTTGCCGGATAGCCGCCATTGGGTCGGTTGGGAAGCGTTACGCGACGCCGCCGATGACGCGCAACCCATCTGGCGCCTGGCCGACGGCCAGTTGCAACGCAGCCACGGCCGCATCTGGTGGCTCAGCGGCGATTGGCTGGCCGCCCCTTCAGGCGAGCATGCCTGGCCGGATCATGGCCGGCCGCTAGAGTTGCCGGGCAACGGCCGCGTATGCCTGTGCGGTACGTTGCCGCAGGCAGCTCTGCGGATTGCCTATCGTCAGGGCGGTGAACGGCTGGCGCTGCCTGGCCGCGGCCACCGCGACCTCAAGCGCTTGCTCAACGAACATCAGGTGCCACACTTCATTCGACCAAGGCTGCCGCTGCTGTGGCAGGGCGAGCGCCTGCTGGCGGTGGCCACCCTGCCGCAACTGGCCCAGGGCGACTGTACCTTGGAGTGGCAGATGCCGAGCAACGCGCAAGGTTTGAGCTGAGGATTAGATTCCGGTAGACTACCCTCCCTTCTTGATACAACTTCTGTGGCTTCATCGAAAACACAGCAGTTGCCGATTACCAAGCAGTTTTTTGCTGGGCTGATTTCCTAAAATGACGAGCGAGCTCCATGCCGGGTATGCACCTGGTCTGTACAGACGCGGCAGTTTTTCGAGATGCACTGTGATTGACGCAGGTGATCGGGGGCTTCGGCCTTCCTTCGCTTTCTCCGGCGGCGCTAGCCGCTTTAACGCAGACTTCTAGGGTTTTTCATGACGCGCTACATATTCGTCACGGGCGGTGTTGTTTCTTCATTGGGGAAAGGCATTGCCTCGGCTTCCCTGGCGGCCATCCTGGAAGCGCGGGGGCTTAAGGTCACCATGCTCAAACTGGATCCGTACATCAACGTCGATCCAGGCACCATGAGCCCGTTCCAGCATGGTGAGGTGTTCGTCACCCATGACGGCGCCGAAACCGACCTTGATCTGGGCCATTATGAGCGGTTCATCCGCACCACAATGACCCAGAACAACAACTTCACCACTGGCCGTGTCTACGAGCACGTGCTGCGCAAAGAGCGCCGTGGTGATTACCTGGGCGCGACCATTCAGGTCATCCCGCACATCACCGACGAAATCAAGCGCCGCATCATCAAAGGGGCTGGCGACGCTGACGTGGCCCTGGTCGAAATCGGCGGCACGGTCGGCGACATCGAGTCGCAGCCGTTCCTCGAGGCGATCCGCCAGTTGCGCTTCGAAGTCGGCGCCAAGCGCGCGATGCTGATGCACCTGACGCTGGTGCCGTACATCGCCACCGCTGGCGAGACCAAGACCAAGCCAACCCAGCACTCGGTCAAGGAACTGCGCTCGATCGGCCTGCAGCCTGACGTGCTGGTGTGCCGCTCCGATCACCCGATCGACAACTCGTCGCGCCGCAAGATCGCCCAGTTCACCAACGTTGAAGAACGAGCGGTGATCGCGCTGGAAGACGCCGACACTATCTACAAGATCCCGGGCATCCTGCATGCACAGGGTCTGGACGACTTCGTTACCGAGCGCTTTGGCCTGCAGTGCGACAGCGCTGACCTGTCCGAGTGGGACAAGGTGGTCGACGCCAAGCTCAACCCTGAGCATGAAGTCACCATCGCCATGGTCGGCAAGTACATGGAGTTGCTGGATGCGTACAAGTCGCTGATCGAAGCGATGAGCCACGCCGGTATCCAGAATCGCACCAAGGTCAACCTGCGTTACATCGACTCCGAAGACATCGAGAACCAGGGCACCAGCCTGCTCGAAGGTGCTGATGCCATTCTGGTCCCGGGCGGCTTCGGTCTGCGCGGTGTCGAAGGCAAGATCAAGGCGGTCCAGTTCGCTCGCGAGAACAAGGTGCCGTACCTGGGTATCTGCCTGGGCATGCAGGTTGCCGTGATCGAGTTCGCCCGTAACGTAATGGGCTGGGCTGACGCCAACTCCACCGAGTTCGACCGCAACAGCGAGCACCCGGTGGTGGGTCTGATCACAGAGTGGGCCGACAACACCGGTTCCGTCGAAACCCGTACCGAAGCCTCCGATCTGGGCGGCACCATGCGTCTGGGCGCCCAGGAATGCCAGCTGATCGGCAACTCCAAGGTCCACGATTGCTATGGCAAGGACGTGATCGTCGAGCGTCACCGCCACCGCTACGAGGTCAACAACAACCTGCTGCCGCAGATGATTGAAGCTGGCCTGCAGATTTCCGGGCGTTCCGGTGACGGCGCGTTGGTCGAAGTGGTCGAGTCGAAGGACCATCCGTGGTTCGTTGCTTGCCAGTTCCACCCCGAGTTCACTTCCACCCCGCGTGACGGTCATCCGCTGTTCAGCGGCTTCGTCAAGGCGGCACTGGTCCAGAAGAACAAGGCCTGATCCATGACCCAGAAGATCATTCGCGTCGGTAACATCGAGATCGCCAACGACAAGCCGTTCGTTCTGTTCGGTGGCATGAACGTGCTGGAATCGCGCGATCTTGCCATGAAGGTTTGCGAAGAGTACGTGCGGGTTACCGAAAAGCTCGGTATCCCTTACGTGTTCAAGGCCAGTTTCGACAAGGCCAACCGCTCTTCGGTCAGCTCCTACCGCGGCCCGGGCATGGAAGCAGGGCTGAAGATCTTTGAAGAGATCAAACAGACCTTCAACGTGCCGGTCATCACCGACGTGCACGAGCCGTATCAGGCTGCACCGGTTGCCGAAGTCTGCGACATCATCCAGTTGCCGGCCTTCCTCTCGCGTCAGACCGATCTGGTCGTGGCGATGGCCAAGACCGGCGCAGTGATCAACATCAAGAAAGCCCAGTTCCTTGCACCTCAGGAGATGAAACACATCCTGGCCAAGTGCGTCGAGGCGGGTAACGATCAGTTGATCCTGTGCGAACGTGGCTCGAGCTTCGGCTACAACAACCTGGTTGTGGACATGCTCGGCTTTGGCCTGATGAAGCAGTTCGAGTACCCGGTGTTTTTCGACGTGACCCATGCCCTGCAGATGCCGGGCGGTCGTTCCGATTCCGCCGGCGGCCGCCGTGCCCAGGTCACCGACCTGGCCAAGGCTGGCATGAGCCAGGGTCTGGCCGGGTTGTTCCTGGAAGCACACCCGGACCCGGACAATGCCAAATGCGATGGTCCATGCGCCCTGCGCCTGGACAAACTGGAGCCATTCCTGGCCCAGCTCAAGCAATTGGACGACCTGGTGAAAAGTTTTCCGACGGTAGAAACCGCGTAACACTCATTTCTCGGGTAAAGTACCGCCCGTTCTACCCCTGACCCTCGGGTCAGGGGCTCCCCTTCGCCAGGTCTGCCCTCTGCATGTTCGCCTGGTGAAAGGCTCGAATTCCCTAAGCTGCGTTGTTTTCGTCAATTCTGGAGTGCTTACAACAATGGCAAAGATCGTCGACATCAAAGGTCGTGAAGTTCTCGATTCGCGTGGCAACCCCACCGTGGAAGCCGATGTACTGCTCGACAACGGCATCATCGGCAGCGCTTGCGCGCCGTCCGGTGCTTCCACCGGCTCGCGCGAAGCGCTGGAGCTGCGTGATGGCGACAAGAGCCGTTACATGGGCAAGGGCGTACTCAAAGCCGTTGCCAACATCAACGGCCCGATCCGCGACCTGCTGCTGGGCAAGGACCCGGTTGACCAGAAAGCCCTCGACCGCGCCATGATCGAACTGGACGGCACCGAGAACAAGGCCAAGCTGGGCGCCAACGCTATCCTCGCCGTGTCGCTGGCAGCTGCCAAAGCCGCCGCACAGGACCAGGACCTGCCGCTGTACGCGCACATTGCCAACCTCAATGGCACTCCAGGCCAGTACTCCATGCCGGTACCGATGATGAACATCATCAACGGCGGCGAGCACGCCGACAACAACGTCGACATTCAAGAGTTCATGGTCCAGCCGGTTGGCGCCAAGACTTTCTCCGACGGCCTGCGCATGGGCACCGAAATCTTCCATCACCTCAAAGCAGTGCTCAAGGCCCGTGGCCTGAACACCGCGGTCGGTGACGAAGGTGGTTTCGCACCAAACCTGGCCTCCAACGAAGACGCTCTGGCAGCCATCGCCGAAGCCGTTGCCAACGCTGGCTACAAGCTGGGCACCGATGTCACCCTGGCCCTGGACTGCGCTGCCAGCGAATTCTACGAAGACGGCAAGTACAACTTGTCCGGTGAAGGCAAGTCGTTCGACTCCGAAGGCTTTGCCGAGTACCTCAAAGGCCTGACCGAGCGCTTCCCGATCATCTCCATCGAAGACGGTCTGGACGAGTCCGACTGGGCTGGCTGGAAGATCCTCACCGACAAGATCGGCGAGAAGATCCAGCTGGTTGGCGACGACCTTTTCGTCACCAACACCAAGATCCTCAAGGAAGGCATCGACAAGAGCATCGGTAACTCGATCCTGATCAAGTTCAACCAGATCGGCTCGCTGACCGAAACCCTCGAAGCCATCCAGATGGCCAAGGCTGCCGGCTACACCGCAGTGATTTCGCATCGCTCCGGCGAAACCGAAGACTCGACCATCGCTGACCTGGCTGTCGGCACTGCCGCTGGCCAGATCAAGACTGGCTCGCTGTGCCGTTCCGACCGCGTCTCCAAGTACAACCAGCTGCTGCGCATCGAAGAGCAACTGGGCGCCAAGGCGGTGTACCGTGGTCGCGACGAGTTTCGCGGCTAAGCAAGAGATGGTAAAAAGGCAGCTGCCGAGGCTGTCTGAGCGTTCTTACTGAGCTTTCAGACACCTCCTACGGGTTTCTGTCAACGAAGCCTGGCCTCGGCCAGGCTTCGTGCTATCGGAAGCCCCGCAGCGGCGGCCTTTTAATCCTGGATACTTTGATGCGCAGTCCTTATTGGTTGTTTCTCATCTTGCTCCTGTTGCTGGGTGGCCTGCAGTACCGCCTTTGGGTGGGCAGTGGCAGCCTGGCGCAAGTGACCGAGCTCAAGCAGCAGATCGACGAACAGCACGCCGAAAACGAACGGCTGCTGGAGCGTAATCGTGTGCTCGACGCAGAAGTCATGGAGTTGAAGAAAGGTATGGAGACCGTCGAGGAACGGGCCCGTCACGAATTGGGCATGGTCAAAGAGGGCGAAACCCTCTTCCAGTTGCCACAGAAATGACCGCGCCACTTCCGGCCTTCTGGGCCGTGATCCCCGCTGCCGGGGTCGGTGCGCGCATGGCTGCCGACCGTCCCAAGCAATACCTGCAGTTGGGCGGGCGGACGATTATCGAGCATAGCCTCGACTGTTTTCTAGGCCATCCCACGCTCAAAGGGGTGGTGGTCAGCATTGCTGCCGACGATCCGTACTGGCCAGGCCTGGCCTGCGCCAACGATGCGCGTATCCAGCGTGCTGCCGGCGGGCGCGAGCGGGCCGACTCAGTGCTCAATGCCTTGTTGCTGCTGCACGCTCAAGGCGCGGCAGATGGCGACTGGGTGCTGGTACACGACGCCGCACGGCCGAACCTGGCTCGCAGTGACCTCGACCGGTTGCTGGCGGAACTGGCTGACGATGCGGTGGGCGGCTTGCTTGCAGTGCCGGCCCGCGACACCCTCAAGCGAGCCGACAGCAATGGCCGGGTCAGCGCCACGGTTGACCGCAGCACCATCTGGCAAGCCTTCACGCCGCAGATGTTCCGCCTCGGTGCCCTGCACCGGGCACTGGCCGAATGCCTGGTGTCCGATGTGACGGTGACCGACGAGGCGTCGGCGATGGAGTGGTCGGGATTGGCCCCGCGCCTGGTGGAAGGGCGCAGCGACAACATCAAGGTTACCCGCCCCGAAGATCTGGAGTGGCTACGCCAGCGTTGGTCAGCACGCGGCTGACACCTCAGGCACTGCCTGCGTATTCCGGCAACTGTCCAAGCTCCGCCTTCAAGTAATCCACCAGCCTTCTGACCTTGGGCGAGAGATGCCGTTGTTGCGGATACAGCGCCCACACCGCGGTATTGGGCGGCTGATGCGTTTCGAGCAGCGATACCAGTGCGCCGCTACGCAAGTGCTCCTGCACGTAATAGTCCGGCAACTGACACAATCCAATCCCTTGCAGTGCGGCATCCAGTACTGCCTGACCACTGTTGCAGCGCCAGTTGCCCTGCACCCGCTGGCTCAGTTCACGACCTTCCTGTTTCAACGCCCAGACATCACTGCTGCCAATCAGGCAGTTGTGCCGGGCAAGCTCCGACAGACTGTGCGGCCGACCATAACGCTCCAGATAAGCCGGCGAGGCGCACAGGTACATCTGTCGTGGTGCCAGGCGCGTGGCGATCAGCCGTGAGTCCTGCAGGCGGCCCAGGCGGATCGCCAGGTCCATGCCCTCGTGGAGCAGGTCCAGGGTGCGATTGCTCAACTCGACCTCGACCCGCAGCTGCGGGTACTGGGTCATGAAGCGCGTCACCAGTGGCACGATGAAGCGCTCGCCATAGGCCACCGCGCAGGTCATGCGCAGCAGCCCCTTGGGCTCGCTGGCAAGGTCGCCCATCGCCCGCAGCGCCTCCTCGTGGCCATCCTGCAAGCGCTGGCAGTGCTGCAGGAAAGTCTGCCCGGCCTCGCTCAAGGTTACCCGGCGGGTGCTGCGGTAGAGCAAGCGGGTCTGCAAGCGTTCTTCGAGGCGAGCGATTTGGCGGCTGACATGCGAGGACGATACGCCCAGGCGCTCCGCCGCGGCGGTGAATTGGCCAAGCTCGGCCACGGCCACGAATTCATCGATGCCTTCCCAGCGATTGATCATCGATTATCCCTGTATGGCAATAATGTTTTGTCTTGGTCAGGATTATTAATCAAAGTGCGCTGAATTACACTGGATGGATTGCCCACCACTCGCTGGAGATCCCTGATGATCAAGTCCCGTGCTGCCGTAGCCTTCGAGGCCAACAAACCGCTGGAAATCGTTGAAGTCGATGTCGCCATGCCCAAGGCCGGTGAAGTGCTGGTGCGCATCGTTGCCAGCGGTGTCTGCCATACCGACGCCTACACCCTGTCGGGCGCTGATCCGGAAGGCATCTTCCCGTCGATTCTCGGCCATGAAGGTGGCGGTATTGTCGAGGCAGTAGGCGAGGGCGTGACCTCGGTTGCCGTAGGCGATCATGTGATCCCGCTGTACACCCCCGAGTGTGGCCAGTGCAAGTTCTGCCGTTCTGGCAAGACCAACCTGTGCCAGGCAATCCGTGCGACCCAGGGTAAAGGCCTGATGCCTGATGGCACTACGCGCTTCTCCTACAAGGGCCAGCAACTGTTCCACTACATGGGCACCTCGACGTTCTCCGAGTACACCGTGTTGCCGGAAATATCCGTGGCCAAGATCCAGAAAGAAGCGCCATTGGAAAAAGTCTGCCTGCTCGGCTGTGGCGTGACCACCGGCATCGGCGCCGTGCTCAATACCGCCAAGGTCAAAGAAGGCGACACCGTGGCCATCTTCGGCCTGGGCGGTATCGGCCTGTCGGCGATCATCGGTGCGGCCAAGGCCAAGGCCGGGCGCATCATCGCCGTCGATATCAATCCGAGCAAATTCGAGATCGCCCGCCAGTTGGGTGCCACCGACTGCATCAATCCGAAGGACTATGACCGGCCTATCCAGGAAGTCATCGTCGACCTCACCGATGGCGGTGTGGATTACTCGTTCGAGTGCGTCGGCAACGTGCAACTGATGCGAGCGGCGCTGGAATGCTGCCACAAGGGCTGGGGCGAGTCGGTGATCATCGGCGTGGCCGGTGCCGGCCAGGAAATCGCCACCCGTCCGTTCCAACTGGTGACCGGGCGCGTCTGGCGCGGTTCGGCGTTCGGTGGCGTGCGTGGTCGCAGCGAACTGCCAAGCTACGTCGAAATGTCGCAGCAGGGCGAGATCCCGCTGGATACCTTCATCACCCACACCATGGGCCTGGAAGACATCAACAAAGCCTTCGACCTGATGCACGAAGGTAAAAGCATCCGCAGCGTGATCCACTTCTGAGGTCAGCCATGAGCCTGGAAAACATCTCCTGCCAGAAAAGCTTCGGCGGCTGGCACAAGCGTTACCGGCATCAGTCCAAGGTGCTCGGCTGCGACATGGTATTTGCCGTTTACCTGCCGCCGCAGGCCGAACAGGGTGCCAAGCTGCCGGTGCTGTACTGGCTGAGCGGCCTGACCTGCAACGACGAGAACTTCATGCAAAAAGCTGGCGCCCAACGCCTGGCTGCCGAGCTGGGGCTGATCATCGTTGCACCCGACACCAGCCCGCGGGGCGAGCAGGTGCCGGCTGATCCGGACGGCGCATGGGATTTCGGCCTCGGCGCAGGTTTCTACCTGAATGCCACTCAGCAGCCCTGGGCGCAGCATTACCGCATGCATGATTACGTAGTCGAGGAGCTGCCCGCGCTGGTCGAGGCGCACTTCCCGGCGTCGGGTCAACGCAGCATCAGCGGCCACTCCATGGGCGGCCACGGTGCGCTGGTGTGCGCCTTGCGCAACCCTGGCCGCTATCAGTCGGTGTCGGCGTTTTCGCCGATCTGCAACCCGATGGACTGCCCGTGGGGCGAGAAGGCGTTCTCCCGTTATCTGGGCGAAGACCGCGCCCGCTGGCGCGAGTGGGATGCCAGCTTGCTGTTGGCCGAAACCCCGGTCGGGCAATGCCCGCCGTTGCTGATCGAGCAGGGTGATCGGGATGATTTCCTCGCCACCCAGCTCAAACCCGAGGCGCTCGAGCAGGCCGCACGCAAGGCTGGCCATACGCTGACCTTGCGCCTGCAGCCTGGCTACGATCACAGCTACTACTTCATTGCCAGCTTCATCGATGACCACCTGCGCCACCACGCCGCTGCGCTGGGCAGCCTGTAACTGTGGTCAGGGCCGCACTGCGGCCCAACAACTGCGCCCAAGCCTGTGCAAAGCAGGTAGAATCCCGCCCTGACTTTATCAGGGCGTTTTTCTATGCGTATTGGCCATGGCTACGATGTGCACCGGTTTACCGACGGTGATTTCATTACCTTGGGTGGGGTGCAGATTCCTCACAAATACGGCCTGCTGGCCCATTCCGATGGCGACGTAGTGCTGCATGCACTGAGCGACGCCTTGCTCGGCGCCGCTGCGCTGGGTGACATCGGCAAGCACTTTCCGGATACCGACCCGCAGTTCAAGGGCGCCGACAGCCGCGTGCTGTTGCGCCACGTGCTGGCAGTGGTCCATGCCAAAGGCTGGAAGGTCGGCAACGTCGACGCCACCATTGTTGCCCAGGCGCCGAAAATGGCCCCGCATATCGAAACCATGCGCCAGTTGATCGCCGCCGACCTGCAAGTCGAGCTCGACCAGGTCAACGTCAAGGCTACCACCACCGAGAAGCTCGGTTTCACTGGCCGTGAGGAAGGGATCGCCGTGCATGCGGTAGCCCTGCTGCTGGCGCTATGACCGAATTGGAACTGCTCGGGCCACGCGCTTCGGGTGAAGCGCTGGGCAGTGCTGTGCTCAAGGCAGTCGCGGAAGACTTCCAGGTCGATGAAGTGCTCGACATTCCGCTGACCGGGCAGGGTGAACACCTCTGGCTGTGGGTCGAGAAGCGCGACCTCAACACCGAAGAAGCCGCCCGCCGCTTGGCCCGCGCCGCCGGTGTGCCGCTGCGCGCGATCAGCTATGCCGGCCTCAAGGACCGTCAGGCGTTGACCCGTCAGTGGTTCAGCCTGCACCTGCCGGGCAAGGCCGACCCTGACCTGAGTCGCGCCGAAGACGACACCCTGCGCATCCTCAAGCGCGACCGGCACCTGCGCAAACTGCAGCGCGGCGCGCATTCGGCCAACGGTTTCACTCTGCGCCTGACAGCGCTGACGGCTGACCATGCCGCGCTGGATGCGCGCTTGCAGCAGCTCAAGGCCCAGGGCGTGCCCAACTACTTCGGTAGCCAGCGCTTCGGCCATGGCGGCGGCAATGTCCAGGATGCGCAGAGCTGGGCCGAGCGTGCCGCCCTGCCCGAGCAGCGTAATGTGCGTTCGCGGCTGCTCTCGGCCGGGCGCAGCTACGTGTTCAATAGGGTGTTGGCAGCGCGGGTCGCCGACGGCAGCTGGCAGCGTGCCCAGATCGGCGACCTGCTGGCGTTCACCGACAGCCGCAGCTTCTTCCCGGCAGGCGAGGCCGAGTGCACCGACCCGCGCCTGGCCATTCTCGACCTGCACCCGACCGGTCCGCTGTGGGGGGAGGGGCCTACGCCAACCACCGGCGCCACCGCCGAACTGGAGTCCGCTGTCGGTGCACAACATGCTGCATTGGGACATTGGCTGGCGCGGGCGGGCATGAGTCACGAACGGCGCATCCTGCGGCTCCCTATTGGCGGCCTGACGTGGCATTATCCCGAGCCTGATATCCTGCAACTGGAATTCGTCCTGCCGGCCGGATGCTTCGCCACCGTTGTGGTGCGCGAGCTAGTCGATCTGGTGCCGGTAGGGCAGACGGACAGCCCATGCGTATTCTGATTTCCAACGACGACGGTGTTACAGCCCCGGGCCTCGCCGCGCTGCATGCAGCGCTGGCGGACTATGCCGAGTGCGCGGTGATCGCCCCGGACCAAGACAAGAGTGGCGCCGGCAGTTCGCTGACGCTGGACCGGCCACTGCATCCGCAGGTTCTGGCCAATGGCTTCATCAGCCTCAATGGCACGCCCACCGATTGTGTCCACCTGGGGCTCAACGGGCTGTTGCCGCAAACGCCGGAGATGGTCGTCTCGGGGATCAACCTGGGCGCCAATCTGGGCGATGACGTGCTGTATTCCGGCACCGTCGCCGCTGCGCTGGAAGGGCGTTTTCTAGGTGGCACCTCGCTGGCGTTCTCGCTGGTGTCGCGCCAGCCCGACAACCTGCCCGCTGCCGCCCATATTGCCCGGCGCCTGGTCGAGGCGCAGTCGCGCCTGCAGTTGCCGCCGCGCACCGTGCTCAACGTCAATATCCCCAACCTGCCGCTGGAGCATATCCGCGGTATTCAGGTCACCCGGCTCGGCCATCGTGCACGTGCGGCGGCGCCCACCAAGATGGTCAACCCGCGCGGCAAGGAAGGCTACTGGATCGCCGTGGCCGGGGACGCCGAGGATGGCGGCCCGGGTACCGACTTCCATGCCGTGATGCAGGGCTATGTGTCGATCACCCCGCTTCAGCTTGACCGCACCTTCAACGATGCTTTCGACCAGCTCAGCGGCTGGCTGGAGGGCGTGCTCTGATGCGCGAACAGGACGATCTGCAACGCCGCGGAATTGGCATGACCTCGCAACGTACCCGCGAACGGCTGATCCAGCGTCTGACCGAAGAAGGCGTATCCAACCCCAAGGTGCTTGACGTGATCCGCCGTACGCCGCGCCATCTGTTCGTCGATGAAGCGTTGGCGCACCGCGCCTACGAAGACACGGCGCTGCCGATCGGGCACAACCAGACCATTTCCCAGCCGTTCATGGTTGCGCACATGAGCGAGCTGCTGCTCGAGGCCGGCCCTTTGGACAAGGTGCTGGAAATCGGCACTGGCTCGGGATACCAGACGGCGGTGCTGGCGCAGTTGGTCGAGAGAGTGTTCTCGGTAGAGCGGATCAAGGTCCTGCAGGACCGAGCCAAGGAGCGGCTGCTCGAACTCAACCTGCGCAACGTCGTGTTCCGCTGGGGTGACGGCTGCGATGGCTGGCAGGCGCTGGCGCCTTACAACGGCATCATCGTGACGGCCGTGGCGCCAGAGGTGCCGCAAGCGCTGCTCGATCAACTGGCGCCTGGCGGGCGCCTGGTGATCCCGGTTGGCCCCGCTGGCGAGCAACAGCAGCTGTTGATGATCGTCCGTGAAGAGCATGGCTTCTCTCGACGAGTCATGGGTACGGTACGCTTTGTGCCGCTGCTCAATGGCCCGCTGGCCTGAGTCACAGGGAATATTTGCAGCTGCAACGAATTCCTGTGGCGTGGACCTGTCTATGTGGCGGGCGAGTGCTGAAAAAACCGCGCACGTCCTGAAAGACTTTTGATGTTTTGCCTGCGCGCCCACACTTCAGTGGGCTCGGTTATAATTGCAACATTATTGCATTTTGTTTAGTCGGTTTTCGGCACCATGAGGGGAGCGCGGGTGGGTCACACAATCAGTCTGCAGCGCAAGGATCGGTCGTTTTTCAAGCTCCTGATGGTGGCACTGGCCATGGGCACGCTGCTGACGGGCTGTTCCAGTACCGGCTCGAGCAGCGCCCGGGTGGTGGACCGCAACAACGCAGCGCCCAAGCGGCCGACCGTGACCACTGGTCAATACATCGTCAAACCGGGCGACACGATGTTCTCGATCGCCTTCCGCTACGGCTGGGACTACAAGGAGCTGGCCGCGCGCAACAACATTCCGGCGCCTTACACCATTCGCCCTGGTCAGCCGATCCGCTTCAACAGTGGTTCGACCGGTAGTACCACCGTGGTTTCCAGCCCTTCGTCTTCGAGCAAGACCACCGTTACCCGGCGCCCGGTGGGCACACCTGTACCGTCCGTCAGTGGTGGCAAGGTGATAACCAGCGCTCCATCGAGCACCACCACGACCGTCACCACAGTCCCCGCCGCAGAGCGTACGGCTGGCGGCTGGACATGGCCCGCCAACGGCGTATTAATTGGAAAATTTGCTTCAAACGGTAGTTTGAATAAAGGCATTGATATCGCCGGTGATTTGGGACAGCCTGTTTTTGCTGCGTCTGGTGGTGCAGTGGTATACGCCGGGAGTGGATTAAGGGGCTACGGCGAACTGATCATCATCAAACACAGCGATACCTACGTCAGTGCTTACGGTCACAACCGCAGGCTTTTGGTACGGGAAGGGCAGCAGGTCAAGGCAGGGCAGGCTATTGCTGAAATGGGGTCCACGGGCACTGACCGGGTGAAACTGCATTTTGAAATCCGCCGTCAGGGCAAACCCGTCGATCCGCTCCAGTTCTTGCCACGTCGTTGAATGTTGCACCCGGCCTGTTCCTTGGATGTAGAGGGGACAGGCTCCAGCGCTGCCACGGAATCAGGTGCCGCTAGAGTCTGAGTTCGAACTCAGCAAAGGACTATAACAATGGCTCTCAGCAAAGAAGTGCCGGAGTTTGACATCGACGATGACCTTCTCCTGATGGAGACCGGCATCGTTTTGGAAACGGATGTGGTGTCAGACGAACCTGCTGTATCTGCGGTTCGGACCAAGGCCAAATCGGCCTCATCGCTCAAACAGCACAAGTACATCGACTATACTCGGGCACTCGATGCGACTCAGCTGTACCTCAATGAGATCGGCTTCTCGCCGTTGCTCTCTCCCGAAGAAGAAGTGCATTTCGCACGGCTTTCGCAAAAAGGCGACCCTGCAGGTCGCAAGCGCATGATCGAAAGCAACCTGCGTCTGGTTGTGAAAATCGCCCGTCGTTACGTCAATCGCGGCCTGTCGCTGCTCGATTTGATCGAAGAAGGCAACCTTGGCTTGATTCGCGCGGTAGAGAAATTCGACCCAGAGCGCGGCTTTCGCTTCTCCACCTATGCCACCTGGTGGATTCGTCAGACCATCGAACGCGCCATCATGAACCAGACGCGCACCATTCGCCTGCCGATCCATGTGGTCAAGGAACTCAACGTCTACCTGCGCGCTGCGCGTGAGCTGACGCAAAAGCTCGATCACGAGCCGTCCCCCGAAGAAATCGCCAACTTGCTTGAGAAGCCGGTTGCCGAGGTTAAACGCATGCTTGGGCTCAACGAGCGGGTCTCTTCGGTCGATGTTTCCCTGGGGCCTGACTCCGACAAGACCCTGCTCGATACCCTTACCGATGATCGCCCGACCGACCCATGCGAACTGCTGCAGGACGATGACCTGTCGCAAAGCATCGATCAGTGGCTGGGTGAGCTGACCGACAAGCAGCGTGAAGTGGTGGTACGCCGCTTTGGCCTGCGCGGCCACGAAAGCAGCACCCTTGAGGATGTCGGCCTGGAGATTGGCCTGACCCGTGAGCGGGTTCGGCAGATTCAGGTCGAGGGGCTCAAGCGTCTGCGCGAGATTCTCGAGAAGAACGGTCTGTCCAGCGAGTCGCTGTTCCAGTAGCGTGACTGCGTCGAACAACGCCCCGATTTGTCGGGGCGTTTTTTTCGCCTTGAGAATGTTGTAGTTGCCACCCTTGTTGCAGCTAACGTACGAGATTGCTTACGGCCAGCGTAGGAAATTGGCCTATGGGTAAGTAAATCATTGTCGTTTTCAGTAGTGATAAATTCGTAACTAGCTGATAAATAAAGAATTATCAGGCATGTGGAAATATGTCCGCTGTAACAATCAGAGAAATCTCCACGTTGTCTGTTCCGCTGAAATCGCTAGTATCTGAACTGTGCCAACGGACAGGCACAGGCTTTCAGGATGAAGGCCAAGGACATCGCAGGACGCGATTCATCAGGATGATGTACAGGGACAAGCAGGGACTACGGAAAAAAATGTGGGCGGGTCATACCGCCCCTTTTTTTGCCTGCGATTTGAGCTCGCGGTTCTCGCCAGGCACAAAAAAAGCGACCCGAGGGCCGCTTTGTTCGAACCAGATGCGCCAAGCGTATCAGCGTTCCAGATCAGCAATCTTGCCAGGTTTGCCATCCCACTCTTCAGCCTCGGCCATGGCATCTTTGCGCTCGGTGATGTTCGGCCAGATTTCCGCCAGCTCGGCGTTCAACTCGATGAAGTTCTCCATGCCGGCAGGCACTTCGTCTTCCGAGAAAATCGCCTGTGCCGGGCACTCTGGCTCGCACAGCGCGCAGTCGATGCACTCGTCCGGATGAATGACCAGGAAGTTCGGGCCTTCATAGAAGCAGTCCACCGGACACACTTCCACACAGTCGGTGTATTTGCACTTGATGCAGTTGTCGGTGACGACGAAGGTCATTCTAATTTTCTCCTCAGGCAACGGCTGCATGCCCTTCCTTGCAGGGCAGCACGGTTCACAGGTATGTGGCTGCAGGCCAGGCTAATAACCTGCAGCACCAGCAAACCGCGCGGGATTCTACCAGCTTGCGCAGGCAGCCGTTATAACAGGTTCTTCAGTTGATATAGCATTTCGATAGCTTGGCGCGGGGTCATGCCATCCAGGTCGAGCTTGCCCAACTTGTCGATGGCAGGATGCGGCAGGCTGGCAAACAAGTCGCTCTGGTGCGGGACATGCGGGTCAGGCACAACTTTACCTGGGCTGGTTACAGCCTCGCCAGGCAGGCTGGCAGTTTCCAGTCGGCTCAGGTGCTCGCGTGCACGTTGAATCACCGGGCCGGGTACGCCGGCCAGTTGCGCCACCGCCAGGCCGTAACTCTGGCTGGCAGGGCCTGGCAGGACGTGGTGCAGGAAGACAATGCGTTCGTTGTGCTCGGTGGCGTTCAGATGCACGTTGGCCACCAGCGGCTGGCTCTCGGGCAGTACCGTCAATTCGAAGTAATGCGTGGCGAACAGGGTATAGGCGCGCAGTTGCGCCAGGCGCTCGGCGGCGGCCCAGGCCAGCGACAGGCCGTCGAAGGTGCTGGTGCCACGGCCGACTTCATCCATCAGCACCAGGCTGCGGTCGGTCGCGTTATGCAGGATGTTGGCAGTCTCGCTCATCTCGACCATGAAGGTCGAACGGCCGCCGGCCAGATCATCACTGGAGCCGATACGGGTGAAGATGCGGTCGACCAGCGACAGCTCGCAGCGCACCGCCGGGACGAAACTGCCAATGTGCGCCATCAGCACGATCAGTGCGGTCTGGCGCATGTAGGTCGATTTACCGCCCATGTTCGGGCCGGTGATGATCAGCATGCGCGTGCTGTCGTCCAGGCCCAGGTCGTTGGCCACGAACGGCGTGGTCAACACCTGCTCGACCACGGGGTGGCGGCCTTGCTCGATACGCAGGCAGGGCTCGTCAACAAAGCTTGGGCAGTTCAGGTCGAGGGTCAGAGCGCGCTCGGCGAGGTTGCTCAGCACGTCCAGCTCGGCCAGTGCTGCGGCGCTGTCCTGCAGCGGCGCGAGGTGACCGATCAAGTTTTCCAGCAGCGCATCGTAGAGCATCTTCTCGCGCGCCAGAGCCCGGCTCTTGGCCGACAGCGCCTTGTCTTCGAAGGCTTTCAGTTCTGGCGTGATGAAGCGCTCGGCGCCCTTGAGGGTCTGCCGACGGATGTAGTCGGCAGGCGCTTGTTCGGCCTGCTTGCTGGGCAGCTCGATGAAGTAACCATGCACCCGGTTGTAGCCCACCTTGAGGTTGGGCAGGCCGGTGCGGGCTTTTTCCCGCACTTCCAGGTCGATCAGGAACTGGCCGGCGTTTTCGCTCATGGCCAGCAACTCGTCGAGCTCGCTGTCGTAGCCGGTCTTGAGCACACCACCGTCGCGGATTACCGCCGGCGGGTTGTCGATAATGGCTCGCTCGAGCAGGCTGGCCAGCTCCGGGTAAGTGCCGGTGATTGCCGCCAAGCGGGCCAGGTGCGGCGCCTCCAGGTCAGCCATGGCATTTTGCAGCTCAGGCAGGGCGGCGAGGGCGTCGCGCAGTCGCGCCAGGTCGCGCGGACGGGCGTTACGCAGGCCGATCCGGGCCAGGATCCGCTCCAGGTCGCCAATCTCTTTGAGTTGCGGCTGCAGCTTTTCATAGCGATAGCCGTCGAGCAGGCAGCGGATCGATTCCTGACGCGCTTGCAGCACCTTCTGGTCGCGCAGCGGACGGTTCAGCCAACGGCTCAGCAGGCGGCTGGCCATGGCGGTCTGGCAACGGTCGATGACCGATTGCAGAGTGTTGTCGCGGCCGCCGGCCAGGTTGATGTCCAGCTCCAGATTGCGCCGACTGGCGCCATCGAGGATCACCGTGTCGTCCATGCGCTCGTGGCGCAGGCTGCGCAAGTGCGGCAGGGTGGTGCGCTGGGTTTCCTTGGCGTAGGTCAGCAGGCAGCCTGCGGCACCGATCGCCAGGGTCAGCTTGTCGCAACCAAAGCCCTTGAGGTCCTTGGTCGCGAACTGCTGGCACAGGCCCTTGCGCGCCGAATCGCGGTCGAAGTCCCACGGGGCACGGCGCCGGCAACCGCGGCGCTTCTCGGCCGGCAGGTCGCGTGGCCAGTCATCCGGGATCAGCAGCTCGACCGGGTTGATCCGCTCAAGCTCGGCCAGCAGATTTTCCCAGCCTTTGATTTCCTGCACGCTGAAGTTGCCGCTGGTAATGTCCAGCACGGCCAGGCCGAACAGCCGCTCATCGCCGAGCACGGCGGCAATCAGGTTGTCGCGGCGCTCATCGAGCAGCGCCTCGTCGCTCACCGTGCCAGGAGTGATGATACGCACCACCTGACGCTCGACCGGGCCCTTGCTGGTCGCCGGATCACCGATCTGCTCGCAGATCACCACCGACTCGCCGAGCTTGACCAGCTTGGCCAGGTAGCCCTCGGCCGAATGGAACGGTATCCCGCACATCGGGATCGACTGGCCGGCCGACTGACCGCGCGCGGTCAAGGTGATGTCCAGCAGCTTGGCGGCTTTCTTCGCGTCTTCGTAGAAGATCTCGTAGAAATCGCCCATGCGGTAGAACATCAACTGGTCCGGGTGCTGATTTTTCAGCCGCCAGTACTGTTGCATCATTGGAGTGTGCGCGGAGAGGTCAGACATTCGGGGCCTTACAGCGTGATTCGGTGGGCGATTTTGAAACCGGCAATGTTACAGACTTTTGCCCAGCGATGCAGGGACGATACGCCATTGGATTGCCGCGCTCTGCCAAGCGCTGGCTGGCCCGTGCGCTGCCGCATCAATTGCATTTGCGCACAACTCGTTGCATTATGCGGCTTATGCAAAAACGCAACGTAGCCTCCGTACTCAAGACCTTGCTCGACCGCCACGGCCTGTCTCCGACGGAGCTGCACCGGCGCACGGGCGTTCCCCAATCCACGCTTTCGCGGATTCTCAGCGAAAAGATCGTTGATCCGTCAGACAAACACGTCTCCAAAATCGCCGAGTATTTCGGCGTCAGCACCGACCAGTTACGTGGCCGCGCCGAACTCGGCGATTCGCGTGAAGCGGCGCAGCCGGCTCATGGTCATGCCGACATGAGCGATATCAGCCTGTGGGACGACGAAACCCCCGTCGAGGACGACGAGGTCAGCGTGCCCTTTCTTCGCGAGGTCGAGTTGGCAGCAGGATCAGGAAGATTCGTCATCGAAGAGAGCGAGCGTGCGCGCCTGCGTTTTGGCAAGCGCAGCCTGCGCCACAATGGCGTCCAGTTCGACAACGCGAAGTGCGTGACCGTACGCGGTAACAGCATGCTGCCGGTGCTGCGTGATGGCGCCACGGTAGGGGTCAATACCGGTAAATGTGCGATCGGCGATATCGTCGATGGCGACCTCTATGCCATCAATCACAACGGCCAGTTACGTGTGAAGCAGGTATATCGCCTGCCAACCGGCATCCGCCTGCGCAGCTTCAACCGCGATGAGCACCCCGACGAGGACTACACCTTCCAGCAGATGCAGGATGAGCAGATCAGCCTGCTGGGCCACGTCTTCTGGTGGGGGATGTACGCCCGCTGAGTGAATATCGTCAGAACAAACCCGCTTCGGCGGGTTTTTTTTCGCCTGCAGAAAAGTCCTACAGCCAGCGTGATGCATGGCCCTCATGCATATCAGCAAATCCTCATGTGAAAACCTATGAATAAATGCATTGACTGCATATGCATATGCGCATAACGTGTTTCTCAAGCCGGGCAGAAACCGGTTGTTGCAAAGGCAGCGATGAACAGGCCTCAACTGTTCAGAGGGTTGGCAACTGGCCCGGGTGTGCAGCGTAAAGCACCACGAACAGTTTTCCGGCGGGCAGGCGGCCGCGGTCGGAGTGAACAGTTTTGGACATGACCGCAGGTGTCACCAGTAGTGGCCTGCGGTTGACCACGCATTACTGAAAAGCCGGCGATGGCGGGCTTTTTGGAATGCTGAGTTGAAGCGTAAACCGACCTGTCGACAGTCGTCGGCGGGCATCACACAGGAGACAGGGCAGTGACGAACGAGCAACAAGCGTTACTGGAAATGCCGCTCTGGCTGGTAATCGTCCTAGCGTTGCTGGGCGGTGTTTCCGGCGAAATGTGGCGGGCCGACAAGGCTGGAGCAAAAGGCTGGTCGCTGGTGCGCCGGCTGGCGCTGCGTTCCGGGGCATGCATGATCTGTGGCGTGTCGACGGTGATGCTGCTGTACGCCAGCGGCATGTCGATCTGGAGCGCCAGCGCCTTTGGCTGCCTGACGGCGATGGCGGGAGCAGATGTTGCCATCGGCCTTTATGAGCGCTGGGCAGCCAAGCGGCTTGGGCTGCGCGACGGCGCGCGGGCAGATGTGCGAGAGGAGCCCTGAACATGAGCGAACTGACAACCTTACACGCGGCAGTAACCGCAACCATTCGTGAGGCGATACCGGAACTTGCGTCAGTCGATGCATATTCATCTGTAGGAAACAGCACGGCATTACCCGCACTGCGCCATGGCGTGGTGCGCATGACGGCCGATCCTGCCCCCCGCGACGGGCGCTCGGTGCTGCTCGCCAGTTTCGAGGCGGACATTACCGCCGCGGATAGCGCCCAGGCCGAGGCGCGCCTGCAGGGCAGCCTCCTGGCAGCGCAATTGATCGACGTGCTGCGCCAGCAGTTCTGGGAGCTGGATTTCGTCGAAGCGAGCCGCAATGTCGAGGCTCAGTTCGACGGCAGTGGCTGGACGGTGCGCTGGGACCAGCCGGTGCTGCTCGGCGAGCCACGCTGGGATTGGCCCGACCAGCCGCCTGGGCAGTTGATGCTGGGGATCAGCCCGGAAACCGGCCCTGGCAACGAGGGCAATTACTTCCCTGCACAGGAGCTGTCATGAGTTACTCAAGTTCAATGCACGACCGCATGTTGGCCTGCCTGGTCATCCCTTGCCGCGTCGTGGCGGTGGACCCTGCCGCTGCGCGGGTACGGGTCTCGGATGGCAGCGGCTGGAGCAGCGCCTGGTTGCGCTGGCATGCACTGGCGGCAGGCCAGGCCCGCCACTGGCGCGCGCCAAGTATTGGCGAGCAGGGTGTGCTGTTGAGTCCCAGCGGCGAGCCGGCTCAGGGCACGTTTTTCCCGGGACTGTATGGCAATGCCGGGAGCCCACCAGATAACCGTGACCACCTTGAAGTGTGGCATTTCGCCGATGGCGGCTCACTCGCCTACGACTGGCAAGCTCGGCGCTACGACATCCACTTGCCGACCGGTAACGCCAGCATCCGGGTCGGGGCCAGCACGCTGCAGGTCAGCGACGGCGCCATCAGCCTTGACGCAGCGGCGATCACCTTCACCGGTAGCGTCTCGATCAAGGGCCCGCTGGTGGTCAGCGGCGATATCAATGGTGGCGGCCAGATCATCGACACGGCCGGCAATACGGCCAATCACAAACATTAACAGACCCGCCGATGCGGGTTTTTTTCTGTCAGGAGACTGCTATGCAAACCTGCCCATGGGGCTCGGCCATCGCTGTCCGGTGCTCGCCTGGAGGTGCGCCATGATCGGTATGGACCGGCGCACCGGCCAGCCGTTGGCCGGCATCGCCCACCTGCGTCAATCGATTGAAGACATCCTTTCTACTCCCCTGGGCAGCCGCCGCATGCGCCCGGAATACGGCAGCCAATTGCGCCGCTACGTCGACCTGCCGGTCAACGAGGGTTGGAAAAGCGCAGTCCAAGCTGAAGTCGCCCGTGCCCTGGGGCGTTGGGAACCGCGTTTGCAATTGGAGCGAGTCAAGGTGATTGCGGTAATCGGCGGTCAGGTCAGCATGAGCCTGCGTGGCCGCTACCTGGGCGCTGATGCCACGCTCGAGGTGCAGGTATGAGCCAAGTCGACCTGGCCCGGTTGCCAGCACCTCAGTTGCTCGAAGATCTCGATTACGAGGCCTTGTATCAGGCTGATCTGCAGACCTTTCGCGCCCATCTGGGGGACGCTTGGACCGCACAGCTTGAAAGTGACCCGGTCTGCAAGCTGCTGGAGGTCGGGGCCTACCGCAAATTGCTCAACCGGGCACGCATCAACGACGCGGCCAAGGCACTGCTGTTGGCTTACGCCCAAGGCAGCGACCTCGACCAATTAGCGGCCAATGTCAGCCTGCAGCGTTTACTCATCCAGACTGAAGACCGGACTCAGGTACCGCCGCTCGAGGCACTGTTCGAGTCTGACGCGGCACTGCGCGAGCGGGTGCAGTTGGTCTACGAGGGGCTCACCACTGCCGGGCCGCGCAACAGTTACATCCTGCACGCTCGCAACGCCTCGGGGCTGGTCGCTGACTCGACCGCCGAGAGCCCGTCGCCCGCGGTCGTCGATGTCACTGTGTTGAGCCTGGAGGGCAACGGTGTAGCAGATGCGCAGTTGCTGGCCCAGGTGGCCGCGTACCTCAATGACGATGACATTCGCCCGGTAGCCGACCGCGTCAGCGTGCGTAGTGCCGAGGTCTTGCCGTACCGCATTGATGCCACCCTTTACATCGCTGACAGCGGCCCTGAGTCGGAGGCGGTGCTCGCCGAGTGCCGTCGTCGGCTGCAAGCCTGGATCAACCCGCGTCGACGCCTGGGCGTCGAAGTTGCACGCTCCGGGATCGATGCACAGCTGCACATTGGCGGGGTCAGTCGGGTTGAACTCAGCGGCTGGGCCGACATCCGCCCGAGCAAGTCCCAGGCTGCGTGGTGCACGGGCTTCGATCTGAAGCGGGGCGGCTGATATGGACAGCCTGCTGCCGCTCAACCGCACCGCGCTGGAATGCGCCATCGAAGCCGCAGGCGATGAAGACCTCAAGGTCGACTTGCGCCTGCTCTACAGCCCCGAAAACTGCCCGCCGCACTTGCTCTATCAACTTGCCTGGGCCTGGTCGGTCGACCGCTGGGACGACAGTTGGAGCGACCCGATCAAACGCTCGGTGATTCGCTCGTCGTTCTTCGTACATGCCCACAAAGGCACCCTTGGCGCACTTCGGCGTGTGGTCGAGCCGTTTGGCTACCTGATTGAAGTGGAGGAGTGGTGGCAGGCCAAGCCGGCTGCTGCGCCTGGAACCTTCGCTTTGAAGATTGGCGTTTCCGATGCGGGCATCAGTGAGCAGACGTATGCCGAGTTGTCGGCGCTGATTGATGACGCCAAGCCTGTCAGCCGGCACCTGACAGGTCTGGTGATAAGTCTTGAAAGCCGCGGCGCGCTGCACTTGGGCTGCGCCATTCAGGACGGCGACGAGCTGGATGTCTTTCCGCCCGCCTCATCGGTCATTGCGGTCACCGGCACCATCGGTCGTGGTGGTCGCGAACATTCAATTGATATCTTGGACATTGCTCATGGTTGATCAGAATTCACAGTTCTACGCCATTCTCACTAATGTGGGCGCGGCGAAACAGGCTAATGCCGATGCGTTGGGCATCGCTTGGAAGATTACTCAACTGGGGGTGGGAGATGCCAACGGCAACGATCCAACTCCAAACGCGACCCAGGTCAGCCTAATCAACGAGTGGCGACGTGCGCCGTTGAATCAACTCAAGGTAGATGACAAGAACAGTGCGGTTATCGTCGCCGAGCAGGTGATTCCTGCCGAGGTGGGTGGGCACTGGATTCGCGAAATTGCCCTATACGATGCGGATGGCGACATGGTCGCTGTGGCAAATTGTGCACCGACCTACAAGCCGCTCCTAAGTCAAGGCTCGGGACGTACCCAAGTGGTGCGGATGAACCTGGTGGTGAGTAGTGCCAGCAACGTCCAGTTGAAGATTGATCCTAGCGTGGTACTTGCCACTCGGGAGTGGGTCACCGAGGAATTGGCGAGGCAGGATTTCAAGCATTCGGTGGTAGCGGCCACCACGGCAAACATCGTCCTCGGCGGCCTGCAGACGGTCGACGGGGTGGCGTTGCTGCCCGGCAACCGTGTGTTGGTCAAGAATCAGACCGCGGCGAAGGACAACGGGCTGTATAGCGTGGCTGCCGGGGCCTGGACCCGGTCTGCAGACACGGATACCAGCGCTAAGGTGACGCCGGGGCTTTCGGTGCACGTGGAGAAAGGTACGGCCAACGGCGATAGCATTTGGCAGTTGGTCACTGATGCCCTGATTTCCCTCGGCGTTTCGGGCTTGAGTTTTGAGATGGTGTTTGGCCGCACCGGTGTTGCTGCCGGTACTTACCGTAGCGTTACGGTCGACAAGAACGGTCACGTCACGGCTGCAGCCAATCCAACCACGGTGGCTGGCTACGGTCTGACGGACGTGTACACCAAAGCTGAGGTCACTGCCGCGCTCGCGCTCAAGGCTGCGTTGGACAGCCCGCTCTTCACTGGGAACCCACGGGTACCCACAGTTGCGCCTGAGTCCAATGACTACAGTTCGGTTAACACTTACTGGGCGCGCCGTATGGTGGCGCAATTCAACGCTCAATATGGTCTTGGCCATACCACCAGCGGCGCCATACCTGCGACTAAAGAGGAATTAAACAGCCTGCCGTCTGGCAACTACTACTATCCCTCAGTGATATCGCCATACCCTCTGCTCGTATTCGTACAGCGTATGGCGTACGCCACTAATCGTGGGTTCGAGATTGCCAACTATCCCTACCAAAAGCGGATTTTAGGGCGGGTAAGTAACAACGATGGAACCTGGCAGGAGCCGTTCGAGCTGGCGAATCTGGAAAGCCCAGGGTTTACAGGTATTCCGACAGGGCCAACTGCAGCCAAGGGTTCAAACACGCTGCAGATCGCCAACACCGCATTCGTCCAAACTGCTATTGCCGCCGTAGTCGATTCAGCACCGGGTACGCTCGACACGCTCAAGAAACTAGCCGCATCGTTGGCCAATGACCCCAACTTTGCCACCACGACGACAAGCGCACTGGCAAGCAAAGCAAACAAAGGCACCACGTTGGGCGGATATGGCATTGTCGATGCGCTGCCACTGTTTACCAGCGTCCCGACGGATATCGCGTCGGTGGTCAAAAGTTCGGTGATCTATCAGAACCCGTCAAATGGGCATCAGAATGCCTTGGGCGTGGCGGCAGGCTGCGTGCTGACAATAAGTGTCGAGAACGGCTCCGGATTTCAGCTCTACGGACGCGACGAAAGTTTGCTGTTCCGAGGCCATACCGGCAACGAGTACAAGCCGGTTCGCAAGGTCTTTCACTCTGGCAACTTTGATCCCGATGCGAAAGCCGATAAAGCAACCACGTTGGCAGGCTACGGCATCGCCGATGCGTTGGTGGTCAAGAACAATTACGCAAGCAGGCAGCAGCCGCAATTGGCGTCACCTACCGCAGGGATAGGCTCGTTGGATGTGGGCCTTGTGATGCGCGAAGCTCAGGAAGTAGGTGCGGCCCAGGTTACCGACGAATACGCGCCGGGGATTGGGTTTTACTGGGCGGCTCGCAAGGCGGGTCGATTGATCATGGACGCCGCCGGAGTCTTGAAGTGGAGCGGCAACCCGCTACTGACAGGGACGATCGCCACTCAAACCGAGGTCAACCAGGGGGCTACTGAAATTGCGGTAGTAACGCCCAAACGAATGCGTTTTGGCTTTGCCGCGAGCATGACGTCAAACGGTTACCTGATTTTGCCAACTTGGCTAGGTGGTTTTGTTTTTCAATGGGGCACGGTGCCGTCTTCTGCTGTTGCGGGTACTCAGAAAAACTTCGTGATCCCGTTTCCCACCAAGTGCCTGAGCATGGTGGGTTCGCCTTGGGGCAATCTTTCGTCAGCCTTTGAGGCAGCAGAGTTCTGGGGAGCCACAGAATCAACGTTCTTCAGCGCCAACTCGGCGGCCCAGACTAATTCCTACTTTGCAATCGGATACTGATCTATGAAACGGCTTTACAGCATGAGTACGGGTATGTGCTACCTCGTAGGCATCCATAAGGCAATTCCTGAAGATGCTGTGGAAATCTCCGATGACTGCTTTGATTCGGTGATAGGCAACCCTGAGCCTGGCAAGCTCCGAAGCCATGATGAGCAGGGGCTGCCAATACTGATTGACCCGCCGCCGCTTACACAGGAACAGCAGGCAGAGCAAGAGCGGCAATGGCGCGATGCTGAACTGGCTACGCGGCAGTGGCTGCGCGACCGTCACCGCGACGAGCAGGACCTTGAGCGCGAAACCACCCTGCCAGCCGACCAGTTCGCCGAACTACTGGGCTACCTGCAGGATCTGCGCGACTGGCCCCAGTCAGATCAATTTCCCGTCGTCGAGCACAGGCCGGTCGCGCCGCCCTGGATCGCCGACCAATCCCAATAACGCCCCGCACCGACGGGGCGTTTTCTTTTCTGCTGTACCCCTAATGGCCTCGCTGACGCGGGGCCTTTTCATATCTGGAGAATTTATGTCTGGCTTCTTTCACGGCGTTACCGTAACAAACGTCGACACCGGCGCGCGCACGATCGCTTTGCCGTCGTCCTCGATCATTGGTTTGGTCGATACCTTCACCCCGGCGCCAGCGCTTACCGCTCAGCCCAATGACCTGATGCTGATCACCAGCGAGCGCGAGGCGATTGCCGCGTTTGGCCCTGACGCGGCGATCACCAAGGCTTGCCAAGCCGTCTTTACCCGTGCCAAGGCGGTGATTGTCGCCTGCGGGGTGGCCAAGCTTGAGGACGCGGCCGAGCAGACCTCGGCGATCATCGGCGGCACCTTGGCGGACGGCAAGCGGACCGGCCTGCAGGCACTTCTCGACGGCAAAAGCCGCTTCAACGCCCAGCCGCGTCTGCTGGTTACCCCCAAGCACAGCGCGACCCAGGCGGTCGCTACTGCCCTGGTGGCGCTGGCTGACAAGCTGCGCGCAATTGCCATCATCGACGGCCCCAACACCACCGATGAAGCGGTCATCGCCTACGCCGGCGAGTTCGGCGCCAAGCGCTCCTATATGGTCGATCCGGGTGTGCAGTACTGGGACACCAGCAAAAACGCCACGGTCGACGCGCCTGGCTCGGCGTATGTGGCCGGGCTGTTCGCCTGGACCGACGCGGAGTACGGCTTCTGGGCCTCGCCATCGAACAAGGAATTCGTCGGTATCACCGGCACCGGTCGCCCGATCGAATTCCTCGACGGTGACGAAACCTGCCGAGCCAACCTGCTCAACAACGCCAACATCGCCACCATCATTCGCGACGACGGCTTCCGCCTGTGGGGCAACCGCACCTTGTCGGCCGACGCGAAGTGGGCCTTCGTCACCCGTGTGCGGACCATGGATATCGTCATGGACGCGATCCTCTATGGCCACAAATGGGCGGTCGATCGCGCCATTACCGCGACCTACGTCAAGGACGTCACCGAGGGCCTGCAGGCGTTCATGCGCGACCTGAAGAACCAGGGCGCGATCATCAATTTCGAGGTGTTCGCCGACCCTGAGCTGAACACTGCCAGCCAGCTCGAGCAGGGCAAGGTGTACTGGAACATCCGCTTCACCGACGTCCCACCTGCTGAAAACCCCAACTTCCGCGTTGAAGTCACCAACCAGTGGCTGACCGAAGTCCTTGATTCCGTCGCTTAAGGAGCGCATCAACATGGCAATGATTCCCGAAACCCTGGCCAACCTGAACCTGTTCGTCGATGGCGTCAGCTTCCAGGGCGATGTACCCAGCCTGACCCTGCCCAAGCTCACCCTGAAAATGGAAGAGCACCGCCCAGGCGGCATGGACATTCCGGTCGAAATGGACCAAGGCATGGAGAAACAGGAGGCGGCGTTCACCACCACCGGCGTGCGCCGCGACGCCCTCAAGTTCTTCGGCCTGGCCGATGGCAGTGGCTTCAACGGCACCTTCCGCGGCGCCTTCAAAGGCCTCAAGGGCAAGATCAATCCGGTGGTGGTGACCCTGCGCGGCGCCCTCAAGGAAGTCGATATGGGCGACTGGAAGTCCGGTGACAAAGCTGAAATCAAGCACAGCGTGGCCGTGACCTACTACAAGCTCGAAGTCGATGGCCGACTGGTCTACGAGATCGATGCGCTGGGTATGAAGCGCGTGATCAATGGTGTCGATCAACTGACTGCGCAACGCATTGCGCTCGGCCTTTAAGGAGAAGCCCATGGCTCAAGCAAAAAAACTGCCGCAATGGCTGACCCTGAGCGCTGAACGCGTCAGCGTGCAGCTGTCCCGGCCCAGCCAGGCCAATGGCGTCCAGGTCGATAGCCTGTCGTTGCGCGCACCCACCGTGCGCGATATCCGCAACGCCCAGGCGGGCGGCGCCAATGATGACGAACAGCGTGAACTGAACCTGTTCGCCTCGCTGGCCGAGGTCGGTATCAAGGACCTCGAAGGCCTCGCCCTGAAAGACTACAGCCGTCTGCAGGCGGGCTATTTTCGCCTGGTGCAAGACGACGAACTTTGACCCGGCCCGGCACAAGGCCGCTGCCAAGCGGCTGGCCAAGGAGCTGAACTTTTCCGCGAGCGAAATCATGACCATGCCGTACAGCGACATGGTCTGGTGGCTTTCGGAATGAGCAGGAGTAAGCCATGGCAGAGACAATAGGGCCATTCAACCTGGGGCTCAGCGTCAACTTCAGCCCGCCGTTGGGGGCTGAAGTTGACGCGCTGCGCATCAGCATCGATCTGTTACGCAAGCAAATGGATACCACCCGGCTCGGTCTGATCATCGGTGCATGGACCGGTGTCCGGCCTGTGCTTGAACCGGGGCATCTAACCGGCAATTCGACCGAGCCGAATCATTTGCAAGGGCCAGGCGCACAGCGTCTGACGCTAGCGCCTGTGAACGATCAGCTGGGTCGCCTGCATCAAAACTTGACCCGGCTGGACCAGGTGATATCCGGCCTGATCTGGGTCAAGCGGCAGGATCAGCCAGCGCAGTGGCGCGCGCCTTTGAAATATCCCCTTGGGACGAGTGCCTCACCCGTGCCAGAGCAGCGCTTCGCTGCGGGGACGGAGCATCTGGTGACGCTCAAGGGAGAGGATGCTGAAAAAGCCGGGAGCCAGGCGGCGCCTGCGGCAGGCGCAAATAACAAAGCTGGGATGCTCGCAACGCTTGCGGCAGCTGCCACCATTCTTGCCAGCGCAAGCTATAAAGTGAGCCAACAAGCTTCCGCATCTGGACGATTGCGGGCGTTCAAGGCTGTGAGTGACGTTTTCGGTGCAGGTGTGGTTGGCGCTACGCTCACTGGTGGCAAGGCATTGGTCACAGGTGAGGATGGCAAGGAGAAGGTCGAGGGGGTTGCTGCGGCAGCGGGGGGATTAGGCGGGATGCTAACCGCAACAGCACTCGCAAACGCCTTTTCCAGAAACAAGCGACTTCAACGGTATGCGCCGGTGATCGGCGGCTTCGTCGGCGACATCCTGGGTGGGCTGGCAGGCGGCAAGTTGCATGATTTTTTCCAGGACGAGCCAAAGCCGACCGCATCGAATGCGTCCTCAGTTGCGCAAGCAGGTGAAGCGGGATCCGCGCCAAGCTCTGCAGGTTCGGGGCAACCGGAGCAACAAACACGCGATAAGAGAATTGAATCGGATGCGCCGTCATCGACAGTTGAATTTATCGGTATAGGCCGGTCATTCAATCCAGCGGCAGCGACAGTTTTCCCTCTGCCGCCAGTCAATGGCTGGTCCGCCGCTTCATTGGCCCCTTCATACGTACAGGCTGGAGGGGCAAGCTTTTTCAGTGCTGCGCCAGGTCTTTTGCGGACTGGCTCTACCACGGTCGGCTCCAGCTCACCTCTCCTCCAGCCACGCAAAGCCTGGAAAGGAATTCCAGGCCTGACACTGCTGGACACCACCCTTCAACTCGCCGACACCTACAGCAGCGATGTCACGCCTGTGCAGAAGCTCGAAGGCTATGGCACCGCTCTGGGCGGCTTGGGCGGAGGCTTGGCCGGCGCTGCAGCGGGCGCTGCAATCGGCTCGGTGGTGCCAGTGATTGGTACCGCCATCGGCGGGCTGGTTGGCGGCGTGCTTGGGAGCATGGGTGGCGAGCAGGTTGGCGGCTGGTTGGCCAGGCTCGTGACCTCAGACACGCCCCCAGCAGAGCAGGCTGCGGCCCATCGCGAATCCGACCCGGCGACATCACCTGGAGACGCGTGCCAATCGTTGGCCGAGTGTACCAAGCAGCCAACGCTGTCGACCGGTCCCGCACAGACCGCGCCAACAGCACCCACCCCCATGATCAATCAGCAATTCACCTTTACCGCCAACATGCCGGTCACCTTCAACAACAGCCTCAATGACCCCAGCACACTGCTCCAGCTGGAGGCGATAGCCCGTGGTCAGCTGGAAGAGCTGATGCGTCAGGCCCGCGCAGTGCAGATGTTTGAAACACCCCACGTTTCAATTTGAGGACCACTCATGAACTATCAGGAACAGCTGCAGGCTGGCCTGCACGCGCTGGTCAAGGCGGGCGAAGCGGGGCGTCGGCGGGCCGACGCCATGCTCGAGCCGATGGATCAGGCCATCGACCATGTACAAGGCGCCGTCGCCAGCCTGGAGGGTCTGCCGGTAGTGGGGCCGGCGATCGGTGCGCGCCTGCAACGCAGCTTGCGCGCAATCACCTCGGCCCAGGCCAAGGTGGCCAAGGTCATCGACAAATACGATCAGACCCTCAGCGTGGTGCGCCAGGTGCGTGATCGCCTCGGCACCTTCGCCGAGCAAGTGGACAAAGCCGGGGCCGCGGTTCGTCGGGTGGTGGGGGGAGTGCGCGCGGCAGTTACCGGCGCCCTCTCGACCCTGGGCTTCGCCCCCGATAGCACCCCGGCAGCGGAGGCGGTCAAGCCGTTTGCGCACCTGCTGGTGCTGCAACCGCTCAAGCCCGGTGCCGCAGCGTACTACTTCAATCTGGATACTGCCGCCTTCGACCAACTGCGGCGTCAGACTCGCTTTCGCTGGGCAGGTCAGGAACGCCTCAGCCGCGCCAGCGCGCAACAGGCGGTGGGCCTCGGCGAAGAGACCATCAATATCCGTGGGGCGATCTTCCCTACTTTCAAAGGCGGGCTCGGCCAGTTGCAGGCACTGCGCAGCATCGGTCGGCAATTGCTGCCGCTGTCGTTGATCAGCGGGTACGGCGAGGTGCTTGGCAACTGGTGCCTGACCAGCGTTGAAGAAGAGCAGAGCAGCCTGCTGGCCGGCGGAATCCCGCGTAAACAAACCTTCTCACTGGAGTTCATCAGCTATGGGCAAGACCTGCATGACGTCTGAGGGTGACGTGCTCGACAGCCTCTGCCAGCACTATTACGGCCACCTCAACGGCAGCGTCGAGGCAGTTCTGGCGGCCAACTACGGCCTGGCAGATGAGACCCAGCCGTTTGCCGGCGGGGTGCTGATCAGTTTGCCCGACCTCCAGCACGCCGCTGCCGGCACAACGGTCCAGTTGTGGGACTGACCCTGCTTCGGAGCCACCCCATGCAACCACAGTTTCGTATCGTTGCCGACGGTAACGACATCACCACGCTGATCAACCAGCGCCTGCTACTGCTGCGCACCAGCGACAAGCCGGGCATGCAGTCAGATGATTTCGAACTGCGTATCGACGCCCGCGACGGCGCACTTGCATTACCTTCGCGAGGCGCCTCGATCGAGGTTCATCTCGGCTATGGCGGGCAACCGCTGACCCGGCTTGGGCGCTTTACGGTCGATGAAGTCGAGCTGTCCGGCCCGCCTGACACGCTCGTCATCCGCGGCAAGGCCAGCGACCTCTGCGGCAGCGGCAAGACCACCCGCAGCGGCAGTTGGGAAGCGCTGCCGCTGCAAAGGATCGTCAGTGAAATTGCTGCGCGTAACGGCTGGCAGGCGGTGTGCCCGCTGACCGTACTGGTCGCGCGGGTCGACCAGTACGCGGAGTCTGATCTGGCCTTCATCACGCGTCTGGCGCGGCTCTACGATTGCACCGCCAAACTTGCCAACGGCCAGTTGCTGGTGCTGCCTCGCCAGGCTGGCAAGAGCGCCAGCGGCAAGCCGCTTGGCGTGGTCACGCTTGACCGCAGCATGGTCAGCAAATGGCAGCTCCGCCTGGATGACCAGCAGACCCACAAGGCCGTGCGTACCCGTCACCAGGACCCTGCCAGCGGCGCGCTGCAGGTGGTCGAGCTGGCCAACAGCGCGGTGACGCCGGGCGACCAGCCGGTGCATACCGACCGCCACGTCTACCCCAATCGCGCCGCTGCCGAACAGGCCGCCAGGGCGCGGCTGGCCAGCTTCAACCGTGGCACCGCCAGCCTGCGCCTGGAGATGGCCGGACGAACCGATCTGTTTGCCGAGCGCAGCATCGAAACCAGCGGCTTCTGCGCCGGGCTGGACGGGCTGTACCTGATCGATTCGGTTGAACAGCTGTTCACCAACAGCGGTTGGCAGACCACGGTGCACTGCAATGGAGGCAGCCAGGGCAAATCCAACAATAAGGGCGTCGCGCCGCGGCGAGGCACGGCTATCAAGGTCTGAACAACGTGTGCGCGGCTCATCGTTGCGGCTCAAGCCCAGGACCTCGTCCTGGGCTTTTTTTGTTAAACAAGGAGGTGCAGCATGCTTACCGAAGGCCAACTCAGCCAGATATTTCCCCTCGCCGGCCAGCGGGTCGGCACCTTTCTCGCAGCGCTCAACGAAGCTTTGCCGCGTTGGCAAATCGATCATCCCAGGCGCATCGCGGCGTTTCTCGCACAGATCGGCCATGAATCCGGCCAACTGCGCTATGTGAAGGAGCTGGGTGGCGATCGCTACCTCTCCCGTTACGACACCGGCAGCCTTGCGCGGCGTCTGGGTAATACGCCGCAGGCCGACGGTGATGGCCAGCTGTACTGCGGTCGCGGCCTGATTCAGATCACCGGCCGTAACAGTTATCAGGCCTGTAGCCGGGCCCTGTTTGACGATGAGCGCTTGCTGGCGCAGCCGCAGCTGCTCGAACAGCCGCGCTGGGCCTGCGAGTCGGCGGCCTGGTTCTGGCATTCACGCGGGCTCAACGCGCTGGCGGATCGCGGCGAGTTCAACCGCATCACCCGTCTTGTCAATGGCGGCCTGAATGGCCTGGACGATCGCCTGGCGCTGTGGGCGCGAGCACGCGAGGTGCTCTGTTGAGCCGCGGCTGGCTGTGGCTCTGCCTGCTGCTAATGCTTGCGTGCGCTGCGCTGGCCTGGCAGGTCCAGGGTTGGCGCTATGGCCGGCAATTGGCCGAGCAGGCGGGCAGCCATGCACAACAGATGCGTCAGCAAGCCGAGACGCTTGCCGGCCAACTGCTGGCCGAGCGGGCTTTACAGCGTGACCTGCAGCAGCGTCTACAGGCCAGCGAATCGCGATATTTTCAGGAGCTTACCAATGCCCAACAAACTCAGGCTCGCCTGCGTGATCGGCTTGCCACTGCTGATCTGCGGTTGTCGGTCCTGGTCGAGCGCGACAGCGCTTGCGCCACTGTGCCCGCCGCCGGCGCCCCCGGCAGCGTGGATCATGGCGCCGTACGCGCCCGACTTGAGTCAGCGCATGCTCGACGAATTATCGCCATCACCGATTTCGGCGACCGCGGATTGATCACATTGCGTGCCTGCCAGGACTACGTCCGCGAACTCACACGCTGACCCCTTGTCTGACCTTCTCAGGGTGATAGGGTAGGGCGCATTCCCGTCAGGAGCCGACCATGGACCCGATCACCGTTCTTTCAAGCAGTCTGGGCGAGCACCTGCAGCAGCTCAATGCGCAGGTCACCACCGCCGAATCTTGCACCGGTGGCGGCATCGCCGAGGCCATCACGCGGGTTGCCGGCAGTTCGGCGTGGTTCGAGGCCGGCTACGTGACCTATTCCAACAGCCAGAAGACTCGCCAGTTGGGCGTGCCAGCGCAGTTGTTCGAGCAGGTCGGCGCGGTTAGCCGCGAGGTGGTCGAAGCGATGGTGCGGGGCGCGCAAGCAGGCAGTGGCGCGCGCTTTGCCGTGGCCGTCAGCGGTGTTGCCGGCCCCGGCGGCGGTTCAGCAGAGAAACCGGTCGGCACCGTCTGGCTGGCCTGGGCGGATGGCGACCGCGTCAGCACTATGCGCAAGCACTTTACCGGCGACCGTGAAGCGGTGCGCCGACAAACGGTGATCGCCGCGCTAGACGGCTTGTTACAGCTTGGCACCGAGTAAATTGCCAACAGGGGTTTGCTCAGGCGCGTTGCTGTGGAATAATACTGGCTACTTATACAGTTATTCGGGCCGTCAGGGCCAGTCGATCACGTGAGGATTTCAATGGACGACAACAAGAAGCGCGCCTTGGCTGCGGCCCTGGGTCAAATCGAACGTCAATTCGGTAAAGGCGCGGTCATGCGCATGGGCGATCAGGATCGCCAGGGCATGCCTGCTATTTCCACCGGCTCGCTGGGCCTGGACATCGCGCTGGGCATTGGCGGTCTGCCGAAAGGCCGTATCGTCGAAATCTACGGCCCAGAGTCTTCGGGTAAAACCACGCTGACCCTGTCGGTCATCGCTGAAGCGCAAAAAGCCGGCGCCACCTGCGCCTTCGTCGATGCCGAGCACGCGCTGGATCCAGAGTACGCTGGCAAGCTGGGCGTCAACGTCGAAGACTTGCTGGTCTCGCAGCCTGACACCGGCGAGCAAGCGCTGGAAATTACCGACATGCTGGTACGTTCCAACGCAGTAGACGTGATCATCATCGACTCCGTGGCAGCGCTGGTACCCAAGGCTGAAATCGAAGGCGAAATGGGTGACATGCACGTGGGTCTGCAGGCTCGTCTGATGTCTCAGGCACTGCGCAAGATCACCGGTAACATCAAGAACGCCAACTGCCTGGTCATCTTCATCAACCAGATCCGGATGAAGATCGGCGTGATGTTCGGCAGCCCTGAAACCACCACCGGTGGTAACGCGCTGAAGTTCTACGCTTCGGTACGTCTGGACATTCGCCGTACCGGCGCGGTCAAGGAAGGCGACGAAGTGGTCGGCAGCGAAACCCGCGTCAAGATCGTCAAGAACAAGGTTTCGCCGCCGTTCCGTCAGGCCGAATTCCAGATTCTGTACGGTAAGGGTATCTACCGTAACGGCGAGATCATCGACCTGGGCGTTGCCCACGGCATGATCGAGAAATCCGGTGCCTGGTACGCTTACCAGGGCAACAAGATCGGTCAGGGCAAGGCCAACGCTGCCAAGTACCTGCAAGACAACCCGGCCGTTGGTGCAGACCTCGAGAAGCAGATCCGCGACAAGCTGCTCAACCTGGGTGCTGTTGCCGCAGCCGGCAAAGCAGCCGCTGCTGCCGAGCCAGCGGGTGCCGACGCCGACGCAGAAGCTTGACCCATGCCCGCCGTACTCGACACCCCGGTTGCGGTTCGGCGGACAGCCATGGACCTGCTCGCGCGCCGCGAGCATGGTCGCGTGGAGCTGACGCGCAAGTTGCGTCAGCGCGGTGCTACAGATGACCTGATCGAGCCTGCGCTCGATCGGCTCACCGAAGACGGCTTACTCAGTGAAGCCCGTTATCTCGAGAGTTTCATAGCCTATCGTTCCAACGCCGGTTATGGCCCTGCACGTATTCGTGAAGAGCTTACCCAGCGTGGCCTCAACCGTGCTGATGTCGAGCAGGCCCTGCGTGACAGCGGGGTGAACTGGGCTTCACGGTTGCAGGATGTCTGGCAGCGCAAGTTTGCCGGGCAGCTCCCTCATGATCCGCGCACTCGCGCACAGCAAACCCGCTTTCTGGTCTACCGTGGCTTTGCCATGGACATGGTCGGCCGCCTGTTGAACGGCCGAGACCTGGACGACTACTGAATCTCCCTGGTCAACTGGCTTTCAGCGCTTGGCGAGCTCGTTGAGTGGTTTGAATCGGCTCTGGCCTGGCCCAGTTTTCGCTAAGGTTGATAAAGTCGATCAGCTCCCGCAAGCGTCCCTGGTCACGCCCGGTGAAGGCGAAGGTGAGCCGGGTCAGATGATCAAAGCTACCCACTTCGTGTTCTGCGCTGGCATCGGCTTGCTGCTGGAATGTGCCGCTCAGGCGTAGATCGGCAAATGCCTCCTGGGCGTCGAACAGTGCGGCCTCGCTGAGCGGGTTATGCATGCGAATGACGAATTGATTCTTCAGCCAGCGGCTGGAGTGGTAGTTGTTGTAGAACTGGGTGATCTCTTCCACCGCCTCGTCAGCGCTGTGCACCAGCCGCACCAACTTCAGGTCACGGGGCAGAATGTAGTGGTTCTCTTCAAGTTGCCGGCTGATAAACGCCAGGCAATCTCGCCAGAACGTCCCTCCGGGAGAGTCCAGCAGCACCACCGGCACCAATGGGCTTTTGCCGGTCTGGATCAGGGTCAGGACTTCCAGTGCCTCATCGAGCGTGCCGAAGCCGCCGGGGCAGAGCACCAAACCGTCCGCTTCCTTGACGAAGAACAGCTTGCGGATGAAGAAGAAGTGGAACGGCAGCAGTTTGTCGGTGCCATCGACGGTGGCATTGGCGTGTTGCTCGAAGGGCAGGGTGATATTGAATCCCAGGCTGTTCTCGGTGCCGGCACCCTCGTGCGCCGCAGCCATGATGCCGCCGCCGGCACCGGTGATCACCATCAGCTCATTGCGCGTCAGGCAGGCACCCAGCTCGCGGGCGAGTGCGTACATCGGGTGCTCCAGCGGCGTGCGCGCGGAGCCGAAGACCGTGACTTTGCGCCGACCACGGTAGCGCTCGAGGGTGCGGAAGGCGTGGTCGAGTTCGCGCAGGGCCTGCAGGGTGATCTTGGCGTTCCAGCGGTTGCTGTCGTCCTGTGCCATGCGCAGCACTGTCAGCATCATGTCGCGGTAGAGCGGTAGGTTGGCGCTGTTGGGAGCCACCTGTTGTAGCTGTAGGTCGATGTTGCTCAGATCGATGCCGCTGTCCTTGAAGTGGGTCAACAGAAGCTCGTTGGCTTGGTAGGGCATACAACTCCTCCTTGTGCAGCAGGACCTTCAGTGCCGGTTTCTGCCAGGCGGCGCATGGGCCGGGCTTGGCAAAATGGCACAAGGGCTGAATAACAATTTAGACGTTGTGGCGTGATCGTGCAGGAGCAGTCCGCTGGTCGGGGCGCGATCCACTGCCAGGGCGATGCTGTTCACTTGAAGTGCGGGGCAGTCACTTGCAACCAGCAGCACAGCGCCAGGCGCGGGAGGTGGCCAGATGCATCGTTTGGTTATCGAAGTCGACCAGCAGCTATACCGGCTGCTGGAAAACGCTGCGCGCGCGCATCACTGGAGTCTGGAAGTCGAGTGCCGGCGCCGGTTGGGCGGCGCAGAAGGGCACTCGCGGTATCTGCAGGCGTTGCTGGCAGAGTTGCGCGCCGAAGACGAGCAGCGGCGCGCCAAGTGAGGCCGTCAGCAGCAGGCGATCACTTCTTCTTGTTGCCGGCCGTGCAGCTGGCAGCATCAAAGGCCTGGTCCATGACCGGACTGTTGCTCTTGTACACCGTGAAGCGGTAAACCAGCACCGCGCCTTTGGACAGCAACTGACGGTAGCCATTGTTGCGGCAGACGCTGTCACCCAGTTGGCTGCGCACCTGCTGCGGGTTGCTCTGCATGCGCTCGGCATGCTCCTGGCGTACGCTCAGGTGGTTGATCAGCGCTTTGCCTTCAACGGTGTAACCCTGATCGAGGATGTCTTCGTTGATAGCGCGAGGGGTGCCGACGCTGCTTTCCTTGGCGACCTTCTGCAACAACTGAGTCAGCTCATACTCTTGCTTGGACGCGGCCTGGGCTGCGAGGGGCAACATGAGCAGCAGGCTCAAGGTCGGGACGATAACACGCAGCATGGATCTCTCCTGATTCAATGACTGGCGCTTTGACCGGCACCTGCGGCTGGCGTTCCGTTGGCGCCGGGTGATCGATTATAAAGCGCGCAGGCGCTGCACGGCAAAACAGCGCTGCTCTGATAGACTGGCGCCTTCGATTTGTGCCGAGTTGTTGAAGTGATCATCGTTAACCTGTCCTGCGGCGTGGCCTCGTGAGCCACGCGGTGGCGCGGCTGCGCGCCGAGCGCCTGGCCCGTAGCGTCAAACCCTTTGTCGCCCGTGGTTCGCGCGCGGTGCGCTGCGCCCACTGCCGGGTCATTGCCAGTCACTGCCTGTGTGCGCTGAAGCCTACCGTCACGGCCGAGGCGGGGGTGTGCTTGCTGATGCATGACACCGAGCCGTTGAAACCGACCAACACCGGTTGGTTGATCGCTGATTTGATCGAAGACACCTCGGCCTTCGGCTGGCAGCGCACGGCAGTCGATCCCGCTTTGCTGGCGCTGCTGGAGCAGCCGCAGTGGCAACCCTACATCGTTTTCCCCGGCGAGTTCGTCGCTGAGCAGCGGGTCGTCAATGAGGTCAGCCTGCCGCCCGGCAAGCGTCCGCTGTTCATCCTGCTCGATGCAACCTGGACCGAAGCGCGCAAGATGTTCCGTAAAAGCCCCTATCTGGACCGCTTCCCGGTGCTCAGTCTCGAAGCCGAACAGATGTCGCGCTACCGCCTGCGCCGTTCCAAGCGCGATGATCACTTCTGCACTGCCGAAGTAGCGGCGATGTGTCTGGAGCTGGCGGGTGACGTGCGTGCGGCGCAAGCACTGGATGCCTATCTGGACGTGTTCAGCCTGCATTACCTGAGCGCCAAGCGGCATTTGCCGCTGGACCTGCAGGATGAACCGCATCTGCGCTTGCATACCTTCCTATAGTCCAAGGGGCAGCCGGCCGGGTTTGCGTCATAATGACGAGCACCGTGCCCCGGCACAGAACAGGATCGATTGATCGATGGCCACTTACGAAATCCTCATCGCTGATGACCACCCGCTGTTTCGCAGCGCCTTGCGCCAGGCGGTCACGCTGGGCCTGGGCCCGGACGTGCGGCTGGTCGAGGTGGCGAGCATCGCCGAGCTGGAAACCCACCTCAGCGACAAGTCCGACTGGGATCTGGTCCTGCTCGACCTGAACATGCCAGGCGCTTATGGCTTCTCCGGCCTGGTTCTGCTGCGCGGGCAGTATCCGCAGATTCCGGTAGTGATGGTCTCGGCCCAGGAAGAAGCGGCGGTGGTGGTCAAGTCGCGCGAGTTTGGCGCCAGTGGCTTCATTCCCAAGTCGAGCACCCTCGAGCAGATCCAGGACGCCGTGCAAAAAGTTCTTGATGGTGAGGTGTGGTGGCCGCCACAGGCCTTCGAGAAAGTCGATGTTTCGGCCGAAGCCAAAGCCGCCAGTGAAGGCCTGGCAAGCCTCACGCCGCAGCAGTTCAGGGTGCTTACCATGGTTTGCGAAGGTTTGCTGAACAAGCAGATTGCATACGAACTGAGCGTCTCCGAGGCGACCATCAAGGCCCACGTCACGGCGATCTTCCGCAAGCTCGGCGTGCGTACCCGGACACAGGCCGCGCTGCTGCTGCAACAGCTTGAATCGGTTGCCAGCAATTAAAACTTGCGGCTTCACGCTTTTTTGACCCGGCTCCGGCTAGCCTTCTGGCCTTTTTCTCGTGAAGTGACACCCATGTCGCCATTCAAAGGCCAGACCGGCCTTAAACGTATCTTCAACGCCGCCGGCTATTCGCTGGATGGGCTGCGCGCGGCATTCAAAGGCGAAGCGGCCTTTCGCCAACTGGTGCTGCTCAATGTGGTGCTGGTGCCAACTGCCTTCTGGCTGCCGGTCAGCCGCGCCGAGCGGGCCATCATGATTGCCGTGTGCATGCTCGGGCTGATCGTCGAGCTGTTCAATTCGGCGATTGAAGCGGCCATCGACCGCATCTCGCTGGACCGCCACCCGCTGTCGAAAAACGCCAAGGACATGGGTAGCGCTGCCCAGTTCGTGTCGCTGCTGATGGTGGCGCTGGTCTGGGGCGTGATCCTGCTCTAGGCAATCGGCGGCAGTACGATCTCGTCGCTGCGACGCACACCGGCGGTGAAGTTGCGGCACAGTTCAAGAAACTCGCGCATGGCTGAGGTCTGGTACTTCTGCTTGTGCCAGATGAAGTAGAACTGCCGCGACAGATCCAGCTCCGGTGTTTCCACGGCGACCAGGCTGCCACGGCGAAATGCATCGCGCAGGGCCAGTCGCGAGATACAACCAATACCCAGGCCGGACTCGACCGCGCGCTTGATCGCTTCGGTGTGTTCAAGCTCAAGGCGGATGTTCAGGTTTGCGCGGTGGTGGCGCATTTCCTGATCGAACGTCAGCCGCGTGCCCGAGCCCTGCTCGCGCAGGATCCATGCCTCCTGGGACAGTGTGGCAATGTCTGCCCGGCCAGCCTTGGCCAGTGGATGCTGCGGTGCGCAGAACACCACCAGCTCGTCCTCGACCCACGGTTGCACCTCAAGGTCGGGGTGATTGCAGTCACCTTCGATCAGACCCAGGTCAATTTCGTAGTGGGCAACCTGTTGCACAATGTGCGCAGTGTTCTGTACATGCAGTTTGACCTGGCTCTCCGGATGCATCTGCATGAAGCTGCCGATCAGCAAGGTTGCCAGGTAATTGCCGATGGTCAGGGTTGCCCCCACCGACAGCGAGCCGAAACCGGACTTGCCGTTGAGCAGGTCTTCGATTTCCTTGGCCTGATCGAGCAGAGCCACTGCCTGGGGCAGCAATTGGTGGCCCAGTGCATTGAGGCTCAGGCGTTTGCCGGCGCGGTCGAACAACTGGCAGCTAGACTGGCGCTCCAGTTCGGTCACCGAAGTACTGGCCGCCGACTGCGACAAGGCCAGTACGCCGGCGGCTTTGGACACGCTCTGGTGCTGGGCTACCGCGACAAAAACCTGCAGTTGGCGAAGTGTAAAACGCATATCTATATAACCGATAAGACATATCTTGATAATCAACTTAACAGATATCGTCGCTGCCCCTAAACTATTGCGTAACTGTGCGCTTGGTCCGCGCTGCGTCTTTCTTCAGGAGCCACCTTAGATGAGCAACATGAACCACGAACGTGTCCTCAGTGTTCACCACTGGAATGACACCCTGTTCAGCTTCAAGTGCACCCGCGATCCGGGCCTGCGCTTCGAGAACGGTCAGTTCGTGATGATCGGTCTGCAGCAAGAAACCGGCCGTCCGCTCATGCGCGCCTATTCGATTGCTTCGCCGAACTGGGAAGAGCATCTGGAGTTCTTCAGCATCAAGGTGCCGGATGGCCCGCTGACCTCGCAGCTGCAGCACCTCAAGGAAGGCGATGAGATCATCATCAGCAAGAAGCCTACCGGCACCCTGGTACTGGATGACCTGAACCCGGGCAAGCACCTGTACCTGCTCAGCACCGGCACTGGCCTGGCGCCGTTCATGAGCGTCATTCAGGACCCGGAAACCTACGAGCGCTTTGAAAAAGTGATCCTGGTTCACGGTGTGCGCTACGTGAATGAAGTCGCCTACCGCGAGTTCATCACCGAGCACCTGCCGCAGAACGAGTTCTTCGGTGAGGCGGTACGTGAGAAGCTGATCTACTACCCAACCGTTACCCGCGAGCCGTTTGAAAACGAAGGCCGCCTGACCGATCTGATGCGCAGCGGCAAGCTGTTCAGCGACATTGGCCTGCCACCGATCAATCCACAAGACGATCGTGCGATGATCTGCGGTAGCCCAAGCATGCTCGACGAAACCAGCGAAGTGCTCGACAGCTTCGGTCTGAAGGTGTCGGCGCGGATGCGCGAGCCGGGTGACTACCTGATCGAGCGCGCTTTCGTCGAGAAGTAAGGCGAGCGCGACAAAAAACGCAGACCGAGGTCTGCGTTTTTTTATGCCTGCGATTTGCCCGGTGGCCGCCTGCGGTCAGCTGTCGAGGGTGACTTCCAGCACTTGGATCCGGTCCAGTTGCGGGTAGTGCCAGCGTACCTGTACATCCCAGAACTTGACCCCGTAGACGCGCTCCGGTGGCGGTACCTGGTAGGCCGGGCGCGGGTCTTGGGCCAGACACTGCTCAATCAGCTCAACCAGCGGCTCACCCAGGCGCAGCGCGTGCTCACGGGCTTGCAGCAAGGCCGCGTCAGCCCAGGCCACGCTGATCGGTGCAGGCGCCGCGCTGGCCATCAGGTTGATCGCATCGCTGACGCAATCTGCGTAGGGCACGTACGGCTTGATATCCAGCACTGGCGTGCCGTCGAGCAGGTCGATCCCGGACAGCAACAAGCGCCCAGGTTCTACCCCCTCCAGGCGCACCACTGACTGGCCGATACCGTTGGGCCGATGCGTGGCGCGGGTGGCGAACACGCCCATGCTCTTGTTGCCGCCCAGGCGGGGAGGGCGGACCTTGAGCCGTGGCTTGTCTTCCAGCGCCTGGTGAAACAGAAACAGCAGCCAGACATGGCTGACCTGCTCCAGGCCTGCCACCGCATCACCCTGATCGAACGGCGGCAACAGCTCGAGCACGCCACGCGCCGCCGGTGCCAGATGAGGCTGGCGGGGGATGGCGAACTTCTCCTTGAAGCAGGAGCGGACAATGCCAACCGGCGCAACGCTATGCTGCATGCTCACTCAGCCGTGCACGCGCTGGGTCAGGCCCTTGAGGAAATTGCGCAGCAGTTGGTCGCCGCACGGGCGGTAATTGTCATGGCCAGCCTTGCGGAAGAGGGCGCTCAGCTCTGGCTTGGTCACCGGGAAGTCGACCGACTTCAGAATCGCGTGCATGTCGTCTTCTTTAAGCTCAAAGGCGACCCGCAGTTTTTTCAGGACGGCGTTGTTGGTCACCGGTACTTCGATCGGCTGCGGTGGGCGCGACTCGTCGCGGCCGCGTCGATGGATCACCAGGCCATCGAGGAAGTGCGCCATGACTGCGTCCGGGCAACGCACATAGCCTTCCTCTTCTTCTTTCTTCATGTAGCTTGCGACTTCGTCGGCGGACACCGTGAGGCCGGACAGGCCGACGATCTCGATGATCTTGGCGTCATTGACCTTGAGCATGTAGCGCAGGCTGCGCAGGACGTCATTGTGGTTCATTGTTGCAAATCCTGTTCAAAGCCGCGCCGAGCTGGCGCGGCGGTATTCCTTAGAAACGTTCGGTTGCGGCTACGTAGCGCCATTGGCCCAGCGGCAGCTTGCCCATCGATACACCACCGACGCGGATGCGGCGCATGCTGACGATCTCCAGCTTCAGGCTGGCGCACAGGTCGCTGATATCGCCGCGCTGCGGATTCTTCACAACCATGCGCAGGTGGGTTTCGTTCTGCCAGCTGGCCTTGGCCTTGGGCAGTTCGCGATCATTGCGCGACACGCCACGGGCAAGCCGCTCAAAGGCTTGTGGGGTGGCTTCGCCGCGCACCTCGATGATGAATTCCTGTTCGAGCTTGCGCAGGTCGCGTTCAATCTTGCCGCTGACTTTCCAGTCCTGGGTGAACAACTGCAAGCCGCTGACGCCGCGCTCCAGCGGCGCCATGCAGGTCAGCCGGGTGAAGTGGCTGTGCAACGGGCGCACATCCTGGCTGTGGGCTTCGCTGAGGGTGTCCATGACCATGCTCGCGCGGGCACTCTCCGGGTCCATCCCGGCGGGTTGATTGAGCAGCAAGGTCACCAGTGCCGGCGCCTCGGCGCGGGCCCCTGGCAGCAGTGCGACCTGCTGGCCCTCGACTTTGAACTGGGGCTGCTCGACGACCACGCCATCCACCGTCACCCAGCCGCCTTCGATGTACTGCTCGGCCTCGCGGCGGGAGCAGCCGAGTTGCTCGATGAGGCGTTTGGACAGGCGTACGGGTTCAGACATGGAGACGATTCGCTAAAGGCAGATTAAGACCTGCCATTGTACCTGCCCGCGCGTTGTTGGGGGCCGGGAATCTGCTGCTTTAACGGTGTTTGTCAGCACCGTGGTCGCCACTGCGGTCGCGCAGACGAAGGTGCAGCAAGGGATACGGCTGACCGAGACCGTCCTGCTCCGAGCGTCCGATAATTGCAAAGCCCTCGTGCAGGTAGAAGCCCAGCGCCTGCGGGTTCTGCTCGTTGACGTCCAGATGGTCGGCGTTCAGTTCGCTGATGGCATGGCGCAGCAGGCGCTTGCCGACGCCCTTGCCGCGGTGCTCGGGGTCGACGAAGAGCATGGCGACCTGACCATTGGCGACCCCGGCGAAGCCGAGAATGCGCTGACGCGCGTCCTTGCAGCAGATCAGCATGACCGCATCGAGGTACTTGGCCAGGATGTGATCGCGCAGCAGCACGATGTAGGCATCCGGGAGAAAGTCGTGGGTGGCACGGACCGAAGCTTCCCAGACGCGGATCAGTTCCGGGTAGTCGCTGGCGCGAGGGGTTTGCAGGGTGAACAGGGCGGGCATCGCGGCAGTCTCTGGTGCTGATTGCAGAACCATAGATGCTTAGCGCAGGCTTTGCTGGTTGGGGCCGCAATGCGGCCCCAAGCAATCGTCAGACCGGCTCGGCCCACATGTCGTATTCATCGGCATCCACGATCCGGCAACGGACCTTGTCGCCCGGCTTGAAGCCATGGTCGCCATCGATGAAGACGCTACCGTCGATCTCTGGGGCATCGAAGAAGCTGCGGCCAACCGAGCCTTGTTCTTCGACTTCGTCGATCAACACTTCGATCTCACGACCGATGCGCAGTTGCAGGCGGGCGGCACTGATCGCTTGCTGATGGGCCATGAAGCGGTCCCAGCGGTCCTGTTTGATGTCGTCCGGCACTTCATCCAGGCCCAGGTCGTTGGCCGGCGCGCCTTCGACCGGCGAGTACTGGAAGCAGCCGACGCGGTCGAGCTGAGCTTCGGTCAGCCAGTCGAGCAGGTACTGGAAGTCTTCTTCGGTCTCGCCCGGGAAGCCGACAATGAACGTTGAGCGGATCACCAGCTCAGGGCACTGCTCGCGCCAGTTCTTGATCCGCGCCAGGGTGCGGTCTTCGAACGCCGGGCGCTTCATCGACTTGAGCACTTTCGGGCTAGCATGCTGGAACGGGATGTCCAGGTACGGCAGCAGCTTGCCAGCGGCCATCAGCGGAATCACGTCGTCGACGTTCGGGTATGGATACACGTAGTGCAGACGCACCCAAACGCCCAGGCTGCTCAGCGCTTCGCACAGCTCGAGCATGCGTGTCTTGACCGGGCGGCCGTTCCAGAAATCGGTCTTGTACTTGACATCGACGCCGTAGGCGCTGGTGTCCTGGGAGATCACCAGCAGCTCCTTGACCCCGGCCTTGACCAAGCGCTCGGCCTCGCTCAGCACGTCACCTACCGGGCGGCTGACCAGCTTGCCGCGCATCGACGGGATGATGCAGAAGCTGCAGCTGTGGTTACAGCCTTCGGAGATCTTCAGGTAAGCGTAATGACGCGGGGTCAGCTTGACGCCTTGCGGTGGCACCAGGTCGATCAGCGGATTGTGGTCCTGGCGCGGTGGCACGACTTCATGCACGGCGTTGACCACCTGCTCGTACTGCTGCGGACCGGTGACCGACAGCACGCTTGGGTGCACGTCTCGAATGTTGCCCTCGGCGACGCCCATGCAGCCGGTAACGATGACCTTGCCATTGGCTTTGATCGCTTCGCCGATCACTTCCAGCGACTCGGCCTTGGCGCTGTCGATGAAGCCGCAGGTGTTGACCACCACGACGTCGGCGTCCTCGTAGGTCGGCACGACTTCATAGCCTTCCATGCGCAGCTGGGTGAGGATGCGTTCGGAGTCGACCAGAGCCTTGGGGCAGCCGAGCGAAACGAATCCTACCTTGGGCACGGTAGAAGCAGGGGTGGTGGACATAGCTAACCTCGGTATTGAATGCGGCTGCAGCGCCGGTGGCGCAGCAATCGTGACGGGCGCTAGCGGCGCCTCTGATCAAAAAGTGCGCAATTCTAGCGAGCACAAGGTCGCTTGACCAGCAGAAATACGACGAACGCTGCGCTATGCTTCGCGCCATTGCAGCGAGGTCCATGTTGGACCTGGTTGCGGGTTCGAATTCTATCGGTCCGATGTGGCCGTCTGCGGGAGTGGTCGATGGTTCAGGCAAGCAGTCACGCCCAAGCGGGGCAAGGGGTAGCGCGCCCGATTGGCCTGCTGGTGGCAGCTGTTGGGGTGGTCTATGGCGATATCGGCACCAGCCCGCTTTATACGCTCAAGGAAGTGTTTTCCGGCGGCTACGGGGTGCCGGTCAACCATGATGGTGTGCTCGGCATCCTGTCGTTGATCTTCTGGTCACTGATCTGGGTGGTTTCATTCAAGTATGTGACGTTCATTCTGCGTGCCGACAACCAGGGCGAGGGCGGCATCATGGCCCTCACCGCGTTGGCCACGCGGGCATCAGCGCCTTACCCGAAACTGCGCATCGTCATGATCGGCTGCGGCCTGGTCGGTGCGTCGCTGTTCTATGGCGACAGCTTGATCACCCCGGCGGTATCGGTGTTGTCGGCGGTCGAGGGCATGGGGCTGGCGTTCGACGGCATTGACCACTGGGTGGTACCGATCGCCGTGGTGGTGCTGGTGGCGCTGTTTCTGGTGCAAAAGCACGGTACGGCCAAGATCGGCATCCTGTTCGGGCCGGTGATGGTGCTCTGGTTCGCGGTGCTGGCGCTGCTCGGCCTGCATGGCATCGTGCAGAGCCCGGAGGTGATCAAGGCGCTGAACCCGGCCTGGGCGGTCAACTTCTTCGTGGTGCATCCGGGCATGGGTGTGGCCATTCTCGGCGCGGTGGTGCTGGCGCTGACTGGCGCCGAGGCGCTGTATGCCGACATGGGCCACTTTGGCCGCAAACCGATTGCCCGCGCCTGGTTCATCCTGGTGCTGCCGGCCCTGGTGCTGAACTACTTCGGGCAGGGCGCGTTGCTGCTGCAAGACCCTGAAGCGGCGCGCAATCCGTTCTATCTGCTGGCGCCGAGCTGGGCGCTGTTGCCGTTGGTCGGCTTGTCCACCCTGGCCACGGTGATCGCTTCCCAAGCCGTGATTTCTGGAGCTTTCTCGTTGACGCGCCAGGCGATTCAGCTCGGTTATATCCCGCGCATGCAGATCCAGCACACCTCCAGCGACGAGCAGGGGCAGATCTACATTGGTGCGGTGAACTGGGCGCTGATGATCGGCGTTGTGCTGCTGGTGATCGGCTTTGAATCATCCGGCGCGCTGGCTGCGGCTTACGGCGTAGCGGTGACCGGTACCATGCTGATGACCACACTGCTGGTGGCGACGGTGATGCTGTTGTTGTGGAAATGGCCGCCACTGCTGGCAGTGCCGATCCTGATCGGCTTCCTGTTGGTCGATGGGCTGTTCTTTGCCGCCAACCTGCCCAAAGTAGTGCAGGGCGGCGCCTTCCCGGTATTGGCAGCGATTGCCTTGCTGTTGTTGATGACGACCTGGAAGCGCGGCAAGCAGATCCTCGTGGAGCGCATTGACGAAGCCGCGCTGCCGCTGCCGATCTTCATCAGCAGCATCCGCGTGCAGCCGCCGCATCGGGTCGAGGGCACTGCGGTGTTTTTGACCGCGCGGCCAGACGCCGTGCCTCATGCGCTGTTGCACAACATGCTGCATAACCAGGTTCTGCATCGTCAGGTGGTGTTGTTGACGGTAGTCAGCGAAGACCGGCCGCGGGTGCCGGAGCAAGAGCGCTTCGAGGTCGAAGCCTATGGCGACGGGTTCTTCCGGGTGCTGCTGCACTTTGGCTTCATGGACGAGCCTGACGTGCCGCAGGCACTGCGCTTGTGCCATCTGGACGAACTGGACTTCAGCCCGATGCGCACCACCTACTTCCTCAGCCGCGAGACTGTGATCGCCTCACGCCTGGAAGGCATGGCGCGCTGGCGCGGGGCGTTGTTCGCATTCTTGCTGAAGAACGCCAACGGCAACCTGCGCTTTTTCAACCTGCCGTTGAACCGGGTGATCGAACTGGGCACTCAGGTCGAGATTTAAGTAACCGGGGCCGCAATGCGGCCCCGGTTACTACTCAGTTCTGTTCAGCTACGTTGGTTTTGCCCTGGCGCGTCTCGATCTCGCCGATCAGGCGCTTGGCCAGTGCCGGGTAGTTCTCATCGAAGTGGTGGCCACCCGGCAGTTTCAGGCGCTCGCCAACGGCCGTGTGCTCGGTGCAGCCGCTCTCGTCGGCTTCTTCGACGCCATAGATGCACACGACCTTGGCCGCAGGCATACGGGCCATTTCCGGGCCGGTCGGTGCTTCCTGACCTTCCTTGCCCAGCCAGCCTTCGACTTCGATCTCGAAACTGCCGCTGCGGGCAAACGCCAGCAGGATCACCGCATCCACGCGCTGCTGATCTTCTGCTGGCAGGCGGTTGTAGATCGCCGGCAGTACGTCGGCGCCGAACGAATAGCCGGTCAGGACAAAGCGCTTGGTGCCCCACTTTTGCCGGTAGTGCTGCATCAGTTCGGACAAGTCGATGGCGCTTTGTTCCGGGGTCTTGTGCTGCCAGTAATAGCGCAGCGTGTCGATGCCGACCACCGGATAGCCGAGTTTGGCCATTTCGCCTGCTACATCGCGGTCAAGGTCGCGCCAGCCCCCGTCACCAGAAAGGAACAGGGTTACGGTATCAGTGGTTTGCCCGGCAGGCACTTCCACCACCGGGATGCTCAGCGCGTTGCCGTCGTGGCCGACCAGAACCTGGGTCAGCTGACCCTTGAGCAGCTGCGGCAGATGGATGTCGTAGTCGCTGATGCTGGTTTCGGCGTTGCTTTGATCACGGACGAAGGCGGCGCTGGCGTCATCCGGGTTGTCGTTCCAGGCGACATTCCAGTAGCCATGGGCAGCGCTTTTCGGTAGTGCCGGGCAGCCGGGTTGCTCAAGCTTGAAGTCGACCGAGATGGCGCGGGCCTTGTCATCGGTCTGGCTGGACAGCCAGCGCCAGGCTTGCGCTGCGCCAGGGCCGATGCCGGCAACCACGGTCGGTGCGCCGCCCAGATGGCTGATGGCCTGATCCAGCGCCTGTTGCTGCTTGGCGCAATCGGCAGGTGGCAGGGTCACCTGTACCAGTTGCGCTTCGCCGGCCTGGCTCAGGTCGAGCAGTTGCTTGTCGCTGAGCGCCTGATCTTCAGGCACGCCAATCGCTACGCGGGTTTTGACGGTGACTGCAGGTGTGGCTAGAACCAGGCTGCTGCCATCGGGCAGGGTCAGGTGCTCGACCTGAGCCTCCGGCGTCGGCCGGGTCCACAACCAGAACCACACGGCGGCACCCGCCAGGGCAAGCAACAAAGCGATCAACAGGTAGTGCCAATAGCGTCGAATCATCAGCGTTTCACCAATCCAGTCAGGCCGCCAGCGATCAGGGCGGCAGTGTCAGCCAATGCCACCAGCGGGTCCAGCCCGGCTGGCACGGCCATGTAACGAGGTTCCCAGTCTGGCTGGAACTTATCCTTGAAACGGCGCAGCCCCTGGAAGTTGTACAGCTGCTCGCCGCGCTGGAACACCAGCGAACCCAGGCGCTGGGTCAGCGGTGCGCCACGTCGCGGCTGCAGGCCGGAGAGCGGGACCATGCCCAGGCTGAAACGCCCGTAGCCATGGTTTTTGTAGTGCAGGATCAAGCCGATCATCATGAACTCCATGGTCAGCTTCGGCGCTTCAGGGTGCGCGCGCATCAAGTCGAGGCTGGCCAGCTCCAGGCTGTGTGTCTCGAGCAGGTTGGCGAACGCCACCGGGCGACCCTGGAAGCGGATCAGGGCGATGCGGAAGTGCTGCAGGTAGTCCGGGCTGAAACGGCCCAGCGAAAAGCCTTTCTCGCGCACGTTCTTGCCGCTGAGCCAGGCGTCCGAGATTTCCTTGAGCTCGTCCAGTGGTGCTTGGCCAGGTTCGTGTACTTCCAGGCTCAAGCCGTCGCGGCCACCGCGGTTCCAGGTGTAGCGCAGGTCTTTCATCTCCTTGCCTTTGGCTTCCAGATCGAAGCGGCGCAGATCAACCCGCGCTTCTTCGCCAAGCTTGAGCGCGGTCAGGCCGATGTCCATATAGAAAGGCAGGTTCTCGGCGCGTACCTGGTAGAACACCGGGCGGGCATGGTGCACGTCGCACAGGTCACGGAACTGCCAGATCATCTCGGCGCGCTCCTGGGCAGGGCCAATCGGGTCGTACAGTGCGACCAGGCTACGGCCACGGCGGGCATACATGATGAAGGCGTTGTCGTTGGGGTGGAACAGCAGCGCCTTGTCGCCGGTCAGGGCCAGGCCGCCGTCTGGTTGATCGGATGCCAGGAGGATCTGCCGGGCCCGCTCCAGTTCATCGGCGGTCGGCAGATGGATCACCGGCCGCGCCGTGCGCAGCAACCAGGTCAGGGCGACGAACACCAGCAGCACCGCGCTGCCCATGGCGGCGCGCAGGCCGCGTGGGGCGTCGGCATCGAGAGTGAACTGCCACCACAGCTGATGGCTATAGGGCACGTCCTGATAAGCGAACAGCAGCAGCCAGATCGAGGCGCCGATAACGCAGGCACTGGCTACCAGATACACCGGCGAAAACGGCAGCTCGAGCAGGCGGCTCGGCCGGTAGAACGAGCGTCGGAACACCGCCAGCAGGACTGCGGTGAACGTCAGCACGCAAGCTTCTTCCCAGTCGAAGCCTTTCAGCAGCGACAGCAGCGCGCCCACCAACAGCAAAACCGTGGTCAGCAACCAGGCAGCGGACAGACGTCGGCGCAGGCCCTGGGCCAGCAGCAGGCAAAGCACGCCGATCAGGCTGGCACCGAAGTGCGAGGCGTCGATCAGCCGGTGCGGTACCAGAAAGCCCATGTGTTCGAGGCGCGTGTCGATCTCCGGTGTGGCGCCGGAAAACAGCAGCACCACGCCGGACAGAAACACCAGAATCGCCAGCACTGGTGCAGCCAGCCCGGAAGCGGCCTTCAGTGCCTGCTGGGCGAACAGCAAGCGGCGGGCTTCGTTGGCCAGCAGCAGAACGCAGGCCAGCAGCAGCGGCAACACCACATAGATCAAGCGGTATAACAATAAGGCTGCGGCCAGTGGGGCCGCGCCAAGCTGGTCGGCAAAAGCGGCCAGCAAGATCGCTTCAAACACACCAACGCCACCCGGCACATGGCTGAGCACGCCCGCTACCAGTGCCAGCAGGTACACCAGCACAAACGCACCAAACGGCGGCGCCTCAGGCAGCAGTAGATACAAAACAGTGGCGGCAGCCGCAACATCAAGTGCGGTGATCAGCAGTTGCAGGCCGGTCAGGCGCGCGCCGGGCAGGCGCAGCGTGCGCCGACCGAGCTTGACCAGCAGGCTGTCAGCCAGCGGCTGCTCGGCCAACCGGCGCCGATAGAGGCCGGCGACCAGCAGTGCACTCAGCATCAGTACCGCAATGGCGATAACCGCCAATACGCCGGTCGGCATGCGCAAGGCGGTTGCTGCCGCAGGCAAGTTGCTCAGCGTTGCCAATGCTGCCAAAGGGGGCAGGGCGCAGCCCAGCGACAGGCTGGCGAATACCGTCATCCGTGCCACTTCACCGGCACCCAGACCATGGCGGGCATACAGCCGATAACGCACCGAGCCACCCGACAGTATCGACAGGCCAATGGCATTACCAATGGCGAACGCACTGAAACCGCCCAGCACCAGGGTTGCGGCTGGCAGCTTAACGGCGGCGTAGCGGCTGGCAGACCATTCATAACCAAGCAGGATCACGAAGCCGGCCACGGTCGCTAGCAATGCAGCGAGCATGGCCTGCTTAGGCACGCTGAGAATGGCGTCGTGCAGCGCATAGATATCCAGCTCACTGAGCAGGTGACGACACGCAATCAAGGCCATGCCGAACAACAGCAGGGTCAGTACCAGAACGATCGGTTGCCGATACCGGCTCAGCCGCTCGAGCCAGGGCAGGCGTTGGGCAGCCACCGGCAGCGTCGCGGTGAGTGGCGTCTGGGGATCAGGGGTATGGGCGGTCATGAGTTGCCTCGGGCCAACAGCGCGAGGTGGGAGAAAGGTGCGGCCAAGTGGAAGTCCCTTAGGAAAACGTATCCGGATATTACTCCTGCCGGAGGCGCTTGCAGCGGTCCGACGGGGTTAAAGATAGTTCATCCATTAGGGCTGGCGAGGGTGTGGCAAAAGGCGAGGGCAGGCTGATCGGGGATTTTCAGAACCCCAGAAACAACAAACCCCGCACTGTTTAAAACAGTGCGGGGTTTGTTCTGACGATTTGGTTGCGGGAGCCGGATTTGAACCGACGACCTTCGGGTTATGAGCCCGACGAGCTACCA
>NZ_JABWRD020000019.1 GCF_014268785.2 Pseudomonas shirazensis | reverse complement strand
TCGACAACAGCGTACGCAGCCGCCACTACACCGCCCACGGCGCCGAGCCCGAGGACCCCGCAAACGGCCCCTATGGCTATGCCGGCGAACGCCGCGAGCCGTTGACCGGCTGGTATATCCCAGGCGGCTACCGGCCCTATGACCCCATCGTCATGGGCTTCCTCAGCCCCGACAGCGAGAGCCCGTTCGGCCGTGGTGGTCTGAACCCCTACG
>NZ_JABWRD020000018.1 GCF_014268785.2 Pseudomonas shirazensis | reverse complement strand
GCTTGATCAGGTCGTCAACCGCGTCTGGGAAGACGGTAGCAGCAAAGGTCAGGAGACCTTCGACTACGACAACCGGGGCCGCCTGATCCTCTACACCGCCGACCCCGCCATCGCACCCGAAGACCCGTTTGGCAACCGAGTGACCAAGCAGGTCTTCCGCTTCAACGGCCTCGACGGCTACAAGCAGGTCGACAGCACCTTCGCTGGCGGCGGCACCGACG
>NZ_JABWRD020000017.1 GCF_014268785.2 Pseudomonas shirazensis | reverse complement strand
CCGGCATCACCCGCACCTGCAAGCAGACCTTGCTGTATTCCGACCTTGATCAGGTCGTCAACCGCACCTGGGAAGACGGCAGCAGCACAGGTCAGGAGACCTTCGACTACGACAACCGGGGCCGCCTGATCCTCTACACCGCCGACCCCGCCATCGCACCCGAAGACCCGTTTGGCAACCGAGTGACCAAGCAGGTCTTCTGCTTCAACGGCCTCGACGGCTACAAGCAGGTCGACAGCACCTTCGCTGGCGGCGGCACCGACA
>NZ_JABWRD020000016.1 GCF_014268785.2 Pseudomonas shirazensis | reverse complement strand
ACCTATCAGGTCAAGGACTCGCTCGGTAATACCACCACCAGCAACATCGTCATCAGCATCGTCGATGACGTGCCCCAAGCGCACTGCGACGTTGCTCGTGTGGAAATGGGTGGGCAGGTCAGCGGTAACGTGCTGCTCAACGACGTGATCGGCGCCGACGTCTCCGCCGATGGTAAATATGTAGTCGGTGTACGCGCCGGTTCAGATACGTCGACGCCTGCCTCTGGCCAACTCGGCGTCAACGTCCAGGGCACTTACGGCTACATCACCCTCGATGCCGA
>NZ_JABWRD020000015.1 GCF_014268785.2 Pseudomonas shirazensis | reverse complement strand
CGGCCGTGTTCAGCTACGCCCCCGAGGACCCCACCCAGGTCAAGACCATCACCCACAGCCATTCCAGCTGGCCCGCGTCCATCACCCTCGACTATGACGCGTGCGGCCGCGTGATCGCTGACTCCCTGGGCCGCCAACTGACCTGGGACGCCCAGGACCGCCTCACCCGCGTCCAGTACAACGGCCAAACCTGCGATTACCGCTACGACCCCAGCGGCAACCTCACCGACCGCATCCTCGGCACCACCCTCACCCGCAGCTTCTACAGCGGCGGCCTGCTCACCCACGAACAGACTGGCAGCGATGTGCTCCAACGCGTCGGCGATGCCAGCACCTTGTTCGCCCTCAACCGCATCACCGCAGACGTGCGCACCGTCACCCTGCTCGGCTGCGATGCCCAGGGCAGCGTGCGCCTGGAAG
>NZ_JABWRD020000014.1 GCF_014268785.2 Pseudomonas shirazensis | reverse complement strand
TGGTAGCTCGTCGGGCTCATAACCCGAAGGTCGTCGGTTCAAATCCGGCTCCCGCAACCAAATATAGAAAAGGCCACTGTGCAAACAGTGGCCTTTTTCTTTGCTTCAAATAAAGCTGTCCTGAAATAATTTGTTCTAAATCAAAGGGTAAGCTTGACATCAGCGCGAATCAGGGTATAGTCCACCCCACAGACGCGGGATGGAGCAGTCTGGTAGCTCGTCGGGCTCATAACCCGAAGGTCGTCGGTTCAAATCCGGCTCCCGCAACCAAACAGAAAAAATGGCCACTGTGAAAACAGCGGCCATTTTTTTCGTCTGCGCATTGTGCTTTTTAAGTTATTTACGCTGCATCAGCGTTGAAGACTTGACCTCGTGCCAGTAATGCGTAGAATGCGCCCCACTGACGCGGGATGGAGCAGTC
>NZ_JABWRD020000013.1 GCF_014268785.2 Pseudomonas shirazensis | reverse complement strand
GGCAGTGCTGACGTCATCCTGCACATGCTTTTCCAGGCGGCCGAAGCGGTCGTACTCGTAGCGGTGGTCGCTGCCGTGGCTGTCGACGAGGCCCTGGCGCAGGCCGTTGAGGGTATGGCGCCAGGTGGTGGTGTGCGCCTTGCCATCGACGCTCCAGGTGTCCTCGAGCGCTTTGCCGGAGGGGCTGTAGGCCATGGCCAGCGTGCCGAGCGGGCCGCTGCTGGAAGCGGGCAGGGCGAGGTCGGGGTGAAAGGTGAAGGCGTTGGCGGGCTCGCCTGCGGGGGCGATGCTCAGCAGCTGGTTGTCGAGGGCCGGTTCGTAGGTGAAGGCAACGCGCTTGCCGTCGGCCAGCACGTTGGCCTCGGGGGGCACTTGGCCGGGTTTGTAGTCGAAGCCGGTGGTGCGCCTGCCGACCGTGACGGTTAGCTG
>NZ_JABWRD020000012.1 GCF_014268785.2 Pseudomonas shirazensis | reverse complement strand
AGGGAACGGAGTTTATCACTCCAACCCGAACAGCAATGCTCCAGCAGGCGCGACGGACACCTTCGTCTATACCATTCGCGATGCTGACGGCGATGAGAGCACCGCGACCGTCACCATCAACGTGCTCAACTGCCAGATGGTTGCTGCACAAGACCACGATGTCACCGTCCATGAAAACGCTCTGGACCTGACCAAGGACGGCAACGACCTCGCGCCCGGCACCGTCACTGGCAGCCAGCCGGGCTCGACCGGCGAAACAGCCAGTGGGACCTTGGTCGGTTCGGTCACAGGCGGCGTAGGTGCTTTGACTTACAGCCTGGTTGGCAACACTGCAGGGCAATTCGGGCAGATCCAGGTCAACGCCGATGGCTCCTACACCTACACCCTGACCTCGCCTGCGAATTCGCCGACCCATCAGAACGACGGGCCGAACATCATCACCGAGAGCTTC
>NZ_JABWRD020000011.1 GCF_014268785.2 Pseudomonas shirazensis | reverse complement strand
CCTTGATCAGGTCGTCAACCGCGTCTGGGAAGACGGTAGCAGCAAAGGTCAGGAGACCTTCGACTACGACAACCGGGGCCGCCTGATCCTCTACACCGCCGACCCCGCCATCGCAGCCGAAGACCCGTTTGGCAACCGAGTGACCAAGCAGGTCTTCTGCTTCAACGGCCTCGACGGCTACAAGCAGGTCGACAGCACCTTCGCTGGCGGCGGCACCGACACGGCCGTGTTCAGCTACGCCGCCGAGGACCCCACCCAGGTCAAGACCATCACCCACAGCCATTCCAGCTGGCCCGCGTCCATCACCCTCGACTATGACGCGTGCGGTCGCGTGATCGCTGACTCCCTGGGCCGCCAACTGACCTGGGACGCCCAGGACCGTCTCACCCGCGTCCAGTACAACGGCCAAACCTGCGACTACCGCTACGACCCCAGCGGCAACCTCACCGACCGCATCCTCGGCTCCACCCTCACCCGCAGTTTCTACAGCGGCGGCCTGCTCACCCACGAACAGACTGGCAGCGATGTGCTCCAACGCATCGGCGATGCCAGCACCTTGTTCGCCCTCAACCGCATCACCGCAGACGTGCGCACCGTCACCCTGCTCGGCTGCGATGCCCAGGGCAGCGTGCGTCTGGAAGCCGACAACAGCGTACGCAGCCGCCACTACACTGCACACGGCGCCGAGCCCGAGGACCCCGCCCATGGCCCCTATGGCTATGCCGGCGAACGCCGTGAGCCGTTGACCGGCTGGTATATCCCAGGCGGCTACCGGCCCTATGACCCACTGGTCATGGGTTTCCTCAGCCCCGACAGCGAGAGCCCGTTCGGCCGTGGTGGCCTGAACCCCTATA
>NZ_JABWRD020000010.1 GCF_014268785.2 Pseudomonas shirazensis | reverse complement strand
GCGGCCCAGGCCGTCGAAGGTTTGCTGGCCCAGTACTGCTGAAAAGACGCGCTGTTGCATGCGAGACATCAGCCCTCCTTGGTCCCTTCGGTGACGAACCTCGTCACGGAACCGGTCTGTCGTCAGTCTAGGACGAGACGCTGTTTGGTACACCTGGCAGAACTATCAGGCCAGGAGCATTCACCGTGTGCCGAACCAGGCTGTCCGCGAGGTCGTGGCAAGAATGTCAAAAACGCCTACTGTGGGAAGTAAATGTTCCATACCGCATCCACATATTTGTCCTCGGAGCCGATGTGAAACCGGGTGCTAGTTGGGAGTGTCGACCTTTGCGACAGTATTTTGCCGTACCCCTTGCCCGCGAGCATTCGTTTGGCGGTCGCCGGAAAATCGTCGACTTTCAGCACGCCCATCGGACTTAGCACTGGCCGCTTGATGGCATTGGCTACCTGTTGAGCTGCCCCCGAGTTGCCTGCATTGCAAGCGATCAGCGTCAGCGGACTTTGCGGGTCGGTAAGACCTGCATCGACGAACAGCTTGAGGTCTGGCTCTATCACTTCTCGAGCGAGCGTTTCACCATTGAGCCACCGACCGTCCCTGGCCAGCAAATTACCCCTTCGATCTCCATGAGTGAGAAAGGCCGGGCTTTTTTTGTTGTCATAGTTGGGGAAGAAGAACACATCTTTCGTCTGATCGGCCGTTGTACGTGGCAGATTCATGCTTTTGCCCTGTTTCGCTGTTTTGCCGAGCGACTTTCCAGCAGACCGACCCAGTTTGTTCGCCAGTGCACCCGCTGCTTTCGGTGCGATCTCCAGGGCAGAGCCCACCAGCCCCGTGCCGAGCGAGACCCAGCCCAGAATGCTCGCGGCCTTCTGGTCATACCCGGTGGCTTCCAGCACCGTCGACGCCAGCCCCGTCCCCAGTGAGATGGCGCCCAGGGCCGCGGCGCCGATGGCGGAGGCCCCGCTCGCCGTGAGA